>JAQUGO010000012.1 GCA_028684065.1 Sulfurospirillaceae bacterium
TGGGATTAAATTCTAAAGTTTATTTAGGAAGTGCTGAACTTGCAGCACTCTGCGCATTACTTGGAAGACTTCCTAGTGTGGAAGAATATATGAGTTTAGTTCCTAAAAAGTTAGCGGGTAAAGTAGATAGTGTCTATAAATACCTCAATTTTAATCTCATTGAAGATTATCAACTCGCCAACTAATACCTTCTTAGGCCACCCTCTCTTTGGGTGGCTTGATCTTTACATGTAAGGACTCTATTGTATATTACAAAAAATAGTATGGTTACCCTTGACTATACCGTAACAGATGCCGATAATCATTTGATAGATAGTGGGGCAGAACCTATTGTCTACTTACACGGTGGTTATGGGTCCATCTTTGATAAATTAGAACATGCCCTTGAAGGTAAAACCATAGGTGAAAATGTTGTTGTTAAGCTGAATGCGAATGAAGCTTTCGGTGAATATCAAAATGATTTAGTATTAGTTGAACCTCGTAGTTCGTTTGATGATACCATAGCGGTTGATCAGCAAATTGAAATGATATATGGAAATGAAGAAGAAGATGCTATTAAAATTATTTATACTGTAACGGCTATTGAAGAAGATAGTGTTATTTTAGATGGAAACCATCCATTATCAGGTCTTAATATTATCTTTGATACTACAGTGATTGCGATTCGCAAAGCGAGTGAGCAAGAAATCAATGAGCATTTAGATATTCTATAAGTAAACATGGTCGGAGCGACGTGATTCGAACACGCGACCTCTACCACCCCAAGGTAGCGCGCTAGCCAGGCTGCGCTACGCCCCGACGCATATTTTAAGTTTGGATTTTAACAAAGATAACCAAAAAGTTTTATTATAATGCGACCACATCAACTAAAGAATTAAAAGTACATGAAAAATATTATACTCACAACATTTAACGCACGTTTTACTCACACTGCTATTGGGCTTCGTTATTTATATGCCAACTTAGCGGAGCTGCAAGAAAGTGCAAAAATTATAGAATTTGTTATTAATACCAATATTGCAGATGCAGTTGAGTCGATTTTAGTGCACCAACCTAAGATAGTAGGTATTGGGGCTTATATTTGGAATGCCCGTGAAGTCCATGAATTTATCGAGATACTGAAAAAAGTTGCGCCCAATGTTATTATTGTTTTAGGAGGTCCAGAGGCAAGTTATCTCCCACATCGTGTCGATTTTAGTCAAGCTGATTTTATTATTCAGGGGGAGGGGGATATTGCTTTTTATGAATTGTCCAAGAATCTTTTAAAAGGAATAATTCCTAAAGATAAGATGATAAAAGCACCTATGGTTGATATAAAAAACGTTGTTTTACCCTATGATTATTATAATGATGATGATATCAAACATCGATATTGCTATGTTGAAGCAAGCCGTGGATGTCCTTTTACATGTGAATTTTGTCTCTCTTCGATTGACAAAAAAGTACGTGATATTCCTATCGATATTTTTTTAGTAGAATTAGAAAAATTATGGCAAAGAGGAGTACGTAATTTTAAGTTTATTGATCGTACTTTTAATCTTAGTATTGCCTATGCCATACAAATATTAGATTTCTTTCTTGTAAAAGAGGGAGAGTATTTTGTTCATTTTGAAGTTGTACCTGATCATTTTCCTCAAGAACTCAAAGAGCGCATTGTTCGTTTTACACCTGCTTCACTGCAATTAGAAGTTGGGATTCAAACATTGGATGCAGCTATTGCTAAAAACATTCATAGAAGACTGAATATTCCAAAAATCAAAGAAAATCTATTATTTTTAAGAGATCATACTAAAGCGCACTTACATGTGGATCTCATTGTTGGTTTACCAGGTGAGAGCATTGCAGGATTTGGTCAAAATCTAAATATGCTCTATGAAATGAGCCACTGTGAAATACAAATCGGTATTCTTAAAAAGCTTTCTGGTACAACACTTTCACGTCATGATAATGATTTTGGAATGGTTTATTCAGATAACCCACCTTATGATATTTTACAAAATGACTTAATTCCTTTTAATATGATGCAAAAGATGAAGCGCTTTGCACGCTTTTGGGATTTAGTCTACAACAGTGGTAATTTTAAAAAGACTTCATTACTTTTATGGAAGGATGATAATGTATTTGATAGCTTTTATGCTTTTAGCGAATGGCTTTATACACAAACACAATCAACTTGGCAAATCTCATTAGATCGTCTTGCTAACCTTCTTTATCGCTATCTTACAACAATTTTAGATAAAGAAGAAAACACTATTAAGACATGTATGATTGAGGATATTATGTGCGAACGTGGTCGAAAATTACCTGCATTTTTACAAGAAAATCATCAAATAAAAGAGCCCAAAGAGTCAAATCTAAAGCTTAATAAAAGACAGTTAAAACACTCTTCTGTATAATAGTAATTGACTAAAAAAGGAAAGAAATGAAATTAGATAAAAGTTTATTAACCGATATAATTAGTATTGTACTCATTGGCAGTGCTTATATATTGCCAGATCCCTACAAGCATTGGTGCCTATTAACAGGTTTGTTTGCACTATCAGGAGCTTTTACAAATCAAATAGCCATACATATGCTTTTTGAAAAAGTACCACTTTTTTATGGTAGTGGTGTTATTCAGCTACGTTTTGAGGCTTTTAAAGCTTCTATTAAAGACTTGATGATGTCTCAATTTTTCACGCAAGAACAATTAAATGATTTTTTTAGCAAAGAAGAACAGAAAATAGATTTAGCCCCTATTATTGAAAATACAGATTTTACTCCAGCTTACGATGCTTTGACTAAAACTGTTATGGAATCTTCCTTTGGTGGAATGCTAGGCATGTTTGGTGGAGTCAATGCCCTTGAAGGATTGAGAGCTCCTTTTAGCGAGAAATTAAAGCTTTCAATGCTTGAAATAACAAAAAGTGATGCATTTAATCAAGAATTAGATAAAAACTTAAAAAATTCATCACTTAGTAGTGATATATTAGAATCTATTGAACGCATGATAGATAAGCGTTTAGAGGAGTTAACACCTATAATGGTCAAAGAAATTGTTCAAAATTTTATTAAAGAACATTTAGGTTGGCTTGTTGTTTGGGGTGGTTTTTTTGGTGGACTTATTGGTTTAATTTCAGCTTTTATCGTCTAATCATAACAAGAATATATTTTATGTATAATTATACGTATAATTAATAGGAGTTTTATGGAATGTCGTTATTTTGGGCAATGTGGAAGTTGTACATTGCATGCACTAAATTATAAAGAGCAGATTGAGTACAAAAAAAACAAGATTGCTTTACTTTTTGAGTCATTACATGTGCAAGAGTTTGATTGCTTCACGTGCGAAGATTCTCATTATCGTAGCCGCGCAGAATTTCGTATTTGGCATGAGAAAGAGCACCTTAGCTATGCTATTGGTGGTATAGAAAAAAAAGAAACAGTGTGTATTGCACAATGTCCTAAAGTGGATATAAAAATATACCATTTAATGGAACCTTTGCTTAAAGTGATTGAAAAAAACAGTATGCTTAAAGAAAGGCTTTTTTCAATCGAGTTTTTAGTAACCGAAAAAGATGTATTGGTAACGATGATCTATCATAAACCATTATCCCAAGAATGGGATGCTGCAGCTAATATGTTAGAATCTATGTTTAGTCTGCATGTTATTGGAAGAAGTCATAAAGTACAACGTATTCTTTCACAAAATTTTGTTGAAGACTGTGTACTTGTTGATGGTAAAACTTATATTTATCATGTTATTGAAGGTGGATTTTCACAACCCAATCGTGCTATTAATACACAGATGATTAATTGGGTTTATCGTCATTTAGATAATTGTCATGATCTTCTTGAACTCTATTGTGGCTATGGAAATTTCACGATTCCTTTAAGTCAAAAATTTCACAAAGTCTTAGCAACTGAAATTTCTAAATCCTCTATCAAATCGGCTCTTAAAAATTGTGAACTCAATCATGTAAGCCATATTGCATTTTTACGTATGAGTGCCGAAGAATTAACATCTGCTTTAAAAAAAGAAAGGGAATTTAATAGGTTAAAAGATGTTAATTTAGATGCTTATACATTTAGTCATGTTTTTGTTGATCCACCACGTTCTGGTATGGATATACAAAGCTTGGCTTTCATTGCTCAATTTGAAACGATTATTTATATTTCATGTAATCCTATAACTCTAAAACGTGACTTAGAAATATTGACACAAGACTTCACTATTGAGCACTTTGCACTTTTTGATCAATTCCCGCATACAGAGCATATTGAATCAGGTGTTATACTCAAAAGAATCTAAAGCCTTTACTTGTGTTAAAGGCTTTTAAATTTTAAATTGATTTAGTCTACTGGATAGTTCAGTTGATTGATTAAGAAGCTCAGTTGAATCATTACTTAATGCATTTACACCATCACTATTATGGGAAATAGTCTCATACATTTTATTGATATTGAAAATAATATGGGTTGTTTCTGTTGAAAGGTGTTTTGAAATAGAAGCTGCTTCAAGTGAAATATGTGAAGCATTCGTGATAACATTTTCAACAGTGCAAATATTTGTTTCTGCTTTTTGAGAATTCTCTGCAATTTTTTCAATAAAGCGATAGTTGTTTACCATTTCACTGCTGGCATTAATGATATTTTGAACGATGACACTAATAGTAGCATTGATTTCTGTAAGGCTTTTTTGCGTTCTTTCTGCAAGATTACGTACTTCATCAGCTACGACAGCAAATCCTCGTCCATGTTCTCCTGCACGTGCCGCTTCAATAGCAGCATTTAGGGCTAGAAGATTTGTTTGGTCAGCAATATCAGAGATAACTGTTAAAACATTCTTGACTTGATTAGCATCATTACTGAGTTGTGAAAGTTTATCGGAAGTTTGAGATTCAACTTCTGAAGCTTGTTGTATGTCTTGTACTAACATGCGTATCTCTTGTGCTGTTTCATTTAATGTTTGAGAAGCACTAAGAATATTATCACTTGCCTGATTGCTACTCTGTGTTGAGCGATCAAGCTCATTTTTTATAAAATCACCCAAGTCTTTTGTCTCTTTGGCCATTTTAAGTTCATCTCCAATTCTCTTTTCCATTTCATGAGTTATATTTGAAAAACGATTGGCCATCTTATAACTCTCTTGTGATGCAACAGTTGATGCTGTGACTGTAACGTGGATTTTATCTATAAATTTATTGATATTATCAGATAGCTCTGCAATCTCATCTTTTGATTGCAGTCTAATGCGTTTTGTCAAATCACCACTTCCTTGTGCCAAGTCGAGCGTAATAGTGGAAAGTGAGCCTATTGAATTGGTAATACTGTTAACCATCACCATCGTAAAAATAAAAAAGAAAATCATACCCAGTAACGAACCTGCCATAAGAATATTTCTCTCTGTACCATCTAATACAGAATAAACCAAGACGATGTTACCAAGAAATCCAAAAAGTGTTGAATAGGCTAAAATATAACCTTTTGTTTTAATTTTTATAGCATTGAGAAACATTAATTTTCCTTATAACTAGTTCATGTAAAATCGGATGGATTATAACACAAAAATTAAAAATAATATATGGATAATTAAGACAAAAGATTGACTTTGCTATACTTTTCTCTTTTATTATGAAAGGATAAAGTCTATGGAATGCCTAATACCAAGTATTAATACAAATGATGGGAACAAATTAAAAGATATTTTTTCAACATGTAAACGCATTGCTATTGTTGGTCTTTCACCAGACCCTACAAAAGACAGCCATAAAGTTGCCAAATATTTACAAGAACATGGATTCAAAATTTATCCTATATATCCCAAAGAAGATATGATCTTAGGTGAAAAAGTTTATCGTACGATAACAGAAATAACGGAACCTATTGATATGGTTGACATGTTTAGAAAAGCGGATATTGCCAATAGTCTTATTGAGGAGGTCATTCAAAGAGGCGATATTAAAGTCTTTTGGCTTCAATTGGGAATTGTTAATGATCCTGCATGTGAAATAGCACAAAAAAATGGGATTATTGCGGTTCAAAATAAATGTACAAAATTAGAATATGAAAGGTTACATCAACAATGATAGCTCTGAGTGAAATTGTCAAAGCAAAACGACAAATTGAATCTGTTGTTAACAAAACACCATGCATTCTTGTTCCACTATTAAGTGAAGAAGTCGGTGCAAATGTTTATTTAAAAAAAGAAAATTTACAAATTACAGGTGCCTACAAACTAAGAGGAGCTTATAATAAAATAGCATCATTGACTCAAGAAGAGCGTCAACGTGGAGTTATTGCTGCTAGTGCAGGCAATCATGCACAAGGTGTAGCCTATAGTGCACGAAGTTTTAATATTACAGCTACTATTATTATGCCAGAAGCTACTCCTTTATTAAAAGTTACAGGAACAAAAGCTCTGGGTGCTGAAGTGATATTACAAGGTGATAATTATGATGAAGCTTATGCTTATGCTCTAACTTATGCACAAGAGCATAAGTTAACGTTTATTCACCCTTTTGAAGATGATAAAGTAATTGCAGGCCAGGGTACAATTGCACTCGAGATGCTTGATGAAATTAATGACCTCGATATTATTGTTATTCCTATTGGAGGGGGAGGGTTGATTAGTGGAATGAGTTCAGCTATCAAACAAATTGATCCTAATATTCGGGTTATTGGCGTCACAGCTACTGGTGCACCTGCTATGCATGACTCATTTCATGCCAAAAAAGCACTCAATTCTCAAAGTGTGAGAACTATTGCAGATGGTATTGCTGTTCGTGATGTGAGCGAGTCAAATTTAGCAAATATTTTAGAATGTGTTGATGAAGTAGTACAAGTCGATGATGAAGAAATCGCTTCGGCTATTTTATTTTTATTAGAACGACAAAAATTAGTTGTAGAAGGTGGTGGAGCAGCAAGTGTTGCCGCTATTATGCATAGTAAGTTTAGTTTTGATAAAAATGCCAAAATAGGGGCTGTTTTAAGTGGTGGTAATATTGATGTACAAATGCTTTCCGTTATCATTGAAAAAGGTTTAATGAAATCTCATCGTAAAATGAAATTATTGATTACGCTGATTGACAAACCTGGTGCCTTAATGCGATTAACGGACTTATTTCGCAATGCCAATGCTAATATTATTCAGATTGACTATGATAGAACATCTACTCAATTATCTTATGGAGATGCAAAAATTACTATTGTATTAGAGACAAAAGGTCTTGAACATCAAAAAACGATAAGAGAACTTTTAGGCAAAGCAGGGTATCCCTTTAAGGAAGAGTTATAAACTCTTCCCTTGGGAATTAAATTTGTTCATAAGCGTTTAACAATCGCTCTCTGAGTGCATCAGCTAACATTTCACCATCAACACAATTCTCTTTAAGAAACAATTCCATGCCACTAAGAATTTCAAAAAGATCCGCTTCAATTTCTTGAGCACTTTTTTGTTTAGCCATTAAGGTCTCAAAAAAAACTAATTTACGAATATAATCCGAAAGTATTTCGAGTAAAGCAGATTCATTTTTACCTTCCAATAAAATATAATGACGATTTTCTATTATTTTGCTACTATCTATCTGGTTTTTAATTTCTCTTATCTCGTCTTGAATAACAGCTGAAAATTTAGCATAACTAGAATAACCAGTGGAAGACTGTTTATTGTCCAAATTTTTAGTAACACGATTAATTTGTTTTGACATAATAATAGCAACAAAACCTAAAATCATTAAAGCAGGAATAATTTGTTCCATAAATACCTTTACATGTAACGCGATTAATGTGATAAAATTTGCTCTAAAAAAAGCTTTAGTCTATCAGATTCTGGATTTTTGAAAAAATTCTCAGGAGTGTTTTCTTCGACGATTTGTCCAGCATCCATAAAAATGATACGATCGGCAACTTTTTTCGCAAATCCCATTTCATGAGTAACACACACCATGGTTTTATCTTCTTTCGCTAATTCTATCATAACATCTAAGACTTCTGCAACCATTTCAGGATCAAGTGCCGAAGTTGGTTCATCAAAGAGCATTATTTTAGGATTTTTACACAAACTTCTAGCAATAGCGACACGTTGCTGTTGTCCACCTGAAAGTTGATTAGGATATTTATTAGCTTGCTCGGCTATATTAACACGCTCTAAATATTTCATTGCCATAGCATTTGCCTCTTTTCGAGGCATTTTTTTTACCCAAATAGGTGCTAATGTTAAATTGTCTAAAATAGTGAGGTGAGGGAAAAGGTTAAAATGTTGAAAAACCATTGCTACTTCTTCACGAATAGCTTTAATTTTTTTAATATCATCGACTAGCTCTATACCATCAACAGAGATACTTCCCTCTTGAAACTCTTCAAGTCTATTGATGCAACGAATCAGTGTCGATTTACCTGAACCAGAAGGTCCACAGACAACAATAATTTCACCTCTTTTGACGGTTAAATTAATGTCTTTTAAAACGTGAAAATCACCATACCATTTATTTAAATTTTTAATTTCGATTATTTCTTTATTTTCTTTCATTTTCTATCCTATCTCAAATTAGTATTAAATCGTTTTTCAAGTTTTTGACTGAAGTTTGACATGGAATAACAAAAAATCCAAAAGATAAATGTTACAAAAACATATCCTTCTGTTTCATAACCTAACCAATAGGAGTCTGCTGCACTTAAGCGAACCATAGCTAATAAGTCAAAAAGTCCAATAATAAGTACCAAGGTAGTATCTTGGAAAAGAGCAATCGAAACGCCTACAAGATTAGGGATAGCCACTTTCAGCGCTTGGGGTAAGATTATTAAAAACATTTTTTGCCAATATGAAAAGCCTATGGCATCTGCTGCTTCGTATTGACCTTTAGGAATAGATTGAAGACCACCTCTAATATTTTCAGCAATATAGGCCGCTTCAAACATTGCAATACCAATAAGTGCACGAAGTAATTTATCAAAAGTCACACCTTCCGGGAAAAAAAGCGGCAAGATAATAGACGACATAAATAAAATAGTAATCAGTGGCACACCACGAATAAATTCAATATATGTTACGCTAACACTTTTAATAATGGGCAGGTTAGATTGTCTACCAAGCGCTAAAATAACGCCTATTGGAAAAGCAGAGACGATACCAACAGCCGCAACTAAAATGGTCAGCATTAAACCACCCCATTTATCGGTTGGAACATACTCTAATCCAAACATGTCACCACGTACTAAAATAAAACCTGCTATAAAATAGACATGCATTAAAATAACTTTAATCCAAGGACTTTTTAAAAATTTAAATGAACCCATTAGAATAAAAAAGAGCCCATAAATTGTATTAACACGCCATCTCTCGACACTAGGGTAAAAACCGTACATAAACATATCAATTTTCATACGTATAAAAACCCAACACGCGCCACCACTATTACAATCTTCACGAGTTGAGCCTTGAAAGTCAGCATTAATATACGCCCACTTTATAAATGGTGGTATGATCCAAAAAAGAATAGCGATGCCTAATAGTGTTAAAGCTGCATTGAGTGGAGTTGAAAACAGATTGTACTTAATCCAATAAGAAAACCCCTTAGTACTGCTAGGAGCCGTGCGCGTTTCAACTTTTTGAAAAATTGCCATTATTATCGCTCCTTTATTTTCATTTTATGATTAAACCAGTTTAAAACAGCGGAAACAACAAGGCTGATAACAAGATACACTAGCATCGTCATCGAGATAATCTCAATGGCTTGCCCCACTTGATTCAGAGAGGTTCCTGCAAAAACAGTCACAATTTCTGGATAACCTACTGCTGTTGCCAACGAAGAGTTTTTGATAAGGTTTAAATATTGATTGATGATAGGCGGGATAGATATACGAATAGCTTGCGGTAAAATAACTAATTTAAGGGATTGGTAATTTGACATACCCATTGAGGCAGCTGCCTCTTTTTGCCCGTGACTAACTGCTTCAATGCCTGAGCGAACAGCTTCAGCAATAAAGGTAGCAGTGTATATTGTTAAAGCAAAAGCTAGGGCTAGAAATTCTGGTGAGAGTGTCTTTCCCCCTTTGAAATTAAAACCTCTAAGCTCTGGATAACTAAAATCAAGATGAGAACCACCTAAAAAATAAGCAATAAAGGGGAAGATAATAAACATTCCAATAGCCCAAGGAATAACGATAAAATCTTCACCTTTTGTTTCTTTACGTTTATTAGCCCATGCATTAAGAACTATAGTGGCAAGGAGTGCAACCACTAAACTCCCTAAGATCGTATAAAATGTAATATTATAAGCGGGAAGGGGAAAATAAAGGCCTCGATTGTTGATAAAAAACATATCATAAAAATTATAACTCTGCTTGGGGCTTGGCATAGCACGTAAAACTACGTTATACCAAAATAAAATTTGAAGTAGTAAGGGAATATTTCTAAAAAAATCAATATATCCTCTCGCTAATTTCGCAATAAGCCAGTTTTTTGAAAGTCTTAAAATACCAATAATAACGCCAACAATTGTCGAAAAAACAATGCCAACAAAGGCAATAATCAGTGTATTCAATAAACCAACTAAAAATACACGTCCATGGGTATCTTCTTCGCTGTATGAAATGGGCGATTGATCAATTCCAAATCCAGCTGTACCATTTAAAAATCCAAAACCCGTTTGTATGCCTCTTTGTTCTATATTGGCAACCGTATTGATCCCAATATACCACAAAAAAGCAACCAACCCTATAACGGTTAGGAACTGAAAAATAAACCCTCTAACTTTTGGGTTTCTCAAAAGCGTTATTAACATCAACGTCCTTTCTCAATAAAATCATTGGAGTAGGAAAAAGCCTACCCCAATTAAAATATACTAATATTTTTAGAGATGATTATCTAAAAGGAGGAGCGTATTGAAGTCCACCAGCATTCCATAATGCGTTATAGCCTCTAGCAATTTTCAAAGGAGAACCCATACCGACTGTACGCTCAAAGGATTCACCATAGTTGCCAACTTGTTTGATAATGGTGTAAGCAAAATCTTTTTTAAGACCTAGATTTTCACCCATTTGTCCCTCAACACCCAATAAACGTTTGATATCTGGATTAGTTGTTTTAAGCATAGCATCGACATTGGCACTTGTAACGCCAGTTTCTTCCGCTGTTAACATAGCATTGTATGTCCATCTTACGATATTAAACCATTTATCATCACCTTGTCGAACAACAGGTCCTAATGGCTCTTTTGAGATAACTTCTGGAAGAACGATAGAATCATTTGGTTTTTCAAGTTTGATTCTCAAGCCGTAAAGTTGGGATTGGTCAGACGTTAAAACATCACATCTTCCACTTTCATACCCTTTAAGAACTTGGTCATTGGTATCATAAGAGACAAGTTTGTATTTCATTTTGTTTGTTCTAAAATAATCGGCTACATTTAACTCTGTTGTTGTTCCTGTTTGAAGACAAATAGAAGCACCATCAAGTTCTTTAGCACTTTTTACGCCAAGTTTTTTGGTCACCATAAAACCTTGACCATCATAGTAATTAACGCCTGCAAATTTAAGCCCCAAACTTGTATCACGAGTCTCAGTCCATGTTGTATTACGTGAAAGCATATCTATTTCACCAGATTGAAGCGCCGTCAATCTCTCTTTCGCATTAAGTGCAACATATTTAACTTTTTTTGCATCACCTAAAGTTGCAGCAGCAACAGCACGGCAAAGATCAACATCAATACCTTTATAAACACCATCACTTCCTACTTCAGAGAAACCTGGCAAACCGCCATCAACACCACACTTTACGAATCCTTGTTTTTGAACTTCGCTCAGTGTATCAGCATTAAGTGAAGTTGCGCCTAAGCCCAAAACAGCAATGGTTGCTAAAGAAATTTTAGCAAGTTTAGAATAAATCATATATCTTCCTTTCGAGTTTGGTATGAGTGTTATTCTATCATTAAAATCTTTTTTTGTACAAAATTCATGAACAAAATTTGAGCAGAAACCTTATAGTAATCTTTATTTGTGTAAATTCGCTATTTTTTTCGACGTGAATAAGCATCTATACTAAAAATAGCAAGGGCTATCCAAATAAGAATAAAGGTAATGAGTTTGTCATGACTAAATGGTTCCTTATAAATAAAGATTGCCAATAAAAAAGAAACTGTTGGACCAAGATATTGAAAAAAGCCAATATGTGTAAGCGATATTTTTGTTGCAGCCGCATTAAACCATAAAAGAGGGATAACAGTGACAACACCAGCTAAAAGTAAAAGATAGCTAATTTTATTAGGGGGTAAAACAAAAGCATTTTGATCATGTAATACTAAATAAGAAAAATATAAAAGAGCTATTGGAAATAAAATGAGTGTTTCTATATATAACCCTGTCATCGATGGTAAGTTAATTTTTTTACGAATAAGACCATAAAAAGCAAAACTAAAAGCAAGAGTCAAGGATACCAGAGGAATAGAGCCAAGTGTTATAACTTGATAGACAATAGCCATACATGCTAAGAAAATTGCTATTTGTTGCCACTTGCTAGGTCTGTCTTTGAAAAAAATTATTCCCAATGAAAAATTAACCAGCGGATTGATGTAATAACCTAAACTTGCCTCCGTAATCATATTATTACTGACAGCCCAAATAAAAACAAGCCAATTGGTTGATACTAATAATGAAGAAAGGATAAGGTATTTAATTTTATGAAAATCTTTGACTAAAAGCTTAAAAGCACCCATTTGTTTGCTAAAGACAATCATCCCATAAAGAAGGACAACGGACCAAATAATGCGATGCGTTAAAATTTCAGTAGGAGAGACGGAACTAATGAGTTTAAAGTAAATAGGAACTAATCCCCAAAAACCAAATGCCATAATCGCATAAATATATCCTTGTACTTCAAGGGAGAATTTTTTCATAGTTTCTACTTTTTTAGCGCATTGTAATGATAATTATGTTAAAAACCTCTTATTACTTTACATATATAAAGGGTTTTTATGAATACGTGGACACGCTCGTCTTGGAGAGAAAAGAAAATTAGGCAGCAGCCTACCTATACAAATCAAGAATTACTTCACAGTGTTGAACAAGAACTAAGTAAATATCCACCACTTGTTTTTGCAGGTGAAGTAAGACAACTTAAAGCAAGTTTAGCCGATGTTGTAGCGGGTAAAGCATTTTTACTTCAAGGTGGAGATTGTGCTGAAAGTTTTGCAGATTTTAATGCTGTCAACATTAGGGACATGTTTAAAGTTCTCTTACAAATGGCGGTTGTTTTAACCTTTGCAGGAGGTTGTCCTATTGTTAAAGTAGGTCGCCTTGCTGGTCAATTTGCTAAGCCACGCTCCAGTGATTTTGAAGAAATCGGGGGTATAAGTTTACCAAGTTATCGTGGTGATATTGTTAATGATAATGAATTCACTGAAGATGCACGCATACCAAACCCAAAACGAATGTTGAAAGCCTACAACCAATCTGCTGCTACAATGAACCTTTTACGTGCATTCTCACGTGGTGGTTTAGCAGATTTACACCAAGTTCACAAGTGGACTTTAGGTTTTGTCTCTGAAAGTCCATTAGGTGAACGTTATAAACATCTTTGTGAACGTATTACTGAAACATTAGCATTTATGGAAGCATGTGGTATTACATCAACAAATACACCTAGTATTAATGAAACCGTTTTATACACATCCCATGAAGCCTTACTTTTAGCATACGAAGAAGCGCTTACTCGAAAAGACAGTTTAACAGGTGATTGGTATGATTGTTCAGCACATATGCTCTGGATCGGAGATCGTACGCGTGAACCTGATGAAGCACATGTTGAATTTTTAACAGGTGTAAAAAATCCTATAGGTATTAAAGCGGGACCTTCAATGACTGTTGAAAGTTTAATGAAACTCATTGATAAATTAAATCCAGAAAATGAACCAGGTCGTTTAAATATTATTGTAAGAATGGGTGCAGACAAAATTGAAAGTGAATTCCCTAAACTTGTACGCGCCGTGAAAGCCGCCAAAAAAGAAGTTTTATGGAGCATTGATCCGATGCATGGTAATACCATTAAAACATCCAATAATTATAAAACACGTACATTTGATGAAGTATTACGAGAAGTAAAAGGATTTTTTAAAGTTCACGAAGAAGAGGGTACCTATCCTGGAGGCGTTCATCTTGAGATGACAGGGCAAGATGTAACAGAATGTATGGGTGGTGCACAAGATATTACTGAAGAGAATCTTGCTTGCCGTTACCACACACAATGTGATCCTCGCTTGAATGCAAATCAAGCTTTAGAATTAGCTTTCCTCATTGCTGATTCCTTGAAAGCAGCACGCCAAAGACGTCTTAATAGTTAAACTAATGACATTGTAAAGACTTTTTTGTCTTTACATGTCATTTCTTATTCGCTAAATGATTCTCTTAACTTTCTTTTAATATATAATTTAATTGTTTTCAACTATAATCTTTAAATTAAAATAATATTTTTTGGAAAAAAAATGAAACAAGCCATCATGCAAGCCATTGAAAATTTTTGTTCCACTATTTTATATGTGCCATTAGAAAATGGTAAATCCATTGGTAAACAATTTTACGGTGCAGCCATTGCTCTTATTGAAAATGATATTGAGCATATTTGGTACCTTTTTTTTAAAAAAGACACCCTTAATATCATTGCACAAAATTTACTGTGTGAAGACCATTTATGCGAAGATGATTTAGATGATTTGCTAAAAGAGATATCCAATCAAATTATCGGTTCAGCAAAAGTTATTTTAGAAACTACTTATCCGCATTGCAAATATCAACTAAGTGTTCCAGAATTTATGGGAAATGTTCCAACACCTTTTCCTATTAAGTTACAAGAATCTTTAGTCTATAAAATAAAAAATAGAACTTTTGTCATTGGAAGGTAAATTTTTTACGTTAATTCAATCACTCTATTACTGCACCAAGTCGCTAAATATTTATCATGTGTAATCAATAATATACCTACTCTATCTAAAAACTGAACGAGCAATTGCATCACATGTAACCCTGTGACATTATCTAATGCCGATGTTGGCTCATCTGCTAAAATCAATTGTGGTTCCATCAAAAGAGCCCTTAAAATAGAACATCTCTGTAATTGTCCACCACTAAGTTGATGAGGCTTTTTTTCAAGTAAAGCCCTATCAAGATGCAATGCTGCACACAATGTTGGTAAATCATATAATGAAGCAACATCTCTTATTTGATTTATTACTGTGTATGAAGGGTGAAAAGAAGTATACGGGTCTTGAAAAATTTGAGAAAGTTTTACGACTTCTATTGTACCCTTTTGAGGTCGTAAATTACCTGTAATCAACTCAAAAAGGGTACTTTTCCCGCTTCCGCTTGCACCAAGAATTGAAACAACTTCTCCTACTTGTACATGTAGTGAGAAATTATGATATAAAGCAGGAGAATTTGGATAAGCAAAACTCATATTATCAATACTCAAAATGTTCATGCGCGAACGTTGCCTTTACCGTAAACTTTATATTTATAGGTTGTTAAGTCATTAATTCCCATAGGTCCCCTGGCATGTAATTTATTGGTACTAATACCCACTTCTGCACCAAAACCAAATTCGCCGCCATCTGTAAATCGTGTGCTTGCATTAATATAAACACATGCGGCATCCACTTTATTTAAAAAGCGTTCACCCGTTGTGTAGTTTTCAGTGATAATCGCCTCTGAATGTCCTGACCCGTACTTTGTAATATGGTTGATAGCTTCATCAACATTTTGTACAACTTTAATAGACAACGCATTGCTTAAGTGTTCTGTATGAAAATCTTCATCCGTTGCTAACGCGACATGTAAGAGTTTTTGTGTTTTTTCACACCCTTTGACAATGCTCTTTTGCTCATTGAATGCTTCCATCATAAGTGGTAAAAAAATATCAGCAATTTTTTCATGAACGAGCAATGTTTCTAGAGCATTACAAGCACTTGGTCTTTGACATTTAGCATTAATAACAATTAACAAAGCATTCTCAAGATTGGCTTGAGAATCTACAAAAATATGGCACACACCTTTATCATGCTTTACTACAGGAACAGTTGCATTTTCACTGACAAAGCGGATCAACGCTTCACCACCACGAGGAATAATTAAATCAACATATTTATCCATTTTAATAAGTTGACTAACCCCTTCACGACTGTAATCAGGAAGAAGAGAAATAATCTCTTTACCAAGACCATAGTTGATAAGTACCTCTTGTAAAATAGAGGCAATGATAGTATTACTTTCTTGAGCTTCTTTACCACCTTTTAAAACACATGCATTACCACTTTTAAAGCATAATGCGGCAGTATCACTTGTCACATTAGGTCTACTTTCATAGATAATGCCAATAACCCCAATAGGAATCGTAACTTTTTCAATTTTAAGACCACTCGGTACAACCCAACCATCTATTACTCTACCTACAGGCTCACGTAAAGCTGCAATTTCTCGTATAGCGTCTGCCATTTCGTGAATGCGTTTATCATTAAGCAATAATCGATCAATGAGTGCAGGAGAGAGGTTATTGTATGTTGCATTCTCTAAATCTTTTTGATTCTGAGCCATAATCCGAAAGCTATTTTTTTCTAAAGCATCAGCCATCTTACGCAAAATTTCGTCTTTAAGTGAAGGCTCAAGTGTTGCGATCATTCGACTAGCATTCTTGGCTTTTTCTAAAAATTGTTGCACGTTATATGCCTTATAATGGAGTTTTTTAAGATTTTACAATTTTTATATTTAATATGTCATAAGTATGAAACTGCTATAATAATTATCAAGAAAAATTGATATAAAGGTTAAACAATGCAACAGATGTATGATGTCGTTATTATTGGCGGTGGGCCTGGTGGTATTGGTGCAGTTGTAGAAGCCAAAGTTCTTGGAATGCAAAGTATTTTGATGATTGAAAAAGGTGACAACCACTCTCAAACCATACGTAAATTTTATAAAGATAATAAACGCGTTGATAAAAATTATAAAGGGCAAGAAGTCCAACTCGAAGGTAGTATTGATTTTCGTGATGGCACCAAAGAGAGTACCCTTAACTATTTTGATTCTTTGTTGGATAGCAATGAAATTGATGCCGTATTTAAAAGTGAAGTGGAAAGCATTACCAAAGTCGGTGAAGAATTTTATATCGTTACCAATATAGCAGGATATAGAGCAAAAAATGTTATTGTAGCCATTGGGACTATGGGAAAACCCAATAAACCAGATTACCCTTTACCTCTTTCTTTAAAAGAACGTATTAATTTTAATTTAGATAAATGTTCACAAGGTGAAAAATTATTGCTAGTTGGGGGCGGAAATTCTGCTGTTGAATATGCCATTGAACTTTCGAAAACAAATAATGTTACGTTAAATTATCGCCGTGATAGCTTTAATAGACTCAATGATGTTAATCTAAAAATGATTCATGAATACAATGGCCAAGAAAAACTTCGTTTACGTTTAGGAATGGATATTGTCTCTGTTGAAAATGAAAATGGCTTAGTCAAGGTCAATTTCACAGATGGTTATTTTACGATTTACAATAGAGTTGTATACGCTATTGGTGGAACAACACCTGTAGATTTCTTAAAAAAATGTGGTATTACCATTGATGCTGAAGGAAAGCCAGAGTTTGATGATAATTTTGAAAGCAAAGTTAAGGGACTTTATCTTGCAGGAGATATCGCTGTGAAAAGTGGAGGGTCTATTGCCATTGCACTCAATCATGCATACCATATCATTAATCATATCTTAAATAACAAATAAAACTAGGCTAAAGAATGCACAAAAATAGTATCCCATTTTCTTTTCTCTTAAATATTGTATTTAGTGTTATCCTTCTCGCAGGAGGCTATGCCGCATATCACTTTGGCAATTTTGGGGGAGCTTCACTCAATGAATTGAAAATGGGATACATTAAAAAAGAAGATATTCAGTTTAAAGATCTCCCTACTCAATTACAAGCACATTATATTGATAAAGATGCTGTCATTGAGCAAAGCAAAGATGGCTCTTTATTTGAAGATGAATACATAGATGAAGAAGGTAAGCCCATTCCTGAAGCGGATGTTACACCGCGCGATTTCAAGCGGATGGTTCAAAAATTACAAAAAACACTTCTTTTTTTACAACATGACAATTTACTTTTAGCGAATGAAAAGAATGATTTGCTCAGAAAAATAGATGAAATTAATAATGAACGAGAAGAAGAAAAAACTTCTCTGAGTAATAAAAACCTTGAAAAAATAAATGATGCTGAACAACAACACTATAAAAACATCAGTGATTTGACTATGAAACTCAATGAGTTACAAAAAGAAAATGTGGTCATTGCACAGCGAGCTAATATCGAAAGTAATACGCTAAAAAGCCAAATTGAAGAGTTAAAAGCACAAGCAATTGACGAACAAGATAAAAAACGTGATGAAATTAAAAGGGCAAGAGAAGAAGAACAGTTTAAGTTGATGGATTATAAAGATAAAATCAAATTACTTAATGACCAAATAGCTCTTTTAAATGATCAAATTAAAACTAATAATGAGTCTGCCAATAACACATTGAACCGAAAAATTGAAGAAATATCGAAACTCAAAGATGAAAGTATTCAAGCATCCAATGAAAAAAATGAGATTTTAACCAAAAATGCTAAATCTATGGTAGAACTTGAACGCAAACATAACGAAGAAATCACCAAATATGCCAAAACTATCGAACTTCTAAAGGCTGATACTGAAAAACTTATAGCCAAAAATCGTGCTGATTTAGTCAAATTGGATGAAGAAAATACAAAGAAAATAGCACAAGAACAAGAACAAACAAAAGCCGCAAATGTAGAACTGTCTAGTGCCAAAAAACATATTGACGCGCTAATGCTTGAGAATGAAAAAGATTTTAATAAATTTAGAACCTATTTAGAGGATGAAAAAAAATTAAACAAAGAGCTTAATAGTGCCAATAAACAACTTGAGGCATCGATAGAAGCAACCGAAAAAAAATTAAACACTGTTATACTTAGCCTGAATGAAACGGTTGCTAAGAAAGAAGCTAACATCAAAGATTTGTCACAAAAGATAGTTACGTTACAAAATGAAAAACAAAATTTTGATGCTGAAGTGAAAAAGAAAATTGAAGAGAATGATCGCATTCACAACAAAAATTATAAATTATTTAATGAAAAAATAGCTGGTTTTGAAACTTCAAAACGTGAAATGCTTGAAAAACTAGACAAACAACTAGGCGAATATAAAAATGCTGCAAAAGAAAATTATGACAAAATGCAATTTCATGTCAATGAACTAACGCGTGTTAACACAGACTTAAAACTCAAGGTTGATAGTAAAGAAAAAGAGATTCAAGAACTCAATACGCAATTACTAGCATTGAACGATGCACAACAAAAAGCAAAGATTGCCCAAGAAAGTAAATTATCTGAAGTAAGAGGCGCTTTTAATGATCTTCGGGAAGATGTAAAGCAAAAAGATGCCGAAAATCTAGCTAAAATGAATTCACTAGAGAAAGAACTTCTGGCAAAAGAAACAACATTGGCAAGTTTAAAAAAAGAAGAGACTCTTAAAATAGCTTCATTTGAAAAAGTATCTCGAGATACAGAGATAAAATTACAAACAAGCCAAAATGAACTCATTAGCAAGAATGATACAATTAAAACGCTACATGCCAAGGTAAAAGAGCTAGAAAACAATCAAATAGTTCAAACCAATAAACAAATAGAAGATTTAAAAGCAAAACTAGCACAGATTGAAAAAAATAGACTTGCTGAAGATTCTAAAATGGTTGATTTGAAAGATGAACTTAAAAGACGTGAGATTGAATATCTTGACAACCTTAAAGCGATGGACAAAGAGCTGAAAATGAAAGATACTAAGCTTTTAGCGATTAAAGATACGATTGCAAAAAATGAGCAATTCAAAGCAGCTCAAGAGGAAAAACTCAAAAGTGCTAAAGAAGAGTTTAAACAACGAGAACTGAATTATTTAGATACAATCAAAGCTTTAGATAAAGAGATTAAAAACAAAGAAGCTGCTTTAGTTAAAGCTGAAAAAGGCGAAACAAGTACTATTGTTGAGTTAAAAAATGAACTTAAAACAAAAGAAACTGACTTGCTAAGAACCAAAGATGACCTTACAAAACGCTTGGCTTCCAGTGAACAAACCATTAAAACTTTAGGCGAGAAAATAAAACTCTTAGAAACAGCCTCATCATCCAAAGCTCTACAACAAGCCTCTATACCTGCAACGAAAGTAGAGACCAAAGCATCCAAATTAGTCTTCATAGAAAAAATAACGTGTACCGATATGGGTACAGGGGTGAATGCGGTAAGTGATACTTGTAAACAAAATGTAAAATCATTTTTAAACAAATATGATACATCTTACTATTTTGAAGTGGCTCCTATTGTTGATAATGGTGGTTTTGCATCACTTAAGTTAATTAAAAATAAAAAAGTTGGCATAGACGATAGTGAAATTGATAGAATTACTGGACTTGCCAATATAGGATTAGGAAAAGCGAGAGCAAAAGCGGGTGGTGAGCTTGTAACGGGTACATTAGGCGAGGGGGCAAAGATTAGTTATGCACTATCTAATGTAGAAATTGATCGTGCGCGAGGATTTCAAATCAGTGTCTACAAATAATACCATGCTTTTAAATCAACCCGAAGAAGGGTATCGATATAATAGTGATACTCTTTTACTCTATGATTTTATTAAGTCCTTTAATCCTAAAGGAAGTTTGCTTGATGTTGGTTGTGGATGTGGTATTTTAGGATTACTTTTAAAAAGAGATTTTCCTACATTAGATGTTCATCTCTTAGATATTCAAGAACAAAACTATCTTTTGAGTCGAAATAACGCTGAGCAAAATTCAATTGCAATTGAAAGCTTTACATGTAATGATTATTTAATCACAAAATTTGAAGATAAATTTGACTTTATTGTCTCTAATCCACCTTTTTATCACACGGGTGTTGTTAAAAGTACCAATCTTTCTTTGTCTATAAGTCGCCACAGTAGCTACCTTCCTTTTGATAAATTTGCACATAAAGTTACAAAGACATTAAGTAACAAAGGATATTTTTGCTTTTGTTATGATGCTAAACAGTTGGATATTTTAATGTGCGAGCTTTTGGCTAATAAGCTTAATGTGGAAGATATCTGCTTTGTATATCCTAAAGTAGATAAAGAAGCCTCTTTAGTTTTGATTCGTGCACGCAAAAATTCTAAAACGCTATGTAAAATTCATCCACCAATATTTATGTATGAAAATGAAAACTTTTCCACAAAAGTGCAATCTATTTTTGCACACTCTCAAACAAAGAGTTACACATGCAATCATCTATTATGACAAAAAATAATTATCCCTACAGCTTCAATACAAAAGCATGTGAATCATGTGCTGGTAATTGTTGTATTGGAGAAAGTGGTTATATTTGGGCCAATAATGAAGAAATTATTGCGATGAGTGAGTATTTAAACTATAAAAAGGAAGATTTTATAAATGAGTATTTACTAAAAGTACGCTATCGTTTCAGCATAAAAGAGGTACCCTATACCGGTGGCCATAGATGTATCTTTTTTGATTTAGAAAAAAGACAATGCCGCATTTATGCTGTGCGTCCAAATCAATGTAGAACGTTCCCTTTTTGGGACTATTTTAAAGAAAATATTAATGAGGTTGAATCAGAATGTCCCGGTATTATCCGTTTATAATTGCACTGTTCCTTTTGACTGGTTGTAGCACAAAAGAGATGATTTATAATGAAACAACGAAAAAATCATTTGAAGAAGAAGATAACTTAATTTTACAAGCATTAAATTATCAACAAAATGGTGATTATGTTAATGCAAAAAAGATTTATCATCTTTTATATGACCAAAGTCAGAAAAAAATCTATTTAGCAGAAGAAGCTGGTTTGGCTTTTGTTTTAGGTGATAAAGATGCTCTCAACCTCATTCAAATGGGTATTCAAAAATATCCAGAAGAAAAAAACTTTAATCGCTTATTAGTAGGACAATTGGTTAAAGAGAAACGTTATACAGAAGCAGAGCAAGAGATATTGGCACTCCTAAGAATAGACAAAAGTGTACAACACCTTAGTATCGCAGGTAATCTTTATTTACAAATGAAAGAATATCCATTGGCATTAAAATATTTTGAAAGTGCCTATAAACAAGAACAATCTGAAGATATTTTAATCAATATTGTAGAACTACTTTATCGCTTTTTGAGTAAGAAAGATGATGCAATTGCTTATTTAGAAACTTATGCAAGTATGGAAGGATGTGGGAAAAGTGCTTGTTTTAGATTGCTAGAAATCTATGGTAGAGATAGAAATATTAAAGGGCTTATCTCCACCTATAAAAAGCTTTATAAAGAAAATCCAAATGAAGAGTTTTCTAAAAAAATTGTCGAACTTTTGATATATAAGAAAGAGACTAAAGAAGCTATTTCATTTTTAGAAAAAAATCAAACAAATCCTACCCTTCTTTTAGAAATCTATGTAAATCAAAAACTGTTTGAAAAAGCTTATAAACTCGCTGACAAACTGTACAAAGAAAGCAAAAACCTTGATTTTTTAGGCAAAATGGCTATCTACGAATACGAACTCAATAAAGCAAATCTAACCCCTGATGTTCTACACTCAATTCAATCAAAATTTGATGAAGTCACGAGTGTTTTACATGATTCTGTCTATCTCAATTATTATGGCTATTTATTGATTGATCATGATATTAATATAGAAAAAGGCTTAAGTCTTGTCCAAGAGGCTTTGAAGATAGAACCAAATTCACCGTATTATCTTGATTCCTTAGCATGGGGACTTTATAAATTAGGAAAATGTGCTGAGGCTAATGAGATTATGAAATATTTTGGTGAAAATATTTATGAAGAAGAAGTGGCTCAACACTTTGAAGCCATCAAAAAATGTTTGAAAGAGAAACAATGATATTAGATGAAATCATTAAAAGAACACGAGAAGATTTAGAAGTAAAGAAAAAAAAATTTACAATGGATTGGTTAGGACGTAGTCTTGCCTACAATACGTATATGCCACGAAACGTTAAACCCTATCTTACAGCAACACCAGAAAATCCTTATCGGATTATCGCCGAAGTGAAAAAAGCCAGTCCAAGCAAAGGTATTATCAAAGAAGATTTTGATCCTATTATAATTGCCAAAGCCTATGAACTTGGTGGTGCTGATGCTATTTCTGTATTAACAGAACCTCATTATTTTCAAGGCAATCTTGAGTATCTAACAGAAATAAGGCGTTATGTACCTACACCACTATTGCGTAAAGATTTTATTATTGATGAATACCAAATTCTTGAAGCACTAGTTTATGGTGCTGATTTTATTTTACTTATTGCCAAAGCCCTCACAAAACAAGAACTCAAAAATCTTCTTGAGTATGCCCTAAGACTTGGGCTCGAAGTTTTAGTTGAAATTCACGATAAAGAAGATTTAGTAAAAGCTATTTTTGCTGGTGCAACTATTATTGGTGTTAATCATCGAAACTTAGAGACATTTGAGATGGATATGACATTAACTGAAAAACTTATGCCACTTATTCCACAAGGAAAAATCATTGTGGCAGAAAGCGGATTACATGATAAAGAAACTATCGTCAACTTAAGTAAAATTGGCGTCGATGCTTTTTTAATTGGCGAATACTTTATGCGTGAAGCTGACATCAAATCCTCTGTACAAGCAATTAAAAAAGTAGATTAATGGAATATTTATATGCACCATGGCGCGATACCTACTTTAAAGAGAAAGTAGATGGTTGCGTTTTTTGTAACCTTTCAAATCATCCGCACTTAGACACAATGCATCACGTTTTATACCGTGATGAAATTTGTTTTATTGTTATGAATCGTTATCCTTACTCAGCAGGACATTTTATGGTTATACCACATTATCACACCGATGCACTTGAAAATCTTGACGAACAAGCATGGTTACATATGTCTCATATCATACAACAGTGCGTCAAAATGCTGAAAATTGGGCTTGAAGCACAAGGTGTCAATCTAGGTATGAATTTAGGTAAAAGTGCAGGGGCAGGCATTGCTGAGCACATTCATTACCACATTATTCCTCGCTGGATTGGTGATACAAATTTTATTACAACTGTTGCCAATACTCGTGTCTATTCAACAGATTTTGAAAAAATATATCAAACATTAAAAGATTTGATTCCTGAGTTTATTTCATGTTAACAGAATTAGACGGAGATGCTTTTGTTCATAAAAAAGCAGAATTCTCCCTTTTAATTGATGCCAGAAGCCCTAAAGAATTTACAGAATCACATATTCCAGAAGCGCAAAACTATTATGCCCTAAGCGATAGTGAACATCACGAAGTTGGATATACCTATAAACAAATTTCGCACAATGATGCTAAAGTATTAGGGGCTCATTATATCTGTCTAAATGTTGCTAAATATCTCTTAGAAATATCAAAGAAACATCCCATAGGTAGTAAAATAGGTATTTATTGTGCCAAAGGTGGCCTTAGGTCTAGTTCTATTGCTATTATTCTTTCTCATGTTGGTTATCAGGTATTCAAACTCAAAGGTGGCTATAAAAGCTACCGATATTATGTACTCAATTACCTTGATAAGCTACCACACAAAAAGTATATTGTTCTTGGCGGCAACACAGGTTGTGGTAAAAGTGAATTATTGAAATTTTTACCTCATAGTATCGATTTAGAAGCCTTTGCCAATCACCTTGGTTCTACTTTTGGCAGTATCAAAGGTATACAACCGAGTCAAAAAATGTTTGAGAATTCTTTGTTTGAAGCATTTTTTTCGATTCCTTCTGAAGCAGCTATTTTTATTGAAGGGGAGAGCAAACGCATTGGGAATGTAACACTTCCTACCCTTCTTCACAATAGGATGAAAGAGAGCTTTCGCATTGAAATAACAGCTCCAATAGAGCAAAGAGTTCAGCGTATTTTGAAAGATTATATAAAAATTGATGATGCTTTCTTTTATAAAGCTATGCAAACTATCACTCCGTATATTAAAACTACCTCCAAAGAAGAGATTATAGATGCATATCAAAGGGATGATTTAGCAATGGTTGCCAAGCTACTTTTAATTGATTATTATGATATTGTTTATAAAAAGCCTAGTAAGGTTGATTTTAAAATAGATAATGCTGATATCAAGAGCACACTATTAGCCTTAAATACTTTACATGTGAAGTTCCTATCCATTTTATAACCAATCTGCTATAAAAAAGTACATTATTGTTTTTGTATAAATATTAATCACTTTTGTTTACTATATTTCTTATCTAATGTTATAATTTAATACTAAAAGTGCTCTAAAATATATTGTAAGTTATGCAGGAGGAGATTATGTTTAAAAATCTATCCATTAAAGCAAAAAATATTATTTTAGCAATTGTTGTACTTCTTGGAATGAGTGCTATTCATATTACTTCTAAAATTTTTAATGATGAAGAAAAAGAGCTTTTATCATTGCATAATAATGTTGCTCAAGTAAAAGAGTATATTTTACAACTACGTAAAGATGAAAAAGATTTTTTTGCAAGAAAAGATCTTAAATACATCAAAACATTCCAGGATTCACTTAAAAAAATCAATGTACACATTAAAGAAATCATTGTTAATGCAACAAAACTTGATGTTGAAACTACTGAATTTAAACAATTAGAAGGTACTGTAGAGTACTATGCCAAAGTATTTGATGAAATCGTTGCATTGCACAAAAAAGTTGGACTTAATCCTGAAGATGGACTTGAAGGGACGCTTCGTAAAGCAGTGCATGATGCAGAAGCTATCTATAAAACACATCATGATTATCAGATGCAAACGCTCATGCTAACGCTTCGTAGAAATGAAAAAGATTTTATGTTACGAATGTCACCCAAATATCTTGATGAACATGCTGCAAACTATCAAAAAGCACTCTCATATATTCAATCACATGAAGAACTTGCTTCAACTCAAAACCTCATGCAAGCGTATAGAGACCGTTTTGTAGAGTATGCAAAAGCTATTGAAACTATTGGTTTTAATGAAAAAAGTGGCTTAACTGGAAAATTACGAGATACGATACACGAAACAGAATCCATTATTGAGCACACAATTAAAAATATGGAAGAGAATATTCAAAATCATATATATCATACAAATATGATTTATTTAATGGTAGGTGGCATTGTTACAACTACCGTATTAATACTCATTTTTATTATTATACGTAGTGTCCTTGTACCACTTCATTCTCTTACAAAAACCATTGTTTCAAATGAAAGAGATTTGACATTGCGTTATAACACGCCTTATAATGATGAACTCAAAGAAATTGTAGATGCACTGAATGGTTTTATGGAAAGATTACGTAAAATTGTTATTGGGGCAATCAATGCGAGTGATGAGAATGCAACGGTTGCATATGAACTCTCAAACACATCTAATAATATTGGCAAACGAGCAGAAGAAGAAAGTCGCATTGTTGCCCAAACGACAAAAAGTGGCTATGAGGCGAAAGTACAAATTGAAGAGTCAGTTTTCACAACAAAAGCTGCAAAAAAAGAGATTGAAGAGACCAATAGTTCTCTCACAGATGCCACTGCCATTTTTAGCGTTCTTATTCAACAAATTGGTCAAACAGCAGCTGTCGAAAGTGACTTACAAATCAAATTAGAAACGCTATCTCATGATGCAGATAAAGTTAAAGATGTCCTTAATATTATTAATGATATTGCAGATCAAACCAATCTCTTAGCATTGAATGCAGCCATTGAAGCTGCCCGTGCAGGAGAACATGGACGAGGTTTTGCAGTAGTTGCAGATGAAGTAAGATTATTAGCCGAACGTACACAAAAAAGCCTTGTAGAGATTAATACAACCGTTAGTGTTATTCTTGAAGCTATTAGAGATTCTGGTTCACAAATGGATATTAATGCTAAACTCTTTAATGAATTGGTCAAACAATCTGAAATTGTTTCGAGTAAAATTACAGCATCCGTTGCTTTTATGCAAAACACTCTTAAAGTAATGGATACGGCTACATCTATGTCGGAATACTCTGGCAATAAAATCAAAATAGCCATGGAGGAGATGAATCATATCCATGAAATAACAACAAGTAATGCAAAAGATTTAGAAGAGATTGCCTCAGCTACTGAGCATTTACACAATGTCACCCAAAATCTTAACGATCAGTTGCATTATTTTAAAGTATAAAAAAAGTATATTGATAGGGAGTAGTATATCTTAACTATTTTCTATCAAACATCAGTAAAGATTTAATTGAAGGGAAGAAAAAATATTTTATACTTTATTATTATTATTTCTATTTGTTTAAATCCAATTTAATTTTAATACTCTATCAGAACAATGCAAAGACTAGAAATTATGCATATGATAGTGGGAATGGTGGAAATCTTTATGTTTGTGTTTATGAATATGTAAAAGATTACCTTCTATTAACCTATTTTTATCTGCCATTAAAGTATCAATGGCACCATCAAAGATTAGTTGATGATTCTCATTAAGCACTAAAGCTTTATCGCCTAATTCATATGCAATAGAAATATTGTGTGTAGAGATTAATGTTGTAATAGACATTTCCGAAAGCAAATCTACAAACAATCCTGTTGTTTTTGGGTCCATATTTGCTGTTGGCTCATCGAGTAGTAAAAATTCTGGCTCAAGGGCTAAGATAGCACATAACATAACTTTTTGTTTTTCACCTCCACTGAGTTTCAAAGGTGAGCTTTGAAGATACGTGTTTAATTGAAATTTTTCAGCCATTGCTTTCACTCGATCATCAATATCACTCATATCAAATTCACGCAAACCAAAGGCTATCTCATCATAAACAGTTGGATTGAAAAGCATCGTATCAGGGTTTTGGAATAGAATTCCTACTTCTTTTCGAAAACTTTTTGTAATACTTTTTTTGCTTAAAAGTTGCTCTTTATAAAGATAGGTTCCTTCGCCAAAATAAAGGCCAGCTAAGATACGAAGTAGGGTACTTTTCCCACTCCCATTATTACCTAATAAAACTACTTTTTCACCCGTTTTAATGTCAAAAGAGAGTTGATTTAAAACTTTTTTGGTTTCATAGTAATAACTTAGATTTTCAATTTTAATCAAACAATCCCCTTGCTTTAAGTGCTAAACTTTTTTCTTCACTATCATACAATGCTTTTTTAAAGAAATAGCCAAAAGCTGATGCAATAAACTCTTTTTGAGAGCGCTCACTCATTTTTTTAATGACTCTACTTTTGAGAGAAAGTTTAAAATTCTCATAGCTTTTTTGATAACTGATTATTTGTGAAAGTGAAATAGTCCATAAAAAACTAAGCGTTTTTGAAAACGAAAGTGCTTGAGCAATATTAGCGTAACGCGTGAATAAAAAGGTGAGCAGTGTCAAATCAAAAACACGTATATTAAACATAAGAATATAATCAATCCAAACACGCTGTTGCATCATAGAGGTTACAATATAGCCTATACTAATGACAAGATTAAATACTAAGATAGATTTCAAGGCACGTTTAAGAAGTATAAAAATCTCTTTTTTAGCTAAGAGTAAACAAATGAAAGCATAAGTAGATAAATACACTAAAGAATGGCTAGAAAGTATTATCCCTAGTCCAAGACAATAGAAGCCAAAAAGGAATCTATCGTGCAATCTTTTTTCCAAGAAAATAAAAAAATCCAAAAATCAAAGTAATACCTACAATACCTGAAAGATAATATGCAACAACTTCATTTATACCTGCAATCGTATAATCAGGTATAAGTGCTTTCATGTGAAATGCATTCTCAATGCCTTTAGGAATAAAACCTAACATCTCTTGATAATACTCATTTTCCCATTCTGCCCATGCAGGATTTTCGCTTATCAAGCCTAATGGGAGAAAAATCAATACAATTATAATAGGATAAAAAATATTTTTCATGCATGTACTCCTTTATAAATCTGATTTTTGACAATATAACGATAGGCAAGTCCTGTAAAGATACCTTCAACAATACCAAAAAATAGTATATGCGAACCCACAATGGCAGGTAGCGCTAAGTTCAAACCAAAGGGAAAATATAATGGTTCACCCGTTGGTGTTGTTGCAATAAGGGGTTGAATACCTAAAAGAACGGCAACAACGAATGATGAAATAACAATGCCTATCCAACCACTTAAAAAAGGAGCATATAATTTAGTCTGTATCTTGATATAAAGATAATGAGCCGTAAAAGATGCCATAAATCCCATTGCCAATGCGTTAGCTGCAAAAGTTGTCATGCCACCATCACCAAAAACAAGTGCTTGAATGAGGAGCACTAAACTGACGCATAAAGAAGCAATCCAAGGACCAAATAAAATAGCAATTAAAGCAGCCCCCACAGCATGTCCACTGGTTCCACCGGGAATAGGAATATTAAACATCATAATAATGAAGCTTAGGGCACTTAAAGAGGCGATTAATGGTAATGTTGTCTCATCTAACTGTTCTTTGAGTTTTTTAAAAGCAATAATCCATAAGGGTAAAGTAACAGCATAGGTGGCAATACATGTAATGGGAGAAAGATAACCATCAGGAATATGCATAGTAAACTCCTAAATAAAATGTAATAATAATTATAGCTACAATAAGTATTACTTAATTAATATTTGTATTATTATTACATTTTAAATCTTAGTATTACTTGAATTAAAAGGTTAATAAAGATTTACCTTGGGCAAGTTTAGCAGCCTCTTTAATAGCATTGATATAACTCAGTGTAGACGGATTCATATTTTTATAAGCAATATCAAATGCTGTTCCATGATCAACGGATGTTCGAATAACACCAGCATTCAAACTTACATTAATACTTTCGTTAAAGTAAAGCACTTTTAAAGGAATGAGCCCTTGGTCGTGATACATGCAAACAAAGTATTGATAACGCTCTCTATTGGCTTTTGTAAATGCCATATCAGGTACAAATGGACCGTCAAAAACGTCACGTTCTAAAAAATTATTGGCTTTTTGAATTGCTTTTTTAATCTCTTCTTCCTCATCACCAATAACACCATTGTCACCAGCATGAGGATTAAGACCCAAGACAGCAATTTTGTCAACACCTATTTCTTCATAAACTTTAACTAAAAAGGGTTTAAGTTTTTTAGCTTTGATTTCATGAGGAACATCTTTGAGCGGAATATGATGTGTGTAGAGAATAGTAAACATTGCTTCACATCCTAGCATCATAATAGCATCACACCCTAACAAATCACTAAGTGCATCCGTATGACCTTTGTATTCAAGTCCAGCCATAGCCCAAGATTCTTTATTAATAGGGAGAGTGACTATTGCACTTACCTCATTGCTTTTGGCTAAAGCAACAGCTGTGATAAAAGAGTCATAAGAAGATTCTCCTGCTTCTTCACTGCAAACTCCTGGTGCAATTTCAAATATTTTGCCACATTCTCGCGTTTCAAAATCGGTTGGAACTTCTAATCCTAATAAAGCAGCACCCCATTCTAACATATTTTCATTAACACAATAAAGAGGCTCACACAGTGTTTTAACTTCTTCATGAGAACGAAGAGCAATTTCCAACCCAATACCATTTAAATCACCTAAACTGATTGCTATTTTCATTTAATAAGTCCTATCATTTCTTTTACTGCATTTTCAAATCCAATAAAAATAGATTTAGCAATAATACTTTGTCCTATGTTTAACTCTTCTATCTCTTTTATTGTAAGAATATTGTGTACATTATGATAATTGAGCCCATGTCCAGCAGCAACACGTATTCCAAATTTTCTTGCTTCTGAAGCACTTTCTTGCAGGCTCTCTAGTGCATCCTTAAGCTTTACATGTAAACTCACACGGTCACACTCCAATTCTTTAATACTATGATGTGTTCTTGCGAGATTAGAGTATAACATGGCATATACATTGGCATATAATCCTGTATGTAGTTCGACCCATTCAACATCAAGTTCTTTAGCTTTTTGAATCATCAGTGTAGTAGGATCAATAAATAAAGAGAGTTCAATCTGTTCTTTTTTGAGCTGTTGAGCGATAGATTGTATGGCATCAAAATAATGTACAACATTTAAGCCACCTTCTGTCGTTACTTCTTCACGCTTTTCGGGAACCAATGTTATACGGTGTGGGTGTAAAGCTGTCACGATTTTAATAACATCAGCATTAATGGAACATTCCATATTGACAGGCAATGATGAATTTTCAATAATTCTGCGAGCATCTTCGTCGTGAATATGGCGTCTATCTTCTCTAAGGTGAATAGTGATTTGATCTCCACCTGCACGATTCACCAAAGAAACTGCATCTAGGGGGTCTGGGTCATTTATTTTTCGTGCTTCTCTTAAAACAGCTATATGATCAATGTTAACTCCTAGAAGCATTATAAAATCCTTATTTAAATATATAATAACATTATAGCAAAATCCATATTGCGAAATGATTTCAGATGTTATTAAATGATTTTATACTTTAATACATAAATTAATTTTTATAACTCAAGGGTAGTGCATGGTTGTTTTTCGTGTAGATAAAGAGAAAAATATTTTATTTATGAGCATAACAGGAATAGTCCCGAAAGATAAAATGTTAGACTCCATTGAATTGTTTGCTAAAAAATGTACTGAATTAAAAGAATATTTCACTATTATCAATGATATGTCTCTTTTGAAAATTTCTTCAGACCATGATTTTGATATTTTGTCAAAAACAACTTTTATGATGAAAGAAAAATTTTTAATAGGGAAAATCATACGAATAATCGGAACTAATCATTCTTATGAAATAAAACTCAAACATTTTGATGCACACTATCACATGGAAAATATCTTTTATGTTTCAAATAAAAAAAGTGCATTCGAAACTCTTTATAAGCTCTAAATTAAAACTTATAGCTGAAATAGCGTTGAAGTATTTTTTGACAATGAGGAATTTTTAAGCGCAAACCTTTCATCAACCCATCAGCAATATAACTTGTATTGGTATGGGCATTCATATAAGCTTCACTCAAGTAGCAACCTGCAGGAATATTTCCATACTCACGAGCAAATTCAAAAAGTTCTATAGCTTTTATAGTGTCAACATGTACTCCTTCCCCATATAAATACATTTTACCAAGCATATAAGCAGCATTAGCTGATTCGTCTTGTTTAATAGCTTGTTCAAAAGAAATCTTAGCTTTTGCGTAGGATTTTTGATTGTATTCAAGAATTCCTTCACGTAAATTATTATCCGAGCTATACGCGTAGACGATGACTATTAAAAAGAATGAAAACAGACGAAACATTTTAAACCGCCTTAGTTATGAAAAATAGTTTTATCAGATTATAGTCATAAATAATATAGATTCTCTTTCAATTAAAAGGTAAAAAAAATTTTAATAAATATTTAACGTGATTTTATATTATTGAGGAATGTGAATAAAAGTAATATCAAAAATTCCTTTTTCAAAACCATGATGACATGCAAAACAGTTTGATTTATCTTTTATCAAAGGAGATTTAAACGTTTCATTACTAATACGATGATGAACCCTGCGCCAATAAGGCGATTTTGTAATTGATAACGGTCTCATTTCACCTAATGATTCTAATGTTTTAAAAGATAATTTACGGCTTGAATATTCTGCACTATGGGCAAGAACATACGATTTTATATCCAATTGCATCTCTTTAGAAATATTGTTTTCTGTGATTTTTTCTCCAAAATGATTTTCCAAACCATCAAACAGTTTGACCCATGATTCTTTTGGAAGCATATATGGTGGATAGTTTTTATGACATTTACCACATTTTTCGTAAAAAGCAGGACTTTCTGTTTCAAAATCAATAGGTTCGAAACGACTTTGAGTTAAACTATTTTCAGGTTGAGATACAATGAAATAAAAAGAATATACGACTAAGGCAATCACACTATACACAAAAATATTTCGAATAGCCGATACTTTTGTATCAATTCCATCACATTGTTTATAACCAGTCACCATTGCAAATACCATATTTGTTCTATGATAGAATTGCTCAATAAGAACGCCTATGACATGAATAAAAGCCCATAATAAGAGACTATATGAAGTATATTGATGTATTGTTAATAATACATTCGAGTAGTGATAATATAAAGGGTTTAGAAAACGTGTTATACCACAGCCTTCTTGAACGCCATACAGGAGAATACCTCCGAAGACGATTAGATAACCTATAAAAAGAACTATCAATGTAAACCAACTTGATGCTGGATTGTGTCCTGGATGAATTTTACGCCATCTATTGTTTACTTTTTCTTGAAAATAGTGTTTTAGACTACTCGCATGTAACATAAATGTATTAAAGGTAGCATATTGTGGCCCCAAAAAACCCCAAATGATACGAAATGTGAGAACAATGCCAAAAGTATATCCAAAGGCTATATGGTAGATGAATTTATCATGAAAAAAAGAAGTTAGAAAAGAGGCAAGAAAAGAGATTACAATAATCCAATGAATCATGCGCGTACATAAAGGCCATACAAAAACATAACCAAATTTTCTGTTCATTAGATTCTTTTCTTATGTTTTCTGATGTTGAAACATCAGAAAACATAATACATAAATTATTATTTATTTATATTGAAAGTATTGAAAATATAATTAGCCATAGCTTTTATATCGTAATCATAACCTTTTTCAGTGAGTTTTTGCATATTATGCTCCATCACGTCGTGCTCAGTTGCTGTTGATTGACCAAGTCCACCATTTTTAATATCAAAAAGATCTAACTCAAGTTCTTGAACTATTTTTTTATTAATGGCAGGTGCTTTCTTTTCTGCCTTTCCTTCACCTTTATCTCCATGACAATGCGAACATGTCGCTTTATAAACTTCAGCTGGAGTATATTTATAAGTCACTGTATTGCTTTTGGGTGAATCGCCACATCCACTTAATGCTATAAGGGCTACAGCAGACGACACAATTAATATTAATTTTTTCATTCTTTTATCCTTTATCTCTTATTCATACTTATTATATTAAGCTCGACCAGCAAGCATGCCGTAAATTGTCATAGGTTTGAGTGCATATACCTTGAGTAACCACCATATCCAACGCTCTTGTGTAGGGTCAAGTGGAAATGATGGAGTAGGTTTAGCTGTCCAATCAAATTCTGCCAACATAACTGTTCCAATACTGGTAATCAGTGGACAAACAGTATAGCCATGGTAAGCCGAAGGAAGTTTTTCTTTTTTCTCCATAACGGCAATAAGATTATCAGCCAAAACACCATATTGTTTACGTATACTTCCACCTGTTTTTCCCATTGGCAGGGCGGCAACATCTCCTAAAGAAAAAATATTTTTATATTTGACATGTTGTAATGTCTCTTGTGCGACGGGTACCCATCCTTTAGAAGAGCCTATTGGTGATTTGCCAACAATATCAGAAGCTTTTTGAGGTGGTGTTATATGAATAAAATCATATTTGCGCTCTTCCTCTTTAGACATTTGAACCATGGTGTACTCTTTTAAATCCTCATCATACTCACCTTTTTCAAGCCATGTTTTTTCAAAAGTTGCCACTTTTTTATCGGTATCAATAGCGACTAAATTGGTTTTGTATTCCCATTTGAAATTTCGTGCTTTAAATTGTGCCAAAATAGCTTCATGATATTCAGTTACACCAAACATTTTGCTACCACTTGGACAAAAAATCAAATCAACTTTATCTCTCACACCTGCTTCTACCAATCGAGCATGGGTCAAATACATGATTTTTTTAGGTGCACCACCACATTTGATAGGAGTACTCGGATCTGTAAAATAAGCTTGCAATTTTTCAGTCCCAGTATGTTTTTTTGCTTTTTCAATTAATTCTTGAATACCTTTATAGGTATCAACAGCACCATCTGCAAAGTAGATAGAATAAACACCATTTTTACCTACCTTTTGGCGAACAATAGTATTTTCACCAGCAGAAGTAATTTCGCCTTCTAATCCTTTTATTCCACCATAGTTCAACATTAAGCCTGTTGCAACCACCAAATAATCATACGTAATATCTTCACCACTTGAAATTTTTACTTTATTATTGGTTGGATCAAAGCTAACAACTGAATCTTTGATTAATTTAACACCTTTAGGCAAAAAATCTTCTATTTTATATTCAATGTCACTTTTTTGCCACACACCGCCCCCAATAAGTGTCTGTCCTGGTTGATATGACACTGATTTTGGATTAGGTTCTATAATAGTTACATCTGGATTTGATAAACTATTGCATAATTTTGCAGCTGTAGACACGCCCGCAAGTCCACCTCCAACAATCACTATTTTGCCTGTGGCACTCGATGAAGCTTTAGCTTGTGTTGTGCCTATTGAACCAGCTAAAACACTCGCCGCTACAGGGGATGCAGCTAAAAATTTCATTGCTTCACGACGTGACATTTTACCTTCGTATTTTTCAATCTCACCGAGTAATTCTTCAATGATTTTGTCTGATTTCATGTACCTATCCTTACTTTGTGTATCTATCCATTCTACTTCTTGATTTCTAAATATTCCCTTTTGTAGTAATATTATATGAGTATTATTTAGCACTAAGTTATATTTGTTTTGAGTGATAAATGAACTATATGATGTTTTATACGTAAATTTAAGTTGGGAACAAGTATTATAATTTTTTTTAGAAAGAGTTATGAAGGTTATTAATGGTACAAAAAGAATTATTAATTTTCGCCTTAGTGTTACTTGTATTATCCCTTGGTATGCATATGAACCAGTGGATAGCACATCCTATTCTTCACCTTCAACACTTAAGCGAACACAAAATGCCATACCATCCACTACTTTATACATTTATTTGTTATCTTGCCATAGGTTTTTTTCGTTTATTGATTCATTTTGTCTCTAAAATTTTTCGGTCTCATTAACTCTATATGCTAACCTTTGATCTTGGTTCTAATACACTGCGTATATTAGAGTTTGACTGTTTAACTCAAAAACGTATCAATGCATTTGAAAAAATAGTTCGAACAGCTAAAGACTTGCATAAAACAAATATGATAGCAGCAAGTTCACAAAAAGCCATAATAGATGCCCTTGATGAAGCTTCAAAACTATTCGATTTTAAATCACATAAATGTTTTTGTGTAACAACTGAAGCCATGCGAAAAGCACATAATGCAACACAAGTTTTAAACACTATAGAAATACAATTTGGATTAAAATTTGATATTATTAGTGGTGAAAGAGAAGCTTATCTGACTTCATTGGCAATTGAAAATGCACTCAAACGTGAATCACTCATAAGTGATACCTATGTTTTATTTGATCTAGGTGGTGGTTCTACAGAAATTACATTTTCCTACAAAGGCATCAAAGAAAGCAAAAGCTTTCCTTTTGGTATCGTCACAATGGCAGAAAAATACACAGAAAATATTGCCTCAAAAGTAACAGAAATTGTTTCCAATATTGATAGTTTTATCCAAACTCACGGTAATATACCAAAAAAATATTTACAATTAGTAACAACGGCAGGAACTCCCACTACTGTGTCAGCCTTTATTCAAGGCTTAGATTATGAGCATTATGACTATAACAAAGTTAATGGAAGCACTTTACATATGAATGATTTCCAGCATGCTTTTGAACGACTTTCAACAATGCCACCTCTTGAAGCTGAGCGCTATACTGGCACGAATCGTAAAGATCTGATTATTGTAGGTATCCTAATAGTCCAAGCTTTAATGCAAAAATTAGGCTTCACTACATGTGTTGTTATGGATGATGGTTTGCGTGAAGGTGTAGCGATTGCTAACTGTAACAATTTTATCACACATTAAGTAGTGAAGGTTCTTTAATATTAATTTGCTATAATAACCCACTTTTTTTGCAAAGTATCATTATTTTTAATGCTTTGCATGATAAGCATCATTAAAATACGAAAGGAGAGGTCATGGAGTTAAGCGGTTCCCAAATGGTCATAGAAGCACTACGTAAGGAGAATGTCAGCGTCGTCTTTGGCTATCCTGGTGGTGCTATCATGAATGTTTATGATGAAGTTTATAAACAAAATTATTTTAGACATATTCTTACAAGACACGAACAAGCAGCAATTCACGCGGCAGATGGTTATGCAAGAGCAAGCGGTGAAGTTGGTGTTGCTTTTGTTACCAGTGGCCCAGGTTTTACTAATGCCGTAACAGGTCTTGCAACAGCGTATATGGATTCGATTCCTATGGTGGTGATTAGTGGGCAAGTTCCTATTAGTATGATTGGTACGGATGCCTTTCAAGAAATTGATGCTGTTGGTATTAGCAGACCTTGTGTTAAACATAATTATCTCGTAAAAGATGTTAAAGATTTGCCACGTATTTTAAAAGAGGCGTTTTACATTGCACGAAGTGGCAGGCCAGGTCCTGTACATGTTGATATACCCAAAGATGTTAGTGCGCATATGGGTGAGTTTGATTATCCTGATGAAATTAAAATGCAAACATATAGGCCAACCTATAAAGGTAATCCTCGTCAGATTAAAAAGGCCATTGAAGCTATTGCCAACGCAAAGCGTCCTGTTCTTTACATTGGGGGTGGTGCAATTAACTCTAACGCCAGTGCAGAGGTTAGAGAGTTCGCCCGTATTGCAGGAATTCCTGCTGTTGAAACATTAATGGCACGAGGTATTATGGGCGATGAAAATCCATTGCTTCTTGGAATGCTAGGAATGCACGGCTGTTATAGTGCTAATATGGCGATGAGTGAAGCAGATTTGATGATTGCTTTTGGTCCACGCTTTGATGATAGGGTTACCGGAAAGCTCAGTGAGTTTGCCAAACATGCCAAAATCATTCATGTTGATATTGACCCAAGTAGCATTGGTAAAATTGTACCAATTGACTATCCTATAGTTGGTGATTTAAAAAATGTTGTTGATGCCATGATCCCTTTGGCCAAAGAGCATATTGATGAGAATAAATACAAGCCATGGCGCGATTTACTCAATCGATATGATGAAATTCATCCTCTTAAATATGAGGACTCCAATGAAATCTTAAAACCCCAATGGGCAATTGAGCGTGTGGGACAATTACTGGGTGATAAGGCGATTATTTGTACGGATGTTGGACAGCATCAAATGTGGGCAGCACAATTTTATCCTTTTAGTTACCCTCGTCAATGGGTCACTAGTGGAGGTCTTGGAACGATGGGCTTTGGCTTACCTGCAGCTATGGGAGCACAAGTTGCTATGCCTTCTAAAACCATTATTAACTTTACTGGTGATGGCTCAATTTTGATGAATATTCAAGAACTAATGACCGCGGTAGAAAGTAAAATTCCCGTCATCAACATCATCTTAAATAATCAATTTCTAGGCATGGTTCGTCAATGGCAAACTTTCTTTTATGACAAACGCTACTCGTCTACTGATTTAACAGTCCAACCGGATTTTGTTAAATTAGTTGAGAGTTTTGGAGGGCGTGGTTTTAGAGTTCATACCAAAGAAGAGTTTGATATTGCGCTTGAAGAAGCCTTGAAAAGTAATACAGTTTGTATGATTGATGTTCACGTTGATCGTTTTGAAAATGTTTTACCAATGGTGCCTTCGGGTGGAACATTGTATAACATGATGCTTGAGTATAAGGAGTAAAAGATGGAACAAATAAGAAGAGTTTTATCTGTTATTGTTTTGAATGAAGATGGTGTTTTATCTCGTATCTCAGGACTTTTTGCGGGCCGAGGGTATAATATCGACTCATTAACAGTAGCGCCTATACCTAAAACCAATTTATCACGATTAACCATAGTAACCTCTGGCAATACCGCTGTTTTAGAGCAAATTGTGAAGCAATTACATAAACTCATTCCAACGTATAAAGTTATTGAGTCTGGTACTTTTGTTGAAAAAGAGTTAGCCCTTGTTAAAATTCCTCTCAATGAAGATTTTAATGGCCTTGATGCTATGCTTAAAGCGTATAATGGAACCATTGCAAGTAGTAATGAAGATTTTATCGTAGTTATGGTCGCAGATGATTATGAGAGAATTGATAATTTTCTTAAAGCCATTAAAAAATATAACCCTATTGATATGGTTCGAAGTGGTTCTGTAGCTATGGATATTTAATGAAGCTTTCACAACTCGCAACGCCTTTAAAACTAGATTTTGTCGGTAACGATTTTGAAGTAACCTCTTTAGCAACACTCAAAGAGGCTACTTCTTCACAGATTGCCTATCTTGAAAATCCAAAACTTTTACCTGATTTGCAAACAACAAAGGCTGGTGCTGTCTTTGTATCTTCACACTATCAATCATATGTTCCTGCAACATGCATTGCACTTATAAGTCCAAATCCACATCTTAGTATGGCATATGCTAGTGCTTATTTTGCCAAAAAAGACTTTGTGTGCGCCAACAATGAAACACACATAGCCTTGATGTGCGATATTGGTAAAAATGTTGTTATAGGCGATGGTACCATTATTGAAGAAGGCACTCATATTATGCCCAATGTAACCATTGGAGCCAATGTTTTTATCGGAAAAAATGTAAGAATATTTCCTAATGTTGTTATTTATGATAACAGTATTATCAAAGAGGGATGTATCCTTCAAGCAGGTGCCATAATTGGAAGTGATGGCTTTGGATATGCTCATACGCCACAAGGTGAGCATATTAAAATCTATCATAGTGGTAATGTCATTTTAGAAGAGAATGTTGAAATTGGTGCTAATACGACTATTGACAGAGCTGTCTTTGGTTCAACCATCTTAAAAAAAGGTACTAAAATAGATAATCTAGTACAAATTGGCCACAACTGTGAAATTGGTCAATCTTCAATTATGGTGGCACAATCTGGACTTGCTGGTTCAACAAAACTTGGTAGGAATGTCATAATGGGTGGGCAAAGTGCCACAGCTGGTCATATCGAAATTGGTGATTTTGCTATGATTGCCGCACGTGGAGGAGTAACAAAATCAATTGAAGGTGGCAAAACTTATGGTGGTTTTCCATTAACACTTCAACATGAATGGTTAAAAACACAAGCTAAAATAGCTAGATTTTTCAAAAAAAATTAAAGGATTAGACAATGAGCGGAAAAAATACAATATTAACAAAATTTGCACTTGCTGGTACAAAAAATGGAATTATTTCAATTTCACACTTAGAAGAACCTTATGGAAATGGTTCATTTCCAGTGGTGAGTATTGGTATTTCGTTGAAGAAAAATGGGGAAGAGCCAGATTGGAAAGCCCATATTCCTTATGAAAACTTAGATGAACTTATTACTGCATTACAAGATGCTAAATCACGCTTTCAAGTAGAGACAACTAAATAATATTCGTATAGCTTTACATGTAGATTTACATGTAAAGCTATAAAGCTGCTATATATTCTTCAATGGCAACTGCAACATTTTTTGAAAAAGCGACAGCTTCAACAACAGTACGTGCACCTGTTACAACATCACCAGATGCAAAAACACCTTTCATAGATGTTCTACCACTTTCATCAGTCACAACAAGCCCCTTACCATCAACCATAATTTCTTTAGAACTTTGCACAATATTATCTTTTGGATTTTGACTAATTGCAACTAAAACAGAATCTGCATCAAAAAACCCTTCTTCGCCACTACCATCTGTACTGACATATTTGATACCGTTTTCACAAATTTCTATTGGTTCTTTATAAAGCTCAAATTTAACACCATCAATTTTGGCACATTCTACTTCATGATGTGAGGCTGGAATATTTTCCATACCTTTACGATACATAATAATAACATCACGCGCGCCATTACGCACAGCTGTTCGCGCTACATCCATAGCGACATTACCAGCGCCTAAAACAACTACGGTATTTCCTAAGGAATAAACAGATGGACTTTTAAGATAATCAATAGCAAAATGAACATGTCCTAAACTTTCACCCTTAATATCTAGTTTTTTAGGTGACCAAACACCTGTTCCAATAAAAACAGCTTTAAACTCATCACGAAAAAGATCATTAATCGTAATATTTTTACCAATAGTAATATTGGGACGAATTGTGACCCCTAATTGTTTGAGCTTGATGACTAATGTATCCAACGTCGTTTTATTAAGCCTAAAATCGGGGATACCATAACGAAGTACACCACCAATTTTATCATTAGCATCATACATGGTAATCGCATAACCTTTAGCAGATAAGATAAATGCCAAGGCAATACCGGCAGGTCCACTACCAATAATCGCAACTTTATGACCATTAGATGCAGGTTTTTCATATTGAACATCATTGATATATAAATCAGAAATATAATTCTCAATACTACCAACGCTAACCGCTGTCTGCTTTTTATTAAGAACACAATGTCCTTCACAATGTTTTTCATGAGGACATACAAGGGAGCAAATAACAGAGAGAGGATTATTATCAAAAAGCATTTTACCGGCTTTTTTAATATCGCCAGCTAAAAAAAGTCGTATCATTTCTGCGATAGGTGTATTTACAGGGCAACCAGTTTGGCATGATGGTTTTTTGCACCCAAGACATGTTTGTGCTAATTTAATGGCATATTTATTCATTATCGACCTTTACATGTAAAACTTTAAGTGAAATTTAAACAAAACAATAAGACTTTTATAGGAAGTTTTGAAAGGAGGGCGCCTTTAATACGCCCAATATTAAACAATTACTTTTTATAGTTTTCAACAAATTCTTTGATACGATGAATACCATCTTTAATACTTGCATCATCCGTAGCAAAGGATAATCTAAAGTAACCATCTGTTCCAAAGCCAAGACCAGGGACAACAGCAACACCTTTTTCTTCTAAAAGCATCTTAGAAAATTTTATTGAATCATTTTCAACTGCTTTTGTATTAACATAAAGATAAAAAGCACCTTCAGGTTTAAGGGTACTCAAACCTTCAATGGCATTAATCATTTCACAAGCCATATTTCGACGTTTTTCAAAAGCTTTACGCATTACTTCAATATCATCATCAGCTAAACCATCTAAGGCTGGAACAGCAGCTTTTTGCGTAATGGAATTAATATTAGAGGTACTTTGTCCTTGTAAATCAACAATAGCATTCGTAATTTCTTTAATAGGGCAGGCCAAATAACCGAAACGCCAACCAGTCATAGAAACCGACTTACTAAGACCGTTGACAGTAATCGTACGTTTATACATATCTTCACTAATGGAAGCAAGTGAAGTAAACTGCTTGCCATCAAAAATGATTTTTTCATACATTTCATCCGAAACAACTAATATATTTGTTCCCTTAAGAACCTCGGCTAAAGCACTTAATTCTTCTTTACTATAAATAGCACCTGTTGGATTAGAAGGTGTATTAATCAAAAGGGCTTTAGTTTTAGGCGTAATAGCAGCTTTAAGCTGTGTAGGTGTAATTTTAAATCCACTTTGCTCATCTGTGTCAATAAACACAGGAGTGCCATCACTGTATTTAACAATTTCAGGATAAGTCACCCAATAAGGAGAAGGTATAATGACTTCATCACCTTCATTTAAAATAGCTTGAAAGATATTAAATAAAGAGTGTTTAGCGCCAACATTTACAACAATATCGCTTGGTTTATACTCAATATTATTTTCACGTTTAAGCTTGCCAGCAATTGCCTTTAAAACGTCTGGAGTCCCTCCAACGGCTGTATATTTTGAAAAACCACTATTAATTGCCTTAATTGCAGCATCTTTAACCACTTGCGGGGTATCAAAATCAGGCTCACCTGCTGAAAAGCTAAGCACATCTTTGCCACTTGCTTTCATATCTCTAGCCAACGCTGTAATGGCCATAGTAAGAGAGGGAGACAACACTTGAATTCTTTTTGATAACATAGACATGGACTTTCCTCATTTAAAATCTCGCGATGATTATAGCAAAAAATGAAACAATTACATCAAAAATTATTCTTTAACTGACTCTAAATACGATTTATAGATAAACTCAAGTTCATCGTCTTTTGTTTTAGCATCACCGTGATTGTGTTGAATAATATCTTCCAAGATTTTAAGTCGTTTAAACATATAGATAAAAAGTTCTTTATTGATATCAGGAATCTTATTATGAGCCATAGGGTTCTTATCTCTCCCTTTTTCGATAATACGAGCAGGGATACCAACAGCAGTAGAATCATCAGGAATACTTTTAACAACAACTGAATTAGAACCTATACGACAGTTTTCACCAATAATAATATCTCCAAGAATTTTAGCACCTGATCCGATAACGGTATTGTGACCAATAGTAGGATGGCGCTTAACACCTCTCTCTAAACTAACGCCCCCCAAAGTAACACCTTGATAAATAAGTACTTCATCTCCAACTATCGCTGTTTCCCCAATAACAACACCAAAAGCATGATCCAAAAATACACGCCTACCAATCGTACATGCAGGGTGAATATCTATATTAGTAATTACTTGGGAAATACCCATTAAAATGCGAGCTAAGACTTTAAACCCTTTTGTATATAATGCATGCGCAATACGATAATTCACCAAGGCCCAAACACCTGGATAATTGAAAAAAAGTTCAATCTTGGAATTTAAAGCAGGATCACGTAAAACTGGCTGTGAAAAATCCTCTTTGATCTTAAACCAAAGAGATACCGAATGACTCATCCTGATATCTCCTCATTATTAATTGTTTTAAGGTATCCATTATCATTTAAAAAGAGGTAAATTTCACCTAAGATATGCTTTTTTTCTTTTTCACTAATAATAGTAGATTTTTCTATACGATTATTAAGATTTTCTTGTACTTCTTTAATGTCATAATCCAAATCCTCTAAAATATCACTGATACTTTGAGATTCAAGCATATTTTCTACCACAAAGCCATCATCATCAATAATGATAGTAGCTTCAGTTGGATGCGTAAAAAGGTTGTGTTTCATGCCTAATACTTCTTGATAAGCTCCCACCAAGAAAAAGCCTAAGAAATAATCACGGTTTTTGATATCAACATCATGCAAGAATAGAGGCGTTTCGGTATTAAAACCAATTTCGCCATCACTATCACATGTGATATCCCACAAGGAAGCTGAACGTGTCGGTACTTCATCTAAGCGATCAAGCGGCATTACGGGGAATGTCTGACCAATACCCCAAAAATCTGGTAAACTTTGAAATAAAGAAAAATTCACTAAATAGCGCTCTTGCACCCTATCTTGAATATCTAAAATTTCACTGAGTTTTTTATCCGCAATCAATCCCACAGCTTTTTTAATAATCAAATTGACCAAAACCTCAGTATTGGAACGATCCTGAAGATCAATATAACCTAAATCAAAGAGAGTTAACAAAGACTCCATATGATCAATACTATCGTGTAAAAATTCTAGTGCATTTTTACGGTTCATAGTTCCCAAAAGATCATATAATTCTTGAACCAATGGTGGATTAATCTCTTTAAGATGCAATTTTTGATCTGTATATTCTTGTGAAAAAAGTTCTAAGACAGGTGCAACTAGGACAGCATGATGCGCTGCAACAAAACGGCCTGATTCAATAAAAATATCAGGTTCGGCAACATTTTTTTGATTGGCAATATCTTTAAGTAAGTACACAACGTCGTTAGCATATTCGCTTAGGGTATAGTTTTTATGCAATGTCGTTTTATGCTGTGAATACTCAACAGCAAGGCCACCACCAAGGTTAATGGCTTTAAGATGTGTAGCACCCATACGGCAAAGCTCTGCATAGATATTCCCAGCTTCACGAAGCGCTTTTTTCAAAGGAGCAATGTCAGTAATTTGTGAGCCTATATGAAAATGAATCATGGTAAATCTATCGAGTAAACCAGCATCTCGAATCATATTAACTGCTTCAAGAAGCTCTGTGGAAGTCAGTCCAAACTTTGAGTTGATACCACCACTTTTAGCCCAAATACCAATGCCAGAACTATGCAAACGGATACGAAGCCCGATATTAGGAACACATCCAAATCTATCCTTGGCAATGCTAATGATGCTCTCTAATTCGTTAAGCCCTTCAATCGTTAACGTAATATTATGCCCCATCTCTGCGGCAATAAAACCAAGGGAAATCATCTCGTTGTCTTTAAACCCATTAACTGTTATATGGGCATGAGGGTTATTGTAAGCCATCGCCAAAATGAGTTCAGCCTTACTTCCAGCCTCCAAACCATAGTGGTATTTTTCTCCAAGAGAAACAAGGTTTTTCACAAAATTAGGAAATTGATTTACCTTGAGGGGGTATACGGCATTGAAACTTCCCTCGTAGCCATACTCTTTTTTTGCATCTATAAAACTCTTATAAATCATACGAATTTGTTTTTGAATAAGGTGAGGAAAACGTAAAAGAATAGGACCACGGATGCCATCTTTTCGTATTTCATGGACAATTTCAATTAATGAAGGTTCACATCCTGTATTGACTTTAACCTTTCCATCTTCAATAAAAAAATTATCATTTCCCCATGTTTTTATGCCATAATCCAATGTCGTGCTCCTTAAAAATTCTCTAATTTAATACGTTGTTCTTCTTTACTTTCCAAATCTTTAATCCAAATGGTGCCATCTGCGAGTTCGTCTTCACCGATACATACACAAAATTTTACATAATTTTTATCAGCATTCTTTAAATGTGATTTAAGTGATTTGGCCTCATAAAGTGTATGTACCACAAAGTTTTGACGTTTGGCAATGCTCAAACGATATGCGACTTCCAATGCTTCTTCACATAGTGCACCAACATAATAGCCTTCACGCTTTGCCTCTGGCATCTTCACCAATTCCATCAAACGCTCAATTCCCATAGCAAAACCAACACCTGGCGTAGACTTACCATCTAAAAATTCGACCAGCCTATCATATCTTCCACCACCTGCAATCGCACTTTGTGCCCCAATGTCAGAACTAACAAACTCAAAGGCCGTTTTAGAATAATAATCAAGACCTCTCACCAACTTTGAATTGATGCTATAAGCAATACCAAAACTATCTAAAACACTCTTCAATACAGCAAAGTCAGTTGAACATTCTTCACACAAATTTTCCAAAAGCATCGGCGCATTGGACAGTAAAATACGACAATGTTCATTTTTACAATCCAAAACACGAATAGGATTAGTCAATTTACGTCTTTCACAATCTTCACATAAACCCTCGGTTTTATCTAAAAAACCAACCAACTGGGTACGGTAGGGCGGCATACAAACAGGACAACCCAAAGAATTTATCTCCAAAGTAAAGCCAATGCCTAAAGTTTTAAACATTTCACAAAGCATTAAAATAATTGTTGCATCTTCTCTAACATTAGCTTCGCCAAATGTTTCTGCACCAAATTGATGAAATTGTCTTAAACGTCCTTTTTGAGGTCGCTCATAACGAAACATTGGGCCATGGTAAAAAAAGCGCCTAACGCCACCTGCTTTATCATATTTTTGTTGGATAAACGCCCTGACAACGCCAGCCGTTCCCTCTGGGCGCAAACAAACATCGTTTTCACCTTTATCAATAAACTGATACATTTCTTTGCCAACAATATCGCTACTCTCACCCACGCTTCGCTTAAACAAAGCCGTCTCTTCAAGAATAGGTGTTTCAATAAATAAAAATCCATAATTTTGGGCGATTTTGGTACACGTTTCAATCACATGTGTGTACACTTCACTGTTAGGACTAAGAGTGTCTTTCATTCCACGTAAAGCATTAATCATATAAAAATTCCTCAATCTGTTGGTATATCGTTTCTCGATCTAGTGCCGCATCCACTTCCAATACAGCGATGGGAAGAGCATGAATGATTTCGCGCATTATAGCTTGAATCTGTAACAAATAGCTTACACCTCTTTTTTCAATCACATCATGCTCTTTTTCACTGAGCCTCGATGTGATTAATATCTCATTGGTTAAAAAAAGAACTATTTTATCGGGAAGCTCTTCATGTAGTGCAAAGCGATTAAGTCGTAATAAAAAATCTCTATCAACCAAAGGGTGATTGGCCACAGCATATGATATGCCAGAGACAAAGCCTCTATCACTTATGACGGTATAAGTTTGCCTTTTTGTTTTTACAATGGTATCGTAATGTAAAGCACGGTCGGCTAGAAAAAGAAAGAGTTCTGCATTAAAAGAATGAAGTTCTTCACCTTCAAGTAAAATATGTCGTAACTTTTGCCCTGTTCTTGTACCACCAGGCTCTTTGGTTGCGAGTACCTCTTTATGTCTCTGAGCAAAAAACTCTACTTGGGTACTTTTCCCGGTAGTATCAACACCTTCAAAAATTACATACATGGTAAACTTTTTCGAAGTAAAGGCTGAATAACATGGGGAACAAGATGACTTACATTACCACCGTGTTTTAAAATAGAACGCACCACAGAAGAACTAATAAATGCATGTTCTAAACTTGGCATCAAATAAACAGTTTCTAATTCTTTCCATAACGATGAATTAGCGTAACCCATTTGAAGCTCATACTCAAAGTCACTTACAGCTCGAAGACCACGTATCATAACGTGTATATTTTTAAATTGTGCAAAGGTGACTAAAAGACTATCAAAAGGTTCAACTTCAACACCATTAATATCTGCAATTGCTTCTTGAACCATCTTAACTCTTGTCTCAATACTAAATAAAGGACGTTTTTCTTCAGAAATAGCAACAGCTACAAGGACTTTGTCAAATAACATCTTTGCACGTCTAATAACATCTATATGCCCATTGGTAATAGGATCAAAAGTCCCAGGATAAATTGCTATTCTGCGCATTGGTTGGCTCCCTCCCATCGTTTAAAGAGTTGGTGTTCAATTCCTAATAAATCAAACCATTTTCCTATTAAAAAATTTTCCATCTCTTCTAAAGTATTAATTTCAGCATAGTATCCTAATATGGGAGGAGCTATATGGATACCCAAACGAGAAAGTTTGAGCATATTTTCCAAAGCAATGGCCGAAAAAGGCATTTCACGAGGAGCCAATAGAAGAGGGTGCTTTTCTTTTATCATAACAGAAGCTGTTCGTGTGAGCAGATTATCCGCAATACCATAGGAAATTTTAGCTAGTGTATTCATACTGCATGGGATAATGGCCATACCATCGGATTTAAAAGAACCAGATGCAGTGATGGCTCCAATGTTTTCATCGTCTAAAAAAGAGAGATTGTGTTCATTCTGAAAGACTCTCTTTGCATGTTCTGAGATAATGATATATTTTTCAATTTCCAAAGGCAACGCTTTAACAAATTTCAAGCCTAATTCAACGCCACTAGCACCACTAATACCTATAATTAAGCGTTTCATTCGACTATCATAACCTGATTAGTAGAAAGAATTTTTGCTTTCAATATTTTGCCTTGTTCTGTTTTAATTTTAACGATATCGCCGATATTCCCATCTTCAAGGAGTGTGGCTTGGACTTCAATCATTAAAGCTCCTTCTTTTAAATAGGCTTTAATACTATCTCTTTTGGAAACATCTTGCTTCTCCTCAAAAAAGTTTTCCATTAAAATCTGGCCCTCTTTGATATAATTTTTAATCACTAAATTAGAAGGCATGAGACCTACAATTGTACGAGAGGAAAAGTTATCAAGTCCAATAGAAACCTGTTCATAATCATCAGTATCTAGGATTTTACCGTTAAGCAAATTATGTTTTGCTTTAAAGACGTCTACACTGGCTTGAAGCTCATAATTGACATAAAATTTTCGTTCTTTATTGCCTATTTGAAAAATGGCAACAAATGTTCCATTGCTTTTTTTGATTGCACTATCTTGGATTTGTACTGCGATTAATTTATAGCGAGCAAAATCTGAGGGAAGGGAAGTACGAATAAAAATATGCGGTTTCTTTTCTATTTTTACAAAAGGAAACATTGCTTGAAATTTTTCCAAAAAAGCATTATTTAAGGCATCCTCTTGTCCCATCATTTTACAATGGCGTTTAAAGATAACAACACCCTCTGTTACATCTATAACCGTTATGTTTTTATCTGAAAATGCCGCAATAAGTTGAGAAGTTGGAATCGTATAGTGTACCCTGTCTTTTGGAATATTAACAATAGGGAAATTATCTTTAGTATTAAGACCAAAAAAAGTTGCATTAAGCATATCTGAGTCAATACAATAATTTTTTTCAATATAAATTTTTGAATCAGCATATAAAGGGATTGTAGTAAAAAAAATAATGAGAAAAAAATAAGTAACTATGGAGCGGGAAACGAGGTTCGAACTCGCGACCCCGACCTTGGCAAGGTCGTGCTCTACCACTGAGCTATTCCCGCAAAACGGACGGAATTTTACCAAAAAAAACCCTTTGTGTCAAATTGTGATATAAAGAACCATAATTTTATCACAATTTTATTTCAAAGGGCTTAGGCTCTAAACCTTGAAAATATCAATCTCTTTTTGCAATTCATGAGTCGAATCATTTAATTCTTTTGAAACAGTGATAAGATTGTCTGCTATTATTTTATTGTCATGGGCCAAATCAGTTGCTTTTTCAACACCACTTGTAAGTTCATCAATCTCTTTAGAAATACTTAACGCCTTTTCATAGGCAATATTTGTAATATCTAAACTTTTAGACGTTTTTTCTTTTGTTTCATTGGCCATTCCTGAAATTTTAATAGCATTATCGTTTAAATCAACAACTTTTTGACTATTTTCTTTAATATTTTCACTCGCACTTGAAACACTTTGAACAACAATACTAATCGTAGCATCAATTTCTGAAAGTGATTTTTGTGTGCGCTCAGCCAACTTTCGTACTTCATCAGCTACAACAGCAAATCCACGGCCATGTTCTCCAGCACGTGCCGCTTCAATGGCAGCATTAAGAGCTAAAAGGTTTGTTTGGTCAGCAATATCTTTAATCATTTCTAAAACAGAGCGTATTTGTGTTGTTTGTTCTGCTAAATCATGCATTTGAGATGAGATATGTTGTTCATCTTGGCTTACTTGATTGATATTATCAACGATATTATCCAATGTAGTAATCATCATATCCAACATCGTATAATCTTCTTTCATATAAGTAGCAGATGTTTCAGCAATATTACGGGACTCTTGCAACTCCGTATTGATTTTCGTTGTTAATATTTTAACCGTCTCAACAATTTTATCTTGTTGCTGTGCAATACTTGTAATTTTATCTGAAGAAATTTGCATACTCTTATTAATCTCGGAATTTGAAGCCATTGTCATTTTTGCTTTTATAATCGCCTGTTGTAATGTTGCTAATAGAATATTAATATTAGTGCTAATATGGCCAATCTCATCATTAGCACAAACAAAAATAGGTCTATCTAAGGCTAAATCATTGGTAATATCAGCAAGATGCTTACCAATACGCTCTATACGTTTAACAATGTAACGGCTGACACTCAGCAGTAAGCCTGAAGTAATAAGTAAAATCAAAATAGAAACAATAATGACTATATAGAGATTTTTATCAAGCTTGGCACTAATTTCTATACTGATATCATGCACTCTTTGACTAGTGAATTTAGAAATATTATCAAAACGTTGAGAAATATACCGACAAGGAGCTTCCATTTCAACCGCCATATCGCCTATATCTTCTCTATTATCTTTCACATAGAGTTCATGTATTTTTTTAAAATTTGGTACAATTTTCTCAGTATAGGCTTTATATGCTTCATTAAGATTTTGTTTTAAAGTTGGATCATCATAAAAATCACTCTTTAAGGCTTTTACAAAAAAATCATTCATCTTTTTTTCAGTAACAACGATGCGATCTCGGGCTTGGCCTGTTGGCAAAAATTCACTTGTTACGTGAATCAGATCATTTAATATTGTTTCAAAGGTATTTTTTGCCATCGAAATTTCGTTATCAGGAACAACATTTTTTTGATAAATAGTTTCTAAAGAATTTTTTCCTATAACACTCGAACCAATACTCACATACGATAGTATGGCCAATCCAAGAACTGTAAACATAGAGATAGAAAGGAGTTTTGTTGAAATAGTAAGGTTTTTAAACATTGAAACAGACCCTTTTAATGGTGAATATTTTTGTTAGAAATTAACATTAATTGTTAAGTTTACAATACTAATTTTTAAAAAGCCCTTGATGTTCAGTTAAAAGTGGTTTAAATAAAAAAATATTTACCTTTTTACCCATCTCAATACTTGCCGTCTCTTCTGTTGTAATTAACAATGCATTACTATAATGCATGGGCGTTATCATTCCAGAGCCGTATTTATTGCTATTACAAACCTTAAATGTACCATTTTCATATAAACCTAAAACTAAATTTACACGCCCTGATTTAACTTTAAACATTTCCTGATTGATTGCTTGAATGAACTGATAGTTAAAGTTTTTTTCACCTTGTAGTTTTTTTAATAAAGGAATTAAAAATAAAAAGGCATTCACATAAGCTGCAAGTGGATTGCCAGGAAGTGATGCAACTATTGTTTTACCCATTTTCCCCAACATTGTTGGCTTTCCTGGTTTAATATTGATACCATGGAAAAGCGCTTCAAAGCCATTAGATTGGAGAGCTTTTTCAACATAATCAGCTTCTCCCATGCTTACACCACCGCTTGTCACAAGAGCATTGTAAGCTTTCATTTCCTCAAAATAGGCTGTTGCTTTTTCAAGATTATCAGGTATCACCCCGCAATAATGTGCATCAAATCCATATTCTGTAAAAAGGGCAATGAGTGCTGTAGCATTAATATCATAGATTTCATTTTCATTGGCACTATCCCATGGATTTTTAAGTTCATCGCCTGTCGAAAATACAGCAATCGAGAGTTTTTTATACACTTTAATATGTGTAATTCCCTGAGAAGCAAGCATTGCTAATGTGCTAGACGTGATATAACTACCTTCATGTAAAAGGATTAAACCTTCTTGTTGCTCTTCGCCTTTGAGACGCAGAGCATTTCCTTTCGTGACATGCAAAGGAATATGAGTCGTTGTTTCAGTGTAAGCCAAGCAATCTTCAAAAGGTACTATAGTATCAACATCATCCGGTACTTTTGCACCTGTCATAATTTTATAGCACTCATCTTTCTCTAAACAAGCTTCAACGATATTACCTGCTAAAATAGTTTTTTTAATGGTTAATATTTTATTACAATCACTGTGTTTAATCGCAAAGCCATCCATTGCTGCATTATTGTAAGAAGGTAAATTCTTTTGGCATACAATATCTTCTGCTAAAATTCTTCCTAATGCATGAAGTGTTGAAACCCATTCACTATCTTTCGTTCTATTACTGCTAAGAGTTAATGACAGTGTTATTGCTTCATCAAAACTTACAGTTGTCATTTTTGCCATCATTTACTCCTCAAGACGTTTAATCTGTGCCCCTAATTTTGAAAATTTACCCTCTAAGTTCTCATAGCCTCGATCTAAATGGTAAATTCTATGTATTTTAGTTGTTCCATCAGCGACTAATGCTGCTAAAATAAGTGCTGAGCTTGCTCTTAAATCTGTTGCCATAACATCTGCCGCATTGAGTTTTGCTTTACCTTCAACGGTCGCACTATGCCCTTTGAGTTTAATATTAGCACCCATACGACTCAGCTCACTTACATGCATAAAACGATTTTCAAAAAGTCTCTCATCAATAATGCTTGTTCCCTTAGCTTGCGTACATAACGCCATAAACTGAGCTTGTAAATCTGTAGGAAAACCTGGATATTCAGACGTTTCAATGTCTGATGGCAATTGCTTTTCACCAGGGTGAATGGTTAGAGTATCCCGCGTTTCATCAATTTTAAATCCCATTTGCTCCAATTTTAATGTCACTGCCTCAAGATGTTTAGGGTTAACATTGGTTAATGTAATCTTTGATTTAGTAATGGCACCAGCACACAAATAGGTACCTGCTTCAATGCGATCTGGAATGACTTTAAAATCGGGAATATCAAGCAATTTTCCACCACTGCCAGCAATGATTAATTGTGATGTCCCTATACCTTCAATTTTTACACCAGCATCTGCTAAAATTTCACACACTTGAACCACTTCTGGCTCTTTCGCAACATTGACAAGTTTTGATGAACCATGAGCAAGGGCTGCTGCCATAATGATATTTTCACTTCCTGTAACGGTAACTTTATCAAAAATAATTGTTGCACCTTTGAGCCCTTTGGGCGCCTTAGCAACCACATAACCTTGTTTAATTTCGATAACTGCACCCATTTGTTCTAAGGCTTTTAAGTGTAAATCAATGGGGCGTTGTCCAATAGCACAACCTCCCGGCAAGGAAACTTCACAATGTCCAAAACGAGCTAATAAAGGCCCTAACGTCAATATTGAAGCACGCATTTTGCGAACAATATCATAATTGGCACATGCCGAGTTTACCGTCGTTGAATCAATCTCTACTGTATTATTATTACATGTAGAAGTAGCCCCTAAATTGGTTAAAAGTTGCAACAATGTTTTTACATCAGCCACTTCAGGTATATTGGTTATTGTAAGTTTTCTACTGGAGAGGAGGGTAAGTGCTAAAAGAGGAAGTGCGGCGTTTTTAGCTCCAGAGATAGAGACTGAACCACTTAATTTTTGTTTGCCTTGAATTGCTAAATAATGCATTATTGTACATCCCTTATGAAATATGTGACAATTGTATAGAAAATATCATTAAATTTTCTATGTAATGTGAATTAATTTTGGTAGAATAGCTAAACTTCTATTTGTAAGGCCCTGCATGATTTTAGAACAATTTGTATCTGAAACATATACAATGAGTATTGCGCATCTCTATTTTGATGAAAAAAAACTTGATATTTTCGATGCACTAGCCATTCAACACCCAAATTTTTCTTCATTTGATCTTTCAAACCATGAAATGCGTATTCCCAATGCTCAATTTTTATTTATTGAAATAGGTGAAAGTTCTAAAGAAAAACTTAAAGTATTAGTAGGATTACTCAGTAAAAACAAGCCTATCGCTACCTATATTTTTGCAGAAGATGTTGAAAATAGATTGCTTTTAAAATTTGCTTTGCATTTTGGTATTGTAGATGTGCTTCCCCTTAGAAATGATGACGCAGTATGTCATGCTCTCTTTGCTAAAAACGTTAATAAACTTGATACTAAGCTTGATATTCACCAAAAAGTTGAACGTGAACATTTACTGGGTACTCTATTTCCTTTTTTTATTTTTACAAACGATCATCTCACTTATGCAAATAATAAAGCCTTGAGCATTTTTGAAACAACTAATTTATCTGAAATTGAAGAGGGATTATACAGTGAAGCAAATATTATTGAGCTCTTACAAACTACGAATGAAAGGCAAACAAGTATTGTTTTAGAAGATGAAATGGGTCAAAAAATGGTTTATATTTGTCATGTAAAGCATTTTGCACACGTAAATCAAAAAATACTTACAATGATGCATTACGATGCTGAGGGACAAAATAAAAATTGTTCATCGGTACTCAATCGTTTTGACTTTATTGAAAAACTAAAAGACAAACTTGCCCAACAAAGTTTAAGCCATCAAAAACTCTCTTTAATTCTTATCAATATTTCCAATCTCGATAAGCTTAATAAAACATTCTCAAATACAACACTTTATGAAGCATTTAAAAACTTTTTGATGAAAATTATCCGTTTAAAAGCAGAAAATCAAGATATCGTACAATGGAGCCCTAATTTATATCTTATTTTATGTGAAGATTTTGATTTTGAACAAACATGTGAACAAACACGCTATATTCAGCAAGAACTTATCAATACAACAGCTCAAGAAAAAGTGACCCCAGTGATTCTTTCATCTGCATTAATGCTTCAAAAGATGGATTTAAATGAAGCCATTACCTATATTGAAAAAGTTAATACAAAAAGTATGCTCCATCAAGACATTCAAAAAATTGATTTTTATGAAGTCGAATACCTCGAACATGTCGTGGAAGAAAAAGAGCAAATAGCCTATTTAATGCGCAATTGCATCAACAATAAAATCCCCCTCAAACTACTTAATATTTACAAAGGATTATGTATCAATACAAACTCAAGTGTCCTTAAAATCAACGATGACTCGTATTATTTGCATTGTGAAAATTTACAAGGTTATGCAATGCAGATTGAAGGTGAAACCGTCATACAAGCACCAAATTTCCCCAAAGATATTAAAGCTGAAGTTTCTATTGTTGATATTAAAAAAGCCTTTGTTATCCTTAAAAATCTTAATTTTTTGCCTAATAGTGCGAATAGTCGACAACATACTAGAGTTCAAACAAGCATTAGAACACCCATTATCTTACGTTGTAAAAATAAAAGTTCATTTCAAGGTGAAGTTTTAGATATCTCGGTCAATTCTATAGCTATGAAACTAAACAAGCTTTTGAAAGAAGATATACGTCATCAAATCGTCAAACTAAGTTTTTCTCTACCTTCAGAAGAGAATGAAAATGGCTATGTAGTAATGGATATAGAAGGAAAAGTGTCCTATTTAGGAAACAATAATGAGCATACAAAAATAGTCGTTATGCTTGGAGCACTACCTAAGCCTTTTGATGAATATTTACTTAAATATATGTATACACGCCAAAAAGAGTTAATTTTAGAAATTAGAAGGGCAACAAAAGCTTACAATTAATGCCCTTCTATAAACACATATTAGGCGAAGACCTCGTACTGAGCACGACCAATTTTATAAAGGTCAGCACCAAAGGTGTCATTGATAACGGTCAATGGAAAATCAACCACTTCAAGTCTGCGTATTGCCTCAGGTCCTAATTCTGGATAAGCAATGACTTCAGCACTTTTTATCTGTCGTGCCAAGAGTGCTCCTGCACCTCCTGTCGCTCCAAAGTAAATCGCTTTCGATTGA
>JAQUGO010000007.1 GCA_028684065.1 Sulfurospirillaceae bacterium
GTCGCCCTCTTCTTTTTTTAAGAGTTCTATGACTTCTGCGGTCTTTTTTACATCGAGTGGCAATGCTGGCACCCCTAACTTCGCTCGCTCTTTTACTTCTGCTTCGTATGCTTCTATAAATTTCATTATAACTCGCTCCTTAGAAATGATTTAAAACTATTTCTAGGATTGTAACAAAAAAATGATGTTTTTTAGATTATTTCACGTTGCCCTTTAGAGTTTTGTGATGAAAGTATTCCCATGGCTTCTAATTGTTCTACAATCGTGGCAGCTCGATTATAGCCAATGCCCAAACGCCTTTGAATATAACTAATAGAACTTTTACGTTCATTCACGACAATCGCTTTTGCATCTTCAAAAAGTTCATCTAAATCGCCACCACTTGAGTTACTTGAAGTGCTAAAACCATTCTCTTCACTCTCTTTTAAAAAACTTTCATCGTATTTGACAGGGCGTTGTTTTTTTAGGTATTCAACCACTTTATCAATTTCAACCTCACTCGCATAAGGGGCATGCAAACGAATAAGACCCGATGTGCCTGGTGGGGTAAAGAGCATGTCACCATTACCTAAAAGTGAATCTGCACCACTGGCATCAAGAATAACTTTTGAATCTATCTTTTGGCCTACTTTAAAACTAATGCGTGAAGGAAGATTGGCTTTAATCAGACCTGTCACAACATCAACAGAAGGTCTTTGTGTCGCTACAATAAGATGGATTCCACTAGCGCGGGCCATTTGAGCAAGACGAGCAATATAAAATTCTACATCTTTACCACTTGTCATCATTAAATCTGCTAATTCATCAATAATAATAACAATATAAGGCATAGGTTCCAAACCAATTGTTTTTGCTTTTTCATTATAATTTTCAATATTTTTAGTTTTCGAATGACTCATTATTTGATAACGTCGTTCCATCTCATTGACCATATTAGCAAGTGCAATAATCGCTTGTTTTGGCTTTGTAATGACAGGAGTTAGAAGATGAGGAATGTCATTGTAAATAGAAAACTCTAACATTTTAGGATCAATCATCAAAAATCGTAACGTATCTGGAGAATTGCGATACAGTAACGAAAGAAGCATTGCATTGATACCGACACTTTTACCACTACCAGTCGTTCCTGCAATTAACAGATGAGGAAGTTTTTTAAGATCTGTTACAAAAGCATTTCCAACGATATCTTTTCCTAATGCAATAGTCAGTGGTGATGAAGATTTTTGAAAAATTTCACTTTCTAAAATTTCTTTTAAATAAATAGTTTCTATTTTTTGATTAGGTACTTCGATACCGACAACATCTTTACCTGGGACAGGTGCTTGAATGCGAATTGTCTTTGCTTTGAGTGCCATTGCTAAATCATCTTGCAATGTGAGAATCTTTGATACTTTAACATGCGGTGCTGGTTTAAATTCAAAAGTTGTTACTACGGGTCCTGAGTAAGTACGAACAACATCGCCATCAATCTTAAAACGTCTCAGTTTTTCCAATAAATCTGAAATTTTTTGATCAATTTCACTTTCATTGACATGGTTTGATTTTGCAGGAGGAGACGCTAAAAAAGTGAGTGGTGGTAATTTGAAATCTTTTGGTTTATCACATTCGCCTTGATCTATTTCTGATAAGATTTTTTTATTTTCTTCAACAACATTGAGAATTTCTACTTTTTTACTATTTTTAGATTTACTGATTTTTTCAAGCACCTCTTTTTCCTCAGGAACAATACTCTCTTCTTGGAAAGGTTCAGATTCTTGCTCAAGGGCTAAGCGCTCTTTAATACTTAATTCAACTTGTTGTTCTTTATCATCAAAGATGCCTTTATACTCTTTGATTTTTGTTTTAGTAAAAGTTGGTTTTAGCAATGTTAAGAAATCACTAATACTTGATTCTACTAATAGTGTCATAGAAAGAGAAAATATAGAGATAATAAAAATCCAAACTCCCATAATTCCAATTAGTCCTATTAGTTTCTCAACAATGGCATTTCCAAAGTATCCATTAAAGTCGCCTTTAATAATAATAGATTGTGCCATTAAAAGGGCAAATGAAAGAATCAAAGAGGCTAAAGCAATTCCTATACGGCGCTCGCATAATTTACTATCTTTATAAAAAATAAAAGCAGGTATGACAAGAACAAAAGGATAGAAAAATGAAAAATAACCAAACCACTGTTTATTCCACAACCCAAGATAAGCGCCATATTTTCCAACAATTGAAGCATCTGGTAAAACAGTAGAAATACCTAAAAAAAGTAACAATGCAACCATAATAATAAAAAGTGTCTCTTTTAAGATAACGAATCCTTTACATGTAAATCAAAGTCATATTATAACAGATAATTACATGTAATTTAAAAGAGACATTGAATTTATCTTTGAAATAGATGAAAGCATCGCCTGATAAGAAAGACTCAGTTGGTTTAATTGTAAGTAAGCTTCTGCATCATCAACGCCAATGACACTGGTGCGAACAGTCTGTACATTAAGGCTGAGATACGTTGCTCTATCACTGGCATTGCGTAAGGCATTAGAATAAGTTCCTATCGTAGTATGTACTTTTGTGACATGGTCTAAGATATGACTCAATCTATCAATAGAATTTTGAATACCAATATTGCGTGGATTATCAGAGTCACTATCCATTCTAAAATTTCCCGTTCTCACAGCTTCAATCATACTATTCAAATCTTTAAAAAAATCAATTGAAGGATTTGAAATGGCTACTGAATCGTTTGCCATAAAAGAAAGTGCTGTACTACTTATTCCTGTAAAATCTGTTGCACTTTTATCATACATTGTAAAGTCTATTTTTGTTTCAGATGTATTTTTATCTAATATATTGATACGGCCTTTATAATCAAGCGATACATTTACATTATTTTTAGCAATGTTTAAATGAAAATTATACTCTTCTCTATTTGCATTAATCAATGCTTCATCTTTGGATGCTTTTGCTTTAGCTTCTGCCACTGGATCAGGTATAGCAGCAGCTCTTACTTCAGCTATACCAAAATCTATGACTTGTTGAATATATTCTGCTGTCTTTGTGCTAACACCTAATTTAGCACTTGCTGTTGCAGCAACACCATCTGTCAAAGGATTGCCATCAGTCGACTCGTTAATAGCTGTTTGAATATCAATTGCAGCTTGAGCAGAAACCCCCAGTTTTGGAAGACTGCTCGAAGTTGCCATACTAATAACATCCATAAGTTGTTGATACGTCATTTCGTCAGCTTTAGTTAATCCGCCTGTACCATTATAAATTGAAAAAGTTTCATTTGGAAAAAGTGGATTAAATGCAGGGTTAGTCGGATCTGATGTTGCGATACCATTACCATCAAGGTCAATTGAAAATGTTGTATCGGATATATCTAAATTCAGTGTTCCTGTTCTTTGTATACCATTTTTATCTGTAAAATCAAAAACTAATTGTTTTCCATTTAAACTATCTACTCCTGCAACATCAACTAATTTTGTTAAAGCAGTAGCATAGTTATTACTACTTTTGATAACTTGAGAAATATTAGAAGAAAGTTCATTACCATCTTTCTCAAAACCTCTTCGTGCATAATTCATAGCATCGGGGAGTTCATCACCTTGTGCTAAAGTATTAGAAGCATTCATAGGAATAATGATTATCGTAGAATTATTAGTTATAATTTGTCCATCAAGTAATGTAGCTCCCCCAGCGCCTAAGCCATATTCGGATTCTATGGCTGTCATTAAATCTTGTACTGTTTTACCAGAAATAGAAAAAGATGTAGCACCAAAATCTAAATGGTCTACGTCAGAGGGAAAAAGATTTTGTAAAGATGTTGTCGTTGTAATATTAGATGTTGCTGCGTCTTTAATAGGGAAGTTCAATGCAAAAGAGCCTGCTATACTGGTTGGTGTTGTTCTCATAACTAAATCAGGAGAAGAAGCAGATGTCGCGAAATCACTTTTGTTAAATGCAATAATATCAACATTAGCTTTGGTCAATAAATTATCACTATTCATCACTTGTAAGGCATCTCCCGTTTGTCCCACCAGAGCCTTTCTATCTATTGCACCAAAAAGATTCATTTCCAATAATTGATTGCCTGGTTTTAAATCTTTGACTTCTATTTGCCCGTAATCATTCATACTGACAGTAACTACACTATTTTCTGAAGAGTTTCCATAGGCTATTCCAATGCTTTCTAACAAATCTGAAACTTTTGAACTTGTGTCAATTGCAATAGGTGTAGAAAATGTAGTACCATCACTTCTACGTCCAGAAAGATAAAAAACAGCCTTTGGGTCATCAGCAGCAATTTCATTAGTATCGCCAACCAAATCTCTAATAATGTCATCTTTAGTTAAATAAACTTTTTCTGAACTTAAATTTCCGTCTTTTTCAGTCATAACATTTGGATTTAATTTGGATTGATTATACATTTTGACATTGGTTGATACAGCTCGATTATAATCATTATCACGCCCAAAAAAGAGAGATTGCCCATCTATATTATAAGAGAGTTCAACTCCCGAACCTACAACTGCTTTTAAATTCTCATCATTCCCATTATATGTACCATCAGTATTTAAAGGTTTTGTCAATAATGCACTACCAGAAAAAAGAAATTGTCCATTAATTGAAGTATTGCCGATGTTTAACATATGTGTTTTTAAAGCTTCAAGTTCGTCAGCTAATGCACCTAAACTTGTTGTGGAATTGCTAGCACTAGAGGCTTGAATGAGTTTTGTTTTAAATTGTTCTAGGGCATCTTCAAATTGATTCATAGTTGAATCAGTATTATTTGCAAAAGTTTGAGCTTTAGAACTTGTTTCTTTTGTTTGCTCAAGTGTTGCAATTTCATAATTTAAACGCATTGTATCGACAAAAATTCCACTATTCTCATAACTATTTTGTATTTTTAATCCTGTCGACATTTGCCTATTAATATCATATAAGTTCTTCATTGCTTTTTGTTGCTCAAATGAAGAATTTGTATAAAAAAGTGAATTTGTAATTCTCATGACTTTCTCCAGCATATTATCTTGTAATTTAAGTAAGCAATTTTGATTCCTTGTAAAAAATATCGACTTTTTGGGCATATTCTTTAATTTTTTCAAAAAGAATATTGTCTTTTTTTTAAAAAAATTGTACAATCCTCACATTACTATATTTTCATAAGGAATGAGGAATGAAAAAAGCGGAATTTATCCAAGCGGTATCTGAAAAAGCGGGTCTTTCAAAGAAAGATACTCAAAAAGCTGTTGATGCAGCATTAGAAGCCATAAGTGATGCACTTGTAGCGGGCAAAGATGTAAGCTTTATTGGTTTTGGTACATTCAGTACTGCAGTAAGAGCTGCTAGAAAAGCAAGAGTTCCAGGAACTGACAGAGTTGTTGATGTTGCAAAAACAACTGCTGTAAAATTCAAAGTAGGTAAAAAACTTAAAGACGCTGTTGCTAAAGCGTAATTACGTTTCTTTCAAAGCTTAAACGCTATATTTATTGGCGTTTAAGCTTTTTTTTGTATAATTCCAATCTTTAAAATAAGTGCCTGAGTGGTGAAATTGGTAGACGCGCTAGACTCAAAATCTAGTATGGAGACATATGCCGGTTCGAGTCCGGCCTCAGGTACCATCCCCTTTAAATCGAGCTTCAAAAGCTTTTTCTTCCCATAAATATATCGTCTTTAAAATTTTAAGGGTACGGTATAGGGTACGGTTTTAGAATTTACTTGAACAGTTTTGCATGCTTACCAACCTCTACTAAAACTAATTCCACTTCATCATTATCGATTTTGTAAATAAGTAATAAGTCTGGTTTCACATGACATTCTCTACATCCTTTATAGTCACCTATCAAAAGATGGTCTTTATATTTGTCATCCAAGCTCTCACCATTGGCAAGTTTAATAATAATCTCGAAAACGAGCTCTTGGTCTATTGAAGAAAGTTTTTTGTAGGCTTTTTTAAAAGAAGAAGTACGAAAAATAGAATATTTCATGATTCAAGATTAGCTTTTAAAGCTTCGATTGAATCAAATGACTTTCCTTCTCTCTTCTCTAACTCTTTCAGTGCTTTATTCATACGATCTGTTGGTACTCTTAATTCAAATGGTATAGAGTATGTCATTGCTACTTGTTTGCAAAAAAGGTTAATACCTTCGCTCAAACTCATACCATATTGTTTTAATACTTCGGATGCAATAAGCTTGGTCTCTTCGTCAATACGAACACTGGTACTTGCTCTCATATCTTCTCCTTATTTATTTTAAGAAATTGTACCACAAATGAGGTACAATATACAAGAAGCTCTATACTGCATTAGATTTTATATTAGCATTTTAAAAAAGATTGTTTTCTTGTTCAACTCTTGCTTCTATATAAGACTGAATCCCCTCTTCTTTCTCAATACTATCTATAATATTAATCTTGTTATTGGTAACGTCAAAAATTAGCCATTTATCATTATGTTTTAAAAAGCCAAAATAAGTACTTTTATAACACGCAATTTTGATATTCCAAGCCTGAAAGACGATAGTATATTTTTCAATATATTGGTGATGTTTTTTGCTCATTGAAATCCATGCTCTAAGCATTTTTGATTCATCTAGTGATGGTGTTTGTTGTTTTATTGCAGGTATATTTTGACCTTTAATAAATTGCTCGACAATAAATTGACTACCAGCTTTTTTTATAATATTAATTTTGCCAATTTCATCTACAGTATATATGAAGTAATCTGTTCTTATTCGTGCAACACATACAACTTGAGCCTGTATTCCCACATGATATTTTTGCAAATTATGCCACTTTAAATTATCTGATCTATCATGGTAAAATGATAGCATTTGTGAACAAACTTGTAAATCCTCACTATCAAACATAGAAAGGTCTTTATAACCTAAAATAGTAACAATGAAGTCTTTATAGTCATCAAGTTTGATATAAGGTTGCTGTTTTTTTTGATTAAAATTAGACTGTCGTAATGTGATTGAGGAATGTTGATTAGAAATCTGCTGACTTGTTAAAATGTTCTTGTTGTCTATCTGATTAATTAATAAATCAGATAAATATGCCTTTGCTTGGTCATGGTTCTTTTTGATCGATTCTATATTTATCTCTAAAATTAATGAATTACCACGATATGATAAAAGTTCTTCACGGTACATATCATTACGTCCTTCCACATATCCCTCTCCTGTTAAGAAATAAACAAATACGGTACCAATAGATGTATTTAACTTCAAATCAAATGTAAATTGATATTCTGCTGAATAGCCTTCTTCAACACTTTGAATTTTTATTAGTGTTGTATTGTTGATTTTTGGAATATGGATGAATGTGGCTTGTTCTAGTATCTGTTCAGCGATAGACCTGATTGATACCCAATAAGAGATTTTACACTCAGTTTCTGCTTTTTTATGATGGGCAAAATGAGCAATTCTTTGTTTATTTCCTTGCCTTGCTTTGACTTGCATACCACATGAAATACAAACACAATTACAGGCTAGTCCATTTGGTACTTCATCAATACCAACACGTTGTCCTGTTTGGATGTCTTTTGCAAAAGGCATTAAAACAGTTGATGTTCTTTGCATAAAAATTCTTGATTTTCTTGAATTATATTTAATCATCTAACGATAAAATATCTTTACCCAGAGAATCTTTTTTCGCCCCGCCCTCTTTAAAACGAATCATATTTTTTTCTTGATAAAAGAATTTGGGCTTATCTTTACTCTCTTTATATGCTATTGCAATAGGATGTTTGCTTGTATCAAGATTTTCACGATATACAATTCTTTCATTATTATTTTTAAAAAATCTCTTTAAATTGACATCTTCTTTAAATTTTGTGTAATGAACTTCTTCACAACCTGCAACTAAATTTATTGGACAATCCACTAAACTTGTAAAATATAAATCTTGCTGTAGACCTTCAGCCTCATACCATGGTTCAGAATCTTTATTAACATACCCAATATCTCTTACAATTTGACCTTGTTTATTTTTGACCATTAAAACTTTATCCCAAATGGTTACTTCTCGACCAATCCATCCTTTGTATGTGTATAAAACAATATAATTAATAAAATTGTTTCTTGTATGCATAGAACTTTGGGTTCCTAGTCTCTTTGTAATAATAAATTCATTTTTATGATTTACAAAAAAATATTCGTCTGCTCTTATTTTTTGTTTAGTTGTTTCAGTTTCATTAAAATAGCTTGTTGCTCCAATCATTTTTAGTGCATCAACTTGAATTTCTTTCATTTTATTATTAGCTGCATTTATCACTTCAGTAAAATCTTTTTCTATATTTGGTTCAGGAAATTTTGCTGAATTTTTAGTTATATTTCGTTCGATCTCGCGTACTTGTAGTTTATCTTTCAAAACACTTCCAACACTAACAAGTATTATGCTAATAATTACTCCATAAATAACTTTTTTCCATAACTTATACCGTGTTATAATTGTTACAGTAAAAAATAAAATCACTCCCCCAAAGAGCATCATAAAAATTATGATTGTACCTATCCCTGCAATCATTTAAAACTCCTTTGTGCCAAGGTATTTATTTGTTGTTTTGAATTTCTTTTAGTAACTTTTGAAGTTTTTTGATATCAATTGTAAACCTTGAACTACCAAGTTCAGGATCATAACTTACAACATCAACTACTTGACGATAAACTTCATTAATATTCAGTGGAGAGTCATATTTATAGAGATTAAACTGAATACAAAACCACAAAGCGATCTCAGCATGTCGTGGGTGGAATCTTATACATTGTCTTACGAGTGAGACAAAGTTTGTTTCATATAAGTTAAAAAGAACTTCTTGATAATTAGGATACTTCGGATATTCTTTTCGAAAAGCTTCTAAAAAGACTCCTAATGAAGAGGATTTGATTTTACGATTTCCAAATCCTTGTTTAAGTACAAACATATCATAACAATTCATAATTTGTTGAGATATGTTATCTACTGTAAAATCTTCACTACTCTCAAATTTTCCTTCACTAAAAACCAATGCAAGATATATAAGTCCTTCATTATCCTTGATTATATTAGAATATAACATTTCATAGAGTGAATCTTTACTTAGTTCAAAAAGATCATCTAATGTTTCATTGGATGTCAATAAATCATCATTTTCATCTAATGTTTCATCATCAAAGGGTGATATATAACCTAAAAACTCATCTGGTTCGTTTCGACCATATTCTTCATAGAGTTTTTGATATTCCTCTTGCGAATAAAGCTCTACAAATCTTTTAACAGCATTTAAAACATTTAAAAATTCAGCAGCTTGTACTGAATAATTTTGAATGTTCGCAAATTCAAGCTTTTCTATGGTTCCATATTCTAAAAATTCTTGTAAATCTTCTCTAGTAAAGTACTTTTCAAGTAATGATATGATTGGTCTTGCTTCTCTTTTCCAAACATAATATGAGTTTCTAGAAAACATACATAATTTAACTATTTGAGTAACCATTATACTTCCTCGGTATTTTATTATTACATTATATAACAAAATTATAAAAAAATAAATAATATAGTACAAAATATAAGGTTATTTTAAATAATGTAATATTACAATACTAATTATATTTATAAAATATATTTTGTAATATATTAGTTCACTTTGAAGGAAAAAGAGATGGAACAGAGAATAGCAATAGTTCATGAGAACACAATTAACATCATCTTAGAACAACAACAAAAAATACTCCAACTTCTACAAGGCAAGAATAGGATTACTGAACAAAGTGTTTTTTGCAATGTTCGAGAAGCGGCACAAATCTTATGTGTATCAGAACAAAAAATTAGGCAAATGATTGATAACGATGAGTTGAAATACAAAAAGTTGGGAAAATCTATTCGTATCTATAGGTCAAGTTTAGTGTAACTCTTCTTTCTTATTCTTTCCTGTCTGCAAACGTTGAGAATTGAGAAAGAAGAGCTTGCACCGTTCATGTGAATGAGGGTGTGGTCTGTAATTTTACCACAAATCCCTCTTTTTTAAAACTTAGAAAATTGAAAAAACACAAAGGGATAACTATGTCCAAAAATCAGGACTTTTTTCCACATCCAAGTAACTTGCGGAACCATCCAAACATGTTACGGCTCAACAAAGAACTACCCAATGCAACGGGTTATGGAACTGTTGTTTGGCTTTTTGAAAAACTAAGAAGCGAAGATGGGTTCAAGTATTTAAAAAAGAATATTGATCTTTTAGCTGATGAATCACGAATATCTAGTGCTATTTTGATACTTGTAATTGACTACAGTGGTTTTTTTGTTACAGAGCAAGACGATAACGGTGATTTCTTTTTTTCTCCTCTTTTTAACACATTAATGCTTCCATACAATGAGCGCAAAAAGATAAAAAGCCAAGCAGGTCAAATTAGTGCAAAAAAACGTGAATTAGAACGCCTTGAGCAAATCAAAGAACTTGAAAATAAGTTGAGTAACATAGACTCAATTCAACAAAATCCTACAGTACTTACCTTTAGTGAAGATGACTCAACTCAACAGATAAGAGAAGATATAGATCATTCATCTCAATACAAAAAGAAATTTTATAAAGAAAAAACCCCACCCTCTTCTCTTTTAAAAAACTCTCGTCCCGATCAAGTCTTTAAAACCGAAGATGCAATCATCTTAATCCACAAACGCTATAAAACAAATGTGCGGGGCTAACCATGAAAGCAACAGAACAATATCAGCTTTGCACTAAGCGTGAACAGCAACAAATCCAAAAAATTTTTTATTTCTTAGAAAAAAAGAAAGTCAAAAACATGAACAAACTCTTTCAAATCGCAAAAGGCTTAGTTGCAGAACAACGAGCATACCTACAAGCTAATGCAGGAGAGTTTTTAAAAAAAAGGAGAGAAGAATGTTTATAAGATCACTTATTTTGTTCAGCGTGATTGCTTTACATGTACATGCAGAGAACAATGTTACTGAGAATATTTTCTTAGCTGAAAAGCCTGATGGCTCTTCTTTTGTACTCAATACCAAAGAAGGCTATTTTGCTAAATTAAAAGATATTGATGTTGTTAAAGGTGAGATCAAATACAAGATTTTCACAAAAGGAAGTGAAGAAGAAAGTGGGTATTACAACTACATAAACAATATACTTAAAAACAGTGTTGCCATCAGTCAAAATGCCATCAATGAACAAATAGCCTCTTTTCCTAAAAATGAAACATTATCCAAAACAGAAGAGATCAAAGAGATTCAAAAAGCAGAAAATGCACTTGATCTAAGCCAATTTCTCATTTCAGTTTTTTTATTGGATAGCGATAAAATCAACATTGAAGAGACTTTACTCAATAACAAAATAATCCTAGTAAATCCTTATACAAGAGCTTTTAAAGCAGACACACTGGATGAAAGAGCGTTGATATTTTACATAAAATTATTTGTAAAAGCCGATGAATTTCTCCTTGATATTAATTCATTCGTATTCTTTCTTTTTATGCCCTATATTGTACTTGCATACCTAGCTAAACGATTTTTAAAAGCGTTCAAAGATGATGCAGAAGAAAGTACTTTAGAGCGTGCCTTGGTGGGTTGTTTTATCCTTTATCTCTTTTACTTTGCGCACACTTCAAACCAAGTAAGCAGAACACATTTTCAAACTGCGTACAGTGTGTTTATTCAAGAGACTTTAGAGCTTTCAACTAAACTCACTTCTATTTTTAGCAGTACTTTTACCTCATACCAAGCCAGAAACAGCGGTTTGTTAGACAAACAAGAGCTAGAAAAAGTCATTACCAATTCTTTGCAAAATGAAAAAGTACTCCCTAAGTATAAGGCATATTTTGAGCAATGTTTAGATATCTACAATACCGATATTCATTTCCCACGCAATGATGAGGGTTTTATCTTTCCAAAGAACTTAACGACCAATCACCTAGGTTCAACATGGAGTGAGCGATCTACTCAAAAAGACACTTCAGTTATTCAAATTACAAGCCTTGAGTTTTGTCATAACGTAGAAGCAAAGATTAAATACTTGACTTTAAAACAAGTAGAAAATACAAAGATACTTCAAGATTACCAAGCTGCATCCGCTGATAGACTGAACGAACAACAGCTTGTTTTACTCCAAAAAATGCAGATGCAAAACGTACATGATCTTGGTTTTTTAGCAGCACCTATCATTGCATCAAACAACATGTTCAGCGAGAACTTGAATATGTTTCAACGCACACAACGAAGTGCTAACGATATCGAAACAGCCATTGCACAAAAAGATAAAAATCAAGATATGCAAAAAGGTGTTATCGCAGATTCTGTTCTAGGAGACATCATTGAGCTACTTCCTTATATGCTAGTACCAGGATCGGATTCAATCAAAAAGACAGTAACCGATACCCTCGGCACAGTATCCTCAAAACTGGAGGCATTGCCTTTGGTAGGTAAATTTGTCAGTACTGCTAAACAAGGTGTTGGAATTGGTGTTGCCATATTTTTGATCAAGTATGTGATTATTTATCTTCCATTTGTTGCACTCATATTAGCATCATTTCTTGTGACAGTGTATTACCTGATTTCAGTCATTATTTACCTCAATCTTGCACCATTTTTAGCGGCGTTCGCCTTTGCTAGAGGACAAACGGAACAGCTCAAAGCATTCTTTACCAAAGGTGTGCTGATTGGCTTAAAACCGCTTATCCTTGTTATTTCTATCATCATGGGCGTTATAGGATTAGATCTTGTTAAAGCCTTTAATTTGCTCATCATTGAAGAGCAATTCAATAATTTTTTTGCAATCACTATGACACAAGAAACACTTAGCACCGCTTACGCTTTTTCAGATTATGGACTTTTATTTCTAAAAGGCTTTATTGCTCTTATTATTTCCATCACAGCGGCAATTATTGTTTTCTATGTTGTCCTCAATGGTGCTGATGTGATTACTAGGATCCTTGGAATAGATGAAAAAACTAGCGGTGATACTCAAAATGTCGTAGGTAATCAGATCGAGCAAAAAACTTCTAGATTTTCAAAAATGTAATTTATAAAAAAAGGAGAAAACATGTTACAGGTTCAAAAAGCCCTACAGGGTATCAGTTACGGGATTATAGGTGCGCTTATCGTGCAAGTATCGTTTAATGCCATTTCACAAAAGAAGCAAGAACAGGATTTAACAAAACCCGTCTTACTAAAAGATCTAAGTCAAAAACAAATCGAGAGTATGAGTCAACTTAGCAACACAGTTACCTTGGTACCTGTTAAGTCAAATCAAGAGCAAAATAGCTCACTAAAGAGCTTTATAGTTAAACCTATTCCTACCCATGAAAACGAAACAGAGGCGAAAAAATGAAGCCCGAAGATATCAAGGATTTGCGTGAATTGCTTGGCAATATCGAGTTTGCAAATGCAGAGCTTCAACAAGCTACGCAAAAGCTTGAGCAATTCAAGGATATAGAGAAGCTTGTGCCTGTACTGAACAGTATAAAGGAAATTGACCTTGGAAAGCACATTCAAAAAATCGATTTCACCAAAATTGGAGAAGAGGTATTTCAAGGAGTAAGGCAAAGCATCAATGCTCAAAATACCATCATTACTAATTCGGTGCAAGCACTAGAGAAAAAGAGCAAAGACCTTAACGCTATTGTGCAAGATCTTCAAGAATTAGATGAACTTTCTATAAGCCTTCAAACACTCAAAAAAGGCATACAAGGCTTCAATACCAAGATGATTGCAGGAAGCCTCATTCTAGGCTTAGGATTAGGCACTATAGGCGGTTATGTCTATTCTGCCTACATTCAACCAAAACCATTTGAAAAGCTTTTATCAAAGCGTGCCTATACGGTAGAAGAAAGCAATGGCTACAAAGATATTTTAGTAATCACAACCCCTTTTCAAAGTGGTAATTTCAAAGATGGATCAGCATGGATTGCATTTACTTTTCCACAACAAACCAATCAAAATAAGGAACAAAAATGACCAAGGAAACCTATAAAAAATACCTACTTCTCTTAGGAAAAATCGAGTATGTAGAAGTGTTTGGAAAAAACATCCGAATAAGAGGTGAAAAGTATTGGGTACGAAAATACAATCTACCCTGTTTAGTGGACGCTCTTATCCAAACAAGCCACTTACCGAACATTACATGTAAAACCGTTTTAGAACTTACTGATGCAATATACAAAGCTAAAGTAAGTTGGAAATTTTATTGCGTCAAAAATAAATCGGAAGAAGCCATAAAGCTTTTCTTAGAACTAGTCAAAACTCCAAATTCTGATTTAGAAGCAAGGTTGTTTAAAGAGCTAAAAACGGCGGCATAACCCATGAAGACACTAGAGCAATTTTGTAAACAAAATAAACCCAAAAGGAGACAACACAAACTAGAGGCATTTAAAGATGAAATTTTACAGCTCTACAATGAAAGCTATACGATAGAGCAAATTCAAGCATATTTAGAAACACAAAGAATAACAGCTTCACGAAGCCATGTTTATTCGTATATCAAAAAGTGCTTTATGGGAAATACCAAAACCTGTATGCAAGGTGCTCAAAAACAAACTATTGAGCCAACATCGAAATCAAAAGCGACTGAAAGCTTTATGAAAAGATTTTAAAAAGGATCATCAAATGTCAAAGATATACGTAGTCGTTAATACAAAAGGTGGTGTTGGAAAATCAACATTAAGTTGGCATGTCTTACCTGCATTATTAAACCATTTGGGTAAAAGTTTCAAAATATTTGAAGTAGATAATAACAACGTTTCAAATATCTATGAACAAAGCGACATTATCAAAGATAATACAAAAAATCTAAAAACACATGATAAGAACATTGCCGCCGAAATTATCTTTGAAACGCTCACAAGCACAGATGACATAATTATAGACTCAGGGGGTGGAGATGATGCCTTGCAAGTCATAGATATTGTGAAAAGTGTCGGTCAAGACGTTGAAGTAAGATGGCTTATCCCTATCAACCAAAACCTAGCACAGCTTAAAAATGCAATTGATACCTATCAAAAAATAGATGATCAATCTAATACATTTTTTGTACTGAATGGGTATCGTGATCTTTCTCAGATTGAAAATGAGTTTGTATTTTATTTTGGTAATTCCAATATGAATCTTCAAAGCATTAGATCATCATTGAATATTCAGACTGAATTTAAAGTGCCGTTCTCCAATTTATTTGAGCTCGCAGAACTTCAAAATTACACCATTGGAGATCTTGCATGTATCGCTAGAGAACTTCCAAAAGAAAAAGCTAAAGCATTTTTCTTTGAAAAATTTTCAAGCAATAGAAGTCAATTTTTGAAGGCATGGAACGACTACCAAAACTCTGAATTGGCAGGAATTGTATTGGAACGCATCTTTGCTGATTTTTTACCGTTTTTCGATGAAAATCCGCAAATATCTACAAATGTCTCTAAGAAATCCACAAAAGTGAACTAAAGTGCAGTGTAAGTCCTTATTTATCCTTATATGTACGCTTAATGTCTCAAAATATCCACCAAAAATGCACTCGGAAGAGTTTACACCTGACGGAGGTTGCACCTCCATAAGATGTTTTTTAAGATAGGGAAAGGGAAAAATGCTATCAATTGCTAATGTAAATGTTGAAATGGCATCTACTTATTATGAACAGGATAACTATTATACTCAGCAAAGAGGTGAGTATTTCGGAAGTTTAAAGGATGAGTTAGGTCTAGCAGATCTAACTCATGAATCTTTTCAAGACTTAATACGAGGAAAAGCAAATGGCATACAGCTAATTCAAAATGGTGCAAATGGTAAGCACCGTGCAGGTTATGATCATGTTTTTACTGCTCCTAAAAAACTCTCCATTGCCTTGGAAATGGCAGAAGCAAAAGGCAATCAAGAACTTTCCGAGGCAATCCGCAAAGCACACGATAAAGCCGTAAATGCAACTTTAGAGCATATTGAAGCACATTATATTACCTACAACAATAAAGAGGGTAATATTAGTAATCATATTCTCTCTCGTCGCATGATTAGTGCTAAATTCGAACATGATACTACCCGTGAGCTAGATCCTGAACTCCATACACATTGTGTCATTACGAATATCACAAAAGATGCTAATGGCAATTTTCGTGCAATCTCTAATGAAGAATTATATAACCATAAAATGCTCAACGGTCAATACTACAGATCAGAGCTTGCTAAGAATTTAAAAGAACTTGGGTTTGATTTAGAAATGACCGATGCTAAAACCATGCTCTTTGACATTAAAGGTATTGATCAATCGTTGCACGATGAATTCTCAAGGCGTTCTGTTCAAATCAAAGAGCTTTTAGCACAACTTCGGGAAAAATATCCAAATGCAAGTCTAGCAGAACTCAAACAATACGCAGCACTGGAGAGCCGTAAAGCCAAAAAAGAGGTCAATCGTGATGAAGTACGCCAAGAGAACTTGGAACGTGCTTCTAAGCTCACAGAGGTAGATCAGCTCCTTAGCTCTCTCCAAAAGCCATCCATTGCACATGAAATCAATCCGCAAGAGTATATTCAAAAAGCAGCGCAAATTCTCACAGAGCAAGAGAGCGTTATCAAAAAAGAAGAGCTTTTCAAAGTATCAATGACACTTAGTCTAGGAGAAGTGGGCGCCAAAGAGCTATTGCAAGAGATTGACAAAGCCAATCTCATCAAAATCGATGAAAATAGTTATACCACACAAGAGATGTACGATATCGAACATGAAATCATAGAGCTTGCAAATGCCTCAAAAAATATCAAAGAAAAACTCCTCAACACAGAAATACCGCTTGATCCATCGATGACCGATGATCAAAACAAAGCTTTAAAACATATTCTCACCTCTCAAGATATGGTAATCGGAATACAAGGCGATGCGGGAAGTGGAAAAACGACACTTCTCAAGCAACTCAAAGAGCTGTTAAACGATAAAAACATTGAATTACAAGGGCTAGCCTATACGGGAAGTGCCGTAGATGAATTACAAAAAGGCTCAGGCATTGCCTCTCAAACATTGCACTCTTTCTTTGCTACGCAAGCCCAAGAAAGTGAAGTTCCAAAAGAAAAGGTTTATATCGTTGATGAAGCATCGATGATCGGTAGCCGACAGATGCACCAACTCATCTTAAAAGCCCAAGAACAAAATGCACGCATCGTCTTAATCGGTGATACCAAACAATTTCAAACCATAAGCGCAGGTGCTATTTTCGAGCAATTACAGCAACGAGGTATGCAAACCGTTGTGATGGAAGAATCTCTTCGCCAAAAGACTCAAAATCTCAAAGAGTGCGTACAGTTTATAAAAAACAAAGAGACCGATAAAGCGTTTGAAGTCTTAGAAAAAGAAAATCTCGTTTTAGAAAAAGATGACCTCGTAGGATCTGCATTACAATCGTACAAAGAAGATGCCAATGCGCTTCTTATCGTTTCAAAAAATGCACTTCGAACACGCATCAATGATACCATCCGAGCACACAAAATTCTCAAAAACGAAATCAGTGCCACACAAAGTGTACAAGTAAAAGAATCCATCAACCTAACAGCCCAAGAGAAGCTTTTTATCAACACCTATCACAAAGATCATATTGTATTCGTGAACGAATCCAAAAACGGTTTAAAGGCTGGTTCTGAGGCAAGCATTGAATCCATTAGCCCAGATACACATGAAATCACTCTAAAGTTTAAAGATGATTCTATAAAAACCATCTCTATCTCAAAACACGGTGATCAATTATCGCTCTTTACATGTAAAGAGAAATCATTTGGTATCGGCGACAAGATCGCCTTTACTAAAAACGATAAAAAGCTCAATGTTAAAAACGGCAATATCGGTACCGTTCAAGCCTTGGATGAACAAGGCAATGTCACAATCGATATACAAGGTAAAACGGTTAATTTTAACCTCAAGCAATACAACTACTTAGATCACGGTTATGCCGTAACCGACTTTAAAGCCCAAGGTGCCACGGCTGATAATGTGGTCATTATTGCGGACTCAAAAATGGCGCATATCAAAAGCTTTTACACCCAAGTCACCCGTGCTAAATACAATGTCAAAGTCATCACCGATAGCATCGAACAGCTCAAAGAAAATGTTATGCGCAATCCTACCAAAAGTACCACATTAGACCATATAGATGCCTCGCTCGATCAAGCAAGAGCACTTTTAAAGGCATCCAAACGCACTCATATCCAAAAATTACTTGCACAGATCAAAGAATATCATCAAATACTCAAGGAGAAGTTACATGAACGAATTAAACACCATTTTGCTGAAAGAGATCAGCAATCAGAACGTGATCATGATCGAACAGCAGAAAACGATCTCGGAACTCTTGCTAGAGATAGCGCAGATGCTCAGTCCCAAAGAACAGGAGTTGAATCCGAACGAACCAACGTTGAAAGAGTTGATGATGGAAGCCTTAGCGAGGCTTACCAACATCGAAAACAACCTACACAACAAATAGAAGATGAAATGGAGCGATAACATGAAAATTCAAATCGAAACATCACGAAATGCAGAGAAAGAGCAAGAGAATGAAAGTGTCCTAGAAGATCTTTGCCAAGATCTTCTAAAAAATGGTATTGAATCCATTATTGAAGATGGCATGATCTCTTTAAAAATGCCACTGGAGCTTTTTATGGAATTGGGGCTTGATGCACTGTTAGAAAGGGGGATGGAGCGATGAGTACAGGTGTCATTGTCATTCTCTCCACTCTTGGGCTAATGATGGGTTTTATACTCTACCCACGCAAAAAAGAAGAACACGGCTTCGTGTATGAAAGCTATCCTTTGTCACGCTTTGCGTGGGGTAGCGGTGCTAATCCACGCCAGTATATTAAAGGTTATCTTTGGAGTCCTTATTTTAGGCTCCAACAACTCTTTAACAAACCATCCAATACTGTATTTTTAGATGAGTTTCGTTTTTTACCTGAATTTATCAGTGAATCACGCATGAATGGCTTTTTTAGAAAAAAAGCAGAATCCGTAAAAATCTCTTTATCTGCATTACAACTCACCCAAGGAATGCTCATTACTGGTATGATGGGCTCAGGTAAAACGATGTTTTATAATAACCTCTTTGTACAACCCTTTTATGATCGTGCGCTAATACATGAAATCAAACAAGATACCATTCAAACTCTGTATGTACCACGTAAAGATTTTATTCTCTGCCCTTACGATGAACGAAGTCATCTTTGGGATGTTATGAGTGAAGATGAAGGCATCATTCAAACGTTCTTTTTAGAGTATATGAATGCCATTATTGGTGAAAAGACCGATTACTTTAAAGCAGCAGCGCAAAAACGTTTTAATGATGTGGCACTACAGGTTAAAACCTCATATAAAAATGCAACGTCCGCTCAAAAATGGCTTTTATTTATCAAACTCCTTAGAGATATGTTTGATGAGATAGAAACTTCAAATCAAAAGAGCCAAAAAGATGTTCAAGCCACTATGGAGCAAATTTTAGAGCCACTAGAAATTATGACATTTCAAATGCAAGATCCACATCAAAAATGCTTTACAATCAAAGATTTTTTTAAAAGAAAAAATCAATCTAAACTCATCTTATCCAATATCGCAGAATACGATAAGGCACTCAAACCACTCTTTTGTGCCTTTATTGCCTGCTTTACGCAGATCCATGTTTCAATGCCTGATACCAAAACCGATTTCACACTCTATGCCCTAGATGAATACCTCAATTTTGTTCAGAACATGGATGAATCCTCACGCAAGCGTATTCATACACTGATACGCTCTAAAGGCGGTATGTTAGTAGGCGGTGTACAATATTTGCCAATCAACGATAAAAAGCTCTTAGAAGAACTCACAAGCTCTGCATTTGCATGGCTTTACTTTTCAACGATTCAGCCTGAAACGGCTGATTTTTTTATCAACAGCGTTAAAGAAACAGAATACAGTTACGAAGAACGCAATGAAAGCTACACAGATGGCAAAAAGAGTGTTTCATATCAAACCAAAAAAGAATCAACACATCTTCTAAATTCTCATATTCTTAACGGTCTAGGTGAAGATTTTTCACACATTACTTTTATACCTCAAAAACAAGTGCTCTACAAAGGGTACACGCCTGTTGTAGAGCTTACCAAACGACATGAGGGCTTCATTAAAAAAGATCTCTCAGGCTTCTATGAACTCAAATACAAATCCCATAAAAAAATAGATCCAAACTCATTAAAAGTCGAAGATATGTTTGCACGCTCCATGAGCAAGCTTGAAAAATTCAAGCTTTTCAAACGCTACGAAGCTTCTGGGAACAAAGAAGCCTTTGCAAAAGAAAACAACCTGCAAGATGTCAATTTCGAACTTTTTTTCAAAGAGTTTATCCCTGATGAGATGATCATACAGAGCAAAATGAAATTATTAAGCCTACAAGAGCGTTTCGACCTTGCAGGCAAATGGCATTCAATCCCAAAAGAAAACAGCGAAGCCCAATTATCATTCATTGAACAATATCAATTATATGGTGCGTTACCAGATATTTTTAATTTCACCACTACTCAACTTCAAAAGATTAATTTCTAATACAAGGAACATACTATGCAATTATCTTATGATCAAATCAAAGCACTCCAAAAACAAACTGCTGATGAATTACATGTAAATGATCCTACACCTATCTTGCAAGCACTCAATCTTGATTTTAAACCTGTTGGCAATGATAGCTATAAACTCAAAGTCCGTCCCGAGAATCATGCCTCAGCCTATATCACTATCCGTCAAGGGGTATGGAAGTTCAAGGACTTTGGAACAAATAAAAATGGTACCATTGAAAACGTAGTCATGGAAGCCACAGGAAGAGACTATAAATCGGCATTGCAATTTTGCTTAGATACACTTAATATCCGCAACAGGCTTGAAGAAGCGATCCATCACAATAAGATGGATTACTCACTCAGCCAAGAAGAGCAAGAGCACATCCAAGCCATGAAAGAGCAAAATAGCCAACGAGAAAAGAGCTTACCCGTTTCACGGGTACTAGATACAAAAGAGATTAGCAGTTATGCACCTGCTGTTGAATACCTTGTAAGCCGAGGTATTCATAAGATACCACCACAATTTAAACTCATTAATGGTGAATACTACACTAAAGAGGGTGTTGCTAAAAAAGCATTTGGTGTTGGGATCCTTACACAAGGTAATGGCGCCGATATCCATTTTTTAAAGCGTATTGGTGATTTAAAAAGTATGAGTTTTGGGAATAAGGATATTTCATTGTTTCTCAATGAAAATTCAAAGAAAGTTGCAGTGTTTGAGAGCAAGATGGATTACGCAGCAGCGTATCAGCAGATTGATCTATCACAGGTAAATGTTGTCATTGCCAATACTACAAGTAATGCTCATAAAATAGCTGAATTTTTAAAAGAAAAGGAGTATGAACACATCACTTTTTTTAACCAAAATGATCAGGCAGGTATCGAGTTTTTCAATACTATTGTTAAAGAAGCCAATATTCAAAAATACAGTTCACTTCAATACCAAGAGGATGAGCAAGGGAAAGATGTGAATGATTTGATTTTTACGAATCATAATTTATTTGGGCGTATCAAAACAGTTGAAAATTGCCAGATTTGTAATTTGGCTAATGAAACTTTAAAGATATCCAATGAAACCAATATAGAGAAGGAATAAAGCCAAATAGCTATTCCTGCTCTATATTTTTAGCCCTGATATATTCATTTTTTAGTTTTTTTGATATCAATAAATTCTGTAATTAATTTATTTCCTTTCTTTGTTTTAATAACTTCTTGATAATTTTTAGAGATTTCTATCTCTTTTTTTACACGATTACACATTTGTAATGTTCGATTATTTTTAGATTCAATAAAACTTGAACTCCAGTTAAAATCATGCCAAATTTCTAAAAAATTGGCATCATAATCAGATAAAAAATCAATACTCGCTCTTATTTGTACAAATCCTTCTTTCGAAGAGACATTCCATAAAAATTTTTCTCCAAATCTCAATTCAGCGACCAATTTCAATCTTTCTTTTGTAAAATGTACTTTCTGCAAAGTGGAGAAGGATCTTATTTCTTTGCTGATTTCCATATTGGGTAGTAAATACCATTTAAATTCATCGTAAACGGAATAATCAAGTGGATTTGTAAAGGGCTGAAACATTTGTGTCATATAATGAGAATTTGCACATTGATTAGATAATTCAGCAGGTAACTCTTGATTAATTAAAATTCTACACCCTTTTGCTAAGCCTTCTAATTTTACTGCATTTGTAACGGCATCACCAACTATAAACTTACCAAGCCTGTGATTATCATTATTATCTGTTTCAATAATTTCGCCATATGCTAACCCTCCACGACATAATAATCCAGACTTAATAGCTCGAGTCATAAAATTATTAGCAAAAACAACAATATCTAATATTTTTTCTGACCATATAAAAGCACAATCTGAAAGCTGAGCTATCTGAACATTTACAAATTGGTTTTGCATTTCAAATAAAATAGATCGAAATGTACTTAATAAAGATGCTGCTAAAAATTGATTTGTATAGCGAATAGATGAATCATTTAATTTATAGGATTCAAGCCAAGGTTTAAAATCAATCTTCTTTAGCTTTATTTTATTTTGAATTAATGCACCAAAACCTAAAATATCAACAAAAAACACTGCGCCATTTGTTTTTTTAGCAAATTCCATGTAATACTACCTTTTAATATTAATTTGATTTATTATCCGTATATGTATCAAAACCTTATTATCAGAGATTGTTAACTAAGTTTATTCTATATAATACTTTCTCTTAGCATATATCCAGTAACCGAGCCTTTTTCGGTTAAAAAGTTTAAAATGACAAGGAGCATACTCTTTATGGCAGGTGTTTTTTTAATTTTTTCATGATTTTGATATATATATTTTTTAGTTAAATTTTCTATATAAAAAATTGTATCTGAATTGGCTTTTTTAGATTGATAATAATCTTTGTTGATATTCAAAATATTAGAAATCCAATATACCCCATCATCTAAATATACTTCCCCAATTGTATTTAATAATTTTGATATGGAATATAAAACTGATGGGCAATGCCCTATTTTTTTTGAAATTTCATCAAAAAACTTTTTATCTATTTCTTTAAATGATCGCCAATCTTTTGCTGTATCTTTCCATTGTAGCTGAGCAAAAAGGTAACTTTCAACTACTATGTCTATATAAGAATAACTGTCTCCATCTTTACACATAAAAAACACTTTTTCTTGGAAAACTTTCCATACATACCAAAAATTATCATAGGTATTTAAATCATCTTCAATACGAATAAATTCTTTAAATAAATCTGAAATAACTTCTGATGGTTTGAAATGATCAATAAATGGTTTCAAATAATCCATAATTTCATTTTCTGGTGCATTTAGCACAAAATGAACATAACTATTTACAAAGCTATGTCGAATTTTATAATCTATTTTTTCATCTCTATTATTTAATAACAGCTGTTTAATAATAGATGGAATAATGATTTTGGCTATTTTTTTGTGATCTTCATTATTAATTTTTTTCGGTAGTAATTTCAATACAATCTTGATCATATTCAAATCTAATCTATCAAGATTAGTTATATCACTCAATGTCAATTTGCATTCAAAAATTTTTTCTAAATCTTCTTCATTTTCTTTAATGAACTTTGTCAGCACCTCATTAGAAGAAAAATTATAATTCTTTCGCTTATAATTTCTATTTCTAATTTTTACAAATAGTTTGTCATATCTTGGTTTCAATAATATATAACCTAATAATAAAGACTGAGCAATATTGAAATGAATTTCCCATAATTGATGAATTGTAATAATAAAACTTGCATGATTTTCTTTTAGTACGCCAAAAAGTAAAAAGTTTTTTATATCTATATGTTCCTCAGGAAAAAGTTGCAACAATATAGGAAGAGACAAAATAGCCTGTTCGACACCATCAGACACTTGGTAACGATAGTCTGGGCGAAATGCTGAAGATACTACAAAAAAAAGAACTTCTTTACAAAATTTTTTTTCTTCAGCAACTAAATCATTTGCATAATCCCTTAAAAGAACAGCACATACATAAGCAGGAATAGAATGATTAAAGAAATAAAAACCGTTTTGTCCAAAGGAATCCATATCCAAAGGATCGGGGTTCTCAATCATATTTAATTTTTCACTAATTTCTTTTGCTTCTTCTAATGCTTTCTTTGGATTTAATTCATATATATCATACTGTTTATATCTATCATCACCTTTAAACTTATATTCAGCCCAAAGCTTCAAAGAGATATGCTTTATAAATTGCGAACTTTCAAGCAAAGAATCTTCTCTATATTTTTCAAGGCTAGAGTCAATTTGTGGATTGAATTGGATGACAAGCCCATCTTGTATTTTTTCAGTTGTAATGTTCATTTGTCTCCTATCCATACTAGCTAGATAAAGCCTCCAAGTTTTATCTCTGTCTGATTGCTCAGATTCTTGTGGCAAATGTTCATAATAATTATCTAATATTTCCCATAATATTTTTTGCCTATTGTTAGCTTCTTCTTCACTAATTTTTCCACTTCGAAAACATTGATATTTTAAAAATAATCCTTCCAAATTTGATTGACGATGTTTATCTTCACATGTTTTAATTCTTTCATTATCACAAAATTTATTAGTAGTTATACCCATATTTTGTGCCATTGAGTATAAAGATTTCGCCTCAGATTCTTGTGCCATTCTGATAGTATCATTCATAATAAATTCTTGTGTTTTGAAAAGAATTCTTGCAATATTAAATGTTTTTTCAGGATAAGCTAACACAATACTTGTTACCACAGAAGAAATCGATGCTGATATAGTATTCCTCAGAAGATATAACAACCAACTTTCCAATATATCTGCTTTAGCATTTTTCCCCATCTCAAGAAAATATTTTTCTAAAGCCATATGTATAGATTGAAGTAATTCAGGGCTTATAGGAGAACTTGTCCCTCTATACATATTCCAAAGACAATGGCTTATATATTGTTTTTGTATATCTTCTTCATCCAAATAAACATCAACATTTATGACCGTTTTATCAAAGTCAGAATGAGCATATTTCTCTGTTGCTTGATTAGTAAACTCTAATATAAAATCCACTGTACCTTGCAAATTAGAGTGTAATAACTGATATATTGGTGTTTGATAGGCACTTCCAGGTTGATAATTGAAATGATTCTCTTCCAAGCCAAAATATTCTTCAGCACCGAAACTAGAACGACTATAATATGAATCATCATCCTCTTCTGATTGACTTACCCAAAATAAATCTGCTAATTTATAAATATATTCAGGAAGAGTCTTTATAACAGCTATTCCATCAAATTTTGTCAAAATTACATCAACTAAATCATAGTAAGGATTACTATGTTGTCTCCAATTATTTTGAATAATCTCATCAAAAATATTTTTTAACTCATTTTGTATTTCAGAAGCACTATAAAGAATTGTTTGTATAAGTTTTTCTTTCGTATCATCACGAGAAAAATAAATATCTTTTTCTATAGTCAATTGATAAAATTTCAATGCTATAAGTCCTGAAATTCTTGTTGTTTCACCTTCTTTTATTTTTGCAGTCCAATCGTGAAGTACAGGTAAAATAAAATTAATATTTTTAATTCCAATAACGTCTAAATTATCAAAAACAAATTTTATAAGACTTTGCCATCCTCGTCCTCTAGGTTTTGTTAAAACATATTTTAAAGATAAAATATCAAAAGATTTAAGTCCTAATTGTTGAAAAAAATCATCGTCAAGTTCTTTGCAAGCAAGTCTAAGTAAAAAAGTAATTTTTTTTAATAGTTCTTGTTGATTACTTAATAACTCCGTTTTAAAAAAATTAAAAAAGGTTGTTGAATACTCTGAAAGTAAAACTGAAACAATAATTTCATCTTTCCAAAATGACTCAATTTCATTATTAACAATACTTTTTTCAATAAATTGTTTAATCTCTTTTGTTTCCAACAAGAGATTTTCTGACAACCAGTTTCTAAAACTTCTTCTGATAGGTAAAGATTGACCTATTTTATTAAAAAAATCCTGCTCATTGATTTTTTTAATAAATTCATTAGTGATGCTTTTTTCTAATGACCATTCTTCATAGATGTCATGAGTGATAAAATAACCAGCATTTTCATATCCTAAAATGCCATCTTCTAACAACTCAGTGAGTAGTGTTGATTCACAATTTGGAGTTATATAAAATTGCCCACTATTTGCTCTTTCAGAAGCTATTTTTAAGAAACAAATTTCTCTTGCAGGTTTGTTTCTTCTGATAATTTTATTCCATAAGATTCCTTTGAATTCACTATAATTTAGAGTATCAGCTTCTGTATGAAATTTTAAATATTCACTTAAATAAAATGAATTTCTTAACAACTCTAGAAATTTCGTATCACTAGGCAATGTGAAAGAGTATTTTTCTGATAAACTCTCTAATTCATTTAATTCTAAAATTTTAATTTGTATATTTAGCGGTTTAATATTATATATCTGAAAAAATTCATAATTTAAATCATCCAAATAATTATTTCTCGTTGTAAAAATAATTTTCCATTTTTCTTGGATTAGAGATAATAAAAACTCTTTAAAAGGATCAGAATTCTTTAAATCTAGAAGTTTTTCAGCAGAGTCGATGACAATAGTTTTTTCTTCTATATCTTTGTGAATATTTAGAAAGTCATAAAAACTAGATGTTCGAAATAATTCATTTAAATTGCTTAATTCAAATTCAGTTGCTTTAAATACATAAAATGGATTTTTATCTTTTGATTTTTCATAAAGTTTTTTTATAATTGCAGTTTTTCCAACACCGCCAACACCACTTAATATTAAAGCTTGTCTTTTTTCATCTTCAATTTGTGTAATGTCTTTAGTTCTATCAATTTCAATAATACTATTTTTAAAGGAGATCCCAGTATGTATTGAATATAAAATGTTTTCAGTATGTTTTTGTTGATCTAAAACAAAATCAAAAATACTTTTTTCTAATAAAAAGAAATGCTTTGCCAGTGTTTCATTAGTTATCGATACAAACTCCGACTCAAAAAAACTAGCAGTTCTCCATTCTAAATTAATGCCTAAATCTTTTGCTTTTATATTTATATCTATTAAACCTTGTGGCTCTTTTCCTTTAGATTGACCCCATTCTTGATTGGTAAATAAAAGAAGCTTTGTAATATTGGGATAATCTCTTTTTGCATTTCCAAGAGTTGAAAGTAATTCCTCTTTATGCTCTGATAGTGCAGTATCATAGAATTTTGATTGCCATCCAATTACTTCTTCATTAATTTCGATAGGATTTGTTTCAAGTGCAGATTGATTTTTATATCTGAAAATACCGTATGGTTTGTTAAACTCTTTGCAAAATAATAAATAACAAAACCATTCAAAAGTTGCCTGTGTATTTCCACTAAATTTTACTTTGAAGATGTCCCAATTTAATTTAATCATATCTTTATTCCATTAAGAGATTGTATTCATGATAACATCGAGGTGATACCCAATATTATAGCACTTACAGAAAAAATTACATTGGCAGCATCATTACTTTGAAAAGATCTCCAAAGCGTTCTAATCCAAAATAATGTAAATAAAATAACTATGGATAACTTAAATCTTGTCTAGGTCGCCGAATGACTTGAATGTGAAAAGGTTCATTGAATATTATTGATCTATTCATTTGATCTAATGATACTGCTAGTATCTCTAATGACCCTTTCATTGATGGATATAATCTAGATTCCCAATATGAACCATTCATTAACTCCCAATCGCCAAGATAATCACAAACAGCGATGTGACATAATTTATCTTCATGATGACTAATTTCACACATCCCAAGCTCTTTTTGCTCACCATTATATTTAAAATAAATTCTTACACCATCTTCATTAGGAGAATTGTTAAATCTATTAAACCAATGAAAATGTGCTGATCCATTAGCATCTGTACCATATATACTTTTATGACCAATAATGGAAAACATTGTTTTAAGGCTCGTAGTATGCGTCAATAAGCATTCATTAGAATTTTTAGAATACGCTATTTCAATTTTTAAGTCTTTCCATGATTTTATAGGATATTGATACAACGTAAAATTATGCTTCACATATAAATCAAAAAAATATTTTTGTTCGTTTTCTGTATCTATTTTTAGATTTTGCTTCACTTCTTTATTAAAAATATCAAAAGATATCAACTTGTCGTAATCAATAACTTTTAGATAAAAGAACTTGTATTTATATATTATTTTCCATAGTAAAAATAAATATTTATTTGGAAGGTTTTGCATATAATTTTTTATTGTAATGTTAAATTATTTGTTCCCGTCCAACCAGTTTTATTTTGACATATGCCATCTAAAACTTTAACTTTTACATATGTTGCATATATACTTGACGGATCTTGTTTTTGCTCTATAATTTGAACTCTTGCTCCTTTTTCTATATCACAAACAGGAATTTGTTTAGTAACCATCAATCCTCCTTCTTCAAAAAGCTTGGTGGATTGATTCATTACATGTACTCGTTCATTTTGATGAACAGAACTTGAAGTAGAAATTACAACCGAATTATTGTTACCATTAATAATTTGTCCCTGATTGCTACCTTGAATATTGTTAACATTAGTTATAGGGCTAACTTCTGCATTAATAGAAAATGCCATAGTTATGCCTAATACCAAACTAGCAGTTATTACACTTGTTTTCATAGGATGCTCCTTAAGTTTTAATTGGACTTTATCAAGCCTTGTGGGATTATCTAACCTATATAATTTTGAATACCGAATTCGGTCAATTACCTTTTTGATTTCTTTTAAAAGATCAATTTGTTTTTCATATATTACAACCATTTGTTCTATTGACCAAAGAGGATTTTCTTCTTTGCTAACTTGTTCTTTAACCTTTTTGATAAAATCTTCACATTCACCAATCTTATCAATCCAACTATTTTCAAATGATTTGACGTAAGATGTTATATTAATGTATTGATCAGGATAATTAAATTCTTGAAGTTGACTTTGAAAATATATTGCAATATTCCTTCCATCAATATAGAGTTGTTGGTAAAGCCCTCTTATATTTGCATCTAATGAATAAACCTGATCAAAATCTTCTCTATGCTTTAGATGCGCCCAATCAACAACATTAAATTCCTTAAATGTTTTATAATATTCAAGAAAAACATTTAAATACTCTGATATAGATTCAAAATCTTTTCTAATTGTTATCTCTGCCACAAGCGATATCCTAATTAAAATTCAGAGAGTATTTTTCATTCAAAATATTTACTGATCCTCATAAACATCTTTTCGATGAGCTACTTTTAAAACTAAAATAGTAATTTCTTGATCTGCAATTTTGGTAATAATACGATAATCACCAACTCTATATCTCCAAAACTCTTTTAGCTTACCCTTGAGCTGTTTACCTTTGTGCCTAGGATCATCGGAAGAGCCTAAATTTTGCAAAAACTCAATAAGCTTCTTGGCAATGGGCTTATCGAGCTTTGAAAGCTCTTTTTTGGCACTCTCTTTAAATTTAACGATCCAAACCAAGTTCTTTTACCACTTCATCTAAAGTATAAATTCTCTCAGGTGTTTGGTCTGCTTTTTCTGCCAAATAATAATCTTCCAAATTCTCAAAATAATCCTCAAATAATTTGCGGATGTAAAAGGATTTTGGACGATCTGTTAATGTTGCTAAACGTGATAGTCTAACCTCAAAACTCTCTTCAAGTCTAATTGAAGTAGCCATAATATCCTCCTTTATGAATACATGTATTTTGTGTATTCATATTATAGCATTAATTTGATATATCATTCATATATTCATTCAAAACTTTATCAGCGGTTGCCAAACTAGTCTTAGCATATCTCTTAGTAACAGATATACTGCTATGCCCAAGGACTTTACCAATAGCTTCTAAACTTGTTCCTTTATTGACCATTGTATTACCAAGTAGATGTCTCGTATCATGGATACGCATTTGATCAATTCCTGCAATTTTAAGTACATTTTTCCAATGTTGTCTAAAGGTATGTGCCGTTACATGATCTGTTATCTGTCCACTAAAAATAAAGCCATATTTTTGAACTTCATAGTTTTGCAAGAAAGACTCTAATGGTGCCAAAAGAGGATATTCTTGTCTCTTTCTAATTTTTGAGTAACGATCTTCAATCACATATGTATGTTGATCAAATAAAATATTTTCCCATCGTAATGTTAATGCCTCATTTAGCCTTCTACCAAAATATAAAAAGAGCATAATTCCTTTATATTTTTCAATCTCGTAATTTTGTATAGCCTCATATAATTTGAAGCGTTTATCATCAGATAATTGAAAATCTACCGTGTTATCAAAAGATGGCAATGTAACTTTCATTGTAGGATTAGATACAACAATATCTATATCCATTGCATACTTAAAAAGAGGTCTTAATAGCTGCTTGATGGTTTGTGCAGTGCGAGGCTTATGACCTTTTCTTAAAATCGAATTGACGATGTTTTGAATATCTGTTGTACGTATTTTGTCAATTGCCATACAGCCAATTGCAGGTCTAATCCACTTGTCATATGATTTTTTCATAATATAGATATTATTGGCAGAAAGTGAATCGCTTTTTAACTCTATATACTCTTCCCAAAGCTCATCCAATGTCTTATATTTTTTAGTTGTTATTGTACCCTTCTCTTCTAGCTCTTTTTTAAGCCCTATTCGCTCTACAATAGCTTTTTTAACTGCTTGTAAGCCAGTGAGTTGATGGAAATGTAAAGTCTTTTTTATTGTCTTAGAACGATGCCAAAATTTCACAACAATATCAATTGGTTGGTTGTCTAACTTCTTCAATTCAGATTTGTCAATAGCTTCCTTAAACATGTTGTCTTTATCTTTAAGATATAATCCTGATGTATCAAGACCTAGAAGTTCAATTTTTTTGAGTTGATCATTGAGAGCCAAATGATATCCTTTATATGGGTACGGTTTGGGTACGGTTTTAGATATAAAAACATAGCATAATATATAATAGATTAATCTTTAGAATGCCTATTTTATCGAGAAGATATTACTAAACATAACAATATATAACTATATGTTTTTGGACTCAAAATCTAGTATGGAAACATATGCCGGTTCGAGTCCGGCCTCAGGTACCATCCTTCTTTTTTTTAACATCCAAAAAAGTTATTTAAGTCTTCAAAAACCCAATTTTTAGGCATTTTTATTGTTTTCAGATGTCTTTTAAGTCCACTAATATCTTTCTTAGTCTACAAATCTTTACAGTAATTTATACAGTAACTGATATAATTACTGCAAATAATGAAAGAGAGTTACTGTAAAAAATCATGCCAAAGTCGATAGCACCGCTTTCTGAAGCACAGATACGAACAACAAAGCGAAAAGAAAAAGATTATAAACTTTATGATGGTGGTGGATTATATCTATTAGTATATGCCAATGAAAATAGGCAAAAAATTTGGCTTTTTGATTATTCGTTCCAAAATAAACGAAAAAGTATTTCATTTGGGACCTATCCACAGACTTCGTTAGCAGAAGCAAGAAAAAAAAGACAAGAAGCTAAAGCAAAAATTCTTTTAGGAATAGATCCTTCCGAAGAACGTAAAGAAGTAAAAAAAGAATTAGAACATCCTAGTACTCTAAAAAGTATTTCTGAGGAGTGGTTTAATATTAAAGCAGGAAAACTTGCTCAAACAACAATCAAAAAGAAAAAAAGCTTTTTAATTAACCATGTTTATGATGGAATTGGAAAAAAAGATATCAAAATCATTACTCGCCTGGACATCATTGCAACTTTGAAAGAAATTCAAGCAAAAGGTGCTTTTGAAGTTGCAGATCGTGTTTTAAATATGCTTAATAATATTTGGCGCTACGCTGTTACCATGCAAATAGTTGAACATAATATTATTGCTGATATTGAAAAGAGCATGGTTATTCAAGCTCAAGAGCGTAAGCATTTTCCAACAATTACAAATCCTAAAGATATTGGCACCCTACTCCATGCTATTGATAACTACAAAGGTGATATAAATACGAAATTGGCCTTGATGATTTCTCCATATATTTATTTACGCTCAGCTAATATGAGAATGCTAGAATGGAAAGAAATTGATTTTGAAAAAAGAGAAATTAAAATACCAGCGCATAAAATGAAAATGAAAGCTCCACATATAGTTCCACTCACAGACAGAACAATTGAAATTTTAAAACTAGCGCATACTATTAGTGGCCATTGTAGTATATATGTTTTCCCCTCTTCTATCTCAAATGTCAAAATAATGAGTGAAAATACGCTGAATTATGCATTAAGACGATTAGGTTATGGAAAAGATGAAATTGTTTATCATGGATTTCGCGCTATGGCGTCAACTTTACTGCATGAAAAAATTAGTGAACATGGAATTCATAGTGATGCTATTGAGAGACAATTGGCACATGCTGAACGTTCTGGTGTAAAAGCTGCCTACAATCATGCTGAATATTTAAAAGAAAGAAAAAGTTTAATGCAATGGTGGAGTGATTATTTGGATGAATTAAAAGATAATACATTGAGTCTATTATAAATATGTATTTTTGATCGATAGCTAACAACACTTGTTCATTATAAATGCAAGGTATTCTATTTTTTAAAGCGTCTATGGTTTTATAAGGCTGCTAAAACACCCTCTTAATCTTCGTTTAGGTTCCTCTAATGCGAGTAAAAATGAAATAAGGTTATTTATGTATATTAATATGTAAAATTATATATAAAAATTATTATTTTTAACGTGTAGAACATAAATATTGAAAAAATAAACTATATATTTGTACTTTAATTCTTTATAACCAACTGGTAAGTTTTGCCATAATACGATTGAATGTGATCTTTATGGTTGTTTTGCTAATTTATGGTTAAGTCAATACCTTCTCAAGCGGACTCACTATAGATGGCACTACTTCATCGCATGGTGTAAACCATATTTCCATGCAGTTGGTTAAGACCAGTTTGTACTATAGGACCCAGCCTTTTGTTGGTTGAACAGCATATAGCACTACTTAAGTCTTTAATATTGCCAATTAAACCTATAACTGCAGATATTTTGTAATACAACTCTTTTCTAAGTCTATGATTAAGTCTATTTTGAATAAATTGAATCTATTCTATTTTCAGTAAAACAAATATTGTAAATTGTCTATGAATCTCTTTTTTGCTTAATGATGTACCCAAAACCAGAAGGAGCTTTTGTCACAGTAATTCCGATATTGCTTCGAGCATATTCATGTGCTTCTTCAGCTGTTTCAAAATCATATTCTTTTACAGTAGTCTCAGAAAGATTTTTTATGTTGCTTATACAATGATAAACAAATTGCTCTTCTGTGTAATCGATTGTAATATTTTCAGGTTGAGTGTCAGTTGTGAGTAATAAGCGTGAAATATTTTTTTTAAATTCAGTATTAATTGCTCTCAATACTGATCTAGCTCCCATATTTGGGTCAAATCCAATTTCATTTAATACATTTTTAGCATTTGAAGTTATTAATAATTTCAAGTCTTTTTTGTAAAGCTGTTTGGATAAATCATCTAAAAATTTATCAGTAATATGAACAATCATCTCTTTAGTTAATTTTTTAAATTCTAATATTTTATCAATTCTATTTCTAAACTCTGGGGCTAAAAATTCTAAAATAGCCATTTCTTTATATAAATTTTTATTTCCAAAACCAATACCATTTTGCTCAGTAGCACCTAAATTGGATGTCATAATGATGATAGTCTTAGTGAAGTCTGCTTTTTTCCCCTTGGTATCAGTTAACACCCCATAATCTAATACTTGTAAAAAAGTATTATAGACTTTATGATGTGCTTTTTCAATCTCATCAAGCAATAAAATAGCATTTGAATTTTTTATGATAGCGTTAGTAAGTAACCCACCGTCTTCATAACCTACTAGTCCAGCTTGACCACCTATTAATGTTCGTGCAGAATGTTCATCAGCGTACTCACTCATATCAAAGCGAATAAGCTCCTTGTTTAATAATGTAGCCAATTCTTTTGCAAATTCTGTTTTACCAACTCCTGTAGGCCCAGTAAATAAAAAGGATGCTATTGGCTTTGTATCATCAGATAATCCTGCCATACTAATACCTATCATATCTATTACATGGCCAATAATGTGATCTTGTCCAAAAATTCTACTTTTAAGTTTTTTCTCGATTGTTAAGATATCATTAGAATTTTGTCGCATTATTTTTTTCACAGAGGATCCTTTAAATTATTCATCTATGAATATTATAAAAGATTATATGGTCATATTGTGTCTAAAAATAAAAAATTAACTGCTTCTAATAAAGCGATGGAACCATGTTTTAAGTACTTCATTTTGAGCATCTGAAAGTTTTCCATTACTGATACCACTAGCTTGCCTTATGACTCCATCTGTAATTTCAACTGCAAATTCAATTTTACTATGCAAAAAGAAGCCATAAATTGTCGTATGATTATTATTTATTGCATCAAAATACCCAGATATACAGTTGTGCAGACCTTCTGCCCAATCAAATAATTCTGCTCCATTGTAGGGTAGTTTAATATCGTAATTTAGTACACTAGCCTCTGCTTTTTCTTGTCCGCTGTGATAAGTGATATTTTTCTGAAATATTTGTTTATAGTATTTATAATGAGAACACTTTACAAATGCATCGTGTAGTGCAACTAAGGTACATTTTGGTCTTTTAAATAGCTCATCTAAGTCTTTACCAATAAAGATAAACTCTCTTAAAAGATCTGTAAGATAGCTTGTATCATCAAGTTCTTTTAAAAAAGAGACAATCTGTTTTTCACTATAGTGTTTTTGTAAAAAAAGGATTAGTTGTTTTAAATGTTGTTCTTCGTCTAAAGTAATACCTTGACAATGTAAATCACGATTTAATAATTCTGCTACAAAATTAGGGTCTTTGATAGTTCCAAGGATAGTGTTTATAAGGGTTGTTTTAAAATAATGATATTGCTGTAGTTGCTTTTGATAATTCTGATAAAGCCCTTTTTTAATCGATTTTTCATTTCTCCCTTTGAGTAAATAATCAAAGGCATTTTGTATGGTTATATCTTCTTTTGGCAACTGATTAACATCTTCCCAAAAATAAAAATCAAACTCTTTGAGCCAAGGATAATTACCAAAAAATAGAATGATTTGGTAATTTAAATTGGTATTTTTATCTGATATTGGAATGTTAAAAATATTTTGATGCGTTTGAATATAAGTATTAAGATTTTGTCTCAGAGTTGTAAATACATGATGATCGTATTGCATACAATAACTTTCAGTATTACTACCATCTTTGTAGAGGGTCAAAGCATAAAGATCAATAGGCTGTGAAATAATTTTACCTCTTGCATAATCTATCTCTTTTGGAATGGTCGATAATGGTCGATAGCTTGATACAATTTTATCACCATCATTTATAAGAACATAGTCATACTCTAAAGGGAGTGTACTTTTATCCAAAAAGGAGAGTATGCACTTTTTTTTATCACGAGAATCAAAAGTATCAAGATAATAAGTTTCGTCAGGATAAATACTAATAAAGTGTTCAAAAGATTTGTGTGCCAAGTTAGCATCATAAAAACAGATATTGTCACATTCAGGGCAACGATACTCTATGTCTTGAAAGGAAGCACGCAATAGGATTGTTTCATGCCCACAAGCACAGATATACCCATCAACCATGTATTCTGTTTGCACAACACCATAAAAAAGTTGATGTTGTTCATTATCAAGGTATTTACTAATTCTCCAAGACATCATATATTTTAGAGCCTTCTATCACTACTCAAACCATAAATCTCTTTGATGTCTTTAAAGCTTTCTTTGACTTTTTGAGTATCAAAGATAATTTTTTTGTAATCTTCATCAATAAATTCTATCGTTGTATAAGGGTTATCAACCGCATCAATGAGTTTCACAAAATGTGCAAAATCAACAACTAAAGTGCCATTAACAGATTTTACAAGATCACCATGTGCTGTATAGCCAATATTGATATCATGAGGCAGAACCTCATATTGCATCATAACTGCTTCTTTAATGTGCTTAGTTCTGCAATTATCAAAGAAAAAAAGTTCGAAATTGGATGATGTTAAATCAATGGCAGCAAGATAATTATTCGTCAATGGGCTAAAAATAAATCCTCCATATATAACATAGCGAGGAAGTGCATTTTTCTCAGTATAAACAATTTGATGTTTTTGTTTTAAATTGTAAACAAGATTGATAGTTTTTTTATCTCTAATGAGTTTTATATTCATTTTATCGCCAACTGGTTTTGAATGAAAAGCAAAGCTATAGTTCGTGTAACCATACGGTGTTTTAATCATGCCATCATTTGAGATAGGCTTATCATCAATTGCTAAAATAATATCACCTAGCATAAGATCATTTTCATTCTTATCTAAATGCGTAACCACAATACCTATATCATTTTGAATACCATAGTATTTTTTCAAAGTATTGTTATTTAAAAATTGTACACTCGTTCTAGAATTATCGTATCCATCGACCTTTCCATCTTTGATATCAAGTAAAAAAGTATTCACTATGATGGATGGAATAATATAAGAGATATTGCTTGCTTTGATTAAGCTCTGCATTGCAATACCTACGACTTCGCCTTTAGAATTTATAGCTGCACCTCCACTGTTCCCTGGATTAATGGCAGCATCTACTTGAATAGCAAGCATAGTTTCATTACTCCAAGAATACTTACTTGGCTCAATACGAGAAATAACTCCTTTAGTCGTAGAAAGTGTTTTACCTCCCATGGGATAGCCTAAGACGGTAATAGCATCGCCTTGTTTAATCTCATTGGTAAATTTCAACGCTTGAATACTATCGAAAAAGCTTTTATCCTGTACTTCCAATAGTGCTAAATCTGCTTGATGTGAGATAAATTTTAACTTCGCACTATATTTTTTAGAGTTATTTTCTTTAGAAACTTGTATAAATTTTGCATTGGATACTACATGTGCTGAAGTAATAACCATATTATCTACGATAATAACGCCAGACCCAGTATAGTCTTCTATTTTACCACTTTGCCATGGGTATTGATAATTAGGAGCTGATGTTGATGAAAATATTTGAACAATAGATTGCGTTGGCAATACTGCTGACCAAGTAAATGAAATAGTAATTACTAGTATGGTAACGATTTTGAGCATATGTATCTTCCTTGCGGTACTCTAAATTTTTCAAAGACAAAATTATTTATAATCAACTTTGATCATCTATATATGTTCTCAATTCAGTGAGTATTTGCTCTTTAAGCTCCAATGGTTCAATGACTTTAACATAAGGCAACCATTGCTTAATAAGTGCGTCAATTTCTCTGAGTTGTGTAACCTTATAAGTGACAATGATATTGCCATTTTCTTTAGTATCTAAAATATTTTGTGAGCGCAAAAACTTTTTAGCATGGAAGAAAAAGGCTTTGGATTTATCCACTTCAATGACAACATCAATCAAATACTTTCTAAAATCTTGCCTATAAATGGAAAATGGGGTTTGCATAAATTTTATGAACTCTACAATGTCTGGATTCTTTTGATAAGTCTTTTTAGTATCTTCAATATTTCGAATTTTTGATATTCTAAACATTGAAAATTCATAGTTTTCATCATCAACCTCACACGTGAGATAGAAGTTTTCTTGGATAAAGACTATCTTATAAGGCTTTACCTCTTTTTTCTGAAATACACCATTTTTATCGGGATATTCAAGAATGAGGTATTTTTGAAACTCAATAGCGTTTTCTAGTTTTTTAAAGAGTTTATAGTCGTCTTTTTTACTCTCCAACGGTTTGTTTTTAAATTCATAATATTTATTAGCTTGGTTAACTTTACTAGTCAAGATTTTCCGCTCATCACTGTCCATATCAAAGTTATCAAACAGATCGCTGCGTTGGGCTATATTAAAAGTCTGAATGAGTAAAGACAGGACATCTGGTTTTAAAAAATTATCAAACATAGATTGTGTGATCGCTTTATAGCATCCTCTCTCTCCCTTTCCTCCTCTGATAAGTTCAAGAGAGATTTTGAATGAATTTATAATGACTTCAAGATCTCTTCTAATCGTCTTTTCGCTTTTACCTTGCCATAGAGGGTCTTTTTCTAAAGCATCAATACAGACTTTTTGACCATCGTTAAAGCGTTTAAGCAGTTCTAAAACGCGTGCGGTTTGATTGGTAATGACTGACATAGAATTCTTCCTTTAATTTTAAGTAGTTTATCGGACATTATAGACATATTTTGTCTTATGGTTATTAAAAGCTGTTATTTTTCTGGCAATGTTGGTCTTTGTCATCAATGGCTTTATCAAAATTATTGTCAATCTCATCAAAACACGAATTTCCACTCTCAAAGCCTTCAGGATTTGGGTCTATTTTAAGATAGCGCCTTGGAATATGTCTCCATAGTTCAATAAAATGCTCTTTATACTGTTTGGTAAGTGAAGTATTTTCGATAATAACCGTGTTTTCATCGTTTTTACTCTCCCCTGCTTTGGTAAAATTCATCGATCCACTGATAATAAACCTATCATCAATAATCATTGATTTTGCATGCATCTTCCCACCAAAGTTTTCAACCTTTACCTCAATACCTACATCTCTTAAGATGTGGTGAGTAGAGTATTTGTTTTTAGCAGCACTTGCATCTAGGATAACTTTAATCTCTACACCTCTTTTATGCGCATCTATAAGTTCTTCGCTTAATCGTTTGTGGGTGAGATAAAAAATTGGTATATAAATATATTTTTTTGCACCACGAATGAGAGGCTCAATGCAATTTTCATAGGTGGATGATTTAGGAGAAAAGCTTAGTGTGATAATAGAATCAGAGGTTTTAATATGAGTATAGAGAGTCGCTTCTTTTTTTGAATTAAAATGGTTTTTATTAAACATTTGCTCAAACTCTTGCTGATAGATTTTAGCTACTTTTTTATCTTCAATAACAACCACATTATTAGCGTTATAGCCCCCAGTATCTGTATCACTAATATTAGAAGAACCTGTCCAGACTGTTTTTTGATCAAAGACAAAGAATTTATTGTGCATGATAGAGCTTTTATGGTCACTTTTGATATCAAAGAGTTCATACAAACGATGAGTATCTTCATAATAGTTTTTACCATGTGTATCACTATCGACAACCCCTTTGATATGCACACCTCGTTTTTTAGCATCAATAAGTGCTTGTAAAATCTCATCTTGTGCTCTTAGACCATATATTGCAAAATAAATTTCTTTGTGGCTTTGGTTAATAAGTCGAATAAGTTCTTTTCCAAAAGAGGTTTCGGTTTTTTTAGAAGGGTATGGGCTTGGCATATTGAGATAAAGGGTCTCTTTCGCAAAAAGATGGCACAAAAGCACAACGATGAGCATAAGTAATTTCAAAATGGTTTCCTTTAATCTTTTGGGATGTTCTTGGGTGACTATTTTTTGTATTTTTCCAAAATAATATCCGTGGTTGAAAGTAGTGTTTCTTTTTCTAAGAGCTTTTGGATAGAAGGTGAGTATGATTTTGGCTCAGAAGTTAAAATCTCCTTTTTTTCTTCATCACTTAATTTTATTTGTTTAAGCTTGTAAAGGTTATATCCTACAATACAAAGCACCAAAAACCATTTGATAAGAAGTAAAGTAAATAGATTCTCTTTATTCGAAACCTTCGCTACTTTGTAGATATCTTCATAGATGCCATTGATAAATGATATGGCAATAAGGGATAAAATCACCAAAATAATCTGGTGACGAAACTTTTTTAACAATATATAATAAGTGGTTGTTTTAAATAAAAATGTAAACATGTCTTTATCCTACTAAAAAATCTATACCCATAATGACCATCAAGCCTTTTGATACGTATTTATGGTGTTTTTCCTTGATATCTTTACAGCTATCATTGACCATAGCTTCATAATCGTTGCTTTCAACCTTTGTGATGTCAATCTTTTTTTCATCTAATTTGGTATTTACTATTTCAATGGCTTTTTCTCTAATATAACAATCATAAGTCATTGAGATTTTTTTAGATGTATCTTCAATTTTTGTGATGGTTTGTGTTATAACCTCAAGCATTGCCTTTTCCTTCTTTTGCATCTTGCGCTTTTTTTAAAACATCTTCAATTTTCATTGCAAAATCATCCATATTGTTAATGGGTTTAAAGGGTGAATTGAGCTGATTAATTTTTGTTTCCAATTGATTGCGTTTGTATTCAACCTTTACATCATGCAAGCCTTGAGCAAGTGCGGAGTTAATCTCTTTTTTCACTTCCCATAGCATTCCAAGAGCAGCTGGTGTATTTTTAACTACAAATTTGCTACCTAGCCACGAAAATTGAGTGAGGATTTTAACTCCCTGCCAGATATCTTTCATTGCTCCCATCTTATGCTCCTTTTAAAATATTCCACCAGTGATCAATGAGAGCACAATACCAATGCCCACACCTGCCCCTACTTTTTTCCCATCAGCTTTTAAAATCTCTATTTCATCCAAAAGCAACTCATTGAATTTTTCATCGGAGAGATCTACTCGCTGCAAGCCTTGCTTATTTAGCTTTTTTAACAAGCTATTTTCTGCCATAGTGCGCACACTTTTATCGAACTCTTTTTGTGCTTCATCAAACATTCTGTCTCCTTATGATATTTAATGACATTATAAAGAAGCAGATAGTCATATTTTGACTATCAAATAAATCGTAGAGGGGGTGGAAGTGACTATATGGAATCTATTTTGGGAGATTGAAAATAATCACACCAGTATAATAAGGCTCCTATTGTTATGCAAATATTTTCAAATTTTTTATATAACTATTTGTATATTTTTGTCAATATTTTGTACTCATGGTAGATTTGGTAAATTTTTCATTTCTTGGGATTGCGAAAAAGGGTTTGATAACTAATCATCTTGACTTGACGAGAATAAATACCCCATGAAACACCAAAAAAATCTACATTTGCATTTTGTGCTGTAGTGTAATCTATGTCATTATCACCGATATATATAGCTTCTTTGTTGTTGATTGAAAAATAATCTAATACTTTAAAAATACCTTCTGGATGCGGTTTGTGGTTTCCAACATCATGGTAACAAACTATAAAATCAATATCTACATTATAAAAAGACAATACTTTTCTTACATATGTCTTTGGTGAATTTGATACGATTGCAGTCTTTATACCATTATTATAAAGCCTCTCTAATGTATCTATAGCATTAGGGTAAAAATTACATTTATCTATATTTTGATAAACAAGTGACCATTGTCGCTTGTCCATTAAAACTTTTATTGTTGATGAATCAAATAATGTTAAATCAAAATCAAATATTACTACTTTTACCATAGGGTATCTTTTTGTAGTGATATATTCAATTTTGCAATGATCTCATCATAGTTATTCGAAGTATAAGGAATTGATGTATGAGAATCAATTAGGTGTTTTACTCCTTCAACTTGTTTAAAAGTTTGATATTTTTCATCAAGTTTATATATATCAGGAGTAAAAACAGCCCGTTTTAATTTAATAGCATCATTTACTGCGTGCATTGAACCACCTTTTAATGATGTTTCAATTACAAATACTGATTTAGATAAACCACTTTGGATTCTATCTCTTTTAACTAATTGCGCTGAATAAAATTTAGTTCCAGGTTTTTCTTCAGATATAAGTAGCCCATTATTATCTAAGATATCTTGAGCTAATTTTTTATTTTCTGTTGGATAAATATTGTCTATTAAAGGAATAATAGCAATCGTTTTACCTTCGTTTTTAAGAGTTGTTGCGTGAGCAATACTATCCATCCCTTTAGCTAAGCCACTCACAATTGTAAAATTATTTTGAATCAAAAACTCTACTGTTTTAGTGGCTATTATGGCACCTGTTGAAGTATTTTCTCTCGTGCCAATAACTGCGATACAGTTTGAATTTAAAAGATCAAGATTCCCTTTGCAATATAAGATAGCAGGTGGATTTGTAGATTCTTTTAAAATATCAGGATAGTGTTTATCATTAATAGTTACGCAATGAATATCATCTTTCTGATAACTATTAATCAAGTTTTGTATATTGCTATATAAATTATCAATATTTGTGTCAAGATATATTTCGATAGTATTGGCTAGTTTTGTATTAACTATTTTTGTTAAATCAAAATCTTTTAATTCATAGATACTATTGATATTATTTAATTTACAGTAATTCAAAATTTTAATTAAATTTACTGAACCCAAGCCTTTTATATTTGTAAGAATTGCTATATCTATAAGTTTCATTTCTTATCCTTTTATGCTGTTAATTTTTTATAAAATTTTGAGTTAAACTCTTGCTTATCGCTTGTATAGTCTTTATTCCAAAGTGTTTTTACAAGGGCAAAACAATTAATATTTGCCTGATTATTTGATGCTTTACCGATAGCTCTGCCTATTTCATTAAATGTTGTACCTGTAGTAGAAACATCATCAATTATCAAATAAGTGCCATTTTTTCTTAATCCTTTCAAGTCACAATGATATTTATGATCTAAAATCTTTTTCCGATTGTATTCTCCACCTGCAAATTTCAATTGCTCAGTTCTTGTTTTAGTCAAAATATCTGTTATATATTCTGCATTAAACTTTTTTGCAAGTAATCTGCCCATTAAATCTAGTGGTGTATTTTTGTCATATGTCGAAGTTTCATCACTTCCAAGAGCTCTAACTATATAATCAACCTGAAAACCTTTAAAAATATATTCAAAGTTTTTATCAACATAATGTAGCCATCTATTAATAGAACTTTGATTTTCTTTTTTAAACAGTAACAACTCTTTCCCTACTTCATCTCGATAAAATGCTAAAGCTATTTTTTTCATTTTCAGTCCTTTCTGTTTTTGTATTAGTATTTTAAAAAGCTGATTTACTTTTTTTTACTTTCAAAGTCAGATGGTATTGTCAACGAATTATTTGGCTCATAAGCAGTTACTAGGATAGGTTCTTCATTTCGCAAATTGGCAAAGATGTACAAAAATCCATTATGCATCATCTTAAATCCATCAAGAGTTTTATTTGTAACGAACTCTCCATATTCAAGCACAGTTTGCACATGTCTTAAATGTGCTCTTTTGGGTAATCCAACTCTTTCTTTGATTCTTTTGCTAGCGTGTTTTGAAATTTTCATCTCGTATCCTTTGTATTTTGATACGAGAACTTTATTAAGAGGATTTACTTTTTTTTACTTTTGATTTAGATAGAATAGATACTAGTTAATGGGGGTATTTATGAGCAATAATTCAAAAATATTTAGACTTTTTATATCTTCGACATTTAAAGACTTTCAATTAGAAAGAGAAACCTTACAAACAAAAGTTTTTCCAGAGATAAAAGAATATTGTTCCTCAAAAGGCTATACATTTCAGCCTATAGATTTAAGATGGGGAGTAAGTGCTGAAGCTCAAATAGATCAAAAAGCTTTAGAGATGTGCATCAAAGAGGTTCAGTCTTGTAAAAAACATAGCTACCCAAATTTCTTGATAATGCTTGGAGATAGGTATGGATGGGTCCCATTACCTAATATTATTGAAGCAAGTGAATTTGAGCTTATTTTAAAAAATGTAAAAGTTGAAGATAAAGAATTATTATTATATTGGTACTATGAAGACAAGAATCAACTACCTCCTTCATTTATACTAAAACAGCTACCTCCTTCATTTATACTAAAACAGGGCACAAGGAAATATATTGATGATTATAAATGGGCAGCAGCCGAATCAAATTTAAGAAGAATACTTCAAAATGCAATAGAAAATTTAGATGATACACTAAGAGCAAAATTCATAACATCTGCTACTGAATCAGAAGCTATAGAGGGGATTGTCTCTTATTTTAAAAAAACAGAATACCAAAAACAACTATTACACCTGATTCCAGAACTTGAGCAATTAGATCACAAACATATATTTGGATTTTTTAGAGATATTGATACAAATAGCATTATTGAAGATCAGTTTGTATCAGATGATTACTATAAAGCTCAAGAATTTAAAGATAAAGTCAAAAAACAGCTTGTAAGTGAAAATATTTTACATGTAACTACATCTCAAGTCTTAAAAGATAAGTTGGATGAAAAATATCTTGATGAGTTTACTGAATCAATTTTAAATTTTTTAAAATTACAAGTTGATCAACAGATAAAAAAAGATGAAGAAAAAGACTATACAAGTTTAGAATTAGAAAAACAGCAACAACACAACTATCTCAATCAAAAGCTTGAAAACTTTTTAGGACAACAAAAGGCACTAGAAGAGATTCGAGATTATATCAGTAATGAAGATGACAAACCGCTTATAATATGTGGCGAGTCAGGTATAGGAAAGTCATCCATCATGGCTAAAACTATAGAGGATACTTCTAATACCTTTAGTAAAAAAATTATCTATAGATTTATAGGAGCTACGCCAAACTCTACAACCACAAAAGACCTTTTAACTTCTATTTTAGAAGAATTAAATATCACTTTAGAAGATGAAAAACTAGATACTATTGAAAATCAATTTTTAACAGATATAGATAAAGAAGAAAATAGTTTTGTAGAATTATCGAATAAAGTTTATGAAGAAATTATGAATATAACAGATGATATCGTGATATTCGTAGATGCAGTTGATCAGTTGTATAATGATGATCAGTTTTTATGGCTTCCTAGTCAATTACCATCAAATATTAAAATAGTTATATCAGTATTAAAAGATAGAAATTATAAAGAAGACAGCAAGTACTTTTACACACTAGAAGATAAGATTTCAAAATTTATAGAAATAGAACCATTTAATAAACCAATTGAGCTACTAGAGTTATTACTATTGCAACAAAATAGAACTCTGCAAGATGCTCAAAAAGAATACTTTTTAAAACAATACAATAAAGTTAATACCCCTCTATATGTATATATAGCTGCAAATCAAATGTTATATTGGACAAGCCATGATTTGGTCGATACTAATGTTTCATTGAGTTTTACTCAAAAAGATATAGTAAAAAAATTTATTGAAAATCTAACATCCTTACATCATCATGATAGGAGATTAGTTAAAAAAGTCTTTGGATATATTTTAGCTTCAAAAGATGGACTTAGTGAGTATGAAATATTGGAGTTATTAAATACAAATAAAAAGTTTGTAAAAACTATTGCACCAGATACTAGACATACAAATACTACGCAAGAACTTCCTTTAGTGATATGGACACGACTCTATGGTCATATCAAACCATTTTTAAGTAGAAAGAAACAAGATGGGCAAGAACTGTTATACTTTTTTCATAGAGAATTTATAGATATTATAGAAAATCAACCAAATCAACAAAAAGAACATAAAAATATTATAGAGGCCACTCAAAAACTTATAAAAAAGAATCAAGATAAAGAGTTTAATAGTAACAGGTGGGGAAAATTATATGCCAATTTACTGGTAGAATATTTTTTAAAATATGATAAAAACGATATAATAAAAAAGTTTTGTAAAATATTAAATAATATTAATAATGACTTCTGGCTAATTAGCTTCATTGAGTTTTTTCAACAGATGGGATGGAGACTAAATACGCTTAATAAATTTAATGAGGCTTTAGGTCATAGAAAATTAATTAATCTAATTCTTGAAAATTTATACAATAAATCTTCAAAATGGTTATATCTATACACGCAATCCTCTCATAATGTTGCTAGTACCTTATATCGACTAAACCAAACGATAGAAGCAATAGAAATTGAAGAAAAAAATATAAATATAATTGAAAATATTTCAGATTATGATAGTTTAAATAGTATAGAATTTATGAAATATCTAAATCATCATTCCCTTAAAGAAGCCAAAAATAGTGTTGATATTAAAGGAATAGCATCATTAATGTGGACCGATTCTTACTTAAAAATTTTAAGTGTGCTATCTTCTTGTTATAGTAAGAGAAATCAACTTGATAAAGCTATAGAGCTAGATAAAAAAAGTTGTAATATTGCTGAGATTTTTTATAATGCACCTAACAATAATGGTAAGTTTTTTATTAAGCATTATTTAACTGCGTTAAATAACTTATCTGAGTCTCATTACAAAAATAATGAAATCAATGATGCTATTTCTTTACAAAAAAAAGCATTAAATATTGTAGAACAAGAACATGATTTATATAGTGGGTATTTAGTTGAAGATTATGCAAGAATATTGAACAACTTATCTATTTATTTAGAATATATAGATCCCATAATGTCAAAGCAATTCTCTGAAAAAAGTTATGCCTTAATAAATAAATTACATAATCTCAACCCACAAAGATATTTGGGACAATTGCATAATATAAACTCAAATAAAACATCCATAGATATAAATAATGGATATTTAGATAATTATGAGCAATATTTCAGCGACTCAGTAAAAATACTTGATAGTTTAGAAAGTATTGATAAAGAAAATTGGATTGAAGAACAATCAAATAAACTATTGATTAAATCTTATGAGTACTATAAAAAGAATGATTTAGAACAATCTTTGAAATATCTTAAGTTAAATAAACGAATTATTGAATATGTGTACATAGAAGATAAAAAGTATTGGGCTCAGTTTTATATTCAACAACTTATATCTTTATCAAAAGTTTTAAATGACACAAATCAATATCAAGAAGCTATGTTATTGCTAAAAGAAAGTATTAATATCTGTGAACAGTGTATAACAGAAAATGATGAGTGGTATGATTTGTATACAAAGAATATGAATAATCTTGCTAATACATACACTTATTTGAATCAAAAAGAAGAAGCATATGAGCTAAATAAAAAAAATCTTTCTATCAGTACTAAATTATTTCAAAAAGATCAACAAAAATGGTTTAGAGCTTATTATTGGGCTTTAGAAAATATGGCAAGCACATATTTTTACAATGGAGATGATAAAAAAGAAAAAGAGTGTAAGGATAAAATTAAAGAACTTGAATCCAACCCCTTATTTAAATTTGAAAAAGATGTTATAGAAAATAAATCTGATGATAAAAAAATAAAGTATCTCGATTATTTTTATAAAGCTTTATTATTGTTAGGTATTTATTTCTTTATTAAATATGTATTTTTAGAATAATTATTTTTTAAAGATCTTTTTTAAAAGCCTATTAGATTGATTACCTATATAAGTACCGAGAAGTATTTGTAGTATTGCTAAAAATCCAAAGCTTATTGCCTGAAAAAATGAATATATTACAAATATTATCGCTAAGGGTGGTATTGTGTTTTCAATAAAACTACCTTTCCCATAATAGCTTTGCTTAGCTTTGTCATTGCCCCATCCAGCGATAAACCCAATAAAAAAGCTTATTAAAACTACGGTTTTTATTTCCACAAGTCAATCCTTTAAATAATGTCCATCACTACATTTACACAATTATACCTAAACCCTACAAAAGTAAAAAAAAGTAAATCCTTTTCATAAACTTCTTTTATCAAATTAGATAAAGGATACGAGATGAGGAACTTTAACCAACAGTCTTCAAGCCAAGATAATAAAGAAATTCGAAACTATGTCAAATTGATGCAAGAAAATAGGATAAATACTATCGTTGAAATGAATAAATATATTTCTAGAAATAAAATGTGGAATGATTTTTCTGCAATAAGAAGAGAAAACACTTATCAATCTGGCTTCACATCCATAGGAATTTCTAAAGATGCATACAAATCAATATGTGAACTATATCAAACAGAAGATTCTATAACAACTTTTCTGATTGGACAAAAAAGAATTTAGCTTTTACTTTTGCAAAGTAAGAAGCACAGAAAGATTTCTCAAAATACAATTTTAATCAAAGGAGTTGAATGTTCAAAATAGGAGTTACAGGTCACAGAGAATTAAAAAAGGAAGATATTGCAACATATAAATTAAAAGTTTTTCAACAATTAAATATACTAAAACAAAAATATAATAAACTAATTTTATATTCTGCACTTGCAGATGGTGCTGATAGATTAGTCATATATGAAGCTCAAAAACTTAATATTAAATTTATAGCTATTTTGCCTTTTGAAAAAGAACTATATAAAAACGACTTTTATTTAAATTCAAAAAATGAATTTGATGATTTATTAACCAATTCAGAGGATGTTATACAAATACCACACAAATTTATTTTTTCTAAAGAAAAACAGTATGAACTTGCAGGTCACTACATATCTGATAACTGTGATGTACTTTTTGCACTGTGGGATGAAAAATATAATAGACTACAAGGTGGTACAAGTGAAATAGTTAAATATCATTTAAAAAACAAAAAAAAGCTATGGCATCTTAAGGTATTTAGGAATAGTTTTTAGCTAAAATAATCTCATGACACATGAAGAAATTAAAAAATTATTAGCTAAATATAATATTACAACCCTTGATGAATTAGAGTATTGTCTATCTGCATTTGATTCAAATGATGAGTGCCTTGATGACCCAGAGTATAATAAAAAAAACTGCATGAATTCAAAATGCTACGAAGAATATGGTGTTCCTGATTGTAGGAAAATAGTAGAAATTTATAATAAGTACTTTCAAAAAGATATAAAAACAAAAAAAGAGTTTATAGATTATTTAGTAAGCGTTGTCAATAAAAAAAGAAGTAGTGTTGAAAATTACATGTCGTGTAAGAGCTGTAATCAACAAATTGAAAAAGGCATTCAAACAAGCTTAAAAATATCAGATTCTGGTTTTAAAAAAGATTTTTGTAACAATCTCAATATTAAATTTAGCTATATAAGTTTATTTCAAACGGAGTATAAATCAATAAAACAATTTTTAAATAAAGAACATCAAGTTACAAGTGATACCTATATCCCCCAATATAAACAAAGTGAAAATACAATGACAAAAGATGAAGAAAAAAAATTGTTTGATATTTCTCATACCTCAATAAATATCTTTCAAACTCATTTAAAAAATGAAGAAAATCTAAAAGGTAGTTTTAGTTATTTATTAAATTTAGCTTTAAACGCTTTTGATAGAAATCTTGTCAAAGAGTCTAATAAAATTCTTACAATCATAGCAACATTATACAATACATCATACTTTACCAAAGAATATCTACAACTAAAAGCAAAAATTCATTCTTATAACAAAGAAGACAAAAAAGCAATTGAAGTTTTAAATGAACTGATTGAAAAAAATCAGCCAAACATTGACAGTGAAACTTACAACTTATTAGCTGCATCAATTAAAAGAGAAGCTATGGAAGAGTTTGAAAAGTATAGTGATGAAACAATATTACATGAAAAACTAATAAAAGCGAAAGATATCTACTACACTGTTTATAAGCTAACTAATAGCTACTATCCAGCCTTAAATTATATATACCTAATGAAAATTACTTCATACATTCAACAAGAAGACAAAGTCCCACTAATAGAAAATGCCACCAATATATGGAAAAACATTAATCTTGTGATGAACGACTGGTGGAGCTTTATTGCTAATATTGAATTTTTATTAGTTACAGAGCATTATGAAGAAGCTCTATCTGAGCTAGCAAATCATTTATCTGACTTAAACCAGCTTGAAATCAGTGAATTTAATCTTTTTTCTACCATTAGACAGCTGGAATTTTATAGTAAATTTTGCGATGATACTCAAATTAAATTGTTCATTCATAAAATTAGAGGATTACAACATTAATAAAAATCATCCTGTTGATTTTTATGGATATACAATACAAAAGTATTGATCGAATTTAAATTATTTTCATAGTTCTCAAGAGTATTTGCGATCAAGCGTATTTTTTTACTAAAACTCAAAGATGTATAATTTACTTCCATTTTATTTGTGATCAATAGATGAATTAGTATTAAAAACAACATTATAAGGCAAACAGATATTAGATATGATAGTAATCCTATTTCTAAAAGAAACAGGATCAAACTACTGCTATTCATATCAGAGATATTTGCACTCTCACTAATCATGATTAAAATTATCAAATTAATAAAAAATATTATTTTATCGTTTGTAAAAAATTTAATTAAAAGCATTTGGCTCCAAGTTATATATTTTTATAGACCATGCAGAACAAATTTGAACATTATCAATTTCTCTTAGCCCATCGATGCTAATTTTGGTTTACAAGAAGAAGTATAGTACCTAAACTAGACATATTCTGTCGGTTTTATCGATTAAAAAAATTATTTTGTGATGATCAAAGAATTTTAAACCATCATAGGCTCTTTCTATATCCATAACAATATCAGATGCTGAAAAATCTTCAGTTTGATGATCAATCCTATGGACGGTTAAGGTTTTTCTGTAAAGACTCTAAGAAGTGCTATCACCGTTACTTCATCTGCAATGTTTAGCATAAATGGTATCCTTGTATTTTTGTGCTGACATTGTAGAAGTATTTATGGTCATATGCTATCAAATATTTATATCTTATGAAATGAAAACTTGAATCAACTTCATTTTTAATATCTTTCTGCAATTTGCAAATGCAAATTTTCTATTAAAATAATCCTTGGACAATTTGTGGCCAAACAATTTTATAATATTTCACTACACCTATTAAAAAATAGGAAATACAAGGAGAATATATGAAAAAGAGTTTGGTTTTATCATCATTGTTGATGATTAGTGGTTCAGCTTTAATGGCTGCAGATCTTGGAAATAACTTGTTTGTGGGTACAGAAGTTGGGGGTATGAATATTAAAGTCCAAGCAAGTGCAACTAGTGGTGGAACAACTGTTTCAGAAACAGACACTATTAATGCAACTTACGAAGCATTAAAGATCGGAAAATATTTTGATAATAGTAGAGTATATGGCTTACTTGATTATCAAAATAAAAAAGATGACTTTTCATCATGGACAATGGGTGTTGGATATGATTACTTAATCAAGAACTCAACTGCCCTTACACCATTTATTGGTGTCAATGCTTCTTACATTAAAGGCAACATTGATGGTCTCCCCATTATTGATAAACCATCTGGTTTTGCAGCTGGTTTGGAAGCGGGTTTGATTTACGCACTTGGTAAAAACTATGAAATGGAAATGGGCATGCGTTATATGAATGTAAACGATGTTAAAGATTCCATTAGTGTTACCGGAGCCTCTGCTGAAATAAAAGGCAAAACAGCTACTCAATATTATCTTGGATTAAATTACAAGTTTTAAACTATTTAGTTGAAAGGTCTATATGGCCTTTCAATATTTTTTATGAATTACTCTAAATATCAAGTAAATAATCATTGATTAAATTTTTTCTTTTACAAACTCCCGTGTCAAAATTCCCACCTTTGGATAGTACTGTAAATCACTACGGTATCCAAGCCTATTGGTAATAAATTTTCTATTGTGCCAAATATACATTCTATGATCATGGGTATGGCCATAAATCCAGACTTTTGCTGTAGTTTGAATCGCGAGTTCTTCCCCATCAAAGCAAAAAAACGATGTAGCAATATCTTTGGCATACTGAGCCAACTGAAATTTCATTTCAATGCTAGGGTTGTAGTGACTGACCATCACATCACAGGCTTGATGCACTGCTTTTAATTTGGCATATTCTTCCTCAAAAAGTTCATCAAATCTTCTAAAGCGTGTGTATTTTGAATCTTGAATCAGCATAGGCCAATTGGCTTGTAAGTAAGCATCCACATTCGCATAATGTTTGGCTTCACTTATTTTTACAAGATTAGGATATTTTTTAGCATAAGCACTATGGTGCCATCCCATAGCGCCGCCAAACTTCACTCCTTCAATCTCAGCAATTGTGCCATCAAGCACAATCATACCAGCGTCTTGGTAGCGCTTTTTAGAATCTATCGCTTTTTCTTTTCCATCTTTGTAGTACTGATCGATGATGTCTGCTAGATAGTAATCATGATTTCCCAAAGTGAGGATAATCTCTTTGTAAAACTCTTCTTTGAGAATTTTGAGGATATGGTTATTTTGCACAATACTATGTCCAATATCACCAGCCAAGATAAGATACTCTCCTTTAGGTTTAAGACTCTTCCAAAACGAAACAACTTGTTCTTTTTTAGGAAAACTTTTAGGGTCCATCTCTCCCATATAGGGATACCCAAACCAACTATCAAAATGGGTATCGCTTAGTATGTCAATGAACATAGGTTATCCTAACAAAAGAGGTTTAAAGCCAAGATGTTCCACGCTGATATTGATACAGCGTGGATCAGGAGAGATTTTAGAGTGAATATGCCCATGGTAATTCACACAACAATCACACAGATGAAAGATTGCTTGCAACACTTCTTTCATCTGCAAGACTTCCGTGCTCCTATCATAGGAATCTTCATAAAAAGCAGGATAATGCGAAAAGAGTACTGGTCCGTTTTTGCCCTGCTCTACTAGGCATACACATTTGTTTAAAAGCTCTTTAGAAAAGCGGTTTTCTATTTTTTGCATGATTTTGGCGCTATGTGGTAATTCGATCTCAATACTTTCAATAATGCGGGTAAATCCAAGTTCACGCAAAGCATTTTTTCCTTTTTTAAAATCATGGTTACCTTTTAAGAGAGTAATCTTCCCATTGAGTCTTTTGATGAAGTCCCAGCCATTAGCTTTAAATGCAAAATCTCCTAAATGGAGTACTTCATCATTTGGACATACAACCTCATTCCAAAGTTCAATTAATCGCTCATCACTATAGTCTTGGCGAAGAGGCTCGTAGATCTTAACATTCTCATGCCCGAAGTGGGTATCTGAAATAATAAAGCGCATCTGCTTCCTTTTTTACATGTAAAGAGGTGCATTCCCTCTGCAGACCTTCTGTACTCTCACCATCTTGCCATACGCAAAATAGAGCATGTATTCCTCCTTATCCAATATTCTCTTGTAAAAAGACTTTTTTACTGGGCCACTCCAAAGCACAAAGCTTTCCTTCATACACACATCCCGTATCAATAGCGGCATAATTATTTGTGATAAGAGGTAAAGCACTCTCTTGGATATCATGTCCAAAGACATTAAAGACCGGATAGTCTAAATAGGTTTGTTCACGCTTATCTTTCAAACGCTCCCAGGCAAAGGCTTGTTTCATCTCGGGATCTTCTCTCTCTTCCCAAAACGGTAATCCAAAGCCGTGCGTTATAAAAAGTCTTTTACCGTTTTCATCAGGGATATCAAACTCCAAATAACTAGGCAATTGCTTCATCCACTCTAAATGAGGACGCAGCATCTCTCCGCTCTTTCCATTGTAACTACGATCAGTCATATCGCCACCATTGCGTTTCCAAAATGCCATATTTCGCAATGTGTTGTTACCATACATTTGTCCTCCAAGCGAATCCTCAAAGGCATCTAACATCATCTGTTCATGATTGCCTATGACACAAGGATAACCTCCCTCTTTCACAAACTCCACTACAAGAGCAGAATATTTACCTCTATCAATTAAATCTCCTACAAACACCAAACGAGATTTGGCCTTTTGTGGCAATTGTTCAATCAGGGCATGTAAGGATTTGGCACATCCGTGAACATCGCTGATAATATATAAAGGCTCTTCTTTTTTAGAAAAAAACATTGTCTATCCTTGATAAGGTACTTGATAAATCATTTTACTAGGCCACTCTAGGACACTTAAATACATGACTTCACTCTTGGGCAATCGCCCATAAACACAACCTGTATCTATGGCTGCATAGCTTTCAGTCATAACAATATTATCCACAACATCGTGTCCAAAGACATTAAACACCGGATAGTCCATATAACCCTCTTCATAGGCGTAGTGTTCTCTTACTTTTAGGGTATCTACTCTTTTTTTTAAACGATTATTGCGAAGCTTGATTGCCGTCTCTTTTTTAGCCCTCGCCTTCCAAAACGGTAATCCAAACCCATGCGTTATAAAGAGGGTTTTACCGTTTTCATCTTTAATGTCATACTCCAAATAACGTGGTAAGTCTTTCATCCATGCTAAATGCTCACTCATCTTTCCTGCATTGGGGCGAAAATAGCTGCTAATCGTATTTCTGCCACCATTAAGTTTCCAAAGACGCTTAGTGCTGTAGGTATCCACAATCCCCTCAGCCTCCTCATAACGGTGAGCTTGTACCATTACCGCCTCATGATTGCCTAATACACAATCATAATTGCCGTTTTTAACAAACTCTATCACCTGCGCCGAATACTTACCACGATCTACCAAATCACCCACAAAGACAAGGTTTGATTTCTCTTTGTTGGGGAGTGTGTCGATTAAAGCCATTAAGCTTTTATAACACCCGTGAACATCCCCGATAATATACAAAGAATCCCTAGGAACTTTGACCATTGCCCACTCCTAGCTTCATTTTTTCCACATCTTCCTTTGGTAAGGAAACATACAATAATAAATCATAAGGCAGTTCTAAAAAGAGCTCCTGGTCCCTTGCTTCCAATAAGCGATCCTTCTTGCTAACCGTTTTTAGCATCGTTTTAAAAAATGCAAGCTCTTCATGTGTGCGAGGGCGCAGTTTGCACAAGAGTTCGGCCGCATCTTTTTTGGCTTTAAAATAACGCACAGCAATAACATCCTTATTGGTATCTCTTAAAATCATCTTCACCGTTCGTTTTTCCTCTATCACCATACGTGCTTTAGGCGCTACAACAGGTGTACTCTCTTTTTTACTTAAATTAATCAAATTTATCACAGCACTTTCCACATGATTTACACGCGATTCAAGCGATGGCGCACTCTCATCCATCCAGGACTGTTTTTTATTTTCTTCTAAAAAACGTTTATTTTCCAAGAGTTCTGCGTTCATTTTTGGGAAAACCCTAACAACACTCTTTTTACCAGAGAGATCGATATAATAGGCACTCTCTCTTCCAAACAAATCCGAATCATTCACTAAAACCCCACCTCTTTTTTCAACAGTGGTTTGATCCGCAAGCACGCCTTTTTGTTCTTGAAACTTTTGCTCCACCATATTCTCCAAGAGTGAATCAAAAAACATCCCAGCAACCTTGCTTTTAATACCATCTTTAAGACACCAAAAGGGTTCAAAGGATTCACAGCGCTCATCGTTGATGTTCTTATAAGAGATTACAAACGCGACATTGACCATCATCTCTTCTGTCTCCAAGAGCCCAACACTGCGCTTTAACAATAGCTCATCTTGTGTAGCCATAATGTATTCAAACCGACACTCCCTGCAGACAGAAACTTCAGGAAGCGTTTTAGGCGTAATAATCTTATGGGCTTCATCAATAAAGATACTTACCCCTTGAGCTTTTGTGTTTCCTGCACGCCTTTTTAATGCGGCAAAGAGTCTGGCATTGATAATTTGTGTGGCACTCTTTCCAATATTCTCACTGTTAATAATCACAATTTTATTTTCTATCAACTCCCCAATAGGTTTAGCGTACGGATCATTTAAAAAGGAGATTCGCGCTAAATCTTGAATCGTATTTTTCAGACAATTCATGACACCATGATTTCCTGAATCTCTCTCCTCTTCTTTGATATGCCTAAATGCGTTAAGCTCCAAAGCAAAGTTTTTGAGCTTTTTTTCAAAGTGACTTAAAGCATACTGCAGCTTTATGTTCTCCTGAAGGGTTTCACTCTCCACCAAAGTTTTATGAATCAAGCCAACCGCTCCTCCTAGGACACCAATATGCTTTTCAATTTCACTGGGTTTAATCAATGCATAAATAGCACTAAAGGTAGGAGGAATGTCATACGCACGCAGTGGACTACTTTCTACACTCCCGTTGAACTTTTTTAAAAAAGCATAGAGCTCTTTAAGCTCCAAAAGTGAAAAGTAGAGGGCTTTAAATAACGAGAGTGAGGCAATATCCCAATAATCTTTATTAAATCCTCCAGAACTAAGCAAGGTGTCAATCTCTTTTTCACTTAATCCATCCAAGAGATTCAAGGTCTCTCCCCACAAAACACCAATTTCAAGAACATCTTTCAATCTTCCAAGGTTATCCGCAACGCATTTGACTTTTAAATGCGTATTACCTTTAAAATCGAACACTATAACTGTGTGAGCAAGAGAAATTCTATTTTCAATATTAGGCAAGACGAAAGAACTCGTTTTACCGCTCCCCGTTTGTCCAAAACAGATGGCATTGGTAAAATCAAGGGGCACTAAAATAGGATTAATTGTTTGTTTATCTTCTAATCCATCTATATCAAATCCAACACGCATAGGTTTTTCCTTTCTTCTTATCTCAGAAACGATTCACTTAAGTCTCTTAAATCAATCGTATATACACAGAGGTATGCATCAATCCATTCTCGCTCACTTTGTGAGCAAGCATCCCATAAGACTTCAAGAGAGTCCTCTTCTTGATGACGATCTAAACACCCCAAAAAATCAAACATCTCTTCCGCAGATGAAGGTGTTTGGTCAATAATCGTTTGAATCATTTTAGAAGAGCTCGCAACACAAAGAAAAGCTGCGCCTCCTTTATGTGTGTCTTCTACCAAAACTTTAAATAAGAGGCTTTGTCTTTGTGGGAACAACAAAGCGCACCTCTCCAATAATGCTTTCACTCTCATCTCTAACCAAATTTCCTACAAAGTGTTCTCTTGCTTCATAATAACTCATAGGAGGATTTAAAGAGATCTCCTCATGGTAATTTCCGCCAGAATAACGACCAATACGAAGCGTTGCATGTGTAAAAAGCTCATGCTGGTTTTGCCCACGAATCAAACAAATCAATCTTTTGTCTTCCTCGCTCGCATAAATCATCTCTTCAGCTTTTGGGGCCTCTTCTAGGCGAAACACATACTCAGAATTAGCCGTTTCAATATTTAACAGTTTGCTCTCTTCATTGTAGATATACGAAACCACCAAACTGGTATGAAAGTATTTTTCTGAGCTAAAATCACTCCAAACGGCCATTCTATTAACCTCTAAATTTCCCCAAACTTCTTTGGGAATCCATCCATCTAATCCTAGATTGGTGGTACTGACAAATTTTGCTCTCATAGTAAGGTCCTTTATTTTTTTTCGATTACAATTTCTTTGGTGATTACTGTGTTGGGTTTTGGCCACTCGTTGTAATAACCTAAAGCATTCGTGATACACTCTTTGCTGTGCAGTGTATAGCGCATGCTATCGTGTGTATGTCCATAAATCCAAAGATTCCCATGCATGTTCTTAACCAACGCTTCTCCATCAAAGCAAAAGAATGAGGTACTAGGATTTCTAGCCCACTGTTTTGTTTGATGTTCAAATTCAATGCTTGGATTGTAGTGACTGACCATTACATCACAAGCTTGATGCACTGCTTTTAATTTGGCATATTCTTCTTCAAAGAGTTCATCAAAAAAGCTTAGTTTGGTATAGCGCTTGTCATTGATGCAATCGCTCCAAAGTTCTTGTAGAAAATCCTCCAAAGAGGGATAATAATGAGAAGCCTGCATGACTCCTAACTTTGCTTTGTTCTTTTTGGCATAAGCACTATGGTACCAACCCATAGCGCCACCAAATTTCACTCCTTCAATCTCTACCACTGACCCATCAAGCACAATCATGCCAGCCTTTTCATAACTAGCTTTAGCTGCAGATGCTTTTTCCTGACCACTTTGATATAACGATTTATATTCACGATCTGCTACATAGTAATCGTGATTTCCAAGTGTGAGGATAATCTCTTTGTAAAACTCTTCTTTGAGTATTTTTAGGATGTGGAGGTTTTGCACAATACTATGTCCAATATCACCAGCTAAGACAAGATAATCAGCTTTAGGCTTGAATCTTCTCCAAAGACTGATAACCGTTTCATGGTGAGGATAAAGTTTTTTAGGCTCATCCATATGTGGGTATCCTAACCAGCTATCAAAATGGGTATCGCTTAAAATATCGATTAGCATCATGACCTCTTTTTTATTTTCTATACATATGAGTATTTAATATTACTATCAAATAGGTAGTTAATAGTTTATAAATGAAATAATACTATAGAATAGGAGATTAGTCAAGTAAAAATTATAAAATATATATTTTTTATGTTATTATTTCTTTATAGATATCAAATAGGTAGTAATATGAAAACAGATGAAGTCTACGCACAACTCTTAGGATGTTCAGTATCAGGGTACTATAAGTGGAAAAAACAGCAAAGACCAATTTTTACATTTTTAGAGAACTGTTTTACAAAAGACGAGTTAGAAACTTATTTGGTTACAGGCAATATTCCTGGAAAAATAGAGTTTGCGAATCGTGCTTATGTAGGGATGGATTCAAAGCTAGCTTATTTTATCACCAAGCCGGTAAAGCATAAGGTTTATCTTATTCTTCTTTTTACATATGGGATACTTGATAATGCGTGCGAAAATGCCATTGAACTGTTTGAAAAGAGACTGATCTCCCGTCAAGAATTATCTGATTTTATGCAACATTATCAACAAAATCTTTCATTTGAGCTCTCTTTATATATCAAAGAAAATCTCAATCAGAATTGGAAAGTATTTGAAAGGGATATTATTCGAGGAGGCATCAATGACTGGCTACCTCTTTATCTCGAAATTATTCAGCTTGCAATCAAACATGATTGCTTTGAAAAGGTGTTTGGGAACTATGATAATTCTCAAGAGCAGTGTTATGTTCCCAATCCTCCCGAAATGTTCGCCATTTTTGAAGGATGGGATGATATTGATGTACGCTATAAAGCAGTACTATCTAATATCAAAAAAGCCTTTCTGAGCAATACACTTGATTCATTACCGTTGTGGTCAACTTATGAACCTATTTTTACGATGAAAACTAATCCCAAATAAAATATTTTAATTTATTTTAGCAGCCAATAATTCCAAATACATCTCCACCAAGGATTCATCCTTCAATGCATTGGCTGCTATTTCTAACACTTCCCAACCAAGCAACTTTGCTTTTGTGCGTTTGATTTTGTCTTTTTCAGCTTGAACAGGATTTCCATGGTAGCGCGTTGAAAGTCCATCGATGTATATCAATACTTTTTTGTCAATGTATGCGAAATCAGCAATGGTTGTTTCATTGCCTCGTAATTCAATTTCATGTTGTTGTGTCGGCTCAGGAAAATTATTTTTACGCAAAATATCCAAAAAAGCTTCTTCTGCTGGGCTATCTGTTTTATTTTCAGATTTTTTTGGAACTGCATTGTTTGGTATCATCATTTTTTCAATTGGGGCTTTTTTGTAGTTCTCTAAAAGATTGATAGCTTCAATGCGATTTAGAACATTGTGATACTGTTGGTTGCTATAATTTAAAAGACACTTGTAGCACACATCTTCACAATCACATGCATTCAATTTGGCTATAGCTTTTTCAACGATAATTGGTAAATTATCTAAAAAGAGTGAGAGATATCCACTCCCCCCTGGTAATGAATCGTAAAAGACCACATTGAATTGTCCATTATCTTTCGATTCAACGACGCCATCAATATCAAATTCTCTTATATCCAATATCTCAATGGCACCAAGTTTTAAAGACTCTAAAAAATTAGCAGCAATACTTGCAGATGCAAAGCCTTCAAAGATAATCAAATCAGATTCTAAATCAGTGTGTAAAGCATTCCAAAAGAACTTTGTATCACCAATAAAACAACGCTTTTTATGCTCTTCCATGAAATTAGCAATTTCAGCTTCACTAGCTTTTGGATGTCTTACAGAACCGCATGATGGGCAGATTAAAAATCCTAACTCTTTTTGACCATACATCCCTAGGTTTATGAGTCTTACATTGCCATTTTTGAGGTATTTTATTTTTGTTTTACCAATTTCATAGAGTGTTCCACCAAAATGTTTATCTAAAATGAGTGAACCAGTTTTAAAACCAACTCTGACCCGTGACTCTCTAAGGTCATCTATCTTTTGAACTTTGTTTAAAACGATATCTACCATAGGAAAAGAAAAAAAGTTTTGGTACTCTTTATCGCCACCGTCATAGTCTCTGGTAAAGTTTTCCAAAATGGCGCCACTACTCGTTTCTAAAATCATATCTTTTCGGATATCTTCACTACTAAAGTTGACCTCTTTCTCTTTGATTTTTGCGAAATTGAGCCGTGTGATTTCAAAGATATTTTTATTGGCATAGACTTTATTTGCAGGAGTAAGTTCTCTTATGGCTATGGTGTTGGCTCTTGAAATTTCAAACAAAGGTTCAACACAAACAGCTCTCACACTCTCTCTGCCAAGGGCATAGCTTGGGAAAAAACCATCTTTGGCAAGGTAACTTAGTGTGTAGTTGTCTTGTTTATCACTAAGGTACCCTTCTAATGCCCTGTTATAAGCATTAAATTCTCTCTGTTCTGCTTTGTTTAAGACCTCTTTTTGACGATAGGGAGCAAGAACACTTCGATATGTTTTTATCTCCAACATCAGTTCATCAAGATGCTTTTTTAAATCACTCGATACTTCTTTTGTAGCGCTCTTTAAAAACTCTTCATTGATGCTTTCTTTGTCTTCAAGTGTCCAGTGGTCAAAAAATATTTTTTTGATATCGCTGTAGATAGATTCGAAATTATCTTCTATTATTTTTGCTAAAGCTTTAAAATCATCAACTTTTTCTTTAAACCCTGCATTTCCTATATCATCGTTGTAAGAGATATAACGAGAAATATATGTTGGAAAGGTCTCTTTGAGCAATGCTTCATCTTTGATATGGCTACGGAGCCATGTCAATATCGCAGAGTGAACATGTTTTCTCACAAGATTTTGGTTTGACATACTAAAGGTTGGTATGCGAATATTACCTGTTATCATCTCAGCAGGATTTTCAAAGAAATAGCTATCGTGTGATGCATTTTTACAGTAAGTGAACACTGTAGCTATGCGATGCTTACGCCCTGCTCGACCTACTCTTTGTGTATAGTTTGGCGTTGATGGTGGCACATTTTTGAGTAAAACCATCTCAAGTTTACCAATATCCACACCCATTTCGAGTGTTGGTGTTGCAACCAAAGCGTTACATGTACCATCAACTTTTTTAAACTCTTTTTCGATTTCTTCGCGCTTCTCTTTTCCAACTTGTGCGGAGTGTTCTTCTGGCTTTATAGGAGAATATTTTAGGCTTGTATACTGGAAAACATCGTAATTTTCTTTATCTAAAGGCTTATAAGTGACTTTACCTTTACAGTTGTATGTTGGGCAAGATAATGTCGGCAAAGCATGCATATAGACTTTTTTACAAACTTGACATTCGTAAGAGCCTTGAGTATGTTGAAAGCCAATTTTGTCTTTATTAAGTTGGTAAATTCGTTGTGCATTAAACAATGATGTTGTTTCGCCGTTGTAACCTTTATAGACCAAATCTACATTAACCAACAAATTGGTATCAATTGCAAAATCCCATAATTTATCTAAAAATATATTGATATGCTGTGTGTGAATGACTGATTTTTTTAGCATCTCTTGTACGGAACTTCGACCATTTTTTGATTTGATAGCATGAATATAATTCGGAGCTTTTTCGTCACTGCTACTGGCTAAAAAAATGGCATGAGGGAAAGTATCTTTCATAAAAGGAATAATGCCATCACGGACTTCTAGGTCTTTTTCATTCCATTTTCTTTTTGCTAATTCATCGCTTACAGCGCCTCGTTTTCGGATGAAATCTAAGATATTGTGAATGATAGCTTTGAGTTCATCCATAGAATTAAGCCCTAAGATATCAACATACTCCTCAAAGTCACTCAATTCGCTGTTAGAGATGCCATCGTATAAGACACTGACCATACCCAGTTGCTCTAAACTGACGCGTTGTCTGGAAGAGTAAAATTCATCGATTAAAAACCAACGGATGCGTTTACTCAGTTCATCTTGTTTGAATCCTCCACCAGGGTAAATCCTTCTTGTTTCAGACTCTACAGATAAACGAGATACAAAACCATCATAACTGAGTGCTTCATCGTAGGGACTTTCAAAACTTTCAATGATTTTATGCGCAATAAATCGAAGATAAAAACGCTTAGATCGCTCACTCATCCAACTGGCTGTAAAAGCAGCATCTTGCCTACCATCTGCAAATATCAAAATCTTTTTGAGCTCTTCTTCGTTCATGGAGCTGAGCATTGTTTGCGCTAAAATCATCACATCTAGCACTTCAGTTGTTCTGATCTGAGTTATGGGTAAATAATCACCTTTACTCGTCATGCCACACGCTTGACACTTCTCGGCTCCATTTTCTCCTACTTCAATGGCATGAACCTCGATAAGAGTATCGGTATTTCGGCATTTAGAGTTTTGGCATCCTTGGGCATTTTTCTTATGCAAGGCACCACAATGTTTACACAGATACATGAACTCCATTTTATTGCCATCGTACTCTTCATTGTAAAGCCTATGGGTAAAAAGCCAAGCACTCTGAGCCATTGGATCTATCTTCTGATAATCTCTGCGTGATTCATTAAAAGTATAAACACCAACGCTATTTTCACTTACTGGGTCTCTATCAAATATTCCTTCATGGTAATGCTGACCGCATGTTCTGCAGATTTTAACATCAAATTTTAAACTTTTCGTATCGCTTTTTTTTGTAAAGTGAAGGGTCGGGCTTTGTGCATCTTCGTAACTTAGAGTGGCTTCATTAAGCCCTTTGACAAAATAGTGAAGCTTAGGTCTTATAACAGGCTCATTATCAAAGCGTACAATCGCACCAAGGGTTAGATAAGAGAGTAACTCGGCTTCAAGTACTTTTTCACTTGCACTTTTGCGGTCGCCAATCGTTCGGATACGCTTAAATCCCTCACTTGGAATCTTGGGTATTGAAAATTCATTTTCGATTTGGCGTATATATTCACTGTGTGCCAATATATACCCACATTTATCTATGTTTTTGCCCGTTGCTGGTGGCTCAATGCCAGTTAGTTCTACTGCTAGCTTTAGTAGCGCATCACTGATTTCATCGACTTCTTCTTGTAAATGAAACGCTCTTGCTTCTTGCAAGATATCTTCAGCCAAATCAAGTGTTCGTGTAGGCAATTTAGAAGTTACAAACGCTTCTATCTCACGCTCTTTATACTCCTCTTCTACCACTTCGATACTCTGAGCACTAACACCAAAAAGCTTGCTTGCAAAAGTTCTGATGACCTTACTGCTGTCTTTATTGGCAACGGTGGCTGAAGTGCCGATACACTGAACGGTTGTAGGGAAAAGCGACTTTATACGACGGTTAAGACATGCAACTTCGCTTCCTAGAGCTCCTGTATAGGTATGGACTTCATCGTAAACCATAAATTGCAATGTTGGTGTTCTAAACAGCTCTAAGTCTTTATCGCGCAATAAAAGATACTCAAGTTGTGAGTAGTTGGTTAAAAGAATTTGAGGTTTGTTTTTTAAAATCTCTTCACGCGTAAAGCACTCTTCAAACGGTAGAGGAATCTCTCCTGTTCTATTGAATATATCCATCTCTTCATGCGAGTACTTACGGCTAATTTCTAGCTTTTGACGGCTTGATGTGTTTTGATTGGTTTCACCCGTGTACCGACCAAAAGTCACACCCGTTCCTGCTAGCATAAAACGAAGTCGTTCTAATTGGTCATTGACAAGGGCATTCATAGGATAAACGATGATAGCCACCATACCATTTTGAGCACGATGCTTTAAACAATAATCAACGATAGGTAACAAAAAGCTCTCAGTTTTACCACTACCCGTACCCGTGGAAACGATAAGGTTTTTACCAGCATTAACAGCACGCAATGCCTTTTCTTGGTGTCTATGGATAGCCTCAAAAGGGAAAATATCTTTAAGTACAGGATGCAAAGCAAGTTCACTTTCCAAGTCTTTCATCTTGGCACCTTCAATAAAGGGCTTATTGAGGTAGATAAACGGCCCTTTTGAGATGAGATTGGCATCACCTGTTTGGAGTTTTTCATCAAACTGTTTTTTGATACCCTCATCGACTAAAGGAAAGTTTCCTTTGAGATAGCGCCCGTATTGTGTGATGACATCTTTACCAAATTGTACTGGATTTAATCCCATATGTGCCCTTTAGATAGTTTTTTATTTAATGTTTTATATACTAAAAACTTTATATTTTAAGTAACTATTTAGATTATTTTACCGACTACACAATCTGTAGGTCTTGTCTTATTCCAAACTTCAATTAATTTAATTTTTGAACGCTTAAACCATTCATGTATATTTTTAATTTCTCGGTTACTAAAGCCACTATTTTCTAATTCTTCACAATTATCAATTCTCAAAGAAGCTTTTTTAGATTCATTGGAAATATGAAAATGTGGTGGAGCATGTTCATTTGAATAAATCTCTATCTTTAGTTTTCCTATTCTATCAACCAGATGTCTAGCTTCGATGATTTCACCATCTTCATTAAAATAAGCACCTGACATAAGAAATCCAAATAGATGTCTTTCAAAGTCTTCCATATTTTCCAAAATATCAAATTTTGCATGATGAAAATAAATTCCAAGCTTTCGATATTGCTCAATTGTCATAGTTGATAACTTCATTTTATGCCATCAAGCCAGCAGGATACCGGCATATACACTCGCTCCAATTGCCCAAGTCACCTCAAGCATAGAAACAAGAAAAGTTAAAATTGTTCTTTTAAAGCTTTGTTTTGTCATAGTTTCCTCCAAGTGTATTATTTTGTTTTGCAGTGTTAATGCAGCAAATTTTAAAAATGTTAGACCTGTGACAACTAGAGCTCCTGTATAGCTTTCTCCTACGACCCCAACAGTTCCTGTTGGCTTCATGGTACTGAATACTCCTCTTTTTCTTCTCCATTTTCAAATATTTTGACTTCAAACTTGTACCCATTGTCAAGTTTTGTATGAATATTTATAAATACACCATATTCATATCTCAAACTTCTTTCAAACACACCTGTATATTTACAAAGTTTGAGTTTATCATAATCATAGGAAACAGTTGATGAAGATTTTTTCAGTTCAAAAATAATTAAATTTTTATCATTTCTCCCTCGTTTATGAACAATGATATCAGGATAAACTGATACTGAGTAGTATATTTCATCGTCCACTTCAATACTATTTCTGTTAGTTTCACTTCGTCTAAATCTTAGAATCTCATCCGCTGGTAAAATAATTTCTTTTCGCCTATTAGCAGCGTCTACATTGACATTATATTCGCAATCTACATGATAATCAGCATATATTTTTTGTAGATGGTTCGCTAAACAATGTGCAATTGAGCGTTCACTTCCATTATTTTTAAGCAAGTGATTGTCATGATGTTGCAGTTCACGAAGTGCTTTTTCAATACTTTCTTTTAAAATTTCTCTTGTCATCAAAACAACCCACCTTGTGATAGTTTGGCTTTAGGTTTTGCGGTTTTTTTGTTCCATAGTCCTGCTTTGACTTCGGCTTCGTAGCGTTCGGTGTTGAGTTTGTAGAGGCGTCGCAGGATTTCTAGCCTTGCTTTTTCGCTGATGGTGTAGCGAACTCTATCGTTTACTGGGAGGTAAGGTACTTCGTAGAAGTCGTGGGCTAAGTCTAGGTCGCTCCATCCATACGCCTCTTTGACGGTTTCGTTGATGTTGTGGTGAAATTCTCGTAAGGTTTTAAATGCTTCGCGTGTCTCTTTTGGGGTATGAAAGGCATTGTAAAGTTTGGTCAAACCGATGTTGTGCTCTTTTATCATCGTACTTCTTAACGCATGATACTCCTTGCCTAGTTTTTCAAGTTTTTGTACTAAAGGATGTGAAAAATCACATAAAGTAGGATTGGCTGGGAAAAGCTCTGGGAATGGGAAAGTTTCAAAACAATCAGATGGAGTATATCTAAGCCCAGTACCCAGAGAAGAACCATTTTTTCTTGCCCATTCATCATGAATAGTTGATTGCAAAAGACTAAAATATGAAATATTTGTATATCCACAAACACCCAAAGCATGAGTAAATACACATTCGAAATCTACTATTGAAACTATCCAATGTTTTGCATTTAATCCAAACGATAGAACTCTCTCCATCGGCTCTTTTGGATACTCAAAATCACTCGGATGCTTCTCAAAACTTGCCCCTCGTCCGATAGCGTGGTAAAGCGCTGGTGTCTTTTCTGCAAACTGCCACCATCTTTCTCTTCTCTCTTTTCGATTAAGTTTATCCCTTTCAGGTTTCACTCGTTCTACCACTTGTTCTAACAACTCAGGATATTCTCCCGCTTTTTCCAAACTCCAATCCCAAAAATTAATCACATAACGGCTTGGCTCTTGTGTAGGTGAGCTATTGAGGTCATCACCATTAATATAGGGGAAAAGTGCTTTGCTGTAGTGAGGCTTTACATGTAAAATATTTTCTGCTTCTTCTGGAGTCATAGTAAAACCCATACCCAAAACATAACTTCCAATAAAAGAGCAACTTTCATTGGCTTTGAGGGTATTTGGCTTTTTATCATCCTCAGCAGATAAAAATGGACTGATAAACTCTACTTCTACAGCACTCAGTATCTTTTGTTTATTGATTTGCCCTTTGCAAAAGTGCACACGACTGGTGACGACAGTAGCTTGTCCCTCCCATGGTTCATTGGGAAATGCAGCGTAAATCATGCCTTTGTCCACCATTTGTGCAAGTCCAACTTCTCTGGTGTCACCCTCGGCGATAGTGTTGGTGGCTAAAAGCCCAAAGGTTCCTTTCGGTTTTAGTAACTGCAAGGCTCGTAAAAAGAAATACGCCACCAAGTCAGCGCTACCTCTTTGTCCATGCCCTAAGTATTTAACCAAGTATTCACGGTAAGGTTCGCCAAAAAAGCCTGTCAGTTTTTGTCCACCTAAAAACGGTGGATTTCCCACAATGGCATCAAAACCACCATTGTCTAGCATGACTTCGGGGAATTCTAAGAGATAACTAAAAGGCTCAAAATCCCCTGATGGGTCGATGGCATTGGCACTTAAAAAGGCTAATTTTTCTTTGGTGCTTTGAAGCAAGGCATCACTTTTAGCAAGCAGTTCTTTTTTCTTTTCTACTTCTAGGTCACTGAGCCTTTCAACTTCTTTACGAAATTCGATGGCTTTGTCTAGGTCTTTTTTATTGAGCACATTAAAGAGGCTGCTTTGGTTGTTGAATAGTTTTTTGACTTCGCTTTCATGGATGACACCCACCAGTGAGTCCCCGTGTTTGAAGGCATGGTCGATGAAAGTGAACGGCAGGCTTTTATCGAGTGTTTCAAGCCAGATGGATATCTTGGCGATTTCCACCGCAAGGGGGTTGATATCGACGCCGTAGATGCACTCTTTGGCTACAAAGCGTTTGGCATAGCGTTTTTGCTCATCATATTCTTTTGGGATTGGTAAAGACGCTGAAGAAGTACAAGGCAGTGCGTAAGGAATACACAACGACTCTTCGGTGGCGTTGAGTGCTTGTTGCCACGCTTCCACCAAACGCTCACTCATATAACGAATCGTTTGGACTAAAAAGGCACCGCTTCCCATAGCGATGTCGGCTATCTTTAACGAGAGGATTTCTTTGGCGGATTTGAGTGTGCCTTGTTCATCGTAAAGATGTGGGTCAAGCGTGGTTTTAACCATCTTGGCAGTTAGGGCTTCTGGTGTGTAATGTGCACCTGTGGCGCGTCGCTTGGTGGATGTTGAGAGGTATAAGCTAAAGGATGGAACCACCTCATGAATTAAAGTGGCATATGGTGTTAGCATCTCTTGGTAGGTTTGCTCAAGCACTGTAAGCTTTTGTGTCACTTCTTCATCTGGGGCAAAGCGATTTTCTAGCTGTTTGGTGGTTGGTGCTTTGTTTTGTTGGGTATTGTTTTTGATGAATTCACCCAGCTTTTCATCGCTTACATGTAAGAGTTCATCGGCTTTTATGGCGTATTCGTTACCTTTGGGTGCAAACTTGATGAGTGGCGTTTGACCGCTTCTATCGACACTGTAGGCTAGTAAACCCTCATAGATATAGCCGATATGCTCGACATTGAGTGAGTGATAACTAAAACTTTGCGTGATGGTCTCTTTGCCGATTTTCCCTTCAGCATGGGTGAGAAGCCATAGGATTTCATAGATCTCTTCATTTTTAGGCTCGAAGCGTTCATCAAAAAGCAATGGAAATTTTTCTGGAGCAAATATCTCTCCGCCATAACGAGGACTTAACATATCGGGGTGGTTGGAGCCATAGTAGATGATGTTAAAAAGTGCTACAATCTGCTGGTAGGCATCGCTTCTATAAGCTAACTCTTCCGAGGCTTTTTGCTCGTTGAGAAGGCTCATAAGCGTATGAAGCCCGTAGGCTTTGTCATATAAAAGCTCACCATGCGGTAACATGGACTTTTGTTCGGCGTATAAAACAAAGACGAGTTTGATAATGGTGGAAACAGACATCTGGTAAATCGTGTCGTTTGGAACACCATAAAGCAGTTCGCTTTTGCTCTCTTTGTTGGCACGGTCTAGGATTTTGATGAATTTGATGACGGACTCTCTGACTTGAAGCCCTAGTTTATCCGTAATTTCTATCTGTTTTTTATGTGATTCTTCGGCAAGTTCTCTAAGCCTTGAGAGAATATCTTCGCTTAAAATGGCTACAAACGCACTTAAAAGCCGTCCTTCTTGCATCATACTTTCAAAGTCAAACTCGATATAGTTGAGACTTCCTTCATTGGAGTGATAGATAAGTCTCCAAGTGCTTCCATTGGTCACGATGCCAAAGGTTGACTTGGTCTCTTTGATGAGGCGTTCGCATTTTGCGATGGGAGAAGCACGCCATTTTCCCTCTAGGTTTTCGTTAGTACGAAGGTTTTGGTTCTTCTCGCTTACATAGATAGGAATGAAGTTTTGCTTTACATGTAAAACTCTCTGCGGTCTCAAATCTTGTGCATACTCTGGCAGATAAACGATAAGCTCACTGGGGATGGCATTTGACTTGATGAGTGTGTGTTTTAAAAGCTCTAAGATGGTATCTGTAAAACTAAGGCTTGTATTTGCATAGTCGCTTAGATCAAATTTCTCATATGCGTGTTTTATCTGCTTGGTCAGCCAGTTGTTGGGCTGTTTGAAGCCTTCGCTAAAATGTTCTAATAAAACAGGTTCAGAGAGGATAAGCCCGCTTCTATCTGTAAGGTTGAGCCAATCTGCATGGTAGGTGGATTTGGTTGATTTTGCCATGTTAGTTGACCTCACTTTTTGGGATATACACAACCGCACTCAAGAAAAACTCCTTGGTGTCTTTTATGGTGTACTCACTTTTTATCTCATTTGGTTCTTCATCTTGTCGTTTTAAAAGGTCATCGCGTCTATACTCAAGCCAGCGCAAATCGTCTTTGAACTGTATCTCTTCTTCAGTCGTAAAAAGGTTGACTTGTTTTTGAATTTCACCGCGCATAACTTTAATACGCTCTTCTATCTCCGCTAAACGCTCTTTGATAAGGGCTTTGGTGATTTTGATGTGCTCATTGGCTTTTTGCTTGAGCGTTTCTTTGAGTGTCTCGACTTTGCCATCTACGATGGTATTCATGTGCTCTTTGATACTCTCTTTATTGCCGTGAATGGTGCTTCGTAGTTTTTCTGAAAGTGTTAAAGGAATCTGTGAAAAACTAAATGGCAAAGATGAAAGAGTCTTCTCTACAGGGGTAAATCTCCCATTTTCCAATGCAAAGTTTTTAAATATCAACTCTTCATGGATGAGTGAACCGCTTTGGCTCAGTGCCAACACTCTGGTGACACACTCGATGTGAACCTTGTTTAACCCTTCTACCACTTTATAGCTCATACGGGCGATGTTGGCTCCTTTGATGGAAGGGAAAAGGCGTTTTCTAAAATCGGCGATGGCATACTTGATCAAAGGGTGAGAGAGATGCAATAAAATAACATCGTTTCTATCTTCCTTTAACGCTGCATCAAAGATGAGCTTGCGCTTGTTGCCATCTTTATCGAGCATGCTTTCTCTGGCGATTTTCCATGAAAAAGGAACTTCTTTGAGGATGTAGCTTTCTATAAGTTCCCCGCTTTGAGCAAAAGGTGGTAAACCATGAAGTTTTAGTGCTGCGTCTAAAAGCTCTTTGATATTTTTAGGTGTATAGTGCAGTGCTTCTTTGGAAGCGTTGAGTTCATCGAGAAGATGAGCGTAACTTATCTTTGTTTTGATTTCATTTTTGATGTCTTGGTGGATAATCGCTTGACGACTTTCACCAAAGTCCATGGTTTTACTGGTTCCAAAAATCATGGCATTTTGAAGGTTTTTTTCGATGATATCAGAAATGGCTCCAAGGTCTGAACGCATTTGCTCTGTTTTGGTGATGATGACTTGTAAGAAGTCCGAATCTCGTCTGTTTTTATGGTGAAAATGGCAGATAAACACTTCATCAAATTTTTGTCCAAAACGGTCTATCCTACCATTTCGTTGTTCCATCTTGTTAGGGTTCCATGGAATCTCATAGTGAATCAAAAAGCGACAATGGTTTTGGAGGTTGAGACCTTCACTTGCAGCGTCCGTTGCTATCAAAACGCGTGTTCTGTTCTCATGGGGTGATTCTTGAAAGACTCTTTTGATAACTTCGCGCTCTTCCAAGGATGAACCACCACTAAGCGTGATAAATCTTCCACCATCATCCAGTTCTCTAAGGGCTTCAAGGAGGTATTCCATAGTGTCTTTGTACTCAGTGAATATGATGAGTCGCTCAGGCTTCCACTTGCCTTTTTCAAACAAATGGGCTTTGATAAATTCTACTGTTTCTTTGATTTTGGTGTCATCTTTTGGCTCTTTTGCGAGAAGAACTATCTCGTTTAAAATGCGTTTTTCTTCAGGCGTTAACGATTTGGTTGCTTTGGTGGATTCGACGGTGGCTATCTCTTCGTTTTGGTCTTTTTCCATGTCGTTTGAGTAGTCTTCTTTGGCAAGCTGTTCAAGGCGTGAGAGAAGTTTTTGGTCGGTGATAGCGCTTTCATCTATCTCATCCACACCAGCTTGATGCCAAACGATAGAGCTGTAAAATGCTTTGGGACTAGAGAGTGCTCTTTTTTTCAAAATCGTCATTGCAAAAGCGACGGTGTGACCGTTGTGGTTGTTTTTCATGCGCAACTCTATGTACTCATCCAAAAGAGAATGTAAATGTTCTTCTGCTGGCGTTGCATCGATGCTTAGAGCTTGAATGGTGCGCTTGGCAAAGCTTTTTTTGCTTTCGATATTTTCTTTTAAACGGCGAATCATGATGTTATTTAGATGAGCTTCATTAATTTTTGGACCACGACTAAAACGAATGGGATCTAGGGATTCTAGCAGGGCTGTAAAACTTTCGGTGTGCCCATTGTGTGGTGTTGCTGTAAGAAAAAGTCTATGCTCAAACTCAGGGGCAATGTCATGAATGAGTTTGGTGCGTTCACTGTCTTTGATGTACTTTTGCTTTCCACTTGGCACGGTGTTGTGCGCTTCATCAAGGATGAGTAAATCCCAACGCTTTAACTGAGAATGAGATGTAGTCGAGCTTTTAAAAAGCTGTTTGACTTGCTCTTTTTTAAGATAATCCATAGAGATGATAAGCCTTGGATGAGAGGTAAAAGGGTTGGCATTGATGCCATACTCTCTTCTAAGTCCCAAGAGTTCTTCTCTATCGATGATTTTAAAATCAAGACCAAATTTTTCACTCATCTCACCTTGCCACTGATAGAGCAATGAAGCAGGTGCGACTATCAAAATCTTTTTAATCCGTCCACGGTGAAGCATCTCTTGGACAATCAAACCTGCTTCAATAGTTTTACCCAAACCAACATCATCGGCGATGAGAAGATTGACCCTTGGCATTTTAACGGCACGACTTACAGGTTCAAGTTGATAATCTTCGATGTCGATAGCACCCTTTAGAGGGGCTGTGAGGTTGGCTCCAAATAAAAAAGAATGTGACGACCAGTTGATAGCATTGATAAGGGCATGGATGGTTTGTGGATGGTCAAATGGCATGTGGGTATCTGGGAAAGTGTCACTGTCCCAAAGTTTTTTGGTGGCATCATTCTCGCGTTCCCAGATGATTTCCATGGTCTGCCCCAAGGTCTCTTCATCAATAGACTCGATGGTTAATTTACTCTCACCTTTGTGTATGGAGACATCATTGACATAAAAATATCGGTGTCGTAAAGTCACTAACTGTCCAATCTGTGGTCGCATCACTTATCCTTCATTTTATAAAAAATATTATTTTATCGTAATATGTATTTTATTTAGACTTCTTATTTCCATTTCCGCCTTGCAAAATGACGCCCTATTCTTCTTGCTATACGATCATCCGATGGATGAATACGCGTAACAGGTGAAGCAAAAATCTTATATACAAAGAAAATAATGATGAAAGCAATGAAAAATTCCATGGGTAGCTCCTGAATATTTTATATCTAAGCAATTTTTTTGGCTAACACAATATTTGAGTCATATTGCTGTATAAAAGGATAAATATCTTTTGCAATGGATTCAGCTAGTGATGAAAATTCAATAAGCAAAATTTCCAACGACTTGATTTTATCTTGATGATTAAAAATCTTTCTACTTAAATCTGGAACATTGAGATTATCTCTAAAAGAATAATTCGTGAATAAAAGATAAAGAAAAGCTCTGATTTTTTCCACTAAGCCTACTCTCATATTGTATGGTAAGTATAATTCTTGCTCCATGTGATATGCTATGGATGCTAAATCGTAACTTGAAAGTTTTTTTGCTGCATGTTGTTTGTAATCAGGCATATCCGCTACAATATTTTTCATCAAACGAATTACGCTACGTAAATTACCATTATAAATATCATCCCTATCTGATATTAGCTTGATATGTTTAAATGGTAAATTTAATTCCAACTCATGAGTGTTTTTATGGTAAATTTTTATTCCTCTATCTGATTGTTGCCTAGTTTGTTGATAATCACGTGTATCGTACCATGATGCTGGAACAATATCCACTTTTCTTAGCAAACTTCCTTCACTTAATTTGATAGCCTTATTTCCCGTACAATCAATATTGGCTTGCGGAAAATTTTTAGGCAAAATGTTTTCTGAATTTAAGCGTATATCTTTAATAACATCCACCATAGATCTAGGGGTACTAGGTGATGAGTACATATGTGGGAATATTTCTGGGACTTCAACTATCACTAAATCCTCATAAACTATAAGCATATCGACGTCGGAGTGACCTTTAATATGAACATCCAATGCAACAGAACCTTGCAACTTAGCTGTAGCATTAATTCCTCTAAGTGCCAAACTTTTAATTAAGCTATCGGCGACCCTTTGCCCTTCAGATATAGAAATATTTGTTGATTTTTCATCAACAGGAGCCATTCCACCAATAGCATATTTTATACTATCTGATTCGTTTAGAGTTTCATATATTTCTTGTTTTCTTAAATCCTGTCCAGAGAAAAGGGCATAATTTTTTGACAATAAATCTAATTGGGACTCATATATTGCTCGTTCTTTTGAGCCTTGCCTCCTTTCTTTTAGTGAGGCTAATCGTTTTTTAAAGTCAATCATTATTTATCCTTTCTATATTCATAATTCCAAATGTTTTTCGACCGTTATTATTAAAATATGAAGCATCTCCAACTGCTATTGATTTATCAATAACTATTTGACAATATCCTTTGTGTGCATTTAACTCATGCGATTGCTCAATGCGTGGCTCATTTTTATAACTGTAGCTTAATAACCACTCTCCAAAACCATGTTGCTTTTCCAAGGTTGCCGTTTGACTAAAACTTTGACTTTGCTCAGTTTTCAAACAAATCGCTACATGTTTCCATGTCTGTTCAATAGCTATTATGGCATTCCAATCATATTTGGTTGATCCATCTTCGTTTAAAGCTTTTCCTTTTACATTCCATGTCCCAGCAAGATTTGGTATTTTAAAAAATGGTAATTTCCAAGCCCAATTATTAAATATCCAATGCAATATAAAATATACTACACCTGTTGCTACTGTTGCTTTTGTAAATGCTTCTAAACCAGTCCAGCTATATGAAATTATAAAAACCTGAGAAATCCCTCCAGATATCAATATTGCAAAAACTCCCAACCACCGACCTATTGCTACTCTATCATGTCCAAATATTGCATAATCGTGCATTATCTACCTACCATCTTATTGATAAATCTATCTATTAAACCAATCCAATATAAAAAATAGACAACAAAAATTGATAAAACGAGGGATAGGACAAAATAGAACTCTTTAACATAAAGGTAAATTAGTGTTGCTAAGATAGGCAAGATGACTGCCAAAAATGCATTTTCAGTTAGCTTATTTTTGGTTTTTTCCCTTAAATTGAACTCAAAAGCGATATCGTGCCTTAGAATGGAAACACCTATTGCTAACACAAGTATGAATGTGATTAACCAAATATTATTTTCAAATATTTTGGTAAAGTGATTGATTATGATTGCTCCAAAGTCTGGTACCATGATTTCTCCTCTTGTAATTTATTACAATAGAAGTATGGCATAAGTAGAAGCGGAATAAATCGCTTCTACTCTAATTAAATATCTGATTTTGTGTAGTTAGCGATATTTTCGAAAATTTTTTCATGAATAAAAAGAGGCGAGATGACTTTAATATAGGGCAAATACTGTTGAATCGTAGGGATAATTTCCATTTCATCGGTAATCCAAATATCAAGTTGGTCATAAGTTTCGTCATGCTTTGTTATATGTTGTGAGGCTGAGAGTGGCTGTCGTTTAAAATATTTGCTAACCTGCTTGTGTACTAAAAGTTTTACAGGAATCAGCTCGGCATCTTTAAAATATGCGTTTATTGCGTTATCAAGATGTCCGATGACTCTATTTTCGGGGATGGTGAAAGTTTCATCTTGCAAAGAGAGTACTTCTAAACTTTTGAGATGGTATGTTCGAACTTCTTTATTATCGGTGTCCCATAGAAACAAGTACCAAAATCCCTCCAAAAGTACAATTTTTAAAGGATAAACGGTTCTATCTTTGTCTTTATATCTACATGTAAGCACTTTATTTTGAGAGATAGCTGTTTTGACGATTGCAAGTTTTCCTTCATCGTCTTTTTCAATTTTTTCAATTTTTGTTTTTTTATAAATAGTCAATGAGGCTCTGCGTTTAAAACGATTAAAAAGCCTTTGAGTAGAGAGCAAAAACTGTTTTCCATAACTATTTGCATGGTGTTCAAGCACCCTCATGGTGATTAATTCGTCTTCACTTGATAGTGTTTCATCCAGGAAGCCTCTTTTGGCTATCCATTTTTGAATACTTTTATCGAATCGTATCTCTGCTATTTCTATAGGTACTAAGTATTTTTTGATATTGTCTTGAATAGTTTTTTCAGGTATGGCGTATTGTTTGCTGATGGTTGGTATGTGTATTGGTTGCCCATTTGATAATTGTCGCAGTAATTTTGGTAAAAGATCGATAATCGTTTGATTCACGATGTAACCTCTTTCAATTTTTCAAGTACCTTCACCATCGCTAAAGTATCGAGTTCACAATACTTCAACAACTGCTCTCGCACTTTCATTTGCTCTGCAAAATTCTTTACATGTAAAGATGCAAAGGCGTTCATAGCATCGCCACCGTTTTGGATGCCCTCAAGTTTTTTATAGGACAATTCCATCTCAGGTACGAGTGCAGGAAGGACATATTTGATGGAGTAACTGCCTTGCATGCTTGGGGTGACATAGTGTCCTTTTTGAAAAGGAAGCATTAAATCTTTGATGGTGTCATGTAGGTGCATAAGCTTAGTTGACAAGTCTGGAAACAGCTGGGCAAGTGAGGCGATAACGCCTTTTTCAAAGCTCATATTGTATGTCAAAATGTTTACATGTAAAGGTATGTCTTTGACCAGTTTTTCAGCTAAAGCTCGTCTTGGGTCAACTCCTGCTTCTGCTAAAAATGCTTTATGCTCTAAAGTGCCATCACGGTGTTCTACATGTAAAGAGTATTGAAACGGTATTTGTTTGTAAGGACTGACACCGCTCCACAAAGGAATGGCTTGTTGAAAGGTCTCAAAGTCGAGATGATAGATGGGATAGGTGAGTGTTTCTAAAAACTCAGCGATTGCCTGATGGTCAATGAATGTGTGTTGCTTTTTCCAGTTATCGACCTTTTGCCATTGGATGGTAGTCATCGCAAAGTCTTCGGGTATAGCTTCGATAGCCACGATGTTTTGCGCATAAAGCTCTTGTTGTTTTTTACTGCCAAGATTGAAGATATTGAAGATGCTGTACTCAGGGATATTTCGCTGAACTTTCCAACAATACGCCTTTGCATCACACTCATACGGGTCATTGCACTGTTTGCCAATGTCGATGTTTGGCTCATGGACTTTATCGTTCAGATACGCCTCAAACGCTTCAAGTCTCGCAGGAATTGCGCCTTGCAAATCTCGCACTTCACCTGTGACATCGACCACCACAAAAAGCTTTTCAAGCTCCAACGCTTCTTCTCGTACATAGCCTGAGTTGATATGCACCACATGACACGCCCCAACCCTAAACCCAAGGGCCTCTAAAACATACAGCTGAATGGAAACATCATGCAGATAGATAGGCTTTACATCGGTGGAACTCTTCACTTCATAAAGCTCTAAGCCAAGAGGTGTTTGGCACAAGATGTCCACCATCACTACGATGCCTTCAAAGATAAATGTCGCCTCGTAGATGTTCTCCATACCCTCATCAAGATACGCTTGAGTCAGCCTCGCCATGCTTTTAAAATCTTGTGCATCAAAAGGTATTTCACGCCCATCAGGAAACAATTTACACGCCAAATCCCCCACGATGTTACCCGTCTCAAACTTTGCTTTGGCACTGGCATCTGGTGGGGTTAAAACCTCTGGCTTGCATTTTTTAAGCCAGAGGGATTTTGGACATTGAATGGCTCGGGTGTAGAGGGATTTTGAGAGGGTCATTTTACTCAACTTCTAAATATTTATCTTTGAAATTAACATGTTTTGTACTAAGTCCAAATTTTTGAAATTTATAACGCATATATGCAGACATCATATCTTCGTGAGTAGATATAAAAATTTGTCTATCTGCAAACTCATGTCTTAATAAATTAATAAAACCTGCAATATTTAATTCATCAAGGGTTTGTATTGGGTCATCAATGAACAACAATTTATTCCTTGAATATCTTTTGTTTAGTGCTAAAGTAAATGCAATAATTAATGTTGCTAATTGTCCTGAACTCATGGTGAAAACAGCATCGTAATCATGTGTAGTTGGGTGTTTTTCAAGAAAACGAATCCCATTAGCATCTGACTTGATAAACAATCCAAGACCATTTTGATAATCTTGTGCAATACGGCCTGAATAAATGTGAAATAAAATTTCCAAGTTTTTAATGAGGCTTTCTTGATAGTTATTCAGCGAAACAACATAAACTAATTTTAGTTTATTTAGCTTTTTACGCAGTTTATTCGCATTATCATATTTAGCTCTTTCTATATCATATTGTTGTTGCAACCGTTGTGCTACAACATTTTGATGTAATGAGTATTCCCATTGGATATACTTTATTTTTTGGGTAATTTGTTCATGGCTAACAGTTTGAATATATTCTCTATTCTGCTCAAAAAAACGTAAATAGTAGTCAGAAAAATATGGTCGGATTTTTTCAGAGTCAATAGGTGATTTTCGCTCTTTTACCGTTCGACTAATGGTTTCTACAAGTTCACTTGTATCAATTAAATACTCCGCTCTATTTATTAGTGTATCAATCGGTATGTCATTATGAATAAACTCAGAGTATAGACCATCTAAGTTTTCTCTATTCTTGACTGCGCCTTGTAGAGCGATAATAAATTCTATATCTATAGGATTTTCTTTTTGATACTCTAAAATGAAACTTCTTATTGGCTCTATATATTTTATGTTGAATTCATCTACTAAAAGTTTAAATTCGGTTCCAGTTGAAGAAATCAATGCGCTCAAAGTGCTACTCTGACTTTCAAACTTTTCTCTTAATTGTCTAATGTCTTCCCAATCGAAACCACACATAGGGCAAGTACTACTATTCTCCGATTCTGACTGATAATCTGTAAATTTTGCGATAAAAATATTGCGGGATTCAATAACATTCTGGAGTAATTTCTCAAGAGTAGTGGCACTAGTATAAAGCTTACGAATCTCTTCAATCGATTCATGATAATCATCGAGATTAACAAAAGTTTTTACCAGTTCACTAAATGATGATTGGATTACTAGTTTATTGGTATTGATAGCTACAACGACACCCATATCGTAAATATTTTGGATCCATTGAGATATGGATTTGTGTAGTTCTAGTTTCGATGAGAGTTCTTCTGATAGATCAAAAAAATATGCAAACTGTAAAATTTGCGGTATTTTTTCTGTTTGGGATAGTAATGCATCAAGTTCATCATTGTAAAGTTTTTTTTGAAATTCTTCAAAATTTGTTATAAAAAAATCGAGTTTTGAAAGTTCTCCATTTTCACCTAACCAGTGAGTATATTGTTCATCATTGAAAGTAAGTGTTGTAACATCCCAATTTATATCTTTCCAGGTAATGATTCTTGTGTAAGGGACTTCTTCAGTTTCTCTTGCCAGCTCCTCAAACAATTGATTAAGTTTGGCTTCTTTTTCATCCAGTGCTGCCTTTGTCATTGGATTACACAAAGAGCCTAGTTTTCGATGAGCCCCATCTAATGTATTAATACGTTGTTGGAAGTCTTCAGTATTGAATAAATGAGCAATACTTGCTATTCTATCTTTATCTTTATGTTTGAGTAAATAAATATTTTCTTCTTGTTCAATATAGTTCAAAAACTCGAAATTTCTTATATAGTCTGTACCAAAATACTGTTGGAGGAACTGTTGTTCATTTTCCACCAAAGTACCCTGATCATTGTCAAAAGATAGCAGTCTATAAAGGGGTAATCGAAAACCGCTTAAACCGCTTGCATTAATGACATCTCTACTTTCCTTCCTCATCAACGAAATGATGGTGCCATCAATATCTAATTCTCCTTTTATTACCAAATCACCTTCAGTTGTTTGATCATTAATTAGTGGATTTCCATTTCTGGTTTCTCGACCATCGATCACACGATGTGACAAATCTGAATATCTACGTAATTGACCTGTGATTAGAAGCTCTATGGCATCATAAAATGATGTTTTTCCAAATCCATTCGGACCGTCAAATACAACCAAAGATGGATCGTTAAATTCAAGTAAAGGGAAATTTTTAAAAAGTTTAAAGTTATCAATTTTTAGTCGTTTAATTTTAATTGCCATCTTCAGATTCCTCCACTAAAGGTGATAACCTTGTTAATAGTACTTCTGCTCCAATATCATCTAAATCATCTAAATCTATAGAAAATAATGCCTCATTAAAACCATCCAAACTATCATCTGTATGTGCTGATAAGGCCGCTTGATTCTGGCTAAATAAAGATTCAAGACTTTCATTCTCATTGACATTTATATTTATAAAAGGCACTTTCATAGCCATACGATACATTAGGGCTTGCCAACTTTGTATCATAGAATTGTTTTTATAAGTCTGAAAAGCTTCTTGAGATGGAATATAATTGTTAAAAAATTCTGTAATAGGTTGTCCATCTATTTGCATTTGTAACTCTGTCAACTCAACGTTAGAAAAATATAGAACATGCTTTTTAAAAAAATATGGGTCTTCTTCTATTGCTATTAACTGCTTTTTCATTGTATGTAGCTGAAGGTTTACACCTGTGTCCCACAGAATGAGCATTGATAAGTTTTTATCTAGTTCTGGTGAAGTTTCAATTTGACTGCACTCTTCAAATAAGCCTGCTTGTGACGCCCGAATTGATGATAATTGTTCAGCGGTAACAACAAGCCAAAAATCTGTTTTCCGACTTTGTGCATTTAATTTGAAAAGAGTGTAGTTACCAATTGGGGCATTTGTATAGCCATAGGCTTCAAATAATTGAGCTATTAGTTCATTCATTTATTTCCCTTTTTGCGTTTTCTAAAGACTTTAATGTAACCTTTTTCCAGCCCATGATATGTTGATGCACCTTTGGATCGAACTTTGCCAGTACTTCTGGTGAGGATATTGAATCTATATCAATATCTGTGGTGATGATATGACTACCTTCGAACATTACGTCCAAATCATTATCAAGGGCATTTTGGATAATGTCATTACATATTTTTTTACTATGAGAATGCCCTAGATTAATTGAACTTGGAGCGTATGATTTATGTGAGGACGTCCATTGCAAGAAAATTAAATTATGATAGGTGGGTATGTTTTTTATCTCGGACAGTATTCTGAAGAATCCATCTTTAATTTCAGTGGATTGAATTGCCTTGTCCTTGTAATCTGCAATAGTCTCAAATTTAAAAGTACGATGAGGCATTATATTTTTAATAAAACGTATAATTTGAGCTTTATCAAAATCATTAATTTCTTTTACAACTGCATAAAGTCTCTTCAAATCGCTCTCTTTCAAGTCATCTTCATTTTCACTACAAAACTCCATGAAATAACGGCGAAAATCTCCTAATAAAAGATAAAAGTAATAGTCGTTCTCTACTCTTTGATTAAGATCTTCTTGTATCAGATCAAGGAATATTTGTAGAGGTATAATCTCTTTATATGCAACCTCTGTCTCTGGTGCCATGCTAGCGTGAATTTTCCCATGAATCGCCAAGATTTTTTCCGTAATAACTTGATCTAAATAAACACGTACTTTACAAGCATAATCCATTGAGTGTTTTGAGGGGTCACCAGCATGATATACATGCAGTAATTTAATCAATTTTTCTTCAATTTTTTTATCAATTTCATCAACTGGACAATAGTCGTTACTGCCATATTTATAAATCTTTATTGGAGAGAATTCATTTTCAATATCTGCAATTGATTTATTAGTAATATTTTTTGCTAAATGGAAGCAAGCATTTTGGCAATTTTCACTTGTTATTTTGCTTTTTAGTTTAATGAATTCAGAACAATAAGTACTAAAAGATTGGCTCTTTAACGCTTTAATTTGGTGCATGGATACGACATCCCTATTAGCATCTAATATGGCAAAATCTTCCAAACTATCAAGTTGCAAAACATAGTCTGAATGATCTAATAGTGTAAGAGCATGATAAATTGCGACTTTTCCCTGGTAGATAAAGCCACTCCAACTTGTTATTGCAGTATGTGGATATAAAATATTATTTGACATTAAAATCCTTATTTACAAAATTCACAACTCCACAACTCTTTCAAACATCTCTTTAATCTCCATCTCATGAGAAATTAAAAATATCTGTCTATAAGATTCACTAATCGTATGAAACGCTTCCATAATGCGGATGCGTCTCTCCTCATCTTGACTTCCGAAGACTTCATCGAAGGCTAAAAATCCTACGTTTCCTCCACCGCTAAGTTCTCCTAGTGTTTTGGAGATGGCGATGCGAAGCACTAAGTTAGCGAGGTCTATTTCACCTCCGCTAAAGCGTTCTATGGGGTATTTGATACCGTTGTCGTAGATGAAGAAGTCAAACTCTGGGCTGACTTCTATGTGTTGGTAACGACCTCTGGTAATGCGTACGAACATCTCACTGGCTACTTCACCAATGCGTGGTGCTACTCTTGCGTTGATATGCGTTTTAAACTCCGCCATAATCTCTTTTAGCTTCACATAATCACTTTGGTCTTTCTCTTTGGCTTTGAGTGCCTCTCGTAGTTTGGCATCACGCTCGATATCTTTTTTGAGTGCTTCGATGTCACGAACGATATTGGACTGCTCAAGGGCGGTTTTATGCATCAGTTCAGTATGTGCTTCTTTTTGTTTTTCAATACGTGTAGTTTCTTCTATAGCTTTGGTGTGTATTTCTTCTTTGTAAGTATCCGCACTGAGAAGATTTTGATACTCTTTAAGCTGTACTTGATCAGTTTCTAATTGCTTTTGAAGTGCACTCAAGGCAGTTGTTTTTGAAGGTATAGTGGCGATAAGTGCTTCGAGCTTGAGCAGTTCATCGACTTGAGCTTTGAGGGTTTTATGCTCCGCTTTTAAGTGCTCATGAGCTTTTTCATCATAAGTGATGATGCCTAATGCTTCTAGGGCTTGTTTATTTGCTTTACCTCTGATTTCTACTTCATTAAAAAGTGTTTGTGCTTTGGCAAGGTCTTGAGTTTTACTGGTAAGTAAGGTTATTTGCGTGTTGGTTGCGTTATAAATCCGCTCTGCTTCTTGAACAATTTTCTGCTGTGCTTTGTGTAGTTCTACTTTTACATGTAAAGATTTTGTGGCTTCGTCTATCTGTTTGGAGATGACCTCGTTTATATCTTTGGTTAAAGAGGAGAGGACATTGTCGTATTGATCCAGCAGTGGTCTGGTACATACAGGACATGCCGAATCACGACCTAGTTTTGTGATGCCATCAACTTTATCTTTGGTTTCGACTATCTTTGCATTTTGGGTTGCGATATGAGTTTTAATCGCATTCATCGCCTCTTCAATACTTTGTAATGTTGCTTTTTGTTGCGTAAGGGTTGTGTGCTGTTCAGCGAACTGTTTTTTGAGCGTTTCAAGAGGTTCTATCTCTTTGGAAAGTGTTGCAACTTCTGCTTTACGACTGGTAAATTCAATGCGAAGTTGCACTTGTTCTTTTTCTAAGGCATCTTTTTTAAAGTATGCTGTTCTGAAATTGTCTTGTTCATTTAGAGATTTATCAAATGTAACTAGTTTGGCTTTGAGCGGGAGCTCTTTTTCATAGGCGGTTTTCTTTACATGTAAGGCTTTGAGTTCTTCGTCAAGATTTTTAAGTTGTTGCTGATGAATGGTGATACCTTGCTCTGCTTTGGTCACAGTTTGAGCTTTTTGAGTTTTGGCTTCTTTGGCTTTTTGCTGAAGCTCAACGGCTGTTTTCGCACTCTCATGGGTAAGTTTGATTTTTTGACTTTCAGCTTCAAAGGTTTTAAATTGTGCTACTAAAGTTTTAAGTGTTTCCTCTTTTGAAACTTGCTTTACATGTAAAGCTTTAAGAGCCTCTTCGCTCATAAGTTGAGTTGAGTCGTTTTTTATATCACGGTTAAGATCACGCAATACTTCACGGATCATAGCTTCAATCTTATCTATCTTCTCCAGTCCTAAAAGACGGCGCATCATAGTTTTACGCTCATCATTTTTCATGGAACTAAGAGCTGTGAGTTCTTTTTGAGACGCAAAAACAGTGTGTAAGAAAGCTTCTTTTCCCATGCCAAGTAGTTTATTGATAGCGATGGTGACTTCTTTCGCACCTGTTGTGGTTGTTTCTTCGCCACATTTTAATGAAGCATATGCGGTCATCACACGGCCACGAAACTCACGGATGCTGGTGTACTCTTTTTCGTTGATATAAAAGCAAAGTTCTACTTTGACATTACCTTCCGCACCTGAGGTTTTCAAGAGTTCTTTATTTTTATACTCACCATACAAGGCGAAAAAGACTGCTTCAAAGATAGTGGACTTTCCACTGCCATTACGTCCTAAGATGCCACAAAGTCCTTCTTCAAAAGTCATCTCGAATGAGGGGTAACGCTTAAAGTTTTGAAGAGAGAGTGTTTTAAGCGTCATCGTTTACCTCGTCATACTGTGCAAATAGCTCAGTGACTTTAGCATTTAGGCGTTCAAACTCATTTTCATCTCCACTTTGCTCTTTGAGGAAAGAGCTAAAATACTCTTGCAAAGAAGCAGCATTGACTGATTCTGAACTTATAGAGCTTTGAGTTTGAGCAAATTTGCGTTGTATCTGAACACTAAGTGCTTCAGGGAAAATTCCTTCTATATCACCATTGGCGATGTCGATAGACTGCGTAATGGTTAGATTTTCAAGAGTGATGTAAAGAAGTGCTCCTTTGGTAACATCGGCATATTCCTCAAGCTGGAAAATGACATCTTTGGTTGCATCAATATTGAGTCGATAACTTGGGCGTAATGCGATGGTTTGAAGGTTTACATGTAAAGCTTCATCAAGTTCAACACATGCATAGCCTTTATCAATACGAATATCATTGCTACTGGTACGCTCAGTTGATCCTGCATAGTAAACATTTGGGTGTTTGCCAACTTTGCCAAAGCCATGCCAATGCCCTAAGGCGACATAATCCATTTTAGAAAATAGTGATTCTTTATCGTGAGGATAGACACGCTCACCATACTCTTCCATAATATACTTTTGCCCAACGGAGCAGTGAAGCATCATAATGTTTCGTTTGCCCTCAACTAAGGAGTTTTCACAAAGCTCTATGGCTTTAAGATTTTCCATTTCATCGTTAATGTGTGGAATACAATGAAAAACAACATCCTCAAATTCCACCTTTTCATAGGCTTCTTCAAAAACAGGATAGACATAGTCTAATGTGCGAAGAGCTAAAAGTATAGGTGAAGCAGTGCGTGTGCGAGGTGTTGAGTGATTTCCTGCGATAATGATGGTTTTTATCTGTGCTGAACTTAGGCGTTTAAGTTGTGTAAGAGCGAAACTAATAGCGCGGTTTGATGGGTGAGGACGGTGAAAAAGATCACCCGTGTGAATGACATAGTTAGGTTTATCCAAAAGAATAGCATCAATGACTTGTGTAAATGCATCGTAAAAGTCAGCCTCTCGCTGATTGATACCTGCTTCATTAATGGCGTCTAAATCGTTAAAGCCTAAATGCGTATCCGAAAAATGAATCAATCTCACGGTGCTTCTTTATGATTATTTGCATTGATTATAGCAAATATTAAACTCATTAAATAATAAAACTAAACTTGTACGTATTTTTGATTAAAATATAATTGACTATTATCAATAAATTTTCTAATTATATTTGTATTTCTATTTTGATCGTTCAATAGGCTGTTTTCGTATTCAACAATTTCATTTTGCTTTTTTTCAATTGACGAAAAATCAATCTCAGGATGCATGAAAGCAAGGCTTTTTAAATCTATTTTGATAGCTTCATTGATTTTTTCACTAGAATCAATTCGAAGTCTACTAGGGTCACTTGACCTAGAGGCTGCAACATAAAACTGTGAAAATTCAAAGGTGGAATTAGCACTAACTTGTGCAACATTAAGTGACATCCCCTGAGATTTATGGGTAGTAATCGCATAGGCTAGTCTTAAAGGATATGCTTTAACTTTTGTGTTGTGCTCTTTACCATATTTATCTATCCATTCACTTTCAAAAACTTTTCGATGAATAATCACCTCTTTACCTGTCCTATCAAGTTTGATTTTTAATCTTCCCTCTTCTTCTTTCATAAAAACACCTCGGTCTCCATTTACAAATCCTTGGCTATGATCATTTTGAAGTAACATTACCTGTGCGCCCTCTTTTACAACAAGTGAAGAATCAGGAGGAATTTCTTTATGGATTCTCTCTTTTTCATCTTTAGTAAGCGATTTTCCTTCCTCAAGAAAATATTTTGGTGTTAACTTGATTTCTTTTCCCTCTAACTGTGCTAAACGAATAGCGTTTCTTTGTGCTACTTCTCTATTGGTATTAAAAATAAATGTAGCATCGGCGTCATTGATAGGAGTATCTTTAAAAGATTGAAAGTAAGTGACTATTTCTTGGCTGGATTCCCCATAGCGCAATCGATTGAGCATTTCAACAAACTTCTGTTTTTTTGCATCAGCATCTCCGACACGTTGATTGCCAATCAATTTCAGCGTCTGAACACTTTTTTCTTGCCAAAAATCACTCTCGTATGCATAGCGCTTAGTAGCGTTTTTATCTTTTTCTATCGCAGGAAGCTGTAGAAAATCCCCAACAAATAAGAGTTTACCCTGCCAGCCGGCTTGCTTTAGGCGATAATTAATAAGTTCCATTTGATTTCTATGCACCATACTTATCTCATCTATAATAATAGTATCTGTCTTTTTGATTTTTAATATAAGCTGTTCTAGCTTTTTTTGATTTACTTTATCTAGCTTTTCAAGCTCCTCGATATCTTTACAAATACCTATACCAAAAAAACTGTGTAATGTTCTACCGTTAATATTAACAGCAGCAATCCCAGTTGAAGCTAAAACTTGAACGTTTAAACCTTTAGCCTGCTCTGCTGCTATGATTTTTTTAGTCGTGAATGACTTACCCGAACCTCCTTCACCCGTTAAAAAAAATGCACCTTGCTTTGCTTGTGTTATTTTTTCAAATACTTCTTGCTGGCTTAAGCCATTTTTGCTTCTATTTTTTAAGGCTTGTTCAATAAATGTATGTTTGAGATGTTCAAGTTCAAGTTTTTCAACATTGATTTTTTCAATCAGCGCTCTTCTTTTTTTGAGCACTGTTTTAAGTTCTGTATCTTTTGGAAGAATAGCTGCTAAGCCATTGGCATTATTGTGTTTTGCATTCTTGGGTACTTCTATTTCACTTTTGAAAGAGTATGTATCATTGCGATTGATTTCTTTTAGTGTTTTAAAATTATATTCTAGTTGTGATCTAATGTGTGGCCATGATTTAAAATTTGTACTGCTATATAATAGGAGATGTTTTTTATTGTAGGCATCCGTTATTTGTATGCCAATTTTTTGACCATTTTTTGTTTTAATTTTAACATCATACCAGCATTTGATTGTCAATAATTCTTTGACTTCTTTTTCACTTCTTGCCTGCTTGATAACGCAATTAAAATCGCCATTGAGCGCTTTTAAAAGTGTCATTTTAGGTGATACAAGTGTATCGTTCAGTTGTATATCCCTCTTATATCTAGCCATTTCGAGCTGCGTTTTAATGGGTATTTTTTTTATATCTTTAAATTCATCTCGAATGAGGGGTTTTTGAATATTGTTTAGATTGAAATCTTGAATCTGAAAATTTTGAAACGTATAGCCTCTTTTCGAAAGCTCGGTGATGACGGGATTTTTAAAACCAGCGACTACATGCTCAAAATACGCTCGTGAAATTTTATTGTTTCGGTCTTCTAAGAGTGCTTGTATTTCTTCTGCTGAGCCATTTTTTAAGGTAATTATTGAATCAATTTGCGCTTGTGATAAATGAAGAGGGTAACATTCTTTTAAATTATACCCTCTAAAAATAAAATTGATATTTTGTCTAGCAAGTCGATCTTTGAGAGATGCAACTGTTTTGAGATAATACTGGATATTTTGACTTTTACCATAATCGTCTATCAGAGACTGAAAATCATCAATCCGCTTTGGTTGTACTATCCATTTTGCAAAATCATAATCATTTAGAGATTGAATTTTCCAAGAGAAAGATGTTAGAAAACTTCGGCTTTCCCTCACTTTAACTTCTTTGTCTTCCATGAAATGAAAAACTAAATTATGCCTGCAAGCCAGTTCTGCTACTCCAAATAAGATACTATTATAGGCTTGTCCGAGTGTTGAATTGTTATTATCAAAGATCATATGGATGTGTGGCTCGACATCATAACTGAATGGAGAGTGCTCTTCATCAAAAACGTTTATTTTGCCATACGGCACCGATTCTAAATTGCTATTTAAATTCTCATTACTTATGCCTCCATTGGCACCACCACCTGTACCCCCAAATGAAGAGTTATGATAAGCACTTAGCGCTTTAGAAAAGTCAAGATGTTGGGCTCTAAATAATTTTGTACCGTTTTTAGAAAGACCTTTTGATTCAACCCACTCCCAATTTTGGCAGATAAGATCTTGATGAAATTCAAGCATCTTTTTATCTATTGCTTCAGGGCTTATAAAACCCTGTGCTATTAATTGAGCTTTATCGATAGAAAATACAAAGCGCTCAATCGCCTCGCTTGATGATTGTGCCATATTAATTATTTCTGCACAAGGAATATAAAGACTGACAGCATGATCGGCTAAATATTTTGAAATGTCCATTAAATGCTCCAAAAAGATTGTGGTGTTTAAACGACTGCGAAAGCAGCCGTAAGTCGAAGCCTTGAGACCAAAAGATTTGCCCCCCTAGATTTTGAGGGGGGAAATAGCTCAAATTTAAAAAACAGCGAACGAACGTGAGTTTGTAGTGTGTGCGACTGCTCACACTACATCCAAAAGGCTCCTTTGCGAGACTTTTGGCCATTGAAATTGGCTAAAAGAGGCAAGAATGTCATCGATACTTCCCGATGACTTCTTTTGTGCTTCTTTTCACTTCTTTTTGGCTTCTCAAGAATTCCGAATGCTTCTGTTTTAGTTCTTTTGGCTTCTTTTCTTAAAAAGAAGCCATGTTATTTTCATTTTTGCAGTAACGCTGCAATAAAGGCTTTAAAAAGTGGGTTGAGCCATATGGCGATAATTGCTGTAAAAATCACTCCAACAAAAAATGCACTGCTTGAAACAAGAAACCATTTGGATAATTCTCCACTCCAAAGCTTTGTATTTTCAATCAGCTCGATTGTTTGAAGTGTTTTTTGGGTGGATTGGTTAATTAAGTTGATGTTCGCAGAAACACCTTGAACCTCTTCGCGCATTTCTTTTAATTTTTTATCGACCTCAATCAGTGTATTTATTGAAACTTCTTCTATAGTATTCTGAATTTTTTTATTTTCGATCATGTCATTATGTATTGAGATCGTTGCACTATTGATCTGTTGAGATGATAGCTGTGTAAGTTCAAAAAGAGATTTTTCATTTTTTTGAAAGACTTTATTTACTTGATCGATAACTTTTTGGATGACATCTTCACTCATTTCTTGCTTTAATAGCTTGCCAAAATCTCTGATTGATTTTTGCGTCTCAAAAGCGGCATCGCTTATTTGACCTAAGCCTTGCATGTGACTTTCGTCTGCAAAAGCCAACCTGCTATTAATTTGATTTTGAAAAACTAAAATATCTTTTTTCATTTGGTCGTAGCTATTTTTAACAGTAAGGGTAAATTCACCTTTACTCTTTTCCATGGCTTCAATTTGTGTTGCCAAATATTTCGCTACATTTCTCATTTTTGTAGTTTCCTTTTTAGCTTCATTGGTCACAAAAGTGATTTGATCTAAAATCTCTTGTAATTGATTAATGTCCATCTTTTAACCTTAGATTGTTTTTAAAACAGTTTTAAAATTTTTAAAATTTTCTTCGATATAATTTTTAGCCTGCACAGAAATTCTATACCTTCCTAATATTCTTCTATATTCAGTAAAATCACCTGCAGCGATTTTTGCAATATCCTCCTGCGCCTCCCTAGTACTACTGTACATGGATGCCATCTGTGCAGAATCCATAAGAACTTCTGAACTTAATGCAGCCAAGTCAAATAAATGCGTTTTGGGTAAAAAAAATGTTGGAAGATTTAATATTTTCGGGTCAACACTTGGCAAATCATACTCGCTTGAACCATACCAAAAAACAAAATCTTCTTTATTATTGGCTCCATTAAGAACAAAAATAACTTTTCGATCCTTAACCAATTCATATGTATCAAGCGCATTTTGCAACTGTGCTCTATTTGAAAAAAGTGGAATAATAAAGACACATTCATCATAATTGGTAGACTCTAGTAACAATTGAGTGACTCTGTAAGTATCGTCCCCTCCTCCTGTGTCTACGATAATATTTCCACTATCTTCTGCTAGTAAACTGAACATAGCTTCATCAAATGCTGCTTCACCATCTTCAAGCTTTACAGATTTGACAATATTCCTCTTTAAAGTAGCAGAATTTGAATACACCCTAGCACTATTGTTGCTGTTATCAATCTCTAAAAGTGTAAAATCTCCCAAAATAGCTGTCAATGCGTGAAAACTAAACGTTGTTTTCCCGCAGCCCCCTTTATTATTTATTACTGAATAAATCATACTAATCCCTTTTTTGTGTTTTATGTCTCAAAATTTCAAGCCGGTTTTGGTCTGATTGATCCGGCACAATGTTGCTAATTTTTTGCTTTTTATATAGATTTTTTTTATTTTTTAGCCTCTTAGCCACATAGTAATTTACGGCACGGGCAGAGATTATTTTCCCTGTTATTTGGCTCACGACTTCTGCCAATTGCTTATAAGTTAAGCCTTTTTGCCTAGCAACAATTAATTCTTCCTCAAATTGCCACAATATACCTATGTGTTTGACCTCCATTGTGTTTACTTTCTCGTTAAATGCCTTTATGTTTTGTTGTGATTTATCCATTTTTTGGTCCAATTTATATATTTAGTGTATGTGGATTTTTATACAAATATTTCCAGACCATAATTGCATCGTCAGGCGTTAAATCTAAACCGGTAACAGAATTGTTTAAAAATCCAGCTTCAGTAAGTGTAATTTCAGTAGTCGGTAAAAACAACCCTGGTATACCATTCACCAAAGTTTTACCTTTATATTTTGATAAAACCTTTTTTTTAAAAATCGCAAATGAAAAATTTTTGTTTTTAGGTGAGAGATTATTATTATTTATATCTAGATCTTTTTGTTTATGTAAATCTATCTCTATCTCTGGTGAACATATTTGTGACAGTTTGTGACTGCTGTGTGACATTGTCACAAAACGTTTTTGTGCATTACGTTGTTTTCTTTTTCGCTCCGCAGCATCTGTCTCTGAACCAATCATCAATTGTGTTTCATTCATATACAAAACTCCCTCTCTCCACCTTTCCATTAATTTCAATTTTATAAACATATCAACAGCGATATTAACAGTATCTATATTTGTATTGGTGATTGTTGCAAGCATCTCAGGGCTATAAGGTATTGTGTCCCTAAAAACTAAAAAACCCTCCGTTCGTATACTCTTTAAAATCAATTTTAAATAAAAGATAATGTAATCCTTGCCATTTTTTGTTGCTTCAATTATTTTAATTTCTTCACGATCAAAAAAATTATCTTGTAACTTAAGCCAATAATATTTTTTTACTTTGCTCATTATGATCTCTTTAAAATATTTTTTATTGTTCTTCCAAAAAATGATCTATATCACTTTTTCGCCACATACTTGTTCTGCTAGTTCCACCTATTTTTAGAGGTAAAGGCGCCTGACCATTTTTTATCAATTTGTACCATAATGACTTACTGATAGGAATTCTTTTTAATACATCTCTAATACGATATAGTTCAATTTCGTTACTCATGTGATGCCGCCATGACTGTATTACGGCTAAGATACGCTTCTATCCATTCATACTTATAAATTACTTTACCTGCACAAACTGTATATGTAAGATTTTTTCTATGTCTTAATGATGCCTGAGCTCTTTCTGTCAAGTGTGGATATCTCTCTGCAACTTCTTGCGTTGTTAACCATTTATTTTCCATTTTGTTCCTTTATATTTAAATTATTAACGCTATATTAACATTATATTTAACAAATGTCAATAAAAATAACAATATTAATATAGATAATGTAAATAAAAATATTAATTAAGTAATGAAAAATAACTTTATCAAGTTGTTTTAAATGAGTATTTAATATTTTTATTTACATTATCTATGTAATATGATAAAATATCTTTTAAAATTAACAAAGGGTTTAAATGGATAGGGCAATTGTTCTTGTTAATATAATAATGGAAGAGCTTAATTTTGGAAAGTATTATGAACTTGCAGAATATTTAGGTGTAACTGCACCTGCAATTTCTGGGTGGATTAATCGGAATTCTGTTAAAACTATACTCAAGCATGCTGCTAGAAAAGGAATAGATATTAATTCATTACAAGCAAAGTTAGATGAATTGACATTACAGCAGAACAATGAAACCGAAAAAGCAGAGGAAGAAGAATACCCTCTTTTAACTCCAGAACAAACTCACAAAGCTTACCAAAAAGTTCAAAGAGAAAAAGAACTAGCAGATATATATGTGCAAGCAAAAAGAGAAAATGTAGAAAGTAAAGAGCAAAGAAGAGCTAGTCTTAGATATGCTGAAGACAAACCTTTTGGATCTTCACCATTTTCCTTGCTTTTTCAAATTTTAGTTGGTGAAAATAAGGATGTAATTTTTGAAATTTTAAATAAAAGACTACATGAAGAAAAAGAGTTACATGTTGAAGATAAAATTGCATTTATTGAAGATTTTGAGTTGCTAATGCAACATACTGTAAGTGCAGCAGCGAAATTAAAAATGCTTGAGCGTTTAAGCAAAAAACCTAAATAAAAGTATAATAAAATATTTTCTAGATAATGAGCTGTAGATCTTTTATTAATAGAGTATATTAGGGTTAACTATTTTTTGAACTCTCTTAAACCATCTTAAAGATATTTTAGATGGTTTATATAGAATAACTATTCATCAGTGATTCATAAGGGATAGTTAACTGTTTATGCAAATTGCGAATCATATTAATAGACAGTTCTCGTTTGTGATTAAGTACTTCAGAAACTTTAGAACGTGAGCCAATAATGGGTGTCAAATCTTTAGGCTCTAATCCCATTTGTTCCATGCGAAACTTAATAGCTTCTATTGGATCACATGCGTGCAACGGATAGTGTTTTGCCTCGTAGGCTTCCACAAGTGTTACGAGAACATCAAGTTCATCTCCTTCTGGTGTTCCAAGTTCTGCATCCATAAGTGTATCAATACGTGCTAGTACTGCATCATAATCTGATTCTGTTCGTATAGGTATAATATTCATTTTTATATCTCCTCTGCATTTATTTTGTCATATTCAGCATGTGTCCCAACAAATCGAATATAGACAGTATTATACGCATAGTTAATCTTTACGATTAATCTGTATTTGTTTCCGCCAATGTTAAAAACAACCCGATTTTCGCATAAAAAACTAGCTGTCTGATAGTGCGTTTTTATCTCCTGTGGCGATTGCCATTGAGCTTTTACCGCCTCAGCGTACCAAGCAGTTAGAGGGTATTCCGCTTCTTTATGACATTTCCAAAAATCTTGTAATGTTCGTTTGCTAATTACTCTCATGGTGTTAGTATAGCATAATTTCCCAAAATGGGAAATTATGCCTTTCGAAAAAAAATCAAAGATTTAAGGTATTATTTAATAGTATTCGGTTTGTAATTTTTAACTTAGACTAAATTTATGGTGCCTTATTGCAAAATATTGCTAATTCAATAAAAAATTATTTTTTGAATAGTCATCAAGAAAATTATGGCTTAAATAATTTTTTACAGTAACTTTTACAGTAACTAAAAAAAATTATTTTTTAAAACATCGATTTAAAGGTGGTTATGTTTAGTTTATTGAGTCCGGCCTCAGGTACCACTTAAACTCCCTAATAGACGATATTCCAAACCTTAAAACTTTGCTGGTGTCACAAAGTGTCAAAATCAAGCAATTATTTTGCTGACATCAACGGTGATAGTTCCCGTATACTAATTACAATTGACTTTGTACCATTTGTTGGAAAATCCAATCAAAATCGTCTTTTTACTATTTCTATGCTCAATTTGACTATATTGTCCACCAACGGACAACATTCTGTCATCAGCATTTCTATAAAAATCTCTAATTTCGTTATTGATTTAGACAAAAATTTCATTTTGCAAGCATAAAGTTGTACCGCAAAAATTTTCCCTTTATAAACCGTTTTAAATTAATAAAATATTGTTCTAATGGTCCATAACTTCGATACAAGTCTTCGCCATTCATTATTCTTAACCCATAGCATTCAAGTTCTTAACTCGAAACAAGTTTTGAAAACCATGTTTCATAATAAAGTTCATAAATCTCAAAAAACTGCAAAAACTTTGTTGCTTTTCAATAGGAATCTGACTCAAGCATATTTGTATTTGCCATCTTATTTTACAACTATAAGTTTTTTCATAACGATTTGTTTAGGTAGAAAATTCCAGCAATAATAACTACTTGAGAATGTAATCTTATTGTTTTCAAGCCCATCAGCCATTACAAAACGCATTCTTTTGTCAAACATTAGTAGTTGCAAATCCTTTTTATCAAAAAGCTGTTTTGGGGCACTATCATTAAGCCATGTATTACTCATAATAAGTGCAAAGGGCTTATTAAAACTTAAAGCTCTTTCAAATATCTTACGTTTATTTGTAAAGGGTGGATTACTGATAATTATGTCCCATTTTCTTGGCTCATAGGTAAAAAAATCTTTATTTTCATTGATATGACTGTGTATAACTTTATTTTTATATGATATTTGTTTGACAAACTCACTTTGTTTTGTATCAAAAGGGCACCATACAATGGCATCTTTGGGTATAAACTCCAAAATAGCTTCAACGGCATATCCAGGCGTATAACATTCATCATTATTGCCAGAGGAGTATAATACTTCTTTACTATTGATTTTAAATTCTTCAGACTCATTTATTTTGATTATTGGTTTAGTGTGAGCTGGCATTATTCTTCTTTATTATATCATTTAGGTCATTACGACACTATATAGTATTTTAAAATTATAATTATTAATGTCATTATATCTTTTTTTAATTTATTCGAAAATGTCAAGAGACAATTTTAAGCAAACTTTATCCCAAACTTTCGTTATACTCCCCTCTATGAAAAATTTCACTTTACATTCACATTATGATGTCATTATAATTGGTTCTGGTCCTGCTGGACTAGGTGCCGCATTTAAAATCGCTGAAAACTCAAATTTATCACTCTTGTTAGTTGAAAAAAAGAAAATTAGCTCTGGCGGTTTGCGGAATGACTGTAAACAAAACTATACTTTCCCTGTTGGATTTCCTTATGAACATTGGGATAAAAAAAGTGCAGAACCTTTACTCAGAGAAGTTGCTGAACATCTAAATCCCAAAATCGAATCAAGAGTTAATGTTGAGAAGTATATCAAACGTGCAGAAAAAATTGGTGTTGAAATTCTTGCTATTGACCAATCACACGTTGGCACCGATAAATCCTCCGAACTTATTCGTAGTTTACTAGAAAAATTAGAAGCCTTACATGTCAACATTGCATTACAAACAGAAGTTAAAGAGTTATCGGAAAAAGCTAAAGAGTTATCGTTAGAAAATGGTCAAGTTATCACCTTTAATCATCTTATAGTAGCACCAGGACGTGCCGATTATGATTGGCTTCAAGAACAAATGAATAGGCTTGGTGTGAGTTATTGTGATAATATTGTGGATATCGGTGTTCGCATTGAAACGAAAGAGGAAAACTACCCTATTGTTCGTGACTATTATGATCCTAAAATCCTTTTTCCTAATAAAGTGAGAACCTTTTGTACCAACTCTGGATGTGCTCATATTGTTCGTGAAAAGTATAAAGGCTACTATTCGGTTAATGGACATTCTCTCTCAAAAGAGAATGAACGCAATGACTTAGTGAACTTTGCAATGCTAAAAACCATACGCTTAACACAACCTGTAGTGAGTGGTCAACAATTTGGAAAAATTTTAGGTGAGATGGTCATGCAACTGAGCGGTGGTTCTGTCATTATGCAACGTGTAGGTGATTTCAGAATGGGCTCTCGAAGTAAAGAAGAAACCTTCAATAACGATTTATACGACTTTGAGCCTACTCTTAAAAGTGCCGTTGCGGGGGATTTGTCTTTATGTATGCCCGCTAAAATTTTACGAGATATTTGGAAAGCACTTAAAATGCTTGATACGATTATTCCTGGTGTTTTACATCCATCAACCATTATCTATTATCCTGAAATAAAAACGTACTCTAATAAACCACAATTTATCAATGATCATTTTATGGTAAAAGAAGGTTATTATATTATCGGCGATGGAGCTGGAACAAGTCGAGGTATTACTGCCGCTTGGGCTTCTGGTATTCGTGCTGCAATCGGGATATTAGATAAAAGATAAACACTATTGTAAGACTGTAGCAAAACTTTTGCTATAATCAACATTATTTAATTTACTCTACATGTAAGGAATATTTTAATGCAAAACGCGATTTTTGATGATTTAAAAGTGCTAAAAGATAAACTCAACCAAGAAGAAAAAGAGAGTAATGCTAAAAAAGTCGAAGCACTGAAAAATGAAAAAGAAAAAAAATTACAAAATGATTTTTTGCAATTTATGAAAAATTCTGGAATAAAAAAACTTTAGATGCATCTATGACTAGTATATCCAGAATTGTTGAATTTTCTACTTTAGAAACAAACTGTTCATATTTAGATAATCATCGAACAAGAATGTCTTACAAATACATAGAGAATGCTTCTATGGAGCTTAACCATGCTTTGGTTGAACGTGGTTGGCGTCGTTTTGGTAAATATTATTCAAGGCCACAGTGCCCAAACTGTAACCAATGCCTTAATCTTCGTATCGATGCACAGAATTATCATTTTGGTAAATCGGCTAAAAAAGCATTTAAAAAGGCAGAAGGTATTAGTTATGTCATACAGAATCCTACTCTGAGTACCGAACATCTCAATCTTTATGATAAATACCATCGTCATATGCAAATTAAACGTGGTTGGCAGTACCATTTTCTAAAACCTCAAAGCTACCATGAACTGTATGTCAGTGGAGCCAATACTTTTGGAAAAGAAGTTCTATACTTCTATTATGATAAACTTATTGGTGTTGATTTGATTGATTTTGTTGATAATGGTATCTCTTCAATTTATTTCTATTATGATCCTGATTTTGAAAAATATTCATTAGGCCGTCTTTCAATCTATGAACAAATTAGACTCGCAAAAGAGTATGGTTTGGAGTGGATATACCTTGGTTACTATGTCGAAGGCTGCCAAAGCTTACAGTACAAAGCACACTACACTCCTTATCAGCTTTTGCAAGGAGCCCCAGCTTTAGATGAAGATGCTATTTGGTTATAATATTTGGAACCTTTTTTGCTTTGACTGAAGTAACACTCTGTCAAAGGATGCATCAATGCAAATTTCTCTTTCACATGATATGCTTGCAATTACACTACAAGAAGATGCTAAAACATTTTATTTTTTGCAAAATTTAGCCGAGAAAAACTTCCAAAAAAAAATAGGTCGAAAAACAAAAACTATTATATTTAAAGAAGAAGCAGAGCTTGTACAACGAAGATACTTTTTAAAACTTGTTAGTAAGATTTACCAGAAAAAAACAAATGATATTGCTGTTTGTAATAAGATTGAAAATGCACTTGATAAAACTATTAAGATTTCATTACTTAAGTCAAATCAACTCTTACAACATATTGATATCAAAATGAATATTGAAGATAATTATGCAGTGGTTTTTTCAATAGGAACACATCATACATTATTGGCCTCATATCTTAAAAATTATTTTAAAGATCATTTGATACGCTTTAGACCTAAATATCAAACTATTACACTTTACCCAAATTCTGAACAAACAGTATGTTTAATTGAAAAACTGCTTTTGCAAAAAGAGCTCCTAGGCTGTTTCGTCCACTTTGACTATAATAAACAAAATTTTATTGACTATAAAAAAGCACTCAATTCAAAAAAATCTAAACGAAATCACCATCATGCACTTTTTTCTCTATTAGAAGACTATTTTCGTGTTTTAGAGTGTAAAATGGAAGATTCATTTGAAACTGTTAGGGGTAATTATCTTAAATTAGTGAAAAAATACCACCCTGATAGTTGTGGTTTAAGCCATGGTGATTTACATGTAATGTATTTAAAAAAGTTTCAAGAAATTCAATATGCTTATGAAATGATTAAAATGCACTATAAAAATGAATCAGCTTTGAGAATTGCTTAATGCTAAAATTGTAATAAATAGAGTTTTTTCCGCTCAGATGAACTTGCGATATTAAATTGTTGCCTGTATTTCGTAATCGTACGTCTAACCATTTTGATACTAAATTTTTTCTCAATCATCTCTAAAAGCTTAATATCACTCAGAGGTTTTAATCGATTTTCCGCTTTAACTAATTCTTGCATATACTCTTTAATAGCACTGTTTGAGATATCTTCTTCTAACGCTGTCGCAAAAAATTGCTTAAGCGGTATAACGCCACGTGAACATGATAAGTATTTTCCAGCAATAGCTCGTGATATCGTTGAGGGATTGCGTCCTAAATCATCTGCTAGATCTTTGAGTTTCATAGGTTTGATAGCTTTACCAAAAAAGAAGTCATACTGGTATTCAACAATCATTAAACCAATTTTATAAAGCGTTGCTTTACGCATCTCAAGGGCATCAACCAAGTCTTTGGCATCTTTAATTTTTTGGGCAACAAAGGTATGAGACTCATCAACACCATCGGTGTCAATAATAATTTCAGGATAATACGCATCGTTAAGTTGTACTTCAATCACACCACTTTTATCGTAAACAAAAATATCAGGTATGACCTCTTTTTCATCTTCCAAAAAGTCTATGGCTGGGGGATTCCTGAATTTTTTAATAACCATAAGAGCATCATGAAAATAAGGTTCTTTACCAAAAGTTTCAATTGTTTCAAAATTATTAATGAGCGTTTCAGCAAGAGTATAGACGTCATGACTAAGGTCTAAATCTTGCAATTGAAATAAAAAAGCCTCTTTAAAATCAATGGCACCAATTCCTAAAGGCTCAAGAAAAGAAAATCGTTGTCTAATTTTTTCTATTTCTTTACATGTAACATTATGTTTAGTTGCAATTTCTTCAACAGCACTATACTCAAAGTAACCCTCAGAATTGATATTTTCAATAATGTCATAAGCAATATTTTGTGAATGAACCGTTGGAAAAAGTGGTGGATTGACCTGTTCATGCAGTACTTGAAACAATGATTTTTTATCAAAGGTTAATGCTTCAATTGTACTTGAAACAGATTCTTTGGATATTTGTGAAAAAAAACTCTTCTTTTCAAATCTTGCATCGGCTTTTTCGCAGCCCGATTTAACTTGAATAAAGGGATTTTCTTGAACAAAAGGTTCAAGAGTTTCCACTAAAGAGTCAAGATTAGACTGTAAAATAGGTAGCCAACCTCGCAAGGTCGATGAAAATTTTTGTTTTGTGGTTTGTGTCCCTGAAACGCGTAATTTCAAATGTGCCTACCTAATGTTGCAGAATCATTAAAATTTAAAATCTTCACCCAAATAATAGGTTTTTACCAACTTGTTTTGTGCGACTTCATCGCTTGTTCCACTGGCAAGTAAGCTACCATCTTTAAGAACGTATGCTCTATCACAAATGGCTAAAGTTTCGCGGACATTATGATCTGTAATAAGAACACCTATATCTAAATTCGCAAGTTCTCGCACAATAGCCTGAATATCTGAAACAGCTATAGGATCAACGCCCGCAAATGGTTCATCCAAAAGTAAAAATTTAGGTTGTAATACAAGGGAACGTGCTATTTCACAACGTCGTCTCTCTCCACCACTTAAACTTACACCATTACGTTTACGAATAGGTTCTATATTTAAAAGATTCAAAAGCTCTTCGACTCTTTTTTCAGCCTCTTCCTGCTTTTCATACACAATCTCAGCAGCTAACATAATATTATCTTCAACACTCAAATCTTTGAAAATACTTGACTCTTGTGGCAAATAACCAATACCTAATTTCGCGCGCTGGTGCAAAGGAATGGAAGTAACATTTTGATTGTCAAAATAAACTTCTCCTGCACTTGGTGCGATGAGACCACAAATCATATAAAACATTGTTGTTTTTCCAGCACCATTGGGACCAAGTAGTCCAACCACTTCACCACTTCGTACTTCAACGGAAACACCCTTGATAATTTCTGTTTTTTTAATAATTTTTTTGAGTTCTTGTATTTTAAGCGTATGCATTCATATCTACCTTATATGTACGTTTTAAATCATCTGTTTCTATATCGAGTGTAGCATAAGGCAAGGCAAAGCTCTGTAATATTTTTTCAAAAAATATATCGCCCCACTCTATCAAATGATAACCCTCTTCATCAAGCTTTTCAAGTAAACCTGAGCTTAAAAAACCTTCACTTCCACATTGATAAATATCATAATGAAAAAGTTTTTGGTCATACTCATGTAAAATAGCAAATGTAGGTGAAGCTATATCTTTCTTAATCCCCAATACATTAGCAAAAGCTTTAACAAATGATGTTTTACCACTTGCAAGATTACCTCTTAAAAGTAAAATTCCACCTTTTGGCATTTGCTGTCTTATCTCTTTTGCTAACGCTGGTAGGGTCGTTAAATCACAGCTTGTCGTATACACGCGTTAAACCATATAGGAAACTCTAATAATTTCACTGAGTTTATCCCATGCTTTTTTACTATCTAGTGCTTCATTCATCATTTCCATACCTTCTTGCATATCTCTGGCTTTTTCATCTACCATTAACGCACAAGCACCATTAAGCAAAACAATATCACGTTTTGCCCCTCGTTCATCACCTCTAAGAATATTGCGCGTGATTTCAGCATTTTCCACACTATCACCGCCTTTTATACTTTCTAAGGTAGTCAGTTTAATGCCATACTGTTCAGGATTAATTTCACCATGTATCATTGCTCCATTTTCGAGTGAAATATACTGTGTAATTCCGCACACACTAACTTCATCTAAACCATCAATCGAACTCAAAACCATACTACGTTTTGTACCTAGCCGTTGTAAGGCGTTGCTAAAACGATCAATATATTCTACATCAAAAACACCAATCATCTGTTTTTGTGCCCCTGCGGGATTAGCTAGGGGGCCAAGCATATTAAAAATAGTACGATGGGATAAGCTTCTGCGTATGGGCATAATATGTTTCATGCAAGGATGATGATTCATTGCAAACATAAAAACAAAACCACTCTCTTGAAGCATTTTGATTTGTTTATCAACGCCTAAATCTAGGTTGAGCCCCAAAGATCGAAGTACATCAGCACTTCCAGATTTACTTGTAGCAGATCCACTTCCATGTTTTGCAACTTTACACCCCAGTGACGCTAAAACAATAGACGTTGTTGTTGATATATTAAATGTACCACTTTGGTCCCCACCCGTTCCAACAATATCAATAATTTCATTTTGTAATGTTGGCTCTAATGTTAATTTTATACTGTGTTCGCGCATGACTGTTGCAGCGGCAGCAAGCTCATCTGCACTCTCGCCTCGTTCAAACAATTCAACTAAAAATGCAGCTGCCTCTTCTACACTTAGAGTATTATTAAAAAGCGCATCAAAACGTTTATAAGCTTCTGTATAATTCATTTAATTTCCCTCACATATTCATCTTGTAAACTTTTAGGAATAGTTTTTGTTGTTGGAATCTGTAAAACTTCATAGCTAACGCTCCGCTCGAGATAGACAATTGTCAGTTTATCGCCTACTTTAACATCTTTTGAGGCCTTTACAACAACGCCATTGATGCTGACAACACCATTTTTACACATGTCTTCTGAAACAGCTCTACGCTTGGTTAAATTGACACTATTTAAATATTTATCGACTCTCATAAACCTCTTCCTTCATTTGATGACTATTCTATCAAAAGAATATTTAAACTCTCTTTTTAGGCTTACATGTAGAGCATTTAGTCATGCATAAGCAAAGTTTTTAGTAACTTTTGATAATATCACCAAATTATATAAACAAAATGTGAGGAAATGATACGATGAAAAAAAGTGTAAAAAAAGTAGTCTTAGCATACTCTGGCGGACTTGATACCAGTATTATTTTAAAATGGCTACAAGATGAATATAAGTGTGAAGTAGTAACTTTTACTGCTGATATTGGTCAAGGTGAAGAGTTAGAACCTGCACGCAAAAAAGCTATTTCTTTGGGAATAAAACCAGAAAATATTTATATTGAAGATTTAAAAGAAGAATTTGTAAAAAATTATGTATTTCCAATGTTTAGAGCCAACGCAATTTATGAAGGTGAATATCTTTTAGGAACATCTATTGCTCGTCCTTTAATTGCAAAACGTCAAGCTGAAATTGCAGCTATGGTAGGCGCTGATGGTGTCAGCCATGGTGCGACAGGTAAAGGAAATGACCAAGTACGTTTTGAACTTGGCTATTTGAGTATGAACTCTGATTTAGTCATCATCGCGCCATGGCGTGAATGGGATTTAAACTCACGTGAAAAGCTTCTTGCTTATGCAGAAAAAAATGGTATTAGTATTGAAAAAAAGCCTGGTAAATCACCCTACTCTATGGATGCAAACTTATTACATATTTCCTATGAAGGGTTAGTTCTTGAAAACCCTGCAATGGAACCTGAAGAGGACATGTGGCGTTGGACTGTAAGCCCTGAAAATGCTCCAGATTCTGCCGAAGTGATTGAATTAACATACGAGAAAGGTGATCCTGTTGCCCTTAATGGCGAAAAACTCTCTCCTGCCACTATGCTTACAAAACTCAATGAAGTTGGGTGCAAACATGGTATTGGAAGAATTGATATCGTTGAAAATCGTTTTGTAGGAATGAAAAGTCGTGGATGCTATGAAACTCCAGGTGGCACGATTATGCTAAAAGCACACCGTGCCATTGAAAGCATCACTTTAGACCGCGAAGCGGCACATTTTAAAGATGAATTGATGCCACGTTACGCAAAAACAATTTATAATGGCTTTTGGTTTTCACCAGAGCGTGAAATGATGCAAGCAGCTATTGATAAATCACAAGAAAATGTTAATGGAACAGTTAAAATAAAACTTTACAAAGGCAATGTATCTGTTATTGGTAGAGATTCAAAAACAAACAATCTTTTCAATGAGGCATTTTGCACCTTCGAAGAAGATGAAGTATACAACCAAAAAGATGCAGAAGGTTTTATCAAACTTAATGCCTTGCGCTTTATCATCAGTGGGAAGAACAGAAAAAAACAGGGTAACTAATAAAACAATGTTGGACGATGTAGGATTCAATGACAAAGATGAGGAAAAAATGTTAAGCTTAGTAAAAACAGTACAACAGAGTTGTGAGCTTAGTTCAGATGAACTAGTCTTCTTACTTGAGTGTAGAGCTAAACAGAAAGTTGATTTTACTTTGATAGATATTCGTGAAATATTTGAGTATACGGATATGAGCATTAAAGGAACAGACCTTCTTCTTCCTACCTCGACTATTCATGCCAATATGGATCAACTGACAAAGCGCAAAGGTAGTTTTTTAATTTTTTACTGCCGCACAGCCAATAGAACAGCGCAAATGCTCTTTATACTTCGTCGTATGGGATTTGCACATATTGCTCATTTAAGTAGAGGAATCGTTGATTTTAGAGGTGAAAAACTCAAAAATGCTCCACTACCCAAAAACATATAAAAAGGATGATTGATGAAGGTATTATTGATTAAAGATGTCAAAGATCTAGGCAAAAAAGGTGAACTTAAAGAAGTTAAAGATGGATACGGTCAAAATTTTCTCATTGGAAAAGGTTATGCTCTTTTAGCAACCCATGAGGTCTTGAAAAAATATGAATCAGCACAACGTAAAAAAGCCGAAGAAGATGCTCTAGAATTAGCTAATTTACACACCATAGAAAAAGAATTAGCGACATTAAAACTAACGATTAGACGAAAACTTGGGGCCAATGGAAGTTTGTTTGGTGCGGTAACAAAAGATGAAATTGCTCACGAATTACAAGAACAACATCATATTATTCTTGATAAAAAAAGTATTGAAATTGATAATCCAATCAAAATGACTGGTGATTTTAGTATTTTAGTTAAACTAGGTCATGGTATCCATGCTACTTTAGCACTTAATATTATTGGAGAATAAAAATGTTTGAAGCAACCACCATTCTAGCGTGTCGTGGTAAAAATCGTGCCGTTATCGGTGGTGACGGTCAAGTGACCTTTGGCAATACCGTTTTAAAAAACAATGCAACAAAAATTCGAAAAATATACAATGGCAAAATTTTAGCGGGTTTCGCAGGTAGTACAGCAGATGCTTTTAATCTCTTTGATATGTTTGAAAGTATATTAGAGCAAAAAAAAGGTGATTTATATAAATCTGTTATCGAGTTTTCAAAAGAATGGCGTAAAGATAAAATGCTAAGACGACTCGAGGCTATGATGATAGTCCTTGATTGTGAACACATTTATATCCTCAGTGGTACTGGTGATGTAGTAGAACCAGAAGATGGAAAAATAGCGGCTATTGGCAGTGGTGGAAACTATGCCATATCTGCTGCAAGAGCCCTTGATCGTCATGCCAACTTAGATGAAGAATTCCTTGTTAAAGAGAGTCTAAAAATTGCAAGTGAATTGTGTATTTATACCAATGACAATATTAAAACTTTTGTATTAGAGAGAAATAACGCATGAATTTAACACCAAAAGAAATTGTAGCTTATTTAGATGAATATATTATAGGGCAATTTAATGCCAAAAAATCAATTGCCATTGCCCTTAGAAATCGATACCGTAGGTTGAAACTTACAGGCAATATGGCTGAAGAAGTTATGCCAAAAAATATTTTAATGATTGGCTCTACAGGTGTAGGTAAAACAGAAATTGCACGACGTATGGCAAAAATGTTAGGACTTCCTTTTGTCAAAGTGGAAGCCAGTAAATACACTGAAGTTGGTTTTGTTGGTCGAGATGTTGAATCAATGGTGCGAGACTTAATGATGGCATCAATCAATTTGGTCAAGGCTGAGCATCGTGATAAAAACCGTGACAACATTGATGATTATGTTGAAAAAACTATTATTGAGAAGCTTTTACCTCCGCTTCCAAAAGGTGCTAGTGAGGAAAAAAAAGCTGATTATGAAAAAAGTTTTGAGCGTATGCGTCAAAAATTCCGTGCACAAGAAATGGATGAATTGAAAATTGAAATAGAACTTTCACAAGCAAGTTCTGATTTGGGAGATTCTTCCTTGCCTCCTGAAATGGTTAAAGTGCAAGAGTCTTTTATTAAAATCTTAGGCAGTGGACAGAGTAGTATTAAAAAAGAGATGAAAGTTAAAGATGCCAAAGAAGCACTTAAACATGAGGCTAGCGAAAAATTATTAGATATTGAAGCCGTTAAAACAGAAGCCAAAGATCGTTGCCAAAATGGTGGGATTATTTTTATCGATGAGATTGATAAAATAGCTGTTAGTGCTTCTGCTTCACATCGAAGTGATCCAAGTAAAGAAGGTGTACAACGAGATTTATTGCCAATTGTTGAAGGCTCAGATGTTAATACTAAATTTGGAACGATTAAAACAGACCATATTCTTTTTATATCAGCAGGAGCTTTTCATGTCAGTAAACCTAGTGATTTAATTCCTGAATTACAAGGCAGATTTCCCTTGCGTGTTGAACTTAGTTCATTAACAGAAGATATTTTATATCAAATTTTGACCCAACCAAAAAATTCTTTATTACGCCAGTATGAAGCTTTACTTAAAACTGAAGGAGTAGAACTTATTTTTGATAATGAAGCAATTGTTGCTATAGCGAAAATTGCTCAAATGACCAATGAAAAAACGGAAGATATTGGTGCACGTAGATTACATACTATTATCGAAAAAGTGCTTGAAGATATCAGCTTTACAGCGGATGAACATGCAGGGAAAAGCATCCATGTCACCAAAGATTTGGTCCATGACAAACTAGACGCTATCGTTGAAAACGAAGATAGTAGTCGCTATATTTTATAAAGTGAGATAATGCAAAACAAAACAACCCCCACAAAAGCTGGTTATGTCGCCGTTATTGGTAGACCAAATGCTGGAAAAAGTTCTCTTTTAAATTGGTTAATAGGTGAAAGACTTGCTCTTGTTTCACATAAGGCTAATGCCACACGAAAACGTCTCAATATTATTGCTATGCATGAAAATACCCAAATTATTTTCATTGATACACCAGGTATTCATGAGCAAGAGCGATTACTTAATCAATTTATGCTTGAAGAGGCGATGAAAGCTATGGGGGATTGTGACTTAATTCTTTTTTTGTCCCCAGCAAGTGACAGTATTCAGCATTATATTGATTTTATAGCACTTAACAAAAAAAATACTCCACATATGGTACTGCTTACTAAAACTGATACTATTTCCCAAACAGCGCTATTTGATAAAATATCCGAATACCAAGCATATCAAGATAAATTTATCGCACTTATTCCTGCCTCAATAAAAAAAGGTTTTTCACGCGATTATCTTTTGTCTAGCATTGCAAAAGAAATGCCAGAACATCCTTTTTTATACGATCCTGAAATATTAACAACAGAAATGTCGAAAGATATCTATAAAGAATTAATTCGTGAAGCTATATTTGAGAATACAAGTGATGAAATTCCTTATTTTGCCGATGTTATCGTTGATAAAGTTGAAGAAAAAGAGTCAATCGACAACATTTATGCTACAATAATTGTTGACAAAAAGAGCCAAAAGGGTATTTTAATAGGTAAAGATGGCAATACTATTAAGCGTATAGGCTCACACGCAAGAATAGCGATAGAAGAATTAACACAAAAACGTCTCTTTTTAAAACTTGTTGTTATTGTTAAACAAGGCTGGAGCCAAGATAAAGAAATGTTGAAAAAAATAGGTTATATTGTTTAAAAAAGAAAATATGTTATAATAATTATCTTAGAAGATAATAAATTTTTAAAATAAAGAGGTTTTAAAAATGGCTAAAGCTGAAGACAAGCGTTATAGCTCAGAAATTATATCTATAGACCCTTTATCTCTGGCGTCCTATGCATATTCTAAAAATGAAATTAAACTTCAAAAAATAGAAAAGAGTGATAAAAATTCTTTTTATATCTCGTATATTCAAACACGTGATGTTATCAGTGCAACAGTTGACATCAGTAGAAATATCCCAGATAGTGACTTAAAAGATGCTATTGAAATCAAAGTCTATGACGAATTAGCCCTCGATTCTTCTATTGAATATGCTATTACCTATCTTGAGACAGAATCAAAAGATTCAAAGAATAGAACTTTTAATATTTTTATTATCGACCTAAGCCTTGTTACCTCTAAATTAGCACCTATTAAAGAAAAAACAAAATATATTGATTATGTTACAACAGCACCTTTTTTAGTTAAATCATTGTATCGTAAAAATTTTATTGAGCCTGAAGGTACACACTGCTTTATCTATTTTCAGAAAAATGATGCTTTTTTAGCTATTTATAAAGGTGGAGAATATATTTACTCAAAATCCTTACATTATTCTCTTAAAGAAATCAATGAAAAATTTTGTGAACTCATTGGCGAAAGAGTCGATGAAGAAGATTTTAATCGAATTTTAACAAGTGAGGGTCTAAAAGCAACCAATTCAGTATATCAACAAAATTTGATGCAACTTTTTGGTGAGATTTTTTTATATATTAATGATGTTTTAGTTTTTACAAAGCGTTCTTATAATATTGATTTTATAGATAGAATGTATATTGGTTCTGAAATTGGATCGTTTGCCGGGATTGAAGAATATGCTAAAAGTTATTTAGGTCTTGAAGCCTTTGAATTTAACTTTAGTATCGCTATTAACTCTAAAGAGTGGTACATTGATCAAATTCATATCTTAATGATGCTCAGTGCACAAATATATATGGAAAATCCAGATGATAATCTCAATTTTTCTATTTATAAAAGACCACCACCATTACAACAAAGACCTGCCGGCAAGTTGCTAGGTGTTTTAATCGCTAGTATTGTTATTTCGCTTGCTTATCCTGCATATCAGTTGGGTTATCAAGCCTATCTTAATATTGTTTTATCTAAAACAACATCTGATTATAATGAAATCTTTAAAAAAACATCTGATATTAGACAACAACTTGCTACGTTAAAAATAGAAAAAGAAAAAATTGATTCTTTATTAAAGAATGAAACTTCAAAATTTGAATTTAGAAAAAAACTTTTAAATGAAATTTACACTAAAAAAATTACTTACCCAATGAAAGCACGTATACTTTTAGAAATTTTTGAATTAACCAATGCCAATGAATGTAAAATTGACTCTCTAGAATTTAAGAAAAATATCCTTTCATTGTCTATTCGTAATAAAAGTGAAAAAAAGATTACAGAGTTTATTAAAGACTTAACAGCACTCAAGAAATATAAAATAAATACCGATAAAATTATTAAGGACGATACTTTAAAACTCTATACGAGCACCATATCAATAGGATTAAATGATGAGTAGTTTCGATACCCTTTTTGATAAAATGGATCAATTTTTAGATGGTAAAAAAAATAGTGAGTTGAGTTTAATATTTATGTTACTATTCGCCATAGTTGGCTTTATCTCTTATAGCTATATTTACCCTGTAACAGATCGAGTATTAAAACAAACAATACGTGACTCAAAAGCTATGGAAAAAAAGCTGCAAGATGAAAAATCTTATTTAGCTTCTGTTTCTAGAGAAGGTGATGAAAACTTTTTTATTAAAAAAGTTAAAAATGATATCGAAAATTCAAAAGTTCTTTTGGAAAAAACGACTTACACTAATGCTTATGTTGACAATAAACTCAAGGAACTCTCTTATTTACTTTTCAATGATGAGAATTGGGCAAAATTTTTAAATTCAATCACGCAACTTGCCCACAAATATGCAGTCAATATAAAAGTCATTGAGAATAAAATAAATGAACCAAGTATGCAAAAAATAGAACAAATTTTAAATTTAAAAGTTGATTTTAGTGGCTCTTTTGCACATACAATGAAATTTATTAATGCCATTGAGGAAAGTGAATTAGTAGTGGATGTATACGATCTTAATTGTACTGGACAAAAAAACATTGCTGGACAAGTTAATATAGCTGTTTGGGGGATGAAGTATTGAAAACTTTACAAATTACACTTTATTGCACCATACTTTTGATAGATGTTGTTTTTGCGAAAGATACCTTATCTATGGGTAATGAAGTCAAAGAGTATGATACAATTTTTGAAAAAATTGCAGAAAAGAGAATAGGTATTGAAGCTTCTGCCATTGATACACTTGCAAATCCATTTATAGTTATTTATGAAAATGCTAATGGCATTGATGGCAATGTCACACACAAACCATTGTTTATTTTAGAAGCAACCTTAAATCAAAAAGCTAAAATAAATGGTAATTGGTATGCTCTTCGAGATAAGGTTGATACTTTTAAACTGATTTCAATTAAACCAGATAGCGTTATTTTACAAAATGAAACTGATAGAAAAGAAATTTTTATAAGGACCACAGATGAAAGTAACATCAAAATATTTTCCAAATAAATTGATTGTATTAGCGGCTATTTTAGCCCTAGGTCTAACTACCTTAAGTGCTGTAGAAAAAACAAAAACCTGTGAATACAGAACATTTAATATTAAAACCAATAATAAAGCAACAGGTAGTGAACTCCTTTCTGAACTTGCAGACATGTGTAACTTTAGTATTGTACTTAAAGATAATGAGGCTGCTAAAATTCTTGAAAAAAACTTAAGTGGTATTAATATTAAAAACCTCTCCTTGGTAGAAATTTTTCAAATTGTTTTGTCAGACAATGATCTTTTTTATTCTTATGATCAAAATTTTCTTAAAATATCTGCCTTAAGCACACGAACTTTTAAAGTTGATTATATTACCTCTATTCGGGCAGGACAAGCAATTCTTAATGCATCTGTTGATGCATCCCCTACTGAAGAAGGTGGCAAGCGTGATACAACAACGCAAGCTCAGAATATGATAACGTCCAATGATACCTTTGATTTTTGGAAAACGATTTCTACTGAATTAATTGCCATATTAAATACTGGTGCAGAGGGTTATAAAACACAAGCTCCTGTTATCAACCCAAATGCAGGTATTATTACTATTACTGCTACTAAAAAACAATTAAGTCGGGTAGAAGAGTATATAAGCCTTTTAGAAGAACGTTTACATAGACAAGTGCTCATTGATGTATCAATTATTTCAGTTGACCTTAGTGCTAGCAATAATACAGGTGTTGATTGGAGTAAATTTTCATTAGGTATCAATAGTAGTACAATTTTTAATAATAGTAATCAAGCACAAGCTATGCATACAACAAGTTCTCTTTATGATGCATCAATAACACCATCGATTAATGCTAATAATTTAACAGTTGTTAACGACGGTATTTTCACTATAACAGGTCTAATCGATTTTTTAGCCAGTAATGGAGAAACTAAAGTAGTTTCTAGCCCTAAAATACTCACACTCAATAATCAACAAGCACTTATCACAATTGGTGACAACATCAATTATCGTGTTCCCAAAGAGACAGCCAATACTGCTGCAACAGCTAATACAACATTGACAACTACCTATACTAATTATTCTATCTTTATTGGTGTTTTACTTAATATTACACCAGAAATTTCAGAAAACAATGAAATTATTTTACGAATCAACCCTTCTGTTAGTAACTTTAAATATGCTGATGATGATGCACGTACCACTACAGGTACTTCAAGAGAAATTGCCCCAGATACAAAAGAGAAAAAACTTTCTACTGTTGTCAAAGTGAAAGACGGTAGTACTATCATCTTAGGTGGTCTTATCACTGATAGTAAAGGTAAAGATGATAATAGTGTACCTCTTCTTAGTAGTATACCAATTTTAGGAGAAGCATTTAAACACTCATCAGATACGCTTAAAAAAAGTGAACTTATCTTTGTTATTACCCCTAAAATTATTGGGGTAAAAGGAACAGATAAAGCAACATTAAAAGATTTGGGATTTAGTCAAAAAATCTATGAATAATAATTATAGTCATTTAAAATCCATTTTTGTGGATGGTGAGGTATTTGATTATGTTAATTTAGACCAGTCAGCAATTACATATGATAAACTGGTCCAAACACTGGATAAACCTCTAAAATTAATACTTTTTTATGGAAAACCTGGTACAGGAAAGACTTTTCTGTTGCAAAAGATTTATAATGATTTGAAGCAGAAAAAAAAGATTATTTTTTTTCCAAGACCTTTTTTTGATGAAAAAATTTTTATCAAGTCGTTATATGAAAATACATTTGATGAAATTGCACCAGAGATATCAACCTACGATGAATTTCTCTCTTTAGTTAGTAAGCGTATCACAAAAGGTGAAAATTCAATTACTGTTTTGATTGATGAAGCACAGCTATACCCAGGTGAATTAATTGAAAAAATAAGACTTATGGCAGATTCTCGTCTTTTTAAATTTTTATTTACGGTGCATAAGACAGAGAAAGAAGATATTTTAGCAAAGGATTATTTCCAAACACGAATTTGGGAAACGATTGAAATTGATAATGCTTCTTTAAATGAAATTAAAACGTATATCGAAAAAAAGCTTCTGTTCCACAATCGTTTTGAGTTTCTTAACCTTTTTAAAGAAAAACATTACAAATTAATTCTTCATTTTACTCGAGGAAATCTTCGAACAATCAATAAACTCATGTATAAACTCTTTGAAATTTTAGAGTATTATGACCATACAAAACCTTCTAGCATTAAAGCAAATTCTTTACACGTAAAATATATTGAAATGGCAGGAATTAGTCTAGGGATGATTCATGCTTAGTGCCTCTGAAATCGCTGAACTTGAAAAAAAAGTTCAACATTATCGTTTAAAACGCACTTTACACGTTTTAGTATACGTATTCTTATTTCTTACACTTATTGGTACTTCTATTTATTTATATGTTTTATTTAATAATAAAACAATTTTAAAAGATTCACACATTGAAGATAATGTAACTACAATGATTCAAGATAAAACGGATACTCCAGAACAAAAATTGATTATACCCACTACAACAACAGCTATTCAAGATGACAAATTGCTATCTGCTGATGAAAATGAAACAAGTTCACCTTTAAATGAGACATTAGAATTGCATCTTCCTTTGATTGTAACTTCAAACAATAAAACAGTAAAAGAACAAAGCGAATCAAATATAATACCCAAAGAAGAGGAAATTCCTAAAAAAACCTTTGCACGCAAACCACTTACAAAAATAGAAGAACCCTATTATCGTAGTAATGAAGAAAAAATTGAATCTACTATGCTTGCTCCACCTTCTATTTTATCAGATGATGCTGTTAAAAGTAAAATCACTATCGAAACACAAGAGATAAATTCTATTCAATATCTCAAAGAAAAATATGAAAAAACACACAATATTATTTTTGCATTAATGCTTGCTGAAGAGTATTATCTTAATAAAAATTATGATGAAAGTCTCAAATGGGCACTTATGGCCAATTCTATTGATGCAGAGAATGAAAAAAGTTGGCTATGGTTTGCAAAATCAAAAATGAAATCAGGTAAAAAAGATGATGCTATAACTGCACTACAAGCCTATCTCAAAAACAATAAGTCAAATGCAGCTCAATCTTTGTTAAACCAAATCACAATAGGTGAATTTCATGAGTAATATTTTACTTGTCTACTCAAAAAATGGTACAATGATAAAAATTTGTTTAGATTGGTAAAATATGAGTGATATTCTTTCTACACTATTAACCTATCTTGTTCATAACCGAATTGTTGATGAACAGACCGCCGCTTTTATTAAAGAAGAATCCAAAGCTAAAAATAACATGGTTATTGGTGATATTTTACTAGAGAATAATTTATTTACTAAAGAAGATCTGCAAATTTTGGTTTTAGAGTTTTTTAAAAAAGGTTATCTTACTTTAGAAGATGTCAATATCAACTTTGCAATAGATAGTGAAAAATTCTTACAAGTCTTAGCAAAAAATCTTAACTGTGATTATCTTGATTTAGATTCAGTAGATATTGATTATAGATTGGCATCTAAACTACCTTTTGCACAGCTTAAAAAATACAGTGCTTTACCTATTAAAGAAGATGAAATTAATGTTTATGTAGCTATTAAAGATCCTCTTGATATTAATGCTCAAGAAAATATTCAACGTATTTTTCCTCGTAAATTACTTAAAGTCATCATTGCAGAACCTTCACAAATTGATAAATACCTTGTGAAAATGGAACTTGGAGAGAGTATTAAAGGATTAATTAGTGATATTCGAAAAGAGATTACTTCAAGTGCTGTTGATAATCCACAAGAATCATCAGTAATTTTGAAGCTTATAGAAATTATTTTAAAAACATCTATTCTTTCTCGTGCAAGTGATATTCACATTGAGCCAACAGAAAATAACTGTATCGTTAGAAGCAGAATCGATGGTATGCTGACGGAAACATTTATCTTTGATAAAGATATTTATCCACCTCTAGGTTCACGTTTAAAACTTTTATCAAATATGGATATTGCAGAAAAACGAAAACCGCAAGACGGGCGATTTTCTGCAACTATTTTAGGGCGTGAATATGATTTTAGGATTTCTGCCCTTCCTACGCTCAATGGTGAATCAATCGTTATTCGTATTTTGGATAAATCAAAAGTAATGATTAAGATTGAGGATTTAGGAATGCACCCTCAAAATTATGCAAAATTTAATCATGCCATGCATGCTCCCTATGGGGTTATTTTTGTAACAGGCCCTACAGGTAGCGGTAAAACAACAACATTATATGCTGCATTAAATGCTATCAAAAGTGTTCAAACAAAAATTATTACCGTAGAAGACCCTGTTGAATACCAATTAAATCTTACACAGCAAGTCCAAGTTAATGAAAAGGCTAATTTAACATTTGCTTCCGCTTTACGTTCAATTTTACGACAAGACCCTGACATTATTATGATTGGTGAAGTTCGTGATACAGAAACTTTACGCATTGCTGTTCAAGCTGCACTAACTGGACACTTGGTTTTTTCTACACTCCATACTAACGATGCTATAAGTGCCGTCACAAGAGTTATGGATATGGGGATTGAGCCCTATCTACTCAGTGGTTCTTTGGTTGCTATTGAGGCGCAAAGATTGGTACGAAAACTATGCCCTCATTGTAAAATGAAATATATTTTACCAAAAACAGCTCACGATGAAATTGTCACTTTATTGCCAGAATCATATCAATTCTATAAAAATGTTGGTTGTGAAAAATGTTCTCAAACTGGTTATTTGGGGCGTGAAATGATTTCTGAAATACTCGTAGTCAGTGAAACGATTTCTAGTATGATTGCGCAAGGTGATAGCAAAGCCAAAATTAAAGAGCAAGCTCTCATTGAAGGCTTTATAGATATGTATAAAGATGGTATTATAAGAGCTGCAAAAGGTATAACAACACTAGAAGAAATTACAAGGGTGGCAAAAGGATGAAATATTTCGAAGTTAACTACCTTTTTAAAGGGCAGAAATCTAAAACTATTGTCAAATCACCCAACAAACACGATGCTATTTCTATTGCCAAAATTAAAGTTCCAGGTATTATCTTAAATGTAAAAGAGACTTCTGCTCCACTAGAAGATCAATTTGCTGCATTTAAAAATCAATTTTTAGGTGCAATGACAAAGAAAAAAATAAAAATGACCAGCTTGATTGCTGCAATGCGCCAACTTAGTGTTATGACAGATGCTGGTATTTCTATTCACGATAGCGTTAAAGAAGTAGCAGGAGCCACTGTTGATAAAACGTTACGAGAAATTTTTAATAGTGTTAATGATGACCTGAATTCTGGACTAAGTTTAACACAAGCGATGATGACTTATCGTAGTGAACTCGGTGATGTTACCATCGCCATGATAGAATTAGGTGAGAGCACAGGTAATATGGCAGAATCACTCGAAAAACTATCTGAAATCCTTGAAGAAATAGAAGAAAATAGGCAGAAATTTAAAAAAGCTTTGCGTTATCCAATTACAGTTGTTATTGCCATTGCCATTGCTTTTTCAATTTTGATGATTTATGTTGTTCCAAAATTTAAAGAAATTTTTTCAAAACTTAAAGCCGAATTACCACTTCCTACAAAAATTCTTCTGTTTATGGAAAATATCATTAATCATTATGGACTATACCTCTTAGCAGCTATTATTGGAACTATTCTTTTCATAAAATATATGCTTAATAATAATGAAGATTTCAAAAAAGGTTTTGACAAATATATTCTAAAAGTTTACCTTATTGGTGATATTATATTTTATGCTACGTTAAGCCGATTTACTCTTGTATTCACGGAACTTATTCGTGCTGGTATTCCTATTGCTGATGCGCTTGATACCTCTTTATTAACATTAGATAACACCTATCTTAAGAAAAAACTCTCTGCTGTTAAAATATCAGTTCAAAGAGGTATTTCGCTGACTGAATCCTTTAGGGATACAGGGATTTTTGAAGGAATGCTCATTCAAATGATTCAAGCAGGAGAACAAAGCGGCACTTTAGACAAAATGTTAGAAAAAGTCACAAACTACTTTAAATCACGTTTTAACGATATTATCGATAATATTGCAAGTTATATTGAACCTATTTTATTAGGATTTATAGCTGCGATGGTCTTGCTGATGGCACTAGGTATCTTTATGCCAATGTGGGATATGGCAAAAGCCGTCAAAAACTAAATATTCGAGGCTTTACATGTGAAGCCTCACCTCACATTTTATCTTAAAATTCTTTTGGGATTGTGCAATTTAATTCATTTTTAAAACGGTCTTTTGCAAATTCTATAATTTCTTTTTGTCCAATATTACCCAATAAGCATAAAGCACCTAATTTTTTACACCACAAACGTGCTAACTTAACTTTGTAGTCATCTTCTTTAATTTTAGAAGAGATAGCCCAACTTCGGATACTTTTTTTCTCTTTGTATTCCAAAACATCAACTATCTCACGATCATCAATTTTACGATTAATTACTAACCGTAATTGTTCTTCATTAAGACCAGATTTCCATACTTTGTAGCCCAAAACAATAGCTCTAGCTCTATTAGGTGTATTGGTTTTAAGTTTATCAAAGCTCGCACCATAATATTCAAGATTTATAATGATATCTTTTGCTTTAAAAATTTTTTCTTTTGTATTGTATTCTGGAACCTCTATAATATCTTCCACATTGTTTCCTTATAAATTAAAATGGCCAGATTGATTCCATGAGCTTACTACCCCATGGTTTTGTTGTTGTTTGATCAATATCGCCTTCAGTTTTGTATAAAATTCGTGCATCTGCAATGTATTTTGAGTCAATTGTATTGTATTTATCAATATCATAGGCACGAATAACACCGCTCAGTTGGATAATTTGCTTTTCGCCATTGATGAGCAATTCTCTACTACCTTCAATAAAATAATTTCCATTACTCATTATTTTTATGATTCGAGCTGTAACATTAGTCGTAAATGTTTCTTTACGAGTATTACTACCCGCTCCATTAAAGGAATTATTCGATCCAGAAGTAAAACCAATATTGCCCACTTTATTAAGCTGATTGGATACACTCCCCATTACTCCGCCACCTCCAGCAGTTGTGATACCAGCACCCAAACTGTCACTACTATCTTTGGAAAGTGTTTTTTTAGCGGTAGAAGTTTGAGCTATATTTTCAGTAATGACAACGGTTACAACATCATTCACATGCATTGCTTTTAAGTCAGCGAATAAAGGGTTTTCCCCTTGTCCAAAAAGGCTTCCTGGCTGAGAACCTAAATTTTCTTTAACACGTGAAGGCATCTCTTCAACATATACAGGTGGTTGCATACTAATTTTTGGGTCTGCTTGATGTGCCGTACAACCTGCGAACATAAGAATAGAAACAAAACTTAACGTAACAACTTTCATAAAGCTCCATTATATTGTAGTTTGCGCAAACTTTCTGGTATTATACTATATCTAAAGCAAATTAAGTTCCAAGGAAGAACTATGTCCCAATTAAAAGTAAGACTCCAAGATGATTTAAAAACAGCTATGAAAAATAAAGATTCATTTAAACGAGATGTTATTCGTTTTTTGATGAGCGCCTTAAAACAAATCGAAGTTGATGAGCGAAAAGAGCTTTCTGATGATGAAATAATAAAGATTATCCAAAAATCACTCAAACAGCGTGAAGATTCAATTACTGCATTTAAAAATGCACAGCGTGAGGATCTTGTTGAAAAAGAAAGCGCCGAAGCTAATATACTTAAAAGTTATCTTCCGCAACAATTAGATGATGATGCCTTAAAAATCATTGTACTTAAACATATTCAGCAAACAGGAGCAACAAGCCTTAAAGAGATAGGTAAAATTATGGGTGCTGTTCTAGCGGAGTGTTCAGGTGTTGCTGATGGAAAAAGAATTAATGCAATAGCAAAAGAGCTTTTATCATAAAGCAATATGTAGAGAAAATAATTCTCTACATATTAGGCTAAACTTTAGTGTATTTTTTCTACCACTTCTTTCGTTTGTAAGGCAATTTCCAACTCTTCATTGGTAGGAATAACCAATACTTTAACAGGACTATCAGGAGTGCTAATAGTCGTAATTTCACGACATCGTTGGTTATTCGCCACTGGGTCAATATGGATACCAAGAATACCCAAATTACTACAACTATTTAATCTTACATCACTATCATTTTCACCAATTCCACCGGTAAAAATAATACAATCAAGGCGACCAAGAACAGCGCTATAAGAACCAATATATTTTTTAATACGATAATTAAACATATCAAGCGCTAATTGTGCTTGGGAGTCACCATCAGCCGCTAATTTATCAATTTCACGCATATCATTATTACCACAAATACCCTTTAATCCACTCTGTTTATTTAGCAATTTATCAAGATCTTCAATTGTATACCCTAAGGTTCTTGCCAAGAAAAATAAAACTGCAGGGTCAAGGTCACCACTACGTGTACCCATGATGAGACCTTCTAATGGTGTTAAGCCCATTGATGTATCAATACTTTTGCCGTCTTTTACTGCACATACGCTGGCACCATTACCTAGGTGTAGTGTAATAGCATTCAAAGTATTAATATCTCGATTTAAATATTTTGCTGCTTCTTTAACAACAAAACGATGAGATGTTCCATGGAAACCATAACGTCTAATTTTTAAATCTTCATAAAATTTATAGGGTATTGCATATAAATAGGCATGTTTTGGCATACTACTATGAAATGCTGTATCAAAAACGACCACTTGAGGAACCGTTGGGCTTTGTTCAAGAGAAACTTTAATACCTGCTAAATGACCTGGATTGTGCAATGGTCCCAAAGGAATTAATCTTTCTATTTCTGCAGTCACATATTCAGTTACAACCTCTGGCTCACTAAATGAAGCACCACCTTGTACTACTCTATGCCCTATACCATCAAGATCATTTAAATCCGCAATAACACCTGATTCAATCAATAATGTTGACATTATTTTTAGTGCAACTTCATGATTTTTTATGGATGATTGGCGTTCAACAACGCGCTCCACACCATTATCGAAATATTTTATTTTGGCATTCGATTCATTTTCTCCAATTTGTTCAATCAACCCACTAGCTAATACTGCATTGGTTTCCATATTGAAAAGTTGATATTTTACTGAAGAACTACCCGCATTTAAAACTAATATTTTCACTTCTTATCTCCATCATTATTTTGTGCTTGAATAGCTGTAATAGCAACCGTATTGACAATATCAGGAACTAAACAACCTCTACTTAAGTCGTTTACTGGTTTTCTAAGGCCTTGTAAAACTGGGCCAATAGCAACAGCACCTGAACTTCTTTGAACCGCTTTATAGGTATTATTTCCTGTATTCAAATCAGGGAAAATAAAGATTGTTGCTTGTCCTGCTACTTTACTATTAGGAAGTTTCGTAATCGCGACATCTGGATCTATAGCAGCATCATATTGTATTGGACCTTCGACCAATAAGTCTGGTCTTTGCTCTTTAACAAGTTGTGTGGCTAAACGAACTTTTTCAACCTCTTCCCCTTTACCTGAATTGCCAGTAGAATAAGAAAGCATAGCAATTTTTGGTTCTATGCCAAATATTTTTGCGGTATCAGCAGAGCTAATAGCAATCTGAGCTAATTCTTCCGCATTGGGGTCTTGATTAACAGCACAATCACCATAGACCAAAACTTTTGTATCAAGACACATAAAGAAAAGGCTTGAAACGATAGAAATATTTGGTTTGGTTTTAATAATCTGAAGTGCAGGACGAATCGTTTCTTGGGTAGTGTGAATAGCCCCCGAAACCATACCATCTGCATAACCAAGATAAACCATCATTGTACCAAAATAGTTTTTCATCATCATACTATCACGAGCCACATCTAAACTCAAACCTTTGGCTTTACGCATTTCATAGAAAGCATTTACAAACTCTTCCATTAATGGAGAATTTAGAGGATCAATCACGGTGGCTTTACTTATATCAAGTCCAATGGATGAACTTTTTTGCATCACTTCATCATTGTTCCCTAATAAAATAATATCTGCAACATCACGTCGTAGTAAAATTTCTACTGCTCTTAATATACGTTCATCATTACTTTCAGGAAGGACAATTTTTTTACGATCTCTACGTGCTCGTTCAAACAAGGCATATTCAAACATGATTGGAGTAATAGAAGTTGATGATGATTCGGTATTAATTTGTGCTTCAATTTCAGCGATATTAACATTAGAAGAAAAAAGACCCATAGCAAGAGCAATTTTACGCACACTTTGTGGCGTAATACTTGCTGGTACATTAGCAACATTCATGGCCGTACTATATGTATCAGCATCAACACTTAAAATAGGTACTGAAAAATCACTAAAACCACCAAAAAGTTTATTGATTGATTTTTGCGGTAAGATACCACCCGTTAATAATATACCAGAAATATTAGGATAATTTTTTGAAAAGACGGTACTTAAACAACCAACAATAATATCAGATCTATCGCCAGGAGTAATAATTAAATCACCTTCTTCAATATGCTCTAAAAAATTATCTAATTTCATAGCGGCAATTTTACTTTGCTTAACCACACGACGTAAGTCTTTTTCTTCACCAAAAATATGCATACATCCCAATTTTTTCTTTATTTCAGCAACTGTTGGTGTATCAAGTTCTGGTAATTCTTGTAAAAAATAAATAGGAGCATTTTGTAAAGACTCTTTTGCGGAAAGCTCTTTTAATTCTGCCGCATTATCTTCACCTAAACGATTGACAAATGTTGCAAAATGCTGACATCCTGCACCCTTGATGGCTTCTGCTTCAATATGTATTTCATCAACTATTTCACTAATCTCTTTATTCTTGCCTTTTAAGACGCTAATAAAGGGACTACTAAGATTTTTTGCCATTGCTAAATTGATATCAAAATCCAAAGTATTGGAAAAATTTGATTGATTTAAGCCTTCAATAAGTACAAAATCATAATTAGCTTCCAATGCTTTAAGTTTTTCTATAAGATGCTCTAGCACTTCGTTAAACTTATTTTCGGCAATTAAATTTTCAACTTCATGTACAGTGTATCCATACATGTCTTGATAATCCATGCCTAAAGCATAATATTCAAGCATAAAATCGATGTCTTTATCTGCCGTATGTGCATCTAAAATGACTGGTCTAAAAAATGCCACCTTACCTAAACGACCCTTTAATAATTCCATAATACCCATAGCTACGATCAAACTGCCCGCTGATGACTCTAAGGATGAAATATATAAACTCTTTGTTTTCATTGAAAACCCCTTCATATTACCTGACTATTTAGTTATTCATAAACTTTTGGTAAATAATATAACAACAACATAACAATCATATAACAAAATATATTTTTTAAAACAGATTACATAAAGTTAGGTGCATCATTTGAAAAGAGTATTAAATCCCCAGCTTTTGTATATTTTGCTAAAATAGTTTCTAGTGTTGATTTATCATGAACTAATATTTTTTCTGTCTCAACGATATACGTATCTAAAGTATTTAGATTAATTGTACCGGTTAAAATAACAAGATCAAATACTGAATCAATTTTTTTAGCTAAGAGTTGATTGGCTTCCAGTGTACTTTCAACAATACCTGGTGTAATAATAACTTTTCGACCAGGATATGTCGAAGCAAGTTCGTATGAGCTTATCATTCCATCGAAATTACCATTAAAACTATCATCAATAATGAGTTTTCCACCTGCTTCAATTTTTTCTAACCGGTGCTCAACACCTTTCAGATTCATAATAGATTGCTTTATTTCTTCTATTGATAATCCAAGCGCCAAACATACATGGATACATGCGCTTAAATTAAGGGCATTAAAATCGCCGAGTAAATTACATGTAAAATGTTCCTCTATACCATCAATATTCATTGTAAAAGTGGTACCTTCAAAGGTTGCAACAATATTACTTAAATCACGACCAAAGACTTGGACATAATCATTTGTTTTGACTTGTGCACTTTCATGAACAAAAGCTTTTTCCAAACGTGATGAGTTAAGAAGTTCCATCTTCGTATTACGAATGTTTTCAAGTGTTTTAAAATATTCTAAATGTTGTTCTCCGATTTTACCCACTACTGCAATATGTGGATTAACCAAACGCGTAATCTCATCGATATCTCCTTTCGCTCTTGCACCTGCTTCAACAATATAAATTTCAGATTCAGAAGGAAGAGATTCGTTGATATCTTTTATAATACCACCAAGCGTATTGACGCTTCTTGGTGTCATATACGCCTTAAAGTGTGGAGAAATCATTTGAAAAAGGAAATTCTTAATACTTGTTTTTCCATAACTTGCAGTAATGGCAATAACTTTCAACTTTTTATTTGCATCTAATTTTTGACGTGCCATTTTTTTATAACCCTCAAAGGCTATCTTTTCATAAATAAGACTTAAAAGATGCGAAATCATTAATGGAATGAGAATCCCATATTTTACACAGCCACCTATCATTAAACAGACAATATCTTGGAAAAGAGTAATAACAATAAGAAAAAGAAAAAAACGTTTTACGCGAGATGTTAAGATAAGTTTTTTATCGCGCTTACGTACCCATGTTATAAGAGCAAAAAAATAAAGAGCATAAACACCATAAAGCATAAAGGTAGTACTTAGATAATAAATGATGATTGGTATTAAAAAAAAATAGAGATGCCAATCGTATCTGTTGTAGTGTAGAATAACACGTTCTAAACGATAACTATACCACTGCATCGCTGTCATAAAATAATAGCCAATTGCAAATGTAAATATTATATGTAAGCCAATATTAAAAAAATCCACAGAAATTATCCTCGTTTTGAAAAACTATTAAATGCATTAAAATCTATTTTCATATAAACAATATTTTCAACATGAGAAAACATTGAACCATCATATAATTTACTAATGAAAAATTCTAAATCTTCTTCATGTTCAGAATTAACAATTACTTCTACATTTCCATTAGAAAGATTTTGAACATACCCAACATAACCTAAGGTTTGAGCGACATCAACAACATAGTTACGATAATTAACACGTTGTACTCGTCCTGAAACTATTAATTGAAATGTTTTCAAATACCAAACTTTTCTAGAAGAGAATTTATTTTATTCCCCTGTTTTAAAAAGAAAAAGTGATCTCCATCCAATACATAAAAATAACTATTTTCTACTAGTTTATGAATAGTTTTACCACTTTCTAAAGGTGTTGCTAAATCTTCTTTTCCCCAAAAAATATAGGTTTCTTGTTTTCTTTTGGAAAAAATATCAGAAAAATCTTCATTGACTACTTTTTTGAAAACACCATACATCGTTTGATTCATTCCATCAACATCTTTGGCAGCAAAATACTTATAAAAATGCTGTGGCAATAATGGCTTTAAAGATTTATACAACCAAATTTTAGTTTTAACTTTCCATGATTTTGGGACCACTATGCCTGCAGTACTCAATAATACAAGCTTAGGAGGATTAAGTATTGTAGCCACTTTCCCACCATAAGAGTGACCAAAAACAATATTAGGCTCACAACCTATTTGCTTTAAAAAAAATGAAATAATTTTTGCATACTCATGGGTATCTAAAATCATATCAATTGAAGAATTACCAAAACCAGGCAAATCAACATATACATGCTTGTAGGACTTAAAATACTGGCTAAAAGCATGTCTCATTGCTTCTTTAGAGCTACCCCAACCATGTAAAAAAAGAATTGTATTTTGAGCTTCTTGATTTAACAACTCATAACTAATGGTGAACGTATGATTTTGATATGAAATTTCTTTGAGTGCCATCTAACTTCTTTTAGTACTAGCATAAATTTTTTCTAAAATACTGACTGCTTCGCTCATTTTTTCATACTCTTCTACACTTATCATTACAGCTTCAAAACGATTATTTTTAACAATAACAATACGTTTAGTTTCACCCCGTTGCAAGGTGCTTAGTACAGAACTAAAATTACGAACCATATCCGTTGCCGTTATCATCTCATTCTTTGCATATGTCGTCATAGATATGCCTTTTAGTATAATTTTATGCATAACAATACATAAAATACACTTTTACTTCCCTTTAGCTGCTTGAATGGAGTTAATATAGCGATATTGACTAGGAACATTAATACATGTCGGTAAATATCCTGATAACGCAGTAATGACAGCATTAAAGTCATCAAAAAGATAATTTGCCATGCTACCCGGTATGGGGTTGATTTCGTTAAGATACACTTGATTATCCAAGACAAAAAAATCACATCTGATTAACGCGCCTAAGAAAAGTGGGTCGTATAATTTTTTAAATGATTCTTTCATGCTGAGCTCAAGTGCAGTATTGATTGTAGCTTCATTCACACGTTTGGTACGTGAAAAATCAAGATACTTTTTATCAAAGTCTAAAAACTCTTCTTTATTGGGCTCTTCAACTATCGAAAACAGAAATTGATCTGTTTTACAACCAGCAAGGTTATACTCTTTTACTCCTGCCATAAAAGGTTCAATTAAAACAGCATTATCAAATTCAAATGCTACGTCTAAGGCATAATCAATTTGACTTTCATCTTTGACAATACCAATCCCAATGGAGCTACCTAGACATAAAGGCTTCACAATAAAAGGAGGTTTAATCGTAATAGGTTCTTTATGATTTTTATAGAGAACTTGATAAGGAAGAACATTCACGCCTACTTCTTTAGCGTACAATTTGGTTAAAAGTTTATTGTAACTGATACAGCTCCCTTCAATACGAGGGCCAATGAAGGATATACCATAAAAATCAAAGAGTGAACTTAATTTCCCATCTTCACCATCTCTCCCGTGTACAAGGTTAATGATAAAATCACACTCCACAAGGCTATCACCAAAAGTTTTTTTCTGAAAGAAACCACCTCTTTTAAGTTGAAGAAGTTTATCTTTTTTATAGTCACCACTACTAAAACGTTTTGAATTTATCTTATCCGTAGGTATCAGATAAAAGTCTCTTTGATAATCACAAAAAATATAAATAATTTCATGTTTTAAAATTTTTTTTAATGCAATAGCGCTTACAACACTAATTTCATGTTCAAAACTTTGTGCGCCAAAAACGATGCCTATTTTCATTATTTTCCTTTAACTAAGCTTTTTAAGGGCTTCTTTGATAAGTGTTGCTGTATCTGTTGATGAACATGTAGCGATTATTTTTCGAACCATGTCTTTTTTAAATCCTAAACTCTCTAAAGCCATACAGGCTTCCATAACAGAGCCACTAGAGTTTTCTTCTGGCATTTGTAGTGAAAAATCACTCAGCTCAACTAAAATACGTTTCGCACTTTTCGGCCCAATACCGGGTACCATTCGAAAGGCGTCAATATTTTGGGTAAGAAGTGCTTGTGAAAAGTCATCTGGACTTAGTGTTGAACAGATAGCTAATGCAGTAGAAGGACCAATACCATTGAGTTTAACCAAGGTATCAAAGACTTTTTTTTCACGTTCATCTGTAAAACCATATAAACTATGCTGATCTTCGCGTATAATTTGGCTGACATGCAAGCTCACGTCATCTGCATTTAATTTTCCAATGGAAAATAAAGAAACAAAAACTTTATACGTTAATCCTGAAGCTATTTTTATATGTACAAATGAAATTTCTTTTTTGACAATTTTGCCTTCAATTCCTACTATCATGAGCCACTATACTCACTTGAGCGTATGACTCTTAGTTCACCATTTCCCATATCTTTAAGGGTAATTTCACGCGATATTTCACTTTCTTTAGGATTATATGTAATTTCAGTTCGTGGTGAAACTAATTTAAACCGTATTTCATTAAATTCTTTCCAAATAGAGTGATTAATAATTTTAGCAGAAAATACTTTTGTTTGCACCTGTACAAGTTCCATTTTATATTCTCTAAGTGTCTCTTTTTTATCTTTAAAAGTCTGCAATTGTGCGTTATAATCAACAACTTTTTCTTGAAAATCTTTAAGTTTAGCAAAAAGAGTAATGGGTGGTTCGACACCGCTTTTTTTAAGCTCAACAATCTTCTCTTTAACCATTTCAGCCATAGCTTTATTTTTATCTATCATCTCTTTTTTACTACTTAGAAGGCGTGGGTAAGATTTTAAATCTTCTTCTAACTTTTCTATTTTTTTGGAAATATTTAAAATATGCTCATTAAACTCACGTGTTACACTAGGATCAATGATAAATTTATTATTATTGCCCTTTAACTCAGTAATTTCAATAATTTCTGACGCTGTCATTTTTCCATTTGAGAGAAGGGTGTCAATTTTAATAATCTTAGCAACAATTTCGCCACCTATCATCTGTTTAACGTGAACAACATCACCAATAATTTTACCGCCTTCTAACCTATCAATCTCTATATCTTTGCCATTAGCTTCACCTCGGTGAACTGCAATGGTTATTTTATCGGCTTCAATATAAGCACTTTGATGTGTTTGTCCACCAATTTCAACGATTTTTGCTTTGACTTTCGCACCACTACCAATATTGCCTTGAACAACAAGCTCTGTTGTTTCAACACTCATACCTGCACCGATGGCATCTTTCAAAATATCTTTTTCTTTAATATTTATTTTAATGTTTGAAGTAATATTGGCGTCAATAGAGCCCGTTGAACGAAAACTAATTTCGTTAATTTCCATTTGGTCCTGAATATCATATGTTCCTTTATCAACGACAATATAACCGCCACGATTAGCACTATATTTGATACTTGTCTCATTCTCTTTTTTAGTTAAATTTGCTGAAATAACAATAGGCGAATCATTATTTTTTCGTGGCTCTTTTACAGGAATAAAAACACCTCTGCAATTGCGCCCAGGAGTTCCTAACATAGGCTTAATGTATTCAATGAGACACTCATCTTTTTCTACGGCGGAAACATAACCACGTTTAGAATAATCAATTTTACCATCAGCACTTTTAGTATTCATTTTTTTCTTGTAATGAAAAATCAAATCATCATTGACGGAAGGAATATCATCAATTCCATAACAGACAACAAAAGAGATATTTTGATCAATAATACCATTAACACGAATTCCGGCAACGATTTTTTTTACTTCTTTATACATATTTTGATCACGAATACCCAATAATACACCTGCTCTGATTTTTTTAGCTTGTATATCATCAATTATATCTTGCTCTAAAGTAGAAGAATATCGAACTTCGTGGCTTTTGGAAATCGTTGCAACAATTTTTGTCAAATTTTTATTAGCACTGAGCATAATAGTCGGTAAAAAATCAAGTGAATTTTCTTTTGTTTGTTTATAAACTTCTATTCGGTAAAACTGTTTTATTTTTAAATGTGGATTGAGCAAAAAATTATCATCTAAAAGAAGCTTTTGTTCATCCTCGTTCATTTCATTATTTTCACTTTTTTCATCACTATAGTAGGTCATAATTTTGAGTATTTTGAATCCCAAATCAGTGGGTTTAAGATGATTGGCTTCAGTGATATGTTTTAACTCTTTGATCACATTAGCCGTATCTATAATGATTGACTTAAAGTCAGATTCTACATTTGAATCAATCATCTTATCATTGATATCTGTTCCCGTGAGTTTATCAAATAGCCCCAATGTTAAACCTTTGTATTAAACATTTATACGCACTAATATATCGGCATATATTACCAAAACATGTGACAATTCTATCCAATCTTGGTAAAAATTTCGTTTAAACGATTTTTAGATATTATTCCATATGTTAATTAAATCATTTTTTACAAACAGTGTAGGCACTTTAGTGTCCAGAATTTTTGGTTTTCTTCGAGATACCCTGACTGCTTCCATTTTGGGTGCCAATGTGTATAGTGATATTTTCTTTGTGGCCTTTAAACTCCCAAATCTCTTTCGTAGAATTTTTGCGGAAGGTGCATTTACACAAAGTTTTATCCCTAGTTTTATTAAAGCCACCCATAAATCTCTTTTTACCTTTACTATCTTTAAAAGGTTTTTGCTTTTTTTGCTTTTTTTATCAATTATTGTTACACTTTTTAGCTCCTTTTTTGCCAAAATTATTGCTTTTGGATTTGATGAAGCTACAATTGAGTTGGCCTCCCCTTTTGTTGCTATCAATTTTTACTATCTACCCCTTATTTTTTGTGTCACCTTTTTAGGCTCACTACTACAATATAAACATCATTTCGCAACAACTGCTTTTTCAACAGCATTGCTTAATATTGCGATGATTACAGCCTTACTCCTTTTTCAAAATTATGATCGAAAGATGATTGTTTATGCGTTAAGTTATAGTGTTATTATAGGTGGACTTTTACAAGTTATCGCACACTATTTAGCTATCAAACATCACCATTTATTAAGGATTTTCTTTGTTGGTTATGCATACACACATAAAAGTAAAGAAAAACAGCTTATTAAAGAGACAAACAAGCGTTTTAATCAGTCTTTTTTTCACTCGATTATTGGCAATTCAACACCTCAAATTGTTTCGTTTATAGATACCACACTAGCAAGTTTTTTAATGACGGGTAGTATTAGCTATCTCTACTATGGTAATCGTATCTTTCAACTTCCTTTGGCCCTTTTTGCTATTGCCTTAACAACAGGTATCTTTCCTCGTATTACACGATTACTCAAAAATAATGAGGAAGAAGCCAACAAACTCCTAGCAAAAGGGTTTTGGTTATTGGTATTTTTATTAGCAACATCAACGATTGGCGGATATATGTTACGCCATGAAATCGTCAAACTGCTATTTGAGAGAGGTTCATTTTCAAGTACAGATACAGATACAACTGCTTGGGTACTTGGTATGTATATGATAGGTTTAATCCCCTTTGGACTTTCAAAACTTTTTTCTTTATGGCTTTATGCCTTAATGCGACAAAAAGAAGCAGCCCGTATTGCTATTTATTCTCTAACCTCAAATTTAATTTTTTCATTTGCACTGATTAAGCCTATGGGTGTTGCTGGCCTAGCCCTTGCGGGCTCACTTGCTGGGTGTGTTTTGTTTTTCTTTACCATACGCTCTTTTGGTGTCCAAAAATTTTTAGCTATACTTCGTGATAAAAAATTTGTGATTCTTATGGCGCTATTATGCTTTGAAGTTGTCGCTATATACTGGTTAAAGGAACTCTTTTATGTTTATTTATGATTCTGTTCAAAAGAAAAAAGTTTTATTTGAACCTCTTTGTACTAATGAAGTTAAAATATATGTGTGTGGTCCAACGGTTTATGATGATGCTCATTTAGGACATGCAAGAAGCTCTATTGCATTTGATTTATTGAGGCGTGTCTTGAGTGCTCTTGGTTATCATGTTACTTTTGTCAAAAATTTTACTGATATTGATGATAAAATTATTCACAAGATAAAAGAAACGGGACAAAGTCTTGAAGAGTTAACAACCTATTACATCGCACGCTATAAAGAAGAAATGCATGCTTTACATGTAGAAGATGCAGATATTGAACCAAAAGCAACAGAAAATATTCAAGAAATTATTCATTTTATTGAAGTTATGTTAGAGAAAAAAATAGCCTATCAAACTTCTGATAGTATCTATTTTGATACCTCAAAAGACACTCATTACCTCAGTCTATCTCAACGCCATGTAGATGAAACTTCTTCTGTGGCAAGAGTCGATGGCAATGATGAAAAAAAAGACCAAAAAGATTTTGCTTTATGGAAATTTGCCAAAGCCTCCGAGCCTAGTTACCCTGCCCCATTTGGCAATGGACGCCCCGGTTGGCACATCGAATGCTCTGCAATGATAGAAAAGCATATTGCAAGCCGACAAGGCGGATATCAGATTGATATTCACGCAGGGGGAGCAGATTTGCTCTTTCCTCACCATGAAAATGAAGCGGCACAAACGCGTTGTAAAAGTGGACAAGAGCTCGCTAAATACTGGATGCACAATGGCTTTGTGACGATTAGTGGTGAAAAAATGAGTAAATCTTTGGGGAACAGTTTTTTTCTTAAAGATGCACTCTCTTTATATGATGGTGAAGTTTTACGCTATTATCTCTTATCAACACATTATAGAGCCAATTTTAATTTTTCAGAAGAAGATCTAATCCAAGCTAAAAAACGTTTGGACAAAATCTATCGACTCAAAAAGAGGATTTTTGATATAACACCAAGTCAGATAGATAACTCGTTCCAAAAAGATATACTTGATGCACTCAGTGATGATTTAAATATTTCCATAGCACTGTCAGTGATAGATGAAATGGTGGCACATGCCAATGAGCACTTAGATAAAAATCCTAAAGATAAAGCCTTTAAAGCCACTATATTAGCCACTATTTTATGGCTTTCCCCTCTTTTGGGTATTGGGGAACACAATCCCTATAACTATTTTCAAATGGGAATCAATGAAACAGAAAAGCAAGAAATAGAATCTCTTATTTTAAAGCGAAATGAAGCAAAGAAGACTAAGGATTTTGCACAAGCAGATACTATTCGAGCTCTTCTAGAAACGAAACAAATTCAACTAATGGACACTACCAACGGTACCTTTTGGGAAAAGGTCAACTAGGATGAAGGGAATTCACAATACTCTCAGCCGTTTTTATCCTTTTTTTAAAGACTATATTCCTTATTTTGTCTTTGCAATTATTGGTATGCTATTTTCCAGTGGAGGTACAGCGCTTTCTGCATATTTAGTCAAACCTTTACTAGATGAAATCTTTATTGCCAAAGATATTACAATGTTACATTTTCTACCCTATCTTATAATTGTTGTTTATGCAGCAAAAGAGGGAGGAAGATATACACAAGCCTATTACACTGCCTATATTGGTCAAGATATTATCAGACGCTTACGTGATATGATTTTAAAGAATATGCTCACTTTAGATATTGCCTTTTTTCATGAATACCGTAATGGTGAGCTTATTAGTCGCAATACCAATGATGTTGAAAGAGTTAAAAGTGTTGTTTCTAATATTATTCCTGAACTCTTGCGTGAATCTTTTACCATAGTAGGCTTAGTTTGTGTCGTTATCTACCAAAATCCAAAACTAGCTTTTTTTGCTTTAATTATTATGCCTCTTGCCATTTACCCCTTAAGTAAATTAGCCAAAAGAATGAAAAAAATTTCGCGTGCATCTCAAGAAAAAATTTCTGATATTACAGCAAAATTGAGTGAGATATTTAACAATATTGAAATTATTCAAGCCAATAATGCACAACCCTATGAACACAAACTCTTTGAGATAGAAAACCAAAAATACTTTAAATTGACTATGAAATCCGTCAAAGTTTCTGAACTTGTAAGCCCTGTTATGGAAACATTAGGCTCTATTGGTGTTGCCGTTGTTATTCTTGTTGGTGGGCGGGAAGTCATTGAAGGTGAGATGAGTGTAGGTGGTTTTTTCTCCTTTTTAACGGCTTTATTTATGCTTTACACCCCCATTAAAAGAATCTCAGGATTATATAACCGCATGCAAGATGCTATTGTTGCCAGTGAACGAATCTTTTTTTTACTAGACAAACAATCATCAATCATTGATGGAACACGCACCATCGCAGATAAAATTGAGCACGTCAGTTTTAATAATGTTTCATTGCATTATGATGAGAAACAAGCTCTCCATAACATTTCAGTAGAAGCACATTACGGTGAACATATTGCCCTCATAGGGGATAGTGGTGGAGGGAAAAGCTCGCTTATGAATATGTTAATGCGTTTTTATGACCCAAGTTCGGGTGCGATTTTTATAAATGGCATTGACTTACGTGAATATTCTCTTCAAAGCCTACGAGAAAGTATTGCCATGGTAACCCAGCGTGTCTATATCTTTCACGACAGTGTTGCTGCCAATGTTGCTTATGGAAAAAAGATAGATGAAAATAGAGTCATAGAAGCCCTTATAAAGGCTAACGCTTATGATTTTATTTCTCTTTTACCTGAAGGTATCTATACCCACTTAGATGAATTTGGCGATAATCTTTCAGGTGGTCAACGTCAGCGTATTGCTATTGCAAGAGCTATTTATTCAGATCCAAAAATCTTAATCCTTGATGAAGCGACCTCTGCTTTGGATTCGCAAAGTGAGCAAAAAATTACAGATGCACTTGAAAATTTGATTAAAGATAAAATTACATTTGTTATAGCCCATCGTTTAAGTACCATCAAAAAAGCAGATAAAATTATTCTTCTCAAACATGGAAAAATACAAGCCGTTGGCAGTGATGCTGAACTAAAACTTTCAAGTACAGAATATCTAAAACTAAAAGGCTTACAAGCTGATTAAGTCTACCATCAAGCATCTTTGAGTATAATCGCATACTTTATACAAAGGATTTAAAAGATGTTTGATTATGCTATGATGAAGAAAATTTTGTTTAATCTAAGCCCTGAAAATGCGCATAATGTTGCAGAGTTTTTCTTTCATAATAGTGCCAAATTTGCCCCTTTTATTTTGGCAAAAATTGCTGAAGAATTTTTTGTCCTTGATAAAAGATTAGAGCAAAATCTTTTTGGAAAAACTTTTTTTAATCCTATTGGTATTGGTGCAGGATTTGATAAAAATGCCACCATGCTAAAGATGCTTACGGCTCTTGGGTTTGGTTATATCGAGTATGGCACAGTTACTCCTGAACCACAGAGTGGCAATCCAAAACCTCGTTTATTTCGTTTTATCGAGGAAGAATCTTTACAAAATGCTATGGGTTTTAATAACGAAGGTATGCGTAAAATTGCCAAAAGAGTTGAAAGTTTTTATCCCTACGCTACTCCTTTGGGAGCAAATATTGGTAAAAATAAAACCACATCTAGTGATGAAGCCTTACATGATTATGAAAAACTAATCAAGCGTTTTAAATTTTTATGCGATTACTTGGTCATTAATATCTCATCCCCCAATACGCCGGGTCTTAGAGATTTACAAAATGAGAAATTTATTGCTGATTTGTTTATTATGGCAAAAAGTATTACGAGTAAACCTATTTTACTCAAAATTGCTCCCGATTTAACTATTAAAGATGCTCTACATGTAAGCGCAACAGCACTTGAAAATGGAGCCGATGGAATCGTTGCAACCAATACAACCATAGACTATTCACTCCTTAGTCATGCCAAAGATTTTGGTGGAATCAGTGGTAAAGTCTTAAAAGAAAAAAGCTTTATACTCTTTGAAGCATTGGCCAAAGAATTTTATGGTAAAACTTCATTAATTTCAGTCGGAGGGATAGATTGTGCCGAAGAGGCTTATCGTCGTATTAAAGCAGGTGCAAATTTAGTGCAAATTTACAGTGCTTTTATCTTTAAGGGCCCAACGTTACTGAAAGATATTAACAAAGGAATTATTGAATATATGGAAAAAGATGGATTTAATCATATTAGTGAAGTTATAGGATGTGATAGGAGATGAGAATAAATGAAAAAAGTTTTAATTTTAATAAGTTTCGTAGGAGTATTGATGGCTAGTTCTCTTCCTTCATACCAAAGTAAAACATTAGAAAATGGTTTACAAATAATCGTTATTCCTATGCACAATAATAGCGATGTTATTACCACCGACATTTTTTATAAAGTTGGTAGTGGTAGTGAAATTATGGGGAAAAGTGGTATAGCCCATATGCTAGAACATCTCAATTTTAAGTCAACGAAAAACTTAAAAGCGGGCGAATTTGATGAAATTGTCAAAGGCTTTGGTGGTGTCAATAATGCTTCTACAGGTTTTGACTATACCCACTATTACATCAAAAGTTCCTCAAAAAATCTTCCAAAGTCTCTAGAACTTTTTGCTGAGCTTATGCAACATTTACGCCTCAGTGATGAAGAATTTCAACCAGAACGCAATGTTGTTTTGGAGGAGCGATTATGGCGCACCGATAATTCACCAATTGGTTATTTGTATTTTAGACTTTTCAACAATGCTTTTACGTATCATCCTTACCATTGGACACCCATTGGCTTTAAAGATGATATTAAAAACTGGAGTATTGAAGATATTCGCAGTTTTCATTCTAAATATTACCAACCACAAAATGCTATTATTATTGTTGCAGGTGATGTTAATCCAGAAGATGTCTTTTCAAATGCAATAAAGTATTTTGGTGAAATTAAAAATAGTACAGAATTACCTAAGCCTCACCATGAAATAGAACCTATCCAAGATGGTGCCAAACGCATCAATATTAAAAAAGATAGTGAAGTAGAAATGGTGGCAATTGCTTATAAAATTCCTAACTTTCAGCACCCAGATCAAGTTGCCCTCTCCGCACTGAGTGAACTCTTAAGCAGTGGCAAGAGTAGTTACCTTCAACGTATTTTAGTGGATGAAAAAAAGCTTGTTAATCAGATTTATGGCTATGCCATGGAAGCAAAAGACCCTTCTGTTTTCTTGTTTTTAGCTGTGTGTAATCCTGGCGTAAAAGCGGAAAGCGTTGAGAGTGAAATTTTAAATATTATTGAGTCCTTAAAGAAAGAAGGAATTAGCGATAAAGATGTTGAAAAGGTTAAAATCAATACCAAAGCTGATTTTATCCATTCAATGGAAAGTTCCAGTGAACTTGCTAGTCTTTTTGGCACTTATTTGGCTAAAGGGGATATTACCCCATTATTAAATTATGAAGAAGCCATCAATAAACTAAAGAAAAAAGATATTGTTAATGTTATTAAAACCTATTTAGTACCTCAATATTCAACCACCGTTATATTACGAAAGGATTATTAAAATGAATCAATGTTTAAGTGGAGCGATGACCGCTTTAATCACCCCATTCAAAAATGGAAAATTAGATGAAGTTCAATACGCAAAATTAATAGAACGCCAAATTAAAAATAATATCGATGTCGTTGTTCCAGTAGGTACGACAGGTGAAAGCGCAACGTTAGATCATGAAGAACATCGTCGTTGTATCGAAATTGCTGCTGATATTTGTGCAAAAAGTAATGTGAAAGTATTAGCCGGTGCTGGTAGCAATGCAACACACGAAGCTATTGGTCTTGCAAAATTTGCTCAAGCACATGGGGCACATGGCATTCTTTCTGTAACACCATATTATAATAAACCAACCCAAGAAGGCTTATACCAACACTATAAGGCTATTGCTAATTCTGTTGATATTCCTGTACTTTTATACAATGTACCAGGACGCACAGGATGTGATCTATTGCCAGATACAATTTTTAGACTCTATGATGAGTGCCCTAATATCTTTGGTGTAAAAGAAGCAACAGGTTCCATTGATAGATGTGTTGATTTATTGGCACATCGCCCAAATTTATCAGTATTCAGTGGAGAAGATGCTATCAACTACCCTATTCTTTCCAATGGCGGTTCTGGGGTTATTTCAGTAACATCAAATATTTTACCAGACCAAATTGCAGAGCTGACACATTTAGCCGTTGCAGGTGATTATCATGGGGCTAAAGCTATTAACGATTCATTATATGAAATCAATAAAACTCTCTTTTGTGAAAGTAATCCTATACCGATTAAAGCGGCGATGTATATTGCAGGCCTACTTGATACATTAGAATACAGACTGCCCTTGTGTAATCCAAGCAGTGAAAATATGAAAAAAATAGAAAATACACTTAAAAAATACACCATAAAAGGATTTTAATGAAGGGCAAAACACTCGTTATCAGTGGCGGCACGCGAGGAATTGGAAAAGCCATAGCTTATGAATTTGCAAAAGAAGGGGTAAATATTGCATTTACCTATAATTCTAATGCTGAGTTAGCCGTTGAGCAAATGAAAGAGATGGAAAGTCAATTTGGTATTAAAGCTAGGGCATATGCTTTAAATATCCTAGAGCCTGAAACCTATAAAGAGCTTTTTTTAGAGATTGACAAAGATTTTGATAGAGTAGATTTTTTCATCTCTAATGCCATTATTTCTGGTCGTTCAGTCGTTGGTGGCTATACTAAATTTATGAAACTAAAACCTCGTGGTATCAACAACATCTTTACCGCTACAGTCAATGCTTTTGTTGTAGGTGCACAAGAAGCTGCAAAACGCATGGAAAAGATTGGCGGTGGAAGTATTATTTCTCTTTCATCCACTGGAAATTTAGTCTATATTGAAAATTATGCAGGACATGGTACTGCTAAAGCTGCTGTAGAAACAATGGTTAAATATGCTGCTGCAGAACTAGGCTCTATGAATATTCGGGTCAATGCCGTCAGTGGTGGTCCTATCGAAACGGATGCTTTGCGAGCATTTACTAATTATGAAGAAGTCAAAGCAAAAACAGCGGAACTTTCTCCGCTAAAACGAATGGGGCAACCTCAAGATTTAGCAGGGGCATGTCTTTTTTTATGTTCTGAAAAAGCATCTTGGATTACAGGACATACGTTGCTTATTGATGGTGGTACAACCTTTAAATGATAAATTTACCTAATTTTTTAGCCCTTATGCGTATTGGTATTGCCCCTCTAATGTTTATTTTATTGATTAATCGAGATTTATCTTGTTTTGAAGGAATCCATACAAGTTGGCTCGATTATTTTGCCGCTTTACTGTTTGTTATAGCGAGTGCAACAGATTTTTTTGATGGTTTTATTGCTCGTCGATGGAATCAAAAGACACAACTGGGTGCCATCCTTGACCCACTTGCCGATAAGATGCTAACATTAGCAGCTTTTTTGGGCTTAATGATGATTGATAGAGCGAGTCCTTGGGCCGTTTATCTTATCTTAACACGTGAGTTTTTTATTACTGGTCTTCGTGTCGCTGCAGTCGGTGAAGGAAAAAATATCGCCGCTTCTATGGCAGGGAAAATTAAAACTGTATTTCAAATGATTGCTATTGGATTTTTAATGATGAACTGGCCTTTTGCTACGCTCCTCTTATGGATTTCTGTTGGTCTAACACTCTACTCTGGATACGAATATATCATTGGTTATACAAAAAAAGGAGCTTTATAGTGGGTACACTTACCTCTATTTTAGTCCTTTCATTTTTGATTTTTTTTCATGAATTAGGTCATTTTTTGGCAGCTCGTTATTTTGGTGTACGTGTTGAAGTCTTTAGCATAGGATTTGGAAAAAAAGTTTTTTCTAAAGTTATAGGACAAACAGAGTATTGCATTAGCCTCATTCCTCTTGGTGGTTACGTACAAATGAAGGGGCAAAATGATATGGATCCCCTTGCCATTAGCCAAGATCGTGATAGTTATAATACTAAACATCCATGGCAACGCATTATTATTCTTTTTGCTGGTCCTTTTTCTAATTTTTTATTAGCATTTTTACTATATCTTGTCATTGGAACAAATGGTGTTACATATCTTTCTCCTACAATTGGTGCTATTTCCGATAACTCTCCTGCGCAAAGTATTGGATTACAAAAAGATGATATGATTGTACAAATAAATGGTTTGATGATTAAAACATGGGATGATGTAAGCACCTCTATTAAAGAAAGTGAAGGTTTACTCGAACTCAAGGTCGCTCGCCAGAATGAAATTAAAAATTTTATTGTGACCCCACTTATGACACCTGTTCAAAATATTTTTAAAGAAACCGTTTATAAACGTATTGTGGGTATTGCTCCTAGTGGACAAACCATTACGATACATTATGGCGCGAATGAAATTTTTGGTTTTGCTCTTGATCAAACCCAAAAAGCTACGACTATGATTTTAACCAGTTTACAAAAATTAATAGAAGGGGTAGTTCCTGTTAAAGAACTTGGCGGTATTATCTCCATCGTACAAGTAACGTCAGAAGCTAGCCACTCTGGGATTATTGCTCTTCTTGGCCTTACTGCTTTAATTTCAGTGAATCTTGGCGTTTTAAATTTACTCCCTATCCCTGCCCTTGATGGTGGACATATGATGTTTAATACCTATGAACTTCTTACCCGAAAAGCACCAAGTGAACGCGTTCTATATTTTATGACAATGGGTGGTTGGGCGCTTCTATTAAGCTTAACAGCACTGAGTATTTTTAATGATATTTATAGAATTGCAGGTGGAAATTAAAATGGATTTTACAATACGATATGATGAAATTTTGACTAAAATTGAAAAAGCACGTCTTAGTGTTAATCAGCATCAAATTGTCAAAATTGTAGCTGCTAGTAAAAGTGCCGATACGTCGATGATAGAGGCAATGTACAACATCGGTCAACGCTCTTTTGGCGAGAACCGCATTCAAGATATGAGTGATAAAGTCAATGCCTTGCAGCATTTACCTCTTGACTGGCATTTTATTGGTCGTTTACAAACCAATAAAATCAACCAACTCATTGATTTAAATCCTTCAATGATGCATTCTTTAAGCTCTCTTGAATTAGCACAAGAAATTGATAAGCGCTTACATGTAAAGGGTAAAATGCTTAATGTTTTGTTGCAAATCAATAGCGCCTATGAAGATCAAAAGGCAGGTGTTTTGCCTGAAGTTGCATCCGATATTTACGAGCAAATCAACCTTACGTGTAAGCATCTAAATCTCAAAGGAATTATGAGTATTGGAGCGCATAGTGAAGATGTCCAAATCATCCAAAAAAGTTTTGAAAAAAGTTATAAAATTTACGAATCACTAGTCCCAAAAGGTGCAAAGTACTGCTCAATGGGAATGAGTGGTGATTTTGAACTTGCCGTTAAATGTGGTTCCAATATGTTACGACTAGGAAGTATATTGTTTCATTAAAAGAATCAACATTACTTTGGATTTACAATGCCATACACATCTTATCTCGACCTTCTTCTTTTGCTTGATACAATGCCTTATCCGCTTTAGAAACAAGGGTATAGGGACTGTCATCTGAAGACATGCTCGCAATACCAATACTTATAGTGTGCGATTTTTTTGTATGATAATGTGCTTGCTTTATCTCTTGATTAATACGTGTGGCAACACTTAGTGCTTCATCTTGTGTACATGCAGGACAGATGACTAAAAATTCTTCACCACCCCAACGCCCAATATAATCATAATTTCGTAGGCACCCTTTGGCGATACGTGACATCTCAATCAAAATCTTATCACCTATAGGATGACCAAATATATCATTTATTTTTTTAAAATTATCAATATCCATGAGTAAAATTGATAATGGATTGTCATTACGTTTGGCTCGGGCAACTTGAATGAGTAATTCTTGTTCAATTTTCATACGATTATTCAATTGCGTTAGCATATCTGTTTCAGAAAGATAGACTAATTTTTTCGTATACTTTTTTAATTCAAGATAATGATACAAAGCTAGTAAACTTATCACCAAAAATACAATTAAAACTTTCAAGAGTAAAACATTATCTTGTACCGTTTGCGCTTGTATCGTGATATATTTATTAACGATTAAAGCCCTATCTTCACTTGTAATACTATTAATGCCTTTATTAAGAATTTGTTTAAGCAAGGGTTCAGTTTTAATTACACCCATACGTAATTGATTCGTATAATTAGGTAATTGTCCAGCAATTTTTAGATTAAATAAGCCTTCTTTTTTAATCGTATATGCTGCCACAATTAAAGAACGCATTGCAATATCTACTTTTTTTTGTGATACAAGGTTAAAGGTTTCCATCTCTGTTTCTGTTGTTATGACTTTTAGATTAGGATAATCTTTTCGAATCCGCTCTTCCATTGCAGTACCCTTTGGAAAAACGATTGTTTCATTGAGTAATTCAGCAAGATTTGCAATAAAAGGATGCTCCTCACGTGTAATAAAAACATTGGGGTCTGTAAAATGCGGTTGAGTAAAAAGAAGCCATGTATCGCGTTTTGGCGTTTGATTAAGAAAGCTAATCAGTTGGCACTTTCCCATTTTTGAAGCTTCAACACTTTCATCCCAATCTTTTGTTTGCAGTATTTCAATGGGTAGTCCAATGCGTGATACTACTAAGAACAATAAATCTGCACCAATGCCAGTGTATTTTCCAGCACTATCTAAACTCTCAAAAGGTTCCCAATCTGGATCGACACAGACTTTAACGGTTCCTAAATGTTTTAGGTAGTTTTGCTCATCAACACTAAGTTCAACGCTGAAACTATAAAGTGGATAAAAAATGAGTAACAAAAGATAAAACCATTGATGCACTAGGCTATTTCCTTACATGTAAAGGTATTTTCCATAAAGACTAAGATAAACGCCTAAAAGCTCTTTAAGAGCCTTATCAAGCAAAGCTTGCTCCTCTTGGTTGTAGATTATAGCAAAAAGCTTTACATGTAAAGCATTTCCATAGGCTATAAAATGCTCAGGCGTGCTGAGTGAATTTTCTTTACTACTCAGAAGATAAAATAATCCAAAGGCTCGATTGAGTCCTACTATATAAGAGAGAAGATTGTCAAATATCTGTTTTTCAACAGGCTCAAGCCGTGTGATAAAAAACTCCAAAGAGTGTTCTAAAAAAGCTTTTTTCTTAGGAAAATTTGCACCAAGTAGTGTTATGAAAATCTGCTTTTTCATGTGTAAAATTTCTGCTGGTAATGATGTTTCCAAGGATTTGTCCAATAGCTTAACCGCCTCATCAAAACTAGAGAATAAAGGCATATTCTCTCTACGCATAAGTGTTTTAATTTGCTCTTGCGTGTATTTTGAGGGCGTGTAAATTTCTAAAGTATCAAGCGTTTTAAGCATACTAAGATAAGGTTCCTGCAAGTTTACATCAGCATTTTTTGACAAAAATTCTACTAAATAGAGTATTTCTTTTTTCATGAAATTATTGTACCAAAAGATTCCAAAAATTTTAGGGAGTTACTCTAACCTCTTTTTCACAAAACTTATCTTAAAATCACAAAAAATTATTAGGACATCCATGGAAACACTATCGTTTGCTTTTGCCATTTTTATCAAATTCTTTTTTATCATGACACCTTTTTTTGTGACTTCTGTCTTTTTATCTATGACAAATGATATTGAAGAAAATGACAAAAAAAAGCTCGCCATCAAAGTAACTTTTGCTATTGCCATTTCGTGCTTAGTGGTGCTTTATTTTGGCAAATATATCTTTGATCTTTTTGGTATTACCTTGGATGCTTTTAGAATTGGAGCCGGTGCGCTTTTATTTTTAACCGCCGTCGATTTAGTGCAAAAAGATGTTAATGATGAGCCTACATGTAAAGGTGATATTGCAGAACATGCGGTTGTACCACTGGCTATTCCCGTAACCGTAGGACCTGGTACGGTGGGTGCTTTGATGGTTATGGGTGCAGATATGCAAAAAATAAGCGATTTAATAATGGGTTCATTGGCTCTTTTGATGGCAATCGCTATGATAGGAAGTATGTTGTATCTCTCAGGTCACATTGAAAAAATGATAGGCCGAAGTGGTTTAATCGTCCTTAGTAAAGTCACAGGTCTCATCCTTGCGGCACTTTCTGCGCAAATCGTCTTTACAGGCATTAAAAATTTTCTCGCCTAAGCCTTACATGTAAGGTTTTTACAAAGAATGCGCCTTTAGCATTTTATAAATACTCGATGTACTCGCAAGGTCAATCGCTTTAAAATCATCCAAATTTGTAATAGCAACATCAGCACCACTCTCTAAAAGAAGGCGCGTCATGGCTTCTTTGCCTGAACTGGCACAATACATCAATGCACTCACACCGTTATCGTTTTGACAATTCACATCAATACCCGCTTTGACTAAAAGATCCACACAAGCAAAATCACCACCAAAACAGGCATTCCAAATGGCAGAATTACCATCACTATTTTTTAGCTCCAAATCAACACCCGCTTGAATAAGCTCACGCGTGACCGCACTGTTGGCTTCTCGTACAGCTTTCATCAGTGCTGAATTGCCGTATTTTCCGACCATATTGAGGTTATTTACATCATAGCTATTGGCGACAAGCCACGATACGGTGGTTTCGCTCAACATCACGCACCCATCCAATTCTCATGTACATGCCCTTTTTTCTTAAAATGAATCGCTTCATCGAGTTTAGTTTCAAATATCTCCAAGTCAAATTCATCTTCGACCGCACTGGTTATCTGTTTATAGATAACTTGCCCGTCTTTATTGATGATAAAAATAGACTTTGCACAGAGTGTTTCATCAATGTAAACACCAAATTTTTTCGCATATTCTGCAAAATCGCTCGAAGTAAAGGCTGGGTTAGTTGATTTTTCTAAGGCTTGGGCACAAAGAAGATAGATAAAAGCTTGTTCTTGGTATTTTTGGATGACATCTAAAAGCCCCTCGCTGAGTGAATTATGAAAAGGTAAGGTTATCATCACTTGTACTTTTGTGGCTAACATACCGATGATTTTGGTTTCTCCATCCAACATTCTTAGACTTATAGCAGGAGCTTCAGCACCAATTTTTCGCTCTTTTGTGAGTAATGGTTTTAGTAAACCTTGAACCATAGTTTCCAAGATAACTCCTTAATAATTTAGTTCTATTTATGCAAGAGTTATACCGTTAGTTGCACATAAAATCCTTACAATCCTTACATGTAAAGAGTAGTGACTTTCAAATCACTACGTCACGTGAGTGTTATTCTTTGGGATGAATCATCTCAGCAGGGATAACATAACGCTCAAACTCTTCCTCGCTTAATAAAGAGAGTTTCACACACGCCTCTTTGAGGCTTAGATGCTCTTTGTGCGCAAGCTTTGCCACCTTAGCGGCATTTTCATAGCCAATGTAAGGATTGAGTGCTGTGACCAACATCAACGAGTTATGAAGATTGTGAGCAATTTTTTCTGTATTGGCTTCAATACCTTCCACGCAGTGAATTCGAAATGATTCCATCACATCGCTTAAGAGCCTTACTTGTTGCAAAAAATTAAGAATAATGACGGGTTTAAAAACATTAAGCTCAAAATTTCCTTGACTTGCCCCAAACGCAATCGCCGTATCTGCTCCAAACACTTGACACGCTACCATGGTGACGGCTTCAGCTTGTGTTGGGTTCACTTTACCAGGCATAATGGAACTTCCTGGCTCATTTTCGGGAATATTGAGTTCACCAATGCCACACCTTGGCCCCGAAGCGAGCCATCTAATATCATTGGCGATTTTCATCAAATTGGCCGCTAAACCTTTGTTTGCACCACTGGCAAACACAAGGGCATCATGCGAGGTAAGTGCGTGAAATTTATTGGGTGCGGAAACAAAATGTTTACCTGTAAGGTTGCTGAGCTCTTCACTGACAAATTCACTCAGGCGTGGATGCGCATTAAGACCTGTTCCTACGGCTGTTCCACCAATGGCGAGCTCACGTAACGATTCAAGGGCTTGGAGTATATGCGAAGCTGAGTGTTCTAACATGCTACGGTAACCACTAAACTCTTGTCCTAAAGTAAGCGGTGTGGCATCTTGCAGATGGGTACGTCCTATTTTGATAATACCACCAAACTCTTTTTCTTTGGCTTCCATAGTCTCTTTTAGCTTTTCGATGGAAGGCAGTAGTTGTTCTTCAATCTCGATGACACTGGCAATGTGCATCGCTGTGGGAAAGGTATCGTTAGAACTTTGAGACATATTGACATGATCATTGGGATGCACCAGTTTTTCTTTACGAAAATCGCCCCCTAAAATCTCTGTAGCACGGTTGGCGATGACTTCGTTAAGATTCATATTAGTTTGTGTACCACTGCCTGTTTGCCAGATGGCGAGGGGAAATTCATCGTCAAATTTGCCTGCAAGAATTTCATCACAGGCTTGGATAATCGCTCCTGCTTTTTTGGCATCCAGTTTTTTGAGTTTTAAATTAACCGTTGCTAAAGAACGTTTGAGTAAGGAAAAAGCACGGATAAGCTCTTTAGGCATCTTCTCCGTGCCAATTTTAAAGTTTTCCAAACTACGCTCGGTTTGTGCTCCCCAATAGTGCTCATTGGGAACATTTATCTCGCCCATCGTATCTTTTTCAATTCTGTATTTCATATCAAACTCCTCTAATTCTTACGCTCATTATGGCACAGTGGAGATTGAAAAAAATATCATTTTTTAAATTACATGTAAATTCTAAACTAGCTTAGTTATATCTCAATACCAAAGTAATGTTTTACCACATAACCAATACCAAACGAGATAAGTGCAACGCCAAAGGTAATGTACGACATCTCACGTACACGCTTCCAAAAGGACAAATCTTTCGCCACTGAGATGTAAAAATTGTAAAGAAAAATCGTTAATAGAGCCATAGTAAACATCCAAACAATCGCCACAGAAATTTTTACAAAAATGAAAAAAGGTGCGACTAAAATGGCTGTTGTTAAAATATACGAGATACCTGTATAAAGTGAATAGGTTAAAGGATTAACATCATCACCGACGTTTTCTTTGGATTCCAAGTAAGCAGACCCCGCCATGGAAAGTGCAGCGGCTATTCCCATAATAAGTCCCGTAACGCCCACAACAACACTTTTATCAAAGGCTAAAGCAATACCACTCAGTGTCCCCGTAAGCTCAACTAACGCATCATTCATTCCCAAAACAATCGCACCTGCATAGAGCAGTTTTTTATCATGTAACATATCAATAAGTTCTATTTCATGGTGAATCTCTTGCTCATAAATATCTTTAGCTTTCGAATCAATTTTAATCAGCTCTTGGTAATATGATTTAGCGCCCTCTTCGCGTTTTTCCAAAAATTTAAGCGTAAAGGATATCCCTACAAGTTTTGAGAGAAAAAGATAAAACAAAATGACATAACGACGAGGTTTAAGCTCTTGGTTCGTATAAGCTTTAAGATAGTTATAATGCCCCTGCTCTTCTTTAGCAATTTTGTGAAAAATAGTTTGATTGGCTTCATTGGTATCAGAGTGCGAAAGCATCGAATAGATTGTAAAATCATCTATTTCATTTTGTTGCTGATGCAATGCTCTCTTTACATGTACGGTATTTGCCATCATTGCTCCTTTGGTTTTTCTTTTAGACTTCTAGTATTATACTCCACTTGAACACCTACTTCAAATTTATACGAGTGATATTTACTAAGATTTATAGTTTTATAATTCCAGAGATTATCGCCTATTTTTATACTCTTAAGAGTATATATCTTGCTCAATATAGTTTTATTGGAAGCCATCAACAATAAATCTGCCATTACGATTCATAACCTCTATGCAAATTTGCATCCATTCATGATATTGATGTTAAAAAAGAACAAGAGTTACTCTTAGCATACGATAGAATTGTTTTGCATATGGTCGCGATGGTTATAAACTTGCAGGAAAAAAGTTTAAAATGCGGTAACATTAGGCTCTTTTGAATATGCCTATCAAGCAAGGGCTTATATGCAAGTATCTATGCGTAAGATTTTAAAACCACTTCAATTTTTAGTCCAATAATTTACACACAACCTTTTTCCACTCATCGTGCTCTTAAAATCAACGATGAAGAGCTACTTATTAAAACAAAAGAGTAAAAATCTGTTTGTAAAAGAAGCTTGAAATACTTTATTGTTTTAATATTTAGTAGATGAAAAATAAGAAAAAAGCTTTACATGTAAGCAAGTTTGCCCTTCAGGATTAAACCTAAAGGGCTTGTAAAATAATCATTAAAGTTTAGCGAGTGCTTCTTGAGCATATTTGATACCAAGTTCATACGCTTTAATATTATCAGGATGAACTTTTTCAGGAACTTTAGAAAGCATGACACTGCGCACTAAATCATGAGCTAATACTTGTGTCATCTCAACGGTGATTGCAAGTGCAACAACGGATTGGGTGATAACATTACCAACTTCTTCTTTAGCAATCGTAATCAATGGAATTTCAACGATTCTCCATTTTTTTCTATCTTCTTCATTCACTGTCACAAGATTTGGCTCAACAACGATAATCGCACCAGGTTTAACACCCGCTTTAAAGTTATTGAAACTGACTTGCGCTGTGGCAATCATAAACTCGATTTCACCTTCATTAGCATATGGGAATAGAATCTCTGTTTCATCCAATAAAATATCAACCTTAGTCGGTCCACCTCTTACTTGTGATGTATAGGTTGAGGCTTTAACACCATAACCACCCTCTTTAATTTTTGCAACGGCTAAAATCTCACCCGCAAGAATAACACCTTGACCACCAACACCCACAAATCGTAATTGTCTTCTCATCAAGGGCTCCTTATAGCTTCACGGTTGTTTTGTTTTGTGCCGCTTCAATAACTTTATCATAAGCGTCGCAATATTCAGGTTTATCATACTCTTTTAAGATACCTGTTGGGAAATAATTTTGTTTCTCTTCATCGGGCAGTGCTTCATACTTTTTAAGAGGTAAAATCATCTTTTCAATCCAATTCAAGGTTTGAACTGCTTCGCCCATTTTATTTTTTCTACCAAGATTAACATGACAGTTTGAAAAAATATCAAAGAATGAATATCCTTTATGTTTAAAGCCAGCTACAAATACTTTTTCCAGTTTCTGAGGATCAAGGACTGATTCGCGTGCCACAAATGTCGCGCCCGCTGCGTAAGCAAGTTTAGCAGCATTAAAGCTTGGATCGACATTGCCTCTTTGCGCTGTTGCTGTCCACATCCCTAGTGGTGTTGTTGGAGAAGTTTGAGAGTTTGTTAATCCATAAATAAAGTTATTAATTAAGACATGATTTAAATCAATATTTCTACGACAACCGTGAATCGTATGATTACCACCAATGGCCAAACCATCACCATCACCGGTGACGACAATTACATGTTTTTCTGGATTAGCGAGCTTAATACCGGTAGCATAGGCAATCGCACGTCCGTGTGTTGTATGAACGGTATTACAATCCATATAAGAGCTAAAACGTCCACTACAGCCGATACCAGAAACGATACAAACGTCTTTCATATCCCAACCCATCGTATCTATCGCACGAATCACTGATTTTAAGATAATACCATCACCACATCCCCAACACCATAGTGTTGGCATCTTATCAATTCTAAGATATTTATCGTAATTAAATGCCATTACATCATCTCCTTAACTTTTGCAACCATCTCAAGTGGTGCAATCGGACGACCGTTTGCTTTGTGCAATTTTCCAAAATCATCACGTTTCATAACACGTTCTATCTCTTCAAGATATTGTCCCATATTAAGCTCAGTCACCATAATTTTTTTAAATCGTTTACCAATCTCTTGTAATTTTGCTTTTGGGCTTGGCCACAAAGTAATAGGTCTAAAAAGTCCTGCTTTGATTCCATCAGCTCTCAATTTTATAACCGCTTCTTTAGCACCTCGTGAGATACTACCATAAGCAATAATACAGACTTCAGCATCATCAAGCATAAACTCTTCATAATGCACTAAATCTTCTACTTTTGTATTGATTTTATTCATTAAACGTTCAATATTGTATTCACAAATAGTACCGTCTTCAGTTGGAAAACCTTTTTCACCATGATGTAATCCTGTTACATGATAATGGTAGCCTTTAAAGAAAGGATTGAGTACAGCTGGTTCAGTTGGACCTGCTGCATAAGGTTTATAATCTTTTGGGTCACCTGTAAATTCAGCACGCTTAACAACACTTTTTTGAACATCGGCTAAATCTGGTAAAATGGCTTTCCCGTGCATATGACCAAGTGTTTCATCTAAAAGAACAAATACAGGTGTCATATATTTTTCAGCAATATTAAAAGCACGTATTGTTTCGGTATACGCTTCTTCAAGACTACCTGGGCATAAAGAGATAGAAGCAAAGTCACCATGTGTTGGGTATTTTGCTTGGCCTATATCGGCTTGAGAAACACGTGTTGGTAAGCCAGTTGATGGACCACCTCTCATAACGTTTACTATGACCAAAGGAATTTCAGCAATAAAACCATAACCAATTTGTTCTGCTTTCAGTGAAATACCAGGTCCACTGGTTGCTGTCATAGATTTTACACCACTCATTGAAGCGCCTAAGGCAACACAGATACCTGCTATTTCATCTTCCATTTGAATAAACTTGCCGCCATTTGCTGGCAATAAATTACTTAAATCTTCTGCAATCTCACTGGAAGGCGTAATAGGATAGCCACCAAAAAATTTACATCCTGCATCTATTGCTGCTTTGGCAGCCAGTGCATTCCCACTCGATATTACTTCTCTTGACATTCTATGAGCTCCTTATGCACCAATTTTTCTAAATTTATTATTTTTGACAGCCTCAGCTCTCTCTTTAGCACCATCACTTAGTTTTGCAAATTTATATTCGCTTCGATCTGCTACATAGATAGCAAAATCAGGACAATGCAATTCACAATCTTTACATCCAATACATGCGTCTGGTTCTACAACTTCTATCATTGAACCTAATGTTGAATTAGGAGCTGGTACCATCCCTAAAACCCCTGCTGGACACATACTTACACAGATATCACACGCTTTACACCTCGATACATTGACCCATACGGGTGTATTACTTGGAGCGCTCATCAAACTCATCCTTCTTCTCCTTGTTTTTGTCTTAACACATTTTCATACGAACAGAAGCCTTTACAGTTTGTAAGGCTTCTGTATTGTTATAGATTTATTTTTTTAAAACTTCTGCTACTTTTTTTCCTATCTCAGCAGGCGATTTTACAACATGGACACCCGCAGCTTCAAGGGCAGCCATTTTTTCTGCTGCTGTACCGGCACTACCACTAATAATAGCACCTGCATGTCCCATACGTTTTCCTTTAGGTGCACTTTGACCTGCAATAAAAGCAACAACAGGTTTGGTAATATGTTCTTTAATAAAAGCTGCTGCTTGAATTTCTAAATCCCCACCAATTTCACCAATCATAACAATAGCTTCTGTTTCAGGATCAGCTTCAAAAAGTGGTAAAAGTTGTTTATACGAAAGACCAATGATAGGATCACCACCTATACCTACAGCTGTAGTAATACCAAAGCCTTCGTTACAGACTTGATTAGCACCTTCATACGTTAATGTACCAGACTTACTAATCAATCCTACATTGCCTTTTTTGAAAATCATACCAGGCATAATGCCAATTTTGCATTCTTCTGCCGTAATAATACCTGGACAGTTTGGTCCAATAGTTTTCATACCTTTTTTAACCGCATAAGCTTTAGCTAATTGCATATCACGTACAGGAGCACCCTCCGTGATAATAACTGCTAGCTCAATACCTGCATCAGCAGCTTCCATTACAGCATCTGCAACAAAGGAAGGTGGAACAAATACCATACTTACTGTTGCACCTGTTGCTTTAACAGCCTCTAATACAGTATTAAATACAGGTTTATCAAGATGTGTTGTACCGCCTTTATTGGGGGTAACACCACCGACTATTTTAGTTCCGTAAGCAATACATTGTTCCGCATGAAAACTTCCTTCTTTGCCAGTAAAACCTTGAACAATAACTTTTGTATCTTTATTGACTAATATACTCATAGAGCACCCCCATTGGCAGCAGCAACGGCTTTTTTGGCGCCATCTCCTAAATCAGTTGCTGTAATAATATTTTTAATATTTGCTTGACGTAGTATTTCAGCTGCTTCTTTAGCATTGGTTCCATCAAGTCTTACAATAACAGGGACATGAACATCAACAAGTTTTGTCGCTTCTAAAATTCCATTGGCAATTCTATCGCATCTTACAATTCCACCAAAGATATTAACAAAAATAGATTTGACGTTTTTATCTTGTAAAATGATTTCAAATCCTTTTGCAACTGTTTGAGCATTAGCAGAACCACCAACGTCTAAAAAGTTTGCTGGACTTCCACCAACATAATTAATCGTATCCATTGTACCCATTGCTAAACCTGCACCATTAACCATACAGCCAACATTGCCATCAAGTTTAATGTAACTTAAGCCGAATTCTGAGGCTTCACGTTCAGCCGCATTTTCTTCACTTAAATCGCGCATTGCTTCAATTTCAGGGTGACGATATAATGCATTGTCATCAAAACCCATTTTTCCGTCAAGTGCTACAAAATTACCACTTTTAGTTTTAACAAGTGGATTAATTTCAATCATTTCTGCATCATTTTCCATATACACTTTATACAAAGCAGCTGCAAATTTAATAAAATTGCCTATTTCTTCTTTTGCTAAGCCTAAACCAAAGGCTAATTCTCTTCCGTGAAAAGCTTGAAAGCCAATAAAAGGGTCAACTGCAACTTTGATAATTTTTTCAGGTGTTGCTGCGGCAACTTTTTCAATTTCCATGCCACCTTCACGTGATGCCATAAGTACTGGCATTTCTTTGGCTCTATCTAAGACAACACCTAGATAAAGTTCATCAGCGATATCAACGCCTTCTTCAATATAAATTTTTTGTACTAGTTTTCCTGCTGGACCTGTTTGGTGTGTCACAAGCGTCATACCGAGTATCTCAGTAGCTAAGCTTTTGACTTCTTCAAGACTACGAGCCAATTTAACACCGCCACCAAGACCACGTCCACCTGCGTGGATTTGTGCTTTAACAACCCAAATGGAACCACCCAGCTTTTGTGCATTTTGCACTGCTTCATCTACACTAAACGCTACATAACCATTCGGAGTAGGAACACTATAACGCTTAAAAATCTCTTTAGCCTGATATTCGTGAATATTCATAAACCCTCCATGCTTTCGCTTATATTAAAAATTTTGTCTCATTACTCTATAACTAATCACCATGATATTCAATTAAAATATCAACTATATAAATTTTTTGTTACTTATTTAAGTTTCATAGTATATCACCCTAATCTACCAAAAACCTCACATTTTAGTAAAAAATACATTAAAGAAAAGACTTCATAATAGCTCTATTACCCATAGTATCATTTACCTCAAAGGCCCATTTTGGCTGGATTTAAGATATTGTTAGGATCAAAGGCTTTCTTGATAGAACGGAAGAGTTCCATTTCTTCATCACTAAAAGCTAAATGCATAAAAGGAGCTTTGCTCAGTCCT
>JAQUGO010000008.1 GCA_028684065.1 Sulfurospirillaceae bacterium
GAACTCTTTTTGTATTTATTTGCCATTAATTTTTTGATGTATTTTTATTATTTCGTTATTAACCGAAGTCGAATTCAAAAAGATAAAACACTGGTTATCTATGGCGCTGGTAAAGCAGGTTTGAAGCTTGAAGAAGAGTATCGAGATAGTACCTATAAAATACGTTTTTTTGTGGATGATGATAAAAGTCTTCAAAAAAGAAGTATTGATGGAATTAAAATTATCTCTAAAGACGTTTTGAGAACAAAAATTGGTGAGCACAAGTATGATTTGCTTTTAATTGCTATGCCCTCGGCAACACCTCGAAGAATAAATCTTATTTATGAAAGACTTAAACCTTATTTTCTTGAGATCAAGATACTGCCATCATTAGAAAAAATTTTATCTTCTGATTCGCTATCGCATCAGCTTAAAGAGATTACGGTTGAAGATCTCCTTGCGCGACATCCTAAAGATTTAGATAAAGGTATGATTTCACAATTTATCAACGGTAAAACAGTGATGATTAGTGGGGCTGGTGGAAGCATCGGGAGTGAAATTGTACGACAATGTTTACGATACGGCGCCCAACAAATCATCGCTATTGACCATAGTGAATATAATCTATACCAACTTGTGGAAGAACTGCAAAACGATAAAGTCATCCCCGTTATGCAAAGTGTTTTAAATGAATCTTTACTTGAAAAAACATTTGCCACTTTCCAACCACAGATATTTGTACATGCTGCAGCCTACAAACATGTGCCTTTGGTTGAAGACAATATTGAAGAGGGAATTATCAATAATATTTTAGGTACAAAAATTTGCATTGATTTTGCTATCAAATATTGTGTCGAAAAATTCATTTTAATTTCAACTGATAAAGCTGTTCGTCCGACGAATGTGATGGGTACGACAAAACGTATTTGCGAATTATATGCGCAAAATATAGACTCTAAAAAGACTCAGATTGTTGCGGTTCGCTTTGGTAATGTGCTAGGTAGCAGTGGTTCAGTTATCCCAAAATTTAAAGCACAAATCGAAAAAGGTGGGCCTATCACCGTGACACATCCTGATATTACGCGTTATTTTATGCTTATACCAGAAGCGTGCGAATTAGTTTTACAAGTGGGGGCGATTGGCAAAGCAGGAGAGCTTTTTATCCTAGATATGGGTAAACCTATTAAAATAGCCGATTTGGCCCGTAAAATGATAGATTTATCCGGTAAACGTGATGTAGAGATACAATTTTCAGGTTTGCGACCAGGCGAAAAACTTTATGAAGAGTTACTGATTGATGATAGCAATAAAAAAACGCAATACGAATCCATTTTTGTAGCACAGCAAACAAAAGTCAATGTTGAAAGATTGAAAAACGATATCAATGAACTCTTTACATGTAAGGATAAGCTTTCAAAACTCAAAGAAATTGTGCCAGAATTTAATCATAATACAAACAAGGGAAAATAACGAATGCAAGAAGCTAAAATTTATAATCAGATGGACGATGAAATTGATTTAAGAGAATTGTGGAAAACAATCGTAAAACGTAACAAAATGATTGTACTTCTAACAGGGGTAGTGACATGTGGAGCAATTATCTATGCTCTTGTTAAAACACCCATATATGAAAAAAAAGCCGTATTAAAAATAGGCTTTTTTAGCAATGGTGATCAAACTGAATATATTGATAAAACCAAGCGATTAGCACAAGAACTAAAAGTTATATTTATTGATAGTAAGAAACGAATGAAAAATGAAGAGGTAAGTATAGAAAAAATTGATCCCTTAAAAGGATTCGATAGCTTTTTTGAAGTTGTGGCTCAATGTACGAATGAAGCATTATGCTTTAAGGAGATTGATGCTGTCGTTCATTTTATCCAAGAAAATCATCAAAAGATTATTGATGAAAAAATTAATGTTATCAAATATAAGATTAATAATATAGATAGAAAGATTGGCTTTACAAAAGAGCAAACACTGGCTCAAATTGATAATGAGATCGATATGCTAAAAAATGATACTTTAAAAGGTATCGAAGAAAAAATACATTCATTAAAAATAACCAAACTTCAAGTTTTGGATAAAAAATTAATAATGTACAGAAAAGATATTGCTAAATATCAAGCTCAATTGGACGAGTTAATACGAAATTTACATGATATTCAAAATAAAGATTCTTCTTTAGTCTCGTTACACATGATTGAAAAAAGAGATATACAAAATCGTATTTTATCTACTGAAGCAACAATATTAGATGTTCAAGCTGAACAAGAATCAGTTATCAGTACAGAGTTGCCTCAGTTGCTCAGAGATAAAGAAAATATCATTCATCTTCAATTACCAATATTACAAAAAAAGCGAGAGGTCGTAGCCCTAAATGAACTTGCAAGACTTCAAGAAGAAAAAGAAATATTACAAAAGTCAATTAATCCAAACAATTATCATAATACAAATATCGTAGGAGAGATTCTAGGAGAGGATTATCCTATAAAACCAAAGAAAACACTCATTGTTGCAGTGGCTATGGTGACAGGTCTGATCTTATCCATTTTTTTAGCGTTTTTCTTAGAGTTTATCGGCAAAAATGAACATGAATAGTTGGCATGTCAATGTAAAGGTTGTTTTTTATATCTTGATAGCGTTTCTTTTTAGTTTTGTAGTTCGTCTCATTTGGGTTTATCAGTTTGGTGAAATTGAGAGTTTTAAATTTGCTGGGCAATTTATGATCAATACCAACGATGGGTATTATTGGGCGGAAGGTGCACGGGATCTTCTAAGCGGGGTACACCAAAAGTTTGATCTTTCTCCTATTGACCAAGCACCGTCCTTGCTGACGTATCTTTTAGCTAAAATTTTACCATTTTCTTTTGAAACGATTATTTTTTATATGCCTTCAATCTTAGGTTCACTCATCGTGATACCGATAATTTTAATTGCCCATAATCTAAAAATGTTAGATGTAGGGTTACTTGCGGCACTTTTAGCTTCGATTGCTGTTAGTTATTATAATCGTACGATGGTAGGGTATTATGATACCGATATGCTCACGATTGTCTTTCCTGTCTTTTTAGTGTGGTCACTAATTTTAGCTTTTCGGACAAAAGAAGAAAAGTATCTGCTCCTCACTGCCTTAGAAATTATTGCGTATCGATGGTGGTATCCACAAAGTTATTCATTAGAATTTGCTTTTGCCGGCTTAATTCTTTTGTATGCTCTTGTATATGAGCGAAAAAATGGATTTTATTTTCAATTGTTAAGCATGATGCTGTTTGCCATGATGGGATTACCAAGTCTTGCGCGTATTGTTCTGGTTGTACTTGTTTATTTGATAATCAAGCAAAAAAAGTTTTTCAAGTACACATGGTATCTTTTAGGGCTCGCTATAATCCTCTTTTTTGTAACAGGCGGCTTTGCTCCTATTTGGGGTCAACTAAAAAGTTTTGTTTTTAAAGATGCGATTGATGTGAGTCGTGATGCTTTGTCGTTACATTTTTTTTCTGTCAATCAAACGATTAGAGAAGCAGGGCAAATTCCTTTTAGTATTTTTGCAGAGCGCATTAGCGGGCATACCATCACTTTTATTGTATCCGTTATAGGTTATCTTCTGATGGTGTGGCGCTATAGAGTCATGCTTTTAGGCCTTCCTTTGCTTGGACTTGGGTTTTTAGCACTATTTGGAGGACTTCGTTTTACGATTTATGCTGTACCGATTTGTGCGTTTGGCATAGCGTATTTACTCTTTACATTGAGCGCTTATACGCAAGGATTGTTTGATAATCCAAAAACTGGACAGCTCATCAAATCGTTGATTGTGATACTAGGAAGCTTAGCTATTCTTTACCCTAATATTTTGCATATTATTGGTTACCGAGTACCCACCGTTTTTACAAAAGCGGAAGTAGAAATTTTAGATAAACTCAAGAAGATTACAAATCGAGAAGACTATGTTGTATCGTGGTGGGATTATGGTTATCCTATTCGTTATTATAGTGATACAAAAACGTTGATTGATGGCGCAAAGCATAGCGGAGATGTGAATTTTCCCGTGAGCTACATGTTGACAAACACTGAAGAAAGAGCTTCCAAGTTGGCACGATTAGAAGTCGAATATACTGAACAAGGCTTTGCAAAAAGTGAAGCCAATCAAAGCGTGATGAATAATACCGCACAAATGACATTAGATTATGGACTGAAAGACGCTAATGATTTTTTAGAGTCCTTAGATACCAATATCACATTACCCTCTAAAACACGGGATATTTATTTTTATCTTCCGTTTAGGATGTTGAGTATCTTTCCTACAGTAGCCCAATTTAGCAATGTTGATGTTATGAGTGGTAAACCTATGCGTGAACCTTTCTTCTTTCAATCTAGCCGTTTCCAAGATAGCCCAACAGCACTTAATTTAGGGCAAGGGGTTGTTCTTGAAAAAAATAGAGGTACTATTAAAATAGGCCAGCAAGAGGTAACTATCAAATATTTTATTACTACTGGCTATACTAAAGAAAAAAAATTATTTAAGGAAGAAAAGCTCGTCAATCCTCAAGGGCAAATGTCGATGATTTACATGCAAGCTTACAATACATTTCTTGTCGTTGATGAGGCAATGTTAAATTCTAGTTATATACAGCTTTTTGTACTTGAGAGGTATGATGAAAGATTTTTTGAGCCAGTTATTTTAGAGCCCGCGGTTAAGGTCTATAAAGTAAAAATGTAGGAACCCTTAGCTAAAATACAGAAAAAGTTTCAAAAGGGTACTGATGGTAATTCGTGAAATTCAGCAGTTTGCTGAGGTAAGACCAAGAGCAAGAGCGTATTTGTGCTATCTTTTTACACGCAATATGCCCAATCGCTTGCCCGAACCAAGCCTTGAGGTTATTTCAGCAGGGCTTGATAAGATTGTCCATGAAGTAGAAGATTTTGAGGCACTTTATTTGTTGAACCATAGGGGTGAACAAGTGATGGACAACATTACGGAAGACCCCCACAATAAAGGTGGAATGGGGCAAAATCGTAGTGCAAAATCCTATTATTATCGTGCAGTTCGTGAAAAACGCTGTGTTTTAAGTGACCCTTATCCCTCTTCTTTAACGAATGATTTAACGGTTACGGCATCATTTCCTATCTATGACGATCAAGGGAGTTTGAAATACATCGCATGTATTGATGTCTCTTTGGAACATATCCTTAAAATAGCGCACCCTTCTTCGTTGCAGTCAGCTTTTGGTAGAAGTTCGCAAATAATTTATACGATTTTTTCATTATCTTTGCTTGCTATTGCGATGTTACTGTTGTTTAATGGTATGCGAAGTCTCTTTATGCATGGATTACAATTTGATTTACTCGATATTAAAGCAATGTTTGAATCGACAATTTTGATTACACTTTCTTTAGCAATATTTGACCTTGTAAAAACAATTTTTGAAGAGGAAGTATTAGGGCGTAATGAAAAAGAGGACAATGGTGGAATGCATAAAACAATGGTACGTTTTCTAGGTTCCATTATCATCGCTTTAGCCATTGAAGCACTGATGCTTGTCTTCAAATTTGCGATTATTGATGCAGCCCATATTTTATATGCGGTTTATCTTATTGGTGGAGTGACAATGCTTCTTTTTGGATTGGCATTTTATCTCAAATCATTACCACAAAAGAGAGATTTATGATAGGGTTAATTGATTATAATATGGGGAATCTTAGAAGTGTGGTGAACGCTTTTGAAACACTCGGTGTGACTATAAAAATCGTCAAAAATCCAGATGAAGTGGAGACTTTTGATAAAATTATACTTCCTGGAGTCGGTGCTTTTAAAGATGCTATGGAGTGTTTGCAAAAAGATGGTATGAGTGATGCTGTAAAAGCTTTTGCTTCTTCAAAAAAGCCATTGCTTGGTATTTGTCTTGGTATGCAATTGCTATTTGAGAGTAGTACGGAATTTGGTGAAACCAAAGGTTTGGGCCTTATTGAGGGTGAAATTGTAAAATTTGATAGGACACGATTTAGTCAAAAACTCAAAGTTCCACACATGGGTTGGAATGAATTATTTATTCGTCAAAATTCACCGCTATTTGCAAATATGCCAGAATCATTTTATCTTTATTTTGTGCATAGTTTTCATGCACAGTGCGATTCTCAATATATCATAGGTGAGACGATGTATGGCTATGATTTTCCAAGTGCTGTGCAGAAAGATAATGTATTTGGTTTTCAGCCACATCCTGAAAAATCTCACGCCAATGGATTAAAAATTTTAAAGAATTTTGTGGAGTTATAAATGGAAATCTTACCAGCGATTGATTTAAAAGATGGCAAAGCAGTACGTTTGAGTAAAGGGTTGATGCACAGTGCAAAAATCTACTCAGACGAGCCTTGGCATGTAGCAAAAATGTTTGAAGAAATGGGTTCTCAATGGTTACATTTAGTAGATTTAAATGGAGCTTTTGCGGGTGAACCTAAAAATCTTGAACAGGTTGCAAAGATACGTAAACATTGTAATTTAAAGTTAGAATTAGGTGGTGGAATACGCGATGAAGCAACGATTCAGAAGTATGTAGATTTAGGAATTGACCGTGTTATTCTAGGTTCCATCGCCTTGAAAAACCCTGTATTTGTTAAACAAATGTGCAAAAAATACCGTGTCGTAGTAGGTATTGACGCTATAGATGGTTTTGTTGCCGTAGAGGGATGGGCAGAAAAATCGACTATGAAAGCAACCGATTTAGCACGTGAATTTGCTAATGCTGGGGTTGAAGCAATCATTTGTACAGATGTAGGAAGAGATGGGATGCTTAATGGTGTTAATATTGATTTTACACTTGCAATTGCAGAAGCATCAGGTATTGCTACTATCGCTAGTGGTGGCGTTAAAGATATTGAAGATATTAAAGCATTAATCGCAAGCCAAAAAATTTCTGGAGTTATCGTAGGCAAAGCATTCTACGAAGATAGGCTTGATTTGCATGAAGCATTTAAGCTTGCCTCTGTTGCGAAGGCTGCTTTAAAATATTAAAGTAAGTTCAAAGTAAAATTAGCTAGAATATAGTCATTAACAATACTTTTAAATTAAAGGAGTGACATTGAAACTACTTGTAGTAGATGATAGCTCAACAATGCGCCGGATTATAAAAAATACTTTAGCAAGACTTGGTTTCAACGATGTCTTGGAGGCTGAACATGGCTTGGAAGGCTGGCAAGTGATGGAAAAAACAGGCGATATTAATGTGTTGATTACTGATTGGAACATGCCAGAAATGAATGGCTTAGAGCTTGTTAGAAAAGTACGTGCTGAACGAAAATATGATAATGTGCCTATTATTATGGTAACAACAGAAGGCGGAAAAACGGAAGTTATCACAGCTCTGAAAGCAGGTGTCAACAACTATATCGTTAAGCCTTTTACACCACAGGTTTTAAAAGAGAAACTTGAGGATGTTTTAGGTTAGTCTGGATGAAAAAAACCTATAACGAACTGCAAATAACCCCCAGTGAGAACTATCCTTATTTTGTAGATTTTATTTTAAGTTTAAGTGATGAAGCAATCGAAGAAGTAGATGGAACTATCATTTTACGCAGTGAAGAGGACCTGACGCTGATTCTATTTGGTATAGAAACTTTTACCCAAAAACTCTCATCTTCACTTTCCAAAGAAATTTTTGTAGAAACAAAACTTTTAGTAAAAGAAAATGAAGATTGGATTGCCAAGTATCGCAGTTCTGTGCAACCTTTACATGTAGGTGAGTTTTATGTCCATCCAAGTTGGATTACGGGTGAAAAAGATAAGAAAAATATTTTAATTGACCCAGCTCTTGCCTTTGGGTCTGGTCATCATGAAACTACTTATGGCTGTTTAATGCTTTTACAAAAATATATAAGTTCTCATCAAAGTGTTTTAGATGTTGGCTGTGGAAGTGGTATTCTTTCTATTGCCGCTCGAAAATTAGGGGCCATTGTAGATTTATGTGATACGGATGAACAAGCTACCGATAGTGCTAAAGAGAATTTTGTATTAAATCACGAAACATATCATAGAGTGTGGACAGGGTCTGTTCAAAAAAGAGAGCAAGAATATGATGTTGTTATCGCCAATATTATTGCTGATGTACTCATTATGCTTGCATCTGATTTAAAAAATGCTACGAAGTTGGGTGGAATTTTAATTTTATCGGGTATTTTGGATAAGTATGTCGATAAGGTAGAAGCTAAATTTTCAAGTTTAGAATTACTTGAAAAATATAAAAAAGAAGAGTGGTATACACTCGTTTTTAAAAGGAAATAGATGACTCCAAATAATAATCAAGACAATAACGACAAAAAGAATTTCTTTAACCAAAATCCAATTTTAGTTTTTGCAATTTTTTCTATTGTAATTATTTTAATTTTTAAGAATTTTATGTCTTCCCCTGATAATGGTATGGAAAATAATAATTTTGGCTCCAACAGTGTTGCTAAAACCATAAATTATTATGAGTTAAAAGAACTTATCAAAGGCAATAAAGTCAATTATGTTGCGATTGGACAAACAACAATCAAAGCATTTGCGAATGATGCTTCTCCTAAAGTTGTTTATAATGTCAAAAAAGTGGGTGAAGACAGTACTCTTATCCCTTTGATGGATGAGAAAAAGATTAGTTATGGTGGCTTTAACGAAACAAATATACTCACCGAAATACTTTTTTCATGGGTCCTTCCAGTCTTTGTATTCTTTGGTATTTGGATGTTTTTGGCAAACAAAATGCAAAAAAATATGGGTGGTGGAATTTTAGGAATGGGCAGTAGTAAAAAGCTTGTCAATTCCGAGAAACCAAATGTAAAATTTGATGATGTTGCGGGTGTTGAAGAGGCAAAAGAGGAAGTTAAAGAGATTGTTGACTTTTTAAAGCACCCTGATCGCTATATGAATTTGGGTGCAAAAATCCCTAAAGGTGTTTTGTTAGTAGGACCTCCTGGTACGGGAAAAACATTACTTGCTAAAGCTGTTGCAGGCGAGGCAAGTGTTCCGTTCTTCTCTGTTTCTGGCTCAAGTTTTATTGAAATGTTCGTTGGTGTAGGTGCTAGTCGTGTTAGAGACCTTTTTGAAAATGCAAAAAAAGAAGCCCCAGCTATTGTTTTTATCGACGAAATTGATGCAATTGGTAAAAGTAGAGCGGCCAATGGTATGATGGGTGGCAATGATGAAAGAGAACAAACACTTAATCAATTGCTGGCTGAAATGGATGGTTTTAGCTCCGATAAATCCCCCGTTATTGTACTTGCTGCCACTAATAGACCAGAAGTTTTGGATGCGGCACTTTTAAGACCAGGTCGTTTTGATAGACAAGTTTTAGTGGATAAGCCAGATTTTCAAGGCAGAAAAGATATTTTAAAAGTTCACAGTACCGACATCAAACTTGGTAAAGATATTAATCTTGAAGAGATCGCAAGACTTACAGCGGGTTTGGCGGGAGCAGATTTAGCTAATATTATTAATGAAGCAGCTCTTTTGGGTGGGCGTAAAAGTAAAGCATATGTCGAACAAGTAGATATGGTCGAAGCCGTTGAACGTGCCATTGCTGGATTGGAAAAAAAGAGCAGACGCATTAACCCTGAAGAGAAACGTATTGTTGCGTATCATGAAAGTGGGCATGCTTTAATAGCAGAAACAACCAAAGGTGCCAAAAGAGTCTCTAAAGTTTCTATCATCCCAAGAGGATTAGCAGCTTTAGGTTATACGCTTAATACGCCTGAAGAGAATAAATTTTTAATGCAAAAGCATGAATTGGTAGCGGAAGTTGATGTCCTTTTAGGTGGTCGTGCAGCTGAAGAGTTATTTATCGGAGAGATTTCCACCGGAGCAGGTAACGATTTAGAGCGTGCAACAGATATCGTCAAATCAATGGCTGGAATTTATGGAATGAGTGATATTGCTGGTTTAATGGTTTTAGAAAAACAGCGCAATACCTTTTTGAATGGTGGAACGTCAAAAGATTATAGTGATAAAATGGCTGAAAAGCTAGATGAACATATTAAGAGTATGTTACAAGAGCGCTATGAAATTGTCAAAATTCGCTTAGAAGAATATAGAGAGTGTATTGAGAGTATTGTTGCATCTCTCAATGAGCATGAAACTATTGATGGTGAGCATTTACGAGAATTAATCAGTGCCTATGAAAATAAAAAAGGGATAGTATCAGAGATTCGTATTATCAATAAAGAAGATACAATCGTGGTAGCTCCTAAAGAAGATGAAGAGGGCGATGCATAATGCTAAGCCACACAACGACACAAATAATCGCAAAGGAAGGATGGAGTCAAAGTGTTTTTACTTTGATGCTTTTTGTTCTTTCTTATACGATTTCATGTGTACCGTGGTTTTTTTTCGGCATTTTTATTTTTACACTTTTCTTATACAGAAATCCAGAACGACTATACGAAGAAGAAGACGAGTATAGTTTTCTTTCTCCGTGTGATGGAAAAATTATTGATATTCAAAAGGTAACACTTAAAGAGGGTACACAAAAACTCAGTGTCGTTATTCAAAAATCTATTTTTAATGTAGGAATATTAAGAGCACCTATGACACTTAGTATTTTAGAAACACATAAAAGAAATGGTTTATTTTTACCTAGAACCTCTCCTTTGGCATTACAATTAGGTGAAAAAAATACTCTTACATGTCGAAGTGTTTTTGGTGAAATTAAACTGGTGCTACGCTGTGGAGCGTGGAGTCAAAAAATGGAACTTATTAAGAGTATTGGGCCATTAAAACTAGGGCAACGCTTTGCTTTTTTAAATGAAGGTGATGTTACTTTACTTCTTCCCCTAGATGCAAGATTGAAAGTCTCTTTGAATGATGATGTCAAGGCAGGTACAACAGTACTTGGCTATTTTGATTATAAGGGTCACGATGATAAATAATACTGGTAACAAATTACAATTGATTTATATTTTCCCTAATCTTTTCACAGCCGCGAGTGCTTTTTTAGGAGTTATTAGTATTTTAGCTTCTGCTGCCGGTGAGTTTGAAAAAGCAGCTGGGTTTATTTTACTTTCATTGATATTTGATGGGCTTGATGGCAGAGTTGCACGTATGACCAATACTACAAGTCAATTTGGTGCAGAATTTGATTCTTTGGCAGATATAGTAGCCTTTGGTGTCGCGCCTGCAATGCTTTTTTATTTTAGTATTGGGCATTCTTTTGGTAAATTAGGCTCACTGATGTGTGCGATGTATGTTGTTTTTGGTGCTATCCGACTAGCACGCTTCAATGTGATGATTGGGGTCAGTGAACCTTCTGTTTTTATAGGTGTTCCTATTCCTACTGCTGCAGTTGTTGTAGCGATGTGGATTTTATTTTATCAAGAGCATGCTTTTATGCAAGGCTTAGAATGGACAGCTTTAATAGGACTAGGCATCTTGTCTTTCTTAATGGTTAGTAATATTCGATACCCAAGTTTTAAAAAGATTGATTTTAAAAAAGCCAATTTAATTAAAATTTTAGTCTATTTAGTGCTTTCATTTTCAATTTTGTATCTTTTTCCTATTGAAGCTGGAACAGGTTTAGTGACAGCTTATCTTTTTTATGGGTTAGGAAGAGGTATTTATAATTTCGTAATTGCAAAATACCATAAAAATTCAGTATAATATAATATCTTGCATCTTATAGGACTATTATCAAAAGTTCTATAAGATGCAAAGCTATCAATTAAGAAAGGAGAGACGATGAATAGCGTGAATATTGGTATCATAAAATCCATCAAAATTTTACCCAAAATAGAGATAAAAAACGCTCTCCTGCAACTACAACTCCTCTTCTAATTAACCTTTTTATTTTACAAATCAACTAAGCAAAACAAACTTAAGGATTATACTATGAGTAATATTATTAAAATTTTTGATACAACGTTACGTGATGGTGAGCAGAGTCCTGGTGCTTCAATGAATACGGAAGAGAAAATACAAATTGCCTTACAATTACAAAAATTGGGAGTTGATATTATTGAAGCTGGATTTGCCGCAGCAAGCCCGGGGGATTTTGATGCTATTGCCCGTATAAGTGAGATGATTACGCATAGTACGGTATGTTCTTTGGCACGTTCTTTAGAAAAAGATATTAAAGCAGCAGGCGAAGCAGTGGCTCGTGCAAAGATGAGACGTATCCATACGTTTATCGCTACTAGTCAAATCCATATGCAGTATAAACTTAAGATGACACCCGATCAAGTCATCAAAAAAGCTGTTGAAGCGGTTCAATACGCAAAAACTTTTTGTGATGATATTGAGTTTAGCTGTGAGGACGCAGGACGTAGTGATGTAAGTTTTATGAAAGAAGTTCTTGATGCGGTTATTCAAGCAGGTGCTACTACCCTTAATATCCCAGATACAGTAGGGTACCGTTTACCGAATGAAATGGGTGCTATCATTAAGTCCTTATATGAGTTTGTAGGGGATAGAGCAATTATTTCTGTGCATAATCACAATGATTTGGGATTAGCCGTTGCAAACTCTTTGGCATGTATTGAAAATGGAGCACGTCAGGTTGAATGTACGATTAATGGTTTAGGCGAGCGTGCAGGGAACGCTGCACTTGAAGAGATTGTGATGATCTTAAAGACGCGAAAAGATCATTTTTCTCAGTTTGATACGAATATTAATATTAAAGAAATTTATCCAACAAGTAAATTAGTATCTTCTATCACGGGACTTGAGCCACAACCCAATAAAGCCATCGTAGGTAAGAATGCGTTTTCCCATGAGAGTGGAATACATCAAGACGGTGTCTTAAAGCATACACAGACATATGAAATAATGAATGCAAAAGATATAGGACTTGATAAAAACTCAATTGTTTTAGGAAAACATTCAGGTCGTCATGCCTTTAAAGATAAATTGAAAAGCTTGGGTTATGATTTAAAAGATGAAGATATAAATGAAGCATTTGAGCGTTTTAAAATTGTAGCTGACCAGAAAAAAGAGATGTTTGATGATGATATTAGAGCTTTGGTAGCCGAAGAAATTACAAAGATTCCTCAAGTATTTGAATTGATTACATTACAACTTTCAGATTGCTCTCCTGGAGGTGTTCCAAGTGCTGCTGTTACAATTCGTCATGAGGGCATTGATATTACGGATGCTGCTATTGGTAATGGTACTATGGATGCTGTCTTTAAAGTCATTGATCGTGTCTGTAAGGTCAGTGGTGAGCTTAAGGATTATAAAGTTGATGCAGTAACACAAGGCAAAGATGCAATGGCTAGAGTATTGGTTAAAGTTGTTTTTGATGAAAGTAAACCAGCGATTATGGGACATGGTCTTAGTGTTGATACGATGCTTGCAACAGCAAAGGCATATATCGGTGCACTCAATAGTTATATGTCTATGCGAGATGGCCTTAGGAATATTAACGCGAAAGCAAATAGTATCTAATCAAAGGTCACATGTAGAAGAAATTTTTCTACATGTGACCTTATCTTGTAATATCAAAACTAAAATACTGAGAAATAAAACTACTATTTCCAATCGTTCGATATTGCGTTGCCGCTCCTTCAAAATTACCTATTTCCTGATAAAGAAGGCCTAGTGCATAGCGGCTTTCATCATTTGTTGGATCAATTAATTTAGAAAGCTCTAAAAGCGCAATAGCATTTTCATTATGTCCAGCACCTATTGCTGCAACAGAAGCTAAAAAAATTGTGTGTGTATCTTGCTGATTAAAATCATCAATTAATTTGTTGTAGAGTGTAAATGCTTCTTCAAAATTATTGGTATAAATTTCCAAAAAAGCAAGGGTTTGCATAATAGAGGAAATATCAGAATGCTCTTCTTCCATGCGCTCACGAACGATGTCTTTTTTTTGATAGACCAACCCACCGATTTGCAGTAATTTAACATACTGCTCTTTCACAATTTTTGGACCAAAATAAAAAGAATCATAATTAAGATTTAAGGTGTTAAATTCGATTTGGATAGCTTTAGCATAACTTTTAATATCTTCATTTAAATGTCTAATATTAAAGGCCAAGAGATTAGCGATAATATCTTTAGGAAGTAAGGCTTGCAGTTTTTGAGAGCTTAAACGATACATATGTTCATTATTTAATTTATAGGCAGCAATTGTATCGAGAACTAAGCTCAATGGTGTTTCATCTTTACTCTTTTCAATCCAACGTGCCAAAGAGAAGTCATTACCATCGGTAAGATAAATGAGTGAAGTATAGAGGTTATCTTTTTCTAAGGTAGAGTTTTTTCCCAAACTTTCTTTAACGTCTTCACTCAATTTGCCAATATCCTTACCAATAAGTTTACCAGTCATGAGGGCAAATACACCTGCTAAATAATTATTGTTATCTAAATGGTAACTTTTAGAAAAATGTTTATAAGCAAGATTATAGTCACCCATTTGTGCATAAGTGAGGGCTAAATCATAATGTAAAACAGAGTGATTTTTATACTCATCGACCATCTTTAAAAAAATATCATTGGCTTCATAAATATGAAAATCGAGGGCCTTTTTGATGCCTTTACTCATAGCGATATTCACTTTTGAAATAGTAGAACTCGCTTTAAGATAGGAAAGAGCAGGGCCAATTTCATCAATAAAGATGTTCATACTTCCTTTACGAATATAATCAATTGTTTGCTTCGCATTGAAGACTTTATAAGGGGCATAATAAAAGATAAGATTATAGGTGTTTTCATTGTTAAAAAAGAGTTCTTTCTCAAATTCAGCTTGTGCTTTTTGAATATCAAACAAAGAGGGTTTGAGCATAGCGTGAGTTTTAAAGATAGGCTTAGCATCTGGTTCTGTGATTTTATAAACTTCTGTGAGTAAAGATGCACTGTTTTCTAAATTACCAAGTTTGTTTTCGACCAATGAGAGGGCTGCTTTGATAGGTAAATCTTCAGGTGCATTACGTAAGGCACGTAAGAGATAGTCTTTGGCTTTAGGGAATTCGCCAAGTTTAGCATACAAAAGTCCCAATGTGAAATTATCACTTTCTTTAGCGATACTAGTAAGCAATTGTTGCGCGTGTTTGGTGTATTTTAAGCTTGCTAAAATTTTTGAAGCAAGATAGGTTTGTTCATCTTGATAAAAATCATTGCTAGGATGTGAAATGGCACTGAGTGCTTCATAATAGTAGTTTTTATAATAATTAACCAATCCAACATAATAGGAATAAAGAGGAGCATTACTCTCTTCTGGAAGATAGGCATAAGCCAGATCAATATAGTAGCGAAAGAGTTTAGGATCATTGAGTTCGATAGCACAAACAGCGGCATTAATAGCGCTGATACAGCGATGTTCTTTATTTTGAATAGCTTTTTTAAAACTCTCAAGGGCCTCTTTGAAATTTTGTTCTTTAAGTTTTGCGACACCGATATTGTAAAAAGAGATGGCTTCATTAAAGGTAGCAATGCGCTCATAAATTTTTAAAGCATCATCCTTATTACCACGTTCGTATAAAACATTGGCTTTTCTAATCATTGTATCAAGTTTTGATGGGCTGAACTGCTCCTTAAGTTTAGGAGGTTCTACTTGTGTTATATTTAAAGGCTCTTGGGGAGGTTTTGGCGTTTTCTGTTTAAGAATAAAAAGAAGAGCAATAATCATAGAAAGCAAAAGGATTGCACTAGCAATTACTAAAAATAGTAGCTTTTTTCTAGAACGGCTACCTGCTAGTTTTTTCTTTTCACTAGCAAGATCCTCTTCGACTTGTTCTTCTGCATTTTCATCTAGCATAGGTGCGAAGTTTTCAGGTTTTTCTTCACTTCCTTCTAGGATGACAACTGCTTCTTCTTCTGCCATTTTACATATACTCTTTTAAAACTTCAGGAATAGCTATGGTTCCATCTTCTTGCTGATAATTTTCCATAATTGCAATCAGTGTTCGACCCACAGCTAAAGATGAGCCATTAAGTGTATGGACAAGGCGATTTGCTTTTTCATCTTTAAAACGAATCTTGGCACGTCTGGCTTGAAAATCATGGGTATTGGAGACGGAACTGATTTCTCGGTATCTATTTTGACCAGGGAACCATACTTCTAAGTCTACTGTTTTAGCCGCACTAAAGCCTAAATCACCACCACATAGTAATAAATGACGATGTGCTAGCCCCAATGACGTTAAAAGATCAGAAGCACAGTTAAGCATCTCTTCAAAGATAACTTCACTTTGCTCAGGAGTAGTAATACAGACTAACTCGACTTTATCAAATTGGTGTTGACGTATCATCCCTCGGGTGTCTTTACCAGCACTGCCTGCTTCTTTTCTAAAACATGCAGAATATGCTGTCATTTTAAGAGGCAACTCTTCTTTGGTAAGAATTTCATCTCTGAAAAGATTGGTGACAGGCACTTCCGCTGTAGGAATCAAAAATAAATCTTCACCTTCAATTTTAAATAAATCATCTTCAAATTTTGGTAATTGTCCCGTTCCCATAAGGGTTTCCCGATTGACGATATATGGAACGGCGACTTCATGAAAGCCTCGTTTAGTATTAAAATCTAACATATAATTAATTAATGCACGTTCAAGTTTGGCTGCTTGATTTTTGAGAACTGAAAAACGACTTTTGGAAAGTTTTACGCCTCGCTCAAAGTCAATCCATTCTTGCTTATTATCGATATCCCAATGCTCTTTGGGTGTAAAACTAAAGGTTGGTGGTGTTAGAACACGTTTAAGCTCGATATTGTCATTTTCATCTTTCCCTTCGGGCACACACTCGTCTGGAGTATTAGGGATAACCACAGCAAGCGCTTCAAGTTTCTCTTCTAGCGTTCTTACGTGCTCAAGCTCTTGGGCAATTTTTTGTTTATTTAAAGAGAGTTCTTCTTTAAGGGCTGTAGTATCTTTACCTTCTTTGGCATAAAGAGGAAAAAGTTTACTTTTCGCATTTTGTTCTGCTTGAAGAGGTTCAAGTTCTAATCGTGCTTTTTTAAGTTCTAGTGAGAGAGAACGTAAGGCTTCTAATAGAGTTTCATCAACATGTTTTTTGCGTAGTTTTGCGCAGATTGTTTCAAAATCATTTTGGATTAATTTAATATCTAACATACTATTCCTTAGCGATAAATTCCGACAATTTCTCGGACCTGTATCATTTTTTCATTGGCAATTTTTCGAGCTTTATTAGCTCCATCTTCTAAAATATCCATCACTTCATTGGGATGGGCAAGATAATAGGCTCTTTTATCACGGGCCTCTTCAAAGAAATTCCAAATAAGACCTTGAAGATAGGCCTTAAAATGACCATAGCCTTCGCCACCTTTTTGGTAGCGTTGTTGCAATGCAAGTACTTCGTCATTTTCTAAAAAGAGTTTAGCTAAAGCATAAACATTGCATGTTGAAAAATCTTTGGGTTCTTCCATTGGTGTTGAGTCAGTGACAATTTTAGAGCATGCTTTTTTGAGCTCTTTTTCCGTGCAGAAAATATTAATGGTATTGCCATAACTTTTACTCATTTTGGCCCCATCAAGACCAGGAACGGTTGCAACAACTTCATCGACTTTATATTCGGGTATTGTAAACACATTTTCAAAGTCATTATTAAATTTAATGGCGATATCACGGGCAATTTCTACATGTTGAATCTGATCCTTACCTACAGGGATGACTTCAGAGTCATAGAGTAAAATATCAGCCGCCATTAAAACGGGGTATGAAAACAGTGAATGGTTTGCCGCAATGCCTTTAGCTACTTTATCTTTATAACTATGCGCACGTTCCAAAAGTCCCATCGGTGTATAGCCTGAAAGTATCCAATAAAGCTCTAAGACTTCTTTAACGTCTGATTGTACCCATAATGTTGCTTTTTGTGGGTCAATCCCTAAAGCCATAAAATTGATAGCTGCATCAAGGGTATTATCACGTAAAGCCTTACCATCTTTGAGGGATGTTAGTGCATGATAATTGGGGATAAAAATATATAAATCACTGGTTTCTTGCAAATTGACCATTTGTTTGATAGCCCCAAAATAGTTTCCTAAATGGAGAGCTCCTGAAGGTTGAATTCCTGTTAAAACGCGCATAACGATTCCTAAATTATTTGAATTTGAGTTTTTTAATGATTTCATCGACGCAGACATCGACACTTTTATTTTCAACGGTAATGGTCATATCTGCTTTTTTGGCATAAGCGATCACACGTTCATCAAAGAGTTTTTTAGCTTTTTCTAAATCTGAAAGTAGGGGTCTTTTTGCCAATTTTTGTTCAGCATTTTCATGGCTTTGAAGACGCGAAAGAATGCCTTCAAAGCTAGATTGTAAGTATATAACGGTACCTATATCATCTAAGTTGTCTACTTTATAAAAACCTCCACCTGTGGAGATAATACAATTTGTGACATTTTTTTCTAACCATTTAGCTAATTTCTTTTCAAGAGTTCGAAAATAAGTTTCACCCTCTTCATCAAAAATAGTTTTGATTTTTCGATTTTCCATGCTTTCAATGATGTCATCAGTATCAAGGCTAATTTTTTTCATTTTTTTTATGAGTGCGCGTGCAATGGTACCTTTGCCTACGCCCATAAAACCGATCAAAACGATATTTCTACTCTTACATTTAATCATTATTTTCGTTTTCCATATCGTTATCGCGTTCACCTTTACCTCTTGGATAAAGTAAAATAGGCGTACCTTCAAGGGCAAAGTTCTCTCGAAGCTTATTGATAAGATAACGTTTGTAGCTAAAATGTAAAGCACGTGGTTTATTCATAACAAGAGCAATTCGTGGAGGTTTTGTACCATATTGTGTCGCGAAATAAATTTTAACAGCTTTTGTTTTTTCACTCGGTATTTGATGTTTTATCGTAGCATCTTTGATAATTTCATTAAGACGTGATGTCGGAATTTTGAGACTATAATTTTGATAGACTTCTAAAATCATATCTTTAATTTTAGAAACACGCTGTTTAGTGAGTGCTGAGACAGTGATAACTGGGGCATAAGAGAGAAATTTAAATTTATAACGAAGCTCTGCTACGGTCGTATCATAATCAGCCAATGCTTTGTCCCATTTGTTTAAAACAATGATGCATGCAAGATGGTTTTCATCAGCTAAAGAGGCGATACGTTCATCAAGCTCTTTAAAAGTTTCACTCGCATCAAGCACTAACAGTGCTATATTGGCACGCTCTAACATCTCTTTAGTGCGCATGAGGGCAAATTTTTCAATACCTTCAATTTTACCACGGCGCCTTAGCCCGGCTGTATCTACAAAGTTTAGAATTTTATCTGTGTATTCGATACTTTCATCCACCGGGTCAATAGTTGTACCCTCAATGCTACTGACAACGGAGCGTTCTTTGCCAACAAGGGCATTAAGTAATGAACTTTTGCCGACATTAACACGCCCAATAATGCCGATATTGATTTGATTGGTTTCAACTTCTTCTTCAACAATGGCTTCAACAATTTCTTCTTCGTCCTCTAAAAAATCATCTTCGTCATCGTCATCATCCATTTCAGTTTCTGGTGTCACTGTCCCTTCTGGATTGGGCAATAAGTCTCCAATCCACGCCAGTAGAGCACTTACGCCACGGTTATGTGAAACTGAGATAGGAAAAGTAACTTCAGCACCAAATTCGTCAAATTCCCATGCCCGCTCAATCTCTTTGTCATTATCAATTTTGTTAATAACCAAAGCGATGGGTTTATTAAGTGCTTGAAGTGTATAAAAAATCTTTTTTTCATAGTCACTAGGAAGCATTTTCCCATCGACAACCATTAAAATAATATCTGCCTTTTTGGAAGTATTCATCGACATTTGGCGGACATTTTCAAAGAGTTCACTGGAGCTATCAAGCCCACCAGTATCAAGGATAATGCACGGTTTTTCTGTAATCATTACTGAATGAGATTTGATATCACGTGTTGTTCCACTAAAATCTGACGTTATCGCAATGCGCTGTTTGGCGATGCGATTAAAAAGAGAGCTTTTACCCACATTGGGAAGCCCTATAATGGCTATTTTTTTCATAAAAACCTTGAATGATGTAATTTTGTTACTTTTGATGTAACACTTATTATAGCGTTACTTTGCTTTTATTTTGGTAAGCTTTCAATATAGAGCGATTGCGATGGGAATGCAAAAAGGGCTTTATGATTTGCAACAATTTGCATAATTTTTAAGTTAATATCTTCCCTTACATGTAAATACTCTTCCCACTGAATTGTTTTGGTGAAAAAATAGAGAAAAATGCTCAATGAGCTATCGGAAAATTCATCAAAACTCACTAAAATAGTCTCTTGATGAATATCCTTGTGTGATTTTAGCATCGCTTTGATTTCCTGAACGATAGTTTTCATTTGTTCAGGGTTGCTACTGTAGGTTAGGCCAATGCGCGTTTTGATACGTCGCTTGCCCATTTTAGACCAGTTGGTGATGGAAGCATCGGCCATTTTAGCATTGGGGACATGTACAAGTGCTTGAGCAAAAGTACGTATTTTGGTAGAGCGAATGCCAATTTCTTCGATAAAGCCTTCTACAAAAGTAGTTTCTACCCAGTCTCCGACTTTAAAAGGACGATCTGTGAAAATAACTAAAGAGCCGAAGAGATTAGCTACGGTATCTTTGGCTGCTAAAGCAACGGCTAACCCACCTAACCCTAAAGATGCAACAAAAGCACTGACATTGATACCCCATTCTTGTAAAATGGACATAATTCCTAAGATAATGACGATAAAACGTAATGTTTTTTTAATAAAATTTTCAATATCGTGATGCAGTTCTTTACCAAATTTCGCACTAAAATGGCTAAAGATATAAGCAAACTGATCAATAACGCGGTACAAAATCCAAAAGATAATAAAAATAAAAAATGACCGAATAAAGACATCTATAAAAAGGTCGAATTTCGTAAAGGGCAACCATGCTTTTGCTAAATAGGTACCTATTAAAACAATAGAAAGTTTTAGGGGCTCTTCTATGATATCTAAAAAGTTATCGTCTGCATTTGTCTTAGTCTTACTCGCAAGACGGCGTAAGCTTACTAAGAGAGTTTTTGCAATTATCCTGCGTAGCAGTAACGAGAGAGAAAAAATAGTGATGGCTATAGCAATATGTGCTGCTTCAATCCCAAAGAGTTTATAATTTATAATTGCATCGAACGTCATATCTTCTCTTCCTTGTCTTAAAGTATCAACAGATTTTAACACATAAGAGATTAAGATTTCGTACAATGTAAAATGGAGAGACTGTGTTAGAAAATCTCAAAAATATCAATAGAGGCGTTTTATTTATGCTGATTTCCTCTTTCAGCTTTGCGCTTGATAGCGCATTTGCAAAGATGCTCAGTTTGCATATGGACTCAATTGAAGTAGTATTTTTTCGTAATACAATTGGAACATTGCTGGTTGCTGCAACTATCTTTAAAACTCCGATTGTACAAAAAGGTGGCAAACTATGGTTACTTGTTTTTAGAGCTTTCATTGGATTTGTTTCGATGCTAGCCTTTTTTTACAACATTGCGCATATTCCTCTTGCTGATGCGATGACATTTTCACGTAGTGCCCCAATTTTCACAGCTATTTTTGCCTATATTTTTCTCAAAGAAAAGATTGGTGCACAAGGTTGGATTGCTGTTTTTATAGGTTTTTTAGGCATTGTATTGATTATGAAACCTAATGGCTTTATGCTTGATAAAACGGATATTTTTGGTCTCTTCAGTGGTGTGGGTGCCGCACTTGCTTATACCAGTGTAAGAGAGCTTAAAAAATTTTATGATACGAGAAGTATTGTTTTAGCGTTTGTCTCATTAGGCACATTTATTCCGATTATCTTAATGGTATTGGGGGAGTATTATCCTTTGCCCATGTTTGATTTTATGGTAGGAAAATTTGTTATGCCGGTGGGAAGAATGTGGTTTTACATTATGTGTATGGGTGTTTTTGGTGCCATCGGGCAAGTGTATATGACAAAATCATTTGGGGTAGAGAGGGCAGGAATTGTAGGTGCGGCTGGATATTCTATCATCTTTTTTTCCTTAATTATTGGTGTGATTTTAGGAGATGATTTACCAGATTTTATCGGACTATTTGGTATACTCTTGGTTATTATCAGTGGAATTATTGTAGCAAAGGAGAAACAAGGATGATTTTAATAGCAGGACCATGCGTTATAGAGAGTAGAGACAATCTTTTTGCGGTCGCTGAAAAACTCGTAAAATACCATGAAGATGAAACCATAGATTTTTATTTTAAATCCAGCTTTGATAAAGCTAATCGCACCAGTATCGATAGTTTTCGAGGTCCTGGAATGGATGAGGGATTAAAACTTTTAGATGACGTCAGGCGTGAATTTGGCTTTAAACTTTTAACCGATATTCACGACTACACACAAGCAAAACCAGTAGGTGAAGTGGTTGATGTGCTTCAAATTCCTGCTTTTTTATGTCGTCAGACGGATTTACTGGTAGCTGCCGCACAAACAAAATGTGTTGTAAACATTAAAAAAGGACAGTTCTTAAACCCAGCGGATATGCGTTACTCGGTTAAAAAAGTGCTTGAAACCAGAGGTATAATCGAAGAGGGCCGTGAAATAGCACGTAAAGCAGGTGTTTGGTTAACGGAGCGCGGTTCAACATTTGGGTATGGCAATCTTGTGGTAGATGCGCGTAGCTTTATCATCATGCGAGCGTTTGCTCCTGTGATTTTTGATGCAACACATTCAGTTCAGATGCCAGGAGCGGAAGGTGGTAAAAGTGGTGGAAAACGTGAATTTGTTCGTCCCCTTTCACGCTCAGCCGCAGCTGTTGGTGTGGATGGATTTTTCTTTGAAACCCATATCAATCCATGTGATGCACTCTGTGATGGCCCTAATATGCTTGATTTAGAAGATTTAAGCCTTGCTATTGAGGATATTCAAAAAATACAAAAGAGTTTAGAAGGATAAGGGATGCAGGAGCTTATCCCCACACATAATATTGTCTTAAATACGGGCTCATTGATTTATAAGCGAGTCCAAATACGTGAATATTTTCTCAAAACATATACTCTCTATGAAAAGCTTTTTGAAACACTCAAAGATGATGAGAGTTATTATTTAACAGCAGACCCTCTTCGCCATCCTTTGGTTTTCTACTTTGGTCATACAGCCACTTTTTTTATCAACAAACTTGTTCTTGCTAAACTTTTAGATTCTCGGATCAATCCGCGATATGAATCCATCTTTGCCATTGGTGTAGATGAAATGAGCTGGGATGATTTGAACCAATCCAATTATACATGGCCTAGTATTGATGAGATTAGGGTCTACCGTGAAAAGGTTAAAGTTTGTGTTCTTCAACTTATTGATACGTTGCCACTTCAACTACCTATTGATTGGGAAAGTCCTTTTTGGCCTATAATGATGGGTATTGAACATGAACGAATTCATCTTGAAACCTCTTCAGTATTGATACGTCAGTTACCTCTTTTGCATGTTCGTCCTCAGCCTTTTTGGAAAGTCTGCCCGATAGATACACCTGTAGTTGACAATAGCCTTTTACATGTAAAAGGTAAGCAGGTACGTTTAGGAAAAGATAAAGATAACACCTATTATGGTTGGGATAATGAATATGGCTTACATATAAGTGACGTTAATGATTTTAAAGCTTCAAAATATCTTGTCAGTAATGCCGAATTTTTGACTTTCGTTGAAGAAGATGGTTATAACAAAGAGCAGTTCTGGAGCGAAGAGGGCTGGAAATGGCGTACATTTAAAGAAGCACAAATGCCTCTTTTTTGGCGTAAAGATAACGAAGGTTATCATTTGCGTACTATGTGCGAAGAGATAACCATGCCGTGGAGTTGGCCCGTAGAGGTGAACTATCTTGAAGCAAAAGCATTTTGTAACTGGAAAAGCACTCAAACAGGCAAACCGATTCGCTTACCAAGTGAAGAAGAGTGGTATGTTTTGCGTGATCAATATATTAATGAAGAGGAACCACATTCTAAGAATACGCCAGCGAATATCAATTTAGAGTATTTTGCCTCCTCTGTTCCTGTTGATACATTTGCCTTTGGGGAGTTTTATGACCTTATTGGCAATGTATGGCAATGGAGTGAAACCCCAATGAATGGCTTTGATGGCTTCAAAGTTCACCCTTTGTATGATGATTTTTCGGTACCAACATTTGATGATAGACACAATATGATAAAAGGGGGCTCATGGATTAGTACCGGTAATGAAGTCTTGCGTTCAGCACGCTATGCATTTAGGCGCCATTTTTACCAACATGCAGGCTTCCGTTATGTCGAGTCAAATGAACCTGTTGTTGTAAAGTCTGTTTTTTATGAAACAGACTTTACGCTGAGCCAGATTTGTGAAGCGCATTTTGGTGATACTCAAAATAATTATTTTCAAGGTATTGCAGAATTTTGTCTAAGTTTGGATGGACCACGCAAAAAAGCTTTAGAAATAGGCTCCGGAGCGGGTCGAAGTACGTTTGAATTAGCGCGGCATTTTGATAAAGTCCATGGTATTGAATTTACTGCACGAGTTGTACGTCTGGCCACAGGTTTTAAAGAGAGTGGAAAGTTAAAATACGCTCTTAAAGAAGAGGGTGAGCTGGCAGAATTTTTTGAAAAAAGTTTACAAGATTTTAACTACATTGATGAGCCAAAAAAAGTAGAATTTTGGCAAGGAGACCCACATAATCTTAAACCTTATTTTCATGAGTATAATTTAGTGTTGGCCAATGATATTTTAGACACTTTGTATGACCCTAAACTTTTCTTGCAGACTATTCCTGAACGGATTGTAACGGGTGGGTATTTAGTGGTTGCAAGTAGTTATGATTGGAATGAAAGCAAAACACCGCGCGTAAAATGGCTCGGTGGTTTTAAGAAAAATGGCGAAAAATATAGTACTTTTGAGGCCTTAAGAGAAATTTTATCCAAGGACTTTGAATCCATTGGTGTACCTTGTGAAGTGCAATCAATATGGCATGAAAACAAACGTAAAACCATTACAAAAGCTTTACAAGTGAGTGTATGGCGAAAAAAATAGTTTCATGAGGTGTTTCGATAGTTGACATTTAGAAAGAGTCTTATGTTGGCTAAATATAGCCTAATTAAACTGTAACGAAAAATGTTGTATCATTAAAAACAATTATGAGTTTGGTAGAAGGATAAATATGAATATCATTGAAGGAAATCTTTCACTCAAAGGGAGTGAAAAGGTAGCGATTATTAATAGTAGATTTAACCATATCATCACGGATAGATTGGTTGAAGGTGCCCGCGATGCTTTTATACGTCACGGTGGAGATGAAAAAAATCTTGATTTGATTTTAGTTCCCGGTGCCTATGAAATTCCTTTGGCGCTGGATAAAATTTTAAGTGCTGGTAAATACGATGCTGTATGTTGCGTTGGCGCTGTTATACGTGGAAGTACACCCCATTTTGATTATGTGGCAGCTGAAACAACCAAAGGTGTTGCTAATACGGCACTTAAGTATCAAAAACCCGTAACATTTGGTGTTTTAACAACGGATACGATTGAACAAGCAATTGAGCGTGCAGGCAGTAAAGCTGGTAATAAAGGCTTTGAAGCGATGACAGGGTTGATTGAACTCATTAGTTTATATAAAAATCTATAAGGATTATTGTTGGCAACACGACATCAAGTAAGAGAAAGCATTGTTGGACTTTTGTACGCAGGAGATATTGGCAATGAGGGGATAGATAAGTTTATTGATGAATTATTTGAAGAAAAGAAGATTCGTAATCTTCAAAAAGAGTTTGCGTTAGCCCTTTATCACGGTATTAAAGAAAATATTGTACGTGTCGATGAAACGATTAATATGCATCTTAAAGAATGGGATTTGGCACAAATTGGAACCATTGAGCGTGCCATTTTAAGACTTGGTACGTATGAGATCTTGTTTTCAGAACTTGATAATGCTGTGGTTATTAATGAAGCGATAGAATTAGCCAAAAAATTGTGTAATGAAACTAGCCCTAAATTTATTAATGGTGTTTTAGATGCCATTTGCAAAGAGCAGGAAACGCATTGATGCAGTTATGTGTTGCCCTTGATTTACCAAGTAAAGAAGAAAACTTAGCTCTTGTTAAAAAGCTAAAAAGTGAAAATATCTGGCTAAAAGTAGGGTTACGCTCTTTTATTCGAGATGGTGAAGCTCTTTTAAAAGAGATAAAGTCCATCAACCCTTCGTTTAAAATTTTTTTAGATTTGAAAATTTATGACATTCCTAATACAATGGCAGATGCAGCAGAGTCTGTTTCCCTGCTAGGTATCGATATGTTTAATGTCCATGCTTCAAGTGGAAAAAAGGCGATGCAAACAGTAATGCAACGTATTAATGCTCTTCCCAATCCTCCTATCGTTTTAGCTGTTACGGCATTAACAAGTTTTGACAATGAATCTTTCGAAGCTATCTATCATAGCAGTATTGCTGAAAAAGCGGCTCAATTTGCTAGAGATACCTATGAAAGTGGGATGAATGGTGTGGTCTGCTCTGTATTTGAGAGTCGCCTTATTAAGGCGCATACAGCACCAACTTTTTTAACATTAACTCCTGGTATTCGGCCTTTTGGCGAAAGCAGTAATGATCAAGAAAGAGTGGCTGATTTAGAAACTGCAAAAGAAGAAAAATCTGATTTTATAGTGGTCGGAAGACCCATTTACCTTCATGCAGATCCCCTAAGTGTTGTTCAAAAGATACTTGAAAAGATATAGCCTAATAAGGAAGTAGAATGTTTCAAAAGTTAGTGTTAAGCGTGGTTTTATTTTGTGCTCTGAGTGTTGTCTCTTTTTTTCTTATTATGAAAGTTATCGATTTTAATGAATATAAACCAAAAATTCAAAAAATTATTAAAGAGAGTACAGGGTATGAATTAACCATTCTTGGAGATATCGTTTTGTCACTTTCCCCTGTTGGTGTTAGCATCTCCGATATTGAAGTGAGCAACCCCTATTATAAAGAGGGTATCCCTTTTGTTAAACTTGGCAATTTTGATGTTGCTGTTGAAATTGCTCCATTGTTTCATAAAGAGGTTAAAGTAAAGCATATTGCTTTAGAAAACTTGAATGTTTTGATTGAAAAGACTAAAGAAGGTAAGTATAACTTTGAAATGCCAGCATCAAAGAAAAGCGAGGAAAAACTAAAGGAAGAGCAAACTCTTTCACTCAGCGAATCTGATGGTATTTTTCCTTTAGTGAATGTTACACAAATAAAGTTTAGTGATGCAAACATTGAGTATAAAGATGAGAAAAATAGAAAAATACTGAATGTTGAAAAAATCAATCTCAACCTTAATGATATTAATTATGACCCAAGTAAAAATAAACTTTATTCGGTAATATTGAAAGCTAATGCAAAGATAGGTAATGTGAAATATGATGCACTACATGCAAAAGATATAGAAATGGCTTTTGATATGAAAGAGGCTATCGCGAATATTGAGTCTTTAAGATATACAATTTTTGATACTGTGATAAATGGGTCTGCAAAAGTTGACATCAGTGGGAAATTACCCAAAATAGTTTTAAAGAATAAAATAGTGGACTTGAAACTTTCTCAAGTATCAAAATATTTTTTAGGCTCAGAAATAGTCAATGGTACGGCTAATGGTGATTGCAAGCTAGCATTTGCATTAGGCGATATGTATACTATTAAAAGTACATTGAATGGAACTGTGCAACTCACTGGTGAAGATATTGAGGTCAAAGGGTATGACATTGATAAAATATTATTGGCCGCCAATAATGATAAGGTTGCCCCTGAGCGTTTAAATTTCGCATTTTTATTAACAGATTCATGGGATATCTATAAAGGGAATAATAGTATTTTAAAGCAAGTGAATACCAAATTAGACATTGGCTATTCAGAAGTACAACTAAGTGATGTCGCTATGAGTACTGCAAAAAATAGAGTTGCTTTTAAAGGAGCTCTTCAAATAAGTGAAGATAAGTTTTTAGACGTTAAAGTAGCTTTGCTGGATACAAAAGGGTGCCCAATTTTTGCGCAAACAATTTTAGGCTCATTTTTAAAACCCATAGCTCAACATAATGAAGTAGCTATTAATGCTATTTCCTCTATGGCTCTTTCTTTAGTTAAAGAACCAAAAACAGATGAACCTGCGCAAGCAAAAATACAGAATGATACTTGTATACCATTTTATGAAGGTCTCGTAAAGCAACCATAATGGAATATATTTTGCTTTTTTAGGAAAATAAAATCTTAAAGGAGTAGTTTATGGAAATTTTAGATGGCGTTAAACTAGTCGTTTTGCTCAAAGATAAGATTGAAGATGCGAAGAAAAATGACCAAGGTTCTGTTGCAAAACTTCAAAAATTACTTGATAAAGTATTGAAATCATCTGACGTAGCCTATGTATAATTGTATAATCTGCTTGAAATTTTTATTTTAAGCAGATTATTATTTAGTTCTGCTATAATCTCACTTCTATATTTTTACTTGGACAGATGGGTGAGTTGGCTGAAACCACATCCCTGCTAAGGATGCGTCGGGGTAACCTGACCGAGGGTTCGAATCCCTCTCTGTCCGCCACCAACCTTCTAAATAACACTACTAGCGTCCTTTTAAAGACTTAAAACCCATTAGACATATTTTATAAGAATTCTATACTTGCACTTTTAAGTTTGAATATATAGTTAATTTTTTGGGTTTATCAAAAGATTGATATTTAGTATTTGATATTTGTGAGAAGATACTGTTCTAAAGAAATTTACTTTAATTCTTCCCTAATTTTGATAAAGTCTTGAATATTGTCAAGGAAAAGGTCAACTAACTTAGGTTCAAAATGTTTCCCTCTTTCTTGTTTAAAGAGTTCAAAGATTGCTTCGTCCTCCCATGCTTGTTTATAACAACGTTCTGAGCCTAGAGCATCAAAAACATCAGCGATGGCTGTGATACGTCCGTAGATATGGATTTCATTTTCTTTTAGATGATTAGGGTAACCTGTGCCATCCCATTTTTCATGATGTTGGAGAGCAACAAGAGAAGCCGTCTTAAAGATAACTCTTGAGGAATGTTTCAGCATATCATATCCAAGTTGGGTATGCGTTTGCATCAGTTTCCATTCTTCATCAGAAAGCTTGGCAGGCTTTTGCAAGATGTCATCTGATATACCAATTTTGCCAATGTCATGCATCGGACTTGCTTGTTTGAGAAGTTCTGCCTCTTCTGCATTAAGGCCATATAACGTGGCTAAAAGTTTTGAATATTCAGCGACACGTTTGACATGATGTCCCGTTTCTTTAGAGCGTGATTCTCCAATGGCTCCCATTGTAAATATTACTTCTTTTTGGGTATCTTCAATTTCTTTATAAAGATTGTAGATTGGTGTTATATCATGACTAATGCACATGATTTCTTGTAATATTTCATTCTCAACAATAGGAGAGAACGTTGCATCTAGAAAACATTTAATATCTTTTTTGTGATTGCATTCAATGACCCCTTTCCATGTTTTACCTTGATTAACTTCTGCAAAAATGGTTTGAAATGTTTTTTCGGTTATAAGATTTGATGCTACTACATTTTGATGCAACAGTTCAGACTCTTCACATTGGCTAATTAGACACATGGTTTCATTGACGTATGTAATCACACCATCAGGATTAAATCTGCAAAAAGCAGATGCCTTTTCTATGGCATTTTGGTATTGTGTCACAAGAGCAATATGGTGCTTTAAATCATGGTTTGTATTGGATAATCGATGTTCTAAAAGTTCTCGATATGCTTCTAATTCAGTAATATCAAAACGAATCGCCATATATTCTATAATGTTTCCATATTCATTTTTAAGAGGAATAATCGTGCTATTGACAGTATATCTTTCATCATTCTTTTTTTTATTGGTAATTTTACCTTGCCAAATTTTTCCTTGTTGTATCATTGCCCACATGTTTTTAAAATTCTCTTTAGCCATTTCGGGAGCACGAATGATATTGTGAGAAGCGCCTATGAGCTCTTTTCTTGAATAGCCCGATAGTGCTACAAACGAGTCGTTTGCATAGGTAATTTTTCCATGAAGATCTGTTTTTGAAACCAGGGCTGTTATATCGACAATTTTTTTATATTGTTCCAGTAAAACTTCACTGCGTAAATGTTTGCAATAGAGAAAATAGAGAAACCATAAAACGATTAAAGCACCACAATATTTAATGATTTGAACCAGTACAATGAGTAAATATTTACTTTCATTGTGGTGGGTTAGAAAATACCCACAAATTCTTGGTTATACGTGTAGAGTGGTAGAAGAGTCAGTAAATATGATTGCATGTTAGATTTTATCTTTGTGTATACCATCCCATCTTCATTCATCATAGTTTTGATCAGACTATCTGTGAATAAGCCATTTATCTCAAGGTTCGAGAATAGTGGTAAATAATTTTTTTCAATACTATAATGCGCATTACTTGGTATATCTGAAAAATCATGGGGAGAGCTAGAATGAATCACTTCTTTTTTATAGAGAATAAGGGATTGTGATGTAAGTGTCGTGTCTATATCTTTGAGTATAACATCAAAAGAAAGGTATGGCAATTTCAATATAGCCGATTATAGAGCTATTAATACTTAAAGGAGCAATATATTTAAATCCATGAAATTCAGCATCATAATCGTAACCATAAGTAATTTTATGCGTTTGTATGGCATGTTGAAGTAAAATATTGTGTCCTAGCGAAGAGTGTTTATGACCTTCTTGATGCTCAACTAAATCTAAAAGTAATTCTCCAGATAAAGAGTAAATACTCAAATGTGTCATACCTTCTTCGTTTAGTGCTAAATCGCCCAATTCTTTTTGATGCATTAGCAGTAGCTCTTGAAGAGGTTTGGATTCTCGTTCAGGTAGATTCTTGACATAGGGTTGTAAAAATGTTGAGATAATTTTCAAGGATAATCCACTCATTTTTACAAGGTCATCTATTTTTTCTTCATAGTGGATATGTATTTCATAAAGCATATGCTGATGGTATTCACTTATCCTAACCTTGCCTTCAAGATAAAGAGATAATGCAAAAATAAAAGATAAAGTAGTGGCAATAATTAAAGCTATTTTTTGCTTTTTACTATACATTGTATGTTATGCTTCCTTAATTATAGAATCAATAATGCCGAAAAGATCTTTACCTTTTGCAACCATCCATTTACCAAAACGACAGTGCTGATAGTTTTTTAAAGTGATATTTTTAGTAAAGAATATAGCATGGTAAGGATTAACTCTAAATAAAAGATGCTCTAAGTTTGCAAGATTGGCAAATAATTTATAAGAGACTAGTTGCGTATTATCCAGAATAGCATCACACCCGATAATAAGGGATTGAAGTTTATCTTTAAATCTTTTCAAATTATTTGAAGATGCATTTGCTTTTTGTGTACGTGCTGCTTCAATCGCTGCATTTAATGCTAAGAAATTGGTTCGATCTGCTATATCTTTGATCATGGTAATGACTTCTACAATAGACACAACACGTTCCTTTAGATTGATTTCATTCCCTTTTTGCCATCGTTGTATATTTAATTCAAGAGTTGCGTATTTATTGATTAATAAAGAGACTTTTTTGAAAAAAGCATCATTCATCTTGTTTCTTTAGTTTAAAACAATAAGAAAGGATAATATAAAGTAATTCAAAAATCAATGATTTAAATCAATAATTATAATTATATAAAACTATGATATAAGGTTATCAAAAGTTTAAGCTGAGAGTTTTATAAAAAGTGTATAACCTCCAAAGAGTATCAATCCACTGCCTATTATTTTTTGAATAGGATAGAGAAAGTCAAGGAGTTTACTGGCTTTTTGATGGCCCAATAAAAAAGCTACAAACATATCCCACACTAAGAGCAAACTTATCATCCAACCTGCGTAGGCTATCTTTACATGTAAGGCTGTTTGAGGTGATACGATGGTGAAAAGAATGGAGAGGTAAAAGAGGGTATTTTTAGGGTTTAAAATGGCAGAGAGAAAACCTGCATTAAAAAGTTTTAGGCGTGAAGGCAAAGAGTGTGCAATACCTCTTTGGTAAGTCGGTCTTGGCGCTGTTAGTAAAATATAGCCTAGATAGACTAAAAAAAGGCCCCCTAAAAGTTCAATCGTAGGAAGAAGAAAAGGAAATTGGATAAGCGTTTCATGTCCGATGTAGGCGAGGGCGATATAAAGCGTGTTGCCAAGGGCAATGCCAAAGCAACTCCACCATGCCAATTTATAGCCATGTAAAAGTGCCGTTCGTAAAATAAGAAAAAAATCCTGTCCTGGACTTAAGAGAGCTAAAAAATAGATAGATGTTAGGGTGATAAACTCGACGCTTAGCATAGTAAAACCTTTTTGCTTGCAAGTATAGAGCAATGCGCAAAAAGCTTATTGTATAAAATTGACTTGGTATTCTTTAGGGCTAAGAGCAGTTTTACGTTTAAAAAAGCGGTGAAAGTGGCTTTGGTCATTAAAGCCACAATACTGTGCGCACAGCGCAATGGGCATACCTTCTTGCAAAAGTTTTTTAGCATGATGGATTTTTAAATCTAACCAATAATGTTTTGGCGGGCAACCAAAGGTTTTTTTGAAACGTCGAATAAGCACATATGGGTTGAGTCCAAAACGAGAGGCTAACATATCTAGTCGCACAGGTTCATCCAAGCGCTCACTGAGAAAATGCGCTATATCATCGATGGTGGTTTGCGATGGCGGCACATTGACACGATTAGTGTAAAGCCAAAAAAACTTCTCTAACCATACCTCCAATGCCTTTATATGGAAGGCATTAGCATCAATCAAGAAATTATTCATTAGGGCTAAAAAACTCTCAAATAAGGCTTTATGATGCACCAGTGGCGTTTTTAAAGGCAACAGTTTTGATGAGGACATGTGAAAAAGTCTATTTTGAATGGAAAGGCAAAAGGTGGCATCGAGATAGACCATAAAATAGGTGCGTTTAGCACCAAGACGAGGGTTACATGTATGTTGAACGTGAGGCTCAATAATAGCAAGGCTACCGTAAGTGAGTAAAAAATCACCTTTTGGAATGTGGAAAACTGTATCACCTTCGGCTAAAATTCCAATAGAAAGAGTAGGATGCGCGTGGGCTTCATAGGCTCTATCACTTGCTTTAGTGTAGCGAATTTCCACAAAAGGAAAGTTTGGATTGTGGATAATGCGTGAATGTGTACTCGTGTTGTTTGGCTTCATAAGAGTATTGTAATATAATTTCAAAAATAAAGACAAGGTAGGCAAAATGAAAAAAGCAGTTTTTGTGATGAGCATACTCATTTTGACGGTAACTTTGAGTGCGTTGGATTTTGAGCGAGAGAGTATGTATCAAAATGAGTGTGATACGGGAAATCTGACCAGCTGTCTTCTTTTAGGGACAATGTATCATACGGGTGATGGGGTAAATCAAAATTTTTCGCATGCCAAACAATTGTACACCAAAGCATGTGATGCTGGTTTAGCAGAGGCGTGTTCCCATCTTGGTTTTATGTATGAAAGTGGACATGCAGGACTTAGTTTTGAAAAAGCGATTGATGCATATGAAAAAGCGTGTGGGCTCAATGATGCAGAAGGATGTGCTAATTTGGGACGTTTTTATGAAAATGGTAAAGGTGTTGCTATCGATATGGATGAGGCGGTTGCGTATTATGACAAAGCGTGTGACAATGGGAATGGCGAGAGTTGTGCTCATTTAGCACTTATGTATGAAGATGCGCAGGATTATATCAGTGCAGTAGATTACTATGAAAAGGCATGCAATACTGGTGAAGTTGATGCTTGCGTGGCACTGGGTGTGATGTATTATAATGGCTCACATGGCACATCACAAGATGAGCAAAAAGCATTAGATTTTTTTCAAAAGGCGTGTACTTTAGGGGATGAAAAAAGTTGTCAAAATATCACTATTATCAATAGTTCAGTTAAGCAATAAGCATCAAGGATTAAGGGAGTTGTTCAATAGGCAGTGGTTCTGCGTGAAAATAACCTTGTGCAAAATCAATATGTAACTCTTTAACAATGTCATCAATATCTTTGTTACAAACAAATTCAGCAACGGTTTGCATACCTAGTCTTTTTGCAAAATCATTAATAGCTGCAGCGATTTGGTAACTGTTGTCATCGCTTGCGATTGTTTTAATAATCGTCCCATCAATTTTAAGAATATTGGCATTAAATTGTGCAAGATACGCAAAATTTGAGTAACCACTACCAAAGTCATCAATAGCAATTTTGATACCTAAAGCTTTAAATACTTTGATAAAAGAGGTTATTGTTTGATAATCTCTAATCGCTTCCGTTTCAGTTAATTCAAAAATAATACGTGAAGGTTCAGGAAAATTCATAACAGCATCTTTGATAAAATTTACTGTTGCCGTATCTTCGATATCTTCAACTGAAAGATTGATAGCAACACTTTCTGTGCGTGTTTTAAAATCAGTCAGAGTTTTTTCAATCATCATTCGTGTGAGGGTAGAGTAATATTTTGATTTTTTAGCAACTTCGAGGAAAAAATAAGGGGTATAGAGGATACCATTTTCATCGATAAGTCGTATTAAGCTTTCATATTTGGTTATACGCCTTGTTTTAACGTGGAGTATTGCTTGATAATAAGGAATAATTCTATCGTGTTCAATGGCATGTTTTAAAGTATTGAGCATTTGAAAATTTTGTTCATGAATGGCTTCTTCTTTTTCACTGGAGAGAAACCAAAATACATGTCTCGAACGCGCTTGTTTTAAAGCTTCTTCGGCACGTGAGAGAATTTGTGCTTTCTCTGTGGCAATACCAGCGCTAATGCGTGTTGTAATCCCTTGAAGATGAGGTAAAAATTCGTGTTCATGAATGCGGAAAATAATATTTTCAATTTTTGAACAGAATGTATTGGTTTGTTCATCGTCGGTTATAACAATAAAATTGTCAGCGCCAAGGCTGTAGAGTGAATAATGTGTTGAATAGAGCAAAAAGAGCAATTTTTTTGAAAATTCTTTTAAAAGGGCATTACCCGTTTCAAATCCATAAAAGCGATTGATTTCACCAAAACTATCAATATTAATAAGGGCAATTAAGGGGTTTTGATAGTTTTCAAGATCTTCAAAAAATTTAATTCTATTGGGTAAATGTGTTAAAGAATCCGTTGTTTGTTTTTGGATTGTTTGCTGTTGTTTGATAATTTCTGTCAAGTCATTTCGGGTTGAAATATATTCAACAATCTTTTGATTTTCATCAAATAAGGGTACGATGGTAGTATCCACATAATAGGGTTCACCTGATTTGGCTTTGTTAATAATCATCCCTTTCCAAACTTTTCCAGAAGTAATGGTTTTCCACATAGTTTGAAAGGTGCTATTGGGAACATCGGGGTGGCGAATAATACTGTGTGATTGTCCGATAAGTTCAATACGTGAATAACCTGATATTTTGACAAAGAGATCATTAACATAGGTTATAATGCCTTCTGTATTGGTTCTTGAAACAATAGAGTTAGCATCGAGTGCAAGTTTATAGGCATCCAGTGTTTTAATGGTTTGCTCTAGTTCTTGCACGACAGCATTGGTAAGACGAGACATCACTGCAATATTCTGATGCGTTTCATCTAACGTTTGAACACTCGCTTTGGGCAATAATTCACATTTTTCTTGTTCACTCAATGCTAAAACAGTTGTTGTAAGATTTAACATTTGCGTAGACCGCGGTGTTTTAAAGAATTCTCCATACGTAAAAAATCCTGCGGTTGTTCTTACTGCATTACACAATTGAAACTCTTGTTCAAGAATCGTACCAGCAAAGGCTTTGCGCCCCATACACGAATAAATCCACAATACTTCTGGTTGATATTGAAGGGTAGAGTCGGTGTTGTCAATAATACCATCGATATTGGCAATACCAAAGCGAACCTTTTCTCCATTTGTGAAATTTCCAGCAAAAATCAGAGAATTTTTTGTTACAGCGATAGGTGCTCTTGCAATATTAACACCATTTTCCGTTTTAATAAGAGGAAATTTGACAATACTTGAGGGAAGATTTTCGACGATACCATCACCAAAATAATGACGTATAATATCAAAAATTGGTTTTGAATCAAGTTCATAAATAGCATTGTTCACGGCTTTGGTGATAAGCATAGGTTTGCCTATAGGATTCCAATTCAGCTTCCAAGCATTAAAGACTCTTAAAGAGGCATTGTGAAAAGCAACTCCAACAACACCGTGCTCATAAACAATCCCATTGAGTGAAATGAGCGTTAAGGAAAACGTTCCATAATCAGCAGCGGCTCCTCCTGCAATGGTAAGCTCATGATGACATGTATGAATGCCTTGTAAAAACTCTTCAGGGTGGCCAGCCAAACCTTCGCTAAATAAAATAGCTGCTTTAACTGCATCCTTTGGGAGTGTTTTCGCTAATGTCTGTCCACCCTTAAAATCACATGTTCGACTCAAAAGCGGAATGAGCTTCGTATGGGAGAAAGCACAAAAAGAAAGTACAACAGAGTTTTCATACATGTGAGCATCAAAAATTTCTCCCGCTGTTGTAGCCCCTATAATAACAGCATTAGGAAGTAAAAAGGCTAAAGTAGAAGCCATTTCGCTAAAAAGTTCTTGGTGATTGCGTCCATCAAAAAATTGAACTAAAAGAGCAGGTTCATTTCTATAATCATTATTTTTAATAAGTTCAGTAAGGGATGAATAATCTTGAAAAATAGTATTAAATACTTTCACAGTATCTCTTTAGTATGAGTTTTATCATTAAAAATAATAAACTTGATTATTATACCTTGTTTTATATCTATATCCAATAATCTCATTTTGGTATAATAATCATAATCAACAAAGAAAGGAAAGGTTATGGAGCAAGAAATACAAAATTTACAAAAGTTTTACACTATCGTGATTGAGTTTTTAACCAATTATAGTTTTCAGCTAGTTGGTGCCTTGATTATTGTTTTGATTGGATGGTTTACTTCTAAATATGTTTTTAAACTATTGATGAAATTTTTTCTCAAACACAATTTTGACGTCACTCTCGCCAAATTTATGGCGCATCTTGCTAGAGTTTTAGTTTTAATGGCAATGGTGGTGATAGCTCTAGGCAAGATTGGTATTTCCATTGCTCCTTTTATCGCAGCCATTGGTGCTATATCTTTAACAGCAGGTTTGGCTTTGCAAGGGAGTGTTTCAAATTATGCCGCAGGGGTACTTTTGATCATCAGTCGTCCTTTTAAAGTTGGAGATACCATTGCAATGGCAAATGTGTATGGTGTCGTAGAAGATATAAAATTAGCCTATACAATGCTTCGCAATGAAGATGAAGAATTGATTACGATACCAAATAAACGACTTATTGGTGACATTATGGTTAACTCCTTTGAATATCGCATCGTTGAATCAAGTGTGGGTATTGGTTATAACAATGAGCCAAAAATAGCTATTTCTGCCATTAAAGAGGTCTTGTCTCAGCATGCAGATGTATCAAAAACAAATGAACCAATTATTGGTATTGCTCAATTTGGCGAGAGTTCCATAGACTTGGGGCTTCGTTATTGGGTACCAACAAAAAGCTATTTTAAAACACAATATGCTATTAATTTAGCAATTTTTGAAGCTTTACATGTCAAGGGTATTACTATTCCGTATCCGCAACGTGAGATAAAAATACTGCAGGAGAAAATGTGATTCCTAAAAAGTATGAATTCATCACCTTTGCATTTTTGATGTCACTGTTTATGACATTTTTGATGTCTTTTGTGGTTACCTTTATTAACATTGGTTTTGTCGATGGTTTTTTTATGCTGTGGGCAAAAGCTTTTTGGAAAGCTTATATCGTTGCTTTTCCTGCTGTTTTAACCGTCGTCCCGATTGTGCGCAGATTGGTTAAAAAGTTGGTAGCAAGCTCTTAGAACTTTGATGATTCTATGAGATCTACCACGTGATATAGAGACTACAAAAAATGCTAGTCTCTATTGGCTATTACTTTATCTTTTTCGTGTGAATGCGTTGAAAAAAAATGCTTCACATCATCTATAATCATATAAATTGCTGGAACAATAATGAGTGAAATAATTGTTGAAAAAAGGATACCATACCCCAATGAAATGGCCATTGGAATCATAAATTTAGCTTGAATCGAACGTTCAAAAATCATTGGTGCAAGTCCACCAAAAGTGGTTGCTGTGGTCAGTAAAATAGGTCTAAAACGCCTTGTTCCTGCCATAATGATAGATTCTTTAGCATTATTACCTTCGAGTCTCATATGATTGGCATAATCGACCATAACAAGGGTGTCATTGACAACCACACCACAGAGCGCAACAATTCCCATAACACTAATCATACTCAGACTATATCCCATCACCATATGTCCTAAAAAGGCTCCAATGATGCCAAAAGGAATAGCGAGCATAACAATGAGAGGTTGAATATAACTGGCAAAGGGAATAGCGAGCATAATATATAAAATTGCAAGTACGAGAATAAAACTTGAGATAAGACTTTGCTTACTCTCTTTGGTTTCAGCTTGCCTACCTTGGTATTGAATTTCAAGTTCGGGGTATTTTTGTTGGAGCTGTGGTAAATACTCATCATTTAAAGAGGCAATGATTTGAGGAGTATTGTATTCAGGTTCAACATTGGCGGTAACACTGATGGTGCGTTTACCTTCACGTCTTGAAATTTGAGTGTAGGCATTGCCTTCTTTTTTTTGAGCAACATCACCTAGTCGCACAAAACCACCACTAGGTATTTTGATTTTAATATTATCAATACTGGCTTCACTATCACGTTCATCTTCACTTTGGCGCACCATGATTTTGACTTCATTTCGACCGTGTTGTTCACGGATAGACTCTTTCCCATAAGTTACATAACGTACTTGCCGTGCAACTTCATAGGCGGTAAGCCCTAGTTTTTGTCCTAAAGGAAGGAGCGTAAAATCAACTTGACGTTTGCCAGAAGAGGTTCCGTCATCAATGTCTTTAGTGATGGTGAAGTTTTTCAAAATATTAGCTAAATCAACACTAGCATTTTCTAGTAGAGCTGTATTGCGGTGACTTAACTCAATAGTCAAAGCGGAACGTCCACCACCAGGTCCTCCAATATCTTTTTTAAAGACTAAAGAATCGACCCCCGCAAGTTTACCGAGATTTTTGCGCCATATTTCGTTAAAATAGCCTGTTGAGGTTTTTCTCTCTTCACCATCAATAAGGTAAAATGTTACCTGAATACTGTTTTCATTAATTTTACTTCTATAGCCTTGTTCTAAATGAGGCTCATTAATGTCAGTAACAGTTTTTAATCCTGCGGCGATAATCTTTTGATTGATTTCTTCCATAAGAGAATGAGGTGCTCCTATGGGGAGTGTTGCATAGACAACGGCACGATTTGATTCAACACGGGGCATCATCTCAAAGCCAAGTCTTCCACTGATAGCATAGGATAAGACAAGCACTAAAATCATCATACTTGCAATGACCGTAGTGTAACGATTACGAATGCAAAAGAGTAACGAAGGTTTATATACTTTTTCAACCCAAGTATCAAGCCCTTTGGAAATTTTTTGTTGTTGTATCCATAATTTATGTGACCAACTTCCCTCTTTGGCCTCTTTTTTATAGGCTATATGTGCGGGTAAAATTAAAATAGATTCAACCCATGAGATGACAAAAACAATGGTTACAACAATAGGAATAACGCCAAAGATTTTCCCAAGCATTCCTGGAAGATAGATAAGTGGAATAAAGGCGACGATATTGGTTAGGATACTAAAGCTCACAGGAACAGCAACATCTTTGGTACCTTGAACAGCTGCATCAATATAGTTCATCCCTTTTTGGCGGTATTCATAAACGTTTTCTCCTACGATAATCGCATCATCGACAACAATACCCAAAGCAATGATAAAGGCAAACATCGAAATCATATTGATAGAGACACCAAAAGATTCTAAGAAAAGTAAAGAGCCTAAAAAGGATGTGGGAATACCGAGTGCCACCCAAAACGCAAGCTTAAATTCTAAAAACATACCTAAAATAAGCACGACTAAAATAAGACCTTGTAAGCCATTTTGGAGGAGTAGCTGCAATCTCGCATCATAAACTTTAGATTGGTCATCATTGATAATCAACTGATAGGGTGCAGGCAACTCATCGCTGAGGTCATCAACAACAGCATGTACTGCTTTAGAGACACTTTTGGGTGTTTCTTTGCCTATACGATAAACATCGAGTGCGATGGCCGGTTTATTGTTGTAGGTAAAATAGGTATTATCATCAACAAACGTTTCGTGAATCGTTGCAATATCCCCTAAGGTGAGTGTGGTACCTGTAGTGCTTGTTACAATAGGGAGGGATTTAAATTCTGAAGCTTGAATTCTACGTGTTTTAACACGCAAAAGCATCTCTCCCGCATCACTTTTAACACTGCCTCCGGAGAGTTCAACAGATTCTTTAGCGATAATATCTGAGATATTTTGAATGGAGAGGCCATATTTTTCCATCGCTAATTTATCGACAGTAATTTCTGTTTCGTATGTTTTTGCACCAATAAGATCTACCTGCGTAATATCGGTATGTTGTAACAGTCTATCACGTACTTTTTCTGTCAATTCTCTTAAGACGAGAGGGTCTTTATCGCCTGTCAACGTCAAAGAGAGAACATGACGTTTGCGTAAGCTCATAGAAATATTGGGTGTTTCAGTATCTTCTGGAAAAGTGGTGATACCATCAACGGCTTGTTTAATATCTTGATAGGTCCGCGTTTTATTGCTGCCCTCCGCAAGTTCGACCATAACAGTACCAAGACTCTCTTTTGCGGAAGCTGTTATCTCTTTAATCCCTTCAATGCCTCTTACTTTTTCTTCAATTGATAAAATAACCCCTTGTTCAACTTCCTCGGGGCTCGCCCCAGGGTAGGCAACTGAAATGGTGACCATATCGAGCTCAAATTCAGGGAAAACCTCCTTTTTTATCAGAAGGCCCATATACACGCCGCCCAGTAAAAAAACAAGCATTGCAATATTGGCAGTGACTTTATTTTTTACAATCCATTCAAGGATGGAATTTGGCTTTTTATGCATTAGTCAGCCTTTTTACTTTTTTTAAAGCTGGATAATTCAACCACTTTCATACCTTCAACAGGAGCAGTTAAGTAGGTGGTGATGATTTTATCGTTGGGTGTAAGTCCTTCATCAATGAGGATAGATTGGTTGTTTTTATAGAGGACATGTACGGGTTTAATAGAGAGCTCATTTTTATCTGTCATAACCCAAACGGTACTATTCGCGCGCAGTAAAGAGGATGGCATGGCAAAAATATTTTCATAGCGCTTTCCTTGGATATGGACACTAAGTGTATCCCCTAATAAAATCGTACGATTCATCTCTTTGGAATGGTGTAAATTAAGTGGGTCTTTGATGGCAATGAGTAGTTGTGCTTGTTTGGTGATATTATCAAGTTCAGGGAGAAGTTTAATGATTTTAGCACTTACATGTAAAGATTCATTTTTATCCAAAAGAGTTATCGGTAGTTTTGAGAGGTCTTGCTCATCCATGGTATTTAAAAATTTTAGATATGAAAGGGGAATGTTCGCTTTAATCCAAAATGTATTAGTAGCAACCACTTCTGCAATAGTGCTTTGATTGGTGACATAGCTTCCTAATTCAGAAGATTTTTTTGTAATAACACCATCATAAGGAGCTTTAACGGTTGTTTCGTTGAGGTTGTTTTGAGCGATTTCATACGCTGCTTCATATTGTAAAATCGTAGCTTTAGCCTGTTCAAGTTGAGGCTCTCTTAAAACCAGTGATTTACTAAGCTCAGTAGGCTGCATGGTCGAAAGTTCAAGTTCTTTTTTGGCTGAAGCCTGTTGCCCTAACTCAATTTGTAAAGCCGCCTTGGCAGAGAGTAAAGCTGCTTTGGCTTGATTTAATGCTGCGTGATAATCAGTTTTATCAATCTGGACTAAAACATCACCTTTTTTAACAATTCCACCCAGGAGAAAATTTGGATTTATTTCGATAATACGGCCTGCAACTTTAGCACTAATAATGGTTGATGCAGAGGCTTCTATGCTACCAATGGTTTGAATAATAATGGGCTGTGTTGAAGGAGCAATATTGATTGTTTCGATAATCGTTCCAGTAGTGATTTGTTTTTGTTTGGGGGCTTGAGGTGCTGTAGTGAGAAGTTTTTGACTTACTAAAAAACCTATACCTAGAATGAGAAGTGATGCTCCAATATTAATGATTATGCGTTTAGTTGTCATAGTTTTTCCATTCCTTATCTACGTCATGAGTGATAAAAGCGCCCCCTAAAGAGCGGTACAGAGCGATACGGTACTTAATGTTTTCAAGCTCTTTCGAGAGTTTCATTTGTTCTAAATCTTGCAATGATTGTTGTGCGCTTAAAACGTTTAAATATTCAACGATACCGTATAAGTATTTGGTTTGTTGTCGTTCTAAGATAGAGCGAGCAAGCTTTAACCTCTCATCAAGTTGTGTGTTATAACGTGTCTGCATGGATTCTTTATGCGCGGCTTCTAAGGTTTCATTAAAGGCTACAATTAATGTTTGTTGATAGGTATAAGAGCGCTCTTTAGTAATAAAACGTGCTTTTTTCACTAAAGCTTCTTTATTGCCTCCATCGTAAAGCGTTCCGCTAATTGTACCCGTTGCAGTCGCAATAATCGTATCCAAAAGATTCGAAAATTGTGTGCTAGAGGCAAGGGTAGAGAGGCTAATAGAAAAAGATGGGTATTGGTTTTTAATCGCCTCAGCTAAATCATAATGTGCAGATTGTAATGTATAAAAGGCTTGTTGAACATCAGGTCGTGCTAAAAGTTTTGTTGCAGGTATTCCTACATCTGGGATAGGCGGTAAGGGTATGAGTTTTGCCTGAGATGTACTCGGTAAAGCACTTAAAGGAGAACGTCCAAGTAAGATATTTAAAGAGCGAATTTGGGTATCAGTATCTGCTTGAAGTGTTAGGACTTGCGCCTCAAGTGATTTGATGTATTGTTCTTGTTGCCATACATCGGTGATAGAATTTTTGCCACGCTCATGCGTAAGCTTCGTAATGGTTAAAATCTTTTGAGCCACTTTGATTTGCTCTTGTAAAAGGACTAAGCTCTCTTGCTTTTGGGCTAAAGTGTACCATGCAATAGAAATTTCGGCAGCTAAACTAATACTGCTGACATGTAAGGCTTCTTGCATGGCCTTAAAGCTTGCTTCTGATGCATTGGTTGCATCTTCTTTTTTACCAAAAAGGTCTATTTCATAGGAAGCGTTTAATGTTGCGGTATAGGTATCTTTTTGAGATTCTACGCCCTTGAGTTCATCTTGACGACCCGCCGTTCCTGTAGCTCCTAGTGAAGGCATCGTTGATGCACGTTTCATTTGCAATGTCGCATAGGCTTGAAGGACTCTCTCTTTGGCCGCAGCTAAACTCAGACTTTCTTTAAGGGCATCGTCAATGAGCTGATTGAGGTTTGTATCTTGAAATTCTTCCCACCAACGATTATCGGTAATCTGAGTATGCTGAGATGGTTGTAATGGCAATGGTGGAATATCAGGATTGATACAGCCACTGAGGAAGAAGACCATCATACTGAGAAGAAAAGCTCTTTTTTGCATTCATACTCCAAAATTTTGATAAAACATTATACAAAGCAAGTGTTAATAACATGGTTAACGTTTTCTTTTTTAGGCTTACAGATTCTCAAGATAGCGGGCCAAAATTAAATTTTGAGTATACTAAAATGTCAATTTTTGATTATTACTGGCTAAAAAAGAGAATCTATGGAGCTTCTTCACTATCAATAATGCGGTATAATTCATAAAATTATAGATAGGATATTGAATGAAACTACTTTTAATTGGTGCAGGGAATATGGGTGGGGCTATGCTTAAAGGCTTACATGTGAAGGAAATCACCGTCGTCGAACGTAATCTTACAAGAGCTGATGTACTCAAACAAAAATATCCTACGATAACAGTGGTGCAAGAGATTCCTTCACTGGATGGTTTTTTAGTCATTGTTGCCGTTAAACCTCAGGCTTTTCCATCATTAGTCACTCATGGAAAAGCAAAAGGTGTTATTTCGATAATGGCGGGTATTAGCCTCGCAAAATTAAAAGAAGGTATTGCAGCAGAGCATTATGTACGAGCAATGCCCAATATGGCGGCTCTTGTCCAAAAATCAGCCACTTCCATATGTGGAGATAATGCATTGAAAGAAGAGGTCTTGAATGTGTTAGGTTCCATCGGAAGGTGCTTTTGGTTAGAGAGTGAAAAGGACCTTGATATTGCATCCGGAATTGCGGGTTGTTCCCCTGCATGGATGGCCTTAGTTGCAGAATCTTTAAGTGATGGTGCTGTAAATTTAGGATTAAAACGCGATATAAGTTATCAGCTGGTTGCCGCTTTGTTTGAAGGTATGGGTGAATTGCTTAAAAGTGAACATCCAGCCCTTTTAAAAGATAAAGTGATGTCTCCCGCAGGTACAACGGTGGCTGGCTATGCAAAGTTAGAAGAAGGGCGAGTTCGTGATAGTTTTATTAAGGCAATGGAAGCTTCGTATGAAAGGACAAAAAGCCTAGCCAAATAAACTTTTTGTTGTTAAAAAGGCTTGTTAATCATTAGAACAAGTCTTTTTAAGCGACTGTTTTTGAACTTCTTTTTTTACTATGTGTATGTGCATGTTTCGAAGGTTTTGAAGATTTAATCATTTGAGGTTCAGATTTTGTTTTACTATCGGTTACTTCAGGCATAACATCTTCAAAAATAACACGAATATCTTTCCATCGGTGTTCGGAATTGAGCATAACGACCAAAATATCTTTATTGTCTTTTTTGGCGCGGGCAATAAGACAAGGACCTGCTTTTTGCGTGAATCCGGTTTTAATACCAACAGCATATTTATAATTATTTAATAGACGATTGTGAGTGTAAGCTGCATAAGAACGTCTTGTATTGAGTGATCTGAAATCATGACGTTTAAGCTTTGCCATTTCGTTAAAGGCACTATTTTTAATAGCATATTCACTTAACTTCATTAAGTCCCAAGCAGTCGAGTAGTGATTTCCTATATCAAAACCACATGGATTTGTAAAATGAGTGTTATTCATGCCTAGCTGTTTTGCTTTTTGATTCATTTTTTGCACAAAATGGTCCACATTCCCATCCCCTAGGTAAACACCTATTGCCATTGCCGCATCATTGGCGGACATCACCATTGCTGCTTTGACTAAGTCGCGTAAATAAAATTTTTCACCAACACGAAGATTGGCTTTTGTCGGTTCAACACGAATCATCTCTTTAGTAATCGTAACAACGTCATTCATTCGACCACTTTCAAGGGCTAATGTTGCTGTCATTATTTTGGTAAGGCTTGCAGGTTGAATGGTTTTTTGTTCATCTTTGGAAAAAATAAGTTGCTTGCTATTTAAGTCTTTTGCGATAATGGAATCAACATTTTTACGAATTCTATCGGCGGTTTCTTTATCGAGATAATTAGCTGAAGTCGAGGTAAGGAATACACATAGGGTTAAAATAAATATAAAAAATGGCTGTTTCATGAATTCCTTTTCAAATTGTGATGTGTGATTATAGTTTAAGTTTCTTAAAATATTGCTTTTAAAAATGGCTTTTTTAGGGCTTTATAAAAGAAATAGCTCTATTCAAGAGCAAAATGAATATTTTTTTCTTACTAGAAAGGAGTAAAGAGTAGTCGTGTAAACTAGCTTAGAAAGAGAGGCTAAACAACATCTCTTTCTAGCAGTGTTATTCTTTAATCAGTAAAACGCTAACAGCTTTAACGACAACTTTGACTTTGTCTCCTTCTTTAATATCCATTTCATTAATAGAATCCAAGGTCATCACCGAACACATGCCATTGGCAACAATATCACCCACATCAACTTGACACATTACAGTACCTTTTTTGATTTTTTTGACCGTTGCTGTAATTTCATTACGTGCACCATATTTCATGAAAACTCCTTTAAATTGATATAAGTGATTCTAGTGCGAAGCTTTATAACATGTCAATACAAAACGCTAGTGGTTAAAAATTATGCAGTATACCGTTATGTCTTTTAAGGTTATAACGGTATACTTTCCAAGTCGTTATATACTATAACTATATAAGGGGTTTTATGAATACATCATTTTTTTCAGGGGTTATGCGCTTTGACAAGCCTGAACTTCTTGAAAAACGAATTGGTTTACTTGAAGCCATCGGAGAAATGGGCTCTATCAGTAGTGCTGCTAAAAAAGTAGGCTTAAGTTACAAAGCTGCATGGGAAGCTGTAGATACGATGAACAATCTCTCGCATGTTCCTGTTGTTGTCAAAATGACAGGAGGTAGTGGAGGGGGTGGAACGACGCTCACAGATGTGGGAAGAGAGATGGTCAAAAACTATGTTGTTTTGAAGCACGAATATGAGCGTTTTATTACAACACTCTCAAGCATTTCAGAATTTAATATTGAAAATATAAAAAATCTACAAAGGATAGCCATGCAAATTAGTGCACGAAATCAGCTAATGGGAAAAATTGGCGAGATTAAACAAGCTAAGGTTAATGCAGAGATACACATAGTGTTGAAAAGTGGTGTTGAATTGATTTCAACCGTCACGAATAGTGCTGTAGAAGAGATGGGACTCCAGGTTGGTGATGAAGTGATTGGCATCATTAAAGCTTCCAGTGTATTGTTGAGTACAACGCTGGATTTAGCAACCAGTGCTCGCAATAAAATTGTCGGTAAAGTGATAGATATCAAAACGGGAGAAGTCAATTCTCAAGTGAGTCTTGACGTGGGCAATGGGGATGTTGTCATCTCAACGATTACAACAGAATCTGTCAAAGTATTAGGTCTAGTACCTGGTATTCAGGCATGTGCCTTAATCAAATCAAGTAGTATTTTAATCGGAAAATAAAGGAGAAACAATGTTGAGAAAAATTTTAGTAACACTTGTTTTAAGTGTAGGATTGATGGCAGGTGAAGTAAGTTTAGCCGTAGCGGCGAATTTAGGAGATGTTATAGAAGTGCTTAAAAAAGAGTTTATGCAAACACATCCTGATACTAAAGTCAGTAGCGTCTTAGGTTCTAGTGGAAAGCTTTCTGCTCAAATTATTGCGGGTGCTCCTTATGATGTATTTTTAAGTGCGAATATGAAGTTCCCTGAAAACCTCTATAACGATGGTATTGCAACCAATAAACCAATTGTATATGCCAGTGGAGCCCTTGCTATGATGAGTGTTAAAGGGCTTGACTTAAGTCGTGGCATTACAATTGTCAATGATGCTAAAGCTGAAAAAATTTCATTAGCCAACCCTAAAACAGCTCCTTATGGTACGGCTACCGTTGAAGCGCTGAAAAACGCTGGTGTGTATAATAAAACTGAGCCTAAATTAGTCTATGCTGAAAGCATTTCTCAAGCAGTGCAATTTGCAACGACAGCTGCGGATATTGGATTTGTCAATAAATCTGCATTTTACAGTGATAAAATGAAAGCTTTTGTCGAGGGTAAAGATTGGGTAGCCGTTGATACAAAGCTTTATAAGCCTATTGCACAAGGTATTGTATTACTTAAAAAAGCTGAGAAGAATGCTGAGGCAAAAGCATTTTATGACTTTATTTTAAGTGCTAAAGCGCAGAAGATTTTTAAAGATTTTGGATACGTTGTTAATGAATAGACTCAGTGCTATTGTCACCAGAATAGAAGGTGAGCAAAATCTACATATTATCAGTTTTGATTTTCAAGGGGTGCCACTTAGTATGATGGGGTTGGATCTCCCCTTTGGATTAGAAATAGGCTCCCATGTTATATTGGGAGCCAAACCTTCGCATATTGCTATTGCTAAAGAGCTTCAAGGGGTGCTTAGTTATTCCAATCAATTGGAAGCAAAGATTTTACGCATTGAAAATGGTACCTTACTGTGTAGTATTCTTTTACATGTAAAAGGTATAGCTTTACAAAGTTTTATTACCAGACGTTCCAGCGAGCGTATGGGGTTAGTGGAGGGGGAGAATGTTACGGTACTGATTAAAGCGAGTGAGTTGTTTGTTTTGGAGGTACTCGATGTTTGAGATAGTCAAGAATTTTGATTTTAGCCCATTTGTACTCTCTTTTAAATTAGCAGGTATGACAACGGCTATACTTTTTTCATTTGGTATCTTTTTAGCATGGTATCTTTCCCAAACAAAATCAAAAATGAAGCCTATTTTTGAAGCCATTACCGCACTCCCAATCGTCCTACCACCATCCGTTTTGGGTTTTTATATTCTTTTTGCTCTTTCTCAAAATTCGCCTATAGGTGCTTTTTTTAATGAATATTTTGGCATTAAGATGGTTTTCAATTTTACAGGACTTGTGGTTGCTAGCTGTTTATACTCAATGCCCTTTATGGTGCAACCTTTGCAAAGTGGCTTTGAGGCTTTGCCTAAAAATATGCTTGAAGCTTCTTATATTGCAGGAAAAAGTAAATTTGTGACACTTTTCAAAGTAGCACTTCCTAACATTAAGCCCTCTTTGATGACAGCCATTGTTATTACATTTGCCCACACCGTAGGTGAGTTTGGGGTTGTTTTGATGGTGGGTGGAAGTATCCCAAATGAAACAAAAGTAGCCTCTGTTGCGATTTATGAGATGGTGGAAATTATGGATTATACAACGGCACATATTTACAGTGGCATTATGGTTACAATAAGTTTTTGTGTGCTTTTGTCCGTCTATCTTTTTAATCGTAAACAGAATCATCGTATTGGAGGTCTTTCATGATAGAAATAGCCATTGAAAAAGAGCTTTTAGGTTCCCATGGCAAAATGCCTTTACATGTAACCCTCAGTATCGAAGATAAAAGTTTTGTGGCCTTAAGTGGGCAAAGTGGTAGTGGTAAAACGACACTTTTACGTATTTTGGCGGGACTTGAAAATGCGCGTGGTACGATTCGTGTGGATGGTGAAGAGTGGCTTAATGAAAAATATATGTTAGCACCACAGCAAAGAGGTATTGGTTTTGTTTTTCAAGATTATGCGCTTTTCCCCAATATGAGTGTTATCGAAAACCTACTTTTTGTCAGACAAGATAAAGCTTTGGCACAGCATCTTTTAAAATTAATTGAGATGGATGAGCTCGCGCAAAGAAAGCCCAATACGCTTTCAGGGGGACAAAAACAACGTGTCAGTTTATGTCGCGCTATGATGAATCATCCTAAACTTTTGTTAATGGATGAGCCTCTTTCCGCACTTGATCCTCTCATGCGAACCAAATTACAACACGAAATTTTAACACTCCATAAAGAGTTTGAAACGACAACGATTATGGTAAGTCACGATCCTAGTGAAATCTATCGGTTAAGTAATCGCGTTATTGTTTTAAACCAAGGAAACGTTATTCAAGATGGTGACGCTAAAAGTGTCTTACTGAAAACACAAGGTAGTCAAAAGTTTTCTTTTGAGGGAGAGTTGTTGGATATTATCAAAGTTGATGTTATTTATGTGGCTATTGTTTCTATTGGACAGCAAATTGTTGAAGTGGTTTTAGATGAGAGTGAAGCAAGAGAATTGCATGTAGGCAGTGTTGTCAATATTAGTACAAAAGCATTTGCACCTGTTATTCAAACATCCAAACGTTAAGGAGAGAAAATGGTCAAGATATTGTTGAGTTTTTTAGTGCTTTTTATCGGAAGCATACTGAGTGCTGAGAGCCTAAAAATTGCCGCAGGGGCTGGGTATAAAAAGCCATTAATTGACGTTTTAAAAGTTTATGAACAAACTCATCCTAAAATTGATGCGATGTTTGGTAATATGGCACAAATTTTCGCCCATGCCAAACAAGGTGAAGTCTCCTTATTGATTGGAGATAAAAAGTTTTTGGAAAAGCAAAAAGAGGTTGTCTTTAGCAGCTATCAAACGATAGGCTATGGAAAGGCTGTAATTGCGTATGCAAAAGGAGTGAAGTTTTCTAAAGTGGAAGACTTGCAGGCTCCGAGCATGACTAAAATTGCACTACCGGATACCACTAAGGCGATATACGGCATTGCAGGAATGGAATTCTTAAAGAATAGTCAATTATACGATGTGATTAAAGATAAATTGCTTATTGTGGCCACTGTTCCACAGGTAATTACCTATGTTATCACGCATGAAGTGGATGCGGGTATTGTGAATCTTACCGCCGCATTGGATGCTAAAGATAAAATCGGAGGCTACCTCGAAATTCCAGCAGCTCTTTATACGCCAATCGAAATTGTTGCAGGTCGTTTGGATACCTGCTCTAAAAATAAAGAATGTACCGATTTTGTGGCATTCTTAAATTCAAATAGTGCTAAAGAGATTTTCCATCGTTATGGACTTTAACGCTATTTGGCACCCTTTGTTTTTGAGTTTCAAAACAGTGGGTGCCTCCTTTATACTTTTTGTTTTAATGGGTATTCCTTTGGCTTTTTTGTTGGCTAAAGAAAACTTAGCCAACAAATGGCTTTACGAAGCTCTTGTAACTTTACCACTTATCTTCCCACCCATTGCTATTGGTTTTTTACTCTTACTTCTTTTGGGTAGGAATGGCTGGATAGGTAGTTATTTTCATCATATTAATATCAATTTCATTTTTGATTTTAAAGGGTTAGTTATTGCGGGTTTTATCTCAGGACTTCCTTTGTTGGTGAAGCCTTTGCAAGCGGCTATTGAGCTTTTCCCAAAAGCGATTCGTGAGGCGTCATATGTGAGTGGCAAAAACAGTTTGCAAACTTTCATTTGGATTGTTTTACCGAGCATTCGACCTACGGTGATAGCTGCTCTTTTAGTGGCTTCAGCGAGGGCTTTAGGTGAAGTAGGCATTACCCTTATGTTGGGTGGTAATATCGTAGGTAAAACCGATACGATGTCCTTAGCGATTTACAATGCAGTTTTTGATGGGGATTATAATTTAGCACTTATTTTATGTGCTTTTTTAATCGTCATCTCTATAGGAATATTTTTTGCCTTAAACATGATGGCTTCCGCAAAACGAGCACTTTAATCATATTTCGTTACAATAACATTAGATTTCTTACCAAACTCTCGCTTAACGGATAAAGCCTCCCTACGGTCTGAGCCTCATGAGATACTTTTTCAAGAAGTCTATTTAAAATTAGAATCAGGAAATATGATTGCAAAGTGTTGATACTATAACGCAGGCGACGCTTGAAGTTAAGAAATCTCTTTTTATAAGCTATTTAGTTCCATTAAGTGAATTTGATAACTTACATGTCAAGCTTAAAAATGAACATCCCAAAGCAGCTCATATTGTTTGGGCAAAACGCTCATTAAATGAATATAAACAAGTAGTAGAAAATAATAGTGATGATGGTGAACCTAAAGGTACTTCTGGGCCACCTGTGCTGAATGTGATGCGAGGCAGTGAACTTATCGAAGTAGGTATTTTAATCGTGCGCTATTTTGGGGGTATAAAATTAGGAACGGGTGGATTGGTTAGGGCTTATGGAAGCAGTGCCAAAGAAGTAATAGCCAGTGCCGAGCTCAAAATATTTGTTACAAAAGAGCAAGTTATCTTTACATGTGAATACTCGCTAGTTCCTCGTTTTGAGCATTATTTCTTGACCCATGCATTGGTATTTGAGAGAAAATTTGATGTCCATAATGTAATATGGACGATGCAGATGAGCCAAGAAGAAAAAGAGGCTTTTCTTCTCTTTGCTCATCCTTTTGAAAGAGATGGTTTTATGCTTTTATAACTCTATCGCTTCAACATCAATTGCCAGTTTAACATCTTCGCTGACAGTTAATCCACCACCTTCTAGGATCTTATTCCATGTTAGTCCAAAATCTTTACGATTGATGACACCTTCTAGTGTAAAACCTACACGCTGATGTCCTTGAAAATCTTTAATGACGCCATGGATTTTAACATCTAAAACAACATCTTTGGTAATCCCATGTATACTAAGTTTTCCATAAACTTTGCCATCTTTCATACTGCTCATAACAAAATCAATAGTTTTATATTTGGCAGCATCAAAAAAGTCAGCACTTCTGAGGTGATCATCTCTTTTTACAATACCTGTATCGACAGAAGATGCTTCAATTTTTGCCGTTAATTTACTAAATTGTTTTGTAGCGGGATCAAATTCTATATCACCACTATAAATGTTGAATTTCCCTTTTACATTTGAAATCATCATATGTGTAACATTAAATCCAACAGTTGTATGTGTGTTGTCAATAATAAACTCTTTAGCATGTGTCATACTAACGAGAAATGTCAAAACAAGCAACAGTCTTACATAATATTTCATGGTATATCCTTTTGCTGAAATTTTTAAATTATAATACCAAAAAACTTACGGACACAATGTGATAAAAAAGTAATATTTTGGTTTAAAGCATTTGTGACAGTTGAAAGAGAGCAGCGCTACAAATACCTGCAACAATACCTGCCACGACATCATCACCCATGACTCCCACACCCCCTTTGACATTGCGATCAATTTTACCAATGATAGAAGGTTTCCAAATATCAAAAAGGCGAAAAAAAGCGAATGATGCAAGGACTTGTAGAAGTGTTCCAGAACTTAAAACAAGGGCTATCCAGACACCGACTACTTCATCAATCACGATGCTTTTATCATCATGCTCGCCACCATTTGTTTCATAGGTGTTGATAGCCTTGATACCTAAAATACTCAGAAGAATCGTCAATAAAAAGAGTGTTTCCATGGAAAGATACGTATAAATAAATACCCCAACAATGGTAGCAAGAATGCTACCAGCCGTTCCAGGCGCTTTTGGGGAAAGACCCGTATAAAAAAAAGTTAAAAATAGCTTTTGCATTAATACCCCTATGTTAAAGAGGTTGTTTGGTGCAAGCGCATCAATTCAAGGTAAAACTCTCGCTCGTTATGCTCTTCTAAAAGACCACTGTTCGGGAAGATGGCATCGTAAATTTTACCAATATTCTCAAAACGATTTTTGAATAATTCACTAAGCATCAGAGCGGAGATGTCTTTTCGCATAAAGATTGCGGGTGGAAGCATTCCTGCTTTTAAAATTTCAAAAAGTGCATCAGCGTGATATTTAATATGGTGATGTCCTCCATGTGGGCATGTGATAGTGCTAACGAGCGTTTTACATTCGTTGCAGTAGACAAATTCAGGAATAATTTCGATTTCGATATCCAAATCTTCATACTGATCAAGAAGAGATTTTACTTTGTTTTTGTCATAATACATGCCTATACCATTGTGTTTTTGACCTAAAACAAGTTTATTACAACCAAAATTATAAGCACAAATGCTGTCTAAGATAGCATTTTTATAACTGGTGAAAAGGTAAGTATTTTCAAAAGGAACGAGTACAACTCTATTTTTTGGAACGTAGTTATCGACAAAATAACGTAGTGCTTTTAACCGTAACTGATAAGAGAGTTTGTCTTGTTTATAAGGCTTAAGTAAAAAGATAACGAGTAGGTCACATTTTTCAAGGGTAATTCGAATAAGCCTTTCATGTGCTCGATGAAAAGGTTTTGAATTAAACATAAGTGCTGAAATATTTTTAGCTCCCAGTCGTTCTTTGGCTTCTAAAATAGTATTTTTAACCATTTTAATATCATCAAAATCGAGTTCATACTCACCACATACAGCAACATCTCCTAGGCGTTTTAAGAAGAGTTGTGTGTCTGGATTATTCGTATCATAGGTTCCAAAAATTTGCTCTATACGCTTTTTTTTGTCAACATCAAAGACTTCATCTACGACGATATGACCTTTGATTTTTCCATCCACGACAAAATCGAGTATTTCACCTTGGTAGGCAGATACTAGAATCTCTCTATTCTTATGGCCTGAAGGTGCAATAATAAAAGGGAAGGGGAAAGGTTTTCCTTTAAAATGCCCAGTTTCATCTACTTCTTGAGACTCTGCTTTATTCATAAGTCTTTCAACAGGATATAAAATACCTTCTTTGGCAAGTGCTAATGTAGCTAAGAACTCTTTATCGATGAATAGTTGTCTATTTTTTCTTATTGATTCCATACTTTTTCCTTTTTTCCCATAGACTTTTACGTGATATTCCTAGTTTTTTTGAGAGCTCTGTATCGGGGAATTTGTTTTGAAAATTACTAATGATATATTTGACATAATCATCAATGCATAAAATTTCGCCTTGATCTAAGATTTTATTGTCATTGTTGATTTCGATTTCGGTGAGTGTTGATTCTTCATTCGGATCAGTGCTACACAAAATAGCGCGTTTACCTTCAATCATCGCATAAACTTTAATCTTTTCACTTTTTTTGAGATTTTGTAGGTCGATAATATAAATCAACTCATCATTGGTCGTGCGCGCAATTTTTTCATAGGCGTTGTTTTGGGTCAGTGAGACAAATATAAAAGCTTCATTTTGGGCCGTTGCATAGTTAAATACTAAAGCATCAGCATTTTTTTGAAAATTAGTTTTAATAAGAATAGGAAATTTTACCTTTTTCTCAATTGGCTCTAAATTGGCTGTAGCAAAAAGATTTTTCACATATTCTTTGTACGTTACATTTTCTTTTTTAAGCGTTTTAAAATCACTCAAATGTTGTAATTTTCGCATTAACTCTTCAATCATAAAAGGCTTTTGAATATAATCACATGCACCTGCTTTGATAGGGTTTGTTACCGTATCGTTACTAATATATGAAATCATCAAAATAATGATAGACGAACGATGTTTTTCAATCACAGGGTAAAAATTTTGTCCTGAGATATTGGTTGAAAGTAAAACGGCTTCATATTTTTCATCTCTGAGTGCATCTTTAATGCTGGTAGCAATTTCACAAACATGACCAATTTCCATGAGTTTTGAGGCAATGCTCTGGGCGAGGTAAATTTCATTTTCTACTATAAGTATCTTCATGCATTCTTCCAATCGTAATATTTAAGTGTGGCTGTCGCACTGACACCAACACCTTCTTTTCTCCCGATAAAACCAAGTTTTTCAGTAGTCGTTGCTTTGATATTAACATGCTGTGGGGCAATGTTTAAAATGTGAGCTAAACAAAATCGCATCGTATCTTTGTGCACGCCAATGCGGGGAAATTCAGCCATGATTGTAATATCACAATGGACAATTTCAAATCCCACTTTTTGTAAAAACGTGCAGACCTCCTTTAGTAAAATTCTTGAATCACAATTTTTATAACGCATATCGGTATCTGGGAAAAGCTCTCCAATGTCACCCGCACCACTTGCTCCTAAAAGAGCATCAATCAATGCGTGGATAGCAACATCACCATCAGAGTGTGCTTTAAATCCAATGTTGGGATGTATCTCTACGCCGCCTAACATCATGACTTTGCCATCTTCGAAGCTGTGTACATCAAAGCCACTTCCCACAAAAGTAGTATTACTAGGGGCACGAAGGCATGTCAGCATATCTATATCTTCTTTACGTGTAAGCTTTTTAGCTTTGATATCACCTAACACATAACCAATTTTCCCGCCCATGGCTTTGATGGCGCTACTGTCATCAGTATATTGAATAGGACTTAAAAGGGCTTGTTTCAACAGTGCCGTTTGAGAGAGTTGAGGTGTTTGAATCAGCTTTACAGATTCTCGTTCAATAGTAGAGTCTTCGTAAACAACTGTATCAACCACAGGAAGATAGGGAACCACGCAATCATACTGTTCTTTAGCCTTTAGGATTCTTTGCATCATAGCTTCATCAACGCAAGCTCTAGCACTATCACTGACTATAACATAAGGAGTATTGACATGTAAGAGTGCATTGTTTAAAGAATCTTGCCTACTCTCTCCACCTTCTACAAAAGTGATGGTGTTGCTGAATTTACGGGCATAAGCGATTTCATCTTTACTTGCTGTAACAATAACTTTATCAAAAGGTCCATAGCAAAGTAAATTATGCGTGGCGTAAAGCCATAAAGGCTCATCAGCGATACGCAACCATTGTTTTTTAGCATGGCCATTAAATCGTGACGATGAACCAGCACCTAATATCACAAGGGTTAAATCGGGCAAAAGTTGTCCTTTTTCTGAAGTGTTACAATATTATACATTTTGAAAGCTTTTTTTTATCTTTTTTGTGTTAAATTCCGCCATAAATTAAAGAATAAGGAAAAGAGATATGTTAACAAAAGAGAACGTTCTTGCAAAACTGAAAGAAGTTAAGTATCCAGGTTTTGAAAAAGATATCGTGACATTTGGTTTTGTCAAAGATATTCAGATTAAGGATGAAAATATTTTTGTAGATGTTGAGATTGTTTCTTCCGCAAAAGAAGTAGGCGATGAACTCAAAGGTACTATCGCAAGTGCTCTTGAAGCTATTGGTGCAAAACGTGTGGATGTCGCTGTTAAACAACCAAAACCTCCTGTGCAAAAAAGCAATTCTCAATCAGGTAAAAATATTGCTCCCCATGTCAAGAATTTTGTTATGGTGAGTAGTGGAAAAGGTGGTGTTGGTAAAACAACAACAACGGTTAACTTAGCGATTGCTCTTGCAAGCCAAGGTAAAAAAGTAGGGCTTTTAGATGCTGATATTTACGGACCAAATGTACCTCGTATGATGGGTGTTGTTGATACCAACCCTGAAATTGTGGGACAAAAAGTTAAACCTATTATGGCCTATGGCGTTGAAATGATGAGTATGGGCTCTTTAATGGAAGGTGGACAATCACTGATTTGGAGAGGGGCTATGGTCATGAAAGCCATTGAACAACTCTTACGTGATATTTTGTGGAGCGACTTGGATGTTCTTTTTATCGACATGCCTCCAGGAACAGGTGATGCTCAATTGACATTAGCGCAAAGTGTTCCTGTCACAACTGGAATTTGTGTTACAACCCCACAACAAGTAGCCCTCGATGATACAGAGAGAAGTTTAGATATGTTCCAAAAATTACATATCCCCATCGCTGGAATTATGGAAAATATGAGTGGATTTATCTGCCCTGAAACCAATAAAGAGTACGATATTTTTGGTAAAGGTACCACTCGACCGTTGGCGGATAAATTTGAAACGATTGTTCTTGGAGAGATACCTATTGAGCCAGCTGTTCGCGAAGGTGGCGATGCAGGTAAGCCTGTTGTTTTCTTTCATCCTGAGAGCGAAACAGCAAAGCGTTATCAAGTGTGTGCCTCAAAATTGTGGGATAAAATCGAACAAATTAATGCTGAGGGTGGCGTAAGCAATGAATCGATTCAGCCAACAACACCTCCAGGTGTTAGTGCTTGTTCAACAGCGGGTGCAAAAAGTGATGATCATAGCTGTGGTTGTGGGCATTAAGACATTAACAATAAATTGATTAAAATAAGGAAGTAACACATGGCACTTAGAACGACAGTAAACGAGGAAGATTTTAAAGCGTTGATTGCTGAAATTGAATCAAGTGAAGGGTATAAAAGACCTATTGCTTTTGGTATTGCTAGAGTTGATCGAGGGCAACTACATGCAGATAAAATTTTGCAAGCAACTTTTCCTGTTGTAAACTGGAATGAAAATTTTGGCAGCGCAGCTATTTTTATTGCTTCAGCTCAAGAGAGTGGTATTGAAGTTGATTTTAGTGGTAGCGAGTTTGTGTGCGATGTCAAGAAAAAATTTCTTAAAAGTGCTATGAATGCTTTCACACCTTATCTAAATTTAGCCTATGGCGATGCTCATACCAATGTTCAAGTTATTAAAACATTAGATTGGATTGCCCAGAGTGAGAAGATTAAAGGGGATTATCGCTTAGTTTTTTTATTTGAAGATGATAAACCTTTAAGTGCTGAAGCCGTATACCTTAAACTCTATGCGCTCTCCAGTGGAAAAGCTCCACTTCGCTCTATAAATCTAAATGGTGCTTTTGGCGTGCTCGAAAATGTGGCATGGTCACTAGGTCAGCCGATAGAATTAGCATGGCTTAGAGAGAATGAAATTGAGATGAAATTGATGGGAAGTTATCCGATTATTGAGTCTGTTGATAAATTTCCTCGTTTCCTCTCTCATATTATTCCTGCAGATAATACGAGAATTCTTGATAGTTCAAAAGTACGCATGGGCGCACAACTTGCAGCTGGTACGACAATTATGCCAGGGGCAAGTTATGTAAACTTTAATGCAGGCACTACAGGAGCTGTTATGGTAGAAGGGCGGATTAGTTCTTCGGTTGTCGTGGGCCGTGGTAGTGATGTTGGTGGAGGGGCTAGTATCTTAGGGGTACTCAGTGGTACTAATGGCAATCCTGTGAGTATTGGTGAAAATACTTTATTGGGTGCTAATTCAGTGACGGGGATTCCTTTAGGAGATGGCTGTATCGTTGATGCGGGTATTGCTATTTTGGAAGGCACTAAGATAGGTGTTTTACATGCCGAATTGCTTAAGATAATCGAAGCTAATCCGAAAAAGAAATTAAAAAAAGTATCAAAAGATGAGATGAGCTTTTTTAAAGGCTTAGAGCTTGCTGGTCTTGATGGTATTCATTACCGCCAAAATAGCGTTAATGGTATGATTATGGCGTATCGTAGTAAACGAGAGATTAAACTTAATAGTGAACTACATTAGTCTTATTGAGAGGTAGGCTATTGGCCTATCTTCTCAAAAGAGCTTCATTAAAAGCTTCAGCCCATTGAAGTGAAACTTTTTGATAGGTTTTTTGTGCTACTTCGTTATCTTTTAAAATCCAGTTTCCGCAATTAGAGCATTTGGTGGCATATTTTTCAAGTGTGTGTAAATCCATGGAATCAATTTCGACTAATCGTGCTTTACATTCTGCAATGGAACACTTAAGTTCATTTTGTGACATAAAATACCTCTAAAATAATATTTTTATACGATTGTACATAAATTTACATTATAATGAAATAAGGCAATTTCTACCGCTCTCTTTAGCTTGATACAAAGCATTATCGGCTATTTTGACAATTTCTTCTGGGCTTTTTCCTTTACTACTACTTGCTACACCGATGCTTACCGTTAAACGCTCTTTTTTGATAGCCTTTTTTTCACGTATAGGGTGTGGTGCTTTCGTGGGACGCTCTTTGTCTCGTAAAACAAAACCTCTTTTAAAAATAGATTCTCTAATTTCTTCAAGGGCTAAGATACAATCTTCTTTCTTTTTCCCACGAAAAAGTACCGTAAATTCTTCACCTCCATAGCGAAAAACTTTTCCTCCATTTTTGACATGACTGAGTTCTGTTGCTATAAGTTTTAAAACGTCATCACCGATATCGTGCCCAAATTTATCATTAAACTTTTTAAAAAAATCAATATCAACCATTGCAATCGTATAGTGAGAGCTTAATCGTAAAAAGGCTTCTTCAAGGGCGCGTCTTCCAGGAATTCCTGTGAGAGTATCAATATATGCCATGCGGTAGGCATCGTGCGAGAGAGCTGCAATAGCGATCAGTGAAGTGATAAGTGAAAAAAGAATAAAACTATTTTTATCATGTAAAAATAAAAAGGCAATCATCTGTGCAAAGAGCATCCAAAAGGGTGCTTTTTGACTTTTTGCTTCAAATAAAAGAGATATAAGTAAAATAAATGAGAGCGATATAACCGATAAAATGGTTACGAAATCACTGGCTTTTGTGAGCTTACCGAGGCTTGCAGGCAAGAGACTAGAGCTCAATGCTGTTTGCATTTCAGAGGAAAAGTTTTTTAAAGCCGTATAGGCAATCATAAGAAAAAACAATCCAATGCTACTTCTCACTAAACCAAAAGAGCTAAAAAGACCTCTTTCTTGTAAAGCATAAATAATTAGAAAACCAAGAGCCGTGCATAAAGGAGCAATATGCCAAAAAGCAGTCACGCTTAATTTGTTAAAAAAGGTGGTAGGAAAGGCGAGTGCTAAATTAAAGAAGAGAGGAAATAGGAGTAATACAAAAAGTTTGCTTTTATTAAAATAGATACTCAGGGCAATAGCTAACAGTAAAAATACGAAGGTACTCTGCCATAAAAAATAGTAAGCATAATTGGGAATCAATGCCCCTTCAAAAGCAATCCACCCTAACAAAATTGCTCCAAAGCAAAGCATGTGAAAAGAGTAGAATTTATCTTTAATATAAGGCATTGCATATCCCATGTTTTTTGCGATTATAGCAGATTAAACTCATAATCCCATAAATCTGCTCTTAGCGGTACTTCTAAATGAGGCTTATTTAATAAGAGTTTTACAACTTCAGCACTTTGTATTGCAGCGGCGAAGGCTACTGTAAATGAAGGATTTCCATATGTTTTTTCAGCACCATCTCCTTCTTGCATGTAAAGGTCATCAATAAGGCGAGAAGTGCAAAATTGAGCACTATAACCAGCAATAGCTGCATGGACAAATGCTTTATGGTGTGTTTTACAATACCTTGCAAGAGAGGTTTTCATTGTTGGATTATCCAAAGCATCTACAACAACATCAGCATTCTCAAGCAGTGAAACGTGTTTGTCCAATTCAAAAAAGGAAGGGATACTCGTGACATGCAAAGCAGGATTAATGGCTTCAAGGGCACTTTTCACAACAGCACTTTTTGATGAGCCTAAGGCCTTGATAGAAGAGAAGTTTTGACGATTGAGATTATGTTCTTCAAAGATATCTCCATCCATTAAAATCAGATTACCTACACCAATACGTGTTAAAAATTCACTGACAAAACCACCTAAGCCACCACATCCTAGGATAAAGACAGTAGCATTAAAAAGTTGGCACTGCTCTTGTACGCTAATAGTTTTTTGGTTACGTTTATAACGGAGTGGAGTTATATTGTTTTCAAGTGCTATATGCTCAATTTCACGAAAGCTACATGCAAAGGTCTCCATGGCTTTAAAGTGTGCGGCTAAAGGTAAAAAACCATCTGAAGAATGTTCTGTCAAAAAAGTTACTGTATTCATTTTATCTCTACTTTGCGGTATAATTTTTTAAAGGATTTATCATGCATATTATACTCAATGCTTTTTCATTTTTAAGAGAAAAACTTACAGATCAAGGATATAACTATCTTGATGCCCCTATGAGTTTACCAGAAAATATAAGTATTGGTGGTTTAATCGACCTTATGGGATTGAAGCAAGAGAGCGTCGAAGCTGTTTTTGTTAACCATAAAGTAATGCCAAAAGAGACCATCTTACACGATGGTGACAGAATCGCTTTACTGCCCCCTGGAACACCTGGTTCTTATCGTTTGATGCTCGGAATAAAGAAAATAGAAAAAGATTAATTTCCACTAACTTTAGTCAATCAGACCATTAAACCCAATCATATTACCCATAATTCACATACAAAGATACTCATTGAATAGGGATAAGTCCAGTCCGTCAAATGAGGTTTGTTGTGGGCGTAGAATGTTTTAAACATGCTATGTTCGCGCTATAAACAATATGTATAATTTAATAGTATATAAGAAATAAAACTTATAATATTATTAAAAGGAAAACATATGTTGAGCTTTTTCAAGAACGAAAGAAGACAAGAGAAAGTGAAAGAAACCTCCATGAGTGCAATCGTGACAATAACTTTAACTGAGTTTGAGCTTGCGAATGGGAAACTCGATAATCTTTCTATTGTTCCAAAAGTAGTAATAGGTTTTGTTTCGCCTGCCCTTGATTTTGCTTCAGTATCGACAACGCTTCAAAAGTCTTTTCCTGTAGGCGTAACGTTGATACTCTCCACGACCGCTGGTGAGCTGTGTAGTTTTGATAAGTCCACACCTCTAACACATCTTTATTCTCAAGCGAGTGCGGGAGAAGGCAATAATATTGTTTTGATGCTTTTTGATCAATCTATGATTAGCAATGTTTTTGTAGCAGCTATCCCTCTTAGAAGTGACGATATGGCAACAAGTTCACTTAGTGTGGCACAAAGAATTTCCGCCATCTCAGAAGAACTTCGCAAGGTTCATGTCCCTTTTAAAACGTCTCACGAGGATACAATCGGTTACACCCTCATTGATGGACTTTCGGCAAGTGAAAGTTTCTTTATGGAAGCTGTTTACAATGTGGGTAGTTTTCCATGCTTACTTATAGGAGGTAGTGCGGGTGGTAAACTTGATTTTAAAAATACCTATGTTTATGATGGAAAGCGTACTTTGCGCCATCACGCACTCATAACATTTATAAAATTTACACCAAAGTATCGCTTTGGTATTTTTAAAAGTCAAAATTTTAAAAAAACTTCTACAAAATTTTCAGTGCTTGTTGCCAATCCACTGCAACGAACAGTTTCTGCTTTCTTAGATATCAAAACCAATGCACATATTGGTATTATTGAAGCATTGTGTACCCATTTTTCGTGTTCTTCAGAACAACTTGATGCAAAGCTTGCTAATTTTACGTTTGGTATAGAAGTAGATGGCGAGCTTTATGTCCGATCCATTGCTGCAATTGATAGCGTAGCACGTTGTGTTCATTTCTATTGTGATATTGAAGCCGGTGAAGAGTTATTATTGCTAGAAAAAACAGATTTTATTAAAACCACAAGTGATAATTATACTCAGTTTAGTCGGAATAAGCCAAAAGCCATTGGAGGAATTTTTAATGATTGCATTTTAAGGCGACTTTTTAATGCACAAAATCTTAATAATCTTAATGTCTTTAAAGATGTCCCAATTGCGGGATTTTCTACTTTTGGTGAACTTTTAGGCATTAATATTAATCAAACACTAACCGCTATCTTCTTTTATTATAGTGAAGATTATAGCTCATTTGAAGATGAATATATGGATAGTTTTGTTCAAAAATATGCAGGTTTTAAAAGCTATTTTCTTCTTCGAAAGATTAATCGACATGTGATGGTTGGTAATATCAATAAGGCAATGCTTATGCAAATGAAAGAGAGTATGCCCGTGATTCAAACCATAGGAGATACACTTTGTGGTGCTGTTGAATCCATTAATCAGATAGAGGGAAACCTTGGAACAATCAAAAGTAGATTTTCTATTTTTTCAAATGATATGGAAAAAAATAGTGCAAGTAATGTTGAGTTGTTAAAAGAAGCCGAAAATCTAACAAGCTATGTTAATGATATTCGCTCTGTACTTGGCGTCATTTCTGACATTGCAGACCAAACGAATCTTCTAGCCCTTAATGCTGCTATTGAAGCGGCACGGGCAGGAGAACACGGTAGAGGCTTTGCTGTTGTAGCTGATGAAGTACGCAAACTTGCTGAGAGAACTCAAAAAAGTCTTTCTGAAACGAATGTTTCTGTAAATACAACAGTACAAGCGGTTGAAAATATTGGTATGGCTATGGGAAATGTGAGTAAAAGTCTTTTTGGTATGTCAAAAAACAGTTCTCAGCTTTCTTGTGAGATAGAAGAATTGTCCAAACAAAGTCAAAATATTTCTACGAAATTACATTCTCAATCGCTATTAACACAGCATCTTAATGTTGAGCTTACAAAATTGACTGTTTATGAGAGAACGCTTGATATTTTAAACCATTAAAAAATTCAATCAAGAGGAAAAAATGGACAGATACGTTTTTTCCTTTCTCTTCTTATGATATTTCTTTAGCACATGGAATTTTAATCATATACCCTATGCCTCTAATATTGATAATGAAATCTTCTTTTAAATTATTTTTTAAGCGATTTATTTCTGTTCTTATCGTCGCATCATCAATGTCAAAATCGTCCCATACAGCTTCTCTAAACATATCATAACTACATACAAGTCCCCGATTATGTGTTAGGAATTCGATAATTTGAAGTTGTCGCTTTGATAAAACTTGCGGTTCTTCTTTAAAATAAAGTGTCATACTTTCGCAATTAAAACTGTAAGAAGGGGAGAGTCTTTTGTGATGTAAACTTATGTTGGCGGATTTTGAAATTCTGTCTATTCTTAGGTTGAGTTCTTTTAAATGGAAAGGTTTTTTTAAATAATCATAGCATCCTAGCTCGAAAGCTCTTGATATATCCTCGATGTCAATAAGTGTCGAAATAAAGATGACAGGCATCATTTTTTTTTGAGAGTGTAATGTTTCCAAAATGGTTAAACCATCAATATTAGGTACATTAATATCAAAAACAAGCAAATCAAATTTTTCTTTTTCTAAAATACTTAAGCAGACATTGCCATCACGCACAGAAGTAATCGCATGTCCAACTGTCATTAGGTATTTGGTTATAGACTCATTCAGTATAATATCATCTTCAAGTAGTAAAATTTTCATTGATTATCCACCTTAAATTGATAAGAAAATGATGTTATATTTTCATTGGAATGCAATGTTATTTTCACGTTTTCTTCCTTACAGATTCTTTTAACAAGGTTAAGTCCCAATCCAAAACCATCTTGGGATAGTTCCTCACGATAGTATTCTTCAAAGATTTTTTCAGGTTCTTGAATTTTGCGTGAATGGGATGCTATACAAAAATGACAATTATTATCTTCTTTATGAAGTGAAACGATAATCTTTTCATTTTCAAAAGTATATTTGATCGCATTGGTTAAATTGTTGTCGATGATACGTTGTAATTTTGTCTCATTAAACAAGATATAAATCTCATTGCAATTAGTCTCAAAGAAAAACATCGATTTTGCTTTATCGGCAACTTGTGCAAAAAAATCAATGCGACTACGGACATAATCAACTAAATCAATTTTTTGTTTTACGTAATGAATATGATCTTTTTTAACCAAATAGCTTAAATCATCATACATTGAAAAAATACTTTTAACAGCAACTTCGATATTTTCTAAATAAACATTACTTCCAAATTCCATCTCATGCAGTTCAATGCTACTCATAATAACACTCAAAGGGGTATTCATCTCGTGAACGGTATAACGCAAAAATTGTTTATGAGATGCCAGAAGATTTTGAGAATATTTTATCTGTTTTTCTAATTGTTTGGACTGTTTTTCATAATCACATGCACTTTGCTCAATTAAATGGGTTAGTGATGTAATCGCTTTAGAATAGGAGGCATTTTTTGTATCATCCTTTTCATTGGGTTTTATTATAGGAGAAGGGCTCTTTGAAGATTCGCTTAAGGCCACAACGGTAAGCGTTTGATTGAGTAGTTTATTGTGTCCGTTTTGATGGTAAAATTCAGAGTAGGTAAAAAATCCTGAAGTTGCCGCTGTTTTGGAAAAGGAACCAATACCCAATTTAATCAAAAATGGCATAAATCTTCTTCGCGCCATACATGAGAAAACAAAGAATGTTTCTACATTGATGGATTGTAAGTTTTCTAAAACTTCTATAGGATCTTTCATTAAAGACTCAGCATCACCAAAACCAATTTTGACTTTATCTCCTTCGATAAAATTGCCACTGTAACTAAGGCTGCCATCCTCATGTTTGGCAATAACGGCACGAGCCATGGTGATGTTATTTTTTTCAAGGATTAAAGGAAATTCTATGCGTGAAAAATTACTACCAAGGTATTTATCATAAAAATAGCTAGCTTTCATTCCATCTATTAGGTAAACTCTATTATCGTGAACCTTTGTGATAGTATGTTCTAATCCAATGGGTTTCCAATCAAATTTATAATTTGTAACGACCTTGAGAATATCAGAATTTAAAGAGACACCAACCACTCCTTCACTTAAAATAGTGTGTTGTGATGAAATATAAGTTTGTTCAAATTTTCCATTATCTCCTGCCATACCTCCACAAATTGGTATGCTTGAATTAAAGGATTCCACACCTTTTAAGAATTCTTCAGCATTCATCTTGGTACCATCTGAAAAAAGAATGAGTAATTTTGTCATAGGTGTTATCAAATCAGATGCCAATTTCAGACCACACTGAAACGAGTCCTCATCGTGAGTATAGGCGGTTTTAATGCTTGTGTGTTCAAAAATACTAATGGAGATAACAGTCTGTAATGTGGTAATGGCCTTGCCATATATTTCACCATCGGTGGTGGTTCCAATACAAATAGCATGGGGAATTTGGTCTAAGAGAACATCACTAAGGTACTTTAATATTTCTTGGTTTTGACCACAAAATATTTGTATCAAAATATTTTTCTCATGTTCAAAAATCGAAAAATCTATAATACTCTGTAGCGGACCTGTTTCGTAACAAAAATTATACGTTTTCATCAAACATGTTCCTCCTATTGCACTGAAAGAGGATATCCAATAGCAACTTACAAAAAAGATAATTGACACAATGGGTAAACGCGATATGCTCTATATGTAAAGTTATTACCCATAAATAACTGCATAGTGTCATGAATCTTTACTTTAAACGTCTTTGCTATATTCACGCTATATAGCTGCTCTATAATTTTCAAGGACAGTTAATCTACTAAAGTACATATATATACCAAGGGAGGCTAAAAGATGTTCAAGAAAAAATTTAGAATCTCTGGGTAGTTGTAGCGAGTGTTTTCAGATTTTTAATAAGTGGTTTGAGAGAGGTTTCTTTTTAATATGCTGTTTAGATATATGCAAAAATAGCATATTGAAAAAGTTTAGGCATTTATAATATGCTATTTTTGCATATTAATAAGAGTGCATGAGAATAAATAATCTTAAGAGGGGTAAAGCATGTTAAAAAGAACATTAATCATCAATGGTGTGAAAGTAACATTGGTCGCTGATGCAGAAGAAAAATTATCGGACGTACTCAGAAAGCAGTTAAAGTTAACGGGAACTAAAGTAGGTTGTAATAGTGGTGAATGCGGTACATGTACCATTATTCATAATGGTAAGGTTGTCAGATCGTGTATTCTGAAAATGAAAAAAATTGAAGACAACGATGAGATTATCACCATTGAGGGCGTTGGTACTAAAGATAAACTTCATCCACTTCAAGTAGCTTGGATGGTTCATGGTGCTGCACAGTGTGGTTATTGTACTCCAGGCTTTATTGTTTCAGCTAAAGGTTTGCTCGATCAAAATATCAACCCATCGCGTGAAGAGGTTAGAGATTGGTTCCAAAAAAATAAAAACCTTTGTCGTTGTACGGGCTATATACCTTTAGTGGATGCGGTTATGGATGCAGCTAAATTAATGCGAGGCGACATTACCGTTAAAGATATTTGGAAAGAACTTCCTGAGGGCGCTTCTTTAGTTGGTTCTGAGTTTATTCGTCCATCTGCTTTGGCTAAGGTCATGGGGACGTGGGATTTTGGTGCAGATTTAGGCTTAAAACTACCTCTTAATACACTTCACGCAAAACTCGTTCAAGCTGAAGTTTCTCATGCTAACATCATCTCAATTGATACCGAAGAAGCTAAAAAAGTTCCGGGTGTTGTTGCCGTACTGACGTATAAAGATGTCAAAGGAACCAACCGTATTAATGGTTTGGCGTTCCCAACAAACAAAGGTGATGGACTCGATCGTCCTATTTTAAATGATACTAAAATATTCCAATACGGTGATGCGATTGCGATTGTATTAGCGGAGAATGAAAAAGCAGCCCATGCGGGTGTTGATAAAGTTAAAGTGGAACTTGAAGTGTTGCCTGCTTATATGAATGCTCCTGATGCTATGGCCGATGATGCGATTGAAATTCATCCAGGTACTCCAAATGTTTACTTTAATAATCACATTAGTAAAGGGGCAGAAACCAATTCTATTATGGAAAGTGCACCTTATGTTGTTGAAGATAGCTTCTATACACAACGTCAACCGCATTTACCTCTTGAGCCCGATGTTGGTTTTGCGTATGTTAATGACGAAGGAAAATTGATTATTCACTCTAAGAGTATTGCGCTTCACTTCCATGCATTGATGATTGCAGAGGGTGTGGGAATGAAAGCAGAAGATGTCTTTATCGTTCAAAATAATACAGGTGCAACGTTTGGGTATAAATTTAGTCCAACAATGGAAGGCTTACTCGGTGTTGCAACGATGGCAACAGGTAGACCAGTTTATCTTGAATTTGATATGAAACAACAAATTACTTATACCGGTAAACGTTCACCATTCTGGACAACCATGAAAATGGCTGCTGATAAAAATGGCAAAATTTTAGCATTAGAATCTGATTGGAGTGTTGATCACGGTCCATACTCAGAATTTGGTGACTTATTAACGCAACGCGGTTTTCAATTCGGTGGAGCAGGGTATATGATTCCTAACATTCGTGGTAATGGGCGCACTGTTTGTACTAATCATGGTTGGGGTTCAGCATTCCGTGGTTATGGCTCTCCTGAGATTATGTTCCCTTCCGAAGTGCTCGTCGATGAATTGGCAGAAAAAGTCGGTATGGACCCATTTGAATTTCGTTATAAAAATATTTATAGAGAAGGTGATACGACGCCAACAGGCTGTCATCCAGATGTTTATTGTTTAGAAGAGCTCTTTGATAAAAGTCGCCCAGTATATGAATTAGCTAAAAAAACAGCAGCGACAAAAAATGCCAAAGCAGCAGTTGATAAAAAATACGGTGTGGGTGTTTCAGTCAATATTTATGGTTGTGGTTTAGATGGTCCAGATTCTTCTGAAGCATGGGCGGAACTCACACCTAAGGGTGTTGTGGTAGGCAATTCTTGGGAAGATCATGGACAAGGGGCTGATATTGGTACCTTAACATTCGCTCACGAAACATTAAAACCTCTCAATCTTAAACCTGAACAAATTGACTTAGTTTTAAATGATATGACCAAAACACCTAACAGTGGTCCAGCAGGTGGAAGCCGCTCTAACGTTGTCACTGGTAATGCTACGGTTGTGGCATGTCGCAATTTACTCGAAGCGATGAAAAAAGAAGATGGAACGTATCGAAGTTACGATGAGATGGTCTCTGAAAAACGTGAACTCAAATATATGGGTAAATGGACAGCACCATGTACCGATACACCTCCAACAGATGGTCAAGGCAACCCCTTTGCCGCTTACATGTACGGTGTATGTGTTGCAGAAGTTGAAGTGGATACTAAGACAGGTAAAACCAATGTTGAGAAAATGACACTCGCGGCAGATGTTGGAACCATTATCAATAAACTTGTTGTTGATGGGCAGATGTATGGTGGGCTGGTTCAAGGTATTGGTCTTGCGTTAACCGAGGATTTTGATGATTTGAAAAAACATACCACCTTAACAGGCTGTGGCATCCCAAAAATCAAAGATGTTCCCGATAATCTTGATTTAATCTATACCGAATACCAAAGGCCCAATAGTTTATTAGGTGCTTCAGGTGCAGGTGAAATGCCTCTTGCGGCTCCACATGCAGCCATTATTAATGCTATGTACAATGCTTGTGGTGTTAGGATAACGCATTTACCAGCGCGTCCTGAAAAAGTTTTGGCAGCTTTGGCGCATTAATTTAGTTGTATTTTAGCTCTACACGATGCGTGAGATTTTGAGTGTGTCTCACGCATTATATTGCCTTTAATACGATACATTGAGGACATAGAATGGATTTAGATAAATTATTGGAACTTGGCAATCAGTGCATTCACTTAGAACCGCCTGTATGCGTGGCATCGTGTCCGATTCATATGGATGTAATTGCTTTTGTGTCTAACATTGAAAAAGGTGATTTTGCTAGTGCCTATAAAATTATGGAAAATAAAATGCCTTTTAGCAGACTCATTGGAAAAATTTGCGATCACCCTTGTGAAAGTATGTGTGTTAGAAAAGATGCAGGTGGTAGTATCCGCATCAGTGAACTTGAAAAAACGGTTATTGATTTAGGCTATAGCGCTCCTAAAAAACCACTGCTTTTACCAAAAACAAAAGGCAATGTTGCTGTTATTGGCGGGGGATTAAGTGGTAGTGTCGCCGCCGTAGAATTAGATAAAAAAGGGTATAAAGTTACTCTTTATGAAAAAACAAACCGCTTAGGCGGAAGCCTTTGGAATTATGAAGGAAAAGAGCTTGAAAGATCTGTGATTGAAGAAGAGCTTTTGGTGATTGAAAAAAAAGGTATCTCCATTTGTTATAACACCGAAGTTTTAGAAGAAGATTTACACAATTATATTGAAAAATACGATGCCCTCTATTTAGGAACAGGAACATGGAGTAAAGCGTATCGTATCAATCCTGATACGTTTCAGGTTGAAAAATTATCACTGTTTATTGGCGGAAAAATTCAGTGTCACACGCATTCCGTGATGGATTCCATTAGCTCAGCCAAACGCGCAGCAATCTCAATAGACCGCTATATAACTAAAACCTCTATGACCGCTTCTAGGGAGCGTGAGGGAATTTTTGAATCGAAATTAAACTATACCATTGATACTGTAAAACCCATAGATACGGTGGTTAAAGCATCGCATCTTTATTCCAACGAAGAAGCAATTAACGAAGCCAAACGATGCCTTAAATGCCAGTGCGATGCGTGTATTAAAGCATGTGTTCATATGCAACGATTTTCCATAACGCCGGATCGTTATATTCGAAGTATCGCCCATAATGAACGTATTGTTTTAGGAAACAGAAGTGCCAATACGATGATCAATTCGTGTACGGAGTGTGGTTTATGCAAAGTGGTTTGTCCTGTTGGGATTGGTATGGCTGACATCATCCATACTACACGCGAAAGCATGGTCGAGCGGGGTAAAATGCCTCTTTCTGCCCATGATTTTGCTCTTAAAGATATGCAGTTTAGTCAAAGTGATTCTTTTTCATTGCTGCGTCCGCAACCCAGCAAAGAACAATCCAAAAACCTCTTTTACTATCCTGTCATTGCCTTCTCAGCGTATGCAAGAGGCCTGTACAAAGGCTCTGGAAAAACGGGGTACTTATTTTACCCAGGGTGCCAGCTTAGTGCAACGCATACGGAATATATAGGTGAAATTTATAAACATCTTGTTGGCGTGATAAAAGACAAAGATGCGGACAATGATGTGGGACTATATTTAGGCTGTTGTGGGGCACCTGCTGATTGGGCAGGAAGGCTTGATCTGATGCCAGAAAGTATAGAGAAGATACGTAAAGTCTGGGAAGAGATGGGCGAGCCAACGTTTATACTCGCTTGTTCAAGTTGCGCGTCGACATTTGAAAAATACTTACCAATGATCAAGACAATCTCATTATGGGAAGTATTAGATAAATATGGTTTGCCTACAACAGATATTAAAAAAGGTAAGCGTGTGTTGAGTATTCACGATGCGTGTGCGAGCCGACATAATACCGTTGTGCATGAAAGCATTCGCAGTATCGTTAAAACCTTAGGGTATAGTATTGAAGAGCTTGAATACTCTAAAGAGAAAGCAAAATGCTGTGGTTATGGTGGTTTGGTATCGTGTGCCAATCCTGAACAGGCCGAAGAATTTGCCAAAGACCGAATTCACGAAAGTGAGCAAGATATTTTGGTCTATTGTGCGATGTGTAAAGATGCCATTGTCAAAAGTAATAAACGCGCTTTTCATATTTTAGACCTTATTTACGGTACTCAAAATGCCTCACAAAAAATGCCAACGCTCTCTGAGCGACAAAACAATCGAAAACAACTGAAACGCCAACTTTTAAAAGAGATATGGAACGAAGAAGAGGGACATGCTATGAATACAAGGTATGACTTTACTTTGCATATGAGCGATGAAATCACTGCGATAATGGAAAAGCGATTTATTATGGTCAGTGATATTGAAAAAGTGGTAGATCACTCTTTAAGTCATCAAGAGCGTTTTTTTAACCCAGATACATTGGATTTTCTTGCACGGCTAAGACTTCAAAATGTGACATATTGGGTTAGGTACGAAGAAAAGGGCAGTGACATTACGGTGAAAGATGTTTACTCTCATCGTATGGAAGTGGTGGAGGGCTGAGATGGAAACTAAAATCGATACACAAATCCCTTGGATATGTGACAAATGTCATCAAGCCTTGGTGGCACAAAAGGTCAAAGTGCGTTATCTTGAGGGTAATTTTGAAGTTGACCTATTAAAGTGCCCTACATGTCATATGGTTTTTATCAGTGAAGATTTGGCTTTAGGAAAGATGCTTGAAGTTGAAAAAGGGTTGGAGGATAAGTAGTGATGAATGCGTATGAAAGCAGTTGTATGCAAGAAGCCACAGGTGAAACTTTACGTCCCGGAGGATTTAAACTTACTGAACAAGCTGTTAATTTTTGCGCTTTGAAAGCACGAACAAGAGTGCTTGATTTAGGCTGTGGCATGGGTGCAACGGCCTCGTACCTTCATGAAAGACATGCAATTAATGTGGTAGGTATTGACCCATCTTCCAAGTTGCTAAATATAGCAAAGGCAAAAAATCCTTTTGCAACATTTGTTTTAGGCAATGGAGAATCTCTACCTTTTAAAAATAAGCATTTTGAGTGTGTCTTTGCGGAGTGTACTTTATCCTTGATGCATGATTTACATGTCAGTTTGAAAGAAGTGTATCGAGTTTTGGATAAGGGCGGTTGGTTTGTCATCACCGATGTTTATGCAAAAAATCCTGAAGCCATAAGCGTGATGGATAATTTTTCTATCAATTCTTGTATGCGGGGTATTCATCATCTTCCTTCTTTACAGGAAGAGCTAGTAAAGATTGGCTTTGACATCATTCTTTTGGAAGACTGCAGCCAGTTTCTCAAAGAACTTATGGTGAAAATTATCTTTTCACATGGCTCTATGGGAGCATTTTGGAGTAAAACCATCGAAGATGAACTACCACAAACATGCTGTCATTTTCAAGAAAATATCAAACAATGCAAACCGGGTTATTTTATTTTAATTGCCAAAAAAGGAGAAAAGTGATGGATGAATTATCTTTACGTTTATTTAAACTCTCATCAGCAGGATTTTGTTGTGCTCAAATCATGTATAAACTAGCTCTTGAAGATGAAGAGAGCCAAAACGATGACTTAGTCCGCGCTGCTCAAGGACTGTGTCGAGGCATTGCTGATACACAGCAAACCTGTGGCGTTCTGAGTGGTGGCATTGGTGTTTTAGGACTGTACGCGGCTAAAGCCAAAGAAGACGAGAGTGCCAAAGAAGATTTCGCACAAATGGTTCAAGAATTTCACACGTGGTTTCGTAAAGAGTTTGGTGCAACGACTTGTGTTGAGCTTATTGGAGTGACTGATTTTAAAGGAAGCGATACGAGCTATAAACTAAAATGTGCAGATATGATCAAACAAGCCTATGTCAAAGTTTATGAGATCGTGTTGGCACATGGCTATGAATACGGGAATAGAGGATAGACGATGACATTACCTTCTTTGATGCACGTTGAAAGTTTGTGCCCCATCTGTTTGCGAAAACTTGATGCTTACATGTACGATGAAGACACGACTACTTATATGCACAAAGAGTGCGAAGAACACGGCGTATTTAAAACCGTAGTGTGGCGAGGAAGTCAACTGATGCGTGAGTGGATTCGTACTAAAGAGCGAGCCCATATTCCTAGTCCCATCACGCCAGTGGATAAAGGATGTCCGTTTGATTGTGGTTTGTGCTCATCTCATAGACAACATACCTGCACAGCACTCATCGAAGTGACCACGCGGTGCAATCTTAACTGCCATTTCTGCTTTGCAGATGCGCAGGAAAGCCAATGTGAAGATGCACCGCTTGCACAGCTACGGTTTCAATATGAGAGCATTTTAAAAGCTTCAGGTAGATGCAATATTCAACTCTCTGGCGGTGAGCCAACGATGAGGGATGATTTGGCGGATATTGTTCGCTTAGGCGTCGAACTTGGATTTGCGTTTATTCAAGTCAATACCAATGGCATTCGCATGGCAAAAGATGAAGCGTATGTTAAAGTTTTAAAAGAGGCGGGGCTCAGTTCTATTTTTTTACAATTTGATGGCATTGAGGATGCCGTTTATAAAAAATTACGAGGACGCGCACTGTTTGAACTCAAATGCAAAGCGATTGAAAATTGCCATAAATATGGTATCGGAGTTGTACTCGTTCCCACCATTGTCCCTAAAATCAATGTGGATAGTATCGGTGACATTATCCGTTTTGGTATGAGTAAAACACCTACGGTTAGGGGTGTTCATTTTCAGCCTGTGAGTTATTTTGGGCGTATTCCCAAAGCGCCAAGTGATGAAGATCGCATTACCTTGCCTGAAGTGATGGAGCAGATTTGCACGCAAACGAACCAAATGGTTTCCATGCAGAGCATGCAACCTCCTGGATGTGAAAATGCGCTCTGTTCATTCAATGGAAATTATTTGATTGAGGAGGGCGTTTTAAAACCTGTGACACACAGGACATGTTGTTCTACTAAAAGCGAAAAAGCCGAAGAGGGAGCGAATAAAGCCAAAGCCTTTGTAGCACGACATTGGTCGTATCAAACACCGGTCAAAGAGGAGAAACTTTCCGACTGGGATAAAATCCTCAGCGCCATTGCCAACAACGCGTTTAGCCTCTCTGGGATGGCGTTTCAAGATGCGTGGAATGTCAATTTAGAGCGTATCAAAGATTGTTGTATTCATGTCTCTACGGCTGAGGGGAAATTGATTCCTTTTTGTATGTACAACATTACAACGATGGATGGAGCGTCTTTGTATCGCGAGGCGACGAGGGTAGCACAATGAATGTAACTCCTTTAGAGTCTTGGATTGTAAAGCGCACAGGCATCACGCACAAAAGCCAAGAAGCTTTGAGGGCATATCAGTTGGGGAAGCTTTGTGAGACGCTTACTTATGCTAAAGACAAAAGTCGATTTTACAATGCAAGATTAAACGCCATTGATGTCAATGCCATTACATCGCTTGAAGCGTTTGCGCAGATTCCTTTGACGACTTCGGAAGATATCAAATGCAACGCATATGATTTTGTTTGTGTTTTAGGTCATGAAGTTGAGCGCATTGTAACACTTAATACTTCTGGAACTATGGGAGCTGAGAAGCGTATTTTTTTTACGCATCAAGATTTAGAGGCTACCATTGACTTTTTTAATTATGGGATGCGCTGTTTGGTAGAAGAAAGCGATAGCGTGATGGTACTGCTCCCCGGTCCCTCTTATGGGAGTATTGGGGATTTGCTCAAAAAGGCATTAGCGCTTTCCCATATCAAGTGCATTGTAGAAGGTGTATTGAGTGATGTTGATAAAACGGCACAAAGTATCGAAGAAGAGGGTATTACATGCCTTGTGGGTATACCAATGCAAATTTTATACTTGAGCAAAGTTAAACCAGAGGTCTTTTCTAAATATATCAAAAAAGTTCTGCTGAGTACAGATTATGTCCCTGATACATTGGTTGAAGCGCTTAGTCAAAATGGGCAGTGTAAAGTCTTTAACCATTATGGTATGACGGAGATGGGCTATGGCGGAGGCGTTGAGTGTGAATGTCTCAAGGGGTATCATCTAAGAGAAAATGATGTGTATTTTGAAATCATAGACCCTATAACAGAAAAACCTGTGAAAGATGGAGTGTATGGTGAGGTTGTTTTTACAACACTTAATCGTCAGGCCATGCCACTTATTCGTTATAAAACAGGTGATATGGCATGTTTTTCTCATCAACCGTGTGCATGTGGCACCTTTTTGAGAACCATGGAAAAAGTGCTGGGTCGCATCGATAATACGCTACGTATCAATGAGCATGAAATTCATCTCAGAGAATTCGATGAAATCCTCTTACATTTTCCTGATATTGTAGATTATAAACTCAGTTTATATACCAATAATACGTTACATGTAAAGCTTGTTTGTGTCAATAATAATGATTCTGAAGCTCTCAAAAAAGCTATAACGTGGCGTCTAAGAGAGCATTTAAACTTTGAATTTGCACTTATAATAGATGTCACAGAAAATGAACATTCCATCAAAATGACTAATAGCATGATAAAAAGAACCATAGACAACTTAGGGAATAAAGGATAATAGATGAGAAAAATAATAGAAGGTATCGCCAGCCATTTAGAATCACAACATGATATCGTGGTAGCCACAATTTTGGAAAAAAGTGGTTCAGCCCCTAGAGAAGCGGGAACAAAAATGTTGATTCATAGGGATATGTCTATAGAAGGTACTATTGGAGGAGGCTTACTTGAAGCTATGGCGATGAAGTTAGCTTCCACAGTTTTTGAAACAAAAAAATATTTGATAGAAGATTTCGAATTATCCAATGCAGATGCAACCCAAGCAGGAATGGTTTGTGGTGGTGAAGTGCGTGTACTTTTAGAATATGTGGATGCATTAGACATACAAAACATTGATATTTACCATAAGGCTCATGAATTACAAGAAGTGGGAGAAGATTTTGTGATGATTACCAAGGTTTCATCCAAAACAAACATCATCTTGGGTAAAGATAAATGGATCTGTACACCAACAGATATATATGGTATTGAGAATAAAGAAATTGGCGTTATCACACAATCTTTAAGAGAGAATTTTAATCGCCTTAAGTTTCATATTTTTACAGGAAAAGAGCGCTATATAGTCGAGCCTTGTTCGTGTATAGACCGCCTTTATATTGTGGGAGCAGGTCATGTGTCACAACAAATTGCGGCGTTGACGAAAGAACTTGGAATCTATACGGTAGTTATCGATGATAGGGAAGAGTTTTCCAATAAAGAGCGTTTCCCTAGTGCAGACGAGGTTCATGTAATCGCCTCTTATGAAGGTTTGTTCCACGAAGTGAAGATTTCTAAAAACAGTTATATTGTCATCGTCACCAGAGGGCATTCGTTTGATAAAGTGGTACTCGCTCAAGCACTTCGTGGACATACTAAATATATTGGTATGATTGGGAGTAAAAGCAAAAAAAATCACCTCTATAATGAACTTTTGTCTGAAGGATTTATGCAAAAGGATTTAGATGAAGTGCACTGTCCTATTGGTGTTCCTATCAATGCTCAAACACCTGAAGAGATAGCCATAAGCATTGTAGCAGAACTTATTAAAGTGAAACGAAGTTAAGTGTGTACGCTTAAAAACAATATAGCCGTTCTGATCATTGCCGCGGGCTATTCCTCTCGCATGCACGATTTTAAGCCGTTGTTGACATTTGGGCAAACAACCGCTTTAGAACGATTGATTCAAACCTATCAAAGGCATGGGATAGAGCATATTTATATTGTCACAGGGCATAGGCAAGAGGATATGATTGAAACACTTAAAAGTTATAAGGTTAATATTGTTTATAACGAGGATTATGCCAAAGGGATGTTTAGTTCTATCCAAAAAGGTATTCAGGTGATAGATAAAACGGTCGATGCATTTTATATGCAACCGGTGGATATTCCATTGATTAAAGTGCGCAGTCTTGAAAGCTTGTATCAAGCGTACAGGCATACAGGTAAAGGTGTTATTTATCCTATGTTTCTTGGGCGTAAAGGTCATCCACCACTCATTGATATGAAGTATAAAGAGCAGATTCTTTTAAGCAATGGTGAGGGTGGACTTAAAAGAGTACTCGAAGCATTTGAGCTTGATGCTTTGCATGTAAGCGTATTGGACAAGTCTGTTTTAATGGATATGGATACACCAGAGGATTATCAAAAGCTTTTGGTGTATGAATCAATAAATGCTCCAACTAAAGAAGAGTGTTTGGCCATGATGCTGGAAAATAATGTGTCCGAAAATATCATAAAACATTGTGAAGCCGTCGAAAAAATGGTCTGCATTGTGTATGCACAGATCGCTTCTTTTGGATTGGATATTGATATTCATACATTAAGTGCCGCAGCTTTGTTACATGATATTGCACGAAAAGAAAAAAATCACGCTTTCGTAGGGGCTATACAACTAAGAGCAATGGGCTATGATGCTATAGGTGATATTATCGCAACCCATATGGATATTGACGTTGATGATACATTGCCTTTAACGGCTCATGAACTACTTTTTTTAGCAGATAAGTTAGTCCATGAAGATGAGGTATGTGGCTTTGAAAAACGTTTTGAGAAGGCTCTCAAAAAATGTGAAGGAAATCTTGAAGCGCAAAACAACATTGTTAAACGTCTCAATGCTACTAAAGCGATTATTGTAAAAATACAAAACCTTACATGTAAAGCTTTTCCTTATGGTTGAAACAGTCTATTTACTTCGCCATGGGCATATTGATAATGGACGTGAAAAAAGGTATTTGGGTCAAACAGATATCCCCTTGAGTGCTTTTGGTGTAGAGCAAGCTCAAGCATTACGTGATTATTTTAAAGAAGTTCCTATTCATGCTGTTTTCACAAGCCCCTTAAAACGCTGTTTAGTAACGGCTCAAATTTTATGTGAAGATAAAAATATAACGTGTCAGAGTATTGAAGCATTACGTGAGATTAATATGGGCGATTGGGAAAATGTAGCAATGTCATACATCAAGTCGCAGTATTCAGAATTGTATGCCCAAAGAGGTGAAAATTTGGAATATTTTACCCCACCTCATGGTGAGAGTTTTTCTGATTTGTCAAAACGTGTACAGTCTGCTTTTGAGGAAATAATATGCAATGTTACTGGTCCCATTATCATTGTTGGACATGCCGGTGTGAATCGAATGATTACCTCATACCTATTAGGTATCCCTATCAACGATATATTTAGCATTACTCAACCGTATGCATGTGTTAATAAATTTGTACGAAGGGATAAAGGGCAATGGTTTTGTACACATATCCTTTAATCACATAAAACTAAATTTGCTCAAGGAAGAAGCAAGAGGAGGATCAACCTCCTCCAACTTTAGGGAACAGAGCGAGGGTATCACCATCTTTGAGATGATACTCCTCTTTTTCATGTCGAGAATTAACCATTAAAACGCCTAAGGGTAACACTTTCGTTACTCCAAGCTCTTCAATGATATCCCCTGCGGTTATTCCTTCTGCATATGTGCGTGATTCAACCTTGAAACGATTTTCTCGGTATTGTGCAAAGAGTTTAACCGTAATATTAATCATCAAAAATTCCAAAACTCATCAATTTCTTCATTGGTAAAATCCCATGTGGTATTATGTGGTGGAAGCACTTCATACTTCATAAACTCAGGCATTCTATCATCAGCACTTGTAAGTCCAGCTTTAAGATTAAACTCATGTTCTATTTTTAAGATATTTTTACCAAGATTGACAACATCATCTCCTGTGATACTGATACCAAAACGCGCATTGATCATATCGATAAGAGCTGGTAAACAAGCAGCATCATCAAGTGCCGCAAAGGCTACAAAGATACACATACCTGTACTATCCACTGCCGCTGAGGCAATTTGAAGATTACGTGAGAGTTCAACTTGTCCCTCTTTTTTAAGTGGGTCTACATGACCACCACTGTTAAGGATGTTTGTTGCAACGGCATAACCTGCGGTATGATCAGCTCCCATAGGTGTCGTAATATACGTAACGCCTTGTCCTTTAACCGCTCGTGGTTCATACGCAGGCATAGCTTGCCCTTTAGCTGTTGGAACACGAACGAGTCCATAAAGTCGTCCAAGTATATGCGTACCGCCTCCGATGATTCTGCCAAGAGGTGTGCCATTGGCTAATTCATTAGCAATTAAATCATACGCTCTTTGTCCATCACCGTATGCCAAAATACCTGCATCCACGGCAAGTCCTAAAGTAACACTGGTTTCGATAGAATCAAGGCCTAAATCATCCATTAAAGCATCCATCTTCGCGATAAGGTCTAAATCTTCAATACCAAGATTCGCACCCAATGCCCAAATCGTTTCATATTCAAAACCAGAAGTAAGGTATTTCCCCTCTTTATCATTATAGACTTGTGAACATTGAATGACACAGCCCGCATGACAACCATGGGTTGTTTTTCCACCACGTGCTTTAATATTCTCAGCCATTGTTTCGCCACAGATATTCTCAGCATGTTTCCATGAACCTTCTCTAAAGTTATGCGTTGGAAGTCCGCCTGCTTCATTGAGGATATTTACAAGGACATTGGTTCCAAAGGCAGGTAAGCCTTGTCCACTGATAGGATTTTCTTGTAAAGCTTTGGTAAAGATTTTACTGGCTTCTTTGAATTTCTCAGGATCAGCAATCGTTACTTCTTTGTAGTTCTCAGAATCAACGGTGATACATTTGATTTTCTTAGAACCCATAACAGCTCCAAGTCCACCACGACCGTGACTTCTAAGTTTTCCACCTGGGTCTTTTACGGAGATATTAGAGGTAAGCATTTTCATCTCACCAGGTCTTGCGATACTCATAACAGCGACTTTTTTGTCATATTTTTCAAGCATAGCGTCAAGGACAAAGTAATTATCCTTACCTACAAGCTCTGGAACTTTAATAAACTCTACGTTATTTTTGGTGACATGTAAATGGTAAAACGTAGAATCATCTTGGGGTAATCCTTCAATGATAAGCGCTTTAACACCAAGCTTTGACATCACACCAGCCATCGTTCCACCCACATTAGATTCTTTGATACCACCTGTCAATGGGCTCTTTGCACCACATGAGTTTCTTCCACTATTGGAAGCACTTGTTCCTGAGAGTAAACCAGGGGCAAAGACAAGTTTATTGTTTGGTCCAAGAGGATGACACTCAGGGTCAACTTCAGCGGCCACAATAGTAGAGGTTAGACCACGTCCACCTAATCCCATCCATGAAGCAGGAACTTCTTCGATTTTAAAACTTAGGTTTGACATATTGACGCGATAAATTAGATCTGACATATTAACTCCTTTAAATACGGTTGTTTCCATCATCATATTTAAAGTTTATAGCGTGAAAATAGCAAAGCTAAAAAAAGTATAAAAATAAAAATATGCTTTTTTTGCATATCTTTTTTTTACACACTTTGCATGTAAGAAGCTAGAAAGCAGTAGTGGCTTATGCCACTACTGCTTTCTTTTTGGCAGAATCAAGTTCAATCCATCGAAGAATAATAGCTGAATAATAAGGGATACTTTGAATAAGAAGAGTAAATGAAAACACATAAATTTCTGTGATATGTGTGAAATTTGTAAAATAGAGTGCTAAAAAAGAAATGGTTAAAAGAGTTGCTAAAATAATTTCATATTTGATAGGATTAGTCTTTGCTTTTTTAGTATTTCCACCTTTTTCTGTACGTTTGAATGGTAAACCATCTTTGACAAAACCATCATAGACGGCTTTGAAAATGACCAGTTGTAAGCTCATAGAGGCAATAGCACTGAGCATCGTTTCTCGTACACTCATTTTAACCCGTGTATGGTAAAGGATGAAGGCATGTAAAATATTAACAAGAAAAGCCACCAAAATAGGCAGTGTTAATGGTAACGTAGGGATAGTAACGCCCACAAAAATGATAAAAGGTACCCAGAAAATATTTAAAAACGCTGTTAAAGCACCAAAGGCATCGGAAAGCCAAAAAAACCAGCCCGCTACAAAATGAAATTTTTGATATTTTGTAAGTGTCTTGGAGGACGGTAAGAAATGTCGCCAATGTTTTTTCAAAATTTGAATGGCGCCATATGCCCAACGATGACGTTGTGTACGAAAGGCTTCAACCGTATCAGGCAATAAACCCCAGCCATAACGGCGATTGGTGTAGTGTGCTGTGTATCCTGCTTCAAATAAACGAAGTCCCAGTTCTGAATCTTCAACAATAGTATATGTTGTCCAATCCCCCACTTCATGCATCGCCGATAATCGTGCCATGAGCATTGTCCCATGGGCCACAATAGCATTTTCTTCATTGCGCTCTACCATACCTATGTCGAAGAAACCAGCATATTCAGCATTCATGGCTTGTTTTATGAGTGAATCTTGTCCATCCCTATGGTCTTGCGGTGCTTGAACAAGGGCGACTTTAGGGTCATCAAATAACGGCACTAAATCAATCAACCAATCTTTACTAATCACATAATCAGCATCAATAACAGCTAAGATTTCTGCTTTTTCATTCGTATATTTTAATGCTTCATTTAAAGCGCCTGCTTTAAAGCCAGTACATGTAATGTTTAGAAAAACAAATTTATCGCCCAACTTTTTACAGTGCTCTTCAATAGGTTTCCAATAAAACTCTTCAGGTGTATTATTGATGACAACTAAAACTTCATAGTTGGTATATTTTAGGCGAGATAAAGAATCCAATGTTTCGATGAGTACATGGGGTTGCTCTTTGTATGCTGGGACATGGATAGAGACAAAAGGTACATGGTCAGATTTCAGATTGAGTGGTGCCAATCTTGCTGGAGCAATACCCAAAGTACATTTAAAGAGCTCATTAATCTTAGCAAGCGTAATGATAACCAAAGGAAACATCAGAATAATGCCCATAGTCCACATAATCCACATACCAAAGTTCAAATAATAAATAAAAGGGTAGGTTGCCGCCATGGCGATACCAAAACCCATTGCTTGTGCAGCAAGCGCATAGGTCATAGAGTGCGCAAAATTGACTCTTTGATTACGGAGGCCAAAAAATGTCAGCAAAATTCCAAAGAAGACTGCGGCTGCCATTTGGTAGCGCCATAATGGATTGATAATTGTTTTTTGAACAAAATTGAATTTTGGCATTTGATTAATATCAAAAAGACCCCAGTAAGGTCCAACGCTTCCTTCATGGACACCTTTCCATGGTTGATCAAAGGCTTCTACGATATTATAAGACCATTTTTCACTTTTAGCCATCGCTAAAAAGTCTGTAATAGCTTTAATTTGATTAGGCAGTGTTGCTTCTGCTTTTTCATTATTGTAGCCACTACTTGGCCAGCCAAACTCCCCAATAAGAATGTGCTTTTTAGGATAAAGTTGTGCAATGGCATCATACTTTTCTTTGGTGAATGCTAGAGAATTTTGAATAGGCACTTTTTCCCAGTAGGGGAGAATATGCACACAAATGAAATCAACATGCTTAGCAAGTTCTGTATTGGTAAGCCAAATATGTTGAACTTCAGCTGTGGTGACAGGAATACGTGTGCGGTTTGAAATTCTATCAATAATGGCCATTAATTCTTCTGGTTTTAAATCATCCCGTAGCAAAACCTCGTTTCCTACAATGATGGAAGAAATCTTTGGGCTGTACATACGAATTAGCTCTAGTGCTTTCTCAATTTCAGCTTCGTTAGCATCTTTATTGGTAGAGAGCCATAAGCCAAGGTCAACTTTGAGTTTGGTTTCGCCCAAATTACTTAACACTTTTTGAGCATCGGCAATGGCATAGGTTCTGACTTTGCGTGAGATTTGAGAGATTGTTTCTAAATCATCGGCTACTTCATCATCACTTTTAAGAGACTTTTCAAAACCTTTAAAGGGCGTATACGAGAGAGATTCAAGTTTATCTCCAATTTGTGGAGAGATGACAAATTTGTCACCCCCTCGTGTCCAAAGAAAAACGTGTAACAATGAGCTTAAAATAATTGATAGAAGGATATATTTGAGGTATTTCAAAATAGGAACTCCAAAAAAAATTATTGGATTTTACAATAAATTTGTTTAAAAGGTAGATTTTAGAGACGAGTACAAACTCCAAACATACTGATTATGTTTCTAAGAGTTTCTTTTTAGCCTGAATGAATGATATCAATAGCTCTTTAGAAAGTGGTTTTGCAAAGTAGTATCCTTGAAATCTATTGCAACCAAGTGAGGTTAAAATTTCTTTTTGTTCTTTGTACTCTACACCTTCAGCTAAAATTTGAAGATTAAGGTTGTGTCCTATTGTCATAATAGTTTGAACCATTTTTTCGGCGCTTGGATCTTCAAAAATTGTGTCGATAAAGCTTTTATCAATTTTAAGTTCATCAATAGGTAATCTTCGGAGCATACTCAAAGAAGAGTACCCTGTGCCAAAATCATCCATTGAAATTTTTATACCCATCAGACGAATTTTTTCAAGTAGCGGTAAAATATAATCAATGTCTTCGATAAAGAGATTTTCGGTTACTTCTAAAGTAATGGTAATATACTTGGTTTGTGTTGTTTCAATAGCGTGTTGCAGATGTACTAAAAATCAGGGTCCATGAATTGGCGAACGGAGATATTGATCGATGTTTGGAACGTAAACGACGTGCTATTTTGTACATATTTTATATCTTCTAAAACCGTATTAATAATAAAACGACCAAGTTTGAGCATCAAGCCCGAAGCTTCTGCAATGGGAATAAACTTATCAGGGGGAACCATTCCTAATGTAGGGCTTTTCCAACGAATTAAAGCTTCGACGCCAATCATAGCGTTTGTGCTATCAATTTGTGGTTGATATACCATAAACAGTTCTTGTGAATCAATAGCATTGCGCAGTGCTTGTTCAATATGCAAGTTTTTAAGATAACCTTCTTGCATCGTATTAGCAAAGATGTGAGCACTATTTTTCATTTTTTTGGATTCATACATAGCAATATCAGCGGCTCTTAAAAGGGTATCTAAATCTTCTGCATGTTCAGGATATTTGGCTATACCAATACTGGCTCCCATACTAAGAGTTAATTTATTAATAGTATATGGTTGTGAGATTTTAGTGATTATGGTGTGTGATAGTTTCAAAAGTTCAACATCGCGATACTCGTAAACAAAGATAACAAATTCGTCGCCTCCTTGCCGTATGACAACAGCATCTTGTGGGATACTGTTTTTGAGTCTCTTCGCGAGTTCCACTAAAACATAATCTCCACATTGGTGTCCAAAATTGTCATTAATATTTTTAAAATGATCCATGTCGACATATAAAATAGCAAAAGCTGGAGCATCTTTGTAGAGCCATTCATCTATATGTTGTTGTAAATAACTTCGATTTGGAAGACCTGTCAATTTATCATGCGTTGCTTGGAACATCAAATCGGCTGTGCGTTTTATGTCAGCATTAGCAATAAGTCGGAATAGAAAGAAGAGAATCAATTGTGTAACAACAAATATCGCAATAAGTTGAAGAAAAATAGAGATAAATTCTTGGACTAAAATAGTGAAATCAGTTTGCGCTGTTGTCCATAACTTATAATGTTTGTCATATTGTATCGAAGTGATTTTTTTACCAGTAGTATTACTGCAGGTAAAAGAAATAATTTGTTCACTATCACGAAGTTGATCTAAGGTCATATGATAGGCGGCTAAGACAATGTGTTCAATATTTGAAATGGTTTGGGCCGGAATAGGTTCTAAATAAAATAGGTGTGCAGTTTTATTGTTGTTAGAGCGAAAGAGTGTATAAAAATCATGATCACGAATCATTGAAATAACGCGATCTTGACTATTATGAATTGTTTTACTTAATAGATTAAAAGAGGACTCAACCCTTAATCCTCCAACCATAACAGCAATAACCTCGCCCTCATGATTACGAATAGCTTTACGTAAAGGGATAACCCATTCTTTGAGAGAGTGAAACATATAGGTACGACCTAAAACCATATGTTGGGAAGACAGTGTTTCAAGAAATGAGTCTTTACTTTCAATTTGTGATAATAAGTTTGGTAAATTAGAAACGTCTGGATGCGAGCTCATAAAAGTCAATTGCCCTTGCGGCGTGGATAATCCAAAAGCTGCAATAGAAGGATTAAGCGTCAACAAACTATCTAAGGCCTTTAAGGATTCAGGATTGTTCCTAAAATCGTCATCTTCCATAAATCTTCGACCTAATATATCAAGCATCATTTCTTGATTTTGAAATAAAGAATGGGTAGAAGTTGCTATTAAATTGACAATATTTTCTTGTGCAGTTTGGTGTTTAGCATAAATATATTTCCACTGTGTATAAGCAATAGTGAAGAGTAGAATTAGTGAAGTTGTGAATAAAATATAAAATAATAACCATATATTCTTTTTAAAAATTGCCACAACTTTATCCTTGGTTATCAATAGAGTGAGAAATAAAATTTTTTAAGATTTTTAATTATAACATTTTTTTAAAAGAAACTTTGATTATTTCGTTAAATAAATATTACGTTTTCATAAAAAAATTATTATTAAGATTAAATATTTGAATAGACTAAAAAGATAGGATTAGCACTAAGTCAAAATTTTGAACTATGGTAGCTTATGCTATAATCGCGAAAAACATAGAGAAAGAGTACCAATGGTAGAAGTTAATAATCTCACAATGCGGTTTTCACAACAGCTTTTGTTTGAAAATATCAATTTAAAATTAGATAGAGGTAAGCGCTATGGGCTAATAGGTGCCAATGGAGCGGGTAAAACAACCTTTTTAAAAATCTTGGCAGGACAACTAGAGCAAACAAGTGGGAATATTTCAATTGAAAATGGTTTACGTGTAGGTGTTTTAAGTCAAAATCAATATGCTTTTGAAGAGTACAGCTTAAAAGATGCCGTAATGTATGGCAATAAACGTTTGTATGATGCGATTAAAGAAAAAGAGTATTTGTATGAAAATGGCGATTTTAATGATGATAAAGTTAATGATCGTTTAGCCGAACTTGAGATTATCTGTGCCGAAGAAGACCCAACATATGAAGTTGATGTAACGATTGAGAAGATTTTAGCATCCCTTGGTTTTCCAGTTGAAAACCATAATGATTTGATGAGTGAACTAACAGGAGGCGATAAATTTAAAATTCTTTTGGCGCAAGTGCTTTATCCAAGACCTGATGTTCTTTTCTTGGATGAACCAACGAACAATTTAGACCTAGAAGCCATCTCATGGCTTGAAGAACAGTTAATCCGCCATGAAGGAACGATGGTTGTTATCTCCCATGATAGGCACTTCTTGAACTCTGTTGTCACGAATATTCTTGATGTTGATTTTAAAAAGATTCGTGAATTTACAGGTAACTATGATGAATGGTATATGGCGGCTAACTTGATAGCCAAACAGCAAGAGATGGATAGAGATAAAAAGCTGAAAGAAAAAGAAGAACTTGAAGCTTTCGTAAGACGCTTTTCAGCCAATGCTTCTAAAGCCAAGCAAGCGACTTCTCGTCAAAAGCGCTTGGAAAAGTTAGATATTGCAGACATTCAAACATCTTCACGTCGTGATCCTAGTATTGTCTTTAAAATGGGACGAGATATTGGCAATGAAGTGTTAGAAGTTGAAGATATTGAAAAAAGTTATGGAGATACAAAAGTTCTTCACAAGATTAGTTTTAAAGCTGAAAAAGGCGAAAAAATTGCACTTATTGGACATAACGGTGTGGGTAAAACGACACTGTGTAATATCCTAATGGAAGCATTGGAAAGTGATGGAGGAAAAGTCAAATGGGGCGCAACGATTATTCCTAGTTATTTTCCTCAAAACTCAACTGATATGATAACGGGCAATTTTCAATTATTTGAGTGGTTACAACAGTATGATGAAAAAAAAGACTTAGATGAAATTCGAAAATGCTTAGGGCGTATGCTTTTCTCGGGAGAAGAACAGAAAAAAAGTGTTAATAAACTCAGTGGTGGCGAAAAGCACCGCATGATGCTTTCCAAAATGATGCTGCAAAAAGGTAACTTTCTAGTCCTTGATGAGCCTGATAACCATCTTGATTTGGAAGCTATTATCGCTCTAGGCGAAGGGCTTTACAAATTTCCTGGCAATGTGATTTGTGTCACACACGATAGAGAGCTGATTGATGCTTTTGCCAATCGTATCATTGAGTTACACGCTGATGGAAGCATAACTGATTTTAAAGGTGATTATGAGACCTTTAGAGAGACGTATGGCAGATAACATACCTTTTAGTATAGGCTCTGCTTTAGATAATGCATTAGGGTGGAGTTTAGAAGCGGAAACAAAGGGCTCTTCTAAAGAAATAAAAGAGCCTTGTAAGCACCGTTTAGTTTTAAAAATGGAAAAAAGAAGAGGCAAACCTGTTAGTATGGTTGGCCCTTTTTCCCTCAGTAAAGAGAGAATGACTTTGGTCTGCTCAAACGTTAAAAGACGACTTGGCAGTGGTGGTACATGTAAAGATGAGTGGATGGAGTTTCAAGGCGAGTGTCGTGAAAAACTTAAACTTTTTTTGCAAGACGAAGGATTTTTGTTTAAGGCTTAGATATGACACATATATTTTCCTCATTGCTTCCTATTTGTTTGATGATATCAACGGGATTTTTTTTTAAATATATCAAATTCCCCACTCTTGAATTTTGGCCCATGGCGGATAAATTTACTTATTATGTTTTAATGCCAGCACTTCTTATTTATAAACTTTCCACAGCAAAAATTGACCTTTCCCAATCAGTGAATCTTGTTGTAACAAGCCTTGTGAGTATTTTTATTGTTTTAACACTTTTGATTGTACTTAATTTTTTACTGCATTTTGAAGCAAAAGCGTTCACCTCCATTGTACAAGGCAGTATTCGGTTTAACTCCTATGTCTTTTTGGCCTTTGTAGATACGGTATATGGTGATAAAGGTCTTGTTTTAGCGGCTATTGTAATGGCATTTGTTATCCCCGTTCTAAATATTTTATGTATCTCTATCTTTGCAGTTTATGTACGACATGGCGATTTTTCATTTAAAGCCTTTCTCAAAACAATTATAAAGAATCCTTTGATTGGAGCGTGTATCGTTGGTGGTATTGTTAATGTTAGTGGCGTTCATATACCGATTTTCGTGCTTAAATATTTTTCTGTAGTTAGTAATGCCGCTTTACCAATGGGATTACTTTCTGTGGGGGTTGGATTGGAGCTGAAGTATCTTAAAGATGCCAAAAAAGAGTTATTGGTATCAACCCTTGTCAAATTACTAATGTTTCCTTTGATTGCTTATGGCGTTGGTATCCTTTTTGGTTTAAGTGGTCTCAGTTTGAGTATTGCTGTTATTTTTGGGGCAATGCCAACGGCTGTATCAGGTTATATTTTAGCACGAGAACTTGGCGGAGATATTTCTCTCATGGCGTCTATCATTACACTTCAAACCTTAGCATGCATGGCTACACTTTTTTTAATAGTACCCATTTTATAAGGAAAAGTCTTTTTTATAGCGCAGAATTTCTTCTGTCTGCCCTATAACAACGAGGATGTCTCCAGCGTCAAGCTTATGGTTAAATCCCTCTGTGATAAAAATAAACTCTTTTTTGAGCTCTTTATCGTGAATGCCGACTAAGAGAAAATTATAAGCTTCATTAGGGTAGATGTCGTTAATCATATGGTGATTCAGTGGGGAATTTTCTGTAATGGTAATCTGTTCCATATTAAGGTCGTGGTAGCCAAAAACAGTCGCATCAATAACATTCATCACATCAGGTTGGGTAATCAGTTTATAAATCTTCTTGCCACTGATTTGGTAGGGATCTAAGATCGTACTTGCCCCTGCAATTTCAAGTTTATGAATAGCGTCTTTCGTATGCGTAATAGCGATGACATGTAAAGAAGGGTCTAAGGCTTTTACAGAAAGAATTAAAAAAACGTTTTTGGCATCGTCATCAAACAGTGTAAAAATAAAATTAACATTTTCTCCAATACCTTCTTCTAAAAGTATATCATCTGTGTAATCTAAGATTTTAAGATTAAACCCTAGCTTCTCTGCTTGTGGAAGTAACGATGCATCGTTATCAATGAGTGTAAAGTTATAACCTTTTGCTTTAAGCTGAGAACTAATTTCTATGGCTGATTTGGTGAATCCAAAGATGAGTATTTTTTCTGTTTTCATTTGGGAGCTCTTTTATCACTATGTTTTTTAAGAAGATTAATATGGTGTCTTTTACCCATAATAATCAAAGTATCATCTTTGTGGATGACAAAATCGCCTGGTGGATTAAAATAAAAGATTTTATCATCAATAGCATAGGTTAAAAGGGCGGTTGGCTCTACCTCTTCACGAACAACGCCAAAGAGAAGTAAACGTTTTTCCCTAAGCTCTAAGGTTGCAATTGTTTTATTGATGTATATGGATTTTTCATAAATTTTAAGGGATTCAAAAAGAACGCCCGTTGTTTCAGTTAACATATCATCAAGGGCAGCATATGAAATGGGTTGGTCGATGTATTGAGAACCCATGAGGCCAATGGTTTCATCGGCACTGAGTGCAAAGTTAGCACCCGCTAGCATATATTTTTTCTTATGATAACTTTTAACCACGCGTGCAATAATATCAATCTCTTTACTGAGGCTTCGTGCAGTCATAGTAATAAAAACATTCATTTCATCACTGTTGGTGACACAGATAACTTTAGAAGCACGTTTTCCCACTCCTAACTGTCCTAATAGTTTACTTTTTGAAGCATCACCAAGGATACCAATCATTCCTCGTTGATTGGCTAACTTGATTTTTTCGGCATCTATATCAATAATAACGACGGCATAGCCATCATCGTGGAGCATTTTTGCAACGACTTCACCAACTCTGCCATAGCCACAGACGAGAATATAACTTTTGAGTCGCTCAATATCCGCTAGGGTTCGACTGCTTTTAAGTTCTTGTAATTTTGTTTGAAAAGAAGAGACAATGATAGATGTTAAGAAAGCTAAGATAGCCACACCAAAGATAATTAAAATCATCGAAATAACCATACCTTCTTTGGTAACAGGTACAATATCACCATAGCCAACGGTTCCCATCGTTACGATTGACCAGTATATAGCATCAAAAAGAGTATTGATTTTTGGGTTCACATTTGTTTCAAAGATGTAGATGGCAGAGCTTCCGGTGAAAATCACAAAACCTGCGAAAATGGCTAATGTAAAAAGTTCAAATTTTTTCTCAGATATAATCGTTGTAAATGTTTTCATACTCCTGGCATAGCGAAAGAGTTTAAAAATACGAAATAAAAGAAAAATACGCAAAAAACGAAGTGGTCTATAACTTGGCAAGATTGCCAATAAATCAATAATCGCTAGAGGTGAGATAATATATTCTATTTTTTTAGAAATAATGGTGTGCAATGTTTTAAAAAGCGAAAAAGAGGCATGGTTATTGAGGGCATATTCATAACGTTCGAGAAAAAGTTTATGACTATCGGAATAAATCCATAAACGTAAAAGATATTCGGTGATGAAGACAACAAGCGAAGCATTGATAAAAAAGTCCATAAACGGGTGTAAGTCTGGATTTTTAACTTCATAGAGCAAAAACAGCACGCTGAGTACGACTAAAATAACCATAAACAAGTCAAAATAAAATTTTAACTTAGATGTTGGGTGTTCGAGTAATGTTCTACAAAATTCTTTTGAACGACGATATTTTTTTGAGTGCTCCACAAAATAGGCAAAGCGTACTAATAGTGATACGATAAAGTCCACAGATAAACCTTTTTTGTGTACAAATCCTCCTTCAATATAAGGAGGATACTTTTAATATCCAGCCGTTTTTAAGAGAGCCGTTATTTCTCCGACTTCAGGAAAGCGCTCAATAGGCGTTCCTATTTTTTCGGTTTTTGAGAAGATCAGCTTATCTTCCACCATAACATCGAAATAACCACCTCGTTTAGGAACGAGTAAAACTTGAGCGTCTGGGTATGCTCTTTCTATCTCATCTTTCGCACGGAAAGCTTTTGGCATATACCCTCACTTAGTACAGTAAAAAATAGTAAAATTCATTGTAATCCTTTATTCTTTAGTATGATTGCTTTCTGTGACAAATATACTCGCTTTTGAGCATGCGAGCAGAAGATCTTCTTGCTTGAAACATGGTGCATGCGTAAGTCCTTGAATCATTGCCTCAATATCTTTAGAATGGTTCATTTCAATCGCAATATGTAAGAATTCACCTAATATTCCTTTGTGAAAAAGAAGAGCGTCTTTCATCTCTTGATCAAGATTAAGGTTCAGTAAAAATTCCTCCATAGGCATTGATAAATAAGCATCAAGAAGCGAAAGGCTACCTGTTAAAAATGCTTTATTGGCTAATTCGTTATATCCGCAAAGGAGCGCTAATTCTTCCATCAATTTAGCTCGAAATTTCGCACTGTTAAAAAGTTCTTCTCCAAAAGGTTTTTTTTCAGGACTCTCATATAAAAACAAGCCTAACCAAGAGAGTAATTTAAGAGATCCCAATAAAGTTATCATCTGCTTTATATTGGTAATCTCAGTTCGAAAATGGTATGCCCCAGAATTAAGGTGTCTTAGAAGATTATAGACAAGATCAGGACAAGTAGAAAGTTTTTGAGAGATAAAATTTGGATCATCATTTTCATAAATACAGTTCATCAGCCTGAGGGCATTCATCACATTAGGTTCAAATTTTTCTCCACTAACAATCATTGGCTTTTCAAAAAAGTAGCCTTGAAAAAATTTAAAATGTAGTTTTTGACAGGTGATGTACTCTTCATAAGTTTCTATTTTTTCGGCCAATAGATCGATAGAATGGCGTTTGAGTTTTGCAATAGCATGACTTACATTTTTTATGCCAAGTGCAAGAATATCAATTTTAATGATATCAATATAAGGGAAAAGAGGTTCAAAATCCCTCATTGTAGCATCTGAACAATCAAAATCATCTAGCGAAAAACGGTATCCAAGGGAATACATGTATTTAATACGCTCAATAAGCGCTAATGTAACACGAGTATACTCCAAAATTTCGAAGCGAAATTTGTCTTTGGGTAAGAGAAGTAGCGTGTCACTAAAGAGAATGGCTTCATCTACATTGACAAAACCTATTTTCTCTCCTAGGATAACATTGACCCCTAAGTTGTGTACGAGATTGATAATAACACGTGCTGTGGCTAGGGCACTGTTCTCAAAAGTAGCAGCATTGTTAATATCACATGAACGGTATAAAAGTTCATAAGCAAAGCACTGTTCGTGAATATTAAAAATAGGCTGTCTACCAATATACGTTATCACAACAAACCTTTTGTTCTTAAACTTGTTATATTTTGAATAATTATATCAAATTAAAAAGCAATTTTAGGAATAGCTTTTAATAAGGTTTGTGTATAAGAATGTTCAGGGTGTTCAAACAACTCTTCAACGCTCTTTTGCTCCACAATATCACCAAAATACATGACGATAATTCTATCGGAGATATGTTCAACAACACCTAAATCATGAGATATAAAAATATAGGTTAGGTTAAATTCTTGTTGTAAATCAAGTAATAAATTCAAAACTTGTGCCTGTATGGAAACATCTAATGCACTCACAGGTTCATCACAGACAATGACTTCAGGATTCAGGGCTAAAGCTCTTGCTATACCAATTCTTTGGCGCTGACCACCAGAAAATTGATGGGGGTAACGCCAGTACCACTCTTCATTCAAGCCTACTTTTTTCATCAATGAATAGACTCTGTCCAAAATATCTTTATCACTCATATTCGTGTTAAGACGTAAAGGCTCTGAGATAATGGTCCCGACATTCCATCGTGGATTTAACGAAGAGTAAGGATCTTGAAAGATGATTTGTACTTTTTTCCGGTATTCTTTCAGTTCTGCTGCTGTAAAAGTTGCAATATCTTTACCTTCAAATAAGATAGACCCACTGGTTGGCTCCTCAATATTTAAAAGCATTTTAGCCGTGGTGGATTTGCCACAGCCGCTCTCTCCAACAATGCTTAAAATTTCTCCACGGGCAACATTGAAAGAGATACCATTGACCGCTTTAATACTAAGAGGTTTGGCAAAAAGTCCTTTTTTAATGGTGTAGGCTTTGGTTAAATTTTTAATTTCAAAGATAGATTCACTCATCGTATTTCCTTAGGGAAAGAGAGGTAGTTGACACTTTCATCAACCGTTTCAAGGCGTGATTTACGTTTAGCATGTCCTGGTGTAGGGATAGAACCTAATAAGGCTTTTGTGTAGGGATGTCTAGGATCGCTAAAGAGTTCTTTTGCGCTTGCACTCTCTACGACTACACCTTTATACATAACCACAACATGATCGGCCATTTGTGCAACGACACCTAAATCGTGTGTAATAAAAAGAATAGAAGTTCCTTTTTCACGTTTGAGTTTATTCATAAGTTCCAAGACTTGCGCTTGAATCGTGACATCCAAAGCCGTTGTTGGTTCATCCGCAATCAATAATTTCGGTTCACATGCCATTGCCATAGCAATCATAACGCGTTGGCGCTGACCACCACTCAGTTTAAAAGGATATTCGTTATATTTTTCAGGTGCATTGGGCATGCCAACAAGTTCTAAAGCCTCAATGACTTTGCTATAGCGCTCTTGTTTATTAAGGGTAGGCTGATGGAGTTTAATAACTTCATCAAGTTGAAAACCAACCGTATACGTTGGGTTCAATGAGGTCATTGGTTCTTGAAAGATCATGGCGACATGAGAACCTCGAATGCCTCTAAGTTCTTTTTCACTCATCTTCAGAAGATTGACACCTTCGAGGAAAATCTCTCCCCCTTCAATGACACCAGGTTTATCAACAAGCCCCATAATGGATAAAGAAGTGATACTTTTACCACTACCACTTTCGCCTACGATACAGAGCGTTTCGCCTTCTTTTAAACTAAAACTTACATCATTAACAGCTTTATTGATGCCGTTTTCAGAATAAAAATAGGTTTTGAGATGGTTCACTTCAAGCATCATGCTTTAGCCTTTAATTTGGGGTCAAGTACATCCATAAGACCATCACCAATTAAGTTAAAACCTAAAACAGTGAGAAAAATAGCAAGGCCTGGATAGAAAATCATCCACGGAGCCGTTGTTATAAATTGTAATGAATCAGCAAGCATAGCACCCCATTCAGGCATTGGTGGTTGTGCCCCAAGCCCTAAAAAGCTTAGTCCAGCAGCTTCTAAAACGGCTGAAGCAAAACCCATTGTAGCTTGAACAATAATGGGGGTTGTGCAGTTTGGTAAGATGACTTTGAACATCAAACGAAGATTGTTTGAGCCATTTACTCGACTTGCAATAACATATTCTTTTTCTTTCTCTGCTAAAACTGAACCCCTAACAATACGCGCGTACGTTGGAATACCAACAATACCGATGGCAATCATAGCATTATATAAACTAGGTCCTAAGATGGAGACAATGACAATAGCTAATAAAATAGCTGGAATGGAAAGCATAATATCGACAATACGCATGATAATAGCATCAATCCATTTACCATAATAGCCTGCAAAGACGCCCATTGTTAAACCAAAGAAGAGGGAAATACTGACTGAAATTGTTCCAACCATAATAGAAATACGGGCACCATAAACAATGCGAGAGAAAAGGTCTCGACCAAAATCATCGGTACCAAGAAGATGTTCTATACTACCACCTTCTTCCCAAAAGGGTGGAATCAGTCTTGCCGAAAGGTCTTGTATATTAGGTAAATGTGGCGCTATTAAGGGTGAAAACAGTGCGAAAGTCACGAGTAAAAGCGCAATAAAAAAGCCTAAAACAGCCGATTTATTTTTTTTGAAATGCTTGATAAATTCAAGAAGTCTATTTTCATTTTGCATTAGCTCAACCTTATTTTTGGATTGATTAAGGCATAGAGCAAATCAACAATGAGATTGACAAAGATAAACATGGTTGCAATAATAAGTGTAGCCGATTGAATGATAGGAAAGTCTCTTTGATAAACAGCGTTGACAATCCATTTTCCAATACCTGGCCAAGAAAAAGTTGTTTCGGTTAAAATGGCTCCGGCAAAAAGAGTTCCTAACATCAAGCCTATAACGGTGATAACAGGCATCATTGCATTGCGAAGGGCGTGCACCATAACGACTTGGAAAACAGAACACCCTTTAGCACGAGCGGTACGAATATAGTCCTCTTTCATCACTTCAATCATTGACGAGCGTGTCATACGAGCAATAATCGCCATAGGTATTGTTCCTAAGGCAACCGCTGGGAGGATAAGGTGTTTAAAGGCATCCCAAAAAGCAGCATAATCATCTGCCAAGATAGTATCGATAAGGTAAAAACCAGTGATATTTTCCACATAAAATTCATAACCTAATCGGCCTGAGACTGGTAACCATCCCAGTGAAACGGAAAAAAAGTAAATTAAAACAAGGCCTAACCAAAAGACAGGCATTGAAACTCCCGCAAGAGCAATAAACATACTGCCATAATCAAAGATAGAGTAGCGTTTAATCGCTGAGATGATTCCTGCGCCAATGCCCAGAACGATAGCAAGAATCATCGCACACATTGCCAATTCCATCGTTGCTGGGAAGCGTTCCATAAATTCACCAAGTACGGGTTGTTTACTTTTAAAAGAATTCCCAAAATCACCATGCACTGCTTTAGAAGCAAAGAGATAGTATTGTGTATAAAGCGGTTTATTTAAACCCATTTCTTCTCTTAATTTTTCGACGGATTCTTTATTGGCGTGGTCACCTAAAAGAGCAAGTGCTGGGTCACCAGGGGAGAGATGAACCATAAAAAACACAATCAGTGAAACACCAAATAGTGTAGGGATAGCCCACAAGAGGCGCTTAATAATAAAACTGAACAAGAAGTCTCCTAGGTACTATTTTTTGAGAAACGATTACAGAGTCAAATTTTTTCTCAAGAAATAGTTAATTAAAGTGTTACATGTAGAGGGTTTCCTCTACATGTAAAGAAAGATTATTTGGCTAACCATACGTCTTTAAAGCGACGTTTACCAATTGGATCAAGTTTGAATCCATTGACTTTTTCAAGAACAGGAGCAACAACTACAGAGTTTGCTATTGTTACCCATGGGGCATCTTCTGCAAAAATGACTTGAGCTTTTTCATATAGTGCTGTTCGCTCTTTTACGTCAGAAGTTACTTTAGCTTTATTGATGAGCTCATTAAATTCTTTGTTTTTCCAAAAGGCAAAATTTTGTGCAGGAAGCTGTGCTGCTGCTTCACTTAAAAGAACATAGAGGAAGTTGTCTGGATCTGCATTATCACCTGTCCAACCAAGAAGACACATTTGGTGTTCACCTTGTTTAGTTTTTGCAAGATAAGTAACCCAGTCATACGAAACAATTTTAGCTTTAATGCCTACTTTTGCAAGGTCTGCTTGCATCGCTTCTGCGACTTTACGTCCATTTGGATTGTAAGGACGAGGTACTGGCATCGCCCAAAGGTCTGTTTCAAAACCATTTTCTAATCCCGCTTCTTTTAACAAAGCTTTTGCTTTTTCAGGATTGTATTCATAGTCTTTAATATTTTTGTTGTAACTCCACATTGTTGGTGGAATAGGGCTTTTAGCTACTTTTCCAAAACCTGCATAAACAGCATCAACAATAGCGGCTTTATTAATCGCATAGTTAATCGCTTGTCTTACTTTGACATTATCAAAGGGCTTGATATTTTCATTCATCGCTAGGTAACCAACATTAAGACCTTCTTGTTTAATAAGCTTAATTTTTGGGTCTGTTTCCATCGCGGCAACTTCTTCAGGATTTGGTAAATCCATAATATGAATAGCACCTGTTTTAAGTTCAGCGGCACGAACAGAGTTATTAGGAATAACTTTTAAGATAAGTGTTTTAACATACGGTTTGCCACCCCAATAACTTTCATTAGCTTGAAAAATCATGCGGTCATCTTTGAGCCATTTTTCAAATACAAAAGGCCCAGTTCCCACGGCTAAACGGTTCAAATCATCCGCTTTACCCGCTTTGAGTAAATCATCAGCAAACTCTTTACAAACGATAGACGCAAAATCCATAGCAAGGTTAGCCATAAAAGGAGCTTCTGGTTTTAAAAGTGTAAACTTGACAGTATATTTATCAACTTTGACAACATCTTTAACAATTTTATCCATATCCATGGCGGACCAATATTCATAATCGCCACCAATTTTAATGTAAGGGTTGGTTTTGTCAAATTGACGTTTAAAAGAGAAAACAACATCATCAGCAGTCATCTCTACTTTTTTCTTGAAGAATTTAGTAGTGTGAAACATAACACCTTTGCGTAAATGAAAAACATATTCTAGGCCATCTTTAGAAATGTCCCATGAAGTTGCAAGAGCAGGCTCTAACTCAGTGCTACCATATTTGAATTGTACAAGGTTATCATACACTTGTGTTGAAGCGTAAAAACTCTCACCATCGGTTGCGTGAGCAGGGTCAATCGTTGAGCTATCGCCTCCTCTACCAAATACTAGGGTACCACCATATTGTGGTGCTGCAAATGCAATGCTTGAAAGAAAAAGCATCAATGCTAAAAACAGTTTTTTCATATTTCCTCCAGAAATTTAATTTTTTACAGTGTAAATCTTTTTAGGTATAAAGCATCTTAAATAGATGTTTTGTCTCACGAAAAAATGTCTTACCGGTTACTTTTTTTCATTATCAAATTTGATATTAATCATACCACAGAATCTTTTATCTTTATAAAATTGCACCATAAAGGTATGCTCATGTTTATCAATAGCATAGGTTTTAACAAAGTCTTTATGGGCTACTTTGATACCGCTTTCATTCGTGATACCTGTTTTAGAAAAGCCGATAAGGTTAATACGATAACCTTTGATATCCTCTGCCATAAAATCATGTTTTACACTAATAAGTGTGCCTATTTTAACGACAGTCTTTTTCCCATCAATAACGACGTTAACATTATCTAAAGAGTTATCAAAGTCACTGTATTCAGGTTTTAGGCGTGACACTAAAATATTGCCATTCATAATTTTATAGGTATCTTTATCTTGGATAACACTGACCAAAGGGTTATCACTTGAATAGACTAATTTATCTTTGTTCATTGGAAAATAAGCAATCGATGATTTAAGGGTAGAAAGGTTGAGTGTAATTTTAGTTGTAGGAATTTCTAGCATCCCATAATCGTCTAAAAGAGTATCAATATTTTTCTGTGTAAGCTCAAAAGGGCGTGAAAATTTGATGTTCATAAGGTTCATAAATTCTTCGATAGTTTTGAGTTGATAAAATACTTTTTGGGAAAGATTGGTAATATTTTTACTTGTTTCAATGGCAAATGCGGGTTTATTATTGGTAATTGAAAAATAAGTCAAGCTTTGTTGCATCGCCTTATCTTGTTTTTTTGTATTGGTATCTTTAACATTAAATTCATGAACATCTTCGAGCAAATCAATATTAGTTTCTTTATTCACTTTCTTAGCAATTTCAGCAAGATTACCATATTTGGCATTAGGAATTTGTTGCTGATCAATAATAGTAGCTTGTCCCCACGCTTTAGGGTTAAAATTTTTATTAATATTTTTTTCGCGATAAAACCCTTGTCCATCATGCAAATTCAGTGTTAAATCAACTTTTGAAGTTAGAATGAGTTTTTTAATATCTGAAACGATTTGAAAATCTTTATCTTTCGTTTCAATTTTGGCAAATTTTCGGTTCATATCACCATACGTCCCGCGGACATTTTTGGCAATGCTATCAAAATTAAGATTGGGTACTATCCAAACATTTCCATTTTCAATAGTATAGTATTTTGTCAGGAGGAGAGGTGCAAAATAGCCTCCAGGTTCATCACCATGAATACCACCAATAATAAGAAGGGTGCTGCCATTATTTTTACCTTCTTTTTTAACAAGAGAGTAATGAAGGTTTGCGCTAAAGGCAACGGTTGAAAACAGAACACAGAAGCTCACGATAAGGGGTTTCAAATTCATACAGTATCTTTACTTTTTTTGGAAAAGCTTATCGTAATTGAAATAAAATTTACCAAAAACTTAGTTTGCACTCATAAGTTTTGCACAAAGTAACATGGAGAATTTTTCAAAAGGTAGCAATTCAAGGACACCATCACGTTGTTTAATACCCCACATAGATTCTGGAAAATGTGAATCGTTCTTAAATCTAGCCATCACATGGATATGCAGATGTGGGACATAGTTACCAAATATCGCAATATTGACTTTCTCAGGGTTATAGTACAAAAGCATCTCTTTTTCAACAATAAGCATGGCTTTTAACATAGCATTTCGTGTTAACTCATCGCAATCACTGAGCTCTTTATAGGGCTTTTGAGCAAAAATTTTTACCCAAGGAATCGAAGCGTTTTCTTTTTCAATGTAAAAATAACTGTTTTCATAGATCTTCTCTGACATCATCATTCTCCTTAAAGCGCTCTTTATAAGCACATTTTTGACATAATAATTCTACGGCATGGTCTTGTTTAAAGCCTTGCTGTATCGCTTTGGTACGAGAGGAGGTTAGTATCTTCGCTAAAGGACTTACATGTAAATCTCCAAGCGCGATAATACCATCTTTATCCAAACAACATGGCACCACAATACCGCTGCTTAAAATTCCAAAATGAGAGCTAAGCCCTTGGCAGGTGCCTTCACTTTGATGGTTTGATTGAAGGTTTGGCCACTCAAAATAGCTATCAAAATGCAGCAGTGTTTTCTCTTCAAGACGAATTGATTTTGGGCGGGCTTCGTCAATTTCCTTAACATGTAAAGGTATGTTAAAGGCATGTTCTAGCAAAGTAAAGAGCGTTTGGTTAAAAGCTTTTTCACTGTGCGTTTCGTCCATATTCCAAATACGAAGGTTGATAAACATTTCTTTACGGAGTGTTTGCTTGAGCTTGCAAAGCTCCACAATTGGCGCCATGTACGCTTCTAAAGAAAGAGGCATACTGTTTTTATTGTAACTGTTCAAAGAGATGTTAACTTGCTTAATCGCAGGGTGTAACAACAGTTTTAAATCCCTTTTTCCTAAAAAATAGCCACTGGTGGTGAGTGCAACACGAAATCCTTTGGCTTTTGTGATATCCAAATACTCTTTGAGATTGGAAAGCGTGAGTGGGTCACCAACGATATGATAAGCCAGCTCTTTGGTATAGGGTTGCAACTGAGTGAGAATACTCTCAAAAAACGTTGGACTCATCGTTTGATTTGGCAAGGTTTTAGGCGGACAAAAACTACAGGCAAGGCCACAGATATTGGTAAGTTCGATATAGACTCTGTAAAATTTCATGGCGGTATTATACCCCAATTTATGTTGATAAATTGGGGTAAATTTTATATATTAAAACACTAAACTTCTTGCAACTTTCGATACCACAGTGGATGGTGTTCTTTGACGTAATCCTCATCCATCTCCCCTGTTTTAAACATAGCATTATAAGCGGCCTTATTCGCAGGGTGTGTTGCAAAATAGATATGTATCAGCAACGTAATAGCTAAAACGATATAGCTGATCGCGTGTGCTCCTCTGGCTAATGAGATAAAGTCATGGGTTAAAGCACTTCTGAAAACTAGCATGTAACCTGATACAACGATCATAATCATTGATAAAACAATAACCCAAGCACTGGCTTTTTGTCCTGTATTCATTTTACCAAATTCAGCGTGTTTGAGGTCAATATAATTCTTTTTCATTTCGACAACACCATCTACGATGGCTACGGCTCCCCAACGATCTGGCCAGATACTTAGTGTTAAAACTTTCCGTAACATGGAGAGAACAAAAGGGATCATAATTCCCGTTAAAGCAAAAGCGCTTCCCCAATGAATGACACGTAAAAATGAGATACCTGAAGCCAAGATATGTTCACTGTGCATATCACCCGTAAAATAGTTGATAGGATAGCCTATAGCAAAAGCAATAAAATTGAATTTATCCGACAAAATAGGTAATCCACTCAAAGATAAAAAAGCAACAAAGTGAATCATATGTTTATGAAACCACATCTCTAAAGAGCTGTACGCTAAAACTTTTTTATTACTCATGAAAATCTCCTTCACCAGCAGCAATTTTTTTCTTTCGTTTATCCAACCAGTAGATAAAGTGTGCGGTAGTTCCAACAACGGTGGCAACAGCTAATGCGCCACCACCTATTTTAGCGTAGTCCCTCCATTGAATAGCTGTACGCTCAGGCTTTGTATCTAATTGATAAGCCGCTAAATCACTCTCTTCAACGATTGTAATCCATTTAAGTGTTCCAACATAATTATTGAGGCTTTCAGCACCATAGACAACGTATTTTTTACCCGTTTTTTGAGTATAAATAGCGGCTCTTTTAGAGGCCTCTTCGATGACATTTTCTTTGTAGCCTGAAAACATGGCTGTTGTAGGGCAGGCTTCAACGCAGCTTTGTTTTAGGTCATTTTCCACTCTATCATAACAGCCACTGCATTTATAGGCTTTGCCATTATCCGCACTGTATTTTGGAACATCAAAAGGGCACGCATCACCACAGCTTTGACAGCCTATGCAGATATCTTGATTGATCACCACCTCTCCACCAGCGCGTGTTGTAATCGCTCCCGTTGGACAAATATGTTGACACGGCGAATTTTCACAATGGTTGCAATGATGAAAAGCCGTTACTTGTCTTGCATTAGGATACATGCCTATCTCGCTTCTTCGAGGAGAGAGATAATTAAGATGAGGCATAGGTATTTGGACACTTTTTTCAATACCCATTTCGCCTTCTCTTTGTAATCTTAAACGATTTTCTGCTGAACAATTTACCATACATGCAAAGCACCTGATACATGCTTGAGTATCATAACATTTGATTTGCTCTCTCATACAGACTTCCTTATACTAATGATAAAATCTTGGCTTGAGTGCCCTGTGGTTAGGGGATTAAACGCAAAATTTGCAATATGATTGGGATTTAAACCTATCTTACTTACATTGCGTAAACCTTTGGTCATATTGCGGAAATATCCAGCACCCATTCCATAGTAACTAAATAGCGCATCAGGGTGTACCACTTCGCTCAAGATAACACGTGCTTTAACAACAAGTTCTGGCTTATCAATATTGATAATTTCAACAATATCATCGGTTTTAAGCCCTAAGGTTATTCCTTTTTGATGGTTGATAAACACAGCATCAGCATTGGTGTCATGGTGCAAGGTTTGCAATAAAGTATTATTTTTAGTTTGCTGACCTGTAAAACTTCCTAGAGGATGAAACCCTGTAATGGGAATGAATTCATGGTTTGCAAGCTTTGTTTTTTTCTCTAGCCAGTAAGGTTTGTTATTCATAGGTAGTGGAGAAGCGTATTCGGCTCTATCGTAACCTCTCTCTTGTAACTCAGCTCTTTTTTTCGCCAAATAGGTTGAATAAAGCTCAATCTTCCCCGTTGGCGTTCCTTTTGCCTTGATACCATAATGCTTTTCTCCTACCCAAATGCGGCCATTGAGGATAGATTCTAGGGGTGGGATTGTTGCCATTTCAGCATCATTAAGACCACTGAGTTTGCTGTACTGTTTTTTCCATAACGACATTATCCCTTCACGCTCAAATTCTCCAAAATACTGTTCAAACACTTCAGCTTTAAGCGTTCGTTTTGCTAGTTGCATAATAATGCAGTATCCATCTTTAGAGTCATACATCGGCTCGACGGCTTTACGGTTGACACCAATAGTAGGAATGGGGGATTTATACGAGGTATTGATTGCTTCATCTCTTTCTAAGAAAGTACAATCTGGCATAACAATGTCTGCATACATAATCGTTTCATTTAAAAAAGGCGAGATAGCGACAATCATCTCCAAGGTTTTAAGTGCTTTGATAATTTCTCCGCTTCCAGCAGAGCCACCTACGATATTTTGTCCTGAAAAAATAGCAACACGCTGTTTGTAAGGTTTTTCACTCAAAACAGTTTTAATCCATGTACGGCGATAGTAATGATCACTCATAAAAGCAGAACTAGGGTCGTTTTTAAGGTACCATTGTGGAATAGACATGTCTGTAGCGTGAGGTACATGAATGTATTTAGCTGTTTTGACACTGCGATTGTAAAACACACCTCCTTTAACACCCAATGTGCCCAAAAGTACATTGATTTGAGTGATAAGAAGCTTTTCTCTTAAACTGGATGCATAACGTTCAGCCCTGTATCCTCTATCTATAAAACAAGCAGGCTTAGTATCATTAAGTTTTTTAGCCAGCTGTACAATGCTCGTAGCGGGAATAGATGTTTGCTCTTGAGTCCATTCAGGAGTACAGTGCTCAACTGATTGTTGTATCATCTCTAAAGATGTTTTACATGCGATTTTAACCCCCTCAATTTCTACGTCAAAAGAACCAAATAAAGTTGCATTTTTTGCTTCAGATTTAAAAGTTACAACACCATCTGAAACAACAAGGTAATCAAGAACTTTAACACTCTTTCCTTTCTCCTCTTTTTCAATCTGGCGTATTTGTGCAGGTAATCCTGTTGCTACATTGATAAGCATATCGGCATTAGTGTATTTTTTAAGGTAGTCCAAATCAAAAAAACGATTTTTGAAGATTTCATGCATGATTCCCATCAAAAAAGGCGCATCCGTACCAGGCCTTATAGGTACCCACTGTGCATCACTTTCTCCTGCTTCAGAAGGTTTTCGAGGGTCAACTACGGCAATTTGCATACCATTTTTTTTGCCCAAGCCAAACATTCGGCCCCACGCATGGCAGACAAGTCCACCGCCAGGATTGCGTTGCAACAAAATTCCAAATTTTGCATTTTCATAATCTGAACTAATGGCACCTGTACTTTGGTCAGGTACTCCACTGGCATCTTTACCTCCAATGATGGCAGAAAGTCCTACAGTGAGACTATTTGCAAAGCATGTGTCGCCATATCCTGGAATATTAGGAGTGCCATAAATTTTAAAAAATTCACTGTCAAGCCCGGGTGCGCTATTAAAGCGGGGCAAAAAAGCAACCGATTTTTGATCATTTTCAGTTTCAATGGTTTTAAGCTTGCCTGCAACTAGGTCAAGTACTTCATCCCATGATGCTTTTCTAAATTTGCCTTCACCTCGTTCACCAATTCGGATAAGGGGCGTTTTAATACGATCAGGATCATACAATGCACCCATGGCAGCACGTCCACGCCCACAAATCCCACCGTATGGTGTATCCATGTTGGCTTCGATTCTTACGACTTTATTTTGACTTACCGTAGCAATCATGGGGCACAATTGTGCGCACATATGGCACAATAGTGGTACCTTTTTTTCAATTCCAAAATCTGCTTCAGTGACAGTTTTTGCTTCGGCTTTCACATTGGTGATGATACTTCCTCCGATGACAGATGCTACTGTACCCTTTAGAAAATCGCGCCTTGATGTTTTCCTCAAAAGACTCTCCTTAGATTAGTTTAAGAATTTGTTTTCTCAATTTAATGCTAACAAAGTGGTAGGGAGGAAGTGGGGTTATAATTAAATATGGTATTTATTATAATTAAAACAGAATTTAAAATGCTATAAAGTAACACGTTGGTCAAATTCTTTGTCCAATACATTTTTGATTTTATAAAGAATTTTATGTTTTACATCGTTATAACAATATTCTTTTCCTAGACCTTTATAACCTATATAAAAAAGAGTTCCTTCACAAGGAGGAGGTGTGGCTTTTTCAGTAAGGTAATCAAAAAGTACAAAGGTTGCGTCAAATGTATGATTGACGATCTCTTCATAGTGCTTAATATTAAAGGTGTGAATTTTGATGTGTTTAGAACGGAGCATTAATTGCATTTCTTCAATGTTCTCTGGTAAATAATTAATCCCACAGGAGTAAAAATTTAACATACAGTGACTGAACTGTTGGCGTAATAAAGCTTCTGCAATCATAGAACAACATGTATTTCCTGCTGAAAAAAGTAATATATTTTTCATAATTTCCCTCTATTGTAAATTCGTTGAGGTTAGTTTATCGCACAATGTGGGGTAAAGTGGGGTGATGAAAACAGGCTTCCATGGCGGGGTAACTATACAGCGTTAAAGTGTTTATTTCTTGATGAGAAATGATAACTCACATTATAGATAAAAGATGGTGCGCTTAAGTAAACAAAGTAGCACTGGGTTCTGCTATATAATAGCCTTGTGAGTAATCGATACCTAGCGCACAGACGGTGTCAAATATTTCTTTCGTTGAAACATATTCGGCAACTGTTTTCATATTTCGAGCTTGCGCAAATGTGATAATAGCTTTAACAATATCGATTGAACCATCGTTGATATTAATATTTTTAATAATTGATCCATCTATCTTAATATAGGTAGCGCTTAGTTTGATAAGGTAATCAAAATTGGAATAGCCTGAGCCAAAATCATCAATAGCCAGTCTACACCCGCACGTTTTTGCACGTTCTAAAAACATTAAAACATCTTGGTTGTTTTTCATATTTTCTGATTCCACAAGTTCTATAATAACTTGCTTATGAACATCATAAGTATGAATACTCTCCCATAGGCACGCTCTTGTTTCTTCACTTAAAATATCACTCATGGTTAGGTTGATGGAAAAGTCCAGTCCTGTCTGGTAAAAGGTTTTACATGTTTTTTGAATCATTTGTTTGGTAATATCGGGGTATTGTCTGGTTTTTTTGGCAATTTCTAGAAAATAATAGGGAGTTATGATTTCATCTTTGTCAATAATTCGTGCTAAGGATTCGTATTTTTCGATGACACGTGTTCTATTATTGAAAATAGGCTGAAAAAATGGTGTAATGGTACTTTTATCAATAGCCTCTTTGATTTTATTGGCCCAGTACATATTAAGTTCATACTCTTTAGCGAGCTCAATCTCTTTGCGGTATTCACAAAAGAGAGAATTTTGGCTTTTCGCATAATTTTTAGCAATATCGACAGTGGAAAGCAAGTCCTCCGGTTTTTCGCGAGAGATTGCCATCACGACAGAGAAAAAAATTGTTTTATCATCAAGAAGTACAGCTTGATTATTAAGGCTAGTATGCAATTTTTCGGCCATTGTATCAAAATCTGCTTGATACTTTTGATCGACCAAAATGATAAATTCATCCGCATTAATACGGTATAAATTTAGGTTTTCTGGAAGCAGTGTTAAGAGTTGTATTGCGAAGACTTTTAAGAGCGCATCACCAACTTTATAACCGTAAAAATCATTCACTTCACCAAAACGAACGATATCAAAAAGAATAAGATAGGGTGCGTTTGCCTTTTTGATATCGAGTAAGAGTTTAAAGCGATTGCCAACACCAGTGATATAATCCGTTTGAGCTTGTATTTTAAGATTATTCGTAGCGGTCATAAGCTCTGTAACATCATGACGAACGCCAATATACTTTGTAATATTTCCTTGATAATCAAGTAGCGGAGAGATTGAAACACTCGAATAAAAAGAGCTCCCGTCTTTTCGTTTATTTTTTAAAAGGCCTTTCCATATTTTTTTATTTTGAATCGTTGACCACAACTGTTTAAAGGTCTCTTTTGTGCTATCTGGGTGACGCATAATATTATGAGGTTTTCCTAAAATTTCATCAAGAGTATAACCAGAGTTATTTAAAAATTCTTTATTGGCATGAACGATATTTCCATCAAGATTAGCTATTGTAATGGTATTGTTGGAGTCTAGAATTTCTTTGTATGTTTCGAGTTCAATCTGTGCTGTTTTATGGGCTGTAATATCATTAATATAGCCAAAAAAGTGCACAACATCGCCTTGTTGATTACGAATAATCTGAACATTTTTTTCGACCCAAATAATGGTTCCATCTTTGTGTCTAAGTCTATAGGGCGTATGCTTAAATCGCGTGGCTTGAGAATGTGAAAAGAACTCTATTTCATGCCTAAAAAGGGGTAAATCATTCGGATAGATAAGGTCTAAGCAATATATTAAGCCATTTTCTAGCTCTTCTTTATTATATCCCAAAAGAGATTGGACATTCTGACTTACGTATAAAACGCTCCACTTTTCATCTGGCTTGCATTTAAAAAAAACAGTAGGGCTTAGATTGAGATAATTCTCAAAATTATTCTGAATCATTACATAATTCCTAAAATAGTAAGTTTTTTTGCCGAATTGCTAATTAATGAGGTACGATTATACCACGTAAAAAAGTTTTTTTTAGTCGCTTGCATTAATTGATACGAATTATAAATGGCTGGTTATGAAAGAATAATTTCAAATACAGCTCCACCTTCTTCATTGTAAACAATAAGCCAACCTTTTTGGTTCTTTTCCACAATATTCTTTGTCATATAAAGGCCTATGCCAGTACCACTGCTCGCATGTTTTGAAGAGACATAGGGTTCAAAGATTTTAGTGATAGGCTCAAAAGTGATTCCTCCGCCATTATCTTTAATTTTGATAACTTTTTTAGCATTTCTTTCAAAAATAGAGACACTAATTTTTGGGTTTATGATTGCTCGTTCGATGAGTACATCTTTAGCGTTGCCAAGAATATTTAAAATCGCTTGTGTCAACTCGCTTTCTAATCCTTCAATATACAATTTACATTCCTCATGGACTTCAATGGTGATATGATGATTTTTTAAAGCCGCGCTTAGAAGATAAAAAGATTTATAATAAGCATCATTAATACAAAACGTTGTTATTTTCTCGTTTGTCGAAAAAAAGTTACGAAAATCATCGATAGTTTGAGACATATGCGTGATCAGATTTTCGGCTTTATATGTGATATTTTTAAGTTCTTTACTGTTGAGAATTCCCTGCTCAAAACAGACTTCTAATCGTATAAATAAGCTTCCTAACTCGGTCAAAGGCTGTCTCCATTGATGTGCGATATTGCCTATCATCTCTCCCATGCTCGCAAGTTTATCTTGCCGAATCATAATACGTTCTTTTTCCATAGTCTCTTCTTCTTTAAGAAGTCTATTTTTTATTTCTTCTTTAACTCGCGCTTCTAAATTTTTATTGGTTAAAAGGAGATCGTGCTCGCTTTGTTGAAGTTTACGGTTCGTTTCATTAAGTTTTTTGGTCAAAATATTGAAGCCAAAATTGACCACAAAAGCACTTAGTATGATAAAGATAAAAGAGATAACAAATGTCTTTTTAATCCAGTAAAAAAGCTCTTGCTTATGCTCAGTTGTTTCATACAAAAAAACAAAACGCGCAAGGTTTTGGGCATCTTTATTGATGATATAAAAAATTTCTGTGGTAAAAGTTCTTTCTCCTAACCTTAGGGTATCGGTAGAGCAGGCCGAAAGGTCTTTGAATATATCACTTGATTGTAGCGCAAGAGGTAAGGTACTAGAAAGGAGTTGAAAATTGCAAATCATAGGTAATGTTTTATTTCTTGATCCGTAAATATCAGTATTGACAAATAGCGATGTTTGAATTCCTAATGTTTGTTTCATATAATGAAGAAAATAGTTAATATCTACAACAAATTCAACCATTCCAATAAATACTCCATTTTCTAAAGATGGAACAAAAATATTATAGGTGAACTCATTTTTTTTCATACTAAACATTGCATAACTTTTGCCTTCTTGAATATCCCCAATAATATGCTGCTCAAAAGGGAGTTGACTAAAAGAAAACAGTGGGGTAAACGCATTATCGTAAAATCTTACATCTTTAAGGTAGGGATTCTCAATTTGGATTTCATCCCAATTAGATTGAAGTAAGGTATGAATTTGAGAGATATTTTTCTCTTTAAGGGCTTGTTTAATGGCGTTAGAACTCATGCATGAAACCCCTCTATGGGTAAAAAATTTCAAAGCAGAATCTGAAGACTGTTGATAAGCATTGACGATTTCATAGGAGAAAGCATCTTCACTGTGCGTCAGAGTACTTTTGAGCTCTTGATAACGAATAAGTCCTAAAATAAGAAAAAAAAGAATAAAAAAAAGAAGTAAAGGAATCATCGTTTTAATTTTAGGAGTGAGTGAAATTTCATGTATTTTCATTGTTCAGAATCCATCGTATAGCCAATGCCAAAAATATTATGTATTAGAGGTGCAGGGAGTTTTTTTCGCAACACTTTCACTAAAGATTTCAAAGCTTCTTTGCTGACTATTTCCCATCCCCAAATGGATTCAATGAGTTCTTCGAATGAAAAAATCTTTGAAGGTTGTTGACTCATAAGCTCTATAAGCTTCAATTCATGCAACGAAAGAGGAATTTTTGTTTGTTTAAAGAAAAGATTTTTTGTAACATAATCAAAGGTATAACTATTTTTCAAGGTGATGCATTCTTTTCCTTTTATACGTTTGATAAGACATTCTTCAATTGCATTTAAAAGAGAATTTTTTGAAAAAGGTTTAAGGAGATAACGCGTAATGTTAAGTTCAATAGCCCTAAAAAGGTAGGGTTGTTCTGTATGAGCTGTGAGAACAATAACAGGGATTTCTTGATTTGTTTTACGAATAAGCGTTAGTACCTCAATGCCATCATACTTTGGCATGCAGATATCAAAGATGAGTAAATCGGGGTTTTTTTCTTCAAACAATTCAAGAGCCTCTTGTCCATCCTTGGCAACAAAAACATCTTTGAAGAGTAAAGAGAGAACAAAACTGATGTTTTCACGAATACCTTCTTCATCTTCAGCATATAAAACTCTAATGTTTTTATATAAAGAAGTATTGTTAACCATTATCATCCTTTGTGTAGTCCACCAAATATAAATATTTTAAGAGTACTGTATCTTAGCATTAGGGGCAAATTAGGGTTATATGATAGTAAAGTAACATTATACCCCAATTTATACGTATAAATTGGGGTAAATTGAGGCTAAAAGGGTTAGAGTTTTTGAAGCTTTCGGTACCACAAAGAGTGATGTTCTTTGACGTACTCTTCATCCATTTCACCTGTTTTAAACATCGCTTTATACGCTGCTTGATTGGCAGGATGTGTTGCAAAGTAGATATGAATTAGAAGTGTAACTGCAAGAACAATAAAGCTTATCGCATGAGCTCCTCGTGCGATAGAGATAATGTCGTGTGTAATGGCACTTCTGAAAATCAGAATATAACCAGAGATAACGATAACAACCATACACACTGTCAAAAGCCACGCACTTGCTTTTTGTCCTGTATTCATCTTACCAAATTCGGCGTGTTCAAGGTCGATATAATTTTTCTTCATCTCACCGATACCTTCAAATACAGCACTCGCACCCCATTTATCAGGCCAGATACTCAAAGTTAATACTTTTTGTGTCATCGAAATCACAAAAGGAATCATGATGGCCGTAAAGGTAAAGGCACTGAGCCAGTGAATCACACGCAGAAAAGAGATACCAGAAGCCAAGATACCTTCGCTATTCATATCCCCTGCTAAAAAGTTAATCGAATGACCAATCCCATAGGCGATAAAATGAAACTTCTCTGATAAAATTGGAAGTCCACTTAATGTTAAAAAAGCAACAAAGTGAATCATATGTTTATGAAACCACATATCCAATGAGCTATAGGCTAAAACGGTTTTAGTTTTCATGGCTATTTCCTTTTTCTGCAATTTTTTTCTTGCGTTTATCGAGCCAATAGATAAAGTGCGCTGTCGTTCCAAGTGCGACAGCCACCGTCATTACAGCACCAGCCACTTTAGCGGTATCTCTCCATTGCATAAGAGTTCGCTCAGGTTTTGTGTCAAGTTTGTACGCTTCTAATTCTGTTTCTTCAACGATGGTTATCCACTTAAGATGCCCCACATAATCATTGAGTTTATCAGCGCCATAAACGATATATTTTTTACCCGTTTTTTCAGTGTATAAAGCAGCCCTTTTTTTGGCTTCCTCAATAACATTTTCCGCATTTCCAGAAAACATAGCAAGGGTGGGGCATGCTTCAACACAACTTTGTTTCAAGCCATTTTCCACGCGATCATAACAGCCTGTACACTTGTAGGCTTTACCGTTTTCTTTACTGTAAACAGGTACATCAAAAGGACATGCATCGCCACAACTTTGACAGCCGATACACGCTTTGGCATTAATCACGACTTCACCACCAGAGCGTGTTGTTATAGCGCCTGTTGGACAGATACCTTGGCATGGGGCATTTTCACAATGGTTGCAGTGGTGAAAAGCAGTAACTTGCCTAGCATTAGGATAAACGCCTATTTCTTTACGAATGGGGGTTAAATAATTAAAATGAGGCATAGTCGCTTGTACGCTTTGTTCCACATTCATTACACCTTCTCGTTGCAAACGCACGCGATTTTCAACCGAACAATTAATCATACATGCAAAACAACGGATGCATGCTTGTGTGTCATAACATTTGATTTGCTGTTTCATACGGATTTCCTTATGCTAACGATAAAATCTTGAGCAGGTTGCCCTGTTGTTAATGGATTGAAGGTAAAGTTGGCGATATGATTAGGGTTAAAGCCTATTTTGTTGACATTGCGAAGAAAGTGTGTCATCGTATTGTAAAAGCCAGCTCCCGTGCCATAGTAGCAAAAGAGTGCGTCAGGATGAACGGTGTCACTGAGCACAACGCGCGCTTTATTCATCATCTCAGGTTTATCAATATTGATGATTTCAACGATATCATTCGTTTTGAGTTTTAACGCTTTACCTTTTTCACGGTTAATAAACACAGCATCTGTATTGGTTGCCTCATTGATGGTTTGCAACAAAGTATTGTTTTTTGTTTGTTGACCTGTAAACGTTCCTAAAGGATGAAAACCCGTTATCGGTATAAACTCATTGTTACTAAGTTTCGCTTTTTGTTGAATCCAAAAAGGTTTATTATAAACAGGTAGTGGCGAGGCATAGTCTGCTTTATCAAAGCCTTTTTCTGTAAATTCAGCTTTTTTATTGGCTAGGAATGTTGAATAAAGTTCAATTTTGCCAGTAGGGGTACCTTTGGCTTTGATGCCATAATGCTTTTCACCTACCCAAACGCGACCATTTAAGATGGATTCTAGTGGAGGAATGGTCGCCATTTCAGCCTCATTGAGACCGCTTAATTTACTGTACTGTTTTTTCCAAATTGACATCATGCCTTCACGTTCAAATTCACCAAAATATTGCTCAAAAAGTTCAGGTTTAAGTGTTCGTTTTGCCAACTGTAGGATAATCCAATAGCCATCTTTGGATTCATATAAAGGTTCAATGGCTTTACGGTTGACACCGATAGTTGGGATAGGCGTTTTATACGAAGTATTAATTGCTTCATCTCTTTCCATAAAGGTACAATCAGGCATTACGATATCCGCGTACATAATCGTTTCATTTAAAAAAGGAGAAATCGCCACAATCATCTCGAGTTTTTGAAGCCCTTGAATAATCTCACGGCTTCCTGCTGAGCCACCGACGATATTTTGTCCTGAAAAGATAGCCACACGTTGTTTGTAAGGTTTCTCACTCAGAAGTGTTTTTATCCATGTTCGTCGATAATGTTTATCGCTCATAAAATTTGAATTAATATCATTTTTAAGATACCACTGTGAGATCGAAGTATCTTTGGTTTTAGGCGCGTGCATATACCCTGTTGTCTTAACACTACGGTTGTAAAATACACCACCTTTAACGCCAAAAGCACCAAGAAGAACATTGATTTGTGTAATGAGAAGTTTTTCACGCAAGGAAGAAGCATAACGCTCTGAACGGTATCCACGCTCGATAAAACAGGCAGGTTTGGTATCATTGAGTTTTTTAGAGATGTCAATAATATTTTGTGCAGGGATAGAAGTCTCTTCTTGTACCCATTCAGGAGTAAAAAATTTAACTTCCTCTTTCATCATCTCTAAAGCTGTCTTACATGCAACGCTTTTACCTTCAATGTCTAGGGTGAAACTTCCAAAAAGAGCACTTGTTTGGGCTTCAGATTTAAACATGAAACCTTGCTCTGTGGAGACAAGATAATCAAGTATTTCCTCTTTTTTGCCTTTCACCTCTTTTTCAAGTTGGCGTGTTTGTACCGGAAGGCCTGTTTTAACATCAATGAGCATATCAGAATTGGTATGTTTAGCAAGATAAGCGCTATCAAAATAGTTGTTTTTAAAAATTTCGTGCATTAATCCTAATAAAAAAGGCCCATCTGTTCCAGGGCGAATGGGTACCCAATTGGCATCGGTTTCACCTGCTTCAGAAGGTTTTCTAGGGTCTACTACTGTTACTTGCATTCCATTACGTTTGCCGCGTCCAAACATATTACCCCAGGCATGGCAGACAAGTGCACCACCAGGATTTCGTTGTAATAAAATGCCGTATTTTGCATTTTCATAATCAGGGCTGACCGAACCTGTACTTTGATCAGGAACACCACTGGCGAGTTTTCCACCCACAACAGCGGAAAGCCCAACGGTTAATCCATTGCCAAAGCAAACATCACCATAACCGATAATGTTTGGAGTACCATAAACTTTGAAGAAGTTAGAGTCTAACTCTTGAGCGCTGTTGAACCGCGGTAAAAAGGCAACAGATTTTTGATCATTTTCAGCTTCAATGGCTTTGAGCTTACCTGCAACTAGGTCAAGCACTTCATCCCATGATGCTTTTCTAAATTTTCCCTCGCCTCTTTCTCCGACACGAATCAATGGAGTTTTGATGCGGTCTGGGTCATACAAGGCACCCATAGCGGCACGTCCTCGTCCACAAATACCACCATAAGGTGTATCCATGTTGGCTTCCATACGTACAATCCTGCCATCACGTACAGTTGCTATCATGGGGCAAAATTGTGCACACATGCGGCAAAGAAGCGGAACTTTTTTCTCTACACCAAAGTCGACTTGGGTGACCGTAGCAGCTTCAGCTTTCGTTTTGGTAAGAATACTTCCTCCTAGAACAGAACCAACTGCTCCTTTTAAAAAATCTCGTCTTGATGTCTTACTCAAATTTTCCTCCTAAAATGGATCTAATTTTTGTTGAATCAATATAAATTAGTTGACGAAAGAAATTCTAAACCTTTTGCATGATAATTACATAACAAAAATAAATAAAATTAATTAATAGTTTAATCATATAAATTTTTTAGTTTTATAATATATGTGTATAAAATACACATAATGATTCTATTTTAGAAAGGTTAAGTAAATTTTACTTGAAAATGTCACGAGAATACAAGGGCTTTAGAAATTAATAGGCTTAATATCTGAATTTATTTCTGATACATATGAAGATAATTTTAAGTTACTATTAGAAACAATAAAGTAAATATCTTTGTAATTATTAATAAATTGACGAATAAAATTTTAAAATTATAGGTAGAAACAATCAATAACGCTAGCAAAAAAGTTTTTTGATAAGGATTTTAGTATGTTATTTGAAAATCTAAATAATTAACTGTATTGTACAACGAAGGTAAAGTAGGATTAAGGCTGCTGTGCTTTTAGATATGCTTTTCGTTTTTCAATACCTTTAAAGCTTTTTTGGGTCAAATCAGGAAATGCACCATTTAAGCCTTTGCCATCATTCCCATGACATCCACCACAGTTACTGGTATAAAACATTTGAGCTTTTTGACCTTTCGCATCATCACTGCTTTTTTTACCGGAAAGAGATACTACATAACGGGCGATATTTGGGGCATCTTCTTTGGTCGCAATTCCTGCATCCATGGCGCCTCCAGGGTAGCCTAATGAACCATCCGAACCGTGGTTAATCACATTAAGGATGTACTCTTCAAGATATTCATTGGTATCAATAATGCGGAGTTCCTTCTTCTGTGCTTCTTGTATGTCTACAACAACTTCAGGTATAGGCTTTACATGTAAAGGTTTTTTGGGTTCTTCTTTCTTTTCACAGCCAAGAAGAAGAATCCCCAAGAGAACCGTAATAAGAAATTTAAAAATCACTCTTCATTTCTTTGTTTTCTATCATCGCAGGCTCAAAAAGCTTCACGCAATTACGCCCACTATCTTTGGCGGCATAAAGGGCTATATCTGCAAATTTAATGCATTTCCACATAGAATCAGAATCTTTAGAAAACATAGAAGCACCAACACTCAGTGTTTTGTAAAAACTGGCATTTGTATTGGATTGAATAGGCGATTTTTCAAAAGCGAGTCGTATTTTATTGGCAATAGTTTTAACCATATGTTCTTCACATTGATAAAGCAGAACAAGAAATTCTTCGCCACCAAAACGAAAAGCAGTATCAGCTTCTCGAATATTGTCTTTAAGTATTTTAGAAAGCATTTTTAGTGCTTTATCCCCCACATCATGTCCATAGGTGTCATTGACCATTTTGAAAAAGTCAATATCAATCATCAATATACCATACGTTGTCTCATTTCTTTTAGCTTGGGAAAGGGCTTTATCAATATACTCATCTAAATATTTACGATTATACAGTCCCGTTAGAGCATCGGTAGTGGAAGAAATTTTTAAAATTTCTGTTAAGTTTTTACTGACAAGTTCAGGGCGTGCAGCATCTATATAATTTTGAATGAGGGGTAATTTTTCATGAATTTTATCAATTTCATCTTGTGAACTTGCCGACATTGTCAGTAAAAGTTCAAGGTCATCACTAATAAGATAAGGGATACATAAATAATGTTCGCATACATCGCTGCATGAGCCACAAATATTGGTAAATGTATTTGAATTGACCATTTGTTTGGTACGCATAGCCCGACATCGTGGGTCAATTGGCCTTTGAACTGTTGAAGCATCGAAAACAATTGTTGGATGTATCGCATGTTTGCCTGTTTCTACAAGTGTAAAATCTTTGAGGTGAATTACATCTTTGAGAATCATGCCAATACGGTCATAGACATGCTCTTTATCTTCATCAAACTCAATGGTGCGTTTAAATTGGTAGATGTCGGAGAGCTCATGAACGATATTTTTCACTTCAAGAAGCAGGTCTTGATCAGTTTGTGATTTCAATGAGAGGAATTTTTTAATCGACCCTTCGATATCCACTAATGTAAGCTCCAATTTGTCAAAAAAGGAGTTAATCCAAAAGCGTACATTCTGACAATCTGGACTGCTTCCAAAAGGTCGAACTCTTCGTCTATAATCACCCTCTTGTGCTTTTTTCATCACAAAATTAATTGAGTCAAAAAGACCCATTAAAGGCTTCATAGAGCGGTTAATAATGAAAAAGACTAAAATCATAATAAGAATAGAAAAGCCAAGAATAATAGAAGATGTCCAAATCCCATTATTGCGTAATTCTTCAAGATCAAACACCATACTGACGACACCTAAAACATGACCTTCTTGAGCGGCATGGCATTTTAAGCAGTTAGGATTGCCATTTTCTTTAGCGATATAAGGAGCTGTGACACGAAGTTTCACATGCTGCGAGGTTTCTTCAGTGTTTTTATAGATTCTTCCATTTTTAAGGACTTGTTCATCAATAGCATCACGTACTATTTCATTATTACGTCCTTTGCCAAATTGGTCGATAACATTTTGACCTCTTGCTATCCAGAGGGACTCTACACCTTTTGATGTTGCGATTTTTTTTAGAAAGAAATCGCGTTGGTCCATTGTGCCGCTGAGCATGTGTGCGGTTAATCCATCCTGGATGAGTTCCGCAATCACTTCCGCTTTTTCTTCAGCATTTTTCATGCCAAAATGACGCAATGAAACCGTTGAAATAATCAATAAAAGTGCAAATGAAATAAAAATCGTCCCAAGAATAATGAAAGAGAGTTTTTTCTGCATAATGAACCTATATATAAAAGAAATTATTCAACGGTAACGCTTTTAGCAAGGTTACGAGGCATATCGACATCATTACCTAGGCGAATTGAAATTTCAAGTGCTAAAAGTTGCGTAATTAACATCATTTCAAAAAATTCACCCATAGGATGGATATGGGCTTTGGTTTTAATAAAATCATCGGCTAATTCAAATGTTTCAGGACTAATCACAAGCAGTGTAGAATCGCGTGCACTAAGTTCTTCAACATTACTTTTCATCTTGTCGTATAGCAATGTTTTAGGCATAAGCGCTATTGTGAAAAGTTCACTATCGGCCAAGGCAATCGGGCCATGTTTCATTTCACCAGCAGGATACCCCTCTGCATGTAAATAGCTAATTTCTTTAAGTTTTAAAGCACCTTCAAGAGCAAGTGGGTAAAAAATATCTCGGCCGATAAAGAAAAAGCCGTGCCCATGCAGGTAGCGTTTAGAAAGGCGATGAAGCTTTTCATGAATGGCTTCATCGACATGTAAAGCTAAAGGGATTCGTAATAAAGCTTCGATTTCTTCAGTCATAAGTTCAGAAGGAATGGTTTTTTTCTGTTCTCCCATAAAAAGGGTGAAAAGCCAGAGGGTAATCACTTGTGTCGCAAAAGCTTTTGTGCTTGCCACACCTTTTTCAATGCCTGCTCGGGTTAATAGTGTAAAATCAGCGGTTCGAACGATGGATGAATTGTCTACATTACAAATAGCAAGAGTCGTCATACCTCTATTTTTAGCCATTTTGAGTGCTTCTAAGGTATCCGCTGTTTCACCGCTTTGTGAAATTACTACAAAAAGTGTTGTCGTATCTAAAAGAGGCGTTTTATAACGAAATTCACTGGCAATTTCTACATTGCATCGCACTTTTGCAAGGCGTTCAAAAAGATAACTCGCGGTGAGTGCCGCGTGATAACTCGTACCGCATGCACAAATTTTAATAGCATTAATATTATCGAAATTAATATGACTGAGTTCATCAAGAACAACGGAATTACCTTTAATACGGCCCATTAAGGTTTCACCGACAACGAGTGATTGTTCATAAATCTCTTTTTCCATAAAGAAACGATATCCGTCTTTTTGTGCAGAAATTTTATCTAGCGTTAAAGGTTGCATCTTTAAAGATTGAGATGTAGTGTTTTTTAAAAGCGTGATAGAATGATTTTGTGCCCAGCCATATTGACCATCTTCTAAGTACATAACCTCTTTAACCCATCCAATTAAGGGAGCATCTGAAGAACTAAAAAAGATTTCATTGTCGGTGCTTTTACCAATCACAAGAGGGACGGCATTCTTAGCAAAAAAGATAACATCAGGCTCTTTAAGGCTAATCAATAAAATAGCGTAAGCCCCTTGTAAAGAGGAGACGGTTTTTTCAAAAGCGCTAAAAGCTGTTTCACCATTTCGTATAAATTTTTCAAATAGATGAACGATGACTTCAGTGTCAGTTTGACTTAAAAATTCAACGCCATCTTTAAGAAGGTCTTCTTTAATTTCTTTATAATTTTCAATAATTCCATTATGGATAACATATGAGAATTTTCCCCAATGAGGATGTGCGTTAATTTCTGTAGGCTTACCATGTGTTGCCCATCTCGTATGTCCAATACCTATACCAAAACCACTGGAACTATAATTTTTTGTTTTGGCATCCAAATGGCTTAGTTTACCTGTTGCTTTAAATGAATCAATTTCGCCATTTTTTAAAACAGCAATACCTGCAGAATCATACCCTCGGTATTCGAGTTCTTTAAGCCCACTTAATAAAAAGTTTCGTTTTTCTTTTACACCGATATAGCCAACAATGCCACACATATATTTTTCCTCGTTATTCGTTAAATAAAAAAATCTAAAATTTGTTGTTTATTTTTACATAAACCGTCTGTCTTTTCAATTAAGAGCATGTTCCGGGTTCGATTCTTTATGGTTTGAATTTTTGCCATTGAAATATCAATCTGATGGTCATCGAAAATACTCATCAGGTAGGCCATAAGGCCATTTTGGTTTTTTGCATTAATATGCATTGAAGCATAATTTTTTGAATGCTCACAATTAATGGTGATTTCTCCCTCTAAAATAAGAGGTTTTTTCAGTGAGAGTTTTTTACTCATATCAAAAGAGTTATCGACGAGTTCTTTGATATAATCAATATCACAAGGTTCAACTTTTTCATTAAAATCTATTTGAAAGTATTTTTTTCCATCAAAAAGTTTATAAATATCCATATGGACTAAGTCAAGATAGGAAAGTTTTCCTAACAGATAACCGATATTAAAACTTAGTCCTCTAATGACAGTAATCCCTAAGTGTGTATCATTTGTAATTTTAAAACGGTAAGAATCAATAGGAGTCTCTTCGGTTTCTGTGACTATTTGGACAATTTCTTGTGGTTTTTGCTTTATATAAAAATAGTTGGATTGTATTGAGAGTGCTTTTTTTTGCAATGCTTTTGAAAGCGCTAAAAAATCAGGAGATTTTTTAAGTGCATTTTCTTTGCGTAAGCGTTTGGCTGTTTCATCGATAAGTTCTTCTTTGTTAAACATTTCCATTGAAAAATTATAAAACTCACGTAATAATTTAGCACTAAAACCTGAATAGATATTTTCATTCACAGCATTCATGTCTGAATACGTTAGTATATAGAGCATTTTTAGAATTTGTGGCGATTGAAGTTTGGTGATAAAAGAGAGAACCACTTGTTCATTATAGATATCTTCTCGAATAGCGGTATTGCTCATAAGGGTATGGAATTTTATCAAAATCATAGCTGTCGTAATAGCTTCTTCCGAAAAGTCTAACTTTTGAGCATAAAAACGGAAGATTCGTGCACCCAACTCACTATGGTTTTCTTTGCGCCCTTTTCCGATGTCATGTAAAAAGACCACAAGTTTCATTAACGCTTTGCCCTCAGGACAAAGGTCATCAAAAAGGGCTTTGATAAAAGGTTCTTTGATGTGTTCTAGATGGTATAAACTGTGTAAAGAGTGAATGTCGACAGGGTATTTGTGATAGCCATCAAATTGTGCGAGATTGACGATATGTTTAAACGGTTTAATCAATTGTTGTAGCAAAGAAGCTTCGTATAAAAGATTAAATATGGCATAGACATTAGGGTTAAAAAGGATAGCTTTGACATAGCGATAAGTTTTTTTGGAGTTATGTTCAGGAAATCGACTACGTCTGATATAGTCAACATAACTAATGTCAAAGTTTATTGTTGGATTGTCGAAGCCTTGTAGTTGTTCTAAGGCCATATTGATATGAAGGCTAGGTTTTTTAAATGAAGCAATAATACGGTTATCGACATTGTAAAGACCCGATTCGATACGGCCATGTCTTAAGGATTCAATCATTGAAAGGTTGCATAATAAGCTAGCGGTGAGTTTTTTGACAAAGATTTGACACGTAATATCAATGGTATGCATTGCGGCCAAAGTTTTTGTCGAAAGTTGTGTTTGTGCATTTTTCAAAATTTTATTTTGGAAGCCTAGCTTTTGGGCCACATCTGGAATAAACTCAAGATTTAAAACATCTTGTTTCTTTTTAGCACTTAAATGCAGGGCTGAGCGTACACGGTATAAAAATTCTAAAGCGATACGGAACTCTCGAAACTCTTCTTCATTGATAATATTAGGTACTAAATCACGTAATCGCACACTACCAAAGAGAATTTTACAAATCCACGCTAAAGTATTGGCATCCCTAAGTCCACCCACTCCTTCTTTAATGTGGGGCTCCATACTCATAGGATTTTGCTTGCGGCGTTCATCGTTGGCAGCCAAAATTTGGCCAATGACATTCTTTCTATCCCACTTTTGTATTTTTAACAATTCTCTTTCAGTTTCCATCCAAAGCAGTTTAGAGCCACATAAATAACGAGACTCTAGCATCGCTGTTTTAATGGTTAAATCCTGATTACTTGCGCCTACTAATTCACTCAGTTTGTGGGTTCGATGTCCTAGTTTCATACCCGCATCCCATGCTAAATAAAGCATTGCTTGGATCATGGGCTCAATGTTATATCCTGGAACATCTTTATAGACAATCATCAAATCAACATCCGAATAAACACACAATTCTTCTCTGCCATAACTTCCCATTCCTACTAATACAATAGGAATAGCATTGGCAAAAGGCATATAATTACCAAAATATTTCCGTAAGATATATTTGTAAATAAGAACAATAAAAAGATCGATTTTTTTGGTGTGCTTGACGAGAAAATCTTTACCTTGATTTTCAACAAAAATTTCATTTAGCGAACCCAAATAACTTTTAATATGCTCTTTAATGAGTTTTGAAATTTCAAAATCGCTGGCATTTTTATCAAGTAGGTCTTCAATAATATGTTCAATTTCCATACGCCATCCTCATAATGCTTTGTGATATAATACAGAAAATGAGCCTATATCTAGCTCAAAAGAGAGTTAATTTTTACTCAAAAAGGATACTTATGATACAAAAGCCTTATCTTAAAGCCTTTCCCGATACAAAAGGGTATTTTGGAAAATTTGGTGGAGCATTTTTGCCCCCTGTATTGATTGAACAGTTTCAGAAGATTGAGCAAGCCTATTTAACCATTGGCAATTCGCACAATTTTATTCAAGAGCTGAGGGACATCCGTAAGCATTATCAAGGTCGCCCCACACCGGTGTATTACGCAAAACGTTTAACAGAGTATGTTGGTGGAGCCAGAATTTATCTTAAACGAGAAGATTTGAATCATACGGGTGCTCACAAGCTTAATCACTGTATGGGTGAAGCGCTATTGGCTAAATATTTGGGTAAGAAAAAATTGATTGCAGAAACGGGAGCAGGGCAACACGGTGTGGCTCTTGCGACCGCAGCGGCGTATTTTGGATTAGAGTGTGAAATTCATATGGGTGAAGTAGATATTGCCAAAGAACATCCCAATGTTGTTCGTATGCGGATCCTTGGCGCGAAAATAGTACCCGTCAGTTTTGGAGCTAGAACTCTTAAAGAAGCCGTAGATTCAGCTTTTGAAGCCTATCTAAAAGATCCCGAAAATAGCATTTATTGCATCGGCTCTGTTGTTGGTCCGCATCCTTTTCCAATGATGGTGAGAGATTTTCAAAGTGTTGTGGGCATCGAAGCAAGAGAGCAATTTTTAGAGATGACAGGTAATTTACCTGATAATTTGGTCGCATGTGTGGGTGGTGGTAGTAATGCAATGGGACTTTTTTCAGCGTTCATTGAAGACCCTTGCGAGATGTATGGTGTTGAACCAGGTGGTACAGGCACAAAATTAGGTGAGCATGCCGCAAGTTTAACATATGGTACTGAGGGCATTTTACATGGGTTTAATTCCATTATGCTTAAAAACGAAGAGGGTGAGCCTGCGGCTGTTTATTCCATCGCAAGTGGTTTGGATTATCCTTCCGTTGGACCAGAACATGCCTACTTGAATACGACAGGACGCACAAAAGTTGGCATTGCCGATGATAAAGAAACGATTCAAGCCTTTTATGATTTAAGCCATTATGAAGGCATCATCCCAGCCCTTGAGAGTGCTCACGCTGTTGCTTTTGCCATGAAGCTCGCTAAAGAAAAACCGTATGAATCTATCTTGGTCAATCTTAGTGGACGAGGCGATAAAGATATTGATTTTGTGGTCGCTAATTATAAGCCAGAAGATTATTTGTAAGAAACCAAGAAGAGGCTTTAAAGAGCCTCTTCTAAGTCAAAGAGCGTTACATGTAGAGAAAAAAATTTAATCTACCAGTATAATTCCCATCGATTCCAGTAGAAAAAGGGCTTCATAGCGTCTGAAAATCGCTCCTTTAAGGTGATTGAATCGAATATCTATCATTGTGTTTTGAGCGTCCATAAAGTTGACATTTTCTAAATGGGTATTATTAAATAAAGTTCCCTTAAAATTACTGCCACTTAAATCGGCTTTTTTCAATGTTGCATTGCGGAAATCGACCTCTTTGACGCGACACTCTTTTATCACAAATCCTTCTAAATTTAAACCAAAAAAGTTACTATCATCCAAAATACAATCATTAAAAAACAAAGGTTCAGCATTCAGTAGGCTATGCCAGTCGGCTTTTGTCCAATCTATCCCAATCATTTTGCATGAAGTAAATTTAACGTTACTCATTTTAGTATTGGCTAATTTTGTTAGACTAAGATTACAGCTTTCAAAACGGCATTCAGTAAACTTGCATGAGGAAAAAAAAGCTTCATTAAAGTCGCAGGAAACAAAGGTGCAGTCATCAAATTCTGCCTTGGTGATTGTTAAACCCTGCAGATTAATGCCTTTAAAGGTTTCTGCGAATACATCCATAGTATCAGTTATATAGTCTAAGATCACAATAGAGCCTTTTGGGAATGATTACTTATCCATTTAAATGGAGATTAAAAAGGTAGTAAACTTTTTTCATTTACAGACGAAGGTGATAAGATCAAATTCAATCGTTCCAATACGAGGGTGGCTTAGCCAGTCGGATGGGTTGTTTGCAATGTCTTTGACAGAGCGCGGGCTGCTCCCCATCATACGTATACTTCGTGTACTACAGTTAATTTCTGAACGTATAAACAATAGGGTGTTGGCCGTTACGCTTTCAAAGACAATACTATAATTGGTATCGTTTTTTCTAGTTTCCAGCATATAATATTTTGATAAGCTACCATAAGCAGTTTGTGGAATAGGTGTCTCTTTGATAGTATCGACGCCGTAAAGGCAAAGAGTTAGCGGTATTAAAAGCATTATACAACGTTGTATCAATCGGGTATTCATCGTGACTCTTTTTTAGCTAAATATTTATAAATTATACTATAATCACATCATAACATATGTCAAATACAATTTTGTTTTAACCTCTCTTTATAAAAAAAATTGCTAGAATCTTTACTTTAATTTTACACCATGAAAGTAACGTATGAATCTTCTTGAAAAGTTAGACAATAATGAGCGCTTAAGTTTAGAAGATGGAATAGCTTTATACGAGCTAGACCTCTTTACACTGGGCAAATATGCCAACGCAAAACGAAGAGCACTCCACCAGAACAAGGCTTTTTTTAATATTAATCGACATATTAATCCCACCAATATTTGCAAAGACATTTGTAAATTTTGCGCTTTTTCTGCTAACCGTAAAAATCCTAACCCTTACACCATGAGCCACGAAGAGATTTTAAACATTTTAGATCATTCCATTAAAAATGGTATTACTGAAGTGCATGTGGTTTCCGCACACAATCCTGATGCTGGATTTGAGTGGTATATGGAGATTTTTTCTAAAATCAAAGCGCGATTTCCTTCTTTACATGTCAAGGCTTTGACGGCTGCTGAGATTAACTTTTTAGCGACTCAATATAAACTCAGTTTTGCTGAAGTCATTGATAAAATGATTGAATATGGTGTTGATTCAATGCCAGGAGGCGGGGCTGAAATTTTTGATGAAAAAGTACGTGATTATATCTGTAAGGGTAAAGTAAGCTCAATAGAATGGTTGCAGATTCACGAATTGTGGCATAAAAGAGGGCATGAGTCTAATGCGACGATGCTATTTGGACATGTGGAAAGTCGTGAAAATCGAATCGACCATATGCTTCGTTTACGTGCTTTGCAAGATATTACAGGTGGTTTTAATGCTTTTATTCCTCTTGTATATCAACGTGAGAATAACTATTTGCATGTAGAGAACTTTTTAAGTTCCAATGAAATTTTAAAAACGTATGCAATTAGCCGCTTGATGCTGGATAATATCGCGCATATTAAAGCATATTGGGCGACATCAACGATTAACTTAGCTTTAGTAGCCCTTGAATATGGCGCTGATGACCTCGATGGAACGATTGAAGCTGAAGCGATTCAGTCTGCAGCGGGAGCTAAAAGTGCCCATGGTCTCAAACTTGAAACCTTTTTAGAATTGATAGAAACAAGTAATTTTATACCAGTTCAGCGCGATAGTCTTTATAATGAATTACGAATTTACAACTAAAATCTTACAAAAAGGATAGACATTGGGTTTTTTTAAACTTCAAGAAAATGGTACAAATGTCAAAACTGAGCTAACTGCAGGTTTTACAACATTCTTGACCATGATGTACATCGTTCCTGTTAATGCCATTATTATGAGCAAAACTGGAATGCCAATGGAGGCTTTAATCACAGCAACAGCTTTGATTACCATCTTCTCAACAGTTCTAAATGGTCTTTGGGCAAATACTCCAATCGCAATGAGCGTAGGAATGGGACTTAATGCGTATTTTACATTTGGGTTAGTTTTAGGTATGAAAATACCATGGCAAACCGCTTTAGGTGTTGTATTTCTCTCTGGTATGCTCTTCTTATTACTCTCATTTACACAACTGCGTGTATGGATTATGAAAAGTGTTCCAACGGATTTAAGACGTGCTATTAGTGCTGGTATTGGTTCCTTTATCGCTTTTATTGGGCTTAAAAGTATGGGTATGATTATCGCTAATCCAGCTGTTTTGGTAGGTGTTGGTAATTTTAAAAATCCAAATGTGCTTTTGGGTGTCTTAGGTTTAATTTTGGTATTTGCTTTTTATTCATGGAAAATTAAAGGCGCTTTTATTTTAGCGGTGATTTTAACGTCTGTCATTGCATGGGTTCTTGGTATTGCTCCGTATCCAACAGGGTTATTTTCATTTCCAGCTTCTCCAAGTTCTATTGTCTTACAATTAGATATCACATCAGCATTTACGTTATCATTGCTCCCTGTTATCATAACTTTTTTGATTACGGATTTATTTGATTCATTGGGTACGCTTGCTGGTGTTGGATACAGAGCAGGATTGTTTAAAGAAGACGGTAAAGAGCTCCAAAAAACATTGGAAGTTGATGCAGCAGCAACCGTTGCAGGCTCCCTTCTTGGTGTTTCTACCACAACTAGTTTTATCGAAAGTGCCGCGGGTGTTGAAGAAGGTGGAAGAACGGGCTTAACTGCTGTGACGACAGGTTTACTTTTCATCTTAACTCTCTTTATGATGCCACTGTTTAAAGCCATCCCTGAAAATGCAATTTACCCTGTTTTGGTAATGGTAGGTGTTCTCATGTTTAGTGAGCTTTCACATATCAATTTTAAAGATACTGCAACTGCTGTTGCTACATTTATGATTGTTATCATGATGCCGCTGACATTTTCCATTACAAATGGTTTAGCATTTGGTCTTATCTCTTATTTGATTATCAAATTAATTAAAAAAGAATTTAAAGATATTAATTTTGGCATTGTATTCTTGACCTTTGTCAGTTTAATTGTCTTTATTGTGCAATAAAGGAAGTCATTTGCGTTATTACAGTTATGAAGAATTTAAAATAGATGTCAATAAATTGGCAAAAGAGATAAAACCATACAATCCAGATGTCATTCTTGCCATTGCAAGAGGTGGTATGACATTGGGGCATTTCCTTGCCGAGGCATTAGAAATGCGTGATTTGTATTCCATTAATTCAGTTCATTATGAAGAGTCACGAAAATTGGATACGATTAATATCTTTAATATTCCCGATTTAAGTAAAGCAAAACGTGTTATTGTAGTGGATGACATTATTGATAGTGGTGAGACTATGATTGAGATTCAAAAAGTTTTAACTCAAAAATACCCTCATATTGAGCTAAAAATAGCTTCCGTTTTTTATAAAGAAAAAGCATTACTCAGACCTGATTTTGCAGCGCGTGAAGCAACAGAATGGATAGAATTCTTCTGGGATTTTCAAATTGACAAATATAAATAATGAAGAGAAGAGGCAAAAGCCTCTCTTCTTCGCTTCGTTGAAAAATTTTCAACTTTCTATTATCTATACATGTACCATTTTAACATTATGTACACTTTACGCAGTACAACCCATACAGCCGTTATTTGAACAAGAATTTAGTTTAAGTCGTTTTGAAGCGGTTATCTTTACAACAGTTATCATGCTTCCTTTGGGATTTGCCCCCATTTTTTATGGCTATATTTTAGAAACCCTCTCTTCTAAACGATTTGTTAAAAACGCTGTTTTACTCTTGGGTTTTTTGGAGCTTTTATTTGCGATGAGTAACAGCTATCCACTTTTATTGGGACTTCGTGCGTTACAAGGGCTTATTATTCCTGCTATCTTAACCTCTTTAATGAGCTATATCGCCTTTATTACACCTAAAGATAAGGTACAACAAGCGATGGGATACTATATCGGTGCAACTATCTTTGGAGGTTTTATAGGGCGATTGCTTTCAGGAACACTAAGCGATTTATTTGGGTGGCGCATCTTTTTTGTTCTTTTAGGGATTTCGTTGATTGTGATGTTTTGGCTTTTAGGTTATGTTAGTGAAGAGGTCAAAGTTGATTTTGTTAAGCCAAAGTTTTCACAAGTTATGCGTGTTTTGCAACAAAAAGTGTTTTTAAATATCTATTTGATGATGTTTACGGTCTTCTTTGTTTTTCAAGCCATTCTCAATTTTATTCCCTTTCAACTTCAAACACTTAGTGGTGAGATGAGCCATGGGAAAGTGGGCTTGATGTATGCGGGATATATCATTGGTTTTGTCATTTCGATACGTATTTTGCCTATTATTCGCTTTTGGGGTGGTGAGGCTAAAACAATCATGGCTGGCTTATTTATCTATCTCGTAGGAATTCAGGTTTTTTATGCCAATTCTTATATCGTTATGTTTTTAGGCATGTTTGTTTTTTGTGCAGGTTTTTTTATTATCCATGCTACGAGTTCTGGATTTATTAGTAAAATGGCTCACGAAAATCGTGCTATTTCCAATGGACTTTACCTCTCCTTTTATTATGCAGGAGGAACTTTTGGGACCTTTGCACCAGGTGTTTTTTTCCAATACTTGGGTTGGCAAACTTTTTTAATTGTACTCACTCTCTTAGCTTTTTCTACAATTATTTTTGCGAGACAAATTCAAAACTTTACAAAAAACTCACAGCATCTCTAAAAGAGCTGTGTACACATCATTGGTATTTTGTGGATGAGCGAGCTTATGCGCTAACTTGCCCTTCTTATCCATGATATAGATAAAAGAAGTATGCGCCACCGTATACTCTTGCGTAGAATTACTATCATATTCTTTTGCATAGTAAGCACCATAATTTTGGGTTATCTCTTTTAGATACTTTTCATTGCCAGTTAGTCCAATTGCATAGGAATAAAAGTAGTGTGCATACTCTTTTAAAGCTTTTGGTGTATCCCTATTAGGGTCAACACTAATAAAAATTAACTGAAAATTTTCTGCTTTGTCTTTAGGTAATTTTGCAAGTGCTGAGGCAATGACACTGAGCGAAGTTGGACAGATATCGGGGCAATACATATATCCAAAATAGATAATGGGAATTTTCCCTTGAAAATCACTTAATTTGACATGACCTTCGCTTGAGTCAAGTTTAAACGCATAGTGGGCTATCGTTTTTTGCTCTTCAATGTAAGGTATAATGACAAAAATAGTCAAGGCAATTAACAGAATAGGTGTTAGAATGAACCAAAGAGTTTTACGCATCTTAATGTTTCATTTCATTCATTGCCGATTTAATGGGAAGATGTTTTAATTGGATAACGTCACCATTAGAAAAGAAAAGTGAAAAGTCATTAATAAAATCGTCTACAACAAGAGGTTTCGTTAACCCTAAAAGCATTACATGTAAGCCTCCAGGTTTGAGCTCAACGGTGGTATTTGCAGGTATTTCTATCGTTGGAATGTGCTGCATCTTCATCATTGCTCCACTCATTACATGTTCATGGAGTTCGAGTTTTTCTGCACTTGTAGAAACTACTTTTTGCAAATAAACGATTTTATTGCTACTATTTTTTATCTTCATAAATGCTGCTGAATTAGGCAATCCTATTGGTACTGCGCGTATATATGCATCTATCACTTCAATTGAGCTTGAGTAAAGAGCAGTAGTAAAAAGAAAAATATAGACTGCAAAAGTGTGTTTAAGCATTGAAATCTCCTTTGTATAAAGTTATCAAATAAGCAGTGTAAAATAAAAGGAGTAAAAAACTCTTTAAAAGTTACAAAATATAAACATTTTAAGATTAAAATCAATTATTAAGCATTTCCTTTGAAGTGGATGTTATACTTCTTGTTAGTATTTTTCGTCAAAAAGGTTACTGTATGAAGGTTTTTATTATTTTATTTTTTATAATCTTAAATTTCAGTTTTGCTTCAAGTGATAAGATTGGGACGTATGAACGTTTAGGAAACAGCGTGCCAATGGATTTGATATTTACAAATGAAAAAGGCGAGACTAAAAGCTTAGGAGAATTTATGGCGGGAAAACCAACCATAATTTCACTTAACTATTTTTCATGCCCCGGTATTTGTGGTCCTCAAATTGATGGCATAGTAAGCTCCTTAAATAAAATTCAACTCGTTGAGGGTAAAGATTATAAAGCTTTAACCATTAGTTTTGATAGCAATGATACGGCAAAAACAGCGTATGAGAGTAAAAAGAACCATCTGCGTGTTATGCGCAGTGATTTTAATCAAGAAGCATGGAACTTTTTAATTCCAAAGGATAAAGCTACTATCGATGCTTTAGCTGCGTCTTTAGGATTTGAATATGAAAAAATCATCAACAAACAAGGCTTTGTAGATTACATCCATCCAGCAGGTCTAGCCATACTCTCTCCCTCTGGAAGAATAACCCGTTATCTTAATGGCATCCAATATTTGCATTTTGATGTCAAAATGGCTTTATTAGAAGCGATGGAAGAGAAGGTTCGCCCTACAATTTCCAAAGCACTCGCTTTTTGTTTTTCATTTAACCCTGAAAATAGTAAATACGTTCTTGCAACCAACAAGATTTTTGCAACGATTATGATTATTGTGATAGGGAGTTTGTTTATTTATCTATTTATTACTGGAAAAAAACGCAACAAAGGAGACACTTTATGAATACTTTCTCGCATACAAGCTTTTACGATAAAACACATACGGTTTTTGGACATCACAACAGTAAGATTTTACAATGGATTTTTAGCATTGATCATAAACGGATTAGTCTTTTATATCTGTTTGTCATGATGGGATTCTTTTTAGTAGCAGTTTGTTTAGCCTTATCAATGCGACTGGAGCTTTTTAGTCCCGGTCAAGATATTATGAGTCCTGAGCGTTACAATCAAGTTTTTACGTTGCATGGTGTGATTATGATTTTTTTATTTATTGTTCCAGGTATTCCTGCCGCACTTGGCAATTTTTTGTTGCCACTGCAAATTGGGGCGCGTGATGTCTCTTTCCCAAGACTCAATTTGCTTTCATGGTGGGTTTACGTTGCTGGAGCACTCCTCGCTATCTCTTCACTTTTTGTGGGTGATGGCTTTGCCGATACCGGGTGGACATTTTATGCACCTTACAGCATTAAAACAGGCACGAATGTTGTTTGGGCCTTAGGGGCAGCTTTTATATTGGGATTGGCTTCTATCTTAACAGGTATTAATTTTGTAGTTACGATTCATCGTCTTCGTGCCCCTGGTATGACATTTTTTAAAATGCCACTTTTTGTATGGGGATTGTACTCAACCGCATGGATACAAATATTAGCCACTCCGATTGTTGGTATTTCTTTGGTTATGGTTATTTTTGAGCGTGTATTTGGTGTAGGTTTTTTTGACCCAACCAAAGGGGGTGATCCTGTTTTGTTTGAACATATGTTTTGGATTTACTCCCATCCAGCGGTGTATTTGATGATTTTACCGGCTTTTGGTATTGCTTCTGAAATTATTCCTACATTTTGTCGTAAACCTATTTTTGGGTACCACTCCATTGCTGTTTCTAGCGCAATGATTGCGGGGATTGGTTATTTGGTTTGGGGACACCATATGTTTACATCAGGTATTTCTGAGACTATCAAATTGATTTTTTCTGTTTTAACATTTTTTGTAGCTATCCCAACGGGCGTTAAATTTTTTGATTGGATTGCGACGATGTATAAGGCTTCAATTGAATTTAAAGCGCCTATGATTTGGGCCGTTGGTACGTTTGTAACGTTTATCATTGGAGGTTTGACGGGGCTTATCTTAGGAACAGTAGGTGTTGATGTTTATTTTCATGATACCTATTTTGTTGTAGCTCATTTTCATTATACGATGCTTGGTGGTGTTGCTTTTTTAATGTTCGCAGGATTTCATTATTGGTTCCCTAAAATCACAGGTAGAATGTACAGTGAAAAGCATGCAAAATATGCTTTTTTTACTGTTTTTGTTGGATTTAATCTTTTATGGTTTCCTATGTTTTTAGCGGGTGCTTTTGGTATGCCACGACGTTATTTTGATTATCTCCCTGAGTTTGAGATTTATCATAAGTTTTCAGGTATCGGTGCATTGATTTTTGCGACGGGTATTATTTACATGTTAATAACATTGTATCGTGGTTGGAGATATGGTGAATTAGCTGGCCCAAATCCTTGGAATGCGACAACTTTAGAATGGCAGATACCTTCTCCTCCACAATTGGAAAATTTTGGCACGATTCCTTATGTTGATTTTCAACCGTATGAATACATTAATGGTGAACCTGTTCATAAGATGGATTTAGGTGTAAAGGAGGGAAACAAAGATGCATAATCAACCTGAAATTATCTACGATAAACAAGGAAATGCTCATGTGATCGTTGATTACAACGATGATTACATTGGAGCAAAGCTTGGTTTTTGGCTCTTCTTATTTACAGAAATGATGATTTTTGGCTCAATGTTTTTAATTTATGCCTTTTACATGTTCCAGTTTAGCGATACGTTTGTGCAGTATTCTGCCACGCTTAATGTCAAAATGGGTGGCACAAATACATTTATACTGTTAGTGAGTGCATTAACGATGGGACTATCATTGGTAAGGCTTCGACAAGGTAATGTAGAAGGGGCGAAAAAATTTATTTGGGCGACAATTGTTTTAGCGCTCATCTTTTTAAGTATTAAGTATTTTGAATGGTCAGCGGAGATTCACCATGGCATTTACCCAGGTTCTCCTACCCTTAAAAGTATGGGCGATGGTGCTGTGATGTTTTTTGGCCTTTATTTTGTAATAACAGGTTTACATGGCATTCATATTATCTTAGGTATTGGTGCAATGATATGGGTATTGGGACTTGTTCGTAAGGGAAAAATTACACCTACAAAGTTTGTTGTATTAGAAAATACAGCGCTGTATTGGGATTTAGTGCACTTGGTATGGGTGTTTGTATTTCCTTTATTTTATTTAATACATTAGGAGGGCAATATGGAATTACATCAAAATGAAGCGCTGCATCCCATTAAAGCATCAACATATGTCACAGTATTTGCTCTTTTAATCAGCCTTACGGTCTTAACACTAGTGCAACCACTTGTGCTTAAACTGGCACTTGCATCGACGTTAAGCATACAACTTGGTATCGCTTTTATGAAAGCTTTTTTAATCGTAGCCTATTATATGCATATCAAATCAAATACTCCTTTATTTCGAGTTCTTATTTATGGGTCATTAGCTATTTTAGGGGTGATTTATATCATCATGGCGATAGATACCTATTATCGTTATACACCAAATGATTTATTTCAACTGCTACAAAAGGAGGGCTAGGCTATGTTAGAGGGAATGAAAGGCGTATCGAGCTTTGCCAGTGAAATTGATTTAGCCATATGGGTGGTAATGGGCATCTCTATAGGAATTTTTATTGTTGTTGTAGGGGTGATGTTTTATTTTCTGTATACCTATAGAGCCAAAAAAGACAGTCGAGAAAAAATAAAAAATATTGAACATAATGTCTATTTAGAGATAGCATGGACGGTTATTCCAACGTTTCTTTTAGCCATCATGTTTTATTATGGGTATACAAGTCTGAAAGTTATGCGAGAAGTTCCTAAAGAAACGATGGATATTAATGTCACAGGGCAAATGTGGTTTTGGACACATGAATATGCTAATGGTAAAAAAACGAAAGACCTTTATGTCCCTATTGGAACCAATGTAAAGCTTAATATTACAGCCAATAAAAACGATGTTTTGCACAGTTATTATGTTCCTGCTTTTAGATTCAAGCAAGATGCCGTTCCAGGAAAAATGAACACGGCTTGGTTTAATGCTAAAGAGTTGGGTCATTTTGATATTCAATGTGCAGAATATTGTGGAACACGGCACGCTTACATGCGTGCTAAAATACATGTCATAGATAAAGAAACATTTGATACATGGTATAAAAGCGATAAAAAAACACCATTTGACCAAGAGAGCGTGGCAACGACAAAACATCCAGGGCTTGAGCTTTTGGAAAGTAATGGGTGTTTAGGATGTCATTCCGTGGATGGCTCTATCCTTGTGGGTCCAAGCTATAAAGATATGTTTGGTCACAAAGTTAAAGTCAGTGTTAATGGTACCCTTAAAGAAGTAATCGCAGATGAAGCCTACCTCAAACGAGCTATTTTAGAGCCTGATAGTGAAGTGGTTGACGGCTTTAGTGCCGGCATGATGAGCTCGTATAAAGATGTTCTCACCGAAAAGCAAATCGATGACATTATTGATTATTTTAAAAATGGACAAAATACTCCTAAAGAAGATATAGGCGCAAAAGCGACAAGTATTTTGGAAAGTAATGGGTGTTTAGGATGTCATTCGGTGGATGGCTCTATCCTTGTGGGTCCAAGTTATAAAGATATGTTTGGTCATAAAGTTAAAGTCAGTGTTAATGGTACCCTTAAAGAAGTAATTGCGGATGAAGCCTACCTTAAACGAGCTATTTTAGAGCCTGATAGTGAAGTGGTTGACGGCTTTAGTGCCGGCATGATGAGTTCATACAAAGGGATTTTGAGCGACAGTGATATTGATATAGTCATTGAATATTTTAAAGGATTATAAGATGCAAAGTATAGCCCAAAAATCAGAAAAATCTTTGTTTAAAGACTACCTTTCACTTACTAAGGCTCCGCTTTCGGCGGCAGTTGGTTTGCCTGGACTTTTGGTTTATTTGCTTGTCAAGCAACACTTTAGTGTAGAGTTGTGGATTGCTTTGTTAGGCATTTTCCTTTTAGCACTTGGTGTAAGTGCTCTCAATCAATACCAAGAACGCCATATAGACGCACAAATGCCTCGCACGCAAAATCGACCCTTAGTAACAGGGTCGATTAGTGAAACGGAAGCCTTATGGTTGATTGTATCACTGATTGGTTTTGCAACAATCTGTTTTTATGCAGTGTTAGGTTGGATTGGCATTGTCATCAGTGCCAGCGTTATTATTATTTACAATGTCATGTATACACCGCTGAAAAAAATAAGTCCTTATGCTGTAATTCCGGGGGCTATTTTAGGAGTGATCCCACCTGTTATTTGTTGGATGATAGCAGGTGAAAGTATTACTAGTCATGCTTTTATCTCGCTGGCGTGGTTTTATTTTATATGGCAAATTCCACATTTTTGGCTATTGGTGCTCATGTATTATAAAGATTATGCAAAGGCTGGTTTACCAACAATGGTAGATGTTTTTGGGGTTGTGACGCTGGCTCGCATTACATTTATTTGGATACTGCTTACTATCATATCTGCATTAATGGTCGTTCCTTTTTTTATGCCTAAAAGTTATGTGATACTGGGGCTTATCTTAGGACATTCACTTTTTTTATTATGGAAAAGTTTAGTATTGCTTAACCCATCTATGTGGGTTGAGCGCCTTACATGTAAAAAGACTTTTATGCAGTTAAATCTTTATACCTTAGCGATTGTACTTTTCTTAGTTATAGATCATTGGTAAAAGAGCTCTATATAATAAAATTTATTTAAAAGCAATAAAATAGTTGAATTATATAAAATTAAATTTTATATGTAACAATTTGTTACTTTGCACAAAATAGCCAAAATAGCCAAAATAGAAAATACACATCAAATTGCTTTTATATTGCTACGGAATAGAAAAAGTGCTACGATGATGAAAATTTCATAAAAGGAAGTGTCATGAATAAAAAGTTACAATTTGTAACAAGTATGCTAGCTGTAGTTGCACTAAGCAGTGCTTTGAACGCATTTGAGCCTAAAAAGCCAGTATGTTTGGCTCCTGCCAAACCAGGTGGTGGATTTGACCTTACATGTAGACTTGTTACTAACTCAATGATGGCTGCAAAGCTTTTAGATAAGCCAATGATAGTTAGCTTTATGCCAGGAGGCGTTGGTGCTGTTGCTTATAACCATGTTATTGGACAACGTGCAAATGATCCAGAAATGATTGTAGCTGCTAGTACTGGTTCAGCTTTGAATATTGCGCAAGGTAAATTTGGTAATCATGATGAAAATTCTGTTAAATGGTTAGCAGGACTTGGTGCAGATTATGGTGCTGTAATCGTTAAAGCGGATGCAAAATGGAATACATTGGCTGAGATGCTAGCTGACCTTAAAGCTAATCCTAAAAATTTTGCATTAGGTTCTGGTGGTTCAATTGGATCTCAAGATTGGTTTAAAGCGGCACTTATTGCCAAAGCTGCAGGGATTGATCCTAAAGAGATGAAATACGTAGCATTTGAAGGTGGTGGAGAAGCTCTAACAGCACTTCTTGGTGGACATATTCAAATTTACCCAGGAGATATTGCAGAGTTTTCAGGTCAATATGAATCAGGTAAATATAAAGTGCTTGCTATTCTTTCAGAAGATAGACTTCCTGGAAAATTTAGCAATCTTCCTACAGCAAAAGAGCAAGGTTTTGATGTTGTTTGGACAATTTGGAGAGGTTTCTACTTAGCCCCAAATGTAACGGAAGAGCAGTATAACTTCTGGGTTGCAAAAATACAAGAATTGGTTAAAACACCAGAATTTGCAAAAGAGAGAGACCTTAGAGGCTTATTCCCATTCACAAAAATTGGCAAAGAGTATGATACGTTTGTTAAAGCGGAAGTCGCTAAGTTTAGAACAATGGCAAAAGAGGCAGGACTTACAAAATGATAGACAGACTTTTTGGAGTATTTTTACTACTCCTTGGTCTTTTCTTTATATGGGGAGGAACTTCATTAGAAGTTCCTTTCTCATATGATCCATTAGGACCAAAATTTTTCCCAATAGCGGCGGGAGGACTCTTAAGCTTATTGTCACTTTTTGTTATCGCAAAGCCTAAAAAGATCGTTTTCCCAGAATTAAATACGATAGTCAAAACAGGTTTAATAGTCCTTTTGCTATTTATCTATCAATTAACATTTCAGCCTTTAGGATTTATATTGGCTACGGCCATTTTAGTCTTTTTTATGTCTCGTATTTTTAAAGGAACTTCATTACAAGCACTTGGCTCTGCCATTGGTGTTAGTGTTGTAGTTTATTTAATCTTTGGTATTGCGCTTGATGTTCCACTTCCTCATGGCATTATCTTAGATGCATTGTTAGGAGCTTCATAATGGAAGTATTATCACTTTTAGGCAGCGGTTTTGGTACCGTTTTTCAACCACTGAATTTATTTTTAATTTTTTTAGGAAGTATTCTTGGTACACTCTTTGGAGCACTTCCAGGTCTTGGACCTATCAATGGAGTGGCCATCCTTTTACCCATTTGTTATACCTTGGGTTTGCCTGTTGAGTCTTCATTGATTTTACTCGCAGGTATTTATTATGGTGCTGAGTTTGGTGGGCGGATTTCTAGTATTCTTCTCAATGTTCCAGGCGATGCAGGTGCTGTATTTACAACATTAGATGGTTATCCCTTAGCACAAAAAGGGCTTGCAGGACCAGCTCTTGCACTCTCCGGAGTTTCTTCCTTTATTGGTGGGACAATAGCCATTATAGGACTTACTTTCTTTGCACCGATATTAGCAAGCTTTGCGATTGACTTTGGTCCATCTGAATATTTTGTATTGATGATTTTTGCGTTTGCAACGGTTTCTGCATTGATGGGTGCTAGCCCTGTCAAGAGCTTAGTCGGTGTTGCTATAGGTTGGATAATTGGCATTGTTGGAGTTGATTCAACAACCGGTGTAATGCGTTTTAGTTTTGGTGAAGCAGAACTCTATGATGGCTTTGAGTTTTTAACGGTCATTGTTGGTTTCTTTGCTGTCAGTGAAATTATGTTGATGTTAGAGCATCACAGCAGTGAAAACTTTGAGATGCCAAAGATTACACGTATCTATGTTACTATGAAAGAAATCTTGTATTGTAAATGGACGATTTTGCGCTCTTCTGTCATTGGTTTTGTTGTAGGGGTACTTCCTGGAACAGGCGCATCAATAGCCAGTGCTGTTTCCTATACACTCGAGCAAAAACTTGTGGATAAAGAGGGAACGTTTGGAACAGGTGATATGCGTGGTCTTGCTGCACCAGAATCTGCGAATAATGCATGTGCTGGTGGCGCACTTATTCCTATGTTAACACTCGGTGTTCCTGGTAGTGCTACAACAGCCGTTTTATTAGGTGCTTTGATGCTTTATAATATCAATCCTGGCCCTATGTTATTTGTAGATCAGCCTGTTTTAGTATGGGGTCTTATAGCTTCAATGTATGTGGGTAATATCATGCTCTTAGTGATTAACTTCCCATTAGTAAGAGTCTTTACTAAAATTCTTCAAGTACCGTATTGGTTACTTGTACCTTCTGTCATTGTTTTGGCCTTTGTGGGTGTTTATTCTGTTAATGCAAGCACTTTTTCTTTAGGTATGGCAACAATGCTAGGTATTTTAGGATACTTTTTACGTAAATTACATTACCCAATGGCGCCAGTCATTTTAGGATTTGTCTTGTGTGAAATTATGGAAGACAACTTAAGACGTGCATTTGCTATCAGTGGTGGTGAGATTAATATCTTCTTTGGAAGTGCTATAAACCTTACTTTATGGGGTATGACACTTGCTATTTTTTGCGTGCCAATGCTTTCAAAATTTATTGCTAAAAAATATTCTTTGGGAAAAAAGATAGCTTCAAAATAGTGAATGTTTTTAACAAACAATCTTATCGTTACAAAAAGCCTAATGAAGTAAAATTTCATTAGGCTTTTATCATTCTTACAAGGAAAGTAAATGTCTCTGCAGACCATAAAAGGAAAATTAACGCTTCTCTTAACGGTATTAATTATAGGGGTGAGCTTTCTTGGATACCAAATGGTGACAATGGGAAATAACGCTGAACTGACGGCAACACGTTTAGTTTCAGTTGGAAAAATAGAAGCTCGAATTTTACAAATGCGCCTTGAACAACGAAATTATCAAAGTTATTTTCAACAATCAGCTCTTGATAGTTATAAAAGTAACTATGAAGAGCTGATTAAACAAATAGATATTCTTTCCGCTATCTTATTGAGTCCTGATAATCAAAAAAAAATTCAAATACTTAAAAAAGATATTCAAATCTGGTATCCCTTAAATGACCCTCAAAAGATGGTTGATAGCGGCTCCATTGAGGCCTATAATGTTGATGTAGATCCCAGTAAAAAAACCTTAAGCCCCTTTGATCTCATGTTAAAGCAAGTGCAAGAACTTTCCGAAAATGTAGGTCAGGTCAATCTTGATAATTTAGCCAAAAATGAGCATGTTGCAGAAGTGGTATTGGCTTTGGTTTCCCTTTTTGTTTTAATAGTGTTTTTCCTCGTGACCAATTCTATTAAATCATCGGTCAATAAAGCAAAAGAAGGCTGTGAAAAGATACGTAGTAGTAAAGATTTAAGTACAAGTATAGAAACAGGCACAAAAGACGAGATAAACCATATTACACAAGCTGTCAATATGCTGATGTAAGAAGTAGCTCATGCTCTTGATGAAGCAAAGCAAAATGCTCTCGAAAATGCTTCTGTAGCTGAAGAGCTTTCCAGTACAAGTTTGCAAATCGGTAAAAGAGTTGAAGAAGAATCACAAGTTGTTTTTCAAACACAAAGTGATGCTCAAACGGTTGCATCTGAGATACAAGAAGCAAGCACACAAGCTAATAAAGTGAAAGAAATTACAACAAAAGCTCAACGTAGCCTTCATACCGCTCAAACGTTATTACAAGATACGATTAAGCAACTTAATGTAACGGCTGAAAATGAAGCAACGATTAATGAACGTTTGAACCAACTTTCTCACGAAGCCAATCAAGTGAAACAGGTTTTAGATGTTATTGGAGATATTGCCGATCAAACCAACCTTTTAGCACTCAATGCCGCCATTGAAGCTGCGCGTGCTGGCGAGCATGGCCGAGGATTTGCAGTTGTTGCTGATGAAGTGCGAAAATTAGCTGAACGTACACAAAAAAGTCTTCTTGAAACCAATGCTACAGTAAATGTTATTGTTCAATCTATTCATGAAATTAGTGGTGAAATGAACCAAAATACAACACGTATTCATGACCTATCAACTTTTTCAAGTAAAGTGACAGGCCAAACAGAAGATGCGGTAGAAATGTTGAATCAAAGTGTTGAAGCTACGAATGTTGTTGTCATAAAAGCAGAAAATAATGTTAGGCTCATTAAAACATCTGTCATAGAAAAGATTCATTTTATTACAGAACTTTCAAGTTCAAATGCGAGAAGTGTCGAAGAAATTGGTGCAGCGTCAGAACATTTATCGAAGCTAGCTGAAAAATTGAGTCAAGCACTTTCACGGTTTAAAACAGCCTAAATAAATAACTCAGTTTCTAGGTTGTCTTGAGTTTATATTTACGCTCAGGACGACCTACCGCGCCATACTGTGAATCTACTTCAACTTTGCTGGTAGACACCAAATACTCCAAATAGCGCCTAGCCGTTGTGCGATGAATCCCTAATTGTTCAGCAATTTCACTGGCTGAGCAAAAGCCTTCATTCTGATGCAAAGCCGATAAGATTTTCTCAAGCGTAAGGCCATCAACACCTTTAGGTAATCCTACATGTAAAGGTTTTTGGGTTTGCAATGTTTTGTTAAAAAATGCATCGACTTTACTTTGAGAAAGTTCTTCTTTACCAAAAACTTGTTCTTTATAGGATTGATATTTTCCCAAAGAAGCGGAAAATCGGTAAAACATGATAGGTTTAATAAGATAGTCAAAAACACCATAACGAAGGGACTTTTCCAAAGAGGCCATCTCTTTGGCCGCCGTAATTAAAATAACATCTGTCGCGATAGTATTTTGGCGCATCCATCCTAAAAAATCTATTCCATTGCCATCGGGGAAATAGACATCGAGTAAGAGTAAATCAGGTTTCATCAATGTAATAAATTCTTTAAGTTCCTCAATCGTATTGGCAATAGATACCACTTCAAAACCTTCAACTTTTTCAACCATGCTTTGGTGTAATAGCGCAATTCTTGGATCATCTTCAGCAATTAATACTTTAATCATTTCTTAGGCTACCTTTTGGAATATGAATACTGATAATAGTACCATAATTTCCTTTGCCAATAGATATAAAACCACCTAACCATTCAAGGGTACTTTTGACGAAAAAAAGACCATAGCCACTGTGCAATTCACCTTTGGTGGTAAAGCCTTTTTCAAAGATTCTTTCTCGTATGTCATCTTGAATACCTCCACCAGAATCTTCGATATCAAAAATAATATCATTGCCAATATCTGTGGCAAATAAAATGACCTCTTTTTTCTCTGAAGTTGCCGCTGCATCAATGGCATTGTTGATGATATTCCCAAGTATTGTTAAGAGATGCTTTGAAATGGATGGATCAATGATTTCTTGAATTGAGCTATTTTCATCTAATATAATTTTCACCCCTTTGTCAAAAGCAAAGTAGTATTTTCCAATAAAAATGGAAGCAACTACAGAGTCGTAAATCACACTTTGAAAACGTTCAATGATTTTTTCATCGGGTATATGATCCTGAGAAATAAGAGCAATGGCTTGGTCGTATTCTCCAATCTGAATATGCCCTGAGATAAGATGGAGAAGGTTTGAAAATTCATGTTTCTTTTCACGCAGACGCTCGGAGTATTGTTTAACGCGTGTTAATTCCCAAACAAGTGAATCAATCTCCTCTTTTTTACGGCAACTAGCAACCATTCCAATAGTGAGATCATCATGGACTAAAGGTGAAAGGTTGCAAATATATTCTGTGTTATCAATGTCGATATTAATATCTTTTAGCTCTTTACATGTCAGCAAAAACTTCTGTAAGGCATGAGGCGGATCACTAGGCATTTCATTTAAATGAAAATAGTTTTTTGCTACTTCGTTAAATAAAGTTATATGACCTTCTTTATCGGTTGCAATAATCGCTTCTTTAACGGCATTTAAAATGGCTTCTTTTTCTAAGAAGAGACGGCTTATCTCTTTGGGCTCATATCCAAGAAGTGAGTTTTTAATTTTTTTTGAGAGTACAAATGCCATAAAAATAGTAATGAGTAACGCACCATACAGATAGGATAAAAAATTATGGCGGTATTGCTCTACAATTTGACTGACTTGCTTTTCTAGGTATCCTACAGAAACGATACCAATAATGTCACCATGACGATTAAAAATAGGTGATTTTCCCCGAATTGAAGGTCCAAGCGTACCGATAGATTTAGAGATGTAGTACATTCCATACTTAAATGCTAGGTCATTATCTTCTCCTACCATTTTATGTCCAATACGTTTCTTATTAGGATGCGTAAGTCTGATGGAGTTAGTATCCCCTATAACAATAAATTCTGCATCAATATGACGTTCTATATACGAAATAAACTCTTGAAGTTTTCCTTCTGGGTCTTTTTTTTCGACGAGGTCAATTACTTCTGGCATCATTGAAATGGTTTGTGAAATAGCAAGGGCTCGTTGTCCAATCTGCTCTTCCATCAATTCTTTTAAAATCTGACTTAAAAAAAGTGTAAATGTTAAGAGAGTGATAATAACAAGCATCGTTGAGAAGAGAAGAATCTTTGGTAAAAGACCTTCGCGTAAGAAAGAGAATTTTTTTAATGTCTGATTCATGGTAATCCTAGCAAGAGAGTCATAAATAGATATTTTATGTTACAAAATGTAGCTATTTCCCTTGCACACAATGCACAAAATTCCCATAATATGGCTATTTATTTAAAACAATTTTATCTTATATTTTCTTAATTTAAATCGTGTAGAATCATCTCGTAACCAAAAAAACTCTAAGGAGAAAATATGAAATTAGCTAAACTTAGTTTGGCGGCTATCGTAGTTGCTGGCCTTGTATCCAGCTCATTTGCAGCAGACACATTGGCTGATGCTTTTAAAAATGGAAAGGTAACGGGCGAAATCAAAGCCTTCTATTTTGACAGAGATAATGGCACTGGTGCAGAAAATGCATCTATTTTTGTAACAGGTTTAATGTTGAATTATGTAACAGATTCATTAAATGGATTTAAAGTTGGTGCAACAATGCAATCCAGCAATGCTCCATTTGCTTCTACAGAAGCAAAATCAGTATTTAAAACCGATATGTATGGCCCAGGCGCTGTACTTTCTGAAGCTTATTTAGAATATACCATTGCTAAAACAACAGCAAAAGTTGGTCGCCAATTTATCAGTTCTCCATTAGTTTCAAACAGTGGTAGCCGTGTTATTAAGGGTTCTTTTGAAGGCGCTACCTTAATCAATACTGATTTACCAAATACAACTCTTGGATTTATTTATGTCGATAAATGGCAGGCTAGAACGAACAATGGCCTTGTCCCAAAAACATTAGGAGAGATAGCTGACTTTAAACAAATAGGTGATGGTGGTGCTTATTCACTCTATGTCATTAATAAATCTATCCCAGGCACGATGCTTTCAGCTGCATGGGTTGGTGTTGAAAATTCTAATTATGCTACAACTGACGGAGATATGGACCTTTTCCGTTTGGAAGCAACCTATAATGGTAAAGCTTCAAACTTTAGCTATAACTTGGGTGGACAATATTTCGTAACTGAATACAGTGGCACTTCAAAAGATTCAAATGGTTTTGCATTAAAAGCAGGTGTGGGTGTTTCTAATATTGATGCTTATGTTGCCTATTCAAAAATTTCAGATGATGGCAAAGTTAAATATGGTGTTGGTTATGGTGCAGATAGTTTATACACACAATCTCCAATCATTTCTGATAACTACGGTGCTGGAACAGAAGCATATGCTGTTGACATCGCCTATAATTTCAATGCAGATGCAAAAATAGGTATTGATTATACAACGACAGAAGATGTTGCGAACAAAAAACTTTCTTACAGTGCTGTCTATGGTTCTTATAAATTTGGCGGTGCACTCAAAGGCTTGGGCGTTCTTGTTCAATATGAAGAAGAAGGTAAAGACGGTGATGCTAAAGAGTTAAGATTTAAAGCAAACTATAAATTCTAATCTATCTTAATATTATGGAGTGAGTGGTACGTAAATGTGTCATTCACTTCACTTCTCTTCCTTTTTCTTCAAACAATTATATGCTATGCTTTGGTTTAATAAATTTTTATACTGATAAGGTAGACGTATTGCGAATCTTAATCTTAGAAGACAATGAAACATTGGCCTTAGGACTTTCTAAAACGCTTAGCGAAGCTGGATATGCTGTTGATGTTTCGCACGATGGAAAAGAGGGAAAAGATATTTTAGAGTATGAACCGTATGACTTATTGGTTTTAGATTTGGGGCTTCCTGGTCTTGATGGGATGGAAATTCTCAAACAACTACGCAAACGTCACCAAAAGCTTCCTGTTCTTATTATTTCAGCAAGAGATAAGTTAGATCAAAAAATTTTGGGGTTAGAAAGCGGTGCTGATGATTACTTGTGTAAACCCTTTGCTCTTGAAGAAGTGGTTGCAAGAGTTCATGCTCTTTTACGTAGAGCCATGCAAGATGGGCAACCTGTTACAAAGATAGGTGAATTATCTTTTGATACTGTTACCCGAACGTTAACATGTAAGGATGAACGTGTTGAGCTAAGTTTTCGTGAAATCAGTATTTTTGAACATCTTTTAATGCATGCCAACCAAGTGCTCAGTAAAGACAATATAGCTTCACATATCGCTTCATTTGATGATGATTTTAACCCAACAGCCATTGAAACATATATTTCACGTTTGCGTAAAAAGTTAGGGGAGAGTGTAACGCTGCAAACAGTGCGTGGGTTAGGTTATATTTTGATTACTAAAAAATAATGAAAACACTCTCTATTCGTTCAAGACTTATTAATCTATTGAGCATCTCTTTAATCATTGTAGCTCTAGCATCTTTTTGTTCTATCTTTATTTTTTTAAATTATAAAGTCAACAAACATTTTGATAATGCTTTGATGGCCGAGGCAAGTAATATTATTAATAGATTGTATGTGCAACGTGGTCAAATACAATTTATAGCACCAGAACTGAGCATTAATCTCCAAACAGCCTCAGGTAAAGGAAGTGTCTTTTACAGTATTGAGAATGAACATAAGACGGTTATCTCAGGATTTGAATCTATTCCTAGGCCTCATTTTAATAAACGGATGGATAATGTAGTATTTTATGATGCAGAGTATGCAACTGAGCCTATTCGAGCACTCTTAATGGTCCATAAAATGGAGCGCAATGGCGTAGGGTATTATGCTACGATTATTATTGCTGAGACCCTAGAGGATCGACACGATATGATTCAAGAGATTTTTTTAGTTATTAGTGGCGTGACATGTATTCTTATTTTTATTGTGGTAATCGTTTCATTGATTGCCGTCAATAAAGGTATTGAACCTCTCGTTAATCTTCAGTATTTTATTAAGAAACGTGATATCAATGACTTGACGCCTATCTCTGAAAAAAATGTTCCCAAAGAAGTTCTCTCTTTAGTGGAAAGCATTAATCAACTTTTTATTAAATTAAAAAAGAGTTTTTCACACATTGAGCATTTTAATGCGGATGTTTCCCATCAATTACGCACACCGTTGGCCGAATTGAAAGTCTTAATTGAAATGGATGAGGAACTTAAAAAAGGTGGGCATAAAAATAAATATATCAAAATTATTGATACGATGTCACATACCACACAGCAACTTCTCATGTATGCTAAAACCAATCCAGATGCCTTTGATAGAGTACGATTTGAGCCTATGAATTTAACAGAACTTTGCCAGAGAGTTGCTTCTGATAAAGTTTTATTTTTCTATCAAGAAGGTTTTGAATTTGAATTTGATGCTATTGACGCCACATGGATTAATGGTGGGCCCATCATTTTAGAAAGTCTGATTAACAACCTTTTAGATAATGCTTTACATTATGCACGTACACCAGAAGGAAAAGCTATAGGCGTTGTCATATTGCGCGTTAAGAAAGAAGATAAAAGAATTATTTTATCAGTTATAGACGAAGGCCCTGGTATTGAAGAGTGTTATTTTGATAAAGTGTATGAACGTTTTTTTAGACTCGATACTAAAACATACGGTAGTGGTCTTGGTTTGGGAATTGTCAAGCAAATAGCCTTATTGCATAATGCAACGCTCTTTCTCTCCAATGGTACGCCTCAAGGATTGAGAATTGATGTTAGTTTTCCATCACTTGCGTAGTAAATAAGCATTTTCTTGATAGCTTGAAAAGGTTTTTTGCATTATTTCGTTGGATTTTTTAGGACCTGTCCATGCGCCACCAATTTTCTCTGTACGCAATATGCGTTGGACTTCTTTTTTGCCCAAAACTTTAATAAAACTTTGGATTAAAAGTGCGTATCTTTCTGGATAATCTCGTTTAAGTTGGGCACTAACGGCAAAACCACGCATTGAACCATAAAAAACTGGAACTTGAAATCCTAAAGGACTGATAGCTTCATTGACCGTAGGAATATCCCATTGGACAAGTCTTTCGTTACTAAAAACGGCAAGTGCACGTAAATATTCTCGAATAGGCTCACTTCCTTCAGAGCTCACTAAAATCATATCAACTTTTTTTTTGGTTATCGCTTCACGGGCCAATTTGCCATTATTAAAGAGGTGTAATTCAATATTTTGAGCAGAAATATTGTACTGATTCAAAAGTAACTGTAAAAGAAGGTGTCCATTAGAATCCTCCATTACAGCAATTTTTATTTTTTTTTCGCCGCTTTTCATAAGCATAAGAATCTCAGACAATGAGTGATAAGGAGATTCGTGGTTCACAGCAATAATGTCATTATCGAACCATTGAATATTAATATAATCAAAGTCTTCTATTTTATATGGTGCATCTTTCGACAGAATAGTATGTGCAAGATAGGGTGTAAAGGTTGTCACAAAAAGAGTATATCCATCAGCAGGTTGTTCTAAAACGTAGCTTGCCGCTATTTTGGTGCCTTCCCCTTGTTTGTTAATAATTTCAACAGGAACTTTAAGCGTTTCTTCTAAAAAAGGAGCCATAATGTGAGCTAATCTATCGCAACTTCCTCCCTCCCCAAATCCTACAATAAGACGAATGGGTTGATTCGGGAAATCCTGTGTAGAAGCCAATACTGAGATATGGAAGAAACTTACAGTAAAGAATATGCATAATGCATTACGCAGATAATACAGCATCTTCATAAGATATACATTCCTTTTTTTAACAAAGTATAACACAAACAGATTAAGAACTATCCTTATATATAGCAATCATTTGTTACTAATTGTAAAATAATTTGATACTTTTTTGGAAATATGTTTATGGATTTTCATTGCAAGGTTCACGACAGATTGCAATGTTAGTATCGCCAAATCTAGAGGATATAGATGTCATAAAAGTTTTTCCCTATATCCAGAAATGGCACCGTAACCCATAATTTTGCCTTTACGTAAACCCACTGGAGACACGAGAATGCCTTGAATCTATAAATACAGTAAGGAGCAACGATGAAAAAAATATGGCTAATTTTGGCTTTAAATATGATGGTCTTTATTTCGCACGCAATAGCATCTTATCCAGAAAGAATGATTGAAGTGATTGTTCCCTTTGGAGAAGGAAGCGAAAGCGATATTTTTGCACGTAAGTTTTCTGCACTTTTATCTGAAAAGCTAGGCATAACTGTGCAACCCATCAATAAAAAAGGTGGTAGTGGACTTATTGGCATGGTTTTTGCGGCACAGCAACAAAACAATGGTTATACTATCTTGGAAATCACACCTTCTCACGTGATTTCAGATTTGGTAGAAACGGCTCCTTTTAAACTGATGAGAGATTTTGAGCCATTAGCACGTATTCAATCAGATATGTATATTTTGGGTGTTCAAAAAAATAGTAAATTTCAAAATTTTAAAGATATGGTTGTATATGGTCGAGACCATGAAATTATCTTTGCGGGTGTAAATTCTAGCGCGTTAGATAATATGACCTTAGCGGCACTTTCTGAAGCAACTAATATGAAATTAAAATATGTTCCTTATAAATCTGGAGCAGAGGTAAGAGCTGCCTTAGTCAGTGGCGAAGTAGATGTTTATTTTGACAAAATTATTTCAGCAGTCAAATATATTAAAGATGGCTCTGTTAGGCCAATGGTTGTATTGGGGGATGAGCGTATTAGAAGTCTTGAAGTATTGAATGATGTCCCATGCACTGTCGAGCTTGGCTATAACATTACTATCAGTTCTTGGAGAGGTTTTGTTGTTAAAAAAGAAACACCCCAAGAGATTAAAGATTTGCTGATTGCAAAAATGAAAGAGGTCTCTGATAGTCCCGAATATAAACTATTTGCAGAACAAACACTTACCAATCTATCTTCAGGATATCTGGATGCTGATGGATTTGCTAAACAATGGGCAAAAGAGTATAAAATTCTTGATCCAATTGCAAAGAAAATTGGTTTAAAAAAATAAGCTCTAAGAAGAATACCTCTCAATGGATAGTCACAATGAAGCACTTTTGAATAATGTGTCTCTTTTTACTGCAAGGTTCATGACAGATTCCAATGTTATTATCACTTTAACAAAGATTGTTAGAGTATAAATGCTTCTTTGTTATTTTATAAAGAGCCAAATGAAATTTGTACTCTGTATAAATGATTTTAAATGAGGTTTTGCACTTACATAATATGCACAAAATCCACATAATCACTAAAGAAATTTTGAACGATTAAATATCAGATAAGCTTAATTATTATTAAGTAAAATGATTTCAATAGATGTAATGATAAAAAATAAGTTTTGATAAAAATTAATAGAGAATATTATGTATAAAAAGGATTGTTTTATGGAGATAAATCTTATTGCTGAGGGCTTTAAATTTATGGTGCTTGGCATGTCTACAGTTTTCATGTTTTTGATTTTACTGGTTTTTATTTTAAATATTCAGGCTAAGGTGTTGACAAAATTTTTTCCACAGAAGAGCGTAGCGGAGAATGCAGGTGGGAAAGTGGCACGGGCTAAGTCAACGGATAATCTAGCGGTGGTAGCGGCGATAGCTGCAACACTCAAGACATATAAAAAATAACATA
>JAQUGO010000016.1 GCA_028684065.1 Sulfurospirillaceae bacterium
GAATTTAAAAAACACTATAATCTCAAAGAAAAATGGATTGTTTCAACAGTTGGCAGAATCACACAACTCAAAGATTTAGAAACTTTTATAGAAGCAATTGCTATACTAAAAAAAGATTTTCCAAATATTGTAGGCTTAATTGTTGGTGGCGTCAGAAGTGATAAACAAAATTACTTTGCTGCACTGCAAAGCCTTGCTGAATCTTTACATGTAAACGAATATATCCATTTTTGTGGGAGCACTAACAAGGTGGCAGAAGTGTATGCAATAAGTGATGTTATTGTGAGTAGTTCCAAAAAACCAGAAAGTTTTGGCAGAAGTGTAGCCGAAGCTATTGCGCTTAATACACCTGTTGTTGCGACCAATCACGGCGGTGTTCTTGACATCGTACAAGAAGGGATTAATGGGTATTTTACGCCTATTGGAGATGCAGATGGTTTAGCTCAAAAAATTGTCAAAGTAAAAGATTTACGGTTTGATGGGTATAACTACATAAGAGAGTATTTTTCACTGAAACAAATGGTCGAAAAAACCGTAAACGTATACAAAAGGCTACTATGAGAATTATACATTGCGCACCTTTTAATGTTGTGACAAAACTTGGCGCTGCGCTTTACTCAAACCCTGTTAAAATTTCTCATGGTTTTATAGAAAATGGCCACTATGTACACAATTTTGATTATAGAGATGCAGCTCGCTATTATTCTTTTTTTAACAGCAAAAAGAATGGTGCTCGTAAAATGAATCAACTTTTTTTAGAATGTATTGAAACCATTCAGCCTGAACTTGTTATTTTTGGACATGCAGAATTAATATATGAAGAGACTTTTCATCTTCTGAAAAGAAAAAATATTAAACTCATTTTATGGTATAACGATATGGTCGTAGAAAATCATCTCAAAAACTGTGGGTACCTCTTTGATTTGGTATTTGCCACAGGTGCTGGTGATATTTTAAAACGATTTAAAGCGTTTAATCCAAATGCCTTTTTTCTACCAAATCCCGTCAATATCAATATGGAAAAACATCAAGCATTTACTCGCGAGCAACCGTATGATCTTTTATTTACAGGGAGAAAGGATGAACAAAGAAAACATTTTATTGAATTAATTAAAATGAATTTACCTGATATAAAGACCCATATTTTAGGTCAAACTGATGAAACAACCCTACTGGGTGAAGAATATTTTCAGTTTATTTGCAATACTAAAATTTGTTTAAATCATAATAGAGATATGTATATGAACAATCAATGGTACACTTCTGATCGTTTAATGCATATTTTAGGAAATGGCTCGTTTTGCCTCAGTCGTCCCATTATTGGTGGTGAAGATTTTTTTGAAGACAAACTTGAATATTATAACGATTTTGAAGAGATGCACTCAAAGTTATTATACTTTTTAGATCATCCAGACGAGAGAATCCAAAAAGCACAATGGCTACATAAGAAAGTTCATGAATTATTCAACACTAAACGAATCAGTAAGTATATTATTGATGTATTACAACAAAATACACAGCAACTAGAACATTACGAATGGTGGGAATAAGACTCATGGCCATACAGTCTACAAAACAAGATTATCTTAGAAATTCACACCTATTCCAAGGAATGCTCATCGTGTGGATTTTATTTATTCCTCTCAAAAATACATTGTATCACATTAGTGTTATTAGTATGATTCTAATGTTTGTTTATCATGTTATACAATTTCAGACATATAAAATACTTGGTGCAATATTAACTCAAACCAGAGGACTTTTTATTGGCTTTGGGATTATAATGCTAAGCATGTTAATATCCTCTCTTTTAGGTATAAACCCATTGCAAAATTTAGTCGATTTACTCAAATTTTTTTATCGTTTTGTTGCTGTCCTTTTTATTCTATTCTATTTTTATCACCAGAAATTTTTTAGTCGAAAATTTTTAGTTACCATTATCTTGGTAACCTTAACGCTTTATGCGCTAGATGGACTTTATCAATACATTACACATTATGATTTAATTTTCCATAAGCCCTTGGAAAAAGGAGGGTTGATTGGCCCAACATTTAGCCGTAATATTTTTGGATTGTTTATGGCAGGGTATGCTTCTTTACTATTTTATAGTATTGCTACTTACAAAATAACAGAACACCCTTTCCTTCTAAAAAGTATCTTTACTGGTCTTTTTGCATTATCCTTATTTCTTCTTTTTCATTCACTATCACGGGCCTCTTGGTTAGCCTTTGCGACCTTTAGTATTTTGTACACTTTGTTCAATGCAAAACAAATCTTTCTTTCTAAAAAAAATCTCTTATTTTTAGGGCTCCTAATCATTGGCACTTTCACTATTTTTTATTTTAGCCCTACACTTATTCATCGTTTTGACTCACTGATACAAGGCCAAGACTCCAATAGATTTATTATTTGGAAACGAACATTTGATTTAGTTAAAAATAGTTTATGGTTTGGATATGGTGTAGATTCATCTATTACACTGCTCAAAATATCTGTTATGCATGTGCACAATATGATATTAGAAATAGCCCTTTATCTTGGAATTTTTGGCATTATCGGCTATGCAGTGCTCCTAGGAAGCGTCTACAAAACAATCTACATTATTAAACAATACCACTATGCTTTTTTCCTCACATCATACTTGATTTTGCTACAATTCGACGGTAGTTTGGTTAATAGCAAATTACATGTTTCCATTTTTATTGTATACCTTTGGTTTATTTATTCACATATTATCGACAAAACTATCGCTCCCAATCATACTCAAAAGATGGAATCTTAAATGAATCACCCTTTAAAAATAGTCCACTGTGCTAATTTCAGTTACTCCTACAATGGTAAAGTTTTTTATGCGACTGATCGAAAAGTCTCATACGGCCTTACCACACAAGGCCATTTTGTGTATGATTTTAGTTACAGAGACACGGCCAAAGCGCAACGTTTTCTAGGCTTTAAAAAAAATAGCCTCGATAAGATGAATTTGGACTTGATTGAAACGTGCAAAAATATAGTGCCTGATCTTTTGCTCCTTGCAAAATCAGAGTTTATCTATCCTTCAACCCTGCGAACTATTAAAAAACTCTTCCCAACTATTAAAATCGCCAAATGGTTTGTTGATTTTTTAAACCGTGAAGAGGAACAGTTTTTTCAACAATTTCAGTA
>JAQUGO010000003.1:0-60070 GCA_028684065.1 Sulfurospirillaceae bacterium
ACTGCATCAGGCTCATAATGGTTACGTGTCGCATCATATGAATAAGCAATCATATGTGGTTTATCGTCGTAAACATTCTCCTCTCCCAGAAGCGTCTTGAAATAGTTGACGTGTTTTATTTCCATAGCGTGTCTTTTCTCTCCACTACAGTAAATGGAAGATTTAATATAATGCCATCAAGCCCTTGCCCCTTTAAAGTTTTTGTTTGACCGAGTAAGTATTCGTAATAGTTATTATAGTCTACGACAGTAGCGCTGTCCCAACTAAACCATGTTGACTCGATATTGGTAATACGTGAGTAAAAAGGTACTTGTTGTGTTACATTATTTTCCGTAATGGCAATGCTTTTAATTGTATTGAAATTATTACAATCTACAAAATAGCCGTTATTTTTAATAGCAAAAAAGATGATAGATGCTGAATTTTGGTAACACGCTTTTTGAAAGATTTCTTTATCAGGGTTTGGTCGATAAAGTTTTGTTAAATAACCAGCAATAATGTCTGGGTGAATCCAAGTGAGCGTATTGTATTCTTTGGTAATGGCTGTGTACATTTCATAGTTAGGTGTAACAATAAGCGCTCTGTTGTATAAGTAATTCATTGTGACTTCATCACCAACTTGAGGTTTTAGGCTTGTATCAGGAAATGCACCTTGCGTAAGCATCTTAAACTTTTCAACACGTAAAACGGCTTTACCATTATTTTTGCTTATTACGTTGACCTGAGCAATGATGCTAGATGTTTTTTCATCAAACTTATGTGTCACAATACCACTGGCACCCACCACAAAAGCCGAGGAATCAGCAATAATAACATCTTGGTTATTACTTTCTATGATTGTTGTTTTATACTCTTCAAAAAGAGACTTTGCTTCTAAAAAAGAACTTACTAAAACGAGACAAACGATTATGACAAGTTTGTTCAACGGAAACTCCTTGGTATTTGATTAGGATGATTATACTATAACTGGATTAAAAAAAGTTTGTAAAGCATCTCATCTAGCAATCTAGATATTTAGGCATTTTGTAAGATTTATCCCGCTAGAATAAATTTATAATTTACGAGGGCTGCTGTGATGTTGAAATTTTTATGGGTTTTGTTAGGATTTTTATCACTGTCATACGGAGCCTATGTTGAAGAGTTAAAGTGGCCTAAAGGTGATACATTTTTAACATTTTTAGGGAAAAACTCCATTCCCTCATCACTTTATTATTCTCTTGATAAAGAAGAACAAGAGCTTGCTGCTGAAATTGTCGCTGGGATTAAATATCAAGTATTGCATGATGATAATGGACTTCTTGAACAAGCGCTCATCCCGATAGGTGATGAATTACAGATGCACATTATGAAAAATAACGATCACTATACAATGGAAATTATTCCTGTCGTTTACAAAGAAGAAGCGTTATCCTTGTCTATTAGTATTGAGAATTCTCCTTATCTTGATATCGTTAAAGCGACCAATAATTACATACTTGCCAATGAATTTGTACAATCATTTCGTGGTGGTGTTAATTTTAGAGGTCTTCAAAAAGGGGACAAGCTCGTTTTGTTTTATAAAGGCAAAAGCAGGCTAGGCAAGCAATATGGTGGTATAACGATAGATGTTTCAATGTTAGAGACAGGAAATAAAAAGCATTATATGTTTTTTTATAAAGAGAATTATTATGATCAGACGGGAAAACAGTTAGAGCGTTTTTTACTGAGTATACCGGTTAACTATAGACGCATTTCCTCAGAATTTACAACAAAGAGATGGCATCCCATATTGCATAAATTTAGAGCTCATTTAGGTGTTGATTATGCCGCAAATATAGGTACCCCAGTAAAATCAGCGGGAAATGGAAAAATCATTTATGCTGGTGAAAAAGGTGGATATGGGAATACTATTATGGTTGATCATGCCGGGCCTTATAAAACACTTTACGGACATCTCAATAATTTTGCGCGTGGTATTAAAAAAGGTAAATCTGTAAAACAAGGTGAAGTAATAGGTTATGTTGGAAATACAGGAATGAGTAGTGGTCCGCATCTTCATTTTGGTCTCTATCGTAATGAAACAGCGATTAATCCTGGGAGTGTTATAAAAGTCGAAAAAAATGCATTAAGTAGCCAAGATATGAAAAAGTTTCAGACGTATATTGCTTCTTTAAAAAATGATGTTGAAAAAGCTTTAATAAACCCATCTGAACCAAGAAGAGATGATGATTTTGCCTATTCTGAGCCTTTAGTTAAGACAAAACCATAGTTTACATGTAAGCCATAAAATCGATACCTATTTGTGATACAATAACTAAAAAAAAGAGTGTTGCATGATAAAGTGTTTTTTTAAAAATAGTAATAAATTAGAAGTGATTACCGCTTTAGATGCGTTTGATGACAATGAAGATAAAAAGAGTAAAGTAGTTTGGCTGGATATGTTACATCCAACCCATGAAGAGATTGCATTTGTTGAAAAAACGTTTGGCATAGACTTTCCAACGAAGCAAGAGAGTGAGGAAATTGAGATATCTTCTCGTTACTGGGAAGAAGACAAAAAAATTGAAATCAACAGTTACTTTTTGATTAGCAATGAAGATGGCGCACACAATGAAACGGTTTCATTTATTCTTCAAGGTAACTTACTCATTTCCATTCGTTATAAAGAGTTACGAGCATTTGAAGAATTTAGTAAACGCTTTTACTATGCTCCTCGTGAATTTAAAGATGGGTATTATATTTTTTCCCAACTCCTAGATATTAGAATTGATGCAGATGCTGATATCATCGAAAAGCTTTCTAAAGACATCACAAAACTGCGTAAGCACGTTTTTACTGACTATACCAATGAAGATGAAGATATTTTGGAAAAAATCTCTTCATTTGAAGATTTAAATATGAATATCAGAGAAAACTTGACCGATAAACAGAGAATTTTGACTTCATTTCTAAAGTCAAATAAATATGATGTTTCCTTGCGAGCTGATATCGTCATCATGCTTAAGGATATTAAATCGCTTATTGACTATACGCAATTCAATTTTGAAAGGCTTGATTACCTTCAAAATATCTTCGTGGGTATGTTGAATATTGAACAAAATAAAGTCATTAAAATCTTTACGATTATGAATGTTATCTTTTTACCACCAACACTTATCGCCAGTATTTATGGTATGAACTTTAAAATCTTACCAGAGCTTGATTGGCACTATGGCTATGCGTTTTCACTCTTTTTGATGGCGCTTTCTGCTATCACACCACTTGCTTATTTTAAAAAGAAGGGCTGGATTTAGGTTTGAATGGCATCAATAAAATAGAAATTTTAAAAATTGAAGAGTGTGTATTTTCAGAGTATATCAAACCTAAAAGTATGTTCTATCGTCAAAATTCTATTGAAAAACGTTGGGATATTGTCGATACACACGATAGCGTTGCCATTTTACTCTACCATAAAGAGCTCGATTCTTTTGTTTTTGTTAAACAATTTCGTCCTTCCATTTACCTCAAAAATAACGACGGCTTTACCTATGAGCTGTGCGCTGGCATCGTCGATAAAGACAAAAGCCTCATTGAAATTGCCCAAGAAGAAGTTTTAGAAGAGACGGGTTATGCTGTCTCTCTTGATAGACTTCAAAAAGTAACCTCTTTCTACACTGCCGTTGGCTTCGCTGGCGGTCTTCAAACATTTTATTTTGCAACCATCGACGAAAGCATGAGAGTAGGCGAAGGCGGTGGCATCGAAAATGAAAACATCGAAGTCATTTACCTCAAACGCGAAGAAGCCCTCCCTTTCATGTTCGACGGAACCCACGCCACCACCTCAGGCTTGATGTTTGCGTTGATGTGGTACTTTAAAAACTTCGAAAAATAGTTTTACATGTAAAGGCTTTTGGACTAGATAATTTCTAATTGTTCTAAGATGTCTTTGGTGAGTTTTGAAAGTGGGCGTTTGTCCAAGTCTTCATCGCTGATGTACCCGCCAAAAATAAGGCGCAGTAAATCTTCTTCATTTTTAAAGAGTGTTCCCTCGTAGTTTTGCATCAGCTCTTCGATGTAGCTTTCGTTGTACATCACAGACTTTTGGATAAGTTCTAAAACGATGTCTTTGTGGTTTTTGTAAATCTCTTCTAGCGCAAAATCTTTGATGTTTTTTTGTGCTTTGGCATCGTTTGAGTTCAGTTCTAAATCAAAACCTTTTTCATCGTAATAAAACGAACTCTCTTTTACATGTAAAGAAAAACATGCCTTGTCATCGAAGCCATCGACGTAAGGATGCACATGGGTCGTGAGAGAAAACTCTTTGCGTCCTTTTATGCTTGTATTACATGTAGGACAACTGGGGATAAGATTGTAAAACGACAATGCCAAGATCGGATAGGTTGCTTTGTCGTAAAAATGGTCAAATTGCGGACGCGTTGAGCCATTTTTTGAGCGAACCGTAAACGTATAATTTCGGTTGCAATACGGGCAAACCGTGACATTAAGGTCTTTGGCTAGCTTATAAGCATCGTAGGTATCATCATCTACTTTAACGGTAAATTTTTTGTACGCTTTTATCATCATATCAAATTTATGATTGCCTTTGTAGTGCATCGCAATTTCATGCAGTTTTTCAGGCTTTGCGGTAATGACTTCCTCAAGAGAGTATTTACATGTAGGAAATTTGAATTTTGATTTTAGTGCTTCATAATGCTTTTGTGCCAACTCTTCCAACTTTGGCGTAGCAATTTTTATCATGATTTCTTTTCCAAATTTTCCAAGCGATTTTGGAGGCTTTCTATTTGGTTTTTAAGCTCTTTGATTTCTTTCATCTTATTCGTTCTTTTACTATCAAGCATACGCTGTAATTGCCTTTTGACGATAGGCTCACCGATGATGCGAATGTACCTTTGTGCTTCATCATCGTCTGTAAGGGGAGAAGCGTTGTTGTTTAAATAGTCAATCACTTCATTGATTTTACTTTTGGCAAACTCACCCATAAGTCCCTCTTTCATAAAAAAACAATGAGAGAGTAGGGTGTGGATATTGGCTCCAAAGGTTTCGATATTGGGGTACACTTGCTTGCCATTTTCTAAAAAATTAACGTTTTCTTTGGGAAGGTCTGAGAGAAGGAATGGGGAATGAGAAGTAATAACTAAATGAGCATTTTTTTTCAATTTCGTTAAAATATTCATCATTTCATTTAGAAAACTTTTTTGCCAATTTGGGTGTAGAGTATTATCAGGCTCATCCAATAAAAACAAAAAATCATTATTATTAAAATTGACTAGATTGACAAAAAAGCTATAAAGCGTTTTTTCTCCATGGCTTAATGAACCATATGAGCTACCATTTTGTGCCATATAGTCAAATGATAGTTCGTCAATCATACGTTGAAATAATAATTGAATATAATTTTCTCCAAAAAGTTCTCTTAATTTTTTGATTTCTATCATTTTATTAGCATGATTCATTAATTGGGTAAATTCGTTTTCATCTACAAAATCTATATTCATACCTTCTAATATTTCTTGTATTTCTTCATAGTTGATTGTAAGATAAAAATCTTTTGGATGTAATTTCTCAGTTAAATCAATATGTTCAAAAATTTCAGCAATGGTTCCAAATTTATTGAACAGGTAAATTAGATATTTATCATCAAGTCTAATAAGTGTTCGTAGTGTATCAACAATGACACCTGTATCAGATGAAATATCCCAACCAAGAGCTAAGCGAGTTTCTTCAATATCCTTTTCTTCAATTTCATAATCAGTAGCTATCCAAGTATCGATAAATTTATAACTAATATAGTAAGGTTTAAAATTAAAAAGTGGAAAATCAATCTTTTGTAATTTGAGATAATTTTCGGTAATAAGTTGATTCGTTTGAGATAAATTAATAATTGTTAAATGGCTTTGTATTTTTGCCAAGGAAAGATGGTGATTATCCATAGAAAAATATAATATTTTTTTGAACATCTCTCTTGTAAAACGTTTTTGTCGTAAAGGAGTATTTACAAGAATATTATTCGAATAAACAGTAAGTTGATTATTCTCAGATATAACACAAAAAACTTTTTCTTTTGTTATCATACTACTTAAAATTGCACTTTTCCCACTCCCATTTTCCCCAACAATCGCCGTCACATTGATATTCTCAGGAAAGATTGAAACATAGTCTTTTTTCTCTTCTATCGTGAGTTCACCATTTTCATACTTACATGTAAACCTAGGAGAAAAATTAAACCCTTGTTGCTTGATATTTTTATACTCTTCAACCCACAAATAAACCAGTTCCATGCACTCTCCAAAAGGTTTACATGTAAAGCCTAAAAACTTTACATGTAAAAAGATTTTAGTCGATAAATCGTTTCGTCAAATCTCCGTAAGTCTCAATTCTTCTATCACGTAAAAATGGCCAGATGCGTCTGACATGTTCGCCTCGTTTTAGGTCAACTTCGACGATTAAAACCTCTTCTTGGTCGTGACTGGCTCGTTTGAGGATTTCGCCTTGTGGGCCTGCAACAAAGGAGTTGCCCCAAAAGCGGATGCCGTCCAGTACGCCGTGGTTATCTTCTTCTTTGCCGATGCGATTGACGCTAATGAGCGGAAGTCCGTTAGCGATGGCATGACCACGTTGGATGGTTTCCCATGCGTCGCATTGACGTCGTTGTTCATCTTCCATGTCTTCATCAAACCAACCAATCGCCGTGGGGTAGATGAGCATTTCTGCACCCTTAAGCGCCATCAAACGTGCGGCCTCGGGGTACCATTGATCCCAACAGACTAAAAGACCTAGTTTACCGACACTGGTTTGAATGGGGTTGTAGCCCATATCGCCTGGGGTAAAGTAAAATTTTTCGTAAAAGCCTGGGTCATCAGGGATGTGCATTTTGCGGTATTTGCCTGCTACTGTGCCATCTTTTTCAAAGACGACGGCGGTGTTGTGATAGAGTCCAGCGGAGCGTTTTTCAAAAAGAGAAGTGACAAGGACGACTTCATTTTCTTTGGCGACTTTTCCCCAAAATCGTATATCTGCTTCCCAATCGTTGGCTAAATCAAAACATGCCACATCTTCATTGATACAAAAGTAACGGTCTTGATGTAGTTCTTGAAGAACAACCAGCTGTGCCCCTTGACTTTTAGCTTTTTGGATTAATGTGACTGTTTTTTGTATCGTTTCGTGCTTTGTAGAAGCAATGGCGTGTTGGATAAGTCCTACTGTCATTCTGTAACCTCGTCAATATAGTTTATAGGACTATTTTACATTAATATCCTTTTAATGAAATTTAACCTAAAATTTGATGTTCATTATCAATTTGGTAGTGATTTAGGAGAATAAATGGGTACGTTAGCAGAATTAAATGCAGGCCAAACTGCCGTAGTAACAAAAGTAGAGGCTACGGGTGAATTAAAACAGAGACTTTTTTCATTTGGTTTACGCAAGGGAAGCGTTTTAAAGATTAAAGCAACCAGTATTGCACGAAGCACAATGGAAATAGAGATAGGCTCAACCTTGCTAGCATTGCGCTATGAAGAAGCAAAATATATTCAAGTCAGTGAACAATGAAAGAGTTAATTATTGCATTGGTCGGTCAACCTAATGTTGGCAAAAGCATGCTCATTAACTCTATCGCAAATGCCCGTTTGCGAGTGGGTAATTTTTCGGGTGTAACGGTTGAAAAAGCCGAAGTGAGTTTTGATTTTCACGAACATGCGATTAAAATTATAGATTTACCTGGAACATATTCTCTCAATGACTACACGCAAGATGAAAAAGTTACCAAAGATTTTTTAGAAAATGAGTATTATGATCTGATTATCAATGTTGTGGATGCTACCAATTTAGAACGCAATCTTTTTTTGACCAATCAGCTTTTAGAGTTAGATAAAAAGATGATTGTGGCTTTAAACATGATGGATGAAGCGAATAAAGAAGGCATTTGCATTGATAATGACCAACTCAGTACGATTTTAGGTGTTCCTTGTATTAAAGTTTCAGCCGCAACCAAAAGAGGTATAGGTAAACTCATCAATCGAACCATTGATATCTCTAATTTTCCACATGAAAAAGCTAAACTGATTTACAGTGATGTGGTGGAGGAGGAGATAGCCAATTTGTCCTCTTTTTTACGAGAAAAAAACTATAAAAGCGATATTTCGTATCGTGAAATTAGTGTTAGGCTACTCAAAGAAGAGCCTAAAATGTATCAGAAGATGCATGATGAACCTATTTGGATAGTTATGTTGCCTCGTATCAGAGATGCGTTAAATCATCTCTATTTGCATTATGATACAAAAGATAGTGTTGAAATTTTTTCAGAAGAGAACGCTGCTTTTGCTAAAGGCGCTGTCATTGAAACAGTGACACATAAGGGAAGCATTACACGTTCAGTGACTGAAAAAATTGATGCTCTATTGATTCATAAATTTTTTGGTATTCCTATCTTTATCGTTTTGATGTGGGCACTGTTTCAGCTTACTTTTACATTAGGTTCTATTCCTATGGACTGGATTGATATGTTTTTTGTGGCTCTTGGAAATTATGCTAAAACCATTTTTGGTGATGGCGAATTAGGTTCCATGATAGCTGATGGTGCTATTTCAGGTGTGGGTGCTGTTGTGATGTTCTTACCTAATATTGTGATTTTATTTTTAGGGATTGCTCTGTTAGAAACGACAGGTTACATGGCGCGCGTTGCTTTTTTATTGGATGGTTTTTTCCACCGTTTTGGTTTGCATGGCAAAAGTTTTATTCCTTTGGTAACAGGGTTTGGTTGTTCCGTGCCTGCTTATATGAGTGCACGAACGCTTAAAAATACTAAAGATAGATTGATTACACTTTTTATCATTGGGTTTATGAGTTGTGGTGCAAAATTGCCTGTATATGTTCTTTTTGCGGGGGCTTTTTTTGGCAAAGAAAGTGCGGGAAATGTTCTATTTTTAATCTATATTGCTGGAGCATTTATCGGGTTAGTAGCGGCAAAATTTTTAAAAGTTTTTGTTTTTAAAGGCGTTGATGAACCTTTTGTTATGGAAATGCCAAAATACCGACTACCTTCTTTAAAGCTGATATGGCATACCGTGGTGACAAAAGCAATTATGTACCTAAAAAAAGCAGGAACATTTATCCTTGGGGCATCACTTTTGATATGGTTTGCGAGTAATTATCCAAAGTATCCGTCCATCGTCACAGAATATGCTCAAAAAATAGAATTAGCTCAAAATAAAGAAGAAAAAGTTAACCTTCAAAATGAACAAGCAAAGATATTGTTAGAGAAGAGTTATTTAGGCATTGTAGGAAAATCGACCGATGTTCTTTTTGAGCCTATTGGGTTTGATTGGAAAATGACAATAGCAATTGAGTCTGGATTAGCGGCAAAAGAGGTAGTTGTTTCTACTTTAGGAGTTTTATATGCCTTAGGTTCAGATGTAGATGAGCAAAATGAAAGCCTTTTGAGTGAAATAGCCAAGCAAATTCCTCTAGCTTCTGCGGTTTCATTTATCATCTTTGTGATGTTTTACCTGCCGTGTATGGCGGCGTCTATTGTCTTCTCTAAAGAGGCTGGTAGTTATAAGTATTTGGCGTACTTGGTTGTTTTTACAACCATTGTTTCGTGGGTGCTAGCTTTTATTGGGTATCGTATTACCCTCTTATTATAAAGAGGCTTTGGCCTCTTTATAACTTCCCTTCATTGATAATAGAATCATCATAAGGGTCAAGATGGGCAGTGATAACCCATTCATCGTTAGGACGTAAGTCTTTGATATTTTCTTCTATGCGATCACCTGCATGATGGGCGCGGAGCAAGGAAATACCAGGACTAAAAACAAGATGCACATCCACAAAATTAGTATTGCCCGATTTTCGTGTTTTAAGAAAATGAAAATCACTAATCTCTTTTTCATCAATAATAATATGTTTAATGTTGGTAACAATCTCTTCATCTAATGCGGCATCCAATAAGATATAGATACCATCTTTGATAATTTGGTAAGCAGAATGGATAATGTAAATAGAGATAACGATACCCATAATAGAGTCAATTAATCCAAAATTGGTTACTTGAATGAGCACTAAAGAGGCTAAAATGGCTCCATTGCTAAGGACATCAGTTTTATAATGTAAGGCATCTGATTTAACCACCATACTTCCAGTTTTTTTAGCAACATAGTTCAAATAGGTTACCAAAGCAATGGTTAAGACCAATGAAATAATCATTACAATAATCGAAGAACCAAGATAGGTTATTTCATTTTGATGAATCGCTTTTCGAATAGCTTCATACAAGATATAAAGTCCAGAAACAGTAATGACCGTTCCTTCGATAACTCCAGCGAGTGCTTCGATTTTACCCTTGCCATAATTAAATTTTTGATTGGCGGGTTGTTCAGATTTACTAATTGCAAAATAATTAAAGGCAGAAACGATAAGGTCAAGTACCGAATCAATTGCAGAGGCAAGAACAGCTACGGAACCACTCATAATACCAATGGTAAGTTTAATTAAAATAAGCAGTGTTGCAGTAGCACTGGAAATAATGGTCGCTTTTTTTTGAAGGGTCATTTGTCTTTTCCTATTTCTTTATAAATGTTCATAGAAGCACAGTGTAAGCTTCCATGCTCTCGAATTAAAATAGATGATTCAATACCAACAATTTCTCGCTCTGGAAAGAGCTGTTTAAATGTTAAAAGTACCTCTGCATCACATGGGTCGCTATAGGTTGGTACTAATACAGCATTGTTAATCAGTACAAAATTCATATAGGTTGCAGGAATGCGGTGATCATTAAAGTATTTGGCGGCAGGAAGCGGTAATGGTATTAAATCAAAATCTGTTTTTTTAAGTTCTTTTTCCATCTTCCTAAGTTCCTTATAATGCTCATCTTTTTTATCATAGCATTTAACATAGGCAATGGTCTTTTTGTTAACAAAGCGCGCTAATGTGTCGATATGAGAGTCTGTATCATCTCCCATAAGGGCACCGTGCTTTAAAATTATCAACTCTTTTAAGCCAAAAAGTTCTTTGAGAATATTGTTAATTTTCTTTTTAGAAAGATGTGCATTACGGTTTTGCTCATACAAACAATACGCTGTGCTTAGCATGACGCCATGACCATTACTATCGATACTACCACCTTCAAGTACAAAATCAAAGCTATTTAGTTTTCCACTAAGATACCCCTCATCAAACAATCGTTGGGTAATCGTGTTGTCCATACTCGCTTCAAATTTATTGCCCCAAGCATTAAAAATAAAGTCATAGGTACGGCGTTTATTATTTTTATAAATATTGATACCACCAAAATCTCGAATCCACGTATCATTCGTTTGCATTTCGATAAGCTGAATATTTTGAAGTGTGGGCAAAAGATTTGAAAGCGTTTGCTTATGTTCACAGATAACCATACATGGTTGAAAACGTGCAATGTGTGTGATAAATTTTAAGTAAGTTGCACGAATTTCTTCAAGTGAGTGTGCCCAGTCGCTGTGTTCTGGAGGAAAGACAACGATGAGTGCTTCTTGTTCTTCCCATTCTGCGGGTATACGAATTTTCATCTTCTCTCCTTTTAGTAATGTTTCAAGGCAAATTATAGCAAAATAGATTTTGTATCGCCTCTTTTTAAGGAAAAAAGGTAAAATAAGCTTTTAAAGCCTCTACATGTAAGGAGTAAACGTTGCTCTTGCGAGAGAAAAAACACAAAAGTATTAACCAAATTAATTTTATGGCTATTTTATTTGCAGGACTGTTTGCTTTTATCTCTGCATGCATCATTATTGTGAATGAATATTTGGAATTTAACAAAGAGATGGCTATTTTAGAAACAACCTATATTCAGAGCCAAAAAAAGAGCGCACAGGTCCAAATTAATCATCTTAATAGAATTATCAGTTACCGTTATGAACAAAGTAAGCAATTACCTCAAGAAGAGATTTATCAAAAGCTTATCGAGGATGTGCGCTATTTAACAGCAGATATGGATACTAATAATTATATCTTCGTAACGACGCAAGAGGGCAGAAAGCTTTATACCTCTAATCAGCTTGATGCCAATCAAAGTGACAAAGATATTGTCGTTACACAAGAATATCCACCGTTATCATTGGTCTTAGGAAGTGGTGTGAGTACGCGAAGTATCGAAGATGTTATGGCACAAAAAAAAGAAGATTACCAAACAAAAATCATCAATTTTATATTAAAAATTTATATGCTAACGTTGTTATTGTACATTATTAGCACCGTTGAATATCGCTATGTGAGTGATATTATGGGGCGTGAAATTCGTTTTATCGTAGAGTCTTTTAAAGATGTTTCACGAAGTTACCATACGATGGATATGGAGAAAATTAATTTTAAAGAGTTTCGTGAAATTGCTTCTCAAGCTAACTTTATGATTGATAAAATCAAAGAAAAAAACAGTGCATTGTTGGAGCTTAATTCTACTCTTGAAACCATGGTAACTCAAAAAACACAGGAGCTTAAAAAATCAGTGGATTTTACTCAAGAGCTTTTAGAACGGCAAGATCGCTTTGTGAAAAATGCAATTCACGAAATCAATACGCCTTTATCTATTATTTTGATGAATATAGACTTGTATAATTTAAAATTTGAAAAAAACAGATACCTTGTCAAAATAGAAGCGGCTGTTAAAGTTTTAGATAATATTTATGAAGATTTAGCCTATCTTGTTAAAAAGGATAGAGTTGTTTACACGCCAGAAATGATTAATTTTTCACAATTTATTGCTGATAGAGTGGATTATTTTCACGATGTGGCAGAAGGTAATAAGTTGATAATTGAGTCTGATATTGAATCTGATATTTTTATTTTATTTAATGAAACAGAGCTTCAACGTATCTGTGACAATAACATTTCTAATGCAATAAAGTATAGTTATGAAGGGAAGTCTTTACATGTAAGGCTCAAAACAGAAAAGACACATATTATACTTGAGATTGAAAATTGTGGGGAACCTATCAATTTTCCTGATAAACTGTTTGACCGCTATTATCGTGAAGATGAAGCACGCGGGGGTTTTGGTTTAGGCCTTAACATCGTTAGAGAAATATGTGATGAAAAAAATATTACAATAAAGATAGAATCAGATAAAGAACATACCCTATTTCGGTATATCTTTGAGACTAAAGGATGGATGAGCGATGAAAATTTTATTGCTTGAAGATGAGTTAATGTTGCGTAGTTCCATTGAAGAGTATTTAGAAGCGTTAGGGCATAAAATTGTTGCTTTTAGCAATGGTGAAGAAGCCTATGAAATGATTAAACACGATATTTTTGATTTATTGATTTTAGATATTAATGTACCAAGAATAAATGGACTTGCTTTGCTTCAAGCCCTTAATGATATTGAGCATTCCTTCCCCACTATTTTTATTAGTGCCAATGTAGATATTGATGATATCGCACACGCTTTTGATTTGGGTGCATCAGACTATCTTAAAAAACCTTTTCATCTTAAAGAATTAGGGTTGAGAATTGATAAAATCAAAAAAGAATTTGCTGCAAAGAATTTTCAACATATCATCTTAAGCCCCAAATATGTCTTTGCTAAAAAAGAGCAAATGCTTTTTTATAACAACAACGTACAGGTGCTAACCAAAAAACAGCTACAAATTGTAACATTATTGTGTGAGAACATCGGTATTGTTGTTGATTTCGATAAATTTAGAAGCTATGTTTGGAATGACGAACCTGTTGATAATGCGACAATACGAGCAGAAATAAGTCGTTTTCGAAAATTGCTCAAAGAAGATTTTATTGTTAATTTAAAAGGAGTAGGGTATAAAATAGAGCGTTTTTACCCTGAAAAAAAAGTAATATAGTTACACTTTTACTCATATAAAGGAGAATTTTTTTTAAATAATACGTGCTTTATCAAATGCTACGGTAATGCTATGTTACTAGTTTACAATGACACGTAGAATTTAATACTGCAAGGAGCATTTATGAGTCAAAATATTTACGACAAAGTGCGCACTAATCCGAAGTTTACAGAATTAGTCCAAAAGCGTAGTCGCTTTGCATGGAAGCTAGCGATTATTATGTTAGTTGTCTATTATTCCTTTATACTTGTTATTGCTTTTTCTCCATCAACCTTTGGTCAACCAATAGGTCATGGTGTCACGACCGTTGGTATTCCCATTGGCTTATCTATTATTTTTATTGCTTTTATTCTTACAGGCATTTATACGCGCAGAGCGAATGGTGAATTTGATGAGTTAACCAATCAAATTAAAGAAGAAGCAAGGAGTGTCAAATGAAATGGGGATTGCTACTTTTAACATTAAGCAATATTTTATTTGCCTCAGGCGGTGATGCTGGTGTTTCGGGTCAAAGAGACCTCAATGTTTCAGCGATTATTATGTTCTTATTATTTGTTCTTGCAACGCTTGGGATTACCTATTGGGCTGCAAAACGAACGAAAACAGCCAAAGACTTTTATACAGCAGGTGGAGGAATTACAGGTTTTCAAAATGGTTTAGCCATTGCCGGTGATTACATGTCAGCTGCTTCTTTTTTAGGAATTTCTGGACTGGTGTATATGAAAGGGTTTGATGGGCTTATTTACTCTATAGGGTTTTTAGTAGGGTGGCCCATTATTCTTTTCTTGATTGCGGAACAGTTACGAAATCTTGGAAAATATACTTTTGCTGATGTCGCTTCATATCGTTTAAAACAAACGCCTATTCGTACTCTTGCGGCTCTTGGCTCTTTGGCTACAGTTGCTTTGTACTTGATTGCTCAAATGGTTGGTGCAGGTAAATTAATCCAAGTATTATTTGGACTAAATTATGAATATGCTGTTGTCATGGTAGGAATTTTGATGATACTTTATGTCACTTTTGGTGGCATGTTAGCTACAACATGGGTTCAAATTATTAAAGCAATTTTATTACTCTCTGGTGCTTCTTTTATGGCTGTGATGATTATGTATAAAGTTGGTTTTAGTTTTGAAAATCTTTTTTCCCAAGCCGTTGTAGCTAAAAAAACAGTAGCTATTATGAGCCCTGGAGGCTTAGTAAGTAATCCAATATCGGCCATTAGTTTAGGTATTGCACTAATGTTCGGTACGGCTGGTCTTCCTCATATCTTAATGCGATTTTTCACTGTTAATGATGCGAAAGAAGCTCGTAAATCTGTTTTTGTTGCAACAGGTTTTATCGGTTATTTTTATATTTTAACGTTTATTATTGGATTTGGTGCTATTGTTTTATTGACAGGTGATCCACAATATTTTGATACGGTCAAAAATACACTTATTGGTGGCAATAACATGTCAGCGATTCATACCAGTCATGCCATTGGTGGAAATCTTTTCTTAGGATTTATTTCAGCAGTTGCTTTCGCAACGATTTTGGCTGTTGTTTCAGGACTTACTCTTGCCGGTGCTAGTGCTGTGAGCCATGATCTTTATGCCAATGTTATAGCGCGTGGTCGTGCTGATGAAATGACAGAGATGCGCATTTCTAAGTATGCAACTATTGCTCTTGGTATTATTGCAATTTTCTTAGGGATTGCATTTGAAAAACAAAATATTGCTTTTATGGTAGGTTTAGCCTTTGCTATTGCAGCCAGTGCAAACTTCCCCATACTCTTTTTATCCATGTATTGGAGTAAACTAACCACAAGAGGAGCTGTATGGGGTGGAAGTATTGGTCTTGCAACGGCTGTTGTACTTGTTATTTTGAGTAAAGCAGTGTGGGTAGATATTTTAGCCAATAAAACGGCTATTTATGCGTATGGAAATCCTGCTTTATTTTCAGTTACTATTGCTTTTATAGCCATTTGGTTTTTCTCTATCACCGATAAGAGTGAGGATGCTAAAAATGAAATTGCAGCGTACGAGCATCAGTATATTAGAAGTCAAACAGGAATAGGCGCAGAAGGCGCTTCTAGTCATTAAAAAGAGTTACAATAGAAAATTTATAATAAAGGATAGAGACAATGTCACAACTTTTTGAACCAAGTAGAGCTTTAAGTAAAGAAGCCAGAATTAAAAATATGTGCGAATACAAGGAGCTCTGCCTCCAAGCAGATGAGGATTTTGAAGGATATTGGGATAAGCTTGCGAGAGAAAAAATTGAGTGGTTTAAGCCTTATGATAGAGTTTTAAATGAGGATAATGCTCCATTTTATAAATGGTTTGAGGGTGGTAAATTAAATGTTACACATCAATGTTTAGGGCGGCATCTAAACAAGCGCAAAAATAAAGCGGCGATTATTTGGGAGGGAGAAGATGGTAAAAAAAGAATTATTACCTACCTTCAGCTTTTCTATCGTGTAAATCGCTTGGCAAATTTAATGCGCAATAAATTTGGCATTAAAAAAGGTGATAGAGTTGTTTTGTATTTACCAATGATACCAGAAGCTGCATTTGCGATGTTGGCGTGTGCCAAAATTGGGGCTATTCACTCTGTTGTATTTGGTGGATTTTCAGCTGAGGCACTCAGAGATCGTGTTATAGATGCTCAAGCAAAACTTGTTATCACAGCGGATGGTGCCTTTCGACGAGGTAAACCTTACATGCTAAAACCTATGGTTGATGAGGCATTAAAAGAAGGTTGTGAATGCTGTGACAAAGTATTAATTGTTCAGCGCAATTTTGAAGATATAGAGTATGTTCCAGGGCGAGATTATGTCTATAATGAGTTGATTATGAATGAATCGCAATATTGTGATCCTGAATGGATGGATGCGGAAGATCCTCTTTTCTTGCTTTATACGTCAGGAAGTACGGGTAAACCAAAAGGTGTACAGCACTCAAGTGCAGGTTATATTCTATGGGCACAATATACAATGGAACATGTTTTCGATGTCAAAGAGAATGATACCTTCTGGTGTACAGCTGATGTTGGTTGGATAACAGGACATACCTACATCGTTTATGGGCCTCTTGCTATGGGCGCTACAACCATTATGTATGAAGGTGTTCCTACCTTCCCAGATGTAGGTAGATGGTGGAATATGATTGAAGAACACCGTGTTAATCAGTTTTATACTGCTCCTACGGCCATTCGATTGTTACATAAAGAAGGTGCTGATGCACCCGCGAAGTATGATTTGAGTTCACTTAAAGTATTAGGAACAGTAGGGGAGCCTATTAATCCTGATGCATGGATGTGGTACTATGAGCAAATTGGTGGTGGTAAATGCCCAATCGTCGATACATGGTGGCAAACAGAAACTGGTGGGCATATGATTACACCTCTTCCTGGCGCAACTCCGATTAAACCTGGGAGTGCGACATTCCCACTTCCTGGTATTAAAGCTGAAATTATTGATGAGCATGGTAATCCAACACCACAAGGTGAAAAAGGATTCTTGTGTATTACAAAGCCTTGGCCATCTATGATTCGTAATATTTGGGGTGATCCAGAGCGATTTGTAAAATCCTATTTTGGTGATTGTAAAAAAGATGGAAAGCCAGTTTATTTTTCCGGTGACGGCGCGATGTACGATGATGATGGATACATCGTCATTACAGGACGTACTGATGACGTAATCAATGTTTCTGGCCATAGAATTGGAACGGCAGAAATTGAAGCAGTTCTTGGACATCATGATAATGTGGCTGAGGTTGCTGTTGTTGGTAGACCTGATCCTATTAAAGGTGAGGGTATCTTTGCCTATATCGTTATCAAAGGTGAAGATAGTTTAAGTGAAGAAGTGTATATGATTCAAGAGCTTAATAAGTTGATTGTTAAAGAAATTGGAAATATCGCTAAACTTGATGCGATTCGTTTCGTACCTGGTTTACCAAAAACAAGAAGTGGAAAAATTATGCGTAGAATTCTTCGCTCTATTGCTAAGAAAGAGCCAATTACTCAAGATATTTCAACGTTGGAAGACCCTTCAATCGTTGAAAAAATTCAAAATCTCGTTCAATTTTAATCCTATTTCAAAGCGGTTACTTTTAGATGTAACCGCTTTTCTAAAGAAAAAACTTTACGAAACTAATGCCGCACTGATAAGTGTTTCGTTATGCTCAAAATGGATAGTGCAGTTGCTTTTAGTACCCAATTCTTCAATAATTTTTTCATAATTACTATCTCTTGAATCACCTTTGATAGAGATAGAAAAAATAGGGTATTTTTTTTCATTAAAACGGATATATTCACCCGTGATAAGAGAGAGCCTTGTTGTGATAATACTTGCTTGAAGATGCGATTGGTACACTTTATTTAAAAGCTTCATAAATGCTTCTACTTTAAGTCTTAATTCAGGAAAAGTTGGGTCAAACTCTTTTTTAAATTTAATTTCATTGTTAGTGGAAGAGGCACTAATGCATAAGTCTAAAAGTGCATAAATATTTGCATTTTCTCCGTATTCTTCAACATTTGCAAATTTTTTAGTGGCACTTTTATAAAGCTTTATACCAATAGAATTTTCATCATCATATCCTACGGTGATAGCATAAAATTTGTAAGAACCAAAGGCTATATCAATAATGGTGGTTTTAAAACCATAGGTAATACTAGCATAGGCTTGGGCGATATCAAATACTTTTTTAGGAACAACCTCACCAAGAAGGTATTGGGCTTCTTGGTTGAGCGAAATTATTTTTCCATTATTGTCAAAGACTATAAAAGGATTATAGTCATGTTCAATCCATGCTTCTGAAAAGGTCATTACTATTAACTTTCAATATAATTTTTAAGTTTTCTTCCCACTTTTGGGTGCTTAAGTTTTTTAATCGCTGAACTTTCTATTTGACGAACACGTTCACGCGTGACATTAAGCTCCTTACCTATCTCTTCTAAGGTTCGATCACTCTCATCATGCATTAAACCAAAACGCATACGAATAACAGCTTTTTCGCGGTCATTCAATTGATCCAATACTTCATCAATCTGATCTTTAAGATCTGATTTAAGAATAAAATCAAGAGGTGCAACAGAGTTTTTATCTTCCACAAAGTCACCAAATTTACCATCGTCTTCGTTACCGATAGGTGCTTCTAAAGAGATAGGCTCTTTAGTGATTTTAATAACATTTTTGACTTTGTCTGCACTCAATCCCACTTCTTCTGCAATTGTTTCGATATCAGGCTCTTTGCCTTCTTCTTGGAGATGTTTACGGATAATTTTATTGATGCGGTTTATGGTTTCAATCATATGAATTGGGATACGAATTGTTCGTGCTTGATCAGCAATAGCACGAGAAATCGCTTGACGAATCCACCACGTGGCATATGTTGAAAACTTGTACCCTTTTTTATACTCAAATTTATCAACGGCTTTCATCAACCCGATATTACCCTCTTGGATAAGATCAAGGAATGGTAAGCCTCTATTGGTGTAACGCTTAGCGATAGAAACAACCAAACGAAGATTTGATTTTGCCATACGTGTCTTAGACTCATCGGCTATCTTTTTACCGCGTTTAATTTGCTCCAAAATTTCTTTAAGGTTATCAGGATCTAAATCAAAGCCTTGTTTACTAGCTTCTTTAGTTTGGAACAGTTTTTTAATCTCCATATAGGTGGAAACCATAGTTGCTTCAGGAACCATAGAAGTGATATCTTCTTTATTTAAATCGACAATATCTTTTAGAAGTTTTTTATGATTGTCTTTGAGTGTATCGTTGAAAAGTGGAAGACGATACTCTAAACGCTTAAGTTCTTTATCAAATTCAAAGTCACTTTTAAGCGCTGTTTCCATGGATTTTACAAGCTCATTGATGAGTTTGCTGGTTGGTCCTAAATCCATTAATGACTCTTTTAAAAGTTTCTTTTTGAAAGCTAGAGCAAGGTCATAATTCATACGATCTTCTCTTTCTAACTCTTCTTCTGGTGGGCGTGAAAAACTTTTTAACCAATCTTTTTTAGCCTTTTCTAAGGCTTTAAAACTTTCGATAACTTTTTCGGTGCGTGTATTGTCTTTTTTGGAGAAACTCTTTTTTTCTTCTCCATCATCTTCATAGTCCTCATCATCGCTGTCATCATCATCACTGTCATCGCTGTCATCTTCGAAGGTTTTAAAGAGCTCTTTAACACGTCGTTCGCGATTTATGAGTGCTTCTTTATAATCTAAAATAAAGTCAATGAGATAAGGAACAGAACAAAAGGCATCGATAATAATGTCTTCACCAAATTCAATTTTTTTACTAATATCGATCTCTTCATCTTTGGTAAGAAGGGAGATTTGCCCCATTTCACGTAAATACATACGTACAGGGCTATCACTACGTGACCATTCAAGCAGTTCTTTTTCGCTAGCAAGATCAAATTCTTCTTCTAAAGCAGCATCTTGAAGTTTTTGGCGCTCTTCTTCACGTTTTTTTGCCTCTTCAATATTACGTCTTTTGGCAATTTCAGCTGAAGATATGAGCGTAACTTTGTATTTGTCTAAAAGAGCAATAAGTTTTTTGACGTTTGCAGGGGTTGGTGCCTTAACAAACAGGTTCATAACGTTTTCGTACGTTACATGTGATTTTTCATTTTCTGCAAAAAGTTCTTCTAATTCAGTATAGAGTTCTTTTGAAGCCATGGTTGAAACTCTCCTTAAGTGAGTTGTGGAGATAGGTAAATAGTGTTAAAAGATGTGGATTATACCGAGATTTTATTTAAACAACATTAAAAAGTGGATTTTCTTGTATTTTTTATTGTGGAACAAGAGTTGCTTAAGTGAGGTAAGATTTCATAAAAAGTGGATATAGCACAATGCAAAATGGATATTATAGTACAACGGGAGCAATGGTTACACAGTTTAATAGACTGGATGTCATAACCAATAATCTTGCCAATCTTAACACAACAGCATTTAAACGTGATGATGTTGTCGTGGGTGATTTTAAACGTATTTTTCAAGAAGCTAAAGATGAAATGCCTATCAAGGATAATACCAAAGAGGCTAGTAAATTTATTAATGCGGCGATTTCACGGACTCCGCAAGTCGTTGAACAATATGTTAATTATGATCAAGGAAGCCTCAAAAATACTGGGAATGCATTGGATTTTGCATTAAAAAGAGATGACGCTTTTTTTATGGTTGAAACACCCAATGGAATTCGTTTAACCCAAAATGGTTCTTTTTCATTGAATGATACCGGTACTTTGGTTACCAAAGAGGGTTATCCTGTATTACCAGCAAACTATTTTCAAAACCAACAATATATTACTGTGCCTGAAGATGCAACACTGAGTGTTGATAAAAGTGGCAATCTTTACACAGGAGCTGATCCTGTTGGGCAGTTGTTTATTGCCCAAAGTGATGATATTAAATCACTCACTAAAGAAGGAAACAATCTTTACAAATTTAATTCTTTAGACGAAACAACACAGCTTGAAAATGGAGATTTAGTAGCACAAGGCTTTTTAGAAGTGAGTAATATTAATCCCGTAACAGAGATGGTAGGGCTCATTGACGCTAGCCGGTTAGTTGAAATGTACCAAAAAGTGATGAATTCACATATGAATGATCTCAATAGTGATGCAATTAGTAAACTTGCATCCATTAAAGCATAGAAGGAAAAATAGATGATCCGTTCTCTTTACACAGCCGCAACAGGTATGATAGCGCAACAAACACAAATTGATACAACCTCAAATAATATTGCAAACGTAAATACGATTGGTTATAAAAAGCAACGCGCAGAATTTGCAGACTTGATGTATCAAACTATGGAGTATGCTGGAACATCTACCAGTGGAACGTCTGTCTCTCCAACAGGAATTGAAGTAGGTTTAGGGGTTCGTCCAACAGCTATTGCTAAAATGTTTACCCAAGGTAACTTTAAAGAGACAGGTAATCCTCTTGATATGGCGATTACGGGAAATGGTTTCTTTCAAATTCAATTACCCGATGGGACAACGGCATACACACGTAATGGCTCATTTAAATTGGATAATGGTGGTAATGTTGTTAATAGTGACGGTTATAAACTTCTTCCTGAAATTGTTATTCCGGAGGATGCAACGCAAATTTCTATTGGTGTGGATGGTATCGTCTCCGTATTGCAAGCTGGTGCTACTGCGATGACACAAGTAGGGCAGATTGAATTGACTAACTTTGTCAATCCAGCGGGGCTTCACTCTTTGGGTGACAATAATTTTATCAATACAGCCTCTTCAGGGGACCCTATAAATTCAACTCCTGGACTTAATGGTCTTGGTCAAACAAGACAACAATTTGTTGAGATGAGTAATGTTCAGCTTGTTGAAGAGATGACCGATTTGATTACGGGTCAGCGTGCCTATGAAGCAAACTCAAAAGCAATTGTTACCAGTGATGAAATGTTGCAAACTGTTAATGGCTTAAAGCGATAATAAAATAATGTTGATTTTGCTTCCTTTTGTTCTTATAATTGTGATCATTGCAGTGATTAATCATGTTTACTATCCTGATGTTGCACCCAAAAATACAACACCTCCCACCGTGGTGCAACAAGGATTAAGTGATACCAATAAAACCAATAATTATCTCGATAAATACATCAAAAAATAAACTGATATGCAAAGATAGCAAATGAATTTTTTAGCGCTTGTAAAGCTCACTATCCCTGTGATGATGGGATATATTCCTTTGGGCATGGCCTTTGGACTTTTACTGTCTAAGCTATTAATCCCATGGTACTATGCACTGTTTATGAGTATGTTTATTTTTGCAGGGTCGGGTCAATTTTTAATCCTTACCCTTTTTGCTTCGCAAGCAACGATTTTAGAGATAGGTATTGCAACCTTTCTACTCAATCTTCGCCATACATTTTATGGTCTTTCCATGATATCAACGTTTAAAGAATTTTCATGGAAAAAGCACTATCTTATTTTTGGTCTTACCGATGAAACGTTTGCTCTTTTAAAAACCAGTGAAGTGCCTGAAGCAAATCGTGAAAAAGCCTATTTATGGATAACTTTCTTAAATCAATGTTATTGGATTGTTGGCAGTGTGGTCGGTGCTATCTTAGGTAATATACTTCCGTTTAATTACGAAGGGATTGAGTTTTCACTGACGGCTTTGTTTGTGGTTCTCTCTATTGAGTTGTATAAGAAAAATAAGTTGCATAAGCCTTTTTTTGTTTCCCTTATTATTGGTTTTTTAGGTATGTTAGTATTTCCTCCTCAAAAGATGCTCATTTTGTCACTCTGCTTAGCAGCCTTTGTTTTAATCGTTTTTAAAAGGAGTATGGAAAGTGGAAAGTAGCTATCTTATCGGAGGCATTATCATGGCAATGTGTGCAACGTATGCCACACGTGTTATCCCTTTTATCTGGTTTCGTACTCGAGAGCCTTCGCCTTTAATTAAATATATCGAACTAAATATGCCTGTCATGATTATGGTGATTTTAGTATTTTATGCGCTAAAAGATGTAAAATGGGAAATTTATCCTTATGGTTTGGCCGAAATTATTGGAGTGAGTGTGGCAATAGGCTTACATGTCAAGTTTAAAAACGCACTTTTAAGTATCTTTATTGCCACGCTTGTTTATATGGTTTTGATTCAAAAAATTCTTTAATCTAATGTTTCTTTAATATGTAAGGAAGGTCATCATTCCTCTCATAACGTCTCATTTGTTCCTCAAACGCTTTGATGGCATCTGATAAGTCATGGGCAAAGGTATTGTCTAAGATATAATCATTTTTGTCTTTATGCAAGCTAATCATTCCTTTTTCACGAGCACCATACATAAGAGTATCTTTAACTGTTTCAGCTTGATTGTGACTTAATCGTCTCAGGTCATGCCCTAAACCACTTGCCCACATCTCCATAAAGGTAATGCGAAAAGGAAGGATAGTGGACCACGATTTTTCAAGAAGTTTTCCATCTTTATTGACATAATTGTAAAACGTGATACGATCATTAATAGTATCGTAAACACTAATCTCTTTACCCTCTAAGGGTAAAACTTGTGGAGCAATAATCGCTAAATTGGCTTCTTTAACACCACACCCAACCAATAAAAAAAGAGACACAAGTGCCAAACAAAATTGTTTTATCATCTTAAAGCCCTATATGTAAAGAAAGTGTAAAGAGAACGTCAATAGAAAATTGACACTGTTATTTTATCATTTTATTATCAAAAAAGAGGAGAGGTTTTATGAAGAAGTTACTTTTAATGGTAGGTTTAAGTATTCTTGCCTTACAAGCACAAGAGTTCAATGCGCCTATGCAGACGTACATGCAAGCACTTAGTCTTGAAGCAAAAAATACAGATAGTACATTTAATGGCTTTGATGCAAAAAGAGGTGAGACACTATTCCAGTCAAAACATATGGGTAAAAAAGGTGTTGAAATCAGTTGCACAACATGTCATACCATCAATTTAAAAAATAATGGGCAAAATGTCAATACTAATAAGTCCATTTTACCATTAGCACCTTCGGTTAATACAGGGCGTTTAAGCGATGTTAAAGAGGTAGAAAAATGGTTAAGACGTAATTTTAACGATGTATTGAATAGAGAAGGAACTGCACGTGAAAAAGGTGATGTTTTAAGCTACATCATCACTCAATAAGGAGCATATTATGAAGAAGATTATTTTAGGCACTATGGTAGTTGCAAGTTTGGCCTTTAGTGGCAGTGTTCCAGTCGTTGCTGACGCGCTTTATCAAAAAGAGTGTGCTAGTTGTCATTTTGGGTACCAACCAGCCCTTTTAAATAAGGCTTCATGGGAAAAAGTAATGGGAAGTTTAAGCGATCACTTTGGTACGGACGCTTCACTCAATAAAGAAGATCATCAAGCTATTTTAAGTTATCTTGTTCGTAATGCAGGAAATGGTAAAATAACAACTAACAATGATACAACGCGTATAACGCAGTCAGCTTATTTTAAAAAAGAACATCGCAAGATACCACTGAACGTTATTACACAAAAAGAGGTTGGCTCTTTGGCTAACTGTATGGCCTGTCATACCACAGCGGATAAAGGCAGTTACAGCGAGCGTGATATTGTTGTACCAAATTACGGGAGATGGGAATGAAAAAAATACTCGTATGGAGTCTTTACACGAGGCTCTTCCACGTTTTATTGATGGTCTTAATGTTGGCCGCTTTTTTGACACCTGAAGTGAAACGACTTCTAAGTTGGCATGTTGCTATTGGTTATACGTTAGCATTACTCTTTGCTTTTAGGATTTTATGGGGTTTGATGGATGTTAAGTACTCAAAGTTTAAAGATTTTAACTTTAAGTTAGGGGATTTAAAAGAGTATATGTTTAGTATTTTTGGCACCAAAAAAGAGTACATAGGTCACAATCCTGCTTCAAGTTATGCTATCGTTTTGATGATAGCGCTTACCTTTCTAGCCGTTATAACAGGTGCTTTAGCGTATGGCGTGAAAGAGGGTATGGGAATTTTTTCGTTTATGAATCACACGCTTTTTCGTGATATGAAACTTTTTAAAGAAGTGCATGAAGTCTTTGCCAATGCTTTAATGTTTGTGATTGGTGCGCATATAGCAGGTGTTTTACTGGATAAAATACTTCATCGTTCCCCTGCATTACAGTCGATGATTGATGGTATGAAGCCTAGTAGTGAAGAGGGCTTGCGTTTAAGTCTTTTTCAAAAAGCATTTGGCATCTTTTGGATAGGTTTTTCCATCTTTGCTTTAGTTTACATGTTAGCAACGCCACAAAATATTTTCCTAGCCGATGGTAACCAAAAAATGGATTATGCTAAGAGTGAACCTACTTTTTACAAAGAGTGTATCAGTTGTCATACACTCTATCCTCCTTTTTTACTGCCAGAGCGTTCATGGGTGAGTATGATGCAAACATTGGACAATCATTTTGGCGATGACGCTTCCCTTGATCCTGCGACGACACAGAGTATTAAAGATTTTTTAGTGAAAAACAGTGCAGAGTATTCCACTAAAGAATCTGCTTGGAAAATTATGAATAGCATGCCCAAAGATCAAACGCTTCTGGCTATTACTGAGACTTCGTATTGGAAAGGGCGGCATAAAGAGATTGACAAAGAAGTCTTTAAAAGAGCGGATATTGGAAAGCCCTCCAATTGTAAAGCATGTCATACTAATTTTGAAAATGGCTTACTCAATAATCGAGACATTAAAGCATTATAGGAGCTTGTATGAAACTTTTTTTGATTTTCGCATTCACACTTTGTTTGTATGCAGGGCATGGTGAAAAGCATGAACGCCATATTAATAAAGATTTGACCTATTTAGAGCTGACACAGGAGCAGACAGAAGATTTTAAAAAGATTCTCAAAAAATATTACCATGAAATCCAAGAATTTAGAGAATTTCAAGAGAGCATCAATGCTAAGAAAAAAGCACTTTTTTTGCAAGACTCTCTTGATACACAGGCCTTAAGTATCTTAAATCGCGAGTTGTATGAAAAAGCGAGTCAAGACGAAACTCAGATACTAGAGCGTATGCACAAGGTGTTAAGCCCAAAACAACGAGAAGCTTTTGTGCGCTATTTTGAAGAGTGGGAAGTACGATGAGCGAGCCAATTTTATTAATCGAAGATGATATGGATATGCAAACATTGATTGTTGATTTTCTGCACAATTATGACTTTGATGTACGTGCTTTTGCCAATCCCAAAGAGGCATTGGAGCATTTGCATGTAAGCCCCAATCACTATAAAGTGATTATCTTGGATTTGATGCTGCCTCACATGGATGGTTTTGATGTATGTCAAAAAATACGTGAAATGAGCACAGCACATATTATTATTTCCTCTGCTCGTAGTGAAATGAGCGATAAAATTTTAGGTTATGGTTTGGGTGCGGATGATTACCTCGCAAAGCCTTATGAGCCACGTGAATTGGTGCTTAAGATTAATTCATTTTTGCGAAGAGCCACGCAGACAAAACGCGTTGTAGGGGATTTTAGTATCAATGAAGAAACCATGGAAATATCCATAGATGACTGTGTTTTAGAGCTTACCAAAATTGAATTTGATATCTTGCACCTCTTTTTAAGTCATCCTAACAAAGTTTTTTCTCGTGAAGTGATTTATCATGTGATTAACCATGATGATTTTCAGAGTAAAGACAGAACGGTAGATATGCATGTGAGTAATATCCGTATGAAAATTGGTGATGACTCCAAAAATCCACGCTATATCAAATCGGTTTGGGGTGTTGGGTATAAATTTATAGGCTAAGGACGTTTATGTCTATTTTTACAAAAGTGATGATTCTCTTTTTGGTAAGTCTTTCTTTGATGATGGTTGTCTCCCAGCAAACCAATACTATTACGCAATCTAAAATTGAAATTTTACTCAAAGAAAAATATAAACAGGCCTCCAATGAACTTTTTACTTACTTTTCCAATAATGATAAAGTGGGCTTAACCAAAAAACTTGAAGTCCTTAATTTCAAGGTTATTAGCCATGATACTCCTACTCTTTTAAGCTATGAAGTCATCTATGAAAACGCTACTTCTTTTGGCGAAATAAAAATTTTACGCGATACTAAAAAACGCTATTTGTTATTTATGAGCTATCTTGATGAGACACTTTTGGTACAAGATGCTTCACAAGAAGAGAGCTTTTTAGAAAAAGACTTTTTGGGGTATCTTATTTTTGCGGATATTCTTATTTTACTGGTTATCTTTTTACTGATATTGAAAATTCTCTCCCCTCTAAAAAAGTTATCACACGACATGCAACGCTTTGGTGATGGAGCATTAAATGTGAGGATGAATGACATGGGAAAAAATGAGTTGGGAACTCTTTCACGTGCTTTTAATAACATGGCTGAAAATATCGAAACTTTGATTCATTCGCGCCAAAGACTTTTAAGAGATGTGGGGCATGAGCTTCGCACACCGATAGCCAAGGCCAAATTAGCGCTTGAGATGTTGCCTGAAAGTCGGTATGAGAGTATTTTAAAAAAATCAATTTTTCAAATTGATAAGATGACGGCAGAGCTTTTGTCCATTGAAAAACTGAATGCGAAAAATAGCGTGCTCAAAACAGAAAAATTTAACACTGAAACACTTATTTTTGAATCGCTTTCCAAATTAGTCATCGAAAATGAGAGCTGGGTTGAAGTGCACATGCATGAAACCTTTGATATTACAGGAGATTTGAATTACCTCAGTATTGCGCTTAAAAATCTCATTGACAATGCATTGAAATACGCGACACAAAAGCCTATTGTTATCGAAGTTACGGCGCAGTCTATTGCAGTTAAAAGTCAAGGTGAACCGTTGAAGCATAGTATTGCTTATTATTGTGAAGCCTTTGTTCAAGAAGATCATTCACGTGGGCAAGAGGGATTTGGTTTGGGACTGAGTATTGTTAAGAAGATTTTAGATGCACATCAGATGCGATTGACGCTTACATGTAAAGAAGGTTGGAATAGCTTTGCTATTCATTTTTAACGTTTCTATTGCACAAATGTGAGTTTAAAATGGTGTGTTAAGAATTTCTTAAACGTGTTGACGATTTTGAAACTGTCTTTGAGTAACTCTAGTTCCAATTGATTGAGCATATCAATTTGAATCATATTGCTATAATCACTTGCCAATTCAAAGGTCCGTAAACGCTCTTTTAAACGAAGATTTAAAAAAGTATCAAACGCTTCAATGAGGGCTTCGGCAAAATGTTCTTCCAAAATCTCCTCTGCTTTTAGAGCACGAATACGCTCAACAGTTGGAGTTTTTTGAATGTGTAATTGCAAACATAAGGCACGAATGCCTTGAACAATGGGGAAGATACCTCCTTTTTTAACATCAATCTGATTTTTTTCAACGATGAGGTTGGTAAACATCCCAATTGGTGTGGGAAAGAGCAGGGCGGCTTTGGCAAAATTGGCTAAAAAGACATCTTTTTGATTGTCGTGGTTGAATATCTGTGCTTTTAAACGCTCAAGTAAGCTAGCATCTCCGCCAACAGCGATGGAGTCAATAAAAATAGCCAAATGCATATAGTCATCTTTTTGAGGACTTTCCATCCACCGTGCTATCTCCTTTTGATACGCCAAAAGCGGTTTACACCAATAAGGATTGGAAACCATAATATTGCCTTCACAGCGTGGAAATCCAAAGTCAATTAAGATGTCCGTATAGCGTTGCATGTACGGCGCATAGACAAAAACATCGGCATCATCGGCTAAGATGAGCGCATTATCTTGGTCTGTTTTTAGCATTTGCTCTTTTCTGCCTTCACTACCCATCACAATCAAACAGGCTTTATTGGCAAGCTCTTTTGGGAGTATCATTGTGTAGAGTTTCTCATAAATCTTTTCATTCAGCTCTGAAATTAGCTGAGAGATATACTCAACTTTTGTGCCTTTAACATGCAACTTTTTGATAATGTTGATAAAATCGTGGCTAGCACGCTTGAGCTCCTCGATGGTTTTAGCCTTACGAATTTGCACCGCTACCAAATAGGTATGATTCGCAAAATAGCTGAGTAAATCAATTTGTTCCAAAATACCTACAATATCGCCATTCTTCGTCACAACAATGCGTTTGATAGAATTTTTAGTGAGTCGCAAAAGAGCATTAAATAAAAAATCATCTTGTTCAATTGTGATTATAGGCGATAAAGCAAGTGGGCCGATGGGTGCGTATTTGTTGTAGTCGTTGAAAATAATATGATGTCTTACGATACTATCGGTCACAATACCAAAGCTTTGCGTTTCAGTATTGTTTACAATGATGCAATTAGAGCCTTTTTCTTCCATCGTTTTAAGAGCGTCAAAGACAGAGCATTTCTCATCCACAATGCAAGGCTCATGAATATACGAGTCACCCACGCGTGCAATCATAAATCCTGAGAGTTGGGTGGAATACTCTTTTTGTTTAGCTGATTGGATGCGACTGGCTAGGTCATTGATAAAAAAAGCTTTAAAGGTTTCATTGCTATCAAGAAGCACCATAAAATCCACGCGTTTCATCTCAAAACAGATAAGTTCTTCATGGACTTTAAAAGTACTGTTTGTTTTTTCGTAAATCAAAGAGTCTGCATCAAAGCAGTTTTGGTGATGATAGACTTTTATCAGCTCATTGTCTTGATACTCGCCTACTTCACCTTTAATAATCATATATAAAAATTCTGCATTTTGTTCAGGCGAGATAAGAATCGTATCTTTCTTATAATAAGCAATATTGATGGCATGGATTGCTTTATAGAGTTGTTCTGTGTTTAAACATCCAAAGGGATGAATTGATTTGAGAAAAGCCTCTTGATCATGGAAGCTCATAAAAATCCTTACATGTAAACAAGAGGTGCATAGTGCACCTCTTTAAATAAATTTCTTGCAAAACTCATTTTGCAAGAAATGAAAAGCACTAAGAGTACGTGGGCTTTCTGCCGAAGAAAACTTAGTGTTAACGTAGTCTTTACAGCTTTGCTTGAAAGACGTGTCGAGCGTTCTGCTAGAACACTCATTAAGATTAGTGTGCGCTCGCTGAGCCCGCACCTCTTGGAATACGAATCATTTCAACCATCTCTTGAACCTCTTTTGGAGGAGGAGGTGTCATTTGCGCTACAACATAGGCAACGATAAAGTGAAGAATCATACCAATGGTGCCAATACCTGTTGGTGCAATACCGAAGAGGTAATCAGCTTTATTTCCGCCCATAAAGACGAAGTAAATAATATAGCCAAATGTAAATATAAGTCCTGTTAACATACCCGCAATTGCGCCTTCTTTATTCATACGTTTGTAGAAAATTCCCATAATAATCGCTGGGAAGAAGGAAGCTGCGGCAAGACCAAAGGCAAAAGCAACGACTTGTGCCACAAAGCCTGGAGGGTAAATACCCAAATAGCCTGCAACAACGATGGCGACCACTGAGGAGAGGCGTGCCCATCGCATTTCGGCTTTTTCACTGAGTTTTGAAAGACCTGTTTTAGCATCTCTGTAAAATACTTTTCCCATCAAGTCATGTGAAACAGCTGTCGCAATTGCTAAAAGCAATCCTGCCGCTGTTGAAAGAGCTGCAGCAAGTCCACCTGCGGCAATGAGCGCAATAACCCAGTTTGGAAGACCCGCAATTTCTGGATTGGCTAAAACGATAATATCGTTATCAACATAAAGTTCATTAACGATTTTACCCGATGCACGCATCTGCTCAGCGCTTGCGGTATGTGTTGGTTTTGGATTGGCTGTTAAGCGTTCACCATGAGCACCTACTTTATCCGTGAATTGTGGTTTGCCATTGCCTTCAAAAGCTGCGCCTGCGGCGTATTGAATTTTACCATCGCCATTTCTATCATTCCATGCCAAGAGTCCTGATTGCTCCCATGTTTTAAACCAAGCACCATTGTTGATGGTACCATCTAAATGTTTGGCTTCACCTTTGGAAAACGCTTGATAATCAACATTTTGAACATTTTTAATCAAGTTTAATCGTGCAAATGCACCCACAGCAGGAATAGAGGTATACATAATTGCAATGAACAATAATGCCCAACCCGCAGAGATACGAGCCCCTTTAACCGTTGGAGTAGTAAAAAATCGAACGATAACATGCGGAAGTCCCGCTGTTCCAAGCATCAATGCCGCCGTTAACATAAAGACATTAAATGTACCACTAATACTTTCAGTATAGGCTTTGAACCCTAAGTCTTTCACTGATTGATCAAGTGCATGTAATAAATAGGTTCCTTTATCAATCATTCTCACACCATCATCAAAATGGAAGGCAACTTTAGAGCCAAAACCAACTTGTGGCAAGAATGTATCGGTTACTTGAAGTGAAAGGAAAATTGCTGGAACGGTAAATGCGAAAATCATAACACAGTATTGTGCCACTTGTGTATAGGTAATGCCTTTCATTCCACCAAGAACAGCGTAGACAAAAACGATGGCCATACCAATGATAACGCCTGTATTAATGTCAACTTGCATAAAGCGAGAGAAAACGATACCGACACCTCGCATTTGACCTGCTACATAGGTAAAAGAGATAAAAATAACACAGATAACTGCAACGACACGTGCTACATCTGAATAATAACGATCTCCGACAAAGTCAGGTACAGTAAATTTACCAAATTTACGAAGGTATGGCGCTAGTAATAAGGCTAAAAGAACATAGCCACCTGTCCAACCCATTAGGTAAGCGCCACCATCATTTCCTTGCATGGAGATGATACCAGCAAGTGAGATAAATGAGGCGGCACTCATCCAATCTGCACCTGTTGCCATACCATTAAGAACAGGGTGAACGCCACCACCTGCAATATAAAACTCCTTAGTTGATCCTGCTCGTGCCCAAATCGCAATACCGATATAAAGTGCGAAAGAAAGACCTACAAAAAGATAGATTAATGCTTGTAATCCCATTGTTTACCCCTTACTCGTGAACATCATATTTTTCTTCGATTTTTTCCATCATTTTTGCATACACAAAAATAAGAATAACGAAGATATACATTGCTCCTTGTTGAGCAAACCAAAAGCCAAGTTTGTAACCGAAAAATTCGATAGAGTTTAGTGCATCTCTAAAAAGAATGCCACATCCAAACGAAACAACAAACCATATCACTAACAATTTAATAATTGTTGCGATATTTTCTTTCCAATAAGCCTGAGCAACTTCTTGGTTCATCCAGTCCCCTTTGTTTTTGGTATATAAAACACAGCTTTGTATTTCATAGGCACATCATAAGTTCTCAACATAGCATTAACATAGCATTTCAATAAAGCTGAAAAAAAGTTACAATAATAGTGAATATATGTGTAAAAAAGAAACAAATAAAGTATATTAATAATATTAAAATAAATATATAAATAATAATTCAATAAATAGTGTTTCATAAATAAGCATTTTTATTATTGTGCTGATAGCCAATTCGTGCTAAAATATGTTAAATTTAAGGAGATAAAATATGCGTATAGCAAAAGATGAAACAATAGCGCTTGTTGTGGATGTTCAAGAACGACTCTTTGGACACATTTTTAATCATGAAAAATTATTGCATAATATGTCTATACTTTTGCAAGGGTTCAAACATTTAAATATACCTTGTATTATTAACGAGCAATACAAAAAAGGCTTAGGTGAAACTATTCCAGAAATACAAGCTCTTGTAGCAGAAGATGCTCATTTTGAAAAAGTAACCTTTAGTTGTTTGCAAAATCCTCCAACGAAGGAAGCAATATTAGCATATAAAAAGAAATATGCCCTTGTGATGGGTGTTGAAACGCATGTGTGTGTGATGCAAACGTGTTTAGACTTGCTTGCAATAGGCATTCAACCGATAGTGATAGTAGATTGTGTAGGTTCACGAAAGCAAAGTGACCATGATATAGCGATTCAGCGATTAGCGCATGAAGGTGTCATTCTTGCAAGCTATGAGTCCATCTTGTTTGAATTGTGTGTCAGTGCTAAAGAGCCAGCTTTTAAGGCGATTAGCCAATTAGTAAAATAAACAAGCCGAAAAAAATCAAAGCTGTCAAGACGTGTAAAGTGTTGTACTAAGTGAAGCCAAAGGCTTCACTTATGTATATTTAAAGCGCAAAAAGGTCACTAAACTCATTAAAATTCATGGTTTCCAAGTTGGCTTGATTGGCACATACTTTTTCAATAGTCGCACATTGCTTTGGACTTAATCGTCCTGCAAGATTGGCTTTGAATTTTTTAATTAAAAGAGGAATTCCTTCTTCACGTCTGCGTTTATGCCCCACGGGATACTCAATCTCTACTTTCTGACTACTCGTGCCATCTTTATAAAAGATTTGAACGGCATTGGCAATGGAGCGTTTATCAGCTTCTAAATATTCTTTGGTGTAACGCTCATCCACTTCAACAATCATTTTATCACGTAAAGCATCTACTCGTGGGTCATCGGCATAGCTATCTTCATAATGCTCAGCCGTTAAATGACCATAAATCAAAGGAATGGCTACCATATATTGAATACAATGGTCACGATCCGCTGGATTGGCAAGAGGGCCAACTTTATTGATAATACGATGTCCTGATTCTTGCGTTGTAATGACAATTTTTTCAATTTCATCTAATCTATTATGCGTTTCATCATACAATTTAATGGCACATTCAACCGCTGTTTGGGCATGAAATTCTGCAGGAAAGCTGATTTTAAATAAGACTTGCTCCATGACATAGCTTCCAAAAGGTTGAGGAATGGTGAGTTTTTTACCCCCCATTTTAACATCTTCATAACCCCAAAATTTAGCACTTAAAGCGGAAGGATAACCCATCTCTCCTGCGAGTGCTTTTAAGGCCAAATTTACACCACGACTACTAGCATCGCCAGCTGCCCATGATTTACGAGAGCCTGTATTGGGAGCATGGCGGTAAACTCTGAGTGCTCCACCATCAACCCAAGCATTGCTGACTGCATTGCGAATTTCGTCAAAAGTACCGCCAAGCATTTTAGTGGCTACGGCTGTTGAGGCAACACGTACAAGAAGTACATGGTCCATACCTTCTTTGTTAAAACAATTTTCTAGGGCAATAATGCCTTGAATTTCATGCGCTTTAATCATAGCCGTTAAAACATCTTTGACTTTTAAAGGCTCTTTGCCTTCACTTATATTCTTACGACTCAAATAATCACCCACAGCCCAAATAGCCCCTAGATTATCACTAGGATGTCCCCATTCTGCGGCAAGCCATGTGTCGTTAAAATCAAGCCAACGAACCATTGTTCCCACATTAAAAGCGGCACGCTCAGGGTCTAATTGGTATGAAGTGCCTGGAATTTTGGCTCCAAGTCCTGGCATCGTTGCACCTGGGACTACAGGGCCTAAAAGCTTGGTACATTGTGGAAATTTAAGGCCCAAGAGCCCACATCCAATAGTATCCATTAAACTGTAACGTGCTGTATCATAGGCTTCTTTACTATTAATTGTAAAAGAATCCGCATAGGTCGCGATATCCGTTAACAACTGGTCGAATTCTGGTCTTTGTGTATCCAATACACCCATATTTGTACTCATCATATTCCTTTGATTATCGTTCATTTAGCGCTACATAAGCTCTATTGTCTGGTCCAATATATTCAGAATTTGGACGGATTAGTTTATTATCCCCTCGTTGTTCTACCACATGTGCTGCCCAACCAGCAGTCCGACTCATAATAAAAATAGGGGTAAAATACGCCGTTGGTATTCCCATAAAATGGTACGTTGAAGCACTGTAGAAATCTAAGTTTGGAAAGAGTTTTTTCTCATCCCACATGACTTTTTCAATCGCTTCGCTGATAGGGAAAATGGTCGTATTTTTACAATCATCCGCCAGTTTACGTGACCACTCTTTGATGACAATGTTACGTGGGTCGTTGCTCACATACACACGGTGTCCAAAGCCCATAATTTTAGCTTTATTTTCCAATTTTTCAAAGATACCTTTGGTTGCATTTTCCGGTGAGCTAAATTCAGATATAAGCTCCATCGCCGCTTCATTAGCCCCTCCATGCAAAGGTCCACGAAGCACGCCAATGGCGGCAGTGATGGCTGAATAAATATCAGATAAAGTTGAAGCGGCAATACGCGCGGCAAAGGTTGAGGCGTTAAATTCATGCTCTGCATACAGAATTAAAGAAACATGCATCGCCTTAATCCAAAGCTCATTAGGTGCTTTACCATGAAGTTTTTCTAAGAAGTAACCCCCAATGCTATCTTGTGTGCTGTTCGTATCAATCTCTTTTCCATTGATGTGATAATGATGCCAATAGAGTAAAATCGAAGGGAAAATTCCCAATAATCGTGTAATGATTTCGGCTTGATTGGAAAAATCACTCGTTTCTTGCTCTAAACAGCCTAATGTTGAACATGCGGTGCGCATAATATCCATAGGATTGGAATTTTTAGGCAATGTTTTTAAAACCGTTTTAAGAGCTTCAGGAAGACTGCGTGCAAGGATAAGCTCTTGTTTATACTGTGCTAACTCTTTGGGTTTAGGAAGCTCTCCTTTGGTTAAAAGATAGGCGACTTCTTCAAAGGTAGCATTTTGGGCTAAATCATAGATGTCATACCCACGGTAATTAAGCCCATGGCCTGTTCCTACCGTACAAATAGCAGAACGTCCTGCAACAATACCTGCTAAGCCACCTGTTTTTTTTGTATCTTTCATGGGTGTCTCCTATTTTTTGCATGTGAAAAGCGCATCCAGCTTTTCTTCAAAAGCATGGTAATTGAGCATATCATAAAGCTCCATGCGTGTTTGCATCGTTTCGATTGAATTCTTTTGGCTACCATTCTCTAAAATATCTTTGAAAACATTTAAGGCAGCCTTATTCATCGCACGAAAACCAGACAGAGGATAGAGTACCATAGCAATTCCCACAGCGTCTAATTCTTGACATGTGAAGTAAGGTGTTTTACCAAATTCAGTAATATTGGCTAAAACGGGTACTTTGATAACATCCGTAAATTGTTTATACTCTTCAAGGGTATGAATGGCTTCGGCAAAGATCATATCAGCTCCCGCCTCCACATAGGCACTTGCTCTCTCAAGCGCTGATTGTTGTCCTTCACTGGCATGTGCATCGGTACGTGCCATAATGACAAAATCCTCATCAATGCGTCCATCAACGGCCGCTTTAATGCGGTCACTCATCTCATCAATGCTCACAAGCTCTTTATTAGGGCGATGGCCACATCGTTTTTGTGCCACTTGGTCTTCAATATGGCACGCTCCAGCCCCTGCTCGAATAAGTTCTTTAATAGTACGAGCAATATTAAAAGCTCCACCCCAGCCTGTGTCAGCATCGACTAAAAGTGGTAAATCGCTTGCAGCAGTAATGCGCCTAACATCAATGCACACATCTTCTAAATTGGTCATTCCTAAATCGGGTAAGCCAATGCTAGCATTGGCTACACCGGCTCCACTTAAGTATAAGGCTTTATGTCCTACACGTTGTGCTTGCATGGCACTGTACGCGTTAATAACACCTATGATTTGAAGAGGATTTCCCTCTTTGACTGCTTGTCTAAATTTTGTTCCAGCACTAACGATACTCATTTTTTACCTTTTTTTATTTGTTGTGGATACCCTAGGGTCCCAATGGCTTTTTGAATCTCTTCTAAGACACTTTCATCCTCAATCGTTGAAGGCATACTCCACTCTTTCCCATCAGCCATACTACGCATTGTACCACGTAGAATTTTGCCGCTTCTCGTTTTAGGAAGTCTATGGACAACCGTAGCAAGTTTCAATGCAGCAACCGCTCCAATTTCCTCACGTACCAGTTGTACAACACCATCAGCTAAAGATTGAAGGTCACGCTCTATACCATCTTTTAGAACAACAAAGGCCATTGGCACTTCGCCTTTAAGTTCATCATCGACACCGATAACCGCACATTCTGCAACATCAGGATGTTTAGCGATAACTTCTTCCATTTCACCTGTAGAGAGTCGATGTCCTGCGACGTTGATAACGCCATCCATTCTTCCCATAACCCACACATAGCCTTCTTCATCAATATAACCACTGTCCCCGGTGAGGTAATAGCCTGGATAAAAGCTGAGATAAGATTTTTTATAGCGGACATCATCTGACCAAATGCCCATAAGGCATGAAGGTGGAAGTGGGAGTTTGAGAACAAGATTACCCAGTTGATTGGGTTTACATTCATTCCCTTGTTCATCAAGAGCTTTGAGGTTAAACCCCGGCATTGGTTTGGTAGGTGAGCCTGCTTTAATAGGCATTGGATCAAGTCCCATAGGATTGGCCGCAATTGCCCAACCTGTTTCTGTTTGCCACCAGTGGTCAATAACCGGTTTACCTGTCATTTTAGTAATCCACTCTAGCGTATCACTGTCACAACGCTCACCAGCAACAAAGATACTTTTTAGGGCGCTTAAATCATATTTTTTAAGCCACTCTCCTTTAGAATCTTCTTTTCGAATGGCTCTAAATGCTGTAGGTGCCGCAAAAAGGATATTGACTTTATATTCATCACATATCCGCCAAAATGATCCTGGATTTGGTGTTTTGACAGGTTTTCCTTCATAGACGATGGTAGTACAGCCATTCATAAGTGGTCCATAAACGATATACGAGTGTCCTACCACCCAACCAACATCGCTTGCTGCCCAGAAAACGTCTCCTGGTTTGGCATTGTAAACATTGTCCATAGACCATTTCATCGCAACAGAATGTCCACCATTGCTTCGAATAACACCTTTTGGTTTACCGGTTGTTCCTGACGTGTAAAGGATATAAAGAGGATCTGTAGCGTCGACTGGAACACACTCGACAAGACCCGCTTTTTCTTCCTCAACCTCCCAGTCCACATCACGCCATGGAAGCATGTTGGCACGTTCTTGTGGTCGTTGCCAGATAAGGCAGGTTGTGGGTTTATGGCTTGATTGTTTAATCGCTTCATCTAACAGAGGTTTGTATTTAATGACTCTGCTGATTTCAATACCGCATGAAGCACTAATAATCACACGAGGTTTAGCATCCTCAATACGCGTTGCCAACTCATGTGCGGCAAAGCCTCCAAAAACGACCGAGTGAATTGCTCCGATACGAGCACATGCAAGCATCGCAATAATGGCTTCTGGAATCATTGGCATGTAGATAACAACACGATCGCCTTTATTAACCCCTTTGTTGACTAAAATCGACGCTGTCTTGGAAACACGCTCACGTAACTGCTTATAAGTATAGGTTCGTTTAGTATCTGTGACGGGAGAATCATAGATGATGGCGAGTTGATTGCCTCTACCATTATCAATGTGTAAATCAAGTGCATTATAACAGCAGTTCATACACCCACCTACAAACCAACGGTAATGACTATCCACGACATCTAAAACTTTATCCCATTGATGATACCAATGTACTTTGGTTGCAGCATCAGCCCAAAATTTTTCTGGGTTTTCGATGGATTCTTTGTAGGTCAAATCATATTTTGATGACACAGGTATCCTCCTTACGTACTTAATTTGTACAATTATATAACACGTGAAGGTGCAATTCAGTGTACTACTTTTGATTTTTTAAGACTATTTTTAGACATAAGGGGTTATTATTGTACTAAAATCATACAAAATGGATAATAAATGTACGATAATACCATTGAAAAAATCATTGCCATTTATAATCGTTCAGGTTTGAGTATCTCTAAATTTGCATCCGTTATCAATAAAGATAGACGTACACTCACTGCATGGATTGATAAAATCGTCACCAAAGAACCTTCAACAGATGTGAAAATTGCCATTTCAAAATTTTTTAGGTATCCCTCTTTTATTTGGGATAGTGAATGTCATGGCGTAGATTTTGAGGAACTTTTAGAAAATGTACCTGAAGATGAGGTTCGTATCATTGATCATGGGTATGAAGGAGGGCTTCAGTATATTTTAGAAAAAGAAGTTGATAGCCGTTTTGTGATTCATCCCCAATTCCCTGGCCCAATTTATCGCGATAAAGTTGTTCCAACGCCTTATAAACGTGTTATTTCTGCTGAGGCAATACAACTGAAAAAACAACGTTATGAGCAGATATTTGATTATTCTTTTGAATCGATTGAATGGTACTCTATCGAATCACTTTTGCGATTTGCATTTTCACAAATAGGTAATTTTTACACCAAAAGTGAGAAGATACAAATACTGGAACTCGTTCATGATACTTTTTATGATAACTACAACAAAAGTCTCTATTTTTTTGATTCACATTCAACGAAGATTTATGGAATGGATACAGCGTATATCTCCATTAATATCAAAAAGAATTTTATGTTTTTTAAAATGCCTATTGACTCGCTTATCGTTGAAATTCAAAATAAAAAATTAATCCACCGAATGCATCGTTATTTTACCTCTGCTTCACAAGCACCGAGTCATCTTAATCGTATGGATGCGGCTAAAATTTTACGTATCGTTAAAGGAGCTGTAGTTTCTGATAAAACATTGATAGAGTGTTATCATGATATTGACAAACAGACCAATTATGGACCACTTTTTCTGAACAATATTTCACCTGATGCGTTAGCTCACTAAAAGGTATTTTTAATCAAATATTCTATGCTAACTCAGTAAGATAGCATTTTTATTCTTGACATGTAAAGGTAAATAATGAGTGAATACTCTTTCCTTCTAGCAATTGGTACCGTGTTTATGTTAGGGACGATGAGTCCAGGGCCTAGTTTTATTTTAATCGCCAAAACGGCTGTTTCAAAGTCTCGAAAAGAGGGTTTTGGTGTTGCTATTGGCTTAGGTCTCGGCGCTGTTGTTTTTTCTCTATTAGCGATTTTTGGACTTTATGCTATTTTAGAAACAGTACCTTTTTTATATGGTACTTTAAAAATAGTAGGAGGTATATATCTTCTTTTCTTAGCGTATAAAATGTGGAAATATGCAGATATGCCTATAGATACACAGATGAACTTGGAGCACAAACCAAAGAGTTTGAGTCGAGCCATTTTATTTGGATTTGCAACACAGATGAGCAACCCAAAAACAGCCATTATCATCGGAAGTATTTTTGCGGCATTGCTTCCCAAGGAGATACCTCCTTATGGTACATTCTTAGTGTGTCTTAGTGCTTTTATCATCGATGTCTCATGGTACTCTTGTGTTGTCGGACTTTTATCAACGCAAAAAGCGCAAAAACTCTATTTACGTTCTAAAAAGTATATTGATAGAGTTGCTGGAAGTGTACTGGGTGCTTTAGGCCTTAAATTGGCTTTAGATAGATAGAATATCATAATGAAATTTTTTCTCATAGCCCTTTTTCTAAGCAGTACACTTTTAGCTGATTCTATGATCGATGAAGCCACTAAAATACTTTCAAATAAACGTATCAGTGCGTATGATTATAAAAAAAGCATTGACGAAAAAGAGGGTGTTTATATCTTTGATTGCTCCACTTTTATCTCTTTTATTTTGAAAAAAAGCTCACCCAAAGCACTTAAGGCTTTACATGTAGATGAACATCATACCCATGCACGAGCAAAAAATTTTTATGAATTTTTATCTCCACTTATAGAGGGGGAAATAGTGCATGGTTGGATGGGGATTAAACAGATGCAGAATGTACACGTAGGAGACATTATCGTATGGAAGTATGACCCCTCTCTTAAAAAACACGATACGGGGCATGTGGTGATGGTCTATGAAAAACCTATTTTAGAAGAAGAAGGGCTATGGCGTGTTCGGGTCATGGATTCGACGAAAGGAAAACATGCACAAGATTCACGAGGTCAAAATGAGAATGGTTTAGGTATAGGAACGATGTGGTTTCGTGTCAATAAAGAAGATTTTCCAATAGCCCTTCACAATTCAGATAAACTGAAAAAGCCTGTTTTTCGTGATATAGCAATGGGAAGAGTATTATAAAATACAAATCTCGTTTTTACCATTTTTCTTCACATGATACATTGCCATATCAGAATCTTTTAAAACTTGGTTGATAGTTTTATTGTTATCAAGAAATGTTGTTCCTCCAATACTGGCTGTACAATGATATATAAAGGGTTGATTATTGATTTTAAAACTATACTCTCGTGAGAGTGCATGTAGGAGTTTATGACCCAAATTTTTAAGCTCAGCTTTGGCTTGTTGTTCATCTGTGCCTAATTTTGTTACGAGAATGACGAACTCATCTCCTCCAAAACGAGAAACTGTATCACTGATACGTACAGTCTCTTTAAGTCTTTTGGCAACACTAATAAGCAACATATCACCAATATCATGGCCTTTGGTATCGTTGAGGCTTTTAAAATTATCAATATCGACGAAGAGCAATCCACAATATTCTAAAATGCGATTACTCATAGACATAGTATAGGCAAGTCTATCAAGTAATAATTTTCGATTAGGAAGATCTGTAAGGTTGTCGTAGTATGCTAAATGTTGAATCAACTCTTGGTCTTGTTTTTCTTGCGTAATATTTCGAAACATGATAACCGTACCTGTATGTTTGGAATCTAAAATAAAAGGGGTCGAGGTGAGATTGACAATAATATGGTGTCCCTCTTTTGTTCGAAACGTCTCTTCTGCTATATAGGTACGCTGTAATTTAATAGACTCCATGATATGACACTCTTCATCTTTATGAAGGGTATCGTGTACATGAATACGCGCATGTGCAACGGTTCCTAGAAGTTCGTGAGGTTTATACCCAAGAATGTTACAGCCGGAGTGATTAATGAAAGTAATCATGCCTTTGCTGTCTGTGAGTATGATACCACTAGCCGTTTTTTTAATAATGGTTTCAAACTGCATTTTTTCAAAGAAAATACGTTTTCGCTGAATTAGGAGCAAATAAACGGCACCCACCAAAAGGCTTATTACAACACTTCCAAAAGCAAAGAGAATAAAGTATTTTTTTTGAAGCTCGCTGTATTCAGGGAAAATGCCATACGTAATAGCATAGCCTGCAAACTGGTTAGAAATATCAACGATAGCATGAAAACTAGCGATATAGCTCTCTCCCATGCTATCAACCATGAGTACCGAAAAGTTTTTACCTGTATCAAGGGCTATTTTAAAAGAGGGTTCTTCTAATAACAAAGTGTTTATTTTTTGTACAAGAGGCGAGGTAAGCGCTTGGGCACTCGACTTAGAGAGTTTAGAATTTTCAATAACAAAATCATCAGATAAAACAGAGGGGCTAAAATATTTTTTATGCTCCTTAAAAACCAAATCAGTTGTAATACTTTTTTTAAATAATAAAATATTATTTTGACATGGAAGTAGTTTTAACAGTTCACGTTCAATGCTATCGTAAGGGAGAGAAAGCTCAACACTGCCTAAGTGTTCATTGTTTTTATCAATAATAGGAAAAACATAACGAAATCCTGGATAAATCCTACCACCTTCAAATCCTATAATCGTTTTTTTATTGATATTGGCTTGTTTGATGGAAGGTCTTATGTCTGCTAAAGGATCACCATTTTCAGTGAGGGCATGAAATCGTAAAAAGCTTTCTCCTAAGACCGTATGAAAATGAAATTGGCGAATTCCAAAAGGAAGTAAAGTATCGTGATATAAAGGGTATAAAAGACGATACAATGAACCTCTGAGAGGTGCTTTTGTTTTTTCATCGGCAAATTTTGCTTGACGCAAGATATTGAGAACAGAGGGTTTCATAATAGAAGATTGAAAATAATTTTCAATAGAAATACGATACATTTGGGTAACAGCGTTGTAAGCAATACTAAGGTTTTTATTTTGATTTTCGATAAGCATCTCTTTTTCTTTTTGCATGACAGAATAGGTATAACCAAAAAAAAGTCCATAACACGAGAGTGCAAAAAGAGTGGTTAAGAGGAGTATTCGCCGCATTAGAAATTTCCATTTTTTGGAATAGTATAATTTAGATCACCAAAATTTTCTAGATTAAACTGATTAAGATTAGGGATACTCATTCCATAAGAAAGAGATTCTCCCCATGTTTGATAAATATCTTTTGGAGCATCTAAAAGTATTTTTTGTATCATATCTATCTCTTCTTGACTTAAGGTTATGGTATTGGCTATCAGCATTAGCCCTGGAACAGGAGCTGAATAACTGAGAATTTCAACTCCTAAAGAAGCATATTTTTGAGCAATACTCTCCTTCATCCCTCCTAGTAAAAAGTCACCTCTCAGGATAGAAAGCGCTACATTGTCATGATTGCCCGTATATTGGTAGTACATACGATTGAGATCTTCGTGTAAAAATTCGTGGATTAAAAGTTTTGTTTGCATATAGCCACACGTTGAGAGCGGTTGTGTAAGAGCCACTTTGATGGTCGTTTTGTCATGTTTTGGCAAAGAGTCTTTGGTAAATTTAACCAAAACACAACGATATTGTGTTTGTCCATTTTTTTGTTTAAAGGTTACAATGGGACTTAGTGATGTCGTACTTTTTTGAAGTATAGCAAAAGGCAGAGGGCCAAGATAAACTAAATCTGTTTGATTGTTTTTAAAGGCTTCAATAACATCTTGATATGTTTTGGCAACATTTAAGGTAACCGTTGTATGTAGTTTTTCCTCAAGATAGGACATTAGCGGTAAAAATTCTTGAGTGATTGTTGTATTTTCTTGTAAGGGAATCACAGAGAGGACAAGAGGTTTAGCCTCTACATGTAAAGAAAGTAGAATGAAAACTAAGTTCAGTAGAAGAATACGCATATTTAAACCGCCTTAACGATTAAATTTACATTATCCACATTACTCCAAATTAAATAAAATATTACTGAAAATAAAAACATGTTTACTGGTTTAGTTGGATGAGTTGTTCGCCAAATTGATGCAAAGTACGTTCATCCATCCGTATGGCAAGTCCTGAAATACCAATTGCGCCAACAAATTCCTTTTTACTATTAAAATATGGAATTGCTAAAGATTTTAAGCCAAATTCATGCTCTTCATTGCCAATTGCATACCCACGTGTTTTGATACGTTCGACTTCACGATTCATTTTACTAACCGTTGTTATGGTATTGCTGGTATAGTGTTTTAACTCTAAGGTTGCACAATCGATTCCCAAATAGGCAATGAGAATTTTTCCAAAAGCATTGGTATGTAAAGGAGCATGCAAACCAATCGCATTACGTGTTTTTAAAACACGATTTGATTTGTCCACTTGGTTGAGGTATAAAACGGCATTGTTATCGTAAATACCGATATAAGAACTCTCATTGGTTAATGAAAAAATGTCATCCAATAATATTTGTGTTTTTGAAATAATCTTTTCCCTATCATCTTTAAGAACGATTTTACGCATCAAATCACTTAAAATAATCTCTTTTGTATTATCCTTATATTCAATGAAATCTTCACTTTGTAAGGTTGTAATAAGCCTTGACATCGTACTTTTGTCAATATCAAATTTTTGACATAAGGCATTGGCTGTAACAGGTTTACTTGACGTTATCACCTCTTTTAAGATGAGTAAGCCTTTGGATAAAGATTTGTTTTGACTTTGCATATTAACTCTTGATAGTGACATAAGCTTTTTTCATGGACTAATCATAACATTTTTAATGATTAGTATGCTACTTTTTTTCACATTTTTTTTTATTTTTTATTTTTTATTTTACTATATAAGAATAATTTTTAAAATTATCTCACCATGTGAAACTCTATTTTTATAAAGTGTTACCAAACTATCATTTTTTGGCCAATTTTTACTTTATTAAGAAAATATTAAAATCTATTTCATCTCTTGATATTATAGAGTCGTTTATTTTTGATATGTCTTAATACCCGTAAATAATGTAAAAGGTAAAAAGATGATGGATTTATCGAAGCTAACAGCACAAGATGATTTAACACCAGTTCTAGGTGGCTTCTGGCCTGGCATACAAATCTATTACCCACCCATCAAATTTAACCCCCTTGATGGCTCGTATGAGAGTATGGAGCAAGCCAAATTTAGGTTACAAAAACATGCCTATAAAACTAAAGCGCACACGCTTTTATTTGACCTTGAAGACGGATGTCGGATGAAAGATATGTCTCGAAAATTGCTTTTAGAGGAGTTACCAAAATTTCCTGAACGAGATTTCCAAATTGCGATTCGAATCAATCCTTTTCGAACAGATGAGTATGAGGAGGATTTAAAATTACTCAAACAGATACATCGCTATATTGATGTTATCGTTTTGGCAAAGGCTGGAGAAGTTTATGGAGATGCCGAAATAAGAGATTTATCTTCTTGGCTGGTATCAATTGGTAGTTCACTGACGATACAGCCTATCATTGAACATCCAAAATCCCTTCACATCGCATCCAAATTGATGAGTTATCAAACCGTTAAACACGTTGTTTTTGGCATTCACGATTTTTCCAAAGCGATGGCGTATAAAATTACACCGGAGGGTTGGATTGATGAGTTAGAAACATTTTTCAATCTTTTAACGATGGAGGCGCGTATTCACGGTAAAGGGGTTATTGGTGGGGTTGAAGTTCTTTTAACACCTAATTCTTTACCAGATAGTTGTTTAGAGAAAAAAGATATCCGAAGATGGCTTGATTTACACGGTGACCATGCTAGTCGCCATGTCTACGCTCATGCGAAACGTGAAACGGCTATGGGATTGACAGGAAAACAAGTCATTACCCCCAATCACATCAATATCTGTAAAGTAGCCTTTACTCCTTCGCCTGATGAAATTCAAAAGGATATTAATATCCTCAAAGAAGCAATTCGTGCTGATGCACTTTTAAGTGGTGCCATACGTTATGAGGGTGAGATGCTTGATCCTCCTATGTTTGGGAAATCCTTGCAAAATATTTTAAGAGCCTATGCTTTAAAAAGTTTAAAAGAGGAAGACCAAAACTTCGCCTTACATGTGCTAGGTAAAATGCCATTACATACTATTAAAGAAAACTGGCCATTTGGTCAAATATAAGGGGCGCAAAATGAAACTTGAAGAATATCCACAATTAGAAATCACCGTTCCAGAATTTTTAAATATTGGCGTTGCGTGTACTTCTAAACATTTAGGTACAGTAAAAGAAAATACGATTGCAATGATTATCGAAGATACGAAGTTAGGAACCAGTGAAATTACCTATAAAACCTTAGCCAATGCATCCGATAGATTGGCAAACTTTTTGCGCTCGATTGAGATAGATGTGCGTGATCGCGTGTTGATTTGTTTGAAAAACTCTCTTGCCTATCCCATTTCATTTTTTGGAACAATGAAAGCAGGTATCGTAGCTGTTCCAACATCAACATTACTGAGTGGTTCAGAAGTCAAATATTTAGCGACGGATTCACAAGCCAAAGCGATTGTTTTATCGGCTTCTATGTATGATAATTTATTGCCTTATTTGGAAAATTTGGACAATTTAAGCCATATCATTGTTGCAGGAATTGCGAGTGTAGAAAATTTGTTACAACCTAAAGGGATAAAGATTTACGCATTGGATGCCATTTTAGAAAATTTTGATGACTCTCCTAATCATTACAATTCGCGCTCAGGTGAACCCGCATATCTTGTTTATACCTCTGGTACAACAGGTTTTCCCAAAGGTGTCTTACACTCTCATCGCTCTCTCATTGGGCGTGAGCCAGCCAGTGAATATTGGTTTGATTTTAAAGAGAACGACCGCATTATGCACTCTGGAAAATTTAATTGGACATATGTACTAGGTTCGGCCTTGATGGATCCTTTGTATCGAGGTTATACGGTCATTGCACATGAGGGAGCAAATGATGCAAAAAGTTGGATTGAGCTGATTAAAAAGCATCAATGCACCATTTTTATTGGTGTTCCAACCATTTACAGGCAGATTATTCAAAAAACAGATTTTACGATTGAGGATTGCCCAAGTCTACGTCATTGTATGAGTGCAGGGGAGCATCTTTCTTCGGAAATGGTGACATTGTGGCAAGAACGTTTTAAGCAAAATATCTATGAAGCGATAGGGATGAGTGAGTTTTCATACTATATTTCTCACTCAAAATACCGACCTATTCGCCCAGGAAGTGCTGGCTTTGTTCAACCTGGCCATAATGTAAAACTTCTTGACCCCAATACACTTGAAGAAGTAGGTAGCGAAGAAGAGGGAATGATATGCATTGGTGAAGATGACCCAGGATTGTTTTTGGAGTATTGGAATTTGGAAGAAGATACAGCCAAAGCCAGACACAATGGTTACTTTTTTACAGGTGATTATGCGAAACGTGATAAAGAGGGATACATTTGGTTTTTAGGGCGCAAAGATGACATTATCAATACTTTTGGGTTTCGTGTGAGTCCTCATGAAATAGAGCGTGTTATCAAAACACATCCTTTAGTAGCTGATTGTGTGGCTTTGGGACTTGATTTGGATGCGTATAAAACCATTGTGGCTATTGTGGTTATTCCAAAAGGTGCTATAAGCAAAGAAGATGAAGCCGCGATTTTAGAATTTGGACAAAATAACCTTGCCAAGTACAAAGCGCCTAAGCAAATTTACATCGCTAGTGACTATCCTAAAACGAAAAATGGCAAAGTCTTACGCAAACAGTTGGCCAAAATTGTAATGGGTGAAGAGGCGGTAGAAATTCCCAAAGCAGAGACGTATCGTGCAAGACGTTCAATGCTTTTTGTGCCACCTTATAATGAGCGTTTTATTCAAAAATCGCGCACACTTCTAGCCGATGCCATTATCTTTGATATGGAAGGAATCCTAGAAGAGCAACGTGTGGTCGCTCGTTTGATGATTCAAAAAGAGTTTGCTGAAAACTCCAATTTTGGAACAAGTGAGCGCATTTTACGTGTAAATAAATTGGGCACTGCAGATTTGCTTGAAGATATCAAATTAGCTAAAACAATTGATATTGATGCGCTGTTGTTTACATGTATTGAATCAGCCGCAGATGTTCTTAAGGTAGAGGAGATTTTAGAAACAATCAATCCAAAATTAGAGCTGATGATAACCATTGAATCGCCATTAGGTGTTTTAAATATCCAACAAATTTGTGCCACTGGTGGGCGTTTACGTTGTGTAATGATAGGTTCAAATACATTAGCGCAAAAATTGCAAATCAATTTGAAAAAAAATTCAAAAGCGATTTTTAACTATATGGCGCAAATTGTTTTAGCCGCACGTGCCTATGGCAAAATTGTCATTGATGGACCGCATTATGATGTGAGTGATGAGTTTTCATGCGAAGCCAGTTCCAAAGATGCCTATTATCTTGGTTGTGATGGCAAAGCGGCTTTACATCCGATTCAATTAGAGTATGTTAACGATATATTCACTCCCAAAAAAGCGGAAGTGGAAGATGCCAAAGAGATGATACTTGCTTTTGAGAAAGCACAAAAGAGTGGGCGAGAGGTGATTCAGTTTAAGAATGAGCTGATTGATCGTTCCCGCATCGAATGGGCGCAACGCATTATTACACTGTACGATAGATACCGAGAAATCGGTCAAAGCTTGTATTAGGAGAAAGGAATGATACTCAACAATAAAATAAACAGAGGAAACTATTTTGAGGATTTTGCGATTCATCAAAAAATAGTTCATCCGCTTCCTCGTACGATTAGTCATGGCGATGTTTCCTTGTATATTGCTCTTACAGGAAGTCGGTTTGCCTTGCACTCTTCAGAGGTTTTTGCGCAGTCTTTGGGGTACGACAAAAAGCCAATTGATGATTTGCTGATGTTTCATCTCACCTTTGGTAAGTCGGTACAAGATATTTCATTAAATGCGATTGCCAATCTAGGGTATGCTGAGATTTCATTTCCTAATCCCGTTTTTGTGGGTGATACTGTATCGATGAAATCAACCGTAATAGGGCTCAAAGAGAATTCAAATCTTAAAAGTGGAGTGGTGTATGTGCATTCCATAGGATACAATCAAGATGGTCTTGAGGTGCTCAATCTTAAGCGCTGGGTCATGGTACATAAGCGAGAACACGGCATCTCTTATAAGTTAGACAGTGTACCAACTTTTGCTAAAACAACGCCTATTAAAGAGGTAATTACGATACCTAAACTTCATGATGTTGATACCTTGGCAACAGGAGGAAAATACTTTTTTGAAGATTATGAAAAAGGTGAACGACTCACTCATCCCGAAGGGCTTACCATTGACACGAGTGACCATACCTTAGCCACTAAGTTGTACCAAAACAATGCAAAAGTGCATTTTGATGACTTTATGATGAAAGAAACTCCCATGGGTGGGCGTTTGATGTACGGAGGTCATGTCATTTCTGTGGCGCGCTCACTGTCATTTAATGGTTTGCAAAATGCAATGTGGCTCTATGCGATAAACAGCGGTGTGCATGCGAACCCCACTTTTGGTGGCGATACAATTTATGCGTACACTGAAATTTTGGAGACTATTGAGCATGAAAGGGAAGATATAGGATTGTTACGACTACGAACGATTGCGCTTAAAAACATGAGAGCTGATGATGTGGAAAGTCCGATAGATAGTGATGGAAAATACCTTAAAAATGTGGTACTTGATTTGGATTACACAGTTGTAATCCCAAGAAATAAGTAAAGTAAATTCACAACAAAGTTGAGGCTTTAGTGATATGAATGTTCAAGGAATGACTTTCTTGAAAAGAAGAAATAAAATAAAAAAAAGGATAAACAAATGACACACCCTAATGTAGAATTATTTGAATCAGGAAAAAGCTTACCAATTATTCCCTCTTGCGAGCATTTTGCTGGCAGCGAGAAGCTGATAGGAAAAGCGTTTGAGATGCAGCGTAAACTGGGGCCTATTTTTGACATCACATGCGATTGTGAAGATGGGGCGCAAGTGGGTAAAGAAGTTGAGCATGCCAAAATGGTAGCAAAAATGGTGAATTCGGAAGAGAACCCTTATGGGATGGCAGGGGTCAGAATTCATGATTTTTCCAATGCTAATTGGAGGCAGGATATTGATATTTTAGTACCTGCTGCGGGAGAAAAATTGGCATATATTACCTTGCCAAAAGCGACATGCTACGAAGATGCCAAAGAGCAAATAGCCTATATTCAGCTTACATGTAAAAAGAGTGGCATTCAAAGAGAAATTCCGATTCATATCTTGATAGAAACACACGGGGCACTTAGGGATGTTGAAAAACTAGCCACGCTTCCATGGCTACAAGTGCTTGATTTTGGATTGATGGATTTTGTCTCCGGTTATCAAGGGGCGATTCCCGCTTCTAATATGCGAAGTCCTGGGCAATTTGACCATGAACTTATTAAACGTGCTAAAGCCAATGTCACGCAAGCCGCTTTATCCAATCATGTAATCCCATGCCACAATGTAACACTGGATTTAAAAAATAGCTATCAAACGTACGAAGATGCCAAACGAGCACGTAATGAGTTTGGATTTATGCGCATGTGGTCTATTTACCCAACCCAAATCACAGCCATAGTCGATGCGATGAAGCCAGATTTTAATGAGCTTGAAGAAGCACAAGGTATTTTAATAGCGGCGCAAGATGCTTCCTGGGGACCTATCCAATATGCTGGAGAGCTTCACGATCGCGCTACGTATCGATATTTTTGGGAACTTGTTCAGCGTGCACATTTTAGCGGTGTTAAACTCAAGGAAGAGATAAACGAACGATTTTTTGCCTAAATTTTAATTTACATGTAAGGTTCAGTTCCTTACATGTAAAGCTTGTTTAGCAGAAAAAAGAGGATTTTTTACTGTCTCACTTCCACATGAAGGGCATACACCACTTTCAGTATAACACGCATAACAAAAAGGTGTTTCACATTTTGAACAATTATGCCCACATGTGTGACATGTATAGTTATTAGCATGATCTGATTTAGGTTTTTGATCTTTCTTTGTAAATAATCCAAACACGATTCTCTCCTAATTTTGATGCCATTGTATCCAATCGTGACATAACAAATCATTGATTTAAATCAGAAAAAAGTATCTTTTACTTAGCGCTCTTTTTGCGTACTCTTTTAATGAGAATGATACTGCTGTTTTACAGCACTACCATTGCTGCAAAACTAGTTCCAACGCGTCCCACATTTTCGACTGAAACATGCATTTTTGCATCAATTCTATTATCTTCAATAAATTGTTTTTTGATTTCCAAGATGACAGGTGTTGTTGCGCCTGGAATTTTGATAGTATCGTAAAATTCACAAAAGAAGGCACTTTGAGATGAGCTAATCATCGGAGGAAAATCTTCTAAGACTTTACTCACTTCAATAGCGTAGGTTTGGATTTCACTCTCATTTTTGGCTAAAGCATTGGCGCAGAGTTTGAGTTTTTCAAGGTTCTCTTTATTGGCAAAGCAAATCGTTGCTTTTTTAGTTTTTAAGATATTGGCCAGTGTATCTTTGGGCGTGGTATCATTTTTTTTACCAATTGAAACAACCAGTGTTGCTGGATTACTGGAAAGTGGGATAAAATAAGAAAAAGGCGCAGCATTAATAACGCCATCATCTTCCGTTACAATCCACGCAATGGGCCGAGGAATCACAGTTCCAGACATAATCTTATAGCGATCTAAGTCATTAATTTCGTCATAATTTAACAGCATTGAATCCCCTAGTAAATTTTTAAAATTATATCTAAATATAATTTTTATCTGTAATTAGTATAATCAAGTGAAAAAATTTTTACATAGGAGCATTGTCAATGGGTACGATTACGCAAGAAGACATTAAACAAAGTATCGCTGATGCGATTCAATACATTTCCTATTACCATCCGGCGGATTTTGTAAAAGGTATGATTGAGGCATATAAGATTGAAAAATCAGAAGCAGCTAAAAATGCAATCGGGCAGATACTAATTAACTCAAAAATGTGTGCGATGGGACATCGTCCACTATGCCAAGATACGGGTTCTGTTAATGTCTTTATCAAAGTGGGTTTAAAAGCAAAATTAGAATTAAATAAAGAGTTAGAAGATATTATCAATGAAGGTGTTGCTCTTGGGTATCAAGACCCTGATAATACCTTACGTTATTCTATCGTCAGTGACCCAGCAGGGAAGCGCATCAATACCAAAAACAACACGCCAGCAGTCATTCATTACAGTGTTAATAATTCAGATGAGATAGAGATAACCGTAGCGGCAAAGGGCGGTGGTAGTGAAAATAAATCTAAGTTTGCTGTTCTAAATCCTAGTGATAGTATCTACGATTGGGTCATGGAAAATGCACGACATATGGGAGCAGGGTGGTGTCCTCCAGGAATTATTGGTATCGGTATTGGGGGCAATCCTGAAAAATCAATGCTCCTTGCTAAAGAAGCCTTAATGGGGCATGTAGATATTCATGAACTCAAAGCCAGAGGTCCACAGAATGCTTTGGAAGAATTGCGTCTCAAACTCTATGAAGATATCAATAAAATAGGCATTGGTGCACAAGGGCTTGGTGGTCTTACGACGGTACTGGATGTTAAAATTTTGGATTATCCTTGTCATGCAGCATCTTTACCTGTTGCAATGATACCTAACTGTGCGGCAACACGACATATTCATTTTACCCTCAAAGGCGATGGTCCAGCAGTGTTTGAACAGCCAGATTTAGATTTATGGCCTGATATTGAACTTCCGATGGAGAGCATTAAACGTGTGAACATTGATGATTTAAATAAAGGAAACCTATCTCAGTTTAAATCAGGCGATACCTTACTTCTTTCAGGAAAAATTTTAACAGCACGTGATGCGGCACATAAAAAAATCGTTGAGTACAAAAATGCAGGAAAGCCATTGCCTAATGGTGTTGATTTAGAAAATAAATTGATTTATTATGTCGGACCTGTTGATCCTGTTCGTGATGAAGCCGTCGGACCAGCAGGTCCAACCACATCAACACGAATGGATAAATTTACCAAAGATATGATGGAGATCAATATCTTAGGCATGATTGGTAAAGCCGAGCGAAAACAACCAACGATTGATTTGATTAAAGAGTATGGCTCAATTTATTTTATCGCAACAGGCGGAGCGGCGTATCTCATTTCTCAATCTATCAAAAAAGCGCGTGTGGTTGCTTTTGAGGAATTGGGTATGGAAGCGATTTATGAGTTCGAAGTTAAAGATATGCCAGTCACGGTTGCTGTGGACAGTAGTGGAGAGTCTATTCACACAACTGGCCCTGCTAAATGGAGGACTATTTAATACTTGTGGGCTTCTTGCATCATTACATGTAAGAAGCCCATTTTTTCCTTTTGGGTAAAATAAGATACAATAAGAGTTCTCACGATTAAATCAATCCAAAAGGAACTCTATGGCATTTGAAAAATTAGGATTGGTATCCTCTATACTTACCGCGATTGAAGCACTCGGTTACACAAAACCTACACCTGTGCAAAGCAAAGTAATCCCCTTAGTTTTAGAAGGCAAAGATGTTATGGCAACAGCACAAACCGGTACGGGTAAAACAGCCGCTTATGCACTGCCAATTTTACAACAGTTAGCCAAAAAAGAGATAAAAGAAAAAAGCAAGCGTTCCATTCGAGCCCTTATATTAGTTCCTACACGTGAATTGGCCGCGCAAGTGGGTAAAAGCATTGAAGCATATGGCAAAGAATTAGACCTTAAAAGTTGTGCAGTCTATGGCGGTGTTAAGTTTACGCCACAAGTTAAAAAACTTGAAAATGGTATTGATATTTTAATCGCAACACCGGGAAGATTGCTCGAACATGTGAAGCAAGAGAGTGTGAATCTTTCTAAGGTAGAAATCGTTGTTTTTGATGAAGCTGATAGAATTTTAGATATGGGCTTCTGGTCTGAGGTTGAGACACTTTTAGCGCTTGTTCCTAAAAAACGACAAACACTTCTTTTTTCCGTAGGGCTAAGTAAGTCGGTCAAGCGACTCTCTGAAATCAGTATGAAAAAACCGATTAAAATCGAAATAAACAATCAAGGTGATTTGGCAAAAAAAGTCAAACAAACCATTTATGTCTGTGACCAAGATAAAAAATGTGAATTGCTCTCTTTTATGATAGGTTCCCAAAATTGGCATCAAGTTTTAGTCTTTACCAAAACCAAACAAAGTGCTGATGAGGTTGGAGCGTACATGGAAGATAGTGGGCTTAAAACACTCATTTTACATGGCGATAAAGCACATTCGGCACGCACCAAGGCGCTTAAAGATTTTAAAGCGGGAACGATTCGCGTGCTTGTAGCGACAGATATCGCTTCACGTGGTCTTGACATCGAAGATTTACCACATGTCATTAACTATGAACTTCCAGGAGACGCAGAGGATTATGTGCATCGTATTGGTCGAACAGGACGTGCGGGCAAAGAGGGTGAAGCTATCTCTTTGGTATGTAAAGAAGAAAAAAGTGTTTTAAAAGAGATTGAAAAAATCTTAAAATACGGTTTAAAAGTGGAGTTTTACAAAGGCTTTGAAACCAAAGAATGGATAGATAAAGAAGCTAAAAAAAGCACCATTAAAGGCAGAATTGAACGTAGTCAAGAGAAGCGTTTAACACAGCCAAATAGTATCGTTGGGATGCATAAACGTAAAGCCAAAGAGAAAAAACAAGAGCATAAAAAAGGACGAAAATGAGCGTAGAACTGGAAAAACTGAGCTATTTTAAAAATTTTATCGAAAATGAAAAAGGTGAGTTAGGCTGTAATGTTTACATTATGAGCTTAGTGGTCGAAGCCTATTATGAGTTTATCTCGGAGGTTTTAATTCCAAGTTCATCTCGTAGTATGACACAGTTTAAATTGCTTGAAGAATTACGTGCATTAAAACTTGTCAATGAGCAAGAATTTACCATAATGAATGAAACGCGTAAACTTAAAAATGAGCTAACCCATCGTTTGGATTATCGTGTGAATATCACGTATCTGCACGATTTTAACAACAATTGCAAACTTTCCAACAAGAAAATTCCTGAAGACAAAGAGGACCAAAAAGCGATTGATGATTCGTTGAGAGACGCTTTGATTAAAAGTTACACGCTCATTGATGACAAGCTTTATCCTCGCGTTATTGCTGAACTTGACACCGTACATGCTTAGGAAAGATGGATGAAATTTAAAGTAACGGGTCAACAGCATATTTCTAAAAATTGTTTGGTGTGTGGGGTTGAAAACGCTTTTGGACTTAAAACGAAATTTTATGAGTTAGAAAACAAAGAAATCGTAGCTTTCTTTACACCTCATGATAAACTTCAAAGCTATCCTGGTGTTTTACACGGTGGTATTTCGGCTACGATTTTGGATGAGACGATTGGGCGAGCCATAATGGCACATTACGGTCAGGGAAGTTTTGGCGTGACTATCGAGCTTAAACTTAAATATCGAAAGCCAGTTCCGCTAGATGTTGAACTCAAAGTAGTAGGGCGTATCACCAATGATAAAGGGCGAATTTTTGAAGGCACGGGTGAACTACTTTTACCTAATGGTGATGTAGCCGTCAGTGCGGAGGGGCGTTATATGAAACGTGATATCCAGCAAATTGCTCAAAACGATTTTATGAACGATGAATGGTTCGCAAGTGATGGCAAAGAGCGAGAAGAGATAGAAATTTAAGTGTCAGATAAAAACCGCATTCTTCAGAGTGTCTTTGGACACCACCGTTTTAGAGCGTATCAAGAAGAGGCCGTAGATACTATCTTAGCGCGTCGAGATATTATGATGATACTGCCCACAGGAGCAGGGAAGTCTTTGTGTTATCAGCTTCCCTCACTCGTGATGGAAGGACTGAGTGTGGTGATTTCACCGCTTTTAGCCTTGATGCACGACCAGATTACCGCACTTTCCACCTTTGGCATTCATGCTTCGATGATCTCTTCGATGCAAACTCCCTCCGAAATTCAAGAAACCATGCAAGCGTGTCGCAAGGGTGAGATTAAACTTCTCTATGTTGCTCCTGAGCGCTTAAAAGGTGAGTCATTTTTACACTTCTTGCAAACCCTTCCCATTAATTTTTTTGTCATTGACGAGGCGCACTGTGTGAGTGAGTGGGGGCATGAGTTTAGGGAAGATTACCGACAACTTTTTCGCCTCAAACTTTACTTTCCACAGACTCCCATTGCCGCGTTTACTGCAACAGCGACAAAGATCGTTGAGCACGATATTCTGCATCAGCTTAGCCTCTCAAATCCTCTTATCATTCGTGCAAAAGTGGAGAGAGATAATTTAACCATCAACGCGGACTATCGCAACGCCAACGGGCGCGATCAGCTTCTCTCTTTTTTGAGTGCGTTTGAAAACGAAAGCGGCATCATTTACACCTTAAGTCGCAAAGAAACCGAAAGTTTGGCGCAGTTTTTACGCACACGCAATATCCTTGCACGTGCGTATCATGCGGGACTTCCGACCGAAGAGAAAAATGAGACGTTTCGCGCTTTTTTAAACGATGAGATTCAGGTCGTTGTCGCAACCATCGCCTTTGGTATGGGCATCGATAAGAGCAATATTCGTTTTGTGGTGCATATGTCACTGCCTAAAACCATCGAAAACTATTACCAAGAGATTGGGCGCGCAGGGCGTGATGGCTTGCCGTCTTCGACGTTACTGCTTTTTTCCAACTCAGACATCGTGGAGCACAAGCGTCGCATCGGTGAACAGCCCGCTTCAGAGTATCAAATAGTGGCGTATGAAAAGCTCGAAGCGATGGCAAAATTTGCCTCTTCGCAAGTGTGCAGGCATCAGCAAATCGCGGCTTATTTTGACGATACGATTCTTACATGTAAAACGCGTTGCGACAACTGTATCGATAGTGAAAAGCAGAGTGTGGACATTTCGTATGAAGCATTAAAACTTCTCTCAAGCGTTTACCGAACAGGACAGCGTTTTGGACTGCAATACGTAGTCGATGTGTTAATGGGTTCCACCAATGAGAAAATCGTGCAAAACGGACACCAAAGCCTTTCTGTTTTTGGCATCGGAAACGATAAAACCAAAGCGCAATGGCTCAGCATCGGCGATCGATTGATGGAGCTTGATGCTTTAAACGTGGGTGAATACCGTGTGGTGAGCCTCAGTGAATACGGTGCTCAAATCATCAAAGAGCGCTTATCTGTGAGTATTCATGCGAAGCGCTTAGAAGAGCGTCAAAAGGTCAAAAAAGCCAAGAAAGTTGTTTTTGGTACGTTCGATCACTCTATTTTTGAACAATTGCGTTCCTTGCGTTTAGAAATAGCCAAAGAAAATGGTGTTCCCCCTTACGTGGTTTTTAGCGATAAAACCCTTAAAGAGATGGCGGAAAAACTCCCACTAGATAAAGAAGCGATGCTTGAAGTCAGTGGTGTTGGTGAAGTGAAATTTGAGCGCTATGGCGAAGCTTTTATGGCATTGTGTGCGAAGCTCTCTACCGTAAAATAATAGCAATATATGGTGTAAAAAATAGGAAAATATCTTAAGAAAAAGATGTGTTGAGGAATGCTACGATAAGATCTGTTAATAACCAATTGTGCTGATAAGAAGTCTTATAAATGATCAAAGGAGTAGCGATGAAAGTTTTCTTTTTTATTTTGGTCTTTGTTTTTGGTTTACACGCTGAGTCTATTTCACCTTTGCCTTTGGCTAACTCTCTTTCATCCTTTGAAAAAACTCCTATTCCTTTTGATATTCCCTCCCTTAAAATAGTATGGAAAGCACGTATTGAAGCGATACATGCCACAGGAGTTCTTCCCTTAATTGATGTTGAATCATCGTTTAATCCAAGCAAATTTGATTTAATAGATTATGCTCAAATAATGGATGACAAAGGTGTTGCGTTGATTGCTTTATCGCCACAAATAGGGGATAAAGCGTATGCCAAAGAAGGCAAACTATGGCACGATGTACCTCGCACACTCATCAGTGCTGATGCTTCTCGGTATGTGCCCACAAGCACCTCAGGAATCTATCCTGCATGGACGAGTGAGCCTAAATCGTTTATAAACGAAACCATTAAGCAAGTAACCAAACAGCATTATCCCCTTTTAGGGGAGTTTGAGTTTCGACACTATCTTTCCACACGACAAGTGAAACGTAACGAATCGTATCGCGATGTGAGTATTCCTATTGATTCGGAAGCAGGGCATGTGTTGTTTGATTTTGCCGAAAAAACAGGAATTTCATTTCAAATTCATTATGAAGTGGAAGACGCTTTGCTTAATCCTTTGGAGAAAATGCTTGATACCTATCCTCATGCCAATGTTATTTGGTGCCATTTTGCACAAATTCGTTACAGTGGTAATGCCAAACGCTTTACGCCTTCTTTTGTACGAGGTTTGCTTGAGCGACATCCCAATCTCTACTTTGATTTAGCCTTTGGTGATAAAGATTCAGTGTATAAACCCAGTAATGAACACCAAGCTACGATTTGGGATAGAAATACGGGTAAACTTAAAAGTGAATGGACTCAGTTGATAGAAGATTATCCGTATCATTTTTTAACCGCCTTTGATATTGGCGGTGACCGACATGACGAATTGCCTAAAAAGATACAAAATTCACGTGAAGTTTTAAAAAGTCTAACCCCTAAGACGCAAGAGATTGTTGCGTATAAAGCTTTTTGGAAGCTTGTTTTTAAGGAAGATATTTAGGCTTTTAAAAGAGAGATAAAAGCCTTTTTTTCAGCTTACATGTAAAGGATTTTAGCGTACAAAATTGGTCATAATCTTGGCTTCACGTTCTGGGAAAGGCAGGTTATTGTCTTTGGCCAATTGCATCATTTTAAGTGTCCAGGCCATATTCTTACCAAGCACTCGCGCGATTTGCATCCCTTCAAAATCTTCTTGTACTTCTCCTGGTATTCTTCCGTGAACAACATTCCAGTAGTTTGCTGTTGGCATAATCATCTCGGCATAGTTAAGGTAGTGATTCATGGCATCAAAGGTACCGACACCACCAGAGCGTCTAACTGCTACGATACTGGCCCCTACTTTTTTGCGAAATAGCCCACCATTGGCAGAAGAGACATAAAAAGCACGATCTAAAAATGACTTCATCGTTCCTGCAATGCCTGCAAAATGAACAGGTGTTCCTATCAGTATTCCATCGGCATCTTTCATCTTCTGAATGCATTCATTGACGTATTCATCGTCTTTTGCCACACAGCGTTCATCTTGATTTTTGGCACAACCGCCACAACCAAAACATCCACGAATTGTTTTATTACCGATATGCATGATTTCAGTGCTAATGTCTTCTTTTGCCAATTCTAGTGCAATGGTATCGATAAGTTGAGCGGTGTTTCCATTATGTTTTGGACTACCGTTAATAGCGACTACTTTCATTTTTTTATTTCTCCTCTGTATTGTGGTATTTTATTGATAGTATTGTAACGCATTGTGTTTTAATCTCTTACAAGAAGAGAAACAAACAAAATATTTAGACTCCTTTTTAATACCAATAGTTAAAATAAACGTATTGTTTGTGGTGAAATACTTATTTACTTGTATCTTTTCTCACGGATGTGATGAATTGATAGTATAAATAGCCTAAAGCAATTTTATTGGCAAAGAGAATAGATGAAAAATCTTCTTTGTTGTCGTTCAATATACTGGTATATGTTAAAACTTTTTTAATTCAAATGGTGTTTCATAAAGTCCTAATAAACTAAAGAATAATGTTAAAAAAAATCCTGCACCAGCAATGCCAGAAAAGCATATGGTTGAAATAAACAAAGAAAATATCAAAATAAAAGTAATAAGCATGTTTGAAATTGAAGTATTGTGATATATAAATGTAAAACATCCAACATTGAAAATCCATAGTAAAACTAAAAACCAATTCCTTCCATGAGCAGAAGTCATATGGTGTAATGAAAAAACAATATAACTTAAAAGATTTTCTGTAGAGTTAAGATTGTTGGTAAGATATTCTCTTCTTTTTTCTAATTCACAACTGTAATAACGATTGGCTTCTAT
>JAQUGO010000003.1:60170-364617 GCA_028684065.1 Sulfurospirillaceae bacterium
GCTTCTATCTTCGTTCTCTATTAGGCAAAGAGTTTACTGATGCATACTTATGAACTGGTATTGACAATCTCTCTATTAAGCGTGTACACTCGCTTTCTAAGGTACCTATTTTTTGTATTGATTCTTGAGAGTCTTGAGTAATTTTTTCTATATACTCATTGAAAATTTCTTGAAATGTTTTCATGGTGATTCTTTAGAAATGATTTTGAAGAGTATAACGAAAATAGTTTTACATGAAAGACTCTAAGCTCTCTTCCACGCCCAAACTCTCTCCCCTAAAAGTACCACGCCAACGGCAACGACGCTGTACTCAAACACTCCAGCGACCTTTTGCGCCCAGAAGCTATGAAAGAGTGCAAGTGCTAAGGCGAGGTAGACCGCTTTGTGGTACGTGGAAAACTTGGCAAAGAGTTTTTTAAATGAGGTGAGTGCCATGAAAAGAAGAATAACAAAGGCGATAGCACCAATGTAGATAAAGGGTTTTTTGAGGCTTTTTTCGATGAGAAAAGTGAGGTCGAGTTCAGCATCTAGGATGACAAAAGCGCTTACATGAAAGAGTGTATACATAAAGGCAAGGAGGCCTAAAGTTTTGCGGTATTTGATAAAATTAAAATGGCAAAGGCGTTTACATGTAGAGGGTAAAAGTGAGATCAAAAGCAAAACGATTGCGCCAACGCCAGTGACATTTGAGAGCATTTTTATCGGGTCAATTGCGCTTGGCAAGGTATATCCTGCCCACATAAGTGGTAAAAGCGCTAAAAAAATGAGTAAGATTTTCAAAAATATTTCCTTAAATCCATTCCCGCATACAGTGAAGCGACCTCTTTTTCGTAGCCATTGAATTTAAGGGTAGGTTGTTTAAAGAGTTTGCCCAAAACGCGCTCTTTAGCTTGTGTCCAACGAGGATGGTCAACTTCGGGGTTAACATTGGCATAAAAACCGTATTCGTCAGGGTTTTGGTCTTGCCATGTATTGCGAGGCTCTTCTGTAACACATTCGATTAAATCAAGGGATTTTATAGATTTAAAGCCGTATTTCCACGGTACTACAAGACGCATTGGTGCGCCATTTTGTGGAAGTAGACGTTTACCGTACATGCCAACAGCGATAAAGGTTAAAGGATGGCGTGCTTCATCCATACGTAAACCTTCAACATAAGGGTGCTTGATGGAAGCAAAGATACCTTTGGCTTGGTCTGGAAACATCGCAGGTTCATGGCGGGTGGTAAATTTGACGTATTTAGCATTACTGTTGGGTTCTAAATAGTCCAATAGCTTATACAATGGAAAACCAATCCATGGTACGACCATCGACCAGCCTTCGACGCAGCGAAAACGATAGATGCGCTCTTCCAAACCAAATTTAGCAATCAGCTCATCGACTTCGACCATTTGTTCTGTTTTGATTTCACCAAAAAAGCCCAAGCTCCACGGACTTGTTTTCATCTTTTGTGACATTTTAACAGGGGCTACTTTATCGGTGGAAAATTCATAAAAATTGACATAATTAGTCGCTTGCTCCTCAGTATTGAGAATCAATTTATCAGGATTAGTGCTAGGGGTATAATGTAAGGCATTTTGTTTGGGAAGTTCTGCCATAAGGTGTGTTAGCGCAGAGCTACTCACTAATGCACCGGCACCGAGTTTTAAAAAATGTCGTCTAGCATTGAAAAGCTCTTCTGGGGTAATATCTTCAAGGTTAAAATTTTGCATTTTGGCTCCTTTCAAAACTTTTGATGAAGTATCATAATCACATTACGTGTAGCGAATGTGTAGTGATAGACTTTTATGGTGTGATTTAAAGACTCTATTGTAACACCTTTGTTCCATCTTAACATATTTTATTAAACAGTGATGCTAATTAACATAAATTTAACACGAGCTTGTAACAATGCTTTCAAAACTTTTAGAAGGATGATTGTTATGGTGAAATATTATTCTATTCCTGCTCTTTTGCTGCTACTGCCTCTGAGCCTTATTGCAGAGAACGTACAACTTGATAGTATCAGTGTGACAGCTACTAAGATAGCTACGGGGACTAAAGAAGTTTCGCAGTCTATCGCTGTTGTTAACGCACAAAGTATTGAAGATAAAAATGTTCTTGATGTCAGTAGTGCATTGGAAAATATTCCTGGGGTCAATGTAGAAAGTTCTAGTAATTCTCCAAGTCCTAGACTGATTATCCGAGGGGCAGGGTTAAAAGCGAGTTATGGGGTACGTGAAATCATGGTTATTAAAGACGGTGTACCTATGACTGACCCTGATTCGTTTACACGGTTTGATTATATTGATATGCAAGATGTACAGAGTATAGAAGTGCAAAAAGGGCCTGGTTCTATCAATGCGGTTAACACAACGGGCGGTGTTATTCAGTTGATTACCAAATCAGTTTTTGATGAAGATAGCAACAGTATTAAAGTAGGTTTAGGTAATGATGGGCAACGTAACTTAAATTTAAAACTTAGAAGTAAAATAGATGATAATGATTTTGCATCAATGACTTTTTCAAAACGTACGATAGATAATGATTGGCGTGATAATAATGCTTTTGATTCGACACAAGTTAGTTTTAAATATGGGCATATTTTTGATGATGATGCGACACTTGAAAGTGAGCTTGCATATACTGAATCAAACCTAAAACTCCCTGCTTCAATGACGAAAGAAGAGTTTGAAATTTTTAAATCAACGGGCGAGCAACACAATACCTCAAGTCCATGGCAATACACTGCCCGCGATTCTAAAATTCTCTCATTTAATAGCAAATATGAAAAAGAGGTAGGGGCTTGGACGTATAAACCACGCTTTTACATCAACAAATGGGAGCATTTTCATCCCGTAACGGGCATCATTAACGATGCAGACCAAAACTATGTTTATGGGGTTGATTTGGAAACAGATTATGCGCATAAGTTCTTCGATAGAGAGGCTACACTGGTTATGGGTGTGACCGCCAAGCAAGACAGAAGCGATGATGCGAAAAAGTACCAATATGCAGATGTTATTACTTCTGGAACAGGGCGTATATTACAAACACTTTCTAATACTAAAGGTTCTCTTGCCAATACAGAAGATAGCCGTGCAACGTTATATGGGGTTTATGCAATGGAAACATTTTCACCATTTGATAAAACTACCATTGACATCAGTAGTCGTATTGACAAGTTAAATTTTGACATCAGTGGTAATGAAATCAGCTATTTTAACTACTCTACAGGTAAATATGCAACAGGAGAGGGTGATTATGCTATCGATAAAAGCTATACACTGCTCTCATCAAAACTTGGCATTACCTATGCACTGACTGATACAACCAATATCTATACCTCAGTCGCCTTTGCCAATCAAGCGCCAACAACCAGCGAACTTGGCGATAATGAAAATCTAGATAAAACCAAAAGTATTAACTACGAAGTAGGTCTAAAAACACGTACGGAAAACTTCTCGTACGATATGGCCATTTATCAAAATGATGTCAAAGATGAAATTATCCAAATCAAAGATGCCGGTGGCACTACCATCTATGACAATGCAGGCGAAACTCAAAAAAGAGGTTTTGAATTTTTAGGTACGTATGCGGTCAATAGAGCCTTAAGTTTTGGACTCTCCTATGCTTATAGTGATTTTAAATACAAAAGCTTCCAAGAAAAAGTGGGTGCAGCTTTTGTAAGTCGTGATGGAAACTATCTACCCTATATCCCCAAACATCAATATGGTTTAGAAGCGAACTATAAAATGGACAATGGTTTTAAAGCACGTATTCAAACCAAATCTTGGGGAAGTTACTATCTTGATAATGCCAATAGTGACAAATACGAGGGCTACGAGTTTGTAACAGATTTAATGCTTGGGTATGAATTTAAAGAGCATTTAATTCAACTCAATATTTACAACATTTTCGATAAACACTATGCAATGCAAGCGGATAAAAGTGTTTACGGAGTAGAGAGTTATAAAGCAGCAGCTCCACGAAGTGCTATGGTTAGTTATCGTTATAAATTTTAAAGGATAAGTGATGGTTGATCAGCAAAAACGGGATAAAATGGATCTTTTTGCCCATGTAGTAACAGCTTTTCTCTTTAAAAATAAATTCTTTTTAACCACCCTTCGTTGGGTGGTTTTAGGATTGTTTGTTTATGCGATTTTTTTAGGTATAAGCGTGCCGGATAAAGCGCATAATAGTTTTACAACGACACTCTTTTGGTCACTCTTTTGGCCACTGTTTATGGTCGTAACGCTCTCTACGTTTGGGCGTTTGTTTTGTGGTATCTGCCCGCATGCCTTTGTTGGTAAATACCTCAGTAAAATCGGACTCAATAAAACACCACCAAAATGGCTTAAACAACCTCTTATCGGTGTTTTATTACTCTTTTTTGGTTGGTGGACGGTCTATTATATCTATCCACCTGCGTTTAGAACACCTTTGAGTACGGCCCTATTTTTTACGGTCATGAGTATCGTCGCGCTTATCTTCTTTTTTGTGTATAAAGAGATGAGTTATTGCAAATACATTTGCCCTATCGGTACCTTAACACGCTCTTTTTCAAAAGTTTCCTTTACATGGCTTGGAACGTATGAGCAGAGTTGTCAAAATTGTAAAACATTTGATTGCTCTAAAGCGTGTTCGTACAATCTAAAGCCTTTTGCGTTTAACAAAAAAGCGTCTATGGATGATTGTACCTTGTGTATGGATTGTGCACAGGCCTGTGAATCGGTGAGTTTTAAAGTGACCAAACCATCCTCTTCATTGTTTCAAAAATTTCAAAGTTCAACCGCTGAAGTCTGGGCGATACTCCTTATCACCGCTGCTATCACCATTACGATGAGTTTCCACCACGCTCTTAGTCGTGTGGCGATTAGTGATAGCTATGTGTGGGTGCAAGCTGGGGCTTGGCTTCAAGCCAATATAGGTATTAAAGGGCTTGATTATGTTGGGTTTAGCGCGCTTGTTTTAGCGGTTATCTGTACGGTTGGTTTAGCGGGTGGGGGAATTTTTATCGCTTCAAAACTCTTGCATGTAAACTTTAAATCCGCATTTTATACCCTCTCTTATGCGTTTATTCCTCTCTTTATCATCGGCGGGTTATCGCATACGTATGAGTTTTTCTTTGTACATCATTACAGCAATATCGTTAATGGTTTTATTCAAGGATTTCATCTAGGAATTGAGCCTGTTGCGCCACTTGCAACAAAAGCTGATACATGGACGCATATCTTTGGCGTCATGAATTATATTGCCGTTATTTGGGCATTACTGATTATGGCTAAACGCATCACTTTTTTTGAGGCAACACGTCTTAAAAAGATAGCGGCATTTAGTTTTGCTTCTTTATTGATTCTCTTTTATCTAGGGCTCAATCTTTATCGTGGATATGCTTTTGCAACATACGGTGTTAAAAAAGGTGGTCATAACCATGGTGCAAGTAGCAACAAAGAGTTATTCCAAAGTGTCCCTAAAGACAAGGCTATTTTAATGCAAGAAAGCACTGGTGGCGTGGTATGTGGTATGAATTTAAATACCTATTTTAAAACCAATCACTATGCAAGTTTAGAAGGTAAAGTGCGTCAATACTGCTCATTGCACTGTTTAGCGGAAGATTTGCTTATTAAAAAACTACCACTTGAAGAGATTCATGTAGTGGATGTGACAAGTTTACAGTTTGTGGATGCTCATAAAGCTCATTATGTTGTTGGTAGTCGCATTAAAGGTACAATGAGTGAAAAAAGTAAATATGCTTTTGCATCCATAGAAGAGGCTAAAGCTTTTGCGGCTAAAAATGGAGGTGTTATTAAATCATTTAACGAAGCTCTACAAAGTGCGGGAGAGGATTTTCAATGATAAGTATTACACTGTTGCAAGATGTGGTGGACTATGGAATTATCGGACTCTTGGGAATCATGAGTTTTTTGAGCTTCTTTTTTTGGATAGAGCGTTTACTTTTTTATCGAGCCTTAAAGGTTGAAACGTATCAGTATAAGGAGGCGCTAGAAATGGATGTGAGCAATCACATCCATATCATCTCATCATTTGGTTCAAATGCACCTTATATTGGACTTCTTGGAACGGTATTCGGCATTATATTAACCTTTTATACGATGGGACTGAGTGGCGAGATTGATGTGAAGCACATTATGAGCTCCCTTGCTCTTGCGTTAAAAGCAACCGCGATGGGACTTGTCGTTGCCATTCCGGCTATTTTCTTATACAACCATTTGGTGCGAAAAATTGAGAAAATTTTGGTGCAATGGGACTTAGCACATAAGGAGCCAAAACGTGCAGCTTAGACGGTTTGATGCGATTAATGTCGTTCCGTTCATAGACATTATGCTTGTACTTTTGGTGATAGTGTTGACTACATCTACCTTTGTAGCACGAGGTATGATTCCTGTAGATTTAAGTAAAGCAGGCTCTTCTGATGCTTTACAAATTCATAAAGAGCTAATCATTACAATTACCAAAGAAGGAAAGTATTTTTTCAATGATGTTGCCGTTGAAAGCTCAGCTTTAAAGGAAGCATTAACCAAAGTTGAGAAAGAAAGTACCGTCTTTATTAACTGTGATAAAGCCTCTTCGTTTGAGCCGTTTGTGCATATCTTAAATCTTTTGAAAGAGAACAATTTTACAAAATTAAGTGTGGTCACTCAGCAATGAACAGGTATGTGAGTTCGTTTGGTATAGCCGTATTGCCTTATTTATTTGGATTAGGTTTGTATGCTTACATGCAAAGCATTGCACCTTCATTGCTTGAGCCAAAAACGACTCCCCAAGCGATGGCTATTCAAATAAGTTATCTTCCACCAAAAACAGTTGAACCTGTTATCAAAGAGCCAGAAGCCAAAGTCGAAGAACCCAAAGAGCTTCCAATCATTGAAGAAAAACCTGCACCAAACCCCCTTAAAGTTAAGAAGAAAATTGTGCAAAAAAAGCTTGAACAACCAAATGAACAGACTGTGCAAGCTCCTGTTGTTATGGAGAAAATTGTGCCAAGTCAAGAAAAAAAAGATGTTGTATCCGAAAAAAGTGTTGAAACTAAAATGGCACAAGAAACCTTACATGTGAAGAAAGTACGGTATCTCTCAGAACTTAAAAATCGTATTGATACCAATAAAAGCTATCCCAGATTGGCGCGTGAGCGTAATATCGAAGGATGCGTTGTGATTGAGTTTACAATTTCACCTGAGGGAAATTTGATTGCTTTTACCATAATAGAAGGGAAACAAGTGTTTCATAAGTCTGTGAAAGAAGCCATTATAAAAAGTTTTCCTTTCCCTATGCCTGAGCCAATCTTTGCCTCAAATCTTACGATTCAGCTTACGATAGAGTATGCGCTTATTTAACCAATTTCTTTGACACGTCCTACGTCGCCACTGGTAAGCCTTACTTTAATGCCATGGGGATGAGAGGGAGAATTAGTAAGAATGTCTTTGACGATTCCTTCGGTTAATTTTCCACTGCGTTGGTCTGCTTTGAGGACAATTTTTACGTTGAGTCCTGCGTGAATGTTTGCTCGTGTAGTGCCGTTCATAAAGTACCTTTGATAAAGAGATATTGAAATGTATTATAGCTATTTTGTTGAATGTAATTAAAAAGATATAATAGACTTCATTCATAATCATAGAAAAGGGAGCACTATGTTTAAACTATTGGACAAAATAAAATTTTTCTATAAACTCAAACTAAGTTATCAGCACGATAGTAAAAATATTGAAAAGCTTACACGATGGTCTTTGTTATTTATTATTATCTTAGATATTTTTGTTTACAGTGCTATTGAAATGGGCATACGATTTCAAACGGCAACACTGAATAATCCTGAGACAAAAATTACCTATCAATGTCGCAATAGTGTCAAAAATCCTGCATTAATTCAAGATTATAATTGGTATGAGTATCGCTCAACGAGTAAAAAGAACTATGTCAATGATAATACGATTTATACGAATGGCACGACTGCTGGAAGCCAAAAAGTGTTAAGAGATATTCGACATAAAGAGTTAGATACTCGCTGTTTAGAGCTTCAAAATCGTATAGAGAGTATTGCTAATTCTAAAGAGTTAAACACAGTTAAAAGCAGTATAGAAACTTTGCAAAAAAACCTTTCCAAATATACAACAGACTTGCGTTACATCCAAAATAATTACAACACGGTTTTATTTGAAAAAATCGCTCAGCAATCAGAATCCAAGTCCATTTTGGAGATGGATTTAGAATCTAAAAATATTAAAGTAAAGTATGATGACTTACAACAAAAAATTGCCTCGACACAAAAGACCATTGATGATTTGAAGCTTCAATTTAGCTCTAATACCCTTGTAACAAGTTTGTTTGAATTGGCAACACAGCAAAAAGAGACAATTTTAAAAGATTATGAAAAAGCAACCAGTCGGTATTTTTTAAAACGAGCAGGTATCATTATCTTATTTTTATTACCTATTGTTGGGATATTTTATTGGCAGATGAATAGTCAAAATATCAAACGAAATTACACCAAATACATCATCTTCAAAAATATTTTTGTTATCGGTATGGTTTTTCTTGTATTGAACACCATTAAAATCGTTTACAATTATATCCCACATGTTTTTATTCAAAATGTGCTGATGTTTTTTTACAGTATTCAAATTCCTTTTATAGCATATTATATCTTATTAGCCCTAGGCATTGTGCTCTTTAGTTTTATCATCTTAAAATTGCAAAGTGCCACCAAAAATAAAAAACGAACCACCATTACCTTTATCGACAGTTATAAGCTTAATAAATGTGATGCGTGCGGCGTGAAAGTGGATTACGTTCAGATGAATTTTTGCCCTAATTGTCGCAATATTTTAAAAATAAAATGCGAAAAATGTGGTCACTATACCATCGCAAAATTAGATTTTTGCTCTTTTTGTAGTGAAAAAGTAGGCATACAAAAGGAGATTTAGATGAGTGAATTTTTCAAAAGTGAGGCTTTTATCCTTTATGGTATTCCTGTGTTGATAGCCTTAGCACGTGTTTTAGATGTTAGCATTGGAACATTACGTATTATTTTTGTGGCTAAAGGGCTTCGTTATTTAGCACCCATTTTGGGATTTTTTGAAGTGAGTGTTTGGCTTAGTGCTATTACTCAAGTGATGGAAAATTTAACCAATCTAACCAACTTTTTTGCTTATGCTGTAGGTTTTTCATTGGGTAATTATCTTGGCATGTATATTGAGACACGTTTGGCTCTTGGTATGGTTGTTGTGCGTATTATCACAAAACGCGATAGTCAAGCATTGGTGGAAGCCTTGCGTAATATGGGCTATAGTGTCACTGTCGCTGATGCTGAGGGGAATAAAGGGCCAGTGAGCATCGTCTTTACTGTTGTCAAACGTTCCGATGTCACTTTAATTACGCCACTCATTTTAAAATACAATCCATTAGCGGTTTATTCTATCGAAGATGTGAGGCACGCTAGTGACCCAGATTTTCCCATTAAATCTCCTCGTGCGGTCAAAGGATTTAGTCAGTTACTGCGTAAATAGGAGGGTTAACCTTCAAAAAAGAAGGTTAACCAAGTTTATAATGGAAAGAACAGAACTACAAGTGCGCCAGAAACCATTCCTATACGAAGTAGCGTAGAGAGTTTGTCATTCACCAAAGCTCGCGAGATAAGAAACAACCCAATAGCAATTTTAATAAACGAAAGTAACGCCATCAAAAAGTGTGTTTGTGGAAAAATAAGCTCTGGATTAACAATAAAGGCAAATGGGATGATATAAAGCCCGATACCTAATTTCATAGACTTTTCGGCTACTTGAAGCCATGGCGTTTGTGCCATACCTGCGGCGATAAAGACCGTTCCACACACGGGAGGCGTGATGGTTGAAAGGAGGGCAAACCAAAAGATAAACAGATGCGCATGTAACGCAGAGAGACCGTATTCTTCTAATATAGGCCCAGCAACGGAAACACAGATAATATACGCCGCTGTGGTAGGGACTTCCATACCTAAAATGAGACATGCAAAGGCGGTCAAAAGAAGGGCTATCCATAAATGACCGTGCGCTAGGAAAAGAATCGCTGAAGTAATTTTTACACCTACACCTGTAATGTTTAAAACCCCAATGACGATACCCGCACAGATAATAACTGAAGCGATAGAAGCTATCTGATACGATGCAGTGATATTGGCTTCTAGGAATTTTTTGACAAATTCTTTGAGTGAAAAGTGCCATTCTCTATTCACAAAAAGAAGCGCTATACTCATAAAAATGGCTAATGCCGCGGCAAATTGGGGAGTTCTGCCAATAACGATAAGCGCATACAGTAAGACACCAAAAGGCAAGATGAAAAAAGGACTAAGGCGAAGTACGAAGTTAAGAGCAGGAATTTCTTCCTTACTCATTGCAACCAGTTTATATTTTTTGGCAAAAACATCCACACCTATCCATACGGTAAAGAAAAATAATGTAGCAGGGAATATAGCCGCGGCCATAATATTGGCATATTTAATGCCTAAAAGTTCCGCCATAATAAATGCACCTGCTCCCATGAGTGGAGGCATGATTTGTCCACCTGTTGATGCAACGGCCTCAACAGCTGCAGCAAGGCTTGCGGGATAGCCTAATCGTTTCATCGTCGGAATGGTAAAAGCTCCTGTGGAAGCAACATTGGCAGAGGCTGAGCCTGAGATAGAGCCAAAAAAAGCTGAGGCTAAAACTGAAACTTTAGCCGCACCACCTTGAAGACGACCTGCTAGTTTCGTAGACATCGACATAAATGCATTGCCACCTTCTCCAGCTCCCACGTAAGCACCTAAGATAACAAAGACGGCCACAACATTGACAGAAATGCCCGTAAGGGCGCCATAAATACCACCTTCAGCAATCACCAAAGTGCCTAAAAAACTCTCTATTGGAATTTCTTGATGACCAAAATAACCAGGGATATAGTGCCCAAAGATACCATAGGCTAAAGCGATAGTCGCCGTGAGGGGAAGGGCAAGTTTTATGGAGCGACGTGCCATTTCTAGGACACCAGCAAGAAGCGAAAATGCCACAAGGTATTGTACTTTTCCCTCAATAGAACCGTATTGGTCACTGAGTTCACTTTGAAAATAAATGATATAAAAAGATGCCCAAAGTGCTAAAACCAAGAGAATATAGCCAAGGTAGCGTGTAAAAGGGCGTACTTTGTCATTGTCTTGCAGTAAAAAAACCCATGGTAAAACAAGGGCTAAGTGCAAAGGGCGGCTGATGAGATTAGGGATGAGTCCCGTAAAAATCAAATAAACATGAAATGAAACCGTAAAAATTGCCAGAAGCGATACCATCCCAAAACGAAGGGATGGTACCATAAGACGAAAATTCTGCATCGTGTTTAATTACTTTAGATTTTCAGGAATAGTGGCGTGAATCTCATTGTAATATTTAAGTGCACCTGGGTGAAGTTTTGTTTTAAACATCGTAAGATTGGCAGGGGTAATTGCTTTCCACCAAACATTTTGTGCTTCAAGTTTTGGCTTTGACTCCCAAAAGGCTTTAGTGATTTTATACGCTAATGCATCACTCATCGCTGTTGTGGTATAAAGACCTACCGGAAGTGTTGTTGTTGCAACATCGACATCAACATCGGCATATGTACCTGATGGAATAATGATTTTATCTTGTTTTGTCAATGCAATTTGGGCATCGCTCATCGTAAGTAAGCGTATTGGCATACTAGCGGCCGCTTCAATGACATTGGGAGCAGGGAATGAGCCAGAGGTTGCAAAGCCATCAATTTGACCATTTTTAAGTGCTGTAACTGCACCCGAGAGTTCAGCATCAATGAGTTTTGTTTTATCTTTTAAGCCAAAAAGTTCAACATATTTTGCCGCTTCTTTAGCACCGAAACTGCCTTTGCCAATTAAAAGTGATTTACCCGCTAAATCATCAAAGCTTTTAATGTCTGAGTCCGCTTTAACGACAAAATGCATTGTAAGGTAAGGAATTGGAAAAAGGGATCTTACTGAATCATAAGATTTTGGGTCATCTTTTTCAAACATCGCTTTGCCTGATTGTGCAAGCGTGATAAGACTTGGAGGTGTTGTGAAGATATAGTTTCCAGTACGCTTTGGAGCTTCTTTGACATTTTGAACGGAGCCTTGGCTCTCTTCAATTGTCATCATAACCGCTTTATTGGTTGCTTGAGAGATACTCTCACCCACTTGAACAGCCATCTGGTAGTAGGATGAAGATGATTTTGCCGCTTTAAAGGTGACACGCTCATCACTTGCGGATGCACTAAGGGCTAGTGTACATGTAAGTAATGCAACTAAACTTTTGGATAGCTTCATAAATTTCTCCTAATGTAATATTCTAAAGATTATAGCTTTAAAAAAATAAAATTTCTCCCAAATGACTTAATGTTTTTAATTACATTCTTTATTTAGGAGCTTATAAATCGATTTCAATCCCCACAGGACAATGGTCTGAGCCTTCGATGGACGCTAAGATAAAGGCGTCTTTGAGCTTGTCTTTAAGCTCATCTGAAATGAAAAAATAATCAATCCTCCATCCCACATTGCGCTCACGTGCTCCCGCTCGGTACGACCACCACGAATATGCATCCACAATATCACCGTGGATATGCCTAAAGGTATCGATATAGCCGTGCGCTAAAAGTTTATCTATCCATGCACGCTCAATGGGTAAAAAACCTGAGGTATCTTGATTGGCTTTGGGGTTTTTAAGGTCGATTTCACGGTGAGCGGTGTTGACATCGCCACAGATAATGATGCCTTTTCCTTCGCTTCTTAGCGCCTGCGTATACGCTAAAAAATCGCTGTAAAATTTCATCTTATGTGCCAAACGCTCTTCGCTTTGTTGACCATTGGGAAAATAGACATTGAACAAAACCACATCCCCAAAATGATGCTCCAATATACGTCCCTCAACGGTGTGGTCGATGTGCAAAGCCGTATCTGTTTTATCAAACGCCCGTGTCGAAAAGCTCATCGTCCCCGAATAACCTTTCTTCGTGGCAGAGTTGACATGCTTACATGTAAAGGCAAAATCAAAAAGAGGCTCAGGAATCTGCTCCGCCTCTGCCTTAATTTCCTGCAAACAAAGCACATCAGGCTGAACCTCGTCCACCCAAGCAAACGCATTTTTTTTAGCCACAGCACGAATGCCATTTACATTCCATGAGATTAGTTTCATCGGGTTGACTCCATTGTATTTTGTACGATTTCTAAGGCTTCTTCAAATCCTTCAGCTTTGCCACCAAAGTATTCATTTTGACCAAATTCTTCGATGTTGGTGGATTCCCAAAGTTCCTCTTTCCATCTCACGCGCCACTCTTTGGCACGTGCTTGGATTTGATTTTCAATCGATGCGCCAACAATCTTTTCAATAAAGCCTTTTGACATCAATTGAAGCGTTTCAAGATGCAAATTTTGTAAATTTTCCCATAGTTCAAAGGTGTTATACTGTGTGTTGTCAAGCAAATTTTCAAAATCATCTATGGGAATAATTTCCACAAAATCTTTGTCTTCTTCCTTTTGGCTTGCATAGCCTTGACACATTATATGAAAGGGAAAATAAAACGATGGATTATCTAAAAGATATTTGAGAATAATAAGGGCAAGTTCGCGAGATATTCGCATGTTTAATTCAATTCGTAATTACCACGAGCGGTAAATTTTAAAAAGTTTTTGTCTCGTAAAACTTGTAATTGTTGTGAAATTTTAAACTCAATATGGTGATTGTTTGGGTATTTCGTTTCAAGATAAGGAATAAAGCTTAAGAGTTCTTGCCGTGTAAAATTTTTCTTATTTAATTTTTCAATGCATAGCATAATATCTAAAAGCCAACCCTTTTGCTCACTTTTAGCCTCTTTTAAAAAGAGCGTTTTTGCCCAATTTTCAAAAATTTTATCCTTGTTCTCGACTTCTTTATTTTTGACATAAAAGATTTTTCCACTGCTTGGGAGATTGTTGATTAAGATATTGCATCCAATCCAGCCAGCTCTTTTTGCAGTATCCGATAAAGGCTTTCTTTTCTCAATGATTTCAGAAGTAAAAAAGTGTTTAGGAATGATGATAAAATTTGATACTTGAAGAGTTTTAAGCTCATAGTTTAAAAAAAAGAAATGAGGGTTTTTGTTACTTTGAAGTCTTTCAATCATCGTTGCATATGCACCATCTACAATTTTTTTACCCATTGCATTTTGTTTGCTTTTTAACTCAAAATCCTCTTTACATACAAAGCAATAAAAATCCGCAACAGGCTTGTTATTTTCATAGTTATTTAAAGGGTTTCCACAGTTGGGACAAAATATATTTTCTTCAACCCAACTTTCAGTTAAAATTCGTGCAATTTGTGAATTGCTAGTGTACCCATTAGTTAAATTGCGATTAAGCGCTAACTTCATCTTTTCTTTTTGCCTTAGAAGAGTGTATTTAAAATTGGATTGATCTTAGCAAATGAATGGTGTATTTTTTCTTAATGAGAACGTCCTTCCTTCCACGCTTGTATCATCCGATAGGCGATGCTGGTGGAGTAGGGTGGTTGGGGCATGGTTTCTTTGGTGAACCATTTGGCGTCTTCTATCTCGTCTTCTTGTAAGCACAGCTCACCGCTTTCGTATTCGGCGAAGAAGCCTATCATGAGGGAGTGGGGGAATGACCATGATTGGGTGGCAAAGTAGCGGAGATTTTTGATGGTGATGCCTACTTCTTCTTTGGCTTCTCGAATGGCGCACGCTTCGGCACTTTCTCCTGCTTCCACAAATCCTGCGATGAGGCTGTAGACGCCTTGGGCAAAATGGGGTGAGCGTGCTAGTAAGATTTCATCGCCTCTTGTGATGAGCACGATGGAGGCTGGGCAGAGTTTGGGAAATGTCATGTAGCCACATTGGGTGCATTTGAGTGAGGACATCATGGGCGAGTAGGCTAGTGGTGAGGCGCAACGTCCGCAAAATTGGTTGTCTTGAAGCCAATGCACCAATTGTTTTGCACGGTTTAAGGGCTCGAAAAGCTCTTCTGGTACGTTACTTAAAACGCTTCTTAGGTTTGTTTTTTGTAAAGATTCTGGTACAAGCGTATTTTCTTCCCATAGATGTAGGCTAAAAGTGTGGCGTTCACTTTTGGCGATATCATAGGTGTGCAAAGGCTTTCCTAGGCGTGCAAGTTCTTCTTTGCTTGGAAGTTGGATGGTCGCTTCTAGGGTGAGCAACATGTCGCCTACAAAGGCTAAAACAATGCTTTCGTGATGGTTCTTGGTCGGTATAAAAAAAGGAGTAATTGAATGATCCAAGATGATTTTCCTTTGAAAAAGATAGGATGACATGCACCTTCTATCTGTTTATCGAAAAACGATTATAGCGAGATAAGGCTTAAGAGTTTTATGCCATTTTAGGGCTTTTTTTTCTTACATGTAAAGACTAAACAAGGCTTAAAAGTACGATGAGAAGAATCGGGGGTGTGACTAAAAGGCCGAATTTTGAATACTCCCAAAACCCTATTTTGACTCCTTTTTTTGCCATGACATGAAGCCACAATAGGGTGGCTAATGAGCCAAAGGGTGTCATCTTGGGTCCTAGATTACAGCCGATGATGTTAGCGTAGGCGAGGGTGGAATTGGGAATGTCGTGCAGGGCGATATCCATAATCATCACACTAGGCATATTGTTCATGATGGCACTTAAAATGGCAGAGATAAAGCCTGTACCGACGACTGCGATGGTATGACTTTGCGTATTGAGTGCTTCTAAGATATGCGTAAGATACGTGGTCAGACCCGCGTTTTTAAGCCCGTAAACGACGATGTACAATCCGATGCTAAACCAGACCACTTGCCAAGGAGCAGTTTTGATGGTCATCCAAGGTTTGCATGCTTTAAAATAGGTCGCAATGCCTAAAAATAGGAGCGCACCACCAAGGGCAAAAAAGGAAATGGGCAGATGATACGCATCACCGATAAAGTAGCTTCCAAACAGTAGCGCCATAAACGGCCAAGCGAGGTAAAAAAGCGTTTTATTTTTAAGCACATCGTTAGGATTTTTTAAAAGAGAAATGTTGACATGTAAGGGTATATTTTTGCGCAATACAAGCCACAAAACACCGATAGACACGAGAGTGCTTACAACATAGGGAACAAACATGACCAAAAGATAATTTGCAAAGCCGATGTGAAAATAGTTCGCCGTTACAATGTTGGTGAGGTTTGAAAAGACAAAAGGAAGGGATGCACTATCAGAGATAAATCCACCTGCGAGCAAAAACGCCACGATGGTTTTAGGTTCTAGTTTTAAGATACGCATTTTGGCGAGCAAAATGGGGGTTAAAATCAGCACAGCCCCATCATTGGCAAATAACGCAGAGATAAATGAGCCTAAAAGAAGGCTATAGATAAACATCAAATGTCCATTACCACAAGAGAGTTTTGCCATATGCAAGGCGCACCATTCAAAAAAACCAATTTCATCAAGCACCAAAGAAAGTAAGATAATCCCGATAAACGCTAGCGTTGCATCCCACACGATGCTTGTCACTACGCTCACATCATGAAAATTGACCACACCTAAAAGCAGGGCAAAAACTGCGCCTATAAGTGCACTCGTACCAAATTGCAATCCTTTGGGTTGCCAGATAACAAAGGCAAGGGTGATGAGGAAAATGGAAGTGGCGAGTATCATGAGGAGATTTTACAGGCGTGTTCTGTGGATAGAGCCGCGATGTCGAGATAGTTTATCTCTTCTAAACAAGCGAGCCTAAAGCTATCTAAGGGAGCACGAATGGAGTAATATGCCCATTTGCCACGTCGTTCTACTTTGAGAAAGCCTGCATCTTTGAGGATTTTGAGATGGCGTGAGATGCGGGATTGAATCATCGAAAATGCTTCTTCAATGGCGCAGACGCACACTTCACCATTTTGGTGAATAAAATGAAGGATTTTGACACGTGTTTCATCATTGAGCGCACCTACGGTTTTGAGAAAAATATCCATGCGTTTATCCTTTTTTTATTAGAGTTCTTCCAGAACTCTGTTCACATCTTTAAAGCAAAGCTTTAAGGATTACGTTAACACTGGGTTTTCCTCGGCAGAAAGCCCACGCACCCTTGGTGTTTTTACTTCAGACTTTTTGCAAAACTATATCGTGAGGCTCAGACCGAAGGGAGGATTTGTCCTCTAAGAGTATAGTTTTGCAAAAAGTCTTTTCAAGTATAAGTATTGTAACTAAAATATCAATATATATCAAGATATATTGATATGAAAAAAATTGATACAATTGCATCATGTGGTGTTATCGGCGACGATGAGGCGTTGATTTTTGGCTAAAATAGCGTTACATGTAAAGCTTAAAAAAGAGGAAGCCTAGACAAAATGAGTGACCAATACTCTATAATCCTATATCCGATACTCAATGCCATTTCACCGATATCGCAAGAGTTGTGGAATCACGCTAAAGGACATTTTAAAGTACGCCATTTAAAGCAAGGGGAGCATCTCTTTCGTGTGGAAGATGCGGTTGAGGATTTTTATTTTTTAATTGATGGTTTGGCGCGTTATTATTATCTCAAAGAAAATGGCAAAGAGTTCAATAAATCGTTTGCCGAAAAACCAGGACATCTTTTAAGCAGTATATCCGCCGTTTCCAAAGGTGAAACCTCGCCTTTTAGTGTTGAAGTGCTGAGTGATTTTACGGCTCTTGCCATCTCCTATAAAGATTTTTTGGACTTAGGAAGCAAGCATGAAGCGTGGCATCGTTTGCATTTGCGGATGTTTGAAAATCTTATCATCAAAAAAGAGCGCAGAGAAGCGGATTTTTTACTGTTAAGTGCGACTCAGAGGTATGAGAAATTTTTAAAAGAGTACGCCATGATTTCCAATGTCGTTCCAAACTATCATATCGCCTCGTATTTGGGCATCACAGAGGTTGCATTATCACGCATACGAAAGAAGATGAAATTAACCTAAGTTAATGACAATAGTATAGAAAAGTTCTATAATTTCTCCAAATTTAAGGAGAGAGAGTTATGAGGTTAAAAGTTGCTGAGCTTAGCGATATAGACGCTATATTAAAACTGCACAATAGGTATCAAGTCGATACTATCCCTGCAGAGGATAAAAAAGATGGCTTTGTCACCACCGCTTTTACGAAAGAACAACTAACTGACATCATTATGCAAGAAAACGGCGTGTTTATCGCCATTGAAGAGAGCACGGTCGTTGGCTATGTGATGTCTGCCTCATGGCAGTATTGGTCAGCATGGCCGATATTTGCCGTGATGATAAAAGATTTGCCAAAGTTACGTTATCTGAATCAAAACATCACCGTCAACAACTCCTACCAGTATGGTCCTGTTTGTATTGACAAAAGTGTGCGAGGCAGTGGCGTTTTGGAGCGGTTATTTGATTTTGCTTTAGAGTCAATGTCTAAACGTTATGCGATTCTGGTGACCTTTGTCAATAAAATCAACACGCGCTCTTATGCGGCACATAGTCGAAAACTTGGGCTTGAGTTGATTCATGAGTTTCAGTTCAATGGCAATTCCTACTATGAACTCGCTTTCGATACCTCCAAAAGAGTGCTCAACAAAGAGGTGGTTTGATGAAGTTAAAACTCTATCAAGTGGATGCTTTTAGTGATAAAGTCTTTGGCGGAAATTATGCGGGTGTTGTCATCCTTGATGCGTGGTTAAGTGATGCCTTAATGCAAAATATTGCCACAGAGAACAATGTATCGGAAACGGCCTTTGCCAAAAGAGTCAATGAAAATACCTATGAAATTCGTTGGTTTTCACCGATGAGTGAAATAGACTTTTGTGGTCACGCGACTTTGGCAACGGCCTATGTCATTTTTAGGTTTGAAAATACTCTTAAAGAGAAGATAACCTTTGTGACTAAAACCGTGGGGGATTTAAAAGTTTCTAAGGTAGAGAATGATTATATTCAGATGGTATTTCCCAATCGAAAACCCAAAGAGATAGCCGTTATTCCTTCCGAGATAACGGGCGGACTTTCCATTGCACCCAAAGAAGTTATGCTCAATCAACAAGCCTATTTTGCCATTTATGACAATGAAGAGGATGTTTACAATGTGAGTCCCAATTTGGAGGAGCTTAAAAAATTAGCCCCTTATGATGTTGTGGTAACAGCACCCTCAAGCACATATGATTTTGTATCGCGCTATTTTTGGCCAGCTAATGGTGGGGTTGAAGATCCTGTAACAGGTTCTATTCACGCAGGGCTTGCCCCTTTTTGGGCGCAAAGACTTGGCAAAGATACTTTAGTAGCCTTTCAAGCATCTAGTAGAGGAGGCATTCTTACATGTGATGTTTTAGAGGAGCATGTGATGGTATCAGGTCAGGCTGTTTTGTATCTACAAGGCGAGATAGAAGTCTAAAAATTAAGCCTTACATGTAATGAGTACAAAAGAGGCTTTAGGCCTCTTTTGGTTTAAAAATTTTAGCTTTCAATCGCATAATCAGATAGAAAAAGAGTGGTACAAAAAAGACACCGATAAGGGTTAAGGTTATCATTCCACCTACCACCGTTGTACCGATGATGTGGCGACTATTGGCTCCTGCTCCACTGCTGAGTGCTAAGGGAATGGTTCCTGCGATAAACGCAAACGATGTCATGATGATAGGGCGAAAACGGATTTTGGCTCCTTCTATGGTCGCTTCAAGTAGTGTGTGACCTTCTTCGAGTTTATTCATCGCAAATTCCACCATCAAAATGGCATTTTTAGCGGACAATCCTACTAACGTTACCAATCCGATTTGAAAGTACACATCATTTTGAAGGCCTCGAAGCCAGACAAAAAGTGTCGCGCCAAAGATGGCAAAGGGTACGGCTAAAATGATAGCAAAAGGAATCGTCCAACTCTCATATAAAGCAACTAAAATCAAAAAGATAAATACGATGGCATAAACAAATGCCATATTACCTGATTCTGTGAGTTTTTTCTCTTGCAGTGATGCGCCGCCCCAAGAGATAGCATAGCCATCAGGCAAGACTTCATTAGCGATTTCTTCCATAATGTTCAGCGCTTCTCCCGAAGAGTAACCGATATTGGCTTCACCTAAGACTTGTGCGGAAGGAAACATATTAAATCGTTTGGTGATGCTTGGGTTGGTGATACGCGTTAAGGTTGCAAGTTCACTGACAGGAATAAAGTAGCCTTCATTGGATTTGATAAAGATATCGTTGTAGTTATTAATATCATCACGGTAGACACCTTTGGATTGAACATTAACACGGTAGTTGCGCCCAAAAATATTAAAGTCATTGACATAGACATTACCAAAAGTCGCTTGCAGTGTTGTATAGATATCAGCGATTTCAACACCGTAGGATTTGGCTTTAGCCGTATTGACTTTGATGAGGTATTGAGGAACATCGGTATTGAGCGTGGAGCGAACCGATTTAAGCTCAGGGCGTGTTAGAGAGCGTTGGATAATTTCTTTGGCATACGCACTCAAAGCCTCATAACTTCCACCTGTCCTATCTTGCACGTACATCTCAAATCCACCAGCGCCTCCGAGTCCGCTAATGGCGGAAGGTGTCACTGCAACGATGCGCGCTTCTTTATTGCGGTTGAGTTTGGCAATCACATCTTTGGCAATGGCATCGACACTTTGATTGGCATCTTTACGCTTGCTCCAATCACGTAGTCGCACATAACTGTAACCAGCATCCGTGGTATAAGAGCGACTGCTAAAATCTGAACCTGAAAAACCACCTACTTTAGCGACAGAAGGGTTTTTAAGTGCCACTTCGCCTACGGCGATATTAACCTCATGCGTACGACTAAGTGATGCACCTGAAGGCAAAGAGATAACTGTAAAAAAAGTTCCTTTATCTTCTTTAGGAATGAGGGAGTGAGGAATAAATTTGAGTATCTGTGTCGTTGCAAAAATCATAATGGCAAAGAAAAGAAGGTTAAAAAGGCTAAAACGAATTGTCTTATTAACGACAGAACCAAAATGTTCGGTTAGATAATCAAAAAAAGCATTGAACTTGCGGATAAACCACAATGGTGGTTCTTCTTCTTTTTTTAAAAGCATGGCACATAAAGCAGGTGTTAGGGTCAATGCGACAAGCCCAGAAATAGTGACAGAGATAACAATGGTAATAGCAAATTGACGTGAAAGAGTACCACTAAGGCCTCCCATGAATGCCGCAGGAATAAAAACAGCCGATAAGACTAAAACGATGGCGATAACAGGCCCCGTAATCTCTTGCATAGCTTTAACCGTCGCCTCTTTTACACTAATAGCCTCTTTGCGTAAAATTCGCTCCACATTTTCAATGACGATAATCGCATCGTCGACGACAAGTCCAATGGCTAAGGTTAAGCCAAAAAGGGTGAGCAGATTGATGGAAAAACCTGTAGCGTAAAAGCCTGCAAAGGTTCCAATAATCGAAACAGGCACAGCAAGTAGTGGAATAAATGTTGCGCGAAGGTTTCCTAAAAAAAGATAAATGACAAAGATAACCAAAGCGATAGCTTCTAAAAGCGTATAAACCACCTCATGAATGGAAGCGCGCACAAAGGTCGTTGGGTCGTAAGTTGTATCAATGTTCATACCTGCAGGGAATTTTTTGGAAATTTCTTCAATTTTTTTATCAAGTAAATCAGCTGCTTCAAGCGCATTGGCTTTAGAATTTAAAACAACTCTAATAGCGGCCATCGGTTGTTTGTTAAAGATACCTTTGAAAAAGTAGCGTTCCGTTCCAAGCTCCACATCGGCTACATCTTTGAGCATCAAGGAAGAACCATCAATAGTGGTTTTAATCAAAATTTCGCCGAATTCTTGCGGTGTTTTAAGACGACCCTCTGAGGTAACATTATAAGTAAAAGCGGATTTACTCTCGATTGGTTCTTGTCCTATTTGTCCAACGGGATACTGCTCATTTTGGCTTTTAATCGCATTGATAACTTCAGATGTCGTTGTTTTGTAATGGGATAGCTTTTGGGGATCTAGCCAGACACGAATCGAATAATCTTGATTGCCTAAAATGGTTGCTTCTGCCACACCCGGAATACGTTTAAACTCTTCTAATATATTGTTAATCGCATAATTCGCCATGTATGTTGAGTCGTACACATTATCTTTGGAGGTAAGCGCTAGCATACGTAAGACTTCAGTTGAGCGCTCCGTTACGTCGACGCCTTGGCGTTTAACCGCTTCTGGGAGTTTGTTGGTAGCAATTTGAACACGGTTATTGACATCAATCTTGGCTTGACCAATGTCTGTATCCACTTCAAAAAAGAGGCTCATACTTAGCCCGCCACTAGGAGAGGTTGTTGAAACCATATAGAGCATATTGTCAACCCCATTAAGTTGTTGCTCTAAAGGTGAGGCTACGGTTTCTTCTAAGGTTTTAGCATCCGCTCCTGCATAGGAAGTTGAGATAACAATTTGGGGAGGAATGACATCAGGATATTGTTGAACAGGAAGGGTTTTAATCGCAAGAATACCCGCAAAGATAATGATGAGCGAGATAACCATTGCAAAGTTAGGACGATTGATAAAAAACTTGGAAAACATAAGGGTGCGTCCTTTGAATAAGGTGCCGAAAAAAATAGCCATCATTTTAGCACATTTGCTGCAAAACAATGCTAAATTTAGTCGCTATTCTAAAGGAGAAAATTTTTATTTTTGACGTAAAAAGTTATAAATAAGTTATCTTGGTGTGTTACTATTCTTTTGATTTATAATTAAAAATTCATCTTAAGGAAGTTTTATGAAATTAGATAGATTAAGCTTGGCGGCTATGATGGTGGTGGGTGCATTAACTTCAGTAAATGCAGCAGATACATTAGCAGATGCATTTAAAAATGGAACAGTTAAAGGCACATTAGAGGCGTGGTACTGGGATAGAGATATGCAAGTTAATGGAAAACATGAGGATTTACTCAACCTTGGTCTTAAATTATCGTATACGACTGACACCTTTTATGGTTTGTTTGGTGGTGTAACATTACAAACATCTAATTCTCCTTTTGCCTCTACTATTGCAAAGACAATTGTCTTTAAAGCAAATGAATACGGTCCAGGCGCTATACTTTCTGAAGGCTATATTGGCTATAAAATGGACAAAACTGTAGCAAAAATTGGACGTCAATATATCGCAACACCTTTGATTGCATCAAGTCCTAATCGTATTATTAAACAATCTTTTGAAGGTATGACAGTTGTCAATACGAATCTTCCACAAACAATGATTTTTGGTGGTTATGTTAATAAGTATCAAAACCGTACAGATTTAAATGGTGGTATGGCAGAATTTACCAATAACTTTTGGATAGGATCACCGCTTCCAGGCTCACAATCAGCCATTGCAGGTAATACAAAAGCATGGAAAACTCTTGATGGCGAAGCATACAGTTTAATGGCCGTTAATCAATCTATCCCTGGTGTAAAACTTACGGGTCAATGGGTTGGTATTACAGACTTGGCAAATCTTTATTATGCAGAAGTAGCGTACAGTGGTAAAGCAAGTCATTTTACATATGGTTTAGCAGGTCAGTATCAAATGACTGATTTTGATAGTAGTATGAATTCCAATGACTCAGGTTACTATGGTTTAAAAGCGAGCCTTGGAATTGATGCCTTTAAAACCTATGTAGCATACTCTAAAATTGACGAAGATACCACTGCTATTCCTGGTGTTGGTGGCGGACCATATGGTACCATTTATACATCTCAGATATGGTTAACTCCTGGTACATTTAATGCAGGCACTAAAGCTTATGCGATTGATGCTAACTATAACTTTAAATCACTCAATGTAAAAGCAGGTGTTCGTTATTCGAATGTTGATATTCCTGTTGGCAATGGAACAGCAACAGCGACTGAGATAGATTACACAACGCTTTATGTAAACTATCAATTTATGGGTGCTTTGAAGGGCTTAAGTTTAGATATTGGGTATGAAAAAGCTGATTGGAATACGGCAACGGATACAAAAGAACTCAGATTTAACGTTAATTATAACTTTTAAGGAGATATACAATGTATAAAAAAATTGGTTTAGCCCTTATAGCGGCAACATTTTTAATGACAGGATGTGCTACAGCAACACAAGCACCAGTGAAAACAGACCCAACAGTGAAGGCTGAGGACATGCCTTTTGATGCCAGTAAAATTAATATAGCAAGTCTAACAGCACCGCTTCCTCGTGTTGTAAAATACTTGGAAGAGAAAAATATTCCATCCAGTATGTTGGTTGAATATCCACAAGTGAGAGAAGCGATTGGTAATGGTACAAAGCAAGGAGCTAAAGCGCTTTTATTAGATGCAAGACCTACGAAGAGTTATCTTGTAATGCCAGGCATTCCAGCGAGTTTAAATGTTCCAGGTACTGCGCAAGATGCATTTGATTCAGCATACCCACAGATTGAGAAAGTAGCTAAAGATGCTCCTATTATCGTTCATGGTGGTGGTTATCAGTGTCTATATGGCCCACGCTTAGTGACTTTTTTGCAAGCAAAAGGTTTTACCAATGTAAAACTATATTTAGGTTCTACGCCTGAATATATTCAAAAGCCAGATGCATACAAAGATATTACTGTTTATATGGCAAGAGGGATGTTTACTAAAAATGAAGCTGTATTCCTTGATGCAAGACCATATGCTATGTTTATGAAAGAGACCATTCCTGGTGCTCAGTATATGAACGATACAGAATTTGAAAAGCTTAAAGGACGATTACCTGTAGATTTAAAAACACCAATTGTTGCCTTTTGTGGTGGCTATGAGTGTGCAAAATCACACAATGTTGCCAAAGAATTAAAAAAGCTTGGCTATAAAAACGTTAGCACATTTTCTGGCGGGCTTCCTGCATGGAAAGAGTTAAAACTTCCAACTACAGGCGGTGCGCAAGCAGAAGCTCCTAAAGTTGCTGTTGCGGACAAGTTTTTAGATGGTGTTAAATTGGGTTTAGATGAGGGAACCGTGGATGGTGAATGGTATAAAGCAGCTATTTTAAGTGGAAAATTACCTGCCAATGTTGCTGTTGTAGATGTACGCACGCCATCAGAATATAAAAGTGGGCATCTTCCAGGTGCGATTAATATTGAAGCGGGTGAATTAAGTGCGGATGCATTTTTGGCAAAACTTCCTAAAGATAAAATCGTTGTCTTTAGTTGTGCTACAGGTGGTCGTGCAATGGAAGCATGGATGAAACTCAATAAAGCAAAACTTGCAGGTAAAGCACTGTTCTTTGATGCGAATCTTAAATGTGGTGCTGATAAATGTGATATTAAAGTGAATGAGCCTTTAGGTTAAATACCTCGCATGCAAGTCCAAATAGGGCTTGCATGTATTACTCTGGTATATCTCTGCAAATACGATATCCTACTCCTTTAATGCATTTTATTAAGTGCTTTCCACATTTATCACGAATACGTTTGATATGCATTCTTACCGTTGAGCAATTGACCTCTTTATCTTCTGAAAGAAACTCTGCAATTTCTTCAACCGTACAGCAACGACAAACCCTTTTGACAAGATACTGAATGATTTTATTTTCTTTAGAAGTGAGGTTGATGGTCAAGTTGTTTTTACTGAGTTGATATTTATTAAGATCATAAATGAATTTATCATTCAAATAGAGAATGTTTTCATCCGTATCAAAGTGGCAATGGCGTGCGGATTGAAAGAGGCGATATCGTAATTCTTCAAGTTCAAAAGGCTCTCTTAAATAATCACTACAGCCAAACTCATAGCCACATTTGAGATAATCAAAATCCAGTAATTTCGTAATCAGTATAATGGGGATACGAATTTTATTTTCACGTATTTGCTTAGTAATCTCAAGTGCTGAAAAATCGGGAGCTTCAATCGTTAAAATGACGACATCATAAATTTTTTCATAAATGGCATCAAAAACTTTTGAAGCATCCGTAAAGACATCTATAGAACAATCACATGGTTTAAAATGCTTTACGATTTTTGCAGTTAGTTCTTTTTCTATGCGCAGTAATAATATTCGCATGTTCACCCTAATAAAGCGATAATCTCATCAACACTTAAGAGTTTTCCACTACTTTTAACTATACCATCAATCACCAATGCGGGTGTTGAGGTTACTCCATAACTCATGATTTTCATAATGTCTTCGACTTTTTCTACTTGAGCAAAAATACCTTTTTTAGCGATAGCTTCTTTAACATGCAAAGTTAATGCTTGACATTTGGCACAGCCTGTTCCTAAAATCTCGATTTTCATTTTTTTTCCTTGTAATAATGTAGGATTGCTATGATATCAATGGCACAGCAACGCTGATTTGGGTTCATCTCTTGGCAGAATTCTGAGCTTTGACATGCCCCCGTGATACTTGCTACTTCTTTGAGGGTTGTAGCGCCTCGTTCGATTGCTTTTTTAATAGTCTGTTTTGTCACCTTTTTACAATAGCAAATCATCGCATCTTCACTCAGTTGACTGATGTCCATGGCATTTTCATTGCGCTGTTGGGTTGTCCAAGAGTGATGTGTTATCATTTCATTGTGTTCGTTTTATATTCTTCTAAAAAGTCTTTAGCGTTGTCCCCACGTAAAAAATCGGCTACTTTCAACAAACCATCGTTTAAATATTTGGCATTGTAGCCATTAAGGGTGAGATACATACGTGCGATATTGGCTCTATCATTATGTGGGCATGCCGTGATGATAAGTTTATCTTTAGGCAGTTCATTAAGACGCTTTGGAAGTTCATTTAAAGGAATATTCTTAGCAAAACTCATATGCCAAACTTCAAATTCCTCTTTGAAACGAATATCCACCAAAATGGCTTTACCTTCTTCAACGAGTACCAACATATCAGGTGTTTTGATTTTCATATTGCTACGTTCTTGATAGTCAAAATGTGAGAGATATTCATCAAAACTTATTTTTTTAAGTTCCCCTGCGTATAATAATCCAGCGATTGTCAAAACAATAAAAAGCACTTTTTTCATGTTCATTCCTTATAAGATTGTATTGAACAGATACCCTACGCCCATAATACCAAGCGCTACAATACCAAAAAAGGTAGTAATAAGCCTGACATGTAAGATGCGCTTTAAAATCATCGCTTCGGGTAAACTAAGGGCTGTTATCGCCATCATAAAACTAAGCGCTGTTCCAAGAAGCATCCCTTTGCCTGTAAGCACTTCAATCAGTGGCATCACACCTGCCGCATTGGAGTACATTGGAACACCCATGATGACGGCTAATGGGACACTATACCATGTATTGCTTCCTGCATAGTGGACGATAAAATCCGTTGGTACATAGCCATGGATAAATGCACCAATACCCACCCCAATCAACACATAAAGATAAATTTTTTCTAAAATATCATAGGTGTAGTTCCACGAATCTTTGCTTCTTTGCTTAAACGTGAGTTTAATCTCCACATTGTCCAAATCACCACTCATCGGAACAACAGGAATGAGCACGTATTTCTCCATTCCCATTTTTCCTACAGCAAAACCACCAATAATGGCAACGAGTAAGCCAAAACCGATGTACAGTGCCGTAATTTTCCAGCCAAAAAGACCAAAAAGTAGGGCGATAGCGATTTCATTGTTCATGGGGCTTGAGATGAGAAAGCTAAAGGTAATGCCAAGAGGGATTCTTGCTTGCATAAAGCCTAGAAAGAGGGGAATGGCTGAACAGCTACAAAAAGGAGTGATGATGCCAAAAAGGGCCGCTAAGATATTGCCTGTAAATTCGCTTTTCCCTTGCAGATAAACTCTTACTTTATCGGTGTTAAAGTAGGTTCGTAAAAAACTTACTACAAAAATAATCACTACTAAAAGAATATAAATTTTAATCGTATCGAAAATAAAAAAGTGCAATGAACTCCCCATAGCAGAATCTTTATCCATACCAAATAACCCATAGACTAAATAATCGACACACTTTTCCCACAAATTAAACATGATGGCATCCTTGGTTATACACTAAATCTTTATGGTCATCTTTATCAAACTCTGCTTGCAACGTTACGTGTGTAATGCCAAAGTGCTCTTCTAGCTCTTCTTCGATTGTCTCTACAATGCGTGTTGCCTCGCTTAAAGGCACATCATTTTTAAAATCAAGATGCGCCTCAAGATGAATCTCTTTATCATTCAGTCTCCAAAGATGGACATGGTGAAGGTTTTTGATTTCTACAAATTCTAAAACCATAGCTTCGATCTCTTTAACATGTAAATGTTTGGGGCTAAATTGCATCAAAATAGATGTCGTCTCTTTAATCAGTGAAAAAGAGGTTTGAATCAAATAAAGTGCAATAACAATTGTGATAAGCGGGTCAATCCAAAAAGCGCCAAAATATTTCATGCCAAGACCACCCATAAGCACTGCGACAGAAGTCATAACATCGCTGATCATGTGCATGTAAGCCGCTTTCATATTGAGGTTATCGTGGGCATCTTTTTGAATGAGCAATACACTTCCAAAGTTGAAGATAATGCCTAAAATGGCTAGATAGATAACAATGTCTGAATCGATAACCTCAGGATGGATAAATTTTGAAATACCCTCAACGATAAGATAAATTCCAGTACCTGTTAGCACCGAAGCGTTAAAGAGTGCGGCAACGATTTCGGCACGTTTGTAGCCAAAGGTTTTTTCAGCACTACTGGAACGTGAAGAGACTTTATTGGCCCACCATGCAATCAGTAAGGCCATAACATCAGAAAAATTATGGAGTGCATCGCTTAAGAGTGCGAGTGAGCCTGAAATGATTCCACCAATAATTTGTGCGACGGTGATGAAAACATTGAGGATAATGGTAATGAAAAGATTTTTACCTGTCACCTCGTGATGGTGGTGATGGTCGTGGTCATGGTGTTCGTGATGATGTTCCATTAACGTAATTTCTCCTCAATAATGGGTAATAGTTCTGCTTCAATAGCTTTATAAGTAAGGATAAAAGCGCCATAATCTTTGCCATCAGGGTCTGAAAAACCGACATGTATTTTAGGGTAGGGCTTAGGAAACATAGGGCATGTTTCATGGGCATGGTCACACACTGTCACGACCAAATCAAAATCAATATGGCTAATTTCATCAATTGTTTTGGAGTGATAAGACTCTTTCCACATACCTTCTTCTTCTAACACTTGTTTGGCATATGCATTGACTTTACCACTCGCTTTCACGCCGGCACTGTAGGCTTCAATGTTTTTTAACCGAGCATTTACGAGTGCTTCAGCGATAATACTTCGACAACTATTGCCTGTGCATAAAATCAGTACTTTTTTCATTCAAATGCCTTTACATGTAAATCTTTTAAAGCATCATAGCGAAAAACACATAACATATCAAGATATATTGATATGTTATGTGTTTTTATCTTAAAAATACCAATATAATTTACTCCATAAGGTGTTTTGTACGAGTTTTGAGCCGTACTCTGAGGTTTTTCGTCCTTCATTGATAGTATAGGAGATATCCAAAAGCATATTATTTTTAAAGCTATAGGTAGCTCCAAGGGCATTTTGCATAGAGTGGTCAGCAAGATTGTAGATATTTTTATAGTAAAGTGAACTGTATAAAATATCTAAAGGTTCTTTTTGTGAGAGTTTATGCATCAAGTATTGATGGTCGTAAAAAGGCTCCGTTTTGCTTTGAATGTTTTTTTGGTAAAAGTATTCACTGGTAATGGTAAGCTCAAACTCTGTTAAGTATTTTAAACCAACAAGGTAAGCGTAATCATCCATTCCTAGTGTATTGGCAAATTCTCCGTGAATTTCAAGGTTGGTGAGAAGATTTTTGGCAAAATCAAAGCCGATTTTATCATGTCCCGTATCTTTGTACTGATAGATGATATCTATGTCCGTGTCAAGGTATAAAAAATAGGCTTTAAGACCAACATTGTTAGCTTCTTCTGAAGCATAATCATGATTTAAGTGGTTATCATTTTGCATTACAATGACATCGAGTGAGAAATTTTTAATATCACCATTGTAGCTTTTATTGTAACGATAATTGGCCATGACAAAACCTTCACGGGAAGCCTCAGGATCATTAGGGTCTTTTTTCCGATCAAAAAATGCGATGGGGTTTACAAAATATCCTTTACCCCATTTAGGCGCTTTTTTACCCACTTCGATAAGATTATTTGGGTCAAATTTATACTGTACAAAAAGTTGCGATACAGTGTATTTATCACTGTAAATGCCATCAATATCATTATAATTAACCATCATTTCGGAGTCAATTTTCCATGCGTCTTCAAAGTAGGCAAATTTAAGATTGCCTTCGCTCGCGTAAGTTTTCATACTATCTTTGTTTTTAGTATGAAATAAAGGCGAGTCGTCATTAAGACTTTGAAGTTTATTTTCGCCTTTAAGATAACCACTGAGGGTATAAGGTTTAACCTCAATGGCGCTTAAGTCAAAGTCATAATCTCCCGCATACACCAAAGAGGTTATAAGAAGGCTTACATGTAAAGCTTTCATCTATTTTCGAAGCTCTTGTACTTTGCCTATATTTTCGATAGTAAAAGTCTCATCAGTTAATTTTCGCTCAGTTAATTTTCCATAAACCATAATAGATTTATAGCCTTTGTACAAAGGAGAGTCTGTTTCTATAACGGCTGGTCGAACGATGCCACCTCCAAAATCCTTAATATCTTTATAATAGAGTGTTTTAATCAACATATCGGTTGAAGTATAACACGCGATTTGCGTGGGTGTTGTTGTCTTTTTATCAATCACCATAACCAGCCTATCATACGCGACACTCTCGCTTTTGGCTTTTAAATCCAAGATGATGGTTTCACCTTCTTCTTTTTGCGTTTTGATGTCGTATTCAGCCGAAAAATCAAGTTGCATAATATCGCTGTTGTTAAACACGCCTCCCACAACACTTTGCATGGAGGTAATACGAATAGGCTTGCCTACATCGGGTAAATAAAGCCACATATTATCACCTAAACGAAGGGTACTTCGACCTTTTTCGCTATCGGGCTGTAAAAATAAAGAGATAATTTTGTCTTTGTCTTTTTTCAGTTGATAGAGCAAAAATTCTTTTTTACTTCCATCAGGCTCAATGTTAATGAGCTTTTTATAACTCTCAGCAGAACTGGGACTTAGCTTTTTATCGACTTGTTCTAAGATGTTGTCTGCGGCAAAAAGTGCTATGGCACTAAGTAATAGTAGGATGCTCTTTTTCATTTTATCTCCTAATACGAACGTAAAGCTTCGACTGGGTCGAGCCTTGAAGCCTTGAAGGCCGGTGAAATGGAAGCAATTAACGATATGATGATGACGATAATGCTGACACTGAGTATCTGGTTTATTCCAAGATGAGGGGTGAGTATAAGTCCTGTTTGTTGTCCAAAATTGTAGGTGATTTTAATAATGCCTAATACATAAATAATACCCATAGAAACGATGCTTCCTAAAACTGCTCCAAAGATACCTAGCATCAATCCTTCGCTCAAAAAGAGTTTAACGATGGTGAGAGGAGGTGTTCCGATAGCTGCAATGGTTCCTATTTCGCGGATACGTTCAAAAACACTCATCATCATGACATTTAGAATGGAGATGAGGACAATGGAGATAAGAATAATTTGAATTGAGATATTCATAAGGTCAATCATTTTAATAATATTGTAAAAAGGTGTGAGCTGTTGCCATGTATGAATTTCAAAAACAGGTTTACCCATTTTATTCATTTTTTCAAGTATAGGTTGAAGCGATTTTTCAGCCTGTTTAAGTTGCTCGACATCTTTAAGTTTTAGCACGATTTCGCTGACTTCAACTTCATTCATACGCAGCGCTTTTTTGGCATCATCAATGTGAATATACCCATCTCTGCCACCAGGTCCCATCACTTGGCCAAGGATGCCTGCCACTTTTAGATTGATACCATTGACGGAGCCATTTTTATTGTTGGCTACTAAAACAATCGTATCACCGACTTTGACATCCATTCCTTTGATAAGTAACTCAGGAACGATGATTTCCCCTGGCTTTAAAGTGCCATTCATATCAGTAATACGGTCTTTTAAAAGAGGTAATGTTGCCAGTTCATCTTCTGGGTTAACAGCATTGAGTCTAATATTGGTTGTGCTCGTGAAATTTGAAAACATCGCACCAAATTTGATGCGGTAAGAATGACTAGCAATGAAGGGGTTGTCTTTAATTTGCGATTCGACAAATTCGAGCATTTTGGCATTAAGATTTTTATCTAAAGGTAGATTGTCTACAGAGGCCACATAGCCTTTTTTATGGATTTGGATATGTCCTAACATCGAATCTGTAATTTGCCCTACCGTATAGCTTTTAAAGCTACCAGAAAGTGCTGTATAGATAAGAACAAAGATAACACCGATGGTAATCAATGAAGCCGTGAGTAAGGTTCTTCGGTAATTGCGTTTTAAATTACGAAAGGAAATTTTAAGTATATTTTTCATCTTACAATCCTTTTATCTTCAACAATTTCCCCATCGATAAGTGTGATAAGTCTATCCACATTAGCGACAATTTTTTCATCGTGGGTGGCAAAAACAAATGTTGTTTGGTGTTCTTTTTGGATTTTTTTCATTAACTCAATAATCATATGCGCTGTTTTGCTATCAAGATTTGCCGTAGGCTCATCCGCAAAAATAATTTTAGGATTGGTGACAAGAGCTCGTGCAATGGCAACACGTTGCATCTGCCCACCTGAGATTTTATCGGGAGTTTTATCTTTGTGTTCTAGCATGCCTACTTCTTCAAGTAGTTTCAAAATACGCTTTTTTCGTTCACTTTCATCAAGGTTTTGTACCATAATAAGAGGGTATTCGATATTTTCATAGACACTGAGAACGGGGATGAGGTTGAAGCTTTGAAAGATAAAGCCTATATTTTCACCTCTAAAATTAGCCCTTTGCGTACGGTTTAGAGAGGTTACAGATGTATTGTTGATGATGATTTGACCCGAGGTCGGTGTGTCAAGACAGCCAAGCATATTTAGTACGGTACTCTTACCACTGCCACTAGGTCCGACTAGGGAGATAAACTCACCTTCCTTAATTTCCAAAGAGAAGTTTTTGATGACTTCAAGCGATACTTCACCTGAAGTATAGACTTTTTTAAGACTGACAGCTTTGAGCATATATTCCGCCTTTAGAGTTTATTTTATGACAGTATAGAGTGCCTATGTGAATGAAATATTAACATTTTTTTACTCTTGTGACGTATCTGTATAAAGGGAAAATTCTTTCAGTTGCTTTTTAAGCGTATTACGCGAAATACCAAGGGCAGAGGAGAGTTGTGTAATATTAGGGCAGAGGGAAAAAGCAGAAATTAAAAGTTCTTTTTTCATCAGATTCTCAAGTTCTTTTGCGTGTTCGATACCGTGTTCTTTAAAAAAAATTTGACATAATTGAGCAATATCATTTTTTGAAGTGTTTTCAGAGTTGTCTAACTCTTTTAAGTCATCACTACTGATACGCTCATCTCTAGCATTGAGACATGCACTATAAATGGTATTGCGTAATTCTCTTATATTGCCATTCCATGTGTGTTGTTGTAGTTTTAAAAGAGCATCTTCCGCAATAGTTGTAATATTGGTTTGTAAATCACGATTGGCGCGAGAGATAAAATGTTCACATAAAATAGGTATGTCTTTTTGACGTTCTTTGAGTGTCGGCAATGAAATACTGAGCATCGAAAGTCTAAAATACAAATCTTCTCTAAAAGTGTGTTTAAGTATATTCTCTTTGAGATTAGCATTGGTGGCGCAAATGACACGGCCATTAAACGATAACTCTTTGGTACCTCCCACACGTCTAAATTTTTTTGTTTCTAAGAAACGCAAAAGTTTACTTTGCAATTCACTATCGAGCTCGCCTATCTCGTCTAAAAAGAGCGTTCCATCCCCTGTTTGTTCAGCATAGCCGATATGTTGTTTATCGGCACTGGTAAAAGAGCCTTTTTCATGCCCAAAGAGTTGTGATTCAAAAAGCTCTTTTGGAATAGAAGCGCAGTTGATAGCGATAAAATCAGATTCATGGTGCAAACAATTGGTATGGATAAGCTTTGCAATAAGTTCTTTGCCTGTCCCTGTTTCGCCATAAATAAGCACACTGAGCATATTATTAGCCGCAATACCTATTTTTTTATAAATATCTTTCATGGTTTCAAAAGAGCCAACAAACTCCTCAGCCCCTTGTTTGATTAAAGGGTGCGCTTTTTTATCTTTGTGTGTGGGCGAAAGATATTGGTTGACTAAGAGCATAAGCTCAGATTCATCAAATGGTTTTTGTAAGATATCTTTAATCCCTATCTTGGATGCTTCAATCATATTGGTAGGCGTTGTATAGGCTGTCATAAGTATAATAGGGGTCGTAATAGCATGGCGTTTAAATCTTTTAATTAAATCAATACCCGTCACATTATCGCTGAGCATAATATCGACAATGAGCAGTTCAATACCTTGTTCAAGAATAGACTCTTCAATATGGCTCTCTTCACCATTATATTGAAATGTTGTGTGGTGGTGGCGTTGTAGAATTTTCGCTACGGAGTAACGTATTTCTTGTTGGTCATCAATAATGGCTATTTTCATCTTGCAAAATCCTTTTTATAACATGAAACAAAGTGCTTAAGAAGTGGTTTCTTCGGTTGGAATATAAAGGCAAAATTGTGTTTTTCCCTCTTCGCTTTTAAATTCAATGTAACCACCTGAAAGATAAACAATTTTATAGATACTAAATAGTCCTAATCCTGAACCATCTTTTTTGGTCGTAAAAAAAGGTTTAAACAAGCTCTCTTTGGTTTTATCATCCATCGTTTCACCTTCATTTTTAATACACAATAAGGAGAGCCCAATAGCATCACATTTTGTCCATGAAATGTCAATGATACTATGCTGATAAGCAGCATCAATAGCATTATTGAGTAAATTGATGAGAATGAGTTCAATCGCATTGGCATTGAGTTTAACGAGAAAATTTTCTTCAACAAAGCTCTTTATCGTGAGTTTTTTTTCTCCTAGTCGAGATTTTAAAATAGTGATGGATTCATCCACAAAAGGCTTGACATGTAAAGGTGTTTCACGATGAAAATCGGCAGGTTTAGCCAGTGCTAAAAAGTCAACAACCTGATGGTCAATACGTGTTAAGGCATTGCGAATAATGGGCATATCCTCTTTATCGGGTACTTTTTTGGCAGGAATAAGTAGTTTGAGAGGCTGAAGCAAATTTTTTATCTCATGGGCAAAGGAGGAGCTTATCTCGCCTAAGATAATCAAAGAGTGTGAAATACGTGCATTTTTTTCTTCTTTTTCAATGGAGCTGCGCAATTCATGCATCAGTTGAGTGGTTGTTTCAATGATTTTGGTAATCTCATCATTTTCTTTGCCCTTATATATCGTGATGTCTTCCCATCGCTTTTCAATCATCGCAGAGGCATTGTTTGAGAGTAAATGCAAGCGTTTTAAGAGTTTTCCCATAAAAATATTGGCGATAATCAATGAGATAAGAGCCACCATAAGCAATAAAAAGAGTTGCACTAAGAATGTATCTTTAATGACACTTGCAATGGTCTGATTTTGAACTTTAAGAATAAAAGAGCCAAATATGACACCATCTTGAACAAAGGGAACAATATTGTATGATTTAAATTCCGTAAAAGTATCGCCAATGCGATAATGTGTTGTATCGGTATGTGCCACAATGATGTTTTCTTTATTGATGAATCCAGAACTTTCAATTAAATTACTGGCGCTGAGTGTTTTGAGAAATTTGTATAACTCCCATTGATTGTGTGTCAAGATAAATTCACTTACAAAGGCTTTGTTGGAGTTGATATTGGTTTTAATGAGTTCGTCGATGATTTCATTAGTATGGTTTTTATGAATATCAATATTAATTAAAATGGAGACTGAAGAGATAGAAAGAGCAACAAAGAATATCAGAATAGCCAGTTTAATTTGAACCGAGAGGGAAAAAAGATAATTAAGAAATTTTTGTATCATAGCTGCTCTTCTATCACTTCCACCATTTTAGCCACATCTGAAAAATCTTGATTGGTAGGGATATCAAATCTATCGAGGGAAAGCTTCTGCAAGATACTTTGTCCATAGGTATCCATATGCATGGTGACAAATGATTTTTGTAAGGCTTTAAACTGTTTTTCGGATAGATTTTTACGCACCACAATGGGAGAATTAGTATAAGGTCCTAATGTTTGAATAATTTTTAATTTTTCAATTTGTGTAGGATTTTTTTGTGCAAAGCGTGTAAAGACAATGCTATCAACACTCGCACCATCAACAAAACCATCCAAAACCGCTTTGATGGATTCACCGTGTTCATAGGTATAAATAAAAGATTTAAAAAATGTTTTTGGATTGAGCCCATGTTGTAACATATAATACATTGGGGCTATAGCTCCAGAGTTACTTTCAGGATCAGTAAAAGCAAAAATAGCACCTTTGAAATCGGCTAATTGATTATAGCGAGAACTTTTCTTTGCAATGATATACGAGTAGTATTGGTCACTTCCATCGACGATGGGGATAGCAAGTAGTTTGCCCGTCTTATCTTTATCTAATTTGGTATAACTTGAATTACAAACATACGCAACATCCACACGATTTTCTTTAATAAGAGCATTCATCTCCGCATAGGTTTTTGAAAAGCGTATTTGGACATCAAAATCATTTTGACTCTCCAAATAGTGTTTCCAGTCCATAAAATTTTTTAAATCATCTTTAAAGACAGTCCCTGTAAGACCAAGTACAATTTTTTCTTTTGCTTGAAGAGGAGAGAGCAAGGTAAGCAGTAAAAAAAAGATGGTAAATATTTGATTTTTACTGGTCAAAATTTGATAGATTTTCATGCATTTTTTCCTTTAAAACCATTTTAAACACCGTATTTTAGGGATTTTAGAAACTGGTACGATTGTTGCGTTGAGAGCATTGTACTTAAAGAAAAGTTCAAAAATCTTTAAAGGAGTCCGTAGTGTATTTATTGTGGGATATAAGGGTCTCGTTAGACCTTTTTCTAGGCGGTTTAGGAGTAGGTGCTTTCTTAATGGGAGCTGTGCTTTACTATATTGATGCCAAAATTTATGAGGGCATTGTCAAAAAGGCGTTTATATTTGCACCACTTTTAGTGATGGCTGGATTGGTATTACTCTTAAGTGAGTTGGGTCGCCCGATGAATGTAATAAAAACACTTTATGCAATCAATCCAACATCCTTTATGTCTGTTGGAATATTTTTACAATTGACATTTGTTGCATTGTCATTGTATATTGCTTTTAGTGTATTAACCAAGGGTACAGTTATTTTATGTGCCAAAGTTGTCTATACATGTGCTATTTTAGCAGGCTTAGTTGGTTTGTACCATGGCTTTTTACTCTCAGGTATAGCAAGAGAACCGTGGAATAATGCGATGCCCGTTATATTCTTTGTATCTTCAATTTTAGCAGGCTCATCTTTAATCTTACTTCTTAACATCAATAGTGCTGAAGAAGTGGCAAAGAAATTTAAACTTCCCATTGTTATCAATATGGTTTTAACACTTGAACTGGCTGCTATCTTTGCATGGGTTTACAATCTAGCCCTTACGACAGCATCATCAAAACATATCTATGACGTACTTATGAGTAGTTTTGGTGTAGAGTTTTGGGGTTTAAGTATTGTTGTTGGTTTAATCATCCCTTTGACACTTTTTACGCTTGTTTTATTAGGAAAAACTACCTTTAAATCGGTTTTTGTTCTTGCCTCTATTGCGATTGTGGTAGGCAGTTTTTTCCTCAAAAATTTAGTAGTTTATCTCGGTCAAATGGCATAAGGAGAATATGATGAGTATAAATAGAAGAGATTTTTTAAAAACAACAGCCGCAACAGCAGCGGTAGCAACTACAGTATCCGTTTTTACACCTCAAGCAGTGGAAGCCAAAACGGGAGAACTTGCCTATGAAGGTGAAAGTGGTAAATGGATATCTTCTACATGTCAAGGATGCACAAGTTGGTGTAGCATTCAAGGCCTCGTTCAAGATGGCCGATTGATTAAAGTTAGAGGCAATCCTAATTCTGCCAGTGGTGGACGTATTTGCCCACGACCACACTTAGCGATTCAACAAGCGTACGACCCTGATCGTGTTAAAACACCACTTAAACGAACCAATCCTAAAAAAGGGCGCGGTATTGACCCAAAATTTGTTCCAATCTCATGGGATGAAGCGATTGATACGATTGCCGATAAAATTATGGAACTCATTAATGCAGGTGAAACGCACAAGTTTTTATTAGCACGTGGTCGTTATACGTATATGAATGAGATTATGTATGGAACATTCCCCAAATTAATTGGAAGTCCGAACAATATCTCTCACAGTGCTTTATGCGCAGATGCGGAAGAATTCGGACGTGAACAAGCTGAAGGGTACCCTGGTTACGCTGATTTTGATTTGGATCATACACGTTATATTTTAGGGTGGAGTTCCGATATGGTAGCCTCAAATCGACAAGTTCCATGGTTTATCAACCAATTTGGCAAAGTCAAAGATAGAGCTAAAATTACCACGATTGACCCAAGGCTTTCTGCAACCGCGGCTAAATCACACCGATGGTTACCTATTATTCCCGGAACTGATGGCGCTTTAGCCATTGCCATTGCCCATGTTATTTTAAGTGAAGGGAAATGGAATAAAGAATTTGTAGGTGATTTTGCTGATGGGAAAAATTATTTTGTCCCAGGGGTTGAAGTTCCTAGCGAGATTATTGTTGATGAAAAACCATTGCCGGTTATTTTCAATGAAATACATACCCATGGTGTTGTTTCATGGTGGAATTTAGAGCTAAAAGAGCGTACCCCTGAATGGGCGGAGTCAATAACAGGAATTAGTGCTCAAGAGATAAAAGAAGTAGCACGAGAATTTGCAGAGGCTGGCAATCGTGCCATTTCATGGACAAGCCCAGGGTCTGCCATGCAAATTAGAGGCGGTATTTCTTCTTTTGCCTGTCATGCACTCAATGGATTGGTTGGTTCGGTTGACCATGCCGGTGGCATCTTACAACAAGGCTCAGCGCCGACGGCTAAAACACCAGATGTTAAACCGTACATCGACCCACGTTTTGCGGCTAATTTAAAACAACAAAAGATAGATCAACGTGGTACCAAAGGATTTCCAGCACTTGAGCATATGAAATCAGGTGGATTTGTTTGTACCTCACGTGTGGCTCAAGCGATGCTCGATAAAGACCCGTATGATATTAAAGTTGCTATTGGGTATTGGAATAACTGGGTGTTCTCTTCTATGGGAACAAAACAATGGGAAGAGGCAATGTCAAAACTACCATTTTTTGCACATATCACAACCAATATAGCAGAGATGAGTATGTTTGCTGATATTGTTTTACCCGCAAAAATACACCTTTTTGAGCGTTATGGGTTTGCAAAAAACAAGCAAAATTTGCATGCATATCTATCGATGCATCAACCTATGATTAAATCGATTGCCGATGCTAGAACTGATGAGACCGAAGTACCTTTTATGTTGGCACAAGCATTGGCCAAAAAAGGCTTTGATGCACCATTGCGCTATTTCCAAGATAATTTCAAAGACCCTGAAACGGGTAAAACACCTGAAACGCCTGCTGAGTTTGACCTCTTTGCTGTAAAGTTTTACACCAAACCTATTTGGGATGGTAGTAGCAATAGTAAAGGTGACACGATTAATAGTTGGAATGAGCTTCTTGAAAAAGGTGTATGGAAAACAAAACGTTACAAAATTGGTGAAAAAATAGGTCATTTCCATACGGCAACGCATAAGTTTGAGTTTTTCAGTGAAACACTCAAAGCGGGACTCCAAAATCATGCAGATAAACATAAGATGAGCTTGGATGAAGCGATTGCAGCAGCTAATTATACTGTAATGGGCGAGCAGTTTTTTGTTCCGCATTATGAGCCAGCGGTTCGTTATGGTGACGAAAAAGTTTATCCTTTTATTTTTACAGAACATCGTTCACGTTTGAACCGTGAAGGTCGTAGCCAAAATACGCCATGGTATTACACCACTAAAAATGTTGACCCAGGTGATGAAAATGAAAAAGATGTTACCAAGGTCAATCCATTGGATGGTGCAAAATATGGTTTAAAAACAGGTGATAAAGTACGCCTTGTCTCCATGTTTGGAACAATTGAGAGTGAAATCAAACTGTGGGAAGGTGTGCGCCCTGGTACGGTTGTAAAATGTTATGGCCAAGGTCACTGGGCTTATGGACGAGTCGGAAGTGAAGTGTTTGGCTCTAAGCCACGAGGTGGCAATAACAATGAACTTTATTGTTATGACTGGGAGCGCTTAAGCGGATCAAATCCTAGACATGGTGGACATACACGTGTTAAAATCGAAAAGATATAGGTGAAGGATAAACAATGACAAAAAAATATGGAATGATTATAGACCTACATCGTTGTGTAGGATGCGGCGCGTGTAATTTAGCATGTAAGAGTGAAAATAATACGCCCGTTGGAATTGATTGGGCAAGTCATAAAATCGAAACGTATGGTGTTTTCCCTAAAGTTACATATACCCATACGCCAACTTTATGTAACCATTGTGAAGACGCACCGTGTGTAAGAGTCTGTCCAACGCATGCAATGCATAAAACAGAGGAAGGCTTTGTCGTGCATGACCCAAGTATTTGTATTGGTTGTAAAAGTTGCATGCTTGCTGATCCTTATGGCGTGATACATTTTAATACGAAAGATGCCTTTATCGAATTTGCTACGGATACAAGCAGTGAAGTCAAAGATGGTACTTTTTCTAAGAAAGAACTAAGTGATAAAAGCAAAGCGCCATTTCCAAACTTTAATGCTGAACGAGGTGCTGGAGGTTATGAAGCCATTCGTCGGGCAGGAGCTGTTGAAAAATGTACTTTTTGTAACCATCGTGTAGCAAAAGGACTCGCACCTGCATGTGTGGTAGCATGTCCAGCCGATGCACGTATTTTTGGTGATATGAATGATCCAAAAAGCCAAATAACAAAGGTATTAAAGGAAAACAAACCAACCGTCTTACTTCCTGAAAAAGGTACTAATCCCAAAGTCTTTTATATCGGAAGTTACAACTAAAGAAAAGGCCCTCTTTGAGGGCTTTTTCTTCATAAGATGAAAATATAGCTATAATTCTTCAAAAACAAAGGTTTTTGGATGGATTTTCATACATGGCTTTTATACACAACCGTAGCATTAGTGGCTATCATTAGTCCAGGACCAGCTGTACTGCTTGCAATCAATAACTCAATCAAATATGATTTACGCTCAACAGCTTTTTCTACTTTGGGCAATATTTTAGGTCTTTTTATCCTCTCCGCGGCAGCTATGCTAGGACTGGGTGTTGTCCTTAATACTTCCTTGATTCTTTTTACCGCCTTTAAAATTATTGGAGCGTTCTATCTTATTTACATCGGGTGGAAACAGTTACGCAATATCAACAATATTTTTGCTAATGTCAATTTAGAAGGTCAAAAAAGTAAAAAAGAGTACTTCTCTATCTTTAAACGAGGGTTTTTGGTGTGCATCACCAATCCAAAACCGATTATTTTCTTTACGGCCCTTTTTCCGCTTTTTTTAAATCCTGAAAGCTCTTTGGTAAGCCAATTTTTCATTTTAACCTTTACCTTTATGATTCTTTCATTTAGTACGCTGATGAGCTACGCCTTTTTTGCCCGAAGTCTTAAAAAATGGTTTTCAACGCATCATCGAGCGCGTTGGTTTAACCGTGTCAGTGGCGCTATCTTTGTTGCTCTTGGCCTTGGTATGTTAGGATTGGAGAGAAGATAACATGAAAATAGTTGAATTTAAACATGTGAATGTCGCCTATGAAGATGAGAATGTTTTAAAAGATATTTCTTTAGCGATTGAAGAGGGGGAACATACGGCCATTATTGGGGCCAATGGTTCTGGAAAATCGACGTTGATTAAACTTTTTTCCAATGACTTGTATCCTCGTTTTTCACTCGATATGGTGAAAGAGGTTTTTGGAAAAAAGGTGTGGGATATATGGGAACTTAAAAAGCATTTGGGCATTATCACCAATGAGTTGCATTATGAATTTACCCAGCGTGCGGGTTTTTTAAATGCCTTTGAAGTGACACTTTCGGGATTTTACAGCAGTTTTCACATCTATGAACATCAAGAATTTTCACCTTTACATGTCAACAAAGTCAATGAGGTTTTAAGCTTTTTAGAAATTGAGCATTTGCGCCATAAACGCATCTCTGAAATGTCTACGGGTGAGATACGAAAATGCATTATTGCTCGTGCTCTTGTGCATAACCCCAAAGCGATGATACTCGATGAACCAACCGTAGGGCTCGATATCAAAGCGCAAATCAACTTTGTCTCCATGATGCGAAAACTTTCTACTCAAACCACGATTATTTTAATTACACACCATTTAGAAGAAATTTTTGAAGAGATACAAACGGTTGTGATGATTAAAAGTGGAGAAATTTATCAGTGTGGTAAAAAAGAGGACCTTTTAAACGATACGCAACTTTCATATCTGTTTGATATCCCTTTACATGTAAGCTGTGATAAAGGGCGTTATAGCATTGCAAACATCAATTAAACTTTTTGACAACCCTAATTTGCTAAAATATGTCATTCAAGTCTTTTAAAGAGGAACAATATGAGTACTATAAGCGGAAAAGTGTGGCATTTCGGTGATAATATCGATACCGATTTGATTATTGCAGCACGTTATTTAAATACATCAGACCCTAAAGAATTGGCCAAGCATGTCATGGAAGATGCAGATCCTGAGTTTGTCAACAAAGTTAAAGCAGGCGATATCATCGTAGCAGGAGAAAATTTTGGTTGTGGTAGTAGCCGTGAACACGCACCCATTGCGCTTAAAGCTGCTGGCGTGAGCGCTGTTGTGGCAAAAAGTTTTGCACGAATTTTTTACCGCAATGCTTTTAATATGGGCTTGCCTATTTTTGAACTAAGCCAAACTGACACTATTAAAGAAGGCGATACGATTAGTATCTCTATGGAAAGTGGTGAAGTGAAGAATGGTGCAACCGTTTATAAATTTACACCGATTCCTCCTTTTATGCAAGAATTATTGGCGTGTGGTGGATTGATGAATTATGCAAAAGCAGAGATGAAAAAATGAAAAAAATCTATAAAATAGCAGTGATTAGAGGCGATGGTATAGGACCGGAAATTATAGATGAAGCGATTAAAGTGCTTGATAGTGTCTGTGCCAAAGAAGATTTTACCTTAAGTTATGAAGACTATTTGATGGGTGGTGTGGCGTATGATATGACAGGTTCACCGCTTCCTGATGCAACTATTGAAGGCTGTTTACAAAGCGATGCTGTTTTATTTGGTGCTATTGGTGGTGAAAAATGGGACAGTTTACCACGTGAATTTCGTCCCGAATCGGGGCTTTTAAAACTTCGTAAAGCATTAGGTTTATTTGCCAATTTTCGTCCCACAACAGTTTTTGATGAACTTTTAGATGCGAGCACACTCAAACCTGAGATACTACAAGGCGTTGACCTTTTTGTCGTGCGTGAACTCACAGGCGGCATTTATTTTGGTGAACCTCGTGCCAATGATGGTGAAAAAGCGTATAACACGATGGTTTACAGCAAATTTGAGATAGAGCGCATTGCACGGGTCGCGTTTGAATCAGCAATGAAACGACGAAAACAAGTCTGTTCTGTCGATAAAGCTAATGTTCTTGAAGTCAGCCAATTGTGGCGTGATACCGTTATCGAAATAGCAAAAGAATACCCAGAAGTTACATTGACACACATGTATGTGGACAATGCTGCGATGCAACTCGTGCGCAATCCTAAGCAATTTGATGTTATCTTGACAGGTAATATTTTTGGCGATATCTTAAGTGATGAAGCGAGTATGATCAGTGGTTCTATTGGGCTCTTGCCTTCAGCTTCTATCGGTGGTAAAGTGGGACTCTATGAACCCATTCATGGGTCTGCACCTGATATTGCAGGGCAGGGCATTGCCAATCCTTTAGCAACAGTTTTGAGCGCTGCGATGATGCTTCGTTTTGCTTTGGCTGAAGATAAAGCAGCGGATAGAATTGAAAATGCGATTAAAAAAGTGCTCAGTGATGGGTATCGAACAAAAGATTTAGCACGTTATGGTGCTAAAGAAGTATGCACAACAACACAGATGGGTTCTATCATCGCGGATTATGTAGCTAAAATATGAAGACATTAACCTTAGCGTCCATTTATGAATTACAAGGTCTCAAAAGCGAGGCTTTAGAAATTTACAAAGAGCTATTACGTGCCAATCCTGATAACAAAGAGGCGAAAATTGCTATCAAGCGACTCTCCGGCATTCGTAAAAAATATTTGAGCGTGGATGAAGAGATGAAAAAGTTTTTTTTAAATATGAACAGTGAAGTAGAATTTTTAGAATTTGAAAGATGGTTGGTGAAACTATGGAATTAAAAGAGATGATTCTTTCGACGCTTGCAGAGCTCGATGAAGTCAGTAAAAAAGAGACGCAGAGCAATGAGGTGCGCACACCTACCAATACCATCGCTTCCTTTCATGAAGAGCGTATTTATCGTGAAGAGAGTGTGCATGTGAAAGAAGAGGTTGAAGAACTTGAAGAGGAAAGTGCCCCAGTTGATGATCAAAAACAGTTCTTTTTGAATTTACGGGAGCGTATCTTAGTCCTTTTTGAGGGATTTCAATCACCTAATAATAAAAATATTGAAGCCAAAATTGATTTGACTCTTAATTTTTTAGAGTATCTTTTAGCAACGATTGATGAGCATTTGGAGAGTATGGACAAATCAAAACATGAATCTGCTTCACACTAGCACTGCCTATGATAATGAAATTCAACACGCTGTAACACTGTTACGTCCGTATACAAAGCGGGCTTACATTGTAGGCGGTAGTGTTCGTGATTTGCATTTAGGTATTGCACTGCATGATGTGGATATTGAAGTGTACGACATTGAGCCTTCAGCGTTTGATGTGTTGATGCGTGAAGTGGGTGCTGTAGGTGTGGGTAAAAGTTTTTTTGTTTATAAATTAGGCAATATTGATTTTGCTTTGCCTCGTGTTGAGCGAAAAGTTGGTTTGGGACATAAGGGTTTTGAAGTCTCTTTATGTGAGAATGAAAAAGAAGCCTCTAAGCGTCGTGATTTTTCGATGAATGCGATGATGCTCAATATCTTTAATGGTGAGCTACTTGATCTTTGGGGTGGCTTGGAAAGCTTGAAGGCCAAGCGTATTGAATTGATTGATGAGCAAAGTTTTAAAGAAGATTCTCTTAGGGTCTTTCGTTCGGTTCAATTTAGCGCTCGATTGGGTTTTAAGATAGAGCCAAAAACCTTACAGGTTATGCGTAGTATTGATGTGAGTGATTTAAGTAAACCGCGCATTTTATGGGAGTTTGAAAAGCTTTTCAAGGCCACATATTTACATTATGGGCTGTATTATATGTACCGGTTAGATTTGTTTGAAAAATGCTTTGCATGTAAAGTTGACAATCGCTTTTTGGGTATTGCAAGAGCCTTGCTTCGATGTAAGAAAAATTTTGAGGAAAGCACCTATTCTTACTATTTTTTTTACATCGTTGCAAATATGCTTGGATGCAATCCTTTGGCGTGGTTCAAAACATTGCAAGCACCCAATCATTACGTGATTTTTTTTAAAAACCAACCCTTTTTTGAGGGTGAAGTGAGTGATTATGAGCTTTTACATGTAGCCCTTGATATGCCGATTAAAAACTGGTTAGGGCACTGCAAAGTGGGCATAAAAGAGCGAGCCATTCGCTTAGGTATTTGGGAAAGTGCATTTAGCGGCGGCGTAGATGTACAAGAAGTGATACGTGATGGGTTTACTCATGCTGCCATTGCACAAGAGCTAAGAAGACGAAAAATGGAGAAGATAACACAATGGAAGTAACAAAAAATTATATTTTAAAAATTGATTGTCCTGATGAAAAAGGATTGATTTATCGCATTTCGGATGTGGTGTTTAAATACCAGCTCAATATCATTAAAAATGATGAGTTTGTTGATAGAGAAAATGGCAAATTTTTTATGCGTGCAGAGCTTAGTGGTGATATGGATTTGAAAGCCTTTAAAGGGACACTTGAAGCCTATTTGCCTGCAAAATCAGACATTTATGTGGCAGAATCGCGCAAAAAAGATATTATTTTAATGGGAACCAAAGAAACACATTGTTTAGGTGATATTTTACTTAAACACGATAGTGATGATCTTAATGCCAATATTTTGGCGATAGTGTCTAATTATGAAGATTTAAAAGGGTTGAGTGAAAAGTTTAATATTCCGTTTCATTGTGTGAGCCATGAAGGGTTAAATAGAGCTGAGCATGAAGCAAAAGTGTTAGACGTTTTGAGTGGCTATAATGTAGATTATATTGTTTTGGCAAAGTATATGCGTATTTTATCCAGTGAATTTGTAGGTCATTATGAGGAGCGAATGATTAATATTCACCACTCCTTTTTACCTGCTTTTATTGGTGCAAACCCTTATAAACAAGCTTTTGCACGTGGTGTAAAAATCATCGGTGCAACAGCGCACTTTGTCAATAATAATCTTGATGAAGGACCGATTATTTCGCAAGATGTCATTCATATTAACCATGAAATGACATGGAAAGATATGCAAAGAGCCGGTAGAAATGTTGAAAAAAATGTTCTTTCTAATGCCCTTGATTTGGTTTTTGAAGAGCGTATTTTTGTGCACGACCACAAAACGATTATATTTTAATTTTACACACTTTTTCACGGGAACTTTGTTTTGCAAAGCCCTAAAAGCTACTTGCACTAGGCGCTAAAGTTGCCAGCTTATGAGGCAGAAAAGATTTTTTATGCGCTGTAAAAGCAAAACGAAAAGTTTTGCATGAGGAGATTTTTTTATGTTTAATATTGTTTTAGTTCACCCCCAAATTCCTCAAAACACGGGAAGTATTGGAAGAATGTGTGTCAATGCAGATTGCGCTTTACATATCATTAAACCTACGATGTTTGAGATTAGCGATAAAACGGTGAAACGTGCAGGGCTTGATTATTGGCCTTTATTGGAAGTTCATGTTTGGGAAAATTTAGAGGCTTTTTTGGAGGCCCATCGAGATAAACTGGATCGTTTTTTCTTTGCAACGACAAAAACAAAAAAACCATATTTTGAAGCGACTTTTAAAAAAGGTGATTTTCTTTTTTTTGGTGGGGAGTCGACAGGACTTCCAATGGAGCTGATGCAGATGAAATGGGAAAATGCCATTACGATTCCGATGGGGAAAAATGGTCGAAGTCTCAATCAAGCCACCTCGGCGGGGATCATTCTTTACGATGCGATTCGTCAAAATTTTGGAGATTTTAACCAAGCGTGAAAATCCATGATATTGTTTTCATTGGAGCAGGTGCAAGTGCTTTAATGGCAGCTTCGTTTATCAAAGGTAAAGACGTTGCGCTCATTGATTCCAATACAAAAATCGGTGCTAAAATTCTTATTTCAGGCGGTGGTAAATGCAATCTTACCAATCGTTTTGCCTGTGCTAATAACTATTTAGCAGATGCTTCCTTTATGAAGTATTCTTTTGAAAGATGGAGTCCAGAAGATACTATCTCTTTTGCTTCTAAACATCAAATTGCACTTGAAGAGCGAGGTTCTGGGCAACTTTTTTGTGCACACAGTGCTAAGGATTTGGTGAGTGTTTTTTCACATCTTACACGACAGCACACTTTCTATTTCTCCACAAAAGTCTTACATGTAACGTTTGCAGAACACTTTATTATACAAACAGACCATGGTGCGATTGGTGCTCAAAAAGTTGTTGTCGCCAGTGGAGGGTTGAGTTATACAAGCATTGGTGCGAGTGGAATTGGGTATGAGATAGCCAAAGATTTTGGGCATGAAATTATAACACCTCAGCCAGCATTAGTAGGATTTACCTTACAAAAAGAGCAATTTTGGATGAAAGAGCTTAGTGGTATTGCAATACCTGTTAGTATTGAGATTGAAGGCAAAACTATACAAGGCAATCTTCTCTTCGCTCATAAAGGAATCAGTGGGCCTGCTGTTTTGACCGCCTCTTTGTATTGGAAAAAAGGTAAAATTCGCATTGATTTTCTACCTAATGTATCACTTCCAGTTCTTTTCAAACAAAACTCTAAGAAGCAGATATCCTCTGTCTTACCGTTACCCAAACGTTTTATCAAAGGTTTTTTAGATTCTTTACGGGTTGAGGATAAAGTGATTTCTAAACTGACGTTGGAAGATAAAAAAAATTTGGAAACATTGAAAGCTTATGATTGTTCACCCGCTGGAAATTTTGGTTTTACCAAAGCAGAAGTTACCAAAGGTGGTGTCTCTACAGCCCAAATTAATCCTAAAACATTTGAAAGTCTATTATGTCCCAATCTCTATTTTTTAGGTGAAGTGTTAGATGTTACCGGAGAGTTGGGTGGTTTTAATTTTCAATGGGCTTTTGCTTCTGGCTATAGTATGGTTCAGCATCTTTAGTACAAATATGTTACAATAATTTATATAATATAAGAGGAAAAGCATTGAAAGAGTCTTTATCACTAAATGTAAAATTTTCAAATTATATTTTTATTGCTATTTTTTTTATTATGTTCACACTTTTTTCTTTCTTTGCTTTTTACCTTCAAAAAATACAGTTTAATGAGCAAAAAGCGGAAGTTTTAAATGCAGCTACTTACTTTAGCTATGATTTGAAAACACGGCTTGAGAGAGCACTTTCAGCTAGTTATGCCATAGCAGCTTTAATTAGTCAAGGTGATGGAGTTATTCGAAATTTTGAATCCGTTACCGAAGATATTTTACCCTTTTATCCTGGTGTTATTGAATTAGCCATTGCGCCTCTAGGTATTATCCAGCAAGTAGCTCCTTTAAAAGGAAATGAAAAAGCCCTTGGGCTCAATCTTTTTGAAACAGCAAATCAAAAAAAAGAAGCCTTACTCGCACGGGATAGCGGAAAATTAACATTAGCGGGGCCTCTTGTACTTGCTCAGGAAGGTATGGGCCTTATTGGTCGATTACCAATTTTCTTAAACAAAGACAATAAAGAGAGTTTTTGGGGTTTTGTATTGGTCGTGATTGATATAGCACAACTTTTTGAACCTGCTAAATTGCAGCACTTAAATAACAAAGAATTAGCATTTGAGTTATGGCGAATACATCCTGATACTAAAGAAAAGCAGATTATTATACAATCGGAACATAAGCCATTGGCTCATCCTATAGAGTATGCCTTTGATGTCCCAAATGCTGTTTGGACACTCAGTTTGGCTCCCAATACTGTATGGGAAAAAGATCAAGCTATTTTTCTTTTAAGAATGATGAGTGCCTTTTTTGCTGCCATGCTTTTAGCCTATCTTGCTAAAGTTGTTTTTGAGCTTAAAAAAGCCAAGTTATTATTGGAAAGTCAAGTGATTCAAACGACGGGTGAAAAATTACTGGTCAAAAAACAGTTAGAAGTGCTCTTAGATGCGATACCTGATTTAATTTGGCTGAAAGATACCGAAGGGAAATACCTTTTTTGTAATCGAGCCTTTGAGCGTTTATTCGGCGCACAAGAGAGTGAAATTATTGGAAAATACGATTATGATTTTGTAGATTTTAAATTAGCTGATTTTTTTAGAGCCAATGATTTGATAGCCTTAAGTGCTAGGCATGCTGTTACGAATGAAGAAGAGTTGCATTTTAAAGAAGATGGTTACCAAGGATTTTTTGAGACCATCAAAGTGCCAGTATACGATAGTGTTGATAATGTCATTGGTATCTTAGGAATAGCGCGAGATATTAGTGTGCGTAAAGCAAATGAAGAAAAAATTGAAAAACTAGAGTATTTTGATGCGTTAACAGGACTGGCAAATAGAGCGATGCTTAATTTACGTATGATCCATGATATTAGTATTGCCAGTCGTAAAAAAGAGCAATTCGCTATTTTAATGTTGGATTTTGACCACTTTAAAAATATAAATGATACTCTTGGACACGCCATTGGGGATATTCTTTTAGTTGAAGTTTCAAAACGTCTCAAGCATCTTGTTCGTGAAGAGGACATGCTTTCTAGGCAAGGTGGTGATGAGTTTATAGTCCTTCTACCAGGTCTTTCTGCAGATGGTGCAGCCCATGTTGCCAAAAAACTGTTGCAAGCGATAGAACAGCCTTTACTTATTAAAGAGCATGAATTAACGATTACTGCATCTATTGGTATTGCTCTGTATCCTGATGATGGAATGAATATGGAAGAGCTTATTAAGCGGGCAGATGCAGCAATGTATTTAGCCAAACAAAATGGGCGCAATAATTACCGCTTTTTTACCGCTGAGATACAACAGCATTCTTCACGTGTCTTAATGTTAGAAAATGCTTTGCGTTATGCTTATACTCGTGGAGAGCTTAGTATTCATTATCAACCACAAATTTCTTTACACGATGGGAAGCTTATCGGTGTAGAAGCACTCATTCGATGGAATCATCCTGAAATGGGAGCTATTTCTCCTAATGAGTTTATTCCCATTGCTGAAGAGAGTGGACAAATTTTATTATTAGGTGAATGGGTGATGCGTCATGCAATGCAACGGATGAAACAATGGATTGATATGGGATTCCCTCCTATGAAACTTGCCATTAACCTTTCCGCAGTTCAATTTCACCATGAGCATCTCGCCCAATTAATCGATACCATTTTAGAAGAAGTTGGATTTCCTGTAGAGTATCTTGAACTTGAGTTAACTGAAAGTGTTGCAACACAAAATCCAAAACGGGCTATAGAAATTATGAATACGTTACATGAGAAAGGTATTCGTCTTTCCATTGATGATTTTGGTACGGGATATTCTTCCTTTAGTTATTTAAAACGTTTCAAAGTCTATAAGCTCAAAATTGACAAGTCATTTATCGAAGATGTGACAACTGATATGGATGATAGAGCCATTGTGAAAACCATTATTACTTTGGCTAAAAGTTTAGGCTTGGTGAGTATCGCTGAAGGTGTTGAGACAAAAGAACAGTTAGATTTTTTATTGGCAAGTGGCTGTGATGAAGTTCAAGGGTACTATTTTAGTAAGCCCTTGAACGTTGAAGATTTTGAACGTTATGTCGAAAATTATTTAACGTATGAGCAGCAATAATCAGCTGGAACACTGACGTGTAAGCTAAAGCTTGAGTTTGCTGGTACTTCAAATGTTGCTTCCCCCTCAATTCGTAAAGGCTCTTTTTGGTTTGGCAATGTGACGGTTAACGTACCACTTAAAAACTCCATTATTTCAGCAGCATCGGTCTTAAAAGTATAATCACCCACTTGCATAAATCCTAAAGTTTTTGTTGTTCCATCTGCAAATTTGATGGTACGGCTTGTAACTTTACCATCAAAATAGACATTCGCTTTTTTGACAATTGTTACATTATTAAATTCTGACATGATGTTTCCTAATGATAATTTTGGTGGTAAAATTGTAGCTTAAAAAAGGCTCTTTGAGTGTTGGTTTATGATGAAATATTCTCTCTTTTTCATCTACTTTAAGTATAATTATTAAAATTATGAGGACATTGAAATTATGAAAATAGCTGATTTAATCCAAGGTTATGAACAATTTAAAGATACAAAGTTTAAAAAGTATGAAAACAAGTTTTTAGATTTAGTTAAAAATGGTCAAAGCCCTAAAGTACTTTTCATTGCATGCAGTGATTCACGCATTGACCCCTCTTTGATTATGAACTCTTCACCAGGAGATTTGTTTATTTTACGAAATATCGGTAATTTTGTACCTCCTTTTGCTCCCGATAATGACTATCATGCAACTGCAGCAGGCATTGAATATGCCACATCAGTCTTAGGTGTGACGGATATTATTATTTGTGGACACTCACATTGTGGTGCTATTGAAGCAATGTATACCAAAATAACGGATATTAATTTAATTCATGTTAAAAAGTGGTTGGAATTAGGTATGGATGCTAAAAACTATGTGATGCATAAACTAAGTCACGACTTAAGTCATGAAGAACGTCTTGAATTAACTGAGAAAATTTCACTCCTCTTTCAATCCAAAAATCTCTTAACCTATCCTGATGTTCAACGCCGTGTCAATGAAGGAGAGCTTTTTATTCGAGCGTGGTATTATCGTTTAGAAACAGGAGTATTAGAGTATTTTAATACAGAAACGGGTGAGTATGAACCAATGTTAGGAAGCGAAAATTGATACGATTTTCATTGCTTTTACTTGTTCCTTTCGTTGCTTTTTGTTTCGAATTTAAAGTGGCAACATATAATGTTGAGAATTTATTTGATGCACATTATGATGGGGGCGAATATGAAGAGTATATCCCTAACACAAAGCATCACTGGGATGAAGCAAAATTGCACCAAAAAATAGTCAATCTGGCACGTGTTATTCGTGATATGGATGCTGATATTATTGCACTTGAAGAAGTTGAAAATGAAAAAGTGCTACGACTACTCAATCAAGAATTGGGTGAAAAGGCTTATCCTTATCACTTTTTCCCTCTTAAAAAAGAGCGTGTTTCTGTAGAAAGTGCTATGTTGTCACGATTTCCAATAAGCCAAACCAATTCGATGCTTATAAAAAATCAACCCAGAGGTATTCATCGTATCGTCGTAACCGTGGATAAATTACCGTTGGTACTCTTTCTCAATCATTGGCCCGCACAAAAAGAGCGCGTTGAAGAGCGTATGGCATATGCTTTGGCACTTAAGAGCATGTTACGTCTCGAAAGTAAGAGTGAATATATCATCTTGGGGGATTTCAATTCGCCATATCAAATTCACAAGGATGACTGGGGTACAGCTCTTGTTAGGCTTTTACAAACAGGAGATAAAGATGCGTTGCATTACAATCTTTGGTATGAACTTCCTGAAGATAAACGCTTTTCACATGTCTATGGCAAACATAAAGAGGCGTTGGACCATCTCTTGATATCACGGTCGCTGAGGGATTCTCAAGGCATTGACTACAAGGTACACTCTTTTGAAGTCTTTAAACGCTCCTATATGTTTGATGAAAAAGGTAATCCAATGCGCTGGCAGATTAGCGATAGAGGTAAAGGAGAACATCTTGGATTTGGTTTTTCTGATCACCTGCCGATAACTGCAATTTTCCAAATAATAACGCATTAGCCCAAAAAAATAACAGCCGTTTAAGTGAAAGAACTTTATACTAAATAATAATATTTATTATAAGGAATCAACAATGTTATGTGCAGAAAAACTACAACGCTTAATGATGGCAGGCGTATTAATTATTGCTTATTTTCTAATGAGTATTGGCTCAATTTATGGCAATATCCTTCTATTTTTTGTGATTGCAATGATTGTTTTATGGGCAATTACAGATTTTTGTCCCTCTATTTGGACATTTTCAAAATTATTTGGACACTGCAAAAATTATCGCTAAGCTACATGTCACCTTTACATGTAAAAGGTCAAATTAACGCACTCTTTGATAAAATAGGCATAAATTAACTTACATGTAAAGGTCAATTAATGATCAAACCACTCTTAATAGAAATAGGCGTTGAAGAACTCCCTGCCATTCCTTTCCTCAAAGAACTCCCAAATATTGAAAATTTATGGTTGAGTATTTTAGAAAAGAATGCTCTTGGGTGCGAGTTTGAGTTTTATTACACTCCTCGTCGTTTAGTTCTTTGGCATACAGAATTTCCAATAGCGCAAAATGCTCGTGAAGAAGAATTCTTTGGAGCACCCTTAAGCGTTGCCTTAAAAGAGGGGAAACCCACAGCTGCGGCACTTGGCTTTGCCAAAAAATGTGGTGTTGATTTTTCGGATATCACTACCACAATGAAAGATGATAAAGAAGTTCTTTATTATAAAAAAATGCTTCAAGGTGCAGAATCTAAAACATTAATCCCAGAGATGATTGCTGAGTTCATTAAAGGACTTAATTTTGGAAAATCTATGCGTTGGGGATTTTTAGAGGAGAGTTTTATCCGCCCCATTCGTTGGTTTGGGTGTATGCTTGGCGATGAACATGTCCCTTTTTCCCTTTTTGGCGTAGAATCCACAACCTTTTCATACCCACATAGAAGTGTTTCATATGAGCCATTTGCCTACATGTTTGCAGGAGATTATTTTGAGCGGCTGGCCAATCGTGGTGTTATCCTTTACCCTAACAAGCGACGTGAACTTATTTTAGAGCAGTTTAAAGCCATTGAAGTACAAGAAGACGTTCATATCGAAATAGATGAAGACTTATTGGCTGAAGTCGTTGCCATTACAGAATCCCCCAAAGCATTAATAGGAAGTTTTGAAGAGCGTTTTTTACGACTTCCTCCTGAAGTGATTATCACCTCTATGAAAGAGAATCAACGCTATTTCCCTGTCTTTAAAAATGGCCTTTTAAGTAATCATTTTATTGTTGTTTCAAATGCGATTAGTGATGATTATAACTTAATTGTTAAAGGTAATGAAAAGGTATTACGTGCGCGTTTGAGTGATGCTCTTTTCTTTTTAGACAATGATCTTAAAAATGGTCTTTCTTTTGAAGGGCTCAAAGATGTCGTCTATCTTGATGGTTTGGGTTCTATTTTTGATAAAGAGTTCCGTGAAAAGAATATCGCTGTCTACTTAGCTAAAAAATATATGCCACAATTGCATCGTGAAAATGGTTCGTTTGAACCTCTTAAAATAGAAGCGCTTATGAATCGTGCTGTATTATTAAGTAAGTGCGATTTACTGAGTGAAATGGTTTACGAATTTACAGAACTACAAGGACTTATGGGTTACTACTATGCCAAAGCAATGAACGAAGAAGCGATTGTATGTGAAGCGATTAAGGAACAATATCTACCAAAAAGTGAAGAGAGTGAGCTTCCAAGTAGCTTATTTAGTGCTATCGTAGCGCTTTCGTATAAACTTGATACATTGATGGCTCTTTTTAGCATTGATAAAATTCCTACAGGTACCAAAGATCCTTATGCACTCAGACGTGCTGTTAATGGTGTTATTAAAATTGTATTAGAGAAGAAAATCAACTTTGATATTAAAAATGATTTGTTAGCACTGAGTACACACTATAAAGTATTTGACCTTAGTTCACTAGAAACATTCTTTTTAGAGAGAATGTATCAATTTTTTGATGTGAACCCTTCTATTATTAAAGCAGTTATTAATAGTGGCGAGCGAGATATTGTTATTTTATCCGATAAAATTAATGCGTTGTCAACCATTGTTGCTAGTGCTGGTTTTAAAGAGATGTTTTCAACGTTTAAACGCGTTGCCAATATTATTAAAAGCCTTGAAATAACAGATACTCTCAGTGTAGATGAATCTTTATTTGAGACAACATTTGAAAAAGAGTTGTTTGCTGCCTTTACGAAAGTAACACAGGTTTCTTATGGAAGTTTTGAAGAAAATCTTGATGCTCTTTTTGCATTGAAGCCTTATATTGATGGCTTTTTTGATAATGTTATGGTCAATACTGAAGATTTACATGTAAGGGCCAATCGACAAAACCTTATTGTTTCTATTTATGCTGCATTTAAGTCTATCGCTGATATTAAAGAAATTAGTATTTAACCCTAAAAAAGGCACGCTTAAGTGCCTTTTTTAACACACTATTATAAGTTAAAATAATTATAGTAAAGATTAAATTAAGTTTATTTTAGGCACAATTCGTGGTAAAATAATTTTTACCTAATTATTAAATCAATATAAGAAAAACACAGCAATGTCATCACATAGACGTATCAAGTATTTTAAACAGTTAGCTATTGTGTTAACTTTTTTTTGGACTGTACTAACCTCTACTTTTGTAGGCTATCAACTCTATAATGAAAAGCAGCATATTTTAGATAGTAGTAAAGAAAAAATTAAAAGTGTCAGTGCTGAATCTGCTGCCTTTATTTATTGGGCTTATGAAGAAAAAGCAAAGATGCTTAACAGCCAGCAAAAATACAATATAAGAAATAATTTTTCACTTAAAGATCTTTTGTCTACATTAGCTGAGGCATCAGGAACTGAACTTGATATTAAATCGTGTGTTGAAGATCAAGAAAAATGCACTTTACCTTCTGATATTAAAAATGCTATTACGACGCTTCAAGAAACTAAAAAAGATAGCTATTCAACGTTTATCAACGAGAAAGATGGGAAATCGCATCTTTTTTATGCCAAACCTTTGATTGCTAATAGTGGTTGTATTTCGTGTCATGTACATGATGATAGAAAAGTAGGCGATTTATTAGGCTATGTCAGTATTAAAATGCGCATTCCTACGTTACAAGAATATAATTCTCAAGGGTATTATTCTTTACTCATCATGTATTTCTTCACATGGTGTTTAGGAGTTTTTACTATTTGGTGGATACATCTAAAAGGTAAAAATTATCTTAATGAAAAAGCACGCATGTATGAAGAGAGTATGTATGCGTTGATTGATATGGTTGAAAAGCGTGATCGCTATACTGCTGGGCATAGCCAAAGAGTTGCTGAATATGCCAAATTACTTCTCCAAGCAATGCATTATTCTGTGGATGATATTGATTTAATTTACAAAGCAGGCATGTTGCATGATATTGGTAAAATTGAAATACCTGATGCCATTTTACTGAAGCCTGAAAAATTATTACCTATTGAATATTCACTCATTAAGCGTCATTCTCAAGCAAGTTACGAATTATTATGCAGAGAACCTTTTTCAAATTTAGCTGATATTGTGTTACATCATCATGAAAGATTTGATGGAACAGGTTATCCTAGTGGACTTAAAGGTACGAAAATACCATTCTTTTCTCAAGTGATAGCAGTAGCTGATGCCTTTGATGCGATGACAACCAATCGGTCTTATCGTAAAGGCTTGTCGAAAGAAGCTGCGATGGCTATTTTAAATGAAGAGAGAGGTAAACAATTCAATTCATATATTATAGATTTTGCTCAAGATGTTTTTAGAGATGTGATACTTCCAACAGATACAACGCAAATGCCGCGAGACTTATTAGAAGAGATGCGTTTTGCATACTATTTTAAGGACCAGTTAACAGGTTATTATAATCTTAATTATTTAAAATTTATTTTTGCGCACTTAGATGATTGTAAGTCAAAATTATTACGAATAGATCATCTTAACTGTTTAAATTTTTCTGCATACAACAAAAAGCATGGATGGAAAAAAGGGGATGAACTTTTATGTGCCATTGCCAAAGCCATAGAAGAAACGTATCCAAAAGCTATTATTATGCGGGTTTACAGCGATAATTTTTTCATTTTACATTTAGATTATTTTACGCCTATGAGCTGTGTAAAAGTTTATTCTATCTTGGAATCAAACGGCCTGGAGGTCGTATGTAAGCATTTGGATTTAGAGACAGAAGAACAGATTACTTTTGATATTTTAGAGGATAAATTACTTCATTTAGATAACTAATGTATAATAACGTATACTTAATTTTAAGGGATATGATGCGATACATTGGTTTACTTTTTATATGCTCTTTTTCTTTACATGCTGGAATCTATTATGCAAAGGTTGAGCCTTTTTTAAGCTATACGCTTAAAGCTTCATATAGTGCTGAAGTGACAACTTCAATCATTGAGCTAGAAGGTAAGCTTGCTACGGGTGGCTTGATTGTACAACTTGATGATGGTCTCGATAAAAAAGAGCTTAAATCTTCACAAGATAAACTCATCGCTTTGTCTAAAACAGCGAAATTAATGCAACGAAATATTGCTAATGCTCAAGAAATTGTTCGTGTCAAAGAGGATAATTATGGGCGAATTAAAGAGTTGAAAACAAAATCAAAAGTTGATAAAGATAATGAGCTCATTAATTTTATTACAGCTCAAAATCAACTACTTTCTCTTGAGCAATCTTTGGAAAACATTCATGTACAAGTAAGTGATTTGGAATATCACATCGCTTTATTAAACGATAAAATAGATAAAAAAAACTTTCACGTTAGAAAAGGAAACTTGATTTACAAAATTTATGTTTCTAAAGGTGATTATGTGATGGCTGGTTCACCCGTTATTGATGTTTATGATGTCAGTGAAGGGAAATTGACACTTTATCTTTCAAAAGAAGACAAAGTATTAGCAGAGCGTGGAGTTTTATATATTGATGGACAAAGAAGTGATAGTAAAGTACATAAAATTTGGAGTGTTGCTGATACCCAAAATATTTCAGCGTATCGTTGTGAAATTTTATTAAACAAGCCACATGATTTTTCAGTATTGAAAAAGATAGAATTTAAGGAAAAATAATGCGACAGACCACATGCCCCTTGGATTGTTTTGATGGATGCAGTATCTTAGTCAATGAAGACAATTCCCTCAAAGGAAACAAAGAACATCCCATTACAAAAGGCTATTTATGCCATCATCTAAATCATTACCATAGTTTTAAGCGCATTACGGAGCCAAAACTTAACGGTGTTTCTATCAGTATGGATGATGCAATTGCTCTTCTCGTGAAGGCATTACATCAGGGAGAGCCCTCAAAGACACTCTTTTTTAAAGGAAGTGGTAATTTAGGAATAATGCAAAGTGTTACAAAACTTTTTTTTGCTCAATATGGTGCGATATTGGCATCAGGTTCACTCTGTGATGAAGCGGGTGATGCAGGTATTGTTGAAGGACGCGGAGCCAATCTATCGCTTTCCCCTTTACATGTAGCCAAAAGTGAAGTAGTCATTTTGTGGGGTAGAAATCCTAGCATAACAAATTCTCATATGTTGCCAGCTTTAAAAGGCAAAACACTCATCGTTATTGATCCAGTTAAAACTGATTTAGCCAAAAAAGCAGATTTGCATATTCAAATCAAACCACGCTGTGATATCTATCTTGCGATGTTATTAGCACGTATTGCGTATATGGAACAGATGGAAGATACCGTTTTTATCGAAGAACACTGTGAAAATTTTAAGTATTTCAGTGATTTTATTTGTGGCATCCCTATGCGTGATTTAATGCAAAAATGTGGAAGCTCATTAGATGATATTGGCTTACTTCTTTCCATGATTAAAGGTAAAAAAGTTTCCATTCTTGTTGGTATTGGAGTTCAAAAATACAGCTTTGGACATAGTGTTTTACGTGCTATTGATTCATTTGCAGCGCTGCTTGGGTTATTTGGAAAAGAGGGGTGTGGTGTTGGTTACCTTTCCAATAGTGGCTTTGGATATGACGCACCTTTTAAAGTCAAAGCAAAAACAACACCACTACCTATTGTTGATTTTGGAAAATTTGATACGATTTTTATTCAAGGAGGGAATCCTCTTTCGCAAATGCCTTGTACCAATAAAGTAGAAGAAGGTATTGCTAAGGCAAAATTTGTAGTCTATTTTGGATTACACGAGAATGCTACATCGGCAAAAGCTCATTTAGTTATTCCCGCTAAAAGTTTTTTAGAAAAAGAAGATTTAAAACTGAGTTATGGTCATGAATTTGTAGGGCGGATGCCTAAACTTATAGACAGCGTGTATGGTATAAGCGAATATGAATTGTGTCATGCTCTTATAAGCGCTTTTGGATATGAGTCTTTAGAAAACGAAAAAGAGATTATTGAGCGAGTTATTGCCTCACATTCAATTTTAAAGGATGGTTTTCTTATTTCAAAGACATATGAAAATCTTCCTTACAGTCAAGGGTTTTACACACCATCAAAAAAGTTTCAATTCTTTGATGAATTGGATGATGAATTTGAAGATATTGAGGGGTTTTATCTGTTAGCATGCAAACAAAATAAATCACTCAATTCACAGTTTATTACCGATGATTATCTTTATGTCCCTTTGTGCTTAGGGCTTCAAAAAGATGATAAAGTAACACTTTTTAATGACAATGGTAGTTGTCAATTTAGCGTTATGCCAACGGATACACTAAGAGATGATTGTGTGATGCTCTACAGTGGTGCTTGTAATGCAAATCGCCTAACACCTTTTAAAATGAGCCAAGAGGGACAGTGTGCCACCTACCAAGAGATAAAAGTTAAACTTAAAAGAGACTAAATGACTGATACTGAAACGTTACTCGATGATGCGTTGTTACTGGTAGAGCAAAATTTTTATTTTTTACATATGGGTGAATTTTTTGGAAAGCTTTCAAAAACAGAAAATTTTACCGATAGAAGTCTTTTTGTTGTCAAAAAGTACGAAAATGAAAGAGCGTATTACTTTAACGCAGAGATTATCCATGAGCTTTTACTTAATGCTCAAAAAACAAAAAAAGAAGATATTTCATTATTTGAATATTTTGTAGAGTTTAATGCCTTCCGTGGTATTTGTATGGCTACGGTAGAGAGCCTACGTTTTGAAAGCCCTTTTAAGGAGTTTATGCAAAATCTTTTTAAAGAACAGTATGAAAATTTCTTTGATATTATTTCTTTTGTTCGTAATGTTCTTTCCCATAATATTCACTCCGAAATTCGTCTTAATGCAAAAGATTACGATGGAACACTTAAGCGCATTAGGCGTATGCACCGTGATAGTAATATTGTATTTGCTTTTCAATATGCCCTTAATCTTCCAGAAATTGGTGCCCCAAACGATGCTTATACCTTTACATGTAAGATTGATTTTGAAAGTTTAGAAGAAGGTATGCCTTTTTTAGAAATTCTTTCCATGTGGGATTTGATGATGTTGAGTGAGCTGTGTTTTAATTTAGTGATGACGTATCGTATGAAAGAGGAGCAAAAAATAAAGAGAGAAATCGGGCAGGGATAATAAAATCCCCACCCAATATGATTAGATAGCTTCGTTATCCATTTCACCTGTTCTAATACGAACACTTTTTTCGACATCACTGACAAAAATCTTACCATCGCCGATTTTACCTGTACGGGCACTTTTCACAATAACCTCAATAACTTTATCAACAAGTTCGTCAACAACAACAACTTCAATTTTAATTTTAGGTAAAAAGTCAACAACATACTCAGCACCTCTGTAAAGTTCAGAGTGTCCTTGTTGTCTTCCATATCCTTTTACTTCGCTTACCGTCATACCTGTAATATCAAGTTCAGCCAAGGCGTCTTTAACATCTTCCAGCTTAAATGGTTTGATAATTGATTCTATTTTTTTCATCTGTTATCCTTTACTCTATTATCTAATATTAAATGATTTTTCGCCGTGAGCGACTTCATCTAAACCTTGAGATTCTTCGTCTGCTTCAACTCTAGCACCAGCTGTAAGGATAGAAGCTATTTTAAATACAATGGCTGTTGCAATAGCTGTATACACAATGGTCACAACGATACCCTCGACTTGAATTAAAACTTGATCAGGGTTTCCATAAAGAAGACCTTTGCCTAGTTCATTGACTTCTGGGTTTGCAAAAATACCTGTCGCAAGAGCACCCCAGATACCTGCAATACCGTGGATACCAAATGCATCAAGTGAATCATCATACTTAAGTGCTTTTTTAAGTCCATTCACACCGTAAAATGCTACGATACCTGCAATGGCACCTATAATAAGAGCAGCACTTGTATCGACAAAACCTGCAGCTGGAGTAATGGCAACAAGACCAGCTACGATACCTGAGGCGATACCAAGAAGTGTGAATTTTTTATAAGTAACATACTCAACTAACATCCAAGCAAGTGCGGCAATAGCTGCTGCAGTATTAGTGACTAAGAATGCGCTCGCAGCAATACCATCAGCTCCAAGTTCACTACCTGCGTTAAAGCCGAACCAGCCGAACCATAGCAGACTTGCACCAAGTACTGTCAATGTAACAGATGAAGGGAACATTGCTTTGCCAAAATCTGCACGTTTACCAAGCATTAAACACATAACAAGACCAGCAACACCTGCATTAATATGAACAACAGTACCACCAGCAAAGTCAAGTACACCTAGAGTTGATAGGAAGCCACCGCCCCATACCCAGTGTGCAATTGGTGCATAAACAACAAGGACCCAAATAGCCGCAAAAATCATCCAAGTCGAGAACTTTAAACGTTCAATAATGGCACCACTAGCAAGTGCTACAGTAATACCTGCAAAGGTCATTTGAAATGCCGCAAAAAGAAGCACAGGAATATTACCTGTAGCCCAAATATCAGTTACTTTGATACCACTCATAAACAGACTATCAAAACCAATTACACCATTAATATCTGTACCAAATGCCAATGTGTAACCAGCAATAACCCATACGATACTCGCAACAATATAACCCATAACACTCATTGCAATAGTGTTAAGAAGGTTTTTGGAACGTGACATACCACCATAAAAAAGTGCTAGGCCAGCGGGTGTCATTAACATAACAAGCGCAGTTGCTGTTAATACCCACGCTGTATTTCCAACGTCAAGGGTTAAGACCTTTTCGGCAGCCTCAGCAGCCGCTTCTTCCGCTGCAAAGATTGATACTGGCAACAATGTTGCGAGTGCAAGTAGTTTGTTTCTCATTGAATCCTCCTAATGTTTTAAACTGATGAAATTGTATCACTAGTCAGTTTTGATTATATGCATTATTATGATTAAAATTTAATCAATTAAAGCGTAAGGTAATTTTTACTGCAAACGTATCACAAAGAGATATAATTCGATTTTAGTCTTATCTCTTGTTAGGAATAAATACAATGAATATCTATTTATGGCTCTCTCTGACTCTTTTTATTTTGGCACTTTTTTTATCGCGCAATCGTACACGAAACAAGTACAGCCTCTTTTTAGGGGCATTTATCATTTACCTTTATATTCTTTTAACCGGTGCTTATGTAGTTGCGGATTACTTCACGGGTGAAGGTATCAATGATGCTGTTCTCTATCATCTACGTTATGGCTTGGAAGGTTCAGGGTTTGGTGATTATTATTTAATCATGACAATTGGCTTTGGATTTTTTATTGCGAGTTTTATTATTGCTTATTTTTATTATCGTCTTTTGAAAAATGATATTTTTCCTAAAGAAAAGCGCATTAGAAGGATTTTGTCGACTTCTTTACTCATTGCTTCGATTGCTTTACACCCCACGATTGTAACTTTTTATGGTGATGTATCAGAAGCTGTTGGGATTAAAAATGAGTTAAGCCTTCAAAATAATTTTGCAGATTATTATAAAACACCTACCATTCAAAGTATAAGTGATGAGCATCCTAATTTAGTTTACATCTTTGCTGAGAGTTTTGAAACGACCTATTTTGACGAAACGCTTTTTCCTTCTTTAGTAACACATTTACGCAGTTTTAAAGAGCAAAGTACCTATTTTACAGATATTCGTCAAGTGAAAGGAACGAGCTGGACGATAGCGGGGGCTACGGCTGTTATTTGTGGATTACCTCTTGTCACCCCTTCTTCAAGCTCTAAGACTTCGCAGGGTAATTCTATGTCAAAAATGGATTCATTTTATTCGGGTGCGACATGTATGAGTGATTTATTGCATAAAGAAGGTTATAGGATGGTCAGCCGAAGGGGTGCTTCGTTAAAATTTGCAGGTACCGATAAATTGTATCGTACACATCATTTTGATGATATTAAAGGTCTTGATGAATTAAAACCTCTCCTAAAAAATCAAAGTTACCAAACGGCCTGGGGATTGTATGATGATACTTTGTTTGATATTGCGCTGAATGATTTTAAAAAGCTCTCCACGTCAAAGCGTAAATTTGCCATGTTTATTTCTACGATGGATACGCATCATCCATCAGGGCATGTCTCTAAAAGTTGTGAGCATAATAGTTACCAAGATGGAAGCAATAGCATGCTCAATGCTGTATATTGTTCTGATGAACTGATTACAAAATTTATCAAGAATATTCAAGAGTCACCTTATGGAAAAAACACAGTTATTGTGGTTGCTTCCGACCACTTAGCTATGCACAATTTAGCCATTGATACCTTAAATAAAGGGGAGAGGCGAGATCAATTGATGATTCTTGACCCTCGTCGTAAAAGTGAAAATAAAGTTGAAAAAATGGGTTCAACACTAGATATTAGTACAACATTGCTACCTTTTTTAGGCTATAAAGCCGATGTTGGGTTAAGTCGTAACTTATTAAGTGATGATAAATCTTTAGTACAAGTGTTTGATGATTTTGATGAGCAGCTTGATGCATGGACAAAAGATATTAGTAAATTTTGGGAATTTCCAAAAGTAGAAGATACAATAGCCCTAGATGCTAACACTAAAGGATTTAAGATAGGAAAAACATTTTATCGTTATCCTATCTTATTGCGTATCAGTGATACATTAGAAGTAAATCCTTTTTTTGAAGTGAAGCTCAAATATTTTGAAACACCTAAATTGTTTGATTATTTAAAAGATTTTCAAGCAGATGATACTTTTTTATGGGTAGATAAATGTTCACGTATTGCAGTTTTAGGTGAAAAAGTAGATGAAAATGCTAAGCTGTGTTATGCATTAGGAACACTAGGTTCACCTATAGAGAGTGGGAATCTTACAAAAATCCAAATTACTCTCGAACACCTAAATCGTATCATTGCGCAAAACTCTTCTGAGGAAGAAGCTACGCATAAACGAAAGGTACTATCTGATTTTAAAGAGAAGTAAAATAACTTCTCTTTTCATCCAAAATGTATCATACTAAACTCCATTAAACAAGGAAAAACTGTACTTATGAATTTTATCTTATTAGCTTCAATGATACTCTTTATGGTTTCTGTATACTTATCAAAAAATAGACTACGAACCCAAAAGAGTCTTTTGGGGGGAACATTGATCATTTTTATTTATATGATTCTGACAGTGTTTTTTATCGTATCGGATTATTTTACTGGAGAAGGCATTAATGATGCGGTGATTTATCATTTGCGTTATGGGCTTGATGATTCTGGTTTTGGTGATTATTATAACATCATTAGTATTGGTCTTTTTCTCTTTATTGCAAGTTTAACCCTTTCAATTTTTTACTATCGTATGGTCAAAAACAGCGTTGTAGTCCATCACCATATTGTGAAGCGACTTTTGTCTGGTGGGTTTTTAATCGTTGCTTTGGTCTTACATCCTACGGTTAAAGCCGCGTATACTATGGCATCAAAGGCGTTAGGTTTTGAGAGTGCTTTGGGTCAAAAATATCCTTTTACCGAGTATTATAAAACACCCAATGTATCAGCTTTAAGTGATGAGCATCCCAATTTAGTTTATATTTTTGCTGAAAGCTTTGAAACAACTTATTTTGATGAAGATATATTTCCTTCGTTAGTGAAACAACTACGAGGTTTAAAAGAACAAAGTCTTTATTTTACAGATATTAGGCAAGCACTAGGAACAAGTTGGACAATAGCAGGTATGACGTCTGTATTATGTGGTTTACCACTTGTAACGCCATCAACTAATGCGCATTCACCTCAGGGCAACTCGATGTCTAAGATGAGCTCTTTTTATTCAGGCGCTACATGCTTGAGTGATTTATTGCATGAAGAAGGGTATACATTAACGTATCGAAGTGGCTCTTCTTTAGCTTTTGCAGGTGTTGATAAGCTATATAAAACACATCATTTTGGTGATGTGAAAGGGGTTAAAGAGCTTAAAAATGTCATCAAAAATCCTAATTATAAAAATCCTTGGGGATTGTATGATGACACACTTCTTGATATCGCTTTTAATGATTTTAAGAAGCTCTCTTCTTCTAAGCGCAAGTTTGCACTGTTTCTTTCGACTATGGACACGCATCATCCGTATGGACATGTTTCTAAAAGCTGCCAAAGGCAAACGTATAAAGATGGTACCAATTCTATGCTCAATGCCGTTGCATGTTCGGATGAGCTTATTACGAAGTTCATTAAGCAAATTCAAAATTCTCCTTATGGTAAGAACACGGTCATTGTTGTTGGATCAGATCACTTAGCCATGCATAATTTAGCCATTGATGATTTAATGAAAGGGGAAAGACGTGATTTGTTTATGATTTTCCCGCCAACACTTTTAGAGCATCAAATCATTGATAAACCTGCAACAACACTAGACATTGGAGCTACGATATTACCATTTTTAGGGTACAAAGGTCAGCTTGGTTTGGGTCGGGACATCTTAAGTGAAGAGGGGACATTAATCGAACGATTGGATGATTTTGAAAAAATATTAAGTGCTTGGTCAACAGATATTAGTCAGTTTTGGGGATTCCCTAAAATTGAACGTGATATTACGATTGATAGTAATCGTAAAGGAACAAAAATAGGCAAGTCATTATATAAATTCCCCATTTTATTACGGATTAGTGATACGCTTGAAGTAAATCCATTTTTTGAAGTAAAACTCAAACATTTTGAAACACCAAAATTATTTAATTATTTGCAAGAATTTCAAGACAACGATACTTTTTTATGGATAGATAAATGTTCACGTGTCGCTTCTTTAGGAGAAACGATAGATATGAATGGAAAATTATGTTTTGCTATTGGAAAACTCGGCTCAACCATAGAAATGGGCGTTCTTAACAAAGAAAAAGTTTTTTCATTAGAAGCGATACAAAAAGAGTTTTTAGTAGAAGCAACCCATGAAAAAGCCCTTCTTCGAAAAGAGGGCTTATCTCAAATTATTGAAAAATAATAAGCTTCAAGAGCTTTAAGATTTAAATTTACCGAGCTCATTATTAAGGTTTTCAGTCATGTTATGAAGGTGCTCCGATGCTTTTGAAACATTGTTGATGCTCAGAATATTATCATGTGAAATGAGATTGATTTTTTCAACTTCTTCAACGATATGTTGGATTTTAGAAGAGGTATCGATAAAATTCTCAACAGAGTGATTGGTATCATTAATGGTTTGTAAAATGATGGTGTCAATATGTGTCATACCATTTTGCAATGTTGTAGTAATGGTTGCTAGATTTTGTATCTCTTTAGCATTATAGGTTATATCAGTATTGGTATCCATAATGGAATGAACGACAACATTAATAGTCGTATCAATTTCACTCAAGCTTTTTTGTGTACGTTCGGCAAGTTTTCTGACTTCATCAGCAACGACAGCAAAACCACGACCATGTTCACCAGCTCTTGCTGCTTCAATGGCCGCATTTAGGGCTAAAAGATTGGTCTGATCAGCAATATCTTTGATAATACCTAGAACATTTTTGATTTCATTGGCATGGTCACTGACATGGTTTAATTTCTGAACAAGTTCTTGCTCTTTAATGGCTGTGATTTGCATCGTGTGCTCAAGCTGTTCAACTTGTTGTTTTACCGTATTAATATCACCTTGCGTGCATTTTAATACATTTTGTGATTTTTTTGCTTTCTCAACGGAAAGTTGAATACTATGGGTTAACGTAGAACTTTTTTCTTTGGTTTCACGGATGATTTTTGATTCTGCATGGGCATTTCGTACCACTTCCGATGCTGTACGGGAAAGTTCCTCAGAAATAGAAGCATTTTCATGGCTGATGATTTTTGAGTTTTTAACAATTTCGTGGAGCTTGTCAATAAAGCTATTAATGTGAAGCGAAACTTTTGCAAATTCATCTTGACCATTGACTTCAAGACGTTGTCTTAAATCACCATCAGCACTAGAAAGGGTGCATGCAATATCACCGAGCCTATTTAAAGGCATTAAAAGTGCTCTGATGAGGAGAACCACAATAACAATAGACACTCCAAGCATCGCAGACCCCATCAAAAATAACTTTATCATTTGTGCATTTAAAAAGGCATAGGATGTTGATTTATCATAGGCTATACCAACTCTCCAACCACTCTCTTCTGAACGTGTATAGGCGTATAATTTATCGATATTTTTATAGGTATAATGCAGAATACCACTTTTTTGGCTATCAAATTGGTTGGTTAAAGAGGGTACAATAGTTGTTAAATCTTTACCTATTATTGATTGATCAGGATGGGCGATAACAATGCCCTTTGTATCTTGAATGATGCCGTATCCTCCTTCAAAATTAATCTCTGAGATAGCCTTCGTAAGACTATCGAGTGTAATATCAACACCAAGAACCCCTGTAAATTCTTTCTCGTCATTGTAGATAGGAATCATAATAGTAATCATTAAAATATTGTTAGTCGCGCCTACATATGAATCTGTCATACTAATTGTTTTAAGCTCTTTGGCTTTGATATACCAAGGACGAATTCTAGGGTCATATCCTTGTGGTCTAACTTTTTCACTCCCCCAAAGCATTCCTCCATCTTCAAATCCTATATAAGAGTCAATTCCGCCAACGATTTTAGTAGTTTCTTTAAGTTTTTCAGTCATATCATGCAAAGTTCTGATATCAATATCTTTATAAAAGAGTGCGGCACTGATGACGTTTTCTTTTTTAGTATGCAATAAAAGGTCGATGTAATTTGTGAATGAACGAGAAGTTGTTTGTAAGCTTGATTCGATTTGATTGACACTATTTTTTTTAGTATCAAGATAACTAAAAAGACCAAAAAGCATGAGGCTTAAAAAGAGTAAGATAGAAACCGTCAACGTTATTTTTGTTTTAAAAAGCACAGAGGGCACCTTTGGATAAAATTTTGATGATTTTATCGTCAAAGCACTACAAAAGGATTACAGAATAAAGAGGAAAAGAGTATGCTTGATACTCTTTAGAGGGAAAGGTTTATGCCTTTTTCAAAAAGCATGTTTTTAGGACAAGCCCTTTAATTTTATCGGCATTGCATTCGATTTCATCTTCATTATCAGTGAGTCGAATATTTTTTACAAGTGTACCGCGCTTTAGCGTAGCGGATGTTCCCTTGACTTTAAGATCCTTGATAACAGTTACGCTATCGCCGTCATTTAAGATATTGCCATTACTGTCTTTTGCCATACTTACTCCTAAAATTTCTCTTTATTATAACATTAATCAGAGTTTTGATACCATATAGTATATTATAGCTAGGAATATATGTGGTAACACTCAATCAACTAATAAAGCAAAAATTTTTAATAATCGATGGTGCGATGGGCACGCAGATACAAGCACTAACGTTAAGTTCTGAAGCATGGCAAGGTATGGAAGGTTGTAATGAACTTTTAAACGTTACATGTAAAGAAGAAATTCTAAAAATTCATCAAGGCTATTTATTAGCAGGTGCAGATATTATCAAAACCAATACCTTTGGTGCATTGCCGTGGGTTTTAGATGATTATAGTATTGGACATAGAGCGTATGAGTTAGCACGGGCAGGGGCTGAAATAGTCAAAGAAGCATGTGTCGCTTATTCAACTTTGCAAAAACCGAGATTTGTAGCCGGTGCTATGGGACCAGGAACAAAGCTTCCTTCATTGGGGCACATCGGATACGATGCCATGTATGAAGGGTATAAAATTACGGTGCAAGGTTTAATTGATGGTGGCGTTGATGTCTTCTTAATCGAAACAGCTCAAGACCCTTTGCAAATCAAAGCTGCACTTCATGCCATTCAAGACGTTCAAAAAGCTTTACATGTAAGCCTTCCTGTGATGGTGTCTGTAACGATTGAGCTGAGTGGTTCAATGCTCATTGGAACCGATGCAACCACCATCGCAACGATTTTAGAACCCTTTGATATTTTAAGCCTTGGTTTTAACTGTGGTACAGGGCCTGAACAGGTCGAGAAACATCTTAAAACACTTTGTTCTGTTTGGGGTAAACCCATCAGTGTGCATGCCAATGCAGGACTCCCTCAAAACAGAGGTGGTTATACCTTTTATCCAATGGGGCCACGCGAATTTGCAGACTTGCAAGAGAGATTTACTCTGCTTGATGGTGTTGCGATAGTGGGTGGTTGTTGTGGCACAACCCCTCAGCATATCTTAGAGCTAGCCAAAAGAGTGGAGGGCAAAACGCCTTTGCCTCCTACAGGCAAAATGGAGCGAAGCATTGCCTCTTTATTTGAAAGCCGAGCGCTTAAACAAGACCCAGCGCCTTTTTTAATTGGTGAACGCAGTAATGCTACAGGTTCCAAAGCGTTTCGAGAGCTTTTACTCGCAGAAGATTATGATGGTACGCTAAGCGTGGGACAACAGCAAGTCAGAAGTGGTGCGCATGGTATTGATGTGAGTGTCGGTTTTGCAGGACGTGATGAACATAAAGACACTAAAGAAGTTGTTGGGCGATACGTTCAAAAAATCCTTTTACCTTTGATGCCCGATACTACGCAAGTACCAGCTCTTGAAGTTGCACTTAAACTTATCGGTGGAAAGCCTATCATCAATTCAGTAAATCTTGAAGATGGCATTGAAAAGTTTGATAAAGTTTGTTCTTTAGCCAAGCGCTTTGGTTGTGCTTTAGTGTGTTTGACGATAGATGAAGTGGGTATGGCGAAGAGTAAAGCACAAAAAGTGGCGATTGCACAACGTATTTATGAATTAGCGACGCAAAAACACGGTATCCATCCTGAGGACTTAGTGTTCGACTTATTGACCTTTACCGTTGGTAGTGGGGACGCTGAGTATCATACAGCAGCCATTGAAACCATAGAGGCGATACGTGAATTTCATGCAATGCACCCCGAAGTGGGTTTTGTACTTGGCATTTCAAATATCTCGTTTGGTTTGGCTAAGCATGCGAGAGAGTATCTAAACTCCGTCTTTTTGCACCATTGTGTGCAGGCGGGATTGAGCATGGCGATTGTGAATGTGAAAAATACGCTTCCGATGCATAAAATAAGCGACATTGATAAAAAGATGTGTGAAGATTTACTCTTTAACCGCCGTGAAGAGGGCGACCCACTGTTTGCTTTTATTAGCCATTTTGAAGATGTAGTTGACAATAAAGAGGAGAGTGACGCGGCGTATGAAGCCATGAATACGGAAGAGAAAATCGCTTCTTTGCTCATCGATGGTGACAAAGAGCGGATGATGAAAATCCTTGTTAGTGCTAAAGAAGAGATAGCGCCTGAACGCATCGTCAATGAGCTGCTTATTAATGCGATGAAGGTTGTTGGCGAGCTTTTTGGAAGTGGCAAGATGCAACTGCCTTTCGTGCTTCAATCGGCAGAAGTGATGAAAGCTTCGGTGGATTATCTAAATCCCTTTTTACCGAGAAAAGAGAAAAGTAGTACAACGACCTTGATTATCGGAACGGTCAAAGGCGATGTTCATGATGTGGGTAAAAACCTTGTGGATATCATTTTAAGTAACAACGGTTTTAAGGTCATCAATATTGGTATTAAAGCTGACCTTGAGCATTTTATAGAAGCGTTAAAAACCCATAAAGCGGATGCAATTGGCATGAGTGGACTTTTGGTTAAATCGACCAATGTTATGAAAGAAAATCTTGAAGCCATGCAAACAATGGGACTTAAAATCCCTGTGATTTTAGGGGGCGCGGCCTTGACGGATGCTTTTGTCGAAGATTTTTGTCGTCCGATTTATGATGGGCCCATTTTTTACTGTAAAGATGCTTTTGAAGGCATAGAAGCGATGAGTCGCATTGAAGCTCAAAATTTTGATACCTCTTTTGGTCGAAAAGTTTTGGATAAGGCAAATGAAAAAGCTAAAAAAGAACCTGTGCTTATGCCTTCTTTTAGTGAACTTAAAATGCCAAGCCGTGAGATACGCATTCCCATACCACCATTTTGGGGTAGACGCGTTTTAAAGACAGATGTCAAATCGCTTGCTTTTGAATGGATAAACCATAAGATTTTATTTGCACAGCGTTGGGGATACAGCGGAAAAGGGCAAAGTAAAGAAGCAAAGCAAAAACAACTTGATGAAGTATTGTGGCCTGCGTATGAGCGTATTAAAGCAGATATTGAGAGGCTAGGATTGTTTGAACCAACCATTATTTATGGTTACTATCCAGTGCGTTCTGATGAAAATAAGCTCTATCTTTTGGATGAGAATGAAGGCTATTTTAGTGAAGAACAGATTAATACAGAACCTATTGAAATGGTAGCCAGACGTGCTATTAAAACATTTGATTTTCCACGCCAAAATCGTGTGCCATTTCGTTCATTGAGTGATTTTATAGCTTCCGATCGTCATGATGTACTTGCCCTTACATGTGTCAGCGCGGGTGCAAAGTTTTCTGCTTATGAAAAAGAGCTTTATAACGCTGGTAATTTTACTGAATATTTTTTCGTGCATGGCTTTAGTGTGGAACTTGCCGAAGCATTAGCCGAGATTGCGCATAAACAAATACGACTTGATTTGGGTATTGCTGAGAATGAAGGACATAGTCTTCGCGATGTACGAATGAAACGTTATACCGGGTGTCGCTATTCATTTGGTTATCCTGCATGCCCTGCATTGGAAGATACAAGAGTGATTTTTGATTTATTGAAACCTGAGGAGTTTGGAATTGAACTGAGCGAAACATTTCAAATTCACCCAGAACAAAGTACCACAGCTATCGTAATGCACCATCGTGAGGCGCTTTACTTTAATGTGTAACATCATTTTAAAGGATATGACATGCAAAAAACAATAGGTGGTCTGTCGGTTTTTATTGAAGGGGATAAAAAAAATAAAGCAATTATTTTTTTACATGGGTTTCCTTATGACCATACTATCTGGCAAGCGCAAGTTGAAACTTTGAGCAAAGCATATTATTGTATCGCATACGATATCAAAGGGCTTGGCACTTCTTCAGTTGGGGACGGGCAGTTTACGATGGAATCGTTTGTAGATGACCTTGAAACTATCATTCAGGAGCTTGATTTAGAAAAGCCCATTGTGTGTGGGCATTCTATGGGTGGGTACATCATCTTACGTGCAATTGAACGCAAGGAAGAGCAATTTTCAGCCGTGATTTTGTGTGATACATCTTCAAATTCAGATTCGGATGAGAAAAAAATTGACCGAAGTGATGCCATTGGTCGTATTAATGCCTATGGCGTTAGGACATTCTCAAAAAACTTTATCACACGATGTTATGGTGAGAGCTATAAAAAACAGTATAAAGAGGATTTGAAAAAGCGTGTCGCAAAATCTTCTACCTTTAATTCTATTGGTGTTAAAGGGTGTATTTTAGCGATGATTACCCGAACCGATACAACAGCGTATTTGAGTCAAATGACCATTCCTGCTTTACTACTGTGTGGTGAACAAGATACCTTGACGACACCCGAAAAGATGCAAGAGATGGCAATAAAAATATCAAAAGTACAGTATGTTTCTATCCCTGAAAGTGGGCATATGAGCATGGTAGAAAACCCTCTTGCGGTGAATCATGCTATCAAAGATTTTTTAGCAACTTTATAGGAGTTTACTATGGCACGCGTAGTTATTTTTAGTGGAGCGGGCATTAGTGCGGAGAGTGGACTCTCCACTTTTCGTGATACGGGAGGACTTTGGGAAAAGTACCGCATCGAAGAGATTTGCCAAGCGGGTTGTTTGTCATGGAATCGTGAAAATACCCTCGTATTTTATGACGCTAGACGCGCACAATTAGGCGATGTTGTGCCCAATGCAGCACATGAAGCTATCGCTAAACTACAACAACGCTATCCTAAAGACATCGCTATCATTACCCAAAATGTTGATGATTTATTTGAGCGGGCAGGGTGTAAGGATGTTTTGCATCTGCATGGCTTTCTTCCCAACCTTCGCTGTGAAAAATGCTCCTCTACTCAAGCTGTTGGTTATGAGAAGCAAGAACGAAGCCTTACATGTAAAGTGTGTAGTGGAAGTTTACGCCCAGATATTGTTTTTTTTGGAGATCCAGCACCAATGTACCAATACCTTTATGAAGCGATGGAAGATTGTAAGTGTTTAATCATCATCGGCTCAAGCGGCAATGTCGTAGGAATGGATCATTTTGCCAAAAGTATCAAGCACTCCATCCTCAATAATTTAGAAAAAAGTTCAGCTATTGATGAGAAGGTTTATACTAAAGTAATTTATAAAAAAGCAACAGAAGCAATAGATGAAATTGTCAAAGATATAGAATTTTTTTTAAAAGCATAATTCCTCAAAAGCATCACATGTAAAGTTTCTATAATCAACTAATCTGATAGCGCTTCATGAAAAAATGATGCAACCACAATGAAAAAGCTATGACAGCGCTTCCTAAAGCGAGCAAAACAAAATTGGTTGGTGTTCTCCAAATCAAAAGATTCATAATTAATCCAGCAGGAACAAGAGCGTTGTTCATAATAGCAAGCACCCCTGCATCAACCTCGCATGCACCTTTATTCCAAAGAAAATAGCCAAGTCCAGAAGCTACGACACCAAGCCACACTAAAACACCCCATTGCGTTAAGGAGGGTGAAATTTTTTCTACATTGGTAAACAATCCAAAGGCAATTAAACTCACAAGCAATGCACCAAAATGAAAATATCCAAAAACATCGCGCTGTTGAATACCTTGATGTGATTCCATCACTTTTTTATAGGCACTTTGTCCGATGGCAAAACAGATATTCGCCCCTTGCACCATTAAAAAGCCCGTAATAAAGTTTGCATTGACATCGTGGTATCGGATGATATATGCTCCCAATACAGCTACACCAGCACTAATTAAATACAAAGGTTTAAACTGACCCTTTAAGGCATCGTAGACCAACGTCACGTAAATAGGTGTAAAAATAGTGAAAAGGATGACTTCGGGAACAGTGAGAAACAAAAATGATTGATAGAAGAAAAGATACATGAAGCCAATTTGGACACTACCAATCAACATGATTTTAAGTTTTAATTCTGTGGCGACACCTTGAAACTTCGTCAGCGGTAAAAAGATAAGTGAGGCTATACTGACACGCACTAAAACTGCAAAATAACTATCAACCTTACCTGCTAAAAATTCACCAATAAAACTAAATGAAAACGCCCAAACCAATGTCATCACGATCAAATATCGCATATATATCCTTCTTGAAATTAAGCTATTACTATACCATGAGGATGATTAGTTTCAAAGAAAAAGACGAGAAAGAGGATATTAAAGTTTTGATATTTCACAGTAAGTCTTAGTGGAATGACCCAAAATAGTATATTGAAGAATTTAAGCAAAAGGCTGTCAATCAAGTGATTAAAAATGGCTACCGAATAAAAGACATTACACAAAGATTAGGTGTACATAAGTTTAAAGTTTAGCTCTGACCCCTTTTCTTTTTTGTGACCCCTTTTCTTTTTTGACCCCTTTTCTTTTTATGTTTTGTGGGTCATCCCTAACCAAGTTTATTTCTAAATCAGCTGAATACTAGTGAGAAGCTTTACAATGTTAATAATGGTCATATAGATTAGGTGCTTTTATTTGATTTTCTGCAACTATGAGTTGATCAGAGTATGGTTTTTGCTCTTCAAACCACAAGACATAGCCTTTATGCGCTATCGTTTCGATACATAAAAAAGTCAATTTTTTTCTAAGCCGATACACTAGTGAACGGATTGAATCAATGGTGATATATTCATTGTCCCAAACATTTGTTTTAATCATATCAAAGGTAACTAAATGATTTTTATGAGCATATAAAATGCCAAAAAGAGAATCTTCTTTGATTGTAAGGCGTTGTTTTGTTTTACCAATGTGAACGCATTTTGTGCCAAAATCAAAAGAGCAATTTGTTCCCAATGAAATTGAATCTTGACGTATGTTTAAAAAATGTTTTATTTTCATCTCTAACTCATCGATGCAAAAAGGATATTTTATAAAATCATCACAGCCATAGGCATAAGCTTTTACAATTGTTTTATAATCCAATTCATGACTTAAGTGGAGCATAATAACAGGCATTGTAGGATAATATTCTTTGATAGCTTTTAAAAGAGATAAACTTCCACATAAATCATGAGACATTTCTAAAATATAGCCACTGTACCCATCATCGATAACGGGCATTGCTAATGAAGCGAGTTCGTAAACTTTTGTGTTATAACCATAAGAAGATAATCGTGCACAGATCTCTTTTTGAATTAATTTATTTTGTTCAAATAATAAAATTTTCATATATTTCCTTGAATAATCGTCTTTACAAGTGAAAGCAATATACATTTTTTATAAAAAACCTATATGAGTGTACCATGCATGTATAGCGTAAAAATAGCAAGAAGGAATAGGATGTGATGTTTGAGCATGAAAGATTGGTCTAGAGATAGGTAAATAATATTTGAGGAAAAGATAGTAAGATTGAGAGGTTCTTGTAAGGCTTTACATGTAAAGCCTTACTTATTTAAATTTAAATAATTTTAGCTTTTTCGATTTTTTTCTTTTCGACTTTCATTCTGTCTTGGAACTGCTTACTTCTATCTTTGGCAAAGAGTTGCATATCTTCAATTTCGTCCATTTCATCCACAATTTCGACACCTAATAAAGTTTCAATAGCATCTTCCAGACTGACAACGCCAACCGTTTGTCCGTAGCTATCATAGACGATAAAAAGGTGTGTTTTACGTTTAATAAACTGGTCAATCAGGTTTGGAACAGGAAGGTTTTCTGAGACCATGTGTACTTCAGTTGAAATGCTTTCCAGTGTAATTTTATCGTGGTCTTCAACACTTTCTTCCAAAATATGCTGGTTGAAAACAATGCCCACAACGTCATCGAGCGTTTCACCAAAAATAGGAATACGTGAGTGTATATACATTCTATCATCTTCGATAGCTTCTTCAATAGTAGTAGAAGAGGGTAAGGCAAAAACAACACTACGTGGTGTCATAATATCTTTGGCTTTAATATTTTTGAGTTTTAAAAGATTTTCAATTAAATCACTTTCTTTGCTAAGAATTGAGCCATCTTTTTCACCCATCGCGACAACAGCCATGATTTCATCACGAGAATAGTGCGGAGATTTTTTTTGATTTTTTGCAATATAGCGTGTTAGCATCGAGGAAATAAAGGTAAAAGGTGCCGTAATCGTTACAAAAAAACCAATGATATGCCCTGCTGGAATAAGAAGTTTTTTCCAATACAATGCACCAATCGTTTTAGGGATAATTTCTGAGAAATACAAGATAATAAGTGTCACACTAAAAGCGACTAAAGCTTGCCATTGTTCGCCAAAAAGGAGTTGGGTTTGTGCTCCTACACCCGCCGCACCCATGGTATTGGCAAAGGTATTGAGTGTAAGGATGGAAGAAATAGGTTTATCAATATTTGATTTTAAATTCTTCAACATGGCAATAGTTTCTTCATTATTCTCTTTAGGCAGTGTTTCGATATAGGAATTTGTACTAGATAGAAGAACGGCTTCTAAGATAGAGCAGAGAAAAGAGACACAAACTGCAAGTGATAGATAGGTAAAAAAGAGTGTCATAGGCGTAAGCCTAATGGGTGATTATAGGTATAACTACGCGAGTCCGGATCGCTTTGGTTCATAGAGATTTCCTTAGGTATGTTTTGAAGGCGTTATTATAGCATATTTAAAAAGGCTATTCATTTTTGGCACGAAATAGGAGCGATAAAGAGTTAACACAATGCCTCGTATTTTTTGGGGTTAAGTATTCTCCTTCGAAGACATGACCTAAGTGCGCTTTACATGTAGCGCATACAATTTCTGTTCGCCTACCGTCTTTATCAGCTATACGCTCTACGGCTCCTTGGATTTCATCATCAAAACTTGGCCAACCACAGTGTGCGTGAAACTTATCGGAGGATTGGTATAAGGGAGTATTACAGCGTTTGCAAAGATACTGACCTATCCCATCAAAGTCGTTGTACTTTCCAGTAAAAGGCCGTTCTGTACCCTTTTGCTCAATAATATATTTTTCTTCGGGTGTTAATGGATTAAATTGCATGTTAATTCCTTATCTCTTCACTTTTTTCAGTTAAATCTCGTAACTTTGTAATAAATATTTTTTTTCCAATAAATGCAAGCATATCATTTTCACGAATGCGATATGTTTTTTCAATATCAAATAACCAATTATCCCTGCTTTTACATGCGATTAGTGTAATCTCATTTTCAAACATGATTTCAATCTCTTGTACCAGCTTTCCAACCAAAACTTTAGGGGTTAAGAATTTAGCAATTTTGACAGTGCTGCTAAAATCTATCTCATCAATAATGACATTACCGACTAGATTTTCAACCAGCTTTTTAGCTGATTCTCGCTCAGGGTAGATTACTTTAAAGGCACCAAGACGTGCTAAAATTTCACCATGGGTACGAGTGATAGCTTTTGCAATAATGTTTTTATTATCCAACTCTTTGAGTGCCATAAGGGTTAAAATGCTGGATTCAATATTTTCACCAATACTGATAATAACGGTATCTAGGCCTACGACACCCGCTTCTTGCAACGCTCTGATATCTGTACTATCAAGCCGTATAGCATCTTGAATATAGTCACTAATCTCTTGGACTTTATGCTCATCATGGTCAATTGCGATAATATCCAAACCTTGTTCTGCAAGACCTTTTGCGATATGGTAGCCAAATTTCCCAAGCCCAATAACGGCAAATGTTTTCATAGTAAAATTCTCCCTGTCGGATAATGAATATGTTTGGTTTTCTCTTTCCCTATCAGTAAAAAACCAAAGGCAAAGATACCCATTCTTCCAATAAGCATTAATAAAATAATAATCGATTTACCAAAAGAATCAAATGTTTGCGATAAACTTAAAATATCGCTGTTCCCCACAGAAACACCTACGGTACAAAAGGCTGAAATGACCTCAAAAAGAGTGGCCATAAAATTACTGTGTTGAGTTTCTGTAAGGATCACCGTAGCGCTAATGGTGATAAAAGAGGCAACTAAAATGATAGCAGAAGATCGATTAATAATTTCGGTAGTGATGGTTCGTTTAAATGCATGAGGTTCTTGGTTGCTAATTTTAATAGTATGAATCGTCGCAATTATCAAGACAGCAATAGTTGTTATCTTAATACCACCTGCGGTACTACCCGCTCCACCACCAATCATCATAAAAATAGTAGAACAAAATAATGAAGCATCGCTCAATTGAGAGAGATCTATACTATTAAAACCAGCTGTTCTAAAGTTAACAGAGAGAAAGAAGCTATTGAGTATTTTTTGATACAATGGCATCAATGTAAAGATTTTTTCATTGTCCCATTCAATTGCTAAAAAAAGAAGAGTTCCCGCAATGACTAAAAAAAGTGTACCTACGAGTGTGATTTTTGTGTGTACCGAGAGCATATATTTTTTTTGTAAAAATTTATAGTGTAGTTCAACCAATACCAAATACCCAAGACCTCCTAAAATAATTAAAAGACTGATTGTTATCAATGAAGCATAATCATTATTATAACTCATGAGGCTATCTGTAAAGAGTGAAAAACCTGCATTATTAAATGCAGAAACAGCATGAAAAATACCTTGCCAAAGGGCATCAAGAAATGGCATGTCCTGGTAAAAACGAAGGGCTAAAATAAGTGAGCCTATCGTTTCAATGAATAAAATAAATAAAAATACTTTTTTTAAGAAATGTTGGATGTCAAGATTACTGGAATAATTGAGTGACTCTTTGGCCATTGTTTTTTCGTGAATATTAAGATTTTTGCGCATAAATAAAAAGAAAAGCGTCACGATACTCATATAACCAACACCACCAATTTGAATGAGTGCTAAAATAATAAACTGTCCTAAAAAAGTAAAGTTTTCAGAAGTGCTTGTTACAATTAAACCTGTCACACATGTTGCAGAGGTGGAGGTAAAAAGTGCATCCATAAATGTTAATGGTCCAAGATGGTTAAAAGGAAGCATTAAAAGAATAGCACCAATAAAAACGACACTAAGATAGCTAAGAAAAATTATTTTCAACGTTTTTTGATTCATTGAGCCTCTATTATGCATTATAAAACGCATTATAAAACGATATACCTTAAGCCAATTTTTGTTAAAATTTTCAGCTAAATTTAAAGGAGAAAATAGATGAAAAATCCAAAAGGATTTAGAGGAAAATATTTCAGCCTTGCTGCAATATTGGCTTTAAATGCAACCCAGCTTGTCGCTCAAGAGACACAGAGTTTTGCAGATACACAAGCTAATAGTACTCCCAAAGAGTATGCACAAAGCGAAGAAGAGACACCGCCTCTAAACGAAATCCCTGTTGTTGTCGTTTCGAAAAAAATTAAAGTTTCCGAAGTTAGCGCTCCCTTTGCTTCTGAGGTTTACACTCAAAAAGAGATACAAAAATCTCACTCCAAAGATATCTACGAATTTTTAAATACTCAAACGTCTGTTTCAACAATCTCCAGTTACGGTAATCCGTTGACTCAAGCTATTGATATGCGTGGTTATGGGCTTGGTACTGGCTATGAAAATACGGTTGTCACTGTCAATGGTAGGCGACTAAATACAATTGATATGACACCCCAACTGCTCTCAGCCATTCCTATTGATAGCATTGAAAAAATCGAAATAATTAAAGGCAGTGGCTCGGTTGAATATGGCGATGGAGCAAATGCGGGTGCTATTAACATCATTACCAAAGATTACGAGGGCGCAACAGTAAAAAGCCACATAGGCGATAATGGCTTATGGTTTGGCTCCTTAGGTGTGGGTGTGAAAGAAGAAAAATTTTCTATTTCGGGCTACATTGATGACTACAGTCTTGAAGGCTTTAAAAATCTTGATAACAGCGGTACTAAAGATGCTAGTTGGAACCGCAATAAAGCTATAAAAGCAACTTTCACACCAATAGAAGATTTAACGATGAACATTGGCAAGACATTTTCAAAAATGAGTGTTTATTATGCCAATGATTTAACACTAGCGCACTATAACCAAAGTCCATATACGATTCCAACCAGTGGTTACAATGAATATTATTTTAGCTCTAATGTATTCAATTATGGAATTAAGTATAAGATAAATAGTAAATTTAGCGTTGATGCACAAATCTTTGATGAAGATAAAGTTTCTGATTATATTACTTACAACTCACGAAGCAATTACTCTTATAAAAGTTATGATACAAAACTTAATTATAACGACACGCAGTTTAAAGCTCTTCTTGGTCTTCAAGCCTTTGATGGTGAGCGAATTGCTTTTGGTAATAAAACCAGTAAAGACAACCTAGGTATTTACGCCAAAGCGGATTATCTATGGGATGCACATACTCTTTCTTTAGGCGCAAGGGATGAAAAAGTAACGTACACCTATGAAAGTGCGACACGTAGCAAAGACGATACGTCATTGCAAGCGTATGACATAGGTTATAACTATAAAATCAATGCCAAAACATCTATTTTTGCTAATGTTAACCGCTCTTTTCAAGCGCCCGATATTGATCGATTTTTTAGTTGGGGTGGAGCTTTTAATGGCTTTATTGAGCCTATGAAAGTCGATACTTACAATCTTGGGTTTAATTATCTGCGTTATCCACATACGCTTAAGGCAACACTTTTTTATGCCTCTGTGGATAATGAGATTTACTATAACGCGTTAACCGGTAATAATACTAACTTAAAAGAGACCCAAAAAAGAGGCGTGGAGCTTTCTGAGAAGTACAACATACTTTCCAACCTTTTTACAACACTAAACTATACCTATATTGACACAGAGATTATCGATGATGGGTTGAGTGGAAATTATAATGGGCGTGCAATACCAGGTGTATCACCTCATACCCTTAAGCTCTCTATCGGATACAACCCGATTAAGCCATTAACATTTATAGTGTCCGATACTTATAAATCCAAAACTTATGCTATTGATGATTTTGATGGCATGTATGGCAAAATGGAGAGTTATCATGTTACCGATTTATCGGCTACGTACGCCTATAAGAATTACGAATTTTTTGCCAAAATCAATAATTTATTTGATGAAAAAAATGCTATGTTTGCCAGTGGTTGGTCGGGCTTAGGTGTTTATCCTGTGAATTATGAGCGCACCTTTCTTCTTGGCGCAATTGCGAAATTCTAATGAAAATACACGTAAGAGCTTACCTTTGGTACAAGCTGTTTAACTCTATGTTTTTTGGATTGAGTGTGGGGAGTATTTTTGTGCTGTATGCTCCTCTTGAACCGTCCATTTTTTCATTGGGGGGAATTGTATTGGCCATGGCAATGCTCTTAGTGGCAAAGTTTTACGAGAAGATGATGAATCTTCTCGTTTTTTATCGCGTAACGCTTTTAGTGGAAATTGTTCCTCTTTTTATCATTATCAGTTTTTTGCTATTTCAATACCATTATGCAAGTGTTATGTTTATCTATATTTCGTACCAAGTCACTTTTGTTTTTGGTAATTATTTGATGCGTATGGAAACCTTAGTGCTTAAGCGTGCAATACTTCTTGGTTTTGCTGATGTACTAAAGCAAAAAGGCTATCTTCTTGGTTTGGTTATCTCTTATGTATTTTATAAAGTGGCTGAATTCTTTGGTATCACGAGCAAGCAAGAACAAGTATATGATTTACATTTTGGATTGCTTCTCCTACAAATATTTATTCTTTTACTCGTTTTAAAAACTTTTCGTACATGCTCTTTAGCATCCTAGTTAAAATTTAGGGATAAAAGATTAAAATAGAAGCAGAATAATACAAGGATTAGGCTTGCGAAGGGAAGATAACACACTGTTTCATATGTTTTTACAGACATATCAAAATTACCAAGATAAAAATGCACTCATTTATAGAGTGCTCGATCAAGAATTTAAAATAAGTTATGCGAAATTATTTGATGATGTTTTAGTATTGGCAAGAGCCTTCAAAGCCAAAAAAGTGGAAAAAGGCTCTAAAGTAATGTTTTTGTGTGACAATCGTTATGAATGGATGGTCACCGATTTAGCCCTTATTTCTTTAGGAGCTATTAGTATTCCACGAGGTACGGATACACCTACTTTAGAATTAGAATTTATTCTCAAGCATTCAGGCGCACACTTTTTAATTGTCGAAAATGAAGCGCTACATGTGAAGCATGAAGAGATGCTCAATACTTTAGTTTTGAAAGCTATTTTTATCATTGAAGCGCCAAAAGTACACTCTTTACTGAGTAATATTTACTCTTATAATGACATTTTAAAAGATAAAGTAATTGAACTAAGTGAAATTGAAGCGTTTAGTGCCGGCAAAGATATGTTGGATGAAAATGATATTTTTACCATAATTTATACTTCTGGAACAACGGGAATTCCCAAAGGAGTGATGCTTACTCATAAGAATATTATGTACAATGTGAGAGAATTACCTGCACTCATTGCACTTGAAAGTGACGATTTGTGGGTGTCTATTCTTCCTTCATGGCATATTTTTGAGCGCGCTTGCGAATATCTTTCACTTTCTCGTGGCTGTTGCACGGTGTATTCAACAATTAAAACATTTGCGGCTGATTTGGAACAGTATAAACCTACCTTAGTCGCTACAGTACCAAGGCTTTGGGAATCGATGTATACGAAAATTAATACTACTCTTGAAAAAAAAGATGCCAAAAAAGCAGCACTTTTTAAGAAGCTTGTGGCACTTTCGGCTAAGTATAATGACTTGCAACGCATTGTTACAGATGAACTTCCTCGATTTGAAAAAGAGCACCTTTTGATGACGCCTTTAAGAAAAATATTCGCTTCAACACAACTCTTTTTTCTTTATCCTTTTAATGCTTTTGCCAAGAAAAAACTAGCATTGGTTAAGGAAAAATTTGGAGGGCGGCTTCGTCTGGCGATAAGTGGGGGTGGGGCGTTACCTGATTTTTTAGACGCATGGATTGACGCTATTGGTATTCGTATTGTTAATGCGTATGGTATGACGGAGTGTGCCCCTGCCATAGCAGGTAGAGCACTTAACTGCAGTACCTTTTCTACGCTTGGTCTTCCAACTAAAGATACGATACTCGTGATTATGACACCAGGTGGTGAAGAAGCCAAAGTAGGCGAAATCGGTGAAATTTGGCTTAAAGGCGAACAGATAACACCAGGCTATTATGAAAATCTAGAAGAAAATGAAAAATCATTTACGAAAGATGGTTTTTTTAGAACGGGCGATTTAGGTAAATTGACCATCAAAGGTGAACTGATTATTACAGGGCGTTCTAAAGAGATTATCGTGCTGGCTAATGGTGAAAATATCGACCCTACTCGTATTGAATCAACCATCGCCATGTTGCCATTTATTACCGATACCATTTTAGTGGGACATTCTAAAAAAGGATTAGGGGCACTTATTGTTCCTGATTTTGAAAAGCTTAAAGATTATGTGGCTTTACATTTTGACAAAGTCGTACACAATATTGAACAAGTCATGGAAGACAAACAGATTGTGGCTAAAATCAAGGGTGAAATGAATGATTTATTACAGCAAACCAAAGGATTTAAACCTTTTGAAAAACTTCAAAATATCCATTTTTTAGAAAATGATTTTACAGTAGGCGAAGAGCTGACCAATACGTTTAAAAAGAAACGCCATGTTATTGAAAAAAAATACAAAGAAATAATCGACAAATTTATCCATTAGTCTTTCTTTAAAGGAGTTACAATGGCTAAGATAACCTCCTATGGGGCAGCTTTGATGGTGACAGGTTCGTGTCATCTTTTTGAACTAGGTTCTATTAAAATTTTAATAGATTGTGGAATGATTCAAGGGGAGAGTTGGCAGGATAATTATGAGCCTTTTGGTTTTGATGCCAAGGAGATTGATTATTTAATTTTAACACACGGGCATGCTGATCATATAGGGCGTGTTCCTAAGCTTGTTAAAGAGGGATTTCGCGGGAAAATATTTGCCACAGCCCCGACATTTGATATCGCACAGATTATGCTACTTGATAGTGCAGCTTTATTGTATGAAGAGTATGAAACTTTGCTAAGAAAGGCACTGCGAAGAGGAGATGAAAGTAGTGTAAAAGAACCGCTTTATCTTAAAGAACATGTTGAGCATGTTTTTGCGCTACCTTTACATGTAGCAAAATATGATGAAATGATTGTATTAGCACCTTTTCTTTCACTGACTTTTTATGATGCGGGGCATATCTTAGGAAGTTCCTTTATTTCACTTAGTTATGAAGAGGAGGGCGTTAAAAAAGGTGTCATTTTTTCAGGTGATTTAGGAAGCCATAATCGTCTTTTACTCAACAGCTTAGAAAACCCTCCCCATGCACAGACTCTCTTTGTAGAATCTACATATGGGGATAGAGAACATCGTGAGATAGCTGAAAGTATCGCTGAATTCAAAGAAGCAATTCTCTCAACTTTAGAAGAAGGGGGTAATGTTGTGATTCCTTCTTTTGCCTTAGAGCGAACACAAGAAATCTTGTGGTTATTGCACAGTATGCATAAAGAGGGATTATTACATCATTGCTATGTTTTTTTAGATAGTCCTTTAGCTATTGAGGCAACCAAAATTTATCAAAAATATCCCGCAAATCTCAATCAACAATTAGGTCTACATGTAAGCCTTGGTGATGATCCTTTTTCTTTTCCTCAATTAAAGTTAACGCAACGTAAAGCTGATTCTATTGAAATCAATGAGGTCCAAAAAAAAGCAATTATAATCGCAGGTAGCGGAATGTGCACCGGTGGTCGAGTAGTACACCATCTTAAACATCGTATTTGGAATCCTAAAAACGCTATTATTTTTGTAGGGTATCAAGTCAAAGGAACGATGGGAAGAGACATTGTGGATGGCGCTAATTATATACGCATTTATGGTGAAGATATTAAAGTGCGAGCAAAAGTATATACTATCAATGGCTTTTCAGCTCATGCTGACAGAAAAGACATGCTTCTATGGCTGAAAAAAATTAAAGAGTTAAATATTATTTACCTTATTCATGGTGAAACGGATAAAATAGAGCACTTTAAATCATATCTATTAGAACAGTGTCAGAATATCAAAATTCATAGTGTTAAAAAGAGAGAAACTATATACATTTAAGGAAAAAGGTTAAATTGACTAGCCTTTCTTAAATATGTTATACTAAGATACTAGATAATAGAGATAAATTTTATACTTAATTTATTATAATCACACTCTTTAATGAAAGTATAGGTACCCATGTTTAAACATATGTTAAATAAATTTTCTCTTTTGCAATCACTTACAGTCATGGTGCTTATATCTCTTATTTTACCGCTTCCTCTTATCTTAGTCACCTATGCTTATGGTACCTATGAAACTAAACAAGACAAACAAAATACTATCAATAGTAAAAAATTTAATTTATCTGCTGAAATTTTTGTAGAGTCCCTTTGGAACTTTTATCCAGAGCTTGGTAAAAAAATGATGGATCAATTATTATTAGATCCTGCTGTACTTTATGTCAAAGTGATTGATATCAATAAAAAAGATTTTTTACAAGGTGAGAACAAAGGTAATGCATCACTTTATGACGTTACCATTATGCAAAAAACACTCGAAAAAGATGGCATGGCAATAGGCTCTTTAGAAATAGGTTTTCATAAACTCCGTCTTTTAGAATCAGTTATCTCCGATATGACATTGTTTGGTTCCATTATTTTACTTCAGACTTTGTTGGTCATTTTTGTTATTTCTCTCATTTACTATAAAAAGATTGTTAAACCTATAAGGCGCTTGGTAGAGCATTCGACATTATTATCACAGCAAAAGTTAGATGAACCTTTTGTATGGGAAAAAAACGATGAAATAGGCACACTAGGCGTTGCTCTTAATGATACGCGTATTAAACTAAAAAGCCTTTTTGAAGCATTAAAGTATGAAAATGAAACGCTTGATGAGAAAGTCAAACAACGTACGTTGGAGCTTGAAAATGCGAGTCGATATAAATCAGAATTCTTAGCCAACATGAGTCATGAGATACGAACTCCTATGAATGCTATTACTGGAATGTTGCATTTTTTAAGTAAAACAGCGCTTAATGCAACACAAGCCAATTACATCACTAAGATTAAAGAAGCATCTTCCGTTTTACTCCATATTATTAATGATATTTTGGACTATTCTAAAATTGAAGCAGGTAAGATGGAGGTTGAAAATATCGCCTTTGATATGCATAAGGAGCTTAAAAAAAGTTGTTCTATTTTTTCTATCTTAGCGAAAGAAAGAAATATAACACTCACATGTGATTTTATACACACACATCGCTTTTTTAAAGGTGATCCTTACAAAATTATGCAAATTGTAAATAATTTTTTAAGTAATGCTATCAAATTTACCTCACAAGGTTTTGTTCGTTTATGTGTTAATGAACAGATGGTTGATGAGCAAAATGAGTCAATTCTTCTCTTTAGTGTGACGGATAGTGGCATTGGTATTTCACAAGAAAAACAGCTTTTATTGTTTAAAGCTTTTGGTCAGCTTGATGCTTCTATCACACGTAAGCATGGTGGAACAGGATTGGGGCTTTATATTTGTACTCAATTATCGACCATGATGAATGGAAAAATTTACGTGGAAAGTGAAGAAAACAAAGGAAGTACCTTTAGTTTTGAAATTAAGCTTCCTATGATTCAAGGTTCAGAAATTTTAAATGAAAATCAAGTAAGTGATTTTCAGCCATTGCATATTTTACTCATTGAAGATGATGAAAAGCTCAGTGACAATATTTCATCAATGATTCGTTCATTTGGTTACTTTGTAACTCATAAAAAAAGTAACGATCATCTTAACTCTTTTATAAATGATCTTGCTGAGCCTTTCCATCTTGTAATTTTGGATGCTGCATTAGAAAAAGAGGATGGGTTAAGTTTATTTAAAAAAATAAGTCATACTCCTCATGCAGAAAAAATATCAAATGTGTTGATGCTGTGTGACAATAGTAGCGAAGAGTTTAAACGTCGTGCTCTTGCAGCTGGCATTAAATCTACTTTATCAAAGCCTGTAAACCCTTCAATGTTGTATGATGAAATTACACTTTTATGCAATGTTTCAACAACTAAGCCACCTTTTGATCCTTCGCAAATTGACTTATCACAAAAAAAGATTTTGGTGGTCGAAGATAACGATATCAACATGGAAGTTGCACTTTATTTACTCAAAGATACGCGTGCTATAGTAGAAGCTGCACGCAATGGGTTAGAGGCCATTGATAAAGTAAAACAGTACAGTTATGATGCTATTTTAATGGATTTGCAAATGCCTTTGATGGATGGGTATGAAGCAACACGCTTAATTCGTAAAGAACTCAATATTAACACTCCTATTATTGCAATGACTGCTAATGTAATGGCTCAAGATGTTGAAAAATGTTTATCTTCGGGCATGGATTTTCATATTGGTAAGCCCTTTGATGTTGAAGATTTTTATGGAGTTTTACTAGAAGCATTGCATGTAAATGTCACATTGCAGAAACCAGAACATAAAGAGATAGCCATAAAACAACGCTTTAATAAACAAGGAGCCACACAAAAATTGGGCGGTTCAGAGATATTGTGGCAAAAAGTATTTCGTAGTTTTTATGAGCAATACTTACCGTTAGAAGAAACTTTACAACATTTACATAAAGAGCAAAATCTCACATTAATGATAGATTATATACATACTTTAAAAGGTTTATCTGGGACGGTTGGTGCTTTTATGTTACAAGAAGAAAGTTTAAAAATTGAAACTTTGCTGAAAAAAAATAAGACCCTAGAGAGCATTGATTTTGAACCTTTATTAGCTGAGTATCATCAATTATTTACTATTTTGAAGGATGAATATACACATATTGCCCAAGATAAGATGGAGGAAACATTACTAAAGTATGAGAATATAGAGGAAATTTTGATTTTAGTCAATGATTTATTAGTTGCTCTAGAAGCTTCTAATGTTTCTCGCATTAACCTTATTTTGGATAATTTAGTCTTGTTTGAAAACGTGCAAAAACATTCAGTGTTTAAGTCAATTGTCCTATCGTGCAAACAATTTGATTTTGAAGCTGCGCATCAAAGCGCTCAATATTTAAAAGAGGAATTTGTTAATGGCTAAAATTTTAATTATAGATGATACTCCTGAATATATCACGATGCTCACAGCTCTTTTACCTGAATATGAAGTATTTGCTGCAAAGGATGGTAAAAAAGGTTTACATCTTGCCGAAACAGTGATTCCTGATTTAATTCTTTTAGATATTAACATGCCATTAATGACAGGCTATGAGGTTTGCAGAAGACTTAAAAGCATAGAACGTATACGAAATATTCCCGTTATTTTTCTAACAGCCAATGACGGTAGTGATTTTGAAGAGATTGGTTTTAAAATGGGTGCTGTCGATTATATATGCAAGCCTTTTAATGCCTCTGTCCTTAAGGCAAGAGTAAAAACGCATGTCAATTTATACCAATTACAGTCAAATTTGCAGCAACAGGTTAAAAAAGATACTGAAGAGATACGTAAATTAAATTATGAAATTACCTATATCTCTGCATCTATTGCAGAGATGAAATCCAAAGAAACAGGACAGCATTTAAGACGTGTATCTGAATTTTCTTATCTATTATGTAAATTTTTAGGCAAAGATGAAACAGAATGCGAGCAAGTTAAAATCGCATCGGTACTGCATGATATAGGTAAAGTTGGTATTCCAGATGAAATTTTAAATAAGCCTGAAAAGCTTAATGTAGAAGAGTGGAATACCATGAAAACACACTCAAAACTTGGGTATTCCATGTTGGTTGATTCAGAATTTGAAAGTATGCGTTTAGCAGCACGCATTGCATTAGAACATCACGAACGTTGGGATGGGAAAGGCTATCCGAACGGTACATCGGGAGAAGCTATTTCTTTAGTGGGCAGAATTTGTGCTGTCGCTGATGTCTTTGATTCGTTATTGGATAGACGTGTTTATAAAGAACCTTGGAATGAAGTAGACGTCAAAGAGTATTTTGAAAAGATGAAAGGTATACAGTTTGATCCACAGATTGCTTCTATCCTTCTTGATAACTTTGATATGTTTATCGATACATGGAAATCTTTGTTAAAAGTAAAGACAGTATCGTGAAGTTTTTATTTTTATACTTATGGGTATTCGCATCGGCTTATGCTGAAATTTATACGGCATATACGGAGCAATTACCTCCCTATAATTTTTTGAAAGATGGTAAAATAGAGGGAAAAGCAACGGAGCTTTTAAAAAAAATGCTGAAAAAAAATGGTGATGCATTAAATGGTCAGATTCAATTTGGTCCTTGGGCTAAAGGGTATCAATCCGTTTTAAATAATAAAAATACAATACTTTACAGTACCGCTAGAACGAGGGACCGAGAGTTTTTATTTAAGTGGGTTGGACCCATTGATATCTTAACAATTGGATTGATAGCAAAGAAAAGCAAAAAGATAGTGATACCGAATAGTGATTTTTTACATCATTATAAAATTGCAGCTATGTATGAAACAGCAGCAGAGAGTTTACTCTTTGAATTAGGAATAAAGCCTGATGAATTGGATAGGTTTACCAATATCTACACACAAATGCGTAAGCTACACGAAGAAAGAATTGATGCGGTAGCCTTTAGCATAGAATCTATGAAACAATTCATTTTAGAAGCAGGACTTAATCCTGATGAATATGAAACAGTTTATGTGCTGAAAGAGAGTGAACTCTATTTTGCTTTTAATAAAGATACCTCTGAATCACAGATTGACTCTCTCAATAAAATCCTTAAAACGTTAAAGCAAGAAAAATAATAGTCTATTTTTTTATATGAATTTTAAGTCTCAAAGAGTATAGTTTCACACGATATAGTATGTAAAGGAGTCATCATGCAAGTTAATGCAAATGCTATGATGTCCATATCAAATTGGATGAATAATAGTGCCAATAATATTGCCAATGTTAATACGCAAGATTATAGTGCTACACAAACAACGATGAATAATAACGGAAGTGGTGTGGTTGCTCAAAGTTCACAAACAGGTAATAGAACGGATTTGGCTAAAGAAATGACAGATCAAATTTCGATTGAAAAAAGTGTTGATGCAAATGCTCAAGCTATTAAAACACAAGATAAGATGATAGGCTCACTCTTAGATTTAACTATATAATTAACATAGCATCTCCGTAAGAGAAAAATCTATATTTTTCTCTTACGGCTTCTTCGTATAATTCCAAGGTTTTTTCCAGACCCACAAATGAAGCAACAAGCATAATTAAAGTAGATTTTGGCAGGTGAAAATTGGTTAAGAGATGATTAACCCTCTGAGGTTTATTGTGTGGATGCAAGAATAAATTACATTTACCAAAGGCTTGATGTTCTCTTGCATAATATTCAATCGTACGCGTTACCGTTGTTCCTACTGCTAAAAGAGGCTTTTGGGAGTCGATAAGCTTACATGTAAGCTTAGGGATAGCATATAACTCTTCGTGCATAACGTGGTCATATATATTTTCTGCTTCTACAGGTTTAAATGTTCCGGCGCCTACATGTAAGGTTAGAAAATGTGTTTCATAACGTTTTTTTAAAGCTTCAAACATAGCAGGTGTAAAATGTAAAGAGGCTGTTGGTGCCGCTACAGCACCTTTTTCTTTTGCAAAGACACTCTGATAATCGACACTATCTTCAGCATTATCTTCTCGCTTAATATAAGGGGGCAAAGGGATATGTCCAATGCACTCTAATATTTCAAAAAGTTTTTCTGTAAAAATAGCTTCACCATTTTGAGAAAAAGCAACTTTTCGTGTACCATCTTCATAACATGTGATAATATGGGCTTGCAGGCCTTGGTCAAAAAAGATATCCATACCTTCTTTAACACGTCCTCTAATATAAACAGAGTAGCAATTTTCAGGTAATGGAGCATTAAGTAAAAATTCTACTTCACCACCACTGGTTTTATGCCCAAAAAAACGTGCTTTGATAACTTTTGTATCATTCAGAAGTATGGCTATATCATGCGGTAAAAAATCAAAAAGATGTTTAAAAAGCGTATGGGTTACACTCCCATTTTGGCGGTTATAAACCAGTACTCTAGCCATATCTCTTGGGTTTAAAGGGTATGCCGCGATAAGTTCACTGGGCAAAACATAATCATAACTTGATTTTAAAAGAGGATTAATGGATCAATCCTCTTTTGTTGTTGTATTTTCTTCATCGTCATCATCGGATTCACTCTCTTCTGGCTCAACATAAGGATTCACTGCTTTGGCAACGAGAATAGAAATACCATAAAGAATCGTTAAAGGTCCCGCCATTAAAAACTGTGAGAGAATATCCGGCGGTGTGAGCAGAGCTGAAATAAAGAAAATAATAATAATAGCGTAGCGAAAGAAATCTTTGAGTGCTTTATCATCCACAAGGCCTAATTTTGCGAAGAAAAAGATAACAACAGGAAGCTCAAATGCTAAGCCAAAACCAATCAACACTTTGGTAAAAAAGCCTACATATTCCCCAATACTTGGAAGTGCTGTAAAAAGTTCACTACCAAAGCCAATTAAAAAGGCAAAAGCGAGAGGAATAACAACATAGTAGCAAAAAGAGGCACCTATAAGAAACATTAATGTTGCTGCACTGACAAATGGGACAACCAGTTTTTTTTCATTTTCATAAAGCCCCGGAGCTACAAAAAGCCAAAATTGCCAAAAAATGACAGGTAAAGAGATGACAAAGCCTGTGAAGAAAGCGACTTTCATAGCTGTAAAAAAGGGTTCTTGAACACCCGTAAAAATTACATTACTACCAGTAGGTAATACTGCCTTAAGTGGTGCTATCATCCAGCCAAGGATAGGTTGCCAAAATGAAAAACAGACAATAAACATAATAATAACAATAGCGACTGAAATAGCCAGACGCTTACGAAGTTCAACTAAATGAGGCTTAAGTTCATCAAACATTAGGCATTTACCTCTTTTTTGGTTTCAGCGAGAGACTCATTTAGCGTAGTTGTTGGTGTAATGGGAGTATTATCAATGGATACCTGCATAGTGCGATCACTGTTCATAGGTGAAGCAATCGTTTGTTCTATCTCTTTTAAGGAGTCATTAACACCTTGAGTAGATTTTTTGATTTCTTCGAGTTCATCAAAGGTGATAACTTTACGAGCACTAGTAGCTGCATCATCTAGCTTTTTTTTGTATTCTAATGCTTCTTCTTTAAGTTCTTGAATTTTCATCTCTTGCTCAAAAGAGTTCTTGACATCATTGATGCTGCTTTTAAATGTTTTAAAGAATTTAGCTATTTTAACCATAGCATCAGGTAGTTTATCGGGACCAAGAAATAAAATAGCGATAATCGCAATGATAAGGATTTCTCCCATACTCATACCAAACATAAATTCTACCGCCTATAACTTGAATTTTAAAGTATTGATTTTATCTTAATTTTTATCAAAAGAATATAAAGATTTACCAACTAACACTCTGGGGTGGGTTAGTTTTAAATGCTTTTTTTAGGGCTTTAGGGAGTTTGTTTTTAAGATTACCCATACCCAAAGGTTGAGCAAAATGCAAAATAGAAGCACTTTCTTCAGGTGTTAAATTTGGGTTGTGTATAAAGGCAATATGGGGGCATTGTTGTGTTGCTACTTTATAAATACCAGAAGCATAAGCAAAGATATGAGGAAAAGCTACTTCATCAAATTTCTCACCCCATGCAAAGAAGATAAAATGACCTTTGAAAATAATTTTTTTAGAAAAATTGTAATTATTTACATCATAGTTAACTTTGCTTCCTTGTAAATCTGTATCAAATTTGACTAAGGCATTTTTGCGTTGTAAATTAGCTTCATTGTAGTTAAATAAGGTTTTAATCTCTATCAATTGACCTTCATAGGCTTTGAGTAATCCTTCAAAGGCTAGTAAAGCTTTATCTAAATGCAGCTCACTAAAGGCAGTTGTAAAATCAAAATTTTGCTCTAATAATGATGTCGTCATTTCACATGTAAGGGGTGCGGAATTGCCAGGATGAAAAAGCATGATAGTTCCAGCAATGGAGTTGTCTTGAGCCAGTAGTGTTTCAAAGGCTTCCAAGGAAAGTGTTTGATCTTTTGGATTAATATAAAGATATGTTTGGGTTCGATAGACTAATTTTTTTTTGCATGTAAAATGTCCAAAAGCTTGCATCGTTTTACCTTATGAGTGAATATAATTGTAATTGTACTACAATAGGGCTGTAAAAGAGATATAATAGTATAAATATGGTCATATTATTAAAGAAAGAACTGAGGTAATGAATACGTTGAAAGTTAATCTAATGTCATTACGAATAGTCGGAATTTATTTTCTTTTTTCATTGGTATGGATTTTATTCTCAGACGCAATATTGGCTTATTTTATCAATGATATTACATTATTAAATTCCCTTCAAACATACAAAGGAACTTTTTTTATTCTCATAACATCTATTATTCTTTATTCTCTAATACACTCTCATATAACAATGATTTTTCGTATGGAAAAGAGGCTTGAAGACAATGAACAACGCTTAGAATATGTCATTCAAGGAGCAAATTTAGGGTACTGGGATTGGAATTATTCCAGTAATGGTCATGTTGTAAATGATACGTGGTTATCCTTCTTGGGTCTGCAAAGAAAAGATATCAAAAATGATATAGCAGATTGGACAGATTTAATTCATCCTGATGATAAAGCATTGGTTCAAAGTACCATAGAAAAAACACTTCAAGATTTTAAGCCATACGTGATTGAGTTTAGAATGAAACATCACGATGGACATTGGGTATGGATAGAAGGTTCAGGGGCTGTCGTCGAAAAAGATGACAAGCTACACCAAGCTTTACGCCTTGTTGGAACACATAGAGATATTAGTGATCGTAAAAGAGTAGAAGAAGAGATCATTTTTCTTGCTTTAAATGATCCTTTGACAAAATTACCCAATCGCATTTTGTTAAAACGCAAATTTGATGCCTCCCTTGCAGCGCATATAGCGTACGAGCAGCTCGCTTTTCTTTTTTTAGATTTAGATGCCTTTAAAACAATTAATGATTTATATGGGCACACAATTGGAGATAAAATTATCCAAGATGTAGCGCTTCGTTTGTCCCGAAAAATAGGTATTAATGATATTATTTCACGCGTTGGTGGCGATGAATTTGTTATTTTAACACACGATGTTGTTTCCGTTGAAACTTTATGTAAGAATGTATTGATGTGTATGCATGAGGCATTTTATGTTGAAGCACAACCAATCACTTTAAGTGTGAGCATTGGTGTTGTTCTCTATCCCCAAGATGGTAATACATTTGAAGAACTTTTTAAGTACGCTGATATCGCAATGTATGCCGCTAAGAATAGCGGTAAAAATGGCTATAAATTTTATCACAAATCGATGAGTGAGCAGTTATGTGAGTCTGCGGCACTGGAAAATTCTATAAAAAGAGGTCTTTCTAATGATGAATTTTGTCTATATTATCAACCTCAAATTAATTTAAATACAGGCAAGGTTATAGGAGTAGAAGCATTAGTGCGATGGATGAGTCCGCATGTTGGCTTGATTTTCCCGAATGATTTTATTCCTCAAGCTGAAGAGAATCGCTTGATTATTCCGCTTGGTGAGATTATCTTTAGAAAAGCATTAGAACAGTCAAAAATATGGGAAAGTAGCGGTGTATTTGATGGAACTATGGCAATCAACATTTCAGCTGTACAAATAGAAGAGGAAAATTTTGTTGCAAAAATTGAAGCTATTAGACACATCGTTGATATAAATGCCTCAAAAATTGAGTTAGAAATTACAGAGAGTTTTTTGATGAAAGATCCTTTCTATGCGGCAGAAACATTGCAAAAACTCAAAACTATTGGCTATAAAATTTCCATTGATGATTTTGGAACAGGTTATTCATCTTTAGCCTATCTGAAACAGCTTCCTTTGCATAAATTAAAAATTGATCGAACGTTTATCAAAGACCTTTCTAGTGATAAAGATGATCGAGCCATTGTGCGAGCTATTATTGCACTGGCTAAAGCACTTGAGCTAGAAGTATTAGCGGAAGGCGTAGAAACTGAAGAGCAAAAAGTTTTTTTATTAGATAATTGGTGTGATACAGCCCAAGGCTATCTTTTTGCAAGACCTATGAGTATAAAGGTATTTGAGGATTTTCTTCGTCAAAACTAATTTTTAGCTCCTTTTGAGTAAAATAAGCCAATTTTATCATATAGGGCGAAGCATTCAATGGAAAATTTAGAAGCGGTATTAAAAAAACACAAATTAACAATGGGTGAGTATGAAAATATTCTAACGATTTTAGGCAGAGAGCCAAATATGCTAGAGATTGGTATCTTTTCTTCAATGTGGAGTGAACACTGTTCTTACAAATCCAGTAAAAAATATCTTAATGGTTTTCCAACAAAGGCTCCATGGGTTATTCAAGGTCCCGGTGAAAATGCAGGTGTTATCGATGTTGGCGATGGTATGGCCGCTGTTTTTAAAATGGAATCACATAATCATCCTAGTTTTATCGAACCGTATCAAGGTGCGGCTACGGGTGTTGGTGGTATTTTAAGAGATGTTTTTACAATGGGTGCTCGTCCTGTTGCTAACATGAATTCACTTCGCTTTGGAAATGTGACGAATAATGATGATCTTTCTCGTCATCAACGCTATTTAGTACGCGGTGTCGTTGCTGGAATTGGTGATTATGGTAACTGTATGGGTGTGCCAACTATTGGTGGTGAAACATTTTTTGATGAAAGTTACAATGGTAATATCTTAGTCAATGCGTTTACCTTAGGTCTTGCCAAAAGTGATGAAATTTTTTATGGTAGAGCTGAGGGTATCGGCAATCCTGTTGTTTACGTGGGTTCTAAAACAGGACGTGATGGACTAGGTGGGGCAGTTATGGCCAGTGATAGCTTTACGGAAGCCAATAAATCACTTCGCCCAACAGTACAAGTAGGGGACCCTTTTGCTGAAAAATTATTGCTCGAAGCATGTTTAGAGCTTTTTAAAACAGATTATATTGTCGGTATCCAAGATATGGGTGCAGCAGGACTGACGTCAAGTTCATTTGAAATGGCAGGACGTAGTGGCAGCGGAATGATTATGCATTTAGATAAAGTGCCTGCACGAGAACCAGGGATGGAGCCTTTTGAATTTATGCTCTCTGAATCCCAAGAACGAATGTTGATTTGTGCCAAAAAAGGGTATGAAGATAAAGTCGTTGATATCTTTAGAAAATGGGACTTAAGTGCTGAAATTATCGGTGAAGTAACGGCTACTGGAAATATGGAACTTTTCTGGCATGGAGAACGAGTAGCGGACATGCCAGTACAACCAGTTGGAGAGAAAGCACCTATTTATGACAGACCAACAAAAGAACCAGCATATCTTGCATCTATAAAAAATACAACCATTAATGATTTTGCCAAAGTCGATAATCAAAAAGCTTTTGATACTTTATTGAATTCTGTTGAAATTTGCGATAAATCGTGGATTTTTGAACAATACGATTCGATGGTACAGACCAATACGATTAAAGCGCCTGGTAGTCTTGATGCCAGTGTCATCCGTATCAAAGAAAATGGTAAAGCACTTGCAATGAGTAGCGATTGTAACCCACGTTATAATTACATTGACCCTAAAATGGGTGCAGCGGCTGCAGTGGCTGAGAGTGGGCGAAATGTAGCTATGAGTGGCGCTAGACCTTTAGCAATTACAGATTGTCTGAATTATGGAAACCCAGAAAATCCAGAAGTGATGTGGCAGTTTGCACAAGGGTGTTACGGCATTAAAGAGGCATGTGCGAAACTCAATACGCCTGTTGTCAGTGGTAATGTCTCGTTGTATAATGAAACTAATGGCATTGGTGTTTTTCCAACCCCTGCAATTGTAATGGTAGGTCTAAATGATGATGCTACCAAAACACTTCCTTCCTGTTTTCAAAAAGAGGGTGCTTCATTATACCTTATCGGCGAAACAAAAAGCGACTTTGGTGGAAGTTTGTATATGAAAGAGATGTATGGTAAAGTCGAAGGCAATCTTGCATCCTTAAGTTATGAAAATGAGTTAAAACTATGGGAACTGGTTATTGAAGCCAACAAAAAAAGTTTTTTAAATGCGGCAAAAGATGTGAACGTCGGTGGTATTGCTGTAGCGTTAGCAAAAATGTCAGCCAAAAGTGGTAAAGGTTCTACGAGTAAAATAAAACTTGAAGATGCAAGAGATATTTTTGCGGAGAGTTTTTCACGCGCCATTGTTGAAGTCAATGATGAAGCAGGTTTTGAGGCTATGGCAAAAACCATTGGTTTAAGCGTTGTAAAAATTGGAACAGTAGGTGGCGATAGCTTGACATGTAACGATGTTTCCAAAGATGTTGCCATCATTAAAGAGCGCTATTTTAACCGCTTTGCTGAAGTGATTGAACAAGATATTTAATTTCTGAGAGGTGTGTAACACCTCTTTCCCTTTTTAAATCGTAGTTTGAATTTTTACATTTAAAAATTTAACTACTTTTTCTTAGTTGATGTCTTAAATTTACTTCATAAGTAATAGATTCAATCCATCTAGTTTTGGATAAATTATGAAATTATTTTATTAATTTCGTAATATCAGAGGATGAAAAGTGTTTGATACGGCAAAATACAATCAATGGATGCAATCTTCAAGGGTTTTACAAGTTCGTTATATTTCTCTTTTAACAGCCCTTTTATATTGTATCTATGCTCAAATTGATCCCTTTATTGTTCCTACAAAATCTTTATTTTTTGTTCAATCAATCCATTTGTATTTTCTCTGTCCTTCCATCCTAGTGATTGTCGGGTTAACTTTTTTTGAAAAGTATCACGCTATTTTGACCTATCTTCTTATATTAGATCCCATTGCGGCAAGTCTTGGAAATTTTCTGATTCTCCCAAGACTTGACGAACCAACTCTTTATATTTCAGAAACGTATTTTATTATTTTTTGGGTTTTTATTCTTTCTGGATTAAGGCTTTTTCATGCCATCATCAGTGTCAGTGTGATCATTTTCATCTCTCTTCTTTCCAGTATGTATCTTTCATCACAAGCGTTTATGCTGCATCTGTTTTGGATTCTTTGTGCCACCTCTTTTGGAATTTTAGGTGCTTACCTATTGGAACGCTCAAACAAAAAAGTATTTAAAAATAAGGAGATACTGGCAAATCTTGCCAACACTGACAAACTCACAGGCCTTTACAATCGCGCCAAATTTGATGAAGTTTTATCACATGAGTTAGCGCGCACCGAACGATTTCATCACTCATTTGGTTTAGTCATGATTGATATAGATTATTTTAAGTTGGTCAATGACAACTATGGGCATCATGTAGGAGATACTTTTTTAGTCGAAATTAGCACTCTTCTTAAAAACTCTGTTCGTTCAACGGATGTTCTGGTTCGTTGGGGAGGCGAAGAATTCGCTTTAATTTGTTTGGAGAGTTCCCTCTCTGGCATTCTAACACTGGTAGAAACAATTCGTACCAGAGTAGAAGAATATTCATTTATGAATGTAGGAAAACGAACCATCAGTATAGGCGTTACGATGTATGAAGAAAATGACACAGATACCATGATGATCTCACGTGCAGATAAAGCATTGTATGACGCAAAAAACAGCGGTCGGAACTGTATCAAAGTGGCAAAATAATCCCGGCATATTCTCTTTTAGCGCTATATTGATAAGAATAAGAGAGCATGTTAAGACTTTTTTCAGAACGCAAGGTTATTCGTGGATACACAATCAAACATGGCATATAAAGCCTAAAATGTTCCATATGCCACAAAAAAGGCGATATTCATACATTGCGGTTGTGGCGCGCCATTTTTTGAAGGGCAACGCTTCATGTAGGTGTTTATTTTTTTGCCATCTTTGTTTGTAATTTTTGGATAATTAAAATTCATATAATCTACAATATTTTTACCATTAGAATGGTGAATAAACTCAACGGTACCATCTTGGTCAATTTTAGTCACAATGCCTACATGGGTGATATTTTCAGCTACTTTAACTTTGTGTTTACTTTTGCGACGTTCGGTATTTTCAAAGAAAACCAAATCACCCTTGCGAGGGTCTCTACCCTCAAAGCTAAGTCCTTTTTTATTCATAAGATTGAACATGGCACGTGATTTTCGTGCATTATCAAAGCTTTCGCTTAGCTCTTTTTCTAAATAATAAGGGTAGCCATTTTTGATATTGATAAGATTGACAAAACCTGAACAATCACCGCCATCGCGTTTGTTTAAGTAGCTTAAAGCATTTTTGATAAGGGCGTTGCGATAGGCCATATCCATTGCCACTTTAGAAGTGTCAAAGACTGTTTTACTTAAAGGCGAAGGGTTAACTTTTTCTTCAATATACTGCTCTGATTCATAATCTGGAGCAGGTTCTTTAGTCTCATTATAAGGTATTTGTACGATAGGTGGTTGAGTTGGGGCACAGCCAGTTAGTAAAAAAAGTAGGACCATTGGGCCAAAAATATATTTCATCATGATGTTACCTTATCGAGCCATAGGCACTAAAATAGGATGGGGCTAAGCATAAATGGCTATTAATGCGGCATTTTTCCATATATGAGTTCACAGTTTTTCCTTCATGCAAAGGGGATGTTGGGTAGTTTAAGTTGAGGTAGCCTATTTTATTTCTACCTCTAGTATTGTGGATAAAATGCACGGTTTCATCACTATCAACATGGGTTACAATGCCAATATGTGTGATATTATCTACAGCTTTATTTTTGGAATAGTGTTTAACGGTATTGGCAAAAAATATCAAATCCCCCACTTTTGGGTTATTGTCAAACGTGCGATTTTGGTCATTTAAAAGATTATAAACGGCTAAAGAGCGTCTGGAATCTTCGTAAAAATTAGTAAGTTCTTCAGCATTGTAAAAAGCACCTTCGCTTTCTTTATTGACTAAAGCAACAAACCCTGAACAATCTCCACCATCTTGCTTGTTTAAATGTTTGAGTGCCTTTTGAACGATGGCATTACGTTGTGGGGTATCATCAATGATAACTTCAACAGGTTGAGGAGGTATTGGGGTCACTTCTTTTTGTGCGCAACCACTGAATAAGAAAATACTTATTAAAAATAGAAATAAATGGTATAGCATTCAAATCCTCTAAAATTGAAAAATGGAGCAAATAGTATCGTGATTTACCTAAAATTTTGGACTGTAATTTGACGTTCTAATTTATCTTCCCACGAGTGACGTGTATGATTGTATGTTTTAATAATGACATAGGTTGGATACAAGAATAAAGAGTTAGTCGTTATGCTTTTTTTATTCATATCACTATTATGGATAGTGTTCACATGGTTATCATAAAGGTTAATAGGTGAAGCAAAACTCTCTTCTTCAAAAGAGGTATGCGTATGACCACTCACCCATAAAAAAAGCTGAGGATTTTGCTGAAGAATAGCATTGATTTTTGTACTTGGTTGTGCAATGTAATTAAGTTGGTTATAGTTTTTTTTTGTGTTGAGAAGCGTATTATTAAGAGGAGCATGAAAAAAGGCAATGGTTGGTTTCGTTGGATTTTCTTTTAATGTTTTTTCCAACCATGCTAGCTGTTCAGTAGAAATTTCTGTAAGGTATTTACTTCCATCTACGGAAAGAAAAATCAGTAAATAACCTCCACGCTCAAGAGTAAAATAGTTATTTTCTAAGGAAAAGGTTTTTCTAAAAGTTTGAAGTTTTTCTTTTTGAAGTGCAAATGAGGCGCGTTGTTTTTTTCCATTTTCACTACGTTCATTAGCATAGAAATAATCGTGATTGCCATTAATAGGGTAAAAAGGTTTGTTTAGCATTGAAAAGAAAGTATGGGCAAAGGTGTATTCTTCAGGGGTACCTAGCTCTGAGCATAAATCTCCCAAAGCTACTACCATATTGACATCTTTCCAGTCATTAAGCGTTTGAATGACTTTTTCTTTGGCCAGAATATTTTTTCCAGGGAGATGTGGATCTCCTAATAAAACGATTTGTGTGTAGGGTGTTTGAGCAAAAAGAGCACATCCCATAGTCAACATAAAAAAGAAAAAACATTTGGTATAATGTGAGCACATTAGTTATTCATTGTTTGTATTTTTTTTAGTGTAATTATTGGAAAAACGCGTAAAAAAATGAAAGAGCCCTAAGGAAAGTATCATCAAGGCAACTCCAGCAATTAAATAAAAGGCATTAATCATCATACTATAATCACTGAGTGCAATTTTAAAGACGACCATTAAAGCTTCAATGGATAGAGCAATGATAATAGAAATAAGAAATTTTCCAAAAATACGATTTTCTCGATTTTCTTCAGAGTTGTAGCTTTTAAAAAAGACTTCTTGTTCCAATATTGTTTTAGAGAGATCAAAGATAGCAAGACCTAACGTTAATGATATGATTGGGGTAAAAATCATACTAATTTCTTGAATGTCATGCATTAAAAAAGTAATGAAAAAAGTATAGCATGCATGGCCGATCAGTGCAAGAGCATAACCGACAAGTGCAAAACCGATAATCATATAAAGGACTTGTGAAAAACGTGAAAATAGGGTATTGCTTTCCATTAGTCTAATATGATAGAGAAGCTTGTAAAGGTTAAAATCAAATACCAAATAGCCATCGTTAATTTTTTTGACCAGAGTGATACATGCATTGCCGGTATGCGAGCTGATATAAGGATTACTGACAAAGATACCATCACTAGGTATTTTTACCTTGTCAAATAAATAGCTTTTAACCAATCCCTTGGTACTAGTATCCGTTCGATTTTGATAGAAATAATCACTGGTTTGTTTGTAGTCCTCATCCACTTGATAGACGAGTTCTAAAAAAGGCATTAGAAGATAAATAGCTCTAATATTTTGATGCTCACAACTTTCTAGATGATTGAGTTGGATAGTTGAGCTTAGGAAACTCTCAACCGTAGCTCGGTGTTTTTTATAGATATTGATCGCATCTTTCATCGTATCTCCTTTAGTCTTTTAACGAATCCATCGCTTTTTGCATTCTATTTAGAACGTTTTGAAGCATTGCTTTTTGAGTTCCAAAATTAAGGCGTACAAAGTTTGCATCACCAAAAGGTGCACCATCGCTGAGTCCTACACCAAAGTTTAAGAAAAATTCATAGGGGCTCTTGACATGTAAAGCACTTGCATCAATCCATGCTAGAAAAGTTGCTTCTTGATTTAAGAGTTTGAGAGAAGGATTTTTAGTCACAAAAGCTTGTACCATGAGAAGATTTTCACGCAAATAGACTCGGAGTTCATTCAGCCATGCATCACCATATTGATATGCTGCTTTCATAGCAGTAATGCCCAAAAGGTTGATACCTCCCACCATACTTCCCATCTTTTTTTGGAAAGCATGGCGAAGTGACATGTCTGGAATGATAGCAAAAGAGGCTTGTAGCCCTGCGATATTAAAGGTTTTACTTGGCGCCATTAAGGTGATAGAGTGTTTGGCAATCGCTTCATTTAATGAAGCAATAGGAATGTGTTGGGCATCTGGCCCTAAAATCAAATCCGCATGAATTTCATCGGAGCAGATAATCATATCGTGTTTGACACACAACGTTGCAAGCTTTTCAAGCTCATCTTTTTTCAACACTGTTCCACCTGGATTGTAGGGATTACAAAGCATAAAAAGCTTACATGTAGGGTTTATCGCTTGTTCTAAACGTTCAAAATCTATCGTCCAACGATTGTTCTCTTCTTTCATAGCGATAGTGAAGACTTCTTTGCCTGCAAACTTAGGTGCTTTAATAAAATGTGGATAGATTGGTGTTGTCGTAACAACAGTGTCACCTTCCACACAAAGGGCTGCTAAATTCATACTTGAAACCACGCCATGTGTAAAAACAAGCCACTCTTTTTGAATCTCCCAATTGTAATGACGCTTGATAAAATCAACGATTGTTTGTAATGTCTCATCATCTACCGCTGTATAGCCAAATACACCATGCGTTACTCTTTCTTGAAGTGCAGTAATAATCTGTGGAGGTGATTTGAAATCCATGTCGGCAACCCACGCGGGAAGGATATCTTTTCCTTGATATTTATCCCATTTCTCGCAATGGCTGTGGCTTCTATCTATTATTTCATCAAAATTAAAATGTTGCATTGTATTCCTCAAATTAAGTAAAAGAAAAAATTGTAACATAATTTAGATTGATGTAGAATTCTAAATTGTATAAAATTTACGTGCAAGGATTATCTGTGACTTATATTATTGTTATTGTCGTCATTGTAGCATTTTACCTTCTAACGAAAAACTACCAGACTGAAGCATATCAACATATCAATGTGGATGTAAAGCAAAAGTTTCAAGGTAACCTTGAAGAACACGAAGCAGGACTTTTGGTGGCTTTGATGGCCAAAGTAGCTAAAGCTGATGGGCATGTCAGTGAGTTAGAAGCAGAGCTTTTAAGTTTAACTTTGACAGATATTTCCCGTGTGTTCGAAGAGAGCGAGAACGTACGTTCTGAACTTAAAAAAATTTATCAAAAAGAGATGCTTAGCTTTGACAATACAATTATTCTTTCACAAAAATACCTTAAACTGACCCAACGTGAATATCCAAAACGCCTTAAAGTAATGGAATACCTTCTCAATCTTGCATTTATTGATGGTGAGTTTAGTGAGACAGAAGTGATGATAACCGAAGATATTGCCAAAGCTATGGAGATTAAATCGCAGGATTTTGAACGACTTATTGCACAATTTCGTGCTTATTATGCATCTAAAGCTGACACAAAAAAACTTAATATTCAAAGAGCTTACGAAATCTTAGGGGTCAATGCCAGTGATGATTTTGAGACCATTAAAAAGCGTTATCGAACTTTAGTCAAAGAGTATCATCCTGATATTTTAATGGGACAGGGCAAAGAGCAGTCTATCATTGACGCGGCGACGGCTAAATTGCAAGAGATTAATGAAGCTTATGAGATGATAAAAAAAGAAAAGAATTAAAAAAAGTGTCAACCTTCTCATGAAGGTTGACATGTAAAGATTTAAAGTTCTGAATTGACTAATTCTTCAAGCTCTTTGTAGCCAAAGCGTTTTAGCGGTTTTCCATTGACAAAAAACTCAGGTGTCTGCGAAACGTTTAGAAGTTTACCATCTTCTATATCTTGTTTAATAATCACATCAATTTCGGGCCTTTTCATATCACTTTTGAGCTTTTCAACATCAATGCCAGCTTCTGGTAAGAAGCTCCACAATTTAGCGATATTAGGCGCTTGATGGCTTGCCCATTGGTCTTGATACTTAAATATGACCTCCAATGTTTCAAAGTAAAGATTTTGAAATTTCGCTGCTTCGAGCATTTGCACTATATAGTAGGAATCGGTATGAAATGGTGCATAACGCAAAATGAGTTTGATTTGTTCTGGGTGCTTTTGCATAATTTTTTTGACAAAGGGATAAAATTGTTTGCACGTTTCACATGCCGGATCAAAAAATTCGATGATATAGGTTTTAGCATTTTCATTTCCAACGATAGGTGAATGAGGCCTGATAAAAACTGAAGCATTTTCACTGGCTATAAAGTTCAAGTTTTTGAGGTAAAAGTATTTGTAGGCAAAACTACCTGCGATATATGCAGCGATTAATACTAAAAGAGCGCTAACAACCAGTTTTTGTTTTTTCATACTTTAAGTTTCCTTTTCAAATAAAATAACAGCCCAAAGAGTAGGCTAAAGGCGATAAGAGAGAGCAATTGAATCGTGATAAATCCAAACCAGTTGATATAATCACTTGTACATGAGACACCTTGGGCGCAAGGTTGTGCCGCTTCTGGCAAAATTTTATAATAGAGTAGGTTTTGATAGATAGCAAAAAAGAGCCCAATGGAGACTAAGGCTGATGCGTATTTGATAATATGAGTATCTAAAGGAAAAAGTGCCATTAAAAAAAGAACAACTAAAGGATACATACAAATACGTTGATACCAACACATAATACAAGGAGGAAAGTGCATCACTTCACTAAAAAAAAGACTTCCTAAGGCTGCGATAGTGGCAATGAGCCAGCAAATAAAAAGAATATTCCAAATGTGATTTGATGATTTGGTCGATAAAGGCATAATAATAATTCCTTATAATAAAAGAGAATGTGTGAATAGTATCGTATTTTATTTAAAGCGTAATAAAACCAACCTATTGTAAAATAAAAAGATATAAAGTATTTACATGTAAAGGAATGGTGTGAGAGCATTAATAAGCGTGAGCGATAAGACAGGTATTGTAGATTTTGCCAAAGCATTAGAAGCGTTAGGTTGGGAAATTGTCTCTACAGGAGGCACTTACAAACTTTTAAAAGAAGAGGGTGTTAAGGCGTTAGAAATTAGTGAAGTGACTAAATTTCCAGAGATGTTTGATGGACGTGTCAAAACGTTGAATCCTATGATTCATGGAGGTATTTTACATCGTAGAGATGTATCTTCACATGTAGAGGTCGCTAAGCAATATGGTATCAGCGGAATAGACTTGGTATGTGTTAATCTTTATCCGTTTAAAGAAACGATTGCAAAGACCGATGATTTTGATGAGATTATTGAAAATATCGATATTGGTGGCCCTGCGATGGTGCGAAGTGCCGCTAAGAATTTTGCGGATGTTTTGATACTCACTGATGTTTTGGATTATGATGGTGTGATTGAGGCGTTACAAGAAAAGAAAAATACACTTGAGCTCAGACGTTCGTTGATGATTAAAGCCTTTGAACATACTGCCGCTTACGATAGTATGATTGCCAACTATATGAACAAGCGTTTTAATGATGGTTTTGGTGATAAGCAATTTGTAGTAGGAACAAAAGCATTCAACACACGTTATGGTGAAAACCCTCATCAAAAAGGTGCATTATATGAATTTGACTACTTTTTTACCAATAACTTTAAAACACTTAAAGGTGAAGCAAGCTTCAATAATATGACAGATATTAATGGCGCTATTAAGATTGCTGCCTCTTTTGGTGATGCCCCAGCTGTATCCATCATTAAGCATGCCAATCCTTGTGGTTTTGCGATTGGTGAGAACTTATTGGATTCGTATGTTAAAGCACTGAAATGCGACCCTATTTCTGCTTATGGTGGCGTTGTTGCCATTAACGGAACACTGAGCAAAGCTTTGGCTGAAAAAATTAATGAAATTTTTGTGGAAGTTATTGTAGCCGCCAATGTAGATGAAGATGCGTTACATGTTTTTGATAGCAAAAAACGTATTAAGATTTTTACACAAGAGAGCAAATATCTTGTTTTAAGTGATGATGACTATGACTTTAAACATGTGGATGGTGGATTTGTTTTCCAAGAGAGCGATAGAGTGGGCGATGATGAGATTGTCAATGCCAAATGCCTTACAACACGCGTTGCAACACACCAAGAACTTTCTGATTTGGAAATTGCTTATAAAGTAGCCAGTTTAACCAAATCTAATTGTGTGGTTTATGTCAAAGACAGTGCTATGGTGGCCATTGGTATGGGAATGACCAGTCGTGTTGATGCCGCTAAGGCAGCTTTGATCAAAGCACACGATATGGGTATTGATGTGAGTGGTGCGGCATTGGCAAGTGAAGCATTTTTTCCATTCCGTGATAGTATTGATGCTGCAGCTCTTGCGGGGGTAAAAGCAATTATTGAACCTGGTGGAAGTATTAGGGATGATGAAGTTGTTGCTGCGGCAAATGAACATGGCATGGCTTTATACTTTACTGGTATGAGACACTTCTTACATTAAAATTGTAACTATTGATATAAGTTAAGGAAAAAAGGCGTCATTTAGACTATAGTTTTATCAAAACAAAGGATAAAACTATGCATAACACTCTTTTTTGGCCAAATGACGCCAAATTGATAGAAATTGAAAATACAACCGTTCCCTTTTATGGGTATATGCAAGATGGTAAACATGTGATTGGATTTGATACCTCATCATGTGTTCCGCCTGAGCCTATGATAAATGCGATGATAGCGCTGGAAAAGCTTACTGATGAAACGATTCAAATTGTTATGATAAACCATCGTTCTCCCGTAGGATTGTTAGCTAAAGTAGGTAATTTTTATGATATCGTCATAGAAGATTTAGGCGATAGCAAACAAAAACTGACATTTTCGTATAAAGCAGGAGAGAGCGAAAAAGCAGATCTTAGTAAAAAAAATTGCGCAGGCTGATATGAAAGTATCACTAGCCACTGAAATGGCACCACCTTTTGGTTTAGTCGCACACTTTTTTATTACTGGAATTGTTTTTTTACTGTTATCTGCTATAAGTTTTATTTTTTTAGTTGAAGATTTTTCAGGCTATTTTATTTCACTTCATTTTGCTGCTTTTGCCCATTTATATCTTCTTGGCTTTGTAATGATGATTATTTTTGGAGCTATGTATCAACTTTTACCAGTTGTACTTGAAGCACCAATTTTTTCAAAAGATTTTGCATATGTACAGTTTTATCTTTATCTCATTGGATTAGTCATGATGATTGGTGGCTTTACATTTGATAATTATTTTTTATTCGTTCCTTATGGTGGGGTTATCACTTATCTTTCAATCATTATATTTTGTATGAATGTTTTTTTAACATTTAAACGTTTAGATACTATAAATATTGTAGGTAAATACTTGCTTGTAGCAACGGCATTTCTAGCTCTTTCTGTGACTTTAGGTTTGATTGTTGGACTTAGTTTAGGGCATGGTCTATTTGAAATTTCAGTGAATGCATGGGTTCAAGCACATATGATCGGAGCTCTTGGAGGATTCGTGATGATGATAGTCATGGGCGTCTCTATGGTCTTGATTCCTATGTTCTCTTTATCGCATGGTTTTAACGACCGTTGGATTCGTATAGCTTTACCTTTACATACCGTAGGTATTTTAAGTGCCATGTTGTCCTTTTTATTTGAACTTTCATGGTTGTATAAAAGCATAGCGTTAGGAGTGACAATAAGTTCTATAGTTCTTTATATTATACAAATGTTTCTCATTTTAAAATACAGAGTGCGTAAACAAAATGATTATTGGATCAAAAATAGTGTATTCGCACTGCTTGCTTTAGTTTTATCAATGGGCTTAATAGCTTTAAGCATTGTCACTGATAATACATCATTCTCCTTTGCTGGAGGTTTTTTATTGCTATTTGGTTTTATCCTGTGTTTTATTGTGGGACATATTTATAAAATATTGCCATTTCTTGTTTGGTATGATAAGTTTTCACCTCTTGTTGGAAAGCAGAAAGTACCACTTTTGCATCAAATGGTGCATACAAAAATTGCAGATATACAAACTTTTAGCTTAGTGATAGCCATAGGAGGACTCACTCTAGCCATTGCTTTTAATCTCTTTGGAAAGGCATTTTTAATAGGCTCACTTTTGATGCTAGTTTCTATTTGCTTAGTAATTTATAATATTGGATACATATTTATATTTAAAATAAAGGATGAAATATGATAGTAACACAAGAAGCAGTATACGCAGGAATTTCAACAGTCATTGACCCAGAAGTTGGATTTGATATAGTCTCTTTAGGGCTTATTTATAATGTTATTATAGAAGAGGCAAATGTCCATGTGAAGATGACACTCTCAACGAGGGGATGCCCTTTACATGAATTGATTAAACAGTGGACTAAAGAGGCTGTAGAAAAAGTGAAAGGTGTGCAAAATTGTGAGATTGAAATTGTATGGGAGCCAGCTTGGAATATTACGATGGCAAGTGAAAGTGTAAAAAAAGCACTAAGTTAGATAAAAAAGATAATTTTAGATTGATTTAAGATATAAAATCTAATAGATATATTATAATTTTGTATTAATATAATAAATGACTAATTGGAGTTATGATGGAATTAATGACAAGAGCTAATAGCAGTTCTTACGAGATTGTGATTACAGGAAACATTAAAACAATAATAGATGGACAAAGCATTAAAGAGGCTGTCGCGAAGGCTTATCAAGCACAAGTAGGAACTCCTATCAATCTTTATATTAAAGATTCTTTCATTATCACATCATCAGTCATTGGTTTTTTGATTAAAGCAACAAATGTTGATAAAATTCCTTTGCACGTTATCGTAGGTAGCCAAGAACTTTATGATATGCTCTCAGAAATGAATCTTCTTGATTCTATGAATGTTAGAAAGGCTTAAGATGAAAAAAGGTATTGGGTTTAAAATAGGCTTTACATTAATTCCTCTTTTGCTTATTAGCTTTATCATATTACAATTTTTTATTGTGAGTGAATTTAAAAAAAGTTCAGAACTTCAGAGCGAAAATAATCTTAACTTATTGAGTCAATCTGTTTTTCAAACGGTACGCTCAGCAATGAATTTGGGAGATAGAGAGTTGATTGAAAAGTCACTGCATGATGCTGGACAGATGAAAGGTATTAAAGAGCTAAAAATTCATCAATCCCAAGCAGTGATAGATATTTTTGGAACAAATGCAAAGCCTTCAACAGATGAGATGGTGGTTGGCCTTTTTAAAAATCCAATATCTCATAATGTGCCAATTGATGATAACAATGGTCACCGGTTACGATTATTAAAGCCCTTGGTTGCTGAAGCTGAGTGTTTGGTATGCCATGCAACATCACAAAAAGGAGATGTGTTAGGCGTTATGGATATGACTTTTTCTTTTGAAGAAATTGATGCCAATATTAGAGAAATTAGCTGGAAATTAGTTATGATTTTTATCGTTTCATTGATATTTACAGCGGTACTTATTATGTTGGTTATGAAAAAAGTTGTGGGTAATCCTTTGGATGTATTACGTGAAAGAGTCAAAGACCTTTCAAGTGGTAATGGTGATTTAACAGCACGTGTTCAAATTTCTAGCAAAGATGAATTAGGTGAAATTGCAACATATATTAATGCTTTTATTGAAAAAATCCAAGCTATTATTCTTTCGTCTCAGAGCATTTCACAATCTGTTGAACATACAGGTGAAAAACTCAGTAGCAATACGGTTAAATTTACAGAAGGGATGGTTGAACAAGCTCATCAAATTAAAATGTCTTTTGATTTAATGAAAAATATAGAGTCTGATTTAGATCTTTCTGAAGAGTTGGCTATCCATACAGTTGAAGATAATAGCTCTTCCTTTAGTGTGTTAGAAAAAATGAGTATATCACTAAATGAAGTGGTTCAAAATATTAATAATGCGAGTGATAAAGAGCAAGACATGTCACAACAAATTCAAGTTGTTGTTTCGCAAACGGATCAAATCAAAGGCGTACTATCTATGATTAAAGATATTGCAGATCAAACGAATCTTTTAGCACTTAATGCTGCTATTGAAGCAGCTCGTGCAGGTGAACACGGGCGAGGATTTGCTGTGGTTGCTGATGAGGTACGCAAGCTTGCTGAGAGGACTCAAAAGTCACTTGCTGAAATTGATGCCACTATTAGTGTTATTGTTCAAGGTGTAACGCAATTAAGCTCCAACATGGAAGAAAATTCTCTTAATATTCGCAATATCTCTGATAGTGCTTTTAACGTTCAAAATGAGACAGAAGAGACCAAAAATAGAACACTTCAATCTATCGAAATTTCAAAACGAGCTTCTAAAAAAGTCGTTGAAATATCACATATGACCAATGTGATGATGGAACAGATGAAAAATACACTGAGATTGTCGAATGCAAATGAAACTATAGCTGAGGAACTTTCTGGAATTTCATCGAGTATGTTGGAAATGTCTAAAAATCTCGATTCCACACTTTCAACATTTAAAGCCTAATGTACAAAGGGATTTTATTCCCTTTGTATCATTTCCATTTTTTCTTCAATACTCAAAAGCTCTTCTATCAAAGGCTCTAAAGCTTTTTCTTTTTCTTCTAAGCTATGACTTAGAGTAGTTAACCCAAGTTTCTGATAACATTCAGGATTTTCTAAACAGCGTTGTATCTCTTTGATTTCAGCTTCAAGCATATCGATTTGAGAAGGAAGTGTCTCATAGGCTTTTTGCTCTTTATAGCTTAATTTTAGTGCAGAGGGTTCTTTTGTTTTTTGACTTTTAGGCTCACTCGCTTTGACTGCTTCCTCATTTTCAAGTATCTCTAATTCACGAATCTCTTTTTCAATGTCTAAATACTCACTGTAGTTTTGATAACTCTCTTCAATGATACCTTCACCTTTAAAAACATAAAGTTTTTTAGCCATCTTATCCACGAAATAACGGTCATGGCTGACAAAGATAACGGCTCCTGCAAAGCTTTGTATGTACTCTTCTAAGATATTAATCGTAGGGATATCCAGGTCATTGGTAGGTTCATCTAAGATAAGGCAGTCTACTTCTTGGGTAAAGAGTAGGGCAAGAGCGACTCTATTTTTTTCCCCACCACTTAAAACGCCAATTTTTTTATTGATATCTTCTTTGGGAAATAAAAAGTTTTTTAGATACCCATAGACATGCATATTTTTGCCTTTAACATCGACTCTATCGCCTCCATTAGGGCAAAATGTTTCTATCAAATTCTTGTTATCATCCAACATAACACGTTGTTGGTCGAAATAGCCGATTTTAAAATCACCTACTTGAAGCTTTCCACTATCAATGGCTAATTGTCCTAGTAAAATTTTAAGAAGCGTTGATTTTCCAGCTCCATTTTTTCCAACTATGGCAATACAGTCTTTTTGCAAGATACGTGTTGTAAAGTCTTTGATAAGCAATTTATCACCTAATTTTTTGTTTATTGCGTGCATTTCAAAAAGCATTTTTTGCTTATTGATGATTTTTTCACCGTTGAAATTATGTTTTTCGCGTTCTAACTCAAGTTTGAGTTTGCGCACTTGCGAAGGATTTTTTTTAGCTTCCATTCGAAGATCCATAACACGCTGTTTACGCCCTTCATTGCGTTTAAGGCGTGCTTTGACGCCACGTCTTAACCACTCCTCTTCACCTTTAAGATATTTAAGAAGCGTGTCGTGTTGTTTTTGAAGCGATAGCATGAGTTGTTCTTTACATGTAAGGTAATTTTCATACCCACCTTCAAAACTTCGAATCTTTTCATCATCAATTTCGATAGTGCGCGTAGCAATAGCATCGATAAAATAACGGTCATGTGAAATGAAAAGAAGGGTAAACTTCGCATTCAAAATCATCTTTTCCAAAAACTCCACCATGTACACGTCAAGGTGATTTGTAGGTTCATCCAAGAGTAAAATATCGGGCTTTTTTAAAATAAGACCAGCTAGTGTCACACGGCGTTGTTCGCCACCACTAAGAGCATTAACATCATAATATTCAAATTGCTTTAAATCAAATTCTTGCAAGACTTGTTCAACTTTTTCATCCAAATTCCATGCATCATGAATATCAAGATACGTTGCAAGCTCACTTTGCTCTCTTAAAAGTACATCATGCTCTTGAGCCGTTTCAAGCTCAATTAAGATGGCTTCATAGCGAACAAGTGCATTTTTAAGCTCACTGAGTTCCTCTTCTATGGCTTCTTTGACATTAATGTTTTCTTTAAATTTAGGAGTTTGGTCTAACATACCTACTTTAAGGTTTTTTTGGACAATGCGTCTGCCCTCATCCGCTTCTAGTGTTCCATGAACAATTTTCATTAAAGTGGATTTTCCACCACCATTTTTGCCAATAATGGCGACGCGCTCATAAGCGTGCAATGAAAAATCAACCTGTGTCACTATTTTTTGTGACTCATATGCTTTACTAATTCCAATCAAATCTAAAAGTGCCAAAAAAAGTGCCTCCTATGCGCAATAACGCTATTTACTTTATTTTGATATTATACCATTGCTTATATTGTAAAAAGGATTGTCAAGTATGTTATTGTCGTTCATGTTAGGTTATACCGTGTATGTATTAATCAAAATATATGCTTCTGTTATGGAAATCGGCTTTGTTGTAAAAGCAAAAAAAAATCCTGCTATTATTTTATCGGCTGAAAATTATACTAAAGCGGCCGAGTACAAAGTGGCAACACAAAAGCTTGCTATTGTAACTACATTGTATGATTTTTTAGTGTTTGTGTGTTGGATGGGTTTTGGTTTGTCTCTTTTGGACGCTAGTGTTACCATTGAAAATACAATGTTGCATTCTATAGTATTTGTATTGATTTTTATTGGGATTAACTATTTTTTAGCACTTCCTTTTGAGCTTTATCAAACATTTGATTTGGATAAAAAATTTGGATTTTCAACGATTGATGTTAAGACGTATAGTATAGACCAACTCAAATCGGCACTGATGTTCCTTGTCTTTGGCTCTTTATTACTTTGGGCACTATTTGCCATTATAGGAGCTTTTGAAAACTGGTGGCTTTTGGGCTTTGCTTTGATGTTTGCGGTTATCTTATTTATCAATATGATTTACCCAATTTTTATCGTACCGATGTTCAATAAATTGACGCCACTTGAAGATGAACATTTAAAAAGTTCCATTGAAGCATTGTTACAAAAAGCAGGATTAAAAAGCAGTGGAGTTTTTAGTTTAGATGCAAGCAAACGTGATAAACGACTTAATGCTTATTTTGGTGGACTTGGTAAATCTAAAAGGGTTGTTTTATTTGATACCTTAATTGCAAAATTGGAAAAAAATGAGCTCTTAGCTGTTTTAGGGCATGAACTAGGACATTTTAAGCATAATGATATTGTAAAAAATATTGCTTCAAGTGCATTGATGCTGTTAATCATGTTTGCACTCTTTGGCAATCTTCCTCAAAGTTTATTTGAACAACTCAATGTTAGTAATGGACCGCATATGGTAGTTGTGATGTTTTTATTGCTCTCTTCTTTAGTTTCATTTGTATTAATGCCCTTATTTGGAATGCTTAGTCGTTATAATGAATACAGAGCTGATGAGTATGCTAGCGAGTGTGAAAGTCAAGAGGCCTTGTGTAATGCTCTTGTCAAATTGGCTGATGAAAATAAGAGCTTTCCTTTATCACATCCATTGACAATAGCGCTTTATTTTACGCATCCACCATTAACAGAGCGTTTACGAAAACTTGGGATGAAAATTCCAGAGTATCATTCAAATTTGGAAGAATCGTGTCCAGTTTAGAAATTAAAGAGGTTTTAAGAGAAGCAAGTCGAAGATTGTTAGGAGTTACGGATATTCCTCAAAAAGAGGCGATGCTTTTATTATCACATGTTTTAAAACAAGAGTTAAGTTGGCTAGTAGCACATGAGAATGATGTAGTTGAAGTTGATGAGACTTTTTTTAAAAGCCTTGAACGTCGTGCTATGCATGAGCCGTTAGAGTATATCATAGGTAAAGCAAGTTTTTATGGTCACGAGTTTGATGTTGATAAGCGTGTTTTGATACCCAGACCTGAAACAGAGCTTTTGGTCGATAAGGTGCTAAAGCTTTTACCAGAAAAGGAAAGTTTGCATATTGTTGAGATTGGATGTGGTAGTGGTATTATATCGATTATGCTTTCTTTATTGTATCCATCTGCATCTTACAGTGCCGTAGATATTTCTGAGGATGCTTTACACGTTAGTTATAAAAATGCTGAAAAATTTGGTGTTCAATCTAGGATCGATTTTATTCATGGAAGTTATCTTGATAATGTTATCAAAAAGATAGATATCATCGTTTCAAATCCCCCTTATATTGCCAATCATGAGCCATTAGCCGTTGGTCTTTCATTTGAGCCTTCTTTGGCCTTGTATGGTGGAAATAGAGGTGATGAAATGCTTAAAAACATTATAGATTTATTTATTGTACGCAATGCCAGCTTGTTGGTGTGTGAAATGGGATATGATCAAAAAAAAGCTATATCAGAATACGCATGGTTAAAAGGTTATAAAGCAGAGTTCTATAAAGATTTAGCAGGTCTAGATCGTGGATTTTGGATCAAAGGAAAAGAATGATAAAAAGTTTACTGACTATATACGTCTTACTCTTGGGCTTAGCACTAGGTGTTGAAATAGCAGCAGGAGCATTTGTTGCACCGGTTATATTTCATCCTGAACGCTATTTAGGGGCAGATGTTCTGACACATTTTCAAAGTGGTATATTGATGACACAAGTTTTTCTTAAAACTAATATACTCCTTAGTGTTGTAGCGTTGTATAGTATTGTTTATGAATTAATGGCGTGGATTAAAAAGGAGCACGATAACTTTGCTTTAGTTTTATCGCTTTGCACTTTAATTTTGACATCTCTCTTTATTTTTTATTACACAACATTTATTGTAGATGCTCAACTTCTTGGTCCTCAGGCAACAATGACTGCTGAGTTTGCAAAAATGCATCAAGAAAGTGAATGGGTTATCAAGATTTTAATGATGGTACAGAGTGTATTGCTATTTAGAAAAATGGGAAAGAAACAAAAAGTATAAAGAGTAAAGAAATTTTCTTTACTCTTTATTAAAGAGGGGGGGGAAAGGAATTAATCCATTTGATGTCTAATATAAGTTGGAATATCAAGATAATCTTCTTGACCTTCATAACCACCACTAACTTTTTTCATACGTAAAATACGTTCTTTTTTAATGGCTTCTTGATTGCTATCAAGAAGCTTCATCTCTTTTGTTGCTTCTATTTTATTTTCAAAGCCTGTTGCTACAATAGTGACCTTAACGCTATTATCAGCCATCTCTGGATCAGTTGTCGTACCAAAAATAACATCTGCATCTTCATCTGCACAATCGAGAATAAGCTGCATAGCATTATTGATTTCTGTTAAAGGGTAGGTTGGAGGAATATGGAAATGCACCAGCACACCCAAGGCACCATTAATAGATAAATTATCCAGAAGTGGTGATTCAATAGCGCTTTTAACGGCTTCAAGACCAGCATCTTCACCCGTACTTTCACCGATACCCATAAGAGCCATACCACGGTGACTCATAACCGTTTGAACGTCTGCAAAGTCTACGTTGATGTCGCTATCACCAGAGGAGAGGACGACTAAACTCATACCACTGACTGCACGGCTTAAAACATCATCCACAATTCTAAAGCTATCTTTAATCCCTGATTTTGCATCAATAATCGCTAAGAGTTTGTCATTAGGGATAATAACAATTGAATCACACTCTTTGCGCAAATCATTGAGTCCAATTTCAGCTAGTTTAGCTCTCTTTTTACCTTCAAACATAAAAGGTTTAGTGACAACGGCAACGGTTAAAGCGCCGATTTCTTTAGCTGCTTGTGCAACGACAGGAGCTGCCCCTGTTCCCGTACCTCCACCAAAACCTGAGGCAATGAAAACGATATCTGCTTTTTCAAGGGCTGTTTTAATTTCATCGTAACTTTCAAGCGCAGATTCTTTACCAATTTCTGGCTTCATTCCTGCACCAAGACCTTTTTTACCTAATTGAATTTTGGTCTTAGCTGAACAATTTTCAAGGGCTTGTGCGTCAGTATTAGCTGCAATGAGTTCAATTCCTTGAATTCCTTCGCGAACCATGTGGTTGATCATATTTCCACCACCACCACCAACACCAATGACTTTTATTTTAGCTCCATAAATACATTTTGATTCTTCTATGCTAAACCCATTCATTACTCTATTCCCCTCTTAAAATAATTGTGTTAATCTGTTCCACAGTTTTGAGCCAAAACCTTCACTGTGTTCTTCTTCGATACTTGCAATTCCGGCCAATTTTTCTTTGGTACTTGGGAGCTGCAATGAGCCTATCTCATTTTCTTCCATCTCTTCATCATTCATATGTTGATGATGGTTTTGACTAGGTTCAATAGTCTCATCTTTATAACGTAACTTTTTATTTGAATCAATTTCATAAGGGGTAAAAAAGCCACCTCCATACAAAATCAAACCGATTGCTGTAGCATAACTTGGATCTCTCAGTGTTTCAAAGAGTCCATCCATTTCTCTTGGTTTGGCAATTCTAATGGGAACATTGTCAAAAATGGTTGAAGCCAATTCTCGAAGACCCTCTAATTTTGTCATTCCACCTGTGAGTACAACACCTGCACCTATCTGCTCTTTAAAACTACTATCTTCGAGTGTTTTTGCTAAAATCATTAAGGTTTCTTCAACTCTGACGAATACGACATTAGAAACAATATTAAGTGATACTTCGTGTGTAGAGTTATCATCACCGATAACGGGAAGTTCAATAAGTTCACTTGAATTTCCTCTGAGTGAACCATATTTTATTTTAATATCTTCAGCAGCGCCAAGAGGTGTATGCAATGCTGTTGAGAGGTCATTAGTAATATTAAGAGAACCAACACCCAAAAAATCATTAAAACGCATGGAATTACCTGCATGAATCATAATGTTACATGTAGCTCCACCCATATCAATAACGGCAACTCCCAATTCTCGTTCATCTTGGTTTAAAACAGCAATAGCAGAGGCATAACTGCCAAGAACAATATTATCTATTTCAACACCTGCTGATTTGACTGCTTTTTTAAGATTGCTTAGGGAAGATTTTTGTGCAGTAATAATATGTACTTGTACTTCTAAGCGTGCACCATTCATTCCAAGTGGATCTTCTATAAATTCTTGGTCATCTACTTTAAAGTTATAAGGAAGAACGTGTAGTTTTTCATATTCATTAGGGATGTTGGCATTATGATCAGCCATTTGCATTGCACGATTAATTTCTTTTATGCCAATATCACGATTGGGAATATTGACAATTCCACTACTATCGACACTTTTAGTGTATGCCCCTGAGATGGAAACAATGACTTTTTCAAATTGTGTTCCAGCAACTCTTTTAGCATCATTTAAAGCGTTTCGGATAGATTTTGATGCTAGGTCAATATTAGTGATAATGCCTTTTTTAATCCCTTGAGATTTTGCAATACCATTTCCTAAGATTTTTATTTCACCATCATCACTTTTTTGTGCGATAATAGCGCAAATCTTTGTTGAACCAATGTCAATACCTAAAATAGTAGTACTCAACTATTTTCCTTTATAGAATTGCTCGACTTTATATTGCGAAGCGAGCTTTTTTATCAAATTTTGATTCAGTTCTGTTTGTTTGACTTGTGCAACATTTTCACTAATCATACTAACATACTGCTTAGCTTTCTCTTCATTAAGCAACTTTTGTTCCAAAACTTCATATAAAATGGCTTTATCATCAACGATTTTATAACCTTTTTTTACTGTGTTATCAAAAACAAAACTCAAAAACTCTGCGCTTTTAGCCTCAGTGAGGCCTGCGATTGATTTTACCGTATCTCGACTAACAAAACCTACTGTGCTCCCATTGAAAGTGCTCAATCTAGCTTGTGCTTTATTGTCAAGAGCCGTTGCTTTTGTTTGCGTGAGTAAATCGTTATAAGCTATTTTTTTTGCCATCTCATAACTCATAGGTTCTGGTAATTGAATTTCTTTTACTTTAATAATAACATAGCCATCATTAACCGGAACAGGTTTCAAGACTTCATTTTTTGCGGCAACTTGGATTTTATCGACAGGAAGTGTTGTATCATCTTCATAGATTACTTTTGTATCCGTTGCAGGAATCTTACCATCTCTAAAAGCTAGGTATGTTTCAAGGGCTGCTTTTTTATCGTTTTTAAATCTTAAATCTATTAAGGCCTTATCTTTAGCTTCTTCAAAGCTCATTAATTTTCCATCATCGTGTTTGTAATTGTATTTTTCTTGCTCAAAAAATGCTTCTAAAGCTTTTTCATCGATAGGATTTGTTGAAAGAGGGAATTTGATTAGTTCAAGGTTAAAGCTTTTTTTTGTTAAGTAGTTTGCTTTATTTTTCTCCCAAAAAGCTTTTATGTCGTTTTCTTTTATGACAATATCACTCGCATCTAAGGTGACAGGGCTAATGGCTAGTTTATCTTCCATGAAAAAAGCAGAGGCAAAGAGATTAATTTCAGTTTCTGAAGCAGAGAGCTTAAGGAAGCTTTGTAATTTATTAATAATAATATCTTTTTTTAAACCATTTTCATAGTCACTTGGGGTCATTCTTCTGCTTTTGAGAGCAGCATAATAAATATTTTTATTAAAAGCACCATCTTCTTGAAAGTTAGCATTGTTCTTTAGAACTTCTTTAATATCGTTTTCAGTTGCAATGATACCCATATCGTTTGCATAATTGAGTAAAAGTGTTTGGTTGATAAGATTACTCATCACCATCTTGTCAATTCCCATTTGGTCTGCTTGTTCTTGGGTTAATTTCCCACCAAGCATATTATTGTAAAAACTATAGAAATTGGCATATGCTGTTTGAAATTCCTGAACAGATATCGTTTGATTTCCAACTTTAGCAACAGAAGCGGCGCGGTCTTTATTTAAATCATATGCTCCCCATCCTACAAAACCAGCACCCACAAAGGCGATAGTGCTAATCCAGATGGTAATCACCAAATATTTTTTATGACGTTGCATCCATGTAATCATTCATATCCTTTAGCCAACTCTTATTTTGCTATAATTCTATCTATATAGTTATTAAATAACGATAAAAACGATTTTAAATAAGGCAAATGATGCAAGAATATACGCAAGATTTACTTGAGCAAGATTTAGCACATATTTGGCATCCTTGTACCCAAATGAAGGACCATGAAACAATAGCTTTAATCCCAATCAAGAGAGGTGAGGGAGCTTATCTTTTTGATTTTGATGATAACAGTTATATTGATGGTGTTAGTTCGTGGTGGGTTAATTTATTTGGGCATTGCAACCCTTATATTAATCAAAAAATTAAAGAACAAGTCGATACCCTTGAACATGTTATTTTTGCCGGATTTACCCATGAGCCCATCATTCGACTTTCAAAACGATTGTGTGAAATAACACCACTTGGACTTGAAAAGTGCTTTTATGCTGACAATGGCTCAAGTGCCATTGAAGTAGCACTCAAAATGAGCTTTCAATATCATAAAAACAAAGGTGAAAAACGTCCTTTCTTTGTTTCTTTAGAAAATAGCTATCATGGCGAGACGATTGGCGCACTTTCCGTGGGCGATGTGAAGTTGTATAAGGAAGTTTTTGAGGGTATTTTGATTCAAACATTACAAACTCCTGTCCCCGAAAATCAAACCGAAGAAGCTGCTAGTAAAGCAGCTGATGCACTAGAGGTCCTTTTTCAAGAAAGAGGACATGAAATTTCAGCTTTTATTATTGAACCATTGGTTCAATGTGCCGGCGGGATGCACATGTATCATCCCCTTTATATTACCTTAGCACGCTCACTGTGTGATAGTTATGGTATTCATTTAATAGCCGATGAAATCGCAGTTGGGTTTGGTCGAACTGGCACAATGTTTGCCTGTGAGCAAGCAGGTGTTAGCCCTGATTTTATGGCATTGTCTAAAGGGCTAACGGGTGGATATCTGCCACTTTCAGTTGTGCTCACTACCAATGAAATTTATGATGCTTTTTATTGTGATTATCGTGAATTTAAATCCTTTTTACACTCTCATAGCTACACAGGAAACCCTTTAGCATGTAGTGCGGCCAATGCTACCTTGGATATTTTTGAGCATGAGAATATTATAGAAAAAAATCGTGAAAAAATTACATTTATTAAGACGCAACTAGAACGATTTGAGGCTTTAACATGTGTAAAGGAAGTCCGTCAAACAGGGATGATAGCTGCTGTTGAGTTGCATCAAACAGACATGAATCGACGCATCAATTTAGAGGTTTTTCAATATGCACTCTCCAAAGGTGTTTTACTGCGTCCGCTTGGAAATGTAGTTTATTTTATGCCACCTTATATTTTGACATGTAAAGAGATTGAGACAATGATGGATGCCGCGTATGAGGCTATTGTGAGCCTTAAAGATTTTTAAACTATAATAACATAAATACACGCAAAGGATTGTCGTTGGAAGTTCCTCATATTCCTGTGCTTTTAGAAGAAGTTAAAGACGTTTTCAAGAGCATTGAAGAGGGTTATATTGTTGATTGTACACTGGGATACGGTGGACATAGCGAAGCCTTGTTGGAGCAAAATGAGCATATCCGGCTCATTGGGTGTGACCAAGATGAAGAAGCTTTAAACTTTAGTCAAAAGAGGCTTGCTCGTTTTGGGGACCGTGTAAGCTTTGAGCACGGCAATTTTTCTTCTATCATTGCACAATATGCGCATTTACCTATTAGGGGAATTTTAGCGGATATTGGGGTTTCTTCGCTGCAGTTAGATAAAAAAGAGCGTGGCTTTGCTTTTGATTCTGATACGCTCGATATGCGTATGAATCCGCATAGCCCTTTAAGTGCCTATGAAGTGGTCAATCACTATCCTCAAGGAGAATTAGAGTTTATTTTTAGGGAATACGGCGAAATCCATGAGTATCACAAAATGGCTTCGCTAATTTGTGAGGCTAGAGCGCTTAAGCCCATTGAAAGTGCCAAAGAGCTTTCAAAATTGGCTGAAAAAGTCGGTGCTAAAAAGAGCATACACCCTTCAACACTGCTTTTTCAAGCCATTCGCATTGAGGTCAATAATGAATTGGGTGTTCTGAGTGCATTACTTGAAAGTATTAAAAATGCTCATTTGGAACACTGTTTGGTAGGTGTTATCTCGTTTCATTCTTTGGAAGATAGAATTGTCAAACAGACATTTAAGCTATGGAGTCAAGCATGCATTTGTCCACCAGAGGCATTTAAATGTACTTGTGGCAAAAATCATGCTTTAGGAAAATTATGGACAAAAAAACCGATAGAAGCAAAGGCACAAGAGCTTCGTAAAAACCCACGTAGTAGGAGTGCAAAGCTGCGAGTATTTGAGATAAAGAGTGAAAATGAACGATAAAAATGCACTTCTTGAAGATTATGATGCTGAACAGAAAGTCGAAAAAAATTTAGATTTTCGGTTTTTACTTTTGGTTTATATGGTCATGTGTGTAGGTTTTTTACTTATACTTCCTAAAATATATATCAAAAATCAGATTTATTATATGAGCCGTGATATTAGTAAACTCTACGGTGAATACTCTATCCTTAAGGAAGAAAACCGTGTTTTAAAACAAAACTTGGAGAATATGCGCTTTAAAAATCAAATTTTAGATAGCATTTTTATTAACTAATACGCTTACATGTAAAGGATGGTTTTGTGATAAAAGCTTTTATCCAATTTTCGATTGAAAAATCTATTTTAAATTATATTTTTCTAATTTTCTTGGTGGTTTTAGGTGTTTTTTCCTATCAGAAAATCCCTAAAGAAATTTTTCCTCCTTCGAACTTGGAAGCCATCTCTATTACGGGTTATTATGAGGGTACAAGCCCTGATATATTGGACAAAATGGCGGTCAAAGTCATTGAAGATGACTTGGTTTCACTCAATCAAATTGACCATGTAGAAAGTCAAGTCAAAAGTGGCGCTTTTAGCATTACGGCTTATCTTAAAGATGGTTCTGATAAAAGCGAAGCACTCGATGATATCAAAGATATTGTCTCTAATAAAAGACGCGATTTACCTTCCGATATGAATGAACCTGTTGTTAAAATTTTAAAAAATAGCTTTCCTTTGGTGGTGGTTGCCATCGCAGCGAATGAAAGCAAAGAAGAGATGCTAAAAATTGCGACACTACTCAAAAGCGATCTTGCCAAAATTCCTAATTTAAGTGACATCATGATTACGGGGGATGCCGATAAAGAGTTAGTGCTAAAAATTGATGAAAAAAAAGTGGCAGGTTATGGTTTTGGTGTCGAAGAAGTATACAGCGCACTTTCATCTTTAAGTACCGTTTTCCCAATAGGGCTTATTAAAGAAAGAGGTAAGCATCTTTTTATCAGCACCCAAGGCGGTGAGCAAGATATTGCAAAACTTGAAGAGAGCTGGCTCAGTATAGGTACGAAAAAAGTGCAACTTAAAGATATAGCTGAGGCTCGCTTTATGCTCTCAGATGCCAAAGAAGCATCGCATTTTAACGGTAAGCCCAATCTTTCCATTACGATTAATAAAGCCAAAGAAGGCAATGCCATTGCGCTTGTTAAGGAGATAAAACAACTTCTCAAAAGCTATGAAGCGCGTTTTAGCGGGTATGACTTTCAAGTTTACAGCGATACCTCAGTGTGGATACGCAATCGTTTAAATACAGTCGTTTCCAATATCATCTTTGGTTTGGTTTTGGTTGGGTTTTCGGTTTATCTCTTCATCAATGCCAGAGTTGCTTTTGTGGTGACGATGGGAATTCCTGTAAGCTTTATTATTGGGTTGATAGTTTCTGAATTAATGGGCTACAGTTTAAATATGCTCTCACTTTTGGGTGTTTTAATGGCTCTTGGAATGCTCGTGGATGAAGCGATTGTAGTGACTGAAAATATCTATCGTTACATGGAAGAAGGACTTGATGCTAAAACAGCGGCCATTAAAGGCTCTGTTGAGATGTTCCCTGCTGTTTTAACCTCGACGATGACAACGATCTTTGCGTTCTTGCCATTGCTAATTATGAGTGGCGAGATGGGTGTCTTTATGCGTATTTTACCGATAATGATATCGGTATTATTGCTTTCATCGCTCTTTGAGGCGTTTTATTTTTTACCTCTGCATGCCAAAGAATTTATTAAAATTGACACTAGAGTGCGTAAAAATACTTCATGGTGGTTGTTTTGGAATGAACTTTATAAAAAGATTTTAACTTTTTTGTTTACGCATAAAAAACTTTTTTTAGCTCTTTTTATTGTACTCAATCTTGGCATAACGGCTGTTATGATTAAAACAAGTAAATTTCAGCTTTTTCCTGATTTTGATTCAACACAGATTTTCGTTAGTGGCAAAGTCAATATCAATAATGCCCTAGATGAAACGCAAAGTATCGTTGGTAAAGTCGAAGAGATTTTATTAAAAACGCTCAATAAAGAGGAAGTTTCCTCGGTTACCTCAACTTCGGGTTTTTTACTAGATGCCAAGTTTAAACCGCATATCGCTGAAAATAATTTTCAAATCTTCGTCAATCTCTACGAAGCCAAACCTAAAAACTTTTTTGACCGCTTTATCAATCCTTACATTTCGCCTGAATATGATGATAGTGAGATGAAACGAGGAAGAACGGCACGAGAGATTCTTAAAGACATGAAGGTTGCACTCAAGGATATTGAAAATAGTGGCGACTTTGAAGAGTTTCAAGTGATTATTCCAGGGGCTGGTATCGTTAAGACAGACATTGATATTGCTTTAAGTAGCGATGATGATGCACTACTGAAAGAGGCAATTGAGAGTTTGAGTGCCAAGGTAAAAACGATTAATGGTGTTTATAATGTCAGCCACAATCTCATTGAAGGGGAAAAAGAGCTTAAACTCATCGTCAATCACTACGGTCAATCATTGGGCTTTAATGAAAAAAGTATTTCCGCAATTTTACGTCCTTATTTTTTCAAAGCAGAATCTTCTAAGATGTATTATGATGGAGAATTAATCCGCGTTAAGACACAAGAAAAGAAAAAAGATACTTTTGAAGCACTTTCATCCTTTTATATCACCATCCCTCAAACAGGTCAAAAAGTGCGTTTAACGGAAGTGGTAGATTTTGAAGAGAAACCCAGTTATGCAGACATTTACAAAGACAATGGTACGAAAATCAGCTCTATTTTTGGCTCACTTACGAAGTCTATCATCACATCCTCTGCCTTTATGGAACAGATGAAACCAGAGTTTCAAAAATGGGAGAAAAAAGGCTTACATATAGAGATAAAAGGTGAGGAAAAAGAGAATCAAAAAGTGCAAATGGAGATGGCAGAGGCCGCTATTATGGCAATATTTTTAATTTTTATCGCGCTGATTTGGATGTTTGATTCACTCTTTTTGTCGCTCATTGTTTTGACCGTCATTCCACTGTCTGTTTTTGGAGCTATGTTAGGACATCTCATCATGGGGCTCAATCTTACCATGCCTAGTATGCTCGGTATCGTGGGACTTGCGGGTGTTGTAGTCAATGATGCCATCGTTATGATAGACTTTTTAAAGAAAGCAACCTCAGTTCAAGAAGCATTGGAGCTTGCCAAAACAAGGCTTCGTCCTATCTTCTTAACGTCAATTACAACCGTTTTTGGTTTAACGACGTTGATGTTCTTTGCAGATGGACAATCGGTTATTTTACAACCGATGGCAATCTCTTTAGGCTTTGGTTTAGCGTGGTCGACATTGGTCAATCTCTTTTACTTACCAACCTTGTATGTACTCTTAAAAAGGAAAAAATTGTATGCCAACTGATATGATGATGCAAATAGCTGTTTTTATCGCTGTTTTAGTGATAGTTGTTGCTGTGATGGTGTGGAATATTGTCGATAAAAAAGCGCAGATAGCACAAATGCAAGCCAAAAATGAACAATTGATGTCTGAAAATCTAGCATTAAACATGAAAAATGCACGCTTTGAAGCCGAACTCAACGCTCAAAAAGAGGGCAATCAAAAGCTCAAAGACGACCTTGATGAGCAAGGCAAAAAGCTTGAACTCAAACTCAATGCGATTATGGAGCAACATTTAGAGCATAAGCTTAAAAAATTGGATGAAACCTCTATCAAATCACTCGATACGCTCTTGAAGCCTTTTAAAGAGAACCTGGATAGTTTCAAAAAAAGTGTCGAAACCTCACAAGAATCAAGTATCAAAAAATTTGCCGAACTCTCCAAAGAGATCGAACTGGTTGCTCGCACGGGACTAAGCATCGGCAAAGAGGCTGAAAATCTCACTAAAGCGCTCAAAGGCAAAAAACAAAGTCAAGGTAGTTGGGGTGAGATGATTTTGGAGAGTGTTTTGGAATACTCAGGGCTTGTTAAAGGCGTACACTACGAAACGCAAGAAAGCTACAAAGATGAAGAGGGCAAAACTAAACGCCCTGATGTGGTTATCAAACTTCCACAGGAACGTACCATCATCATCGACTCCAAAGTTTCGCTAAATAGCTACGATGAGTTTATCAGGGCTGAGAGTGACGAGGAAAAACTCATCGCTTCCAAAAGCCTAGCCAGTGCTTTTTTAGAACACATTAACACGCTTGATAGCAAAGACTATGCGCATTATAAGCACGGAACACTGCAATACGTCTTTATGTTCGTCCCGATTGAGGGGGCTTTCTCCGTTGCCATCCAACAAGACCCCAAACTCTACGAACACGCCCTTAAAAAACATATCGCCATCGTCACCCCTTCGACATTAACGATTTCATTACGCACGATTTACCTCTACTGGCAAAGCGAACAATCCAGCACATTAGCCACTAAGCTTTTTGAAGAAGCAGGCAAAATGTACGACAAAATGACAGGTTTTGCCGAAAGCTTCAAAAAAGTAGGCACACAACTTCAAACCCTAAACGGCACCTACGACAACGCCCAAAAACAACTCACCGAAGGCAGTGGCAATCTTTTAGGACGCGTTGAAAACTTGAAAAAATTAGGCGCAAAAGCCACTAAAAATCTCAAAGATGCTAAGTTGGAGTATCAAGATTTTAGTGAAGACATCGCGGATGTAGCGTTGTTGGAAGAGAAATAAGCGTTACATGTAACGCTTATTTCTCAAAGAGTATATGAATATAACGCTTTGACCACAATCCAAAAACTATCAACCAAAATGCCGCTGTGGACATGATAGCGTGGGGGTATCCATATTGAGGAAACAGTCCTGCAAATATTCGCAATAATGTCATTACTTGAATCAGTCCAAAAAGTGTAACCGCATAACGGTCAGCTTTGGGTGTTCTTCCTGAATGTCCTAAAATTACGCGTGTACCAAATCCTATCAATACGGTCGTAAAGTATCCAATAGCAAATGCGTGAAGTGGTGCTTTTTCCATAAAAATAGGTGTTCCAAGTAGTATTGATATGTCTTGAATAACAAAGAGACCAAAGCCAATTGGTACCCACCAAATGGAAAGAAAGAGTACCCAAAGTATTGGCGGTGATTTTTTAAAGGGCAGTTTCCATTTAATAAGCTCATATGTTGTGATGAAAAAAAGTGCACCATCCGCTAGAAAAGCATTTATTGAAAAAGCATCTAAAATAACTTTTACTATCAATGCAGACAATATGAGCATAAGAAACGATTTACTTTTATTCATTACGTAACCTTGAATACTATTGGCAGCAAAAAATGGCATCATCTTTTGCGAGACAACAAGAACGATAAAAAAAGTGTATAGATAAAAACTAATTCCAAGCGCAAGTTTATAGGTTGGTACAAAAGCATCTGCCATAAAGAGTAATTGTCCTAAAATTCCATGTCCAAAGGCTATTAACATCCAAGAAGTGTCCTGTTTGTTGGTAACGGTACTTTTTCTTTGAAAATCAAATAGGACTAAACAAAGCTTAATATAGCCAAGAAAAATAAATAGCATTGGAATAATGAGCCATATTTGGGAGATAAATGAAAATACGATAAAGACAATACCACCACCATTTATCAACCACGCTATAGGAAGATAAGTCGTTTGTGTCGCTACAGGACGCGAAAGATAACGTGGAAAGGTTGTCAATAAAAATCCAGCAAAGAACTGTGTAAATGCGATAAAAAGCATAGCATAGGCATGGTATAAACCAACACTTACATTTAAGTGAATAAACCCAGTATAACTTAGCCCTATGAGACTGATTATCACGACACATTGCAATACCCCTGCAAAGAAAAAGAGACGGTGCGGTTGTGCAATTAGGTTTTGAAGAGCCGACGTTTTTGGTGGCTCTGGTGGGGTTAAACTACTGACAAAAACCACAGCAACTCGCCCCTCTGTTAGCTGCACCGATAGCTGCTTCTAATGCTTCATTGTAGTTTGGCTCTTCGGTGATTTCAGGTACAACTTGTTTGTACACAATTTTTCCATCTTTGCTAATAACAAATAATGCACGAGCACATAAACCAGCCAAAGCACCATCACTGATGAGCATTCCATAAGCTTTTGCAAAGGATTGACTTCTAAAGTCACTTCCTATAGTAATATTTGTAATACCAGTGATATTACAAAATTTTGCAGCAGCAAAAGGGAGATCCATCGAAACGATAATGGTGTCGATATTGTCATGGTTCGCGACTATTTGATTAAAGTGTCTAGCTTCTGCATCGCACACAGGAGTATCTAATGATGGTACAACGATAATAAGTTGAGCTTTATTACTTTCTCCACCAATAGTTTTTTCTTGGAGATCTGGCGTAACCACTTTAATAATGGGTGCATTCTTTCCTAATTCTTGAAAGTTACCTTCTAGTTTTATAGGAGTTCCTTGAAACATTGTTTTGTCTACTTTTGCAGTAAAAATCATATAAATCCTTTCATTTTCTTTAGATAGGAGTAATTTTATCTGATTATAAAAATAAAAGTCTTGATTTAAATCTATAAAAGTAATAAAAATAGATTTCTTTGTTATACTCACTTTAGAAAAAAAGTTTTAAGGAATTAAAATGACACAATATAAATTTTTAACAGGACCTGATGATTCAACGTTTTGTGCAAGAGTTACGGAGTTTTTGAATAACGGTTGGAAGCTTTATGGTAATCCAACGATGAGTTTTGATGGTAAAATGATTATCGCTGGGCAAGCGATTATTAAAGAGGAGGCGGATAAAAGCGAAGCGTGTTGTTTAAAATAGAGCTTTACATGTAACGCTTTATTGAGTTAGCTCAGATGTACTTTTTAGTTTGATATGCCCAAGAGTAGGTGTTAAATTTTCCCAGAGCCAATTGTGAAAGTCGATGAGTTGAACGGCTGTTGCATGAGGTCGATCGGCAGTTGTGTGAGCGTCTTTGATGACAGTCATGTCATAGTCTCGTGTCAGTGCGCCATGAATGGTTGCGTTGACACAAAAGTCGGTGGCGCAGCCACAGATGTAGAGTTCTGTAATGCCTAGTTTTTGTAAAAGGATTTCTAAATCTGTTTTATAAAAACTATCATTGGCTGCTTTCTCGATACAATAATCATCTTTTTCTCGAAGCAAAGAGGGCAGAATATTCCACTCATCACGCCCACGAACTAAAAAATTCTCTTTTGTTCCATCGTGTTGAATGAAGATAACGGGTTTTTTTGTTTTTCTAAACAAAGTCGAGAGTTGGTTGATGTTTTGAATCACTTTTTCTGCTTCAAAGCGAGGGGTTTGAAACGATCCTACTTGCATATCGATGATAAGTAACGCTTCCATGACTTTCCTTTTAATCGATACTCTCAAACAATTCAGGTCGGTATTCAAAGTGCATGGTGTCGTAGTGGTACCATCTGCCGCCCCAGATAAAGCCATATTTTTCGAAGACATCGACGATTTTTTGTGGAATTTCATTTTTGTATTGGTAGGTCTTATCCCATCGCCAGTAGCTTGAAAATCGTGTATCTAAGTCGATGGCGATACCGTAACTGTGGGCACTAAGACGTGAAGTTCCTGCGATTTTTCGGTAGTAGTATGTTCCATCCACGTGCTTGAGGTACTTCATGTATTCCTCCGGCAAACTATCCAGTTCATCCGAGACTTTTTGCAGTTGGATAGCGGCATTTTCGTTTTGATTGAAGTAGATTTTTTTGCCTCCATGATGTGGAAGCCATGTGATATTGACAAGGTTTTTTTCAACATTTTTTTTGCCATCACCATAGAGTTTTTTAAAGAGGGCTTCATTTCTAAAGCGTCCCGCGTCATCATTGAGTGCAGGTGCGCTGATAGGGGTGAAGGCAGGGTATTTTTGTGAAAATTGGTCCTCTATATCTGCGTTATTAAGCATCTCATCAAAGGTTTTTATTTTTTTATCATCATAAGGTAAAGAGCTTCCATCATTAAAAAAAACTGTATTATCTCTTATGGAAGTAATGCTTGGATATTTAAGGACTAAATTGCTTGTGATAGTATCTTTGGGTCTGATAAGAATGCCTTCAACACGGCTAACAAGTAAAGAGCTTTGCGGAACATTAGGCTGGTTTTCCCCTACATGTAAATCTGAAATAATGGCTTTTCCAACAACATTGCGTCCTTCTTTGCCTTCTTCCATCGTTTTCACACCCCACATGTTGTGCATAACCATGGGTTTTCCATTCATCTCACCAGCGTAGAGCATAATGTGACCTTTAAGATAGATAAGGCTCAAAAAGGCAATGCCATTTTTCAAAATCATCGTTTCTTTCTCCTGCGGGGATAAATCTTTAAGGCTAAGATAGTTACCAAAGCTTTTTTGCGCACGTGAATTGCGAGGTATCCAAACCCCAAATGGGGAGAGAAAATCACGTGTCATAGCGGAACAATCACGATTGGCTAAGTAGCCACCCCAACCATATTTTTCACCTAAAAGTCCTTTTGCAATTTCGTTCACACTGTTTTGCGTAAATACGAGAGGTACTTCTTTAGCGTACGATTTTGGGATAAAAAGGGAAATTTTTTGTGCTTCAAAAGAGGCATCGTGCGTATACATGTAAGCATAGTAAAAATCATCATCTTCGTTTTCTATAGGAAGAATCGCTCCTATCTTGGCATAGGTAATAAAGCGTTGTTTTTCGTTGTATAAAGGGATATTGTCTTTGGTTATGCTGATTTTTTTTGCATTCAACAACGATGTTCGCTCGGGTGCCTTAAGTGTTACAAAAGTCTGTGTTGGTAACCATCCTGAGGCAAAAGAACTTTCTACAAAAGCCCATGCTCCATCTTTTGTATAGTGTGAGATGATGAGCGGTTCTGCAATATGAATACGTGAAGTTTGCAGATAATCAAATGGATAGCCTTCCCCTGGTAGCGTTGTCTTTTTGAAAAAAGGTTTATGGCTAGGAAGTGTTCGCATTTGTGCATTTTCAATCATAATCGCATGTGCATTAACACTGCCGTAAGCTTCAAAATTAGTACTTTCAATTAACGCATCAATCTCTGCATCGTCAATCAATTGGAGATTTTCACCGTAATAGCGTTTTTTTAAACTATATGAGCGGTTTGCCCAAAGTGCGTCATCTTTTTTGGTATTGAGATGGTTTCGAAACCATGGCGAATAGTAACGATAGGTAAAATCGTGTTGGGCTATTTCTTGGGGTACGATATTTTGCGCTAAAGAGCGGAGCGTTTGAGGGTAGGTTACAATTGTGTCAGAAGAGGGTTGTTGTATGTTGGGAGTAGGCTCTTTGGTGGAACAGCCCACAAAAAAAAGAACGCTACATGTAAAGAGAAAGAGAGAACGAAATGTCATCATGAAAGCCTTTGGTTTTGTAAATGCTATAATACCAAAAACAAGATAGGAAGCGTATTGAATTTAGCTCAAAAAGTGATTGATATTTTAAAAAAGAACAATGTTTTATTAACGGGTGGCGCAGGTGTTGGCAAAAGCTATCTGGTTGGTGAAATCGTTTATGAGCTACGTACAAAAGGTAAGCAAGTCGTGGTGCTTGGAAGTACGGGTGTGAGTGCCGTGAATGTTGGCGGTCAAACCTTGCACAGTTTTTTTGCGTTTGGCATATGCAATCACTTAGATGAGCTCAATCGACACGATAGATACGCAAAAGGACGATTGGCTGAAATCAAAAAAGTATTGACCCATTGTGATTTGTTGATTATTGATGAGATTAGTATGGTTTCAGCAGATTTACTCGATATGATTTATTATCGCTTACGTAATGCCAATTTTAAAGGAAGTGTCCTTTTTGTAGGTGATTTTTTTCAATTACCGCCTGTCAATAAAGCCAAAAATGATTCTTTGTGGGGTAGTTTTGAATATGCCTTTGAAAGTAGCTCTTGGAATGCTTTTGAACCTATTGTGATTGAACTTACCAAAACAAAACGCACTAATGATGAGTACTTTTTTGAAATCCTCAATAAAATCCGTTTAGGCTATTTAGATAGCGATACACTGGAGTATCTCATCTCTTTACGCGATAATAATGAAGTCTGGGAAGAAGATCCAACGGTGTTATTTGGGCGCAATAAGGAAGCGGAGATGCTCAATGTCCATAAGCTCTCTCAAATTCCTAGTGAACCCATTGTTCTTAAAGCTAAAGAAAAAGTGCATGAACAAAGCTTACATGTCAACAAGATAGAAGGGTGGAAAAACGCTTTGCCCATTCCTGTGGATTTGACCCTTAAAATTGGCGCTAAAGTGCTTTTTTGTACCAATAAGTGGGGCAAATACTACAATGGTGAGCGAGGCGTTATTCGTGCCATAAGTGAGGAAGAGTTGATTGTTGAAAAAGGAGGAGAGCTTGTTAAGGTTGAGAGGCAAGAGTATACCTTGCATGAAAATGTACTACTTGATAATGAAGTCAAAGAAAAGCCTTTGATTTCGATAGAACAATTTCCACTTAAACTCGCTTATGCCATTACCATTCATAAATCACAAGGGATGAGCATCGACTCATTGGTGTGTAACATCGACAATATCTTTGAAAAAAGCCAATTTTATGTGGCGATTAGTCGGGCAAGATACCCTAAAAATCTTTTAATAGCATACAGTCGTGGGCAGATAGAGGCACACCTGAAACGGTGTGTACAAGTGAGTGAAAAGGTGCAAGCTTTTTATAAAGAGACAAAAGTGCTCAAGATTGAAGAGCAGAAGAGTGATTCACTTTTTGGTGATATTTGACGATTTACATGCAACGAAAACAGGAGTAAGTCATGAACATTGAACTTTCCTTTCAATCCTCAGGGATTAGTACCTATACGCAAGGCGATAAAGAGCTTAACAAAGATACAAAGATGAGTGGCAAAGAGATAACCAATGCCTATTTAGTGGAATATCAACTCAAAATTTCTTCTAATTCGCAAGATAATTTCACAAAGCAAGTCGATACCTTTAGTTTAGCAGATATTGGATACAGTGGAAAAGCAATTGGTGATTTGAGCCAAGATGAGGCTAAAGCGCTTGTATCAGAAGATGGTTTTTTTGGTATTTCTCAAACCAGTGCGCGTATTGCAGATTTTGTGCTCAATGGTGCAGGTGATGATGTTGAAAAACTAAAAGCGGGTCGTTCTGGCATGCTACAAGGTTTTAAAGAGGCAGAAGCACTTTGGGGTGAAAAATTACCAGAAATTAGTTATACTACAATGCAAAAGGCATTGGAAAAGGTAGATGCAAAGTTAAATGCACTGGGTGTCAATGTCTTAGACTCTTTAGCATAAAGGTTAGTATGAAACGTTTTTTAGGATTGATTTTATTCTTACATGTAAGCGTCTTTGCAGAAACTTTTGCACTTAATAATTTTCATACAAATGTCTTTTCAAAGGTTGATAAAAAACCCGTTGATATCACGCTCAGCCTTATTTTTGAAGGGCGCGATGTTGAAGTGGAGCAGTATAAAATCATCGATTCACTTAATGTTGTGATCGGAAGTTATTACGCAGAAGATTTGGTTACATCTCGTGGTAAAGAGATTTTAAAGTCCACTCTTATAACCTATGCACGTAAAGCCTACAGTTTAGATATTGATGTGATTTATATGAAAGAGTTGACTGTGCGGATGAATCCAACGGTTAAAGAAATCGTTGATGCCCTCAAAAAAGAAGGTATGTTCAATAGTGCCCCGAGGCAGCAACAGCAAATACCAAATCTTGCACCGCCGTTGCCGAGTAAAATTCCATTACCTGGGGAAAATCCTATTAACTTTTAATGATCATGTGAGGCACAACTATGGTTTGGATCGATCTTAGCCGTTTTGCCTGCAAGAAAATCACGTAAGGCATCTTCAACAATGTCATTTTTATTATCAAAATAGACATCAATCCCAACGGCTAGAAACTTTTTAAGAGGTTCTCCACCAATACCGGAGACAACTAAAGTATCAGCACCTAAGGCTTGGATATTGGCCACGGCATTAGAACATCCTCCCGTTGTATGGCCTGGATTTTTGTGGACGATGATATTTTTGACAATACCTTCTTCTACGACAATGGCAGTATAAAAGTTTGCTTTTCCAAAATGAGCCCCACGTTTTGCACTAATACCATCTTCTTTGTTAGTTGGAAATATTATAGTCATTTCTTATCCTTATTATTATTTTTAATGAATTTTATCACAGAAAAGATTAAAGCACTAAATAGAACTAATAGAGATTATGCTAAAATAGTTTAGTTTTAGAGCTTATGGAGTTATATTATGAAAAAAAATAAAGCTTTTTTTAGTTTTTTGATTGCTTTTATTACTTTTTTTGTCTTTATAACTTCTTTGAACGCAGCAACCTATAATCTTTCAAATGGTGATAGACCACCTTGTAGTACAAGCTGGTCTGTAAGCGGTACAACGTATACATGTTCTAGTAATGGTAAAATCACTCTCTCTAATGGCGATAATGTTATTGCAAATTCTAATTCAACTTTATCAGCCAATAATGGTTTTAGTATTACAGGCTCAACTGTTGGAAGTGCATCTATCACTATTGATTTAGTTTCAACTTATGGTGATATGGATATCACAAGCTCTACCATTTTTGGTTCGTTACAAAGCAGTAGTGGCGTTATTACCTTAACAAATTCAAACATTACCAGTACAATTTCAACAGTTGGGAATGTAAATATTACTGGTGGAACAGTAACGGGTAAAGTAACTTCTACGAGCAATACAATCACTGCTAACAATACAAATCTCTTAGGTGGGGCCGTTGCTCAATCAGGCATCTCGATTAACAATTCCATAATAGCAGGTGATTTTTCATTAACATCGAATAATACCATAAGTTTAACGGGTGTAACAATGCAAAGTGGAAGTATCTCTTATGCTCAGACGGTTACAATTTCCAACAGTACTTTAGGGAGCATAGGTTCTCCAATTGATATTTATTCTAATGGGACAATCTCGGTACAAAATAGTTCGGTCGTTTATGGTGATTTAACGGCTGCAACATGGAGTACGATTACTAAAGATGCAAGTAGTACCATTATCGGTAATTGTAATCCAGATCCTAATGGTGTCTGTACTTCAGTACCTATTATTGATTATCGGTTAGATGAAAAAATGGGAGTAACTTCTTTTGCTTCCCAGTCAAATACGACAATTTCTGGCTCCAAAATCTCAAATCTTATTAGCGGAAGTAGTGGAAAAATATGTCAAGCTATTTCTGTTCCATCGTCCACGGGTTCATCCATAGATAATGCATTTAATAGCAATATATCTCCAACTACTTTAGGCAATCAAGGAACAATTACTTTTTGGTACAAGTCAAATACAGCATGGAATAGTGGCTCAAGCATTAGGACACTTATAGATGCAACGGATAGTTCTAAATTTTTTTATTTAGTTTTGGGGTCAAATGGGAGACTCTATGCTGGGCTTGAAAACAGTCAGGATACGAATTTTGAAACTTCTACCAATGCATACTCCTATGCGGCTGATACTTGGGTCCATATTACGATGACGTATGAGCTTATAATGGGGAATTATAGCAGTAATATCAAACTATATATTAATGGTTCATTAGTACATACTTATAACTTTAACAATGCTAATAATAGTATAGGGGCATCAAATACTATTTATTTTGGTGATAATCGTCTTACTTCGCCTATTGAATCGCCTGAGACAGGTGATTCTGCCAATGGATTGTTTGATGAAATCAAAATCTATAATACAAGCTTATCAAGTACAAAAATCGCCGCTATTTATGCTAATGAAAATGCGGGGAAAAATTATGACGGAACAACACGCGTATGTCCGGTTGACTTGGGGCCGCTTTTGCACTATACCTTTGATGAGTGTACCGTAGGTCAGTCTATCAGTACTATTAGCGATGTAACTGGAAATCATAATGATGCAACGGGATATAATGGATTGACATGTGTAGCTACTGATACTGGCAAAGGAGCACAATTTGATGGTGTCAATGATTATGCAAAATCTAACAGTAATTATAGCTTTACGTATGATGTAGGTTATACGGTTTATTCTAGATTTTTGGTTGATAGCTGGACAGCAAGAAGGGCTTGGATACTTTATTTTGGTGTACCAGATGCAACACCAACATGTAATAATAATGGGATGCACTGGTTAATTAATGTTGGACCAAATGTGACCTGTGGCGAGACATTACCTTTAGGTACAACGCAATTTGGGGTATTTTGTGGTGCACAAGACCGATTTGTTTTATCAAACTCTAATCTTCAAACCTATATATCATTCGCTACAGTTTATGATGCGGTTACAAAAAAATTAACAACTTATATGAATGGCATTAAAGTAAGTGAAGCAATATCATCAGGTAACCCGACTAGCGGAAATGCTCCTGTTTATTTAGGTCGTCCAGGACCAAGTTGGATGTGTGAATCTTATTTTAAAGGTATTATGGATGATGTCAAAATATATCCACGTACTCTTTCTGAAGATGAAATAAAACAACTTTTTACAGGGAGTGGAGCCTTTAGTGCTACTGATGATTCTCAAAAAACTGATTTTGTTTATGGAAAAATCAATACAAAAATTGTTTCAAAGACCTTTGATTTACGCATATTGGCTCGAGATGCCAATGACTTTACCGTTTACAAAGACGCAAATATCTCAAAAATTGAAGTTATCACATGCAATGATACCCCATGTACCGATTGGGCAACGACGACAAGAGTTATCAATACAAAAAATTATACACCACCAAGTTACCTGAATATTTCGATGGCACAAGGTTATTCAGCGCTTGTCAATTTTTCTTTTGCAAAAGCTTATCAAAATCTTCGATTAAGAATTACGGGGACAGTTGATAATGCACAGACCTTTCAAACTTCTTTATCCAAAGATTCATTTGCAATTCGCCCCCAAAATTTTACGATGAGTCCATCTTCTGCACCGTATTACGCAGGAGAAAATTTGATGCTTACTTTTGGAGCTAAAGATAACTTAGGAAACAATACGACAGATTATAATGAAAGCAAAAATAGTAGCTTTACGGTTGCTTCAGCTATCGGCAAAAGTGGTTGTAGCAATGGCGTTTTAGATGTAGCCAATTTTAGCTTTATAGATGGTCAAAAATTGGTCGTAGATACTAATTATTCAGAGGTGGGTGATGTCAATATTACTATAGCTGAAAAACTAGGAAGTGAGTTTGCTAAAATAGATGCACTTGATACAAGTGACATCAATAGATTGATTACCCCAGCATCTTTAATGGTTACGCTCAAGCCTTATGAACTCAATATTACCGATGCAAATTTTACGGTTTCTACCGGTAAAAGTTGGCTGTATGACGCTAATATAAGTGATATGTATGTGACGGCACATGCCACGGTTCAGGCCAATAATAAACAGCATAGCATTTTACAGAATTTTACAGCTACATGTTACGCTCAGCCTGTTGATTTGACTTTTTATTATGATTCCAACAACACAAATACCCTTACCACTGTATCGTATGCTACCATCAATGGGCTCATGACAAGTTCCTTGAAGCAATTTAGCGATCTCAATAAAACAATGACCATTCCTTCAACTTCTTTTAGTACAGCAAGTGCCAGTGCAGATTATCGCTTTAATGTCGATAGAGCATACAATGTTCCTTTAAGTCCTATTGATATTGCACTTAAAGAGGTCAAAGTGACTTCAACCGCAGTTGCTAAAAATGAAAACAATATGACGGTTAATCAATCCAAACGTTTTTATTATGGCAGAGTTAAAACGAAAGATATTGTTACGGATAAAACGATAGTACCGCATCTGTTACATGCAGAGGTTTATTCACCAACCCCTTTGAATGGATTTTATCAAAATACATTGAATTGGTATATCAATAGTGATGATGATGGAACGACAGTCTTTAACGACAATAATTTTAGTGAAAATAAGGGTTTTTCTAATAACCAACCCTCCACATCAATAGCAGTTCAAAATACTGTGCCTCTTAGTGATGGTATTTTGAAATTTAACATCAACAATCTTTTAGGGGAACAAAGTTCAACCATCCATGTGGATATTCCGATGTGGCTGTGGAATAGTAATGTAGGTGAGTATAACAATAGTCTTGGCTCAACCTGTGCCAACCATCCTTGTTTTAATTACAAATACATCAAAGATGTCGATAGCGTTGGCATTAAAAGTGGCATAACAAAAGGTTCAACGATCAGTAGTGATTACAATGCAAGTTATCAAAAAAGCGGAGTGAAAACATTTCGATGAGAAAAGGATTGAGTCTTATTGAGTTGGTGTTTACAATCGTCATCATTGCTGTTGTTTTCATAGTCATACCTAAGATTGTTTTTGCTTTAAATAAAAGTGATGAATTTTCAATTAAGCAAGATGCTCTTTTTAATGGAATGACCTTAATGCAAATGATAACGCATCTTTCATGGGATGAAAACAGTACCTCAAGCAACGATATCTTGCAAACAGCCAGTAGCAACTTTTCATGTAATAGTACACTGGGAAATTATAGGATAGGTGGGTTTAGAGGCTCGCGTAATTGTGAAAATAACGTAAATGTTTTTGGCCCTTTAGGACATGAAGCATCAGAAGTTGATAAGTACCTTTACAATGATATTGATGATTTTAATGCTATTGATTTTAATACCTCAAAATATCGCTTACATGTAGATGTAAAATACATTGCTGACACATTTGCCTACTCAGGGCAAAATGCAAAAATTACTTTAAATAACAACGCAATCCTTACATCAACCAATCTTAAATATATTGATATTAACATCAGCTATCAAGGCAATAAAACAGCATTACATGGTAACACTATTTCCCAATTTTCTTTTGTATCTGCCAATATAGGCAAATTTTTTATCTCAAAAAGGGCGTGGTAATGCAAAGAGGTTTTACGCTTATCGAGCTTATTGTGACCATTGTTATCTTAGGTGTGCTTAGTGTTGGGACGTTTATTTCTTTAGAGCATCTCTATCTGCGTAGTGCCAAGTCTAAAGCTCTTAGTGAGCTCGCATATGAATCACAGATGATTGTTGATCAGATAGCTTCTTTGATGTACGATAGAATTCCAAGTTCTGCCATTGGTTATAATCCAACTACACCACTTTTTCAGTCTATCTATCAAGTAGATACTAATTTTACAATTCTTGAATGGATTGGTGTTGCAAGTGAAGCACATAAGATGGGTGCTTACAGTGGCTTTGTTGATATGAATGCCTCAGATGGGGCAACCAAAAGACTCTCCTCTGTTGGTATTAGCGCGTTAGCTTTAAATACAATGATGACCAATAAGTTTGGTTCAGGTAGTTTAGCTAATATGGGGCTCGTCTTTGCAGGCAGTTTTGATGATGGCGCGATTTATTATTCAAATGAGTTTAATACGACATTTGGTTGGCATGGTAACAGTGCTTCGAAGATTCTTACGTTTACAATTCCAATGGATGGTAATATCACAATAAGTGCGGTTAAGCCAAATGAGATTTATGAAAAGTATTATTTAGTGGACAGTGCTTATGCTGTAGCACGTGGAGGAAATATCAATAAACTAGCGACATGCATTACGGATCTGAATACGACGATAAGTGATAATACGTTCTTTTTATTTTATGCGTATCATCCATGGCAGGGTGAAACATTTTGTGCCGATAGTGGCGTTGGTGGAAATAGTGCCGGGAAAGTGACCATACTTTCAAAAAATGTCGGTGGTTTTGAAGCAGGTGTTATCGATGGGACACTTTATTTTACGGTGAGTATGAATAAAGTCATTCGAGGAAGTGATAACAATGTAAGTATTTCAAAGCAAAAGGCGGTCTATTGATGCGTAAAGGCTTTGGTTTGATTCAAGCATTGATTGTTATCGTAATGATCAGTGGCATAATGGCGATTGCAATGAAGTATGCCACGCTTTCAGTTAAGCAAACCAGTGATGCATATGCAAAAGAGAGTGCAGAACTCTTTATGGATAGTGCCGTAGAATTGACTCTTCTGGCTATTAGTGGTCAAAATAGAGCTGTGAGTGGTTGTTTAAAAGATGTCAACATAACCTCAGCCGATGGACGTTATATGGCTGATGTTAATATTTCTACTTATTATCTTTTAGGTGAAAGTGTTGATTGTAGTTATTGTGGAAGCTTATGCACTCCTATCCAAACGGAAGAGTCGCATGGTATGGTAATGCTTGAAGTTGTTGTCGAAACTAACGCGACACATCCTAAAAATTTGGATAAACAGATACGACTTATACGAAGGACATTGCAACGCCCATGAAAACGATAAACAGACTAACAATAAAGCGTAGAGCTTTTAGCATGGTTGAGCTTATTTTTGTGATTGTAATTATGGGGATTTTGGCTAAAGTGGCCAGTAGTTATATGCCAGATAATAAACTTTTAAATGATACTAATTTTGTAATCCAAATGATTAAAAAAACACAGCATAAAGCGATGGGATATGAAAATTATGTGTTTGGCAAAACTCAATTTTGGGATGATAATACAAGTGATTTTAACCGTACATGTATTGCTTTTAATACATTTTTTTTGCAAAATATGGATACTAAAAATTATAATTTTGATGCATTACTAACACCAGAAAGTCCTAGTCTTTGTTTTGATAGTGATGGTCGTCCATACCGATTACAAGGGTTATTGTTTCAAAAGGTCGATATTAATGTTACATTTAATAACAAAACAAATACCATTTCAGTTTTACCATATTCTGGTTATGTTATAATCAAATAAAATACACTTGAGGTTACATATGCCAACACCTTCTTCTGTTTTGTATATTAGCCCGACACTCGATTATAAAGCCTCTTTTGATGGTAAAGATTTTGAAGTCACAAAAAGCAAAAATACACTTATTGCATCACGTGTTTTTTATAATGATATTGTTATTCATAGTTTTAAAATCAATGCCAATACCAGTGATGAAGAATTACGTACCTTGGTTGAAATTAAGATGTATGAAGAGGCAGGCTTAGATGTTAATAAGCGATACAAAATTGTTTATGTGAAAAAACGTCTTGATTTTGCTGATACAGTTCTAATAGAAGCGTTTGCTATTGATGCGGAAAATACAAAAGAGAGTTTAAGTAAGGTACTCAAGCAAGAAAAATACATTGATTTTTTAGTGCTTCCTTTTTTAAGTTATGAAACACTCTACACGCATAAAGTTTTAGCACCCAAAAATGATCTTTTTGTTTATATTCACGAAAATGAAGCTTTTTTAGCACTTTATAAAGGGGGTGAATATATTGCCACAAAATCTATTTTTACCCTTAATGATATACTTAAAAAGCTCAAAAATGAAGCGATTGTTTTAGAGATTGAAGCGTTAGTCACCTTACTCTCAACTAAAGGACTTGATAGTACACAATACAGTCATGAAGAAACCTCTTTAGTAACAGCGTTACAAAATGTTTTTGTTGAACTTTTTACAAAAATAAACGACGTTTTATTACATAATCGAAGCGTGTATGGTTTTGATTATGCCGATAGAATTTTTATGAGTGTGGCCAATGGTAGAGTTCGAGGACTGAGAGAATTTTTAATCTCTTTTGGCTATACAGATTCAGCATTGCATGACTTTAAATTAGTTAAAAATTGCAGTAATGAATATCCTATGGCGTGTATTTTAGCATCCTATGTATTTGATAAATTTGCACAAGCAGATATGCGCCACAATGTTACTTTCTTTGTACGTCCTCCTCAATTTTTGAAAACACAAACGGGCAAATTGACTTTAAGCATTATCGCTGCGGCTTTTTTACTTTCTTTGTACCCTTTATACCTTTCTTTTAATTTGCATTCTTTACAAGTGCAATTTGAGGAACTGACTTTACAAAATAATGCAATTAAAAAAAATGCTGCTACGTATAATGCACAATTACTCAAAATCAAGGCTTCTTTGCTAGAAGGACATCAACTTCAAGATGAACAAACAAAAAATTTAGAAAATATCACCCAAAGTATAGATGAGCTTTATGTTATGAAACAAGGGACAAAGACCTATACAGATTTCATTGTTAAGATTAATCGTTTACTTAAAAGATATGCACTCATGGTTCGAAGTATTGAACAAAAAGGGTCAGATAAAATGAGCATTGAAGTTGTTGCTACACCTTCACAGCGTGATACCATTGCAAAATTTATGGAAGATCTTTTAAAAGAAGGATTTATTGGTGTAACTACCAATGAAATTCGCTCAGACAAAGAGCTTTATATCAGCAAAATTGAGATTGAGCGATGAGTAAGTTTGAAAATTATCTTTTAAATGTAGATAAAAAACAAAAAATAATGATTTACATTATAGTCATAATAGTGTTACTGTTTATAGTGAATTTTATCACAGTACCTATGCGAGAGGAACTAGATGGTTTAGAGAGTAATATTGCACGTGTGGAACAAAGTATTGCAAAAAATTCCGTTAATAGCTTGAAAAAAGAGATTGCCCTAAAATCAAAAGAACTTTTAAGTATCAATAATGAAATAGAAAAACAAAAAGAGATAAGTACGGGGTTACTTTCTAAATTATATACACTTAAATACGCCTTTTTTAATGAAAAAGAGTTTGCCAATTCGCTTGATGAAATGCTCAAAAAATCACTGAATGCACACCTACGCATTGATTTTATAAAAAGTATCAATGTGCCCAAAGAAGATACAATGAAACTTCTTAAACATAAAAAAAGATTAGAAATTGGTGGAACAGGGGAGTATAAAGAGATTGTCAGTTTTATACATCATATCGAACAATTAGAAGCGGTTTTGAAATTTTCATCTATCCGAATAGAGTCTCTTAATGAAACGGTCAAATTCTTACTCATTGTTGATATCTATGGAGTTGGGCTATGATCAAGATACTTCTTCCCCTTCTTCTGATGAATACACTCTTTGCTAGTAATCAAAGTGATGAACAATTAGATGCTTTGTTACAGTATCATCCTGCGCAACAATCGATAGTCATAGATTATAACCCCTTTACACATCAAAGTGCTTATAGCGCCGTGGTTAATAACAATGATAATACTAGCATTAAGAGTAAAAGAGCTTTGCATTTAGTGGCAATTATTAATCAAAAAGCATTTATTAATGGACAGTGGTATCGTGTAGGACAAAGTATTGATGGTCAAAAAATTATAAAAATTCATGAACAAAGTATTGAATTAAAAAAAGCTAATAGAACAACCATAGTAGGATTTGAAGAAGTACGTGAGCTTTTACATGTAAAGGATAGTCAAAAATGAGAATAATATTTGTTATTGTGAGTTTAATATGCATGGTCTCTTTTGCACAAGCAAATTGTGAAACAAAATTTTTTACCTTTAGTGTGAAGCAAGAACAGGGTGATTCTGTCAGTATCCTTGACGTATTAGAAAATGTTGCACAAGAATGTAAAATGACCTTAATTTTTGAAGATAGTAACGTTAAAGGAGCTGTTGAAAAGCAACTCAATTATATTAATGTGCATGATTTTTCATTAACGGAACTTTTAGATTTACTTTTAGGTGATAACAATATTTTTTATGATTTATCTGATAATAAAAAAGTGCTCAAACTCTCTTACTTTAAAACCAAATCTTATTTTATTGATTATGTTAGTTTCTCTGAACGTAAAAATACGACCAGTAGAGTGATAAAGACAGGTTCGTCTTCTTCGAGTACAGGTTCTAGTGGAAGTTCAAGTAGTCGAGGAAGTGATTCGACAACAATGGATTTTACTTCAGAGTTTAAGTTTTGGGACAAAATAGGAGCTGAAATTACCTCAATGATTTTTAGAGATGAAGATACTCAGCAAATCAACAGTAAAGTTTTGATTAACCAAGATGCCGGTATGGTAACAATTACTGGGACAAAAAAGCAGCTTGAGCGAGCCGAAGAGTACCTTAAAACCGTGATGAAACGTCTTCATAAAGAGATATTGGTAGAAGCTAAAATCTTTGAAGTAACGTACAGTTATGACAAGACTGATGGTGTTGATTGGAGCAAATTTGAATTAGGCATTAGTGGTACATCCGATGCAACTCGTTCACGAACGGCAGGTGTTTTAGATAATACAACTTTTAGAAAACCAAATTATCTAGTAGGCTATAATTTTTCAATGGAAGGCTTAGTCTCTTTCTTAAAAACACAAGGCGACCTCAAAGTTGTTTCAAACCCAAAAGTAATGACTCTAAATAATCAATCAGCGGTTATCAATGTGGGTACAGAAATTAATTATCGGTATGATACGGGAAGCACAACAACAGCCACAACAACAACACCTATTACAACGTATAACTATCAAGTTGGCTCAACTTTTGTGGGTATAACGCTTGATATTACACCACAAGTAACAGATGATAACTATATTATGCTCAAAATTAATCCTATTGTAAGTGAATTAGACCCTGATGGCAAACATATAGATACCACCACGGGGATTCCCTACTTAGCCCCTGATATTAAAATTAAGCAGCTCTCTTCAGTGGTCAAAGTAAAGGATGGCAACAAGGTTTTAGTGGGTGGCTTAATTGGTAAAAAAGAAACCAACAATGATACAAGTGTTCCAGGACTTTCATCCATTCCTCTGCTTGGTGAAGCTTTTAAAAGCAATAGTAAAATCATTTCTAATAGTGAATTAATTATTGTCATTATTCCTCATATTGTTAATGGTACCAATACCCCTGACTTAAATCGTTTTGATGATGATGCTCTTTTCAAAGAGAAGCTATGAGAGATTTTGATGCCGCAAAAGAGCTTTTTAAAGACACCATAAACACAGAATACTATTTTGATAGTATCAGTGCAGAAATTGCACGGAATAAAATTGAAGAAGCCATTCATGAACGTAATGCTCCTTTAATTTTTGTGATAGGTGACCCTGGTGTAGGCAAAAGCTATATATTACGAGTGATTAATGCACTTATCTCTCAAAGTCAATTAACTGTTTTTATCGACCATCCCTTTTTTGATAAACGTGATTTATTGAAGATGCTCTATGATGCAAAGGAATTGCCTTTTGATAAAGATATTAATTTTAATACACTCAAAGATGAATTACTAAAAGCTTATCAAGGTACTAATCATACGATTTTTATTGATGAAGCGCAGCTATTAAATGAAGAACAATTTGAACTTATTCGTATTATGAGTGATACAAAAGTTTTTCAATTTGTACTTTCAATGCATAAAGAAGAAGGTGCTCTTATTTTGCAGAAAAAGCATTTTAAATCTCGTACAAAAATTGTTATTGAATATGGTAATTTAGAAGAAAATGAAATCTTGCGTTATATTCAGAGTTCTTTAGTCTCTCGTAACCATGGTGAAATTGCCTCCATGTTCTCAAAAAATGAAGCAAAAATTATTGGTCGATATGCTAAAGGAAATTTTAGAACCATTAAAAAATTTCTTTATACTTTGATGAAACTGCTTTCTTACGCTAAAAAGCACGGTTTATCCAAGTATCAAAAAATAAATAGTTGCCTTTTAACGATGGCTGCTTTAGATATAGGCTTAATCAATGACAAATAGTAGATTTGAAGATTTAGAAAGACGTTGCCAAAAAATTAAAAGAGCTAGAATTGCAAAAATAGTTCTTTTTTTTACATTTATTTCGTTTCTAGTGAGTGGTTATTTTTATATTAATAGTGCTAATTTTATTCTTGATAAAAGTACCATTGGTACTTTATCCACGGCACCTACAGCACTTATAGAAACTAATACTAGTGTGCCGCAACAAAGTGATGAAAAAAATGAAACACAAATAACAGCAGAAGAAAATATAACACTGGATAATGAGAAACAGAGTTACGATACATTACTACTTGCTCCTAAAATTAAAAATAATATGAAGCAATTACAATTACCTAGGGAAGAAAATATAGCATTAGCACCACCTATACGTAATCGTGAAGTTAAAGATTTTACCCTTAATGATGAGCTCAAAGCACCTGGTGAACCTAAGACTGTCATCAATATGAGTGTGAAGTCGTTAGGAATGGAAGAATCATTATTGAAAAATTTTCATTCTACAAGCACGTTTAAAACAGCATTTGAGCTAGCAAACTATTATTTTGATTCAAAAGAATATACCAAAGCTATTGTATGGGCAAAAGAGGCGAGTAAATTAGGACCAACATCTGAACAACCATGGCTTATTTATGCTAAATCAAAATTTCATTTGGGTGAGAAAGATGAGGCTATTCGTTCTCTTGAAATTTATTTAGGGTACTCTAGTTCTAAAGAAGTTAAAGATCTTCTCAATTTTTATAAAGGACAGCAATGAAACTTTTTTTACTATGTGTAGCATTCATTAATTATATGTATGCTTACTCGTACAATGATGTACTCAAAGATTATGAAGCTAAGCGGTTCGAAAAAGTGTGTAATGAGGGCTCAATTTTCTATATGCGCAATGATAAAAATGAAAACATACTAACAGCTATTGGTGATGCATGCGCAAGAGTTGATTCAATAAACCCTTTAGCAAGCATTGTGAAAAATCTTGTGACTACAAAAGAGTATCGCGAGAGTGGTTCTTATTTTGCGACATTGGTTTTGCAAAAAAAACTGATTTATCAATTCATGAACGATGATATTAATTTAAAAGAACTTCGTCTTCCACGTACAAATCATGTTTTATCGCGCGTCTTTGAAAACTTAGCAACGGATAATTATGCAGTTGTAGATAAGGGTCTTAGAAAAATCCAGATATCAACTCCTGATATGGATTATGTATTGTGGCTTTCCAATGATGATCCTAAAAAAGTCTATATTGATGAATATAAAAATGGCAAACTAATTCAAAGGCATTGGTACCTTTAATGTTACGACATAAAATTAGAATTGGTGACATCTTAGTTGAACGTGGTTATATCAGTGAAATACAACTTCAAGATGCATTACGTATCCAAAAAGAGAGTAATTTTACCAAAAAGTTAGGACAACTTTTTATAGATGATGGTTTAATTACACAAAGAGCATTTATTGAACTTTTAGCAACACAACTCAATATAGAATTTATTGATCTTTTTGGTGTAGAGATAGATTTTACATTAATGGCGACATTTCAAATTTCAATGCTCAAAAATGCAGATGCTATACCCTTTAAAGAAGATAATGATTTTATACATATCGCTGTTGCTGATCCTCTCAATTATGATGCACTAGAGTTACTTGAACGTTCCATTGCGGTTAAACCTATTAAGCTTTATATTGCATTACCTTCAGATATCGCACATGTTTTTGGAAGGCTTGAAATTATTTCTGTTACAAAAGCCATTGTTGCCAATATCAAAAGAGAAATTGCTTCTGGTTCTTATCGTGCCGATAGTGAACAAAGCTCTATCATGCAATTGATTGAGCAGATTGTTAAAACAGCTATTTTTCATAATGCCAGTGATATTCATATTGAGCCATCAAGTTTTAATGTAACTGTTCGAACGCGTGTAGATGGAGTACTGCGTGAAAGTTTTGTTTTTGATTTAGATATTTATAATGCGTTATCCTCACGAATTAAGATTTTAGGAAATTTAGATATTTCAGAAAAACGTCGCTCACAAGATGGACGTTTTTCGATGAAAGTTAAAAATTCTACTTATGATTTTAGACTTTCAACAGCACCAACGATGTTTGGTGAGTCGATTGTTATGAGGATTTTAGATCAGCAAAAGATACTTCTAAAACTTGGTGAATTAGGCATGGAAGAATCTAATTTAAAACTTTTTGATGAGCTTTTGAAATCACCTTATGGCATTATTTTTATCACCGGACCTACTGGTAGTGGTAAAACAACAACATTATATGCAGCACTTAATGAAATTAAAAGTGTTGATAATAAAATGATTACGATAGAAGACCCTATCGAATATCAACTTCCTTTAGCGCAGCAAATCCAAATTAATGAGAAGATTCATTACTCGTTTGCAGAAGCTTTGCGCTCAATCTTACGACAAGATCCCGATGTTATCATGGTGGGCGAGGTTCGTGATGGTGAAACTCTCAACATTGCAGTGCAAGCGTCCTTGACAGGTCACTTGGTCTTTACAACATTGCATACCAATGATGCGCCAAGCGCTATTACTCGTATGATTCAGATGGGCTTGGAGTCCTATTTGATAGCTGACTCCTTAATTGGTGTCGTCGCACAACGATTGGTACGTAAAATCTGTCCTCATTGTAAAAAAGAATATCGTCCGCAAAAGAGTATCTTAGAAAAAATCAAAGCACATCTTCCAGAAGAATTTCATTTTTATAAAGGTGAAGGATGTGCACGATGTTCTTTCACAGGCTATAATGGTAGAACAATGATTAGTGAGATTTTAAAAATTAGTGAAACCACATCACATATGATCTCTATCAATATGAATAAATATGAGATATCACGTAAAGCAGAAGAAAGTGGTGATTATGTGCCTATGTTTCTTGATGGCATTGCTAAAGCCCTTCGTGGTGAAACTACCATTGAAGAAGTGTTAAGAGTAGCGAAGTAACGATACGAAAGTGACTTATGAAATATTTTGAAATTGAGTATATCTCAGCGGGAAATAGAGAAAAAATTATTATCCCTTCTGTGCATAAAATTGAAGCTATCAAAACATTTCAAGCCAAATCTTTAGGTTTTATGGTTAAAGCAGAAGAAATTAGTGAACCATTTACCTATAAAATTGAAGTAGCGAAAGTAAAACTTAAAACATTTTTAACAGCAAAGAAAATTCCTTTAGAACCTTATATCGCAGCATTACAACAAATTGCCGTAATGCTCAATGCAGGATTACCTATTAATACATGTTTAAAAGATGTGATTAAAACTTCGGATCATAAGCGTCTTAAAGAGATTTTTTCAACGGTATTGTTAGAAGTAGAATCAGGTACGAGTATGTCTATATCAATGCAACAATTTAGGGATGAAGTTGGTAATATCTCTATTGCAATGTTAGATTTAGGTGAAAAAACAGGTTCTCTTGATGAATCAATCAAAAAGCTAGCGGAAATTTTACAAGAAGTTCATGATAATCGCATGAAGCTCAAAAAAGCAACACGTTATCCTATTACAGTTTTATTTGCCATGGTTATCGCTTTTTCTTTTGTGATTACCTTAGTTATCCCTCAGTTTCAAGCAATGTTTGTTGAGTATCAAACAACACTTCCTTTCCCGACATTGGTATTGTTGTGGATAGAAGCAGCAATCCGTGAGTATGGTATCTTAGTATTAGCCGGTGCTGCATTGTTAAGTTTTATCCTTTCTATTGCGTATAAAAAAAGTGCTGCTTTTAAATTATTGTTTGATAAATATATGTTACATGTTTATATTGTGGGGAAAGTGATCTATTTATCGATGATAGGGCGGTTTATTTATGTCTTTGATCGCTTAGTAAGCTCAGGTATTCCTTTGGTTGAAGCTCTTAAGACGTCTATTGATATTGTTGAAAATAGTTATTTGCGCGAGCGTTTACGAGAGATTATCGATGCGATCGAAGAGGGTAAAAGTTTGACAGAGGGTTTTGATAGCACCAATCAGTTTGAAAGTATGATTATACAGATGATTAGTGCGGGGGAAACGAGTGGTTCACTAAATAATATGCTAGAAAAAATCACTACAATATACCGAAATAAATACAGCTATTTGGTTGACAATGTTTCTGTGATGATTGAGCCATTATTGATAGCAGGTATTGCAGGTTTTGTATTACTTCTTGCTCTTGGTATCTTCTTGCCTATGTGGTCTATTGCTGATGCTGTAGGAGGTATATGATGGATATGGAATTTGGAACGATTGGTATTGCCGTTCTTAGCTCTATCATTTTGGGAGTAACCTTTTGGATTATTCACAAGATAACCAATATTTAGTTACATGTAAAGGTTAATGTATAGTTTGGTGTTGCCGTTCCTGTAATATCAATGAGTTGAATATCGCCTGCAAAAAATATTTTACCATTGATACTGTCGACACATGATGTTTTGGGTGGGAGAATGTATGAGAGATAGACCCAAAAGTCATTTTTATCAGGTTTACCTGTTATATCACCATTGGGTGCTTTTGTGTCAAATTTTACCCCAATATCTTTATTTGAAGCAGGACCAGTAAAGACAGTTGCATTGTAATCTGTTGCACTGAGTGTTGCAATTTTTGCAAAGCCATCAGCATCTTTTTTGAGTAAGGCTCCAAAGACTTTATTGTTGGCACTTAAATCACTAGGATAGCCTACACTATTGAGGGCAGATGATGATTGATTGGTTCCCCATGTGAAGCTATTCTCATTGATGCTCCACTCACCATGCGCTGTTTCTATCGCTGTAGAGACAGCAGAGATAGTAGCTATCTCTGCTGTCTTCTTAGCGCCATCACTCACACCACTTAACTTTGGAAGACCCACCGCTGCTAATATGCCAATAATGACAATCACAAATATGAGTTCAACCATCGTAAAAGCGGAGTGTTTTATTGACATAATAATTATCTTAGCTATTAATTAGGCGCTGAAAAACTTCCAGCTGTTCCTGTACCATTAGAAAGATTAACTTTAATAGCTGTTACTGCAACAGGATCTGTACCATTAACATCTAAAAGTTTAACAGATTGTGCTGCAACAATAACACTTGCAACGGTGCCACTTGTAACGGTGCTACTTGTAACATTAATATCAGATGAATTTGGATTAAAGACCCAAAAGTCATTTCTATCAGGTTTACCTGCGATATCATTATTGGTTGCATCTGTTGGGATACTTAATCCACTAGTAGCATTGGATGCTTCACCTTTAATGAGAAGAATATCATTTGAAGCATTGTCATCTGTTCCAATTTTTGCTTCAGTAGCGGCAGAGGCATAACCAACAATCGTAAATTTTTCACCTTTGTCCATAATGGTTTTAAGAACTTTGTGCGCTGTATTAATGTCTGTATAAGTAGATGCTGTACTAGCCCCACTAATGGCGGTATCATGTCATGTTACGTTAGTATCTTTGTAATCTTGTAAACGAAATTCTTTTGCAGCAACAATGGCGCCATCTAAACTTCCCATTGCAGAGATTTCACTATTTGCTTTTGCATTATCTTTTACACCGCCAAATTTTGGTAACGCAGTAGCTGCCAAAATACCGATAATAACGATGACAAAGATCAACTCTACCATTGTAAAACCACTTCTTCTCATATTACTTCCTTAAATAAAATTTATAATTATTTTACCATAACATGCTTAAATCAAAAGTAACACTTTTATCATTTTACCTTTCATTATGGACGTTTTGACTATAATGTCACCATACAATTTTTCTTTAGGAAACAAATGCCTCTTAGTCGACTTAATCATGAACAACATCTCGCTGCTACAGCCCCTAGTGGGCACAATCTTATCATAGCCAGTGCAGGAACAGGAAAAACTTCTACCATTGTTGCAAGAATTGCTTCTTTGATTCATCAAGGAATTGAGCCTTCTCGTATTTTACTTTTAACGTTTACCAATAAAGCAGCCGCTGAGATGATAGAACGGATTAGTTTATTTTTTGGTAAAGCAATAACATCGCAGATAGAAGCAGGTACTTTTCATGCGGTTAGTTACCGTCTTTTAAAAAAAATGGGCTATAAAATTGTTCTTAAACAGCCTAAAGATTTAAAAATTTTGCTTAAAACCATTGTTGAACGACGTCGATTTGACCATATAGACTCTTCCGTTAAGCCTTATGGTGCGGCGTATTTGTATGATATTTTTTCACTTTACCAAAACAGTACCGTGACGCAGAGTTTTTCTGAGTGGTTAGAAGCCAATGATAGTGAACATGGTGTTTATTTTGACATGTACGAAGATATCTTTGAAGAGTTTCATGAGCTCAAAAGAGAGTTTGGTTATGTGGATTTTAACGATTTATTAATTTTAATGCGTGAAGCTTTAAATAAAGATGAGACCCTTATTTTTTCTGAAATTTTGATTGATGAGTATCAAGACACTAATACCTTGCAAGGTTCACTCATTGATGCATTTAAGTCAAAATCACTTTTTTGTGTAGGAGATTACGACCAGAGCATTTATGCGTTTAATGGGGCCAATATCGATATTATTGGCTCTTTTGGCACACATTATAAAGATGCTAACGTATTTACTCTCAATAAAAATTATCGCTCTTCTCATAAAATTCTTTCACTCGCCAATCGTGTGATCGAGCATAACCCAAGGCTGTACGATAAACGTTTGGAAGTAACACGAGAAGGGAACTTTGAGTCTCCAAAACTTTTGATTTACGAAGAGCTTTTTTACCAATACCAAGCCATATCATCGCTTATTAGAGTCTCTGCTAACGCACATCAGGATATTGCTGTTATCTTTCGTAACAATTCTAGTGCCGATGGTATCGAGGCTACATTAAGAGAACAAGGTATCGCATGCAAACGCAAAGGTGGCGTGAGTTTTTTTGATTCCTATGAAGTTAAAGCAATGCTTGATTTAATTAGTGTGGTAGTCAACCCTAAAGATATGATGGCCTTTATCCATGTTTTTGAATACGCCAAAGGTGTTGGTAGTGCATTGTCGAAAGAGCTTTTTGATGCACTTTTTAAGTTGGGTGAGGGCAATATTTTTCAAGGCTTTTTCCATCCTAAAGAGGTAGATGAGCTTTTTAAAAAACGTCCTAAAAACCATCAATTAGGGCTTTTTGATGAGATTAATGATCTTGGAAGTGTGAGTCGTTTTTATAATCTTGGTTTTGAAGAAACTTTTTTGTCTAACCCTATTTTAAAACATCCTAAATTAACGTTAGAAGGTGCAAAATTTCTGTATCATTTTTATAAATTTATGAAGCATACCAGTCGTATCAAGCAACCTCAATCTTTAGTGAATCATGTGCTAAGTTCGGAAGTTTTCAGCGCCATTGCCGAAATGTTATCCATCAAGCGTTCAACAAAAAAAGATGGGGGTATTGATGAAAGTGTCAAGCAAGAGGCTAGGGCTCGTATCTTTAGAAAAGGACACTTACTCAAAGATTTAGCCAGTGGGTATGCTTCAAATGAGCGTTTTTTAAATGCACTGACACTGGGAAGCAATGAAATGAGCGAAGGCGAAGGTGTCAATTTGCTAAGCATTCATGCAAGCAAAGGCTTGGAGTTTAAAGAAGTGTATGTGATTGACTTGATGGATGGACGATTTCCCAATCGAAAGTTGATGCAAAAGGGTGGAAGCTTGGAAGAGGAGAGGCGCCTTTTTTACGTGGCAACTACACGAGCCAAAGATTTACTTTATCTTTCCTACGCCAAATATGATAAAATCAAAAAAATACCTTATGTGCATTCGCCTTTTTTAGTAGAAGCTGGATTGGTTAATTAGAGTTCTTTTTTAAAGTAAGCTACAAAAATAATGAGATAGAATAACTCTTATTTTATAAGGAGTTATTGATGAAAAAAATAGGATTGATATTAGCGTTATTGACTACTTTTGTATTTGCTGAACTATTACAAATGGATGTAAGTCCGGAATTTGTTAAAAGTGGTGTCAAAATTATTGATATACGAACGGAAGGTGAATGGAAAGAGTCAGGTATCGTTAAAAATTCTATTCCCATTACTTTTTTTGATGAGCAGGGCCATTATAACGCTGCCACATTTATAGAAGAATTGAACAAGCACGTCAAAAAAGATAAAGAATTTGCTCTTATTTGCCGTACAGGCAATCGCACTTCTGCAGTTTCTGATTTTCTTTCAAAACAGGGTTATAAAGTCATCAATCTAAAAGGTGGCGTTAAGAAACTTATGGCACAAGGTTATACACTAGAACCATACAATCCAAAGTAAATAAGATGCACACAAATAAATTAATTCACGAAGATTCTCCCTACCTTCGTCAGCATGCACACAATCCTGTTGATTGGATGGCGTGGAATGAACAAGCACTTACTAAAGCTAAAGCAGAAAATAAACTGATTTTTCTCTCTATTGGTTATAGTACATGCCATTGGTGTCATGTAATGGAGCGTGAGACATTTGAAGATGACTACAGTGCTTCTATTTTAAATGAAGACTATATAAGTATCAAAATTGATCGTGAAGAAATGCCAGATTTAGATAAATATTATCAAGATGTACATTATTTGCTCAATAAACGAGCAGGTGGATGGCCATTGAGCATTATTATGACACCTGACCAAAAAGTTATTTTTGCAGCTACCTATTTACCTCCCAAGAGTGCACATAATCGTATGGGTTTTTGTGATTTGATAACATTTATAAAAGATAAATTTCATAATGCCTTTGAGGAAGTTCAAAAAAGTGCCAATAGTATTGAAGCTGCTATTAAGCATTATGAAAAAAGTTTTGAATCGTACGATACCCTTGAAAAAGATGCAATTATTGACCGCTATGTTACTAATGTAAAACAAAGTTATGATGATACATCAAAAGGTATTGGGCAAGCTCCAAAATTTCCTCATGCCTCTACATGGAATGCACTGTTAGATATTTATATAAAGACGGGCAATCTTCAAGCACTCTATATGAGTGAAGATGCATTGGAAGCGATGGCGAAAGGTGGTATCAACGACCAAATCGAGGGTGGCTTTTACCGTTATAGTGTCGATGAGAGTTGGGTGATTCCTCATTTTGAAAAGATGCTTTATACCAATGCTGAGCTGATAGAAGTGTATGCCAAACTTTACACGATTACACAAAAGCCTTTTTTTAAAGAAGTTATTGAAAAAACTATTCATGCAATGGACGAACGATTTTTAAAAGAGGGCATGTACTTAAGTGCTAGCGATGCTGATAGTGAAGGCGAAGAGGGAAAATATTTTGTTTTTGGTTATAACCAAGCCAAAGAGGCGCTTATAAATAGAGGCTTTAGTGAAGTTGAAACAAAAGAAGTGATGGACGCTTTTGGTATCACAAAATTTGGCAATTTTGAGCATCAAACGACCAATCCAGTGCTTACTTCTCACACTAAACCTTCTCGTTTAAATGAAGCTATTGTTATCTTAAAAGAAGAACGTCAAAAAGTGGCGTATCCTTTTATCGACACCAAAATATTGACCGCTTGGAATGCGTTGATGGTGACGGCGTTATTTGAGGCAAATATGGTTGATAAAGCTTCACATGTCCTGGACACATTACTGACATCTTTACATATCAATGGTATTTTATACCATCAAGTTGTTTTAGGTAATAGTTTAAAAGTTGAAGGTCTATTAGAAGATTATGCTTTCTTCATTGAGGCTTTACTCAAAGGCTTCGTGTGTACACAAAATACAACCTATTTAAAACTTGCAAAACAGTTATCACAAGAAGCTGAAGCAAAATTTTATAAAGAAGAGATATGGTATCTCTCAGATAAAGCCTTCAAAGCAAAAGCTGTTCTGGAAGATAACAGCTATAAAAGTCCTCTTTCAACGATGATTAAAAATCTTTTTGAATTGGCAAAACTTGAGGATAATAAAGTATTGTTTATGCGTGCAAAAAGTATGTTGGAGAGTTTTGGTGTAAGTATTCAAAAGTATGCACATGCCTATCCAGAAGCTATAAGGGCAATTATACTTTACATGTAAAACTATTTTGTAGATGATATATCATTTTTATTTTTGGTCGATTTTATCTTTTAAAAGTGAAAATGATTTTTTAAGTGTTGACATTCTCTCTTCAATTTTTTTGACAGCAGTCTCCAACGTATAGCCTTCATCAAGTAGTTCTTTAATCAAAATAATTTTTTTTATATTGATATAATCAAATTTTCGAGTACCTCCTTCTTTTGTGCAAGCAGAAGTAATAATTTTTTTATCTTCCCAGTATCGAAGCCTTCTTTGAGGAATACCAGTAACATCAGAGACATCACCAATCGTTACCAAGAGTTGAGATACGAGTTTTGGATCAAATAAGTCTTCAATCATTAGTATTTCCTGTTTTTTGATTTATTATAGAATTATTGTAGTTAATTTACAATTAAGGATGATTAGTTTATGATTTCATCAATAAATTGTAACTAATCTACATTAAAGGATAATTAATGACTAAAATTGTATTAATATTGACAATATTGCTGATACAACTCTATGCAAAGGATGAAAATATGGGAGTATTAGATATTAAAAAGAGTGCCTTAGTGCTTATAGAATATCAAAATGAGTGGCTAGCAGAGAATAGTAAGTTGCAATTTCTTATGAAAGATAAAAAGCAATTTCTACGTTCACAAGAAAATTCAAAACGAATTTTAGAGCATGCTATAAATATAGGAATGCATGTTGTTCACGTTCCTTTTATTGTAAGTGATGATTACAAGGAATTAGGAAAGGGAGCAAAATTTGGGCTTCGTTTAGCAATTCAAAAAGCACAAACATGGCAAGGTGAAAGCAAAAATTTTCATAAAGATTTTTTACCAATGAATAATGAATTGATTGTCGGTGGAAGAATTGGGGCAAGTGGATTTGCAGGTTCTAACTTAGATGCATTATTGAAAAATAATGATATCAATACACTTTTTATTATTGGATATGCAACCAATGTTTGTGTTGAATCAACCATGAGAGAAGCCCATGACAAAGGCTATAATACACATGTTATTAGTGATGCAACTAGCGCATTTACCCAAGAAGAAAAAGAGTTTTTTGAAAAGTATATTGTTCATCATTTTGGTAAATCATTAACAACAGAGGCATTTTTATCTTATAGTCATTAAATATTAGGTTACATGTAAGGAAAAATCCTTACATGTAAAACTATTTTTAAAGTGCTTTAGCGATAAATTTATTCAAACGTTTCGCGAAAGCTGCAGTATTTTCAATCTTCATTCCTTCTTGAAGTTTAGCTTGGTCAAGAAGTAAGAAAGCGACATCATTAAGCTCTAGCAGATCAGATTTTACACTTAGTTTTTTGAAAATTTCATGCTCCGGGTTGATCTCTAAGATCGGCTTAACGGTTGGAAGATTGTCTTGTCCCATTTGTTTGAGCATTTGTTGCATTTGAAAATCGGGGTCGTTTTTATCGTATACAAGGCATGAAGGAGAATCACTTAGACGGCTAGAGATTTTGACATCTTTCGTATCATCTTTAAGGATTTCTTTCATTTTGACTAAAATCTCTTTATACGTTTTCTCATCTTCTTCAACTTTTTCTTTATCTTCTTTGATTTCTTCATCAATGTCTGAGTTATTGACCGGTTTGATTGGTGTTTTATCATATTCACCCACCATTGGGAAGACGATAGCATCGACTTCTTCATCTAACAGCAAGACTTCAATATCTTTGGCTTTAAATTGTTCAATCAATGGTGAATTACGAAGGATTCTTTCATTTTCACCCGTGATATAATAGATGCTTTTTTGGTCTTCTTTCATGCTTTCTTTGTACTCTTTAAGGCTGACAAGTCCATCACGTTTGCTTGATTTAAATAAAACAAGCTCTAATAGTGCTTCTTTGTTATCCCAGTCGTTGTAAAGTCCCTCTTTGATAACACGGCCAAAGTTTTTGTAAAACTCTAAGTATTTTTCGCTCTCTTTTTCTTTTAGCCCTTTAAGTTCACCCAAGATTTTTTTAACAGAAGCTTTTTTAATTGCTTCTAAAATTTTGTTTTGTTGCAAAATTTCACGGCTAACATTTAATGGTAAATCTTCCGCATCGATGATACCTTTGACAAAACGAAGGTAGGTAGGAAGCAACTCTTTTTCATCATCGGTGATAAAGACACGTTTAACGTAAAGTTTAACACCTGGTTTATAATCCATTCTAAAAAGGTCCATTGGTGGTGTTGTTGGAATGTAAAAAAGCGTGGTGTATTCGTATTTTCCCTCAGCTTTAGTGTGACTCCAAAGTAGTGGAGCTTCGCTATCATGAGAAATTTGTTTGTAAAAATCTTTGTATTCATCATCTTTAATTTGGCTTTTTGAAAGTGTCCAAAGTGCACTGGCTTTATTGATTTGCTCGTTTTTAATTTCAGTGCTTTTTTCTTTACCTTCATCATCATACTCTTTAACTTCTTTATCCATAAAAATAGGGAATGGGATATGGTTTGAGTATTTTGTAATGATACTTTGGATGCGGTAAAACTCTAAAAATTCACCTTCATCCTCTTTTAAAAAGAGCGTAATAGATGTTCCATGTGTCTCTTTGCTAACGGGTGTAATGTCATACTCTGCACCTGCGGTTGAACTCCACATGTAAGCATTTTCTTCACCTGCTTTACGGCTTGTAACTTCAATTTTATCAGCGACCATGAAGGCTGAGTAAAAACCAACACCAAATTGACCGATAAGATTAGAATCTTTTTTAGTATCGCCTGTCAGGTTTTTCAAAAATGATTTGGTGCCACTTTTAGCAATGGTTCCAAGGTTCTCGATAAGCTCTTCTTCATTCATACCAATACCTGTATCGCTAATGGTTAACGTTTTAGCCTCTTTATTAAACGCAATATCAATACGTGGCATGTACGAGAGTGCTTTGTATTTTTCATCGGTTAACGTTAGATAATTCAGTTTATCAAGCGCATCAGAAGAGTTTGAGATAAGCTCTCTTAAAAAAATCTCTTTGTTAGAGTAGAGTGAGTGAATCATCAGGTCTAAAAGCTGAGTGACTTCGGTTTGAAATTGATGTTTTGACATACTATATCCTTTAGTTTTGTTTTGAATTGACGAAAGAGCTCTTTACATGTAAGCAGTAAAACGCAGGAACTCTTTGGACAATCCAAAAAATTTCGCTGTTATTTTAGCAAAAAATTGATAATTTTAAAACCACTTCCAGCGGCTAGAATGGTTCCAATCACATTAAGAAGTGTATTGGAAAGTGCTAAAATAAGGCTTCCTTCATTGAAAAGCCAAAATGTTTCTAAAGCAAAAGTGGAATACGTTGTAAGCCCTCCAAGTAGACCTGTGGTAAGAAATGATTTCATGGGTGCTGAAAAGAGTGTTGTATGCATAAAGATAGCAAAGAGAGCACCTATAATAAAACTTCCTAAAATATTGACACCTAAAGTACCAAAAGGGATAGCGTGAGGAAGGTGACGGTTGATTAAGCCATTTAAATAAGCTCTTAAAATAGAGCCTATAAATCCACCACTACCGATTGCTAGAAGTGTTTGCCAGCTCAATTTGTAACCTTTCATTCATTGAATTGTACATTTTTTCATACCATTGTTCATCTTCTTTAGGGTGAATAGGATCAAGATAAATAATACGTACTTCGCCGTTATGGGCGTCAAGATTTTTTGAATCAAACACATAGCGGGCTCCCAGAATAATCGCAGGTTGAACAATCATATTTAATTTTTCAGCCATAATCTTAGCACCACTTTGAAATTTAAGAAGTGTCGTTCCATCACCTCGAGTACCTTCTGGAAACATGGCAATGACTCGCCCTTCATTGATACGTTCTTGACTAACTTTAAGCATTTTAATAATAGAGCGTTTATCTTTACGGTCAATGGCAATCATCTTTGGAGCATTGATAATATGTCCAAAAAGAGGAATATCTTGTATCTCCTTTTTGGCTATCCAACATAAATCCTTAGGGTAAATAGCTTCAAAGGCAACGATATCAATAAGGCTTTGATGATTAAGCACTAAAAGTGTTGCTTTTTCATCAGTATGACCTATCTGTGTAATTGAAAAACGCATTAAGAACATTTGCATTTTTGCCCATGTTTGGCGAATACGATATGTTGAATTTCTGAAAATATACATCAAGACGATCACGATAAGAACCGTTACTACAAATTCGATAATCGTGTAAATACCTCTAATTTTTGATAATATTTTCATATTGTGTCCATCCAATTTTTCCATCGGGAAGTAAGATTTTAACGTAGTTATCTCTTTCACCCAACTTTTCAACAGGCACGTTTTTAGCATTTGTAAAAAAAACAGTTGAGCGCTCAGTTGGAAGAATCATGACACTGCTATTTTCTTTGAGTTGAGCATGGTTTAAAGGGTTTTTATCTAAGAAAAAAAGTGTTAATAAAAGAAGGGTTAAGACAAGATAAAATAAATTTTTTCTACGTATAAAGATCACAAAAAAAACAAAAGCACCAACCGCATAGGCAATACTTTTATAAAATTCAAAAATACTTTCTTTAGGGTTAAGACCTAATTGTGTACTGATTTCATCATTTTCAGCAATCACAGGAAGAGAGATTTTAACAAATTTGTTTTTTGGTAGATCAAAATAGCTAAATTCGAATGTTTTTTGATAATTTGGCAAAATAGCGTAGTAATATATTTTTTGTGAGGTAGCATTCTCAGAAAAAGAATCAACACCATTTTTGGCGATACCACTTAAGATAAAATCTTTAAGGTTAGAGTTGACAGCATCAATTTCAAGAACAGTTATATTACTTTTATCGTCAAATGTCGTTGTTTTATATTTGTTGACAGTTAAGCTATCGGCAATAACATTACTAAATAAAGCATCTTTTTTAAGTTGTACACAATTGAGTTTAGGCAAAGAAATAGTCTGGCTCTCAAGGGGTATTTTATTTGAAAGTAGGCTTATCGTAATGGAGGGCAAACTAGCTGCACTTGAAGTGACTTTGAAATAGTATGTATTAAAATAGGTCCTATCCCCAGTTGTTTCCCATTTACTATTGGGGTTCATTATCTCTATATTTGTACTATTTGATGCTTGTATCATTACATCATCAAATGTTTGATTAGAAATAATTGCTTTTAATTTGATGGGGAAAACTTGTCCAACATAAACTTTTGAAGGTATCCCTTCATAGGAAACAAATAAAGATTTGGCTTGTCCTGGAAAAACACTACTGTCCATTGCACTGTTTTCTTCAGCTATTATTGAAGAAGACAGTACGAACAGTGCAATGAAAAAATGAAATATTTTTATCATGCGGTTAATTTATAAAACCTTCTAACATTTTTACACCATCATCCGAGCCCAAAATAGTCTCAATAGCACGTTCAGGGTGAGGCATAAGTCCAAATACATTCTTTGCTTTATTACAAATACATGCAATGGCATCTACTGAACCATTAGGGTTTTCAGCACCACCCAATTCATCACAATAAGTAAGAAGAACTTGTTCATTAGCATAGAGTTGGTTCAATCCTTCTTGGTCAATGTAGTAACTACCTTCACCATGGGCAATAGGAACGTTAAGAAGTGAACCAACAGCACATTTTTTTAAAAATGTATTGTTATTGTTAATTACTTTAAGATGTTGAAATTTAGAGATAAAATGAACATTTTCATTGCGTTTCATAGCCCCTGGTAACAGATGCGCTTCAAGAAGCATTTGAAAGCCATTACAAATACCAAGAACACGTCCACCTGCATTGGCAAAGGCAATAACGGTTTTCATAATAGGTGAAAATTTAGCAATAGCAGCACTTCGTAAATAATCTCCATGGCTAAAACCACCTGGAAGTACAACTAAATCAGTGCCTTGAGGTAACTGCTCTTCTTTGTGAAAAACCAATGTTACACTTTGTCCTAATTTTTCAAAAGCATATTTGGTATCTATTTCACAGTTTGTTCCTGGAAATACAATGACGGCGACTAGCATGTCGGAAACTCTATCGTATAGTTTTCAATAACAGTATTTGCCAAAAGCTCTTCACACATTGTTTCGACTCTTTGTTGAGCTGTATGGATATCAGAGGTATCTACGTCCAAAATAATTTGCTTTCCAATTCTAACATTATTAACTTCGTTAAATTTTAATGATGTTAATGCGTGATGAACGGCTTTGCCTTGAGGGTCCAGAACACCATCTTTTAATTGAATATTTACGATAACTTTCATGACTACTTTTCCTTATTAATGATTTAAAATACGTTTTAAGACTTCTTCATAAGCAATTTTGACATCACCCAAACCTTGTCTAAATCTATCTTTGTCCAATTTCTCATTGGTATCTATATCCCAAAAACGACAACTATCAGGGCTGATTTCATCAGCCAGTAAGATATTTCCTTCTTTGTCAGCACCAAATTCAACTTTAAAATCAACCAACTTTAATTTACGTTCAGCAAAAAAACTTTTCATTATACTATTGATTTCGCGACCCAGTCGTTTGAGTTCTTCAAGATCTGATTCACTTTTTACAAGGCTTAGCATTAAACAATGTTCGTCATTAAGTAAGGGATCACCTAATGTGTCATCTTTATAGTAAAACTCTACTAAAGTAAAAGGGAGAACTGTGCCATCTTTGATGCCTAAACGTTTTGACAATGATCCTGTTGCAATGTTACGTACAACAACTTCAATAGGAATAATACTCACTTTCTTAACTAATTGATGAGTGTCATCTAATGTTTTAACTAAGTGTGTTTTAATGCCGTGTTTTTCAAGAAGGTGAAAAAGTTGTGTGCTAATTTTACAATTAAGAGCACCTTTACCAGCTTCATTACCTCTTTTTTCTGCATTAAATGCTGTTAGGTCATCTTTGAATTCTGATATTAAAAGATGTTCATCTTCTGTTAAGAAAAGCTTTTTTCCTTTTCCTTCGTATAATAGTGCACCTTTAGTCAAGTGATTCACCTCGATTATTTTTTAATTGAAAGCACTTTGACGATATCAACAGCACTTTTGAGTTGTAAATCTTTCAATAGATTTTCACTACTAACGATCTCTTTATCAGCTGATTTTAAATTTTCTTTATTCTTCTTTTCTTTTGCTTTTTCTTGTGTGTCTTCTACTTTTTGTAATTCACCTTCAAGATGTTTTTTGAGGTCTTTTTCTTTAAGGGCTTGCTCATTATTTTTATGTGGAACTTCACCTTGATACACAATAATATCAGGTGTAACGCCTACGGCTTGAATGGTTCTACCACTTGGTAAATAATAGCGTGCTATTGTTAAACGTAAGGCTTCATCATCAACCACCGGTAAGACGGCTTGAACGCTTCCTTTTCCAAATGTTTTTTCGCCTATGATGACCGCACGTTTGTGATCTTGTAGCGAGCCACTCACGATTTCACTGGCACTTGCACTTCCTGCATTGACTAAAACAACTAAAGGGGTTTTTGTAATAGTGCCCGCTTTAGTAGCCGTATATTCCGCATTTTCTGAAGTGACACGCCCTTTTTGTGAAACGATGACACCATCATCAACAAAGAGGTCGACTAAACCTACTGCTTGATTAAGAAGGCCTCCTGGATTGTTACGAAGGTCAAGGACAATGCCTTTAAGATTTTTATGTTTGCTAATGGCTTCTTGTACGTCAGCTACAATGTTTTTATCAAAGCTTACAACACGTACATAAAGAATATTTTCATTTTCTATCATACGTGAATAGACTGATTCAATTTTAATAATATCGCGAATAATTGTAATGATTAAAGGTTTGGTTTCGCCTTCTCTTACTAAAGTTAATTCAATTTTAGTTCCAGGTTTTCCTCTCATAACGTTCACAGCTTCATCAATGGTCATATTTAACGTTGATTGCTGATTAATTTTAAGGATGATGTCACCAGCTTTAACACCTGCTTTATCTGCTGGAGTTCCTTCCATAGGCGCAATAACAGTTAAGGCGCCATCACGTTGACCTACCGTAATACCAAGTCCACCAAATTCGCCTTCCGTTTGAATCTTTAAATCTTTAAAATGTTTTGCGTCAAGATACGATGAATGTGCATCAAGGTTTGTTAAAAGGCCTTCAACGGATTTTTTAACAATTTCATCAATACTAATATCATCAACATAATATTTTTCAATGGTAGCGACGACACGTGTAAATTTTGCAAGGGAAGCAAGTCTGCTTTTATCATTATCACCATTCTCTGCAAAAAGGGTCGAACTAAGAAGTGTAGTAACTCCAACGAGTGTGGCTAAAAAGCCAATAGTAGCAAATTTTAAATGTTTCATGATAGGTGTTTTGACTCCCTGAAAATGGTGGTTCAGACTTGGGTGAAATCAATGCAGATAAGCACCTTTTATCTAGGGGGTGATTATAGTAAAGTTTCCCTAAAATTTGACTAAAGGGATAGAAATAAAAGTATGTTTTTTTCTCAAAAAAAGCTTTAATGATTTAAATCAGTTAACTATTATAGTATTATAAGACTAAATAAACTTGACAGATAGTGACTAAAGTTATATAATTGTTTCTAAAAAAAAGGAGAAACAATGAACTCACTCTTTGAACAACTGACAAACCAAATGAGAGAAGCGATTGAAAGCTCAATTAGTCTAGCTCTTCATGCTAAGAACTCTGAATCTACACTGCTGCATGTAGTTTGGGGATTAATAACCAATTCGGGCTCAATTCTCAATCAAGTGTTAAATAAAATGAATATTGATAAAACTGCGATTGAGTTAGAAATAAAAAGTGAGGTAAAAAACTTACCAACTGTTTCTCAAATTACGAAGGAAAATATAAAAATTTCTAAAAACTTGGTTGATTCTCTACAAAAGGCAGAGGGGTTAATGAAACAAAAAGGAGATACTTACCTTTCTGTTGACACGTGGTTACTCGCCAATCTTGAAAGTGATCCTCTTAAAAAGATTTTGAGTAAGTATCTTGATATCTCAGAATTTAAAAAGAATTTAGAAGCCCTAAGAGGTGGTAAAAAGATAGATAAACAAAGCAGCGATGAAAATCTTGAAGCCCTTGAAAAATACGGTATTAATCTGACTAAGTTGGCCAATGAAGGTAAACTTGACCCCGTAATTGGCCGTGATGAAGAAATTCACAGAATGATGCAAATTTTGATTCGTAAAACAAAAAATAATCCTATCTTAATAGGAGAGCCAGGAACTGGAAAAACGGCTATTGCTGAAGGATTAGCGCTTAAAATTGCCCATAACGATGTACCCATTAGTTTGCAAAATAAAAGTGTTGTAGCCTTGGATATGAGCTCACTCATTGCTGGTGCAAAGTATCGTGGAGAGTTTGAAGATAGGCTTAAAGCGGTTATTGATGAAGTGAAAAAAAATGGGAATATCATTTTGTTTATTGATGAGATTCACACGATTGTAGGTGCTGGGGCAAGCGAGGGAAGTATGGATGCGGCCAATATTTTAAAGCCAGCTCTTGCTCGAGGTGAACTACATACCATTGGTGCAACGACACTGAAAGAGTACCGAAAGTATTTTGAAAAAGATACGGCTCTTCAAAGACGTTTTCAGCCTGTTAGTGTGAATGAACCGACCATTAATGAGGCATTGCAAATCTTAAGAGGTATTAAAGAAAGCCTTGAAGCGCACCACCATGTAACGATTATGGATTCTGCACTAATTGCTGCTGCAAAGCTTAGTAGTCGTTATATTAGTGATCGATTTTTGCCCGATAAGGCGATTGACCTTATTGATGAGGCTGCCGCTGAGCTTAAGATGCAAATTGAAAGTGAACCTACGGAGCTTAGTCGTGTTAAGCGAGTTATTAGTACATTAATGGTGGAAAAAGAAGCCTTATTAATGGAAAAAAACAAGAAAAATGAAGATCGTATTAAAGTGATAGAAAAAGAACTTAGCGATGCCAAAGAGAAGCGCAATGCACTCGAAATTCAGTTCGAAACGGAAAAAAGTGTTTTTAACGACATTGCTGCCATTAAAACAAAAGCAGAGGCACTCAGACGCGAAGCTGTAAATGCTAAAAAAAATAGTGACTTTAACAAAGCCGCTGAGATAGAGTATGGGAAGCTTCCAGAACTTGCTAAGCAAGAAGAGGAACTAAAAACTAAGTGGGAAAAAATGGTTCTTTCTGGAACACTTTTAAAAAATAGTGTTGATGAAGAGATGATAGCGACTATTGTCAGTAAATGGACAGGTATCCCTGTGAATAAAATGCTTCAAGGTGAAAAAACAAAAGTGTTAGCCGTGGAGGATTATCTTAGAAAAGAAGTTGTCGGTCAAGACGCGGCGATTAAAGCTATTGGCCGAGCTATTAAACGTAATAAAGCAGGGCTTAGTGAAAGTAACAAACCAATTGGTAGTTTTCTCTTTTTGGGGCCAACGGGAGTAGGTAAAACACAAAGTGCCAAAGCATTAGCTAACTTTTTGTTCGATACCACAAAAGCATTGATTCGTTTTGATATGAGTGAATATATGGAAAAACATTCTGTTAGTCGTTTGGTAGGAGCACCTCCTGGTTATGTAGGTTACGATGAAGGTGGACAACTCACAGAAGCGGTGAGAAGAAAACCTTATAGTGTAGTGCTCTTTGATGAAATAGAAAAAGCACATCCTGACGTTTTCAACATTTTATTACAAGTGCTTGATGATGGCCGTTTGACCGATAATAAAGGGGTGACAATTGATTTTAAAAACACCATTATTATCTTAACCTCTAACATTGCCAGTGGTAAAATTATGGAGTATGAGGGGCAACAAAGAGAAGATGAAGTAATGAAAGAGCTCAAATTGCACTTTAAACCAGAATTTCTTAACCGCCTTGATGACATCGTCATCTTTAATCCACTAACGGAAGATGGACTAAGAGAAATTGTGACGATTATGTTTAAAGATATCCAAGTTAAACTTGCTGCAAAAGAGATAACAGCTGAGTTAAGTACGAAAGCAAAAGCTATCATTGCAGAAGCTGGCTTTGACCCAGTTTATGGTGCCAGACCGCTTAAGAGAGCGTTGTATGAGTTGGTCGAAGATAAATTAGCGGAGATGATTTTAGAAGAGCAGTTGCATGAGGGCGACAAAATCTTGATTGATGCCGATGGCGAGAACATTATGATTAAAAAAATCTAGCGTTAAAACTTCTTACATGTAAAGCTTTACATGTAAGAAGTTATCTCTATTTACAATCTTTATTTTGAACAGAAAATTTAAAAAGTTCTTTGTTGTTTAAATCGAAAAAAACATAGACAAACGTAGCACCTTTTTGCAAAAGATAACGTATTTCAGAATCACCGCAAAGATAGTTACGATTATTTTCATAGGTTGTTTCTATAAGAGCTTGTTTATTTTCTTTAAGAAGCTTTTTGAGATGTTCATTATTGGAATCAATTCTATTACGGTATTCAATAACATTTTGAAGTGCAACGATATCAAATAAAGTCGTGTAATCATCTAACATAATAGGTAAATTATCTTTGGTACCATCTTTAATAATGGAGAGTACCTTTGGTATATCTTCTTCGTCTATATCATTAAAATCGGTCGTTTCGGCTGCAAATAATGTTGAAATAAGTGCTAAAATGGTTAAGATTTTTTTCATGCAATTCCTTTGAGCGAATTTTACAATAAAAAAATCAATTTTTTGACAGGAAAATTAAATTTATGAGTTATTTTTTATGGTTTTCTGAACATTCTTTAAAACATCGCCAAATCATCCAAAAATTACTAACACAAAACTATAACAAAGAAGCGATTATTGAGTATTTTAAATTTGAAAATATGCTTATTCATGAACCAGAGTTTTGCCTTCTTTATAAAGAGGGTAAAAAATGTCATGAAAGAGCGTATTTGAATTGTTATCTTTGTGCGTGTCCTTATTTTCGCTTTAATGATGCTGGAATTCGTGAAGAAAATGATTTAGTGATAAAGAGTGAATGTATGATTCACTCCCGTAAAGCGTCTTATTTTGTGCATGAAAAAAGTGCACACTTAGATTGTTCTAAGTGTATTATTCCTCATACTAAGGTATTTGTTGATAAACATTTTGATAGCGATTGGATGAAAATCATGAAAGCATGTGTACTACATCGCTAAAGGCTCTTTAGAAAGAATAATACCATCGCGATCAGCATACAAATACTCTCCCTCATTAAAGCTAACGCCACCAAAATGAAGCGTTACATGTAAAACTCCCTCTTGGGATTGAATCGTCTTTTTGGGACATGTTCCGAGGGCAAAAAGTGCCACATCTATCTCTTTAGTATTTTTGGTATCTCTGACGTAGCCATTGATAATGATGCCAGCCCAATGATTGTCATGTGCCAATTTCATAAGATTATCGCCAACAACAGCGGTATAGCTTTCTTCAACATCGACTACAACGATTTTGCCATCGCCTTTTTGTTTTAAAAGTGCTACTAAGCTTTGATTGTTGCCTGGAAGCTTAATGGTAACGATTTGTCCCATAACTTTTTTGAGTCCGCCAAAAGAGTGTAAGATAGGTGCTAACACCTGAACATCATTGGGGTATTTATCGCAAAGGTCAGCTGTATAAAATTTCATTGTAACTCCTGTTATTTCAAGATTTGAATCAAAGTATTTTGTGTTGGGGAAGTGAATTGTTTTGGGGCTATAAAATCAGCTTTTTCTACGTGACATGCTGAACATGCCTTGATGGCTTGGTGCTCTTTGATATTGACATAAGCAAAAAATTTTTCTTTAGAGTGACAGGCAAAGCAGTCTTGCCCACAAAGACCTTTTTCGGAGGGTTTATTATGGCATGTGACGCACGTTTTAAGGATAAGGTGGTCTTTATTTTCAATAAGTGGGACGAGTTTGGGATGACACTCTAAGCAACTGCCTCCACATGCATACGCTAAGCTGCTAAAAATAATAAAAAAGAGTATTAAAAAGAGAAAATTTTGTTGGTTCACTCTGTCTCCGAAACTTTTTGTTAATTATACCTTCAATATGATTAAGATAAAATGCAAAATTACACAAATTTTGTAGGCAAATAGATGAAAAAAGTAGTAACAGGCGTTGTTGGGAACGATATCCATGTGGTGGCCAATAGGCTCATCGATATCTCTTTACAAGCAAGAGGTTTTGAAGTATTTAACTTAGGTGTCAATACTTCGTTAGAAGAATTTATTGATGCAGTCGTGGAAACGGATGCCGATATTTTGCTTATTTCTTCACTTAATGGTGAAGCAGAGGGCTGGTGTAGGGATTTACAATTTTTACGCTCAGAATATTCACTTCGTGATGTTGTTTTTGTCATTGGTGGTAATTTAGCGGTTGGAGAAGCAAAGCAAAGTGATATTATTCCTAAATACCAATCGTATGGTTTTGATTTGGTTTTTCATCAGGTCGATTTAAATACAGGTTTAGATACGCTTGAAGCGTACATGAAAGAGCGCGCATGAGTTTATTGCAAAAAGAACGCGACATTATTACGCACAATGAATATGCCGATACCTTTGACTTTGACGAAATAGAGTCATTTATTAAAAACGCCCCTAAAGAGCTTTTTATTTCCCATCATTTTAAAAAGCGTGATAAGCTATTAGTTCAACCTCGTGGAGGTTTTCCAACCTATAAAAAAATGTTTGCTTTATATGAAGAGTTTATGACTGCGGATATTGATGTACTTCCATTGACCATTGATAGTAATACACGCTTAAATGACTATGCGATGGCGCAAAAAATGCTCATACTTTCCGAAGAAAATGAGATGGATATGCTCAATGGCTACCCGCTTGTCAATCACGGCTATCGTACCACACGTAAGATGGTGACACATTTTAATAAACCTGTGAGCCTTAGACATGGCACACCCGATGCAAGACTTTTAGTAGAGACTGCTTTGGCTTCTGGTATTTTTGAAATCGAAGGTGGTCCTATAACTTATATGCTACCGTATTCTAAAAATTTCCCTTTGGATAAAGCTTTTTTGTATTGGAAGTACGTTGATAAAGTTTGTGCTAAATACTCAACCCTTAATGAACCCATCAACCGTGAATCTTTTGGCCCATTGACGGCAACGCTGGTGCCTCCGTGCATTGTCATCGTGATTCAATTGATTGAAATGCTTTTATCGATAGAAGAGGGCGTAAAGTCCTTTTCGGTGAGTTTTTCACAAAACGGCTCTATGATGCAAGATATTGTTACCGCCAATGTGCTTAAAAAACTAGCTCGTGTGTATGCCAACCAGTTTGGTGGAGAGGATGCTATTATTAATCTTGTTTACCATCAGTGGATGGGAGCATTTCCTCGCGATAAAAACCTTTCCGATTCCCTTATCAATACCAATACCGTCATTGCCGCAATGGTAAGAGCCGATAAAATCATCATCAAAACGCGTGATGAAGCTTTTGGTATTCCGACGATGCAGTGCAATGCCCAATCGGTTGCCAATACCAAATATACCCTTCGAACGCTCAAAGGGCTTCCAGTCATTCACGATGAAGCCGAGGAAGAAAATTTAGAACTTGAGGTTAGGGCGATTATGGAGGCTGTGTTTAACGACAGTGCTGATACTTTGTGGCGTAAGGTCTTTAATTCCATTAAAAATGGCATTATCGATGTACCGTTTTCACCGCATATCATCAATCATAATGCCGTTATCACGATTCGTGATGATGAGGGAAACATTCGCATCATCGACAAAGGCGGGTTACCCCTTCCTGAGCGTTGCTTTGCTTATGAAAAATCAAAAGTCAATTTACCTCCAAGTCAAACAGAGATTATCAATAAAATTATCCACGATATAGGGGCGATGCTATGAGTAAACTTTTAATTGATGTGGGTAGTACCTATTTTAAAGTTTGCCAGCAAAGCGGTATTAGCCAATATTTTCGTGATTTTAAAAAAGATATTTACGATGATTTGATTACCAAATGTGGTGATATATTTGCGCAATACAAAAAAGAAGATGTTTTTATCTGCTCATCTGCCAATGGTGGGCTTAGTACGCTGATTATTGGTTTGACCAATTCGTTTAGTTTAAAATTTGCTAAAAATATCGCTTTTAATTCGGGTATTAATATCATTGATACGATTTTGTACAGCAAAATTGAAGAAACCAAGGCTCCGCTTGAGCTTGTGGATGTTGTCATTGTTGTGGGTGGCATTGATGGTATTGGCAATGTTTTTGATGAAAAACTTTTCAAATACCTACAAAATGTGCAGTACAGCAACATTGTCTATGTAGGAACAAAGCAAGATGCCAATTATCTTAAAGAGCATCTTCCAGCCCTTAAAATACTAGGCAATATCATTACGGGTAAGTTACATGTAAACGAAGTGGAACTTAAAGAGTATCTGACAAACCTTTACCAAGCAGACATCGTGGGTAAAGAGGATATCAAACACCTTTATGAATTAACGTCCAATCAAATTTACTCCACACCTTATATCGTGAATCGTTCTTTGCCCTTTATTGATGCCAATTTTGAAGTGGTCAATCCTTTTATTGTCGTGGACATTGGAGGCGCAACAACGGATATTCACTACAGTCGGGATTTAGTGCGTGACAATATTTTGACGGAAAGCGAATATGACCGTTTAGTTTTTAAAAAATTAGGTGTTTATAAATCTCGGGAGACGCTCGTCTTTGCCGCTAAAAACAATGAGTTTGTTTATGAGTTGCTCGCATACTTAAATGTCACCGAAAATATTTTAGAAGAAGAGAGTGAAAAAGCTTTACGTATTTTAATGCAGCTTTCAATCTTTTTAGTTCTTTACAAAGTTTCAAGGCTTAGTTCTATGTATGTGACACTGCATTTAGAACTTTTAAAAACAGTTGTACTAACGGGGGGAATTACTAAAGTGCTCTCCTACGAAGAAGTAGAATCCATCATCGTTTTCTTTTATAAAAAAGTCATGAATTTACATGCCATTCCAACCATTGTTATGGACTATAACTATGCTATCTGGACGCTGGGGATGAGCAATACTGAGACAAGGAGCTAATATGTCAATTAATTGTATCCGAACATTGATCGAAAAAACAAATGAAATTTGCCCTGATAAAATTGCTATTATAGATGGAGCGAAGCAGTTAACGTATGCGACATTGTTTAAAAAAGTCAATCAAGTCGCACGTTATTTGAGCGAACTCAACCTTCCTGCAGGTGCTCGAATTGGTATTTATTCGTATAAAAATAGTGAACAAGTTATTGCTATCTTGGCTATTTTATCAACGGATTATATTTTTGTACCAATTTCAAGGTTTCTGAAACCAGAGCAGGTTGAGCATATTATTGGTGATTGTGGAATTCAATGCATTATCACTGATAAAGCCAAAATCAAGAATATTGATGAGATACACTATACAGGAAGAATCATCACCTATGAAGCAAGTGAACGCGATATCGTATCGTTTGAAGAAATCTATAAATGTTGTAGTGATACCTTTACATGTAACGTTGGAGATTTTCAAAATGCAGCGATTACTTATAGTTTTGGCGTAACTGGTTTCCCTCGAGGCATTGTGATTACACATCGAAGTCTTATTGATAGTGCGCGTGTGGTATCGCACTATCTTGGATTAAAAGAAAACGATGTTATTTCTGGAACGTTACCTTTTATCTTAGATTATGGTCTTAATCAAATTTTTTGCTCTATCTATAAAAATGCTACGCTTGCCATTCATAGCTTAGTATTGCCTGCAGATTTTTTTAATCATCTTATTAACGATAAAATCACTATTTTACCTGTTATGCCACCGCATATTAAACAAATGTTTGAAGGTGATACAAAGCGTATCCCACATCCTAAACTATTAGCCAATGTTCGCATCGTGACTTCATCGGGTGGGAAAATTACACCTAAGATGATTACGGATATTGAAGAACATTACCCAAATGCTGAATTTTTTTCCATGCATGGGCTCACCGAGGCTTTTCGCTCAACGTATTTAGATCCAAGTCAGCTTAAAATTCGTCCAAATTCCATCGGAAAGCCTATTCCTGGTGTAGAGATATATATCATCAATGAACAAGGTTTGGAATGTAAACCTCGTGAAATTGGTGAATTGATACATAGAGGAGGGTATATTTATAAAGGTTATTGGAAATCGAAAGAGGATACTCAAAAACGTTTTCAAAGTATTAGAATATTAGATAAGATAGTGAATCTTGAAGGTGACTTAACAGATGAGATTGTCGTGTGTAGTGGTGATTATGTTTATAAAGACGAAGAAAATTATATCTATTTTGTTTCGCGTAAAGACGATATGATCAAATCGTGTGGTTTTAGAATTAGCCCTTACGAGATTGAAAGTGTGGTGCACGATAGAATTGTAGAAATAGATCAATGTGCCGTCTTTTCAATTGAAAATGAGAAAGTTGAAGAAGAAATAGTGATGGTCTATAGTGCCAAACGAGAACTCCCTAAAAATGAAATTATTTTTGAGTTGAAAAAACATTTACCTAACCATATGATCCCCCATTTGATTGTATATCGAGAAAAATTGCCAATAACAAGTCCCAGTGAAGCAAAAATTGATAAAGAGGTTCTGAAAAAGTTTGTTTTAGAGCTACGTTAGGGCAGTGTGCTTAATTTAAGCTTATGCAATTTTAAGTAAAGGTAGGGTAAAATCCGTACCTTAAATTATTTTTTATAAGAAGGACTTTTAATGAAAAGAACGTTCCAGCCACACAATACACCTAAAAAACGTACCCATGGCTTCAGAGTTAGAATGAAGACTAAAGGTGGACGTAAAGTTATTGCAGCACGTCGTGCTAAAGGAAGAAGAAGATTGGCCGTTTAAAGGATTATGAAACTCTCAAGGAAACACGAGAGTATTCATACATTTATAACAATGCTCAAAAGTGGCACTGTGAAGGTGCCTTGGTTTTTTACCATAATGATACAAAAAAACATGTGGGGTTTACGGCTAGTAAAAAGGTTGGAAACGCTATTAAACGAAATTTAGCGAAGCGTAGGCTTCGTGCGATATTTCTTGAAATACAACCGAATTTATACGATGGTGTGTATGTTTTTGTAGCAAAAGAGAAGATGAATCATCTCTCATACGAAGCTTTAAAAAAGGCAATCGTTTGGTCGATGAAAAAGTTAAATTGTATTAAATAATGAAATATTTAGCACTTTTTATAATAAAGCTTTATCAGAAGTTTTTTACACTGATTGGCTATGGAAGTTGTAGGTATTATCCTACGTGTTCACAGTATGCGAAAGAGCAACTTCTGCACAACAGTATTTTTAAAGCTCTCTGGTATAGTTTTATTCGCATCTTAAAATGCAATCAATTGTTTGTGGGTGGAATAGATTACCCCATTGTCTCAAAAAAATTTGCATTATCTTCTACTCTACAACCACATAAACCTCAGTGTATACCTATTTTTTTTTGGTTTTTTCCAAAAGATAAACAAAGTTTTTATGTCGTAAAAGCTTTTAAACTGTAGCAATAAAAGGAATCACGTGATAGATAAATTAAGTAGTCAGATGAGAATAATCCTCGCAACCGTCCTTGCATTTTTATTTTTTGCGGTGTACGATCACTATTTTATTCCCAAAAATATTCCTGAGGCCCAAACAACACAAGCGCTTACTGATAAAAAAGATGTGGCGCAAGGCACAAATGGGTCAATGGCACCATCAAGTTCCACAATGATTTCTTCTGCTGATGTTGCAACGGTAGCTCCCGTAACACAAGTTAAAGAAAATGAGATTATTGCAACGGTTAAATCAGCTTCATACGAGATGAAGATTGATAAGCTAGGAAGAATTGCAAAGTTTTATCTTTTAGAAGAAAAGTATAGAGACGATAAAGGTGAACAGTTACAACTCATCAACGTTGATCAAAATCTTTTACCATTAGAAATTCGTTTTAGTGAAAAAGTTATCAATGAAGATGCTTTTGTTATGTCATACAGTGCTGATAAAAGTAATATAGATGTTGTTGATGGAGGTAGTAACCTTGTTTTGACACAAACACTTAATGGTATTATCGTCACTAAAACATTAACATTTTTCCCTTCAGGTAAATATGATTTACATGTAAAACTTAGCACAGCAAAAGATTATTTTATAAGTCCTGGCGTTCATTCTAGTGTTGCTGTTGATAGTTACACTTTTCATGGTGCTTTTATTAAAAAAGGTGATGATACTATTAAAACCATTAGTGATGGTGATGCCAAAGGTGATGAGCATTTTGCTGTTGCACGTATTGTTGCTGCCTCTGATAAATACTATACATCATTTTTCTATTCATTTGACAAAGGTTTAGATACCGTTGTTTCTGTTGGTAAAGAGAAAGCACCGCTTCTTTTTGTAAAAGGGAGTGATGATTTCAAAATTAGTGGTTATATTGGACCTAAAGATCATAAATTACTTAAAGAAATCAGCCCAGAATTGACAGACGTTGTTGAATATGGCTTCTTTACATTTATCGCAAAACCACTTTTCTTATTGTTATCTTATCTACACGGGCTTTTTGGTAACTGGGGTTGGGCAATTGTTGCTATGACTATCATGATTCGTTTGGTACTTTATCCTTTAACCTATAAAGGTATGGTATCAATGAATAAGCTTAAAGAGCTTTCTCCTAAGATTAAAGAGTTGCAGAAAAAGTATGGCGATGATAAACAAAAGCTCAATGCTCATATGATGGAACTCTATAAAAAACACGGTGCCAATCCAATGGGTGGATGTTTGCCAATACTTTTACAAATCCCCGTATTTTTTGCTATTTATCGTGTTTTGCAAAATGCAATTGAACTTAAAGGTGCGGCGTGGATTTTTTGGGTACATGATTTAGCAATTATGGATCCTTATTTTATTCTTCCTGTTGCAATGGGACTAACAATGTTTATTCATCAGCGTATTACCCCAACAACGATGACCGATCCTATGCAAGAAAAAATTATGAAGTTTTTACCTCTGATTTTTACATTTTTCTTTGTGACTTTCCCCGCAGGTTTAACACTTTATTGGTTTACAAATAACCTTGCATCAATTGTTCAGCAAACCTACGTTAATAAAATCTTTGCTAAAAAACGTGAAGAAGAAAAGGTTGAAAAATGATCAAAGTCGAAGCAGCTACATTACAAGAAGCTTATTCAAAAGCAGCGAGTGAATTGTCATGTTCGGTTGTAGACCTCGATATTAATGTCCTTCAAAATGGCTCAAGTGGCTTTTTAGGGATGTTTAAAAAAATGGCTATTATTGAAGTGCAGCGTAAAGGTGCACCCAAAGAGCCTAAAGAATACAAAGAAAAAAAAGAGTTTCAGCAACCACGAAAACAAGAAGTCATGAATGAAACTCTGCCTTTATCGGATGAAAAGCGTAGTGAAAAAAGTCGTCGCAATAAAAACAGACGTAATCGTAACAAAAATAAAGAACTAGCTAAAACATCTGAAGTTGCCGAAAAGCATCTTGAAATAGCTGAACCAAAAGAATCTTTACCGCCACGACATGAGCATAAAAAAGAGGTTATGGTAAAGCCAACTTTTAATGAAATGAAACACACCATTGTTTCTACTCCAATAGACCAAAATTTTCATCATGAAAAACGTGATATCAAAGAAGTGGTAGAAGAAGTCAGTGTTGAAGTTAAAAATCTTTTTAAGTACAGTTGTTTTAGTTTAGCTGAGCCTTTAGTGTCTAAATACAATGATGATACTATTTTAATTGAATTTACAGGTGAAGATGCAGCTCTCTTAATTGGTAAAGAAGGGTATCGTTACAAGGCGCTTTCCTATTTACTATACAATTGGATTAATCTCAAATATGGCCTTAATATTCGACTTGAAATCGCAGAATTTTTAAAAAATCAAGAAGAAATGATCGAAAAATATTTACTTCCTGTTATGGAGCGTATCCGTAATAGTGGTAGAGGTCAAACAAAAATCCTTGATGGTGTATTGATTAAAATCGCTCTTGAGGCATTGCGTGAGCAATTTCCTGAAAAATACGTTGGTATTAAGTCTGGAAAAGAGGGTGGTAAATTTATTGTTGTAAATGATTTTAATAGGAAAAACACATAGATACTATTGCTGCAATTGCTACAAGTTCTGGCATTGGGTCCATCGCCATCGTAAGGGTAAGTGGTCCTAATGCACTTTCACTTGCTCTTCAACTTTCACGTAAAGAAGTCATAATCCCAAGATTTGCAACACTCTCTTTTCTGTATAATGCACAAAATGAACCTATTGATCAAGCTATTGTGATTTATTTTAAAGGTCCTCATAGTTTTACAGCAGAGGATGTTGTAGAATTTCAATGTCATGGTGGCTCAGTTGTTGCACATATGCTTTTAGAAACACTTATTCAAGCTGGAGCAAGATTAGCCAATCCTGGTGAATTTTCAAAACGTGCTTTTTTAAATGGTCGCATTGATTTAAGTGAAGCAGAAGCCATTGCAGCTTTAATAGAAACAAAAAGTGTGGATGCAGCTAAAATGCTTACACGTCAGCTTAAGGGTGAACTGAAAGATTTTGTCTTACATGTACGAACTCTTCTTATTGAAATATTAGCCTATATTGAAGTAAATATTGATTATGCTGAAGAAGATTTACCATTAGATATATTACGTGACATTGGAAAAAAAATTGATGTTTTAACGCAAGAGTTACACAAAACTTATGAAAGTTCAAAGCGTAGAAGTGGGCTTATCAACGGATTTAGGATAGCTATTGTTGGAAAACCAAATGTAGGAAAAAGTTCATTACTTAATGCTATGTTAAATTTTGATAGGGCTATTATTAGTGATATAGCTGGAACTACACGTGATACGATTGAAGAAGAGATACGCATCGGTTCTCATTTGGTTAAAATTGTTGATACGGCTGGTATTCGTGAAGCGAAAGATTCGATTGAAAAAATTGGTATTGAGCGTTCTATTTCAGCTATTGAAGAATCAGAAATTGTTGTTGCTATGTTTGATAATAGCAGAATTAATGACCATGAAGATAGTGAAATTTTGTCAATTTTAAATCAATATCGCGATTCGAAACATCTTATCTATGTACTCAATAAAACAGATTTAGACAACAAATTTGATACTTCAATTTTATCGAGAAATTCCATTCGTTTGAGTTGTCATCATAGTGCTCAAAATGTCATAGAAAATATTGAATCAATACTTGATGCCACTTCTTCTGAAGATAGTGTAATGTTAACGTCTACACGACAGCTTAATGCTGTGTATGAAGCTTATAAAAATACATGTGAAGCTTCTAAAATATTAAATGAAGGTGAATTAGAGCTTTTTGCATTTCATATTAATAGTGCTATTGAAAGTATCTCTTCTATTACAACAGCGTTTGAAAGAGACGAAATTTTAGAAAAAATGTTTAGTAGTTTTTGCCTCGGGAAATAATTAACGTATTTACGAATTATTTATTCCAATATGTTATGCTAAGACATACCAAATAAGGGATTTAAATGTTCGATTCACTTCAAGATTTTATTAAAAAAGAGTCATCTTCTGGTATTGTTCTCATTCTTGTTACACTGCTTGCACTTATATTACAAAATAGCCATTTAACGGATTTTTATACAGATTTTTTGCAAATACCTCTTCAAATAAGTTTTGGTGATTTTGGAATTGCTAAACCACTGTTGTTATGGGTTAATGATGGGTTAATGGCAATTTTTTTCTTTTTAGTGGGGCTTGAAGTTAAGCGAGAAATTTTAGAAGGTGAGCTGTCTTCAAAAGAACAAATTATATTACCTGCCGTTGCTGCATTAGGTGGCATGTTGGTCCCAGCATTAATTTTTATTTTTTTTAATTTTAATGATTCTTTTGCAATGAAAGGATGGGCAATTCCAACAGCGACAGATATTGCTTTCGCTCTTGGCATTCTTGGACTACTAGGTTCTCGTGTTCCCTTGTCGTTGAAGATCTTTTTAATGGCTTTAGCGATTATTGATGATTTAGGTGCAATTATTATTATTGCATTGTTTTATACCTCTGAGTTGTCTTTATTTTCTATTAGTATTGCTGCTTTGTCACTGACAACACTCATCATAATGAATTATTTAGGTGTCATAAAAAAAGCCGCTTATATTTTAGTGGGTTTGGTGCTGTGGGTTAGTGTCTTAAAATCAGGCGTACATGCGACGATTGCAGGTGTTCTTTTAGCGTTTAGTATCCCTTTATATTCTTATACAAAGGAGAAACAAAAGTTTTCAATGCTTAAAGAGATGGAGCATGATTTGCACTATTGGGTAGCTTTTTTTGTTTTGCCACTTTTTGCATTTGTGAATGCGGGAGTCGATTTAAAAGGGTTAACACCTTCAACTTTAATAACAGATGTTCCCTTAGGCATTATGTTAGGACTTTTTTTAGGAAAACAGCTTGGCGTCTTTGGCTTTAGTTATCTTAGTATAAAATTAGGCATTGCTAAGTTGCCCAAAGAAAGTAATTTTAAACAGCTTTATGGTGTGGCTATTTTAACAGGTATTGGTTTTACAATGAGCTTGTTTGTAGATTCACTGGCCTATAATGATACAGCGTTATTTCATTATGCTGATAAACTGTCGATTTTATTAGGTTCATTTCTTTCTGGATTAGTTGGTTACCTTTATTTACGGAAATTTTTATAAAATTATAAGTTAAAAAGCACTAATATACTTTAAGAAAAGATTAAGGGGACAAGATGCGGCATCTTAATTTGACAAAACGTCTTTTTTGGATTATCGCTTTTCTTGTTTTACTATCTAATAGCCTTGTCACTTTATATCTTTATCACAAATTTGAAACACTCTCTCAGAATAGGGCATATTCTAAAGCAAAGACATTGCAAGAATATTTTGTTTCAATGCGTTATGTCTACCATAAACAATTTCTTTCTAGTGGGCTAGATCTTAATGATAGTACCATTGGTTTTCTGCCAGCACATGCTTCATCACATATTAGTGACGAATTTAAAAAACATTCAACACAGAATATTAGCATTCGTAATGTTTCGGACAATCCACGAAATGAAGATAATCGAGCAGATGCTTTAGAAAAGCAAGCGATTGACTACTTTACAGCACATCCTAATGAAAATGACAAGATGGATATTATAAAGTCTCCTGGTAAGGATTTCTATTTTTTTGCTGCGCCTTTACGCATTGAAGCCTATTGTCTCGCATGCCATGGTAAAAAAAGTGAAGTTTTGCCCTATATTGCAAAGCGTTATACAAATGCCTATAATTATAAACTTAACGATGTCCGAGGCATTACAAGTATTAAAATTCCTGTCTCACTCATTTTTAATGAAATAATTGCAACATTTTGGCAAGAGATATTTTTTAGTTGGATGGTTATACTATGTTTATTGATTATCATGTATATTGCCATTAAAGAATTAACAAAGAATGATGTCAAGCAGAAAAAAGCTTTAGAAGAAGCAGTAGAAGAACGCACAGTAAAACTTGAGCATAAAAGTATTGAACTAGAGCATGCGTATGAACATCAAAAACATCTTTATTCTATACTTCGGACGGTAGCTGATAGTAATCAAATACTGATTACTTCTCAAACATTAAATGCATTATTGGAAAAAACGGCTTTATGTTTATACAGTAATGACTCTTTCTCTCATGTCAAAATTTCGCTTGTACAAAATAACGCTTTACATGTCATAGAAAGTTATGGGTTTGAAGAAGATAAAAAAGAAGTTAATGAATTGGAAGTGTATGTCTTTGAACATAATACAACATTAAAATTTACGGAAATTACACCCCATATGCCAGAGAGTTGCAAAGAAAAATTTATCCAAAGAGGGATTACTGAACTGTATGTTACAGGATTAACCAGTGATAAATTTTCAAAATCTATTTTAGGTGTTTTAAGTGTGAGCACTTTTTTACCAGGTGGCTTTAGTCAAGAAGAACGAGATATGCTTGAGGAACTTGCAGGTGATATTGGGTTTGCTATTAATTCTTTTTTGCAAAAAGAAGACATTATTAAACTTTCTTATTATGACCCTTTGACGAAACTTGCAAATCGCACAATGTTAACAGAACACGTTCGTATGGCAATAGTAGCAGCAAAAGAGAAAAAGAGCTTTGGTGCTTTATTGTTTATGGATTTGGATAATTTTAAATCCATTAATGATTTAAAAGGGCATAGTGCTGGTGATACATTATTGGTTTTAATGGCAGAACGTTTGGTACGTTTTAGTTCACAAAATAGTTTTATAGCGCGCTTTGGGGGCGATGAGTTTGCTTATTTGCTACCTTTTGCTGGGAATAATTCACAAGAAGCTGTACAAAATGCTGAAACAGTAGCAATGCAAATAACAGTTCTATTAAAAGAGCCTTTTGTTTTGGATAATCACCCTTTTTATCTAACGATAAGTATTGGTATTAGCATCTTAAATGGAACAGAACAAGCTGATACACTTTTGAGTCGCGCTGATAGTGCAATGTATGCTGCTAAAGATGCGGGGAAAAATACTATTTGTTTTTTTGATGAAAATATTCAAAAAACGATGGAGGAAAAATCTTTTCTTCTTCATGAATTACGTGATGCTATTGATTTGCAACAGTTTAAATTGTATTACCAAAAACAAGTTGATAGTAAGGGTGAACCAATAGGTGTTGAAGCATTGGTGCGATGGATTCATCCTCAAAAAGGTTTAGTGTCTCCGTTAAGTTTTATTCCATTGTGTGAAGAATCTGGGCTGATGATTCCTTTAGGTTCATGGGTCATAAATCAAGCTATTGCACAAGCAAAAATATGGCAAGGAGATAGCGAAAAAGCACATTGGCGTATTTCTATCAATGTGAGTGTTAAACAATTTGCTCATGAGAACTTTGTGCCATTCGTGAAAGAAACACTGATGCATTATGGAGTTAAACCACAACGCATTTGTTTAGAAATTACAGAAAGCGTATTGATTGGTGATATCAAGCTAACCTTGGCAAAAATTATGCAACTAAAAGATATGGGTATAACGTTTTCTATTGATGATTTTGGAACAGGATATTCAAGTCTACAGTATATGAAGCAATTGAGCTTAGATGAACTCAAAATTGATCAGTCATTTATTCGTGACTTACTGGTGCATAAAAGTGATGCTTCTATTGTTGAAACCATGCTCTCTATTGGACAAAAACTGGGTATTATTGTGATTGCCGAAGGGGTTGAAACTCAAGAACAATTTGAATGTTTAAAAGCTATGGGATGCCTTTACTTTCAAGGTTATCTTTTTAGTAAACCTACAACAGTCGAAATGTTATAAAGCTTTATTCTCTAACGATATCATATCCTTTAGGAATATCCACATGAAACAGTGCATCATCCAAAAAAAGATTAGTTGACTGATGACTAAATAAAATCTCGACGGAATTATCGAGCTTATCACGATAGGTTATGCGTTCAATTGTCTCTTTAGTTGCATAAATAGTATAGGTTGTCTCCATATACTTTGTTGTGTAGAGATTGGCTGAAATTTCTTTTGCTTCTTGCAATAAAAGTGCAATATTAGGTGTATTCTCAAGAGTCGTAATAATGGCTTGTTCCAGTTCGGGTTCTAAAATAACCACTTTATTTCCATTAAAATAGATTTTTTTTGCTACGGGTTTTTCATATATCCACAAAGCTTTTTTATCTTGAGTTGCATAAAATTGACCTTCATAGGAGATGGTTTTTTTCTGGTCATTGGTAACTTTTTGTGTAAAATCACTTTGTATCGTTTTAAAATTTTCAATTTTGGCAAAAAGTAGCACGGATAAACAAAGTAGTAAAGCAAAAGATTTCATAAAATATTCCTTATCGCAAACAAGATGTGTAGTTTTATCAAATAGATAGTAAAAGTATGATAAAATCCTAAGCTTTAGTAGCTTAAATTTAAAAAGACAGATTATTTAGAGGGAATTTCACATGATATTGAGTAATATTGTTAAAAAGATTTTTGGAACACAAAATGATAGGTTAGTTAAACAGCATGCTAATCGTGTTAAACAAATCAATGCATTAGAGTCCAAGTATGAAGCCTTAAGTGATGATGCACTCAAAGAGGCCTTTGAAAACTTTAAACAAGAGATTCAAGAAGAAAAGAAGAGTTTAGATGCTATTTTAAATGATGTTTTTGCTATCACTCGAGAAGTTAGTAAGCGAACAACTAGCATGAGGCATTTTGATGTGCAGATGATTGGTGGTTTAGTTTTACATGGTGGAAATATTGCTGAAATGAAGACAGGTGAGGGTAAAACACTGGTTGCAACGCTTCCTGTAGTCTTAAATGCAATGACAGGTAAAGGCGTTCATGTCGTTACGGTTAATGATTATTTGGCGAAACGTGATGCAACTGATATGTCTCGAATTTATAATTTTTTAGGCCTTAGTGTTGGTGTTGTGACCAATGACTTGGAAAATGATAGCGTGCGTAAGGCGCAATATGATTCAGATATCACCTATGGAACCAATAACGAATTTGGCTTTGATTATCTCCGTGATAATATGCGTTATTCATTGGATGAAAAGGTGCAACGTTTACACAATTACGTGATTGTTGATGAAGTTGACTCGATTTTAATTGACGAAGCACGAACACCACTTATTATTTCTGGGCCAGCTAATCGAACACTCGATGGCTATAAAATTGCTGATGGTGTTGCCGTTCAACTTAAGCGAGATGTTGATTTTAGCATTGATGAAAAAAATCGTTCCGTGATGATTACAGAAATTGGAATTAGTAATGCGGAAAAACTATTTGGTGTTGATAATTTATACAGTTTAGAAAATGCTGTCTTTTCACATCACCTTGATCAAGCTTTAAAAGCACATTATTTGTTCGAAGTGGATGTTGATTATGTGGTTAAAGATGGTGAGATTATTATTGTTGATGAGTTTACAGGGCGATTAAGTGAAGGTAGACGCTTTAGCGAAGGCCTACATCAAGCACTGGAAGCTAAAGAAAATGTTGCTATCAAAGAAGAATCACAAACACTTGCAGATATTACTTTCCAAAATTATTTCAGGCTCTATCAAAAGCTTGCAGGTATGACAGGTACAGCACAAACAGAAGCCACAGAGTTTGCTCAAATTTATAATCTTGACGTTATCTCTATTCCTACCAATCTTCCAATGGTTCGTGAAGATATGAATGACCTTATCTATAAGACAGAAAAAGAAAAATTTGAAGCAGTTATAAAAGATATTAAACTATGCCATACTAAAGGCCAGCCAGTCCTTGTAGGAACGGCTTCCATTGAAAAAAGCGAATTATTGCATGAGCTTTTAAAAAAAGAGAAAGTACCGCATTCAGTGCTGAATGCAAAGAACCATGAAAAAGAGGCTCAAATTATTAAAGATGCAGGTGCTAAAGGCGCTGTAACGATTGCAACTAATATGGCTGGACGTGGTGTTGATATTAAGCTTGATGATGAAATTAAAGCCCTTGGAGGTCTTTATATCATAGGAACAGAGCGCCATGAAAGTAGGCGTATCGACAATCAATTGCGTGGTCGTTCAGGAAGACAAGGTGACAATGGAAGAAGCCGATTTTATTTAAGTTTAGAAGATAACTTGTTGAGAATCTTTGGTAGCGATAGAATTAAAGCAATTATGGAACGTTTAGGTATCGAGGAAGGCGAACATATCGAATCTAAAATGGTGACACGAGCGGTTGAAAATGCGCAGAAAAAAGTAGAGGCTATGCATTTTGAATCACGTAAACATCTTTTGGAGTATGATGATGTTGCTAACAAGCAGAGAAAAACAATTTACAACTTTAGAAATGACCTTCTTACTCCTTCTTATGAAATTGAGGATAAAATTAAAGAGATTCGCATTGAATTTGTAACAACACTTCTTTTAAAAGCTGAAATTTATGAAGGCATCAATGAAAGTGAATATGACATTGAAAAATTATGTGCTATTTTACGTGATGAGCTTTCAGAAACATTTGAAATGAGTGATTTAAAAGATTTAGAATTTAGTGCACTGAGAGATCAAATCATTAAACGTTTAGAGACTACTTTTGATGAAAAAATGTCTGTTGTTGATGAGACGCAACGTAAAGAGATAGAGAGAATACTGTATCTTCAAGTGCTCGATAATACATGGCGAGCCCATTTGTATCAAATGGATATTTTGAAAACAGGTATTGGACTTCGTGGTTATAACCAAAAAGATCCATTAACGGAATATAAAAAAGAGAGTTACAATCTTTTTATTGAGCTTGTTGAACAAATTAAGTTTGAAAGTTTCAGAACATTGCATATGGTGCAATTACGTGATAGTAAAGAAGAAGAGCAACAGCAACGCGCTATGGACGCTATGATTCGTAAGATGGAAGAGGCTAATGCCGGCGCAAAATTACAGCATGCAAGCATAACTGAAAGTGCTGATAATGAAGAAAAAGAGAAAAAAGTCCAACGTAATGAGCTCTGTCCATGTGGAAGTGGGAAAAAATATAAACAGTGCTGTGGAAAGAGTGGCCCTAAAAAAGGGATACTTGCATAAAGAGTAGTACGTGAATCGTAATCTTAGTTTTTATCTTGTCAAAAAGTATTTACGTTTTGATGCATCGCAGCCATTTATTACCGTTATTTCTGTACTCGCTTTTTTAGGCGTGGCTATTGGATTAACGGTTTTGATGGTTGCGATGGCTATTATGAATGGATTTGATAAAGAGTTTGAAAAAAAACTTTTCACGATGAATTATCCCCTTTCGATTTATTCACGTAGTTTTTCTCCTGTCAATCAGTCTGATTTAAATAAACTTATTGCAGAGTTTCCTCATTTAAAGTTTAGCCCCTATATTTCAACGCAAGTTATTATCAAAAAAGGTAATCGTCTCGAAGGTGGAATTCTTTTTGGTGTTAATTTTGATGAAGAAGCACAAATTAACAGTATTGTAAAAGAGAGTATAGAGGGTAAAAATCTCGAAAAATATGATTTAATTGTAGGGAATGAAATCGAAAAAATTCACCAATTTAGCAAGGGTGAAAAAGCGACGTTAATTTTTACTAAAAATGATCCAGGGGGTATGAGTCTTATCCCAAAAATGAAGCGCTTTAATGTTCAAGGCTCATTTAAATCAGGCTTAATGGCGTATGATAAAAGTTACATGTACACGACTCTTGAATCTTTGGCACAAGTATTACAATATGATGTAGGAAATTTTGATGGTATCCATATTTATTCGGATGAACCATTTGTTGATATCGAAAAAATTAGAAAAGTTTTACCTGATGATTTGGGCATTGTTGGGTGGTGGCAAATGAATGGTAACTTTTTTGCAGCACTTGCTTTAGAAAAGCGTGCCCTTTTTATTGTTTTAATGCTCATAATCTTAATCGCTTCATTAAATATTATCAGTTCTCTGATGATGACAGTTATGAATAGGCGCAAAGAAATTGCCTTACTTCTCTCTTTAGGTGCCTATAAAAAAGAGATTAAAAATACATTTTTTTATTTAGGTCTAGCGATTGGCGGAGGAGGGATGCTCTTTGGTATGATCCTTGGGTCTATTGTTCTGTTTATTTTGGGCTCATTTGATCTTATTAGTCTACCTGCAGATGTTTATGGTACGACCAAATTACCGCTTGATTTATCGATGTTAGATTTTGTGTTAATTGTATTAGGAACAAGCCTTATTGTCGGCCTGTCATCGTACTACCCAGCGTATAAAGCAACACAAATTAATGTCCTTGATACGCTGAGAAACGAGTAAGTTACATTAGCAATTCTGATGTAACATTAGTATTGTCTTCGACAATTTCTCTGAGTTTTCGAATCAATGTTTCTGAGTTTTCTCCATCATCCGGATAGGTGACAATATTATCTTGTGCTTCTTGATCCAAAAAGTCTTGAATGCCTGAAAGTAATTCTGTGGCACCATTCCAATCTGTACCTGTCAGCATTACAACATAGTGGTTTACGTGATTGAAAAGAGCATCTGTTCGACGTAAAATTCTTTGAAAAATTTCTAATGCATCAATCTCTTTTTTATCTTCTAATGTGAAAAAAATAAGAGAGAAGGGAGACTCTTCTTTGAGCCCAAATCGTTCTAATAGAGCGATATGATGATCAATAAGATTAGCAAGATTGATTTTGGAAAAAGTGATGCCTGACATAAATTGCTCCTTATATAGCAAATAACTTTTATAAGAGGCAAAAGTTATTTGGATTGTTTTATGATGCTATTGTACTCTAATGCTTCGATATTTTCAAAGTTGAAATAATTATATCCTTCATTATGCTCATAGGTAAAATCAATTTGGTGAGCTTTAGTAATGTGATAAACGATATAAAGTCCTAATCCAAAGCTATGGTGAGATATTTTTTCTTGAACAAAAGGTTCTAAATAGTGTGATAATTCATATTTTAGAGGCTTTCCTTGACTAATAAATTCAATTTTAGATACAGTTGCTACAATTTTTATTTTTTGATCATTGGAATATTTGATACCATTATCGATAATATTTTTCATAGCCGTTGTAAAAAGCCTAAAGTCTACATGTAAGACTAAATCATCTGCAATATCTAATTCAATTTGTGACAGTGGAATCATTGCAACATCAATGGCTTCATCAAGTAAGTCCACCAAGCGATAGGGTTTTACATTTTTAATGCCTTCACCAGACGTTATTTGTTCAATGGATGCAAATTCATTAATGAGTAATTCTAGCTTTTCAAAAGTGCCAATAAGTCGTTCTTTTTGTTTTCCCGCGTCAAGCATTTCCGCACTAATACGCCCTTTTGTAATAGGTGTTTTAAGTTCATGCATAATGTTGCGTAAAAAAAGTTGTCTAGAGTGATTCAGTTTATTGATTTGTTCAACAGCATTATGAAAAGAATTAGAGACTTGAGAAATTTCATCTTCGCCATCGATTTTACAATTGATATCAAGGTCTCCTTTGGCAAATCTATCCATTTGGCGTTTCAGTTTACGCAGTGGTTTAAGCTTTCGAATAGTTAAGATATAAGCAACAATAATAATCAGAAAAACTGCAGCAAAAATCATCTTAATTAAGTCGTAACGATAAGGCTGATAATCTTCATCTTTGAGAAGTAATGTCGTGTATTTTGTTTCTACAAGTAAGTAATGGTCACTATCGTACCTTAAAATAGCACTGGTTCCAATGCGATCACTAATTTTTTGAATGATTTGTGCATTCTTGATAATGTATTCTTTTGTAGGCTCATCAGAAATTTCTCGCATTCTATAGCCTTGCACTTGCTTTTGTAGTTCGTCATTGGTGATGAAATTATTTAAATGGAAAAGGGTTGCACGTGCAATAATCGAGTATTTATTGTTGAGTTTTTCTGTATAACTTTGTTTATCGTATTCAAGCAAAAAGAGTAATGCTAAAAAAATACTGGCAATACTGATTGCAAAAATAAAGGTGATGCTGTAAAAGATAGAAGACTTTGTCATTGAAGAAACTTGTATCCTATGCCTCTAATTGCGTGTATATAGGTTGGTTCTTTAGGATTTTCACCTAGTTTATGACGAATCCTTCCAATAATAACATCAATACTTTTGTTTGATGTTTCTTCATTAATCGCTTCTATATTGTAAATTAAATCTTCCCTTGAGACAACGCCACCTTCTTTTTTCATTAAATAACTCAAAATGCCATACTCAGCAGCCGTAAGAGGCAATACTTTGTCATGCATTGTGATGATCATTTGTGTTTCATTTAAGACTAGATCTTTAGGCCTTATGGTAATTGTTTGTGTTGGGATGAGCCCTTGTTGACGTCTTAATAAACTCATAATACGAGCTTGTAATTCTCTTGGATTATAAGGCTTAGGTAAATAATCATCTGCTCCATTTTCCAAGGCAGTAACTTTGTCGGTAATATCTGTACGTGCAGAGGATATAATAATAGGAATACTATGTCGTTTCCGTATCTCTTTACAGACTTCAAGACCATCAAGGCCTGGAAGTGTGAGGTCTAAGATAATCAAATCAAATTTTTGAGTATCTAAAGTAGAAAGGCCAAGATAGGGGTCATCAGCAGTTGTAATGGCAATTTGGAATTGTTCTAAATACTCTGTCAGAATTTCAGCCAATTCTAAATCATCTTCAATCATTAAAACATGTGTCATAACCCCTCCTTTTGCCGTATTATACCTAAGTGTGCTTACAAAAAAGCTAAGGAGGAAATTCCTCCTTAGTTCTTAGGAAACAACAAGAAGGACAATGAAGTTTTGGCGATTTACATAAAGACGTTTTTTACTTTTTGCATGTTCTTTAAAGGCAGTGTTTAAATCTTTAAGGGTGACAATGCGTTTTTGTTCTACTTGAATAATCACATCACCTTCTCGAAGACCATATGTTTCAGCTTTAGAGTTCACTTTAATATCGGTGATGAGGAGTCCTTCAATATCTCTTGGAATTTGATATTGTGCACGCACTTTATCGGTAATTTCTACTAATGATAATCCTTCAATCACACTATCGTTTCCAGTAGTAGTTTCTGCACCGCTTTGCTCTGAATCCATTTTGGCTAAAGTTATTTTGGTAGATTTATTTTTTTTATCGCGTTCGTATGTTAGTGTAATCGTTTTATTGGGCATAATAGCTGCAATTGTATTTTTTAATTCATTTGAATTTTTAATTTTTACACCATCTACTTCAATAATGAGGTCTCCTCGTTGCAAACCTCCTTTTTCAGCAGGAGAATTTTTTTCCACTGACAAAATTAATGAGCCTTGTTTATTTTCATAGAGCTCCTTAACATCGTTGGTTAAATCAGAAATTGAGACACCAATAAATCCACGTTCTATTTTTCCATGGTTAATCAATGAGAGCGCAATTTTTTGAACCATATTAGAAGGAATAGCAAATCCTACACCATTATTACCACCACCTTTTGACAAAATAGCGCTATTGATACCAATGAGTCCACCACGACTATCGACGAGAGCACCACCAGAATTACCAGGATTGATAGAAGCATCCGTTTGGATGAAGTTTTCATATTGATTTAACCCTACGTTATTTTTGTTAAGTGCAGAAATAATCCCTTGTGTAATGGTTTCACCAACACCAAAAGGATTACCTATGGCAAAAACAAGGTCTCCTTCGAGAAGACTTGAAGAGTCACTAAATTTCGCTACATGCAAAGCTTTTGCTTCAATTTTAACAACGGCTAAATCTGTTTTTGAATCTTCGCCGATAATTTTTGCTTTATATTCTTTTTCATCATTAGGTAAAGTGACAATGATTTCATCAGCCCCTTCAACAACGTGATTGTTGGTTACGATATAACCATCTTCTGAGATAATAACACCTGAACCGAGTGAGTGCGATTTTCGTTCTTGGGGTTTCATTTCTGGTAAGCGATTACCAAAAAATTCTTTGAAAAATGGATTCATCATGAGCTCATTAAGTTGCTCATTTTGTTTCGTTTTCTTGGTTGTTGAAATATTAACCACACTTTGTTTAATCTCTTTGATAGAATTATTATACGAGACGATGACATTTTGTTGTGTTGCATCAATTCTTGGGGCATCTTTAGGCATTTGTTGAATGTCAACCGATGCACCAAAAAGCATAAATGCCAGTAAAGGTGAAAGAAATAGTGCCTTTTTCATTGGAGCTCCTTGTATTTATTGGGATAGTAAGTGAATTATAGAAGACAGAATTAAACATAAAGTAAACATTCAGTAAATATTAAGATTTACTGGTGTGAAAATCTATATAAATAAAGCTAAAATACCTACAAAGTTGATTGACCTAGACTAAAGTTTTATGTTATAATCACTATAAATATTAGTAACGAGGGTAACAGTATGAGCAAGAGTTTATACGAGACATTGGATGTTTCTTCAGAAGCATCCGCGGATGAAATAAAAAAAGCATATCGTAGGTTAGCACGAAAATTTCATCCCGATATTAACAAAGAATCGGGTGCTGAAGAGAAATTTAAAGAGATTAATGCTGCCTATGAAATTTTAAGTGATGAACAAAAAAGACGCCAGTATGATCAATATGGTGATAATATGTTTGGTGGCCAAAATTTCCATGACTTTGCCAACGCTCAAGGCGGTGCAAATTTAGATGATATTTTACGTAGCATCTTTGGCGGAGGAATGGGTGGTGGTGGCTTTAGTGGTTTTGGTGGGGGGAATACACGAGGATTTGGTGGCTTTAGTAGCGGTGGTTTTGGTGGGGGATTCAATGAACCTGACCTTGATGTTAATGCCAAAATAACGATCCCTTTTAATGTTTCAATCTTAGGAGGCAAGCATTCCGTTTCTTACAATGGTGAGAGTTTTGATGTCAAAATTCCAGCTGGCATTAAAAATAATGAAAAAATGCGCATTAAAGAAAAAGGTAAAGCTTACCAAGGGCATAAGGGCGATTTATTTTTAAGTGTCGAAGTAGCCCCAAGTCCTGAGTATACGAGAGAAGGCGATGACTTACTGAAAACCATTAATATACCGTTAAAAACAGCACTTTTCGGTGGTAAAGTTGTTGTCGAAACTTTGTATAAAGAGATTACCTTAAAAGTTAAAAATGATACGAAAAATGGCCAAAAATTTCGTGTTAAAGAGTATGGTGCACTCAATCGCAAAAGCCAAAGTAAGGGTGATTTGTATTTGATAGCCAATATTATACTTCCTGAGCTCTCCACGTTAAGTGGTGATTTAAAAGCCTTAATGGAAGAAAAATTACCAACAGAATAAGGAGATCATTATGCATCACGGATATGATGAACCCGTATATTTAATAAGTGTTGTCGCAAAGGTTTTGACCATTCATCCGCAAACTCTACGTCAATATGAACGAGAGGGATTGGTTCGTCCATCACGAACCGATGGAAAGATGCGTTTATATTCACAAAGTGATATTGATAAAATTAAGATGATTTTGCGCCTTACTCGTGATTTAGGGGTTAATCTTGCGGGTGTTGATATTATTATGCAGCTTAAAGAAAAAATTGATGAATATGAAGTATTGATTAGTTCTCTTAAAGTTGAAGTTGATGGACTCTCTAAAAAAAATAACCAAACCAAAAATCCTTTAGTCAAACGTAAAAATAGTTATGAGATTATTTTATTTGGTGAGTAAAAATGGATAATTTACTGGCCATTATTTTGAGTGCAACAGCCATTGCAACCTTTTTCAATATTATGCTTAAACGTTTTAATATTCCTACAATTATAGGTTATATTATCACGGGGTTTGCCATAGCCTATATCTTTAAGCTTGGTGGCAATAATGACTCTTTGAATCATATTGCAGAGTTTGGCATTGTTTTTTTAATGTTTACTGTTGGACTTGAATTTTCTATTAAACATTTGATGGGTATGAAAAAAGAGGTTTTTCTCAATGGCTTTTTACAAGTGGCAATGGTGGGAGGAATCATATCATTAAGTTCTGAATACTTTTTTGGTATTGAAAAAAAGAGTGCCATTATCATAGGTTATGCCCTTGCTCTTTCTTCAACCGCAATTGTTCTTAAAATACTCAATGATAGTGGTAATATTCATACGGTTTACGGACGAAAAGCCTTAGGTATTTTATTGTTTCAAGATATTGCTGTTATCCCTATTTTATTGATGATTAATATTTTTTCATCAGATAGTAGTTCCATTGCTGATTTATTATTGCAAACATTTTACAGTGTGTTGATTGTCCTTACTCTTTTATTTGTGATTGGTAAGTATTTTTTAAATCGTTTTTTATCTCTTGTTGTGTGGGCAGATACGGAAGAAATCTTTATCGCTTCTGTTTTAATGCTCGTTGTAGGCGCCTCTTTCTTAGCCCATACGTTTGGCTTTTCATACTCACTTGGAGCATTTTTAGCAGGTATGATGATGGCTGAAACTCAATACAAACATCAAATTGAAGCTGACTTGGTCCCTTTTAGAGATATCTTGTTAGGACTTTTTTTTATGACGGTAGGTATGCAGATAGATGTGAGTGTCATTGCACAACATGCACTGGCTATACTTTTATTAGGGTGTACTGTTGTCTTTATAAAAATTGCTGTTGTGTATGTGATTGTTGTTTTCCAAACGGGAAGTAGACTCGCATTAAAATCAGCTTTAACGATTTGTCAAGGTGGTGAATTTTCATTGGCCATATTAGCATTGGCAAACTCTTCAAATTTGATTGAGCAAACGATTGCACAAATTTTAATTATTATTGTTGTTCTTTCTATGATTGCGACACCTTTTATTTTAAGAAATATTAAAAATTTAGTTGATGCTGTCACTAAAGAGCCTGAAAGTGGTGATTTTATTATTAATTCTTCGGGGATAAAAGGGCATATTATTGTTTGTGGATATGGAAAATTGGGACAAGAGATTGTCTATCGGCTTAAAAAAATGAATGTGAATTACATCGTATTAGAGCATGATATGTCGTTGGTAAAACTAGGTCAAAGTAGGGAAGAGCCTGTTTATTATGGCAATGCGACTGAAAAAAGTATTCTGAAAAAAGCGTTTATTGATGAATGTAAGTCCGTCATTATTGCAATTAATAACGAAAAAAAATTAATTTTATTGTGTGAAGTTTTGACATCGTTTGAAAAGCCTATTAAAATCGTTGCAAAAGCCAGTGATTATGATGAAAAGAAGCTTCTCAAAGCCTTACATGTAAACCATATCGTTAATGAAGGGCGAGAAGCTGCCAAGGCTCTTTTAAAAGAAGCGCTTGATGAGCCTAGTCCACAATAAAAAGGGCTATCTCATCACTGAGAAAATAATCTGGATTATAGACTCGAGTATCCTTACATAGAAGCTTTTTTTCTTCTATCAGAAGGGAGACTTTTTCCTTCTCTTGAGTATTAAATAAAGAAAGTGCTATCCCAATATTACTACGTGCACCTAAAAAAATCTTCTCAACATGTAAATCATTGTGACTGAGTAATTCTACGTTATGTTCTAAGGGATTATTGATATACGTTTCTATTTCTTTGGCGGGATAAAAGCGTTTATTTTCCAAAAAGCCAACAGCGCCTGAGCCAATACCAAGATAGTTTTGATGTTCCCAATAGCCTTTGTTGTGTACACTTTGGTAGCTTCCAAAATTGGAAATTTCATATTGCGCAAAGCCTGCTTGTATGATATGGGTTACGAAGTCTTTGGCGAGTTTTTCGGAGGTATTGACAACATCGGTGCGCTTAAAAAAAGGTGTATTTTCTTCCAGTGTGAGTGCATACGCACTGAGATGATTAATAGGCAGGCTTGAAGCGATATGCAAATCCTCTTCCAACAAAGCCATTGTATCAAGTGATGTGCCATAAATCAGGTCTAAAGAGATGTTTTTAATGCCTAAAGTATACGCTTCATGAATAGCGCTCAGTGCACTTTCTTTCGTATGCGCTCTGCCTAAAAATTTCAACTTTGCATCATTGAAACTTTGTACACCAAAGCTAACACGGTTGATACCAAGGGCTTTCATGCCACTTAGCCACTCTTTAGTAGCCGATTGAGGATTGGCTTCCGTGGTTATTTCTGCGTTTTCTGCCAAATAAGGCGTAAGAAGCGCAAAAAAAGGCTCATACAAAGATGCTTTGATAGTCGAAGGAGTGCCCCCTCCTATAAATAAAGAAACAATACTTTGCTTTGGTGGAGCAAAGCGCTTTAATTCATATTGTAGTTGTTCTACAATAGCATGCATGTAGCGTTCTTTAAGGTCAAATTTACCAGTATAGGAATTGAAAGCGCAATAGTGACATTTGCTATCACAAAAGGGAATATGTAAATACGCGAGCACGAATCTCCTTAGAGAAGTTTAATGACTTTTTGGTTACCATTGTAACAAAAAATTGAGGTAATGAACATTATGGAAGCGCAAAAACGGTACAGACCTAATGTAGCTGCTGTTATTGTCTCTGCGCACTATCCTTTTAAATGTCAGCTTTTTATTGCTAGTCGTAACGATATTGCCGATGCCTGGCAGTTTCCGCAAGGTGGCATAGATGAAGGTGAATCACCAAGAGAAGCCCTTTTTAGAGAGCTACATGAAGAGATTGGTACGCGAGATATTGAAATTATTGGGGAATATCCTGAATGGCTACAGTATGATTTTCCACAAAAAATAGCTCAAAAAATGTATCCCTTTGATGGTCAAAGACAAAAATATTTTTTAGTGCGTCTTAAGAAAAATGCTAAAATTAACTTAGCAACCAAAGAGCCAGAATTTACTGAGTATAAATTTGTGACCTTGGATAAAATCTTTGATTTTATTACCTATTTTAAACGACCCGTATATAAATTAGTATTAGATTATTTTAAAAAAGAAGGATATCTTTAAGATGTTGATTGTACAAAAATATGGTGGTACAAGTGTTGGTACGGTTGAGCGTATTGAAGCAGTTGCCCAAAGAGTGATTGAAACAAAAAAAGCAGGTAATGACCTTGTGGTTGTTGTCTCTGCAATGAGTGGTGAAACGAACAAATTATTGGAATATGCAAGTTATTTTAGTGATAATCCGAATCAGCGTGAAGTTGATATGTTGTTAAGTTCAGGAGAGCGTGTGACCAGTGCCTTATTGGCCATTGCCTTAAATGAGAAAGGGTATAACGCTATTTCTATGAGCGGGCGAAGAGCAGGCATTGTTACTGATAGTGTTCACACTAAAGCACGCATTGAGCATATTGATACAACGGGAATGAAAGAAGAACTTAACAAAGGCACTATTATTGTTGTAGCTGGTTTTCAAGGTGTCACAGAGAATGGCGAAGTCTCGACCCTTGGACGTGGAGGAAGTGATCTTTCCGCTGTTGCGGTTGCTGGAGCATTAGAAGCTGATTTATGTGAAATTTATACGGATGTTGATGGTGTTTATACTACCGATCCACGAATTGAACCAAAAGCGAAGAAGCTTGATAAAATCAGTTATGATGAGATGTTAGAGCTTGCTAGTTTAGGAGCAAAAGTGTTGCAAAGTAGGTCTGTTGAGATGGCAAAAAAGCTTAACGTCAATCTTGTAACACGCAGTAGTTTTAATCACCATGAAGGTACATTGATAACAAAGGAAGATAGCATTATGGAACAACCATTAGTAAGTGGAATAGCCCTTGATAAAAACCAAGCGAGAGTAACACTACGAGGTGTTACAGATAAACCAGGTATTGCTGCGGAAATTTTTAAAAAATTAGCAGCTTCAAGTGTTAACGTCGATATGATTATTCAAAATGTTGGGCATGATGGTACAACCAATCTAGGATTTACCGTTCCTCAAAATGAACTTGAAGAAACTAAAAGAGCGATGAGTGAGCTTAAAGCCAGTGATGTGATGGAATATGACAGTGAAATTGTCAAAGTTTCCATTGTGGGTGTTGGTATGAAGTCTCATAGTGGCGTTGCATGCAAAGCCTTTGATACGATGGCTAAAGAGGGTATTAATATCGAAATGATTAGTACCAGTGAGATTAAAATATCTATGGTCATTCAAGCAAAATATGGTGAACTAGCGGTTCGCGCATTACACAGTGCCTATCAATTGGACAAATAATTGATGCAACAGTTTTTAAAGTGGACATTAGAAGAGATACGAAAAGACGGCTCTATGATGAGTTGGATGGAAGAGAAGAGGTTCGAATGGGTACCTCTTGCCGCTTCCATGCTCAAAAATCTTTTAAATGGACACACGTTTATTGTTATCACAGATGATGACAGAGCGTGGTTTTGCCACTATATGCTCAGAGCCATAAATAATCATGCCAAGAATAGGCCACTTTTGCCATTTATTGCATTACCAACGCTCTATCCTAATTTATATCAGGTGAAGACTAAGGAGGATATAGAGCTTTTAGAAGATCTTCTCTCTCAGTCGTTTCCCAATGGTTATACCTTCTTTTATATTGGTAAAAATAGTGATATAAGGATGCAAATAGCGAAACGTAAAGACGATAGTTTTATGTGGATTTTAGATGAACATTTACAAAATAGTTTTTACCTTCTCAGTGATGATGAAATGCTCGATATCAAATTAATTCAACTCTTCAGACTCCTTGATAAAAGTATTAATGCAGTGCTTTTTGCTGAGGTTACGTTTGAAAATGAGTGAGGAAGCTCTTTTTAGCCATCTTTTAATTTGCGCGAATATAGAGAAAGCTACCGAGATACTAGAAGAGCGTTATGTAAATCAAAGGCATCTTTTTTATGTAAAAAATGAATTTTTGTTAGATGATGCTAAAGAACTTGTTAAAGAAGCTTATATTGCTGAAGCAAAGACAAAATTTCTTATTGTCGTTGCAAAAAGTTATCGTATTGAAGCGCAAAATTCATTACTTAAAATACTTGAAGAGCCACCACGAAATATCATATTCGTCTTGGTGGCCCCATCAAAAAATGCTTTTTTGCCTACGATTCGTTCTCGCTTACAATATGAAGAATTGGATTATGTACATGAAAAAGTATCCAGTGGCTTAAATCTCAAACAACTCGATTTAAGTGATATTTACCCCTTTGTACAAGCTAATGCCTATCTTGAAAAAAACCTTTTAAAAGAGATGATTCAAAGTATCGTTTTTGAAGCAATTCATGTGCATCATCTTGACTTTAGTGAAGGTGAATTAGAGCACTTCCAAAAATTGGTACAGCTTGCAGAACTCAATAGTCGTGCACAAACACTTTTAACGTCTTTACTCTTAAGTATTATGCAAAGGAAGCGACGATGACGTGTTATAGGTTATCAAACCAGACTGATGTGCAATCTTTACTCAAGGGTTTAGATGTTACAAAAGAAGGAATTGTCCAACTCGTACCTAAAACATCATTGAATCTCATTTATATTAAAGATTTGCGCACTCCTGCTGCCAATATTCTTAAACAAGATGCACTTTCCATTGGCGCTGATGTAGCTGTACCCAAAGATACCATTACCTGTAAAGATACATACGTTGATGCATTACTGATAGCGAATGATAAACAACTTAAACAACTTTGTCTTAAAGAAAAAGCGCAACCTTTTGGACTAAAAGCGTTAGCTCAAAAACTGAGTACCATGCATGTTACATGCAAAGATGATTATAGTGTCATGGGTGTTTTGAATGCTAATGACGATAGTTTTTTTAAAGGCAGTCGTTTTTCCAGTAAAGATGCACTTAAACGAATTGAAGCAATGATAGAAGAGGGTGCAAGCATCATTGATGTCGGTGGTGTCTCAAGTCGTCCTGGAAGTGTGAGCGTGAGTGAAGAAGAAGAGTTGCAACGCATTGGACCCATTGTAGACGTGATTTGGGCAGAAAAATTGTATGAAAAAGTAAAGTTTTCATTGGATAGTTATTCTCCTTTATGTTTAGAGTATGCTCTTCAACGCGGATTTAGCATCGTAAATGATATTACAGCATTGTCTAACGATGCGGTTGCCAAAGTCGCTTCATACTATAATGCAACCGTTATTTTGATGCATATGCAAGGTAGTCCTGATTGTATGCAAAAGGCACCACATTACAATGATGTTATGGCAGAAGTTGATGTCTTTTTTGATGAGCGAATTGCTAAGGCGAAAGCCTTTGGGATAGAAAAAATTATTTTAGATGTGGGTATTGGTTTTGGTAAAAGCTTAGAACATAATTTGATGTTGCTAAAGCATCATGCCCATTTTTTACATTTTGGTTATCCTTTATTGGTGGGCGCTAGTCGAAAATCAATGATTGATAAGATTTATAAAAGCTCTATAGAAGAGCGGTTACCTGGTACATTAACGCTACATGTCAAAGCGTACGAACATGGTGCATCGATTTTACGTGTTCATGATGTTAAAGAACATATTCAAGCTTTGAGTGTAGCAAAAGCCATGCATAAAATTTTTTAGGAATTTGAGTGGAAAAAATAATAGATTTATTAACTCGTATAAGTGTGCTTTATAATATCCCACAATGGGCTGTTGATAGTGGTGCTCTTGCTATTTTTGTATTTTTAATAGCGGCTCCCTTTATTGCTAAAAAATTAATGGAGCCAAAGTATTATAAATTCCGTGAAATGTTCATGTATAACATATTATGGAAATGGAAATACCGTAAAGGGGAAATAAGTCTTTTATGGTGTTATTGTCCTCATTGTCAAGGGATGCTCACATGTGATGATGAAAATTGCCGTTCAACGGAAGATTTGCAAAATAAAATTACTTTTTTTGTATGCAATGAATGTGGTGGAAATGAGCAAGGCCGAGTTGTAGGTGGTGATAGACGTTATGTCCAAAGTTTAGTTAAGCGTGAAATTTGGCGTCAAATTCGCTCCTTAGATTACATTGAAACGATGAAAAAAATCAAAGAAGACAAAGATGCCCTTTTAAATGTTGAGAACGTAGTCGAAGATGTTATTTCAGAAGAGACTGTAACAGAAAAAAGCACTGAAGAGCTCTCTAGTGAAATAACTTCCACTGAAATCATAGAGAGTGCTATAGAAGATACATGTCCCAATAAAGAAAAAATACCTACTGAACAAGGCGATGAAAAACATGGAATTTGAACTCTATTATTATGTAATCTTTCTTTTAACAGGCATTGTAGCAGGCTTTATTGATGCTATTGCAGGCGGGGGAGGTATTATTACAATACCAGTACTTCTAGCCTCTGGTATGCCGCCGCATATCGCTCTTGCAACCAATAAACTCCAAGGGACTTTTGGTAGCGGAATGGCTTCGTTTAACTTTATGGCTAAGGGTTTTATCAGTTGGAAGGAAGTTTATGTTGGGGTAATTTATACCTTTATTGGTGCTGCCATTGGAACCTATGCTATTTTATTGATTGACGCTTCTGTTTTGGCTAAAGTGATTCCCATCATGTTAGTGGCAATTTTTATCTATACATTGCTCTCGCCCAAGCTTGGAGCTAGTGACAAACATGCTTTACTGAGTCGTAATCTATTTTATGCTATTTTTGGTATTGCTTTAGGCTTTTATGATGGCTTTTTTGGGCCAGGAACAGGAACCTTCTGGACATTTGCATTAGTTGGGCTACTTGGGTTAAATCTAAAAAAAGCAACAGCTCATACTAAAGTGATGAATTTTACGAGCAATGTAGTTTCTTTAGCTGTTTTTCTTGCGAGTGGTAATGTATTACTTTTAGCAGGACTAACAATGGGGTTGGGACAATTACTGGGTGCTAATTTAGGTTCCAATATGGTCATTAAAAAAGAAGTTGGTTTTATTAGAGCCTTTTTCCTTACGATGGTTGGATTAACCCTCCTTAAATTAATTTACAGTAGTTATATCGCATGAAACACGAAGAGTATATTCAAAAAATAACGCTTTTAAAAACATGGGCAAAAGCTTATTATGTAGATGATGCGCCTTTGGCGAGTGATGAAGAGTATGATATTTTATACCACGAAGTTTTAGCCTATGAAATGGAAAATCCCTTACATGTAGAACCCAATAGCCCAACGCAACGGGTTGGTGGCATTGTTCTTGAAAGCTTTGAAAAGGCATCGCATAGAGCACGCATGTGGAGTATGGAAGATGTTTTTAATGAAGCTGAACTGGATACATGGATAGAGCGTATTAAAAAAACCAAAGAAAGTTTTACATTTTATTGCGAGCCAAAATTCGATGGTGCAAGTCTTAATCTAATTTATGAAGATGGTTATCTCAAGCAAGCCATTACACGAGGTGATGGTAGTGTAGGCGAAGATGTGACACAAAACGTGCGTACCATTGCGTCTATTCCTTTGGAAATTGCTTATAAAGAGCTCATTGAGATACGTGGTGAAGTGGTCATTCGTAAAAATGATTTTGAACACATCAATGAGCAGCGACTTAAAAATAATGAACCATTATTTGCTAACCCTCGCAATGCCTCTGCAGGAAGTTTACGTCAGCTTGATACAAGTATTACGGCTAAAAGACGTTTGGTCTTTTATCCGTGGGGTATTGGCGAAAATACCTTAAAATATACTATGCTCAGTGATAAAATGGCGTTTATATACAGCTTAGGCTTTTTACAACCTCCTAAAATTGTGATTACTCAAAGTGTTGAGTTGATTCACACGCTTTATGCAGAGTTGATAGCAAAACGCGATGAAATTGAGATGATGATGGATGGTATGGTTGTGAAGATTGATGATATTGCGTTGCAGGAAGAGTTAGGTTATACCGTCAAATATCCACGTTGGATGGTGGCTTTTAAATTTCCAGCCATTGAAAAAGTGACACGTATCCGTGATATTACCCTTCAAGTAGGCAGAAGTGGCGTGGTAACACCTGTAGCGGAAGTGGAAGCAGTTAATATCGAAGGTGTTGTCGTGGAACGAGCGACGTTGCACAATTTTGATGAGATTGAACGTAAAGATATTCGTATCGGTGATAGTGTCATTATCATTCGCAGTGGGGATGTAATTCCTAAGATTATTAAAGTGCTCGAATCTCGTCGAAATGGCAGCGAATCAAGCATCCCCCGTCCGCTAAATTGTCCTGTGTGTGGCAGTGAATTGTTAGATGAGGGCGCTTTGATTAAATGCCAAAATCTTTCATGTGATGCAAGAGTCGTTAATTCCATTATCCATTTTGCTTCTAAAAAATGCCTTAATATTGATGGGCTTGGCGATAAAATCGTCGAACAATTATTTGTGCAAAAATTAGTCTTACATGTTAGCGATTTATACCGACTTACCATAGATGATTTACTTGATTTAGAGGGTTTTAAAGGCAAAAAAGCGCAGAATATTATAGAGGCTATTGCACAAAGTAAAGGGGTAAGCTTGGAGCGCTTTATTAATGCTTTAGGAATTGAGCATATTGGTGAAGTAGCGGCTAAAAAGATAGCTAAAAATTTTGGTGAAGCGTGGTTGGACGTAAGTTATGAAGCACTTTTGGGCGTTGAGGGCTTTGGTGAAGAGATGGCACAAAGTCTTTTAGAATTTATTCGTGTCAATCACGACAAAATAGTATCTTTAATGAGCATCATTGAGCCAAAGGTTGCGGAAAAACAAGCTATTGTGATGACGGCTTTTACAGGAACAACAGTGGTTTTAACAGGCTCCATGTCCCAGCCAAGAGATGATATAAAAGAGAAATTAGAAGCGATGGGTGCTAAAGTGAGCAGTAGTGTCTCTAAGAAAACAGATTTTGTTATTTACGGTGAAGATGCTGGTAGTAAACTTAGCAAAGCAAAGGAATTAGGCGTGAGAGTAATCAGTGAAGATGAATTTAATGGGATGCTTTTATGAGATTGGATGCATATCTGTTTGACCAAAGATTAGCGCAAAGCCGCAATAAAGCGGCTGAGTTGATTAAGGCTGGCAGTGTTTTTGTGAATGGCGTAGCTGAGCGAAAAAGTTCTGTAGAAATCAAAGAAAGCGATGAAGTCACCGTCGAAAAAATATCACAATATGTTAGCCGAAGTGGTCATAAACTAAAAGGTTTTTTTGGTGAGCTTAAATCTCTACATGTAGAGGGTTTGTCGTGCTTAGATATTGGTAGTAGTACGGGTGGTTTTGTAGAAGTTCTTTTAGAAGAAGGGGCAAAAAGTGTGACCGCTGTTGATGTAGGAAGTGCTCAATTGCATGAGATGTTACGTTTAAATCCTCGTGTTGTCCTCTTTGAAAATACTGATATTAGAGTTTTTAATCCAAAAATAACCTATGATATGGTGACATGTGATGTCTCTTTTATAGGGGTAGCCCAAATTTTAAATGACATCGATAGATTAGCCAATAAAGGTATTATTATCTTGTTTAAACCACAATTTGAGGTTGGTAAAGAGGTCAAACGCACGACTAAAGGTGTGGTAAAGGATGCTTCAGCCATTCTACGTGCACAACAAAAAATTGAGTCAGAGTGTGTCCGTTTAGGGTGGACTTTGATGGCTAAAAGAGATTCATTACTTAAAGGAAAAGAAGGGAATGCAGAAACATTCTACTATTTTGAGAAAAGATAGTGTCGATACCATTGCTTTAGGTAGCTTTGATGGCATACATATTGGCCATAAACAATTAATTCATAGACTAGGTGAGCACGGAGCGCTCTTTGTCGTGGATAAAGATCAAGCCAATTTAACTCCAGGTATTAAACGTAGTGAATATGCAGGTTATCCGTGCATGTTTTACCACTTTTTAAAAGTTAAAGAGTTTAGTGGCGCTGAATTTGTTGCACTGTTAAAAAAAGAATTTATCAATCTCAAAAAGATATTGGTAGGTTATGATTTTCATTTTGGAAAACACCGCTCATGTAATGCCAATGATTTAAAAATTCTCTTTGATGGCGAAGTAGAAATAGTAGATGAATTTTGCTATCACGGTGTAGCGGTTCATTCTAGTAATATCCGAGCCTTTTTGAAAGAAGGAAAAATTGATGAAGCAAACCGTTTTTTAGGGCGAGAATATGCCATCATTGGTGATATTGTTGCAGGACAGGGCATCGGTCAAAAAGAGCTTGTTGCAACACTGAACTTAAAAGTTTTAGATTATTTGATACCTAAAGAAGGTGTATATGCCACACGTTCAAGAGTGGATAAAAAAATCTATGACTCTGTCTCCTTTATAGGAAAGCGTTTAAGCACCGATGGAAATTTTTCAATTGAAACACATATTATTGGAGAAAGAATATCGCCTGAAAATAGTAATGTTGAACTCTTCTTTGTCAAATATTTGCGAGAAAATAAGAAATTTGAAACATTGCACGATTTAAAAATGCAAATTTCAAAAGATATTCAAAGTGCTAAAAAAATATTAATGACATGTAAGCTTTATTTTGCTGATTTTTTATGATGATACATTCTTTCATCAGAGAGTTCTAAAATAGTTTTGAAAATATCATCTTTACTAAAGGTAACAACGCCAAAAGCAAAATCAACATGAAAGACTTGCTCACCATGTTTGAGATTGGTTAAGCGTAAATTATGATTAACTGTATTTAAAAGTTTCATTAATTCTGCTTCATTGTGATGCTGTGAAACAACAATAAACTCGTCACCAGCAAAACGTATTGCAATACTATCTTCAATACGTTTGAGAACTTTACCTAGTACATTCAAGACCTTGTCACCAACGATATGTCCATAGGTATCATTAACATATTTAAAGTTGTTAAGATCGATGAAGGCAAGGACCCCATCTTCTTTAAATAGGTCATCATTAAGAAATTTCTCGAAAAGCCATCGGCGATTATATAAGTGCGTTAATTCATCAATAAAAAGCTCTTGTTGAAGCATCGAAATTTTCTTTTCTAGGTCAATCATATTATTTTCAATAATATTTAATGCAACATTATCTTTATTAGCAATGGCAGTTTTGGCATTAGATACATTTTCTTTTAATATTGAAGCAGATTTTTCTGTTTCGTCTTTAAGATTTTGTATTTTTTTAAGTGCATAAATCATTGCCATTTCTTTATCACTTTCACTCATAGTAACGTTTAATTCTTTAGCTTTAGTGTAAAAAATATCTTGATAAATTTCGGGTAAAACAATTTCTAGTTTACGTATTTCTTTGATTGTTTCATCCGTAAGTTCTTGCAACTTTTTATTCATCCATCCACCTAATTCTTAATATAATTACTAAAGTATAAAGGTTATTGGCTTAATACTAAATAATATTTTGTTATAATTTCATCTGATATAAATAATGAAAGACTATAGTATGAGAAAAGATGATATTTTTACACAACCTATTACAAAGCAGTTTGAGTTTGATGAAAATGTAGCCGTTGTTTTTGATGACATGTTAGAACGCTCTATCCCTTTTTATAAAGAAGTTATTGAACTCATATGTCAAAGTATTTGTCTGCATGTTAATGAAAATGCAAGAATTATAGATTTGGGTTGTTCTACAGCTAATACCTTATTGTCACTTTACAAAAAAAGTACTAAAAATTTTATTTTGATTGGTATTGATAATGCTGAGGCCATGTTACATTTAGCCCATCAAAAAATTCAAGCATATGGAGCAAATATTGAGCTTAAAAATGAAGATATGTTAAAAACCTCCTTGGAAGGATTTGACGTAGTTATTGCTAATTATATGCTTCAATTTATTAGACCACTTGAACGAACAGCTTTTGTTGAAAAAATTTACCATGGACTTCATTCCAATGGGCTTTTTATTTTTAGTGAAAAAGTTGTTTTTACCGATAAAGAACTTAATAAACAGATGATAGATTTGTATTATGATTTTAAACGTAATCGTGGATATAGTGATTTCGAAATTGCACAAAAAAGAGAAGCACTAGAGAATGTACTTATACCATATACAGAAGATGAAAATAAAAGAATGCTCAAAAATGCAGGATTTGAGACCATTGAAATACTGTTTAAATGGGGAAATTTTGCCACATTTATTGCTAAAAAGAAAGGGTAGGTGAAACCTACACCTTTTATTTGTGAAAAAGTTTAGGATGCTTTTTGCGTATGTATTCAATTACTTGAATAATTTCTTCAAAACCCATTTCGCCATCTTCTTCATCATCATCAAAAACTTCATCTAAGCCTTGAAGGTAAACATCAACAGCTTTGGGAATATCTTCTCTTTTCACACCAGCAAAATACAGTGCAACACCTAGCATATCAGCTAGTTGCATTGCTAATTCTTCAATCTCAATTTCAGCTTTTTCAAGATCAATTTGGAGTTTTTCGGTTGGCATAGTTATCCTTTGCTAGAGATGATTGTAACGACTTGATTCTTAATCGTATCATAGATAAAAGCATCTTTGAAAGTGCTTAGTAAACCTCCACTTGCATTATGATGTCCTCCACCATTGGCAATGGTTGCTGCCATTTTACTAACATCTACATTCCCATTAGAACGCAAGCTTATTGTCTTTTTTGAGGTAACGTCCATAAAAAAATCAAAGTCTGGATTAGCTGTCAAAAAATCATTGCCAATGACAGAGACATTCCCAATGTTATACGTCAAAATACCTTTATACTCTTTGTACATAATTTGCATTTTATCACGGTTTTTACTTAAAAGTTTAACATTATAAGATGAAACAAGGTTACTAAGCGTATTTGTATGCGTATTAGCTTCTTGGAAAAAGTGTTTTTTAATACTATGAATAGCATCATCAAGGGCAATATGGGCATTTTGACATGTAAAGTAATTTTGAGCCTCGCTCAGCAGTGAAAAAAGGTACTGTGAGTTTTGTTCAGGAAACATAATTTTATTAACTTCTCTAGCACCACTTATCATTCCCATGCAGACTTTACCCAATTCAAATTCAGGTTTATCTTCTAGCCAAATATCAACGGCATTAACAACATTAACAAAGGCTTCAAGTTTCTTATTCTTTCCAAACAGTTCAGCAAAGAAATCATATGTAATTTTTGTAGCACATCGATCTGAATCTAAAAAATACCAATCAAAACTTCGTGCACACTCTTCACCCGTTTTGTGATGGTCTAAAAGGAGTAACATAACTTCTTTATCACAGATATTAATTTTAGAGTCAAACTCTTTGGCCTGTTCCATTGTGAGGTTAAGATCAGTAATCAAAATAACGTGTTTTTCTTGTGCAGAATTCTGAATTGTGCTCAAAATTTGATTGAAACATTCATTAATCTCTTTGCCATAATTTGAATTATAAAACATAATGGACTTAAAAAAATGTTGACTCACCATTTGACAGCCATAGCCATCCAAATCAGTATGCGAGAGGTGATGTAATTGGTAATTCATAAAATTCCTTACTATCGTGTATTTATAATTTTTCGATTTCTATCGTACCCATGACTTCAAATTTAGAATTTGAATCTATTTCTGCATGGGAGAGAACAACAATATCTAACCCAAATTTCTCAAAAATATCAGAGAGGGCTTTGCGTAAAAGAGGGTCAACAATAATAACTACTGGGGCAATTCCTTTATGTAAAAGTTTGGCTGCCTCATCACTTGTTGCTTTAACAAGCGTATTAATTTGCCCAATATTAAGCAATAAATCTCTTACCCCATCGCGTTCACGAAGGGCATCTAATAGTTTTTGCTCTGTTCCCGCATTAAATGTTAAGAGTTTTAATACACCATTTTCATCCTTATAGAGTTTTGTAATGACACGAGAGAGTTTAGCCCTTACTTGCTCTACAATAATAGAAACATTTTTAGTAATTTCAGCAATGTCACTGATGGTTTCTAGTACAGTAAGAAGATCTTTGATAGGAATTTTTTCATGCAATAGTGCTTTAAGGACTTTTTGAATGAGTCCAATATTAGCTACTTTAAGACAATCGCCCACAACCACTGGATAATCTTTTTGCAGTTTATCGACCAAACTTTGTACTTCTTGGCGAGTGAGAAGCTCTTCAGAATATTTTTTAATTAATTCACTTAAGTGTGTCGAGATAACAGTTGCAGGATCAACGGTAGTATATCCTTTGATAATAGCATCTTCTTTTAAATTAGCATCAATCCATAGTGCATCCAAGCCAAAAGCTGGTTCTTTTGTAGGGATACCTTTAATTTTTTCAATTGCCAATCCACTATCCATCGCTAAAAATTTATCAGGATATATCTCTCCACTACCTATTTCGATTCCTTTAAGAAGTAACTGATAATGATTAGGGTTTAAATGTAGATTATCCCGTATACGTACTTGTGGAATAAGGTAACCAAAATCAGATGCAATTTTACGGCGCATACTTTTAACCCTCTCTAGCAAGTCGCCACCTTGTGCCGGATCGGCTAATTTAATAAGTTGGTAGCCTAGGTCAAGTTCTAAAATTTCAAGTTTTAAGATATCATTAAGTGTTGTTTCTTCTTCTTTTCGAAGTTCTTCTGCACTTTTTTTAGGAGCTTGCTCATTTTTAGTTTTGACTTGTGCTTCTTGTTTCGCTTTTTGTACAGCAGCTGGAGTAGAAGAAAAGAATTTTTGTAATGAAAAATGTCCATCATAGGTTTGCTTAACAAGATAACCAAGTCCAAGAAAAATAAATCCGACAAATGAGAGTGAAAGAGTGGGTAGTCCAGGGACTAGCGCAAACATAACAAGAATAAATCCAACAATTAGGAGTGTTTTATGTTCACCAAAAAGTTGTTGCATGGCACCATCTGAAAATGTCTCATTGTCAGCTTTATTGGCTCGAGTAATAATGATACCAGTTGCTGTTGAACTAATAAGTGCAGGAAGTTGTGAAACAAGACCATCACCGATGGTTAGAATAGTATAAGTTTTAGCACTGGTTGCAAGATCTAAATTATGTTGAAAAGCACCGATAAGAAATCCACCAATAATGTTAATAATGGTGATAATAATACCAGCAACAGCATCCCCCTTAACAAATTTACTAGAACCATCCATGGCACCGTAAAAACTTGCTTCTTGAATGATGTCTTCACGTCTTTTTCGGGCAGTTTTTTCATCAATAAGCCCAGCATTAAGATCTGCATCAATAGCCATTTGTTTTCCAGGCATCGCATCAAGCGTAAAACGAGCCGCTACTTCAGCAACTCTACCGGACCCTTTTGTGATAACCATAAAGTTAATTAAAACAAGAATTGAAAAGACAATCACACCGATAACGTAATTGCCACCAACTACAAATTGACCAAAACTAGAGATAATTTCACTGACAGCGTCAGCACCAAGGTGACCATTTGAAAGAATCATTCTAGTTGTTGATATATTCAGGGCAAGTCTGTACAGTGTAATAATAAGAATCAGTGTTGGGAATGTTGTTAAGTCTGTCGGTTTAGGAATATAAAGAGAAATAAGAATAAGTAAAACAGAAATAGACAATGAAATAACAAGAAAAAAATCAAGTAATGGGCTTGGCAATGGAACGATAATAATCGCCAAAATTGCAACAATAAAAACAACAATAGTGAGATCTTTAGATTTAACAATAGGCTCTAAAAAAGGAGCAACTCTTGTTAAAAGGCCATTTTGATTTTTTGCCAAAAACTACCCTTATGCTTCAGTAATATCTTTAAGTGTCATATTATCCAAAAACACATCAATTTTTGATTGAAGTTTATTTAAAAATGGCCAAACACGGCAAAAATCACCCTTTCCACTAGGGCAGTTCCCTGATGATGGAGAACATTCGAAAACAACAGTGCGTTTTTTTTCTGCACATTCTATAATTTTTTTTAGACTCAATTCTTCTGGTTTTTTTGCAAGCATAAACCCCCCGTGTGCTCCTTTAAAAGAGGTTAGTATTTTTTCTTTGGCGAGTGATTGCAATATTTTTGCAAGGAAACTTTTAGAAATACCGAGTTGATTGGATAAAGTATCCACATCTTGAGGTGTATTTTTTTGTGCTATCATAATGAGTGATAGAAGTGCATATTCGCTTGCTTTTGTTAATAACATAAGTACATCCTCGATATTTAAATGAGATAAATATTGTACTAAATAAAAGTTTTTTTTTGCTTTAATTCAGAAGCTAATTTATCAATCAATGTTTTGTTGTGTAATAAAGTGTTAACTTCCGCATTTAATAATTATTTTTGGTTATTTAAGCTAAGATTACAAGCTTCAAAAAAGCAAATTCATTACCAATCAGGAGGTCACAATGGCTTTAGGTTCGGCGGAAAAACTAGAAATAGTTAGCAAATTTGGTAGAAAAGAGGGAGATACAGGTTCTCCTGAAGTTCAAATAGCACTTCTTTCATTCAGAATTAAGGAACTAACTGAACACTTGAAATCAAATAATAAAGATCATTCTTCAAGACTTGGTCTTCTTAAACTTGTTGGACAACGTAAGCGTTTGATGCGTTATCTTAAGCAAAAAGATTTTGTTAAATACAGCGAAGTCATTAAAGAACTTTCTATTAGAGATAAATAGTTCGCCTTTACGGGTAGTCGGTCTTTTCCGGCTACCTCTTCTTTCCTCTTTTTTAAACAATCCTTTTATTATTTGGCAAATAAAATACACTATTTTATTTAATGGCTTTATACTATATTTTATACGTTTAACCGTATAAAATATAGTATAAATAGTAATTATTAGATATTATGTGTATAAAATACTTATATAACTAGATAAAATAGTATAAAAATAAAGTTTTTTATGTATAATACGATATAAAAATATCATATTTATGTGTAATTAAAGCTCAGTTGGGTAGAATTTTTCACATGAAAACAAATGATATATTTAATCTTCTTCATAATGCTGTTGAATCTAAATTTTTTGGGAAAAAAATATCACAGCGTGAGATGGCAGATAGACTTGACGTATCAATGCGAACTTACCAAGATTGGAAACTGGGTAATTCACAACCTCAAGCCGCCACTGCAATTTTTAAAATGCTCGGCGAACTTGATGAGAGTGATGCATTACGAATTATTAAACGAATATCGAATGAATTAAAGGAACACGGATGAGCACTTTAAGCAAAAGCGAAAGACAAGGGCTTAATGATATTTTTATGGTACTAGATACTAAAAGTTCTTATTCTACTCGAATCATAGAAAATTTAAAAATGTGGATAAATTCAATACTATTATATTGTAAAACAAAAAAGCGTTTTTAATCAACACTCCCAACTCTTTCCCCCTTCTTACTATTATTTTATCCCTAATATTTAGCAACAATTTAATTGTTTATATGGTGTTATTTTATACTATAAAGCTAAGCCCTTTTTCTACTTGACATTAAGTCACTCAATGTTGTATAATTTTATCAGCAATTAAATATGAAGAGTGCTAAAATGAAAAAAATATCAAAGCAAGAGTTGATTTTAGAGTCTATTATTCAAGAATATTTAAAATCTCACATGCCTATTGGCTCTTCTGAATTGCAAATGAAATTAACTTTAGAAATGTCGCCCTCAACAATACGAATTTATTTTAAAAAATTATCAGATATTGGCTCACTTGTACAGTTACATGTCAGTAGTGGCAGAGTTCCTACGCAACAAGCATTGATGAATTACTGGCGTAAACGTATTGATATAAATAAGCCAGTTTTTATAAAAAATGTTGAGAAGGTGCAAAAAAGCACTAAAGAACATCATCTTTTTTGCATGATTGAGCGAAATTCAAATGCTTTGTTTAAAGAATTAGTAAACGTGCAAAATCGTTTTTTAATTTTAGTTTTTGATACCCAAGAAGTGGTTTTGAAATATAATGTCAAAGTTGAGCAGTTTCTCATACGTTTAGTTGGGTGTAGTATGCGAGCATTAAAAGATATTTCAGCACAAGTTGGTTTGTATGAGTTGCATGAAAAACTAGCAACAATATTTTCTCAATTACCTTTATTAAAAGAGGGTGAGCAAGAAATGTATGCTATAGCAAAAGAGATGCAAACAGATACATTTATCCATCGTTTTCAAAAGCTTCATTTTTTAGAGTCTTTAGACAATGGACTCTATTTTGAGGAAGTTGTTCCTGATGGCTGTATGGCAATTAAATGTACAGCTACTTTAGAAGAAGATGGAACAGATGCCGAAATTTTTTGTTTTGGTCGTATAGGGAGTGACTTTGAAGGTTTTTTTAATAATGTTAAGGAGTAAAGCGTGAATGAAAAAATAGAAAATGAAGAAGTTCAAATACAAGAAGAGTTGGAACATGTAGAAGAAGATGTTACAGCAGAAGTTGAAATTGTTGATGAAATGGCTCTTTTACAACTCAAAGTTTCAGAGTTGGAAGATAAATATTTGCGTGCAAATGCTGATTTTGACAATATGAAAAAACGTTTAGAAAAAGAAAAAATGCAAGCAATATCATATGCTCATGAAATTTTTGCGCGTGATTTACTGCCTGTCATTGATTCGTTGGAAATGGCTATTCTTTCTGGTAGTAATATAGATGTGCCAAGCGATGAACTTTTAGGAAAGGTTAAAGAGGGATTAGAGTTAACTATTGAACAGTTCAAAAAAGTATTTGATAAGCACGGCATTGTGCTTGTTGATAGTGAAGGTGGTTTTGATCCTAATTTTCATGAAGCTGTAATGCAACTTGAGAGTGAAGAGAAAAAGAGTGGCGAGATTTTGCAAGTTTTCCAAAAAGGCTACAAAATCAAAGAGCGTATTTTAAGACCAGCAATGGTCAGTATCGTTAAATAAATTAAAGTTAAAGGATAAAAAATGGGAAAAGTAATCGGTATAGATTTAGGAACCACAAACTCTTGTGTTTGTGTTTTTGAAAGAGGTGAGAGTAAAGTTATACCTAATAAAGAGGGTAAAAATACAACGCCTTCCGTTGTAGCTTTTACAGATAAAGAAGAGGTTTTAGTGGGTGATACTGCTAAACGCCAAGCGGTCACAAATCCAAAAAGAACGATTTATTCTATCAAAAGAATTATGGGTCTTATGAGCAATGAAGAAAAAACAGTAGAGGCTAAAAAGCGTCTTCCTTACGCAATTGTTGATAGAAATGGTGCATGTGCAATTGAAATTGATGGTAAAGTGTATACACCACAAGAGATTAGTGCAAAAGTATTAATGAAACTTAAAGAAGATGCTGAAGCATACCTTGGTGAAGAGGTAACAGACGCTGTTATTACTGTTCCTGCATACTTTAATGACAGCCAACGAAAAGCAACCAAAGAAGCAGGAACAATTGCAGGTCTTAATGTTCTTCGTATCATTAATGAACCAACAGCGGCAGCACTTTCTTATGGTTTGGATAAAAAAGAAGCTGAAAAAATTGTTGTTTACGACTTAGGTGGTGGAACATTTGACGTTACGGTTCTTGAGACAGGTGATAATGTTGTTGAAGTTCTCTCAACGGGTGGTGATGCATTCCTCGGTGGTGATGACTTTGATAACCGCTTAATTGACTGGTTAGTCAGTGAATTTAAAAATGATAATGGTATTGATTTGAAATCAGATGTTATGGCACTTCAACGTTTAAAAGAAGCGGCAGAAAATGCTAAAAAAGAGCTCTCTTCTTCAATGGAAACAGAGATTAACTTACCATTTATCACAGCAGATGCAACAGGGCCAAAACACTTGGTTAAAAAACTTACTCGTGCAAAATTCGAATCTATGATTGAAGATTTAGTGGATTTAACGATTAAAAAAATTAAAGAAGTTGTCAATGACTCTGACTTGAAAAAAGCCGAAATTAAAGAGATTGTTATGGTAGGTGGTTCAACAAGAGTTCCATTAGTTCAGCAAAAAATTAAAGCATTTTTTGAAAAAGAATTAAATAAATCCGTTAATCCGGATGAAGTAGTTGCCATTGGTGCAGCCATTCAGGGGGCTGTTATAAAGGGTGATGTTAAAGATATTTTATTACTTGATGTAACACCACTTAGCCTTGGTATTGAAACTTTGGGTGGTGTCATGACAAAATTGATTGAGAAAGGAACTACGATTCCTGTTAAAAAATCTCAAGTCTTTTCAACGGCAGAAGATAATCAACCGGCAGTGACTATTCATGCACTCCAAGGTGAGCGTGAGTTTGCAAGAGATAATAAATCATTAGGTCAATTTAACCTTGAAAGTATTCCACCAGCGCCTCGTGGTGTGCCACAAATTGAAGTTGCTTTTGATATTGATGCTAATGGTATCTTAACAGTTTCGGCAAAAGATAAAGCAACTGGAAAAGCACAAGAGATTAAAATCTCTGGAAGTTCAGGGCTTGATGAAGGTGAAATCGAAAAAATGGTTAAAGATGCAGAGCTTCATAAAGAAGAAGATAAAAAGCGTAAAGATGCTGTCGATGCTAGAAATCAAGCTGATGCACTAGCTCATCAAACAGAAAAATCTTTAGGTGAGATGGGTGAAGCTATTAGTGCTGAAGATAAGGCAAAAATTGAGACTGAGCTTAAAGCACTTAAAGAAGTACTTGCTAATGAGAGTGCTACAAAAGAGCAAATTGATGCTAAAGTTAAATCACTTAGCGAAGCCAGTCATAAACTAGCCGAAGCAATGTATAAAAAAGAGCAAGGTGGTGAACAAGCCGCTGGTGCTCAAAGCGGTGCTAAAGCCAAAAAAGATGATGATGTTATTGACGCTGAAGTAGAATAATAAAACAAAAGCCTAGGGGACAAGTTTTGTTCGTTAGGCTTTTTTGATGAAGAATATTTTACATGTAAGGATATTGATCTGTCTTTACATGTAAATGTTTATTTAGCCATTAAGATGTGATAGGTTATCGTTTTGAAGGCTTTGCTCCATAATTTCTATCTCTTCTTTGCCACTTCGTATAATTTGTGTGTCAAGTTTTAGATGTTTATTTTTGATTTTATTAGGGTACTCAACGTTTTGTAAGATATGTTTGATTGTATTAAGTCGCGCTTTTCTTTTATCGTTGGAAAGGACTATTGTCCATGGACATCGTGGGTTGTTTGATGATAAAAGCATTGAATATTTTGCAATAGTATATTGGTCCCATAATTCTTGCGATTTTTCATCGACAGGTGAAAGCTTAAATTGTTTTAAAGGGTCAGTTTTTCTCTCTGAAAAACGTTTTGCTTGCTCTTCTTTACTGACTGAAAAATAAAATTTAAATAATATAATTCCAGAGTTTGCAATCATGGTTTCAAATTTTGGTATTTCACGTAAAAATTCTTTATGTTCTTGTTGTGTACAAAAGCCCATAACAGGCTCAACACCAGCTCTATTATACCAAGATCTATCAAAGAGTACAATTTCGCCAGCAGAGGGTAGATGTTGAATGTAACGTTGGAAATACCATTGTGTGCGCTCGGTATCTGATGGTTTAGAAAGAGCCACGACACGGGCACCTCTAGGATTAAGATGCTCTGTTATACGCTTTATCGTACCACCTTTGCCAGCAGCATCGCGACCTTCTACTAAGATAAGTACTTTGAGTCCTTGTTCTTTGACATGGTTTTGAAATTTTAAAAGTTCCACTTGTAGTTTTGCTAACTCTTTTTCATATGCTAATTCACTTTTTTTGACCCAAATTTGAATTTTTTTATCAACATCTGGCTTTTCAATAATGGATTCATCAAGGGTAACAGTGAGTTGTTCGTCTTTTACTTCAAGGTTATTTTTTTTCTTTTTTTTTACTTTTTTTTCTTTATTCTTCCCCATAAATCACCTCCATGTAAAGTTTACGACTACTATATATCGCTATAATAGACAAATTATTTAATATTCTTTGTTAAAATGTGAACAATAGAAGATAGAAGGTTAGAAAATGAAAAAAAGTGTGCAAATAATTCTCCTATATTTATTTCTTGCACTGAATGTTTACGCTTCGCAAGCTCAAAAAATTTTGACGCCTGAGGAAGCCTTTAATATCAGTATGGTTGAAAAAGAGCAAAATATTGTTATTTCAGTAATATTAGGTGATAAAATTTATCTTTATGATGATAAATTGACTCTTGAGCTTATATCCCCTGAACGTGTTAATTTGGATAATCGTGTACAACGACCAACACCAGAGCCATTTCACGAATATATAACTCAGAGAAAATCATTTGATTTGATAGTACCTATCACACTTATTAAAGAAATTGCTGGCAAGGGTTCTTATACTCTAAAGTTATCTTTTCAGGGTTGCTCAGAGCTTGGCCTTTGCTATCAACCAATGGAAAAAACAACAACCTTTTCACTCAATAATACACCAAATAATGCACATTCTTTATCAGAGCAAGATACAATTGCCTATTCATTGGCTAATAGCAATTGGATACTTGTGTTAGCAAGTTTTTTTGGGTTTGGATTACTTCTTTCACTTACGCCCTGTGTTTTTCCTATGATACCCATTCTTTCATCAATTATTGTTTCGCAATCAAGCGGCATTATGAATGCTAAAAAAGGTTTTTTTCTTTCATTGGTTTATGTGCTTGCTATGTCTGTAGCCTATACAATTGCTGGAATTTTAGCAGGTTTATTTGGGGCTAATTTACAAGCGTCACTTCAAAATCCTTGGGTTCTTTCAGCTTTTAGTGCTATTTTTGTACTCTTGGCTTTCTCTATGTTTGGCTTTTATGAGATACAAATGCCAAGTTTCATTCAAACGAAGTTAAATAAAAAAAGTGATAATGCCCGGGAGCATGGTATTGTGGGTGTTGCTATTATGGGTTTTATGTCTGCACTTATTGTAGGACCTTGTGTTGCAGCTCCTTTAGCAGGTGCATTAATTTATATAGGGCAAACAGGTAATGCTTTTTTAGGAGGGAGTGCCTTATTTATAATGAGTTTGGGGATGGGTATTCCTTTATTGATTGTTGGAACAACAGCGGGTAAATATATGCCAAGACCTGGTGGCTGGATGGACACTATTAAAAGTATTTTCGGCGTTATGATGTTAGGTGTTGCTATTTGGATGCTTTCACGTATTATTCCAAATTCTGCAAGTATGTTCTTGTGGATGATACTTATTTTAATTTCGTCAATTTATTGGGGAGCATTAGAACCTTTACATGCTGGGGCTAAAGGGTTTCGTAAAATTATTAAAAGTATTGTGGTTTTGTTCTTTTTGTATGCCGTAATTTTATTGGTTGGCTTTGTGAGTGGGGCTACTAATCCTTTGCTTCCATTTGAAAAATTCACAACAGCAAAAGTGGAAAACCATGAAGTTGGTAAAAGTGTTTTTGAACGAATTACGTCACGTGAAGCACTTACAATAGCACTCAAAAAAGCGAAAAAACCAGTAATTCTTGATTTTTACGCTGATTGGTGTGTAAATTGTATTGAACTTGAAAAATTCACTTTTTCTGATTCTCGTGTGAAAGATAAAATGAAAAACTTTACACTTTTACAGATTGATGTTACACAAAATAGTATTGAAGATAAAGCATTGCAAAAAGAGTTTGATATTTTTGGTCCACCTGCCATTTTGTTTTTTGAAGATTCACTTGAACTTAAAGACGCACGTTTAATTGGCTTTAAAAATGCAGATGATTTTTTAAAGCATTTAGATATGGTATTAAAATAAATGCAAGTCATATTAATTGTAGAAGCTAATGGCTTACAAGATCAAGAAATTTTTGAAAATCACCTCAAAAAAGAAGGTTTTTTACCTATTGAAGGGGAGTCTTTTGCCTATGAAGGAACAGCAACAACACATCTTTTTAGTACACGAGCCTATATTCTTGAAGTTGTGGGGAAAGGACTTCAAAAGGCAGGTTTTAACGGTTGTAAAATTGTTTTTGAAGTAGGTAAAAATCCTATGGAAGCCTATTTATTTAATGTATCCAAAAACTTATTTGAAGCAGTAGACATTTAGCGGATGCTAAATGCCTGTAAAGCTCTTTCTAAATCTTCTTGCGTATCTATGCCAAAACTTTTGCTTTGAACATGTACCATAGCAATTTTATAACCAAAGTAGAGTGCACGTAATTGTTCTAACTTCTCAGTCATCTCTAGTGGGGCTTGGGATAAAGTACAAAATGCTGTTAATGATTTTTTGGTAAAGCCATAAATACCTAAATGACCAAAATAACTTTCAAATGCACCATCTCTGTTAAAAGGGATACGACTACGTGAAAAATAGATGGCATAGTCGTTAATATCCATAATAACTTTAACGAGGTTTGGGTCGTCTACCAAAGAAGAATCAATTGTTTTATAGCAACTTACCATCATTATATTTTCTGATGTTTTAATAGATTTTTGTACGCGCTCAATAACACTTTCTACCACATTTTCTTCAATAAATGGCTCATCAGCTTGCACATTAATAACAATTTCATCATCATGTAATTTAAGTTTTAAAGCTGCTTCATTAATACGGTCTGTACCACTTTGATGCTCACTACTTGTCATAATAGCTTTAAATCCATAATCATGTGCTATATCAATCACTTGTTGAGAATCTGTGGCAATGGCAACATTATCTAAATTTTTTACACGATTAGCAGTCGCAATAACCATGGGCTCACCATTGATATTGGTTAAAACTTTATTAGGAAATCGCGTTGAGCTCATGCGAGCTGGAATAATAATCACGCGTTATCCTTTATTGAATTGCTTAAAAAATTAAATATTTCTTTTTCAATGGCATCTTTGGCGACAACTTTATCGTGGATAATAGGTAGAGAAAAAAGTTGTTCAATGCATGTTGGAATACTTACATGTAACGCTTGACTAAAGCCTTCTAAGGCCTCTTTATCGCTGTATTTTTTGCTATCTTGGTTAATAGCATTATACATCGTTGGGGCAAATTTAGTCCATTCCGCTGTTGAGCACAAGACGCATGCAAGAGGTTTTGTTTTAAGCTGTTCATAGGCTTTTAAACACGTAGCGGTATGAGGGTCCATCACGTAACCTTCTTTAGCAAATGTTAAGATACTCTCTTTGGCAAAATCATCATTGCAATAGACTGCATCAAAATCTTCTTGGAGAAGAGCTAACTCTTCAGGATTGAGTGTATATATTTTTTCATTTTTCAAAGCATCCATGAGTTCTTTCGTTCGAGTAGCACCAAATTTATCAAAAAGTACACGTTCAATATTTGATGAGATAAGAATATCCATCGCAGGAGATGTTGTTTGAAGCAAGGTTCGCTTACGTAAATCATAAACTCCCGTTGTGATAAGGTCTGTTAAAATATTGTTGATATTGGAAGCAATTAAAATTTTCTCGATTGGCAAGCCCATTCTTTTGGCATAGTAAGCTCCCAAAGCATTGCCAAAATTGCCACTAGGAACAATTGTATAAAAAGGTTCTCCCAAGGTCACGCTATGTTGTTTAAGAAGTGCGACGTAAGCGTGAATATGATAAATTATTTGAAAAATAATGCGACCAAAATTAACGGAATTTGCAGCGCTGAGTTTAATGTTGCTTTTTTCAAGTGAGGCGTTAAACGTAGGTGAAGCCAATAATGCTTTAAGGGCACTTTGAGCATCATCAAAATTGCCGTGAATACCGATTGTTTTTAGATTTTTGCTCTGTTGTGTTGTCATTTGTAAGCGTTGTACATCGCTTGTTCCTCCATCTGGATAGAGGCATACAACTTTAATATTTTCCTTATCAGCAAAAGTGTTCAGTGTTGCTGGACCTGTATCACCACTGGTTGCCGCTAAGATAAGATAATTTTGTTTTTGTTTTTGAGCTAAATGTGAGAGAATATGGCCAAAAGGTTGTAATGCCATATCTTTAAAAGCACGTGTTGGACCATGGAATAGCTCATTTACAAAAAGGTCATTACGGATCTGCCTAAGCGGAGCAGGGTTATTAGGATAGTCAAAATGATCGTACAACGAAACAGCTTCTAAAATAACTTCATCTTCAATATCAATTTTGAAAAGTTTCAAAATATCAATACTCAATTCTTTATAACTTTTTTTCGTAGCCTCTTTTAAAAAAGCAAAATCAATTGTTGGCAATGTCTCTGGAACATATAAGCCACCAAAACTAGCACTTGGGTTAAGCAAAGCAAATGAGAAGGGTACACTTAAGGGTTTTTTTCCATCATTGCCACGGGTTTCTCTAAACATTTTTTTCCTTATTCTTTAATAATTGTTCCAATACCATCTTTGGTAAAGAGCTCTAAAAGCAATGAGTGCTCAATGCGACCATCGATAATATGAGCGTTTTCAACGCCATTTTTAATCGTTTCCAAACAAGCATCTAATTTTGGAATCATTCCACCACTAATGGTACCATCTTTTTTGAGAGCTCGAATTTGGGCTTTATCTAATGTGGAGATAAGATTGCCTTCTTTATCAAGAACACCAGGAGTATCGGTTAAGAAGATAATTTTTTTCGCTTGAAGCGCCACAGCAATTTTACTCGCCGCTAAATCAGCATTAATATTATAGCCTGGGTGATTGCAATCATCTCCAGCAGCAATAGGGGCAATCACTGGTATGAATTTTTCTTTAATCAAGTTTTTAAGTACTTTACGGTCGATCTTCGTAATTTCACCGACTAAGCCGTATTTACCATCATCAAGAGGCTTTGCATGCATAAAATTAGCATCTTTACCCGTAATACCAATAGCTTTAGCACCATGATGATTTAAAAGTGTCGTAATTTCTTTATTGATACTACCGCTTAATACCATTTCAACTACTTCCATCACCTGATCGTCTGTAACACGAAGCCCATCAACAAAACTACTTTTAACTTCAAGTTTGTCTAGTAACATATTGATTTTTTTTCCACCACCATGGACAATAACAGGTTTGATACCTACAAGGTAAAGAAGCACAATATCTTGCGCAAATTTTTCTTTTAAAGCGGGATTGATTTGTGCGGCACCACCATATTTGATAACAATGGTTTGTTTATTAAAATGTTTAATATATGGAAGCGCATCCATAAGTATTTGTGCTTGGTGTATTTTATGTTGCACGTAAAATCCTTTTGAGAGCTAAAAAGTAGCCAATTTTAGCGTTTTTGAGCTAAAAATGTGTTTATTTTGTCTTTTATATTTTGAGAGACTTTGACTTCAAGTTCTAAAATAGACAGTGGAATATAAAAGTTTATCATTTTCACAGCATCTTTTTGTGTGGTTAAAATAGAGGTTGCTCCATTCTCGTGAAGTAGATTAAGGAGCTCATCTTCATGATACATGTAATGATCTCTAAAAGTTACTTTTCCAATAACATTAGGGGGAAGGTATTTATCAAGGCGGCTAGGTTTCGAGATAGCTGTTACCAGAAGCATTTTTTCAGTAGGATTTTGTACTGTGACATAACGATCAAAATCAATACCTTCTTCGACAATTAAATCTGCTTTAGAATATAAAAAGCGTGGTTCTCTATACGGACCACTTGGCAGACAGAAATGATTATTAGGTTCAGGATTGGGTTTAACTAAGATATCAAATTTTTGTATAAAACTTTTTGAAAAGCCATCATCAAGAAAGATGAGTTGAGTTCCTAGTTTTTTAGCGTATTGTATAGCTTCAATACGATCTTCACTAACAATAACAGTGGCGTGTGGAAGGGATTTTGCAAAGAGCATAGCTTCATCGCCACTTGCTCTAGCATCACACTGAATTTGGCCTTCTTGTGAAACCAAGACTAACCCTTTTGAACCTCTGCCATAGCCTCTTAAAATGATGGCAACAGAGGTATATTCTTTTGCTAAAGTAATGCACAATGGTGTTTTGCCATTGCCCCCAACAGTAAGATTGCCAATACTGATAATAGGAATTTTCGATATAAAAGGCTTTTTAGGGTTAATAAAACGTTTGTACAGAACCACAAAACAATAAAAGGCACTCAAGGGGAGGAGAAGATACGAGATAAATCGCTGAAAAAATGATGTGGGATGGAAAAGATAAGTTTCCACCCACAATACAAGTTTAGATTTATTAAACACGGCTCTTAGCAATTTCTTTTATTTGATCACAAATATGTTGAACTTCTTTATCGCTGAGGCTTGAATAAATAGGAAGAGAAAGAATTTGTTGATAATTACTAAGTGCTTTAGGAAAGTCATTGACTCTTAAACCATATTTATGTTTGTAATAACTTAAAAGATGAATAGGAATATAGTGAAGTGCTGTAAAAATTCCTCTTTCTTTTAACTCTTTTGCAAAATTGTCTCTATTCTTATCAATTTTAATAATATATTGTGAATAAATGTGGTCGCCTTTTTTAAGAGGGGTGCTTACATGTGGGCAAGAAGCAAGCTCTTTATCATACATTTCGGCAATTTCCATTCTGCGTTCTATAAAACTATCATTTTTCTCCAATTGACCTATGGCATAAGCAGCATTAAGTTCGTTAAGATCATATTTGAGGCCAATATCAACAACATCGTAAACATAGCCAATATTACCAAATTTATCCCAGCCTTCACTGACGATGGCATGGTTACGCAACAATCTCGCGCGTGCACTTAACTCTTCATCTTTGGTAGTCATCATTCCTGTACTTGAAATAGAGTTATGTGATTGAGGATTAAAGCGAAAAACTGTAATATCTGCGCCTGTTGATCCAATTTTTCTGTTTTTATAGGTACCACCTAAAGCTTCCGTTGCATCTTCAATAATTTTAATATCATATGTTTGTGCTAAATCATAAATTCGGTTCATATCGGTAGGTTGTCCTGCAACATGAGAAATAAAAGCACCTTTGAGTTTTTTTGCTTTATTGTTTTTTAAAATACTTTCGAGCTGATCAATGTCAATATTGAAATCATCTTTATTAATATCAACAAAAATAGGCTCCGCATCAAAATGCCTAACAACTTCAGCGACGGAAGGGAATGCATTAACGGAACAGATAATTTTATCACCACGTTTTAAATCAAGTGCGCACATAGCAAGATGCATAGCCGCTGTACCATTGCATGTAGAAATAGCATCTCCACAGTCGGTATATTTGATAAATTCTTTTTCTAATTGGTCTACTTTACCATTTTTTTCAAGCTCAAGGACTTCATTTATAAGCGCTCTTTCTCGTTGGTCAATAAATGGTTTGTAAAATGGTATTTCTTTCATTATGTATTTTCCTTTATTTGACAGTTGCTAAGTTAGCAATGGTTGGTAATTTACCTTTAAAACGGTTGGCTTCAATACGTTGCATAATCATTTCCACAAGACCTTTATCAAAACCGTTAGCAACAAGTTCTGTTGGAGACAATTTGTTTTCACTATGTGCTATCAATACTTTATCAATTTGAGCATAGGTAAAGCCCATTTCATCTTCATCACTTTGACCTTCCCATAAATCGGCACTCGGCGCCTTTGATAAGATGGATTCAGGGACACCAAGATACGCTGCAAATTCAAAAATTTCAGTTTTATACAGCTCACCAATAGGATTAATAGCACAAGCAATATCACCAAAAATAGTTCCATAGCCCAAAAGAATTTCACTTTTATTGCTTGTTCCTAATACAAGCGCATTTTCTCTAGCCGAAATATCATAAAGCGTAGCCATTCGCATACGTGCACTAAAATTCCCTATACGTAGCTTTGTTGCTTCTTTGTCTTTAAAATAGGTGTCAACCAAGTTTCCAATAGGTGCTTTTTCCGTTTTAATATTAAATTTTTCACATAAGCTTTGTGCATCTTTTAAGCTATTTGGACTTGAGGTTGATGAAGGTAAAAAAAGACCTAGAAAAGAGGAACTACCAAACGCTTTTTGCGCTAATATAGCAACTACGGCAGAGTCAACACCACCACTAATACCTAATACCACTTTAGATAAGCCTGCTTTTCGGACTTCATCTTGTATGAAATGGATAAGAAATTTTTCGATTGATTCGTATTTTGACACGGCATAAACCTTTATGACTGTATTGAATGCGAGCTTATTATACTAAACACATAATTAATAAATTCTTTTAAGGTAAATTTGCTAAGATAGAAATAAAAAAATGATGAGAAAAGCAATGAAATTAAAGCATAAAGCATGTGGTGAGTATGGTACGAATTGTTATATAGTAACGATTAATGGCAAAGATTTGATTATTGATCCTGGAATGGATGCATATCCTTGGGTTGCTTCTAATGTTACACACCCCGTTGCTATTTTAAACACTCACGGGCATTTTGACCATGTCTGGAGTAATGCAGCATTAGCTAAAAAGTTTGCTATTCCTATATATGCGCCTAAAGAGGATATTTTTATGCTCGAAAATGATCCTTTTTCGCAAGGAACACCCCCTAGCCATGCAGATATTTCTGTAGAGGGTGATCAAGCTTTTAGTATTGAAGGTATTGAGGTTAAATTTATGCATTTTCCTGGGCATACTCCAGGATGTAGTGCTATTTTAATTGAAAACACGCTTTTTAGTGGAGATTTTATCTTTAAAAATTCAATCGGGCGTTATGATTTTCCATATAGTAGTGCACCACAGATGCGTAGAAGTTTAGAAAAATTTTTAGAGATAGAAGCAGATTGGGAAATTTATCCAGGACATGGTGAAAAAACATCGATGAAAATTGAACAGAACAATGTTCCCTATTGGTTTCGTTATTTATAGCTTATCATTAGACCTAAAGCTGGCTTGAAGTTCGTCAAGTTTTGTTTGTAAAATATGTTTTTCGAGAAGAACTGCTTGAAAAATGCCTTCAAAAACTTTGACACCATTAATTTTTCCAATAACTTTGATTTCACGCTTACGTGCTTCTTCAAATCTACCTTTGGCTTCAAATTCAATGATATCACCTAATTTTGCTGGTGCAAAAAATTTAGAACGACAGCCAATGATGACAATATTCTCTTCATTGATGGCTGCAACTGCGGCATATTCAGCAGATCCAAAAATAAATCCACTATGAATAAGCCCAAATTCATCTACAACCATATCGTTTGTAGTTTGTAATGCAACTTTTGATTGTCCTTTTGTCAGTTCTGTTAAATTGCCAGAAAAATTCGATTTAATTTTACTGTGAGTCACAAGATCTTCATTGAAAAATCTACTTGAATCATCAAGGGAATTATCACTATTATCATCGGTAATAAAATCATCATCCGTTAAATAGGTTAAATTATCTATGGTTTCTTGTGCAAGTTCTGCTTTGCTTTTTGCCACGAATATATCCTTTAAAATTTTTAGCTTATTTTATGTGGAGTAAAATCGGCACTATTATCGTTTCGCTTTAATGTAGATACGTTTAGGGGCAGGGTAACCTTCGATCGTCAGTTGAGAATTATTTGGGTCGAGGAAATTATTTAAACTTTCTCCATATATCCATTCTGTTTTACGTTGTTCATTAAGATCTGTTTGCTTGATTTCTAGAATTTCTATTTCTTTAAATTTTGCTCTTTCTAACCAATTTTGCAAGGCTGAAATAGTGGGGATAAAATAAACATTAGGAATTTTAGAATAGCTTTTATTGGGGCATAGAGCTACTGCGTCATGACCATCAATCATAAAGGTATCTAATATCAATTCTCCGTTTGGATTAAGGGCACTATATAAAGCTTTCAGTGTAGCTATAGGGTCAGTTCGATGGTACAACACTCCTAAACAAAAGAGGGTGTCAAATTTATGTTCATAAAAGGGTAGATGTTCCACACCTAATAATTCATAAACAATGTCGCTTTTGACAAAATGGTTGATAAAGTCAAATTGCGTTTTATAAAGGGCAGATGGGTCAAAACCGATAAGTTTTTTAGGTTTTTGAGACAGCATTCTAAATAAATAGTAGCCATTGTTACATCCAATATCGCCGACAATTTTACCTTCAAGATCGAAATGTGGTTCTAAAAGGTTATACTTGATAAAGCTTTGCCATTCGGTATCGATAAACGTATCACAAATGCGAAATGGGCCTTTACGCCAAGGTCGTAAGGCTAGGGCACACTCATGGATTTTTTGTTTTTGCTTTTCGCTTACATGTAAGGCATTAACACTAATGCTATCTTTACATGTAAAGGTTATATCGCTTATCTTTTCTAAGGATTGGAGTGCTTCGCGCATCGGTTTGATATCTTTCCACTCTAACCATGCTTGACGTTCTTGTCTGATAGTCTCTAAATTCATACGTTATTGGATGATTTCATTGACGGTATCGACACTCTTGTTAATGCCTTTTTTAATACCATCACCTACCGTTTTATAATCAACAATATTATCATCACATACTTTATGATAAATGCCCATAGCATCATAGTATTCTTTACAACCATTGTAATATTGCCCAGATACGCCTCGATCATTAAAATAGACACATCCTTGTAAAAGTAAGAGGGCTGAGAGGATTAATATTGTTTTCATGAGAGGTATAATAGCATTACAACTATTAAATTATTTATAAAAGGTCAGATGTGCAGAAAATTATGGAACATTTTATGGAGATTTCTTCGCTTCCTCGTTGCAGTTATCATGCCGATAAAATGAAAGAGTATATCAAAGCGTTTGCACTGGGTCTCGATTACGAAGTGTTTGAAGATGAATATGGCAATGTACTATGTCGTAAGGGTGAGCCAAAAATTTGTTTGCAAGCGCATTATGATATGGTGTGTATAGGGGATACAAGTTCTATAGAATTGGTTAGAGAGCATAATATTTTAAAAGCAAAAAACTCAACATTGGGTGCAGATAATGGTATGGGTGTGGCTTTAATATTTGAAGCCATGGAAGAAAATGACGCTTTAGAGTGTCTCTTTACTGCAGATGAAGAGGTTGGGTTGATTGGTGCAAGCCATTTTGAAATGCCTTTAATTTCGACACGATTATTGAATCTTGACTCTGAAGAAGAAGGAGAGGTTTGTATTGGTTGTGCAGGTGGTGTTGATATTGTTTCTATTTTAAATTTGACATATGAGCCATTAAGTGAACTTGAAACAATTTATGAGATAAGTGTACAAGATTTTCCTGGTGGACATTCAGGGGTGGATATTGATAAAAAAATACCATCAGCTATTAAAGTATTAGCTCGTGAATTAGCGCACCATAATATAAAGCTGATTTCAATACATGGCGGTGATAGACGTAATTCTATTCCTAAAAGTGCTTCAGCTTTTGTTGCTTCATCAGGTCCTATTGAATTACGTGATAAAAGGTTAGACATTAGGCCATCTAGCGCTATAAAAAACAGAAAAAGTATTCGTAATTCAGCAGTAATTATCAAAGCTTTAGATGCCTTTGCACAAGGTGTTAGAGAATGGGATAAAACGTTGGACATTCCTTCAACAAGTATTAATTTAGGTGTTATTAGCCAAGAAAATGACATTTTACGTATTGACTGTGCTGTACGAGCTATGGATGATGAAAGTTTAGCTATACTTGCAGATGAAACTGTTTCATTTTTTGAAATGGCAGGGTTTACTGCAAGACAAGAAGGTCTTCATTCAGCATGGAAACCCCAAGTTGGGCCATTTACGGCGCGTGTTAAAATTGCAATGGAAAAAATCTATGAAAATGTTCCCTATAAAGCAATTCATGCGGGTCTTGAATGCGGTGTTTTAATCGCCAGTCAAACCAAAGAAATTGAAGCGGTATCTATTGGACCAACGATTCGTTTTCCACACTCTTTACGAGAAGAGTGCGATTTGGATTCCGTAGAAAAAATTTCTCGTATACTCAAAGAAATTATAAAAGGATAAATAATGGCACTCATTCATTCTGCTGAAGTGGCTTTGGGTCAGAAATTAGAGCATTTTTCACTAAGCGACCCTTTTGGTAAACAATACGATAGCCAATCACTCTTTGGGAAAGGTGGTTTTTTAATAGCCGTAATGTGCAATCATTGCCCTTATTCAAATGCTATATGGAGTCGCTTATTAACGGTAGCAGATTTTGCAAAAAAATTAGATATCACTACCTTGGCAATTAATCCAAATATTCATCCTAATTATCCAGAAGATTCACCTTCTCATATGATAGATAAAATCAATGAGATGCATATCACCTTTCCTTACTTGATTGATGAGCATCAAAATGTCTCTAAAAGTTTAGGAGCAGTTTGTACCCCAGATATTTTTCTTTTTGATAGCAATGAAACATTATATTATCATGGTAGATTGGATGACAATTGGAGAGATGAAAGAAGTGTAAAGGAAGAAGATTTACGAGAAGCTATTATGCTTTTATTTGGAAAGCAAGCATCACCGACAACACAGTACCCTTCTCAAGGTTGTTCTATAAAATGGAAAGATACTGTAACGGGCTAGTTAGTTTACTTTGAAGCTTCCTGCTGATTTACAGTAGGGCTTCATAAAGCACTCTTCGCACTCAGGATTTTTAGCCTTGCAACGGTATCTGCCAAAAAGTACCATAGCTTGATGTAATGTATCAAGTTCTGTTTTGAATAATTTCGTTAAATCTTCCTCTGTTTTAATAGCTGTTTTTGCTTTACTTAGTCCTAAACGATGAGCAACTCGAAAAACATGAGTATCTACTGCCATAAGATTGGCTTTTGTGTATTCTATCATAACCACATGGGCTGTTTTTTGCCCAACACCTGCTAGTGTGACCAATAAATTTTCATCTAGAGGGATTTCTCCGTGGTACTGTTCTACAACTTTTTGTGCCATTCTAATAAGATTGACTGCTTTATTGTTAAAAAATGAGCATGAATGGATGAGTGATTTAACTTCTTCTAAATTGGCTTGGCTTAAGAGCAAAACAGATGGGTATTGAGCAAATAAAGCGGGAGTAATCAGGTTAACACGCTTATCTGTACATTGGGCTGAAAGCATTACACAAACGAGTAATTCATAGGCATTAGTATAATGAAGTTCTGTAACAGCTTTATCGTAATGTGTTAAAAACAGTTCTTTAATGGTAGTAATTTCTTTTAGAGTTGCTTTTTTCATAAGAGGCTATCCTTCATTTAATCTAAAAATTATACCGTCATAGATTGTAGTGTTCCTTAAGATTAATAATCTATTTAAAAAAGAGGAGCATAATAAGATTTTAATTCAAAGGGATGTACAATTCGTAAAAATTAACATTATCTATCATGATAATATAAACAAAGGAAATAAGTGAAAAAAATTCTCTTAAGTAGTATCGTAGCAGCCGTTTTAAGTGTTGGTTTAAATGCAGCAGTTTATGCTACTGTTAACGGTGAAGATGTAGTAGACCAAGATATTCAAGTTCTTATGCGTGCAATGCAAGGTGCAAAGTTTAGTGATTTACCTGCAGATGCAAAACAAAAAATTGTAGAACAAGCAGTTGAGCGTAAACTTTTGTCAACAGAAGCTGTTAAATCTGGCATTGAAAAAGAAAAAGAGTATCTTGAAGCATTGAAAAAAATTAAATCAGATTTAGCCCTTGAAATGTGGATGAAAAAGATTTATGACGGTGTTAAAGTTGATGCCAAAGATGTCAAAGATTATTATGATAAAAATGCCGATAAATTTATGCAACCAGCAACGGTTAAGGCTAGACATGTATTGGTTAAAACAGAAGAAGAAGCAAAAAGTGTAATTAAAGAGTTAGAAAGTCTTAGTGGACAAAAGCTAACTGATAAATTTATTGAACTTGCCACAACAAAATCTACAGGACCAAGTGGTCAAGGTGGTGGAGATCTTGGATGGTTTGCAGCAAATCAAATGGTAAAACCTTTTAGTGATGCAGCATTTGCTCTTAAAAAAGGTGAAATTACTAAGCTACCTGTTCAGACACAGTTTGGTTTTCATGTTATTTTAGTTGAAGATAAAAAAGATGCTCAAAAAGCACAATATGAAGAGGTTAAAGCGCAAATTGAAAATGGCCTCAAGATGGAAAAATTCCGTGTTCTTGTTTCTGATAAAGCAAAAGCATTACGTAAGAATGCAAAAGTAACCATTAAGTAACCTCAAAACGTGAAAGCTTATTTCTAAAGAGATAAGCTTTTCACAAAATATCAAGCATAGCTCTTAGAATAAATAATGTAGTCTTTCGGGCTTTGCTCGTAAGCGAGTGAAAATATAAAAGAAGGTGTTTTTTATGGTCAATGCTAAAATTTTTGATTTTGTAAAACCTGGTGTGATAAGTGGCGATGATGTGCACAAAGTATTTGCTATTGCTAAAGCAAATTGTTTTGCACTTCCTGCTGTAAATGTTGTTGGAACGGATTCTATAAATGCCGTTATGGAAGCAGCAAAAAGCGTTAATTCACCTGTTATTGTTCAATTTTCAAATGGTGGTGCAGAGTTTTATGCAGGTAAAGCACTCAATGGACTTCAAGCAGGTGTATTAGGGGCTATTAGTGGTGCTTTGCATGTGCACACTTTAGCTGAAGCCTATGGTGTGCCTGTTATTTTACACACAGACCATGCCGCGCGCAAACTTTTACCGTGGATTGATGCTCTTTTAGACGCCAGTGAAAAGTATTATGAAAAAATGGGTAAACCGCTCTTTAGTTCTCATATGCTGGATCTTTCAGAAGAGCCTTTGATAGAAAATGTACAAACATGTGTTACCTATTTGAAGCGTATGAGCAAAATGGGTATGACACTTGAAATAGAGCTTGGTTGTACAGGTGGTGAAGAAGATGGCGTTGACAACACACAAATGGATAATTCAGCACTTTATACTCAACCGCAAGATGTCGCCTATGCTTATGAAGAACTAATGAAAATAAGCTCTAATTTTACTATTGCTGCTTCTTTTGGCAATGTGCATGGCGTTTATAAACCAGGGAATGTTCACTTAACTCCTAAAATCTTGGAGAATTCACAAAAATATATTGAAGAAAAATTTAAAACATCACCAAAACCTGTAAATTTTGTTTTTCACGGAGGAAGTGGTAGCGAACTTTCTGATATTAGAGAAGCTGTCAGTTATGGTGTTATTAAAATGAACATTGATACTGATACACAATGGGCATTTTGGGATGGTGTCAAAGGTTATGTTGAAAAATATCATCCTTATCTTCAAGGACAAATTGGTAATCCTGAAGGTGAAGATAAGCCTAATAAAAAATATTATGACCCAAGAAAATGGTTAAGAGCAGGTGAAGAAGCTATTAAAGATCGCTTGATTCAAGCTTTCAAAGATCTTAACTGTCTCAATAAAAACTAATGATTAATGAGAAGAGCTAAAGCCATGGCTCTTCTTTAAATTCTTCTACATTGATGCAATTTTCTCCATCTCCTCTTGAGCAACACTTTTTTCGCGATGATACATTTTATATAAAACGTGATGATATATTAAATAATGATTTTTCAGGTAATAAAGCTCGTAAATTTCACTATTTTCTAACGCATAATTTTTCATCAATAAAACGAATCATAAGCTATGGATCTAATCAATCAAATGCCATGTATTCTCTTTCTGTATTGGCAAAGCGTAAACATTGGGAGTTTATCTACTTTTGTGACCATATACCCAATTTTTTAAGGCAAAATCCTATAGGAAATTATGCTTATGCTCTCCAAAATGGTATGAAAATTATTGAGACAAAGAGTCGTTATCTTGACTCATTACAGTATAGGCGTAAGGATAGCTTATTTATAGAAGAGGGTGGGCGTCAGAGTGAATCTGAATGGGGCATCAAGCGTTTAGCAGAAGAGTTAACAGAAGATATTGCAAAAACAGGTATCAAAGATCCTTATCTTTTTTTACCCTCAGGTACAGGAACAACAGCCCTTTTTTTACAAAAATATCTCACTATTCCAGTGTTTACATGTAGCTGTGTTGGTGATGATGATTATTTACAAAAGCAGTGGAAAATGTTATCGCCTGATTTAAAAAACGCGCCCTTAATATTAAAAAGCTCTAAAAAATACCATTATGGAAAATTATACTCTGAATCTTATGCAATATGGAATGAATTACAAGAAACAATGGGAGTGACATTTGATTTAATGTATGACCCAGTGGGATGGAATGTCCTTATGGAGCATATAAAAACACTTCAAGGTACACCAATCTATCTACATCAGGGAGGACTTTTGGGTAACATCTCGATGGAAGAGCGGTATAAGCGAAAAGCAAATATGCTATAATAAATTACTTTTTACGAGGAATAGTTATGTTAATTTTAAAGACAACAGATAAAAATTTTGATGCACAATTTGCAGTGCTTTTAAAACGTGGGCAAATGGATATGGATCATGTTTCAAAAATTGTTTCTAATATTATTGCTGAGATTAAAGTTGATGGCAATAATGCACTAAAAAATCACATCGAAAAATTTGATAAATGGCATGTAGAAAATGATAAAGCACTCGAAGTATGTACTAATGCAATGCAAAAAGCCTACGAAGCTTTAGATGATAAACTCAAAGATGCTTTAAATTTAGCTTATAAACGTATTTATGCCTACCATGAAAAACTTTTACCAAAGTCGTGGCTTGATTTTGAGGACAATGGTAATGTGTTGGGTCAAAAAGTTACGCCAATAGACCGTGCTGGACTTTATATCCCTGGAGGAAAAGCGGCTTATCCAAGTAGTTTATTGATGAATGCTATTCCTGCCATTGTTGCAGGCGTCAAAGAGATTGTTGTATGCACTCCCGCGCCTAATAATGAGTTAAATCCTTTACTACTCGCAGCTATGCATTTATGTGGCATTAAAAAAGCGTATAAAGTTGGTGGTGCAAGTGCTATTGCTGCTATGGCTTATGGTACACAGAGTATTCCCAAAGTTGATGTTATTACAGGACCGGGGAATATTTTTGTTGCAACGGCTAAGAAACTTGTATTTGGGGAAGTCAATATTGATATGATTGCTGGACCAAGTGAAATTGGTGTTTTAGCTGATACCAGTGCAGATCCACATTTTTTAGCAATTGATCTACTTTCCCAAGCAGAACATGATGAAATGGCAAGTGCGATTTTAATAACACCTTCATTAGACATTGCAGAGAAAACAAAGATATCGGTCTATGAATGGCTTGAAACCTTGGAACGCAAAGCAATTGCTGAAGTATCTATCAAAGAGAGAGGGGCCATTATTGTGACACGTGATATGGATGAGGCTGTTAATTTAATGAATCAAATTGCACCTGAGCATTTAGAAATTGTTACTTCTCATCCTTTTGATTTATTGCCTAAAATAAGACATGCTGGAGCTATTTTTATGGGTTCCTATACACCAGAACCTATGGGTGATTATATCGCTGGTCCTAATCACACTTTACCAACAGGGGGGACTGCCAAATTTTACTCACCTTTAGGTGTTGAAAACTTTTTAAAACGCTCATCCATTATTAGTATGAGTAAGCGAGGTATTGAAGAAATTGGCGAAGCATGTGCACTTCTCGCTCACACAGAAGGTCTCGGTGCGCACGAGGCATCTGTTCGAGAGAGACTAAAGGCTTAATAGAATGAAATGTATCATCTTAGGCGCAGGTGGAGTAGGGTGCTATTATGGAGTGAGACTCATACGAGCGGGACATGAAGTTATTTTCGTAGCACGTGGAGAACACTTAGAAAATTTGAACAAAAATGGTTTAACATTGACACATCCCGAAATCAATTTTTGTGAAGCGGTTAAGGCTATTTCTATAGAGCAAATGAAAGCTTTGGATATGTCGTCTATTGATCTTGTCATTATTGCGACCAAGTCTACGGCAACACATGAGATAGGGAAAGTCATTCAAGAGTGTTTTCAAGACTTAACACGTATTCCATATTGTCTTTCTTTGCAGAATGGTGTAGAAAATGAAGATATTTTGTGTAACTATATAGATTCAAACTATATTATTGGTGGACTTACACGTAAAATCGGTGCTCATATCATGCGCCCTGGTATTGTTAATGCTGTGGGAGAATCGGAAACAATTGTAGGTCTAATACATCCAAATAGTCAAGCTGAAGACTTTTTAAAGCAATTAAGCTTGATTTTTAATGAAGCCTTTATTCCAACAGAAATTGTACCAGATATTCGTAAAGAGCTATGGAAAAAATTAATTATCAATAATGGTGTAAATGCTTTATGTGCGTTGTTAGAAGTCAAAACGGGCATTGTAATGCATCATTCGCAACTCAATTTAATTGTATTAGGATTGATGAAAGAAACAGCTTTAGCAGCACAAGCTTTACATGTCAAGGTGACAGAAGAAGAAGTCAAAGCAATGTTTGATTTAATTTTAGGATTTGACTCAATCAAGCCTTCTATGTTGGTTGATGTTGAGCACAGACGCCCTCTTGAAATTGAAGAAATTTGTGGAGTTGTCATACGTTATTGTAAACTTCATGGATTTGATGCACCTGTAACACAAACAATTTATGCGCTATTAAATTATAAAATGGAGAATTTACAATGAAAGCAAAAATAGGTATTTTGACTATATCTGATCGTGCGAGTGCAGGTATATATGAGGATTTATCAGGAAAAGCCATCATTCAAACACTGAGTGAATACATTAAAAGTGAATGGGAAAGTGTATATGAAATTATTCCTGACGAGCAACCTTTAATTGAAGCTGCTCTTACAGATATGGCGGATACTCAAGAGTGTTGTTTAATTGTGACTACGGGTGGAACAGGGCCTGCACTTCGTGATGTAACACCTGAAGCTACTGAAGCTGTGTGTGAAAAGATGATGCCAGGTTTTGGTGAATTGATGCGCCAAGTAAGTCTTAAGTATGTTCCAACGGCTATTTTATCACGACAGAGCGCAGGTATTAGAGGTAAAACATTGATTGTTAATTTGCCAGGAAAACCAAAGTCTATCAAAGAGTGTTTGGATGCTGTATTCCCTGCTATTCCTTATTGTATAGATTTGCTAGAAGGGCCTTTTATTGAGTGTCATGAAGAGGTTATAAAAGCTTTTAGACCTAAAGCCTAAAAAGTTAGAAGTATTTTGAGGCCCTACAACATGCAAGGCCTCAAAAATTTATTTTTCGAGTTGTTTTAGGTACCCAAAATCACCCATAAGTGTCCAAGGACGAACTTTAGCAATATAAGCACGTTGTGATTCTAAAATCTCTTTAAAAACTGGATCTTTGGCTGCTTGTTCTTCTTCAATTTCAATAGCCGCTTTTTTTAATGCTGCCATAACATCTGGTGGAAATTGTTTTACTTGTACATTAGGATAATTTTTAGCAATATTTGCCCAAGCATCAGCATTGGCGTTGGTTGCTTGGTCCATTAATTGACTACCAACATATTTAACTGCAACTTCTAAGATAGCTCGTAAATCTGCTGGTAAAGTTTCTATTTTTTTCTTATTAGCAAGAAGTTGAATTTCACTTGCTGGTTCTTGCCAGCCTGTGTAATAATAATTTGCTAATTTATGAAAGCCCATTGCAAAGTCAAAAACTGGACTAATCCATTCAACAGCATCAATGGTATTACGCTCAAGTGCTGTATAAAGCTCGCCTGGAGGGGTACTCATAGAAGTTACACCAATCTTGGCCATAACTTCTCCACCTTGCCCAGGGATACGAAATTTTAAGCCTTTAAGATCATCTAAAGATTTGATCTCTTTTTTGAACCAACCTCCCATTTGCATACCTGTTGATCCCATTGGATAAGAAATTAGACCATGTGCACCATAGACTTTATCTGCTAATTCTTTACCACCACCATAATTGTACCAAGCATATTGCTCATTGATAAGCATACCAAATGGAACTGTTGTAAAGAAGACGAGTTTATAATCTTTACCTTTATAATAATACGAAGCAGTATACGCTAAATCGTATTGACCCGCTTTCACCATGTCCATAACACCAAAAGGCGCTTTATGTTTATTGGGTGAATCAACCCTAATTTTCAGACGACCATTTGACATAGTATCAACCATTTGTGCAAGTGTAGCAGGTGCTGTACCTAAAAATGGAACTTGTTCTCCCCATGTACTGGCTAGGGTAAGATGATATACTTTACTATCTGCAGCTTGTGCAAACGTCGCAAAGCTAAGAATAAAAGCAAAAACAACTGAAAATAAACGCATAATTTAATCTCCTTTTAAAATTTCAATTATTATAGTTAAAAGTATCTATGAATAAAATAAAAAGTTATAGTATGTATAAAAATACATACTATAGTATATATTTAAAATTAAAATGACAAAGATTTAAGTTCAGATTCAACTTTTGACATTTTTATTTTTGCATCATCAAGGCCTTTTTGGTTTTCTGCGATAACAGATTCTGGAGCATTATCGACAAATCGCTTATTGGATAACATCCCATCAAGTTTGGCAATTTCTTTTTCTAATTTTATTTTTTGATTATTTAAACGCTCTATAATAGGGGATAAATCCACACCATTTAGAGGAATAAAGACTTCAATATTATCGCCTACATCTGTTGCAGAATTTGCAATTTTAGTTTCTGTAAAGTCGATATTTTCAACTTTTGCTAATAAGCTAATGTATTTAAGTGTTTTTTGTAAGATATGAGCATTAGGCACTTTGATAAAAGCGTGCTCTATTTTTTTGTTACCTAGATCAATATTAGCTTTTGCTCTACGAATGCCAACAATGGCTTCAATGACCAATTCGAATATTTTTTCAATCTCACAATCTTGTTTAAGTGTGTTAGGATAACGTTTAACCATAATAGATTCACTTGTTTCAAGTGTAGTATCCGAGAGTTCTTGATAGAGAAATTCTGAGATAAAAGGCATAAAAGGGTGTAGAAGTTTCATAGCTTCTTTAAAGATAGCACCAAGCTCAGTAACACTACTTTTATCAGCTTTACTGAGCTCAATTCCCCAGTCACAAAACTCGCCCCACAAAAAGCGATAAAGTGTTGTTGCCGCATCATTAAAGCGATAATCATTAAAGTAACCACGTACCTCTTCCATTGCTACAGCCAAACGGCTTTTCATGTAAGCGCCAAGGGCTGTTTTAATTTCGAGGTTGTCTAAATCTTCAAATGAGCTTGCATTCATAAGTAAAAAGCGTGAAGCGTTGTAAAGCTTATTGGTAAAGTTACGAATTTGTTCTAGTTTTTCACCACTGAGTTTGATATCACGTCCTTGAACCGCTAAAATCGCTAAGGTAAAACGAAGTGTGTCGGCACTGTACTCATTGATTGTTACTAATGGATCGATAACATTCCCTTTTGACTTACTCATTTTTTGACCATTCTCATCTTTGACAAGTGCGTGAAGATAGATATCTTTAAATGGTAATTTTCCAAGGGTGTGTTCACCTGAGAACATCATACGTGCAACCCAGAAGAAAAGAATGTCAAATCCTGTAATAAGAAGAGTGTTAGGGTAAAAGTCTTTTAAATCGCTTTCATTCCATTTTTCACCGTTAAAAGCATCGCCATTTTCCCATCCCAGTGTTGAAAAAGGCCATAAACCTGAGCTAAACCATGTATCTAGAACATCAGGGTCTTGATGAATATTTTTACTTTTACATATAGGACATTCATGCTCACTTTCCGCTTCACTTGCCCATTCATGCCCACACGCATCACAGTAAAAAACAGGAATTTGATGTCCCCACCACAGTTGTCGTGAAATACACCAATCACGAAGATCTTTCATCCATGCGTTATACGAATTCAGCCAATGACTTGGGTAAAATTCTGCTAAGTGAGCATTAACTTTAGCAATAGCACCTTCTGCTATCTCTTTTTTGACAAACCATTGTTTCGATATATAGGGCTCAACTACATTTTTACAACGGTAACAGTGACCTACTTGATTTTCATAATCTTCGATTTTATCAACAAAGCTTTCTGTTTCAAGTTTAGCTACGATGGCATTGCGAGATTCTAAACGTTCCATGCCTTTAAATTCACCACAGTAATCATTGAGAATACCATTCTCATCAAAGATAGTAATAAATTCCAAATCATGACGTTTACCAACTTCGTAATCGTTAATATCATGTGCTGGAGTCACTTTAACACAACCTGTACCAAAGTTCATATCAACATGCTCATCGGCAATGATTGTAATTTCACGACCAATGAGTGGGAGAATAACTTTTTTGCCCACAAGATGAAGGTAACGCTCATCTTCAGGATGAACCATAACGGCAGTATCACCAAAATAAGTTTCAGGACGGGTAGTTGCAACTACAAGATAGTCATTGGAGTCTTTGAGAAAATATTTGAGGTGGTAGAGTTTACCTTTGTTGGCTTCAAATTCAACTTCGATGTCGCTAAGTGCACCATCATGGGTACACCAGTTGACCATATAGTTACCACGAACAATAAGACCTTCATTATAATATTTAACGAAAGCTTTTTTGACAGAATGCTTCAGACCTTCATCCATCGTAAAACGCTCTCTACTCCATGCGGGAGAAACTCCTAGTTTACGCATTTGGTGTACGATTTGTCCACCACTATACGCTTTCCATTCCCAAACTTTTTCTAAGAATTTTTCACGACCAAGCTCTTCTTTAGTAATGCCTTGGGCTAAAAGCTGTTTTTCAACCACATTTTGCGTAGCAATACCTGCATGATCTGTACCGGGTTGCCATAGTGTTTTAAAGCCATCCATGCGCTTAAATCTGGTGATAATATCTTGGAGAGTAAAGGTGAGGGCATGGCCTATGTGAAGACTTCCTGTGACGTTTGGAGGGGGCATCATAATACAAAAGTTTTTATCTTTTTCTTGAATGGCTTTGTTGCCATCGATTTCAAAATATCCCCTATCTTCCCAAATCTTATAATAACTCTCTTCAATCTCTTTTGGACTGTAAACGGTACTTTTTTCGCTCATGAGTCTCTACGCCTTATTAATTTTTAGGGGATTATACAAAAATAGGGGTAAAAGATAGTTTAGGCGAGGAATGTAGCAGTATTTTTGCCCGCTTCTTTAGAAATATATAATGCCTGATCAGCGCGATAAAGCATACTTTTAAAATCATCCTCTGGTTTATAGGCTGTATATCCAATACTTAGATTAATTTGAAGCTCTTGGTTGGGCACAATATTAATAGATGCGGAATTAAATTGATCAAGGATTCGTGTGATAATACCAGCTGCTGCATTAGGGTCTTGATCAACAATTGAAATAACAAATTCATCACCCCCAAAACGTGCTATAGTATCAGAAGATCGTGAAATTGATTGAAGTGTTCGAGCTGTGTATTTGATCGCTTCATCACCTACTAAATGTCCAAAATTGTCGTTAATAGGTTTAAAATCATCGATATCCAAAATAATTAAAAAAAGTTTATTGTTGGTGCGTGCTATTTTATTAACTTCTTTTTCAAACATACTGACAAACATGAGTCGATTGTAAAGTCCCGTCAAACCATCAAAATGAGAGAGTAGTTCAATATCAAGATACGATTTTTTAAGATAATGTGCTAAAAGAGTAATGGCGGATGAAACAATGATAGCAATGACTAAGGCATACAGCAATGTATAAATAACGATATTGTATTGAGCTTGAAGAAAGCTTTCGAGAGTTTGAGGAGAAATTTCTGCAAGAGCTTGATGTTCTTGAAAATGTTTAAAATACATTAATATAACAGGAGTCATACTCATAAAAAGATTTAGAATAAATGTTCCTAACCCTAAATACAATGGCTTTTTTAAGAGGATACTCGCTATTTTTTTCATGGCTAATCTTCAAAAGCAGATTTTATAAATACTATAATACCACGATGTGATTAAAAAAACAAAGAGAAAAAGTTTTTTTAGATAAAGAGTCGTTGTTACGACTCTTTATACTCATATAAACCTGAGCTTAGATAGCGCTCTCCTGTATCACATAAAATAGTCACAATAGTTTTGCCACTATTTTCTGCTAGACTAGCAATCTTTGTTGCAACAAATACGTTTGCACCAGCTGAGATACCGACCAATAAGCCTTCTTTCTTAGCTAAATTACGAGATGTCTCAACAGCATCTTCATAACTTACTTGAATTACTTCATCATAAATATGTGTATCCAAGACAGATGGAACAAAGCCAGCACCTATACCTTGAATTTTATGAGGACCGGCTTTGCCACCTGATAATACAGGGGAAAGATCTGGCTCAACAGCAATAACGCGAATATTTGGGTTGTACTCTTTAAGTTTGCGTCCTATACCTGTAATGGTCCCACCTGTACCAACTGCAGCAATAAAAATATCGACCTTGCCATCGGTGTCTTTCCAAATTTCTTCTGCCGTTGTTTGGTAATGAATGGCAGGATTTGAAATATTGGCAAATTGTTGAGGCACAAATGAGTTAGGTATTGTAGCGGCTAATTCATTTGCTTTATCCACAGCACCTTTCATACCAAATGCTGGTTCAGTCAAAACAAGTTCAGCGCCAAGTGCTGCCAAAAGTTTACGTCTCTCAATACTCATTGAACTTGGCATTGTAAGTATGAGTTTAAAACCAAGACTCGCGCACACTGTTGCAAGTCCAATACCTGTGTTACCGCTTGTTGGTTCAATAATAACAGAATTTTCATCAATAAGGCCTTGTTCAAGGGCTGTTTTAATCATATTAAATCCAATTCTATCTTTGACTGATCCTGAAGGATTAAGAAATTCGCATTTACCAAGTACCGTAGCATTTGATTGTTTAGAAGCAAGATTAAGCTTCACCAAAGGGGTATTTCCTATAAGTTCAGTGACATTGTTTGCATACATAGTAAGCTCCTTTAAATTGTATAACTAAATTGGCTATTGATACGTTGTTCATAAATTTCAAACTCAAAAAGAGGAACATTGAAAATTTCTAACAATTTAGCATTGCTCTCTTCATAGAACATACGTAAAACGGGATTTTCTATTTGTGCATCGGTGATAGCGAGGCTACCTTCTAATGCAATTAAGATATCTTTGATTAATATATCTTGAGCACTTTTAGCTAATAAATAGCCTCCTTGTGCACCTCTTATACTTTTAACAAGTCCTGCTTGACGAAGCAAGACTAATAGCTGTTCTAAATAATTTTGAGGAATATTGGCATTGGTGGCAATCTCTTTTATCTGTACTGGTTTATCGGTTTGTGATAAAAATAGTTGATACATGGCACTTAAACCATACATTCCTTTAGTTGAAATGAGTGACATTTGTTCTCCTTAACCTAATGCTATTTTTAAATCTTCAATTAAATCATCAGTATTTTCAAGCCCAATACTAAGACGAATAAGTCCAGCTTGGATTCCAGATTTTTCAAGTTCTTCAATGCTTAATTGCTGATGCGTTGTACTTGCTGGATGGGTGATAATTGATTTTGAATCACCAATATTGACAACAACACTAAAAATTTTGGTGCTATTTAATATCTGTTTTGCACTTTCTAAATCTTTCACTTCAAAACTTAAAAGTCCTGATGTTTGTGCCTCTTTAAAGTATTGTTTTGCACGTGCATGTAGAGGGTCACTCTCAAGTCCTGGATAAGAAACTTTGAGCACTTTTGGATGTGACGATAGAAATTTAGCGACCTTATAAGCATTACGTGAATGCTCTTTCACACGAAGAGAGAGTGTCTCAAGCCCTTGAATAAGCAACCAAGAGTTAAAAGGTGCGATGGTTGCACCGATATCACGAATGAGTGAAAGGCGAATTCTGAGTGAAAAGATAGGGAATGGTAATGTTGCATAAATCAATCCGTGGTAGCTTTCATCTGGTTCATTAAATTGCGGATAACGTGGATTATCAATAAGCTTATCATTAAGGTTTTTGGCTTCAACAATCAAACCACCCATTGCACTGCCTTGCCCAGAAATGTATTTACTGGCACTATGGACACTCACATCAACACCGTGGTTAAGTGGTTGGAAGAGAATAGGGGTAGCTACAGTGTTGTCACATACGGTAATGATGTTATATTTTTTTGCAATTGCAACGATTTTTTCAATATTTGGAATGGCAATCTGTGGGTTAGAAAGTGATTCAAAAAAAATGGCTTTCGTTTTGTTATCAATAAGTGCTTCTAAGTCGTCAGCATGGTCACTTTCAAAGACTCTGGCATTGATACCAAAACGCTTTAAGGTATGGGTTAAAAGCGTTGTTGAACCACCATACACTTTTTTAGCAACGAGGATGTTATCACCTACTTCTGCAAGGTTGGCAATGGCAAAAAAAATAGCGGCTTGGCCACTGGCTGTCGCAATAGCGGCTTCACCATTTTCAAGAGCACTAATACGTGCTTCTAATACATCTGTTGTAGGATTATTAAGACGTGTATAGATAGGTCCTAACTCTTTTAGGGCAAAACGATTGGCAGCAGTTTCAGCTGATCCAAAATCATATGCTGTTGTTTGGTAAATAGGAACAGACATTGTGCCAAAAGCTTGTTTGTCATATCCATGATGTAGGGCAAGTGTTTCTTGTTCCATATTGATTTCCTTTTATAAATTGATAAACGAAGTATAAACTATTTTTTAATTAATGTCAAGTAATTTTATAGAATAACTATTGATTGAATTATTTTACCTAAAAATTGAATAGGGAAGGGTGCATTGGTAAATGAAAACTAAATAAAATAAACATATATTTATAATGATAATAATACTTAAGAGTGATAGATACTTGTCTATACTAACACAATTTATTATAAAGATTATTTTACATATTATTATATGTAAATACCCATTGTATAGTATATTTTATAGATGTTTTTTTCGTTAATTTTTTTATTTCTACTAACACAGTGTTATTAAATATTTTAAACATAAAGTCAAAAAAATGGGTAATAAGATGATTTCAGAAGAGGAAAGTCTTTATGTGCTATAATTGAAACTTTATTAATTATAGGAGCTTTTTATCATGTTATATGAAGATGAAGATGATTTATTTATGGGGAGTCCTAAAAGCAAGTTTTTTGATATTGTTTTTAATGCCAATCGAGATATTGTTAAAGAGCAATTATTGAAAATTGCTGATCGTTATTGTGCAATGGAATTATTACTAGAAAAGCTTTTACCGGAAGAGGGTGAAATAGGTATTGATTCACTGATTAAAAAATCATTATATGAAGATGCTGATGAAATACATCAACGCATGATGGATTTTTTTATCGGAAATGTAGGGAGTATATTATCCCAAAATGAATAGGACAATTGTTATTTTTAGCTTTTTACTACTGCTTACATCGACACTGTTTGCCAAACAGTCGTTTGAGTATCAGCATCAATTTTCACTGAAAAAAGATGAAATTGCTACGATTATTATTAATCGTAAAGAAGTTGTTAAAAAGCCTCAAAATGATAATCCTACCAACGAGTATATTTTGCATTTTAGATGGACATTGTATGCAAATAATACATTAATTGTTTTGGTAAACTACAGAGGTTATCCTACGCAGTATACCATGCAGAAAAAATCCCCCCTGGACAGTGTCATTATTCCATTATTACCTGATAGTATAGATAGAATCAATGGAAGAGTGTACCTTAAAATGGTTTTTAATGACTTTAGTCAAGGTAATAAAGAGGCAATTTTTGATATATTTATTGAAGATACAAATCAACGTATATTGGTTGAGTTTAAGCCTAATAAAGTAGTAGGAAAATAATGTGTTAGAAACAGTTGAAACGTTAATGACTAATATGGTGGCATCTTTAGGTGATGCTAGAAGCGTTGAGCTTTTTAAAAAAGTTCCCAAAGGAAAGCGACTTCGAGCAAAATTAATTTTGAAAATTGCCGGAGCTAGCCCAGAAGCACTTAAACTTGCAGCCATTGTAGAGTTGATTCATGCGGCAAGTTTATTACATGATGATGTAATTGATGAAGCTAATACAAGGAGAGGGCAACTCTCTATTAATGCAGAATATGGGGATAAAACAGCCATTATGCTAGGTGATATTCTCTACTCAAAAGGTTTTAGTGAGCTCACAGCATTGCCTCATGAAGTGGCTTTTTCTATTTCTAATGCAGTAGCACTTCTATCCGTGGGTGAGTTGTTAGATGTTGAACTCTCTGCTTCTTTTAATGCAAACTTAGAGACCTATTTTGATATGATTTATAAAAAGACAGCTTCGCTTATTGAAGCAAGTGCCAAAAGTGCAGCATTATTAGCGGGTAAAGATAGTAAAATTTATGCCCTTTATGGTTGTAATTTAGGACTTGCTTTTCAAATTATTGATGATGTATTAGATATCACACAGTCAAGTGAAACACTTGGAAAGCCTTCTCTTAATGACTTCAAGGAAGGCAAAACAACATTACCTTATCTTTACATGTACCAATCTCTCAACAAGAGCGAGCAAGAACAACTACTGAGTTTATTTCAAAAAACATTAGATACTGAACAGACAGCATGGATTAAAGAAAAAATGCACTCAACCAATGCGATTACTAAAAGTATAGAATATGCCAAAAAACTTGGGTTTGAAGCATTGGAAGCCATAGCTGGTGAAGAAGATGTTGGTTTATCATCCATCATTAAAGAAATGATCGAAAGGAAGTTTTAATGCACTACCTCACGGTAAGTTTTACACACAAGAATACGGATATTGCGATTAGAGAGAAACTCTCGTTTAATTCTGAAGAAAAAAGCATCAATTTTATGAACAAACTTAAAAGTTGCGATGAGGTGAATGAGGTTATTTTACTCTCAACATGTAATCGCGTTGAGATTATTGTCAGTGCAAGTGATTGTCCAGCATCTCTTAATTATATATTTGATTTACTCAGTTATGTTTCGGATGTTCCAAAAGAAGAATTGCAAGGAAGAGCTGACGTTTATGAAGACAACGGCGCTATTCATCATCTTTTTACGGTCTGTTCATCTTTAGATAGTTTAGTCATTGGAGAGACCCAAATTGCAGGACAACTTAAAGATGCGTTTAAATATGCTTTTGAAAAAGGCTATTGTGCTCAAAAGTTGGGTCGTGCAATGCACTATGCCTTCCGCTGTGCTGCTGAAGTGAGAAGTCGTACAGATATCTCCAAAAATCCTGTTTCCGTTTCAAGCGTTGCGGTGAGTAAGGCTAAAGACTTGCTTGGTAATCTTGGTGGCTTAACAGCGTTAGTCGTTGGAGCTGGTGAAATGAGCCAATTAGCCGCAAAACACTTGGTAGCAAGCGGTGTTAATATCATTATTATCAATCGTAATGTAGACCATGCTCAAGCATTAGCACATGAGTTAGGAGAGCTTGCTAGTATCGCGCCTTATTCGAAACTTACTGAATATATTAATCGTTATCGCTTAGTATTTACAGCTACGGGTGCTCCTCATAGTGTCATCACGGATGATATGGTAGAAGAAAAAGAATTTTCAAGGTACTGGTTTGATATTGCAGTTCCACGTGATATTGAAGTTAAAGGACATGAAAATTTACATGTGTTTGCTGTCGATGATCTTGAAGAAATCGTTGCTAAAAATATGTCGATGAGAGAAGAGCAAGCAAAAGTAGCTTATTCTATTGTAGGACGTTCCACAATGGAATTTTTTAAATGGCTTCAAAGTATGTGCGTGGAGCCTATCATTAAAGAGATACGAGATCACGCTAAATGTTGCTCACAACAAGAATTAGATAAAGCGATTAAAAAAGGCTATTTGCCTTCTGAGTTGCAAGAGCAGGTTGAAAAAGTCTTACACCACGCCTTTAACTCATTTTTACATACCGCAACCAAAAACCTCAAAGATGTTGCTGAACGTCCTGAAGCCGATACCGTTGTTCAAGCAGTCCAATATATTTTTGATATTAATGAAGATCAAACAAAACGTATGAATCTCTATAAATGTGAATACCAAATGGGAGTAATGAAGTGAAATTTTCGAAATTATATGCACCAACTACAAAAGACGCACCTAAAGATGCAACACTACCGAGTCATCAATACTTGGTACGTGCAGGCTTTATAGCCCAGGCGGGAAGTGGGTTGTATAACTTTTTACCAATGGGAAAAATTGTATTTGATAAAATTAAAGCAGTTGTTAAAGAAGAAATGGATGAAACGGGAGCTCAAGAAATTCAAATGGGTGTCGTAACCCCAGCTGATTTATGGAAGCAAAGTGGTAGATACGATGTATTCGGCAAAGAGTTGTGCCGTTTCTTAGATCGTAAAGAGAATGAGTTTGTTTTGGGACCAACGCATGAAGAGGTCGTGGTTGACATTGTCCGTAATCGTATTAATAGTTACAAACAATTACCCGTGCATCTGTATCAAATCACAACTAAATTTCGTGATGAAGCACGCCCTCGTTTTGGACTTCTTCGTGGACGTGAATTTACGATGAAAGATGGTTATAGTTTTCATGAAGATGAAATAAGCATGAAACAAGAGTTTGCTGTTATGGAAGAGACGTATACCAAAATTTTTACGCGTCTCGGACTTGATTTTAGAGCGGTTGACGCTGATAGTGGTGCTATTGGTGGAAGCGGTAGTAAAGAGTTTATGGTATTGGCTCAAAATGGTGAGGATGATATCGTTGTATGTGAGAAATGCTCCTATGCGGCTAATATAGAAGCGGCTAAACGTGCTAAAAAAACAACGACGATAGAAGCACCACAAGCAGACTTGGCAAAATTTAAAACGCCTAATATGAAAACGATTGAAGATGTTTGTAACTTCTTACATGTAGACGCTTTTTACAGTATTAAGGCCGTGGTTAAAAAAGCAATTTACAGTGATAAAGAAGAGATTATTGTTTTCTTTGTCCGTGGTTGTGATGCATTGCAAGAAGTTAAAGCACGTAACGCATGTGGGGCACTTGATTTAGTCGATGCTGAACTTGAAGAGATGCAAAAAGTGGGACTACATGCAGGTTTTATAGGGCCAATTGGTTTAGAATGTGTAAAATTTTACATAGATTTAGAGCTTAAAGAAGAAAAAAATCTTGTTTGCGGTGCCAATGAAGAAGATTACCATTGGGTTGGTGTCTCTATGTTTAATTTCAAAGAGGAGCGTTATGCTGATCTTACAGAAGTTAAAGCAGGTGATTCATGTGTATGTTGTGGTGAAACACTTTATGTTACCAAAGGTATTGAAGTAGGACATATCTTTCAATTAGGACAAAAGTATGCCAAAGCTATGGGTGCGACATTCTTAGATAAAAATGGCAAATCTCAACCTTTCTACATGGGGTGCTATGGTATTGGGGTAAGCCGTCTAGTCGCAGTGATGATAGAAGCAAGCCATGATGATAAAGGCTGTATTTGGAATAAACAAACATCACCGTATTTGCTTGACATTATTGTTTCCAATATGAAAGATGAAGTACAAAATAATTATGCAACGCAAATTTACGAAACACTTAGAAATGAAAAATACGCTGTTTTGATGGATGATAGAAATGAGCGTTTTGGTTTTAAAATTAAAGATTACGAACTCATTGGCTTACCGTATGCACTCATTGTTGGAAAAGAACTTGAAGAAGGTTTTGTTGAGATAGTAGAGCGTCAAACGCTTGAAAAACTCGTTGTTAAAAAAGAGGATGCATTGTCTAAATTAAGGGAATTACTCGCGTGATTTACTTTCTTATCTATCTTTTTTTAGAAGTCAGTGTGAGCATAAATATTGCTTCTTCGATTGGAGCTTTTGCAACCTTTGCCGAACTTATTATTTCTGCTCTTGTCGGATTTATTATTATTGCCAATTTTAGAGTGACATTAGTGCAAAGTATGCAAGCATTGATGACTAAAAGTATTAGTATGGAAGCGTTTCAACGATTGAATGTTTTTACTATAGTTGGTGCTATTTTACTTATTTTACCTGGATTTTTGGGTGATATTATTGGGATTTGTTTGCAGTTTAGTTTTTTTGCTACTTTGTTTGCTGGCAAAATTTTACATAAAGATATAATGACAGAAAATCAAAACTTTAGTGAAGGAAAAAATGATGAAATCATCGATGTTGAAATTATTGACGATAACGCTACTCGCCTTAAGTAGCACGCTTCTTGCGGCAGAAAATACAGGTGATACGGATAAAAAAATAGTCAATTATTTGGAAAAAGCGATTGCAACTAATGATAATTACAAACTTGACAAAGTTGTTATCCTTAAAAAAGACAACCTCAAAGAGATTCAAGGATGGAAAGTCTATTTTGTTCGCCTTGATCTCGTGTTGTTAAAACAAGGCAACAAAAAAGTATCGGTTAATGATGTTCTTTTTACGGATGGTACGATTATGAGCAAAGATTTACTCGCTTTAGAGAATGGTCGAAGCATTAAAAATAATCTCTCTTTGGATTTGGATAGTACTGCTTATAATAAAGAGCATTTATTAGCTGGAAATTTGGATGCACCCAATAAAATAGTTGTTTTTAGTGACCCATTATGCCCGTTCTGTATGGATTTTGTTCCAGAAGTCATTCGTGATGTACAAAAATATCCTGAAACATTTGCATTATTTTACTACCATTTCCCACTCAGTATTCATCCTGCCTCTCCAACACTTATTAAAGCGATACTTGTAGCAGAAGAAAAAGGGGTGAAAGATGTTGTTTTAAAAGTGTATAATGAAGTGTTTGATTTAAAGACAGAAAATGAAGAATTTATTCTCAAAGCTTTTAATAAAGCCCTCAAAACTAACATCACCGTTGCAGAAATTAATAAAGAAGCTATTGTAAAACGTTTAAATGATGATTATGCGTTTGCTATCAATCTTATGATAAATGGTACACCAACAGTTTATCTTAATGGTAAAAAAGACATTTCAAAACGACAATACCGAGAAATGATTAAAGAGGCAAAATGAAAAAATTGATTATTGCGACCAGGGGCAGTAAACTGGCGCTTTGGCAATCTGAATTTGTTAAAGAGGCTTTGATGAAGGCTCATCCTGGTTTAGAAGTCGAACTCAATATCATGGTCACAAAGGGTGATAAGATTTTAGATACCCCTTTGGCCAAAATCGGTGGCAAGGGTTTATTTACCAAAGAGCTTGAAGAATCAATGCTTAGAGGCGAATCACATATCGCTGTTCATAGTCTTAAAGACGTTCCTATGGAGTTTCCTAAGGGTTTGAAACTAAGTGTTATCACCAAACGTGAAGATGTTAGAGATGCTATGCTCTCTGAAAAATACACTTCACTTGAAGCCTTACCACAAGGTGCGGTTGTTGGGACTACGAGTTTAAGACGTCGCATGCAATTACTCAAATACCGACCAGATTTTATCATTAAAAATTTACGTGGCAATGTTAACACACGTATCCGTAAGCTAAAAGAGGGTGAATTTGACGCGATTATCTTGGCAAGTGCAGGCATTAACCGTCTTGGCCTTAGTAGTGAAGTAAACTATTTTGCTCCTATTGGTAAAGAGATTATGGTACCAGCGTCGGGTCAAGCTGCTCTTGGTATTGAAATTGTTGATACGCAGGAGGTTGAGACAATCGTCAGTGTTCTCAATGACCAAGCCGCTATCATCGAAACCAAGGTTGAGCGTGATTTTGTAACGATGCTTGAAGGTGGCTGTCAAGTGCCTATTGGCGTGAATGCAGAGCTTCGTGGAGAGTCTTTACATGTGAAGGCTATCATCGGTCTGCCTGATGGCTCTGAGATGATTGCTGAGAGCATGGAAGGCATAAAAGCAGAGTATGAAACACTGGGTAAAAAATTGGCACAAACAGTGCTCGATAAAGGAGCGAAAGCTCTTTTGGCACGTGCTGAAAAGATAGCACTCGAAGAGATATTTTAAAATAAAAGGCAGTTTGGAATGGATAGAATCATAACACTTTTACGCGAACACAATCTTTTACGCGTTATTGATGATGAAGTTGACATTGATTTGGAAATTCCACATATGGCGTACATTGAGGTCAAAAAAGAGGATTCAAAAGCACTCTTATTTACCCATCCCATCAGCAAAAAGCTCGGAAAAAGTTTTGATATACCTGTTTTGATGAATGTTTTTGGCTCAACCAAAGCGACAGAGCTTATATTTGGTAAAAATCCCAATGTGGTCGCTAAACAAATTGAATCACTCATGCACATGAAACCACCGACCTCTTTTATGGATAAGATGGGAATGCTTGGCACCCTTTTTAATCTTAAAAATGCTCTTCCAAAACGCCTCAAAAGTAAAGGTGTATGTCAAACAAAAGTTTTCAGCGAACCTGATTTGTATGATTTTCCTATTTTAACGACATGGACAGAAGATGGTGGGCCTTTTATCACGATGGGGCAGGTTTACACCCAAAGTTTGGATGGCACAAAGCAAAATCTTGGCATGTACCGCTTGCAAGTGTACGATAAAAACCGCTTGGGAATGCACTGGCAAATCCACAAAGACAGCGCGCATTTTTTTCATGAGTATAAAAAAGCGGGTAAAAAGATGCCTGTGAGTATTGGCATTGGCGGTGATCCCCTTTACATTTGGTGTGGACAAGCACCGATGCCGATTGGGATGTTTGAACTTTTGCTCTATGGTTTCATTAAAGACAAAAATGCACGCCTCGTAAAATCACTCACCAATCCGATTTATATCCCTGAAGATGTGGACATTGTCATTGAAGGTTGGGTTGATCCTTCCTTGAGCGAAATCGAAGGGCCTTTTGGTGATCATACAGGCTATTACACGCTCAAAGAGCCGTATCCTGTGTTGGATGTGACCTGCATTACATGTAAAGAAAAACCCATCTATCAAGCCACCGTTGTAGGCAAACCTCCTTTGGAGGATAAATACATGGGTTGGGCGACTGAGCGCATCTTTTTACCGCTGTTAAAAACCACAGCGCCTGATTTGATTGATTATAATATGCCTGAAAACGGTGTTTTTCATAATCTCATTTTGGCCAAGCTCAATGTGCTTTACCCAGGACATGCGAAGCAGTTTATGCACGCGTTTTGGGGAGTAGGGCAGATGAGCTTTGTCAAACACGCGATATTTGTGGATGAAAATGCTCCTGCGTTGGAGGATTTTGAGGCCATAAGTGATTATATTTTAAATCGTGTCAGTGCTAAAAATTTACTCATCAGTGAAGGGGTTTGCGATGCCCTAGATCACGCTTCGCCTAATGCACTGTTTGGTGGAAAATTGGGTGTGGATTGTACTTTGCCTTTAGCGCACGATACTCCTGCCAAAGTCATCCTTGAAAATGCAACGCTTTTGAGTAAAGTTGCTTCTTTAGCACCAGAGATTACAGGTGTATTTCAGTATAAAACGCATACCAAAACACCGATTGCTGTTTTTTCACTTGATAAACAACGAGCGGTTAAAGAAATCTACGAAGCACTCAAACCTTTAAAAGAGCATTTAAAACTTGTTGTTTTTGTAGACGCCCACAGCAATGACATCACCAATGCCTACATGCTTATTTGGCGCATTGTGAACAATATTGATGCGCTTCGTGATATTTTTATCGAAGATGAATACCTTGGCATTGATGCTACCAATAAAAATAGTATTGATGGTTATGAGCGTGAATGGCCAAAAGATACAGACTGTGATAAGACTGTGATTCAAAGTCTCGTAGCACGTGGACTTTTAGAAGACAATCCACAGCTTTTACAAACCTTTTATATATAACTTAATATATGTATATCATCTATTTTATAAATAAGTAGATGATATACATTACTGATTTTTTTCTACATTTTATCCATATGTATTGATATATTGTATAAATAAGAATATAATAATGTATATTGACTCAAGGAGAAAAGTGTGAGTGTTTCTTACAAGCCTTTAGTAGAGCGTTTTGATATTCCTAGACCTACATTAATTGAATGGCAGAAGAGGGCAGTCGGCGATAGAGAAAATTGGCGTGTTAAGCATTTAGAGTATTTGCGTACGCAATTGATTGTTGAACAGGAAACTTTACTCGAAATTAAGCAAAAAGCAGCGCCGTCTTCAGAAGATCTCTTTATTTTATGTATTTATCTATTTTTTTATAATATTTCACATTATATTTCAAAAGACGAGCTTCGTAGAGGGCTTAGATCTTTTGCATTAGAACCACGAAATGGTGTTGAATATCAACATGAGTTTGCACAGCGCATTTGGTCACTACGTATAGGTGATGATTCAAATAAGCGTATTGTCAATTATTACCGAATTTTTGATTTATTGGATCGCTTGAGTGTCGCGCAATATGCACTTTTATTACGTTTTTCTTTGGAATACATTACGCATACAAAAAAACGTTATCAAATAGAGACAAAGAATTTTTTAGCTGAAAAAACGTGGCAAGAGTTACATATGTATGATAAGGCTTTTTCACTCAAAGTAATAGAAGAATTTTTTTCTAAAAAAGGGCTTTTTTGATAAAAGAGAGTAAAATACATAAAATAATACATATAATATAAATAGTAAGTAATAAATATTATCGTTTACTATTTATTACTAATTAAGTTAAGATGGTGTAAGATTTCAAAATAAAATTCATAAGGAGAAAATATGAGACAGTATGAAACGTATAAATGTAGTAAGTGTGGCAATGAGGTCGAAGTTCAAAATGTAGGCGGCGGTACACTGGTTTGCTGTGGTCAAGAGATGGCATGTGTTACAGAGGATTTGACAGCAGTCAATTTGATGAAAGCTTTTGCAGGTGAATCTCAAGCGCGTAACAAATACGATCTATTTGCTGACATCGCACTAGAAGAGGGCTGGCATGCTGTATCTCGCCACTTTAGAGAAGCCGCAGAAAATGAAAAATGGCACGCAAGAGCAGAGTTTAAAGCCTATCACAAACTTGTAGATGGGGCTGAGACAGAAATTACCCTTAAAAACCTTGATAGCGCAATGGCAGGTGAGCATTATGAGCACACAACCATGTACCCAGACTTCGCCAAAATCGCCGAAGACGAGGGACACAAAGAATTAGCCCGTTTATTTAATGCTATCAGTAAAGTAGAAGTTGAACACGAAAGAGAATACAAAGCATTGCAAGATGCGATGAAAGAAGATGGCTTCTTTAACGATGCCGAAGAAGAGATTTGGGTCTGTGAAGTCTGCGGACATGTTCATAGAGGCAAAAAACCACCAAAAGCTTGTCCTTTATGTAAAGTAGGCCAAGAATACTTCAAACGCCAAGACTTAGGACTCTAACTTTTAAAAGCAAGAAGCCATCAACCTCGATAGCTTCTTGCATCCACTTCGTAACATCTCCAAAATCTTCTTATCAAAAATAATACTTTTCCTATAAACTTTAAGTCCAAAATAACTAAAATGTGATATTTCCAGACAATTACCAGTATTTTGTGACGCAAACAGTGACGCTTTTGCATTACACTAACCCATGTGGTATTTAGGAGCTCAATAGCTTTACATGTAAAGATAAAAAAGTTGCCTCGTATCCCATTTCTTATTGATGGAGTTGATAAATGAAAGTTGAAAATTTAGCTAGTCCTATATCTAAAATGAATATTGTAGAAAATAATTATGATACAAGCGAGTTTAAACAATATTTTTATGATAATCTTGACAATATATCCAAGATTGATGTTGAAAACTCAAGGCTATTTCAAAAAATATTATATATCACTTTTTTGGATTCTTTAGCTGCTAGCTTTTATCCAGAGTGTAAAAAAAACAAACAAAGATTCATCCAATTAATTGACAAGTTTTCTGATTGGGGTGATAAAGATAGAATTTGCACTACTTATTTAGTAAAAAAGCTTGACCTAAATTCTGATATAGGAAACCAAGAAGTTAGAGAGATGCTTAAAGATAAGGTCAAAAAATGGGAAAGATATGGTTTGCATTACATTGAAATTGCAGAAGATTTGCCTTTTGATTCTATCATTAAGCATTTTGATAATAAAAACACGGATTTTAGATTAGAAAATTTCAAACACTCTCATTTATTGTATTCATTAAGAAATGTTCTCGTTCATAGGCATCAGTCAAAAAAAGAACTAGGAGTTAGACATCCAGAATTACCATTTTATGAAAGATATAGCATAATAAATGAAATAAAAAAATTAGAATTTAAAGAATTTGAATTGATTCATCCAAATATATTTTTAAAAAATTTATGTAAAAAAGTTCTTGATAATTTTCTTATAGATTGTCAAGAAAAAAAGTTAAATCCCTTTTCAAAATATTATGCAGGTGATTATCTACTGGATGTTCTAAATAAAGATTGACGAGAGAAAAAAAGAAATAGAGCTAAATTTTTAACTTTTTAGCATATTTAACCCTAATAAATATCCTTACATGTAAGCCTTTTTCACATCAAACTCTTTACATGTAAAGATAAAAAGTAGCCTCGTTCACATTTTCAAAATTAATTATAAAGGGATTTTATCGGTATGACAGTGATTGAGATGGATTTTTTCCAGTGGCTTGGCTTTGCAGGGATGATTTGTATTGTTCTGGCTTATTTTTTTTTACAACTTGGTGTGTATGATATCCATGCACTAAATTATCAACTTCTTAATCTTGCAGGTGCGATTGCGTTGATTATCTCTCTTTTGGTACATTTTAATTTGGGGTCATTTTTGATTGAAGTTTTTTGGATTTTGATTACGTTGTATGGACTTTTTAAGACGCTTCGCTATAAGATTATAGGCGACAAAAAGTAAAAAATGGCTCACAAAGAGCCAAACTTTTAACTTCTTGAGCCTAATAAATATCTTTACATGTAAGACTTTTCAAACATCAAACTCTTTACATGTAAAGATTACATAATACTTAAAGACAACCTAAAAATGAGTCATATCTCGATTATTTTTTATCTGCTTTATTGGCGATGATGTCGCCAAATACTTGTACTATTTGTACCATAACGATTAAGATGACGACGGTGATGACCATGACGTTGGTTTCGTATCGGTAGTATCCAAAACGAATCGCAAGGTCGCCCACGCCGCCGCCGCCGACGATGCCTGCCATGGCGGAGAAGCCAACAAGGCTGATGCCTGTCACGGTCAATCCTCGAATGAGGCCAGAAAGCGCTTCTGGGAGTAAAACCTCTTTGATAATTTGTAGCGGTGTTGCGCCATAAGCGGTGGCGGCTTCGATAACGCCTTTATCGACTTCACGCAAAGATGCTTCAACAAGTCTTGCGTAAAAGACAACGGCGGCAACCGAGAGTGAAAACGAAGCTGCAATCGGGCCAATGGTGGTGCCGATAAGTATTTGCGTTAAAGGAAGAAGCAAAACCAATAAAATCACATAAGGTGTTGAGCGAATCACGTTGATCAGAAAACTACCCAGCGTGTTTAAAAATTTGTTTTCCCAAAAAAGACCTTTGCTCGTTATAAACAAAAAAAGCCCCAGTGGAATGCCCAAGACGATAGAGAAGATAAACGAAATGCCCACCATTTGCAAGGTTTCCCAAAAGGCTTTTAGCAAATCAGGCAAAAGTTCTATAAAACTATCCACGATACACCTCCACAGATGCGGTTCTTTCTCTTAAAAAGTCTATAACAGCGTCACACTGTGCTTCATCATCTTTGATGCCTAAAATGAGCACGCCAAGAGGCTTTTCATCGATGTACTCAATTTTGCCGTGCAAGACATTGATGTCAACGCCAAAGGTGCGAATGGCATCGGAAAGCACAGGATTTTCCGCTTTGTCGCCATTGTAGATGACTTTGATGAGCTTGCCTTCTTCGTGAAAAAGTCTGGGTGGCAACTCAAGATTGAGCGTGTGTGCGACCAGTTTTTGGGTAAACGGGTGTTGGGGACGTGAAAAAATGTCATAAACGTTTCCTGTCTCAACCACGATGCCTTTATCCATCACCGCTACTTTGGTACAAATCTTTTTGATAACGTCCATTTCATGGGTAATCACTATCGTGGTAATGCCCAATTTTCGATTGATGTCTTTGAGCAAATCCAAAATGGCGTTGGTCGTTTCAAGATCAAGCGCAGAGGTTGGCTCATCGCACAGTAAAATTTTGGGGTTATTAGCAAGGGCGCGCGCGATGCCGACACGTTGTTTTTGTCCGCCTGAGAGCTTGGATGGATAAACATCGCTTTTGTCGGATAAGCCAACCAAGTTTAACAGTTCATGCACTCTTTTTGCGATAGCTTCTTGGGAAGCGCCTGCGATTTTAAGCGGAAAAGCGACATTGTCAAAAACGGTTTTGGTATTGATAAGATTGAAGTGCTGAAAAATCATGCCAATTTTTTGGCGAACATCTCTTAATTTCGCACCGCTAAAGTCTGTAATATCCACAGTGTCTATCACTATTTTCCCCGAAGTTGGCTTTTGCAAAAGATTGATTGTGCGCAAAAGGGTACTTTTCCCTGCACCGCTGGTTCCAACGATACCAAAAACTTCGCCATCTTCGATGTTCAACGTGACAGCATCAATCGCTTTAAACGACGATTCTTTCGTGTGAAATTCAACCGTTATATTTTCAATACTTACCATAATGTCTCTCTCTCCAAAGGAATGCGTAAGGGTGTCCTAAAACACCCAATTTTTAGTTGTTTTTTGCTTTTAACCACGCTGGTTTTTGAAAATCTTTAAAGATTTTAGCGGGGTCACTCATAACCTTTGCAAACGCTTCAGACTCAACAATCTCTTTAATATCTTTTACAAATTGTGCTTGCAAATCATCTGTGCGAACCGCAATCACGTTGATATAGTTCTCAGGAATCACTTCTCTATCAATCGCAGTAGGGTAAATGCCTGAGGCAATCGCGTAATTTCCCGTCGCAACAGCAACATCGACGCTATCGAGTGTACGAGGAATTTGAGCCGCTTCGAGTGGGTGAATTTTAAGATGCTTTGGATTTTCTACGATGTCTTTTTCAGATGCTTTGGTTGGGTCAAGTTCTGGTTTGATTTTGATTAACCCTGCTGTTTGCAAAAAGCTGAGTGCTCGTGCTAGATTGGTTGGGTCGTTTGGCAAGGTGAGGGATGCGCCATCTTTGATGTCAGCGACGGTTTTGTACTTTTTAGAATAAATCCCAACACCCGCTGTTGGCACACTAATGAGCGCTGAGAGTTTCAAGCCTTTATCAGCTGAAAACTTTTTCAGGTAGGTTTCGTGTTGAAAAAGATTGGCATCAATCGATTTGTTAGAAAGGGCAAGATTAGGTTGAACATAGTCACTAAACTCTTTAATCGAAATGCTATAACCCTTTTTTTCAAGACTTGGCGCGATGGCTTGCTTAAAAAGGTCACCATAAGGGCCAGGGGATATACCAATCACCAAATGTTTGGCATCGGCATACGCATTTCCCGCAAAAACGAGAAAGAGTGTTGCCACTAGAAGAGCTGATTTAGATTTGAATCCGTGTGTAAGACGCATTGTATTCTCCTTTAATTTTATTGGTGGAAGTGTAACGAAAAAAAGATTTAATGTCAAGTAATATTATAAGATTAGTAAGGAATAAATAAAATAAGTATAGAATCGAAAGAATACAAAGAATACAAGGTATATAGAAGCGGTGGTAGGGGAAGAATAGGGTCACTGAATTGTCAAAAAAATGCATTAAATGGTAAAAAATGGTGAAATAAGTTGAGAAAGAAAAGTTAAGATAAAAGAAAAATTTAGTGATAGTATTTTTAGACTATATTGTAGAGAATAATAGAGAAAACCTAGATAAAAAGTGAGAATTGGCATTTGAGTATATGAATGTTAAAAAAGTGTATATTAACTGTGAAAATTTGTGTTTTCAATAATTAAATTAGATTGGTCTACATGTTATGTTACGTTTATATAGCATAAGAGATTGCCTCTTTTTTAACACTATAGCAAAGCTTTATTTCACGAATTGTTGGCTAAAATATTAACTTTGTTTGTAAAATTGGTTGGCGTTGGAGGTCGTGGGTGTATCGTCTATTGTTTAAAAAATTTTTAGTTCTTAGTGTTGTTTTAAGTTTGATGACTTTTCCATTATTAGCGCAATCGCTTCAGGATATAAATCAAAGCGTTAGTCCTTTGCCTTTAGTTGAAAAACTATCAAAACAAAATGTTGATACTGTCAAAAATCCTTCACTTTCCTCTTCTTATCTTATTCAAGATTTTATCACAATGATTTTTGATACTCACCCAAATATTAAAATGTATCATTATATGATAAAAGGTGCTCAATCAGGTATTGATACGGCTAAGTGGAATTATTTCCCTACCCCAACGCTAGAAACAAGTTATACCACTAAAAACATAGATGGTACGACAGTAGCGATTGAGCAACCCTTGTGGACAGGTGGCAAACTGGATGCTGCTTATGATATGGCTGTTGCCAATAAAGTTGCTTCACAATTTGGCTTAAAAGAGAACGGTTATTTACTCATTGAAACATTAATCAATACAGTTCAAATGTATTTAAAAGCCAAAGAAGATTTAGTTGCCTTAGATAATGGAAAAGAACGACTTTTGCGACTTGAAGATATGATTGTTCGAAGAGAAGATAGCGGTGTTTCTTCTAAAGCAGATATAGAATTAGTGAAAGCAAGAATTTTTCAAACGGAAACAAGCATTAATGCTGCTAAAAATAAAAAAGCTATTGCTTTGGCGCAACTTGAGCTTTTAACTGGCCATAAAATTGAAGATACATTGATGTTTAATGATTTTCAAATTTATAATACCATTGGAACATCGGATGTTATTTTAAAGTATGCCCTTTCCATGCATCCTTCTTTAGAAAAACTTGATGCGCAGATAGATTATGCTAAAGCTGAACGCGATAAGGCAAAAGCGGCCATTATGCCCAATGTATCGGTAAAAGCACAAAAGATTTTTGGTAGTAGTTCATTGTATTATAATACCAATGAGAATGATGCTGTCGTTTATCTTGCTGTTCAAGCAACTCCAGGGGCTGGACTTTCTTCTCTCTCTTCACGAGAAATGGCTGAGGCTCGAGTGATGCAGCTTGCCCAAGAAAAAAATTCAAAAAAGCAAGATATTATTGATAAAACATTATCGGCTTACAATAACTATATGTTTGCCAACTCTCGCATAGATATACAAGTTAATTCGATTAATGCAAGCCAGAATGTTTTTGATTCCTATATTCGTTTGTTTTTAACAGGGAAAAGGCAATGGTTAGATTTAATTAGTGCCTCTCGTGAATTAACGGATAATGAATTAGCTTACAATGACACAAAAATAATGCGTTTGATAGCGTCCTATCAGCTAGCTCTTTTAGAAGGCAAGTTTAATGCATTTATGAGGTTAGATAATGATAGTTTATAATGATTGTGATAGTTTCCAAAAAGATATTAATTGGCTTGCCCAAGAATGCTCACTCCCCTATTTTGCTACTTCAAGGCTTTCCAAGCTTAAACATCACCAATTTATTGAAAAACTCCAAAATGAGACTACATTTGATCCCTCTTTTGTGAAATCTTATTACGATAATTTTTTTAAAGCATATAATCTTGTAACACCAAAATGGACGACAATTCTTGTTGATGAATCTCTTCCTCTTTTTGCAATAATTCCCCATATTGGTGTATGTATCATTCTTGGTAAAGCATCTAATGGATGGAAATGTGATAGTGTTGAAGGTGTCGTATATCATAATACCTTTCCAGAAGAAACTCTTTTTACACCCATTAGAGAAGAGCGGATAGCAGAAAAACAAAATACGGCTTATGCTATGTTTAAGTCCATAGCGTTAAAACAAAAAAGAACAATTTTAACAGCCGCTATTGCAACCTTTAGTGTAAGTTTCCTAGCCTTAGGCACCTCGTTTTACAGTATGCAAGTCTATGATAGAGTCATTCCAACTCATGGTATCTCAACATTAATCGCACTTTCTGTTGGGGTATTTATTGCTATTTTTTTAGAAATGCTTCTTAAAATTGCTCGTTCCATTGTAATGGATCATGCTTCCATCATAATGGATAAGCGTTATTCCTTCAATATTTTTAATCGCTTTTTAATGATTAGGTTAGATGCCTTCCCCAGTAGTATTGGTAGTCTTTCAGGGCAGCTTCAAAGTTATGCAACCGTTCGCTCATTTATCTCTACGGCGGCTCTTTTCTTTACAACGGACCTTCCTTTTGCCTTTTTCTTTATTGGAATCATTACCCTTATTGGTGGAATAAATATGGGTATTATCCCGTTAGTGTTCTTTTTCCTCTCTCTAAGCACAGCGTTTTTCTTTAAAAATAAAATTGAAATTTTAACAAAACAATCTGTTGCCGCTTCAAATAAAAAATTGGGACTTTTAGTTGAAAGTGTTGAAAAAGCTGAAATTCTAAAAGCATCTGGCCATGGATTTGCTGTATCGAATCGATGGAATGCTTTAACCGAAGATGCATTAAATGATGATATGGCAATCAAACACTACAGTGAATTTTCATCCCATATGGCATCCTTTTTGCAACAGCTTAGTTATATTTTACTTGTTGGCGTTGGTGCTTATTTAGCAAGTACAACCGATAAATTGACAATGGGTGGATTGATAGCTATTTCTATTCTTTCGGGGCGAGCCTTAACGCCATTAGCAAGCTTACCCAATATTTTTGTGCAATGGGCAAGAGCAAAAATGTCACTTAGTGATTTAGATAGAATTTACGCCCTTCCCTTAGACAATGAAGGCATTGATAGACCTTTAACACCTGCTATTTTAAACCCAAGTTATCTTTGTAGAAATGTAAAATTTAGTTATTCTCAAGAGTCTCGCCCTATTAGCATTGAAAATTTGAATATTAAAGCAGGAGAAAAGGTTGCTATTTTAGGGGCTATTGGTTCAGGTAAATCAACGATTCTTAAAATTTTAGCCGCACTCTATGCGCCTCATGAAGGTGATATTTTATTGGATGGAATTGATATTACAAAAATAGCACGAGATCGTCTTAGCAGTATTATTGGGTATTTACCTCAAGATATTAAATTAGTTTCAGGCACACTTCGTGACAATCTTACACTAGGTTTGGTGGGAATTGATGATGCAATTATTATGGAAATGGCAAAAAAAACCGGATTGATTATCCTCATCAATGCTCTTTCAAAAGGGCTTGACAGCATTGTTCCTGAAGGTGGTAATAATGTTTCAGGTGGGCAAAAACAGCTTATTGCGCTTACGCGATTATTGTTATCCCGTCCTCAAATATGGCTCTTAGATGAACCTACTGCCAATATTGATGATGCGAGTGAAATGAAAATAATACAAATTCTCTCCCAAGAGATTAAGTCAGAAGAAACTCTGATTTTGGTGACACATAAACCATCACTTTTAAGATTGGTCAATAGAATTATTATTGTGACCCCAAATGGTATCATCATGGATGGTGCGCGTGATTTGGTTTTAAGTGAATTATCTAAAAAACAACAACTAAGCAATCAACCAAAAGGCGAATGATGAGAAATACTATTCCTTATGATTATAAAATAAATCCTCTTTTGTTGATTTTTGGGTCTTTGTTTGTTGTGATTATCCCTTTTTGTATTTGGGCATCATGGGCAGAATTAGATCAAATTTCACATGCACAAGGTCAAGTGATGGCTACGGCTAAAACGCAAACGATTCAGTCTCCCATTGATGGTGTTATCAGTGATATTCTAGTCAAAGAAGGTCAAAAAGTCACGGAGAAAGAGCTTCTTATTTCGCTTGAAAAAGATAAAGGGAAAGCAGCTTATGATGATAGTAAATCAAAAGTTGCTGCATTAAAAGCGGCTTTAGTGAGATTACATGCAGAGGTATACGGTAAAGAATTGAGCTTTCCTTCGGAGATACAAAAAGAGTATCCTGAATTTGTTTCGAATCAAAAAGAGTTATTTAAAAAACGACAAAAAGCACTCCACGATGAAACGGCAGCTTTACAAGAATCTCTTTCTCTTGTTGAAGAAGAACTTAAGAACACATTACCTTTGTTAAAAACGGGAGATATTGGCTCTTCTGAAATTATACGTTTAAAAAAGCAAGTGGCCGACCTAAAAGGTCAAATTGCCAATAAAATCAACAAATACTTTCAAGATTCTCAGTCAGAAATGACAAAGATTGAGGAAGACCTTTCCAGTAAAGAGCAAGAATTTACGGATAGAAAGATTACTTTAGAATGGGCAGATATTTACTCCCCTATGGATGCTATCGTTAAAAATATCTTGATTACTACCAAAGGAGCGAGGGTTCGCGGCGGTGATATTATTATGGAACTGGTTCCGTTTGGAGATACCCTTCTGATTGAGGCTAAGTTACCACCTACTGATATCTCTTTTGTCAAAAAAGGACAACGTGCTGCTGTAAAACTTGATGCTTATGATTATAGTATTTATGGAATTTTTGATGGTGAAGTTGTTTACATCAGTCCTGATACCTTAATCGAAAAAACAGCTCAAGGTGAAAAGCCCTATTTCCGTGTGCATATTAAATTAGACCAGACAAAACTGATTGCTAAAAATGGTAAAGCCATTGAAGTGAGTCCTGGTATGACGACACAGGTCGACATCATCACTGGTTCGAGAACGGTTCTTCGTTACCTTACCAAACCAATCACCAAAACCTTGTCAGAAGCCTTTCACGAGAAATAAAACGATAACCCTAGAAACGTTATGTTTCTAGGGTTAAAAGAAAGCATTTAATTAGATTATTACGGCAGTGTGAACTTGTAGTGTATATATGTCTAATGTATAAGGTACATAGCCATTTACTTCCGTACCAGCTGTCCAAGCAGATAAATCTAATGTATCATTGCTATTGATATCGATAGTAAGGGTATCATTGACTCCTAGTCTTAATACATCCGCAGCTGTGAGTATAATGGTATCTGGCGTACTTCCATCATCTAGTGCATTAATTTTACCAAGGGCACCATTATAAATCGAAGATAATCCACTTAAATCAAGTGAGACACTCCCCGCAAGTGTTAATGTGTCAACACCTGAATCTTGTGTGATAATGCCTTCATATCCTACGATATTAGTGTTATTCAACCCTAATGTATTACCAAAATCTATGGCTGTCGTGATAGTATCACTATAGAACAATGTTTCTGAGTGAGTGCTTCCTACTGCCGCAATTTCAGTTTCCATAATGGTTCCATTGTCGACTTTAAATACTGCATCACCTATGTTATTAACATGTACAGTAAGATACGTACTATCCAGTGTCCAACTTCCATCAGCCACGGCACCTTCAACGAGATGTTGTGTTGTATGTTCAACATTGTTGGCATCGGTCCAAGTGCTATAAGTCCCATCCCATACAAGTTCGATTAAACTACCCGTGGTAGAACCAGCTGTACCTCTTAGTTCTACGGCAATATGATCATTGACCCATACAGAGTAGGTATTATTGGTATCGATAAAAGCATCACGCAATTCAGTTAGTGTTGTAGCATTGGTAGTATAACCACTTTCCCACCAATCCGTAGTTGAGGCAAGGTCAGAAGCAGTTGTAACTGTAAAGGTAGCTGTTACTTGGTTAAATCCAAATCCTGAAATATCTTCTCCTCCACTACTGACAGCTGTTTGGGCATTACTTAAAACAAGAGTCTCGACTTTTCCTCCTTCATCATTGCTTGTAATTGTTAAAGTATTATTACCATTATCAACATAGCTAAAGTTACCACTCTCATTGAGGGCAAAGAATGGTGTTGTATACAGATAGTCGTTCCAACTTCCTGCTGTTGCATTATTAAGGTTAATATACTCAAATTCCTGTCCACCTTCATACAGTGTAAAGAAATTAGCTTGACCAGCATTAATCATTGTAGTTGCATCAAATCCACTAATTGCTACGCCTTCATTAATATCTTTGACATGGACACTAACAGATTGCGTATCTATGTCGCCATGTCCATCGCTTACTACTACGGTAACATCATAAACATTATTTCCACCACTATCTGTTGGATTTTCATAGTTTGGCGCTGTTTTGAATGTTAGAACACCTGTTGAACTGATATCAAACGCTGAAGCATCAAGGCCACTGAGTGAATACATAAGTGTATCATTATCACTATCTTGCGCTGTAAAGGTTTGAACATCCGTCGTATTTTCATCCACAACAAGACCCAAATTTTCACCATCATAGAGGGTAAGCATAGGAGGGTTATTGCTTGAAGAAGAAGTATTAGCATCATAAATAGTAGAGAGGACAGATTGAAATTGACTTTCATCTACGCCATAGTACCACGTTTCAGTGTAGACTGTTCCTACTGCATCGATTTCTGTTTCCATCATCGTTGTTCCATCCATTGTAAAGGCAGTTGTCCCAACGGTATCAACGCTAATGGTTAGATACGTGTTATCATTGGTCCAGCTACCTGCAATGACAGTATCTGAATCTGACCAACCCGTTTCATCAGAACCTGTTGCAAGATGAAGCGTTCCATCACTTTGAAGCTTAACATGTAAATTATTTTCACCAACACAAATGCTATAGCCATTGCTTGGATTTGTTAAGACAGTAACCATGTCCACTAATGAGGCAAAAGGAACTGCTGAACCAGTTGTCCAGTCATCATAACCACTCACCCACCAATCTGTCGTTGTAGCAACTGTTGGTACGCTTATGACAGTGAAAGTTGCTGTTACTTGATTGAGTCCAGTCGTATCTATACTATCAATACTTGGGACAGTATGGGCATTGCTAAAGGTAATCGTTTGTGTACCCCATATACCGGTAACCGTTAAGGTTCCACTATTATTAACAATACCGATAGTACCACCATTTCCATCAAGAGTAAACGATGACCCGTCGTAACTATAGTCTGTATATGTACCGCTTGTTCCTTGTACGGTAATAGTAGAAGACTCTAAATCTTCGGGATAGGCTTCAAAGAAAGTAGCACCACTACTCAACAATGAAGTAATATCGAATGCAACAGGTGTTGGTAATCCAAGAAGCTGTACGGTGCCATTAACAATCTCAAGACCTGTTGTTGTATCGGTATTGATAATACGTGTTTGATAGTTATCTGTATCAGCCGTTGTAGCACCTTCACCAAAGATATACGTTCTGCCATTACCTACAAATCCAACAACGGCACCAACTGAACCTGTTGCTGCTTTAAAGTCAGTAAAGAATTGTGTCGCTAAATCAGGGATATTTGTTGCATCAGCGGTATATGTTGCCATTCCATTGGCATCAACACTCCAATTGGTTGGGGCATTAGCAGAACTCCAAAGTGTCTCACCTACTCCTAAATCTATCTTTTCACCCGCTGTAAAATCAGCTAAAGTAGCAGTCGAAGAGCCAGCTTTTAAGACAAATGTATCTGTTCCACCAAAACCAAAGAAAACATCACCATATGTTGTATCTGCTGTTATGGTGTCAGCATTAGCTGTTCCTAAAAATATGTGGCTCATTGATTTGATTGCATTTCCAGCATTATCATAGGCTACAGCCCGAGTATTAGTGAGTGAGGCTTGCTCTCCAACACTAATGGTTGAATCTCCATTACCATCAAATGATGCTGATTGCCCTACTTTTATAGTATTGTCACTTGTAAGGACTAATTTAGCTCCAAACGCACCATTAACATTGTTGACTATGACAGAATGGTCATCGGTTATTTTATAAATACCACTATTTCCATCTATTGTAGTCGGTGCTAAAGTATCATAAGTAAAGGTAAAATCAGTGATATCTGATACGTTACCAGCGACATCAGTTTGCCTTACATGTAAGGTATTTTCACCTTGTGTCGCCGTTGGCTGTGTGGTTGTCCAAGTTGACCCATCACTACTAAACTCAACAATTGCACCAACTTCTGCATTGCTTAGAGAGAGTGTTGCTATATTGGTGATTTTATCCGTTGCACTTGGTCCTGCATCGGTTACTAAGGAAACAATGGGTGCTGCTGGTGCCAATGTATCGATAGTATAATTGGTACTTGTTGCAATAGTTCCTGCATTACCAATATTATCGGTATACGAAGTAGCTAAAGTAATGACATTGCTTGCATCTTCAAGATTAACGGTTGGTGTAAAGATTGCCGTCCAAATGATATTATCACTCGTTGTTAGTGGTTCTAATATTCCATTCGCTACGGTAACATCGGCATTGCTAAAGTTTGCCACAGCTTCTGAAAATGTAATCGTTACAAGTGTTGTTTCTCCAACATTCAATGCTGAATCTGCCATAGTAATGGTGGCTGTTGGAACAATGGTATCAATAGTGATATCTTGAGTGATTGTTTGGCCACCAGACGATATGGTCAGTGTTTGAGTGCCCTCACCTAGTGCACTAATAGCTGAAGCATTTAATGTATAACTCCACGAGGTACCTGTTACAGTTGCGGCGTTACCATTGACTGTAACAGTTGCATTTGGCTCATTGGTTCCGGTAATCACAACTCCCGCCATTTTTTCAGCGGCATTGATGATGTTATCCGTTGCAACGTTATTGATGGTGACATCAACATTCTCAACCGTGATAGCAACATTTTGTGCGGCTGAAGCATTGCCTGCAGCGTCGGTTGCCGTGACAGTAATATCATAGACATTATCTACACTAGTATCCGTAGGATTTTCAAAATCTGGACTTGTTACAAATGTAACTGCTCCCGTCGTAGCATTAATGTTAAACAAACTCGCATCCGTTCCACCTAAAGAGTATGTGTTGGTACCATCTGCAGTTGCTGTGTAAACAGCTGTTGTTGTTGCAACATTTTCACTTACATTTACCGCTGAATTACTTGAAATAGTTGGTGCAGTGGTATCATATACAAAGGTTTGAGAAGCTTGTATTGCACTGTTTCCTGCTAAATCGCTTACATTTGCAACGAGTGTGATTTCTCCTTGACTTAATGCTTTAATAGCGGAAGAATCAACATCCAATGTCCATGTATTACTTGTAACCGTTGCTGTATAATCAACAGAATTAAGTGTTACTGTAACTGTTTGTCCATCTTCAACACCGGACGTTGTTCCAGCAATAGACACAGCACTTTCATCTTCAGTATCATTAACATACCCATTTGAAATGGCATTGATTGTAATGCTTGGTGCTAAAGTATCAATGGCATAGTTGGCACTGGTAGCAATAGTTCCAACATTACCCGCAATATCTGTATAGGTTGTTGCTAAAGAGATAATATTGGTAGTAGCTTCGATAGAGGCTGTTGGTGTAAACGTTGCTGTGAAAGTGATATTATCGGTTGTTTGTAGATTGGACAAAAGACCATTTGGCGCCGTTAAATCTGCAAGTGCAAAGGCTGCTACTGCTTCACTAAAGGTAATCGTTACGGTTGAAGTATCTCCAATTTTTAAGGCACTATCATCGAGTGTAATAGTCGCTGTTGGCACTGTCGTATCAAGGGTAAAGGCAAAATCGGTTGTAGCTGAGATATTACCCGCTGTATCGGTTTGCCTTACATGTAACGTATTCGCGCCTTCACTTGCTGTTGGTTGTGTTGTGAACCAATTAGTATTATCACTACTAAATTCAACGGTAGCACCATTGGCTGAGGCCACATTGACTGCACTGATTTTGGTAATGCTATCAGCACTGCTTGTACCTGTATCTGAAGTTAGTGTGACGTTTGGTGCTGATGGAGCCACAGAATCATACGTAAAAGTAAAATCTGTGACAGCAGAGATATTGCCAGCGGCATCTGTTTGTCTTACATGTAGAGTATTTGCACCTTGTGTAGCGGTTGGCTGTGTGGTTGTCCAAGTTGACCCATCACTGCTAAACTCGACCGTGGCACCATTTTCTGATGTGACATTGACCGTACTTATTTGAGTGATTTTATCTGTGGCACTTGTGCCTGTATCTGAGGCTAGCGTAACGACTGGTGCTGATGGAGCCACAGAATCATAGGTAAAGTTAAAATCTGTGACAGCAGAGATATTGCCAGCGGCATCCGTTTGTCTTACATGTAGCGTATTAGTACCTTGTGTGGCGGTTGGCTGTGTGGTTGTCCAAGTTGACCCATCATTGCTAAACTCGACCGTAGCACCATTTTCTGAAGTAACATTGACTACACTTGTTTTTGAAATGCTATCAGAACTACTTGACCCAGTATCAGAGTTTAATGTAACGCTTGGTGCCGATGGTGCCGTTGCATCAAGGGTATAGGTTGTGCTTCGAACCGTTGCATTCCCTGCTGTATCTGTTGCTTTTATAAAAATAGTATAGTTACCATCAGAAGGAAGAGCTGGAATTGATAAAGTTTGTACACTCCCAGTGCCAGTTCCTAAATCAGAGTAATTCGAACCATCCAAAGAGTATGCAATATTTGCCCCATTCTCTGCAGTAAAGGTAAAATCAGGTGTTGTATCATTTGATTTTCTATCTCCTAATATACCTGTATCGGATACGGTTGCTAAAGTGATAGCTGATAATACTGGTGCAATCGTATCAATCGTAAGTCCTTGTGTTGCGACAGAAGTATTTCCAGCACTATCTACTGCTGTTGCTTTGATAGTTGCCGTTGTTCCTAATGCTTTATAATCTGCATCCCCAAGGATATAAGACCATGTTCCATTGCTTTCAGTTGTAATAGATTTTGTATTATTCGTTCCTAATTCTAAAATAATCGTTGTATTGGCTTCAGCTGTTCCTGAAACAAATGCACTACTAGCTTTTTCTGCTTGATTGATAGCATTATCATTAGATATAGGATCAATCATAATAGCAGAGGAATTTGTATCCACACTGATATTTTTTGTTGTTGTCGCTGTATTTCCTGCTGTGTCTGTTGAAACGATCGTGAGTGTTTCAGCACCCTCACCCATTGCCTGGATCGTAGCAGTATTGAGCGTATAACTCCATGTTGAACCTGTGACTATTGCAGCATTGCCATTAACCGTGACAGTTGAGCCTACTTCAGTCGTGCCAGAAATAGTTACACCAGCGGTTTGCTCTGCTAGATTGATAATATCGTCACTGGCAACTTTAGCTATCGTTGGTGCTATTGGATTGGTTGTATCAATCGTAAGGGCATAAGATGAACTTTGTGTTCCTTGATTGCCTCCTGCATTTTCAACAATAGCAGAAAATGTATGTGTTCCTTCTGTTAAACCTGAAGCATCAAAGCTCCACGCTGTTCCTGTAAGTGTCACTTCACCAATTTTTGTTGTTCCATCGTAAATGATAACTTTTTCACCATTGACATAGGTATCAACGGTTCCAGCAAGTGTTGGTGCTGTATTGTTAGAGATGGCAATGTTGTTGGTTATCGTTGCTATTGTTGTCGGAACAGTTGCATTAACCGTTACTGCAAATGCTGTGCTTGCGATACCACTATTGCCTGCAGCATCAATCACAACGGATGTAAAGTTATGGGCTGTATTGCTAAGGCTTGATGTTGTAAAGGTCCAATCTGTACCATTGACAGTGGCATAACCTTTAAGGACAGCGCCATCATAAATCGCTAATTTATCTCCTACTGCTAGTGCACCACTAAGAGTCCCTGCTAAATCTAAAGTATTGTCATTGGTGGTACTACCTGCGGTAATAGCACCTGTATTTGGGTCAACATTATCTGTAATACTCGCAATGGTAACCGTATTGGTAGGACGTATTGTATCTACCGAGATAGCATGTGTTGTCGTCGCCGTATTTCCTGCTAAATCAGTTGAAACGATAGTAAGTGTTTCTGCGCCTTCTCCCATAGCTAAGATAGCGGCTGAGGTTAGTGTATAGCTCCATGTTGTACCATTAACCGTAGCATTAGCACCATTAATGGTGACACTAGAACCAGCTTCTGTTATTCCAGAGATAGTGACACCCGCTGCTTTTTCAGCAATATTGATAACATTGTCGGCGGTAACCGTTGCAATGGTTGGTGCTGTGGGTGCTGTTGTATCTATAGTAATGGTTTGGTTGGCATAGGCTGAACCAATATTGCCAGATTGGTCGATAACACGTGCAGAAATGGTATGGGTTCCTTCGGTTAATGTTGGGGCATCAAAGGTGATATAGCCATTTGAGATATTTGTAGAGCTAATAGTCGTTGTTGCTACTTCAACGCCATCAACAATAAGAGCTACATGGTCATTGACAACGGCTGCAGCACCTGCTGTTGAGGTGACATCTAAATTGACTTTGACAGAAGGTGTGGTATCATTGGTAGGGGTTGTAATGTTAATGGTTGAGCTTCCTGGAGCTATGGTATCTAAGTATTGACTTTGAGCTTGTGAAATAGCCGCTAAATCACTTGCCGTCGATACCGCATTAGAAGCATCTATAATATTACTTTCTGCGGTTAAATCCAATCCACTAACACCATTAAGCAAACTTCCCACAACACCAGAATCACTTAAATTGACGGCTGTTCCTGATTGTGAAGACTGGTTGACCTGTGTAACAAGATTGTTCATAATAGTAGTTTGTGCTGATGCATCTGCAGTACTCGTTTCTGCCATAATACTAATCGTAGCAATAGTCGCTGCAGCTTGTTGTGCCACTAAATTGTTAGATTGGATAGGGTCAAACGTTGTTAAGTCTGTACCATTGTCTAACCCTAAAGCTGCAACAACAGAAGCAGAAGCATCTGCTGTACTCATTCCCGTATTTGATGCTATAACCGCTTGGACCAGTGTTGTCAATGGATTGATAACGGTTGAGCCTTCTGGAGCAGAAAGAGGCATAGTATTTGGTACACCCGTATCTATGTTAACACCACCAATAGCAATGATAGAGCCTGCTGGTGTACTAGGTGGTAAGAAAAAATTACCATTATCATCAGTGGTGACATGGGTATTATAATCAGCCACGCCATCGTGATTAGTATCAATCCAAAGTTGTGCGCCTCGTACATAGCCATCGGCCACTACGCCGGAGCCAAGATTTGTAATGGCAATCGCATCATTTCCTGCAATGTCTTGAATAGCATTAGCTCCACTACCTGTATAATTGATGGCAACCGCATCAGTTGTTAAAAAAGTATTTGTTAGTGTTAAGGTAATAGTATTGCCAGAGACGGTAATAGAAGTTACAGCATTTGCTGCTCCCCCCGTTGTAATTGCAAAATCTCCTAGAAGAGGAGGATGTGTAGCATCTAATGGTGAATCATACGTGAGCACAACGGTTCCACTGACACCATGTGCTAAAACGCCTGTAAGAACAGGGGCAACGGTATCTATTGCATAATTTGCACTTGTCGCAGTCGTTCCTACATTTCCTGCAACATCTGTATACGAAGTTGCCAGTGTAATAATATTGGTACTATCTTCAATAGCCATTGTTGGGGTAAAAGTGGCTGTCCATGTAATATTGTTGGATGATGTAAAAGGACTAAGTGTTCCATTTGGTGATGTAACATCTGCATTGCTAAAATTAGTGACCGCTTCGTTAAACGTAATCGTTACAGTTGCTGTTTCACCTATTTTTAATGCAGTGTCACTCATCGTGATAGTTGCAGTAGGTGCTGTTGTATCTGCAGGGGTTAATGGGGTAGCTGGCGTTGATGAACCACCGCCGCCGCCACCTGCTACGGCTGCAACACCACCGATAGCTAAGGCCCCTAATAGAATTTGTGTAGCGCCAATGCCACCTGCGGCAACACCTCCTCCAATGGCACCTACTTCTGCTGAAGAAACAGGCAATGCATCTGTTGCAATATTGCCAGCATCAGCAAATCGTGGTGCATTCATAAAGTCCATATGCTCATGAAGTGCAAGTTGTAAGGTAGGATTTGTGGCAGACATTTGAGATAATATACCGATATCTCCAGAAGAATAAATAAAATTTGTGCCATCAGCTAACGATTGGACGTTAGTCATTGTCGAGGAATTTAATGTAAAACTTGCATTGGGCGTTTGCGTAGGAAGTTCTACTGCAATCTGATTGGTCGTATAAAAGTTTTCTATAGAGAGAACTGTTTGGTCAGCATAAGAGAGCTCTAAAGCATCACCTGAACGTACTACTATGACATTATCAGCCAAAATATCTTCATCATTGATATGCTGAATTATTTTTACTTTATCACCTTGTTTCGCATGTAATTTAGTTAGAACACCATTTTTTAAGACTTCTGTTTGGGTATCATTGACAACCATCACTAAGTCTACCTTTTGAACACCATTGATTACTACTGTTTTTCCCGGCATATAATCCTCCATGAGATTTAAAAAAATAACTTGAGTAACTTTTCATAATATATGTACACTTGAGAAAATAGTTAATTAAGTTATCATAGATGAATTAATTCAGAGAAATTTCATAATATTTTTTATTAAAATAAATAATATTTTTTGCACGTTTTTTGTATATTTTTTAAGCATTAATTTGCAAACAAAGTTGTGACAAATAATTTCATAGATGATAGTAAAAAATCATTTATCTATTGACATTATTACTAATTAGTAATATACTTCTGATATATTCATTCATTGAATAAATTCTATGTCATAAAGGATATACGATGTCAGGATTTATACCCAAAGCGGTTATATTGGAAAAAGGTAAGGAATATTACTTCTGCAATTGCGGCAAAGGTCAAGATCAGGTTTTTTGTAATGGAGCACATAAAGGGACAGGTAAAACTCCAAGCAAATTTTCAGTTGATGAAACAAAAGAGTATCATCTTTGTACTTGTAAGAAATCTTCCAATTTACCTTATTGCGATGGTTCTCACGCTAAATAAAATACAAAGAGGAGTAGTAAAAACTCCTCTTTAAAACTCATTGCCCTCGATACGACTTACACGAATATCTACAGAGTCATGACTGTTATGTGCAATGAAAATTTCAATGGGTCGACAGCAGATATAACAATCTTCGATATAACTTTCACCTACTTCTAATGAAGGTTCAATTAAAACGGAAAATGTTTCCCAACAGTATGGACAGGTAATGTTTTTTTCTGATAACTCTTCACGCATTTGATTTTGACTTTTTTTTCATTCTGCCCTCTTCTTTCATAACCTTTTTGCTTCAATGATAGCATCGTATTTTGCTTGTAGTTCAAGATGCTTGGCTAAGAGTTTATGAAATTCAATCTCATAGTTTATGGTTGTAGCATTCTCTTGTATTGCTTCATTCTTTGGTAATAGTGTCGGTGCTACAGTATCATCCAAAATAAACTCTTTTTCTTCTCCATCAACTGTTTTTTTGATAGTTTTTATTTTTTTTGTATTGATGAGTTTAATCACTGCAAAGGCACTTATCTTGTGTTTACTAGCATATTGTTGAATGGTGAGACTATTTTCAGCCATAATATTCCTTTTTGAGTCAAAAAGATATTTTAGTGAAAAAGTCTGAAATTAAAGCCAAAATAGTATAGTATTTTTAAAAAAATAGGATAGTGAATGAACCCTATAGATACAATTTTACAAGAACAAAAAATTCTTATCATTGATGGTGCATTAGGCACAGAGTTGGAGCGTAAAGGGTATGATATCAAAGATACTCTATGGTCAGCTAAATATTTGATTCACAATCCTCTGGCTATCAGTGAAGTACATCGTGATTATCTTGATGCTGGGGCTGATTGTATTACTACAGCAAGTTATCAAGCAAGTTTTGAGGGTTTCATGAAGCGTGGTATGAGTGAGACAGAAGCTAAAGCATTAATACAATCTGCTGTTAAAATTGCCATTGATACACGTGATACTTTTTGGGCAGAAGAAGGCAATCGAGAGAATCGGCCTAAGCCCCTTGTCGCAGCGTCTGTTGGCCCTTATGGTGCATTTTTGGCTGATGGTTCAGAATTTCGAGGAAATTATGGGCTCAGTGAACAAGAACTTATAAAATTTCATCGTAAACGTATGCATGCCTTAATTGAGGCAAAGCCAGATATATTGGCATGCGAAACGATACCATGTTTGATTGAAGCACAAGCGTATGTCAATCTTTTACAAGAGTTCCCAAAAACTTATGCTTGGATCAGTTTTTGTGCCAAAGATGGACAGCATATTAACAGTGGTGAGCGCATCGTTGATTGTGCGGCATGGCTTGATAAGCACAAACAAATAGCCGCAATCGGAATTAATTGCACGGCACCTCAGTATATTGAATCACTTATACAAGAGATACGCTCTGTTTCACATAAGCCTATCATTGTTTACCCCAATGGAGGTGCTCATTATGATGGTATCAGTAAAACATGGAGTAGTGAAGCTAAAACATCTTCTTATGGGACTATGGCACGATTATGGTATGAAAAAGGCGCAACGATTATTGGGGGTTGTTGTCAAACGACACCTATGGATATTAAACAGATAGAACAGTGGGTGCGAGGATAAGTTTTTTTCATATGATATTTTTAGTTGGATGGTGCAAAGACAATTTTATTTCTCCCTTGCTCTTTTGCTTGGTACATTGCAGCATCCGCCCATTTGAGAATATCCTCTTGTTTATCTTTATGATTTAAAAAAAGTGCTATACCAATACTTGCCGTGCATAGGTGCGTAACTTCCTTTTGGTGTGATATTTCTGTTGGTAGAGAGATAGAATAAGGTTCTGTAAGAGTGAGGAGGATGTTTTCAGCAATTTTGTGGACAAGTTGTATTGTGCTATCTTCATCTTTATGTACATTGTTAAGAATGATGATAAACTCATCTCCTCCAAAGCGCCCTATGGTATCTGAATCGCGTGTACTTTTACTAAGTCGCTTGGCTACTTCAATTAAGAGAAGATCGCCAACATGATGTCCATAGTTGTCATTGATAGGTTTAAAATTATCTAAGTCTACAAAGAGTAAAGCACCATATAGCCCACTACGGGCACTTTGAAATAGAGCGTGCTTTAAACGTTCATCAAGTAAACGGCGATTAGGTAATTGAGTGAGTGCGTCATAAAAGGCTAAATGATGAATCTCTTCTTCCATTTTTTTTTGTTCCGTAATATCTACAAAAGACCAAATGGACTCATGACTGTGAGGGTGAAGTTTTCCTCCTCCAACGTTATACCATTTTAAAGTACCATCTTTATGTCTTTGTTGAAGTTCTGTTCTGACGGTTTCTTCTCTTTGAAGGACAGGATACATAAATTTATTAAAAGTGTCATATGACGCTTGATCAGGAAAAAGTAACCGTGTTTCTTTCCCTATAAGCTCTAGAGGTTCGTAACCATGCATGGTAGCAAATTCTTCATTAACCCAAATGAATTTTTTTCCTTTGAGCTTGACCATACCGACAATATGACTGTTTAAAATGGCCTTTTGCTCTTCAAGAAGTGTTTTGACGCGATTTTCAGACTCTTTACGTTCGGTAATATCAATTTTTATAGCTACATAATGCGTGATAAAACCTTCATGATTTTTGATAGGTGCAATGCGAGCTTCTTCCCAATATAATTCACCATTTTTGCGTTTATTGTGTAATTCACCTTTCCATATTTTACCTTTTGTCAGGTGTTCCCACATGTCACTATAAACTTTATCTAAAACTTTACCTGATTTTAAAATGCGGGGATTTTGATGAATAGTTTCAGATATTGAATAACCTGTTATTTCTGTAAAACGTGGATTGATGTATTCAATATTGGCATCCAAATCAGTGATAACAACGGAAGCTGGGCTTTGTTCTAAAGCAGTTGATAATTTGCATAGTGTCTCTTCTGTTCGTTTACGTTTTGTAATATCATGTCCAATACCAAGCACACCAAGTAAGACACCATTTTCATCAAATAAAGGTGTTTTTCTTGTTTCTAAAAGCTCTTGATGGCCATCATTGGCAAATGTAATCCATTCTTCATTAGTCTGAACCCTACCACTATGAAGAGCTTTTAAATCATTTTCACGATAGGTATCAGCAATTGATTTTTCAACAAAGTCATAGTCACTTTTACCAATAATAACAGTTTTGTTTTTTCCAAAATAACTTTCAAAACGAGAGTTACATGTGAGATAAATGCCATTTGTATCTTTAAGCCAAATCAAATCAGGCATAGCATGAATAAGATTTTGCAGTAAAGCCTCATTTTGTTTCAATAAAGATTCGTTTTGTTTAATTTTTCGAGTTAAAGATTCTGCAATACGTTTGGCGTGTGATTTTGTATTACGAATCGTAATTATTAGTCGGTAAAGAAGTCCACTGAATAAAAGACCAATGATGAGTGTGATGGTAACAAGAGTATAGGCAAATGCACTGTGTTGTATCGAATCTTCTTGCAAATGTAAATAAACCATAGTGCATGTAAGAAGTGTACACAATACTCCAATGACTAAGATAGACCAAGCAGGTATGGTACGACTCTTTAAAAGAATATATGATTTTAGCATACTAAACGAGTGTTATAAAAGATTGAAATCATATGGCCCTTCAGAATATTTTCACAGAATGAAAATATGAGTGATGTTTTTGTGATAAGATTGATTATAACACAAAAAATTCACAAAAAAATTACAAGAGGGAAGCCACCCCTCTTGTCTATAAAGATGTTACTTTATTTCACCCTTTTCGTACCAATGTCTCAGCCAAGCATCCAGTGGATACATAAATTTATAAATAGCTGGTACAACTAATAGTGTTAAAACAGTCGAACTAATGAGTCCACCGATGATAGCAAGTGCCATTGGAGCATTACTTTCATGCCCTGCTCCACTACCAAAGGCCAAGGGCACCATAGCACCGATCATTGCAACTGTTGTCATTAAAATAGGACGAAGACGTTTTTCACCCGCTTCTAAAAGGGCACTATCGACATCTTTACCTTCTTTAATGGCACGATTTGCAAAGTCAACGACCAAAATAGCATTTTTACCCACCATACCTAAGAGTAAAATAATACCAATCATAACAAAGAGGCTAAAAGAATTTCCACTTAAATAGAGCGCAACCATAACACCCGTAAAAGAGAGTGGCATTGAAATCATAATAATAAAGGGTTGGACTAGCGATTCATAAAGAGCTGCTAAGATTAGATAAATCAAAATGACCGCTAAAAGTATCGCAGCTGCAAATGCTTTGTTAGTATCATTCATATGCTCAACATCACCAGTATAGCGATAGTGGTATCCTTGGGGCAAGATATCTTTCATTTTTTCATCGACTACCAAAACAATTTTATCAAGGGAGGTTCCAAATAAATTGGCGGTGACAAGCACTTTTCGCTCACGATCAAAACGATTGATAGAGGCTGTTCCTGTCTCTTCATTTAAAGAAATAAGTCCTTCCAAAGCTACAAAATTTCCTTCACTATTACGGACTTGTAATTTTTTTAAATCATCAAGAGATTTTCGATATTTGTCGCCAAAACGTACTGTGATATCAAATTGGCGGCCATTATCTTCATAATATGAAATGGCACTAGCACTTGAGTACGCTGAACCAAGAATAGTGGCTATATCTCTGACACTTACGCCTACTCGTTGTGCATTTTCACGTAAAACTTTGATTTTGAGTTCAGGTTGGCCACTTTGGTAGTCTCTATCGACATCTACAATACCTTCTGTTTTTTCAAGAATAGCCATCAGTTTACTGGATGTTTGCTCTAAAACGTTTAAATCATCTCCCGTAATGACCACTTGTACTGGTGCTGTAGTACTGCCTGTATTAAAATCATCAACTTTTTCAACGGAAATAATCATATCTTTAATTTCGCGAAATTGTTCACGGTAATATTGAATAATTTTTTCTTGAGTGATTTTTCGGTCTGCAACGGGCGTTAATTTAGCATAGATTTGTGCTTTATGAATCTCTTTAGCTGAATTGTATCCAATGGAAACAATAGAGTATTCAATATTTTTATCACTTTTGAGTAATTCATCTATAGGGATAACTTTTGCTTTCATACTTTCAAGATTGATACCAACAGGAGCTTTGATGGTGATTTGAAACTCACTATTATCTTGCATTGGTAAAAAAGACATACCCACTTTAAGCTGAGTTGAGGCGATAAGCAAGCCCACCGTAATGATAAGCGTTAAAGTCTTAAAGCGTAATAAGGGTTTTAATAACCACACATAAGCTCTATCAACAGCCTTTACAAAAGGCTCTGTTGCGTAATAAAATCGACTCTCTTTGGCACTTAAAACACGTGCCCCTACCGTTGGAATAAACATGACTGCTACGAGGTAAGAGATAAAGATACCTGCAGCTACAGTCATGGCAAAGGAGTTAAAAAACATACCTACGATACCATCCATAAAGGCAACAGGAATAAAAACGGCTAGCAAAACAGAGGAAATAGCTAAAATGGAAAAAGCCACCTCTTTGATACCTTCAAAGGAGGCACGAAAAGGCTCCATCCCCTCTTCCATCTTTTTCATAATATTTTCGATTACAACAATTGCATCATCAATAAATATACCAATAGCTAGTGTCAAGCCAATCAATGTCAAACGGTTAAGATCATATCCAAGGGCATCCATAATTGCAAAAGTTCCGATGACAGAAGTTGGAATAGCAAGAGCTGAAACAAGGGTTGCTGTAAGATTTCGTAAAAAGACAAAAACGATGACGATAGAGAGAAATGCACCAAAAATAAGGTCAAAACGAACATTGTCAATATTAACCATAATTTTTTCGGATTGGTCTTGAAGAATTTTAAGATCAAACTCTTTGCCCGCTAGCATCTGAAGTTTTGGCATCACCTTTTTAACGGCGGTAATGATGTTTAGAACATTTTCGCCTGCAATTTTTTTGACTTCTAAGGTTATACCCCTCTCTCCATTGAAGGAAGAATAGCTTTTAGGATCACTCAGTCCATCAACAATCGTTGCAATATCTTTGAGTCTTACACCTGGTTTCACCAAAAGGTCTTTCATTTCATCAATGCTTTTAGCATCACCTTCTGCTTTAATGATAATCTCTTGGGTATCATTAATCAGTTTGCCAGCACCTTGTTTAATATTTTGTTTTTGAATAATAGCACTCACTTCTGATGCACTCAGATTGTATTTATTCAGTAGAAAAGGGTCTATAAAGATACGAATTTCTCTATCTTGATACCCTAAAATATTCACTTCACCCACACCTTTAATACGTTGAAGCTGAGGTTTGAGTTTTTCATCTGCCAATCGCATTAGCGATATGGTATCCCCGCCTTTATCAGCAATGAAAATACTGATAACACTTCCCGTTGCACCAAGTTTTTTAACAACGGGTTTGTCGACTTCTGAGGGAAGATTAAGTGCACCTATTTTATCACGCACATCGTTGGTTGCAACATCAAGATTTTTATTGAGTTTAAATTGAATCGTAACAGCACTAAAGCCTTCATAACTGGTTGACATGAGTTTGTCAATGCCATCAATTCCAGAAACGGCCTCCTCTATCTTGTCAGTGACTTTAGATTCTACGGTTGAAGCATCCGCACCATTATATGTTGTCTGAATAGTAACGATAGGAAAGTCGACATTAGGATAAAGGTTGATAGGCATCGTGTTATACGACATTAATCCAAAAACGATAAATGTTAGTACACCCATTAACGTTGTAATGGGGCGATTGATTGCTAATTTATACATCGTTTATTCCACACTAATTGTGCCATTGCCAAAAAGGCCAGGCATTAAGGCCGTTGTTTTAACTTCGGCTTGCATCTCACGAGTGCTAGGGATAATCGTAGGGTATACCTTCGATATGGTGCCGACATATTTAGTCGTACTGCCATCCACGGTATAGGTAAATTTTTGCCCTACTTTAATTTTTTGCCAATATTTTTCATCAAATTTCAAAACCAATTTAACATCATTGGTACTGACCACACTCAGTAGTTTCGTTTGTGAACCTAAAACAATATTTCCCAGTTCGGTTAATTTCTTGGTGACCACCAAATTATAGGGTGCACGAAGTTCTGTTTTTTTATAGACGATTTCTTTATTTTGTGCATTTAAACGCGTGATATCTCGATCATACGTATAGTTTTCCATCTTCTCTTTATCAATGACATCAGCGATAGCGGCATAACGTGCATATGTTTTTTGAGAATGCTCAGCATTTTTTTGAGCGATTTCCAACTCTTTCTTCTCTTGTTCATTGTGTAAAGTTAACAGTAAATCTCCTTTTTTAACCTTATCACCAACCTCTACATGTAAAGCACCAACGATACCTGAAATAGAAAGTCCAAGTTCTGAACTTCTCTCACTTACGACATCAAACGTAGCATAAACTTCTTCTGCCATAAGGCCTTGAATCATTATAAGTAGAACGATTAATATTTTTTTCATTGTATGGCTCCTTTTATCTCTTTGCCCATTTCATATAGGACGACTGCTTTTTGGTATTCTAAATCATTTCGGGCATTTTGTAGCTCAGAAATAGCATTGTATTTATCACTTAATGCATCTAAATAGGCAACGTTATTGACCAGACCATTTTGGAATTTTTTATGAACCAAGGTATAGGTCATTTCAGAAGCTTTCAGTCTAGCACTTGCCACGGTAATTTTACGCTCAGCAACGGTGTAGTTGTTTTGCGCATTTTTAAGGCTGGCTTTTGCTTGACTTTCTACATAGTTCAAGTTACTTGTTTTAGCGAGATACTCTTTATACGCTGCTTGATAAGAGGCACGTGTACTGCCAAAATCAAAAAGTTTCCATTGAAGATTTAAAGCGATGGTATTTTGCCTATCAGCGCCAGTATCATAAATTTTATTGGCATAATCATAATTAAAACGTGAATAGGTATCTTCAAGTGTAATCGTTGGAAGAGAAGGTGCTTTGGCAATATCTGCTTGATGTTTTGCGTATTGTACACTTTGTTCTAAGGCTAAGATATCATAACGTTTTTCATCATCCCTTTTGGATGTTTCTAGATGCAATTGTGAGCCATTTTGAACAGATACACTCTGACCAGTGAGATATTCTAATGCATTGAGTATAGTGTTACATGTAACGGAGTTTTGCAACTGTTGCAATTTGGTTTGTTCGATGCTTGAAATAATTTTTTGTATCTCATCCTCTGTGGCACTTCCGACGGAAAAGAATTTTTCTAACCGCATCTGCTCTGCTAAAAGTTGCTCAAGCTTTTGATCCAATGCCTCTTTCATTTGCATAGCACTTAAGTATGAAAAATAATAATAGACAACATTTAAGGTGACATCATTTTGTGTTGATTGAAGATTGTAGGAAGCACTTTGCACTAAAGCCTTTTGCCCTTCAATGAGAGCACCTCGCTTTCCACCATCATAAATGACAAAAGCAACTTTAGCATATCCTGTGGTACTTTTGTCTGGACTAAGAGCATTTTCTTCTTGATTATGCGTTTGATTGCCGCCAATACTTAGACTTGGCATATAATTGCTTTTGATAGCTGATGCTTGTTCTTGGCTGGCTTCTAAAGAGTATTTTTTAGATTCGACTAACTTGTTTTGTAATGCTAAATCAACAAGTTCGTGAAGATTTTGTGCATACAGCCAAAGTGGTAATAAACCCAAACAGAGAAGTTTTTTCATCATGGTTTCCTCGTACATTGTTCAAGCAGATAGATAATATGCTGCATTAGCGTTTGTTGTGCTTCGTAAAAGCTCATATTGCTTGCTTTTGCTTTTACTAGTACACCTTTTAAGAGTATAATAATAGTATGGCTGAGTAAATCAACATTATTAATGTAAAATTCACCTTTTTTAATGCCTTCATGTAAACAACCTGAGATAAAAGCGTGATCTTTTTCAAAAAAACTCTCAAAATAAGCTGTATAAAGTCCTGTTTTGTCGACCAACATCGAACTAACAAAATGCTGATACAATGTCAGCATTTGTTCTTTATCATGCTCTTTTTCGCATTCTGTAAAATCAAAAAAACCTAAAATCTTTTCTCTGGCACTCATGTCAGATCTAATACGCTTAGCATATGCTTCATCGTGTTGCTGCGAAAGCATATCCCAAACGGCAAACATAATCTCTTCTTTATTTTTAAAATAAAGATAGATAGTTCCTTTGGCGACTCCAGCACTCTTTGCTATCTCATCCATGCTGGTTTGTACAATTCCTTTTTGTGAAAAGAGGTCAATGGCAGAACGTGCAATTTCACTCCGCTTTTCTTCTTTATCAATAATACGAGCCATTACTTTCCTTTTAAAATGACTGACGGTCATTCATTTTAAGAATAATAGTATTTTAGCTTTGCATTGTCAATATAAAAGACGAAGAAAATTAAAAAATTGAGAGTTTTGTTTTGGTTGTAAAGAGTTCCAAAGCTTTCGTTCCTGCATAGGAATTGCCCTTATCATTAAGCCTTGGTGACCAGACGCAAACACTAAATTTTCCAGGTAACGTGGCTAAAATACCGCCACCTACTCCACTTTTAGCTGGTAATCCTACACGATAGGCAAAATCCCCTACTGAGTCATACGTTCCACATGTTAACATTAAAGCGTTAATACGCTTCGTTTGTCGTGCACTTAATATTGGCATATCAATCCAAGGTTGAATGCCTTTATGTGCTAAGAAAAGTCCTGCTTTGGCTAATTCTTGTGTATTCATTGCAATTGAGCAATGATGAAAGTAAGCATTCAGCACACGGGCTGGGTCGTGGTTAAGGTTATTAAAGCTTTTGAGAAAATTTGCCATGGCATGATTGCGGAATCCTGTTTGAGCTTCCGATTTTGCAACACTAAAATCAAAATTGATATCGTCTTTATTGGCAAGCGTGCGGATAAACTCTAAAACACTCTGTTGAGCATCTTGAAGTTGGCTTAAAATAACATCAGTGATTACAAGAGCTCCTGCATTGATGAAAGGATTGCGGGGGATGCCATTTTCATATTCAAGCTGAACAAGAGAATTAAAAGCACTACCGGAAGGTTCTTTGCCGATGCGTTTCCACAGCGCTTCATCGACCAGTCGCATTGCCATTGTTAACGTAAAAAGTTTTGAGATACTTTGAATAGAAAAACGTTTTTCGTAGGCTCCTACATGAAAACTACGCCCATCAATGCACATTACAGACATTGCAAATATATTTGGTTCAACACGAGCAAGTTCAGGAATGTACGAAGCTACCCTTCCCTCACCCAAGTAAGGTTTGATCTCTTTTTCAATTTCTTCAAGAATCGCTTGATACTCTAGCATAAAATGAACCCTACCTTTTTTAGTGACACTATTATAACAAGTAAATCATACCTTTACATGCAAGGAAAATGCGCATTTTAAAGCAGTGTTTCTCGTTCATCTTTTTCACGTATAAGACGTTGATACTCTTTTTCCATAACAATATCTTTCGTACTTTCAATTCTATCTAGGAATACGGTGCCAATGAGATGGTCGTATTCGTGTTGAAATAGACGTGCTAAAAAATCTTTGAAAACAGCGTGTTGCATTTGGCCATGTCTATCAACGTAATTGACTTCAATTTGCGTATGACGAGGTACGAGAGCGCGAATGCCAGGCAAACTCAAACACCCTTCCCAGTCTTTAACACTTTCATCGGAAAAAGAAATGACATGCGGATTAATCAATGCTGTTGGCTCCATCATCGGAGCATAAGGATAGCGCTTATTGGGCGCAGAAGCCATAATAAGAATGCTCAAAGAGTGTCCCACTTGAGGAGCGGCAATACCCATGCCTCTAGAATCGCTACATGTAAATATCATATCATCAATCAAAGCTTGTATCTCAGGCGTTTGAATGTCACTCACCTTTTGTGCCTTGGTGCGAATAACAAGAGAGCCAAGTTGCGCTATATCTAAGCATTGTGGCATAGTTTTTCCTTTCTCCTTATTATAATGTTGTATATTATATATCAAGCAGTCTAAAAATATAAAATGCTACAATAAGCTTATGCAAATAACTATACTTCCTTATACAGATGAAAATGCTACTGAAATTGCAGATTTGCACCATGCCGCCGTGCATGCCATTGAACCCTTCATTTACTCGTTAAAACAACAAGAAGCGTGGGCACATACACCACCTAATTATCCCTATTGGAAGAAAAGACTTGCGCTTAAAAAACCTTTTGTAGCAGTTTTTGAAGAGTCAATCGTTGGATTTATTGAGCTAGAAGTAGATGGGCATATTGATTGTGCATACACACATCCATACTATCAAAAACGCGGCGTCATGACAAAGCTTTATGCATATATAGAAGCGTTGGCATACCAAAAAGGCATCAAGAGATTGTATGTCGAAGCTTCTCTTGTTTCGCAATCCTTTTTTGAAAAACGAGGCTTTGTGCTGCTTCACCATAATGTGCTCACCCGCAATGGATGTGTACTGATGAACGCTACGATGGAGAAGACGTTTAACTAAATCTTTACATGTCAAGATTCTTCAAAAGAATGTGCTCTTCTTCTATAGAGAGGTAACGCCACTTGCCGATGTCAATATCAAGTTTGAAATTGCCAATGCTTACACGGATCAACTCTAAGACTTTTAAGGGTGTACCAAATTTTGGATCTTTGAGTGCTCCAAACAGTCGGCGGATATGTCGATTTTTTCCCTCGTCAATTTTGACCCTGAGTTTTGTTTTAGCGCCACCTGTGCTTATCTTTTCAACTTCAAGTGCTTTGAGCAGACCCACTGGGCTTTGCACCCCTTTTAATGCCTCGGTGATATGCTCATCCGTGACATATCCTCTCACCCAAATCTCATAGACTTTGTTACAATTTTGAGGCGTGGTCAATGCGTGGTTTATTTTGCTATTGGTAGTAAAGAGTAAAAGCCCCTTCGATTCTAAATCAAGCCGTCCGATAGGCATCCACCCTTCGCTAAACGCCCACTCAGGCAAAAGATCATAAACGGTCTTTCTCCCAAGATCATCCGCGCGCGTGACCAGATAACCTTTAGGTTTATTAAGTACCAACAATTCTTGCGAATCGTTTTGCATTCCATACATTGGGTGTATTCCTTAGTATTTTTGATAGTCTCTATAATTGTAAGATATTTTTATTTTCCAAGTAAATCTGTTAAGACTTGTTTATAGGTTGCAATAGGATAGGCACCATTCATGATTGCTTCGTTATTAAACACCATTGTTGGAACAGCCGTCACACCTTGTCTATGCCAATAATCTTCAGTATCTTGAACTTTTTGTCTTGCACTATCGTCATCCAATTTTGCCAAAAAAGTATCTGTATCTAAGCCAATACTTTGGATGAGTTGTCCTAGAACGTGACGGTTAGATATATCTTTTTGCTCTGTAAAATGGGCGGTGAAGAGTCGCATTTTTAGTTCAGTTTGCTTCCCAAACTCTTTTGCAAAATCGAGTAATATGTGAGCATTGCGTGTATTAACCGTTTTCATTCCATCAAAATAATTAAATATAAATCCAAGTTCTGCCCCATTTTTAGTGATAGTTGCTTGAAAGGATTTTACTTTTTCTACGCTCATATTATATTTTTTAGCCAAATAGTCAACAGCATTTTCGCCTTCAAGAGACATTGTTGGATTGAGTTCAAATGGATTCCAAACAAGTTCAAACTTCTCTTCTACGCCGAGTTCTTGCATGGCTTGTTCTAAACGCTTATAACCGACGAGACACCAAGGACATACGACATCCGAGATGATGTCAATTTTTATTTTAGTGGTTAATATCATCGTTAAACTCCTAATTCGTTTGGAGATAAATTTTAGCTAAATTTCGTATAAAAACTTTACATGTCAAGAATTCAAACTAAGAATGGTTTTTGCTTTCACTTATCTTTGGGAGATGAATGATGAAAGTCGAATCGCATAACATCACGTATACAACAGCACACGAGTTCTCTTGTAAAAAGACAGATACCTTTGATGAAGCGTTAGCAACACTTTCTTCTAATGAGGCGATATTACAAGAGCAGCCAACACCTCTGCGCGAAATTGATTTAATGCAACGCATAAAATTTATGCTGATTCAAGAGTTGCTCAATATTTTAAATGGTAGGCAAGAGAAAATTTCCACCATCCTACAAAGTATGCCCTTACATGTGAATCAATCCTCAAACCAATTTCGAGTGTTGAAAACAGTTGAAGTTACGTATGAATCTACCTACAAAGAGGAAGAAAGTTTGTCGATGCAAACACAAGGTACTGTTAAAACAAAAGATGGCAGGAGCATAGAGTTTAATCTTGATTTTACGATGCAGCGTTCATTTTACTCAAAAACGACGCTTAAAGAGTCTGTTATGATCGACCCCCTTGTTATCACTTTAGATGGTAATTTACCTGAACTGAGTGATGCAACATTTTCGTTTGATATTGATTGCGATGGAAAGAGTGACCAAATATCATGCCTTTCTAAAAACAGCGGTTTTTTAGCACTCGATAAAAATAATAATGGTCAGATTGACGATGGTAGTGAACTTTTTGGCACACAAAGTGGCAATAGCTTTAAAGACTTGAGCCAATATGATACAGATAATAACCATTGGATAGATGAAAATGATTCTATATACGATGGCCTACGCATCTGGAGCAATAACGAGCTAATAGGTTTAGGTGAAGTTGGAATTGGCGCGATATACCTAGGTGCACAAAGGTCACCTTATATGTATAAGAATGACGCCAATGAGAGCTTGGGTGAGCTACGACAAAGTAGTATCTTTTTGTTTGAATCAGGAGAAGTAGGCACTATCTCTCAAATTGATTTTGCCAAACGTGACGTTAAAGAGCCTATGGTTGAAGCGTTGGCTAACGTTTAAATATTGAATTTGCAGAAAAAAGTTATGAGGACAAGCTACTTTTTATAGTCACATTAAATTTTATCATTATTTGGAAAGTAGCCTGCCCTTTTTATTTGTTGTTTTTTAAATCAATTACGTTATTCTCAAGCTTTTCAAAACCCTCAATATGGCAGGCAACCACATCTCCACCGCGAATCACAACGGCTCCTGGTGTACCTGTCGATATAATATCTCCGGGTAATAAGGTCATGACTTTGGAGTGAAAAGAAACTAAGTTCCATGGTTGAAAAGTCATGTTGGCGACGATATTTTCCCGATGCAAGTTTCCATTAATAACAGTAGCAACATTCAAGGCTAAAACATCTATAATCTCATCTTTAGTAACAAGTTGCGGTCCAAAGCTAAAAAACGTATCAAAACTTTTTGATCGTGTTAAATACCGTGGATTTTTTTGCAAAATATCTTCTGCTGTCATATCAATGATGGTGGTATAGCCGGCAATAACATCCAAAGCATCTGCTTCTTCAATATTTTTGCATGCCTTACCAATAATAATTCCTAATTCTGCTTCTGCGGTTGTTCGATTGGACTGAATCGGAATTTCAATGGTATCTTTCGGACCAATAATCGTCGTATCTGGTTTCATAAAACTTGCTGGTTCTGTATTGGGGGCAACTTCATGTAAATCTGATGCATGTTCTTTGTAGTTTAGACCTATTCCCCATATTTTCCGAGGATGGCGATATAACGGAGCAAAATCGATATTTTTGAGAGATAGAGCGGGGAGTACTTCAAGTTCTTCTTTTCCCTTAGTCGTGAACCAAGCGACCATTTCATCAAGTTGTCCTTGTTGAATGATGTCAAAAATAGTTGTAGACCATTTTGTTTTCAGCGTTTCATTGATAAGTAAAATGGGATAGACACCCTTCTTGGTTATGATTGCGGCTACTTCTTCATGACGTACTTTGATGGTTCCTAATCGCATCGTTACACGCTCCTTTGTCCATTAATTTTTAGTGATAGTCTATTTGAAAAGCCTATTATTTTACAGAGTCATTAGTGATAAAACATGCCAAATTATACACTAAATAAAAGTCGATGGCATCTCTTATATAACCATTTTTTATGCCTCTTAAAGAGTAATATAGCTGAAATTTCAAACTTTATATCTTTAGGTAATGTTATTATAATTTTATTCTACTATAGTGCGAAATAACATTTATGTACACTGCTTTTATATGGAGAAAAACATGCATCCTAAAAAAATACCCTTATCGGTTTTAGATTTGATTCCCGTAGGAGAAGGCTTTACCATCGCGCAAGCCATCGCCAATAGCACCAAACTAGCCCAAGCGGTTGAAGCGTTTGGATATAAGCGTTATTGGGTTGCAGAACATCACAATTTTAGCGGAATTGCCAGTGCCGCAACCTCGGTAGTGCTCGGTTACATTGGTGCACACACGCAGACGATTCGGATAGGCTCTGGCGGCATTATGCTCCCCAACCATGCGCCACTCGTGATTGCTGAACAATTTGGAACGCTAGAGTCTTTGTATCCTCATAGGATAGATTTGGGTTTAGGAAGAGCTCCTGGAACAGACAGACAAACCATGCTAGCACTTAGACGTAATACCAACAATGACGGCTCAGACTTTCCTATGATGCTTGAACATTTACAATACTTTTTATCGGATAAAGCGGGCACTAAGGGAATTAAAGCAGTCCCTGGATATGGACTTGATATACCCATTTGGTTGCTGGGTTCAAGCACCTTTAGTGCGCAATTAGCGGCAGAAAAAGGATTGCCTTTCGCATTTGCCTCACACTTTGCGCCTGATGCCATGGAAGAGGCCATAAGACTCTATCATGCAAACTTTCAACCCTCCTCTCAACTCAAAGAGCCTTATATGATCATTTGCATCAATGTCGTCTGTGCTGAAACCCAAGAGCAAGCTCACTACCTAGCGACAAGTGAACTTCAAAAGTTTCTTCATCTTCAACGTGGTGACAATAGCCCGTTATGTAAACCCACACATAATATGAGTTCTTTATGGGAAGCGTGGGAAGAAACCAGCATACGACATAAAACACGAGAATCTATATGGGGAACACCTACTTTGGTTAAAGAAAAACTTGAACGTCTTGTGGAGAGAACAGGTGCCAATGAAGTGATGATAAACTCTATGATTTATAATCCAGAAGATAGACTAAAATCGTATGAGCTTATTTCGAAAGTTTGGTTTGAATGAGGCATCAGTAAAATAAAAAGTTAAAAGTTTAGCTCTGACCACTATTCTTGAGGGCTAAACTTTTAACTTTTTTCCCATTAACTATCTATTTTATGAGGGAAATTTCAGCTAAATTTCGACTAAAAATCTTTACATGTAAAACATTCAGTATACTCCTAAAACCCCAACAACCGTGACTTTGGATCACCTTTGTGCGTATTAATTCCCAGTACCATACTCTCATAAACTGCTTCGGATTTAAGAGCGTATTCAACTCTTTGTTGCTTGCCCTTTTTATCGTATGTCATACACACAGGTACAGAACGAATGCCAAAATATTCGGCTACTGCGGGTGCTTCATCGAGATTACATGTAAAAAAATCTACCTCAAAGGTATTTTTTTGAATGATGCGTGCTAGTCTTGCATGGGCAATTTTGCATTGATTGCATTGAGTGGTATAGAATAAAAGGAAAAAAGCACGAGGAGATGGTTCGTGTAAATGTTTAAAAATGGCGGCTTCATCTAAAGAGTGCATTATTTTAGGATATGCCCTACTCTTTTAAAGTAATAAAAACTTGCAAAGGGTAGAAAAAAATCTTTTACATGTAAAGCATTGATAATAGTATCTTGCTCGCCCACATAAATTTCTATTTTAATGCCTCGCTCTTTCAGCATTTTGAGTTTTTCTGCATCCCAAATATAGTGCAAAAGCTCGTGCAACTCTTCTACGCTTCCTTGTTTAAAGTATGGTTGCATGTCGAAGTTTGAGGGAGAAACGATATTTTGCATAAAATTTTGTGTATAAAGGGCACTGTTTTTGCTAAATGAAAGGGTTTGAAGCTTTTTAAATTTAGTGTCTTTATCTTGAAAAAAAGCAGGAGAAAAGAGTTGAAGAGTGTCGATACGCTCTTGACATGTAAGGGTATATTCAAAAGCTTTGATGGCGCCGTAGCTAAATCCTGCTACGGTAAAATCGTTGGTGTTGAGAAAATCTTGGAAGATTTCCTCTTCATTCTGAAAGCAAAAACCATTAAAGTAGTGCATCTACCATCTCTTTGAGGCGTATTTTAGTGATACTCTCTTTCTCGTTGAGTTCTTTGGCGATTTGTTCTAGTGTCGTATTCATACCTTCTAAAAACTTCTCAATTTCTTTGTAAGCACTTTCAAGAATAATAAGAACGTCATTATCATTTGGAATGATTTTTTCACCCATGCCATAAACTTCAACCATCTGTTTGGCTATTTCCGTAGCACGGAGTAAATCTTCTGTGGCATTGGAAAATTTTTCATTGTATTTAAGTTTAGTTGCCGCGCTTCCTGCGAGATAGACCTTAATTTTAGAAAGCATTTGGGTTTTTGATTCGATCTCTCTATCGACATCTTTAAGTCGGTCATTAATGATAGTGATTTTATCAAAATCGATTTCAAACCAATAGGCACACAAGGCTTTGGCTGCTTGATAGAGCGACTGTATCTCTTTTTCTTCATCGGAGAAGATAAGCATTTTTTTCTTGCCCATTAAGACTTTTTGTCTAACCGCCACAAAATCTTGTAGTTCAAGGTAAATGGATTCCCTGCGTAACGCATTGATTGCGGCTTCATTGACAAAGGTGGCTAATGCCGCACCACTAAAGCCTACGCTCATATTTGCTAACTCTTCAGGTGATGCCATCGTTGGTTTATTTTTGAGGTAGGATTTTAATATCTCAATACGGTCATTTTTATCGGGTAAAGGGATAAAGATACGTCTATCAAATCTGCCTGAACGGAGGAGTGCTTCATCAATAATTTCTATCTTATTGGTAGCGGCGATGACAATGACCCCACTGCTATCCTCAAACCCATCCATTTCGGTTAAAAGTTGGTTTAGCGTAGATTCACGCTCATCATTACGCATGCCTCCCCTTGCCTTTCCTACAGCATCTATTTCATCGATAAAGATGATAGAAGGCGCATTGGCTTTAGCTTGTGAAAAGAGTTCACGTACTCTCTTCGCTCCCATGCCCACATAAATCTGCACAAATGTCGCGCCACTTTGATAGAAAAATGGCACACTTGCCTCGCCTGCAACCGCTTTGGCAATCATCGTTTTACCCACACCAGGAGGGCCTACAAGTAAGACACCTCGTGGCAAGGTAATACCATATTTTTTATATTTGATAGGATTTTTAAGAAAATCGACAATTTCTTCTAATTCTTCCTTAACATCTTTTATCCCAGCTACATCTTTGAAAGAGACACTAGAGCGCACAGGTCGGATGATACTTGTCATAAAAGGGTCAAAAGCATAGGCTTTTTGGTTCGCTTCATTCTCTTTTTTAGTCTCTTCGGCACGTTTTTTACGAGCATAGGTAAAAAAGCCTAAGAGCACTACCAATAGAAGAGCTAGTGCGGTTAAATCTGCCAATAAAGGATTCTCTTTTTCCACTTGGATAGGTACAACTTTTAAGAGTTCTTGAATGTCAATACCATCTTTGAGAATAGCGTAGCTTTCATTATGTGCATACAAAACAACTTCATTATTGTCCACTTTGGCTTTGGTGATAATTCCACTATCTAAAAGGGCGTGATACGTTGGTAGGTCGATGATTTTAGGGGCGATACGAAGATAACCAAATGCTAATAACGTGGTGATAAGACTTATCGCCATTAAAGATAACATGAGTTTTTTAGATTTAAAAAGTTGCATGATTTGCCTCCGTTGAGACTGTGTAGGTATCTAAGTGTACCCATTCTTTTAAAATATCACGATTGCTCTGGATAAAAACACGGTTATAAAATTGGTCAAAACCAGTGTATAGGCCTTCTTTAACCTCTTCCACTAAAACATCCAAAGGAATATTGGCATGGTCGTGTCGAAATAGAAGGTTTTTATGGGTTACAAGGGCTTCGATTTGTTTCAATCGCTCTTTAGCAACGTCACCTTTGATTTGTTCTTTCATCGTACTTGAAGGTGTACCATCACGTTTGGAGTACGGAAATGCGTGGATATGCGTGAGCGGAAATTGCTCAAGGAGCGTATAAGCTTCTTGCCAAATCGCTTCACTCTCACCAGGATGTCCCGTGATAAAATCCGTTCCAAGTGCAAAACCACGTGAGGAGAGTTCATGAAAGAGTTCCAAATCACGCATCACATGATTACGTCGGCGCATGATTTCTAGCATCTTCTCAGAAGTGTGTTGCAACGCTACATGTAAATGCCGCTCAAGCCATGGCTCATCAAGAATTTCACGAAAACTTTCATCTATCTGCACAGGCTCAATGCTTCCTAAACGAACTCTACGTACCCCTCGTATTGCTCCGATTTTTTGTACCAAACGACCCAAAGAGCTTGATTTGTCTTTACCATAACTTCCTATGTTGGTTCCTGTGAGAACAAACTCACCGTAGCCATTGATCGCTAGCTTTTCAATTTGCTCTATGATTTTACTTTCATCTTGGCTTCTTGCATTGCCTCTGACATAAGGAATAATGCAGTAAGAACATCTAAAGTTACACCCTTCTTGAATTTTGATAAAGGCTTTGGTTTTACCAGCGTACTCTTCGACGATAGTCGTATCGAGTGAGGTCAAATCACCAATTTCGTAAAAGCGAGTGTCCCGTTTTAACAAAGTGTTGATATGCTCTTTCTCCGAGTGCCCAAAGACACCAAAGACTTTTTCTTTACCAAAAAGATCTTCACCTTTACTGATGGCGCCACACCCTGCGATGATGACTTTAGCTCCTTTTTTGGAAGCACTATTGACATAGCTTCGAACACCTGTATCTGCACCATTGGTAACGGTGCAGGAGTTGATGACGATAAAATCAGCCTCTTGTTCATCTTGTGTGACTTCAAAGTCTTTAAGGTTTTCAATCATAATTTGAGTGTCATAAATATTGGTACGACAGCCAAAGGTTTTAAAATAGACTTTTTTCACACAATACCTTTTTCAGCTAATTCGGGTGGTAGTTCTTTAGGGCGTTGTTGCTTGCCAAAATTGATATTTTGTGTTGGGTAAGCGATGGTAATATCCTCTTCTTTCGTCAGTGCTTCAATGAATTCACTGCACAATGTACTTCTAAGCGTTAGTGCGGCATACGAGTTTGTCATATACCACGCACTGATACACATCCCTTGTGGTTCAATAAAGGAATAGATACGAGGTTCAACATTGGTATTTTTAAGACTGTATTGATTGCGCAAGAGGTTGAGTTGTTTGCGCGCAATATCAGTATAACCTTTAGAGTATTTTTTAGTGATTTCACGTACGATATACATGGCTTTTTTATGATTGGAATCAAACGTGATGAAGATGTCGATACCATCCCAAACAGTGCGTAAAGTGCCATGGGTATAGTTTGAAATAAGTGTCGTAAAGATGTAGTTGTTAGGAATAAAGATAACTCGTCCAGAACGTCTATTCTCAAGATACGATGTCAATGTAATATCTTCAAAGATAGTAATGCGTAACAATGAGATATCGATGATATCGCCTACGTATGGTAAACCATCTTTTTTGACCTTCACACGATCACCTACATGTAGGCTTCCACCAAAAATGATAACCATCCATCCGAGAATGCTCATAAACCAATCTTTCATTGCAATAGCAATACCTGCTGAGGCAAAACCAAGTACTGTCACGAGGTAGGAGACATTTTCAATATAGGAGAAAAGCAAAATAATGACAATAAGCGTGATATTTAAAAAATTGATAATTTTATTCGCCATATAAAAGCGTTCATTGTCTTGGATATAGCGCTTAGCCACAAATTTTAAAAGAAGCGTAAAAATAATGACAAAAGCGATAATAATACCAATATCTAAAGCACGCTTCATCTGTACGGTAATATCTTGTGTGACACGTATAGTCGCTTCTTCTACTTTTTTAACATAGAGTGAATACGTCGTGCTTGCAATTTCTTCAGCTGAGAGAAAAGCATTAAGTTCTTTTTGATTTTCATGGATTGTTTTACTCTCCAGTGCCATTGGATCAATTTGGATAATCTCTTCTTGCGCTAGTATCGACTCTTGCAATTTACTAATCAAAAGTTTTAATCTATCAAGCCTTGTTTTATATTCATCGCTGAATTGTTTAATTTTTTTGATATACGAAAAAGCAGAGATAATAGCAAAAGGGTTGCTAATACGTGGATAGGTTTCTATTTCAGCTGGTTCTATCAGTTTTGAAAAAGGAGCATTTTTAAATTCATAAAGAAGTTCTAACTGTTTTTCAAGTGACTCTTGTCGACTAAGCAGTTTTTCGTATTTTTCTAAAGAATTTTTTTCTTTGCTTGATTTGAATTTTTTAAGCTCCATATCAACGGTAGTGAGCTCTTCAATGAGCTTTTGATAGGTCATATAGTTTCCATAGCGCTTAAACCAAAGATTATCCATAATGGAGTTATTGATTGACTCTATTTTTTGCTTTAAAGATTCAATTTTTAGGCTATTTTCAGGCGTCAATATCAACGGTTGTGTTCCATTGACATCTGCATACATGAGACGACATGCAAAGATTAGCAGTAAAATTAGCTTTTTAAGCATGGACGTATTCCTTGAGTATTTCCATAACGTTTTCCTTAGAAATATCATTTTTAATGATGAAACCACCTATCTTCTCGGGTAATATAAAAGTAATACGTGAATGAGCACTTTTCTTATCTAAAAAGAAAGCATTGTAAAAATTTTCAGCGCTGGTAATAGTGTATGTGGTTGGAAGGTTATAACACTTTAAAAGTGTTTTAACACGGTTTGCACTTTGTTCATCTAAAAAGCCCAATTTGACAGCTAAAGCATTAGCCATGACCATTCCAATGGCAACAGCTTCTCCGTGTAAATAGGTTTCATAGTTGGTTTCATTTTCGATAATATGGGCAAAAGTATGGCCATAATTCAATACGGCCCGTACGCCACCTTCTCTTTCATCCAACGCCACAACCCTAGCTTTGGTTTCAACACTTTTTTGGATAGCCATTTTTAAAAAAGTATCTTCACGAATATCATGATTTTCAAGCCATTCAAAAAAATCTTTGTCAAATGTGACAGCCATTTTGATGATTTCAGCGACACCTGCACTAAATTCACGAGGGGGTAAAGTTTTTAAAAAAGTGCTTTCACAGTAAACGGCACGTGGTTGCCAAAAGGTGCCGATGAGGTTTTTACCATAACTATTATTGATACCTGTTTTTCCACCTACACTAGCATCCACTTGCGCCAAAAGTGTAGTGGGGATTTGGATAAAGTCAATACCTCTTTGAAAAATAGAAGCTGCAAAGCCTGTCATATCGCCGATAACACCACCGCCGAAGGCAATTAAGAGTGATTTTCGATCAAGTCGATGTTCAAAACAACCGTTGAGAATCGTATTAAGTGAGTCAAAATTTTTATATTTTTCACCATCTTCGAGGGTAATAACACAATACTCTTTGACATGTAAACGAGACAGTAGTGTTGTGAGATGCAAAGATGAGACAGTTGTGTTGGTAATAATAGCAACTTTAGTGTCGAAAGAAAGTGTTTGAAGCTCATCAATATAAACACTATAACTACGGGTTGCAGTTTCGTTAAAAGCAATATCTATTTTCATGTAGTATCCACAAGTTTTTGTACTTATAATACTCAAAAATCACTTAATTTACTCTAACCATTCCCTTGATATCGATCATACTTAAGGCGTATGTTAAATACTTGTAGGTATAAAAAGCTGATAGTTATTAGCGAGTTTAAAATGCAGTTTTTCCATATCGGTGGAGAAGATAGAAAAAAAGTTTGATTCTAAAACTTTGGTGCTAAATGGTAAAAATTGCAAAATCGAATCTTTGTTTTTAAGTTTTAAAAGAGGATTTTTTTCACTACGTATCACATCCACGTCGCGTCCAAAAAGCTTTGAAAGGTTGTCAAAGTGCTCAACAAGATTATTTTTTTCACCCAAGTTTTCAGGGTCATACATGTAAAGTTTGATATCCAATGAGAGTTGTTTGGCAACATCGAAAATCACAGAAGACTCTTTTTCTATCTCTTCCGCATCATTGCTAAGGATAACACCCTCTTTAAGGCTTGAAAAACCACGTTTTCCCATTTTAAGGATAGGAAGTTTACAATTAAAAAGAGCGTGTCTATTTTTTTGAAAAAATTTATTCATCACAATAACAAGACCAATATCCATTTTTTCAGTATCAGTGGTTAAAGCCTTATTGGCAATGGTCTCAAAATAATCTATCATAATGTTGATATGGTTATTACGGTAGCTTTTGATTTTTTCAAAAGCCCGTGAACAGGTTGGATTGATAACTTTAACGTGAAGTTTTTTACTATTGAGTTTGGAGTGTAATAAAAGAGCATCATTAACGAGGGTATCAATCTCTTTTTCGTTCATGTTGAGCATATCAACCAAACAGTAGATACTGCTTCCAAAAGGAGCTGGAAATTGTCCTAGTTCTTGTTTGACACTTCTAAAAACACTTTGTAACACTTTTGGGTCGCCAATGGCTAAGAGAACATCATTGGGCATGATCATCAGTGTTGGGCGCGCTAAAATGAGATTATTGGCACGATAAACAGCCGCAATTTTCCATTTGTTTTGCTGAATGGAGGCTAAATGTCGGTAAACGTAAGAGCTTCCGATGGGAACAGAGATTTCCATGATTTCCCCGATGCCTAAACCCACATTTTGAGCAACAACAGGCATTCCAGGAAGATAATCTTTAAAACGTGTGGCAAGAATATCGCGTGAATTGAGTAAAAAAAGACGTTTGTCTTCGATTTTTAAATCCCATCTGTCCATCAGTACAATTTGCACTCTTTTGTCGAGTGCGCGGATGTTTTTATAGGTTGCTTTAACATCGAATTCGTTGGATAAGAGAATCATGATATGAAAAAATTGTTCATTTAAAACGATGGAAAGTTTTTCAAAACTGGTTGGGTCAAATTCAAAAAATTTAAAATTCTCAGGGCGTTTTTTGGGAAGGGTCTCTTCTTTATAGGTGATGACATAGTAGGTGTTTTCACCTGCTTCGGATTCTATAACTCTTTCTAAAAATTGTTTTGCTAGAATACCATCAGCGATGATTAGAATTTTTTTCATAAAAAGTACCCCTCGCTCCTATAAAATGAGAGGATATTATAACTAAAATGCAATTTCAGATAGATAAAACCGATGGACGTGCGCGTGCATGTACTATCAAAACGGCACATAGTACCATTCAAACTCCCGTCTTTATGCCTGTTGGAACAGCGGGGAGCGTAAAAAGCTTAGATGCTAAAGATATGTATGAACTCTTGGGGGCTCAGATAATTTTAGGCAATACTTACCATCTTTATCTCAGACCTGGAGATAAAACGATTCATCAATTAGGTGGGCTTCATGGTTTTACGCAATTTCCCAATAGTTTTTTAACTGATAGTGGTGGTTTTCAGGCGTTTAGTTTGAGCGATATCTCCAAAGCTGATGCCAATGGTATTACATTCAAAAGCCATATAGATGGTTCTATGCACTATTTTACACCGGAGAAGGTGTTAGATATCCAATACAATTTTAACTCAGATATTATGATGATACTCGATGATTTAGTCGCTCTTCCAGCAACCAAAGAGCGTATCGCTTTATCGATTAAACGCACGACTGATTGGGCGAAAAAGGCAATAGTGTATCATAAAGAGCAACAAAGCAAAGGCATTGGTGAACACCAAAATATTTTTGCGATTATCCAAGGTGGAACGGATAAGGAGTTTCGACACCAAAGTGCTACCGAGCTGTGTGCCCTTCCCTTTGATGGTTTTGCCATTGGTGGGTTGAGTGTGGGTGAAGCCAATGTTGAGATGTATGAAACAGTAGAATACACAACGCCACTGATGCCTGAAAACAAGCCTCGCTATTTAATGGGTGTAGGCACACCTGAGGATTTGGTGGAGAATGTGGAACGTGGTGTGGATATGTTTGATTGCGTGATGCCTACACGTAATGCACGTAATGGCACACTTTTCACTTCTTTTGGTAAAATGAATATCAAATCTTCCAAATTTTCTCTTGATGCTGGACCTGTTGACCCTGAGTGTGGATGCTTTGCATGTCAGCATTACAGTCGCGCCTATTTACATCATCTTTTTCGTGCTAAAGAGTTGACCTATTTTAGGCTTGCTTCTTTGCACAATCTGCACTATTACCTTACCTTAATGAAACAGATGCGTGAAGCCATTTTATCAGGTCAATTTGCCGAATTTAAACAACATTTTTATGCTAAACGAGCTCAATAATGCGCTACTCACTTGATTGTAAAGAGAATTTTGAGAAAAGCCTTCTTTTTTGGCTGGATCATTTTATCAAATCAAAATTAACCTCTCTTTCCAATCGACATGTGAGTGAAAATGAAAAACTCTCATTGATTATCGGCCAACTCAATCGTGGTACTCAAAGCATGAGTGATTTAAAGATATTGGCAAAAGAGGCCCGAAATATTGGGCTTATCGGTATCAATTTATTTATCAACCCTTTAGAAAAATTTTATAACTATTGTGCACCTATGGGAATGGGGCGTTTAAAAGAGATAGATGAAGAACTTTTAAGTGAGTTTTTGGCTTCTCAAACAGGCTCACTCTCCGATGCAACTAAAAAAAATTATCGCATGGCCTTAGTCTCTTTTTTTAAATTTATTGACAAGCAAAATGAAGATACACAAGGTGGTAGCCATCAATTTCGTATTGAGTTAAAAAATTGGGGTGGACTGGGTGGAAAACGCGGTGAAAAGTTACCGGCTCATATGTATAAAGAAGAGTTGGGTCGTTTTTTTAAGGCTATTGATGAAACTGTTTTTAAGCCCTCCTCTAGCGCTAAAAATCGCTTGTTAATCAAAATTATTATCTATACAGGAATGCGTGTCAGTGAAGCTTTGAGTTTGAGACTAAAAGATATTGTTCACGAAGGTGAATATGTGATTTTTCAAATACGTGGAAAAGGCAATAAACCACGCATTGCGATGATTAAAAAAGAACAAATAGAGCATGATTTTAATGAATGGCTTGCGATACGCAAACAAGAGAGTGCATTACTTTTTCACAGTCGTTCATGTAAACCATTAACGCAGGCTTATGTTAGTTATGTTATGGAAAAAATTTTGATGGCGGCGGGTATTCGTAAGGAAAAAAATGGTGCGCACATGTTGCGTCATACATTCGCAACGTTACTCTATCAAAAAAATCATGATTTAATACTAGTCCAAGAGGCTTTGGGACATGCGGACTTAAATACGTCACGTATTTATACCCATTTTGATAAAGAGCGTCTAAAAGTAGCCGCTGATACAATGGATGGGTTATAGCATGAAGCACCTTTACGATAAAATTGATAGTTTTTATCTCTTAGATATCAAAAACCCTACACATCCTTCTATTTTTATTGAAGAAGAAGCTTATGATATTTTAATCATTACTCTGCCCAATAAAGAGGATGAGTTAAAAATGGAATCGTATGCTTTTGTTTTTGACCAACAATCGTGCTATTACTTTGATAAAAGCAAAGATGAGTTTGAAGATTTTGAAACAATGCAAAAAGTCTATGAGTTTTTAAATGATAAAACCAATCATCTTATGAAAATGGTTGCACAACTTCATGATAGTGTTGATGTGATGGAAGAAAAGTTGTATGACAATGAGGCATCCAACTTTATGCATTATTGGCTTGCCACTAAAAAAGATTTAGGGCGTATACACCGCATGCTAAACCTTGGTGTTGAAGTACTTAATACGTTCATATTGAGTTACCTCAAAGAGGAAGATTTTTTAGCCATTCATTTTAAAGATATTCTTGAACATCTGAGCCGTACAAGCCGTTTAAGTTTCTTAGCGATGGATAAACTCAATAACCTTTATAGTTTTTACACCAGTCGTAGTAATGAGAAAATGAATAAAACCATCTACTTGTTGACCATTTTTTCGGGTATTTTTTTACCCCTTAATTTGATGGTAGGTTATTTTGGAATGAATACTCTAGGTTTGCCATTTACTGGCATAGCCAATGCATCTACATGGGTAACGTGGATGCTTTTAAGCTGTGCAGTAGGAATGAGTTTAACGATATTGTGGTTTAAAAAACGTTTATAAGGTAGTGTGCTTTTTAGGGTAGTCAAAAAAGAGTATTTTCCCACTTTCCTCAGTAATAGCGCTGAAATGTTTAACATCAAACGCAATACAAACAATAGCACATGTTGGGATGTTGGTTAAAATTGCGCCACTCAATCTTTCTCCAACCTCTGTAATAGTAGGATTATGGGCAATGATAAAGATTTCTTTGCAATCATCATCAATGCTGTGGATTAAAGCAAGATATGCTTCATAAGAGCTTTCATATAAGGTATCTGCGGTGATAATTTTACTTTTTTTATAATTAATACTTTCAGCTAGGGACTTAGCTGTTTTGATGGCCCGTTTGGCGGGGCTTGAGTAAATAATATCTGGTTCAATCTTAAACATTGCAAGACGTTTGCCCATCAATTGAAGATCTTTTTTACCACGTCCATTAATAGGTCTTGAAAAATCATCCAACATCCCGTCATTCCAACTAGACTTTGCATGTCTTATCAAGTATATTTTTTTCATTCTATCCTCTCTATCAGCATTCTAAAATCTTATATATCCTCGAAAGGTTCATTGTTAATTATAGCAACAAAAGATGACATTAATATAAAAAATTTTCACTAGCCCAATTTAAAACCAATCGGCGATTAACGGCAAAAAAAGGTAAATCTTCATGAAGCATTACTTCTAAGCGCTTGAGTGCATAAGTATCAAGTCCTAATTCATAGGAGAGACGATTCATCATTATGATCATTTGACGATTAGAAGTTTCATCAAATTTCTGATTGCCTTCATCCTCAAAATAGCGTTTTTCATCATACGCCTGTGTATCCGTTTCATACTTAAATTGTAAAAAAGTTTCATCAATACGCAAAGGCATTAGAACTCCTTGTTGAGATTGTTAGGAATAAGAAAAGTAAGAAAAAATGAGATACAAGCAATGCATGCACCTGTAAAAAAGACAGCTTGATGTGATGTTATCCATATGATTCCAAGCAGTATAGGAAGGGTTACAGCTGCTATATGATTGATGGTAAAACTCACTCCGGCTGTTACCGCAATATCTTTAGGGTCAGCAATTTTTTGGAAATAGGTTTTTAAGGCAATCGCCATAGTGAAAAAAAGATTATCAAGAACATATAAGAGAACAATGAGTATTTGTGAATCTGTTATTCCATAAAGAATAAAGATAATGATTAACGAAAAGTATTCTATCTTTAAAGAAAATTTTTCTCCAAAATAACCAATGAATTTACCAATGGATGCTGCAAAGATAAAATTAATTAAAGTATTAAAAGCCAATAGTAGAACCATCTTTTCAATGGTAAAACCAAATTTTTCAACCAATAAAAATCCAGCAAAAACAACAAATATCTGTCGTCTTGCACCGGCTAAAAAGGTTAAAAGATAGTAGAGCCAATAAGCTTTACGGACAAAGAGTTTTTTTTCTTGGATAACATCATCTTTAAAATGCTCAAAGCCTATCCACGCAATGAGTGCAATAATAGTGGTAATACCTCCACCGATAAAATAGATGCTTTGATAGCTGAGTTCAAAAAAATGCATGCCAAGAAAGATAAAAATTAAAACGGCAAGAGAGATAAATGAACGTAGTGAAGAGAGTCGTCCTAAAAAAGAAGGAGCCCGTGCTTTGTCAATCCATTGTAGGCAAAGAGAACTGTGTAAGGTTTCCATATAATGAAAGCCCACTGACATAAGAAGAGCCGTTATATAAAGTCCTAAAGTACTCGTAAAAAGGCCTGTGCTTATTGTTCCAACACCCAATAAAATGAGTGATAAGAAAGCGGCCGTTTGTTGCCTAAAAATCCATAATACATAGACGATACTAAAGGCTAATAAACCAGGTATTTCACGTATGCTTTGTAATATACCTATTTGTTCACCATCAAAATGGGCAACTTCAATGACAAAATTATTCAAAAGTGACATCCAGACGGTAAAAGAGATAGGAACAGCCGTAGCTAAAAGGTACAAAAGATTTTCTCGAGAAAGAAAAAAGCTTTTAATGTTCATAGTTAAGCCTATATCCTACGCCACCTTGGTTATTGATTGTATCTTCAGGTAATTTTTTGCGTAAACGTTTGACTAAAGCGCGAATATTTTCAGTTGTTGTCAGTTCACCTTCCCAGACATATTGCTCAATTCGTTCAAAGGTAATAGTTTTATCAAGGTTTTTAGCAAATAAAGTTAAGAGTAAAATTTCTTTTTTAGCGAGTTTGACTTCGGCTTGATGCATGTCCAACAGAAGTTCATGCTCTAAATGATAGGAAAAGCCACTAGGAAGTTTTAGAATAGTATCTTTGGGTTTACATAATTTTTCAATTTTTAATTCTAATTCATACATATAAAAAGGTTTTTTGAGGTATTCATCACACCCTTTACAATAGGCATCCTGAATGGTATCTAATTCAACATTGGCACTGATGATGATAGCAGGTGTTGTCGTATCCATACTGCGTATCTCTTTGAGAAGACTCAGTCCATCCATTCCTGGAACATTGATATCTAAGATATAGCAGTCATAGCCATTGTCAATAGCGTCTAATGCACGTTTACCATCAGCAAACAAATCAACATGATAATGTTTTTGCTCCATCGCTTCTGCAATGAGATGCGACAAGCGTTCATTGTCTTCAAGAACTAATAGTTTCATGGTCCCTCTTTTGAATTGTTATTACAATTTGTGCTCCAACTGCTTGTTGTCTTGCCACAATTTTTCCACCCATTTTATCTTCAATAATAAGGCGTGCCATATAAAGCCCAAAACCATCACCATGCTCTTTGGTACTCATAAAAGGATCAAAAATAGATTCCAGTTTATTGCTCTCAATACCAAAACCATCATCACGAATGGAAAGATAAATATTTTTTTCATCAGCAGAGAGATTAATATCAATAATACCTTCTGTTTTTTGATGTTCTCTCTTTTTTAAAATACTATCTTTTGCATTGTTGATTATATTTAAAATACACTGTTTAAATTCATTAGGATAACCATAGACTAAAAGTGAATCTTGGGTATCTTGTGAAATACGAATCGTAATATAATTATATTTGACATTATGATTGACAACACTTAAAAGGTTATGAATAGCTTCACGGATATCAAAAGTGGTTTTAACGGTAGAAGGTTTGATAAATTTTCTAAAGTCATCAATAGTTTGAGACATATATTTGACTTGTGTCATGATGTCATCCACAAAAAGTTTTGTATCTTCTTCATCTAAAGCTTTTTTACGTCGTTTATAAAGCAGTTCTTGTGCAATGGATGAGATTTCAACGAGAGGTGTTTTCCATTGATGCGCAATGGAGGCTATCATCTCCCCTACTTCGGACTGCTTTGAGCGTTGGATGACGAATTGTTCATGACGCTTACGTTCCGTATCGATGCGTTTTTTATCTGTGATGTCCGTCAAAATAGTAACGATACCAGCTTCTTTATTGGTTTCATCGTTATAAAATGTTCGTCGTACTGCAAAATCAAGTTTCTCACCCGTTTTTAACTCTACTTGAACTTCTTCACTCATGGTACTATTGGTGGGTACTTTGCCTATCTTTGAACATACTTCAGGCATAATTTCACTCACATGATGGCCAATAATAGCATTTCTATCTTTTTCTGCAAGTCGGCACAATAAATCGTTACAGCCAACAACAATGCCATCATTACGTTTCCAAAAAATAGCACTTTGAATATTATTTAAAAGAACATGGTCAAGTTTATTTTGACGAACCAACTCTTTCTCGAGTGTCATACGTTTAATAATGTTAAGAATAAGAATAGCAAATAAAATCACTAAAAAAGGTAAGATTGCAAAGGCATTTTCAACAAATCGTTGGTGCTCTTCATAAAAACTTTTAGAATTATTGATGATTGTTGCTGTCGCTGGAATTTCATTCAATGATATATTAAATCTTTTCAGAATATTATTATCAAAATAAAGATGACTCGCTAATATTTCAATGGGAATATCTGCAGGCTTTTTCCCCTCAATAATCTGAAATACTTTTTTAGTAGCACTATAGCCTTGGTCATAAGGATTCACCATGTTTCCACCAATAATTCCCTCGTTTAAGTGAATTTTATTTAGCGCAAAGATAGGAAATTTTGTTCTAAGAAAAAAAGCTTGAAGTTTATTGTACGGGATGTATGTTCCATGCATATCTTTATAGAAACTGGTAAATAAAATGGCACTGTGTTTAGGAAGTTTTTCTATCTTTTCATCAATAGTGTCAAAATCAATTTTATTGTCAAAAACAACGTTAAATTTATCTTTAAACTCATTGGACTCATTAATAATTTGTCTCTCTATTGCAAGAGAAGAATAGGAATCATCGCTGATGATATAAACCATTTTCAAAGAAGGAAAGAGATGATAAATGAGTTGTAAGTTACTTCGAATATCTTTGTATTCAATCACCCCTGTAACATAATGTTTTAATTCAGGGGTAATGCTTTGTGAATTAAAATTTTCAACACCACAAAAAACAATTGGTGTATTAGAAAATAGTTCATTATGATACTTTAAAGCAAATTCATAGGCATAATTATCGGCAACAATAATTGCTTCGTATTTTCGCTTTGAAAATTTTTTAACATAGAGTTCAAATAGTTCTTGAAGGTATTCTGGAGAATCAATCTTTTTACTATCCATATATTCAGTCGTTAACTCATAATCATTTTTTTCATTCATGACAGCTTCTACACCACTTGAAATACCATCAGTCCATTTAAGTCCTTTATTGTAGGAGTGTAGCAGAAGAATTTCTTTCGCTTCATAGGCATGTAACGAGAGAAAACAGAGAAGTAAAACTAAAAATCGTATCATTTGTTACCCTGAAAAAGTTTTTATCAATCAATTCTATCAAAAAAAGTCTCATTTATGTCTCAACGACAAGCTTATAATTCTTTCATCAAAAAGTTTGTATTAACTTAAACTTTTTTCTTAGTTTATTTAATATAAAAATTTAAAAGGAGTTTTTATGTCAACGATGTTTTATATCGAGATGCTGCTCATCTTGGCCGTTTTATTTTACGGTGCTCGAAAAGGCGGAATCGCACTTGGTCTTTTTGGCGGTGTAGGTGTTATCATTTTAGTTTTTGGCTTTAATTTAGCCCCAGGTAAGCCTCCGGTTGCAGTTATGCTGGTTATGCTTTCAGTTATTGTGGCAGGCGCTACATTGCAAGCAAGTGGTGGTTTGGACGTAATGCTTCAAATGGCGGAGAAAGTATTGCGTAAGCATCCTCGTTATGTAACGATTTTAGCCCCTCTTTGTACCGTTACATTAACATTTCTTTGTGGTACAGGCCATGTTGTTTATACTATGCTTCCTATTATCTATGATATTTCTATCAAAACAGGCGTTAGACCAGAGCGAGCGATGGCTGCTAGTACAATAGCTGCGCAAATGGGTATTGTTATCTCTCCAGTTTCGGTTGCTGTTGTTTCACTCGTTGCAATGCTTGCAGGTCATACTATGATTAATGGTCAAGAATTAAGCTTGGTTCAGTTACTTTCTATCACTATTCCAGCAGGATTTATTGGTGTTATTATGGTAGGTGTTTGGAGTATGTTTAGAGGTAAAGACCTTGATAAAGATCCAGATTTTCAAGAGCTCATTAAAGATCCTGAAGCTAAAAAATATGTTTACGGTTCAACCGCAACCCTTTTAGGTGTTAAACTTCCTCAATCTCAATGGAATGCAATGTGGATATTCTTTGGTGCGATTGCTGTTGTTGCTCTTGTTGGTGCGTTTCCATCATTACTACCAGTGTTTAAAGTTAAAGGTAAAGATGTTGTTCTTTCAATGGTTGATGTTATTCAAATGTTTATGTTAGGCGCTGGTGCTATTATCTTCGTTGTTGCTAACGTGAAAACAAAAGAGATTGTTAACAATGAAGTTTTTAAAGCAGGTATGACAGCCGTTATCGCTGTTTTTGGTATCGCTTGGATGACATCTACAATGTTTAACTCACATGTTGCTGAAGTCAAAGAAGTTATGGGTGGCGTTGTTAAAGCTTATCCATGGACATATGCGATTGTTTTATTATTTGTATCAAAACTGATTAACTCTCAAGGTGCTGCACTTGCGGCTATCGTTCCTATTGCTTTAGGTGTAGGTGTTCCTCCAGGCGTTATCGCTGCATTTGCTGCGGCTGCTTATGGTTACTTTATCCTTCCAACCTATCCAAGTGATTTGGCTGCGATTAGCTTTGATCGTTCAGGTACCACTAAAATTGGTAAATTTGTTATCAATCACAGCTTTATCATTCCTGGATTTATTGGAGTTGGTACAGCCTCTGCTGTTGGTTATTTTCTTGCAAAAGTTTACGGTATCGTATAATCATTATATAAACAAACGCCCTTTATTTTAAAGGGCGGATTGTTCTTCTATTCACCTTTACATGTAAAGGTGAATAGAGGTGCACTCCTTTTAATATAAAACTCAAAAGCACCTCTACCCTACCTAAAAATAATCAACAAAACTATTTCAAAGGAAAGAAATGAGAGAGATAGCCTACCAAGAGATTGTAAAAGGGATAAGAGATTGTATTATCTACAGTGGTAGTAATCTACCCAAAGACGCCTATAAAGCCTTGCAA
>JAQUGO010000013.1 GCA_028684065.1 Sulfurospirillaceae bacterium
TGGGATTAAATTCTAAAGTTTATTTAGGAAGTGCTGAACTTGCAGCACTCTGCGCATTACTTGGAAGACTTCCTAGTGTGGAAGAATATATGAGTTTAGTTCCTAAAAAGTTAGCGGGTAAAGTAGACAGTGTCTATAAATACCTCAATTTTAATCTCATTGAAGATTATCAACTCGCCAACTAATACCTTCTTAGGCCACCCTCTCTTTGGGTGGCTTGATGAAAGCTTAAAGTTATAATAAGTATTTTAGTTAAAAAGATAATATTAATTTTGAGTTAAAAATTTATGTACAGAATAGCCAAAATAGGCTATTCTTGGTTATTTTTAATGATAATAAAGATAAAATTAAAAGTTTTAATATTAGTTTGGGTGGATTTAATGCAATGGTTTAAGGGATTTTTACCCGTTATAGTTTCACTGTTGATTGGAAGCATAGGGGGAATGATTTTTTATATGTTAAAAACTCCATTGCCTTTAATTTTAGGTTCCATTACTGCTATATCTATTGCAAGTCGATTTTCTTTTATTAAACTAAAATCTCCAAAGTTTTTTTCATCCCCCGCCCGTGCAATATTAGGTATTACAATAGGAAGTGCCTTTAACCCAGCGATTTTACAGTATTTAGGCAGTTTTCTTTCAAGTCTTTTACTGGTCATTCCTTTTGTATTTATGATTACATTTTTTGGGATGCTCTATTATTGGAAATTTTTAAAATTTGACAAAACAAGTGCCTATTTTAGTGCTATGCCAGGAGGTCTTTTAGAAATGGTCATGTTGGCAGAATCTTTAGGTGCCAATGTGTATAAAGTAACCCTTGCACAATCCACAAGGCTTATGTTGATTGTCTTTACACTCCCTTTTATTATTGAACATATTGTAGGTATTTCTTTGAGTGGGCGAGGGGGAATTACTCATCCATGGGCTCAAGCAGATAAATTGGAAGTCTTGATTTTATGCGTTTGTGCTGTCATCGGTTGGCGAGGAGCTTTAAAATTAAAAATGCCAGGTGGAACGATAATCGGTCCTATGATACTTGGTGCTGTTATCTATTCATTGGGATTAGTGAGTTCTCGTCCTCCTGATGAAATCATTAGTTTTGTTCAGATTATTTTGGGAACGACGATAGGATTTGTGTTTGTGGGTATTTCACTGAAAGAAGTGTTTCGCGTTGTTATCAATACATTAGGCTATTTTGCAATACTTGTCATTATTTCTGGTGTTTTTGTTTTGCTAGTTAGTAGTACAACAAATTTCCCATTAGTCTCTATTATGTTGGCATTCTCTCCTGGTGGTCAAGCCGAGATGAACTTGATCGCTATAATCGTAGGAGCAAATTTGCCTTATGTGGCATTACATCATATTCTAAGAATGTTTTTAGTCATGAGTGTTGCTCCTATTTTTGTAACAAAATTGCGAGATACGCGGTAAATGATTTTTTCAGAAGTTCCAAGTACCAATATAACTCGTGTACAAAAGATAAAAGAGTTTCTTGAAAAAGCAGATTTGGAGATTTCTGAGGATATTGAGACCTTTGTCATTGCTAAAGAAGATGATGTCATAGTGGCTTGTGGTGGACTGAGTGGAAAAGTTTTAAAGAATATTGCCATTGCTGAATCCGTAAGAGGTGAGGGCGTAGCCCTTAGTTTAATGAGTGAACTTTTAAAAATTGCATATAGTCTAGGGAGGGATGAACTTTTTTTATTTACAAAACCCATGTATGAAGATGTTTTTGAATCATGTGGATTTAAATATATTGAACAAGCAAATCATCAAGTTATATTAATGGAAAATCGCTATAACATTGATGCATATAAAAAGCGACTTCGAAAATTAAGACAAAGTGGTGATGTTATAGGCAGTATAGTGATGAATGCCAATCCATTTACTTTGGGACATCGTCATTTAGTTGAACAAGCATGCCTTCGTTCGTATTGGGTGCACTTATTTGTGGTGAAAGAGGATGCCTCTTTCTTTAGTTTTGAAGATAGGTACCGTTTGATTTGTGAAGGATTAGCGGATTTAAAGAATCTCACTATTCACGAAGGTTCAGACTATATCATCTCAAAAGCAACGTTTCCGACCTATTTTATTAAAGATAAACGTTGTATAGATTCATTATATACTGAGCTTGATTTGAATATTTTTAGAAATCATTTGGCTCCAGAACTGGGAATTACACATCGTTTTGTAGGTGAAGAACCTTTATGTGTTGTGACCAATGAATATAATATGCAGATGAAAAAAATCTTGGCAAAACCAAGTGCCTTTCCATCAATAGAAGTTATAGAATTGCCTAGGATTGAATACAATCATGAGCCAATTTCCGCTTCACGGGTGCGGAAATTGATGAAAGAGGGGCGTTTGGAAGAGATATCACATTTGGTACCTTCCTCAACCTATCGTTTGATTCAAACGATGATAAGTACCACGTCACACTAAAACATTTAATGTGACGTGGTACTTATCTACAAAAGAGGATACATAATGAGTAAAATTTTAGAGCCTGCACATGCTGGGACATTAGAGTCTAGTGATGTGTTTGTGCGAGTGGTTCCAAGTGAACACGCAGGTATTGAGGTAGAATTGGAAAGTAGTGTTAGCGAAATCTATGGCGAAGCTATTGAATCATTGATTAAAGCAACAGCTGAAGCGATGGAAGCAAACTATGTACGTATTTTAGTACAAGATAAAGGTGCACTTGATTATGTCATTAAAGCACGTGTGCAAACAGCAATTTTGCGAGCACGGGGAACAACAAACCCTGATTGGAGTCTATTATCATGAGTACAACAACTAAAACAAAATTAAGACGAAGTATGCTTTTCGTCCCAGGCTCCAATACAGGCATGGTATGTAATGCATTTATTTATAAACCAGATACGGTTATGTTTGACCTTGAAGATTCTGTAGCACTTAGTGAAAAAGACTCCGCACGCTTGATGGTTTTTCATGCACTACAACATTTTACCTATCAAGATATTGAAACAGCTGTACGTGTCAATCCCTTGGATACGCCGTTTGGTTTGTTGGATTTAGAAGCAGTTGTTCGTGGTGGTGTGGATATTGTAAGGCTTCCTAAAACTGATACGGTACAAGATGTTCTTGATATGGAACGCGAAATAGAGCGTATTGAAAAAAAGATTGGAAGAACTAAAAAGACAATGCTTTTAGCGGCTATTGAAAGTGCATTGGGCGTGGTTAATGCTGTTGAAATTGCGCGTTCATCTTCTCGTATGATGGGAATTGCTTTAGGGGCTGAAGATTTTGTGCGTGATTTACATACACAACGCACCAAAGAGGGCGGTGAATTAATGGCGGCACGTAATCAAATTCTTTTGGCGGCACGCGCAGCAAAAATTGGTGCCTTTGACTCTATTTTTTCAGATATTAAAGATAAAGAGGGCTTTATGCATGAGGTTGCTTATGTTAAAAGCTTAGGATTTGATGGTAAATCATTGATTAATCCTAATCAAATTCCATGGCTTCACAAAGAATTTGCCCCATCAACTAAAAATATTAGTTGGGCAATTGAAGTTATTGAAGCAGCCAAAGATGCCGCTGAACGAGGTCTTGGTGTTGTTTCTCTTGATGGTAAGATGGTCGATGCACCTATTATTGCTAGAGCAGAATGGATTATGGATTTAGCGCGCGCATCAGGCGTTTTAGGAGCAGAGTTATGAGAGATTTAGAAAAACAGTATACAAGTGCAGAGCTTACATCGGTGAATGCGCCTTTCTTTGCATGTAAAGAGCAAGTCAAAGGTCAAGACAGAGAATCAAAACTATGTGAAAGTATCGAAGCAGCTATTAAGCGTTCTGGTCTTAAAGATGGAATGACCATTTCATTTCATCACGCCTTTCGTGGTGGAGATATGATTATCAATAAAGTAATGGATATCATTGCCGCTATGGGATTTAAAGATTTAACCTTGGCTTCCAGTTCATTAGCTTCAGTACATGACCCTTTAATTGAGCATATTAAAAATGGTGTTGTAACTCAAATTTATACATCTGGTTTACGTAGTAAACTGGGTGAGGCTATTTCCAACGGCCTTATGGAAAAACCAGTACATATTCATTCTCACGGTGGCCGTGTGCATTTGCTTCAATCCGGTGAATTATCAATTGATGTTGCCTTTATTGGTGTACCTGTGTGCGATCGCTTTGGTAATGCAAATGGTCATGAAGGACGTTCAAAGTGTGGCTCTCTTGGTTATGCCATGAGTGATGCTGAGTTTTCTAAGTATGTGATTGTCCTCACAGAGTCACTTGAAGAATATCCCAATGGACCAGCAAGTATTGCACAAGACCAAGTGGATTGTGTTGTCGTGGTAGATGCAGTAGGTGATCCTTCAAAGATTGGTGCAGGCGAAACGCGTATGACAACGAATCCCAAAGAGCTTCTATTGGCCAGTTTAACGGCTAAAGTGATTGAATACTCAGGTCTTTTTAAAGAGGGCTTTAGTCTTCAAACAGGAACAGGCGGTGCATCTTTGGCGACAACGATGTTTTTGAGTGAGAAGATGGAAGAGAAAAAAATCACAGCAAGCTTTGGGCTAGGTGGCATTACGGGCACTATGGTTTATATGCTCAAGCGTGGTTTGATTAAAAAATTATTAGATGTGCAAAGTTTTGATGAATTTGCCGCTAAATCATTAGGTGAAAATAAAAACCATATTGAAATCAGTGCTAATCAATACGCCAATCCTAGCTCCAAAGGTGCCGCTGTCAAGCAACTGGATGTGGTTGTATTAAGTGCCCTAGAAGTAGATTTGGACTTTAATGTCAATGTTATTACAGGTTCAAAAGGGATTTTACGTGGTGCTTCAGGAGGCCATTGTGATACGGCTGCCGAAGCAAAATTGGCTATTATTGTTGCACCTTTAACACGTGGACGCATTCCAACTGTGACTAAAAGAGTCAATACCATTGTCACACCAGGCTCTAGCGTTGATGTTGTGATTACAGATCAAGGTATTGCGGTCAATCCACAGAACCAAGCACTTAAAGAGCATTTAATCAAAGCAGGCATTGCAGTCGTTGATATGCAAACACTTTATGAAAGAGCGATACGCCTTTGTGGGGAACCTAAAGAGATAGCCTATACGGATAAAGTAGTGGCACTTATTCGTTACCGTGATGGTTCAATCATCGATGTGGTAAGGCAACTTGCCTAAGCTATGATACTAAGATCATCAACCCTTAATGAAATACTTCATTCCAAAGAAGAGCGCGTGCAAAGACAGCACTATTTATTAGAGCGTTTTGCAGGTTCTTCTTTGATTTCCCTTACCATTAACATGCCAGGGGCTATTAAAATAAGCCCTGAAGCATTAGCTATTTTTGATATAGCAGAAGCGTCTATCATCAAAGAATGTAATCCTCGCTATAGTGAGAAAAAGATGACATGTGCCGGTGTTGAGGCATTTTTTGTTTGTCAAAAAGAGGCTGTTGCTCTTAAGGCGCTTACATGTAAGATAGAAATGGAAGATCCATTGGGCCGCTTTATGGATATTGATGTCCTCAATCCTGATAAAGAAGTGCTTTCCCGAACAGCACTTGGTTTTGCAAAACGTAAGTGTTATATTTGTGATAATGAAGCTTTCGTGTGTGCACGAGCCCAAGTCCATTCACTTGCGGAACTACAAACACATATCATAAAGAGTGTTAAAGAGCATGCTTTGATGGAATATTTAACGCATTTGGCTTATGTAGCAATGCGTAAAGAAGTCGAATTAACCCCAAAACCAGGTCTTGTAGATAGCGCGAATAGTGGCGCCCACAAAGATATGAATATTCATACCTTCTATCGTAGTATTGATGCTATTGTGCCATTTGTGAGAAAATATATCCAAGGTGCTTATACCATACATTATCAAGAGCCCCAACAAATTTTTCAAGCTTTACGCCAAATAGGTATATCGTGTGATACGGCAATGCTTCGCGCTAGCAAAGGAATTAATACGCATAAAGGGATGGTTTTTTGCTTGGCCGTCGTATGCGGGGCACTCGGTGTTATGAAAGCGAAGAAGGAACCCTTTACATGCGAAGCTTTACATGTAAACATTAAGACCTTATGCGCTCATGTGGTAGAAAGAGATTTAATAGCCGCAAAACCTCATACTGCAGGTGCTCGATTTTTTTATGAAACTGGAAGTTTAGGTATTCGCGGTGAAGCACAAGCTGGGTTTCCCAGACTTTTTGACGTCAGCCTACCTTTTTTCCGTCTGCAAAAAGAGCAATTTGGAGAAGAGATTGCCCTTAAAAAGACATTACTTTTACTCATGTCTACATTGGAGGATAGTACTCTTTGGTCGCGTGGGGGCATAGAGGGACTTAATTATGTAAAAGAAAAAGCATCACAATACCTTTTCGATATTGAAAATAACCCTACTATTTTAAATGAAAGTCTTCGTCTTTTTGATGAAGATTTAATACAAAAAAATTTATCTCCAGGTGGCAGTGCAGATATGTTAGCGCTTACATGGCTAGTCTCTGAATGTATGGAGCTATAAAATCAAATAAGTCATTAAGCAAAATAGTGTTATGATTTTTAAGCTTTGCTAATTTTGATACTGGAATGACTCACATGGTTTTAATGATTGATAATTACGATAGTTTTACCTACAATATCGTTCAATACTGCTTAGAATTGGGTGCGGATTTAAAGATTATTCGCAATGATGAACTAAGTATTGAACAAATCGAAGCATTACATCCTGAAAAAATAATTATTTCTCCAGGCCCTGCAACACCTAATGAAGCAGGCGTTAGTTTGGAAGCTATTAAACATTTTGCAGGTAAAATTCCTATCTTAGGAATCTGTTTGGGACATCAAGCCATAGGACAAGTTTTTGGTGGTAAGGTTGTGCGCGCCAAACGTATGATGCATGGTAAAACATCCACTACAAAACAATTGCATAATAGCTGTCTTTTTGAGGGCTTGCCGGAAACATTTATAACGACACGTTACCATTCACTTATTATTGAGCAAGAAAACCTACCCGAAGAAGTTATTCCAACTGCCTATAGTACAGATGATCATGAAATTATGGCATTGGAAATTAGGGGTCAACAAATCTATGGCGTTCAATTTCACCCAGAATCGATTTTGAGTGAACACGGGTATACCATTTTAAATAACTTTTTAAAATTATGAGAGAATCATTTTATTTATTCTTAATCTTATGTATCAGTGGGCTTTTACTTATTTATGGCGTGCATACAATTTCAATTAGTTATGATGAAGCCATTATTTTCTTTCATGGCACTAACTTGGTGCATTATATGGCGCTTTATTCAACAAAGATTTTTGGTCAAAGTGACTTAGCCTTACGCGCTCCTTTTATTCTCTTTCACCTATTATCTATTATCTTGCTTTATAAAATTGGAAAATTAATTTTAAAAAGACGTTTGGATAGAGTACTTTCTGTTGCAATTTATGCCCTTTTGCCAGGGGTAAATAGTGTTGTATTGTTTGTCAATAGTGGCTCAATTGTGATATTTTTTACTCTTTTATTTGTTTATCTTTATATGCGAGAGTTTAAAATCGGTGCCTATATTGTCTTGATGTGTTCACTTTTTATCGATAACTCTTTTGCGATTCTTTATGTAGCACTCTTTTTTTACGCCTTATTTAATCGTAAAAAAGATCTGTTAATTTTGACATTTATTTTGTTTAGCTTGTCTATGTATATCTATGGCTATAATACAGGCGGCAAACCAAAAGGCTATTTCCTTGATACGGTAGGCGTTTACGCCATCATTTTCTCTCCTTTTCTTTTTTTATATTTTGTGTATGCTTTGTATCGAATTTTAATTAAAGAGGAAAAAAATATTTTATGGTACATCTCATTTTTTTCTCTTTTATTTTCGTTAGTGCTTTCTTTGCGACAAAAACTTCTATTAGAAGACTTTGCACCTTTTGTGGTTTTAGCAATCCCTTTGATGATTAAGGTCTTTTTTAACAGCTATCGTGTACGACTTCCACAATTTCGCAAATATCATAATGTCATTTTTACATTTGTTATTGCAATTTTACTTTTCAATACAGGATTATGTTTTCTCAATCAACCGCTCTATATGTTATTAAAAGATCCTTCCAAACATTTTGCCATTAACTATCATGTAGCAAAAGAACTAGCCGTGGAACTCAAAAAGAGTGGTGTTACAAAAGTGAATATTAAAGATGATAAAATGGCATTAAGGTTAAAATTTTATGGTATTGAAGGTGATGATAGTTACAGATTGACCAATGATAAAGAAGTTGATGGCTATCAAAGAAAAATAGAAATAGTCTATTATGGAATAAAGGTAAGAACGTTTTATTTATACCGTATTTCCTAAAGTGAGGGTAGGATGAAAAAAGCATTTACAATGATAGAGCTTGTTTTTGTGATTGTTATCATAGGTATCTTATCCTATTTTGCAGCTGCAGGTTTTCAAAGAAACACTTTACAAGAAGCAGCAGACCAACTGGTAAGCCATATCCGCTATACACAACACCTTGCAATGATAAGTGATAAATTTGATTCTAAAGACCAATTTTGGTTTCTAGAGCGATGGACAATACGAATAAAACAAGATTTAGTATACAGTGGTGCATATGTTCCAAATGGAACGTACAGTAATATGTGGGCATATTCTGTCTATAGTGATACTTCTCATGACGGTAACCCAAATTTAAGTGAAATGGCCAAAAATCCTTTGAATGGTAATCAGTATTTAAGTGGTGGTTATAATAATACTTTACATGCGAAAGATTCCTTATCTATGAAAGAATTAAGATTAGGTGAAGACTATGGTATTCAAGATGTCACCTTTGGTGGAGGCTGTCGATCGACTGTTCCTTATATTCATTTTGATTATTTAGGCAGGCCTATGAACTCATATCCTACAAGCTACGCCTATGAATTACCTGCGGCAGGTTGGCATAAGTTATTGACAAGCCAATGCTTGATAACTTTATGTGATAAAATTTGTACTGATGTTACTGCCAACAAAATCAGTATTGTAATTGAGCCAGAAACAGGCTATACACACATTCAATAATCCTCTTTTTCTTTAACCTTATTTTAAGGTGTATGGATATATAATTTCGTCCTCGTTTGAGAGAACGGGCACAAACAAGAGTCCCAAAGTTGGGGAGAAACTCACGTTCATTACCATTAATACAAATGTTAA
>JAQUGO010000004.1 GCA_028684065.1 Sulfurospirillaceae bacterium
AATGTTCGCATCTCTCCATCGCCTATTGGGGAAAGATCTACGGTCACAAATCCAGCCGATTGCACGCTTGGTAGTGGATCCCAAGTCTTCTTCATAGCACCCAGTGCTAGAACCCCACCAACCGCAGTGATGCTCCCAAGGGCCAATCCTATAAAATCTCTTCTTTTGTGGCATAAAGACATGGGTTACCTCTTTTAAAATTATTTTTTGGCAATAAAATTGGCGATTTCTTCAATTTGTGCATCTGTTAATGTTGCCACTTGTGCTTTCATCATCGCTTTCATCTCTTTGCCATAAGTCCCCGCTTTGTAACCTTTCATCGATGCGATAAAGGCATCTTTACTCAAATCTTTGATAATCATACTTTTGTTTAATGCTGATTTTTCACCTGCTGCCCCATGACACGCAATACATTTGGTATAGAGTGGAGTAGCTTGAGCACTGAGAGCACAGATAAACGAAAGAACGGTCATAGATTTAATAATTGTTTTCATGGAAAACTCCTTTTTGGTTGATTTGAGAGAAATAGTAATGAAAAAAAGTGGCAAAAAAATGTGAAGGAAAAATATATGGGATTATTCTCAAAAAGATATTAAATATACTTGTTGGTGTTTATTAGCTAAAATACCCTATTAAAATGAGGAGAAGTTACCAACTCAATGGAATTACATTTACTTGAATTAATGCGTGAATATGGTTATGGGATACTGTTTATTTGGAGTATTTTAGAAGGCGAAAGTGGTCTCGTGATGGCAGGGCTTTTTTCACATACGGGGGATATGAATCTCTTTATGGCAATAGCTTTTGCAGGAGTGGGTGCTTTTACGGGGGATCAGCTCTATTTTTATTTGGGAAGATTTAAAAAAGGCTATGTCATCCGAAAGTTTTCATCCCAACGTCGCAAAATTGCCCTTGCCAAAAGAATGCTTCAAAAATATGGCTGGTATATTATCTTCATGCAACGTTATATCTATGGAATGCGAACGATTATCCCTTTAACGATTGGTTTAACGGGATATAGTGCCAAAGAGTTCGCCATCATTAACTTCTGCTCCGCACTGTGTTGGAGTGCTTTAATCATTACGCCTGTATGGTATTTTGGTGAGCCGATTTTAAAAATGCTCGCAGTGCTTAGAGCCCATTGGTACTATGCTTTGCCTGTTATTTTCCTTGTAATCGCTAGCCTTTATCTCTTTATCCGCAATCGTACTACGCCAAAAGAGTAGTGATACGCTTTATCTCATCTATTGTCAAACTAAAATCATCAATACATACATCTTCCTTGAGATGCTCTATCGAGGTTGAACCTATCAACGGAATGATATGTGTCATGGTAAGATAGCGATACCATAATTGCGCTGGTGTCTTATGATAGTGCTGTGCTAACGTTTGAATGAGCGGATGCGCAAGTATATGAGGATTGGCTGTTAGTGTCCAAAATCCTTGGTAGAGTATCCCTTTATTGTGGCACCATGCTCGCAACTCTTTATCGTAATGTGTGTCACTGTAAAAACGGTTTTGTACCACACTGGGTTTAATCGTTGCGTCTTCCCAGAGGTGTTTTAAAAGTTCTAAATCATAGCAGTTACTAATGCCGAGTTGTCTAACGCCACCTTCATGGTGTAATTCTTCCATACTCTTCCATGCTTTGAGAAGCTGTGAATAGGGAAAAATAGGGGAGTGCAATACAAAAGAGTCAATATAGGATGTTTGTAAGTTGGCTTTTGACACTTCAAACGAAGTGACAATTTGTTGTTCGATGCTATCGTTAGGATGGTAAGGGATACGGTTAGGGTCTTGACCTCCTATGGGAGTGAACTTGGTTTGAACGAAAAGCTCTTCTCGCTTAAATCCTTGGGCATATAGACGTGAGAGTGCAATGCCAACCAATGCTTCTTCATAATGCTTAGGCTGACATGCCGTATCTATGCCTCTAAAACCACTGAGTACCGCCATCTCTACCAAATCGGCGGTACGTTCTTTTTTCCATGCGGTTCCGTAAATAAGATAAGGTATTTTGACGTGGTGTATGCTTTCACTATAATACATGAAGACTCCTTTAGTGCAATAATTATAACGAATAGTCTTTGCATACATATAAAGTTATATCAATGAAAAAAAATATAAGTATTATCTATGAAATATCCCAAGACCATGCACCATTTTAGAGCGTTTAAACATTCAAAATGTTAAACTTTCAGGGTAAAATTCTATGATAAACAATCAATAAAAATCTCCACTACGATTAAGGAAGAACTTCAATGAAAGAAGCACTGCTTGTGCAAGATAAACAAAAAATAGTAGCGGTACTTATAGCTCTTTTGGCGGTTTATATCGTATGGGGGAGTACGTATTTAGGTATTAAGATTGCTATAGAAACACTGCCTCCTTTTTTAATGGCGGGTAGTCGTTTTTTAATAGCTGGACTTTTTCTGTATGGTGTTGCATGGATGAAAGTCAAAAAGCATCCGCCTTTACATCTGTGGAAAGATACAAGTATTGTAGGTGTATTGCTACTTTTGGGCGGAAATGGGCTTGTGGTGTGGGCAGAACAAAGCATACCTTCTTCTGTTGCATCGTTAATCATTGCTACGGTACCTTTGTGGATTATTATCATCAGTAAAATAAGTCGAAGCGAAAATCAGGCCAATAAAGGTGTGGTTTTTGGTACGCTTTTAGGATTTTTTGGTGTTGCTATTTTAATGTTTCCTTATAATACATTGAATGATATTTCTTCGATTCATCTTGATATGGCAGGCATGATGGCAGTGATTGCCGCTGCTATATTATGGTCTTTAGGTTCTGTTTATTCGCAACGGGCAAAAATGCCTTCCTTACTTATTTTATCAACAGCGATGCAGATGATAGCAGGGGGTATTGCCCTATTGGTAGTTTCATATGTGATGCAAGAGTGGCAACATGTAGCGTATGAAAATTTTTCTTCACGTTCGTTAGGAGCGTTTGTCTATTTGACACTTGTGGGTTCACTCATGGGGTATACCGCGTATCTTTGGCTTCTTAAAAACACCACCTCATTTCTCGCCTCAACGTATGCTTTCGTCAATCCCGTGGTTGCTATTTTTCTAGGCTATATTTTTGCGGATGAAGTATTGACAAAGCCGATGATTTTAGCCGCTTTGATGATTATCAGTGCTGTTATTATTATTACCGTATTTAAGTCCAAAAAAACCAGCTAGCGTTGATTAACGAATAGCTTTTTCCATATCTTGCATCTTTTGAGCGCTGAGATGTAAAGCCTCCAGTTCTTCAGGTAAGAGTTTGTAGTTGAGGATTTTGCTGGCACCTTTTTTGGTAACAACCACGGGAACATTCACAACAACGTCACTCAAGCCATATTCTCCATCCAGATACACTCCTAAGGGAAGGACGGAGTGTTCATCATTGCCAATGGCTCGTAAAATACGAAAGACACTTGCGGCAATGCCGTGATTGGTATTGCCTTTTTTTCGAAAAATATCATAACCCGCATTAATCACATCATGGTAAATTTGCGCTTTATCTAAATGGGGCAAACCATTGAGCTCACAAAAAGTATCGACATCAAGACCACAGATATTGCACATACTCCAAGGGATAATGCTTCCTTTTCCATGTTCACCTAAAACAAAGCCAAAGATATTTTTAGGGTCAATCCCCACTTTTTTACCAACGATTTTCATAAAACGCGCTGTATCGACAAGTGTGCCCGCACTAATCAGTTTTTCTCTAGGATAATAGCCCTCTTTGTAAGCAATATGCGTTAAAACATCCACAGGATTGCTGACAAAAATAATAATAGCATTGGGGGCGTATACAAAAAGTTCTTTCATGATTTCTTTCATGATAGAGGCATTTTCACTTAAAAGTTCATCTCTGGTTTGATTGCCTTTAAGTTGTGCACCTGCGGTGATAACAATCGCATCACATGAAGCACAATCAACATAATCACCGCTATGCAAATGGGTATTGCGTGCATAGGTAAACGATTCGACGTGCGAAAAGTCTTCTACTTCTGCCCACGCTTTGTCTTTATTGCGATTGACTAAAACGATTTCGGCTACACTACCTAAGGTTAGCAGATAACTGACGATTTCAACACCTACAGCACCCGCTCCGATGATTCCTACGCGCATAATTTTCCTTGTATTAAAAATGCCATTATAACATCCTTCTTAGACTCAATGTTGTACAAAAAATATCATTTTGAAAGAATAATGCGCCATTTTTCGATAAGGCACTCTAAAGAACATGCCGCGTTAGCAGGACTGGTAGAGGGAAGGGCTATAATAGGGTGTTTGGTGAGAGGATAGCTTAGCTTCATATAGAGTTGATATGCTTTAGTGCCATTGGCAAAAATACGTTCAATGGGAGCTTGATGCAACAACATCTCGATGTCATTGGCTTTGGCTTCTTTGATAGAGGCATCACTAGAATTTTCAATCAAACAACTCTCAATTACATCCCAAAGCGCAATCCCACTCTCATGGAGAAGCGTGATTTTCTCGTCGATGCTTTGTGGATATGGCTTACATGTAAGTGCAGCGATGACTTTGTAAAAACGATTTTGAGGATGTCCATAATAAAACTGCTCCGCCCGTGAAGCCACAGATGGGAATGTGCCTAAAATGAGTATTTTAGAATGGGGTGATACGATAGGGGCAAAGGTATGGCTTACTTTTTGCATAATTCTTCTTTGGTTTAAAGTTTACATGTAACGTATTTGTTTGAGCAAGGCGCAAAGCGCTTTTGAATAGACTTCTTGTCAAATGACTTCGTGAGGCTCAGACCAAAGGGAACATTTTACAAGAAGTCTTATCGCATTATACCAAAGGAGATGCCATGCTAGAGTATCATGCTCAAACGAAGCACAGTTACCAGTCGGTTCGTAGTAAATCGCACTTTATGGATTGGGACCATCAACCGCAACACTTTAAAATTTACCCTAACTTTTATGAGCGTATTTCTTTAGAAAAACATAACCCCTTGCACCGTTTTTTTATTCTCATTGGCGGGATTACCGCACAAAAAAGCTATCCAGGTGTCACCTATGCTTTACGCACCAATCCGAGTGCTGGGGCATTGTATCCGACGGAAGGGTATGTACAAATTCGAGGTGTTGAGGGTTTTAAAGATGGCATTTACCACCTAAGTCCGAGTGAGTCTGCTTTAGTGTTATTATATGACTTAAAAGAAGATGAGGGTGTCGAGAGTGCTTTACATGTCACGAAAGTCACCGGTTTTGTATTTCTCTTTTCTGCGCTTTATTACCGCTCTTCGTGGAAATACCGCGATAGAGCACTTCGCTATTGTTTGCAAGATACGGGGCATATGATAGGCACATTGGAAGCTTCGTGTTTACTGTTAGATAAAACGTACCGCATTCTTTACGATGGTGATAAGGAGGCTTTGAGCGAGATGTTTGGCATGGGAACGCGTGAGCTTTACCTCTCAAGCGTTATCGTTGGAGAAGAAAGTGCGCTTACATGTAAGGCAATACAGATGCACGTGCCTTATGTGGATGGGACGGGAGTGTTTGAGCAAAATACACTGGTGGAAGAGGCATATCAGCAAACTATGCATCCGATACAAAACGTGCAACATGCGATGCCTAAATTTACATTAGATAAAGAAGTTTTTTTAAAAGCCATTTGGAAGCGCCGTTCTATCAGAGAATTTACTCGTGCAAGCATGAGTGAAGAGGCGTTTAAAATTGTGATGGATTTTATCACCGAGCCGATTCCTTCCACTGTGGATGAAGTGGTGGAAATTTATGCCGTTATTAACCGAGTAGAAGGGATGTGGCAAGGCCTTTGGAAGGAAGGAGTGTATCTTAAATCAGGTGATTTTGCTTCCAAAGCGGGTTATCTGTGTTTGGAACAAGCACTTGGGGCACACAGTGGAGTGACTTTTTTTCTCGTGGGAGAGAGTGAGCAAAATTATCAAGCGATGATGCAAAAAGCAGGTATTATTGGGCATAGATTGTATCTTATTAGCGAATATTTAGGCTTAGGATGCAGTGGTATTGGGGCGTATTATGATGAAGAAGTGGCGGAATTTTTACAAACGCAGGGCATGATACTTTATGCCCTTGCGATTGGGAAGTGATTATTTACCGAGTAATGCTTGTTTTAAACTCTCTTGTGCAGGTTTGTCGCCTAGCCAAATGCCAAAAAGAGCTTCTTTAAAATCCAGTCCAGAAATGCTGACACGTAAAGTTTTATTCTTGTAGATTTTGATACCGCCTTGGGGAATGTACATTAAGTCATAGATATCATTATTGCCAATGGGTTCTTTAAAAACGGCAATGAATGTTTCGATTTTTTTATTCATCTCAGGAGTATTATTTTGTGCGGTGTTAGCAAAACCTTCACGCGATGCATCTTCCATTGTTTCACTACTGATAAGTGAAGATATAATAGAGAGAGTGATGCACATGGGCTCATCCGCTTTTAGTAAAGAAGTTACATTGTCATAAGCTTTTGTGGTGTACAAAGAAGCGACGTATAAATCAATAAAAAATTTATTACGTATACCCGCTCCTTGTAAGCTAAGCGTTATACCATCGATACTTCGCTCTTCCTCAAGGGTTACACCTGCTATCTCTTTAGCCTCTAACGAGAGATAAAAAAGGCTGCATGTTAAGAGTAAAATAAAAATTTTTCGCACACGAATTCCTTTAAATGGTTTTGAGTTTTCCAATAGTATACCACAGCAAGGCCAGAGCAGAACTGTAAACAATAATGCCAAGGCCTATCCACATCCACATAAATGAGAGTTCAAAATAATACACAATAAGGGTGTATGCAATGGTGGGTGCTAGGAGTTGGCGAAAAAAGCCAACGTAAAAAATCATCGCAGGTTTTTTAATACCTTGCAAAGCTGCCACACACACAAAGTGCGTGACATAACCACAAAACATAAAAAGCATGACATGAATATAGGTACTTCCTAGGGCAATCACTTCTGTGTCGTGGTCAAACTGTGCAACTATCCATGTGCTGGTTATCAGTAAAAACAACATTCCCCCAAGCGCAAGGCTATAACCGTATTTTAAGGCATCCTTTAAAATAGCACGTACCCGCTCTTTTTTACCCGCTCCCATATTGTTTGAAACAAGGCTTAGCGTGGCACTGCTGATACCAAGTGCGGGAAGAAGCATCAATTGTTCTACACGGTATCCTATCCCGTAACCGGCAACAGCTTTATACCCATAATAGGTTACAAAATGAAGAGCAATTAAGGAGCCAAAAGAGATCATCAGCATATTAAGCCCAGGGGGTGCAGCTTGCGTAATAAGAGGCTTGTAAATACGCCAGTCAGGATAAAAATGTGCTTTACATGTAAAGCGTATCAAGCCTGTTTGCATGCTTTTATACAGTAGGTAGCCCGCATTAATCGCTTGAATCAAAACAGTTGAAAAGGCGATACCTCCAATACCCATAGCAGGGAATATTCCCCAACCATAAATAAATAAAGGATTTAAGAGGATATTAGCAAAAAATCCAAAGATAAGCGTATTGCGATAGCTTTTCGTATCTCCTGTTGCAACTAAAACACTATTGAGGGCAAAGTTAGCGAAGAAGAGAACTGTACCTGCTAGGATGATTTGAATGTACGAAAGTGCTAAGTTGTGATAGGTGGGCTCTGAACCAATCAGTATCAGTAATTCTGAAGCATAAAGATAACCCAGAAGACCTAAAGAGGTGCCCAGGATAAGGATGAGGCCCATGCCTTTTTTAGCAATTAATCCAGCGTAAACAATATGGTTTTTCCCATAAGCATGACCAATGAGAGCTGTGAGTGCCGTTGTCCCTCCATAGCAAAGGCCTATGATAAAAAAGAAAAGAAAAGAACTTGAAGACAGAGCTGCAAGGGCACTCGTAGAAATAAGACCAGCATAGTAGGTGTCAACAACATTGTAAAGGGTATTAAAAACCATGCCTAAACTTGCAGGAATAGCGAGTTGACGAATAAGTTGAGGTATGGGCTTCGTTGTGAGTGTTATAGCATCCATAATACCTCTTTTTCTTTTTATCATAACGCGTCAAGGCTTCAAAAAAGCTCTTTTTTCGTGACTAAATATTTTATTACATTTCGTATAAGGCTCATTATTTACTCATTTTTTATCGTTAAACTTCGTCCATAAAGTATACAAAAAGGTAGGAGGTAAAATAATCAGATGGCGACCGACTCTTATACATGTAATATGTATCAATTAGGGAAAGATGTTTTAAATACTACAAAACTAAGGAGTTTACGATGAATAAGAAAATGGACAGAAGAGCGTTTTTAAAAGTAAGTGGTGCAGCAACGGGTGCTGTAGTAGCGACGGTAAGTGCCGAGGCTATTCCTCTAGTAGGGGATGGTATTTTAAATGATAAAGAAAATGGCTTTAGTGCATCACATTTTGGAGCGGTAAGAACAGAGGTTAGAAATTCACGTATGGAAAATGTTATACCATTTGAAGGGGATATGCATCCATCAACATTGGTTGAAGGACTTCCCGCTCGTACGTATGCAACAGATCGTGTTTTGTACCCATGTGTTCGTGAGGGTTATCTCAAACATGGTTATAAAAGCGATAGAAGTAAACGAGGAAGCGATAAATACGTACGTGTTTCCTGGGAAACAGCCTATGATTTGGTGGCCAAAGAATTGAAACGTGTCTATAAAGATTACGGTCCTGATGCAGTTTTTGGTGGAAGTTATGGTTGGTTTTGTGTGGGAAGTTTAAATAATCCACAAGCATTGGTTGGAAGAATGTTGGGTGTTGCAGGTGGTTATACCTCACGAACGTGTACCTATTCAACCCATGCGATTCGTCAAATCACTCCTTATATTAGTGGTACAGATGAGTCAACGGCACAACCAACAGCGTATCCTGTTTTGATTGAAAATTCTGAATGTATCGTTTTTTGGGGATGTGATCCTATCAATACCAATCAAATTGCATGGGGTGTACCAGATCATAAATCGTATGCCTATATGAAAGAGCTTAAAGAAGAAGCTAAAAAGCGTGGATTGAAATTTTACGTGATTGATCCTGTGTATAACAATACCGGTATGTACTTTGGTGCAGAACATATTCAAGTTCGCCCAACTACAGACGTAGCCTTGATGCTTGGAATTGCTCATTATCTTTATACTGAAAACCTTTATAGCAAAGAGTTTGTACATAAATATACAATAGGTTTTGATGAATTTAAGAAGTACCTTATCGGTGAGTCTGAAGATATGATAGCAAAAACACCAGAATGGGCAGCTAACATTTGTGGTATTGATGCCAATGTCATTAAAATGCTTGCCAAAGAATTTTCCAGCAAACGTACGATGCTGATGGGTGGATGGTCAACACAACGTGCACACCATGGTGAACAACCCAATTGGATGCTCATTACTTTAGCCAGTATGATTGGACAAATCGGACTTCCAGGTGGAGGTTTTGGCCTTAGTTACCATTACTCTGATGGTGGTGTTCCTATGCCAGCAGCAGCAACAGGAAATGCTCTTAGTGAAAAACCACTCAATGGTTCAGTAGGTGCTGTTGCCGATGCTGAAAATAAAGCAGGCTCTCCAGGACTTTCAGGTATTAGCGTTAACTCAAAGATGGATGGTCCATGGAAACAGCGTAAAATTGAAGTTATACCGGTTTCTCGTATTGTAGAGTGTTTGGAAAACCCAGGTAAAGAGTACAACTTTGATGGTAAAACTTATAAATATCCAGACCTTAAAATGGCTTATTGGGCGGGAGGAAATCCATTCCATCATCATCAAGATCGTAACCGTATGGTTAAAGCATGGCAAAAATTTGAAACTTTTGTTGTGCATGAATGTTTTTGGACTGCAACAGCTAGAATGGCAGATATTGTTCTTCCAGCAACAACAGAGCAAGAGAGAAATGACATCACAAAATCACACTCAAACAGCTATATTTTTGCAATGAAACAAGCGGTCAAACCAGCGGGTGAAGCAATGGATGATTTTGATATTTTTACCAATATCCTAAGACGTTTTACAGCTGAGCAAGTTTTAGCATTTACTGAAGGTAAAAGCAAAATGGAATGGATTAAATCTTTCTATGACGCTTCGTACACAAAAGCTAAAAATTCTGGCATTTCTATGCCATCATTTGAAGAGTTTTGGGAAAAAGGTTCTGCACATTTTGAAACACCAGAGAGTGCTAAGAAATTTATTAAAATGGAAAAATTTAGAAAAAATCCAATTGTGAATCGACTTGGAACACCGTCTGGTAAAATTGAAATATTCTCTAAAAAAATTGCTGGATACAACTATAAAGAGTGTAAAGGTCACCCTATGTGGTTTGAACCTATGGAGTGGTTGGGTAGTAAAGTAGCCAAAGAATTCCCATTGAACCTTATAACCCCACACCCAAAATATCGTCTTCACTCACAACTTAACAATACATGGTTAAGAGATTTAGAGGAAGTGCAAGGTCGTGAGCCAATTTGGATTAATCCTAAAGATGCTGAAAAACGTGGCATTAAAAATGGTGATGTGGTACGTATCTTTAACAAACGTGGTCAAATTTTAGGTGGTGCTGTGGTCACTGAAGCGGTAATGCCAGGAGCTGTTAGAATGCAAGAGGGTGCATGGTATGACCCACAAGAGCCAGGCAAAGCAGGAACTCTCTGTCGACATGGAGATGTCAATGTTCTGACACCAGATGTTGGAACCTCTGAATTAGCACAAGGAAACCAAGCCACAGCTTTGGTAGAGATTGAAAAATACAAAGGCGAGCTTCCAGAAATTGGAATCTTTAAAGCCCCAAAAATAAAAGGTGTTTAATGCGTATAATGAGATTTTTAGCGCCATTGTGTGCTGCGACAATGATGTTTGCGGCGGGGAATGCATTTTTAAACAAAAATGCATCGCTTTATGCAGACGCAAGTGGGGGATCAGCTCTAGGTGAGCTGATCGTCTCATCTACTGTTAAAGAGCTTTCCAAAAGTGGTGATTTTACAGAAGTGGAGTTTACTGGTTTTATGCCTGAGGGAAGTACTATTGCTTATGAAAAAGCAGGTATTTTGATGGTTGGATTTGAGGCCAAGGATGCAACAGTGTATAAAATCGTTGGACAACAAAAAGATGAATACGACACAGTATGGCTCAATGTTTCTGTGAAAGGCTTTGTCAAAAGTGACGCATTAGGCAGCGATAAAGCTAAAATATTGGCTTCCGGGAAAGTACTATTTCAAGGTAAATGTGGTTCGTGTCATGCACTGCATGCTGAAGATGAGTTTGATGCCAATGTTTGGCCTAGTATCTTAGACGCGATGGGGCAACAAGCTAGCCTTTCTAAAGCTGATAAATTCAGCATCGTAAAATACTTACAAAACTTCAAACCCTAATTTTTTAATCTCTTCGTCAGTGATGGCTGACGAAGAGAAATCTTACCTCATTTTTTTCTCATTTTTTGGTGTTATAGTAAATATCGTTAGCATGGAAGAATTTTTTTGTTACAATCTTCACATGTAAAGTCTTTTAAGAGGAAAAACGATGGAACTCTGGCTTGAAAAATTAAAAAATATGACGTTATTGTATGCCGAAGATGAAGAAGGTATACGAAAGCCTATGGCCAATTCACTTTCATATTATCTCAAAGAAGTTATTGAAGCTAAAAATGGTGAAGAAGGTCTGGAACAATACGAAGAGAGGCGCCCTGATATTATCTTAACAGATCTTCGTATGCCAGTTCGAGATGGCTTGTATATGGTGAAAAAAATTCGACAAAATGATAGAAAAACTCCTATTTTAATGATAACAGCACATACCGATAAAGAGTATCTACTCAGTGCTATTGAGCTTAAAATTGAAAAATATCTGATTAAACCTGTCGCTCTTGATGAGCTTTTAAGTGCCCTTAAGATGTGCGTTGAAGAGATAGAGTCAGGTCGCACGCTCTTTTTTGAATGCAATGGGTGTAAATTTGACTTTAAAAATCGATTGTTAGTCCATAGTAATGGGCAAGAGCTTGAATTGACACATAAAGAATCTGATTTTTTAGAACTATTATTGCGGAAAAAAGGGCTTATCGTTAGTTATAGTGAGATAGAAATGAACGTTTGGAAAGAGGAGTATATGAGCATTGCTGCTCTTCGAACATTGGTTAAAACGTTACGGAAAAAAATGGGAAATAGTTTCATTAAAAACCATTCACTCTCAGGGTACAGTTTTGAAATATAGCGTTTTATTTTTTTTCTTATCTATCTTTCTTTGTGCTGAGGTACTTGAATATCGTATTGATAATAGCCAAGGGCGTATTGTAGAGACAAAAGATAAGCGATCTCACATCAACGTATTTTTGCCCTCTATGCCCTATAATTATGTTTCGCGTCTTGTGAATGAAGGATTAGTCCGTTTGGCTGAAAATGAGCAAGGGTGGGAATACTCACTGTCAACCCACAGTATCAAGCTCTCGCCCATAGTCTATGAATTTGAATTACGTCGTGGTGTACGATTTCAAGATGGAACACTTTTTAATGCCGATTCTGTGATACATAATTTTGCCTATTTTCTAAAGCAACCTTTTAATTATACAGATATCCATCATTCGCTAAAATCGGTTGAAAAGGTATCCGAGTATAAAATACGTCTGCATTTATCTAAGCCTTATGGAATGCTTTTTCGTGACCTTGCCCGTATCTATTTTTACTCCGAAGCGTACCTACAAAAATATGGCTGGGGTGGGGCGGAAACGGGTGCTAATATCAAGGCATCAGGTCCTTATGGTTTAGGGCCTTATATCTTGGTAGAAGGAATGATTACGGGTAGAATACAAACACCCATAGTCATTCTAGAGGCGAATCCCTATTATTGGGATAAGGAGTACCCTAGCATTCAAAAAATTACGTTTTATACAGAACTAGAAAGTCAAAAAGCCCTTGAGATGACACTTTTTCAAGATGGTAAGCTTGATTTTATGCAAATCCCCTTTAATAAAAAAATTGAATCCATGCTCTCCCCCTATGCAAAATTAGTTGCTATGCCCTCATCCAATAACTTTACGATTTATTTTAATTTAGTCAAAAAGAGCTCACCTATTTATCATAAAGAGATACGACAAGCTCTTAATTGTGCCCTAAACCAGCAAAATCTATTGAATTTTACCTACAAAAAAGAGGGCACTTTAAATCCCCATGCTTTGACGTCTAAAGAGTGTACGATGAGTGAGCAAAAACTTCGTACACTTTTACAAGGGATTGAACTGAATGTTGCAACACAAGATTCCTTAATGTTTTTATGGAAAGGCATTGAGTATCAACTTGCGGAGTATGGCGTAAGCCTTCATTATCAAATAACAAGCAGTGAAAAAGAGATTTATAATCTTGTGCAAAAAAATCATAAAATCACCCAGTCATGGGATATGCTGATTCAAGGAACACAAGACTATTATGGAAGACATCCATGGCCTATTTTTATTCGCTATCAAGAGCATAATCCGTGGAGTTTTGTTCATGGGGATGTGGTGATGAAAAAGCTTATTGAACAGTTTTTTTTAGTAGAACAAAATGACCCACAATTTGCAATTTTATGCGATAAAATCAAAGCACGCGCCAAAGAAGAGGCCTATATGCTTTTTCTTCCCATTCCTAATGTCGTATTTGCTATGAATAAGGAGCTGGTTTTTGAGCCTTTAGGCATTGGTATGCAGCCTTTTTGGAAAGCAAAAGTGACTACGGAGCATTGGTCCATTAGGGGGAATAAGCCTTATCCTAAAGATCTCCAAATACCAATCTTACCCAAGCATTTACTATGATAAAATCTTTTTGTTGGCTTTTACTAACGTCTTGCATATGGGCTCAAACACTTGCTGATAATCAGTATAGACTAGATGATAGTGAGACAAGAGCGCTACATGTCAAGGATGTACGTTCACACATAAAAGTATTTTTACCAGCTTTGCCATATGTGACTGTTTCACGAATGATTAACGAAGGCTTAGTAAGGCTAGCCGATAATGATAATGGATGGGAGTATGCTTTGGCCACAAAATGTACGCATCCTACAAATGTTACTTACGAGTGTGACCTTAGGCACGGTGTATATTTTCAAGATGGAACACCCTTTACAGCAGATTCGGTCATGACTAATTTTACCTATTTTCAAAAACAGCCTTTTAACTATACCGATATTCAAAATTCGCTTCATAAAGTTGAAAAAATCAATACTTATAAAATTCGTATCATTTTAAATAACCCCTATGGTATGCTTTTCCGTGATCTTGCTCGCATCTTTTTTTATTCGGATATTTATTTAAAAAAGTATGGTTGGGCGGGTGCCGCAACGGGTGCTAATATTCAAGAAGCAGGCCCCTATGGCTTAGGACCTTACATGCTTGTTGAAGGGGTGATTACAGGACGAAAACAAACGCCTAAGGCGGTTCTTAAAGCCAATCCCTATTATTGGGAAAAAGGTTTCCCAAAAATTGAAACTATTACTGTTTTTACAGAACTTGAAACTGACAAGGCATTACGTCTGATCACCTCCCAAGAAGGAGAGCTAGATTTTATGCCAATTCCTTTTAATAAAAAAATTGAAACGATGCTCTCTTCATATTCAAAATTAGTGATTTTGCCCTCAACCAATAATTTTGCAATCTACTTTAATTTGTTGAAAAAAGATTCCCCAGTGTATGATAAAAAAGTACGCCAAGCACTCAATTGTGCTTTAAATCAGCACAATCTTCTAAACTTTACGTATAAACAAGAAGGCTCTTTTAATAAAGAAGCTTTGCAAGTGCAAGAGTGCCCCTTAACGCAAGAAGAAATTCATACTGTTTTGGATAATAAAACATTCAAAGTTGTCACACAAGATTCATTGCTTTTTTTATGGAAAGGCATTGAATATCAACTTTCACAATACAATATAAAATTACAGTACACGATTACAACAGATGAAAAAAAAGTGTATGATTTGCTCCTTTCCAACAATCAAACGATACAAGATTGGGATATCCTAAGTCAAAACTCGATTGATTGGTATGGTAGGCATCCATGGCTCACCTTTTTTAATTATCAAGAGGGCAATCCTTGGAGTTTTGTTCGCAATGACACTGTGATGCAATCGTATATTTCGCACTTTTTTAGATTAGAGCAAGGCAGTGAAGCATTTAATACCTTGTGTAAAAAGATACGTCAAAGAGCCAAAGAAGAAGCGTATATGCTCTTTGTTCCTATCCCTAATAATGTATTTGCAATGAATAAAGAGTTAGTTTTTGAACCATTGAGTATTGGTATGCAACCATTTTGGAAAGCAGAAATTACCACAAAACATTGGTCAGTCAGAGGAAATGAACCTTATCCTAAAGAGCTTGAAATACCTATATTACCAAAGAGAATCCCATGAAAAAGATTAAAATTAAGTACAAATTGTTTTTATTGTTCAGTTTTTCCTTTATTGGCATGCTTGTTTTAGCAGAACGTTCCTTTAAACTAAGCCAAGAAAATATCTACAATGCCACGACCATTTTTGAAAATGCTCAAAGTACACAAAATTTGCAAGAAAACTATATTGAACCTTTGAATGTTTTACGGGAAATGAGTCTTTCACTGGTAATGTCCCCCAATGATGATTACCGAAAAAGTATTGAAGGTGATTTAACAGCGCAGATTAAGTTGTTAGAAGAGCATTTTCATGTTTTAGATAAAACGACTAATGGTATTTGGCAAAGTTATGTTGAGGCAGTCAATAAGACACATCACTATCTTTCTGCACGCTTTGAAGAGGGGGCATTCGTAAATGTCAATACCGTCGAGCGTGAGCGGTATTACACCCTTTTGGGACGGTTAAAGCAATTACAACATGAGGCGGTAAATCAAGCAAAAGACAATTTTTCTGATATTCAAACAAGTGCTAAAGCGCTTAAATATGAATTAGCTGTGATTGTCTTATTACTCTCTGCCTTAGTTTTTAGTGCAGGTTATTTGCTCTCTAGTCATATTGTTTCATCTATTCTTAAACTGCAAGAAGGCATCAAAGAATTTTTTAGCTACCTCGAAACAAAAGCTATGCCTCCTAGGCCAATCACACTTTCGAGTAAAGACGAGCTTGAAGATATGTCAAATCTTATTAATCTAAGTATTGCAAAAGCTTCTGCCAATATTGAGCAGGATACACTGTTTATTGAAGATGCTATTAATGTTGTGAATGATCTTAAAAGTGGTAATTTAGCATCGAGGCTTCATACATCAGCGCAAGCCCATCAATTACAACTCCTTAAAGATGTGATTAATACAATGATTGATAATCTTGAATTAAAAATTAATGAGGAAATATTTAAACGTACCGAGCAAGAAAAACTTTTAATTCAACAAAGTAAGCTAGCAAGCATGGGCGAAATGATTGGGAATATCGCTCATCAGTGGCGACAACCACTAGGTGAGCTTAGTGCCCTATTGATGAATTTACAAGTTAAACATGAATTTCATGACCTCAATGGAGAGGTATTATTGCAGAGTATTCAGCAATGCAATAAAATTAATGCTTACATGTCCAATACCATTAGTGATTTTCAAAACTTTTTTAAACCTTCTAAAAATAAAGAGGTCTTTGAAATTAGTGAAGCATGCCAAAGAGCCATAGCTATTTTACAAGCATCGATTAAATACCACAATATCGAATTTACTTTTGACATCTCAGAAAAAATGGAAGTCTTAGGCTATCCCAATGAATTTGCACAAGCACTTTTAAATATTCTATCCAATGCTAAAGACGTCTTAAGTGACCGTGAAATTTGCAATCCTTATATTCGAATGCAACTGAAAAGAGGGTATAAGTATATGCTCATAACGATTGAAGATAATGGTGGAGGTATCGGAGCAGAGCATATAGACCGAATCTTTGAGCCCTATTTTACAACGAAATATGCAACGCAAGGTACAGGTATTGGGCTGTATATGACAAAGATGATTATTGAAAACAATATGAATGGTATTATAAGTGTCAAAAATACTGAGGAAGGAGCTCTCTTTACGATAAAGCTCCCAAGCGTGCCAGACAAAATCTCTTAAAAACGTCGTTTATTCTTTTTCTTTAATCATAGCATCAAGTATTAAAAAGAGTGTCTTACTCTCTTTCTCAATGGTTTTAAAGAGCTCAATAACGATAGCTTTTTCTGCCAACAAATTAGAGGATGATGTTTTAACATACTGTGCAATTTCCAAGACATGATTGTGTAAATTGGTGTGAGGTGTATGAAGGTCTTTATAACTTTGTGTTTCTCCAAAAGCGATTTTACCATCAGTTTTATACCATTTTCCAAAATTACAATTCTCATGATTGACAAATGAAGTCTCTTTGTCATTTACATAGACAGCGTTGTAAGCATTGGCTTTAAAAATAGCATGATTCATTTTGGCTAAAGCAATAAAAATTGTTTGTTGTATCATGTTGATATTATTGGATGTACTATTGGAGTGATTAATAAGATTATCAAACGTGCTATTAAGCGTGTCAAGCGTTTTAGTTGAAGCATCAGCGTCGGTTTTCATATAGCTTGCATTGGTTTCAATATCATTGGTTTCTTGTTGGAGCATACGAATGGAAACAGCGATTTCAGCCGTTGCTTTTTGCGTGGTTTCGGCTAATTTTCGCACTTCATCAGCCACAACAGCAAACCCTCGTCCATGTTCACCAGCACGTGCTGCTTCAATGGCTGCATTAAGTGCGAGTAGATTGGTTTTATCAGCAATATCATTGATGACATCCACCACACTGCTAATATCTTTAGTACGCTGAACCAAGACGCCAATGCTGTTTTCATTTTGGGTTACAAATTCAACCAAAGAAGTAATTTTTTGAATGGTATCTTTAAGGCTTTGATGACTATGTTTTGTTTCATCCGCATAGATTTCACCTTCTTTCGCAATTTCTTTGAGTCTTTCTACAATGATGGAGAGATTGTCTTGAACAGTAGAAAAGTCATTAGAACTACTGCTTATTTGGGCAAGCTCAGCATTGAGCGTATTGCGCGCGATAAATGCATGGGTTTGTTGCATCGCCATAACCGCTTGGTTAATCATCTTGCTTTGTTCTTTAAACTCGCCATGCATCCCTTTTTGTAAAATTTTTCGGCTAAAATCTTCTCTTGATGCAGCAAGAATTGTCGCTTTAATCTCTTTGGTAATAAGCTCAAAATTATCTAAAAGTGAGTTCATGTTGGAGCATAAAGCTTTAAGTTCTCCCCCATCATTGATATTGACAATTCTTCCATGTAAGTTTCCATGGGCACTATCATTGACAATATCAGAGAGAGAATGAATTGTAGCTTGGACTTTACGAATATTGATAAACATAAACCAACCAAGTGCAAAATTACTAAAATTGATAATTTGAATCCAATGAAAACCATTGAAAGTAATTTCCAAACAAAAGGCTATAAAAAAGACACCTAGAGAGATAATATTGGCGTTTTGAACTCTTGAAAGAGAAGAACGTTTATTCGTAAGAGAGGATAAATGCATCGTAGCTTACCTTAAGTTGAGATAAAGTATTTTCTAAGAATGTAATAGCTGCTTGTGTGCCACCAGCTTTTTCAGCATTGAGCATTTTGTGATACAATGGGCTAATCACAGCAATGGCTTCGGGAGAGGGTGAGCGTCTTACAGAGTGATATCCAATAATTTTATTATTTTTATCAAAAGTCGGTGTCACATAGGCATGTACCCAATAGTATTTTCCAGACTTAGTGCGGTTCTTGACATAAGCAAAAATCTCTTCACCCGCTTGAATTTTGTCCCATAAAAGTTTGAATATCGCTTTTGGCATATCTTGATGGCGTAAGATATTGTGTGGTGTGCCTATAAGCTCTTTTTCACTATAGCCTGATATCTCAATAAACAGATCATTCGCATAAGTGATATTTCCTTTTAAATCTGTTTTAGAAACGATATAAAGGGAGTCGTCGAAGCGAAGTTCTTCGTGTGTTTCAGTAATCGACACGGGTGTGTTCTCCTATGGTTATTTCATAAGGAGAAAGTATAACAAAAATAATGGAGGGAAGGTTAAAAAAGTATGAATGAATATTCATATTTTTTTAAAGATTACTTTTTGTAACGCATTTTGTTAAAAAATTATTTACCTGTTTGGAAAAAAAATGTTGCACCAATGCTCTGTGTTGGTTTGTTGAGTACAATATTTGTTTGCCAAATCATATTTCCTACAATGCATGTCGGAAGCATTCCTTCACCTTCGTAAAGTCCATCTCCTTTAGAAAAAAGCTTAAAAGTGTGTAAGCCCATATTCATATTGGTAGCAAAAAGTGTTGCTTCTATGAAAGGTAATGAGGCATCTTCTATCTGTACACGAAATGTGATAGATTTCATTAATGGTATGGGCTTTGGCTCAATGTCTAAACGAAGAGAGCTATTGTCTATTAAGGCTACTTCGCAGTGTTCTGTATTGAGATTACATTCTTGACTAGCGGTTGTAAAAGTTGTTTTACCTGCCCACCAACGATAAACATCATGGGAGTCAATTAGAAAATAAGCACTGACTAAACCAACGATGAGTGCTTCAATAAAAAAAAGTTTTAAGAATCGATTACGTTGCACAAAAAGCCTTTCTAAAGTAGATGAAAAGCCCAGTCTATCACGGTTATGTTAAAATTATGTTTAAAAAAAACTACACTTTATAAGACAGCTTTTTTAAAGTTTAACGCAGATACAATGGAGTTTTAGTCCAATTGAGGTAATGAAATTTAATGGCAAATATTACAGTAGATGGTAAGACGTTAGAGGTTAAAGAGGGTGCATTATTAATAGAAGAGCTTCTCACTAACAATATCAATATCCCACACTTTTGTTATCATCCTGCGCTTGGAAAAGATGGTAATTGTCGTATGTGCATGGTTGAAATAGAGGGTCAAAAAAGACCTCAAATCGCTTGCGATACACCTATTAAAAATGGAATGATCATTCGCACGAAGGGTGCTAATATTGACCGTGTCAAACGCTCTATTCTTGAATTAGAACTTATTAATCATCCTATTGATTGTCCTATCTGTGACCAAGCCGGTGAATGTCAACTCCAAAATTATTATATGGATGTCGGTCTTTATGAAAGCCGCCTGTCTACGCCCAAAGTTCATGGTCAAAAGCATGTCGATTTAGGTGCCAATGTTGTTCTGGATCAGGAGCGTTGTGTATTGTGTACGCGCTGTGTACGGTTTACTAAAAATATCACTAAAACAGATGAATTAGGTGTCTTTGCACGGGCAGATCACTCTGTGATTAGTACCTTTCCTGGGCAACCACTCAAAGACCCCTATGCTATGAACGTAGTTGATTTATGTCCTGTTGGAGCACTGACTAGTAAAGATTTTCGCTTTCATAAACGTGTATGGTTTTTACAAACAGAAGAAGCTATTTGTAATCGTTGTGCGAGAGGGTGTTCCCTTTATGTGGACCACCATAAAGAAAAATACAAAGATGAAATGATTTATCGCTATCGTCCTCGTTTCAATGATAAGGTTAATGGTTATTTTATTTGCGATACGGGAAGGCTTAGTTATACGTATGAAAATGAAAACAGGAATTTTCATCCGATGATTCGTGGGAAAGAGAGTGAATATGAATATGCAGAAGGTAAATTATTACGTTTGGTAAAGCGCAATATTGGTAAAACACTTTTCGTAATATCCTCTGATTTAAGCCTTGAAGAGATGGTACGCATTAAAGCATTGGCCACGATGTACGATGCACAAATCAGTGCTTATGAACCAAACCGATTTGATGAACATTTTGGAGATGATTTTTTAAAATGCAATGACCTCTCATCCAATGCAAGAGCCCTCCCACTTGTAGGAATTGAAGACCATTACGAGGGATTCGCTTTAGGGATTGACAAAGCAGAATTAATTGTTTTTATAGGACGAAGTGACAGTGGCTTACTCAAAGATTTTTCGTGTACAACTAAAAGTATAGCCATTGTATATGGATATCAACCCGAAGTCAATGAAGGTTTGGAATTACTTTTACCCATAACGTCACATACCGGACGAGCAGGAACTTTTATTAATTGTGATGGTATCGTTCAATTCAGTCAATGTGCGATATCTCATAATAGTGAACACAAAAAACTACTAGAACTTTTAGCCATGTTAATAGGCGATACACTGTTTACATGTAGTGATGTTTGGAATGAAATAGTGTGTAAAATAGAGTGTTTTAAGGAACTAAAATTTGATGAGCTTCCCAAAAATAGCCAAAAGATATGCCTATGAATAGTATCAGTGTTACGGTAGTTATCATCAACATTATTCTAGCGGTTCTTTTTTCCTTGGGTGCTGCACCAATTTTAGTATGGATTGAAAGGCGTGTTGCTGGATTTATCCAAGATAGGATGGGTCCCAATCGTTGCCATATCAAAGGAATTCGTTTAGGTGGAATTATTCAATCCTTTGCGGATATGCTCAAATTAGTTTTCAAAGAGGATTTTGAAGCCAATGGGATTAAACAGAGTTTTTTCTTCTCTTTAGCCCCCGTTATTGTTTTTTGTTCAGCCTTTTTAACGTTTATGGTGATGCCTTTTGCAGATGATTTAAAAATTGGTGAACAAGTTTTTCGGATGCAAGGATTGCCGATTGATTTAGGTGTTTTGTGGTTTTTAGCCTTTGCGGGACTCAGTGTATACGGCATTATGCTAGGCGGTTGGGCAAGTAACAATAAATATTCTCTTTTAGGTTCGATGCGTGCAGGGGCCCAAGTCATCAGTTATGAAGCAGCCATGGGCCTTTCGTTGGTGTCGGTTTTAATTACATATGGTTCGATTCATTTAGTGGATATTGTTAATTTTCAAGGTCAATTGCTCTTTGGATTTATCCCCGCATGGGGCATTGTAGTGCAACCACTTGCAGCTCTCATTTTTATTATTACTGCTTTTGCTGAAGCTAATCGTACACCTTTTGATATCGCTGAAGGTGAGAGTGAGTTAGTTGGTGGATTTCATACTGAATACAGTGCAATGCGTTTTGGACTCTTTTTTGTAGGAGAATACGTTGCTATGAGTGCCTCTAGTGCATTGATAGTCACTCTCTTTTTAGGAGGTTACCATTTACCGTGGTTGAACACTCATTTCCTTCAGCAAAATATCTCATGGGTATTTGTATTTCTGATGATTGCCATTCCATGCGTAAGTTATATTTTTTCTCAATGGATGTTTAAAAATAATCGTTGGTTAGAGGTTGATAATATTCGCAATCGTGAAAGCAAGCTCTTATTTAAAATTATTGTTGGTATTAATGTGCTTATAATAGTAGGTTTAGGACTATTCTTGGCTTTTGGAATTGGGGAAAATGGGACCAATATTGCCACAGCTATGATTCAAGTTGTGACGTTTGCGGTGAAACTTATGTTGATGAATTTTATTTTTGTATGGGTACGATGGACACTTCCACGGTTCCGTTATGACCAACTGCAAGACTTAGGCTGGAAGATATTAATGCCTTTAGCCATTGCCAATATTGTACTGACAGCAACAATTGTTGTTGTGTTTGGAGCATAATATGGGCCTTAAAATAGTCAAACGCGAGGGTAAAAGCTTTAAAGATAGAATCTATTTACCCGCCATTCTAAGTGGCATGATGATTACATTAGGACATTTTTTAAGAAATTTACGAGATACCTCAAATATTAAGACTATGAATTATCCCGAAGAACAACCTCAGGATATTACAGCCCGTTACCGTGGGGTTCATCGTCTTACCAAACGTGAAGATGAGAGTGTACGCTGTGTGGCGTGTTTTATGTGTGCTACGGCATGCCCTGCTGAGTGTATTTTCATTGAAGCGGAAGAGAGAAATGATGGCGTTGATGAAAAAATGCCGAAGGTTTTTACCATTGATCTCTTAGAGTGTGTTTTTTGTGGTGCTTGTGTCGAAGCATGTCCTTGTGATGCCATTCGTATGGATACAGGAATTTTTACTTTTGTAGCTCAAAAAAGAGAAGATTTTCTTTTAACTAAAGATAAACTCTTAAGTTTTGAAGCCAAAAAGGAGGATGCATGATGGATATAATTTTTCTTTTACTCTCTTTTTTCGCCATTCTAGGGGCTGTTTGCATGGTGCTTTCTCATCAACCTGTGCACAGTGCCTTAAGTCTTATCTTAACCATTATTGCGCTTGCAGGACTTTTTGCACTGTTAAGTGCTTCCTTTTTATTTATGGTTCAAATCATCGTTTATGCAGGAGCTATTATTACGCTTTTTATCTTTATTATTATGTTTTTAAATGTCAAAGAAGCCAATTTACCTAAAGAGCCTAATAAAAATATGACACTATTTTTTGGAATTATTGGATTGCTCCCTCTAAATTATTTAATTTTAAAAGCTTTATATATGATGCCTTCAAAGCAGTTAGTCTTAGCCCATGATGGTTTTGGTGATATTAAAAATTTAGGTATGGAATTATTTGAAAAGTGGCTTTTGCCTTTTGAGCTGATCTCAATCTTACTTTTGGTCGCATTGATTGGTGCGGTTGTATATGGTCGAAAGGAGGAAGTGTGATGGCGAGTTCATTATTTTCCTATTTTGTTGTCGCTATGATACTTTTATCCATTGGTTTGGTAGGAGTTTTTAGTCGTAAAAATATTTTTGTGATTTATATGTCCATTGAATTGATGCTGAGTGCCATTAATTTAATTTTTGTTACACTCAGTAATTACTATCATTCAATGTCGGCCCAGATTATCGCTATGATGGTGATTGCTATCGCTGCAGCTGAGGCTGCACTCTTTTTATCACTTATTGTGGTGCTCTATAGACGCAAAAAAACACTCGATTCAGATATGTATAAAGCTCTGGCCCAAAAGGAGACTTTATGAATTATTATTTAGCCCTCATTGTGTTAATACCACTTTTTTCTTCTATGTTGATAGGTTTGGTTTATATATATTCTGTGAAGATTTCCTCCTTATCACGATTATGGTTTACAATACCTGCTTTAAGTGCCCCGTTAATAAGCTTTGTAATAGGTGCCATTTTATTTTTGGGTCTTAAAGGGGGTGCCAATGCGTATGTGTTTCGCCCTTACGTATGGTTGAGTCTTGATACTTACGATATTTATATGGGCTTTTTAGGCGATAAACTCTCTCTCTTTATGGTTCTTTTTATCACATTTGTAGGCTGGTTGATTCACATTTATGCAACGGCCTATATGAAAGAAGATCCAGGATATGGTAAGTTTTTTGCCTATTTTAATCTCTTTTTGAGCTCGATGCTCTTACTTGTTCTTGCCGATGGCCCGCTTGTCATGTTCATGGGATGGGAAGGAGTAGGGCTTTGTTCCTATCTTTTAATTAGCTATTATTTTGAAGACCCTTTAAATGTCAGTGCTGGAAATAAAGCTTTTATTGTTAATCGCATAGGAGATTTAGGTTTTTTAATTGGCCTAGCGCTTTTATTTTTGTATTGCGCTCCTTATGGTTATGATTATGCTGCGATACAATCCCAAATTCAGATGATTCCACTTCCCATGTTGCATATTATTGGTTTGGCGCTTTTTGTAGGGGCAATGGGTAAATCAGCGCAGATTCCTTTGTACGTATGGTTGCCTGATGCTATGGCTGGTCCGACCCCAGTATCTGCATTGATTCATGCGGCAACCATGGTTACAGCAGGTGTTTACATGGTTGCACGATTTCATTTTTTGTATGACTTAATTCCTGCTATTGGTGTATTTATTGCCTACATAGGTGCCTTTAGTGCACTTTTTGCAGCAGTGATTGCAACGAGACAAAGTGATATTAAAAAAATATTGGCGTATTCAACAATGTCACAATTAGGGTATATGTTTATAGCTGTGGGGCTTGGAGCTTACAGTACAGCCCTCTTTCATGTCTTTACACATGCCTTTTTTAAAGCCTTATTATTTATGGGAGCAGGTGCTATTATCGTTGCCTTGCACCACGAGCAAAATATCTTCAAGATGGGTGGCATGCGCTCTGTAACACCTGTTGTTTATATTTGTATGCTGATAGCTACTTTGGCGATTAGTGGTGTTCCTCCTTTTGCTGGCTTTTTTAGCAAAGATGAAATTTTACTTGAAGCGTTTAGTAGTGGTCAGTATGTCATCTGGGCAATGGCCGTTTTTAGCGCTATTTTAACTGCTTATTATATGTTTCGACTCTTCTTTGTTGTTTTCGAAGGGCAAAATTACCATCACGAACATCATCCTCACGATGTCTCATGGGTTATGAAAGCACCTCTAGTTGTCTTAGCGATCGGTTCTTTAGGTGCAGGATTTTTAGGGTTGCCAGCTTTATTGGGTGGGAATAATTTAATGGGGCAGTGGCTAGCCGAGTGGGGCGTTAGAGCTTCGCATGTAAGCCACGAAACCGAATGGATGCTCTTAGGGATGAATATTGCAATTTCATTTTTAGGCATTATTTTGGCATATGTAAAATTTAAAAACTATGATTTAAGTAATCCATCTTTGCTTCAAGGATGGATTTATCATAAATTTTATGTTGACGAATTTTATGACACCGTGTTTGTACAACCACTGAAGCGCTTGAGTGAAAAAATCACTATCAACATAGATGTTCAAATTGTTAATGCATTTGTGATGGGGTTATCATATGGGTTTATTCGCTTAGGTAAGATACTTGCTATAGTACAAAATGCTAACGTACGGTTTTATGCCTTTGTGATGATACTTGGAGCAAGTAGTATCAGTTTATATTTGATTTTGATATTAAGGTAAATGATGCACATAGGAATACTTTCAATCATTATTTTTTTACCAATGGCTGTAGCCTTTTTAATGCTTATACTACCCATTAAACAACAAGGTACTCGTAACGTGGCTTTTGTAGTTTCATTGGTTATCTTCTTTTTGGCACTTTATATTTACAATAATTTTCAATTGACAGGGTACATGCAATTACGTGAGTTTTACCCATGGATACAAACGTATGGTATTCATTATAGCGTAGGCATTGACGGTTTCTCGCTCATTGTTTTAATGCTCATTGCAACATTGATACCAAGTGCCTATCTGTTATTGTGGAACAACGAGCGTTCCAAGATTTATTGGGTTAGTATGCTTTTTATTCAATCGGGTATTAGTGGTACACTTTTTTCGCTAGATTTGATTTTGTTTTATTTCTTTTGGGAAGCAATGTTGCTACCCGTATTTATGATTATTGGCCTTTTTGGTTCTGGTAATCGTGTCTTTTCAACCCTTAAAGTGACCATTTATACTATGATGGGTTCTCTTTTTATGTTTGTGAGCATTCTTTATTTAGGTGTCGCTTTTTACTATGAATTTGGTTCGTGGAGTTTTGAATTGAATGATATAGTGCAGATAACAACAATTAGCTATGAGCATAAGATTTTGCTCTTTTTAAGTTTTATGTTAGCGTTTGCGATTAAAATTCCCCTTTTCCCGTTTCATTCATGGCTCTTAGAAACCTATTCAAACTCCCCAACAGGTGGCGTTTTTTTACTCTCATCTATTATGGCAAAATTAGGGGTTTATGCATTGGTACGCTTTGTATTACCTATCTTTCCTGAGCTTTTTAAAGAATTTGCACCATGGCTTATTGGTCTTGGTCTTTTTGGTTTGCTCTATTTCGGTATTGCGGCCATATCTCAATACAATATTAAAAAAATGTTTGCTTATTCTTCGGCTTCCCATTTAGGCTTTATTACTGCAGGTATTTTTTCACTTAATGCAGTGGGTATGATGGGCGGTGCTTTTTTGGTTGTGGCCCATGCTATCTCTACAGGTGGACTCTTTTTGTTGGTAGGCATAATGGAACGAAACTTAGGAATACGTTCCATTAGTGCTCTTGGGGGTATTGCCAAAAAAGCACCTCTTTTCACCTTCTTTTTTGCCATTATGTTACTGTGTATCGTCGGAATTCCTGGAACCAATGGTTTTGTGGCAGAGCTTCTCATTATTTTAGGACTTTTTAAATTTAATGTTTATGTTGGAGTGATAGCGGCAACAACAGTATTAGTTGCGGCAAGTTATATGTTTTGGATGTTCCAAAAAGCCATTTTAGAAAACAGAGGCAATGATGTCTCTGAAATGATAGATTTAAATGTTAAAGAGGTACTAGGTCTTTTGCCATTAGTAGGGCTCATTATCGGTATGGGTATTTATCCTGAATGGTTTTTATATAAGATTGAGCCGACAATTCAGCACTATTTGATTGATATTTTACACATAGGGGCAAACGTATGAATTGGTTGGAATTTAGCTATTTATTGCCTTTATTTATTATTGGGTGTGGTGCGGTGATTTTAATGTTATTAAGCCCCGTAGAGCGTTTATCGATGGAAAATTTTTCTGTATTGACTTTCGTTTTTTTAACTATGGCACTGATAGGCAATCTTTACTATTTTGGAGAACTCCGTACCTCTTTCCCTTTAGCCAATATTTTTTCAAATATGATTATTGATGATAGTTACGCTGTTTATTTTGACTCCATCCTCTTAAGTGGTGGGGTTGTCACCTCTTTGATAGGAACACATTATTTTCAAACCAAACGTAAATTTAAAAAAGAATTCTTTTCCCTTTTCTTATTTTCTCTTTTTGGAATGATGCTCCTTGTCCATGCCAATGAGCTCTTAACAGCGTTTATTGGGTTAGAAATCGCTTCTTTGAGTTTGTATGTCATGATTGGATTTCAAAAGTTTGATACAAGACGAGTTGAAGCAAGTTATCAATACTTAGTTTTGGGTTCTATCTCAGGCGTCTTTTTCCTCTTGGGTACAGCACTGATTTATGCAGGAACAGGTACAACGATGTTGGGAGAAATTGGGTACGCTGTTGACGCTCAAGTGGGTAAAGATACTTCGTTGGTCTTAATAGGTGGAACGTTTATCCTAATGACGTTTCTTTTTAAAATTTCAGCCTTTCCCTTTCACAACTGGACACTGGATGTCTACGATGGTTCTCCTTTACCTGTAACTGCTTTTATGGCAGCAACCTTTAAAGTGGCAATTTTTGGTTTTATTTTGCGTATTATGCTGGTAGATTTGGACCCTATTCGTGAAATGTGGGATAAACTTTTTGTCTTTATCATCATAGCGACTTTGATGTATGGTAGTTTTATGGCTGTGATTCAAAAAAGTTTAAAAAGGATGCTCGCGGCTTCAAGTATCGTGCATACGGGTTATTTGCTTATTGCATTTGTTTCTATAGGGGTAGCTGGGGAAAGTGCATCTTCTTCTATTATCTACTATTTAGTAGCGTATTTCCTTTCAGCAATGGGTGCTTTTGGGCTCATTTCCTATATCACGTCCAATGACCAATTGCGTGTAACCTATGAAGATTTTCGGGGCTTTGCACATATTCACCCTTATATGGCGGCGATGCTTAGCATCTTTATGCTCTCCCTTGCTGGACTCCCTGGAACAATCGGCTTTATCGGTAAGTTTTACATTTTTACAGGCGCCATCGAAGCGGGCTATACCGTTTTAGCAGTCGTTGGCGTAACCGCGACTTTTGTTTCAATTTATTACTATTTCAAGCTTATTGCATTGATGTACTTTTATCCTTATTCAGATTTAGAAAATGTACCACCTCTTAGAGGTATTACACCGATTACTATAGGATTTATTGCTATTGCTGTTATTGCAGGGGGGCTGGGAAATACCTTTATTGCCTATTTCCCAGGAGTAGATTTTTTAATTGATAACGCACGATTGTCATATATGTCTTTGTTTATCAAATAGAACTATCATCAAAATAGTTCTTATGTCGTCCTGTTTGTTTTGCTTGATAGAGGGCATTATCAGCTTTTTTCAAAACGGCATCAGCACTTTGTGTCCCATCAAAAAGAGTTCCGCCTAGAGAAATACTTAACATATAACTTTTATCGTTATAGATAAAAGGAGGAAGAAAAGCATCTTGAATTTTTTGTGCTAAATTTTTCATATGTTTTGTGGCGAAAAGTTTTGTTTCATTTAAATCATCTAAAAGAATAACAAACTCATCTCCTCCAAGTCTTGCAATACTATCTCCTTGTCGTAAAGAGTTTTCAAGTCTACGAGCCATATTTTTAAGGAGTAAATCTCCTACATCATGCCCTAATTCATCATTGATGATTTTAAAATGATCCAAATCTAAAAAGAAAACCGCACCAAAAGTATGATAACGTTTGGCACTAACAATCGCCCTTTCAATCCTATCCATCAATAGCCTTCTATTAGGAAGATCTGTGAGTGGATCGTAAAAGGCAAGATGCTCCATTTCTTGTTCGATATTTTTACGTTCACTAATATCTTCTTTAATAGCGATAAAATGGGAAATATCTCCAAGATCATTACTAACAGGTGTAATGTGTAGAGCTTCATAGTACAGTTGATTGTTTTTTCGCTTATTGATAACTTCTCCTTTCCATGGCTTTTTGGAGAGAATAGTTCCCCACATTTGTTCGTAAAAAGTTTTTTCTTGTTTACCTGAGCCAACTAATTCATGAGGGGTACGCCCAAGAGCTTCTCCAACTTTATAGCCTGTCATTTCTTCGAAACCCTTATTGGCCCATTCGATAACGGCTTCTTTATTGGTAATGACCACCGCATTCGTCGTTGCTTCTAAAGCCGTTGATAAAAGTTTCATTTTTGCTTCTAAAGCTTTTCGCTCAGCAATATTTCTAAAGGCAAAAACCATACCAAGCTTTTTATCTTCAAAGATAATAGTATTCCCAAAAATCTCTACTGGAATCATTGAGAAATCTTTACATGTAAAGTATTCCTTATCACTACTCCAAACATCTTCATCCAGTAAAGCTTTATAAATAGGGCATTGTGTTAAAGGAATAGAAACCCCGCTAATATTGTGAGAATGAAAGAGAGAATGGGCATAATTACCAAGCATTTCTTCTTTCGTAAATCCTAAAATGGAACAAGCTTTAGCATTGGTCTCTAGGATTTTTCCTTCAAAATTAACAACATAAACGCCTTCATCTAGGGCATCAATAATGGCTTCAAGCCAATGTTTTTTTTGTTTTATTTCATTTGATGTAGCAATTAATTCTTGCTGTGTTGTTTGTATCTTTTGTATCATTGTATTAAAAGCTGAGGTCAGACTGGCTGTTTCTCTCAAACCACTTTGAAGGCTTATAGGTTCAAAATGGCCATTAGTAAGGTGTTGTGTGGATTGTTCTAATACTTTTAATTGCTTTAAACTGTTGTAAAGTGTCAACCAAATACCTAGAAAGTCAAATAAAATAACAGCAAGGATAAGGCTAAAATGTTCAATGAGGCTATTCCATATTCGATTACTAAAGCTTTGCATGCTAAGGGTAATAGCGATAGACCCATATTCTATTCCACCAATGATAATTCTCGCTTGACCATAATTATCATGCAGTCCAAAAAGTTTATCAAACCATTCTGGTGTATTTTTTTGTATTTCTACATCAGTGCTTTGAATGGTTTTCCCTGCCAAATCATAAAAGAAAATACGTTGTATATAAGGGGATGTGACATAACCATCAAGTTGTTGTTGAATACTTTCATAATCACCAATGACTACAGCTTCAGACAGTAAAATAGGCAGTATTTTGAGTGCATGTTCTCTTTGTAACGCTAAATCATTAAAAGCATTTTTGATATCCTGCTTCGTAAGGATGATAATCATAATACTACCAGCGAAAAGTAACGAACCGGCCATAGCAAGAAAGAGGCGTTGTACAAACGATAAATGAATCCAGAATGAAAGGAATTTTTTCATATTTATTTAAGTTCCTCCAATACCGTTTGCGTATAAAAATCACGGTAGTTTTGATACTCTTTGGAAGAAGAAGGTAGAAAGCCATGTGGAGGATCTTTAAAAATAAGTTTGGCAGAGGCTTCAAGAATTTTTAATCCTTCTGGGTCACTATGCATTTGCATAAATGCTTTTTGCACCGCTTGGACTATCTCTTCGGATACACGAGGATGCACCGCTATGGGTATGTTGAGAAACTTTTCTGATTCCCATAAGACACGATAGGCTAAATTTTCACGGTGTGCATATGCCTTCATGATTTTATTATTTACAGCTGCAACGAGAATTTTTCCAGCTTTGAGTTGTGCCATAATACCTTCTTGATTTCCCCCAAAAACAGGGATAACATGAATACCTTTTTTTTGTAAATAATCCATAGGTACAGAATATCCAACAAAAGCAGTATGAGATGGAAAACCCATTTCTTTTCCTGATACATCAGAAAGAGAATAAAAAGGTGAATCAGCTAAAGTGACAATTTGCCCTGAAATGGCTTGGTCCCGAGGGCGTAAAAGTACACGATAATTTTCTTTGAGCATTTGAGGGCTAAAAATAACATTATCATAGACAAAATCATAGCTACCTTTTTGGACAGCTAAATTTGAGTCTGGTGCTGTGCGCTCTACTTTGAGGATAAGTAAAACACCACTTTTAGCTGAAACATAACGTAAAATAGGATTCCAATATTGTGCAGTTAGAACAGCACTTCTTTGGGAAAGGACGCCAAATGTATAGGATGAGTTATCTTTTGCCATTAGGGGAAGAAGCGCACAAAAGAAGAGAATGAGTGTTATCTTAAGGTGTTTAGAGAGCATTCGTATCTCCTTTGAGTAAGGGGGCTGGTATACCGGTAAAATAGCCTTGTGAATAAGTGACATTTAATTTTTTTACAGTATTAAAAATAGTTTCGTCGCTGACAAATTCTGCAATTGTTAATGCTCCTATTTTTTTAGCAAAAGTAACAATCGTCTCGATGACAATGTGGTTACGAGAATTGTTAGCAATATTTCGAATCAGTGAACCATCAATTTTAATGTAATCAACATTCAATTTTAAAATATGTTCAAAATTAGAATATCCTGTTCCAAAATCATCAATAGCTATTTTTGCACCAAGTACCTTCACTTGGGCAATAAACTGCTTAATCGTGTCATAATTTTCAATACCCTCAGATTCTAAAATTTCAAATACAATACGCGATGCTGTATTCGTTTGTTTGATAACTTCAATAATTTTTTGCATGGAACGCGCATCTTCCATATCAGCAGTCGAAAGATTGATAGAAAATTCTTCTGTTCTATGTTGAAAAAGCTCACATGCTTGCGTAACAACCTCTTGTGTGATACGAGGGTAAATTTTCATTTTTTTAGCAATGGGTAAAAATTCTAATGGTAAGATGAGATTGCCTTCCTCATCCACCATACGTACCAATGTTTCATATTTAGTAGTAGCATTTGTTTTAAAATCGACAATGGGTTGATAGTGGCAGATGATACGACCTGAAATGAGTGCTTTTCGTATCATAGATGCCATCACAATATTGTGGCGATATTTTTCTTCAATATTCTCTTTTTCTTCGTATAGTGAAAGTGGTATTTTTTTTATTTTGGCAACATGTAAAGCGATATCTGCATGGGTTAAAAGTTTGGACCCACCAATTGCGACCCCAACACTCATACGTAAAGAGATTATTTCATCTTCTACATGAAAGGTTTTTTCTTCCAGCAAAGCCATTATATTGAGTATTCTGCGGCTTAATGTTAGGCTTTCCACATCACTATCGTAGAACAAGGTTGTAAATTCATCTCCACCTGTACGATAAGCAAAAATTCCTATCTCTTTAAACCACTTGCCAACTTGTATTAAGATATTATCGCCAGCGTTAATACCAAAAAGATCATTGATTTCTTTAAAGCTATCAATATTAAAAATAGCGCATGCTTTTGCTTCTTTGACCCTCATATCATATATGATTTTTTGTCGGTTTGGTAAAGATGTTAATTGGTCGTAAAAGGCTAAGTGATAAATTTTTTCTTCGGCTATTTTACGTTGTGTAATATCTTCTTTAATTGCAACATACTGAGTAATAGAACCATCATTCTTATGAAGTGGTGCAATGGTTCCCCATTCGATATAGTCACTACCATCTTTACGTCGATTGATTAATTCACCTTCCCAAATCTTACCTTTTTTGAGTTGCTTCCATAACAAAGCATAGGTTTGTTCAGGTACTTTACCTGATTTTAAAAAGCGAGGATTATGTCCTATGATTTCTGTTTTACTATAGCCTGTAATATCAATAAACTTAGGATTGGCATAACTAATCGTTCCATCAAGTTCTGTAATAATAATGGAGATAGGAGATTGTTCAATAACTTGTAAAAACTGTGCTAAGGTATCTGCTTGATCTTTTTGTTGTTGAAGGCTTTTATGAAGTAAACGGTTTGAGTTTCGCAAATGTATAATTCCGATCGAAAGAGCACATCCAAGTAATATCATAAGCGCTATAATTTGCTCGTGGTATTGTTCCCAAATATCGTTAAAATTAAAGATTTTTTTAGCATCAAACGGCGGAAGACGAAGTGCTTTGAGAAGTTCTTCAACGACGTTATAATTTGCAGGAATATTAAATCCATAGATATGCATGGCTTTAAGTGCTTTATCGTTTTCATCAAGACGAAAGAGAATAGACAAAACACTTTTAGAGAGTTTTTCATTGACATGTGGAAGTGTAGAAAGAGGCCATTCTGGATAAAGGCGTGTTGAAATTTTAACAGGAAATGCTACTTCATTTTGAAGATTAAGAATTTTAATACTTGACATGTCAAGTAAGCCTTCTTCTGCCATGTTTTCTAGAATACCGCTTCGAACAAACCCTACATGGGCATGGCCTGAAAGAATTGCTTTGACAACATTGTCATGGGGTAACCCGGTTACTTCTAAAGTGTTATCGCCAACAACACTAATTCCTGCTTTAAAGAGTTCATAGGCTTGCATTTGGTATCCACCGAAGGATTCTTGATTGCTTGCCGCAATAATTTTCCCTTTTATATCTGATAAAGTGTTGATTTTTTCTTTAGTTAACGTGAAAATAACCCCGCCAAAATGGGTTGTTTTAATGCCATGTTCATCTACAGCAAGCGTCGCAATAGGTGAAGAGAGGCCAAATTGGTGTTTGTGAAAAATATAGTTACTTGAATTGGTTAGCACAAAATCGAGTTGGCGTTTAGCAATGGCATCGGTTAATTCAGGATAGGTCAAAGCTTCAATGACAAAATCATATTGAGGAAGAGCATGGTTCAGTAAAACACCTAGTGGCCTCCACTGTTCTAACGTTTGTGGTTTTGGGCGATATGCCAATACGCCAATTCTCACAAGTGGTAATGTATAGGTCGCTATATCATCTTCAAGTTGAATTTTGGGCGTAGCATGCAGGCCCAGAGATAACACTAATAATCCAACTATTATTAAATAGCGAAATGCTTGCACCCTTCTCCTTTATCTTTACAAGATACTTTTATTATAATTATAATAAAAAAGTCATAAAAGAGTAACAATAAATTGCTTAATCTATGCTAGGTGGGCCAAAAATACGATGGAAGAGATTTTAATCTAATAGTGCTTCGAACTCCTCTCTAAATTTTTCTAAGTAACTCTGCGCTATGAAGGCAACTGAGGGTGCGAAGACACAAATTGTTTTGCCATTAAGCATATCACATGCGTCCAAAATTGTCTTCAAATCATCGTGTGTCCCATTGCCTGCAATGATTTTTCTTAAAATCTGGTCAACCCAGCCTGTGCCTTCACGGCATGGGGTGCACTGTCCACATGATTCGTGGTGATAAAATTCAAAAAGGTTTTTCATGGCCTGAGGGATACTAACACTCTCGTCCATTACAATCATGCCTCCTGTTCCAAGGGCTGAACCATGCTCTTTAACTGACTCATAATCCAAAGTAATATCAGTTATCTCATCGGCCCTAAAAATTTGGCATGATGAGCCTCCGGGGATGATGGCTTTGAGTTTTTTGCCACCCAAAACACCACCACAAACGTGTTCGATGACATCGACCATTTTAACACCATAAGGAAGTTCATATACACCTGGTTTTTCGACATGGCCGCTGATACCGAAGAGCATTGTTCCTGGGCTTTTTTCAGTACCATAAGCGCGGTACGCTTCATACCCTTCATTAACGATAAAAGGGACACTTGCAATCGTTTCGACATTGTTCACCACAGCAGGATTGCCAAAAAACCATTCGGGTTCTTTCCCTTTGGGTTTAAGGCGTGGATGACCTCGTTTCCCCTCTAATGATTCAAGAAGAGCTGTTTTTTCACCACAGATATAGGCTCCAGCTCCACGGTGAAGCGTTACATGTAGAGGATATTGAGAGTCTAGAACACTCTCTCCTAAAATGCCTGCGGCATAAGCTTCATCAATCGCTTCTTGCAATCTTTTTGCCCAAAAGACATATTCTCCTCGTATATAGATATAAGCATGATGGGCATTGATAGCATAGCTTGAGCAGATAATACCTTCAATTAATAAGTGAGGGTCAAATTCGATAATTTGTCGGTCTTTAAAAGTGCCTGGCTCGCTTTCATCGGCATTGATGATGAGATAAGTTGGTTTGTCACAAGGATTTGGGATTAAACGCCATTTTTCACCTGTGAGTGCACCACCTCCACCTTTACCTCTTAAACCACTTTTTTCAACAGCAACCGTAATATCATCAGGCTTGCGAGAGAAAAGGGAATTTAAAGATTTGTAACGTCCATGTTCGCGCGCAACATCTAAGCGATGAGAATTGGGGATATCAAAATTTTTACTCACGATTTTAACTATCATGACTGTGCTCCATCAATGAGTTCATCGAGTTTTTCGATGGTGAGATTTTCAACATAGTCATCATTGTACGACATGCAAGGAGCCGTACCACAAGAGCCTAGGCACTCTACCAAACTAAACGTAAATTTGCCATCTTTGGTGGTTTCACCTGGTTTAATACCCAGTTTATTTTGGATATGTGCTTGCATCTGTTGTGAGCCTCTAAGCATGCACGAGAGAGTCTTGCAAAGCTGAATATGGTATTTTCCCACAGGCTTCAAATTGAACATCGAATAAAACGAGGCAACGGCATAGACATCCATTGGGGAACACGCTAGTTTCTCAGCTAAAAAACGCATTGATTCAGGTGATATCCAGCCTTCTTGATACTGAATCATCCACAAAGAAGGGAGCATTAAGGAGCTTTTTTCAGGATAACGTGTTAGTAGAGCTGTAAACTTTTCTTCATTTTCAGGATTAAATGTAAAGGTACTCATCTATCTAACTCTCCAGCAATAATATTTAAACTGCCAAGACTTAAAATGGCATCGGCAATCATACCCCCTTCAATCATGCGTGGATACGCAGCCATAGCATAAAAACACGGAGGTCTTACTTTGACTTTATAGGGTGTTCCACTGCCATCGCTGATGATAAAAAAGCCTAGCTCTCCATTACCTGCTTCAATCGCCCGGTAATATTCAGCGGCAGGCACTTTAACCCCTTCATAGACCAGTTTAAACTGATTCATTAAGCCTTCGATATTGGAGTAGACATTTTCTTTTTTAGGGAAAGAAATAGCACGGTCATCGACACAAATAGCACCACCTGGTAAGCGTTTCATTGCTTGGTCGATGATACGAATACTTTGACGTATTTCTTCAAAACGTACCATCATGCGATCGTAAATATCGCCTACACTCCCTAATGCCATATCAAAATCAAAACTTTCATAATGATAATAAGGTTCACTAATGCGTAAATCATACGCTACACCGCACGCCCTTAAATTGGGGCCACTAAAACCACGATTGATAGCTTCTTCTTTACTGATAATGCCTACATTTTGTGTTCGGTCTAAAAAAATACGGTTATGTTCTATTAATTTAAGCGTATCTCCCATTCCCGCTTCAATCTCTTTAATGCATATCTTTAAATCCTCTTCAAAGCCAGCATAAAGGTCGTAACTCATGCCACCAATACGCATGTAAGAGTTGGTGAGCCTAGCTCCTGTGAGTTTAGAGAGAAGGGTATAAACTGCTTCCCGTGGGTTATAGAGATACCAATAATTAGTCAGTGCTCCCATATCCACTAAAATCGCCGCTAAACAGACAAGATGGTCAATTACACGGGAAAGTTCACCAATAATAACGCGAATAAATTTAGCACGTTCTGGTAAATCAACACCTAAAATTCCCTCAACGGCATGGGCAAAGCCGATATTATTTAAAATAGCTGAGCAGTAATTAAGTCTATCGGTGTAAGGAATAATTTGGTTGTAAGTATGATTTTCACATGATTTTTCAAAACCACGATGTAAATAGCCGATTTCAGAAACAGCGCATACAATGGTTTCTCCATCAAGGGCGCAAAAATTGCGAATGGTTCCATGACTTGCTGGATGAGCTGGACCGATGTTTAAAAACATCAAGTCTTCATTTTTTTCATACCCTTTTACTTTGAGCTTAGGGGCCATTTCATCCATTAAATCATCGGTTTGATGGCATAGTTGCCCTTTCGTGATAGGATAGTCTTTACGTAAAGGGTGTCCTATAAACTCTTTGTGATTTAAAATTCGTTTCATATTAGGGTGGCGCAAAAAGCTAATACCGTATTGATCCCAAATTTCTCGCTCTGCCCAATTCGCGGCTTTAAAAAGGCTGGTAACGCTTTGTGTTGCGAGCGTGCTATCAATGTACGTTTTAAGGGTAATAAGATTCTTAAAATGAGTATCACGGAGGAGGTAAACGATAGCAAATCGTTCAGGCTTTGGTTCTTTAATAGACAAATAATCAATAGCCGTCATATCCACTAAAAAATGGTAACCATCGTCGTGTTTGAGTACATGTAAAGCTTGTAAAATCTTTTCTTTATCAAGAACCATAGCACCATCTGGCTCAATGGTATAGGCATTTTCAAAATGATGTTGAAAGTTAGTAATCATCAAGGGCACCTTTAAAATCTTTTCTGACTCTATCTTTGAGAAGGCTCTCTTTGTCATATTGAAGTTTTTGAATTTGCATCAGCGCATCTAAAAAAGCCTCAGGGCGAGGAGGACAACCAGCAACATAAACATCCACAGGAATAATAGTATCAATACCTTGTACGGTAGTATAGTTGTCATAAAAGCCTCCGCTGCATGCACACGCGCCAGCACTAATAACCCATTTGGGCTCCGTCATTTGATCATAAATCTTTTTTAAAATAGGAGCTTGTTTATAACTCACTGTTCCAGCGACTATCATTAGGTCTGCTTGACGTGGAGAAAAACGTACTACTTCTGCACCAAAACGCGAAATGTCATATTGACTACTAGCAACACTCATAAATTCGATAGCGCAGCACGCTGTTCCAAAGATATAGGGCCACATCGAAGATTCACGTGCCCAGTTAATTGCACTATCCAGTTTGGTCGTAATAACACTGTCTCCAAAAATTGCTTCTGCTCCTACTGCCATTTTAAAGCCTTTATGCGGTAAATATAAATAAGTCCAAAGAAGAGAAGTGCTACAAAAGTAAACATTTCAAATAAGCCAAAATAACCAAGCTCTCTAACATTCACGGCCCAAGGGAACATAAAGATTATTTCGACATCAAAGAGCACAAAAAGAATGGCCACAAGATAGAACTTGGCGCTAAAACGGCTCTCTGGGTTACCAATAGGGGTACTGACGCCACTTTCATAAGCGCTATTTTTTGCTTTACCACGAGATTCTTGAGGTCCAAGTTTTTTGCTAAGGAGGAAAAGGGTTGGAAGTAAAATTACTAGAACAACGACAATCACAGACGATAAAAGTAATTCTAAAGACATAATGACCAGCTTTCCGATGTTTATTCGCATAAGATTTTCATCATAACCTAAGAAGTTTAAAATAAACGTAAAAAAAATAACATAAATACTAAACACGATAAACCTTATGTTCTTTTTTGACATAAGCGTTATTTAGCACAGTTTGAGCGGTTTTTATGACATTAAAACAATATATTAAGAGAGATTTGACTACAATGGCATTCAAAAATTGTCAATGAGTAAGAGGAATCTATGAGATATTTAGTTTTTTTATCTTTATGTGCGTTATTTTTATATGCAGCAACAGCTGAGGATGTCTATAAAATTTATAAAACGCATGGTATTGACGCTGTTGAAGCGTATCTAAAGAGTGAGTTTGAACCTAAAGAGGTCAAAGTTAAAGAGATAAAGAAAAAAGAGGCTAAGAAAAAAGCCAAAGAGCCAAGTGCCAAAGAGCTTCAGTCTAAAGAGTATTGGGTAAAGCAACTCAAGGATATTGATGTGCAATTTGGTTATTACGAAGATGCTGAATCACTAATTGTCTGTGAAAAAGATAGAAAGCGTTGTGATGTTTATAAAAACAATATGGACAGTCTAAAACTTGTTAAGACACATGATGTAATTATGGGTAAAAGTGGCGATAAGGTCAAGCGTGGAGATTTAAAAACACCTGTAGGTGTGTATGAGATTACAAAGCGTTTCAAACCAGCTAATCAATTCTATGGTCCTTTAGCATTTTCACTTTCTTATCCCAACATGTATGATACTGTTAGAGGTAGAAGTGGGGATGGTATTTGGATTCATGGCTCACCAATGGACGGTAAAGATAGAGATGATTTAAGCAAAGGCTGTGTGGTTATGGATAACCCAACTATTTTACAATTAGATAGTGAAATTAATGCAGCCGATGCTATTGTTATTATTGGTGAAAGTAAAGTGCAGAAAGTTTCTAAAGAGAATATTGCTGCCATATTAAGTGAAGTTTACAAATGGCAACATGCATGGAAAGTGAATGATTTAAATGGCTATTTGGCATTTTATTCTAATGATTTTAAACGCTCGAATGGTATGAATAAAAAAGCGTTTTCAGAGATGAAAAAAGGTATTTTTGCTAAAAAAGAAAACAAAACCATTGTGACAGAAAATATGAGTATTATTCCTTATCCGACAACGGATGATAAAAAATTATTCAAAATTTTGTATTATCAAACATATAAAAGTCCTTCGTTTGCTTCAAAAGGCGAAAAAGAACTTTATATCGAGGTTGTAAACGATAAAATTTCTATTCTTGCTGAAAAATAGGAGCCTAAAATGACTGAGAATGAAATGATTGAAAAAGAACTGGCAAAACTTATTGATATTAGAGAAGCTTTTTTGAACTATTTGGATGCCAATATTCCCAAAGATAAACAAGGTATTGCCTTTGATTTTTCAGGAGACCCGACGTTGGATGCGAAAAGTGTACATGAACATTTTTATAAATTGGATTATCAAGCACGTAAAATCCGTGGATTTTTAGTTAAAAAATTAGGATTAAGGCCTTAGTTATGGCTTATATCATACTTAATAAAGCGCATTATTTTCATAATCTTGATATCCTTTGTGCCAAAGCAGGTGGAAAAGAGTGCGTTATGGCGGTACTTAAAGATAATGCTTATGGTCATGGTTTGGAAGAAATGGCTACTTTGGCTTCTGCCTATGGGCTAAGAAGAGCAGCTGTCAAAAACCTAGTCGAAGCTCATAGCATTGTTAGCTATTTTGATGAAGTTCTTATTCTTGCTGATCACCCGCCAATGATTGAAGTTTCACCAAAAATTTCTTTTGCTGTACATTCCTATGAAGCTCTCGCGCAATTCTCTTCTTCCACAGGGCTACATTTAGGAATTGATACAGGCATGCACCGCAATGGAGTACGCGAAGATGAGATTGAAAAGGCACTTACTTTTATTGCTCAACATGGATTGAACCTTAAAGGTATTTATACACATTTTAGAAGCAGTGATGAACTAAGTAGTGAGTTTTATTGGCAACGTAGTAACTTCGAGCATGCACGCGAAAAAATCCAATTACTTTTAAACTCTCTTGGCTTGCCACATGTTGTTTTTCATGCTTTTAATTCAGCTGGTTTACTACGAACCTCTTCACTTAAAGGTGATGATTTCGCGCGTTGTGGAATTGCTATGTATGGTTATAGCACACTTGATTCACACATTGCACATCCAGAACTCAAACCAGTTTTATCCTTATGGGCAGAAAAACTAAGTAGTCGAATCTTGAAAAAAGGTGAAAGAGTTGGCTATGGTGGTTTATATGAAGCTTTGCAAGATGAGTGCATTTCAACCTATGATATTGGTTATGGTGATGGTTTTTTTCGCTTTGATGGGTCAAAACCTCTAACGATGGCGGATGGATCTAAGACAAAAGGGCGTATGTCAATGGACAGTTTTTGTCTAGGTGGTGAAGCTAATTCAGTATGTGTTTTTGAAGATGCTGAACCCCTTGCAGATGCTTTTAATACAATCAGTTATGAAATTATCACTAAGTTATCACCTTTTATGAAGCGGATTATTATTTAAATAATCGCTACACTAAAAGTTTCACTTCTATTTGGTTTCCTTCTTGATTACTTGCAAGACTAAGGGCATTTTCTGCGCGCAATCGAAAACTACTCAAAGCATCTTTTTTCGAGAGTGAAGTAATACCAAAACTACACGATATTCTTCCTATATGTGTAAATTTCTGGTTTTCTAAAAGCATTTGAATTTTTTTGGCAACTCCTTGAGCTGCTCTAAAATCAACATCTGGAAGCAAAAGTGCCAATTGATCATGGGACCATTTACCTAATATATCAACTTCTCGAATATTTTTTTTAATAAGATTTGCAACATCTTTTTTTAGAGTTGCAATAACTGTATCAGGGAAAATATTAATCAGGTTTTTCAGCATAGGAATATCGATGAGCATAAGCGTTAATTCTGTATGGTAACGTCTATTACGTTTAAACTCATGTTCAATCTTTTCCATTATTTTTAAATAATTAAGGATGTTTAAGTCTTTATCAATACCTTTTTCTTCCATAACTTGCTCATTATTTATCATAAAAGTATCTTTCTTGAGCGCAATATAGAGGGTAAATGAAAGTTGCTCTATAAACTTTTGAATCAGTTCAATTGCCTTTTCTACTGATTTTTCATTTTCAGATACAAGCATTAAATTACCCATAACTTGATTGTTTTTTGCCTCTTTAATGATAAAACACGTGAGTGTTAGCTTTTGATCCTCTAACACAATAGTATCTTGCGAAAAGAGTCTTTTTTCTATAAAACATGTATTAGCGATTTTTTCTAAAGGGTTTAAAGAAGTGCTAGGTCGAAATGGAAAGAGTTCTTTTGCGTGGAAATGTGATTTAACGAAAGTAGTCTCATTATAAATCAACAGAGTATCTTTGGTATACGTAAAAAGGATGCTAGCTTCAAGACCTAAGAGAGTAGCTAACTTTTCAAGAGCTTTAGTAATATTGACTTTAGGAGAGAGGGGCGAATAGAGTGTCTCTGTCAACTGTTTTAAAGAGTCTAACTCTTCAATACACGGTTTATAGGTGGTATCTCCATGAATATGTTGCATACGAAAGAAAGGTAAAAAGATTGCCACAAAAATGATGAGAGCAATGCCAATCTTTATGAAGGGGGCATTGTGTGGACCAGCCAGTAAAAATTCTGATAAGAAAGAAGAGCCATATAAAAGCGTATTGGCATAAGCATCAAGACACCAATACAAAAAAGTTGCAGAAAATGAGAGAATATAAAAATAATTTTTTTTCATCAAATACCTAGTGATTATAAAGATTTAATACTGCTTTCAAAAATAATACCATCAATGGCGTTTAATGCAACAAATTCAATGTCTGATTCATCCGTACTGTAAAGCATAACTTTACCATCAAATAAATAATCATCAGCAACTTTTTGTGCATTAATGGCCAAACTTTTATCAACGATAAAATAATTTGCACCTAAAGCATTGGCAAGGACAAGTTCTTTAATATTCTTCACATGGAGTGCAAAAAGAATTTTTTGAGATTGGCAATAAGCCGCAAGTGCGAGATCACCTTCAAAGACTAAAATAGTATTTGAAGGACTTTTTGCAATATCTTCTTGTGAATGAATACGATACAGTGGTTCGTAAGCAATTGAAGGATGTCCAATAAGTTTCATTGAGACAACCTTGCGCATTCTTTAGAACAGTAGAAGGCTCCATCTTTGATGATGGACTCTTTGTCACTTATAAAGGTGGAGCAATGTTTGCATTCGACCATTGTTTCTCCTTCAATTGTTTTTCTTTTCGAGGTACTTTTTGAGACATCTTCTGTGCGTTTTGTTTTAAAGAAAAAGAAGTAGATACAAAAAAGCACTATTCCAAAAATAAGAATTTTAGTTAGCATAAGGACCTTTCATAATAAGATAATGACGTTTACCATTTGGATAAATTTCACAGTTTTGGAGTCCTTCGATCTCCTCATTGACCAATTCACCTTTGTAGAAAAGGAGTATGGTTTCATCTTGGATAAAATTATGGCACAAGCGAATAAGCATCTTTGTATTGGTCACAGCACGAGAGCTAATTAAGTCCACTTTAAAAGGAACGACTTTTTCAACTCTATTGGTTGAAATATCAATATTTTTTGTACTCAAAGCTGTTTTTGCGAAATGTAAAAAGGCACTTTTTTTAGCGATTGGTTCAAAAAGCGTAAAATGGATATGGGGTAAAGCAAGCGCGAGTAAAAATCCTGGAAATCCAGCACCCGTACCAATATCAATAGCTTTGCTCATATGGCTTGTTTCTAAATAAGCCAAAGGGAAAATACTATCCTCTATGTTTCGTATAGCAGCTTCTTTTGTCTTGGCACCTGTAATATTATGTGTTTTATTATAATTTAAAAGGAGTTCAATAAAATGTTCACTTTTCTGCCAAAAATCTGCAGGAAGTGTAAAGGAATGATTCATGAAAACAAGACCTTCTTCTAAAATAGGCAAGGATGTTAAAGATATTAATTAGCTTATATTATACAGTATAGCCAATAAATGTGACATTAATAAAAGATTTTAACATTTTAGATATTTATAATAAACTATTTTTTCCGTTAATCATGTGATAGACATGTGAAAGTGGAACATAATTATTAGATGGATTTAAAAGAGCCCGAAGGCTCTTAGTTTTAAAGTGTAATAGAAGCGCTGTACTCGCCATGTAAGTTACATTTTGAGATGGCAGAGAGGACTTTAACATCTTTCGTATTAACACGTGCCGCTAGATAACCTCTTGAAATTGTTGGCTCAAGTGAAACGCTAGCTACTTTTTTAGCATCTGCAAGGAGCTCTATTTCGTAAATCCAGTGTTTATCATCACTAGGGTGAATAATTCCTTTTTGACCAATATTCACTTCAACCAGTGAATATCCCTTGGCATCAACAACACCGACTTTAATTTCTGGTGAGTGTTTGAGCTCTAATTCTGTAGGATTAGCACTATCCTTGATTTGCATTTTTTTCTTATTAACAATCAGTTTTTCATCGTATGCGGATGCATATGTGGTAGCAAGCGCTGCTAGGGCAGCTAGTTTAATGGCATCTCTTCGTTTCATAGGAACTCCTTACGATTTTTATTAAATACACTTAATTATATATTAAATAGTTTAATAAATGTTTAACAAAATAAGTCTGCCGTTAGATAATAGACAATGTAAAGGTGATTGTTATGAAGCTATTTCAATATAAATAACACTTTGTTTCGGGAGAATGTCTTACAGGAAGGAATAAAGGCAATAGCTCCTTAAAAAAAGAGCGGATAGCAGAGGTTCTTAGCTAGGAAGAATGCTACTATCCTCGTAATATTTTAAATAGTTTGCTCTTTTAAACAATAGGGACATTTTTTAGCCGCAACAGGAATGGACATTGCACACTCGGGGCATACTTTAGTTGTTGGTTCAGGTGCGGGTCCTTCATCCTTCAGCATCAACTTGCTGTAGCCTTTAATCATCATAAACATGACAAAGCCTAAGATGACAAAGGAAGTGACATCGTTAAAGAATACACCTAATTTAATAGCGGGTGCTCCTGCTTTATCTAAATCTGCCAATGAAGCATAAACTTTTCCATCCAGTGCGATAAACAAAGATGAAAAATCAACATTACCTAAAAGAAGGCCTACGGGTGGCATAATGATGTTAGTTACGAGTGATTTAACAACTGTTGCAAATGCCGCTCCAAAGATGAAGCCCACGGCCATATCCACAACATTTCCTTTAATAAGAAAGTTTTTAAACTCCTTAAGCATATTTTTGATCCTTTTTAGGTGTTTTTGGTTTTGCATAAGATAATTGTTTTAAAATATCACACATAGTATAGCTAATCGTATGCATAGTTTCAAGACCCAACATCGCTTGTTTGTGCTCTCCACGTCCTTGTAGCATGCAACTCTCTTCTGCTAAGGAGTGAAGTTCTCTATGAAGACGTTTAATGGTTTGTATGTGGGTTTTATTATAAGGTGACAATGCTTTTGTTTCAATCCACATCGAAAAGTCACATTCGTCTGCATTGCGTATTGTAGGTGGTAGTGATATTTTTTTCAAAATATAATTTTCTATAGGTTTTAACCATGCTCTATGTTTAACGATAGCCAATAAAAAATGAAAATGTTTACTCTCTATCGGTGTTATTTCCATCCACGAAGGATGAGGTTTCCATGAATCAAGCCATGGTGATATTTTTTCTGCTGGCATAGGTCGAGCGATGCCATAGCCTTGTGCTAATTCACAACCAAGTTGCAATAGCATTTCTCCATGTTCGATAGTTTCGACCCCTTCTGCAATTATTTCTGTATTAAAAGCCGTTGCTAAGCCTAAAATACCTTTTAAGATAGATAGATCATCTGTATCTTCCAACATATCTCTTACAAAACTTTGGTCAATTTTGAGTAAACTAATAGGTAATTTTTTGAGATAGGTTAATGAAGAATACCCTGTTCCAAAATCATCCATCGCAAAATGAACGCCTAACAAGAGGCATTCTTTCATAAGGAAGGAGACTCCTACTAAATCTTCTAATGCGCTTGTCTCAAGAATCTCAAGAGAGAGAAAAGAGGGTTCAACTGTAGGATAAGCTGCCAAAGAGGCTCTAAGATTATCAAGAAAGCCTTTATCTTGTAATTGCTGAGCACCAATATTAATGCTAATAGGAATACTAAGTCCTTCGTGCTGCCATTGTGTGATCTGCTGTAGTGCTGTGGTAATGACCCAATTCCCAAGATCAATAGACAAGGAGTGATTTTCAATAATGGGTAGAAATTCAGCAGGGGAGAGAATACCACGTTCGGGATGATTCCAACGAATGAGTGCTTCAACACCTGAAAGAGCACCTGTTCTCATATTGATTTTAGGCTGGTAGTAGAGAACAAATTCATTGGCTTGGAGAGCATGTCGAATATGTTCAAGGCTTTCGTGAAAATCTCTAACACTTCGGTCTTGTATAGAGTCAAAAATATGGTAACGATTTTTACCAGCTAATTTAGCTTGATACATAGCTTGATCGGCTTGGCGTAAAAGTTGGTCTGCTTCTAAATCTTCAGATTGTGGATAAAATGTGACACCAAGGCTTGCAGAAACTTGTAGGTTGATAGAACCAATGGTGATATTCGTTGCGGCAGCATCAAGGAGTCGTTTGAGCATTGGCAATGTTGACTCAACACTGTTTACATCTTGAAAAACTGCAACAAATTCATCACCACCCATACGCGCTAAAGTATCTCCTTCTCGCAAGGTATCTTTCATATAAGTTGCTAATGTGATGAGGAGTTGGTCACCTATCTCATGTCCATAAGTGTCATTAATGGTTTTAAAACCATCCAAATCGAGATAAGCAACAACTAACGATTGCTCATGACGTTTCGCTTGTATCATTCCTTGATGTAAACGCTCAGCAAAGAGTAATCGATTAGGTAAGTTCGTCAGTGCATCGTGAAGAGCGATGTGTTCAAGTTGATGTTCGTGTTGTTTAATTGTTGTGATATCTGAAAAAAGTGCAATATAATGTTGTATCTCATTATTGACATCACAAATAGCAGTAAAAGTTGCAAGTTCTATATAAAGTTCTCCATTTTTGCGCTTGTTCCAAATTTCTCCATACCAATGCCCCTTTTGAAGAATACTCTGCCACATAGTAGTAAAAAATTCTTTGGGGTGATAATCAGAAGAGAGCATACGAGGTGTTTGCCCTAATGCTTCTTCCCGTGAATATCCTGTAATGTGGGAAAATGCGTCATTCACATCGATAATAATCTCATTTTTATCGGTAATAATAATCGCTTCACGAGCTGTTTCAAAAACTTTAGCTGCAAGTTGAAGTCTTTCTTGGGCTTTTTTATCGTTAGTGATATCTCTAAATTCGACGACCCTAACATCTCTTCCTTGGTAAGGAATAGATCTTCCTTCTACACGGATGGGAAAGAGTGTTCCATTTTTGTGCATGCCCTCTGCTTCATAAGGTTTTTCATAATTTTGTTGGATATGCGTGATAACGAAATCGCGTGTTTGAGGGCTTATCAATAAAAGGCTATCCATCCCTATCAGTTCTTGCCTGGTGTAACCAAAAAGTTTTGAAAGCCCTTCATTACATTCTAACATGAGCCCTTGTTCATGAATAGCGATGCCACCAAAGGAAGCATTATGCAGCACTTTAAAGCGTGCTTCACTCTCTTTTAGTTCATCTAAAGCAACTTTTCTAGCGCTAATATCAGTATTGCTGCCACGGTATCCTTTCAGGATTCCATTTTTATCTAAAATGGGCATTCCATAGACTGCAACCCAAAGAATCTCTCCATTTTTTTTCAAAATTCGACGCTCGTGGTGATAGTATTCACCTTTTGTTTCAAATCTATTATAAACTTTTTGGGTAAAGGCTTCTTTGTCTTCTTGAGGGCATAAATCGTAAAAGAAAAGTTTACCAACTATTTCTTGCGGCGTGTAGCCTAAAAGACTTTCAGTATGAGGGCTTACATAGGTATAAAGTCCTTCAGCTGTAACTTCCCAATCCATAGTCTTGGTATGTTCAGAGAGTTTGTTATACAAAAATTCACTTTCAGATAATTGGCGATTTTTACGCCATAAAACAAAGAGGCTATACCAAAGGAACAGGAAAAGAATTGTGGTACCGACCAAGATAACAGTGCGGTAAGTATTCCAAAGTTCTTGGATAGTAGCAGAAAAGGCGTTTTCAAAAGGAGGGATATGCATCTCTTGTAGAATTTTTTCAACATCATCATAATTAGCAGGAATTCTAAAGCCATAAATGCCAATGGATTGAGAGATAAGCCCATTTTCTTCAAGTTTTAATACAGATGATGTAACATTTCTAACCAACTTTTCATTCACATGGGCTAATGCTGCCAATGGCCATTCTGGATAGAGTTTAGTGGAAAGTAGTACGGGAAAATCAGGGATAGAAGCTGCTTTGATAATTTTAAAATCATCCTTTTTGAATTTTCCTTCTAAAACCATTTTTTCAAGTATGCCCGTACGTATAAAGCCAACATCGGCACTATGCGAGAGTACCCTATGAAAAATGTTTTCATATGGTACTCCTGCTGAGAGAAGTGTTGTTTCTTCTTCAAGATTAATGCCTAATTGAAAAAGTTCGTAGGCTTGAGCATAAAAACCACCTAGACTATTTTGATTGGTAATGGCAATACTTTTACCTTTAATATCCTGCAAGGTGTGGATGGTATTTTCATCATTTCGTGTAAATATTACACCACCAAAATGGGTTGTCTCGACACCATTTTCTACCATTGCTATGGTTGCAAGCGTTAGTGATAGCGCAAAACGTTTTCTGAGTATGACATAATGAATAGGATTGGTAATAATAAAATCGAGCTTTTGGTTAGCAATGTCCGCATCAATATCTTGGTAGGTAAAGGGGTATATCTCAAAATGATAGTTGGGTAGCGTTACATTAAGGTATTTTGCTAAAGGTTCCCATTGTGTTTTGATGTGGTTCTTTGGGCGATTGGCAAGAACACCAATTTTTACAAGAGGAAGAGATAAGGAGGTTGTAGTGTTTTCTAAGGCAAAGAAAGATGTGGGTAAACAGAGAGTTAAGAGTAATAGGAAAGAGAAAACTCTATTTTTTTGCCTCATTGAAGACCCTCGATTCAATCTGTAAAACATTAATACATTAGCATATTAATATAAATGCCCCATTTGTTCTTTTTTTGTTTTTAAATAGCCTTCATTAAAACTATTAGACTCAATAACAACAGGAACACGCTTTGTGATTGTAATCCCTTTAATTCCTTCCATCTTTCGAGGATTGTTTGTAAGAAGTTGAATACTTTTAATGCCAAAATAGTCTAAGATAAATTCAACAATTTCATAGGTACGTTCATCTGCCTTGAAGCCTAATTGGTGATTTGCCTCAATAGTGTTAAAACCTTTGTCTTGGAGTGCATAGGCATTCACTTTATTCAGTAAGCCAATATTTCGTCCCTCTTGACGTAGATAAATTACCATACCACCTTCTTTTTCTATCATTTTGAGAGCGAACTCAAGTTGGTCACGGCAATCACATTTAAGACTTCCTATTGTATCTCCGGTTAAACACTCACTGTGAATGCGTACTAAAGGGTTTACATGGAGAGGTTCTTTGAAAATAACTAAATGCTCTTTAATACCCTCTTTGAAGGATTGAATTTTAAAATTTCCAAAGCGAGAAGGTAAGTTGGCAACGTCCGAAATTTCTATTTTCATTTTCTTTTATATCCAGTTATGCTAAAATCGTTATTTTTTACAAAAGACTATTTTAACGAAGATAAGGCAAAAGAATGTTTAAAAGATTTAGACGGCTTCGAATGAATGCCAATTTACGCTCTTTAGTACGTGAAACAACACTGAGTATGGATGATTTTATCTATCCACTATTTGTCAAAAGTGGTGAAGGTATTAAAAAAGAGATTGGTTCGATGCCAGGTGTTTTTCAGATGAGCATTGATGAAATTTTAAACGAGTGTGCGACGCTTGAAGCTTTGGAAATTCATTCAATTATTTTATTTGGTATTCCAGAAGTTAAAGATAGTATTGGTAGTGATGCTTTGTGTGAGCATGGTATTATCGCTAGTGCTATCAAAGCGATTAAAAAAGCCTACCCTAAAATGTTTGTCGTAACTGATTTATGTTTTTGTGAATTTACAGACCATGGACATTGTGGTATTTTAGATATGAAACACGAAAGTGTTGATAATGATGCGACATTAGAAATTTTAGCCAGACAAGCATTGGTTCACGCGCATGCTGGGGCTGATATGATTGCACCTTCAGGTATGATGGACGGCATGATTGAAACGTTGCGCGAGGCTTTAGATGATGAAGGGTTTATCAATCTTCCGATAATGAGCTATTCAACAAAATTTGCGAGTGCCTATTATGGCCCATTCCGTGATGTGGCAGAATCAGCTCCAAGCTTTGGCGATAGAAAAACCTATCAAATGGACCCTGCCAACCGTAGAGAAGCGATAGCAGAATCGGTCGAAGATGAGATGCAAGGAGCCGATATTTTAATGGTTAAGCCAGCCCTTGCGTATTTAGATATTGTTCGTGATGTGCGTAATGCAACGTCAACACCATTGGCTGTGTATAATGTTAGCGGAGAATATGCAATGCTCAAAGCGGCTGCGAAGGCTGGTGTCATTGACTATGATCGTGTCATGATGGAAACGATGCTGGCGTTTAAGCGTGCGGGTGCAGATATTATCATTAGCTACCACGCCAAAGAAGTAGCCGAAATTTTAAGGAGAAAATAATATGCGACATTTTTTAACACTCAAAGATTTTACAAAAGAAGAGATTTTAGAGATTATAGATTTAGCCATTAAGATTAAAAAACAGACGAAAAAAGGTAAATTAAAGCCTTATTTAAAAGACCAAACGTTGGGTATGATTTTTGAAAAAAGCTCAACTAGAACGCGTGTCAGTTTTGAAGTAGGTATCCATCAATTAGGCGGTAAGGGTCTTTTTCTCTCTGCTAATGATTTGCAACTTGGACGCGGGGAACCGATGAAAGATACAGCACGTGTGATTAGTCGTATGGTCGATATGGTGATGATTCGAACCTTTTCTCAAAGTGTTCTTGAAGAATTTGCTATGTACTCCCGCGTGCCTGTTATCAGTGGGCTTAGCGATTCTTTTCATCCTGTACAATTAATGGCAGATTATATGACAATGGTCGAATATGATAAAGCTGAAAATGCCGTGGTAGCCTATGTAGGTGATGGCAATAATATGGCCCATTCATGGCTCATGTTAGCGTCCAAGTTAGGGTTCGAATTACGCATTGCAACTCCCAAAGGTTATGAAGTCGATGCAGGGATATTAAAAGAAGCCATGAATTTTGCTGAGCAAAGTGGCGCTATTATTACTATTGGAAATGACCCTAAAGAGGCTATCAAGGATGCGAATGTTGTGACGACAGACACATGGGTTTCAATGGGACAAGAAGCAGAAAAAGCAAAACGACTTGAAGATTTTAAAGGGTATATGGTAGATGATGCAATGATGGCCCTTGCACAAAAAGATGCAATATTTTTACATTGCTTGCCAGCGTATCGTGACTATGAAGTGAGTGAGGCCGTTTTTGAAGCTCATGCAGATGAAGTTTTTGATGAAGCCGAAAACAGGCTCCACGCCCAAAAAGGGGTGATGGTTTGGTTAGATGACCATCGGGATAATTAATGGCAAAACAACGAAGAAAAGAGTATAGCATGATAGACAAAATTTCAAAAAACTTACAGATTATCAATCACAAAGAACAAACAGTTTTAGAGATGCGTCAGAGTGATGATGAAAGCGTTAAGACCTTACGGTTAAAAAGCGGTAATTGGAAAAATAAAAAAGAGCCATGGTTGGTCATCGACGAAAATGAAAAGGTGCATGCCTTGATTTCGATGGATGCAATGCAAAAAATTGTTGAGAATTTTAAACAAATGGAACAAGATGCTTTTGCTCTTAAGTTAGAAAAAAGTATTTTGCAGCAGTTGCCGATTGATTTTCAAGATGTATGGACAGTAGCCATGCAAGAAGTGGAGAAGGGTAAAAAATCAGACGTTAATTTTGAGCGTTTAGTCAAAAAAATTAAGAAAGAACATCCTAATCTCTTTTTAAATTTAAAAGATTTTTATATGCCTGAGGGCATCACAATGATGCAACCATTTGATAGTGAATAAAGGGTAAAGAATGATAGATTTTGAAAAGTTTTCAAAGTATTCTAAACCAGGACCAAGGTACACTAGCTACCCAACGGCACCTGAATTTAATGAGAGCTTTGATGCTAACAGTTATGTAAAGATTTTAGAAAACCAAGATAAAAACAGAAAACTTTCGCTTTATTTTCATTTGCCTTTTTGCAGAAGTGCTTGTTATTTTTGCGGATGTAATGTGGTGTTTACAAGTAAAGAAGATAAAAAAGAGAGGTATATTGACTATCTTGAGAAAGAACTTGCTTTATTATCCAAACATTTAGACACCAGTCGTGAAGTGATTCAGATGCATTTTGGTGGCGGAACACCGACTTTTTTTAGCGCTGAACAGTTACGACGGGTTATTGGTCTTATCAAAAGCCATTTTAAAAATTTTAGTAGCGACGCGGAAATCAGCTGTGAGATAGACCCACGTTTTTTAAGCCAAGAGCAGTTGGATGTGCTTACATGTAATGGATTTAATCGCATCAGTTATGGGGTTCAAGACTTTAATGATGAGGTTCAAAAGGCAATTCACCGCATTCAGCCTTACGAAGTCACCAAAAACGCTGTGGATATAGCACGACGTGCAGGGATAAAATCTATCAATATGGACTTAATTTACGGGCTTCCGTATCAAACTTTTGAGAGTTTTAAAGAGACGCTTGAAAAAGCATTGACCTTGCAACCCAATCGTTTTGCTATATTTAATTATGCCCATGTTCCATGGATGAAAAAAACGATGCGTAAAATTGATGAAACGACACTGCCACATCCCAGCGTAAAGCTTGCTATTATGCGTTATACGATTGATTATTTGGCGGCTAATGGCTACCAGATGATTGGGATGGATCACTTTGCAAAGCCTGATGATGAACTCTTTTTAGCGATAGAAAAAGGGGAGCTACACCGCAATTTTCAAGGATATACGACCAAGGGTGGCGCTGATTTAGTGGGTATTGGTTTGACCAGTATTGGTGAAGGTATCAATCATTATGTGCAAAATTTTAAAGAGATGGAAGCGTACGAAGAAGCTCTCGATAAAGGCTTATTGCCTGTACATCGAGGCTTAATATTAAGTGCGGATGACGTGCTCAGAAAAGCTGTCATTATGGAAATGATGAGTAATTTTAAACTCAATATTGCCGCTATTGAAAAGACGTTTAACATAGATTTTTTTGACTATTTTGCTGATGCCATGGATGCGCTTAGTCCTTTTGTGGATGAGGAATTAGTCATAATAGATAGAGAAAATAAGAAAATTTTAGTGAACCCTACAGGAACATTATTGATTCGCAATATTGCAATGCCTTTTGATGCGTATTTGAAAAAAATTCCTGAAGATAAACGACGCTTCAGTAAGACGGTGTGAGATGTTTCAATTTAACGTAACGAGTGACGCGTGTGTCAAATGTGGAAAGTGTATACCTGTATGTACGATTCATGAAGTTAACCGAGATGAAGTCACGAGTCCAAGAGGTTTTATAGACCTCTTGGGAGCCTATCAGAAGGGTACACTAGAACTCGATAAAAATGCAAAAAGCATCTTTGAGAGTTGCTTCTTATGTACCAATTGTACGGATGTGTGTCCGAATGATTTACCCGTGGATATGATTATCGAGCAAGTGCGTAATGATATCCGTAAAAAGTTTGGTTTAGCATGGTATAAAAGACTTGCCTTCTTCTTCCTTCGTAACCGAAACATTATGGATGTGTTTGCACGCTTTGGATATATGTTCCAAACATGTGGCTTTAAAATGGTCGATAAACAAAGTTCCATGTATATGCGAAACTTTCCTATCATTAAGATGGATAGACTTTTCCCAAGCTTGAAAAAGAAAACATTTCTAAACTCCCATCCCGATGTTATTCATAATGGAGGAAAAGGAAAAGTAGGTATCTTCATTGGCTGTTTAGCCAATTACATGTACACCGATATCGGTAAGTCGCTTTTAGAGATATTACAAGTCTTAGAGATAGATGCCTATCTTATCAAACAACAAAAATGTTGTGGTGCACCTCAATACTTTACTGGTGATTTTGATAGTGTTGACGCACTGGCTAAATTTAATATAAAGTATATAGAAGGCTTCGTCAATGAACTTGATGCCATTATCATCCCTGAAGCGACATGCAGTGCTATGATTAAAGAAGACTACGCACACTTCTTCCATGACCAACCTGAATGGAAAGTAAGAGCGGAGGCTATTAAACCTAAAATCTTTATGGCAACAGAATACTTAGAGAAAAAGACAAATCTAGCTGATATTCTGGCCAGTAAAGCACGTCAAAGTGAAAGTATTACGTATCATGACCCATGCCATGCTCGTAAAATGCAAGGCATCTTTAAAGAACCACGTAACTTACTCTCTAAAAACTATGTGTTAAAAGAGATGAGTGACCCTAACCGTTGTTGTGGATTTGGTGGTGTCACCATGCAAACGGAGAAATACCACTTCGCCAAAGCTGCAGGTCTTCCAAAAGCAGCCATGATTAAAGCAACAGGTGCAGAATATGTGAGTGCAGAATGTAGTGCATGTCGCATGCAGCTCAGTGATGCCCTTCATGGTCAACAGGTAGATGTCATCTTTAAAAACCCGATTGAACTCATTGCTAAGGCATTGAGGGAAGGGTAATAAAAAGTTTACATGTAAGGCTTTAAGATTATTTGACAGATTATAGATTCAACTTCTTTACAGACAAAGAGAAACCTAACAATATCTAGAGTGCTACTCTTCAATCTGTTAAAAATTTAGTGTATACTTATGGGAACAGCATTTCTAAAAGGAATGATATGAAAATAATGGCGTTATTTTTATTTATTTTTTTAGTAGTAGGCTCTTCGTTAAATGCTGAACATATTGATGTAACACCCCAAGAACAAGCATGGCTTGATAAAAATAAAATATTACGCGTACGCATTGCCAACGATATGATGCCTTATCAACGATTTGAAAATGGCAATGCTGAGGGTATTAGTGTTGAGTATATCAAGTATTTTGCTAATACTTTCAATCTTACTATCCATTATGTAACCAATGGTACATGGACAGAAGCATTGCAAAAAATTGAAACACGTGATGGTATTGATGTATTACTTAAGGCAACGAGTGACAAAAAACGACAAGAAAAGATGCTTTTTAGCAAGCCCTATGTCTCGTTCCCTTTTTCTTTGGCTACTCATAAAGAGTATAACTTTACAGACCTTTTAGCATCACAGCACGCTACCATTGCACTGGCTAAAAATTATGTTATTAATGAAAAACTCAAACGCGATTATCCTCATTTTACCTATCTCGTTTATGAAACTAATCTTGAAGCACTTAAGGCTGTGAATGCAGGTCAAGCAGATGCTTATATTGGCGATATTGCTATCACTTCATTGTTTATCAAGCATTACAATTTAAATAATTTAAAAATAAGTCATTTTCACAAATATGAACCTGAAGAACAATCTGTCGTAAGTGGAAAAGATTGGCCAGAGTTTATTTCATTGTTCAATAAAGTTTTAAAGAGTATGCCTGAGTCTTTGCATGTCAAGATAAAGCGTAAATATCTGCCTTTCATAGAAGATGAAGCAATAGCTTCTCGTATCAAAGCCATTGTGCTGAGTGAAGAAGAAAAAGAGTATATTATAAAAAATCCTTATCTTAGAGTTTCAAATGAGTTAAGTTGGCAACCTTATGATTTTTATGAAAATGGTGAAGCACAAGGATACTCTCTTGAGTATATAAAGCTCTTGGCACAGAAAATAGGCTTACATGTAGCCTTTGTCAGCGATACATGGCCTAATCTTTTTGAAAAATTCAAACAAAAAGAAATCGATATTATTCATCCGATTATTTCAACACCACAAAGACGAACAGAATTTTTGTTTAGCGATCAATTTATCACGATGCAACTCTCGCTTATAGCACAATCAAAACATCCAGAAATCACATCGTTGGAGGCACTTAAGGGCAAAATAGTAGGTGCAGGAAAAGATTGGGCAAGTACAGCGTATCTTAAAGAGCAATATCCAGAGATTAAAGTGATTGAGTATGAATCTAGTAAAGAGATGCTAGAAGCCATTGCTTTTGGTTTAATCGATGCGGGTATTGATGATGTCTTTACGGCTAAATATTTGATGGACAAAGAGATGCTTTCTAATTTGCAGATAGTCTCCAATGTTGAGCTTAAAAAATTAACAGATAAAAATCTTTACATCGTTTTTCACCAAGACAATCAACTTTTACAAAGTCTTTTTAATAAAGCGCTGCACAATGTGAGTGAAGATGAATTGGCAACACTCAAAGCAAAATATGTACGAAGTCTTCCACTCAAAAACAATTTAGATGTTTTCACGATGGATGAACAGGCCTATTTATTGAAGAAAAAAGAGATTAAAATGTGCATTGATCCTGATTGGATGCCTTTAGAGATGAATGAAAATGGAAAGCATGTGGGTATGGCAGCTGACTATATCAAAGGGATGGAGAAATTTATTGGTATTCCTATTACAGTGGTGCAAACTAAAACATGGCTAGAATCTTTAAGGTTTGGAAAAGAGCGTAAATGTGATATTTTTTCGTTGGCTATGGCAACACCTGAGCGTAAAATGTATATGAATTTTACAAAACCTTATATGAGTATCCCTTTGGTACTTGCCTCAAAGTTAGATAAAGTTTTTTACACAGATATCAGAGCGCTTGGTGATCATCCAATCGGTATTGCCAAAGGATATGCGTATGGGGAAATACTTAAAGTGCATTATCCTAATGTTAAATTTGTTGATGTTGATTCTGAAGCTGATGGCCTTAAACGTGTGCAAGAAGGAAAACTGTTTGCTACAATTGGTACTTTGGCCACCGTTGCTTATCAAATACAAAATGAGTATTTTGGCTCACTTAAAATTGTTGGAAAGTTTGATGAGAAGTGGGAACTTGGTGTGGGAACGCGCAATGATGAGCCTCTCTTACATGTGATATTTGAGAAGGCTATCAACGCAATCGATAAACACGAAAGTCAGCAGATACTCAACAAGTGGGTTTCTGTCAATTATGAAAGAAATATTGATTATACGTATATCTATAAAATTTTAGTGGTTATCATTGTGATTGTACTCATTGTGTTGTATCGGCAGTATAATCTCAAAAAATATAATACACAGCTTGAAATTCTTTCCAATACGGACAAGCTTACCGGCATCTACAATCGTCTTAAACTAGATGATATTTTAGAGTATGAAAAAAAACAGTTTGACAGATTTGATCGGCCATTATCAATCATCATGTTTGATTTAGATTTTTTTAAAAAAGTTAATGATAATTATGGGCATAAAACAGGAGATGAAACGCTTAAAGCAATCACAAAGATTGTTTTAGAAAAGAAGAGAGATACCGATGTATTTGGACGTTGGGGTGGAGAAGAATTTTTGCTGGTATGTCGTGAGACAGACATTGTGGGCGCACGAGCATTAGCGGAAAAACTTAGAGTAGCCATAGAAGCCTATGAATTCCCAATCATTTCTTCTCTAACAGCAAGTTTTGGTGTAGCGCAGTTTGAAAAATACGAATCCATCGTCAAAGTTTTTGATAAAGCAGATCGTGCACTGTATGAAGCAAAGAACAGTGGGCGCAATCAAGTAGTCTAATGCGTGGTAATATGTGCCCTTGTGGTAGTGGAAAATCCTATGAAACGTGTTGTCAAATTTACCATCAAAATTATTCTGCTCCAACGGCTGAGTTTTTGATGCGTTCACGTTACAGCGCTTTTGTATTTGGCTTAGTTGACTATCTTTATGATACGACGCATCCAAGTCATAGAACGAAATATCTCAGAGAAGAAATAACCGCGACATGTCAAAGTTTGGTGTGGACAAAACTTGAAGTGTTGCAGGTCTGGCAAGGCGGAGAAAATGATAAAGTGGGCAAAGTTTCTTTTCGTGCATCGTTTATTGAACAAGAAAATCATGGTGTACATAGTGAACATTCTCGCTTTAAACGTTTTGGTAAAGTATGGAAATACGTTGATGGTGCTGTAAAAGAGTAGCAACATGTATGCATTAGAAATTATTCAAAAAGAGTTACACGAAGATATTGAGCGTTTTGGTCGGATTATGTACGTTAAAAAAGGCGAAACGCTTATGCGCCCGGAAGAGACGCTAGAGTATTTTTTTGTCATCCTTGAAGGACGCGTTAAAGTATCACAAGTAAATTTCGAGAATGGTAAAGAGCAGATTTTATACCTCCTTTCTAAAGGTGATATGTATGATGTCGTGACCTTGCTTGATGGAAAAGAACATGAAAATAGTGTCATGGCATTGGATGATGTTAAGCTGTTGGTTTTTCCTATTGAACTTTTTCGCGAATGGATTGAAACGAAACCTACCTTTAATAAGCTTTTTCTCCCTTATGTTGGCAAGCAGTTGCGGGATGTTGAAACACTGGCGACGGATTTATCCTTATACGATGTAACAACACGTCTTATTAAACTAATTGCTCGAAACATTGAGCGAAAAGGTGCCCAACAAACCTTGCATTTGATTAATAATCTCTCACATGAAGAGTTAGCAAGTCTGGTTGGAACAGTACGAAAAGTCCTTAATCGTAATTTGCAAACACTTAAAAATGAGGGTTTAATTGATATTAAGCGAAAAGAGATTCAGATTAAAGATAGCGAACAACTTTTAGAGCATTTACCTGAAGTATAAAAGTGCTACTTAGGTGGCAGACATAAAAAATTGTTTGTATTAAACTTCCTTTATAAAAAAATAAAGGAGTCTACAATGATGATTACACGATTTAATCCCTACAAAGAATTGCGAAATTTGGAAAAAAGGTTTTTTGACTATTATCCTATCGCAGAAGGGGAAGAAGAAAGTGGTATTTCAATGTTTAAACCTACTGTGAGCACACGAGAAGGTGAATTTGCTTACCATATCGAGGTTGATTTACCTGGTGTAAAAAAAGAAGACATTAGCATTGACCTTAATGAAAATCAATTGGTCATTTCGGGGGAACGCAATTATAAAGAAGAGCGTAAAGAAGCCGACTACTATAAAGTAGAAAGTAGTTATGGTAAATTTCAACGTACATTTGCATTGCCTGATAATGTGGATAAAGAAAATCTTGAAGCCACCAGTGCGGATGGTGTTTTAGAAGTTGTTTTACCGAAAATTAAAGTTGACAAATCAGAAATTAAGAAAATAGTTGTTAAATAAATTAATTTTTAAAGTAGTGTTATCCTAAAGTTAACACTACTTTTGTATTAGTTTGCTACAATAGTCACATTATTTAAGAGGAAATAATGTGACTAAAATAAAGTATATCTATAGTCCTTTTTTAATTTCATTAGTGATAACGCTTGCTGGTGTGGCGCTTAGCTGTTTGATTGCTTCAAAAAGTGTAGAGTGGATTGCTAAAGCTGAAAAAGAACGCTTTAATGTGATCTCAGAACAGATTGCTTATTCCATTAAAGATTCTATCAAAGAAAATGTACAATTACTGCAAAATGCTGCTATTTTTATGACTTCTTTGCCTAATGTAACGCGAGCTGAGTGGAAATATTTTTGCGACCATAATAGCATTAAAAACACTTATATAGGGTTAGAAGCTTTAGTTTATGCCCCTAAAATCAGCCAAGAAGAACGTCATTCTTTTGAACAGAAAATGCGCAGTAATGAGGTAGAAAAATATACGATTTTCCCTCAATCCACAGCTCCTTATATCTATCCTGTTATGTATATTGAGCCCTTTACTTCCTTAAATCGTAATGCTCTTGGGTTTGATATGATTTCTGAAAAAATACGAGAAATAGCTATTCAACATGCAATCGAATCAGGTACCGTTGCCATTTCGTCCAAAATTGAACTTGTTCATGAAAAAAATATTGATGAAAAAGCAGGTTTTACAATTTATTTCCCAGTATACGATCAAAATACATCATTAAATAGTGTTGAAGAAAGAAGAGCTGCTCTTAAAGGTCTTATTGCTGCTGGTTTTAAAGCAAAGAATCTATTTAATAGTATTTTAGAATCCAAATTTATTGCATTCGATTTTGCTATTTATGATGGTAATACTCCCGTTGAGGCACAAAAACTTTATGATTCCAATCCTAGCTTGAATTTACCTCTTTTAGAACGTTATATGGTATTAGATATGTATGGAAAACAATGGACACTCTATTTTAAAGCAAATGAAGTTTTGGATATGAATGCAAGTCGTTATTTTCCATGGATAGAATTACTTCTCGGTACTGTTCTCTCTTTTTCTTTGGGTGGATGGGTGTATGCTTTGCAAAGAACTCGGAAAGAGGCTTATCGCATTGCAGAAGAAAAAACACAAAAACTTTCACAATCTGAAGCAGAAGTTCGTTCTATCTTTCAAGCAATGAGCGAGGGTATCATTGTGATGAGTGCGGATGGAATTGTGACAGAGTGTAATCTCGCTGCACAAGAGATACTACAACTAAGTTCAAGTGAGATTTTAGGACACAGCATTGAAGAAGTAAAGTGGAAAACATTCAAAGAAGATGGAACACTTTTTAAATACGAAGAGAGACCTTCCTATAAAGCCTTGTACAATGGAGAGCATCAGTTTAATGTGATTGTTGGAATTCAGCGAAGAAATGACTCCTTTGTTTGGGTTATGATTAATGCTCAGCCTATTCTTAATGATGATTTCTCAAACATTAGTTCAGCAGTCATGACATTTAATGATATAACAGCTTACCGCGCATCGAAACGTCAATTAGAAGAATACATCAAGATTATTGATGCCAATGTTATCATTTCTGAAACAGATATTCACGGTATCATTACCGATGTTAGTGACGCTTTTTGTCATATTTCAGGCTATAGTAAAGAAGAATTATTAGGTAAAAATCATCATATTGTAAGGCATCCAGATATGCCAAATTCCGTATATATAGAATTATGGAAGAGTTTACATGTTTCCAAAACATGGCGAGGTGAGATTAAAAATCTCCGTAAAGACGGGACATCGTACTGGGTTGATGCTATTATCTCACCTCGATACAATGAGGCTGGAGAAAAGATAGGTTATACGGCAATCAGGCAAGATATTACTGATAAAAAACGTATTGAAGAGCTTTCAATTACGGACAAATTAACAGGGTTGTATAATCGATTGAAATTAGATAATCTTTTTGCGTATCACTTAGGTATGACAAAACGTTATGGTCTTAATTTATCTATTGCACTACTTGATATTGATAAATTTAAAATGGTCAATGATACATTTGGTCATCAAGTAGGGGATAGTGTCTTACAGGAACTTTCTACATTAGTAAAAAACAATATTCGTTTAGAAGATGCTCTTGGAAGATGGGGTGGTGAAGAATTTTTAATTATAATGCCTTCAAATACGCTTGAGAGTGCCATTAACTTGGCTGAAAAATTGCGTCAAAAGGTCGAGTCATTTTCTTTTACAACAGTGGGTCAACGAACCGTTAGCTTTGGTATTGCTACCTATCATGATGGTGATGATGAAAAAAGTATGGTTTCACGCGCTGATAAAGCACTTTATCTCGCTAAAGAAAATGGACGTAATCGAGTCGAGATAGAGGAATAAAATAATTATCGTATAACATTCTCCTAAACCTGCCCTAAAGCCAAACGTGTTATGATTTGAGGAAGCTTTGCATGTAAGGAATCTGTATGCCTTTTTGGAATCACATCTACGCTCATTTTAATCCTGTTGCCTTTAAATTAGGTCCTATTGCTGTACATTGGTATGGCATAATGTATATCTTAGCCCTCTTGAGCGCCTTATATGCGGCAAAATGGATTGTTAAAAAAGACAATTTAGGGTATAGCAATGCTCTATTGGATAACTATTTTATTTGGATTGAAATAGGTATCATTTTGGGAGCTCGCATAGGCTATATCTTGTTTTATGATCCGCATGTTGATTATTATCTCTCAAAGCCATGGCAGATGTTTAATCCGTTTATGGATGGCACTTTTGTAGGTATACGAGGCATGAGTTACCACGGAGCTATTGTAGGTTTTGTACTGGGTACGTGGTTTTTTAAACTACGATATAAAATGAATGTATGGGGATTGTTAGATGTTGTTGCGCTTAGTGTTCCTGTTGGTTACATTTTTGGACGTATTGGAAACTTTTTAAATCAAGAATTAGTAGGTCGCTATACGGACGTACCATGGGGCATCTATGTTGATGGTGTCCTTCGCCATCCATCGCAATTATATGAAGCATTTTTAGAAGGTGCAGTTGTCTTTATTTTACTGTTTATGTATCGAAAAAAGAAAAAAGTTAACGGTGAACTGATGGCACTTTATGGCCTTTTTTACTCGATAGCAAGGTTCTTGGCAGAGTTTTATAGAGAGCCTGATTTTCAGATTGGTTTTGTATATGGTGACTGGATGAGTAAAGGGCAAGCTCTTTCTATTCTTATGGCACTAGTCTCTTTCATTCTTTATATTTTTATTATAAAACGTACTCAAAAGGGATAAAAAATCCCTTTTAAATCCTCTTAAGCAAGGTATACTTTCACCAAAATGTACATAAACTACATAATTATTGTTTAATTAATATCGTTGTATGATAAAAAGTCGTGGTAAGCACTTGTAGACGTGTAATATTTATACATCTACAAGTGTTTATAAATTCACAAAAAGGATGAGATGTGAGTGACCTAATTGAAGGTTTTTTAGGTAAGAGTATCGAGGGTAAAAAGAGTAGGATGCCTGCAAAGCTTGATTATTTGCAAAGTGCGACGGGCCTATTCTTAGGGTTGTTTATGTGGGGACATATGTTTTTTGTTTCATCGATTTTGATAAGCAAAGATTTTATGTATACCATCACTAAGTTTTTTGAAGGCAGTGCATTTTTAAAAGAGCCTCAATCTTGGCTTGTTTCCATTGTCGTCTTTATTGTGTTTGTGATTTTTATTTCACATGCATTGTTAGGTATGCGAAAACTTCCTATTAATTTTAGACAGTGGCAAGCATATCGTACCCATATGAGTATGATGAAGCATGAAGACACCAGCTTATGGTTTATTCAAGCATTTACGGGTTTTGCCATGTTCTTTATGGGTTCAGCACATCTTTTTATGATGATGACAAAAGCACATGAAATCGGACCATTTGGTTCATCTGATAGAATGTACAGTGATTTTATGTGGCCATTTTATCTTCTTCTTCTTCTTGCTGTTGAGTTCCACGGTGGTATTGGCCTTTATAGACTCTGTGTTAAATGGGGCTGGTTTGAAGGTGAAGATGCAAAAATATCACGTAAAAAACTCAAACAAGCTAAATGGGCTATAACAGTATTTTTCCTAGCACTTGGCCTTTTGACACTTGCAGCTTATGTGAAAATTGGTTACGAACACAGAGAACATGTAGGCGAACGATATATACCTACGGCACAAATCGAAATGCAATATGATGTTAAGGTTAGGGCATAAAAATGAATATTAAATATTGTGATGCACTGGTTATTGGTGGCGGTTTAGCAGGACTTAGAGCAGCAGTTGCCGCTCAAACACAGGGATTAAGTACAACCGTTTTAAGTTTATGCCCTGTAAAGCGTTCGCATTCAGCCGCGGCGCAAGGTGGTATGCAAGCAAGTCTTGGTAACTCTAAAATGAGTCGAGGTGACAACGAAGATGTTCACTTTGCGGATACGGTTAAAGGTAGTGACTGGGGTTGTGACCAAGAAGTAGCACGTATGTTTGTAACAACAGCGCCAAAAGCGATTCGTGAGCTTGCGGGTTGGGGCGTGCCTTGGACTAGGATTCAAAAAGGTGCTCGTGAAGCCGTTATGAATGCTGAGCGAACAACCATTGTTGAAGATGACGAAGTACATGGGTATATTCATTCACGTGACTTTGGTGGTACTAAAAAATGGAGAACCTGTTATACCTCTGATGCAACAGGCCATACAATGCTTTTTGGTGTTGCCAATGAAGCATTAAAACATAATGTGAACATCGAAGATAGAAAAGAAGCGATTGCACTCATTCATGAAAACAACCGTTGTTATGGCGCGATTGTACGTGACCTTGTAAGTGGCGAATTAAGTGCTTATGTTGCTAAAGGTACCCTTATCGCAACAGGTGGTTATGGAAGATTGTACAAACAAACAACCAATGCGGTTATTTGTGAAGGAACGGGTGCGGCCATTGCTCTAGAAACAGGTGTAGCGACACTTGGAAATATGGAAGCCGTTCAATTTCACCCAACTCCAATTGTTCCATCAGGTATTCTTTTAACTGAGGGTTGTCGTGGAGATGGCGGAATTTTACGTGACGTTGATGGTCACCGTTTTATGCCAGATTATGAGCCTGAGAAAAAAGAATTGGCAAGTCGTGACGTTGTAAGTAGACGTATGATGGAGCATATCCGTAAAGGTAAAGGTGTTAAATCTCCTTATGGAGACCATTTATGGCTCGATATCTCAATCTTAGGACGTGCGCACATTGAGCGTAACCTAAGAGATGTTCAAGAAATTTGTCAAATTTTTAATGGCATTGATCCAGCAGATGAAGGTCCAAAAGGTTGGGCACCCGTTCTTCCAATGCAACACTACTCAATGGGTGGTATTAGAACGAAACCAACGGGTGAGTCTCCAACACTTGCAGGACTTTTCTGTGCTGGTGAAGCTTCATGTTGGGATATGCACGGATTTAACCGCCTTGGTGGTAACTCTGTGAGTGAAACGGTTGTTGCAGGTATGATCGTAGGTGATTATTTTGCTAAATTCTGTATCGCCAATGAAATCGATGTGAATACAGCAACGATTGAAAAAGCCTTGAAAAAACAGAGTGATTTTATTGACCACTTGTTAAACAACAATGGCAAAAATGATATCTTCGAAATTAAAAATCGTATGAAAGACATTATGTGGGATAAAGTTGCGATTTTCCGTGATGCTAAAGGCTTAGGTGAAGCGGTTAATGAATTAGAAGAACTATTGAAAAAATCACACGATGTTACAGTTAAATCTAAAACAACAGCAGCAAATCCAGAGCTTGAAGAAGCATATCGTGTTCCTATGATGCTTAAATTGGCACTTTGTGTTGCTATGGGTGCGCGTGAACGAACAGAAAGTCGTGGTGCACACTACAGAGAAGACTTCTTAAAACGAGATGATGCGAACTGGTTGAAACGTACCTTAACTTCATGGAAAGAGGGCGCAACACTTCCAACGGTGAGCTATGAAGACCTTGATATTATGAAAATGGAAATGCCACCAGCATTCCGTGGTTATGGTGTTAAAGGAAATATTATTGAAAACCCACTCAGCACAGAAAGACAAGAGCAAGTTGATAAAATTCGTGAAGAGATGGAAGCGGCGGGCAAAGACAGATATGCAATCCAAGATGCCTTAATGCCGTTCGAATTACAACCTTATTATAAAGCTAAAAATGAGCGATTCGGAGATGTAAAATGAGTAGGACTATTACCATAAGGGCTATGAAATATAACCCACAATCAAAGCTTTCTAAAGCACATTTTGCTGAGTATAAACTCGAAGAAACAGATGGTATGACATTGTTTATTGCGTTAAGTAAAATTCGTGAAACCATGGATGCTGATCTCTCATTTGACTTCGTATGCCGTGCGGGTATCTGTGGAAGTTGCGGTATGATGGTTAATGGTACACCAAGATTAGCATGTCGTACATTAACCAAAGATTTTCCTGATGGTGTTATTCAATTAATGCCTATGCCAGCATTCAAATTACTCAAAGATTTATCCGTTGATACAGGTAACTGGATGAATGGTATGAGTAAACGTGTTGAGAGTTGGATTCATACCAACCATAAACCTGATATTTCAAAACTTGAAGCACCAATGGAACCAAAACTTGCTGATGAAACTTTTGAATTAGACAGATGTATTGAATGTGGCATTTGTGTTGCAGCATGTGGTACAAAACTTATGCGTCCTAACTTCATTGGAGCTGTTGGCTTGAACCGTGTAGCGCGTTTTGCAATGGATCCTCATGATGAACGAACCGATGAAGATTTTTATGAATTAGTCGGCGACGATGATGGTATTTTTGGCTGTATGAGTTTAGTAGCGTGTGAGGATAATTGTCCAAAACACTTACCATTACAATCAAAAATTGCGTACATGAGACGTAAACTCGTAGCTCTTCGATAGCCTTACATGTAAGGGCGTTTAGCGCCCTTACTTAACTTTTAAACTTCAATTTTACTTATAAGAATACTTGATATAATCAAAAAAAAATAAAAGATAAGTGTATGCACATATTAAATGACTTTTTTTTACTTGTCTGGGGTGAAAAACAGGAACAGCAAGTAGTTTTTGATGAAAAACAGACCATTGAGTTAAGTGCCAATTATGCACACAATCCAGAACTTTTCTGTGATAGCGTTGCAATTATTCTCATTATAAATCCACAGAATTTGGCTCAAATAGCCACCCTTGATGAGTCGCAAAAACTCCTTAACAACCTTTTTACAAAAGTTACTTTTTCCAAAGAAAATATCCAAAAGACGCAAAAAACAATTCTAAGTTATTTAATCAAAATGGGTAATATGGAAATTAATACAGCTATTACCAAGCGACTTGATTTATTACGTAAAGAAGAGATTGTTTCCTACGATGTGAGTCGTAGAATCATCAGCCTAGTCGCATTAATCGAAGAGAAAAAAATTGAAAAAATTGTTTTGCATGTAGAACATGCCAAATCAGGCGAAAATTTTTATCAGTCCTCACTCGAAAAAATCATCACTGCAATAAAAAATTTGAAACAATGCGTTGAAGATAGTAATACAAAAGAGTGCTTGGATGCTATTCCTGAACGTTTAGCCAAGCAGCGTTTTTCTATTGGTATCACGGGAGTGATGAATGCTGGTAAATCTACCATGCTGAATGCACTTTTGGGACAAGAGGTTCTAGGAACATCGGTTGTGCCTGAAACTGCCAATTTAACAGTTATCAATTACGCAAAAGAGCCCTATGCTGTGGTGAATTTTTGGAATACCAAAGAGTGGCAAAAAATTGAAGAAGGTGCTCATATCTTAAAAAGTATGGAAACTTTCGTTAAAGAGAGTAAAACCCATTTTAAAGAACAATTTAATGATTATGTAACAGATAAAGGACGAAGTGAGCGTATTGATATTTCGGAGTTGGCGAATTATACATCTGCGAAACACTCCGATAAAAAATGTAATCTTGTCAAAAGTGTTGAGCTCTATACGGATTTAAAATTTGTGCAAGATGGTGTGAGTATCGTTGATACCCCTGGTCTTGATGATCCTGTTATTCAGCGCGAAGAAATAACACTTGAATACTTAAGCCAGTGCGACTTATTGATTCATCTTATGAATGCAGCACAAGCGGCAACGCAAAAAGATATTGATTTTATGATTGATGCCCTAATGTATCGTAATGTTGCGCAACTTTTGGTTGTGATAACACGTATTGATGCGATTAAAGAATCAGAACTTGAAGAAGTAATTGCTTATGTGAAACGTAGTATAGAAGAGCGTTTACGTGAGCAAAACAAAGTGGCAAAACTCGATGATATTATTGCCCGTCTAGCTTTTATCCCTATTGCGGGTAAATTAGCGTTATGGCATAAAACAGGTAAAAGCGAAGAAGCTCTTGCTTTGGGTTATAGTTTAGAGAAAACAGGGTTACCAAATGTTGAAGCTTATTTAAGTGATATATTATTTGGTACAAATAGCCAAAAAGCAACATTAGTTATCCAATCGAATCAAAAAGAAATTGAACATATTGCTAAAAATACTGTTGTATCATTGCAAGAAGAGCGATCTTTTTTACTCTTAAGTCATCAAGAAATTCAAGAAGAGATGGCAAAGTACAAAGAAGATAAAAAAGAGATGGAGCTTTTTTTAGAGCGCATAGAAAATGCTATTCAACAATCACAAAGTGAAATGCAAAACTATTTTCAAACACTTGAAAAGTTTGCTCTTGTCAAATGCGATAGTTTGCAATCCGTGATTAAACGACGTATTAGTGAAGATGTGAGCTATGAAGTAAATAAATACAAACGAATACCTAAAGAGGAACGTGTGGGTTATATGATAGACGCAGGTATGAAAGATGGTTTGGTTGATTTGATACGAGATTATCGTTACGAATTTCAAAAGAAAATGCAGAGTCTCTTATCTTTTTTACAAACACACTATGAAGCTTTTTCCCTACAAGCCATTGAGCAATCTTTTGATGCTAAGGCTTTTTATGAAGAGCATTTTAAAACACTTTTAATTTTTAAAAACAGTTCAGTACTGATTCATCAAGTCAATCATGCTATTAAAGAGACAAAAGCAGATATAAGTGCTTTGACACTTAGGTTAGATACACTTTTTGCCCATGAATTTGCAATCATTCAGGAGACGTTACTCCATAAGCTTACAAGTATCAATGAAGAGCTTTTAATATCATTTGCAAATATCATAGAAACCCCTGCTAAGGAAATTCGAGATAGTATGAATGCCAAAGAAATTCTGCTTGAAAAAGCAATGCATCATAGTGGTGATAACTTACATGAAAAGGAACACCGTAAAGAAGAAATCGATGCAAAATTACAACTGATTCATGAGGTTATGAATACGTTAGAGTGCCAAAAGGATAATCAATGAGCTTACTAGAATCGTTTATTGCATCCTATAAAGAGCACTTTCAAAAGGTTGTTCCCACATTTGATGCGAGTTTATTGGGGGCTCTCAAAAAAGCACAGTACATGCTGCTGGATGATAAACTGGCTCCTTCATTACAACTCAAAGAAGCGCTTGATCATCTTCAAATTAGAGCTGAAGAGCCGATGAAGGTAGCAATTACAGGACAATTTTCTAGTGGGAAGTCCACTTTTCTAAATGCATTATTGGCCAAAAATATTTTACCCACTGGTATTACCCCTGTAACGTCAAAGGTCAATTATATACGTTATGGCGACGAGTTTAAAATTCGTGTGCGCTATAAAGATGGACGAGATGAATACCACGATATTAGTACGATAGCGCATTTCACAGATCAGCGAGAATTTGTGGAAGATATCGCGTATCTTACCCTTTATGCGCCGCTTGATATGCTTAAAGATGTAGTGTTTGTGGATACTCCAGGGCTGAATTCTCAAGCCGATAGCGATACAAAAACTACACAAAAAGTTCTCAAAGAAGTCGATGGAATTATTTGGCTTACTCTCATTGATAATGCTGGGAAAATGAGTGAGCTTAAAGTTTTGGAAGAGTATTTAGGTGAGTATCAAAACAAATCCTTATGTGTTCTCAACCAAAAAGATAAATTCACACCTATGCAAATAGAAGAGACAACAGCTTATGTTAAAAGTGCATTTGGAGAATTTTTTAGTGAAGTGATTCCGATTTCTGCCAAACAAGCCCTTGAATCGCGAAGTCATGATAAAAAAGTTGTCCTTCAAGAGCAATTGGATTCTTTTTTAGAACGCTTACATGTAAGCTTAGAAAACCGAATAGAACAATTTGATTTACATGAATTAGAAGATGACTTTTTAGTGTATCAACATGCTATCACAGAGATCTTGCAGAGTGATTTAAGTGCCAATATAGCTCTTTTAGAAACATCCAACATTAATAAGGTATTGGCTTTTATTCATGAAGAAATACGACCAAAATCAGTACAGTCTAAAGAATTTGCTATCAAAAAAGAACTCAACAATATTGCTTCAAAGCTCATTGAACAGCATCAATTTTTTATAAGTGTTTATGATGAATTGATACAAGAAATTAGCCATTTTGAAGCGGAAGAACGCCAAAACTTTTCACAGCTAAAAGGCACCTTCTCTCAAGATTTGCAAAGTGCTTTTATGCGCATTGAACAAATTATTGAGACTATTGCTGAGGCGATTTTTAACCAAATGAGTACCCAAAAGCGTACGCGTTATGCTTTACAGGCAGAAGGTTTGATCCTAAAAAAAATGCATTATTTACCGTTTGAATATGAAGCACCAAAAATTAACTCAGACCAAATTTATAAAACTTTATTTTATGAAGAAAATCTTATTGGCAAGATGTTTAAACAGTATGTCAAAAATTTAAGTTATATTCAAAATGAGGTAAATGAAAAAAATAGGGCAATTTATACGGCACTTGAAAAGCGTATTTTGCATTGGCAAGCTCCTTATGAAATCGTACGTAAAAGCGACAGCGTACATTCAGATATTGAATTTGCTAATATGCGTAAATTTGCATCCAAAAGCTATGAGACAATTCTTAAACCTTTTAATGATGAAATAGCCAATTCCTATGCCAAAATAAGCTCTGAATTTAACCACCTAAGCAGTGCTGTAAGCTTTAATTACCAAAATGCCACGGAGGTATGTGTCGCATTTTTAGAAAATAAAATTGAGAAATCTGCTAAACTGTACGAAGAAAATCCAACAAAATTTACACTCTACCAACCTAAGTTAGAAGAAATCAAAGAGCGACTTCGTACAAGTTTCCATTTGTATGAACTTGAAAATATGATGCATACAAAGCATACGTTTTTGAGTAAAGACTATGATAGGCTAATTGAGCAGTTTTCCTTACTGACACAAGAGAAAATTCTCTTTTTGGAAAAGCGAAAAGAGCGACATACTAAAATTATTACAACTATTGAAGGATTGCAGCAAGAGGTTCTCTAACCTCTTGCTTTTTAGACGTAGCTTTTTTCTTTTAAGAGCTTATAGAGTTTTAAAAGAGATATAAAAAGTGTTGTTATGGCAGGCCCGAGAATCATTCCCCAAAAACCAAAAGTCGTTAACCCTGCAAAAATTGCAAAAAAGATAAGAAGTTCATTGACCTTTGTAGGCGTTTTTACGAGTTTATCATTAATATATTTAATAATTAATGGTTTGACAAAGGTATCGGCAACGATAGAGATGACAATAATTGAATAAAGTGCGATAAGAATGGCGGATAAGGTATTGCCGTGAGCAAGTTCATACGCACATAAGGGCACCCACATTAATGCACCACCAATTACAGGTATCAGCGAGGCAAAGCCATAAAAAATACCAAGTAGTAATCCATCATACCCCATGTAAATGCTGATAAGTGCAAAAAGACCGCCTTGAAAAACAGCGCTAATAAGAATGGAGTAAAACACAACACTCATAACATTGGCGACTTCTAAAAAGACAAGATTAATCTCTTGTGCATCCATCGGCATAACACTTTTTGTATATTCAATAAGATCTTTTCCATTGAGTGAAGCAAAGAAGAAAAAGATAACGATTAAAAACATATCTTTAAGAAAACCAGCACTATTTTTCCCAATAGAACCAAGATATGCAAGTGTTGTTTTTGAAATTTGTGCAATATTGATACTATCAATAAAATCAGTAAGATTAGGTTGTAAAAAGGCTATGGAACTCGGTAATTGAAAATCAAAATTTTTAAGATATATTTGTATTTTTTCAACGATTAAAGGGTCAAAATTATTCGCCAATGAACCAATAGAGGTTAAAATGTAAACAATAGGGCCAAAAAGTAGTACCGTTAAGAGAAGGGTTGAGAGAATAGCCGCAATATATCTATTCCTAAATAATGTGTATAATTTTACGGTAATGTTATACGTGGCAATAGATAAAAGTGATGCAATGGTAATGATCATCAAAAAAGGCTCATACAGTTTAATAATAGAATAAAGAACGGCTAAAAAAATAGCAGTTAAAAAAAAGCGATGTTCATTCATAAATCAATACTTCCTTGTTCAAATAATCCATTTTGAATAATCGGTGGGCTTAATCTAAAAAGTTCATACGTTTTAGGAGTTACCACACGGCCACGAGCTGTACGTTCAATATAGCCATTAGCTAATAAATAAGGTTCAATAACGTCTTCAATTGTTCCTTCATCTTCACTTAAAGCGGCCGCAATCGTGCTTAATCCCAAAGGCCTTCCTTTGGTTTGAATCAGGAGTTCCAAATATTTAAGATCTAGTTCATCAAAGCCTAAGTCATTGACACCTAATTCATTCAATCCATATTGTGCACGCGCTTTGCTGATGGTATCTTCATTTTCCACATCGGCATAATCCCGCACTCGCTTTAAAAGCCTTAGTGCAATACGAGGCGTTCCCCGTGAGCGACGAGCGAGTTCATAGGACGCATCATCAAGGCAAAGTTTTTCTAATTTTTTAGAGGCGCGGACGATAATTTGGGCAAGCTCTTCACGAGAGTAAAATTGTAATCTAAAATGCATTCCAAAACGATCCCTCAAAGGGGAGCTAATCATACCAGCGCGTGTTGTCGCACCAATAAGCGTAAAGCGAGGAAGGTCGATTTTAATCGTTTGTGCCGCAGGACCAGAGCCTATAATAATATCCAGACGAAAATCTTCCATAGCTGGGTATAAAATTTCTTCAATGGCGGGGGAGAGTCTATGAATTTCATCAATAAAAAGAATATCGTCTTCTTGAAGATTGGTTAAAATTGCGGCTAAATCACCGCTTTTTTCAATCATTGGTGCCGCAGTAATCTTAATATTAGCCTGCATTTCATTAGAGATAATATGAGCCAAGGTTGTTTTACCGAGCCCTGGAGGTCCAAAAAAGAGAATATGATCCAGTGCTTCTGACCTTTTTTGGGCTGCTTGAATGAAAACTTGTAAATTACGTTTTATTTTCTCTTGACCAATATAATCAGCCCAGTTTGAAGGACGTAAACTTTTTTCATAATCATTTTCAAAAGAGATTTTTTCAATTTCTACAATACGTTCCATCATATCACTTTGTATAGGTGTGTTCATCGGCGGGAAACGCTCTGCTTTGAACCTCTTGAATATAGTTTTCAACAGCATTTTCAATTAATTCTGCACCGTTGAGATAGTGTTTCACAAATTTGGGTGTAAAGGTTTTAAAAAATCCTAACATATCGCTCCATACCAATACTTGTCCGTCTGTATCGTGCCCAGCACCAATGCCAATAGTCGGGATAGAAATGGATTCAGAGATACGTTTTGCTGCACTTGCAACAACACCTTCAATAACAAGACTAAATGCACCTGCCCGTTCAACTGCCTTTGCATCTTCAATAAGTTCGAGTATATCTTCTTCACTTTTTCCGCGTACTTTATATCCACCTTCACTGCGGACAAATTGTGGCATTAAACCAATATGCCCCATAACAGCAATAGAATTTTGTGTAAGAGTTTTAATAATATGCTCACGACTCTTTCCACCTTCAATTTTCACCGCATGTGCATTTGTCTCAGAATAGACACGAGAAGCATTGTGTAAGGCGATTTTTTCATCTGTATACGTACCAAATGGCATATCACAGACAATGAAAGTATCACATGCTCCTGCACAAACAGCTTTGGTGTGGTATAGCATAATTTCCATAGAAGCTGAAAGGGTGTCAGGCTTTGCATTAAAACTCATATTTAAGCTATCGCCAACAAGAATAATGTCAATTTTGCCATTAAATAAAGAAGCAAAAAGAGCATCATAAGCTGTGATGACAGTTAAGGGGGTTTTACCCTTACTATTTTTTATAGTTGTAATTGTTTTCATGTCAGAAGTATACCTTTTTTTACATGCAAGACATAGTGCGACAATGAGATTTTAATAAAAAAATGGTACAATTGTAAACGTCGGAGGTAACTAATATGGGTATTTTGGCACAACTTGAAGTTGATTTTGACATAGAAATTGTTGAGGATTTTATTTCTCACTATGCTATTATGTGCGAAAATATGGAACCTCTTGTGATAGGACTTAATCGCAAAGAACGCTACGAAGAAAATATGGGAGAGCTTTTTAGAATCTTTCATAATATGAAATCAGCTGCAGGCTTTTTGAAATTAGACCCCATTATTAAATTAGCGATTTTATGTGAAGATGTAGCCGAAGATGCAAGGGCTCTGAAAGGGCCTGCGAGTGAAGAGTTTATTGATTGGCTTTTGTTAGTCAGTGACCAGTTTGATAGATACCGTAAAGATGTGGAAAATGATGCAGACTATTTTGGAATGCTCAATCCGTTAATTATTAAAGTTCCTTATAGTTTGGAGAAAATTTGAAAGAGTTAGTTGCTTATATAACAGCAGGATTTCCTGATAAAAATTTTACATTAGATGTAGCACATGCACTTAAAGAAGCTGGTGTGGATAAATTAGAACTTGGGATTCCTTTTTCAGACCCTGTTGCTGATGGTCCTATTATTGAAGAAGCAAATCTTCAAGCTTTACAGCGAGGTTTTAAAATGCAAGCGCTGTTTGATATTTCTGAAGTGATTGCTAAGGAGATTGATACTTATTGGATGGGTTATTTTAATCCTTTTTACCATAAAGGTGTAGATTTTTTTTCCAATAAGGCACAATCATATGGTGTCAAAGGATTTATTATTCCTGATTTACCACACGAAGAGAATGGTCTCTATACTTCCTTATTACATCAGTATGGATTGCATAGTATCAGTTTTGTGGCACCTACAGATTCACCAGAGCGTATAGCAACTATTGTTAAAAATGCACAAGGCTTTATTTATTTGGTTGCGTATGCTGGTATTACAGGCTCAGGTGCTAACGAGGATTTGACCCAAACGATTGAACGTGTTAAAGAACAAAGTGAAACACCTCTTTTTGTAGGCTTTGGTGTTAATGAAAAAACAGCCAAACAAAGAATTAGAGGGGTTGATGGCGTGATAGTCGGGAGTGCTTTTGTGGAAGTTTTATTAGATGAAACACTGAGTAGTACTCAGAAAATTCAAACAATTGCAAAACGTGCTGCTAATATTAAAGAGGCAATTAACGCTTAAACGGTTTAAAAATAATTAAGAGTTTTGGTAACAAAAGTAGCGCTGCCAAAAGGGATGTAAACATGACTAAAACAGTTAATAATCCAAAGTAAATTGTTGGAATAAAATTTGAAACAACAAGTATAAAAAATCCAAGCATGATCGCTAAAGAGGTATAGTACATACCATATCCTATACTATTGTGTGAGCGTTCCATCGCTTCAACATAGTCACCATTACTCATTTTAAGTTCATGCTCAAAACGGTGAATATAGTGGATGGTATCATCTACGCCTATGCCGATACTAATAGCCGCAATCGTGATAGTCATCATGTCGAGAGGAATACCAAACCATCCCATAAAGCCAAAAATAGTGCTCATCGGTACGATGTTTGCTACTAGCGCAAGTGATGCAATTTTAATAGATTTAAAAAGTATAATAAACATACCCCAAATAATCGCTATGACGAATCCAAGTGTAACAATTTGAGAAAAAAATAGGCTTTGGAGCATATTATTATATAAGACCATTAAGCCTGCAAGTTTAGGCGTTCCAATATCAGGTGTAATAAGCGTTTTTAGGTGAGAATCTAATCTTTTGATGAGTTCATTACGACGAAGCAAAGGATTGGAGTCGACGATGCGTGTCGTGAAGCGTACTTCATTATTCTTGATATCCACATACGGGTCAAGGATAAACTTTCTATAATTATCAGGAAGTTTATTATATAAAAGCGCTAATTGAAAATTATCAAGAGGTTGATTATCATTGAGCATTTTACCAATTTCGAGCATAGTAGCTAACGACTGTACTTTACCAATTTCAGGATTACTTTCCAAATAGGTATGAATCTGCTGTATTTTTTCCATTTTATCAGGGGTAAACCAATACTGTGCATCATTTTTTGTTTTTTCAAATTCTGCTTCAAATTCATCGGTAGGTTCGTTTGAAGATTTAGGTTCATCTGTTTTAAATTTAACAATAATATCAAGCGGAGTAGTGCCGCCTAATTTTTGATCAATGATCTTCATGCCTTGATAGATGGCTGTATGTTCTTTAAAATAATTAATAAAACTATTTTCTACAATCAATAAAGAAGAACCTGAAATACCAAGCAATAGGATAGCAAAGCTAGTATAGATGATTTTTCGACCGTGATGTTTGACCCACGAAGCAGTAATATGTACTGGAGAAAAATGAATTTCAAATGCATTATAGGGAGTTAACTTTGGAAGTAATATCATAATAGTAGGAAAAATAACAAAAGAGAGAATAAGTGACATAGCAATGCCAATACTCATCATCCACCCTAAATTAATAATAGGTAAAATGCCTGATAAAAGAAGTGAACTAAAACCTGCAACGGTTGTAATAATAGCGTAAAAAGAGGGGCTTGCTTTAGAAAGTACAGTATTTAAAATAAGTCTATGATGGCTTGATTTAGGGTATTTGAGTGCTAACTCTCTATAGCGTACCATTAAATGTAAAATAACGGAAAGAGTAATAATAAGTTGTAAAGAGACAAAATTGGAGGAGATAACAGTGACTTCCCAGCCATTTAATCCTAAGATTCCAGCTGTTGCGACAACCGAAAAAAGGCTAATAATAACAGGAATTACAACCCATCTTAATTGTCTAAAAATAAGCCATAATACAAAAAGAAGTAAGGCTAAAAGAATGCTTCCAAAAAGGATAAGATCACTTTTGACAAAACTCACTAAATCATCTGCAATCATATTCACGCCGCCGAGAAAAAGTTTTCCCGTAGATTGATAATTTTTTAAAATGGTGCGTATTTGTAAGATATTTTCATGTTCAATATTACGTTGTGTATCACGATAAGCTTTAAAGTCAAGGTTGAGTTGCTTCAGTGTTTGTGCTTCTTCAGCATTTAGATTTCGTATTTGCTCTTCATCTTTGAGTGTATTTCGCTTCGCTTCTAAAGCTTTAAAGGTTTCATCACTTTTTAAAAATACAATAAGAGCTGTTGTTTTAAAATCATTACTAACAAGATTATTAGAGTATAAAGGGCTTGTAAGAAATTCTTCTTTTGCTAATCTTTTATCAACTTTTGGTGATTCTAATGTCAAAACATCCTCAACAAGTTCTTTGACTGGACGAGGAGGGCTTTGAAGCAAAGGTACATTTAGAATAGATGACACTGCTTTAACACGAGGAAGGGTCATTAGTTCTAAGCTCAAATTTTTTATATTATGTATGACAGTATCGCTCAAAAGGTCTCCATTAGGAGTGTATGCAATCACGAGAAAATCATCTCCTGCATACGTTTGATTAACCTTTTTAGCAAATTTTAAATCAGCATCGTGCTCTAGCAAAAGAGTTTCAGAAGAGGCATCAATCTCAAGTTTTGTGGCTTCGTAACCTAAAAAAGCAACAAGAAGCACGATACATAGAAGAACTATTTTTGGGAATTTAAGGATAAGGTTCTGATAAATATTTTTTAGCATTTATTGAGGTTGTGAATCTTTATTTTTAAGTTTGATGATAAGGTTATTAAAAGATTCTTTTGCCAAGAAATCAGCAAATTGCGTACGGTATGTTTGGATAATACTAACCCCTAAAACATCAACATCATAAATAAGCCAATTATTACTAGCATCTTTGTAAAACTTGTAAATCACTTCATAGACTTCTTTATTCTTTATTAAGTGGGTTGTTAAATGAATACGAGAGTCTTTGATTTTTTCTGATTTGACAATGATTAATTTTTCATCGGTATAAAGGTCTAGTTTTTCCATATAAGATATTTTAAGTGTTTCTTCAAAAACATGACTAAACTCTTTTTGCTTTTCTGGAGTTAATCCTTCCCAATGTTTTCCTCCAACAGCGAGCTTAGACATAAGAGCATAGTCAAAAATAGTATCAAAAATAGAAAAAATTTTTTCTGCTTTTTGACTTTTTTGAAGCGTTGTATCCCTCAGAATAGTTGTTGCTACATCCATATTTTTTTGCATAAATGAAGTAATTTCATTTTCTTGTAATGCCCATAAAGGTGCTATTGTTAGGGTATATATAAAAAGAAAAGAGTATAAGAGTTGCTTCATAGTTTATTCACTTATAAGCTTGGTGCGTCGAGACTCATAAAAACTTCGTAAATAAGGATAAAGCTCAATAGCATCTTTTTTGAAATTATCATATTCTTCGATGTGTAAAGAGGTTTTATTAATCGTATAAAAACCTGTTAGATATAATGATTGTTCACTATTTTTAAGTATATTGATATCTCGCGCAGCAATGTAATTAAGAGGATCTATCCAAGCATCTGCTAAAAGTCCAGCAATGTCTCGTAAGTTGGATGAGCCAAAGAGGGGGAGCACAACATGAAAACCACTTCCTACACCATAAAATCCTAATGTTTGCCCAAAGTCTTCCTGGTGTGATTTGATGTTGAATGTAGAGTAGGCAACATCGGCAAAGCCTGCAATTCCCATCGTTGAGTTAATAGTAAATCGTTCTAATTCATCAATACTGTTTTGGATTTTAAATTGTAAGAGGTTATTGACAAAGCGTATTGGAAAAAAAAGATTATCAAAAAAGTTTCCGATACCATTTCGTGCATTCTCAGGTACTATATAAGCATAACCCTGTGCTGTAGGTTTTAAAAGATATTCATAAAATTTATCATTGATGTTTGTCATAATAATATTATAGCCGCTTAATGGGTCAATAATATTTTCTTTTTTTGGGTCATTGAATTCTTTTTCAAAGTCATCATTCCCTAAAGAGGAAGTGCTCACATACGGAGCCGTTTCAAAGTAGTCTGCTGCCAATAGAAAATTAAAACTCAATAAGATAATGAAAAAAATACGCAAATTTATAATACCTTGATAATTAAGAAGATTTAGTGGGATTATAATGTAGTTTTCATTTAATAGAGATTAATTGAGATGTATAGAGCTTAATTTTTAATGAAAAAAAGCAAGATTTAATATTTTTTTAACTATAATCACGGTCCAAATCTCACACACACCAATCCTTTACGGTTGCAGTTTTACTGTTGATGGGTGTGGAGGCTAAACCAAAAAAAACATAAGGAGCGCTTCATGGTAACCATGAAAGACCTATTAGAGTGTGGTGTACACTTCGGACACCAAACAAGACGTTGGAATCCAAAGATGAAAAAATTCATCTTTGGTGAGAGAAAAAATATCTATATCGTAGATTTACAAAAAACACTACGTTATTTCAGATATACCTACAATGTTGTTAAAGATGCAGCAGCTGAAGGTAAAACAATGTTGTTCGTTGGAACAAAAAAACAAGCAAGTTATGCGATTCGCGAATATGCTGAAAAATGTGGCATGCCTTACGTTAACCACAGATGGTTAGGTGGAATGCTTACAAACTATCAAACAATCAAACAATCAATCCGTAAGCTTGATATTATTGAAAAAATGGAAGAAGATGGCCAAATTGACCTTCTAACTAAAAAAGAAGCGTTAATGCTTCGAAGAAAAAAAGAGAAACTTCTTGATTATCTTGGCGGTATTAGAAATATGAAAAACTTACCAGATATGATTTTTGTTATTGACACTGTTAAAGAGAAAATTGCGGTTCAAGAAGCTAGACGTCTTGGAATTACAGTTGTTGCTCCACTTGATACAAACTGTGATCCTGATATGGTTGATTTACCAATTCCAGGAAATGATGATGCGATTCGTTCAATTCAACTTTTCTGTAAAGAGATGTGTGAAGCAATGACTGAGGGCTATGAAATCCGAAGCAAAGATGCTCCTGTTGATGCAGAAGCCTTTGATGTAAGTGAAGAAGAAAAAAAAGAAATTATTGAAGAAGCATTAAGTGAAGAAGGTGCGGTAATAGAGGAAGGTGAGTAATGGCTGAAATTACTGCTGCACTCGTTAAAGAGTTACGTGAGTCAACAGGTGCTGGAATGATGGACTGCAAAAAAGCCTTAGTTGATACTGAGGGTAATCTTGATGCTGCTATTGACCTTTTAAGAGAAAAAGGTCTTGGTAAAGCAGCGAAGAAAGCAGATAGATTAGCAAGTGAAGGTTTAGTGAGTGTTTATGTAGACCCATCACTTAAAGTAGTTAGTGTTAGTGAAATAAATGCTGAAACGGACTTTGTTGCTAAAAACGAAGGATTTATAAATCTTACCAAAGATACAACGGTTCATATTCAAACAAGTGATGTTACTAGTGTTGAAGAATTGATGAAAACGACTATCAATGGTACTGTTTTTGATGAATATTTTGCAAGTAAAGTAGCTACAATTGGTGAAAATCTTGTCGTTAGACGTTTCGTAACGCTTAAAGCAGGTACTAATGGTGTAGTTAATGGTTATGCGCACTCAAATGGTCGTGTAGGCGTTGCTATTGCAGCAAGTTGTGATAGTGAAAAAACAGCTATGGCTGCTGCTGAGTTTATCAGAAGTCTTTGTATGCATGCAGCGGCTATGAAGCCAACGTATTTAAGCTATACTGAACTTGATGCAGAATTTATTGAAAAAGAGACTATTGGTATCAAAGCCGATATTGAAAAAGAGAATGAAGAGTTAAAAAGACTTCAAAAACCTCTTAAGCGCATGCCTTTGTTCGTTTCTCAAGCTCAATTAACTGATGAAGTTTTAGCAAATGCTAAAAAAGAGATGGAAGATGAGCTAAGAGCACAAGGCAAACCAGAAAAAATTTGGGATAGAATCATTCCTGGACAAATCGAGAGATTCATTGCAGATAATACTCAGCTTGATCAACAACTTACATTATTAAGTCAATTCTATGTGATGGATGACAAAAAAACTATTGCACAAGTCGTTGAAGAAAAAGCAAAAGAATTAGGTGGTAAAATTGAACTCGTCAAATACGTAAGATTTGAACTTGGTGAAGGTTTGGAAAAACGTGGTTGTGATTTTGCTTCAGAAGTTGCTGAACAATTAAAATAATTTATCGATCAATTTTGGCGGGGGAAATCCTCGCCACCCTTCTTTTAAAGGATGCGAATGCCTTTACTTCGTGTTGAAAATATTTCTCACGCATTTGATTATCAATTATTTGAAAAAGTAAATTTTAGTCTTAAACCAAAAGAATCAATGGCGATTTTAGGGGTAAGTGGTAGTGGAAAATCAACACTTTTACATATTTGCTCGACTCTTTTAAGGCCTAATAGTGGTACTGTTACATTATTTGATAAAAATATTTATGCTCAACATGAGAACGATACTCTCAAGCTACGTCGCTATGATGTAGGTATTATTTTTCAAGCGCATTATTTATTTAAGGGCTTTATTGCCTATGAAAATATTGAACTAGCATCTTTTTTAAGTGATAAAACAATTGACTCTAGTATGCTAGAACGCTTAGGTATTGCAGATTTTATGCATTATAAAGTTGGGGATCTCTCTGGTGGACAACAGCAACGTATCTCTATTGCACGAGTTTTAGCAAAAAAACCAAAAATTATTTTTGCGGATGAACCTACTGGTAATTTAGATGATAAAACAGCCCAAGAAGTTATGAATGTACTATTTGAATACATTGAAAAAGAAAATGCTACACTTTTATTAGTAACCCATAACACGCATTTGGCAAAGCAGTGCACGTATCATCGCTATTTACATGTAGATGGACTTAAAGAGGAAGCATAAGTGGAATCCTTGATTGCGATGATAGGTGAACATCAAGTGATTCTTTTTATGTTACTTTTTACCCGTATTAGTGGATTGTTTGCTTTTTTCCCTTTCTTCTCACATATGAGTATTCCTATTTCACTTAAAACTGCTCTTGGTCTTTTTATGACTATATTTTTATTTCCATTGCTCCCCGCAACATTACATGTAGACTTAAATGTTGTTAGCCTTTCTTTAGCTTTAGTGAGTGAACTGATGATAGGATTTTTAGCAGGACTTTTTTTAACAATTGTATTAGCAATGTTACAAATGGCAGGAATGCAAATTTCTTTTGTGATGGGTTTTACAATGGCGAGTGTTATTGACCCACAAACAAGCACATCCATCCCATTGATGTCACAATTTTTATCTCTCATTGGCTTGATGGTGGTGCTTGCATTTAATGGTCACCATCAAATGCTCCTTTTCATAGTAGATTCACTCTCGTTAGTCCCTCTGGGTGGTTTTTATCCTGACCAAAATATTTTAGCGTATCTTGCACGAGCCGTTACGGGTATGTTTGTCTATGGATTTATCCTATCCTTTCCTATTTTAGCAATTTCATTATTATTAGATTTAGTCTTTGGCATGTTGATGAAAACAATGCCTCAATTTAACCTCCTTGTAGTAGGTTTTCCCATTAAAATTATGGTCTCTTTTGTAGTTTTAATTGCCATACTTGCATCAATGATGTTTGTTTTTAAAAAAGAGTTTCAAGAAGCACTGAATCATATGACGATTCTTTTTGTGCACTAGTGCTGTATAATGTTCTAAGATAAAGATATTAAAGCAATCATAATTTTTTTTATACTACAATGAGTATGAATAATTCTCATCCAGGAGTCACAATGCGCCTGTTACTTATAAATAACAATCCAGCAGTTTCACGATTAATAAAACTTAGTGTAGAAAAAGCTGGCCACGAGATAGATGAATTCGAAGATTATGGCTTGGTTCCATTAAAAAGTTACGATGTCATAATGGTCGATAATGAGCTTTTTGATGAAAATGAATTAGAAGCAGTAAAAGAACAAACACATTGTAGCTATTGTATTTATGTTTGCCAAAGAGGCGCCGTTAAGCCAGATTCTGCGAATGTGATACTTGAAAAACCATTTCTTCCAACGGATTTTTTAGTTTTACTTGATAAAGTAAAAAATGTAATAGAAAGCTATCGTGCGCAATCGGCTGATGTGATTTTATTGGATGATAATGATGAAGAAGAAGAGCTTGTTAAGGCTGAAAAAGAAACAGCTTTTGATATTGATTCAATTGGTGGACTGGAAGATGAAGATGAAATAGCCCAACCTTTAGAGAATCACAACGAAAATATAGATAATAGTGAAGATGATGAGACGTTACATTTTTCAGATACTTCTTTAGACGATGATGAGGAAATGGAACTTCCAACATTTGATTTAGAGACGCAAGAAGAAGATTTAGAGTTATCACTGGCGGATACGCATACGATAGAAGAGGGTGCTTTTGTTTCACAGACAACAGATGATGTATTTGAAGAAAAAGAAGACGTTGGAAATGCCCCTTCTGTGTTAGATCGAGATGATATCAATGAAGTAAAACAGTTGCTTGATGATGATGAAAGTGATAGTAAAGAAGTAGATTTTGAGGATGTAACTTTTGAAAATGATGCTCTTGATGATAATGAAGAAGAGCTTGATCTATTAGAAAAAGAAGAAGAAACACCACTTTCAGTAGAAACTTTTGAAGATGATGAATCTATGAATCTTGATAGTATCTTTGATGAAGAAGATGAGGCTTTGTCGAAGATAAAAGAGGATGAAAGCTTTGAAGAGAATGCATTGGCTTTTCATGAAGTACCTATCGAAATACAAGAAGATATGATTGACGATTTTGAGGAAAAAATAGAAGAAGAATGTGAAGAATCGACCTTATGTGAGGAAAAAACGGAAATACATGAACCTTCGCTGATTAGTGAAATAAACCTAACAGAGGATGTTCTAACGTTAGATGAGTTGAATGAAAATCTTATTAAAAAAGCATTTGGTGAAGAAGTAGAGGAAGAAAAGATTCCTGAAAAAGAAGAGGCATTACAAGAAATTGAAGTCATTCGTGGTGAGATTGAGAGTAGTATTTCTAAGAGTATTGCAGGATTTGCACAAAGTGACATCTTAAGAGAGGCTTTAAAAGGAATGAAAATTAATATTTCGATTACTTTTGACGATAAAAATTAATCGTGAAAGGTAATATCTTAGTTATCTCAGGACCGAGTGGTTCTGGAAAAAGCTCTTTGATGAATGAAGTATTACACAAGTTTCCTAACGCGTGTTTTTCCATTTCTACAACTACGAGAGAGATACGAGAAGGTGAAGTTGATGGTGTCAATTATCATTTTGTTTCCAAAGAAGAGTTTAAAAATGATATTGATGAAGGTTTCTTTTTAGAGTGGGCCAAAGTGCATGATAATTACTATGGGACCTCTCTCAAACCAGTATTAAAAGACCTTCATGAAGGGAAAATGGTTATTTTTGATATCGATGTACAAGGGCATAAAATAGCCAAAGAAAAGCTTGGAAGTCTGATAACATCTGTTTTTATTACAACGCCTGACCAGCAAAGCCTTCAACAACGGTTGATAAACCGAGGAACAGATAGCATTGAAGTTATTCAGAAACGTTTGGCCAATGCTGTTTCAGAAATGACACGTATGCGTGAATATGATTATCTCTTAATTAATGACAATTTTGAGACTACCCTCAAGGATTTAACTGCTATTGCCTATGCATCACGCAAAAAAATGTCATTGGTTGATGCAGGAGAATTTATAAGTGCATGGGCAAATGTAGAGTAGCATATTAATAGCATTTTTAGTTCATAAAAAAATGATATAATGCGCGAACAAAATTTTACATGTAAAGATTAAAGGAGAAAAAATGGGTCCGAGTGTACAGCAATTATTAATCGTTCTTGTTATCGTCGTATTGCTTTTTGGTGCAAAAAAAATACCAGAACTTGCAAAAGGTCTAGGTTCAGGCATTAAAAATTTCAAAAAGGCGGTTAAAGAAGATGAAGAAGCTACAACAACAGTTGATAAAGTAGAAGCCAAGCCTGAAGAAAAAGTAGTTGTGCAAAATTCTACTCATACTGAAGAGAAAAAAGCGTAAGGTCACGTATTGAAAAAATCTGTCATCAATGCTATTCATGAAATTTTACAAAGAGAGTTTGTTTTAGAAAAACCAGCCAATCTCTCTTTTGGACATTATGCTACACCTATAGCCTTTTCTCTAGCAAAAGAACTGAAAAAATCTCCAATGCTTATTGCTGAGGAATTATGCTCTGCGTTTGGTTCTCAACCGATGTTTAAAGAAGTGACTGCTATAAAAGGGTATATTAATTTTAAGTTAAGTGAAACTTTCTTAGACACGTATGCTACATGGGCACTCCAAAATGAAGAGCGTTTTGGGAGTGATAGACAAGAGTGTAGTATTTTGCTTGAATATGTTAGCGCAAACCCTACGGGACCATTACATATTGGGCATGCACGAGGTGCTGTTATCGGTGATTCACTTTATAAAATAGGGCGTCATCTTGGCTATAATATTGTTAGTGAATATTATATTAATGATGCTGGCAATCAAGTTGATCTTTTAGGACTCTCACTATTTCTTGCAGGGCGAGAGCATATTTTAGGTTTAGATGTGACATGGCCAGAAGAGTTTTATCGCGGTGAATATATTATTGATTTAGCACATATTGCTAAGGCCGAGTTAGGCTCAGTTATATTTGAAAAAGAAGACAATATCGCCACACTATCCGTGTGGGGCAAAGATAAAATGTTAGAATTAATTAAATCTAATTTAGCCGATGTTGGAATTGTTTTTGAAAATTTTGTCAGTGAAAAATCACTCTATGACCAATGGGATGCAAGTTTCCAAAAACTACAAAGAAATAATAAAACCTACCAAGAAGGTGGAAAAACGTGGATTCGCTCAACAGAGTTGGGTGATGAAAAAGATCGTGTTGTCGTTCGTGATGATGGTAGACCAACCTATTTAGCTGGAGACATTATCTATCATGATAATAAATTTCAAAGAGGCTATGATCAGTATATTAATATTTGGGGTGCTGACCATCATGGCTATATAGCACGCGTTAAAGCAGCTATTAACTTTTTAGGTTACGATGAAAATAAGCTTGAAGTCATTTTAGCACAGATGGTTTCTCTTTTAAAAGGTGGTGAACCTTATAAAATGAGTAAGCGTGCAGGCAATTTTATTTTGATGAGTGACGTCGTTGCTGAAATTGGAAGCGATGCTTTGCGTTTTGTTTTTTTGAGTAAAAAATCAGACACCCAACTTGAATTTGATATCGATGTTTTTAAGCAAGAAGATAGCAATAACCCTATTTTTTATATTAATTATGCGCATGCCCGTATTAACCAAGTTTTTGCAAAAGCAGGAAAAACTATTGAAGATGTAAGATCTATACCTCTTGTTGGTTTAAATGAAGAAGCTCAAAACCTTCTTTTTAGTGCATTACTTTTACCTGAAGTACTTGAAGATGCCTTTAGTTCACGTCAAGTTCAGAAAGTCACTGAATATCTTAAAGCACTAGCCGCTTCATTGCATAAATTTTATAATGAAAACCGTGTGGTAGGGAGTATGGATGAAGATAAGCTTCTTAAACTTCTCGCAATGGTAGGATTGAGTTTGCGCGTTGGATTAAAACTAATAGGTATTCGAGCAAAAGAAAAAATGTAAATAACTTGAGACAAGAAGAGTGCTAGCGCAGTTCACTCTTCTTGTCTTATCATGTTATGATTCTATACTTCTGATTTTTTTCATTTCATCTTCTCTCTCTTTCAAAAAAAGCTCTAAATTATATTTTAAACGATATGCAGGTGTCATAAGATGGATGAGAATATCGCCCATATCTATGACAGTCCAATTATCATCAGCATCTACATTTAAAAATATTTCACCAGCTCCTTTGAGTTCTGTTTTTAAATGGTCTAAGAGAGAAAGACCATGACGTTCACCCATAGTGGTTGCAATTACAACACTATTAACAAAATAGTCTTTATTACGCATATCAAAGACTTGTATGTCTTCTGCTTTTTTATCACTCAGAGCGAAAACGATTTTTTCAATACGGTTATCCATTTGATTCCTTGCTATAATACTCTTTTACTTCTTGGCGAATGCGTTTTGGGATGAAGATTTCATCCAAATTCTCACGTAACTTTGAAGAACTGATATTAACATTAATTGGTAAAATTTTCAAGTCTTTTGGATATTCAAAGCCATTTCGTGATGCAACGACAATCTCCACATGGGTTATAAGTTCTTCATACCGTGTCCATTGCGGTAATGTAGCATAACTATCACTTCCTACAATAAGATAGAGTTTGGTATGAGGATAAGTATGCTTAACATGTAAAATAGTTTCAATTGTTGGTACTTGCCTCTTTAAATCTGATTCAAAAGGAAGAATAGTAATTTTTTTGCAATTACCAAAAAGTTGTTCCAACCATTTTTTACGTAGGTCTGAGGGTGCTCTGGAACTCTCCTTGAAAGGATTAAGATAGGTTGGGACAACCAAAAGTTTGTCGATATCGAGTAGTTCAAGTGCTTTATGGACAATCTTTTGATGTCCTAGGTGAGGAGGGTCGAAAGAACCTCCAAAAATCGCAATTTTCAATCTTTTTTCTCCAGCATTAAAGGATAATGGCTTTTAATCTTTTTTATACATCAATTTTGCTAAAATGTAACTGTTTTTTAAACGAAAGTCTAACACAAAATTACCTTAAAATATTAAAGGAAAGCACATGGCATTAAAAATTGCGATAAATGGATTTGGCCGTATTGGCAGATGTGTTGCCAGAATTATCGATTCACGAGAAGATGTAGAGCTTGTATGTATTAACGATACCGCAGACCGTGCAATGACAAAACAGTTATTGAAATACGATAGCGTTCACGGAATTTTCCCAGGAATCGTAGAACTTTTAGATGATGAGTATATGCAAGTTGGTAAAGCGAAAGTTAAAATGTTCTCAACACGTGATCCAAAGGCATTAAATTTTGCGGATTATGGTGTGGATGTAGTTTTGGAATGTACAGGTGCATTGCTCACCCAAAAAGATGCGCAAATCTTTATTGATAGTGGCATTAAAAAAGTTGTTATGTCAGCGCCTGCTAAAGATGATACTCCTACTTTTGTTTTAGGTGTCAATGAAAAGAGTTATGCTGGTCAATCAATCGTATCTAATGCTAGTTGTACAACAAACTGTTTAGGACCTATTGCGAAAATCTTAGACGATGCTTTTGGTATTGACAAAGGGCTTATGACAACGGTGCATGCCTATACAAATGACCAAAATATTTTAGATGTTAAACATAGTAAAGATCTTCGCCGTGCACGTGCAGCCGCAATTAATATGATTCCTACGACAACAGGTGCTGCTAAAGCTATTGGTTTGGTACTGCCGCATCTTAAAGGTCGATTACATGGACAAAGCGTGCGTGTTCCAACACCAAATGTTTCAATGGTAGATTTAAATGTTGTTGTCAAAAAACAGACAACAAAAGAAGAAGTGAATGCTCTTTTTACACAAAATGCACAAGGAATTTTAAAAGGAATTTTGGAAGTTGATGTAGAACAAAGAGTGTCACAAGATTTTATGACGAGTACTTTTAGCTCTGTGGTAGCAGCAGATTTAACACAAGTAATTGCTGGAGATATGATCAAAGTGATGGCGTGGTATGATAATGAGTGGGGATACTCAACACGTTTAATTGATATGGCATTATATGTCAGTAAATCGTAAAAGGAAATACAATGATTCGCTCCATTAGAGATTTGGATATTACGGGTAAAAAAGTCTTTATTCGCTGTGATTTCAATGTACCTTTAGATGAATTTGCTAATATTACCGATGATAGGCGTGTACGTTCAGCAATCCCAACAATACGCTATTGTTTAGATCATGGGTGTTCTATTATTTTAGCAAGTCATTTAGGTCGACCTAAAGGCGTTGTTGATGAAAAATATTCACTCGCTCCTGTCCAAATGCGCTTAAAGCGATTGTTAGATAAAGAAGTACTATTAGCAAGTGATGTTATTGGTAAAGATGCTCACGATAAAGCCGCAGCATTGGAAGCAGGGGATGTTTTATTATTGGAGAATTTGCGTTTTCATAAAGGTGAAACGACGAATGATGAAGCATTTGCAAAGGACTTAGCCGATATGGCAGAAGTTTATATCAATGACGCTTTTGGTGTATGCCATCGTGCTCATGCTTCTGTTGAAGCCATAACACATTATTTTAATGACAAAAGTTCAGCTGCAGGATTTTTATTGCAAAAAGAGGTTGAGTTTTCTAAAAATCTTCTTCGTCGTCCAACGAGACCTTTTGTAGCGGTTGTCGGTGGCAGTAAAGTAAGTGGTAAGCTACAAGCACTTGTTAATCTTTTGCCACGTGTTGATAAGTTGGTTATCGGTGGTGGTATGGCATTTACATTTTTAAAAGCACAAGGGCTTAATATTGGTAATTCTTTGGTAGAAGATGAACTTGTAGAAGAAGCAAATCGTGTTATAGAAGAAGCAAAACGTTTGGGGGTAAAGCTCTATTTACCTGTAGATGTTGTAGCAGCACAAACATGCTCACAAGATGCAACGATTAAATTTGTAACAGCTCAAGAAATTCCTAAAGGATGGATGGGTCTTGATATTGGTCCAGCGACATCACGATTGTTTAGGGAAGCTTTGGCCGATGCACAAACGATTCTTTGGAATGGACCAATGGGTGTATTTGAATTGGAAAAATTCTCTAAAGGAAGCTTTAAAATGTCGCATGATATTGCACAAGCGCATGCGACAACTGTTGTAGGTGGTGGGGATACCGCCGATGTTGTTGCTCGCGCAGGTGATGCAGATGAAATGACCTTTATCTCAACAGGTGGTGGAGCAAGTTTAGAGCTTATTGAAGGCAAAGAATTACCTGGTGTAAAAGTTTTAAGTACAGTAGAAGTTGAATAACGATGATTATTGCTTCAAATTTAAAAACCAATTATACGCGTAAAGGGGCGTGTGCCTTTATTGATACCGTACAAATGTTTATGCAAAATTCACATACGTCGCAAGAAGTACGTATTTACATACCGGCAACTGCATTGGATACATTCGATAAAAATGTACAATTGCGTGTGGGTGCACAAAATTTTTATCCCGTACAAAATGGTTCTTTTACGGGAGAAATTGGTTTTGAACAACTTGAAGAGTTTCATATTACTTCAATACTAATAGGGCATAGTGAACGTCGTCATATTTTGAAAGAATCACAAGTATTAATTGCCCAAAAATTTGATTTTGCAAAAGTCAAAGAGGTGGAAATAGTCTATTGTATAGGAGAACCTCGTGAAGTACGTGAACAAGGTATTGAAGCGGTAATGGCATATCTTTGGGAGCAATTTGAGGGTATTGATATACACTACACTAATTTGATAGTGGCATATGAACCTGTATGGGCTATTGGTACAGGTCTAACGGCTAGTCAACATGATATTGAAGAAGTCATAGCACGTTTACATGTAAAGCTTAATGCTCCACTTTTATACGGTGGTAGCGTAAAAGTTGAAAATATTAAAGATATTTTATCTATCCCCTATTGCGAGGGTGTTTTAGTCGGTACTGCCAGTTGGGATAGTAATGCATTTTGCACGATGATACAAGTCGCCGATACATTAGAAAAATAAAACAGGAGTAGTAAAAATGGTAATGCAAGGTAAAAAAGGACTCATTGTTGGCATCGCCAATAATAAATCAATTGCTTATGGCATCGCCAAAGCATGTATTGCACAAGGTGCAGAGTTGGCTTTTACATTTTTAAATGAACAACTAGAAAAAAGAGTTCGTCCCATTGCTGAAGAGTTTGGAAGTACCAAAGTGTATGAACTCGATATCAACAATCCAGACCACTTAGAAGATTTAACGGCTTCTTTGGCAAAAGATTTTGGAAAAATTGATTTTGTGGTGCATTCAGTTGCGTATGCTCCTAAAGAAGCTTTGAGTGGCAAGTTTATCGATACAACTAAAGAGGCATTTGATATTGCTCTTGGTACATCAGCTTATTCATTAGTATCTCTAACACGCGCGTGCTTACCTGTGATGAATGAAGGTGGTTCTGTTTTAACCCTAACGTATTTAGGTGGACCAAAATATATTCCTCATTATAATGTTATGGGAGTTGCAAAAGCAGCTCTTGAATCATGTGTACGTTATCTAGCCGTCGATTGTGGAAAGCTTGGCATTCGTGTCAATGGCATTAGTGCTGGTCCCATTAAAACATTAGCGGCAAGTGGTATCGGTGATTTTAGAATGATTTTAAATTGGAATGAAGTGAATGCTCCCCTTCGCAAAAATGTTACAACAGATGAAGTTGGTAACAGTGGAATGTACCTTCTAAGTGACCTCTCATGTGGTGTAACGGGCGAAATTCATTATGTTGATGCTGGATACAATATTATGGGTATGGGCATGGATGAACTCGACGAGGAAGGTCATACTGTTCTTGCGTGGGATAAATACAAGTAGTCAATTATGATGAAACTTGCACTGCAAAAAATTGCCTATGTAGTGCTGATGCTTTTTATTATTGCTATAATTTCGTTTGGGGCTATTCATTTAGCACCAAACTCCTTCTTTGCTAGTGGTGAATTAAACCCTAATATTACACCTGAATCCCTTGAGCAACTCAAAAAAATATATGGTTTAGACCAATCCTTAATGATGCAATTTTTTTCATGGCTCAAAGCGTTGTTACATCTTGATTTTGGTATTTCTTTTGCAAGCGGAAAAACGGTGCGTGATGAGATATTGAGTCGTATTTCTATTACTCTGGTGATGAATATTATCAGTATGGTGTTAGTCTTTGTTCTATCTCTTTATTTTGGCATTAAAGCAGCGCTGAATCAAGAGAAAAATTATGATAAAGCTATAAAACAGGTATCCCTTATTTCGTACGCTATGCCTTCTTTTTACTTGGCTTTACTTTTAGTAATAGTGTTTTCGGTGCACTGGAAGATTTTTCCGATTTCAGGACTACATTCAAGTGAAGTAGCCGGGGGATTTAGCTATTATCTTGATATGGCATGGCATTTAATTTTACCTGTTTTTGTGATGGTTTTTGGTGGACTTGGAAGCTTGATACTTTATGTCCGTAGCTTAACACTTAATATTCTCAAAAGCGACTATATCTTTTTTGCACGCAGTCGTGGTATCAAAGGGCGAGAGCTTTTAAGACGTTTTATCTTACCCAATCTTTCTCCTCCGTTGGTAACAATTTTAGGTTTATCACTGCCTGGCTTGATTGGGGGAAGTGTTATTTTAGAATCAATATTTGCCATTAATGGTATGGGACTTTTGTTTTATCAGAGTGCCTTAAGTCGTGACTATCCCGTAATTATGGGAATACTTATTATCTCTTCATTTCTAACACTAATAGGAAATATGATAGCCGATGTAGTTTTAACAAAACTCAACCCTCATTTTAAAAGACGAAGATAAAATTTTATAAAGGAGAAAAAATGAAAACGTTTATTTTGATTATAATGATGTTAGTATTTTCTGGTTGTGCTACATGGCAAGGCATTAAAGAAGATACCAAGGACGGTGTAAATTGGACAAAAGAAAAAGTTAATAATGGCGCTGAGTGGGTAAAAAATAAAACAGAATAACGCTTTACATGTGGGGATATCTACATGTAAAGCGCGGTGATTAAAGTCCACCAAAAAGATTTTTAAGGGCATTTGGATCGCGCTGCAACTGATCGTCATTACCACTTGGTTCACCATTGGAACCTGATTCTACCAGTTCAATATCCAGCCCACAAAGCATTGAAGTTAGACGAATATTAATACCACTTTTACCAATAGCTTTTGATTTTTGATCACTCGGAAGGGTTACAATCGCTTTGCCACCAACAATTTTAACATTAGATACCATAGCAGGGCTAAGTGCACGAGAGATGAAAATTTCAGGGATATTAGAAAACTCTATACAATCAATGTTTTCATTATGCAATTCTTTGCTGACCGCATTAATTCTTACGCCTTTTGTACCGACAGTTGCTCCAACAGCATCAATATTAGGGTGTAAAGAGAGAAGAGAGATTTTAGCACGTTCACCTGGAATACGCGCACTACTAACGATTTTAATCAAACCATCTTTAATCTCCGGAACTTCAAGCTCTAAAAGAGACTCTAAAAATTTTGGGCTTGTACGAGAAAGTTCTACGTAAATACCTTGAGATTTATCAATAAGCACTTTACGGATAACACTTTTAACAACATTACCGACTTTAAATTTTTCGCCTTTAATTCGATTTTTGCGAGGTAAAACAGCTCGTATTTCATCAATTTCTATAAAGGTGTTTTCATCATTATCAATTCGTACAACGGAGCCAAAAACAGTCTTACCTACAAGACTTTGGTATTTTTCAAAGATATTGTTTTCCAATAGGCGTTGTATATGGTACTCTAGTTCTTTTTGAAGTGTTGCAGCAGCGGTACGACCTAAATTATCAAGTGGCAATGCATAAGTAAGTTCATCGCCAATATCAATTTCTGGGTCTACTTCTTTAGCTGCTTTAACAGCAATAAAATTTTCATTGCCATCAATCAGACGAGCATCTTCTGGGGCAACGACAAGTACTTTTTGGTAGAGCTTTAAGCTTTTTGTTAAAGGATCGATTTCAGCACCGTACTCATATTGTTGTCCATAAACTTTTTTAGCCGTTTTAACTAAGGCTAATGTGACAGTTTCTTTCACTGCTTTGATATCAAGGCCTTTTTCATGAGCTATTGATTCTATAATATCTATAATTTTTTCCATAGTTTTCCTTAGGTTTTTTACATAATTCTCTATCAGTGTGATTGCCGCAATATTGCAAAATTAAAAGGTATTTTAAATGATTGCGAGGGAAGAAATGGGATTATAGCTAAAATCATCTTTTATTTTCTTTAGAAATATTACAGATGACTCTTAATAAGGAATTTATTGAAAACAAAGTATACTTCGCGATATATCTGTGTCTCTTTGAGGCGTGCACGATAATTTTCTCTATGAAAAGAGGTTTACAATGGAAATTAAATTAGCTAGAAATGAAATTAATGGAAAACCAAAAGCTATCACATTAGATAAAGTCACTGAAGTTATTGAAAAAGATGGACAAAAAATATTTTATTTTGACAAAGAAAATTCACATAAAGATTTAGTTGCTTTGGTGGAACATTTTGAAGGTAAAGGCTTTAGTGTTTATCTTCGTGAAATTAAATATGGCCTTGGAGAGGGTGATTATATGTACGAAGTACATATCTTATAAGGTTTTATTTTGATATATCAAGAGGAAAAAAAGCTCTATATTGAAACGCTAGGATGTGCGATGAATGTACGTGATTCTGAACATATCATCGCAGAGCTAGGTGATAAAGAGCATTATACACTAACGGATAATATGCAAGATGCAGATTTGATTTTAATTAATACATGCAGTGTACGTGAAAAGCCGGTAAGTAAGCTTTTTTCTGAAATTGGAAAATACAATAAACGTAAAAAAGAGGGTGCAAAAATTGGTGTTTGTGGATGTACCGCAAGTCACTTAGGAGAAGAAATTTTTAGACGAGCGCCTTATGTTAGCTTTGTCCTTGGTGCACGTAATGTTTCCAAAATTTCAACAGCCGTTAATACGGAACGATTTTTGAGTGTGGACACGGATTATGATGAGAGTAATTATGCTTTTGGAGAATTTCGTAATAGCCTTTATAAAGCTTATGTCAATATTTCCATTGGATGTGATAAAAAGTGTACCTATTGTATCGTGCCTCAAACCAGAGGTGAAGAGTTATCCATTCCATCAGAACTGATTATTAATGAAGCACGAAAAGCAGCCCTTAAAGGGGCAAAAGAGATTTTTTTATTAGGACAAAATGTCAATAACTATGGCAGACGTTTTAGTGGTGTAGATGAAAAAATAGATTTCTCAGATTTGCTGAATCGTATTAGTGAAATTCCTGAAGTAGAACGTATTCGTTTTACCTCGCCTCATCCTTTACATATGGATGACAAATTTTTAGAAACGTTTGCCAATAACCCCAAAGTATGTAAATCGATGCATATGCCTCTTCAAAGTGGCTCGACACATATCTTGGAACAGATGAAACGAGGTTATAGTAAAGAGTGGTTTTTAGATCGCGCTTTAAAGCTTCGTGCGATGATACCAGATGTTTCGATTAGTACTGATATCATTGTAGCTTTCCCCGGTGAAAGTGAAGAGGATTTTGAAGATACGCTCGATGTGATGCGTCAAGTGAAGTTTGAACAAGTATTTGCTTTCAAATACTCTGCGCGACCGCTTACCAAAGCAGCAGAATTTGACCATCAAATTGATCCTGAAATTGGAGCTCAAAGACTTGAACGTTTGCAATTAATGCAAGATGAAATTTTAGATGAAATTGCAGAATCAAAACGTGGAAAGATCTATCCCGTCTATATTGAAGAACTTCGTAACAGTGGCTTTTTAGCAGGAAGAAGTGACAATAATGCTTTGGTGCAAATAGAGGGAGATGAAAATTTATTAGGTACAACGGTTAATGTGAAAATAACGAATCCTAAACGTTTAGCACTGTATGGCGACATTGTTCTCTAAAGCCAATCGACGCAAACTTTTGGCTTGGATTGTACCACCTCTAGCCTTTTATATGATGAAGCTTTTATACTTTACATGTAAGAAAAAATATTATCTACCGCAATCACAACTCGTGGAGCCTAGTCTTTATGCTCTGTGGCATGGAGAGCTTTTGATGCTCCCTTTTGCCTATATCCATATCTCAAGCTCACAGAAACTTGATGCCATCATTAGCCTGCATGGAGATGGTGAAATGATTGCAAAAATTATTCATCTCTTTGGGGGAGGAACGATTCGAGGCAGTAGTTCGAAAGGCTCTACTACTGTTCTTAAACAAGCGCTTCGTTCATTACAAGCTGGGCGTGATATTGCCATTACTCCTGATGGACCAAGAGGCCCAAGACATAGCATAGCAAATGGTCTTATTGACCTTGCTAAACTTAAGAATGTACCGATCGTTACTCTTAATTGTCAACCTTCTTCGTACTGGAAAATGAAAAGCTGGGATGCTTTCTGTGTGCCAAAACCATTTTGCACCTTATCTTATTATATTGGTGAGCCTTTTTATATTAATGACTTAAGCCATGAAGAGGCTAGAGAAATCATACAAAAAATGCTTCTTAAACATGCAGTATAGTCCATACACACGAGAATGGTATTAATTTTGCTTAAGATTTTAGAAAACTTAAGCAAGATTAGTCTAATATATATATCACAAATTAACACAAGAGATGCCCGTGAGTAAAGAGTCCATGGTATGAATCTAAGACAGATATTCCAAAAAAAATTTCAAAATCTTTTTGTTGCTATTGTCTTAAATGAGAGTGCGTGCCATATTAAATGTAAAGTATATCAAGATGGTGCGATTAAAAAAACATTTGAAAAGTCTTTTTCGGGTCCATACGATACAGAAAATTTAGATATTACTATTGAGAATTACTTAATTTCATTACAAGAAGAATATGGATTTGTGTATATTTCTTTTTTACTGAATGCTATGGGGCAAGGGGCAATTGAAGGCTTTAATGCTGAAAGTTATCGCAAACATAGTGTCGATTTGCAAAATGTGCATATGATTAATATCTCCAAGCAGTGGTCTATGTATGCTTCTTTTATTGAAATTAAATGGGTCAAAAATATTTTTAGTGAAACAGGCATTGATCTTGTTTATTCTCCTTTTTTTATTTTATATGATTTTATTGTTTCTCAAAAGTTGAAATCTAAGCCAACTTTATACTTATTAAATGGTCAAGATTTTTTTGTTTCAGCAGTTTTTCAAGACACAAAACTTCATTTTGGGGCATTCTTCAAAACGCAAAATAGTGTAGCGTTTACACATACGGATGAAGTGAGTGATTGGGAAAGTGAACGAGAAGAAGAAAATATTGCTAATTTAGAAGAAATGCCAGAACTTAGTATGAATAATAATGAAGATAATGAGGATGAGAGTTTAAGTGGCCTTAGTGATTTAGAGGATATTGATGAACTAAATCAAGTGGATTCCTTTTCAGATGTTGATGATGTCAAAACCTTAGGACATTTTAAAGGCTTTGATAATGTTAAAGAAGAAGATACGAGTTTAGAGCTTTATGGTCGAGATTTATTAGTCTATAAATATCTCAAATCTTCTTTAGAAGAGTATTACCATAATCCTCTTTTTCATGGGGAATTTATTGATGAGATTATTATATTTGATGGTTTTGAAATGAGTTCAGACCTGATTCATCAGTTAGAAGATGAATTGATAATGGATGTTGAAATTCATAAGGTCGATATTGTTGATAGGCTTTGTGATATCTCCATTAAAGAGGTCTTTAAATGAAATATTATAGTTTCATTGTACCTCGTAAGAAACATTTTATTTCCCTTTTCAGTAAATTATGGTTAGCATTCATTGCTGTAATGGTCGTGTTTTTACTTGTTTTTGACTTTTATATTAGTGTAGAAATGCACTCATTTAAGTTAGGCATTGTGGAATTAACAGCGCAAAGAGAAGCCTTGGAAGCGCGTATTGATCAAGATGATGAAGAAATAAGTTTGATTCTCCGTGAAAAAGCACTTTCCGAAGAAGTTTACTCCAATAATACACTTTTAAAAGAGAGTATGAAAAATCTCTTTGACTTAGTCCCAGATCAAATTACCCTTAAAAAAGTGGAAATGGAACGCAATTCATTAATTTTATATGGCGTTTCTCCAACGCAAGATACCTTTAATTTTTTATTAGCGGCACCACTTAAGTCTATTTTTCATACCAGTAACACAACCTTTTATTTAACGAAAGAAGGTTGGTATAATTTTGTAAGCGTCAATAAGATTATCGGAACGGATGGCATACGTGAATAGTATTGATAGAAGTCTTGAAAAAATAGATTTAATGAAATTATTGCTTTTTTTTATGGCTTTTATTGTCATCATTTTTAGCATTATTTTTTTAATGATTATTCCTAACGTTAAAGAACATCGTATTTTGCAAGCAGATTATAAACGTGTCTTAGTACACAAAACACGTGTTGAAAATCTTTATTTAGAACGTGAATCAGAATTGACACGACTCAATACAGAAAACACAGCAGTGCTTCAAGCGTTTAAACATCCTTTTGCACAAGAAGAGTTTTTACAATATGCTGGAAAGTTTTTTACACAAGTCAATTTAACACAGGTTACTAAAACGGATTATAAAAAAGAGTTTGTAGAGTATGAACTTAATGTAACATCTCTTCTTAAAACGCCTACTAATTTCTATAATTTTTTAGAGGGACTTAATCACTACAGTAGTATTGTGCAAGCAGATTTTCCAATTCATCTTGAATCTAATGGTGATAGAATCACCTCCATCTTTACGATTAAAGTGTATGACTTGAATGCAACGCAAGTACATCACGAGGCAAAATAGACTCTTTGTACATGTAAGGTCTTATTTTTGAAGGGATATGCGCAAGTCGGCATGATTCTTTAAAATTTTTATCCATATTTACGGTCACATGTGGTGCTATATAAATCAACTCTTCCGTAAAGCTAATGGCTATTTTATTGCTTATAACACATAGTTTAGTGCGCAAAATTTCTTGACGCTGTGCTTTAGATACCACTATTCCTAATTGCTTGATAACTTTATCAATATGGCGAATATTAATATGGTCATCTTTGTGACGTGAAATTATAAAAAGATTTTTAAGACGTGTTGTTTTGGAAGGAAGAAGTCTTAGAGAGTCATTTTCTAAATATTCAAAACTTTTACTTACGCCTGAGGCATACTCATCAATAAAAGCATTTGCATAATCCTCACGAATGTGATTACGTAAGTAATGGGATTCTCCATTGCTCTCATCATAAAAATACGTAATATGATTGCTTTCTAGAAAATTTATGAGAGTTGGCTTGCTGATATGTAGCAGGGGTCGCACTAGAGTGTAGGTTTCTCTTGGTTCATACTCATGCATTCCAATCATTTCTACTAAGCCAGCCCCTCGGGAAAGTTGCATTAAAAACCACTCTAGTTTATCGTTTAAGTGATGCGCTGTGAGGAGATGTGTGTAATGGTGTTTTTGGATAAGATTTTCAAAAAAAGTATAGCGCTCATGACGTGCGTTATGTTCAAAATTGATAGTAGATAGAGAACAATTATGAACAAAGCATTGTTTACCATATTGTTGAGCAAGGAAGAGGGCGTAAGCCGCTTCATCATCACTTTGCGAGCGTGTATGGTAATTAACAATAGCGATATCAAATGTAATGTTATATTCAAGCAAGAGAAAAAAGAGGGCGGTAGAGTCTCCACCGCCAGAAAAAGCCAATAGATTTGTACTGTTTTTTAGTGCTGTAAGCGTTGTTTCATGCAAGTTTTGTAACGGTAGCAACGAGTTTGTCTCCTGCAATATCAGTAATCGTAGCGCTATAACTAAGACCTACTTCAAGTTCACCAATATCTGAATCATTCACTAAAATTTCGCCATCAATTGACGGAGCCCATGAGAGTTTTCGTGCGCCCATAAAAAATTCATGTTCGCTACTAGGACCTTCTATGAGAAGCGTTACTTCTTTTTTTAATTCGTTTTTGAGACTTTTTTTCGTTTTGGATTGAACGACTTTATCAATTTGTTTGATGCGTTTAGTTGTGATTTTAGCATCAACTTTATCTTCCATACTATAAGCAGAAGTATCCTCTTCATCAGAGTAAGCAAACAGATTGACTCTATCAAAATCAAAGTCTTTGGCAAAGGTTAAGAGTTCTTCAAATTCGGCATCACTTTCGCCAGGATGACCGATGATAAAACTGGTGCGTACAAAGCTTTCAGGTGCATTGCGCATTAAAGTGAGTTGTTCAATAATACGTTCTCTTCCTGCACCGCGTTTCATACGTTTTAACATCACGTCGTTAATGTGCTGGATTGGCATGTCAAAGTAGTTATGAAATAAAGGTGATGCGATAATACGCTCAATCAAGGCATTTGACGTTGTGGTTGGGTAGAGGTATAAGATACGTGCACTTTTGATGCCTTCAATGTTTTCTACTGCATCAATCAGTTGGATAAGTCCTTCTTTTTCACCTATATCTCGTAAAAAAGAGCTACTATCTTGAGAGATAAAACTAAAATCGTAATAGCCTTTTTTAACAAGGGCAGTGACTTCTTTGATTAACGATTCAAGGGTACGAGAGAGTAACTTCCCCTTAAAACCAGGGATGGCACAGAAACTACACGCTTGATTACATCCTTCACTTAGTTTAATATAGGCATGAGCCGTGGAGCCTGTAATAATGCGTTCTTCTTCATTTAAAAGATATGTTTTAGGCGAGAAGCGGTTTTGTTTTAAGGCAATAATTTCATCAATTTTATCATAATCGCCAACCCCTGTAAAAAGATCTACCTCTTTAAGTTCTTGCATTAACTCTTCTTTGTAGCGCTCTGTCAAGCAACCAGCAACGACGAGTAAAGACTCTTTTTTACGCGCTTCATGCAAGGAAAAAATCGTGTTTAAACTCTCCTCTTTAGCAGGCCCTATAAAGCCACATGTATTGACAATAAGTACATCTGCAAGGGAAGGTTCATCGCAGAGCTCATAAGCGCTCAAACGTCCTAGCATGACCTCTGAATCGACAAGATTTTTATTACAGCCTAGTGAGACTAAATGTAGTTTTTTTTTCACAAATTTCCTTAAACCCAAAGATTATCGATCAAGCGTGTCGTTCCTACTTTGGCACAGACTAAAATAATACTATTACCTATCTCGATAGTCGATATTGTATCAAAATCTCGGTTTACAATTTCTACATACTCTACATGCAAAGGTTGAAGGGCTTCGTACATCACCGTTTTTAAAGCGCTCACATCGCGCTGCCCTGCAATAATTTTTTGCGTTGCCACTTGGAGTGATCGTGAAAGATGTAGAGCCTCTTGACGTTCGGTTGCATTAAGATAGACGTTGCGGCTAGAGAGTGCAAGCCCATCATCTTCACGTACAATTTCACAGGGAACGATTTGCGTCTTTAAAAAGAAAGTACGCACCATGTTTTGAATCAAATAGAGTTGTTGCGCATCTTTTTTACCAAAATACGCATGGGTAGGTTGCGTAAGATTTAAAAGTTTGAGAACCACGCGTAAAACACCATCAAAATGGCCAGGTCTTGTAAAGCCTTCCAAGACATAGGCTTTTTGGCTAGGTGCAAAGATACTCGGTTCACAAGAACTGTACATCGTCTCAGGGGTTGGCATAAAAAGAGCATCTATGCCAGCAAATTGACAAATTTTGATATCGGCTTCAGTCCGTTTAGGATAAGTATTAAAATCTTCACCTTCTAAAAATTGGGTAGGATTGACAAAAACTGAGACAATTGTATGCTCATTTTCATGCAGTGATCTTTGAATCAAAGAGATATGCCCATTATGTAAGGCTCCCATCGTTGGGATAAATCCAACACTTCCCGTACATTCATTACGGTACGCTTTTAATTCATCAATTGTTTTTACTATTTTCATTTTAGGCACTTTTGAGTAAAATATAACATTAAATAACTTTATAAAAAAAAGTTTGGCGTATTATAGCAAAAGGATACCTATTTGGATAGTTATGAATATACAGAATTATTAAAAAAGCTCTCCGCAAAAGTGGAAAATATTGCTCAAATTATTAAGCCAGAAGTGCTTGCAACAAGGCTTAATGAAATTGAAGTAATCGAGCAAAACCCTGAATTTTGGAATGATGCTAAAAAAGCGGGGGAGCTACAAAAAGAAAAAACTTCTTTAAACTCTTTATTGGTACGGTATACGAAAGCTAAAAATGTTGTCGTTGATGCCATAGATTTGTATGAAATGGCCAATAGCGAAAATGATGAAAGTACCGTCCAATCACTTTATGATGATGCGGAGCATTTAGAAGATCACATTAGCAATCTTGAAATCACGATGATGCTTAGTGGTGAAAATGATAGCAGTAATGCTATCGTGAGTATTCATCCAGGAGCGGGTGGAACGGAAAGCCAAGATTGGGCGAGCATGTTGTATCGCATGTACCTTCGTTGGGCGGAACGTTGTGGCTTTAAGGTAGAAGTACTTGATTATCAAGAAGGGGATGAAGCAGGCTTAAAAGATGTCAGTTTTATCATTCGTGGAGAAAATGCTTTTGGGTATATGAAGGTTGAAAATGGTATTCACAGACTGGTTCGCATTAGCCCTTTTGATGCCAATGCTAAGCGTCACACCTCCTTTAGTTCGGTGATGGTTTCACCTGAAGTGGATGATGACATAGACATTGTGATTGAAGACCGCGATTTAAAAGTAGACACCTATCGCTCTGGTGGGGCAGGGGGTCAGCATGTCAATAAAACTGATAGTGCGATTCGTATTACCCATATGCCAACAGGGATTGTGGTTCAATGTCAAAATGATAGGTCTCAACACAAAAACAGAGCAACCGCAATGAAAATGTTAAAGTCCCGGTTGTATGAATATGAACTTTTAAAACAACAAGCTGAAAAAGATGGTGTTGAAAAAAGTGAAATTGGCTGGGGTCACCAGATACGCTCTTACGTGCTAGCTCCGTATCAGCAAGTCAAAGACAACCGAAGCAATTTGGCCTATTCGCAGGTTAATGCCATCTTGGATGGTGACATTACTAAAATAATAGAGGGCGTATTAATCGCTCAAAAACGATAAAAAGGATATTTATGAACTATAATGGATTATTGACACAGTTGGGATACAGTGTTTCCCCCAATACAACCGCACAAATTCAGAGGGTTATTGACAATACTAAAGGTTTTGAGCATGTGGAAAAGCATTTGCTTGCTTTGCACGATGCGCTTAAAGCACATCACTCTTTTGTAGCACTCTCAAGTACGAAAGATTACTTCAAAATTAAAAATGAAGCTTCAGGGAAAGAGATGATTGATGAGGTCAATGCAATGATTCTCAAATGGTCCGAAAAGTATAAAATAGCGATTGAAAAAGTTTCTAACAAACACACCTATTATGTGATAGGTTATAATTAACAAAAAGGCGATATATGTCCAATATGAAATTCCTTGTAGTCTCAGGTATTGTTGTTGCAGCCCTTGCAACGACCCCTTTATTTATTGCAAACAGTGTTGATAAAAAAGTGGAAGAAACGAAAGCAATGCTTGAAATGCATGGTCTCAAACAAGAAATTGTGAGTAAATCAGGTTATTTAAGTTCAACACGTACCTTTAGCCTTGAAGTGGTGGATGCTCAAAAAGTAAGAGACTTTTTGTTAGATTCCTTAGTGGCAAAAAATCCGCAATACAAGCTTTTTGCTCAAAGCATGAAAACCCAAAGCAAAGAAGAAATTAATGAAGCACTCAATGGGATACGTTTCAACGGAGAAATGACCAATTCAAATCTTCTTCCGAGTGACATAAAGGTCAGTTTAGCGCTAGTTGCTCTTTCAACTTCTTTACAAAATGAATTGGTGCAGGAAAAAGCAGCAGCTGATGCTATTTTGCCTTTGTTAAGTCGCGGAGTATTTGCTGCAGATATGGTATTTGGTAGTGATGAAAAGCTTAAATTTTTTAAGCTTAAAGACATTAAAGAGCAACTAAAACTCGATGATGTTACCTTAAACTTAGATATGAGCAATCAGGTGCTTGATTTAAATGAAAATGGTGGCATGATTAATGGTAAAGCGGCTATTGGGAAACAAGCAATAGGCCTACAAGCAGAGGGGATAAATTTTTCAAGTACATTGGATAATTTTATATATGGATTTAGTTACAAAGATGATTTAAACAATAAAGGTGATTTGAGTATTGATAAATACGCTTTTATACTTCAAGAACCTTATGCGACAACAAAATTTTCTCTCGGTGCTATTCAAGCCACTAGTAGTGTGGAAGAGGTAGCAAAAGTCTTACATGTTAAAGCTGATTATGCGTTAAGTGCTATAGATTTTAGTGATAGAACAGATACTATTGCCATTGAAAAATTAGGAATTAAACTTCTCTTAGATGGTATTAACAGTGATACAATGAAAAAAATTCAGAAAGATTACAATGCGCTACTTTTAAGTGGTGGTGCTGGTACACCTGATAAAGTCATCATTGATGATTTTGTAGCATTGATTAATAGTGGCGTGAATATTACTCTTAATGTTGCGACTCAAAATATCACTGGTCTTATTACACTTAAGGATATTGGTTTTGATATGACGTTTAGTTTACCAAAAAACAGTTATACGGATCAACAAAGCCCTCTAGAGTTAATGACTCTTTTAGACATTACATCACGTATTAAAATTCATAAAGACGATAAAAAAACTCTCGAAGAACTAAGTGGGTCAACACCTGAAATGAATTATGGCCGTGCGGAAGGTGATTTTTTTATTTATGATGTTGTAATGCAAAAAGGTGAAGTTAATGTGAATGGAAAAGCGATTCAATAATGACACCACACAATATCTTTATCTCAGCTCTTGGTGATTTTTTTTCACCAAGAGTCTTGCTGATAACACTTTTTTCTTTTATCCTTACGATTGCTATTTTTGTGCTAGGTATTGCACTACTTTTTGGAAGCGTAGAAACTTTAGCTTCATGGTTTGTGTCAACGATGGATGGTTTGAATCAAAGCATTGAACAGTCGTGGTTTTTAAGCCTTATCTCTCTTTTCTTTATCACAAAGATGATTGTGACAGTGCTGTTTTTCTTTACGTCGGCTTTTATCGTGTATATTCTTTTTTTAATTATTTTTTCGACGATTGTAGGATTTTTTAGTGGCTATTTTATTAAAGAGATTGGAACAAAATATTATCCAGAGGTAGAGCAAAAAGGGATGAACTTTTTGGCCTATCTGTATATCTTAATCAAAACAATTGTCGTTGCAGTGTTACTGTTTATAGTGCTTTTACCATTAGCTCTTTTACCGGTGGTTAATTTACTACTTTTTGTGCCTATCTTTTACATGTTTCATAAGATGCTAGTGCTCGAAGTTGCTTCTGCATTGATGAATATGCAAGAATACACACTTCTAAAAACACGTAAAAGTATAGAGCTGAAAGGCATTTCCATAGTGTGCTTTTTCTTAACCATGATTCCTTTTTTTGGTGTTGTTATCTATCCTTATTACGTGATTGTGATGAGCCATTTTATTTTTAGGGAAACTAAAAACTTACGACTCTTGTGATACGACACAAGGTTCAAAAATACCTTTTTTTCTATTTTTATAGATAGCATTGTGCGGGGCTACTAACCCGTGCATTGCGATAAATACACCTCTCTTTTCTCTGCTTTGTAAGTCCGATAGGGCGAGCATAAAATTTGAAGTTGCTTCCACAGTATTAATACTAAAAGGTACCATTGCGCCTGTCAGTGTTATCGTTTTATGCATGACATGTAGCGCCAAATAAGAAGCAGTAATATCCATCGTATCAGTACCGTGTACAATCAAGATTTTGGTGCATGTTGAATTTTCAATACATTGTACCATCAGTGCGCGGTCATCATCATTCATATCCAAACTATCTTTGTGAATAATGTTATGTATTTCATAAGAACTATTGTAACAATAACGTAATATCGACTCTAATGCGAGTGAATCAGTAGGGACTTCAAGTTCACCTTTGAGTGGATTGTAGCGTTTATTGAAGGTGCCACCCGTGTTGAGAATAAGAATTTTTGACATGTTTAAACCTTAGGATGTATTGTAATTTTACGAGGATCAAATAACTCTTGTGCTCGTTGAATGAAAGGGTCATTTAATATCTCTTTAGCATCAACTTCACGTTTTTCAGCAGTAATATGACCTGCTACACAGCTTTCAGTATTACTTCCTTCTTGCTGGCTCATTTCATCCTCTACCATAGAAGAGCTTTCCTCATTAGCATGTAATTCAGCTGACTCACTTACGAGATGGGTAGAGCGTTCTTCTTTGGCACTTTTAATGATTTTTATTTTTGTTTCAAGACCATAAATATCATGGATAAAGTGTTTGATAATACCATAATGCGTATTGAGTTTTTTACTAACTTCATCAGTGGCAGAAGATTCAAGCATCAAAAGATTCTCTTCATAGCTAATGAAATGGGTAGAACTTTCAAAGGATTTACCTAGTTCAATATTGCGGTCATATAATTTTTCTATCAACTTCTGAAATTTGCCATGAGTAGGTATGTTTTTATTATCGTGAAGGATAGACGGAGATTCTGCAGTTTGAACTGTTTTGGATTGCACAGGGGTAGGAATCCTAAATTTTTCACTCTCGAGTGAGTCAATCATCTCTTCAATGGTTTTAATATGGGTTGCTTCTACCATTTTAAATAAAAGTAGGCTGAGCACAAAACCATTGTTGGCATTAATAAATAAGAGCTGTTTGGATTCACTGAGTATCTTAAAAAACCGCTCATATAAAAGGGTAGAAAAGCGTCTGTCTTGTTCAAAAAAAGCATTTTTAAGGTAGGCAATAAGTTCATCAATAACAACTTCACATTCATAACTTTCTAATTCTTTGATGATGCTCAATAAGGCGGCTTTATCACCATTTAAAATCGCAGAAAAAATGGTTTCCAGTTGGTTAGGGTCAAGTAGTCCTAACATGGCAGCTATGATTTGTGGTGTAATATAACCTTTGGAATAAATGATGGCTTGGTCAAGCAAGGTTAAGGTATCTCTCAATGAACCATTGCCTGCACGGCTGAGCATTTCTAGCGCTTCTTTTTCATACTCTACGTTTTCAAGATTCAGGATATGGCAAAGGTGATTGACAACATCCGAGGTTTTGATTTGTTTGAAGCGAAAATGTTGTGTTCGTGAAAGAATCGTTGCAGGAAGCTTTAATGGGTCCGTGGTCGCTAAGATGAATTTCACATATGGAGGCGGCTCTTCAAGTGTCTTTAAAAGGGCATTAAATGCTTGGGCTGTAAGCATGTGAACTTCATCAATGATAAAGACTTTAAAGCGCGCACTATTAGGTTTGTATTTAGTATTTTCAATTAAATCACGAATATCATCAATGCCACGATTGGATGCCGCATCCATTTCGATAATATCAATATGACGGTTTTCATTAGCACTTAAACAATGCGAACATAACTCACACGGTGTGGCCGTTGGACCTGATTCACATAAAAGGGCCTTAGCAAAAATACGCGCCGTTGATGTTTTACCACTCCCTCTAAGACCTGAAAAAAGATAAGCGTGAGAGAGCCTATCTTGAGAAAGTGCAAGGGTCAGTGTTTGGGTAATGGATTCTTGTCCAATAAGTTTATCAAATGATGAAGGGCGATATTTAAGAGCTAATACTTGATGTGACACGGAAAACCTTTGCGTAAGAGTATCTTTATTTTACACTATTTTTGTTGATAAGTCCAACTGCACTAATGCACAGTGCACCACCTATGATTGTCGTCACTGTTGGGGTTTCATTTAAGAAAAGAAAGCTTCCTATAACGGCTGAAACAGGCACTAAAAAGACAAAAGAGCTTGCATGAGCTGAGCCTAAAATCGTTGAAGCTTTAAAATAGAGGCTGGTAGCAAGTGCCGTGACGATGATAGAGATAAAGCTCATAGCCGCCCAAAAAGCTATATCAAAGTGCAATGACGCACGAAGCTCGGCCTTATCGGCAAAACAAAAACTCAGCAAACCCACACCAAGATAGATATAAAAGCTAAAATTTAACACGGCGATATGGGCTTTTGCTTTATCGCTGACAATGGTTACACACGACCATAAAACTGCGGCAATGAGAAAGAAAAGATTACCACCACTTACCAGTGTTGAGAACTTTATCTCCCATACACGCATAATCATCATGCCGCCGATAAAAGCAATCACTAATGCAAATATATGAGGGCGTGAAATACTTTGTTTGGCAAATAAAACAATCAGGATAAAGGTAAAAATAGGATTAAGTGTGTTGACGATAACCCCACCTAAGCCTGATAGCCCATGGTGTAAACCCAAAAAAAAGAAAATACTATAGGCAAAGAGGCATAGCGTTGCTAAAAGAACATATAAAAAGCCCTTGCGTGTCAGTGAAAAATTTTGTTTGGTATAAAACATCAGAGGAATAATACTTACAGCTGAAAGAATAAAGCGCCAAAAGATAAGTGTGTATTCACTGGCATAGGGTGTGGCAATTTTTGCAAAGGGCCATGAAAGACCCCATAAGACCATGGAAAAAATAAGCAGAAAAATTGTCTGTTTTCGTGTCACCATAGTCTTACATGTAAAGGTTTTTATCAGTCATTCATGATGGATAAAAGTTCTTCATTGTCCTTAGTTTTTAACATTTTTGCATAAAGGAATTTAAGGGCTTCGATATCATCCATTTGACTAATCGCACTTCTAAGCGCCCAAATTTTTTGGAGATTTTCAGGAGTCATCAAAAGTTCTTCTTTACGTGTGGCAGATTTCATGATATTAATCGCAGGGTAAATACGACGGTCAGAAATATTTCTATCCAGTACGATTTCGCTGTTACCTGTACCTTTAAATTCTTCAAAGATAACTTCATCCATGCGACTTCCCGTCTCAATCAATGCGGTTGAGATAATCGTTAAGCTTCCACCAAATTCAATATTTCTCGCCGCACCAAAAAAGCGCTTTGGTTTATGAAGGGCATTTGCGTCCACACCACCGCTGAGGACTTTTCCGCTTGAAGGTGTGACGGTATTGTAGGCACGAGCAAGCCTTGTGATAGAGTCTAAAAGGATGATAACATCTTTGCCCATTTCCACACGACGTTTGGCTTTTTCGATAACAAGGTTAGCCACGCGAACGTGGTTGGATGCTGGCATATCAAAGGTTGAACTATACACTTCGCCTTGAACACAGCGTTGCATGTCGGTAACTTCTTCGGGTCTCTCATCAACGAGTAAAACGATAAGTTCAGACTCAGGGTGATTGCGTGCAATCCCATGGGCTAGTTCTTTCATAAGCTCCGTTTTACCACTTCGTGGAGGGGCTACGATAAGCCCACGTTGACCTTTACCGATAGGCGTAAAAAGGTCAAGTACACGACCTGTAATTTTCATCGGATCGTATTCAAGTTTGATTTTTTCCGTCGGGTAAAGAGGTGTTAAGTTTTCAAATAAAGGGCGTTTTTTGCTTTCACCCATTGGAAGATAATTAATTGCTTCGATTTTTAAAAGGGCGTAGTAACGTTCTTGATCTTTAGGTGGACGCACTTGACCTGTAACAATATCACCGGTTCTAAGGGCAAATTTCTTGACTTGTGTACTACTAACATACGCATCATTTGCGCTGTCTGAGAAGTTGGCATCGGTTGCACGTAAGAAGCCGTAACCTTCACCTGCGATTTCTAAGATGCCCGTAAAAAGGATAAATCCGCCTTGGTTGACTTGAGATTTTAAGATTTCAAACATCAAATCTTGACGTTTCAGTTCATTGGGATTTTCGATACCAAGGTCCGTTGCAATTTCTAAAAGTTTTTCAAGTGGTGTTGTTCTCAGCCCTTCAATTTTGTAACCATCAACAGGAACGTGAGTTCTAGATTTTGAGTGATGGGCAGGTTTTGGGTGGCCGGTGGGAGTATTGCAGTTTGGATTGGTTGAGGATGGAGTAGTTCCGCTCATTTCGCCTTCTTTTTATGTATTTTATCGTTCATGAAGCTAAGATGTCTCTTGTTTTAGAATAAAGGTATTCAAAGAGAGAGAGTTGCTTGAGTCGATTTAAGTAGTAATGGCGATATTTTATTCAAAGCAAAGAAATTTGTCAAGTAAAGCTAAAGTCAAAGAGGATAGAATTGCATTTTTAAATGAATTACCAAGGTGTAGGTGTAAAAAACACCCATAGGTGCGAGGGCATTCCGCCGAGGGAAACCCAGTGTTAGCGTAGTTTTTAGAGCTTGGCTCTAAAAGCGTATCAAAAATAAAAAAGTAAAAACGATGAATGATTTAAAACATTTAGCAATTATTATGGATGGCAATGGACGTTGGGCAAAACGTCAGGATAAAGAACGCTCATATGGCCATAGAGTGGGAGCTAAAAATGTGCGTGAAATTACTAAGTATGCTGCCAAAATGGGGATTAAATATCTGAGCCTTTATGCCTTTAGTACGGAAAATTGGAACAGACCCAAAACGGAAGTGGCTGTGCTAATGAAACTTTTAGAAAAATATCTCAAAACGGAAGTGAGCGTCTTAAAAGAGCACAATATTAAATTTACCGTTATCGGCGATATCAGCAAATTTTCGACTTCTTTACAAAAAGAGATACGCAAAGCCAAAGAGCAAACAGCCCATTGTACAGGTATGACACAAATCGTTGCAATCAATTATGGGGCACATGATGAGATCGTACGGGCGGTGAATGAAGCAATCAAAACACACCATGTACTGACTCCTGAGATACTTGAAAATTACCTTGACACGTCAGGTGTTCCCCCCGTAGATTTATTGATACGTACAGGTGGGGATTGTCGCTTGTCTAACTTTTTGTTGTGGCAAACTGCTTATGCAGAACTATTTTTTACCAAAACCCTTTGGCCAGAATTTTCATTTGGAGAGCTTGAAGCAATTGTCTCCGAATACCTTCAAACGGACCGTCGTTTTGGAAGTGTTACCTCCGAATAATTTTGTACATTTTATTTTGATAACTCTTTTGATTGATGTTAATCAATGTAATCTTTTTTCTCTCCTGCTAAGATTCCCTAAAATTTAATTAGGAGAAAATATGTCTTTAAACATGTTGTGTGATCAATGTTCAATGAGTGCCATTGGTGGCTGTGGTTCTAAAGGTCAAGATGCGGGGACGTGTGGCAAAGATGCCAATCTAGCGAAACTTCAAGATATTATGATTTACGGTCTTAAAGGCTTAAGTGCGTATCGTGGACATGCGAATGAATTTGGTGCCGATACAAAAAAAGTCGATGATGTCATCGCCGAGACACTTTACTTTACCCTTACCAACGTCAATTTTAACTTCGATGACCATATAAAACAACTCATGAAAGTAGGAACAGCGGGTATTGAGATGATGAATATCTTAAGCGAAGCACATACTTCTCATCTTGGCATTCCAACACCAGTTTGCGTTTCTCAAAATAAAGCTGAGGGTAAAGGTATTTTAGTAAGCGGTCATAACCTTGACATGTTGAATGAACTTCTTAAACAAACTGAAGGTAAAGGCATTAACATTTATACACACTCTGAGATGCTTCCAGCACATGGTTACCCAGAGCTTAAAAAATACACTCATCTTAAAGGCAACATCGGTAAAGCATGGTTTGATCAAAGTAAACTCTTTGAAGAGTGGGGTGGAACCATCATCGTCAATACTAACTGTATTGTTCCTCCAAAATCAAATGCAACTTATATCGATAGACTTTATACGTACGACATTGTAGGCATTAAAGAAGGCAAAAAAATCCAAGGTAATGATTTTGCAGAAGTCATCGCTCAAACACTCGCACTCCCCGATGTAACAGGTTTTGACAGTGCTGAGACATTGGTTACGGGGCACCATTATAAAACCATCTTAGGACTTGCACCACAAATTCTTGAAGCGGTTCAAGCAGGTAAAATCAGCCAGTTCTTTGTTATTGCCGGTTGTGATGCTCCTGGCCGTGGTGGCGAATACTACAGAGAAATGGCGCAAAATCTCCCGAATGACTGCGTGATTTTAACATCAAGCTGTGGCAAATTTAGATTTAATGACATCGACTTTGGAACAGTTGCAGATACAGGCATTCCTCGTTACCTAGACCTTGGTCAGTGTAACGATAGTAATGGCGGTATTCACATTGCACTAGCACTCAGTGAAGCGTTGAGCATCCCCGTGAATGACTTACCAGTATCTATCGTGCTAAGTTGGATGGAACAAAAAGCGGTACTGATTTTATTGTCACTCTTTAGCATCGGTATCCAAGATATCTACCTAGGACCAAAACCACCACAATTTGTCAACGATGACATTTTCGCTTTCTTGCAAGAGAATTTTAATTTGCATTTGACAGGTAACGCTGAGGAAGATATGAAAAACTTATTGATTAAGAAATCTGCATAAATCTTCACATGTAAAAAAAGAGAAGCCAAAATTGGCTTCTCTTTAAAAAAATCTTTCATTTTAGAATAGACACATTTTGACATCCTTTTAAATTATGTTAAAATGAAAAACAGCGTATTTAAATATATTGGTGCGTCTGGCTTTTAACGTGCATTTTATGACGAAGGTTTTTGATGAGAGAAGAGACTTTTTCTATCCGTACTATTTCTCCTTTGTTTCTTGCCATTGCTTTTTTAGCTTTGGGATACGGGATGATTTTTACATTTGTCGGTGTTTATCTCAAAGAGCTTGGCGTGAGCAATACCAGCATTGGTATTATCAATGCATCCTTTTTCTTAGGTTCAATCCTCTCTTCACTTATCAGTCAAAAAATCATCACAAGTGTGGGGCATATACGCAGTTTTGCGACCTTTGCGTCTATCATGGTCGTCTCTTTTTTGATGCATGGCATTTTTTTCAATGAAATTTTATGGGCACTTTTGCGCTTTTTCTCAGGCTTCGCTTTTTATGGATTGTTGATTATTATTGAGAGTTGGCTCAATGAAAAAAGTTCTCAAGAATCCAGAGGAATCGTTTTAGCGATTTACAGCATCACTTTTTACTTAGCCACGGCAATTGGACAGCTTTTTTTGAATTTGGGCGAAGATATGAGACACCATCTTTTTGAAATTGGCTCCGTTTTAGTGCTTTGCTCCGTTGTCATCATCTCCCTCACTAAAATCAAAGAACCCGCCTTAAAACCTTTTGAGCGGTACAGTTTCCCCAAAATCTATTCGGTGGTTCCCTTGGCGGTGACAGGAAGTTTTCTGGGCGGCATTTTAGTGGGTGGCTTTTTTACGATGTTCCCTATTTATGTCCTGACCCAATTTCACTCGGTGCAAGTCGTGTCGTATTTTATGCTGATAACCTTGTGTGGTGGGCTAATCTCGCAATGGCCACTGGGTAAACTCTCCGATAAATACGGAAGGCGAAAAGTCATATCGTACAGCGCTTTTTTTACAGCACTTTCTTCACTTCTGTTTGTCTTTTCTAGTTTTTCCGCTCAGCTCACCTATGGATGTGGGTTTTTACTTGGGTTGACCATCTTTTCACTTTATCCTTTGAGCGTGGCCAGAGCCAATGATGTCGTGGATGAAAATAAAGATATCGTAGAAATCAGCCGAACACTCATTTTTACCTATAGCATCGGCTCTTTTTGCTCGCCTGTCGTTCTTGGAGTTTTATTGACCTATTTTGAAAACAGTATATTTATCCTCTTCTTTTTGCTCAATATCTTCTTGGCTTTTTATGCCCTCTCGAAAAAAAGAGTTGCAGACGATGCGATGAGCGTGTATGTCCATATGCCAGTAGCTTCAGGCGCTGAGCTTCCTCATTTAGACCCAAGACAAGAGTGAGGATAGCCTTTGAGTGTATTATTTTATATCATTAAGAGCGAGTTACTCTGTTTAAAAAACCTGCGTAAAGCTTTACATGTAAAGAGGCTTTAAATTTTATGCTAAAATGAGGCACTATAAACATCGACAAGGGGCAAATGATGAACACAGCAGTTACCATCAAGTCATCTAAAAGAAGCGGTAAGCCTTGCATTAGAAATTTAAGAATTACAGTTTACGATATACTCATTATGCTCGCAAATGGCATGAGCTACGATGAGATTATTGAAGACTTTCCAAAGCTCACAAAAGAAGACATCTTAGCAGCACTTGCTTATGCTGCCGATAGAGAACACAAAACGCTCACGGCAAAACTCAGTGCATAAACTCCTTTTTGACAATAACATCTCCCATCGTGTATTGCCAAAATAACAGACATATTCCCCAACTCTTTACATGTAATGCTTAAAAACCTTGACGAATCAACCGACTTAGAAGTTTGGCGATATGCAAAAATTCATGCTTTGGCAATCGTCACGAAAGATTCTGATTTTAACGATTTGGCAATTTACCGAGGGATTCCACCTAAAATTATTTGGATTAAACTTGGTAATTGCAAAGTGGATGCTATTGCTAGCTTGCTACGAGATAATTATGAGAGTATTATCGAATTTTTAGATGATGATGTGAGTGCTATTTTGGAAATATGAAAAAAGAATATGATTTTACCAATGGTGTTCGAGGAAAATTTTTTCACAAAGATGCTATGTTTGAAATTCCCGTTTACCTTGACCCACAAAATGAGATATTTGTTCGTAAAATAGCCAAAGAAAAGCAGATGACACTCAGCGAAATCGTCAATCAGCTGATTTCAAATAAATAAAGAGATTATTTCACTTGCTGGGAATCGGGGTTAAAAATTAAAAGTTTAGATCACCTTTTTTTACTTTTTACAAATGCAGAATAAGAACAAATAACTTAATTTAATATCTCCTCTTTAACATACAAAAAAGTAAACTTTTATTAAAATGTCTATTAATCTTAAATAATGGATGTTTGATGCCTAAAATTCCTTTTACAGTATCTGCGAGGACAGCGAAACTTATCGGACAAGAAAATTTTGCAAATGCAGAAGGCGCCATTATAGAGTTAGTTAAAAATGCATATGATGCAGATGCTAATAATTGTATTATTGTTTTTGATAATTCTGTTACAAGTAATGCATCCATATATATAATAGATAATGGTACTGGAATGACGGAAGATATTATCTATGATAGTTGGATGACAATAGGTACAAATAATAAAGAAACAAATCATACATCAATTGCAACGGGTCGCATTAGAACTGGAGCCAAAGGAATTGGACGATTTGCTTTAGATAGACTAGGTAGTCAATCTACAATATATACTTTTCCAGAAAAAAAAGAAAAAAATCATTTTATATGGAAAGTAGAGTGGAATAAATTTAATGTTCATAATGCAAAAATTCACGAGGTTAAAGCTAATATTCGAAATATACACAATATATCTCCACTTAGTATTCTTTCTAAAAAATTCTCTCAATATGAACATATAAATAAGCATATAAAACTATTAGAGGAAAGTAAATGGAATAAAGGAACAATTTTAAAAATTGAGAAAATCAAAGACAACTGGACTATTGAAGATCTTGATAATTTATACAAAAATCTAGAAGTATTAACTCCTCCGATTGAACAAAAAAGCGACTTTCAAATTCATCTATTTTGTACAGAGGATGTATATAAAGAAAAATATGGCGAAATTGAAGCTGTTGCTTATGATGACTATGATTATAAAATGTCATTTAAATATTTAGCAAATGAAAATAAAGAAGTAGAAGTCAAGATCTTTAGAAATGAATTAAATATTAAAGAGCTAATTGACAACTATTCTGAAGTATTTAATCAGGATGAATTACAAAATATTAGATATAACAAAGATAGTTTTTATAAAGATGTTATTGAGTTTACAACTTCATTAGGTAGCTTTAAAAAATTAGAGGAAACCAGTCAGGCATTATTTGATCAACTTGGAAAATTTGACTTTACCTTTTATTATATAAAAAATGTTGAACCTAATATTGAGGATAAGCTTGCTTATCCTTATAAATCATTTAATACTAGCTTTCGAAAAAGATGGTTAGAAAAATATTCTGGTATAAAAATATTTAGAGATGGTTTTAGAGTAAGACCATATGGCGAAAATGGAAATGATTGGTTAAATTTGGGTGAAAGGCAAGCTCAAAGTCCTTCAGGGGCAGGACAAAGAAAAGGTGGCTTTAGAATTAGACCTAATCAAATATCTGGGACTATTTACATTTCAAGATTAGAAAATAGAAGTTTTGAAGATAAATCAGGTCGAGAAGGTCTTCAAGAAAATGAATCTTTTAAATTATTTAAAAACATCCTATTGGAACTTATAAAAATATTTGAAAAAGATAGAAATACAATAATGTATAGTTTATCTCAATTAAAAAAAAATAAAGACGAGGAAATAAAAAAAATTGCTCGAGAAGAAGCTGAAAAGATAAAAAAAGAACAGGAGCAAAGAGAAAGAGAAGAACAAAAAAGTCAACACAATAATCAATCCAATAACTCAGATAATGACAAACAAAATAATCGCGATGAAATTTTTGCAAAAGCAACTGTAACTTATGAAAAAGAGTTAAAAGATAAAAATGAAGAAATTAGAATACTAAGATCATTGGCAAGTGTTGGTTTAACAGTATCGTCTTTTGCACATGAAGTCAAAAATCTTCGTGCTCGTCTAGTTCCCAGAAATGACCATTTAAAAAGTCAGTTATCAAAATTTTTAAAACAAGAAGATTTAATTCATATTAGAAAAGAAGAAAATCCTTTTTATATGATTGATTTAAATTATCAAGAAGATTTGAAGTTAAAACACTGGTTAGACTATTCATTAAATTCTCTTAAAAAAGATAAACGAAAGAGAGTAAATATAAACATTCATACATATTTTGATTCTTTTGAAGTAACTTGGAAAAAAGCTTTAGAAAAAAGACAAATAAATTTAGAAATACTTGGCAAATACGACAAAACATATGTAATACAAGGATTTGAAGTTGATTTAGATGTCATTTTTAATAATTTACTTTCTAATGCTATTAATGCATTTAAGGAAATAAAAGGAAAAGTAACTAAAAAGATAATAATAAATTGGGTAAAAAAAGAAAAAAATATTGAAATTTTATTTAGTGATAATGGCATTGGTTTATCAGATGAATATAAAGAATCACCTTATGATATTTTCAATTTATTTGAAACTTCAAAACGCGATAACCACGGTAATATAATTGGAACTGGTTTAGGATTATATTTATTAAAAATGATTATTGCTGAATATAAAAATGCAAATTTTGAACTTGTAAATAATAATGATAATTTAGGTTTTTGTATAAAAATTTCTATACCATCTATTTAGGAACAAAAATGGGCTATAAATTAGGTTATATTGATGAGGACTTAGGGCAGCAAACTACTTTTTATCACTATTTTAAAGATCTTTATGATGATGTAAAGTCTTTTGAAATAACAGAAAATACAACTATTGAATCATTAATAATTGATATTGAAAAATATAAAGTTGATATATTAGTGATTGATTTTGAATTAACGGGTAATGGCTTTGTAAACTTTGATGCCCATCAATTTTTAAAATCTTTTTTAAAAAAATATCCACATTATCCATATGTTATATTGACAGGTAATGAAGATGATGCATACGATCATATTAATGATGTCAATAAAATTTATACAAAAGAAGCTTTACCTGAAAGTATAGAACATTTTAATAGAATCCTTTTAAAGAGTATCGATAATTATCATAATGAAATTGCAGAAAATGAAAAAATAATAAGAGTTTTTTCTGAAAAAAAGAATAAAAAAGGCTTGACTCTTTTTGAAGAAGAAGCATTTTACAAAGCACATATGTATATGGATGAAATCAGTTATAAAGAGATGCCTACTCAAATGACAACATATCAAGGTATTACACAACTAAGTGATTTCTTAAATGAAACGAAAGAAATAAAAGAAATGTTGAAGAACTTAATGTGAGTAATGTACCTTTTAGAAAAAAAACACCTTCTCGACGAAACATTACACGTAGCGTAACAAAATATCAAGATCATAAACCTGATTTAGAGGTAGATTTTTATCATAGATGTGGATATTGTGATGCCAGTGATCAATGGAGAACAACTTGGTATGAATTGGATCACTTTGTCCCCAAAGGCTATTTAAGTACCCTCTCGGAAACATCTTATTGTAATTTAGTATATTCATGTAGATCATGTAATAATGCAAAAAGACATAAATGGCCAACACAATGTGAACATTTACATCATAATGATAAAGAAGGTTTTATAGATCCTTGTGATGCACAATATGATAAATATTTTTATAGAGATGATACGGGCTATATCTATCATAATGGCACAGATCTTGGTAAATGGATGTATTCAGCACTTCAATTACATAAACCTAGGCATAAAGTTTTATGGGCTATAGATACGTTGTATCATGAAATTAATGATATTAATAAAATGATTCATGCAATAGGGGGGCTTCGTCAAATAATATCAGCCAATCCTGATCTTGTTGTAAAAATTGATGCACTAAAAAATAACTATATTGAATATACAGCTTCTTTAGCAGCATATAAATGAATAATCAAAAAGCAACTGGGGCATATTATACCCCGAATAAATTATCTAATTTTATTGTTAACTATCTCAATAATAAACTTGATAATAAATTATCTATATTGGAGCCAAGTGTAGGTGATGGTTCATTTGTAGATGCTATTTCTTCTAATTTAAAGCAAAAGCAGATTGAACTAACTATTTTAGATATAAATAAAAATGAATTACAAAAAGCAAAAATAAAAGCTCAAAATTTTTCTGAAATAAAAACTATATTAGCTATCAATGAAGATTTTCTCAAGTTCTATAAAAATCATGATAAGAAATATTCACTTATCATTGGGAATCCTCCTTATATAAAATCTAATTTACTATCTAAAATTCAAATTACGTTAATAAGAAATATACATGATGATTGTAATTTGTCTGATAAAAAAATAAATAATATATGGACTGCATTTGTTTTAGGATGTACAAAACTGCTAGCAAATGATGGTATTTTAAGCTTTGTCTTGCCTAATGATCTTCTTCAAGTAAAATATTCAGAAGAGTTACGAAAATATTTAGAGAAAGAGTTTGAAAGAATTGAAATTTTTACTCTTGATAAATCAACATTCAAAGATATAGATCAAGAAACAATAATCTTATTTGCTTATAAAAAATCACAAGAAAAAGGAACATTTTTTTTTCAAATTCATGATTTTAAAAAAAATGACTATAAAAACATTTCTTCAAATGGTTTGATGATATATGAATCAAAATGGACACACTATTTACTTTCATCAGAAGAAATTCACCTTTTAAATAAAATCAATTCTAAATTGAAAAGAATAGATGAGTATATTACATCTAGACCGGGCATAGTAACAGGTGCGAATTCATTTTTTATTATTGATAAAAATATACGAGATGAATATAAATTAAAAAAATATATTAAACCAATTTTTCAAAGATCTTTATTTATAAATAGAAATATTGAAATTAAAAATGAAGATATGGAAAAGTTAATTGATAAAGGTAAGCCTTCATTGTTCTTAAAGTTCAAAGATACCACTAAGATGGATAAACATTTAGAAAAATATCTTCAAATAGGTAAAGATCAAAAATTACATGAAAGATATAAATGTTCAATTCGAGATAATTGGTACGTTGTTCCAAATGTTGCTGAACCATCAGAAGGTTTTATTTTTAAAAGATTTCATAAATTTCCTAAAATATTTAAAAATACTGCCAATGTATATGTAACAGATAGTGCATACAAAATTCGAATGAAAGAAAACTATAACATCGATAGTTTTATTTATTCATTCTTTAACATAATTACTCTTATTTTTGCTGAGCTTACAGGACGAAAATATGGTGGGGGTGTTATCGAGTTAATACCTAGTGAATTTAAAAATTTACCTTTTTTCTATCATGAGATTTCTAGTAAAGAATTTGATGTATTTAATAAATCATTTAACGAGAGCCCACTTTTGACTTCAGAAATTATTGAGTTTTTAAAGCTCTCATCATCAGAAAAAGAATCATTGGAAATCATCTATAAAAAATTAATTCAAAATAGACTAAAGTCCACAAAAGGACTAGAATAAATAAGGAAAAAGGAAGACTCTTTTAAACTTCTTGCTTTTACATCTACTCTTCTTCCACCAACTTCTGCCGTATTGCCTTCAACTCTTCTTGTCGTTTTTCGTCCGCTTCAGGGTAGTGCATATCAAGCGCTTTAAAGGTATCGAGAAGAATGTTTGAGATGATGAGCCGAGCATTTTTTTTGTCGTCGGCGGGCACGATGTACCATGGGGCATGTTTGGTGCTGGTGGCGCTGAGACATGTTTCATAGGCATGCATGTATTCATTCCAATATTTTCGCTCTTCTATATCAGCAAGACTAAATTTCCAATTTTTGTCGGGATTGTCGATGCGTGCGAGGAAGCGTTTTTTTTGTTCGTCTTTGGAGAGATGGAGGAAAAATTTGATGATTTTAGTACCATTGTGATGCAGATGATTTTCCAAATCTATAATAGAGCGGTATCTTTCTCCCCAAATACTTTCCTTATCAAGGATGCTATCAGGAAGCCTTTGCCCTTGCAGTATCTCAGGATGGACTCGAACAATGAGAACTTCTTCATAATACGAGCGATTGAAAACGCCTATTTTCCCACGTTCAGGTAGAACACATGTCGAGCGCCATAGAAAATCATGCGCTAATTCTGTGGCTTCGGGATGCTTGAAACTAAAAACTTGACAGCCTTGGGGGTTAATACCTGAGAGGACATGACGTATAACGCCGTCTTTGCCCGCTGCATCCATAGCTTGAAAGATTAAGAGGACAGCGTATTTGTTGGATGCGTAGTGCAATTCTTGTAAACGACTTAATGCTTCGACATTGGCTTTGAGCGTTTCTTCGTAGTCTTCTTTGGAGGTGTAAAATTCTTTAACAAGGGTAGGGGATTTTTTAAGCTCAACTTTTGTGCCCTCTGACACGATAAAATCTTCTGTTTTGAGTTTCATGATGTATCTTTATCCTTACATGTAAAGAGTGATAGAACGTTCAAAAAGTAAAAATTAATGCGCTATTATTGTAACAAAATAGAGATAATTTTAGAGTTGTTACTGTACATGTAAAGATGCTAGTGGACAAAATCCTTCAGCATTTCAATAATTTTTTGAGCCGCTTTTTCTGAACCATACTCAGAAGCATCAAGCGTGACATGGTAGTTGGTCGCATCTTTCCAATCGTGTTTGGTGTAGTGAAGGCAGTAATTGGCACGATTTTTATCGGAAAGCTCCAAGTCTTTGTCCGTACAAGGTGGTGTCGCTCCGTATTTTTGATTGACTTTTGTTTTACGATATTCAATGTTTGCATGAATGAAAACATTAAAACAATTCGGGTCATCTTTTAAAATAAAATTAGCACAACGTCCGACAATCACACACGACCCTTTGGCGCAAATATCGCGTATAATCTTACTTTGCACCATAAATAACACATCGGCAGGTGGGAGTTGATCGCCCACGTAGGCATAGTTTTGTTCGTAGAGTTCATAGAGCAATTCATTGGCTAAATGTTGTTCATTAGTTTGAATATACTCCGCCGTATAGCCTGTTTTTTCTGCTGTGAGTTCAATAATCTCTTTATCGTAAAAAGGAATTCCAAGCTCTTTAGCAATCATCTCGCCTATTTCATGCCCACCACTGCCGTATTCTCTTGAAATCGTAATGACCAATGAATTAAGAGCAGTCTCTGGCGTACTCTGCGTTTGAGGAACGACGTATGTTCCCAACCAGTGCTCAACAATGACCAATTTACTACTGTAAAGTTTAATCAATGCTCCCACCAACAAGGCCGCAATAACACTGCCTTCGCGCACGCCTTCTAAGCGATTTAAAAAAGTAAAAGAGCTGATGATACCAACGGTGACCATCGAACTGTCTAGGATGATTTTGACTTTACCAAACTCTTTGTGAAAGGTATGCGAAATAGCAACGGCTAAGCCATCGACGGGCAAATAGGTGAGCTTCGTTTTTAAGAGTAAAAAGATGCCAAATGCCAATACACTGCATGCCAGTAAACACCAAAAGACTTGCGCGATATAAGATGTTGGGTTCAATGTGGAAATCAGATGCATCGAAAAATCAATGCAATACCCAAAAACGATTACCGAAGGGAGTTGAACAAGCTGTGCCCATTGATAGTTTTTGCGCAGAACCGCCATTTGCATAACAATAAAAACAAGATTTAAAAGAATGGTCAGTTCACCCAAACTAAGAGGCATCGTTAAGCTATACACATACGGCACACACGAAATAGGTGAAACACCTAGATTGGCTTTAACCGATAAAGAAACACCAAATGCCATAATAAATTGCCCTAAAATAAAAATAGCAATTCGCTTTGTTAAATTCATCGTAAACATATTTTAGTGATTCCTTCGCATTTGTTTATATCGCAGACAAACGTTGATGTGAAAATGGTTGCTTTTGAAGTATAGAGCAGCGCATAAAATAGTAAACATTACTATACTACAAAATAAATTAGAGGGACAACTGATTTTTGAATTCTTTACATGGATAGAAGTAAAAGACCTAGACCTTATACCTAACACTATTCAGCTATAATTGGCTCAAATAACGAAGGAATCATAAATATGCCAGAGCAAACCAATAAACCTATTACAAAAAAATATTACGATAATATAAGTATTGCAAAGCGAACGAAACAAGTTGCTTATTTTGTAGAACAACATGATAAAACGGCTATGTTTGAGCAGTTCATTAAAAACAGCGGTCAAAAACGAATCGTCGTTCTAACGAAAAGCAAACGCACCGCAGATGAAATAAGCAAATATCTTACGAGTAAAGGTATTCTTGCGACCGCAATTCATGGAAATCATAGAGTTGAACAGAAGGAAGAAGCCAGTAAAGCTTTTAATGCAGCGAAGATACATGTTTTGATGACCACTGATATGATTTTAAAAACTCTTAATCTAACCAAGATAGAGGTTATCGTCAATTATGACCTACCTCAAAATCCAGAGGAGTATTTTGTGCGTCTTAAGCATGTGGATGAGGTGGGAGAAGCTATCTCTTTTGTGAGCAAAGACGATAAAAATGCGCTTGGAGCGATAGAGCTTATGATGAAACACGAAATGCTACAAGAAAAGCTTAAAGATTTTTCTCCAACACCAGCACCACAAACGTTAGGGCAAAAGTCAAAAGAGCAAAAGAAAAAACCACAGCGTACTAAAAAATAAAAAGCTCCTATCTAAACTTTGAGCCGTGCATTTTCATTACATGTAGAGGCTTGGCTTAAAGTTTATTGAGGGTTTCTCCGTGGATTAGAGTCGCTTCTACTTCAATGATGTCACCTGCAACTTCAATCGTCTCACCCGCAACCACTTTACAGCGTTTTCTAAGCTCAACTTCGCCATTTCGTGTTACCTGCCCATCGTCTATAAGCATCTTAGCCTGTGCGCCACTTTCTACCAGTCCCATAACTTTTATCAGTTTAAATAACTCAATATAATCATCTTTTAATTCAAATTTCATTGATACCCTTTTGTTGATATGCAATGATATCCCAATCTCTATTTAGAAATGCAAACTCGTGTTATTTTTAGGACGATAAAAGAACGCAATCATAAAAAATAGCAGTATAATTAAGAAGAGTCTCTCACCCAATATTTCGAAAGGAGACGATATCGAAACATCACATTCTTACTCTATTATCGAAGAGATTTGGCATAGTACGATACACGGCATTGGGCTTTTACTAAGTGTCAGTGGCTTGAGTATTTTATGCGTTTTTGCTGGACAAAGTGGCGATGGAGCTAAAATAGCGAGTGCGATAGTCTTTGGACTTTCGTTGATGGTTATGTATGGCGCTTCAACGTTATACCACGCTATTGTTGCGCCTAAGACAAAATACATTTTGCAACAAATTGACCATTGTGCCATTTTTATTCTTATTGCAGGAACCTACACCCCGATTAGTTTACTTGGGATTAAAGGCACTCTCGGATGGGAACTTTTTGGCATTGTATGGGTTATTGCGGCCCTTGGCGTGAGCCTCAATCTTATTTTCCAACAGCGTTTTCGACGCCCTTCCGTTATCCTCTACATTGCAATGGGCTGGATGGTCGTGGGCGTGTTTAAAACACTTGAAATCAACCTTGATACGCTGACGCTTTCATTATTATTGGCAGGTGGTATCACATATACTGTGGGTGTTCTTTTTTATGTGTGGAGAAAGCTGTATCTCAACCATGCTATTTGGCATGTTTTCGTATTAGCAGGTTCAAGTTTTCATTTTTTCATGGTGTTGTTACTTATATTAAAGTAACGATTACATATCAAAAAAGTCTTACATGTGAACATAATCCTTGAGTTTTTTACGCCCCAAGGATTATGAAGTAGCGCATTAGCTAAATAAACCAAGCCACTTCCAATAGGTTGTTGCACAGAGTGAATAGACAATAACTGCAATCGTGCAGACAACAAATCCTACTTTTGGAAAATCACTGACCATAAGTTTATCCGTACCGTAGACAAGAATATTGGGTAAGGTATTGTAAAACATCAAAAGTGGGTATCCTCCTATAATCATACCCGCAGGGAGTGCAAGTATTGCGGGGGATATATTCATAACTTGAGCAATACCAATAATAATTGGCAAAAAAGCCGTTGCCATAGCGGTTGTACCGACAAAAAGCAGATGCATATATTGAAGAATGAGCATTAAGAGAACTAGTACAATCACAAGAGGCAAAGTCGCAAAACCCAAAGAGTCAAAAATTGACTGAGCTATCCACTTAGCCGCACCGGTTTTCATCATAATAATGCCTAAACTAATACCACCACCTGCAATAAAGATAATTTTCCACGCAATTCCCTTGTTGACATCATCCCATGTTAAAAAACCAATTTGAGGCAAGCACAATAAAATAGCTCCAAATAAACAAGCGATTGTGGTATTGACGTGGAGTTGTTTACCAAAAATCCATAACACAACAACAAGCGAAAAAATAAGAATAGAGCGGATTTCATTGCCTGTTAATTTTCCAAGTTCTACCAATTTTTCTTTGACAAAAGTTTGTCCTCCGGGGATATGTGATTGTTCAGATTTATACATTTTTTGAATAACAACCCATGTTATCAATGTCATTAAAAGTGCTGGAGGGAAACCATACATAAACCAGTCAGCATAGGAAATTGCGGAACCTCCCGCTTTGACAATAAAGTCAATCGTAACAGGATTGGGCACCGTTGCAGTTAAAATACCTGCTGAAATGGTTGCATTGGTGAATGCTAATGTTAGCAGTAAATTAACGGCAAAATTACTACGACCTTCTTTTCCAAAATCTTTTAAGATACTCATACAAATAGGCAACATAATAGCGGTTCGAGCCGTTGAAGAAGGCACTAAAAATGCCAAAACAATATTTGCGAGCATAATGCCTAGTGTAATTCTTGTGGTGCTCGTCCCAATCTTAGACATAATAAGATACGTTACTCTATCCGCTAGTTTTGATTTAACCATGGCTGCGGCCAGTATGAAGGCACCGACAATGAGATATACAGAGGTAGAGGAAAAGCCTTCCAGTGCAATTTTAGGGTTTACAATTCCCATCAATACAGCAAAAGGAACAACGGCTAAGCTTGTGATAGGAAGGGGTATGGCTTCAGTAAGATAGAGTACAAAGATACCAGCAAATAAGGCCAATGCTCTGTGCCCTTCGAGAGAAAGACTTGTTGGCGTATCCATAAACCAAATAAGTAGTGTCGCAATGATTGCAACAGGAAGTCCATAAACTTTTCTATAGTAATCAGGACCTTTTTCAATAGCTAAAGTTGTCATGTTATTTCTCCATAGTGATCATCCAAAGATGATATAATCGTGAAGGACCTCTTCTAATAAAGTTTAGTCCATACCCTTTATGTTTATATGAACGGTTTTTTTCATATAAACAAATACTCCTTTTTTGCCCCTATACACTTAATAACTGTAATGATTACAACTAAGACGATGGTGTTTCATTCCTTATCCTTTTTTGATTTGCCCACTAGGCTTATTTGCAATGAGTTCACTGGATTTTCCTGCCCGAAGAATGGCACTATCGGTTGTGTGTTCGACCAACTTTTGTGCTTTTCTGGCTACATCTAATAATTTATCTAAATCAATTCCTGTACAAATGTTCATCTCTTCAAGCATATGAACGATATCTTCCGTTGCGATATTCCCAGAAGCACCTGGGGCATACGGGCATCCGCCAAGACCAGCAAAAGAGCCATCATAGTGAAGAATACCTGCTTCCATCCCTGCAATAATATTGGCTAATGCCATGCCTCTGGTATTGTGAAAATGTAAATGATAGGTAACATCAGGATAGCGTTTGATAAGCTCAGAACATCGTTCATATACAAGTTTTGGGTTGGCCACACCCGTTGTATCCGAAAGTGAAATTTCTTTGATGCCTAGGGCTCTAAAAGCGTTGACCAAAGTATCAATTTGTTCAAGTGGAATACTTCCCTCAAAAGGACAACCAAATGTTGTTGAAATAGCACCCGATACAGAAAGTCCTGCTTGAGTTGCTGCTTTTACGCACTCTTCAAAGGTAGCAACACTCTCTTCTGGGGTTCGATTAAAGTTACTAAGATTATGAGATTTGCTCGCAGAGACCGTTAGTTTGACTTTATCAACACCTGCGACGATAGCTCGTTCTACTCCTTTAAGGTTGGTGATGAGTGCTCGAAACTCAACTCCTTCACGTTTTCCAATGGCTTGCATTACTTTTTCTGTATCGGCCATAGGTGGTACCGCTTTAGGATGAACAAATGCTCCTATTTCGATATGTTTTACACCAGCGGCTAAAATACCTTCTACTAATTCGATTTTTTCCTCAGTTGTTAACAATTTTTTTTCGTTTTGAAGTCCATCTCTTGGACCCACTTCACAAATAGTAATCTGTTTTGGAAAGTTCATCACTAATCCTTTAGATGATATTATTGGCACGAAGAAGCGCTATCTCTTCATCACTTTTACCGAGTAATTCGTGCAATACTTCTTCTGTATATTCGCCTAATTCTGGGCCTATCCATTTAACTTCACCGGGTGTTTCACTAAATACTGGGGTGATACCAGGCATATGAATTTCACCAAAATTTTTATGGGGGAATGTGATAATGTTGTTTCTTGCCTGGTAATGAGGGTCATGCATAATATCTTCAATACTATAAATCAAGTTAACAGGAACACCATCTTTATCAGCAATCTCTTTCATTTGTGCGTATGTTAGACTTTTAACCCAATCACTCACCAACCCGTTAATATAATCATCGTTTTCAAGTCGTGTTTTATTGAGCGAATACTTTTCCAGTAAATCACGTCGATTCATAGCGTGGGTGAGGTATTCAAACGTCCTATCTGTACTACAAACAAGGACAATCCATTTACCATCTCGTGTCTGAAATGTGCCTCCTGGACTTGACGTACCACTTAGATTGGGTTTGCGCTCACGAATTTTATGATTGAGCGTATAATCCGCTACTAAAATCTCCTGCATGCGAAAGATACCCTCATACAAACTAACATCTACCTCTTGACCTTTACCATGCAAAGCATCTCTATGGTAAAGTGCTATCATTGCTGACATGGCGGCATATAAACCTGCGATATAATCTGCCAAGGAGAAAGAAGGGCTCACAGGTGGTCTGTCTTCATGTCCTGTGATATAAGTCATGCCTGAAAAAGCTGTTGCTGGTGTTCCAAAGCCAGCTTTGTCTTTGTATGGTCCTGTTTGGCCGTAACCTGTGGTTCTAATAACAATGATATTGGGATTTGCTTTTTTGAGTGTTTCGATATCTAAACCCCATTTGTCCATGGTTCCTACTCTAAAGTTTTCAAAGATAAGGTCTGATTTAGCCACTAACTCTAAAAATATTTTTTTCCCTTCTTCTAAATGTAAATCAAGCGTAATACATTTTTTATTGCGACCCATAGCCGCCCAACGGACACCTTCTCCGTTATGATACGGTCCTAATCCTCTAAAAGGGTCACCAATTTTAGGCATTTCTACTTTAATCACTTCGGCTCCAAAATCTGCCATCAGCCCTGCGGCAAATGGCGAGGCAATGACTGTTGATACGTCAAGGACTCTAACTCCATCTAATGCTGACATGGTATCTTCCTAATATTTCCATTGAGTGGAAATTATTTTCTTTACAATGGAAGTATAACGCCTATTTTTTTTAAAATCAACCTTAATTTTTTCACTGTATGGAAATATATGGTATACTTATAAGAATAAATGGAAATTAGAAAGGAATAAAATGGTAGAGTCAAAGACGCCTACTCGCTCTATTGAAAGAGCTTTTGATATCTTAGAATGCTTTTTTAAAGAAAAACAAGATTTAACTTTGATGGAAATAAGTGCTTTGGTTGATTTATCACCTAGTACAGCGCATCGATTGATTGCAACACTTGAAAAACGAAATTATTTGGTAAGAGACAGCGAGAGTAAAAAATATCATCTAGGTTCTATGGTGGCAAAATTGAGCAGTGTCGTTTCGGGAAAAATGGGATTAGATTTTAAAATGATTGTACGAAAATATATGGTTGAAGTGCATAATCTCTACAATGAGAGTACAAGCTTATATGTTATGGATGGCGATAAAAGACTTTGTATTGACAGGATTGAATCCACACATGATTTAAGGCGTGTTATTACGATTGGCTCGATGTTACCTTTAGGATTAGGTGCTGCGGGAAGAGTTTTAATTGCATATCTTACACAGGATGAAATTGATGATTTGTACTTGGATGTGGATATTAATTCAGCCATTTATCAAAACATAAGAAAGCAAGGTTATTGCGTCAGTGAAGGAGAGCGAGAGCTTGGAGTTTTTGCAGCCGCAGCTCCCATTTTTAATTTCACAGGTAAGATTATTGCATCATTATCTGTTTCTGGGCCATCAGTACGATTGGGGAATGACACATTAAATCAAATCGGTCTAGTTTTAAAAGAAAAAGGATTACAAATCTCCAAAGAGCTAGGGTACAATACTTGATAATAGGTACTGTGATCCATAGAGAAAACTTCTGTTTTTCTCTATGGAAAGATCGAACAATGATGCGCTATGAAGGCTTATTTTTGAGATTGTGTACTTTTTTTAAAAATATGTAAAGCGCTTTTTGCTCTTTTTTTTCTATCGTGTAACTGACAATTTTCAGATAATCTTTGATGTCATTTTCTTTAATATCTCGTTCTTTAGCATATTTTTCCAATATATAGCGAGGAATTTTTACGGGACGACGTACAAAATTGCGTGCGAGTTTTTTATAGAAACTTTGATGTTCATTGACACAAAAGCGCGCAAAAACGAATGGTAAATGGTAACGTTCCATCCACGTTTGCGCTAAATCAATATAAGCATCGGGTTCTTTTAAATAGAGTCGGAGCGCTCGGTCTCCTATGAATACTTCACCTTCAATACCTAAAACACGTGCCAGTTTATTGGACGTTGCAGATGCGGGATCACTCTTAGAAAGGGTACCTTTTTTAACGATGACGCTTTTAATATTTTTTTTTGCAACAATACCTACATTTAAAGGAGTGAGTGTTTTTCGCTTGCTTTCGACACTTGAAATCACAGCAGCTTCTACTTGACGCTTACGAAGTTTAGCATTAATCTTGGCGGGAACATCTTTGTGGTGTTCACATGAACGTTTAAACGCATTAGAGAGTGAGGACTTTTTTAAAAAAACATGAAACGGAAGTAGATTGATATAATCTATCTTTCCAAATACCATAGTGGCTCCTTTGGGAATCATATAAAGGTGAATTATAGCGAAAGGCAATTAATAAAATAAAAATTTCGAGTGAAACGTATGAATATATGTATGACTTTTAACGTAAAATCTTCACACTAATGATGTAAACCTCTCCTAAAGTCAAACTATTCTAAAATACGTTAACAATAATAAGGACAGCATCCATGCCATTCTCCAAGCTCAATCTAAGACCTCAAATCCAACAAGCACTTGCCGTTAATCATTATGTTATACCAACCGCCATTCAAGAAAAGGTTATTCCTTTGGTCTTGGAAGGTAAAGACGTGTTAGCTCAGGCACAAACAGGAAGTGGGAAGAGTGCGAGTTTTGTATTACCACTTTTAGAATTGTGGATACAAAATAAAGGTGAGGGTAAAGCGAAAATCAAGGTTTTGGTTTTGACACCTACGCGTGAACTGACTGTACAAGTGGCAGAGACATTTCGCGTCTTTGGAGAGTCTTTACATGTAAGGCCAAAAGTGGTGAGCATCATCGGTGGAGAGCGGATTGGTGAGCAACTTTATGACATTCAACAAGGCTGTGATATTGTAGTGGCAACATCAGGTCGTTTGCTTGACATTATCGCAAAAAAGCAAATCAATCTTTCGCATGTCAAGCATTTTGTACTTGATGAAGCCGATAAAATGTTAGATTTGGGCTTTGCCGAAGAGTTGGAACTTGTTTTAAATGAGTTACCCAACCAACGACAAAATCTTCTTTTTTCAGCGACGTATCCCCCAAAAATGCAAGTCATCGCGTCACGTATCACGCAACATGCCGTTGAGGTAAGCATCGAAGCAGAAGCACCAACGGTTGCTAAAATCTCTCAGCGTGCCATTGAAGTCAACCGTGAAAATCGTGGTCCGCTATTGCGTCACCTTCTCAACAAAAATCCTTGGGAATTGGTCTTGGTGTTTATGGCCAATAAGCGAGCTTCCGATAACATTGCTGAAAAGTTTCGCAAACACGGTTTTTCAGCCGAATCATTTCATGGTGCTTTAAATCAAGACGATAGAACATGGACACTCGATGCCTTTAAAGCACGTAAAATCCGTATTTTATTTGCCACCGATATTGCCGCACGTGGGCTTGACATTAATGATGTGAATTGCGTGGTCAATTTCGATTTGCCTCGCTCACCTGAAGATTATATCCACCGTATCGGACGAACGGGTAGGGCGGGGAAAGAGGGTGTTGCTATCTCTTTTATCGACCATGTGGATAAGGCACATTTTGCATTAATCGAAAAGCGCTCCTCCATTTCTTTACCCAAAGAGCAGATTGAAGGGTTTGAGTTGGTAGGTGAGGCACCCCTCAAAGAAAAAGGAAGCGCACCCGTGAAGGGCAAGCGCAAAAGTAAAAAAGATAAACTCAGAGAAAAGGCGCAAAAAGAAAATGGCTAACAAAAGAGCATTTAATGAAAAAGCACGTCAAATTGCACAAAATCCAAAGGTTCAAGAAGCTTTTAAATCTATGAAACCCGAAAAAAGTATTTGGGGTATTTTAGGCGTTATCGTTTTTTTTATCCTTCCTGAGATTATCGCTTATTTTTGGGGTGCTGAGATTACGCAGTATGCGAAAGCAGCTCTTCCCCTTGCGGCATCTTTTGTAGAAGCCAAATCGTACGAACTCTTAATTATGCTTTTTGAAGATGGTATGAGTTGGTTTAACCTTCTGTTTGGACTGGCTTTGTTGGTTTGGCTTTTTTTTTAAAGAATTCAAGCATTGCCTCAAGGCAAATTTCGGGTTTTTCCTCAGGAACAAAATGACCGCAATTTTCAACGGCAAATCCACTCACATCATCGGCAAACTTTCGCCATCCCTCTAGCACATCCCAAAGTTTTCCAACAACACCATTGCCACCCCAAAGGGCTAAAATAGGCGTAGTAATACGATATTCTCGGTCTAGTTTGTCATGCTCTAAGTCGATGGTATTTGAAGCACGATAATCTTCGCAAATTCCATGAATACAAGCAGGATCACTGTAATGACGAATGTACTCTTGAATAACATCTTCTGGAAATCTTTTTAAAGCTTCAGGCGCTATTTTATTGAGCAAATTGGTGCGGATAAAATACTCAGGGTCAGCCCCTAAAAAACGCTCTGGAAAGCCCACTTTTTGGATGTAAAAAAACCAATGCCAATATTTCGTTGCAAACTCTCGGTTTGTTTGTTCATACATATCATACGTTGGCAAGATATCCATCATCGTACATGTAAGCACTTTTTGCGGGAAATCGAGCATCAAACGGTGAGCTACTCTGGCACCTCTGTCGTGACTTACGATATGAAAGGTATCAAAGCCTAGTTTTCCCATCACGCTCACTTGGTCTTGCGCCATGACACGTTTGGAGTAATTGGAGTGATCGGCTAAACCTGTCGGTTTGGAGCTATCGCCATAGCCTCGAAGATCCGTTGCGACAACGGTATACTCTTTGGCTAAACTCGGTGCGATATCACGCCAAATCAAGTAATTCTCAGGATGCCCGTGTAAAAGTAAAATAACTTCTTTACCCCTTCCTCCTACAAGGGTATTGATAACAATGCCTTCTCCAACATCAATCAATTGCCTTTTAAAACCTAAAAAATAGTCCTCTACCGCCATTACGAACTCCTTGCTTCAAGTTGTTTTTTAACCAGAGACTTGATGCCACCACTTTCTAAGATATGAACGACATATTCTGATAAAGGTTCCGCTTTGGACAAAAGCCCTGAAGCGCTACTTATAGCACCTGTAAAAACATCAATACTCACGCGATCATTGTGTTGTATTAGCGTTGAGATATGAGGACATATAAACAGAGGCAATCCTAAATTGATAGCATTACGGTAAAAAATACGTGCAAAAGACTCTGCAATAATAGCGCCAATACCAACTTCTTTTAGGGTAATTGCAGCGTGTTCACGACTTGAACCACAACCAAAATTGGTTCCTGCAACGATGATATCACCATCATGGACTTTAGTGATAAATTCTGGGTCAACTCCGTGCATCGCGTATTTTGCTATGTCTTTAGCATCGGTCAATTCAACAAATCGACCAGGATAGATTTGGTCCGTATCAATATTATTGCCAAAGAGAAACGCTTTTCCTGTCAGTATGGGTTTCATTTTATCTCCTTAGTTATTTTAAATAATCACGTGGATCAACAATTTTGCCCATCAAGGCAGACGCTGCAACAGCTGCAGGCGAGCCTAAAAATATCTGTGCGCTCACATGACCCATCCGACCAGGAAAGTTACGATTGGTCGTGGTAATGCATGTTTCCCCTGATGCAAGCATCCCTTCATGCGTTCCCAAACATGCCGCACACCCTGGTGTGACAAAGGTCGCGCCTGCTTCCATCAAAGTTTTGACATAGCCTTTTTCCATTGCTTCGAGTAAAACGCCTTTGGAGGCTGGCACAATAACAAAGCGTGTGCGAGAAGAGACTTTTTTACCGTCTAAGATAGCCGCAGCGATACCTATATCCTCAGCTCTACCACCTGTGCAAGAGCCCAAATAGGCCTGAGCAATGGCGATACCGATATATTTATTGATGTCATCGACATTATCAACACTCGAAGGAGCGGAGAGTTGTGGGGTGAGATGAGAAATATCAAACGTAATTTCATCGGCATAGCGAAAATTGGCATCCGTCTGATAAATCTCATAAGGACGGGTCACTTTTTCATTTAAAAAAGCCATTGTTATCGCATCAGGCTGAATGTAGCTTGCTTTCGCACCCATTTCAGTGCTCATATTGCACATCGCCATACGCTCTGAAACGCAGAGATGCTGAAGCGTGGAGCCACCAAACTCAATGGCCTTGTAGACCGCATAGTCCGCACCCAATACACCAATCGCATGTAAAATCATATCTTTGGCATAAACGCCTTTTTGAGGGATACCCTCAAAGTTGATTTTGATAATCTCAGGCACTCTAAACCACAATTTGCCTGTGGCTAAAATAATAGCCAAATCAGTCGCCCCCACACCCGTTCCAAAAGCTCCAAAAGCGCCATGTGTTGTCGTATGAGAATCGGTGATGACCACAATTTCCCCTGGATAGGCTAGTCCTTTATCGGCTAAAACTTGGTGACATACGCCTTGGTCGATGTCCATGAGCAGGTCAATCCCTTGGTCCCAACAAAATTCACGAAATTGTTTTTGATTTTGGGCTTGTGTTATGGTAGAAGCGGGTGCGTAATGGTCCATGAACATAATGACTTTATGAGGGTTAAACACGCGCGTTGCTCCCATCTCAAAAAAAGAGCGAATCGTTTGAAGATACAAATCATTAATGCCTGCCATATCTATCTCACAATTGATAATTTCTCCCGTTTGGACAGAAGTTTGACCTGCTTTTTTTGCCAGCAGTTTTTCAATCGCATGCATAACATCTCCTTGCAATTTTCGCTATTATATTACAATCAGTTATTTTAAATCAAATAATACATAATCATAGACAATATAAAGGAAAGCAATATGGATTCAACCCTTTTAAAAGTATTTGTAGCTGTTGCTAATCACAAAAGTATCTCACTTGGAGCTAATGAGCTCAACTTTACTCAGTCCAATGTCACACTTCGCATCAAACAATTAGAAAAAAAACTAGGGTATCCCCTGTTTCATCGTGTGCCAAAAGGGGTTATTTTAACCCATGAAGGGGAAAAACTTTATCCTTATGCTGTTGAGATTGTGCAAAAAGTTGAAATGGCCATTTTACATATGAAAAATGTAACGCACCAAGAACTCTTACGTATAGGTACTTCTCAAGCAAACGCAACCATTAGGCTTTTGCCTTTTCTTGAACAACTTAAGTATGATTTTCCTCAAATGGAATTTGAGCTATATGCCAGTGGCACGCCGCAGGTGCTTGAGAAACTATTGGATTACAAGGTTGATATTGCCTTTATTACGGGTAATCCCAATCATAAGGATATTGAAATTTTAAATACGTTTAATGATGATTTGTATGTGGTTGAATCTCAATCCAGAAAGAGTCAAAATTGTATTTTAGGGTATCGAGAACTGAGTACGCATTTTCAATATTTCCAAAATTATTGCAAACAAGAGGGAAATAATACCTATAAAACCATCATTTTAGAGAATTATGAAGTAATGTTAGGATGCGTTAAGGCAGGTATGGGAAAAGCTTTTTTATCGAAGATTATTGTTGATAAATACGGTTATACCAAAGATTTAAAACTCACTAAACTGCCTGAAAAAGAGTGTGATTTAGAAACGCATTTAGTATGTCGGAAAGATTATGTCCCTATGATTGCAGAGCATTTAAAAACGCTAAGGCTAAACCATTAGCCTTGATGCAAAAAATGGTGGAGTTGTGGGGAATTGAACCCCAGTCCAAAAATAGCCACCTATGACGTCTACATGCTTAGATATTGTTGATAGTGTTTAATCTTGCTTCGTACAACAATCAGAAAACTACGCAAGACGAGCCTTTAACTTCATTACATGTAAAGGCGTTCATGTAATATAGCTATTGTGGCTATGATACTTCCCGGTCCTCCTCAAATAGCATTAAAGGGGGAAGCAGTCCGTTATTTATTAAACTTACGCTACAGCGTAAGCAGGACGATAGTTACTGTTGTTAGCAGTTATTGTTTGAAGGTTGTGTAACGAAAGACCCTCACTTCCGACATGCAGCCATAAGCTAAAACTACTCCTGTCGAAGCCATGTCAACCCCAGAATAGTGAATTATGATTTTACCATAATAAACCCATAATTTAGCAAACTTTGTTATAATTCGCAAAATAGAATAAGGAAATCGTCGTTGAAAAATTTTGTACCGTATCGTTTATATTTTCTATCATGTACTACTGTTGTTCTTTTGATGCAAGGATGTACCTTCACTAATCCACCCAAAGCACCTGTTATTAGTACTAAAAATGTTTCACTAGAGACAAAGAATACTGCCACTACCAATCCAAAACTTTCTCATCTTATGGGAAGAAATTATATAAAAGGGATCGTCACATCAGTAAAACGTGATGATGGTGCCAATATGTGGAATTACGTTATCGAAGGTATTGATACGAGTAATGGTAAGCTTCCTTATGTTAACTTTAATCATAAAAGTGTCCAAGCAAATGAGTCAGATCTTGTTTATGCAACCTTTGATGGCAATCATTTGACTGAGATGTTAGTGATTAAACCAGGATTTATGAAAGCTAAACAACTTCCAGTAATGCCCAAAAAGAAGAATTCAGGTGAAAAATCTGCTGGAAAACGTGATAAAGAGCATCAAATCTTAGCAGTTCCACAAGAAGAGACTATTAGATTAAACTAATGTTAACCGACCGTTTACTTTGAGTTCCTATACTTCTCTTAGCGAATTTCATATTTTCTTTTGAAGTATACCTCAAAGAGACGTTCCGCCAAGCGTCTCTTTTTTTTCTCTCAACTCTTTTCACTTTTAAACTTTAAAATTTTAAAACGTTTTTCCATATCCATTGAAATTGTTTTAGCGTATAGCCACGATTTGTTTGATATGTTAACCGATCGTTTACTTTGAATTCCTATACTTCTCTTAGCGAATTTCATATTTTCTTTATAATTTAAACTCCAAGAGGCGTTCCGCCAAGCGCCTCTTAAGATTCTCTTTTAAGACCAATCGTAAAAATAGCACCATTCTCTACATTTACAGCTTCGAGTGTACCTTTCATACTTTTTTCAATAATAAGCTTTGACATATAAAGACCGATACCAATACCTTCATTTTGTTCTTTTGTACTAACATAGGGCTCAAAAATCTTTTCTATGGGCTCTATTTTAATGCCACCACCATTGTCGTGCACGCTCAACTCAACACGTTCTTTGTAGTGCTGAAGAGAGATAATTATTTTAGGGTTTTGTGTATTGGATACGATCAGTGAATCTTTGGCATTGCTTAGAAGATTCAAAATAACTTGTTCGTATTCACTCTTATAGCCTACAATCGTTACGTCTTTTATAATATTAACCTCAATGGCAATACCTTGATTGGTAATGGATTTGCCAATGATGCGTAAAACTTCCTCAACAGAACTTTTGATGCTAAATGCTTTTTTGTCTTTATTAGGCATGAAAAAATTACAAAAATCATCAATGGTATGGGACATGTATTCAAGAATTTTTTCGGCTTCCCCACATTTGTTTTCCATCTCTTCTTTTGTGAGTTTATTGAGTCGATGCTTGAGCTTTAGTGTCATCATCAGAGCAGAGAGTTGGGAAAGTGGTTGACGCCATTGATGAGCGATGTTGCTTATCATCTCACCTAATGCTATAAATTTTGATTTTTGAATGAGCAGTTGTTCTTGTTCCCTATTTTTTGCTATCTCTTCGCTAACACGGCTTTCAAGTGTTTTGTTAAGGTTTTCAAGCTCCAGCTTTTTTTGTTTGACTTGGGCATTGTAGCTACTTAAAAAACGTTCAATACGCTTACCCAGCATGACAGCAAAACCATTAGCTATAAAAGCAAAGAGGATAAAAATGATAACCGCCGACGTGGCCTCAATCTGAACCTTATGCTTAAATTTTACTTTTTCTGCCTCCAAGTCTTCATCTATATCATCCAAATAAGCTCCTGCTGCAATGATAAGATTCCATGGTTTATACTGTTTAAAATAGGAAACTTTAGGACGAACAAGATTACTTTCAGGTTTTTTGTACATGTAATTAACAAAGGAGTACCCTTTTATTTGAATATCATGTAAGAAAATTTTTCGAAAAGCTTTACCATTATCGTCGGTATATGCATCAGAAATAAAGCGCCCTTCTAAATCAGGTCTATTGGGATTGATAAGCATTTTTGCAAAATGATCTCCACCTTCAAAATTTTCGACTTTATACACAAAAACATAATTATTTTCATCTTTACCAAAACGAATATGGCGTATCCATGCGTAAACTTCTTCTTTGAGGGCAATTTCTACCTCTGGGCTATCGGCTAATATGGATTGTCGAAAAGTAATAAAATCAATGATTGAATCGACTTCACGTTTCAGTATATTACGCTGATTTTCGATAAAGGTATTTCTACTATCGTTAATTTGTGTATCGAGTATTTCATACTGTTTAGTGATAAAAAAGTAGCCATTAAAAAGCATCAAAGATGTAATGATGAAAATAGTACTAAAAATAATAATACTTGAGATATTACTCTCTTTGATAATTTGCATCGAAACTCCTATTTTAATAGAAAGAAAAAAGAAAATATATTATCATATCTCTGTTTATTCTTTCTATCTGCAAACGATATTTTTCAAAAGGGTTGTTATGGACGAGAAGATGTTAAAAAAACTGACAAATTATAGTGTTGTTTATGCTGAAGATGATGCTGGCGTACGCAAAAATGTCTATGAATTACTTTCTTTACTTTTTAAAGATGTCTATTTGGCAGAGGATGGTGAAGAAGCGTATGAGCTTTTTTTAATGAATAAGCCTGATTTGGTCATTACAGATATTAAAATGCCAAAATTAAGTGGTATTGATTTGGCAACTAAAATACGTGAAAGTGATCATGAAGCCCATATTATTATTATTACTGCATATACTGAAGTTGACTTTATGCTTCAAGCGATTGAACTTTCATTATTACGGTATATTGTAAAACCGATTACAGAGCCAAAATTGTTTGATGCTTTGGAAAAGTTTTTGCAATCTAAAGAAAAAACAAATCTCAAAGAGTTGGCACCAAACTGGTATTATGACAATCTTCAAAAAATGGTTTTACATAATGAATTAATGTATGAACTTACAAAAAAAGAAGCAAAATTAGTTGAACTGCTTTTAGCTAAGGATTCGATTATTACTTATGAGGAAATTGAAGAGAAGTTATGGGAGGGAGAATATATGAGTTTAAATGCTCTAAGACTCATGATAAAAAACTTAAGAAAGAAGCTACCAGAAAGCACTTTAAAAAATATTCAAGGAATTGGTTACAAATTGTAACGTAGTAATTTAATAAAACTTTCAATTTACTCCAAATAGTTACAAAAAGAAACTTTTCTTAACTGATTGATGATTCTTTACCGCTTTACATGTAGATTTACATAATTTTGACATAACTTTCACATATAATCGAAAGTGAAAAGAAATTAAAGGAGTAAATCATGACAAAATTCTTGAGAGTTGCTGCAGCGACAGCACTACTAGTTTCTTCAGTTATTGCTGCAGAATACACGATAAAGCTTACCCACGTTGTAAGTCCAAATACCCCAAAAGGAATGGGTGCAGACTTTTTTGCCAAAAGAGTTGGTGAACTTACGGCTGGTAAAGTTGAAGTGATTGTTTTCCCAAATTCTCAACTTTACGGAGATGGTGAAGAGATGAAAGCTTTAAAACTTGGTAATGCACATATCGCAATTCCTAGTTTTTCAAAGTTTACAAGTATTGTTCCTGAAATGCAAATCTTTGACTTGCCATTTTTATTTAGAGATAAAACACACTTACATCATGTCTTAGACGGTGAAGTAGGGCAAGCGATTAAAGATAAAGTAACGGCTAAAGGTTTCGTTGCTCTTGATTACTGGGATGCTGGGTTTAAAAGTCTTTCGGCTAATAAGCCTTTGATTAAGCCAGATGATGCAGCAGGTCTAAAATTTAGAATTATGAGTTCACATGTATTGGAAGCTCAGTTTAAAGCTGTTGGTGCAAATCCACAAGTTTTACCATTTTCAGAAGTGTATTCAGCATTACAACAAGGAGTTGTTGATGGTGCAGAAAACCCACTCTCAAACTTCTATACTAAAAAATTCAATGAAGTTCAAACTGACTTAACGATGACAGAACACGGATACCTTGGTTATTTAGTTGTTATGAGTGAGAGTTTTTGGAAGAAGTTTCCAGCAACATACAAGCCTTTAATCATTCAAGCGATGAAAGAAGCAACAGAATATGAGCGAAAAATTGCATCAGAAGATGATGACGCTACAATGGCCAAAATTAAAGAATATGCCAAAACTTCTGGTAAATTAACGATACATACCTTAACACCAGAGCAAAAAGCAGTATGGCAAAAAGCAATGGAAAGTATCTATCCACAATTTTATAACACAATTGGCAATGGGTTGATTAAAAAAGCACAAGCAGTACAATAAATCTTGAGCTGTTGAAAGAGAAAATATGAAAAAGTATTTTGAAATTCTTGACTTAGGTGTCACCGCGATAAATAAAAATATCGCGGTTGTCGGTATAGCAGGAGGCGTACTATTAGCATTCATTAATGTTGTCCTTCGCTATGCATTTGATATGAGTATCACATGGGCCGGAGAGCTAACAAACTATTTGTTTATGTGGTCAGCCCTCTTTGGTGGTGCTTATGGCTTTAAAAAAGGCATTCACATTTCCGTTACGATGCTTTTGGAGCTTTTGCCAGCCCCATTAGCAAAAGTAATTTTGATGCTAGCACATGCGTTTAGTTGTGCCTATCTGGCGCTAATGGCGTACCTTGGTTATGAATTGATATTGGTGTTAATTGATTTTGGTGAGATGAGTATTGACCTTAAGATACCGATGTGGATACCACATCTTATGCTGCCGTTTGCTTTTATTGGTGCGGCATTTCGGGCAGGAGAAAAAGTGTTTGAAGTTGCAGCGATGGATGCAAAAGATGTCATTGTAAATAGTGAACTTGAAACTATTAAAGATGAACTTGAACTAAGAGGAGGAAATCGCAATGCTCATGCTTAGTTTATTCGGGTTACTCTTTTTATTGATGTTCTTAGGTGTTCCTGTTTCCGTTGCATTGGGCTCTAGTACACTCATTACAGCGCACTATTTTACAGATTATGATGTTATTGGCATTGTTTCACATGTCTTCGATGGACTTAATAAGTATTCATTGATGGCAATTCCAATGTTTATTCTAGCGGGCTCATTCCTCTCAAAAGGTGGAGCGGCTGGGCGTATCATTGATTTTGCTAAGTCTATTGTTGGGCACCTTCCAGGAGGTCTACCCATAGCAGCTATTTTTGCATCGATGATTTTTGCAGCAGTGAGCGGAAGTTCCCCTGCAACCGTTGCAGCCATTGGTTCTGTTATGTTTAGCGCGATTAAAGAAGCGGGATATCCGCAAGGGTATGCGATAGGAACAATTGCAACCTCAGGAAGCTTGGGTATTTTGATTCCACCTTCCATTGTTTTTATCGTATATGGTGTTACAGCAGACCTTTCGATTGGTAAGCTTTTTATGGCAGGTGTTGTTCCTGGTTTTTTAATTGGGTTTATGCTCATGGCTCTTACCTATATAGGGGCTGTCAGATTAGGATTTAAGAAAGAAAAACCAGCATCTTTTAAAGAACGTTTGATAAAGTTTAAAGAAGCGTTTTGGGCGTTAATGCTGATTGTTATTGTTATTGGTGGTATTTATGGCGGACTTTTTACACCAACTGAAGCGGGAGCTGCTAGTGCAGTGTATGCTTTTATTGTTTCTGTCTTTATCTATAAAGATTTGAAACTTAAAGATGTCTATCCTATTATACTAGAATCAGCAATGACCAGTGCAATGATTTTCTTTGTTATTGCTAATGCGATGATTTTTGCGCATTTCTTAACCGATGAAACCATCCCTCAACAAATCACACATATGATTATGCAAGCCAATGTTGGACCGATTATGTTCTTGGTTATTGTCAATATTCTATTGTTGTTAATGGGACAGTTTATGGAGCCAAGCTCTATTGTTATGATTACGGTACCTTTGTTGTTACCTCTTGTTATGGCATTAGGAATTGATCCTATTCACTTTGGTGTAATAATGGTTGTCAACATGGAGATAGGGATGATAACTCCACCTGTGGGGCTCAACCTTTTTGTTGCCGCAGGAATGACAGGACTAAGCCTAAAAGAGGTTGTTGTTGCCTCTTTACCATGGGTTACCGTTCTATTTGTAGGATTATTACTTATAACATATATCCCAATTATCTCTTTGTGGTTGCCACAGTTGATGTTTGGAATTTAAGCTTACATTCTAACAAGAGAAGGGCAGTATTTCTGCCCTTCTCCCCTCACCCATTATAATACTTTCAATAAAAACACATCTTATGAGCCAGACACTTCTCATTTAACCCTTGTTATAGAAAAGTATTTTTTATTTTCCCTATAAGATTTAATTTTTTTTACTTTTGATTACCACTTGATTACAAAATAACACATAGTGACGCTATTTGCCAAGTTTTTATTGAATATTCTAAATTTTTGTGATAGACTTATCTCGCCTTTAAAAAATTCAAGGAGAAAATATGAAATTAGCTAAACTTAGCTTGGCGGCTATCGTAGTTGCTGGTCTTGCGACGAGCACTTTTGCAGCAGATACACTTGCTGATGCATTTAAAAATGGTAAAGTAAAAGGTGAGCTTAAAGCTTATTATTTTGACAAAGATAATGGTAAGACTAGTGAAGATATCTTCTCAACAGGTGTTACACTTGGTTATGTAACAGATTCATTGTATGGTTTAAGTCTTGGTGTGACTTTCCAATCAAGCTATTCTCCATTTGCGGATGATGCTTCTAAAACAATGTTTGCTGGTGATATGTATGGCTCAGGTGCTGTTCTTTCTGAAGCATATTTAGCGTATACAATTGGTAAAACAACGGCTAAAGTAGGTCGCCAATTTATCTCTACTCCATTGGTTAATGGTTCTGGTTCTCGTATCATTAAAGAATCATTTGAAGGTGCGGTTTTAATCAATACAGACCTTCCAAAAACAACATTAATTGCTGCTTATGTTAGTAAATTCCAAGGAAGAACATCAAATGCAGTTGATAACTATGCAAACGACCCTTTAAAAACTGGTCCAAAGGCTAATGCATTAGACAGTGATATCCCTGAATTTACAAAAACAGCTGTAATTTATGGTGTTGGTGTTCCTCTTTCATTTGATGGTGCTTATACCGCTGCAGTTATCAATACATCTATTACAAACTTAACATTAGTGGCTCAATATGCATTAGTTAATGACGTAGCAGATAGTGGTGCTGATGCAGACGTTTTCTTTGCAGATGCTGGCTATGTTCTTCCTTTAAGCAATATGAAATTAGGTTTTGGTCTTAACTACCGTGCATCAAAAACAGGTAATGCTCTTGATGCATTAAACCTTGAAGGTGACATGTTCTCAGCTAAAATTGATTTAATTGACCTAGCTGGTTTTGGCGGTACGTTAGCGTATAGTGGAACAAGCAACGATGATGATGTTATTCTTGGTATGGGTAATGGATGTTCTACATACACTGCGCCACTTATCTCTGGTGCAGCTAAAACATCTGGTAAAAATACAGATGCATACAAAATTGAAGCAACATATGATTTTTCAAAAGCGGGTGTAAGTGGTCTTAAAGTATTGGCACAATACGTTGATATTGATAAAGTTGCAAATGATGAAACATATGTAGCAGGTGAAATATCTTATGCTATTCCCGCACTTAAAGGACTTAGTCTTTCTGCACAATATGAAGATGTAGATACAGATGAAAAAGCTGATCAAAGTAACTTTAGATTTAGAGCTAACTACAAATTCTAATTTGTATCTGATTTAAATCTCTAAAACGGTGACATTTTGTCACCGTTTTCCTCAAAACGCTTCAAAATCTAAAAAGATTACTTTTTAATCACTTTTTTCTTCACTTTTAATATTTTTTTTTGTATACTACGTCTTGTAATCAAATGGTAACCAATCTGGTAACCATAAAACTCAAGGAGAAAATATGAAATTAGCTAAACTTAGCTTGGCGGCTATCGTAGTTGCTGGTCTTGCGACGAGCACTTTTGGGTAATTATAAATGGGGACAGGCTACTTTATTTCATTCCTTTTTCAGCGGCAGCTATCTAGTTTAATCCATTATTTTTCAAAATCTCTAAAATCTTTTCATCTGAAATATTTTCCATATCACTTTTTGAATAGATTTCCATCAGATAGAGAGTATCTTCAATTTTTTTATAATACACTACACGAAAACCACCACTTTTACCAGTAGGAACAGAACTATTTGCTACCCTTATTTTATAGCAATAATTTCCAAGTTTGATTCCAGCTTTTGGATTATTTAAAAGTTCATTTTGAAGCTCTTTTAAATCTTGGGAAAGTAAATGGGGACAGGCTGCTTTAGTTCATTTCTTTTTCAGCGGTGACTATTTAGTTTAATCCATTATTTTTCAAAATCTCTAAAATCTTTTCATCTGTAATATTTTCCATATCACTTTTTGAATAGATTTCCATCAGATAGAGAGTATCTTCAATTTTTTTATAATACACCACACGAAAACCACCACTTTTGCCAGTAGGAACAGAACTATTTGCTACCCTTATTTTATAGCAATAATTTCCAAGTTCGATTCCAGCTTTTGGATTAGTTAAAAGTTCATTTTGAAGCTCTTTTAAATCTTGAGCTATATTTTTATACTTTTTTGCAAGTTTTTTGATACTTTTTGTAAAACTCTCAAGAGGTTTGATTGTTAAGGTCATCTATAAGCTCCTCTAAAGTTCCAAGATTATCATTACCATTTTTCAATATCCCTTGTAACTCTTTGCAAGAACCGTCAAAACTATCATATAATTTTCTCTCTTTTTGTGCTTGAATAAATGCCTTGATAGATTCTGTGATAAGTTCACTTCGATTGAGGGAATATTCTTTCGTGAAAGCATCTATCTCCTCTATAAGGTATTTTGGTAACCGTAAGCCAACTTGTTGTTTTTCTAGTTGATGCAGTGCATACATAATATTCTCCTTATATAAAATAGTTTGACAATATTATACTTCAAAAGAATTACTATGTCAATTAGAAGTAAAGAATAAATAGGGATAAATGGTTAAAATGGGGACAGGCTACTTTAACTAATTATTCTGCTACAATTACATCATAAAATCTTTACATGTAAGGGAATAACCTATGCCACGCATTGCACGCGGAGAGACTATTGGTGGGATTTATCATATTATTAACCGTGGCAATATGCGTATGCAGGTCTTTGATGATGCTGAGGATTATGATTATTTTCTAAAACTTCTTTATGATGGCTTGAAAAGAGAAGCTGTTGAACTTCATGCGTACTGCCTGATGCCAAACCATTTTCATCTGTTGCTCGTACCTCAAAGAGAAGAAAGTCTCAGTCACTTGATGCAGTGGGTTATGACTTCCCATGTGCGCTATTATCACAAAAAGAACAAAACATCAGGACATATTTGGCAAGGGCGATACAAAAGTTTTATCGTTCAAAAGGAAAATTATTACCTGTCGCTATTGCGATATATTGAAGCAAATGCGCTTCGTGCAAGACTTGTTAAAGATGCGCAAGATTGGTTGTATGGGTCACTTCGAGAGCGGATGATGCACGAAAAACGCTTACTTCATAAGCCTTTGATAGAGTTGCCAGTAGATTGGGCTTTACATGTAAACACTCCATTGCAAGAAGGTGAGCTAGAAAGTGTACGAAACAGCGTCAATCGTCAAAGTCCGCTAGGAGAATCCATTTGGCAAGAAAAAACTGCTATCGAACATGGACTCAGTTCCACGCTCAACCCTAGAGGAAGACCAAAAAAAGAAATAGAATAAAGTAGCCTGTCCCCTTTTCCCCCTAGGAGAATCCATTTGGCAAGAAAAAACTGCTATCGAACATGGACTCAGTTCCACGCTCAACCCTAGAGGAAGACCAAAAAAAGAAATAGAATAAAGTAGCCTGTCCCCTTTTCCCCCCCCTCTCTCAAAACGCTTCAAAATCTAAAAAGATTACTTTTTAATCACTTTTTTCTTCACTTTTAATATTTTTTTTTGTATACTACGCCTTGTAATCAAATGGTAACCAATCTGGTACCTAAAAATTCAAGGAGAAAATATGAAATTAGCTAAACTTAGCTTGGCGGCTATCGTAGTTGCTGGTCTTGCGACTAGTACTTTTGCAGCAGATACACTTGCTGATGCATTTAAAAATGGTAAAGTTAGTGGTGCTGTTCAAGCATATTATTGGACAAAAGATGATGGTAGCAAAGATGCAGATATCTTTACAACAGGTATTGATTTAAGTTATCAAACTGCAAGTTTCTATGGTTTTGCATTTAAAGCAACATTCCAATCTTCTTCTGCTCCATTCGTTGATAAAGATGGAAAAGACATGTTTAAAGGTGATATGTGGGGTTCAGGTGCACAACTTTCTGAAGCATACTTATCATACAGCATTGGCAAAACAACAGCTCTTGTTGGTCGAATGTATTTAGATACTCCACTCGTTGCTTCAAGTGGTTCACGTATGAACAAACAATCTTTTGAAGGCGCTGCGGTTATTAATACCGATCTTCCAAATACAACATTAATTGCAGGTTATGTTCAAGCCTACCAAGCAAGAACAGATGGTAAAGGTAATTTTGGAAAATTTGCTAAAGAATTTAATACAGGTTCAGGTTATGCTGATGGTGTAAGAGTTGAAGATGGTGCCTATACGTTAGCAGCAATTAATAAATCTATTAAAGGATTAACTTTAACTGCAGCATATGCTGATGTTATTGATATCATACAAGTTGCATATGCAGAAGCTGCATATGAAGGTACAGCTGGTAACTTTACATATGGTTTAGCAGCTCAATATTATTATAATAATGCAGACAATAGTATAGTTTCTGAAAATAACAACCTTTTTGGCGTAAAAGCAAGTCTAGGTTATAATGCTTTTGGTGCTTATGTAGCATATTCAAAAGTTAATGACAAAGCAGGTACTCTAGGTGGCGTTGTTTCAGGTCTTGGTGGTGGTGCTGATCTTGCTTATACTGGTTCACCAATTTTATCTGACAGTTATGCAAACGATACAGAAGCCTATAAAGTTGGCGTGACTTATGCAATTATGAAAAATGCTAATATTGGCGTAAACTATACAAATAATGAAATTGATTCCGCTAATACAGAGTATGGATATACTGCTGTTGAAGCAGATTATTCGTTTGAGGGTGCTCTTAAAGGTTTAAGCGGAGCATTTATTTATGAAGATGGTAGCAAAGATTCTGATAGCAGTGCTATGAGACTTAACCTAAACTATAAATTCTAATTTTCTCTTTTTATTCCGCCTCTTTTGAGGCGGAACTTCTTCTATTTTTTCTTAATTGCATATTTTTTATACACCTCTTTCTTCATCTTACATTCCTTCTTAAGCAACTTTTTTGTACTATTTAATGATTATAAAACAAGGAGTTTCAATGAGAAAACTAGCTGTTCTTGCTACGTCTGTTGCCCTTTTGGCATCTTCCTCTTATGCAAAAGAGATTAATGTCGGTGTTGTTATGGCTATGAGTGGGCCTTTGGCTGCTTATGGTCAAACGTGTAATGAAGGTATAGAGTTTGCACATTCTCTTCAACCAACTCTTAAAAATGGTGACACTATTAAGTTGGTTCTTGTTGATAACAAAGGTGATAAAGTAGAATCAGCCAATGGTACAACACGACTTATAAGTTCAGATAAAGTTGTGGGAATCCTAGGTGCCCTAACGAGTACCAATACATCTCAAGTTATGGCAATTTCTGAAAAAAAGCAGATCCCAGTTATCGCTCCTGTTGCTACTAATGATAAGCTTACAGAGCAAAAAAGTTTTGCTAACAGAGTTTGTTTTACAGATTCATTTCAAGGTGCCGTTGTTGCCAATTATGCAACAAAAGATTTAAAGCTTAAAACGGCAGTCGTTGTTGTTGATCAAGCCCAAGTTTATTCTCTCGGCCTTGCAAAAGCATTTACAGATGCATTTAAAAAAGCAGGTGGCAAGATTCTAAAAGATATCAAAGTAAGTTCTGGTGATAAAGATTTTAAAGCAGTTGTTTCTCAAATCAAAACAGCCAATCCTGACTTTGTCTTCCTTCCAATGTATCACCCTGAAGTTTCGATGATTACACGTCAAGCAAAACAAATTGGATTAATAAAGCCAATGTTTTCAGGAGATGGTGTAGCTAATCAGACATTTATCGATTTAGGTGGCGATTCTGTTGAAGGCTATATGTTTACAGATTTCTTTGACTATAGTGCGCCTCCAACACAACGTTCAAAAGACTTTATTGCTGCATATTCAGCAAAAACTGGTAAGCAAGATATGAACTCATTTGTGGCATTAGGCGCAGATGCTTATAATGTCATGGTTGATGCAATGAATCGTTGTGCTAATCCAGAAGACAGTATCTGTATCAATAATGAAATCAAAAAAACACAAGGCTATGAAGGCGTTTCAGGTGTGATTAACATCGATAAAAATGGAAATGCAACACGTTCTGCCGTTATTAAAGTCATAAAAGACGGTAAAGCAGTTTATAAATCCACCGTCAATCCATAATCTTCTTTTATCCCACTTCTTTACATGTAAGGAAGTGGGATTTTATAACAGTGATAATCTGTATTATTAGTTTTATGAAATAATCGAGGAGAATTTTTTTGGATATTACAATTTTTATGCAACAAATGCTCAATGGCTTCAGTTTGGGAAGCATGTACGCATTGATAGCTATTGGTTACACGATGGTCTATGGTGTTCTAAGACTCATCAACTTTGCCCATGGTGATATTATGATGGTAGGTGCCTTTCTAGGATATTTTGGTATTGCAGTGCTTGGCTTACCTTTTGGAGCTGCAGTATTGCTTTCAATAGGTGGTTCAGCTCTTTTAGGGATGTTTAGTGATATTGTTGCCTATCGTCCTTTACGAAACGCACCTAAAATATCATTATTGATTACGGCTATTGGTGTTAGTTTTTTTCTTGAAAATGCTTTTAATGTATTTTTTGGCGGTGTTCCTCGAGCCTTCCCTGTGCCTACTTATCTTGAAGAAATGGTTGATTTTTATGGATTAATGATGCCTGTTTCGGCACTTCTTGTCCCAATAGTCACTGCTATATTATTGGTGGTAATTTTATGGGTTTTATTTAAAACCAAATATGGCATGGCGATTCGTGCTTTAGCCTTTGATGTAGGTACAGTGAATCTTATGGGTATAGATGCCAATCGCATCATCTCTCTAGTCTTTGGTATTGGCTCAGCATTAGCGGCGGTTGGTGGTGTTTTTTGGGCAATAAATTATCCTTCAGTAGAACCTATGATGGGCGTTTTGGTTGGTCTTAAAGCTTTTGCTGCAGCTGTAGTTGGTGGTATCGGCAGTGTGGGTGGTGCTGTACTCGGTGGTTTAATTATTGGATTTACAGAAGTCGTTGTTATTGCCTTTTTCCCGGAGCTTGGAGGTTATAAAGATGCTTTTGCCTTTATATTTCTTATCTTGATCTTATTGTTCAAGCCAACAGGTATTTTGGGTATTGATTTTGAAAAGAGTAGGTTTTAGTATGCAAATATCATTAACAAAACATCATGGAATAAATGTCGCAATTGTTGCGATTGCGGTTTGGTTTATATGGTTTGCAAGTGGGTATTTTGATGAGTATACGGTTCGTATTTTAAATAATATTGCTATTTTTATCATATTAGCAGCCAGTTATAATTTAATTAATGGCGTAACAGGGCAGTTCTCATTGGAACCAAATGGCTTTGTTGCTATTGGTGCTTATGTAACGGCTTTATTACTCATAACTCCTGATGCAAAAATGTATCAATATGCGATTGTTGATCCTTACCCTTTTATCTTAACCCTACATTCAAATTTTATAGTGGCACTTTTGTTGGGTGGTTTTTTCTCGGCATTTTTAGCATTTTGTCTCTCTATGCCTGTTTTTAGAGTCAGAGGTGATTATCTTGCAATTGTGACACTTGGATTTGGTTTTATTATTAAGATTTTGGCCATTAATACTCCTGAGGTTACCAATGGTTCATTGGGTTTAAATGATATTCCTGAATTTTCAAACTTATATTGGACAGGTGGTATCGCGATAGTCACTGTTATCGTGATACTTAATATTGTAAACTCAAAGTTTGGGCGTGCTATGAAAGCTGTGCGTGATGATGAAGATGCGGCTATTGCTATGGGTGTCAATACCTTTAAAGCAAAAACCATGGCATTTTGTACAAGTGCGTTTTTTGAAGGGATTGGCGGTGGATTATTGGCAGCGCTTTTGACCAGTATATCGCCAGATTTATTTGACTTTTTCTTTACATTTCAATTACTTATCATTATTGTATTAGGAGGACTGGGCAGTACAACGGGAGCAATTATTGGTACAATTTTGGTGATTGGCGGAAGTGAATGGATGCGCTTTTTAGATGAACCAATGCATCTTTTTGGCTATACAACAACTGCTATGCCCGGTATGCGTATGGTTGTTTTCTCGCTTCTTTTAATTTTCATAATGCTCTTTGCCCGAGAAGGAATTATGGGAAAACGTGAATTTAAAGAACTTTTTAAATCTCGTACAAAGGGTGACAAATGATACTTAAAATTGATAATGTCACTAAAAATTTTGGTGGTGTTACTGCCATTAATGAAACAGCATTTGGTGTGGCTCCTAGAGAAATATTCGGCTTAATTGGACCCAATGGTGCTGGAAAAACAACGATGTTTAATATTATTACAGGAAATTATGAACCAACTTTGGGTGAAGTTTTTTTCAAAAATGAAAGCCTTAAAGGACTAAAACCTCACCAAATTGTGCGTAAAGGTATCGCCAGAACATTTCAAAATATTCGCCTTTTTTCAAGTATGAGTGTGTTGGATAATGTTTTAATTGGTTTTGATTTTCAAGCTAGATATAGTTTTGCAGAATCTATCTTACGTTTTCCCCGTTTTATAGGTGAAGAAAAACGTATTAAAGCACGTTCTATGGAAATTTTAGATTATTTTGATATTGCACAATTTTCTAAAGATAAAGCTGTTGATTTAAGTTATGGGCAACAGCGAAAAGTTGAAATTGCACGTGCACTTGCAACCAATCCTGACCTTTTACTGTTAGATGAACCAGCGGCTGGAATGAATCCTTCAGAAACAGAAGAATTAGGAGAAATTATTAAAAAAGCTCGTCATGATTTTGATTTGACTGTTTTATTGATTGAACATGATATGAAATTCGTTAATCAGATGTGTGACAAAGTGTTAGTATTGGATTATGGTAAGACAATTTTTGAAGGCAAGCCCAGCGATGCCATTAAAGATAAAGAGGTCATTACGGCATATTTGGGGGATTTCAATCATGATTAGTGTCAAAAATTTGCATGTGTACTATGGGCTTATTGAAGCTGTTAAAGGCATTGATTTTGAAGTTAAAGAAGGTCAAATTGTCTCCTTGATTGGCTCTAATGGTGCAGGAAAAAGTTCAACCCTTAAAGCGCTTCTTAACAGTGTAAAAAAAAGTGGTGAAATTAATTTTCTAGGTTACGATACACGCAATCATAAAACTCATACATTGGTTCAGCACGGTCTTTCATTAGTGCCAGAAGGGCGAAAAATATTTATCAATTTAACCGTTGAAGAAAACCTTCGCATGGGCGCTTTTAATAATGATGAAAACTATGAACATCTTAAAGAAACGATGTACGGCTTGTTTCCAAGGATCAAGGATAAACGTTATCAAATGGCTGGAACAATGAGTGGTGGTGAACAACAAATGTTGGCGATTTCACGAGCCCTTATGGGTGAGCCCAAGCTTTTAATGTTAGATGAACCAAGTCTAGGCCTTGCTCCTAAAATTGTAGGTGAAGTATTTGAAATTATTATGCGTTTAAGAGAAGAGGGAATTACCATTCTTTTGGTAGAACAAAATGCCTTTGCAGCACTTAAAATTTCTGATTCTGCTTATGTTTTGGAAAATGGTAAAATTGTTATGAGCGGTGTTGCATCTGAGATGATTGGTGATGATACCATTCGTAAAAAATACCTCGGGGAATAGCAAAATCTTCGTTACACGTAAGCTCTTCGTTTGAAAGGGCTTCCTCTTCTTTAATTATTTATAAATTATTTACTCTAAAAAGATACTATTACCCAACTAACTTTTTCTCAATTGTGATAAGTTGTATTTATATACTCTAAGGGAGTTCTATGGATTGGATAGTAAAGCAGTTATTATCAATGAAATCAGCGATAATTTTACTGGTACTTTTTGGTATTATTAGTGGTGTTGCGACATTTATTGAAAACGATTTTGGTGTAGAAACAAGTTGGGCTTTGGTTTATACGGCATGGTGGTTTGAGTTAATACAGGTAGTTTTAGCGATTATTCTTGTCACAAATATTATTAAGTATAAAATGTACAAAAGAGATAAACTTCCTTCCTTTGTTTTTCATTTAGGGTTTATTTTTATTTTAATTGGCTCGGGGGTTACTCGATATATGGGCTTTGAAGGAACATTGCATATACGAGATGGTAAAAGTGAAAATCGTGTTTTAACCAGCGATTCTTTTGTTCAAGTGACAGCTGTAAAAGATGCACAACGTTTGGGCTTTGATCATAAACAATTAGTATCAAATATTGGGAGCAATAATTTCTCATTTTCATTTGACTTGCAAAATGACAAAGTTAATGTCAGTTTAAAAGAATTTATCCCTAATGCTAGCAAAAAAGTTGTTGATGATCCAAATGGTAAGCCTATGATTTCAATGATGGTAAGTGGTTATGGTGAGAGCGAAAACGTGACTCTTAAAGAGGGTGAAGTATACGAAACAAGCGAATATTCTTTTACATTTAATGCAAAACCGATAGATAAAACAAAAACAGAAGTTGCTATCACCTTAGATAATGGAAAATTTAGCATTGATACAAAAGAAAAATTATCATGGTTTAAAATGGCTGAAAATAAACGCGGTGACTATGATATTGGTGTAAAGCAAGATTTTGTATTGGGACAGCTTTATACCATTGGCAATGTCAATTTTGCACCACGTTATATAGGACTTAAAGGTAAAGAAAAAATCATTCAAGATAAAAATCCTATGATGAAAGCAAAAAATACATCAGCGCTTATTCTTAATGTGACCTATAAAGGTGAAACAAAAGAAGTTGCGTTATTTGGGTTTGGTAAAGGAACCAAAGGGATGTTGACAGAAGAGAATATTGCAGGGGTGCCATTTTCTTTTGAATGGGGTTCAAAAAACATTGTGTTACCTTTTTCAATTAAACTTAATGAATTTCAATTGGATCGTTATGCAGGATCAATGTCTCCTATGTCTTATGCCAGTGAAGTTGAAGTTATCGATAAAAGTAAAAATATAGCAATGCCTTACCGTATTTATATGAATCATGTATTAGATTATGATGGATATCGTTTCTTTCAATCATCGTACGATAGAGATGAAAAGGGCACTATTTTATCGGTTAATAAAGATCCTGGTAAATGGCCAACATATTTGGGATATTTTCTATTAGGATTGGGTCTTTTTTTAAATTTATTGAATCCTAAAAGTAGATTTAGAAAACTTGCCGGTATGATACAACGAGATATGAATAAAACAACTTCAGCATTAGCATCTGTTGTTTTAATGCTGACTCTTTTGGGTGGTAATCCATTACATGCGTATACGACGGAAGAATATTTATCCTTTTTAAAACAATATGATGCGAAACATGCAGATCGCTTTGCTGAACTTTTAGCACAAAGTGTAGATGGAAGAATCAAACCAGTCGATACTATCTCGCTTGAGCTTTTAAATAAAGTATATGGGAGTTCTACTTTTCAAGGACTTAGTGCTAACCAAGTAGCTCTTGGTATGATGAGTTCTCCTGTAGAGTGGCAAACACAACCAATCATCAAAGTCTATCATCCTGAATTAAAAAAGATTTTAGGAATAGATGCTAACCAAAAATATGCTACTTTTAATGATTTTTTCGAAAAAGATGGTAGTCATGATTTTAAATTAACCAAATATTCAGAAGAGGCAAATCGAAAAAAACCTGCCTTACGCAATCAGTTTGATAAAGATGTTCTCAAGGTAGATGAACGTGTCAATATTTGTTATATGGTGTATACAGGAGAAATTTTTAAAATTATTCCTAAACAAAATGACCCTGCACGCAAATGGTATGCTCCACAAGAGTCTATCTCCAGCTTTGCAAAGCAAGAAGGTGATGAAGTCCGAGCTTTGCTTGGGGGCTATTTTGAGGCTATTGGTGAGGGGCTTGAGAAATCAAATTGGAGCAATGCTGATAAAGCGGTCGATAAACTGAAGGCTTATCAAGAGCAGTATGGTTCAGATATTATTCCTAGGCTGAGTCGGATTAAAGCAGAAATTTTCTTTAATCATGCGAAAATTTTTCAACGTTTAAGCCCATTGTATCTTATTAGCGGTCTTATTTTGTTACTATTTATTTTTGCAAAGATGGCCAAGCCTTCTTTACATGTAAAGCTTGTGACAAAGATTATTTTAGGCGTTAACTTTATTGCATTTATTGTGCATACAATGGGACTTGGGTTGAGATGGTATATCGCAGCACATGCACCGTGGAGTGATGGTTATGAATCAATGATTTATATCGCTTGGGCAATAGCGCTTTCGGGTATCTTTTTCTCACGACAATCTATCGTAGCACTTGCTTTGACATCAATTTTGGCAGGAGTAACGCTATTTGTGGCACATTTAAGTTGGATGGACCCCCAAATTACCAATTTAGTGCCGGTTCTTAAATCGTATTGGCTTAATATTCATGTTTCTGTTATCACAGCAAGTTATGGCTTTTTAGGACTTTGTGGTCTTCTAGGCTTTTTCACTTTGATACTCTTTATCATACGTAAAAAGAATGATACAACAAAGCGTACCATAGAAATTGAGCGTAATATTATTGAAGCTACACGCATTAATGAAATGGCGATGATTCTAGGTTTAAGTTTACTCACTATTGGTAACTTCTTAGGTGGTGTTTGGGCTAATGAATCATGGGGTAGATATTGGGGGTGGGATCCTAAAGAGACGTGGGCATTAGTTTCTATCTTGATTTATGCAGGAGTTGTGCATATTCGTATGGTACCTAAAATAAATACACCTTTTGTTTTTGCAGTCGCATCAACAGTTGCATTCTCTTCTATTATCATGACCTATTTTGGGGTCAATTTCTATCTTTCTGGTATGCATTCTTATGCGGCAGGAGATCCTATTCCTATACCAACATTTGTTTACTATACAGTTGCCATTGTTTTAGCCGTTATTTTATTGGCATTTCCAAAACGAGATATTGCAAAAACATTATAAATATAGAAAGAAGGGTATCCTTCTTTCTATCACTTCTGCCGATATTCCTTATGCTATAATAAATTAAAAATTTCAGGGTATCACATGCAAGAGAATTATCTCATTATTGCAATTGCTTTAGTTATTATCATTATCTTAATCTCATTGCTATTTATTATTACTAATTTACAAAAAACGGTTATTATTCGTCAGGTTGAGCGGGAAAAAGAGATAGAAGCTGCGAAGAGTAAAACAATTGAAGAAATGGTTGAAATAGCTGCATACAGAGGTAGTTCTCGGAATGATCTTACAGTTGCTATTTTGGAAGTGGCAAAAAGTTGTATTTTCCCAATAAAAATAAAAGGGGTTGCTCCAAAGAGTGCAAAAACATACTTAAATTTTGTATTGCTTATAGCAAGTCATAAAAATGCTGATGCAAAATTAATTGCATTTATGAATACAGAGTTGAAAAAAGCAAATCCTGAGTATAAAACTGAGATAGATATTTATGAGAGTGAAGGCATTCATCAAAGAGGTAATAGAATTTAGGAAATGGCGACCCCAGGGGGACTTGAACCCCCGTTCCCGCCTTGAGAGGGCGGTGTCCTAACCACTAGACGATGGGGTCGCATAAGTGATAATACAGATAGGACAATGGTGACCCGTGATGGATTCGAACCATCGACCACCTCCTTAAAAGGGAGATGCTCTACCGACTGAGCTAACGAGTCATGTTGAACACTTTTAAAACAATAAAACTTTTTAAAAGGGGGAAAAACGTGGCGCGGCGGACGGGGCTCGAACCCGCGACCCCCGGCGTGACAGGCCGATATTCTAACCAACTGAACTACCGCCGCGCATTATGGTGGTCGTTATAAGACTCGAACTTATGACATCCACCTTGTAAGGGTGGCGCTCTACCAACTGAGCTAAACGACCAAAGAGACATTAAAAGAAGAAATTGGCGACCCCAAGGGGATTTGAACCCCTGTAACCGCCGTGAAAGGGCGGGATCCTGGACCACTAGACGATGAGGTCGCACAAATAAACATGGTGACCCGTGATGGATTCGAACCATCGACCACCTCCTTAAAAGGGAGATGCTCTACCGACTGAGCTAACGAGTCATGCTCTTCTTCTCGTAATGAGGCTGAAATTATAGAGAAAAAAAAAGTATTTGTCAAGATATTTTCTAATTTTTTAAGAAAATGTCATTCCCCACACGTAAAAGAAGTTTTAAGGCATGATAAGCAGCTTGTGTTTGAATATATTCTCTATCCCCTTGTAGTAGAAGTCTCTCAACAATAATTTCACCATTTTTTTGACGCGCACCTACAAAAACAGTACCAACAGGCTTTTCAATACTTCCTCCATCAGGTCCTGCAATACCACTAGTGGCAAGTGCAAAATCTGATAAACTTGCATTAAGAACGCCTTCTAACATTTCACGTACACATAATTCACTCACAGCGCCAAAATGCTCTAGTGTATCATTACTGACACCTAGCCATGACTCTTTGATGCTGTTTGAATAGGTTACAAGCCCGCCATTGAAGACGGAAGAGATACCAGGGTGTTTGGTGAACATGGAAGCGATTAAGCCTCCTGTGCAACTCTCCGCGATACTCAGGCTCATATGGTTTGTCTCTAATGCCTCAGCGATATAAGCGATACTATCAGAATTTTGAATTACTTTTTGCGGAAGAAGTGATTTGGCAGCCTTAAAAAAGCTATCGATGTTGCCATATTTATTCGAGGTAGCTTCTACTAAAATCCATCCATCAATTAAAGGCGTGGGAGAAATTTTAATTTCATAATTTTGTGCCAGTGGTTCTAATAAAATACGCAAGGAATCTTCATCAATATCAATAATTGAAAAGAGTGTTGAAGTCGCTTGCTCAGTAATGAGCACAGAGGGAAGTGTTTTTGTTTCAATCGCTTTAATGACGTTAATGCGTTTTGCCTCTCGCTCAAGAAGATAGCTATTATCTTCATAATGAACGGCTTTTGCAGGGATTAGCATTCCTCCTTTGAGTTCAAGGGATTCTTCACCAAGGGTAGCAATGACTTTATTAATCAGATTGAAACTATCATGAGATGTGACAATAATACAATTATCGGCATGTGAAATGACTTCTTCAAGAATAAAAAAGAGGTCTTTATCATTTTTGTCAATATACACTGTTTGATCAGGTAAATTCATCTGTTGTGCGATAGACGCATGGATATAGTTGAGAAAGGGGAAATTGTATCGAAGGGATTTTCCCACTACGATAAGAGCACTTTTCATAAGCATACCTTTTGAGTTTTAAGCCATGTAAACTTTATTGCTATTATACCGTAAGTGCTTCTTAAATAGATTTTAGGTAAACTTGCCTCATTTTAAGAGCATTACATGCCTTTACATGTAAACACTCTTGGCTTCCAAGGAGAGAAATAGAAATGGATTATAAAGAGACCTTACTTCTTCCGCAGACTGATTTTCCGATGAGAGGAAGTTTGCCCCAAAATGAACCTACACGTTATGCTAAATGGTTTTCAAAAGAAGACAGCGCTTATGCTAAAATGGTTCAAAACAGAATCAATGCACCCCAAAGTTTTATATTACACGATGGGCCTCCTTATGCTAATGGGCATATTCACATTGGTCATGCCCTCAATAAAATTTTAAAAGATATTATTGTTAAAACACATTACTTTTTTGGTGAAAAAGTACGTTACGTTCCAGGTTGGGATTGCCATGGTTTACCTATCGAACAACAAGTGGAAAAAAGTCTTGGTAAAGAAAAAAAAGATACGTTAGCTAAAAGTAAAATTCGTGAGTTATGCCGTGAACATGCGCGTAAGTTTATCGATATTCAACGTGACGAATTTAAGTCATTAGGTGTTCTCGGTGACTGGGAAAATCCCTATATGACGATGAAGTTTAAATTTGAAGCCGACATTTACCGTGCGCTTTGTGGCGTGGCAGACCGTGGTCTTTTAGTCGAACGTAGTAAACCTGTTTATTGGTCATGGGCGGCTCGTAGTGCCTTAGCAGAAGCCGAAGTGGAGTATGAAGATAAAGAAGATTATTCTATATTTGTGGCCTTTAAACTTAGTGATGAAGCAAAAGGCAAACTTGATATAACAGCAGATGCATCCATCATTATCTGGACAACAACACCATGGACATTGCCAGCAAACGTGGGAATTGCATTTAGTCCTGAAGAAAATTATGTGTTGACGAGTGATAGTTACATTGTGGCTGAACCTTTACATGCGAAGCTTTTGGAACAAGGTGTTATCGCAGGAAAAATCGTTAAAACCTTTAAAGCAAGTATCCTTGAAAATAGTTATGCTCTCAACCCACTTAATGCTCGTCAATCACAATTTGTTTTAGGCGAACATGTGACGATGGATGGTGGTAGTGGTTGTGTTCACACCGCTCCTGGGCATGGAGATGATGACTACAAAGTGGGGCTTCGTTACAATCTTGAAGTGGTTATGCCTGTGGATGAGAGAGGTTGTTACGATGAAACTGTTGTACGTTTAGGATTACTTCCTAATGCTGAAAGCTTTGTGGGTGAACATATCTTCAAAAGCAATGAGCGTATTTTAGAACTTTTAGGTGAGAGTCTTTTAAAATGTTCAAAATTCACACACTCTTACCCTTTTTGTTGGAGAACGCATCAACCAATTATTTACCGCGCGACGAAACAATGGTTTGTGGCGATGGATGAAGCAACTGGTGGACGTGAAAGCCTTCGTAAAATGGCGATGGATGAGCTTAGCAAAGTACGTTTCTATCCCAAATCAGGTATTAACCGTTTAGGTTCAATGATTGAAAATCGTCCTGATTGGTGTATTTCTCGTCAACGCGACTGGGGTGTTCCAATCGCATTTTTTAGAGATAAGGCAACGGGTAAACCAATCTTTGATGCCAAAATTGTCAATCATATCGCTAATATTTTTGAAGAAAAAGGTGCGGATGCGTGGTGGGATTTAGAAATTCAAGATCTTTTGATTGAAAATAGTGGATATCAAGCTGAAAATCTTGAAAAGGTCATGGATATTTTGGATGTTTGGTTTGACAGTGGTAGTACATGGAAGGCTGTTTTAGAATCCAGTGATTATGATGCCGGTGAGTATCCTGCGTCTATGTATCTTGAAGGTAGTGACCAACATCGCGGCTGGTTCCAAAGCTCACTTCTCGTTAGTACCGCAAATAATGGCATTGCACCTTATCATAAAATTCTTACTCACGGATTTACTGTGGATGAGAAGGGTGAGAAGATGAGCAAGTCTAAAGGCAATGTTGTCTCTCCTACGGATATTGCTAAGAGTCACGGCGTTGAGATTTTACGCCTATGGGTTGGAATGAGTGAGTACACGACTGATTTAAAAATTAGTGATAATATCTTAAAACAAATCAGCGAGCAGTACCGTAAAATCCGTAATACATTCCGTTTTTTATTGGCCAATGTAAATGATTTAGAAACGATTTTACCGTATGAGCAAATGGGAACATTGGATCAATGGATTGTAGCCCACGCGAAAGTGGTCTTTGATGAAGCTGAGGCTTATTTTAGAGAGTATGACTTTTCTAAAGGGTTTGCTCTTCTCAGCCATTTTATTACCGTTGAACTCAGTGGAATTTACCTAGACATTTCAAAAGACAGGTTGTACTGCAATGCTAAAAATGACACATTAAGGCTCTCTGCTCAAAGCGCTATGGCACTTGTCGCAAGTCGTTTAATGGCTTTAATGGCACCCACATTGACCTATACAATTGATGAAATTATGGAGTATGCACCTACGATTCTCAAAGGTGCGTCCAAAGATGTTTTTGATCTTGTTTATACGCCACTTGCCACTATCGAAGCGCCATTTGATGAAGCCTACATGATGGAAGCGAGAGAGAAATTTTTTGAAATTGTGGATGGACTCAAAAAAGAAAAAATTATCAAATCAACCTTAGAACTTATCATCCAAACAAAATCATCCCAGATAAGTGCATTGCCAAATGTTGATGCAGAAGACTGGTTCACTGTTAGTAAAGTTATTAATCACGATGAAGCAGGAGATCTTGGAAGTTTTGTTCTTGGTGAAGATACTTTTAAAATTTTAAAAGCAGCAAAATGCAAATGTCCACGTTGTTGGAAGTTTAGAGCTAAGAGCGAAGACGTACTATGCCACCGATGCGAAGAAGCACTCAATGCTTGATTTGAGTGCACCTATTGAACTTGGTTTTGTCTTTACTACGATAGGCATTATTTTTGCGGTCATTGCCGTATGTGTCTATTTGGTACTATTAAAAACAAAAAAATGAAGGAGACGCCTTGATTAGTTTAAAAGAGGCATTAACGCTTCCTAAAGAAGCCATTAAAGAGTTGCGAATAGAATTAAGTCAAAAAATAGAAGCAACTAAAAGTCTTGGCGCATACGTGGAACAGCTTACATGCAAAGCTATTTCAGAATTAGGTGAAGGTATTCCTATCGCTATAAAAGATAATATTCAAGTATGTGGATGGGAAGTTACCAGTGGCTCTAACATCCTTCAAGGTTATGTTGCTCCTTATAATGCAACGGTCATTGATAATATGCTCAAAGCGGGTCTTGCTCCTTTTGGGCGTACCAATATGGATGAATTTGCCATGGGAAGTTCTACTGAATCTTCTTTTTATGGCAAAACACTCAACCCTCATAATCCTAAATGTGTCCCCGGTGGAAGTAGCGGTGGAAGTGCTGCTGCCGTTGCTGGTGGTATTGCAATAGCTGCTCTTGGGAGTGATACGGGTGGTAGTATCCGTCAACCTGCAGCCTTTTGTGGTTGTGTAGGTCTTAAACCAACTTACGGTAAGGTCAGTCGTTATGGTTTAGGAGCCTATTCAAGCTCACTTGACCAGATAGGACCCATTACGCAAAATGTTGAAGATGCGGCCATTTTATACGACATTATCGCAGGGCATGAAAGCAGAGACTCAACCAGTGCCAACATTGCTCATGTTAGTGTTTCTGATAAGCTTAATGCCGATAGAAAGCTCACTATTGCTGTCATTGAAAATTATCTCAATGAAGCAAGTAATGATGTGCGCGATAAAATGCTCGATGCCATTAAGGTCTTGGAAAAAGCGGGTCATAAAATCATTTATCGCAATTTTATTAATTCAAAATATGACATTGCAACCTATTATGTAATTGCTACGGCTGAAGCGAGTGCGAATTTAAGTCGATACGATGGTGTACGTTATGGTAATCGTGGCAGTAATGAAAATCTTAAAGAGATGTTTGTTCAAAGTCGAAGTTTAGGGTTTGGCGAAGAGGTTAAGCGTCGTATTTTACTGGGAACGTTTGTTTTGAGTAGTGGTTATTACGATGCTTATTATATTAAAGCACAAAAAGCGCGCCATTTTATCAAAGCGCAATATGAGGCAATTTTTAAAGAAGCAGATGTGATTTTTACACCTGTGACACCAACAACGGCTTTTGAATTTGGTTCGAAAGCAGATCCGTTAGAGATGTATTTAAGTGATATTTATACGATTTCACTTAATCTTACAGGCCTTCCAGGTATTTCTGTGCCTTTAGGAAAAGACCCTAAAGGGCTTCCAGTTGGCGGTCAGTTAATCGCACAAGCTTACGGTGAGCAAACTTTGCTCGATGGTGCACTCAGTTTAGAGCGCGCACTTGGTTTATAGGAGAACGCAATGAAGATACGAAAAAGAGCTTTAACATTTGAAGATGTATTATTAGTACCAAAATATTCAGAAATTTTACCTAAAGAAGTCAATGTTAAGACAAAATTAACACGCAATATAGCGTTAAATATCCCCCTTATCTCTGCGGCAATGGATACCGTAACAGAGCATCGTGCAGCAATAATGATGGCACGCCTTGGTGGTATTGGTATTATTCATAAAAATATGGATATTGAATCGCAAGTACGCGAAATTAAACGTGTCAAAAAAAGTGAAAGTGGCATTATTATAGACCCTGTCTCTATTAAAGCTAAGGCAACATTGCAAGAGGCTTTATCTATTATGTCAGAATACCGAATTTCAGGTGTTCCTGTTGTTGATGAAGAAAATACACTCATTGGTATTTTAACCAATCGTGATTTGCGTTTCGAAAATGATTATACAAAATTAGTAGAAGAGTTGATGACAAAAATGCCATTGATAACGGTCAAAAAAGGTACTACGTTAGATGATGCAGAAGCCATTTTTAGGACCAACAAAGTAGAAAAGTTACCTGTTGTTGATGTCAATAATAAGCTTGAAGGTTTGATTACAATTAAAGATTTGAAAAAGCGCCAAGAGTATCCTAATGCCAATAAAGATGACTATGGCAGACTTCGTGTAGGTGCAGCCATTGGTGTAGGTCAGATGGAAAGAATTGAAGCCCTTGTAAAAGCAGGCGTCGATGTTTTGGTGCTTGACTCAGCGCATGGTCATTCAAAAGGTATTATTGATACGGTCATTGCCATTAAAAAGCAATTCAATGTCGATGTCATTGCCGGTAATATCGCTACAAGTGAAGCAGCCCTTGCTTTAGTCGAAGCGGGTGCGGATGGTATAAAAGTGGGAATAGGACCAGGAAGTATTTGTACGACACGTATTGTCTCTGGCGTAGGAGTCCCTCAAATTTCAGCGATTGAAGAGTGCTCTGAAGTGGGCAGAAAATATGGGGTACCAGTTATCGCCGATGGAGGTATTAAATACTCTGGTGATTTTGCCAAAGCACTTGCCGCGGGCGCGCAAAGTGTTATGGTGGGAAGTTTACTAGCAGGAACTGACGAAAGTCCTGGTGAAGTGATAACCTATCAAGGTCGACAATACAAAACGTATCGGGGTATGGGAAGTATCGGAGCAATGACTAAAGGAAGCAGTGATCGTTACTTCCAAGAAGGAACAGCTGCTGATAAATTAGTTCCAGAAGGTATTGAGGGGCGTGTTCCTCATGCTGGCTCCATTAAAGATGTTGTTTTTCAAATGATCGGTGGACTTCGTTCTTCTATGGGATATGTGGGTGCTCGTGATATTGAAGACTATCAAGAGAAGGCTGAATTTGTTGAGATAACGAGTGCTGGTCTTAAAGAGAGTCATGTCCATGATGTTATCATCACACATGAGGCACCCAATTATAGAGTCAATTAAGCAAATACATATCATGAGACTTTTATAGTATAAGGTAAAGTGTGAAAATTCAAACTTTGGTAGAACATTTTAATGAGCCATTATATTTGGAGAGTGGGCGTATTTTAGAGTTCTATGATCTTAAATATGAAACTTATGGTGTATTGAATGAGCAAAAGAATAATGTGATTGTTGTCTTTCATGCTCTTACCGGAAGCCATCATGCTGCTGGTCGCTATGAGGGTGATACCAAAGTGGGTTGGTGGGACCCCTTTATTGGTGATAACCGAGTTTTAGATACGACACGTTATTATGTTATATGTGTCAATGTGCTCAGTAGTTGCTTTGGTTCAACGGGACCTATGAGCATTAATTCTAAAACGAAAGAACCACTACGTTTAAAATTTCCCGTTATCACTATCAGTGATATGGTTAGAGCACAGATGAATCTTTTTACGAGGCTTGGTATCAAAGAGGCCTATGCTATTATTGGTGGCTCAATGGGGGGTATGCAAGCTTTGTGTATGGCGGTTGAATATCCAAGTTTTGCCAAACGTGTGATTATGCTTGCTTCAACCTATGCGACAGGACCTTGGGCAATTGCGTTTAATAAATTGGCGATGGAAGGCATTATGCATGACCCGCGCTTTAAAAATGGCAATTATGACCCTAAAGATTTTGAGGTTGAAGGACTATTGAGTTTTGCTATTGGTCGCATGGCTGGACATATTAGCTTTTTAAGCCCTCATTCTATGAATAAAAAATTCGGTCGCAATTATGTTGAAACGGATGGTTTATATGAGCTTTTTGGGCGTTTTCAAATCGAAAAATATATGGAATACAATGGTCATAGTTTCGCTAAACGATTTGACCCTTTAAGTTATTTGTATATTATCAAGGCGATGAATATTTTTGATGCTACACGCAATTATGATTCATTGGGTGATTCACTGAAACACATTAAAGCCAAATTGACATTGATTTCATTTCAAGGAGACCAACTCTTTTTACCCGAAGAGATGGAAGAGATAAAAACAACATTGGAAGATATGGGTAGAGGCGATAGAGTGGATTATTTTTGTATTGACAGTCATTATGGGCATGATGCTTTTTTAGTGGAATATGATAAATTCGATTTTTATGTGAAAAAAGCGTTAGAAGCCAAAGTTTAGCAAGGAGCCAATATGGAACAGGAAGAGACAGCAAGTTTTGAAATGAAGATTGAAAAAGCAAAAGAGATTTTAGAAAACCTTTCCAACCCTGAGCTAAGTTTGAGCGATGGTATGAAAAAGTACCAAGAAGGCATTGCTATTTTGCAAGAGGCGACAAAGATGATTGAAGAGGCCAAATTAGAGTATGTAAAATTGCAAAACAATGGAGAAAATAAATGAAAATAGCCGCCCTTCAACTCAGTACTCTACCGATGAGCGAAGCCAAATTGGACTATTATTTTCGGATTTGTAAACAAAAAGAAGTTGAGGTTGTTTTAATTAGTGAATACGCACTCAATAGCTTTTTTAAAGAGCTTGAAGGTATGCCTCCTTCAATGATAAAAGAGCAATCAAATCATAAAATTGAAGCATTAAAAAAACTCTGCGCGGAGTATGAATTACATGTAATTGCTCCTATTATTAATGTAAAAGGGGAATTTCTTTATAAATGTAATGCCCATTTTTCACCACGCTCAGTACACTTTTTTGATCAGCAATTTTTGATTCATTATAAACATTGGAATGAAGAGAAGTTTTTTGCCAATGCTATTGCAAAGTATTCCCTGCCACTTTTCCTACATCAAGGCTTGCGATTTGGTGTCGTGAGTGGGTATGAATTGCACTTTGATGTGGTTTGGCAAGAGGTGATGAAAAAAAATGTGGATGTTGTCTTAATACCTTCTTCCTCTGCCTTTGATTCCAGTAACCGTTGGGAAGAGCTTTTAAAAATGCGTGCGTATCTCAATAATGTTTATATTTTACGCGCTAATCGTATTGGACACTATAAAGAGGACGGGGCTGATTGGCATTTTTACGGACAAAGCTGTTTAGTTTCACCTTTTGGAGAAATCGAGTTGACTCTTGGGGATAAAGAAGAGATGTTGGTTACAAACATCGACAAAGAAGCATTGCTAGAAGCACGAAAAATCTGGGGTTGGAAAAAGCAGGTGAGTAAGAGAGATATTGGATGATACAGTATTTTCACAGACAAATACAATTATGGGGCGAAGAAACACAAGTTTCGTTGCAAACGAAAAAAATTGTTATTATTGGGTGCGGTGGGTTAGGTTGTTCTTTAGCCTATGCGCTTGGAAGTTCAGGTATTGGCGAGATTCATCTGGTTGATTTTGATGACGTAAGTGTACATAATATCCACCGTCAAATTGCTTTTAAGTTGGGTGATGAGGGAAAATTTAAAGCAGACGTTGTTAAGGCGAGTATTGAAGATCGCTGTCCTTTTGTCAAGGTACATGCACATGTTGGACGCTTAGAAGCCTTTACATGTCAGGGTATTGCCGTTGATTTAATCATCGATGCAACCGATAATCTCCCAAGTCGTGCAGCCATTGATGCCTATGCTAAAAGTGTTCAAACACCATGGCTTTATGGCTCAGTTGAGGCGTTTAATGGGCAAGTGTGTTTGTTTGAGAAAAGCAGTTTTGCTGCTTTTAAAATTAGTGACAAAAAACCCTCTGGTATTGCCGCGCCGATTGTAATGCATATCGCTTCTTTGCAAGCTAATTTAGCGTTGCGTTATTTAGCAGGACTCAATGTCAAAAAAGATTTTTTATATTATTTATTTTTTAATGATGAAGGTGAACTGGTGACCCAAAAATTTGGTATGCCCGTTTAATATTTATCTTCAAATGCGTAAGCGCATTGTATTTACATGTCAAGAAAAAAAGAAGGAAACCCATTGCATTTTGAACCCTATCCATTTGAAAAATTAACTGAATTATTAAAAGATATTATTCCCAATAAGACATATCCTGCGATAAGTCTAACGATTGGTGAACCGCAATTTGACACTCCACAATTTATTCAAGAAGCATTACAACAGAGTGCTTCTCAACTCAACAAATACCCAAAATCTTCTGGCGAGGCTTATGTCGCTGAGGCACAAAGAGCTTTTGTTGAAAAACGTTTTGGAGTTCAGTTGAAGCCAAACGAGCTGATTTCGACGTTTGGAACGCGTGAGGTTTTATTTAACTTTCCACAGTTTTTATTGCATGATAAAGATGAACCAGTGATGGCTTATACCAACCCTTTTTATCAGATTTACGAGGGAGCGGCGATTGCCAGCCGTGCTAAAGTGGTGCATCTAAATTTAAATAAAGAAAACAGTTTTAAACCCGATATTAACCTGCCTGAGCTAAAATCAGCGGATTTGATTATTTTAAATTTCCCCAATAATCCAACAACATCCGTACTAAGTTTGGATGAGTTAGGCGACTGGGTCAAATTTGCTCTTAAATATGACATCGTTTTGATAAATGATGAGTGTTACAGTGAAATTTATGCTGATACAAGGCCACCCTCTCTTTTAGAAGCGGCTCTGCATGTTGGGAATACACGTTTTAAAAATACTCTAGTTATTAATTCCATTTCAAAACGAAGTTCAGCCCCTGGTTTACGCTCTGGTTTTATCGCAGGGGATGAACATATTTTAAAACACTATGCCAAATACCGCACATATGTAGGAGCAGGTATTCCTCTACCTTTACAAGTGGCTTCGGCAGCGGCTTGGAATGACGAAGTACATGTCCAAAAAACACGAGAAGAGTATGCCCACAATCTACAATTGGCTCACGAGATATTAGGCGTGCCTTTGGTGGACGCTACCTTTTATGTTTGGCTTTATGTAGGAGATGATTTAGTGTTTACCAAAGCGTTATACCGTGAAAAAAATATTAAAGTATTACCCGGTCGATTTTTAGGACGTAGTGGTGTAGCTGATGGTTATGTACGCATCGCTTTAGTCGAAAATCATCAGAAAACGGAAAATATTTTGAAAGAAATTGCATCATTTATTAAAGGAAACTATTGAAAAAAATTCATTTTGTAGGCATCGGAGGCATTGGGCTTTCCGCATTAGCAAAGTATCTTCAAAAAGAGGGTTATACCATCACTGGTTCAGATATTATCGCAACACGTATTACGGGGGGACTTCAAAAAGAGGGCATTAGTGTCGTAATCCCTCACCATGAAAGTTGTGTTACGAATCAAGATATGGTGATTTATTCTGCGGTGATTAAAGCAGATAATGTGGAATTGGTTGAAGCTCGTAAAAAAGGTATTCCTGTACTTTCACGTCGTGAAGCGCTTTTATTTATTTTAAAAGATAAACGTGTTTTCTCTGTTTGTGGGGCCCATGGTAAAAGTACAACGAGCGCTATGATAGCGTCTATTATTGATGGTTCTGTTATCATTGGTGCTGAAAGCAAACAATTTGGCGCAAATATGTTCTACCAAAAAGGTGAGAATGTTATTTTTGAAGCCGATGAAAGTGATGAAAGTTTTCTTAATTCCAATCCATATATTGCGGTGGTTACGAATGCTGAGCCTGAACATATGGAGTTTTATGAGTATGATTACGAAAGATTCTACAATGCGTATCGCCAATTTTTACGCAGTGCTAAAATTCGTGTCATTAATGCGGAAGATGAATTTCTTTCAACTTTAGAAGATTTGGATGCTACAAGACTTTATCCAAGTGTTGATATTACAGAGATTGCGACGGTATTGCGTGAAGGTGAACCGTATACATCGTTTGTTTTAAAAGATTTGGGACGTTTTGAAGTTTGGGGTATTGGTGACCATATGGCATTAGATGCTTCGCTTGCCATCTTAGCGAGTTTACATGAGATGGGGGTTGAGGGCATCCGTGAGAAATTGAAAAATTATAAGGGTATTAAAAAACGTTTTGATATTTTACAAGCTACAGAAACTTTTGCATTAATAGACGATTATGCGCATCATCCAACTGAAATTAAAGCAACGCTAAATTCTGCAAAAACGTATGCTTCTATGTTGGGATTTAAAAAAATTACAGCAATTTGGCAACCTCATAAATATTCGCGTACTATTGATAATTTAGCCGCTTTTGTTAAGTGTTTTGAAGGTGTTGATGAACTTGTTATTCTTCCTGTATGGAAAGCGGGAGAAAAAGAACAGGTGATTGATTTTGAAAAGGAATTTGCGCGCTATAAGCCACATTTTTCCACGCGTATTCATAGAATTGAAGATTCAATTAGTATTGATGCGAAAAATAATGGTAAAATAGTCTATGATACAGGACTTGTAATCGGATTTGGGGCAGGTGATATTACGTATCAATTAAGGGGATTATTGTAATGCAATTTTTAATTTTTTTAGTGTTTGCCATGCTTGTAGGGTCAGTGCTTTTCGCTAAAAAAGATACGTTGTCGACACGGCTTAAAGTTATTTTTTTGATTATCGTAGGATTGTTAATTGGGTTAGCATGGCTGTATGAAGATACCATCTCCGCAGAAAGCCAAGAGTATAGAGTTGCCCTTAATGCCTTTAAACAGGGCAAAACACTTTATTGTGACGATGTTGAAGTGAGCGCTAAAAAATTTGTGTTTATTTCAGGAACGCAGAGTTTCGTCGCAAATGATAAAAATAAAGAGCACAAAGGTGTGGTGATTGATATTGCAACATGTAAAACAGAGAAATAATGGAAAAACTTTTTTCAAAGCTCGATTTAGTCGAATACTCAAACACCTTTAAAACTTTTTTGGCAAGGCAAAAACCTCTGTTTATGGAAGGGGATGCCAATTTACACTTTAAATTAATAGGGGAACTTTTAGCTAAAGAAACACTAAAGCCCCTCCCTGAAGTTGAATCTTTAGATATCCCTTTGGCGCATTTAGGAAAACTCGGAACATTGCGTATTTATGAGATTTTTGCATTTGTAAAAATACTCAATTACCTCAGTTATCTTAGGGAAGTGTTTTTGGAAAATGCTTTAGGTGAATGGATACAAAAAATTATTATTCCGCCTGAGATAGGTGAAATATGCCACTATTTTGATGGCAAAGGTGAACTTAAACCTAGTGTTGATGAGCAGTTTTTAACCATTGCTCAGGGACTTAAGAGTGTTAAAGAAGAGATGAATAGTGTATTAAGGCGCTATCTCTCGACTGAAAAAGTAGCGCTTTATTTGGTAGATAAACAGATTCACTATTTAAACAATCAAGAAGCTCTTCTAATGCGCGGAGGTTTTAATCACGTTTTAAAAGGAAATGTCATTGGGCGTAGTAGTAATGGCTTTTTTTACGTTGTACCAGAAACTCTTTCAAAATTAATGAGTAAAGAGAGTGAACTCCTTGATAAAAAAGAGGAGCTTGTTTATAAATACTCTAAAAAAATCTCTTCTATTTTTAGCAAACATGTTAAATTTTTGGCTTATGCGAATAAAGAGTTTGATCGGTTTGACTCTTACTATGCACGAGTAGCGTATGCACGGGCAAAAGATTTGGAGTTTGTTTTACCTTCTCGTACCAACCGAATTAAACTTGAGAACTTTGCACACCCCGCACTGAGCAATCCAAAGCCTATTAGTATTGATTTTAGCAAACAAGTTTTGATGATTACGGGTGTCAATGCAGGCGGCAAAACGATGCTATTAAAATCCATCTTAAGCGCAGCTATTTTAAGTAAATACCTTTTACCGATGAAAATTGATGCGCGTGATTCAACGATTGGCTCGTTTAAAGAGGTTTTTGCAATTTTAGATGACCCTCAAAATGTCAAAAACGATATCTCAACCTTTGCGGGTCGTATGAGCGAATTTAGTAAGCTTTTTGGCAAGCGCGCTACTTTGGTGGGCGTGGATGAGATTGAACTTGGAACAGACGCTGATGAAGCGGCAACCTTGTTTAAAGTTATGATTGAAAAGCTCGTCGATAAAGAGATGAAAATCGTTATTACAACGCACCATAAAAGATTAGCGTCTTTATTAGCCACACATCCGCAAGTTGAACTCTTAGCGGCCATTTATGATGAAAAAAGCGAACGCCCAACGTATGGCTTTTTAAAAGGAACCATTGGTAAAAGTTATGCTTTTGAAACCGCTCTTCGCTATGGTATCCCTGCGTCTTTAATAGCCGAAACACGAGTTTTGTACGGGGAAGATAAAGAAAAACTCAATGAGTTGATTCAAAAAAATATTGATTTAGAGCTTGAAATGCGTCAAACGTCTCTTGCTTTGGACGATAAGCTCAAAGAAGTAGACAAACTCAAAGAGTCATTAAAAAATGAAAAAGAAAAAGTAGCGCTTGATTTTGATTTAGCCTATTCACGTATGGCAAAAGAGTATCAAGAAGCCATTGGCGAAGCCAAAAAAGCGATAAAAACCGAAGACCCTAAAGAAGTACATCGCCTTTTAAATAGGGCCAATACTCTTCAAAAAGAGACTAAAAAAGTAATTCCGGCTCAAAGTAAAGAGCCTTTACATGTTAACGATATGATTAAATATGGTAACTCCAAAGGCCAAATTAAAAGTATCAAAAAAGATGAGGCTATTATCGAATGTGAAGGCATTACACTAAGGGTTCCTTTACATAAACTCAAACGTAGCGGAAACCCAACGCCACCTCGCAAACACAAAAATGCCATCACGGTTTCCAAAGAGACACAAGGCTCATCTATGATGCTTGATTTGCATGGTTTGAGGGCGGATGAAGCAATAGAGCGTTTAGATAAATTTTTATCTGATGCCTTAATGAACGGTTTTGATGAGGTGCTCGTGTATCATGGTATTGGCACAGGAAAATTAGCCTATGCGGTGCGTACTTTTTTAACATCTTATCCTTCTTTGGTCTCTTTTGGAGATGCTCCTATCAATATGGGCGGATTTGGGGCAACACTTATTAAACTCTAATCACATAAAAAAAAGAATATAATTATTAGTACAATCAGTAATAAAGGAAATCAGTGAAAAAGCATGACGACAAAATATCAAAGCGTATTATGTATGCACCTTTTATATTTATGTTTCTTCTTATTATCATGGTTTCTCTTTTTAAAATAATCTACAATACTATTGAATACTCCCAAAATATTGCCTTCCAATCGCAAGAGTATCAAAAGCTTACAGAAGATCTACATAGGGGTGAAACTTCTCACAATGAAGGTTTATATCGACAGACACAGCATCAAATAGAAATGTCAAGAACCCGAACGCTTGTTGATTTATTTATCGTTTTTTTTGTCTTAGTCACAAGTTCTCTTTTTATCTATTTTATCTTTCGTAAAACTATTTATCAAGCGTTGATGTACCAGAAAGAACTTTCTAAAGATAGAGAGAAAATTGAGCTCATGGGCCAAGAATTGCTTGAAGTTAATAAACATTTGGAATACCAGCTGTATATTGATACGTTGACGAAGCTGGGAAATCGTAAAGCATTAGAGAGAGATATTGCTTTAATGGATGAACCTAAACTTATTTTACTTGATATTGATAGTTTTAAAGATGTCAATGAATATTATGGGAGTGCCGTAGGCGATATTGTTTTACATGAAGTGACCTTAATGCTCACTCGCTTTGCACAAGATAGAGCACTGCATGTTTATCGTGTTGGATCGGATGAATTTGCTCTATTAGAAAATGCACCTTTAGATGTTGAAAATTATGAAGAGATGGCATTGGAATTGGTTGAGATTTTTAAAGGCCATATTATCGAGCTTCCGAGCAATACTTCCATTGAGCTTAATGTTGCAATTGGTTTTTCATTGGAGAGTGGTGATATTTATGAAAAAGCATCTATGGCCTTGGCCGAAGCTAAAAAAAGAGAAATTGACTATTTATGCTATTTTAAAAAAATAGAGCACACATCACAGTTTGCTGATCAGATTAAATGGTCACATTTTATAAAAGAAGCCATCGCTAATGATGCTGTGATGCCTTATTTTCAGCCTATTTTCAATACTAAAAATGAAATCGTTAAATACGAATGTTTAGTTCGGATTTTAAATGATAAGGAAGAGGCTATTCCCCCAGGGCTTTTTTTGTCAATTTCTAAGAAAGTCAAAAAATACAGCGATATTGAAAAAATGTTGATAGACAAAAGCTTTAAAGAGATTACTGGGACGAATACGGTTATTTCGCTCAATCTTTTAGCCCGTGATATGAGCGATAGCAATGTGAGTAATTATGTGATTGAAAAATTGCGAGAATACAACGTCTCAAAACAAGTTGTCTTTGAAATTTTAGAAGATGAAAGTATTGAAAATCTAGAAAGGGTTCAAAATTTTATCGATAGAGTCAAACGCATGGGATGTAAAATTGCTATTGATGATTTTGGCACAGGATACAGTAACTTTTCATATTTACTTAAGCTCAAACCTGATTACATTAAAATTGATGGTTCGCTTATCAGGCACCTTGCTACCGATGAAAAATCGGTGGCAATTGTCAGCGCGATTATCACCTTCGCTAAAAAGCTTGGGATTATAACCATAGCTGAGTATGTGCACAATGAACGTGTTCATACCATTTGTCTAGCCTTAGGTGTGGATGAATTTCAAGGATTTTATCTAGGTGCACCTAGTGCTCGGATGCAACATATATAATACATTAAGGCCTTATGTGAAGACTGAAGAACTCTTTTTAAAACTCTTACGTTATGTTTCTATCACTCCTGAAGATGATGGTGCTTTTGCTTTTATCAAAACGTATTTAAGTGATTTTGAAGTCATTGAATTTACGATTGAAAATACCAAAAATCTTTTTTTATATAAACGCTTTGGAGATGGCATACATTTATGTTTTGCAGGACATATTGATGTTGTACCTTCTGGAAGTGGTTGGAATACGCCAGCCTTTGAGCCAACGATAAAAGAGGGTGTTGTCTACGCAAGAGGTGCTCAAGATATGAAAAGTGGAGTGTGTGCTTTTCTTCAAGCTTGCAAAGATACTAAGTCCTTTAATGGGACATTATCGATTTTATTGACCAGTGATGAAGAAGGTGATGCTAAGCACGGTACAATTGAAATGCTTAAAGAATTGCAAAAAAGTCATTTATTACCGGATTTTGCTATTGTAGCTGAGCCAACATGCGAAGCTGTTTTTGGCGATGCTATTAAAATTGGAAGACGCGGTTCCATTAATGGAGTGCTTGAAATTTTAGGGAAACAAGGACATGCGGCATACCCAGAAAAAGCACTCAACCCTGTACACTTGTTTGCTCCTCTTTTGAATAAAATTGCAGGTCATTACTTAGATGAAGGGGATGAAAGCTTTGCTCCTTCCCAAATGGTTATTACTGATATTCGTGGAGGAATCGAAGTTACAAATGTGACACCAGGTGAACTCAAAATCATGTTTAATGTACGCAATTCTACAAAAACTGATATTAATGCCATTAAAAACTATATAGAGTCGGTGATGGGTGCATTGGAATATCGATTGAGTCTTGCACAAAGTGCTCATCCATTCGTAACTGCACACGATTCAAAAGTGGTTACAAGCTTGCGTGAAGCCATTACTCGCATAACAGGGATAGAGACTAAATTATCCACTGCTGGGGGTACCAGTGATGCACGATTCTTTGGTGCATTTGGCGTTCCAACCGTAGAATTTGGTGTGGTCAATGATACGATTCACGCCCCTAATGAGTGCTGTCCATTAGCATCAGTCGAAGCATTATGCGCTGTATTTAAAGAAACTATTAAAAGGATAAAAGAATGAAAACCATTTCTACATGTAAAGCACCTCAAGCTATTGGACCTTACTCACAAGCTATTGCTTTGGAGGGCCTTATATTTACATCAGGGCAAATTGCTCTCAAGCCCAATGGAGAATTTTTAGAGGGTGATGTTATGGCTCAAACGCATCAAGTTTTAGAAAACTTAGTAGCTGTTTTGGAAGAGGCTGGTAGTAGCTTTGAGAAAGTTTTGAAAACAACTATTTTTCTTGTAAATATGGATGATTTTTCTAAAGTTAACGAAGTGTATGGAAAATATTTTTCTATGCATAAACCTGCCCGAAGTACCGTTGCTGTAGCCTCTTTGCCCAAAGGTGCATTGGTTGAAATTGAAGCTATTGCTACAAGGTAAAAAAAATAGTTTAACAAAATATTTTTAGCACAAAAGTCTAAGGTTTGTATAGGATTTTATGTACTATAATCCTGCGTTTATGTCTAAAATTTACATGTAGGAAGTTTGCATTATGCCTAAGAATCATTATGATGTTTTGGTGGTCGGCGGAGGAATATCAGGTGCGGCTCTTTTTTATGAGCTAGCTAAGTATACAGATATTAAACGAATAGCACTTGTTGAGAAGTATGGGTCCCTTTCAACACTTAATTCAAAAGGTACGTCAAATTCTCAGACGATCCACTGCGGTGATATTGAGACAAATTATACGGTTGAAAAAGCGAAAAAAGTAAAAGAAACGGCCAATATGGTCGTCAAATACTGCTTACAACATGGCTATGACAATAAATTCATGTTTGCACATCAAAAAATGGCAATTGGCGTAGGTGACACTGAGGTTGCTTATATGAAAAAGCGCTATGAAGACTTTAAAGAACTTTATCCCTACATGGAAGTTTTTGATAGAGAAAAATTAGCTAAGATAGAGCCTAATTTAATTTTTGATGCCAATGGTAAAGAAAGGTCAGAGGAAATTATTGGCGTGGGCGTTGAAGGTGGTGAGTACAGTACGGTTGATTTCGGTGCAATGAGCCAAAGTTTGGTTGAAAATGCTCAACAAACAGAAGGAAAAACAACGGATGTTTTTTTCAATTCTCAAGTTTTGAGTATTAAAAAATTTGGAGATGTCCATGTTGTCATAACCAAAGAGCGAACCTTTACCGCTGATTTTGTCGTCGTAGATGCAGGCGCACACTCACTTTTCTTGGCCCACCAAATGGGTTATGGATTAGATTTTTCTTGTTTACCGATGGCAGGAAGTTTTTATCTCTCTAAAAAGAAAATTCTCAATGGCAAAGTCTATATGGTTCAAAATCCAAAACTTCCTTTTGCAGCACTGCATGGGGATCCTGATATTTTAGCCAATGGTTATACCCGTTTTGGGCCAACTGCATTAGTTCTTCCAAAATTAGAACGCTATGTTAATGGTACTTATATGGACTTTTTACATACACTCAGACTTGATAAAAATGTTGCTAAAGTTTTCTACGATCTTCTAAAAGATAGTGATATCCGTAATTATATTTTTAGAAATTTCCTTTTTGAAGTACCTAAATATGGTAAGGAACTTTTTATCAAAGATGCGCGTAAAATTGTGCCATCATTGCAATTAGAAGATATTGAATATGCGAAAAATTTTGGAGGTGTTAGACCCCAAGTTATCGATAAGAAATCACAAAAATTAATGCTTGGTGAAGCAAGTATCAATCCTGGTACAGGTATTGTTTTCAATATGACTCCAAGCCCAGGGGCTACAAGTTGTTTAGGCAATGCAAGACGTGACGTACGCCTTGCATGTGACTATCTTGGTCGTACATTCGACGAAAGCAACTTTAATAAAGACTTATTAGATTAATATCCATTGGGGCTTTATTGCCCCAATGAAGACTTCAAGGTACATGATGAATCCTCTCGATCTCTACGCAAAAATAGAGCCATTAATTGGCTTTGATGAACAGTATGAAAAGCTCTATAAGATTTATCTTGAATGGCTCACATCGCTACATGTAAAGCATGTATTGGATGTAGGGTGTGGTAATGGAAAATTTTTACTGCATCTTCAAAAAAATGGCTTTTCTGCTTTAGGCATTGAACGCAGTTCTATGATGGTTGAACGAGCCTTAAGTTTAGGTGTTGATGCGCGTGTGCAAGAGCTTAATGAATTAACACAAAATTCATTTGATTGTGTGGTAGCTATTGCGGATGTTCTAAATTATATACCTTCTGAAGAATTACCTCTCTTTTTTCAAGGTATTAGTTCTGTTTTAAAAAGTGGTGGTTATTTTTTATGTGATGTCAATACCCTTTATGGATTTGAAGGTGTTGCGGATGGTGTGATGAGCAAAGAGACAGAGCGTATGTTTTTATGTATTGAAGCTAATTTTGAAGCAAAGCAATTGCATACGAATATCACTTTATTTGAAAAAGAAGGCGATTTCTACCGGAAAGAGCAAGGTTCTATCACTCAGTATTTTCATTCACAGACTTCACTCAAAAAAATAGGTATTTTTAAATTTTGCACATCAAAAGCTGTCTCCCTTTTCGGTAAAGAACCTGATAAAACAGTAATGCTTCTTCAAAAAAAGTAAGCATTTTAGAATGTTTGAAGAAGTGATGCCAGTGTCGTTGTCGTGCTTCCAGTCTTACTACTTGCTTGCATTTGTTCCATCAATTGTTTTTTATAATCACTTAAAAGTGTATCAAGTGTGGTAAGTGCTGTTTTTTTTGCTTCTTCACTAAGAGGTGGTTGCGTTTTATCACTAAGACCTAATGAATCCATTAATTCTTCTTTTTTCTTTTCTATCAGTTCTTCAATTTTTTTCATATTTTGTTCTTGTAAATAGTTAGACGCACCCATAGAAGCTAACTGTCTTTTAAATTCTTCTACAGAAGCATCCGATTGTATTTGTGTAGGATCTTGTTGCGATTTAAGATTGTCAATGAGTTGGCGTTGAAGCTCCGTTTCAAAATTTATTGTGGGTGTAACTTCTTTCGTTGTTGATAGAGTATTCAACAAGGTTTGATTGATCTGTGCATCAGTATTAATGGTCATTGGTCACTCCTTTAGGTTAGTTGTTTTTAACAAGCAAAAATAATTCCTTTAGAGTTTATGCTAAAATAACAAGGAATAATATATGAAATGAGGAACTAACGAATATGCATGTTGTAGAAGCAAATCTTTCAGATATTCCTTCATTGTGTGCGTTACTTGAAATACTTTTTTCTCAAGAAGTTGAGTTTGCACCCTCTTTTGAAAAGCAAAAAAAAGGCCTTGAATTAATTATCGCTAACGAACAAATAGGTAAAATATTTGTCCTTAAAGAGGATAGTCACGTTATTGGTATGGTTAGTTTGTTATTTAGTATCAGCACCGCACTTGGTGGGAAAGTTGCTTGGCTAGAAGATATGATAATTCACCCTGATTATCGAGGGCGATCCTGTGGTTCACAGCTTATTGATTATGCTATTGTATCAGCAAGAGCGCTTGCATGTCAACGCATTACTCTTTTAAGTGATGCTGATAATCTAGCGGCACATCACTTTTACAAACAGCATGGATTTAAGAGCTCATCCATGTACCCTTTTAAATTGTTACTCTAATTCTTTTGTTGTTTTCATAGGCGTGCAGTCAATAATTGTTTCTTAAAATGCAAAGGCTTTGCTATACTTTGATAGTTGTAAGTTCTAAAAAAGATTGAATGATATTAGGAAAGAGAGAATGAAGTTTTTTTATATGATAGTAATTTGTTTAGGTCTTAATGGAAGTTTTCTTGAAGCCAGCAGTGATAATGAGAATTTTGCACTTTATAAAGAGGTTGTCCAAAAAATCAAAGAAGAAGCCATTAATACTATTGATGAAAAGAAGTTAATGGAAGGGTGCTTAGATGGCGCCATTAATGTGGTTGATAAAAGTGGAAATTATTATAATGAGCAAGAGTTTGAACACCTTTTTTCAACGTCAACCTTAACAGCGCGTTCGGGAATGCATATTGTGCAGCACGATGGTCACATTGTGATTAAATCGGTACTTTTGAATTCGCCCGCAGCCAAAGCAGGTCTTAAGAGCGGTGATGAAATCTTGAAAATCGGCGATATGAACAGTCGTCATATGGATAGAGAAGATGCTATTATTGCGTTAAGAGGTTATCCAAATACAAAAATAAAACTTTCAATTTTAAAAGTAGGCACACAAAAACCTATTGACATTACATTAACACGAAAAATTATTGATGAAAATAAAGTTTTATCAAAAGCTATCGATAATCATTTACTCTATATTAAAATTATAGCTTTTGAGGCGGAGACACTAAAAAATATTTTGACTGATATTGAAGCATTATACGATGAACCAAAAGCAGGGATGATTCTTGATTTACGCGATAATTTAGGGGGAGTCCTTAGTAGTGGATTAGCACTAGCGTCCCTTTTCCTTCCAGATGAGAGTGTATTAATTAATGTCAAAAGCCGTAAAAAAGAGGATAAAAAGCAGTATAAAAATACTCCTTTAGATTTTGAGGGAAGTGATGTTGTCGGACAAATTAAAAAAATGCCATATCTCAAAAATATTCCTATTGTTGTTTTAGTTAATCAAGATTCGATGGGAAGTGCTGAGATTGTTGCAGCTGTACTTCAAGAGTATAACCGAGCGACCATTGTAGGACAACCAACTGTTGGAAAGGACACTTTTGCGACTATTTTCTCACTTGGTAACCAGAAAATAGGAATGAAATTAGCAACGGCAAGGTGGACGACACCCAAAGGTAAAAGTATATGGCCTAGCGGGGTTATTCCCAATGTTGAAGTGGATGAAGAAACACAAGACGAAGACCCCTCTTTACAAATGGCTTTAACGGTACTTACAAAACAATAATAGAGGGTCTATTAGGCAGTCACAAACATATAAAAAGGTTTTCTATCCAATGCCATTTCTATCCAAATGCCATTAGCATGAGAGGCATTGTTCATAGCAACATTTAATGAAAGATATGTTTTAGGAAGTTCAAAAAGGACTTTGAGTTTTTTAGTGGAAAAAATAACTTTGACACCTCCTGTGATAATATTGCAAAATTCTCCTATACCGTCTAAGATAGCTTCATTATCGTTTTCTTCAACAGGCTCTCCAATCATTGATTCGAGGGCGAGTAGTGCTAAAGGTTTCGGAAAAATAAGTAAGAAGTTACCAGCAATATCACCTTTAAATCGCATGGATGCAATAATAACATTTTCAGAAAGTGTTGTTAAAGGCTTGATTTCATGTTTAATTTTACAAGCTTCAAGCCCCGTTATAGTGACCAATGAATTGACTGCTGTGTCAATAAAGGCTGGAAGATTGATGATGAGCTCTTTTGAAAGTGCTAAGGTAGGCTTGATAAAGCTACTTTCTTTAAGATTGAGACAATTTTGCATAATTGTCATATGATAGGCATGAGATGATGTTGCCTTTTGCTGAAAATCTTCTAGTGAATGTGCATAAATAACGTGATGACCATTGGTCGTTAAGATGGAAGAGATTTTTTGAGCGTTTTGTTCATCTTCGTCATATAACAATATACGCAACTCTTTTTGGATTGCTTTTGGGTTTAAAAGAAGGGTAGCAGTGGGAAGATCTTGGAATAATTTGATTTGAGTGTGTGCTGTAAATGCTTTAAGTATTTCAAAGTCTTTGTGTGAATAATCACCTAAAGCAATCGGGTAACCGAGGAAAATACTTGTTTGATCTAATTGTTTAATAAAATGCTCTATAAGAGGTGATTTTTGTATAAGGGTATTTTTTAAAGAGATAAAAATACCCTTGATAACACGCTCTTCATAGGTGCTTTTAAAACTTCGCAGGGTATTCACAAATAGTGTATAGTTCTTCTCGCTATTTGTTTCATTTATGTGACATATAATAATTTCATTTTGAATAGTATGGGTCATTGTCTGTTTACATCGCAATCATAAATATTACAAATAAGTATACGCTATTTATCTTTTAATTTTATTGAATTAATCTATGGATATAATATACATTCGTCATTATAAAGGTAACAATAACAATGAAGTCATGGTATCACTTAGTTGATTTGTCCATTGGAAAATATGTTCAACAGGAAATTGAAAATGAGATACATAAAGATATTGAAGATCTTATCTTTTTTTCAAGTTATACTATTAGCTTAGAGGTTTTTAAAGATGCAACTCTTAAGCTAAGAGAATTATTAAAAAAGGAAATTGACGAAATTGATATTGCTGCACAGGAAGAAATTAAGGTGTTTTTACGCCATTATCATCTCGACCCAAGATTGACGCGAAAGAAGCAACGCTATATCGCACGAGAACTTATAAACGCTCATGTGAGAATTAATGAAGCGCTTATAAAGCATTATTATAACCTATATCATAAAGCCCACAGCTTTGATTATCTAGAAAGTAGAGCAGATGAGATTTACCAGCTTTTAAAAGATGATGAGCCAATGGATGAAATGTAAACAGAGTTATATCATTTATACACGGTGCCTTATGATATAATTTTGTAATCGCAAAAGAGTATACTCACATAGAAATAAACGAAGGAAATAAACGATGGATAAAAAAACAAAAATATTAGCAACAGTAGGTCCTGCAAGTGATAGTGTAGAGATTTTAGAAGGGTTAATTCATGCTGGTGTGAATGTATTTCGACTTAATTTTAGTCATGGCACACACGAATATCATGCTAGTACATTGGCAAAAATTAGAGAAGCAGAAAGTAATTTACAGCAAAAAGTGGGTGTATTGCAAGATATCTGTGGTCCAAAAATCAGAGTAGGTAAATTAAAAGAAGATTTTTACTTAACAACGGGTGATACCGTACAGTTTGTCAAAGAAGAGATTGTTGGCTCTAAAATCAAAGAAGGCGAATATAAACTTTGTATCAATCAGCCTCAAATTTTAGATATGCTCAAAGTGGGTGAATATATCTATTTATACGATGGCAATATTAGAGCAAAAGTTATAGAAATTGGTGAAAATATTATTACAAAAATCGAGAATAAAGGTAAACTCTCTTCGAATAAAGGAGTGAATTTTCCTAATACGGTTATTAATATTGAGGTTATTACTCCGAAAGATGAAGCAGATCTTTTATGGGGTGCCAAAAATGGGGTTGACTTTGTTGCTGTCTCTTTTGTACAAAGTGCAAAAGATATTTTACATGTAAGAAGTATTTTAAAATCACATAAATCACGTGCACATATTTTTGCAAAAATTGAAAAATTTGATGCGGTTGAAAAAATTGATGAAATTCTAGAAGTAAGCGATGGTATCATGGTCGCGCGTGGGGATTTAGGTATTGAAGTACCTTATTATAAAGTTCCAAGCATTCAAAAAAGAATTATTGCTAAAGCCAATGCTGCTTCAAAACCCGTTATTACGGCAACACAAATGCTTCTTTCTATGGCTGAAAATGAAATGGCAACACGCGCAGAAATTAGTGATGTTGCTAATGCTGTTTTGGATGGAACTGATGCAGTGATGCTTTCTGAAGAGAGCGCTATTGGTAAGAATCCTGTCCACGTAGTGGAAGTTATGGCCGCTACCATCAAAGAAACAGAAGCTATTTATCCATACAGTAAATTTGATATTTTTCCATTTTTAGATGAGACCGATATTATCTCTTCTTCAACTGCACGCTTAGCAGAGCGCTTAGATGTTGAGGCAATGATTTCCTTAACAAGTTCAGGAAAATCAGCCAAAAAATTGGCACGTTATCGTATCAAACAAGATATTTATGCTGTCACCCATGATGAGCGAACAGCACGTTCTTTAACGATTGCTTGGGGTATCCAGCCGATTATGAACATTGATGCAAGTAATCTTAATATGATGTTAGGAAAAACGCTTCAAAAAGGGATTGAAAAAGGGCTTATTGCTAAAGATAAAACCTATATTGTCACAGCAGGGTATCCAGCCGGAGTTGAAGGCAGTACCAACTTTATCCGTATTCTGAAAAAAGAGCAAATAGAGTACTATACAGATATGGTTTTATAAGCATTTGGACAAGAGGTTTGTTTTTTTAATCTTAGCTTAAAGAAGTTTGAGGTAAAATCCATACCTCAAATAAAATCTCTCCCAAGAAGGACATACGCATGTATGCAATTATAAAAAATGGCGGGAAGCAATATAAAGTTCAAGAAGGCGACTATTTAAATGTCGACAGACTTGACGCTCAGCCAAAAGAGAAAATAGAAGTGACGGAAGTTTTAGCGATCAATGATGGCGAACTTAAAGTGGGAACACCTTTCGTCAATGGTGCTGTAGTAGAACTAGAAGTTGTTACTGAAGGCAAAGACAAAAAAGTTATTAGCTTTAAAAAACGTAGACGTAAAGACTCTAAAGTTAAACGTGGTTTTAGAAGACAGTATACTAGAGTAAAAGTTATAAGCATTAAAGCTTAACCCATAAACGACACAAGAAAAATAGGAGTAACTAATGGCTCATAAGAAAGGTCAAGGAAGTACCCAGAATAATAGAGACTCAGCTGGACGTAGACTGGGTGTTAAAAAATTTGGTGGTGAATTTGTACGTGCTGGCAATATTATTATCCGTCAACGCGGAACAAAAGTACACGGTGGTAGCAATGTAGGTATGGGCAATGACCATACATTATATGCACTTATTGATGGATATGTTCAATTTCAACGAAAAGACAAAACACGAAACAAAGTTTCTGTAATCCCCGCAAGTTTGTAATCTAGGGTGGAGTTTTCTCCACCTTCTTTTTTCTTCTCACTTTAAATTACCTCTAATGATTATTTTTCACACTGTAGTTATTATAGGTATTTCATACTTAAAATATAAAAGGCTTTACCATGTTTATAGATAATGTAGAATTGACACTAAGTTCAGGCAAAGGTGGCGCTGGAAGTGTCTCTTTTCGAAGAGAAAAACACGTTATTCAGGGTGGCCCCGATGGAGGGGATGGTGGACGTGGTGGTAATGTTTATTTTAAAGTGGATAAAAACACTCATACCTTATCTCATTTTAGAGGATTTCAACATCTTAAAGCAAAAAATGGTGATCAGGGTATGGGGCGAAAAATGTATGGAAAATCAGGAGAACATTTAGTGATTATCGTTCCCCCTGGAACGCAAGTTATTGATAAAGAGACGGGGAGAGTTGTCATGGATCTTGTTGAAGATGGCGATAAGCAACTGTTGCTTGAAGGTGGACTAGGCGGACTTGGCAATACCCATTTTAAAAGTTCAACCAATCAACGCCCCGAATTTGCACAACCTGGTCGCCCGGGAATGACAAAAGAAGTGAGATTAGAGCTTAAATTGATAGCCGATGTTGGTTTAGTTGGTTTCCCTAATGTTGGTAAATCAACGCTTATTTCAGTTGTTTCCAACGCAGAACCTGAGATTGCTAATTATGAATTTACGACGTTAACGCCAAAATTAGGCGTTGTTGTCACTGAAGATTACCGTTCCTATGTAATGGCAGACATTCCTGGGATAATCGAAGGGGCAAGTGAAGGAAGAGGGCTTGGTATTGAATTTTTAAAGCATATTGAACGCACAAAATTTTTATTATTTATGGTGGATTTGGCTAATTATCGTGATCTTAAAGAGCAGTATTTTACGTTAAAAGAAGAGTTGAAAAAGTTTTCAGAAGCTCTTTCAACGCGTGATTATGCCATTGCTTTAACACGGTGTGATACGCTAAGTCCAGAAGAGATGAATGAAAAAACAGATGCTTTTTTAGAGCTTTTAAATCTATCAAAAAATGAGTTGACAGGTAAATATAAATCACGAGAAGATTTACATTCTTTCGGGCAAGATGTGCATGAGCGAGATAGGTCATTGCCATTTTTTGTTTTACCTATTTCTTCCGTTTCAAAGATTAATATAGATGCCATTAAATACGCTTTATCAGATGTTGTTACAAAGGTAAGAGATGAAGAGAGTCGTTGTTAAAGTTGGAACTCACGTTTTAAGTGAGCAGAACCGCTTATGTAAAGAGAGGATTTTAAATTTAGTAGAATTTTTAGTAGCTTTGATGCAAAATCACGAGGTTATTTTAGTCTCATCTGGAGCTGTGGCTGCTGGATACATGACACTAAAATTGGACAAAGTTTTGTTGCATAATCGTCAAGCCATTGCTGCTGTTGGTCAGCCACAATTAATGGCAATGTACAATAAAAAACTAGAAAAATTTGGGAAAAATGCTGCTCAACTTTTGTTAACAGCGGATGATTTAGATTCACGAAAGCGTTCTTTTCATGCGAAATGTACGATTGATACACTTATTAATAATGGTGTCTTGCCAATTATTAATGAAAATGATGCTACCGCCATTGAAGAGCTTGTCTTTGGCGATAATGATCAACTCTCCGCTAGAGTAGCTTATTATTTTGGTGCAGATTTGTTAATTCTTTTATCGGATATTGACGGCTATTACGATAAAGATCCAAATAAACACTCCAATGCAGTGATGAAAAAAGTGGTTTATAAAATTGAAAAAAGCGAGCTTGAAATTGAAAAATCTCCAAATTTTGCATTTGCAACTGGAGGTATTGTGACTAAACTTAAAGCAGCAGATTTTTTAATGCAACATGGAAAATCAATGTTTATTGCCAGTGGTTTTGATTTGTCTGATGTGAAAAGTTATATATTGGATGGCATTCACAAAGGTGGCACACTCTTTACATGTGAAAGTTAATCAGTAAAAGAGAATCTTCACTTTTATAGAGTTTAAACTGAAGTATCTTTGTAAAGAATGAGCATATACGAAGGATTAAAATGGATATTGTTTTTATGGGAACACCTGCTTATGCAACTACTATCTTAAAAGCTCTTCTTGAAGATCAACAAATAAATGTCACATTATTAGTAACACAAGCAGATAAACCTATCGGACGAAAACAGATTATGACGCCTCCTGATACTAAATCATTTATTGTGAAAAATAACAATAATATTGAGATATTTCAACCGAAAACCTTGCGTACTAGTGATGCATATAACCGTATTGCAGCGCATAAACCCGATTTTATTGTTGTAGCAGCTTATGGACAAATTTTACCAAAAGAAATTTTATCAATTGCCCCTTGTATTAATTTGCATGCCTCTTTACTCCCAAGATACAGAGGAGCTAGCCCTATTCAGTCAACGATTTTAGAAGATGACAGTTATGCTGGTGTAACGTCTATGCTTATGGAGGAAGGATTGGATACGGGTGCAATATTAGGATTGAGTTATGTTGATTCAAGTAAATATAATGCCCAAGAACTTTTTGATATACTCTCTCATATTGCAGCAACATTGACACTTAAAACACTCAAATATTTTAACTCTATTCTTCCTTTAAAACAAGTGAGTGCTGATGCTAGTCATTGTAAAAAGATTCAAAAAAAAGATGGTGAAATAAATTTTTATGAGTACAGTGCGAAAGAAATTTTAATAAAATCTAGAGCATATATCCCATGGCCAGGTCTTTATTTACCAACAGGAATGAAATTACATGCACTCAAGCAGAGTCACTATCTTAGTGACGCCGAACCTGGGACAATCGTTGCCATCAACAAAATGAGTATTACCATTGCATGCAAGGAAGGCTGTATTGACATAGAAATGTTACAACCAGCATCTAAAAATACCATGATGGCTCGAGAATATATTTTAGGAAAAAGGCTTTCCCTTGGTGATACACTGGCTTGATGAAGTAGATTCCACACATCGATATTTAATAGAAGGTCTCAAAAACGGTACACTTTATGCACCTATGGGGCTGGGAGCAGATATCCAAAGTCATGGTGTTGGTAGTCGTGGAAATCCTTGGAGTGGCGGAAAGGGAAACCTCTTTTTTTCCTTTTGTGTAGAAGAGAAACACCTGCCTTCTGATTTACCTTTGGCTTCTATTTCTATTTATTTTTCTGCATTAGTCAAAGAAGTTTTAGAAGAAAGAGGCTCGAAAACATGGTTAAAATGGCCTAATGATTTTTATATTAATGAATTAAAAATAGGGGGGATGATTAGTACTAAAATAGCCACTATTATTGTGTGCTCTTTTGGCCTAAATATTCATATGAAACCCGAAAACTTCGGTATTTTAGATATATCTATTGAACCTTATGATATCGCAAGAGCTTTTTTAAATCGTGTCGAAGAAAAAAAGTCGTGGAAGAATGTTTTTAGTAAATATAAGATAGAATTTGCCCACAACAAAAAGTTTTCTTTCCATTTAGAGGGTAAGTTGGTTTCTATGGCGGATGCGGTATTGTGTGATGATGGCTCTTTGGAGCTAGAAAATAAAAAGGTGTACAGTTTACGATGAGCGAGATTATAGCAATTGCAAATCAAAAAGGCGGTGTTGGTAAAACAACAACGGCTATTAATTTGGCTGCCTCACTGGCAGTGGCGGAGAAAAGAGTCTTATTGATTGATATTGATCCCCAAGCAAATGCAACCACTGGGCTTGGCTTTCATAGAAGTGATTATGAGTACAATATTTATCATGTCTTGATTGGCCGAAAGCGCCTCTCTCAGGTTATTTTAGAGACATCCCTTTCAACGTTACATGTAGCTCCTTCTAATATCGGCCTCGTAGGTGTAGAAAAAGAGTTTTATGATAATAATACTAAGGGGCGAGAGCTCATCTTGAAAACAAAAATTGAAGAGATTAAAGACCAGTATGATTATATAATTATTGATTCACCTCCTGCCCTTGGAAGTATCACTATTAACGCATTAAGTGCGGCTAACTCTGTTATCATTCCTATTCAGTGCGAATTTTTTGCGCTTGAAGGTTTGGCACAACTCTTAAATACAGTTAAACTTATCAAGAAAACAATCAATCCAACGCTTGAAATTAAAGGTTTTTTACCCACAATGTACAGTACGCAAAATAATCTTTCAAAACAAGTTTTTGCTGATTTGAAAGAACATTTTAAAAATAAATTATTTGTGGACAAAGAAAATGCCTCGTATGTGGTTATCCCTCGTAATATTAAACTTGCAGAGTCTCCAAGTTTTGGGAAACCTATCATTTTATATGATGTCGAATCTCCTGGATCTAAAGCGTATCAGAATCTTGCAAATTCGATTTTGGTGAGCTGAGTTGATGAGCGCAAAGAAAGTTTTAGGCAGAGGGTTGAGTGCCATTATTGAGGATGTAGAAGAGGCTTATAAGCAAGATATCGAACAATCAAAAGATTTGGTTCGTGAAATTAATGTTAATGATATTACACCAAATCCTTACCAACCACGTGTTAATTTTAATGAAGTAGCGCTTAAAGAATTAAGTGAGTCTATCAAGCGTCACGGATTATTGCAGCCGATTATTGTTGTTGCTAAAGAAGATGGCTATATGCTTCTCGCTGGTGAACGACGGTATAGGGCAACTAAGTTAGCTGGATTTAGCAAGATAAAAGCTATTGTCGCGGATATTGAGTCTAAAAATCTGCGAGAACTTGCGTTAATTGAAAATATTCAAAGAGAAGATTTAAACCCCATCGAGTTGGCTGTTGCTTATAAAGAATTGATTGAAGAGTATAAAATAACCCAAGAAGGTTTATCTGAAATTATTCATAAAAGTAGAACACAGATTACAAATACTATTCGATTATTGAGCTTAAGTGATAAAACTAAAGAGTATTTAAGTGAAGGAACACTTTCTCAAGGTCATGCTAAAGTGTTGGTTGGGCTTGAGCCCAAAGAAGAAGAGACTGTAGTCAATACAATTTTGGGACAAAAGCTTAGTGTCCGAGAGACAGAGATCTTAGTAAAAAATCTTAAATTATCAGATGAAAAAAATAATGAAAAAAAACAAAATCATAAAATAGTTTCTGAAGCGCTCTCTATCGTAAAAGAAAAATTAGAAAATCATGGGTTTAAAACAAGTGTGAAAACAAATGCGATTACTATTTTTTTTAAAGACGATGAGGCAATTAGTGCTTTTTTAAAACAAATTAATTAATTTATTTTTAATTTAATAAACTATTTTCCTTAGCTATGGTAAAATCACGCGTTTTTAGCCATTGCAAACTTATATGCAGTATAAAAATCTTAAAATGAGTCATATCTCGAAATAAAGGAGCAGGAAATATGTTGGACATTATACCAGCACTTCTACTAGTGACTGGAACTGTATTTTTAGTTTTATTGATTGTTCTCAATAAAACACTTTATAAACCACTTTTGGAGTTTATTGATAATCGAAATAACTCTATTAGACGTGATTTGGAAAATGCAGGGAAAAACGCTAGTGATGTTGAGGCCTACTATAAAGAGGTAGAAACTATTATTTCTGAAGGCAAAATGGAAGCTGCAAAAATTAGAGAAGCTGCTGTCAATGAAGCCAAAGAAAAAGCTGCAAAACGAGTGGAACATAAAAAAAATGAACTTGAGACTCAAAATGCAGAATTTTTAAAAGCCTTAGAAGCAGAAAGAGTAGAATTTAAAAATGGTCTATTAGCACAAATGCCTCTGTTTAAACAGAGTGTTTCTGCCAAATTGAGCCAAATCTAAAAGGAGAAAAGGATGAAACTAAAATATATTTTATTGTTGTTGACACCGGCTTTACTTTTAGCAAGTGGAGCAGAAGGGCATGGGGCAACGGATATTATTCCTCGAACCATTAACTTTTTAATTTTTGCTGCAATTTTGTACTATTTGGTTGCAGAGCCAGCAAAACAGTTTTATTTGGGCCGTAAAAGTAGCATTGCTACACAACTTGATTCGATTCAGGTTAAATTACGTGAATCAAGCAATAAAAAAGAGAGTGCACAACAAAAAGTTGAAGAAGCAAAAGCAACGGCACGTGTTTTAATAGAAACAGCTAAAAAAGAGGCTGTTTTACTAGGTGAAAAAATTGCATCTGATGTTACTATCGAAATAGAAAACCTTGAAAAATCATTTAATGATAAAGTGAGTATTGAGAAGCGAAAAATGACACGCTCAGTAGTTACAGAAATTTTAGATGAAATGTTTAAAGAAGGCTCTATTTCCTTAGATAAAGATGAAATTGTTACGATAGTCAATAAGAAGGTTGCCTAATGAGTGGAGCAATAGCAAAAAAATACGTTAATGCTCTGATGAGCAGTTGTAACGATAGTGAACTAAATGCAATGTATGTTCTTTTACAAGAGCTTGTACAAGCATTTAAAATTGAAAAGCTTCAAAATATTGTCCTTTCACCGGATGTCTCTTCTAAAGATAAAGTTACTTTGGTCTTATCATTTATGACTCACAGTACAGAAAAATCTCAGAATTTTATTAAAATATTGGGTGAAAATGATAGACTTGGTTTGCTTCCATCTATAGCAAAAGAGTTAAAATACCAACTTTCACTCAAGAACAATACGTATGAAGGTGAAATCGTTAGTAATTTTGAAGTCAGTACAGCACAAATTTCACAATTAGAAGAAAATTTTAGCAAGAAATTTAATGCTCAAATTAAACTTCACAATACCGTTAATACCTATCCAGGTATTAAAATTCAGTTGGATGACTTAGGTGTCGAAGTAAGTTTTTCACTTGAGAGATTAAAAACTCAAATGAGTGAACATATTTTAAAAGCAATTTAAAAATAATAAAAGATAAGTTAAGGAGTAGTGTGTGGGAGCAAAAATGAAAGCTGATGAAATCAGTTCAATCATTAAAGAGCGTATTGAAAACTTTGAATTAAATGTTGACATTGAAGAGACAGGAAAAGTTATTTCTGTTGCCGATGGTGTTGCTAACGTATATGGTTTGAAGAATGTTATGGCTGGTGAGATGGTTGAATTTGAAAATGGTGAAAGAGGAATGGCGCTTAACCTTGAAGAATCAAGTGTAGGTATCGTTGTTCTTGGTAGTTTTAACGATATCAAAGAAGGCTCTTCTGTTAAAAGATTAGCAAAGCTTCTACGTGTGCCTGTTGGTGAAGCACTGATTGGCCGTGTTGTTAACTCTCTTGGTGATCCAATTGATGCAAAAGGTCCAATTGAAGCAACTGAATCTCGCTTTGTTGAAGAAAAAGCACATGGTATTATGGCTCGTAAATCAGTTCATGAACCACTTCAAACAGGTATTAAAGCAATTGATGCTCTTGTACCAATTGGCAGAGGCCAAAGAGAACTTATCATTGGTGATAGACAAACAGGTAAAACAACCATTGCTCTTGATACAATTATTAATCAAAAAGGCCAAAATGTTATTTGTATCTATGTCGCGATTGGTCAAAAACAGTCTACTGTAGCCCAAGTTGTTAAAAAACTTGAAGAACATGGTGCAATGGAATATACCATTATCGTCAATGCGGGTGCCTCTGATTCTGCAGCAATGCAATTCTTGGCTCCATATGCAGGTGTTTCAATGGGTGAATATTTTAGGGATAGCGGTCGACATGGTTTGATTATTTATGATGATCTTTCAAAACATGCGGTAGCGTATCGTGAGATGTCATTAATTTTACGTCGTCCTCCGGGTCGTGAAGCTTATCCTGGTGATGTTTTTTATCTTCACTCCCGTTTACTTGAGCGTGCTGCTAAAGTTAATGATGAATTGGGAGCTGGTTCTTTAACCGCCCTTCCTATTATCGAAACACAAGCAGGTGACGTTTCAGCGTATATTCCAACAAACGTTATTTCAATTACAGATGGTCAGATTTTCTTGGAATCAGATTTATTTAACTCAGGTATCCGTCCAGCGATTAACGTAGGTCTTTCTGTTTCACGTGTTGGTGGTGCTGCACAAATTAAAGCTATTAAGCAAGTAGCAGGAACACTTAGACTTGACCTTGCTCAGTATCGCGAACTTCAAGCATTTGCACAATTTGCAAGTGATTTAGATGAATCAAGCCGTAAACAACTTGAACGAGGACAGCGAATGGTTGAATTACTTAAACAGCCTCCATATGCTCCAATTCCTGTTGAAAAACAAGTTTTAATTATTTTTGCAGGTTCACGTGGACATTTAGATAGTATTGAAGTAAAAGAAACAGGTCGTTTTGAAGCTGAATTAAATTCATTTGTTGAAGCAAAATACCCAGAGATTTTTGAGCAAATCAAAACTAAAAAAGCGTTGGATAAAGATCTTGAAGAGTTATTAAATAAGGCATTGAACGAGTTTAAAGCGACGTTTGCAGTCAAGTAAGGATAAGCTATGGCAAACCTTAAAGAGATAAAAAGAAAAATTAAGAGCGTTCAAAACACTCAAAAAACGACAAGAGCTATGAAGCTTGTTTCAACTGCAAAGTTGAAGCGCGCTGAAATGGCGGCTAAGCAATCACGTGTGTATGCCGTTAAAATTAACGAAGTACTTTCTGAAATTGCTTATAAAATCAACCAATATAAGGGTGGGGTGATTGAAAGTCGATTTTTTGATAAAAGTAATGCTCCAAAAACAGTCGATGTTATATTCGTTACTGCGGATAAGGGTTTATGTGGAGGCTTTAATATTCAAACCATTAAAGCAGTTCGCAGACTTTTAGAAGACTATGCGCGTCAAAATATTAAAGTAAGATTGCGTGCAGTAGGACGAAAAGGTATGGCATTTTTTAATTTTCAAGGCGTTGAACTTTTTACATCCTATGCAGGAGTCAGTTCGGCACCAAATTATGAAAAAGCACAAGAGATTATAAATGCTGCCATTGATGATTTTGTTACTAAAAAAACAGACAAAGTTATTTTGATTCATAATGGTTATAAAAATATGATTTCTCAAGAGCTAAAGATTACAGATATTGTTCCAGTTGAACCACCAATGGATTACTCGTTAGAATCAAATTCTATGATGGAGATTGAACCTCTTGATGGTGGTGAAGAAATTTTGGATTCACTCATTCAAAAGTATTTTGAATATAACATGTACTATGCATTGGTTGATTCTTTAGCGGCAGAGCATAGTGCAAGGATGCAAGCAATGGAAAATGCTACTAATAACGCGAAAGAGCGCGTGGGCATTTTAACATTGGCCTATAACAAAGCTAGACAAGAGTCAATTACTACTGAACTTATTGAGATTATCAGTGGTGTTGAGTCAATGAAATAAACTATTTTTAAAAAATATAAGGAGAATATTCAATGAATGGATTAATTAGCCAGATCATGGGTCCAGTTGTTGACGTCGATTTTAATGGCTACCTTCCTAAGATTAATGAAGCGATTGAAGTAAATTATGAAGTAGAAGGCAAGAAACAACGTTTGATTCTTGAAGTAGCAGCACATTTGGGCGACAACCGCGTAAGAACAATTGCAATGGATATGAGTGAAGGTTTAACAAGAGGTATCGAAGTTAAAGCTTTAGGAAATCCTATCCAAGTTCCTGTTGGTGAAGAAGTATTGGGACGAATTTTCAATGTTATTGGTGAAATAATTGATAATGGCCCGGATGTTTCTCGTAAAGTAAACTGGTCAATTCACAGAGAACCACCAAAGTTTGAAGAGCAAAGTACAAAATCAGAGATTTTTGAAACAGGTATCAAAGTTGTTGACTTGCTAGCACCGTATGCAAAAGGTGGTAAAGTTGGACTTTTCGGTGGTGCTGGTGTTGGTAAAACTGTTATTATTATGGAGTTGATTCACAACGTTGCATTTAAACATAGCGGTTACTCTGTATTCGCAGGTGTTGGTGAGCGAACACGTGAAGGAAATGACCTTTATCATGAGATGAAAGATTCTAATGTTTTGGATAAAGTTGCACTGTGCTACGGACAAATGAGTGAGCCTCCAGGAGCACGTAACCGTATTGCTCTTACAGGTCTTACGATGGCTGAGTATTTCCGTGATGAAATGGGACTTGATGTTTTGATGTTTATCGATAATATTTTCCGTTTTTCTCAATCAGGTGCCGAAATGTCTGCCCTGCTTGGTCGAATTCCTTCAGCGGTTGGTTATCAGCCTACGCTTGCAAGTGAAATGGGTAAATTCCAAGAGAGAATCACATCAACTAAAAATGGTTCTATCACATCTGTTCAAGCTGTATACGTACCAGCGGATGACTTAACTGATCCAGCACCTGCTACTGTTTTCGCTCACTTAGATGCGACAACTGTACTTAACCGTGCTATTGCTGAAAAAGGTATCTATCCTGCGGTTGATCCTCTTGACTCGAGTTCACGTATGCTAAGCCCTGAAATTCTAGGTGCTGACCATTATAATGTATCTCGTGGTGTACAAGCGGTACTTCAAAAATATAAAGATCTTCAAGATATTATCGCTATTCTTGGTATGGATGAGCTTAGTGAAGAAGACAAAGTTACGGTTGATCGTGCTCGTAAAATCGAAAGATTCCTTTCTCAACCTTTCTTCGTTGCAGAAGTATTTACAGGAAGTCCAGGAAAATATGTAACTCTTGAAGAGTCAATTGCAGGTTTTAAAGGTATTCTTGAAGGTAAATATGATGATTTACCAGAGGCTGCTTTTTACATGGTTGGAAGTATTGAAGAGGTTATTGAAAAAGCTGCAAAACTAAGAAGTTAATTAGCTTTGATGAAGGTAAAAATATGAATACATTAAAATTGGAAATCGTTACTCCAGAAGGTCAAATTTTTGCTAAAGATGTAAAAAGCGTTACGCTACCGGGAAGTGAAGGTGAGTTTGGTGTTTTACCAAACCACGCTTCTTTGGTTACACTTTTGCAAGCAGGAGTTATAGATATTGAACTTCAAAATGGAAATCACGAAATTGTAGCCATAAATTGGGGACATGTGAAAGTAGATGAAAATTCAGTAACGGTGCTAGCTGATGGAGCAGTTTCGATTGGTGGCAGCAGTGAGAGTGAAATTGCAAAATCTCTTGATGCGGCTAAAGAACTCATTAGAAGCATGAGTAATTCAGATATTGCACTTGCCATTGCAACTGCAAAAATTGAGTCAATTACAAAATCAAGGAAGTATTAACTTACATGTCATCTCTGGATATTTTTCTTAATTATTTTGCGCGTAGTGGTTTTTTTACATGGATTATTCTTATTTGGCTATCTATTTATTTTGTAATCACCTTTGGTATACTTTTTAGTCGGTATTTTTATTTAGGATATTGGCTTTCTATTGAAAAAAATTCATTAGAATCAATGCTTATGGGTGCCCGTAATGTTCGGGATGACTCTATTCTGCGAAAATGTTCTTCTTCTGTTGTTGCATCAGAAAAGTTGCTCAATGTTTGTAAAAATGTAGCAGAAAAAAATGCAACCAGTGGTTTATGGATGCTTTCAATCATTGCTTCAACAGCCCCTTTTATAGGACTGTTTGGCACAGTTGTTTCCATTTTGGAAACATTTAGTGGATTGGGACAATCTGGTAGCGCTTCATTAGGTGTTATAGCCCCTGCCATTAGTGAAGCATTGGTTGCAACGTCTGCAGGTATTTTTGTAGCAATTCCTGCATACAGTGCCAATCTATTTTTAAGACGAAAAGCGTATGAAGTTATTGTTTATGTCCAAAGAGAAGTAGACATTTTGCTCTCTGCAAATGAATCAAAAAAAGAGCACTAATGATTAGCCAGCTAGATGACGTTCCAGAATTAAATATTACGCCTTTAGTAGATATTATGTTGGTGTTGCTTGCCATTTTAATGGTAACAACGCCAGCTTTGGTTTATGAAGAAGTGATAAAATTACCAGATGGTAGTAAATCTTCAGTTGTTAGTAAACTTCCAGAATTGGAAATAAGAATTACAAAAGAGCGAAAAGTATATCTCAAAAGTGATAGTTTCTTAATTGCAGAATTCCCCGATAACTTTATAATGCAAAAAAGCAAATATCCCCTTAAAAGTATTGTATATATTAAAGCAGATGAAGGGCTCGCCTATAAAGATGTGATGTTTGTACTCAAAACTATTAAACAAGCAGGATTTACTAATATTTCGTTAGAAACCAATGGATAGTTAACGTGTCAAGCGTCAATAAATATTTTTCCTTAGGATGGACAATGTCCATCTGTCTTTATATTTCTCTTCTGGTTTTTTTTGCCTACATGTTAAGCCATCATCACGAAAAAAATCTAAATTACACATCACAAAAAGATAATCCAATGAATATTACGTTGGTTGAACGTAAAAAAAATAATTCCGAAAAACTCAAAGAAGAACGAAAAAAAGTAGAAGAAGTCAAACCTGTAGAAGAACCAAAGCCTACGGAAAAGCCAGCTGAAGAGAAAAAAGTGGCGTCTTCCTCAAAAGAGGTTGTTAAAAGTGTTTCTTTGCAGGGTCTATTTGAAAAAATAGATACTACTAAGTTGCCACAAGATGTTAAAGAGCAGAAAAAAGACAAAACGGCACCAACAAGAGTTAAACCTAATAAGGATGAAACGAAAGAAAAAAGCGCCAATGTTGCGTCAAAAATAGCAAACTCATTAAATTTTGCAGAACAAAAACATTTGATTGATACTAAGCGAGATGGTATATATGACCCTTTTATTGGGAAAGTTCAAGAAATACTTGAAGAGAATTGGCAGAAAACAATAGATACAGAAAATGGGAATGTTGCGAAAGTCCTTATACAAGTAAATGACAAAGGAATTTTTAGTTATAAGATAGTTTCTTTATCTTATAATAACGAGTTTAATAACAAATTAAGAGAATTTTTAAAAGCAATGGAAACTCTCGAATTTCCTAAGTATGAAAAAGGTCCTCTTTTTGAGATGCAAGTAGAATTTAAAGATATAATGGAGTAAAAATGTTAAAAAAATTAGTTGTACTATGCTTTGTGATAGTGTTTTCGTTTGCAAGTGATGCAACAGTAGAGATTGTTAAAAAAATAGATGTTTTACCCAAAATTGCCATACAAGATGCTAGCGAACAAATGGTTGATATTAATTTTAGAAGAACTTTCTTTAAATTAATTGCAGGTGATTTAAGAGTTAGTAGCCATTTTAATGTAAATGATGAATATCTCCAAAGTAGTTATGTAGGTGGCCCTATTGAAAACTTCTTAAGTGACAAAAAAGTTGATATGATTTTGCGCTTTAAAATAGTACAGACCCTTAATAGTATAAGTGCTAATGTAAAAGTCATTAATGCACGAACAGGAGCGACAACTTCTGAAAATAGCTATAACTTACCTGATAAAAATCGTTACCCATTTTTAGCGCATAAAATCACTATTGATGTTAATGCTCAGATTGGTGCCCCAAGTATTCAATGGATGGAGCAATCAGTTGTTTTTTCAAAATATACTCGAGCAAAACAAAGCGAAATAGTCATCTCTGATTATACTTTAAGTTATCAAAAAACAATGGTAACGGGTGGATTAAATATATTTCCTAAGTGGGCAAATATAGAACAAAGTGCTTTTTATTATACATCTTATAATGGTACAGAGCCAACTATTTATAAATTAGATTTGAAAGATGGTAGTCGAAGAAGTATTATTTCTGGTTCAGGAATGTTGGTTTGTTCAGATGTATCTAAAGACGGGAGTAAACTTCTTTTAACAATGGCTCCCAAAGATCAAGCAGATATATATCTCTATGATACACGGTCACGAAAAATAAATAAAATTACGGATTATTCAGGTATCGATGTCAATGGCAATTTTATTGATAATGATCAACGAATCGTTTTTATTTCAGATCGATTAGGCTATCCAAATGTTTTTGCACAAGGGATCAATGATAAAAATGTAGAACAAATGGTCTATCATGGAAAAAATAATAATTCTGCTTCAGCATTAAATAATTATATTGTTTACTCAAGTAGAGAAGATAAAAGTGAGTTTGGGCGAAATACATTCAATCTATATCTCATTTCGACAAAAACAGATTATATTCGTCAACTAACAGCAACAGGAGAAAATTTATTTCCACGTTTTGCAAAAGATGAAGACACTATCATGTTTATCAAACAGTATCAAAAAGGAAGTGCTTTAGGCATTATTCGTCTAAATGCAAACAAAACGTATCACTTTGAGTTAAAAACTGGAAAATTACAGTCAATTGATTGGTAATTTTTAAAAAAAATATGGTATAATTCCGAAGTTTTTAAAATGAATCTTAGATAAGGATCTAATAATGAGTAAATTAGCTTTAACAAGCTTAGCGGTAGCGGTTTTGGTGTTGACTGGTTGTAGTCAAAAAAGTCCAGAGGTCGATATGACTAAAGACACAGCAAAGATGGATACAAAAAGTACAGTCGATGATGGCATGAGTGCACTTCAAAAATTAATTGCATCACTTGAAGCAAATTCAAAAACAATTTATTTTGATTTTGATAAATATAATATTCGTAAAGACCAACAATCTAACATTGATGCAAATGCTGCATTGTTTAATACACAAGAAGCAAAAGGCTTTTCAATTAAAGTTGAAGGAAACTGTGACGAATTTGGTACAGACGAATACAACTATGCACTTGGTCTTAAAAGAGCTAAAAGTGTTAAAGATGGTTTAGTTTCAAAAGGTATGGTTGCTGATAGAATTACTGTAGTAAGCTACGGTGAGAGTAATCCTGCATGTACTGACCATAACAAAGCATGTTGGGATAAAAACAGAAGAGCAGAATTTAAAGTACTTCCATAATCGTTAGTATGAAAATAAGTAATTTTTTCTTTTTGGCAGCGTTACTACCCGTAGTAGCGCTGTCCAATGAACCCTCAGCATATGGCGCCGGTGATTTAGACGCTAAAACTCCTTATGGCCTCTCACAAAGTGAAAAAAGAATTCTTCAAAATAATGAAAAAGTAAGTAATCTGAACCAAACAGTTGGTAATGTAAAGTCTGAACTTGGTAAAGTAAGTGAAGACTATGAAGGTGTTCGTTCTGTAATTGATGGCTATGGGAATAAGATAGCAAAATTAGATGAACGTTTACGTCAACTTGAGCAAGCCAATGAAGAACTGAGAACAGAAAATACGCAACTTAAAGAGTATGTCACTGAAAGTAGAAAGATTCAAACAGAAAATCAAGAAAAAGTAAAAGCAGTTTTAACAGAACTTGGTTCTGTTATTGATTCTATTAACAAAAATTATGTTCCTAAAGATAAATTTGACCAATTACAAAAAGATGTTAAATCTAAATCTGCTTCAAGTGCAACTTCAAAATCTCCAGATGAAACTCATAAAGAAAAGGTTGTATCTTCTAAAGATTTAAGCTCAAAAGATAGTGCAACTCTCATGAAAGAGGCTGATGATTTTTTTGACAAAAAATCTTTTAAAGAAGCCAAAGTTTATTATGATGAATTGTTAAAACGAAATTACAAACCAGCAAAACATAATTATAATTTAGGCGAAATTTCCTATAATACAAAATCTTATACAGAAGCGATTGAATATTATAAGACAAGTATTTCTCTTTTTGATAAAGCTTCTTATACCCCATCGCTTCTATATCATACGGGTGTTTCATTTGAAAAACTTGGTAAAGCCAAAGATGCACAAACTTTTTACAAAGCTCTTAAACAAGGCTATCCAGATTCTCCGGAAGCAAAAAAAGTCAAATAAATACTTTTTATACAATTTCTTGCACAAAAAATAAACCTAATCAAGCCAACTAAGGCCATATACAAAAAACTTATGCTACAATCCAAACTTTATAAAACAGAGGAGATTATATGGCAATTAGTGAAAACCAAGTCGTCTCTATTCATTATGAACTTAAAGATGTTGATAGTGGAGAGATTTTAGACTCGAATTTAAATGCGGCGCCACTCTCTTTTATTCTTGGAAAAGGTCAAATTATTCCTGGATTAGAAGAGAAACTAAAAGAGCTATCAGAAGGTGAAAGTGCTGATATTACTGTATTAGCAGCAGATGCTTATGGTGTTTATGATGACAATGCTGTGCAAACGCTTCCAAAAGAGCAATTTGCGGGTCTTGAACTTCATACTGGCATGACTCTTTATGGTCAAGGTGAACATGGAGAAACAGTACAAGTAACTGTTAAAAACTTTAATGATGAAACAGTTGAAATAGATTTCAATCATCCATTAGCAGGGAAAGATTTACTATTTGCAGTTTCTGTAACAGAAATACGAGAAGCTACTGCAGATGAAATGCTAAGCGGTTATGTCGGTGGCATGGCAAGCAGTGGTGGTTGTGGTTGCGGAACAGGTGGCAGTTGCCACACTACAAATGAAGACGACGATGATGATAATGACCATGAATGTTGTGGAAGCGGGGCACCGGGCCATAAACATGGTGAAGATGGCTGCTGTGGCGGCGAAAGTCACTCTAACGGTGGCGGATGTTGTGGATCACACTAATTATATAGCAAAATCAAGAGCCTCAATAGAGGCTCTTAAATCGGCTAATCTTCTTAAAAGTGTTGCTATAAATGCACTTATTATGGGTGAGCGAGGTGTAGGAAAATCTACATTGGCACAACATATTGTTACTGCCCCAGTTGTTGATGCAACGGCTTTTAATGAACTATTAGCACTCATAGAAACAAACAGCAGTATAATAATTAAAAATTTCCATAAAATTACCAACTATAAAAAACTTAAAATCGCTTTGGATGTGCATAAAACACGTATCATTGCGACGTCTAGTAGTTCTATTTCAGAAGCATTCATTGATGAGTTTTTTAGTCTTAAAATTACGCTTCCCCCTCTTTCTGAGAGACCAGAAGACATTATGCCACTTATGGAAAAATTTTCGCGGGAAGCTCAAGAGATGTTTGATAGTCAAAATGATGATTTCAGCTTAGATGAAATTCGACCTGATTTAACCCAAAATTGCTATTCATTAAGACGCTCTGTTTATAATGCATTTTTAATGAATTCATTTGGTGAGGACGAAATCTTATCTATGTTAGAACGCTTTTTGTACCATCGTATAGGTGGGCGTAATGATTATAGGGACCTTTTATATTTATTTGATGTTCCAATGATTAAAAGTGGCTATACTAAATATGGCTCACAGCTTGCAATTAGTGAAAAATTTGGACTTAATCGCAATACCCTACGCAAAAAAATAAATGACAATAAAGATAAACTAACCATAGAATAAAGTAAGTTTTCAATCCGTCTTGCAACTATTCTTATAAAACTTTATTATTAAAGGAAAACCATGAATAATGCCATTTTTATTTTTCCAGGACAAGGTAGCCAAAAAGTAGGCATGGGAAAAGATTTTTACGACAATTCTACTCTGGCACACGAAATGATTGAAAAAGCCAGTCAAAGAGTAGGTTTTGATTTTAAAGCATTGTTATTTGAAGAAAATGATCAATTAGAACAAACAGAATTTACGCAACCTGCTATTTTATTAGTGAGTTTAATTGCTCATGCATTATTTAGTCAAGAATTTTCCATAAAGCCTATATGTGCCTTGGGCCATTCATTAGGCGAATTTTCTGCCATTAGTGCGGTAGGCGCATTAGATTATTGTGATGCTGTTGATTTAGTACATCGTCGTGGTCTATTGATGAAACAGGCGTGCACAGGGATAGATGTAGGAATGATGGCACTTTTAGGCTTAGATGATAGTACGGTTGAAAGCCTTACATGTCAAGAACGTGAACTTGGTAAAAAAGTATGGGCAGCCAATTATAATGGTGATGGACAAATCGTTATTGCAGGTAACAAAGAAGATTTAATAAGTCTTGAGCCACTTTTTAAAGAAGCAGGTGCAAAAAAAGCGATACTGCTACCTATGTCAGTAGCAAGCCATTGTCCATTGCTTAGTAGTGCACAAGCTGAACTTGGTGAATACCTTGAAAAATGGCTTAAAAATACGTTTTTATCACCAGTAATTTCCAATGTAACCGCGAGCGCTTATCATGACAAACATCAAGCCAAAGAGCTTCTCATGAGCCAACTCATTGAGCCTGTCAAATATAAGCAGTCTATTTTACACGTAGAAAAAGATGCTGAATGTATGATTGAATTTGGAGGTAGTGTATTAAAAGGACTCAATAAACGACTTACCCAAAAACCAACATACAGTATAACAGATATGAAAAGTCTTGAAGAGGCTTTAGTATTCATGACAAAATAAGGATTCATATGCAAATAGCGATTATGGGAGCAATGGTTGAAGAGATTACGCCATTATTAGAATATTTTAATCATTATGATACCGTGGAGTTTGCAAAAAATAAATACTATGTAACGTCCTATAAAGGTTTAGATATTATTCTTGCTTACAGTAAGATTGGTAAAGTCAATGCAAGTCTAACGGCGGCTACACTTATAGAAAGATTTGGTGCGCAAAAGCTTCTTTTCTCTGGTGTTGCTGGCGCTGTTAACCCATCACTCAAAATTGGTGACTTGATTGTGGCAACAAAATTGGCGCAACATGATTTGGATATTACTGCTTTTGGACATCCGCATGGATATGTTCCAGAAGGAGCTGTTTATGTTGAAAGCGATAGTCATCTTTTGACATTAGCAAAACGTGTAGCAGAGCAAAAAGATTTGCATGTTCAGGAAGGAATTATTGCAACTGGCGATCAATTTATTTGTGATAGTGTAAAAAAAGAGTGGATTGGAACAACATTTAATGCAGATGCTCTCGAAATGGAAGGCGCATCTGTTGCCGTTGTCTGTGATGCTTTACATGTCCCCTTCTTTATTTTACGTGCTATTAGTGATGCAGCGGATATGGATGCAGGATTTAGTTTTGATGAATTTATGAATAGTTCAGCCAAAATAAGTGCCAATTTTATTATTGCAATGCTGGATGAGATGGCGAATGATTGAAATAAGTAAACGCCTTTTAAGAACGGTGGGCAGAACCAATGGACACTATGAATTAATTAAAGAAGGCGATAAAATTTTACTAGGGCTTAGTGGTGGTAAAGATTCATTGACTCTGGCTCACATTTTAAAGCACATGCAACGTGTGGCACCTTTTGATTTTGAATTTAAAGCAGTTACAATTGCCTATGGAATGGGTGAGAATCTTGAAGCTTTACATGCCCATTGCATAGAGCATGACATTGATCATGTAGTGTACGATACAAAAATTTTCGAGCTTGCAGAAGAAAAAATTCGTAACAACTCTTCTTTTTGCAGTTTTTTTTCTCGTATGCGTAGAGGTGCTTTATACACATATGCATTAGAACATGGCTATAAAAAATTAGCGTTGGCGCATCATTTAGATGATGCTGTCGAAAGTTTTTTTATGAATTTTACATATAATGGAGCTCTTCGGTCAATGCCACCTGTCTATAAAGCTCAAAATGGTTTAGAAGTGATTCGTCCTTTAATTCATGTACGTGAACGTCAATTAAGAGATTGTGCACTAGAATCCAATATGCCCATTATTGGGGATGAAGCATGTCCTGCAATGCGGTTTGATATTAAAATGCCTGTAGCAAGAGCACAAACAAAAGCGATGTTAGCACAAATGGAAAAAGAAAATAGTGCATTATTCGTATCCCTTAAAAAAGCTTTCCAAAATCTTAATGTCTCTAGTTTTTCACAAACTGAATATTTAGAGAGATAATTCTTCTCTCTAAGCTTTTTCTCCTTTAATAATTAAAATAATTTGACGAAATAATTATAAAATAGATAAAATATTATTGATGACAATCATTAAAAATAAGCGTATAATTTTTTATTCATCATATTAATGACGAAAAATATTTGAGGAGTCTCATATGAATAGACTGTTTTCACAAGTCAGTATTAGCTTATTGGTATTAGGTGTCATTGCAACTTTTTCACTCGCATCAGAAGGGCGAGGGCAGAGGATGTTTGATCAAAATCTTAAAAAAGCATGCGGTATCAATGGTCTTCAGGTTGCTAGAGCCCATACACAAGCGGAATGGACAAAAATTTATGAAAGTAATGCCCTTAATAACGAGATGCGAGTATTTTGCCCTGAAGCAAAAGATTTTAAGGAAACGTATCAAAAAGACGTTTATGAATTTATGTATGCTTTAGCGAGTGATAGTGGCAAAATTGTTGCAGGTTGATAAAGAATCATGCAACCGTGTGTTGCGTACATTATTTCTTTGAAATGCAAGAGGGCTAAAATCCCTCTTGCATAATCTTCCATAGAATGTCTATCGATTCATCATCCAAAGAAACAGAGCTTTTATCTGTAAAAAGTTCGGTTATATGTGAAAGATTAAATGATTGATTCCATGCGCACGTTTGATGCGCTGGAAGAAAGCCTCGAATAAGAGTTAAGTCTTTCTCTATGACTTCATCACAATTAAAACAAATAAAATCATCATGTAATCGTCCTTCATACTCTAAAATTTTTACATAAGACTCAACGGCGATACGTTTGGGATTTTGTTTATGCCATATGGAAGTACACTCCTCTAGGAGATTAAAATAAAAATCATCAATTGTATCTATCTCTTTAAGATGAAGATAAAAAAGATGGATAAAAGGTTGCCATAAAAACATTCTACCTATATCTGTATTCCACGGGTTCCCTAAGTGCATAATAGAACGTAATTGGGGAATAGAAGATTTTACAGAAGGCACAGATTCAAAATCTATTTTATAACCAATATTAATTGTTGAATGCCTTGCACCATAAAAGCGATAGTGTGTTTTAATAGTAGTTTTGGTGAGAATTGTAACGAGTAAATCCTCATCTTTTACTCTATTGATGTTTATTATATAACCTTGCATGTGTAATTTTAGCACTCCTAAATGTGTCTAATATAAAATAAAATAATTAGTATATCTAATTTATTTACTATTATTAATATATTATTAATAATAACTATGATATGTATATGGCATTAAAGCCCCGTAAACTAGTGTTTAATTGAAAAATAAGCGAAATTTCTGTAATATCCCTAACTTTTGGCTTAAAAAATTTGTCAGATTTAACGAAAATTATAACAAAGGTTTGTTAAATGGATCTTATTACTGGATTTAAAGACAACTGCGGGTTTGGTCTTATTGCGAATATTAATAATATTCCAACGCATAATAACGTTGAGGATGCTATTTGTGCACTTGAACGAATGATGCATAGAGGCGCAATTGCTGCAGATGGAAAAAGTGGAGATGGAAGTGGTTTGCTGTTTTCAATGCCCTTGGCATTTATGAAACAAGAAGCACATAAATTAGGGGTTGATCTTCCTAAGCAATTTGCGGTTGCAATGTTATTCATTCAAACGGATGAACAAAAACAGGTCTTTGAAGATATGTGCGAAGAAAACGACTTAAAAGTATTGCTTTATCGTGAAGTACCTGTAAATATTAAGGCTTTGGGCGAACAAGCTCTCAATACGCTTCCTAAGATTGTGCAAGCTTTTGTAACACCTGCCTCTTTAGTTTCTACGAAACGTTTTGAAGCGTTGTTATATTTGACCCGAAGAATGATTGAGCGCAAACTAGCGAAAGAATCTGATTTTTATATTGCATCATTTTCCAGTAAAGTCATCTCCTATAAGGGGTTGATTATGCCAACGTATATTAAAACTTTTTTCCCTGATTTAAGTGATGCTTCTTTTAAAACAACGTTCGCACTATTTCACCAACGTTTTTCAACCAATACACTTCCAAAATGGAAATTAGCACAACCTTTTCGAACTTTAGCGCACAATGGTGAAATTAATTCTATTTCTGCCAATCGGGTCTATTCTCAGGTGAAAAGTGAGTCCATTAAAAGTTCTATCTTTTCATCAGAAGAGCTAGCAAAACTTTATCCGATTACAACATCCGATGTCAGTGATAGTGCAAGTTTAGATAATATGTTTGAATTTATGTTGGTGAATGGCTTTGATTTCTTTAAAGCAGTTCGTTCACTAATACCTGCGCCTTGGCAAAACGCACCCCATATGGACTCAGAACTAAGAGCTTTTTACGAATTTTCAAGTATCAATTTTGAACCTTGGGATGGCCCTGCCGCTATTTCATTTACTGATGGACGTTATATTGGATGTGTCCTTGATAGAAATGGTCTTCGCCCTGCAAAATATATTATTACCAAAGATGGACGCATTGTTATTTCAAGTGAATATGGTGTTTTAGATATTGATGAAGACAATATTATTGAGCGTGGTAGGTTGCAAAGTGGTCAAATGATTGGTGTTGATCTTAAATTTGGCAAGATCATGAAGAATGACGACATCAATGATTACCTTAAAAGTTCTAATACTTATACGGAATGGCTCAACAAAGGACTTGTCTATTTACAAGAATTTGTTGATATCCCTTTTTCTAAAACAGCAGATTATATTAGAGATTCACTGGAGTATGAGCAACGCTTTTTTAACATTACACAAGAAGTTAAAAATATGGTCATTGAGCCGATGATGAAAGATGCAAAAGAGGGTGTTGGCTCCATGGGCGATGACACTCCTGTGGCTGCATTTAGTAAAGTACAACGTAGCTTTAGTGACTATTTTAAACAAAAATTTGCGCAAGTAACCAATCCTCCAATTGATCCTATTCGTGAAAAAGTGGTTATGAGTTTAAATACAGGTTTTGGTGAGATTCGCAATATCCTTGATGAAACACCTGAACATGCGATTCGTATCAAATCTATTTCTCCTGTGATGATGCAAGAAAAATTTGATGTACTATATTCGTTTGGTGATGTGAGCCAAGCTCGTTATAAAAGCGAATATAAAAATAGAATGTTCTCTACTCTATTTGAAGACAATCTCAAAGGAAGTTTGGAAGATTTAGCGTACGATATCGTACAGGCAGTTAAAAATGATGGGATAAGAATTATTTTTCTTGATGACAGAGGAATGAACAAAAAACTCAAACCAATGCCTATGGCGATGGTTGTGGGACGTGTACATCAAGTCTTGTTAGATGAAGGTGTCCGTTCATTAACGTCTATCATTGCTATTTCTGGTGAGGCACTTGATTCTCATTCGAGTGCATGTATGATTGCTTTTGGCGCTAGTGCTATTTATCCATACCTTTTGTATGCGTCCGTATTAGATGAATGTAAAAAAATTGAGCTTGGAAATTATGAGATTAAAACACGTTTGAAAAATGTTAATCATGCTCTTAATCAAGGGTTGTTAAAGATTATCTCTAAAATGGGTATTTCGACAATTAACTCGTATCGTAATTCAGCACTCTTTGATGTTCTTGGCCTTTCAAAAATAGTAGTAGATGAATGTTTCCGTGGTGCCTATCCACTAATTAGTGGCTTAGGCTATGAAGATATTGAGGAACGTCTCAACCGCAATCATACTTTAGCCTATGAACTGGATTTAACCAAAAAACTCTTCCCACTAGAAATTGGTGGGTTTTACAAATATACTGATGGGCATGAATACCACGATTACCATCCGAACGCTATTCACGCCATTCATAAAGCTACAGTAACAGGTGATAAAAAAGATTTTCAAGAATTTACAAAATTGATCAATCATCGAGGGTTTAAGATGATTAGAGACTTTTTTGAACTGAAATCCGATCGTGAACCAATGGCTTTAGATAAAGTTGAACCCAAAGAAGCAATTTTTAAACGTTTTGCAACTGCAGCGATGAGTTTAGGTTCTATCTCCCCTGAGGCGCATGAAGCACTCGGTGAGGCAATGAATAAAATTGGTGGTATGTCAAATTGCGGTGAGGGTGGTGAATCACCCGAAAGACTCAAAACAAATAAAAATTCTAAAATTAAACAGATAGCATCGGGCCGTTTTGGTGTAACGCCTGAATATTTACGTTCTGCAACGGAGATTCAAATCAAAGTAGCACAAGGAGCAAAACCAGGAGAGGGTGGGCAATTACCAGGACATAAAGTAACACCTTTAATTGCAAGTCTTCGTTATACGATTCCCGGTGTCACTTTGATTTCTCCACCACCTCATCATGATATATATTCTATTGAAGATTTAGCGCAACTTATTTTTGATATGAAACAGATTAACCCAGATGCGATTATTACTGTCAAATTAGTATCGACTGCGGGTGTTGGAACCATTGCTGCGGGTGTTGCTAAATCGTATGCTGATAAGATTGTAATTTCTGGAGGCGATGGTGGTACGGGTGCCGCTCCACACACTTCGATTAAATTTGCAGGTAATCCTTGGGAAATAGGTCTTAGTGAAGCACATAATGCCCTGAAAGCAAATCATCTTCGTGATAGTGTGCATTTACAAACTGATGGTGGCTTGAAAACAGGTCTTGATGTCATTAAGGCAGCACTTCTAGGTGCTGAGAGTTATGCTTTTGGAACACTTTCATTAACGATAATTGGGTGTAAAGTTTTACGTGTTTGTCATCTTAATCGTTGTTCAGTAGGCGTTGCTACACAAGATGAAAAATTACGTGAACATTTTGTTGGTACTGTTGATAAACTGGTTAATTTCTTTACACTCTTAGCTGAAGATGTTCGTGAAATCTTGGCACATCTTGGTTATAGCACTTTGGAAGAAGTGATTGGGCGTAGTGATTTATTGCATGTGATTGATGATGCGTTTGCGAAAAAGTTTGATTTCTCATCCATCTTAATGCGACTAGAAGGCCCAAATACGCACAATGGTAAGCCTAATGATCCTTTTGATAAAAACACTTTTGAAAAAGAGATTTTAAAAGAAATTTATAAAGTGATTGAAAATCCTGATGAACGCATTGTTATGAAAAAACAAATCAGCAACACTAACCGAAGTTTTGGAACACTTATTAGTGGCGAAATTGCAAAATTTTATGGCAACAAGGGGCTTAAAGATGATGCAATCAGTTTTAGACTTAACGGTGTTGCGGGTCAATCATTAGGCGCGTTTTTAGCCAATGGAATTTCCATTAATCTCAAAGGTACTGCAAATGATTATGTGGGCAAAGGTATGAATGGTGGAAAAATTGTTATTGCTCCAAAGTATCAAGGAAGAGGCTATTCGTGTGCCGGTAATACATGTCTCTATGGTGCAACGGGTGGTAAACTTTATGTAGCTGGCAATGTAGGTGAGCGTTTTTGTGTACGAAATTCTGGAGCTACATCCGTTGTTGAAGGAACAGGTGATCATGCATGTGAATATATGACGGGTGGTGTAGTCGTCATTTTAGGTAACACCGGTGTCAATTTTGGTGCGGGTATGACAGGAGGTATTGCTTTTGTTTACGATGAATCACGTGATTTTATCGATAAACTCAATCAAGAGCTTGTCATAGCAGAACGTATTGATACGGATGATATGGATGAAGCCAGACATTATTTAAAACGTTTGCTTCGTACTCATATTAATGAAACAGCAAGTTTTAGAGCAACCCAAATTTTAGAAGATTTCCGTCATGCGGTAAGAGATTTTTGGATGGTGAGACCCAAAGATATGACAAAGGTTCCACTTAATCCGGAGCAAGGAGACTAAGATGCAAAATTTTGTAAACGTTGAAAGAACGAATCCACGTAAACGCTCAAGCGCAGATAGGGTTAAAGATTTTAGAGAAATATATGAAGTGATGAGCCGTGAAGATGCATCTTCGCAAGCAGATCGTTGTATCCAATGTGGTGACCCTTTTTGTCATAGTAAGTGTCCTTTGCATAATTACATACCATTTTGGCTTAAATCAACAAGTGCTATGAATCGAGATCTCTCATTTAAGCTTTCCAATGAAACCAATCCTTTTCCTGAAATAACAGGGCGAATTTGTCCCCATGATAGGTTATGTGAAGGCGATTGTACGTTAAATGATGGGTATGGTGCTATTACGATTGGCTCAATTGAAACATTTATTTCTGAGGATGGATTTAAAAAAGGTATGAAGCCAAGCTTCCCTGGTATTACAACGAAGAAAAAAGTTGCAGTTATTGGTTCAGGGCCTGCAGGAATTGCTGCGGCAACCTACCTTTTAAGAGCAGGTATTGCCGTGAGTATGTACGATAGGCAAAACAAAGCAGGTGGCCTTTTGACGTATGGAATTCCAGGATTTAAACTTGATAAAGAAGTTGTTTCACGACGTATCCTATGGCTTCAAGAAGCAGGAATGAGTTTACATGTAAACACACACGTGGGTAAAGATATCTCGTTTGATGAGATTGCACACAACCATGATGCTGTCTTCTTAGGTATTGGGGCGGAGAGTTCTCGCAAGGCAAATATTACGAATGAAAATGCGCAAGGTGTTTTTATGGCAATAGATTTTTTACGAGCTATCCAAAAGAAACTCTTTAATGAAACATTTGATAGAAAATTTGATGTGAAGAATAAAAATGTTGTGGTTATTGGTGGTGGTGATACGGCCATGGATTGCTTAAGAACCTCCATTCGTGAAGGGGCTAAAAGTGTCGTTTGTCTTTACAGACGTGATAAATACAATATGCCAGGATCCAAAAAAGAGTTTAAAAATGCCATTGAAGAGGGCGCAGAATTTGTTTACAATGTGTCACCGAAAGAAATTTTGGTCAATTCTGATGGACTAGTGGTTGGTATTGATATGCAGAAAACTATTTTAGGTGCAAAAGATGCTAATAATCGTCAGTGTATTGAAATTGTTAAAGGCGGCGATTTTAGGATTGACACTGATGTGATTATTTTTGCACTTGGCTTTTCCCCTACTGTGCCAACGTTCCTAGCGGAAAATGGGATAGAAGTAAATAAGTGGGGTGGTATTATTGTGGGAAGTGATTATCAAACCAGTAAAATAGGTGTTTATGCTGGTGGTGATTGTAAGCGTGGCTCTGATTTAGTGGTTACTGCTGCAAAAGAAGGCAAAGAAGCAGCAGGGTATATTATTAAAAAGCTGTTAGGATAGCAGCAATAAAGTGGATTTTTTAGAAGCCGTTAGAGCAGCCAATAAAACGATCTTTTTATTGTTACAAAGCGAAGGGTTGAATGAATATCACCATCAATCTTTCGCCGTAGGTGCAGGAGGGGATAAAAGCTCGGGTATTGACCTTGCCGCGGAAAAAATCTTTATCGATTATTTACAACCTTTTGGGACTATTATCTCAGAGGAGAGTGGAATACTTGTTAATAAACAAAATAATGTACAGATTATTCTTGACCCCATAGATGGTAGTGACAATCTCCTTTCTCATCTCCCTTATTATGGGACATCTGTTGCACTTCGAGAAAATGGGAAATGCACGAAAGCAATTGTCACTAATTTAGCGAATGGTGATATCTATATCAAAGAAAATGACGGCTTACAAAAGGGGCATCTTTTGTCACCTTTATTGGCACCCGTATGTATCAATTCTTTTTCAAAAGTTGGTATTTTTGAGCGCTCTTATTGTTCAACAATGGTGGCGAAAAAACTTAAACAAGCAGGAATAAAATATCGCTCTCCTGGAGCTTTTGCACTCTCTTTAGCTTATGCCCATGATGTTGCATTTGTCCTATATGAAGGGGTAATGCGCATTTATGATGTTGAAGCTGGGATGTTGATGTGTGAAGATTTATACACGTATAAAGAGGATGAATTATTCCTTGTAAGCAAAGATAAGGAAACTTTTGATAAAATTATTAGATTATTCACATGTAAAGCATAGAGGAAAAAAGTACGATGAGATTTGGAGAAATTTTTAGCAAAATTCGAAAAGCGCAACCTGCACCGAGTGAAGCACCAAGTCATTGGGTAAAATGTTCGCAGTGTCAATCTTTGATGTATTATAAAGAGGTTGAACAACGTTTTAATGTTTGCCCTAAATGTGGTTTTCATATGCGAATCTCTTCGAAGCAAAGAATCGAGCAACTCTGTGATGAAGGCTCTTTTGTTGAATTTGATAGTAACTTAGCTCCTGTTGATCCTTTACGCTTTGTCGATAAAAAATCGTATAAGAAACGTGTAGAAGAAGCTGAAGCAAAAACAGGTAGGACATCTTCTGTGGTATCTGGGGCGTGTACAATCAATGGAGTCAATGCACAGATTGTTATTTTTGATTTTCAATTTATGGGAGGCAGTTTAGGCTCTGTTGAAGGAGAAAAGATTGTACGTGCTATTAATAGAGCCATTGCTAATCGCGAGGGTCTTATAATTTTGAGTGCGAGTGGTGGAGCGCGTATGCAAGAAAGCACCTTTTCATTGCTTCAAATGTCTAAAACTTCAGCGGCACTTACAAAGCTTTCTGAAGCAAAGTTGCCTTATATTTCGATTTTAACAGATCCAACTATGGGTGGGGTTAGTGCATCTTTTGCTTTTTTAGGCGATATTATTATGGCAGAACCAGGGGCTCTTGTAGGATTTGCAGGTCAAAGAGTTATTAAACAAACGATTGGAGCTGATCTTCCAGAAGGTTTTCAAAAAGCGGAATTTTTGCTATCCCATGGTTTGATTGATATGATTGTTACCCGTACTGATATGAAAAAAGTGGTGGCAGATTTGTTAAAACTTTTACATACGTCACGTACAAAAGATGATTTTGAATTACGATTTAAGTAATGCAAATCAAAATTTTTACAATTGAAAAAAGTAGTGATAAAATCATTGAATTACTTAGCTCTGAATATATGAAAATGATTTCAAAATTTGCTAAAATAGAAGAGATAAAAATTTTTAATAAGCAAATAGCAACAGCACAAAGCATTGGTGAATCTGAAGCAAAAGCGTCTTATTCAAAGGCCTATGAGCCTTATCTAAAAGGCTTTAATGTCGCTCTTGATGTTGAAGGAAGCTTAATTGATAGTTTTGAATTTAGTCACTATTTTGATGATGAGGTTAATATCAATTTTTTCATAGGTGGGGCATTTGGATTCGAGGAGAGTTTTTTAAAGAAAACTCAAAAGATTATAAGTTTAAGTAGACTAACATATGCACACAAAATTGCGAAAGTGGTTTTATGTGAGCAGATATATCGAGGGTTATGCATCAAAAGTAACCATCCATATCACAAATGAAAAGTTAGAATAGTTTCAATTTTGCAAAAAGGAAGTTAAGGATGAGGGAGCACGAATTAAAACATTTTGAAGACCTTCTAAAAGAGCGGCGTGTTCAAATTAAGAAAAACATTGAAGACTCTATGCGAGAAATTGATGATCTTAAAGATACAGAGGTTGGAGATGAAGCTGACCATGCATCAGTTAGTACAGATCGAATGATTGAGCAAGCCATTAGTGCTCAGCAGATGCGAGAACTTGGCGAAATAGAATTTGCACTGAATAAAATTCGTAATAATACGTATGGTATTTGCGAAATGTGTGAAGAAGAAATTGGTTTTCAAAGACTTAAAGTGAAGCCACATGCGAGGTATTGCATTGTATGTCGAGAAATAATAGAGAAGTCAGCAAAAAATAAGTAAAAGATAGGAAAGACACAATGGGGATTAAACGGTATATTCTTTTAGCAATTATCTATATGTTGGGAATTGGGCTCTATGTTTATAGTTTTAATGGAGAGAATTTCTCGCTAGAGCTCCTTGGCTTATCGTTAACACTTCCTATCGCTGTATGGATGGTGATTCCTGTTGCTCTACTTGTAGTTGCTTCTATCTCGCATCTTGTATTTTATAATTTTAAAGACTTTTTATATAAGCGTGCATTAAAAAAAGATGTAGAGCTTTTTAAAGAAATATCTAAACAAAAGATTTTAGAAGAAAGTATTGAAAACGCCTCATTTCGCACGGAAGGTTTCAAACTAGTAGGTATGGTTTTAAGCAGTATGAATTACAATCGTGTTTCAAGCGCTGATTTTTCACAAGAGCCAGAGCTTGCTAAGGCATGTGAATTGGTTCATAGTATTTATAGCGGTACTTTTGAAGATATTAAAAAATATAAATTAAGTAAAAACAATACCTTAGTAGTACAAAATGCTATCAATCGCCTTCAGAGTGAACCGAAATATGCCCTTGAAGTGCTTAAAAATTGTAAAGATATCAACTCTCCTTTATGCGCTAAAGCATATGAGGCTTTAATTGAGTTTGCAAGTTTTACTGAAATTAAAAAATATAATTTCACTCCAGATAAGCGTACATTTAGGCGTATGATGGAGCGCTATTTGGATGCAAATGATACATTTGAAATGGATTTAATTTCTATTGAAGAGATGTTAGAGAAATTTAATGCAGACCGAGCTGATTATTTAGAGTTAGCACAAGAGATTAAAATAAAACTCTCTCCTGATGCGTTAATTGCACTGTTTGAAAAACTGTATAATTCAAAAGGAAATTTAGCGGCCGATGCTTATTTATATGTTTTATATGACTTGCAGATGATTGATAAAATTAAAGATATATTGGACAACTCTGAGACGGATGAGTTTGTTAAATTTAAAACCGTTATGTTTTTAAGAGAACATGGTAAAAGTATTGATATCGACAAATTTTTGCGCATATGAGTCATGAAATAGATTTTAGCAAGGGTATTTTAGCCCTTGCACCTCTTGCTGGTTTTACCGATCCCCCTTTTCGTAGCGTTGTTAAACAATTTGGTGCAGACCTAACCTTTTCAGAGATGATTAGTGCGAATGCTTTAAAATACCACTCAGCAAAAACTTATGGGATGATTCAAAAATCCCCCTTAGAAGTGCCCTACATTGTCCAAATAGCAGGTTCTGATTTGGATGTTATCAAAGAGGCTGTACTTATTTTAAATGATATTGAAGGAATAGATGGGATTGATTTAAATTGTGGCTGTCCTGTGCCAAAAGTGGTTTCACAAGAAGCGGGTTCATCTTTACTATTAAATCTTCCAAAGCTTCAAAAGATTTTAGAAACCATTAAAACACACTCCAATAAACGTTATACCAGTGCCAAAGTTCGATTAGGTTTTGTAACGAAGATACCTGAGGAAATTGCCAAAGCATGCGAAGATGCCGGGGTAGATTTCATGAGTATACATGGACGTACACGTAGTGGTGGGTACAAGGCTGAAGTGGATTATGAAGCCATTGCGAGAGCTAGGCAAACCGTTACGATACCGGTTATCGCTAATGGTGATATTACCAGTTATGAAAAAGCGTTACATGTCAAAGAAATAACAGGGTGTAACAGTCTGATGATTGGGCGAGGGGCTGTGGGAAATCCTTGGATTTTTTACCAAATTAAAAATGAACTTGCTTATGTTGAAAAAAGTAAAATGTTAGAGATTGTTTTGGAACATTACCATGGAATGCTTGATTTTTATGGAGAAAGAGGTGTCGGTATTTTTCGTAAGCATTTACATACGTACTCTAAAGGATTGCAAGAAGCGGCTGATTTTAGAAATCGTATTAATCGTATTGAAAATACTCAGCTTATGGAAGAAGAAATTATCCATTTCTTTCGCTCTTGAAGAGACACTTGTTTAATAACCATCATTAAAGCTTTGATCTTTGTGTTTATCTTTTTTATAGGAGCCTCGATTCTTCTCTTTTTCTAAAAGGTTCGCCTCTTTTAAAAGTAATTTATGTTTTTCGTCATGATTTCCGCCATCTTCAACAATTGTGCGAAGGACTAACTCCACATAGCGTTGAAGTGCATTGGTGTACGTTGAATCTAATCTGGATTCTTCCACTTTTTTGAGAACTTTATAACTTTTTTCGATACGTTTACAAAATAATACAAAATCAAAATTTTCATTTTTTAAAGCACCGATACAGCTATTTAAAAAACGCTCCAATGCTCTAATATATTTAACCCTTTGTTCTCTTTCATTAGTGCTAAAATCTTTCATAATACTCCTATACTGTGCCAGTAGTGTAGCACATAACTTATAATGATAAAAAAAGGAATAAATAAAAGAGATGTAAAGAAGATTAATGCAGTTACATCTAAGGGTCTACAATCGTAAAGGGCTGAGAGGTTGACATTGGTCACGGCCAATGGGACGATGAGCTCTAAAAAGACAAGTGTAGCTACGATATAAGGTATTGGTAACCACACAAAAAGTATTAGCGCTGCGACAATGGGTGTTAAGATGAATTTTAAAAGGCTTACATAGAGTAGTAATTTTTTATTGATACTTTTTAGTTTGACATTACATAAGTACATGCCAAAGATAATAAGCTGAATCACCATAGTGCAATAAGCTCCCATTTCAAGTGCTTTAAAGATTGCAGGATGAATGCTAATATGCGCAAAATTAAAGATTAATGCTAAAGTGGCAAACCAAATCACGGGCAGTTTTATGATATTCATAAGTGATTCTTTGATACTAGAATTTCCTCTTGAATAATAAAAAACTCCCAACGTATAGACAATAAAGACGTTGGCCACATTAATCATACTGGTATAGATGATTGATTCATCACCAAAAAGTGCTATTCCAAGAGGAATACCAAGATTTCCGGTATTGCCGATGATAACACTAATGGTGACAATAGAGCGTTCTTTTTGTTCTGTAAAAAAAAGTTGTGCTACAACGGCACTGATGATAACACCTCCTAAGGAGATGCTGACATACAAGAATGGCGTTTGTAATAAATCTAATGAAAGGGATTTGGTTGAAAGCCCCCAAAAAGAGAGCATCGGTTGTAAAAAGTAGATGGAAAGTAGAATGAGACCTTTTTCATTCATCTCTTCTTTGAGTGTTTTTTTAGCTATGTACCCAATGAGAATGAAAACATAGATGGATAAAATAGCAATGGCAATATCCATTTACGAAGCGTCCTTAATGTGATTCATAGGATGAGTAATCAGCAGAAGCCTTATCTTTATAGGTATTTAATTTGGTATCTTGAAGTTTAAGATAGTCATCTAGTTTACGTCTATTTTCCTCAAAAACGCGCTCAAACTCAGAGTTGTCTTTAACTTCACCATTTTCAAATTTTTCTAAAAGCACATTAGAGTTACCTGTCATAACAAGGTAGCGGATAGAGCCATATTCAAAAAGAACAACACTATTATTGGGATCAATAGTTTTTTTATGCAAGACAGTGACTTCTTGTTCTTTACCTGTTTTTGGATTAAAGAGCCAAGATTTGCCTCCGCTATTCTTCGTAGCAGGATTGAGTGCCACCCTTTTGCGAATCCAAAGCATCAAAAGGACTAAAACAATAAGTACACAGATGACAAGAATATAACGCATATCGAGGACATCACTAGTGGTTTCATTAGATGTTGAAGAAGTTTGCGCATTAGCAACTCTTTGTGTAGGAGCTTGAAGAATACTTCCTCGGATGCGAAGACCAAAGCCATCCACTGTTTTAGAGGCTATAACACTGATTTGTTTGTTACTTTTGAGAATAATTTTAATACTATTGTCTCTTTCAGGTACAATAGAAAGTTCTTGAATGATAGGCGAATTAATACTTTTTTCAATCAATTTATCGTAGCTAAGGTCGTTAATCGTTAAAGTGATAGATGAAGCATCATTTTTTTGTGCGATGGTCCCTTCATGCGGAGCGTCAAAAGAGAGCATAATATCAACGCGGTCACTTCTTTCATAAACATTATACGTTAATAAATTAGAAGCATACGAAGAGATGATCAATCCTAAAAGAACTAGAATAAGTCTCATAAATTCTCTTTTTTAAAGTATTGAATAACGGTTTTAGAATCCAAAATCTCATTAATACGAATGGCTAGATTTTTTTCATAAACCATCACTTCGCCTTTACCAAAAATTTTATTGTTGATATAGAGTTCAACGCTTTCACCTGCTGGTTTTTCAAGGTCAATCACAGAGCCTCGTTCAAGCTTAAGTAATCTTTGTATGGTTAGGTTTGTTGTACCTAGCTCAGCCACAAAATCAACACTAATATCAAGCAAATTTTCATATCCTGAAAGCAATTTTTTTTCTAAATACTGCTGATCAACTGCGTCCAATATAGTTCCTTTGAGGTTGTGTTGTAAAGACTAAGCAAAAACTCTTCCAAACCTTAATATACACTTCTTATTATAGTTGATTTAGTTTAAATTGTTTATTAAGCAATCAAACTCTTTTAAGTTTAAAAGGGTATTGGCATAACTCTTGCATAACACTTAATATTACATGTAAAGATTTTAAAGGGTCATTATGGGAAAATTTGAAGAAAAAATAAAAGAAGATGTGATGCAAAGTATTTTCAACGATACCACGAAAATTTACGAAATGATCGAAAATCGTTTTGTCATAGACGATGCTCATCGTGACATACTGATTGCATTATGCAATCGTTTCAATGATGAACTTTCGTTAATTCTCAAAGAGACTAAATTAGCGTAGATATTTTAAAGCAAAGGAGTGATAATGTTTTCAGTGATACCAAATCAGGTCATTTTTTACGAAAAAACTGGTTGCAGTGGTAATAAACGCCAAAAAGAACTTTTACGCGAATATGGTATTAGCCTTGAGGTGCGAAGTCTTTTAGATACAGCTTGGGACAAAGAAAGTTTGAGCGATTTTTTTGAAGGACTGATACCCAAAGATATGATTAATCCTTTTGCTCCAAACCTCAAAGATGGTACGTTTAAATTGGAGGATTATACCAAAGAGAGCCTCCTTGAAAAAATGGTGCAAGAACCTATTCTCATTCGTCGACCACTCTTGCAAATTGGTGAAGTAAAGCTTTGTGGTTTTGACATTAAAAAACTAAATGACCTCTTACATGTAAGAATGCCAGTTCCTAAAAACATTAACGCCTGTTTAAGCAGTGACCCATGCAGCAGTGTTTAGAGTACATTTGTCGGGAGTTTGAAAAAGTCAAAGATTATTTGTATGTTCCTACTTCTGCTAAAGAGCTTATCATTAACAATCTCTTTGAAAATTTTATGAAGTGCTTTTTAGAGTATCCTTTTGAAAAAAAACGCTATCCCAAAGAATTTTTAGAAAGTGCTAATTTGTACAACGCAGGTGATGTGGTGATACTTAAACGTTTTGAAGATGTTGGTATGCGTTTTCTTTTGTTGAGTGATTTTTATGATTATGTAAAAATCACGCATCTTTACCACAGAAATTAACCAAAGTTGGCAATACCAAAGTAAGAAAGCAGATAACTAACAGTTAATAAAAAGGGTATAAATAGCAATGATGTAAAAAGAATAAGGCTTGCGACATCAATAGGCTTGCAATCATAAAGTGCTGCTATATTGACATTGGTAACGGCAAGTGGAACGATAAGTTCTAAAAAAAGAATGGACGCGACCAAAGGCTCTAAAGGCAATACAAAAAAGAGTAACCAGCCAGTAATTATAGGCATAACGATAAACTTTATTAGGTTCACATGTAAAAGAAGTTTACGATTGAGTTCACCTAGTTTCATATTGTAAAGGTACATCCCAAAGATTATCAACTGAAGCACCACCGTACAATACGCTCCCATTTCTAAAGACTTAAAAAGGATAGGGTGAATGCGAATACCCATAAAGTTGAGCGCCATTGCAAGGGTGGCAAACCAAATGACAGGCAGTTTGAAGATGTTAAGGAAGGCCTCCTTGAGACTTGAGGTTCCCGCAGAATAAAAAAAGACACCAAGCGTATAAGTGATGAGAGTATTAGCAACGCTAATCATACTGGTATAAATAATCGAAGCTTCTCCAAAGATGGCAATACCAAGTGGAATACCAAGATTACCAGTGTTGTTGATAGCCGTAGTAATCGTCATAATAGATTTTTCTTTGGTATCTGTAAAAAAAAGCTTTGCAAAAATCAATCCCACGACAATCGTAAGGCATGAAAAGAGGAGATAATAAAGTGGCACTTGCAACAGTTCTAAACTCATAGGTTTGGTAGAAAGTCCCCAAAAAGAGAAAATAGGATGTAGAAAATAGACAGAAAGGATGACCATTCCTCGTTCGGCAAGCTCGTCTTTAAAGATTTTTTTGGCGATATAACCTAAGAGAATAAAGACATAAATGGAAAGAATTGAAAGTGCTATGTTCATAAAAAAGCTTTACATGTCAAGATTTTAAAACGCTATTGTAACGCAAATTTGGGTAAAAGGTTTACTCTTTCGTGATACAATTAAAGCAAAAAAGAGATGTCATGAAAACATTTATCCACAACATTCAAACCGTCGTACTAGGAACGCTTGACGCTCAAGGAAACCCTTTTAGTTCGTATGCTCCTTACATCTATGACAATAACCGCTTTTACGTCTACATCTCTGACATTGCCACTCATACTAAAAATATCCAAAGGACTCCAAAAGCGTCGCTTTTTTTCGTGGAAGATGAGAGTAAAACAGAGAATTTATTTGCTAGAAAGCGCATTTCCTTGCAATGCGATAGTACCAAAATAGTCCGTTGGACAGAACGTTTTGAAACAGTGCTCGATTTGTTTGCAAAAAAGTTTGATGCTAAGATGGTTGCAACCCTTCAAAAGATGACCGACTTTAATTTGTACGAGTTTAAAGTAAATTACGGCGAAGCAACATTTGGCTTTGGAAAAGCCTATTTTATCGGTGGAGAAAATATGGACGAACTCGTCGAGCGAACAGGTGATAATCCACATCACGGGGCAAAGTAAAAAGCTTTACATGTAAAGCTTTTTATACGAAATTTAGCTAAGATTTAACGCATCAATAGGCGTTTGGTAGAAAATAGGTTAAAAGTCAAGCCCTGACCCCTATTTTTGTCTCATAAACTTACTCTCCACTAAACAACCAACGATAGCACTTTTAAAAACCATTCTTCTTGTGCTCGCATTTATATGGCTCAATTCAGACATTTATCTTGATACCGTTATTTTATGAGGCTCGGGTTCAACTCAATTTGGAAGTTTAGCATCTCTGTTTGGTTTGGGTGTATGGGCTCTCTGCCAAAGAGAACCCAATGTTAACGTAGTCTTTGAAGCTTTGCTTTAAAGACGTATTCAGCGTTCTACAAGAACTCCGATACTCCAATAAGTAGTTAAGACTTAAATTGATTCAATTTAGTGTTAAGATTTTCAGCCAATTTGGAAAGATGATCCGCAGCAGAGGCTATCTCTTCAACGCTTCTAGCATTTTCACTGGTAAGAGAATTAATATTACCCACCATAGAGACAATTCTATCGGTATCGCTTGCAATTTTGATAGAGTTTTGAGCACTTGTTGTTACCGAAATAACGCTCTCTTGCATTACACTAGTGGTTCCCAATATCGTCTCTTCGACACCAACTGAAACATCTGCAAGGCGACTAATGTTTTTAGCGTTTCTACCCATCTGATCAGATGAATCTGCAATGGCTTGAACAATGACATTAATCGTTGCATTGATTTCAGTCAAAGAGTTTTGCGTACGTTCTGCAAGTTTTCGTACTTCATCGGCAACAACGGCAAAGCCTCGTCCATGTTCTCCTGCTCGTGCGGCCTCAATAGCAGCATTAAGTGCTAGTAAATTGGTCTGGTCGGCAATATCTGAGATAACTGTCAAGATTTGTTTAACTTGTTCTGCATCATTACTCATCTGCTCCAATTTTGCGGCCAATGCTGTTTCCGCTTCACTTGCAAGCCCTACTTCATTGCGAAGGGTAATGACCTCATTTTTAGCATTGTCTAGTTTTTGACCCGCATCGGTAATACTTAGTTTCATCTTTTCTGACAATGTGGCTGTCTCTTGCACAAAGGTTTTGATAGAAGCTATTTCTTGAATGGTATTTTCAACAATGGTCGTACTCTTTTCAGCGTTTCGTCCAATTTGCATACTCGTTGTGCTCAGTTCATGCGACACCGAAGCATTTTCACTCGAAGAGTTTTTGGCATCAACAATTGTTTGTTCTAATGTGGTAACAAGGGCATTAAAGCTATCAGATATATCTTTTAGCTCATTTTTTTTCTCGTAATTTATTCTGAAATTTAGCGTTTTATCTTGAACAAAAGTAGCCATACTATCGCGAATTATATGCACCCCTTGAATGATATTGTGACGAATTAACAATCCTAAGAACAATAATGCTATAGCAGAGGCAATGGCAATAAGGACCATAAAAATAGCGGCACTATTTTTTTCCTTTGCGGCATGTTCAGCCGATGCTTTTGCTAATTCAAAATTGTACTTCATATGTTCTTCAAAGGCATGTGTAAAATTAACAATAGCCTCTTTATTGTTGGCGATAAGAGCATATAATTCTGCATTTTTATTCTCCCTTGAAAGAAGAATGAGTTGGTTAAATACCTTAAAGTATGTTTTGACGGCTTCTTTATCTTTGAGTAAAAATTCTTTATCTTTTTCATCAGATATCAGTGATTCATAATTTTTAAGGGCGTCTTTTAAACTTTTATCGAGCTTTTGAATATTGACCTCGACTTTATCCATTTCCACTTTGTCTGTTTGCGAGATATGTTGCCAGATAATGAGCCTTAATCTGTATGCAACTTGCATCGCTTCATCGAGTACAAAAATACTTGGCAAGGTATTAACATTACTGTAATTTGTCTCTGCATAGACTTGTTCCATTTTCATAAAACTAATACCAAAGATGGTACATGTTGCTAAAATTGCAATACTCAGCATTGCGATAAGTTGTTTTGAAATACTCATCGTGACTCCTTTTATTTTTCTTAGAGAGCATCATATCAGCCGAGTGTTGCAAACGTGTTATATTTTAACCAATAGTTCAAAAAGATTATTTGGTGTTTTGATAGAATGCTTACATGCGTGGGAAAAAATTATAGCGCAATATAAAATTGGAGAGTTCCGTCCTTGTTTTTTGACACAAGGACGGAGTGGGTTATTGGTAAATTTGTCCACCCGTTTCTTTAAAGTGTTTGGCTTGCTCTTCCATCCCTTTTTCTAATGCAACTGTTACATCTTCAGTGCCGATTTTAGCGGCGTAGTCACGGACGTCTTGTGAGATTTTCATGGAGCAAAATTTTGGGCCGCACATGGAACAAAAATGCGCGACTTTGGCACTCTCAACGGGTAAAGTTTTGTCGTGGTATTCACGCGCTCGGTCGGGGTCGAAGCCGATGTTGAACTGGTCGTACCAGCGAAATTCAAAGCGCGCTTTACTCATCGCGTTGTCGCGTATTTGTGCTCCTGGAAAGCCTTTGGCGAGGTCGGCAGCATGGGCGGCGATTTTGTAGGTGATAATGCCTTCTTTGACGTCTTCTTGGTTTGGGAGTCCTAAGTGTTCTTTTGGGGTGACGTAGCAAAGCATCGCTGTGCCGTACCAACCAATTTGCGCCGCGCCGATGGCTGAGGTGATGTGATCGTAGCCCGGAGCGACGTCGGTAACCAAGGGGCCAAGTGTGTAAAAGGGTGCTTCAAAACAGTCTTCTAATTCTTTGGTCATGTTGTCTTTGATTTTTTGCATTGGAACATGTCCTGGGCCTTCTATCATCACTTGGACATCGTGTTTCCAAGCAATTTTGGTGAGTTCCCCTAGAGTTTCAAGCTCGGCAAATTGTGCTTCGTCGTTGGCATCGTAGATGGAACCGGGGCGTAAGCCGTCTCCAAGGGAGAAAGCGACATCGTAGGCTTTCATGATCTCACAGATTTCTTCAAAATGCGTATACAAAAAACTCTCTTTGTGATGGTGCAGACACCATTTTGCCATAATCGAACCACCACGTGACACAATGCCCGTCAATCGTTTAGCGGTCATTGGTACGTAAGCGAGGCGAACCCCTGCATGAATCGTAAAGTAATCCACGCCTTGTTCGGCTTGCTCGATAAGCGTGTCACGGTAGATTTCCCATGTGAGGTCTTCTGCGATGCCATTCACTTTTTCGAGTGCTTGATAGATAGGCACGGTTCCGATCGGTACAGCGGAGTTTCTTAAAATCCACTCTCTGGTTTCATGAATGTTTTTGCCTGTGGATAAATCCATAACGGTATCGCCACCCCAACGTGTTGACCAGACCATCTTGCCGACTTCTTCTTCGATGGAAGAGGTCGTGGCAGAGTTTCCAATGTTTGCGTTGATTTTGACCATAAAATTACGACCAATAATCATCGGTTCGGCTTCGGGATGATTGACATTAAGTGGCAGTACCGCACGACCTTCTGCGATCTCTTTTCGGACAAATTCAGGGGTATAGATTTCTGGCATATTCGCCCCAAAACTTTCCCCTTTGTGTTGAGCGCCAAGAAGTTTGTTTTTGCGTGCCTCTTCAAGGTTACAGTTTTCGCGAATAGCGACAAATTCCATTTCAGGGGTGATGATACCTTGGCGTGCATAGTGCATTTGGGTGATATTTTTACCCTTCATCGCGCGACGAGGTTTTCTGAGATTTGGGAAGCGAAGAGCATTGAGCTCTTGGTCGTCGTGACGTTTGTGAAAATAGATGGAGCTAAAATCGCTCAACTGTTCGGTATCCGCGCGTTCTTCTATCCATGTGGCACGAAGGGGGCGTAGTCCTTGATGGAGGTCAATTTTGACATTGGGGTCGGTATAAACGCCAGAAGTGTCGTAGACATGTAACGGAGGATTGATTTCCATATCTCCATTACTGAGTGTGGTTTCACTGAGCGTAATTTCACGCATTGGGACTTGAATATCAGGGCGTGAACCTTGGATGTAAATTTTTTTAGAACTTGGGAAGTTTTGAATGTAAGACGCATCTATTTTTTCAAGATTATCGAGTACTTTACTCATGAGTTTATCTCCTTATTTCCTACGCTGGCATTACCCAGATCAGGTTCATGAAGCCACATTAATGACCTCTTGGGGTATTATCTCAGCCATACGTTCGGCACCCCCACAGACAATGGTAAACAATGAAACGCAAAATGGATTATACAAAGCTAATCAAAAAAACGACTTAAGATATTAAACTTCTTTACATGTAAGGCAAGTATGTTTTTTAAATGGTTTATTAAGAGCCGGTAGAGTAGAATCCCTTATTCGAATAGTAAAGTAGGTAGCATGCTTATTAGTTTTGGGCTTGGATTGATTGGTATTTTAGTGGGTTTTTCATCAGGTTTTTTTGGTATTGGAGGAGGAACGATTTTAGTTCCTATTTTGATCTCCATGGGATACGATATTAAAACTGCCATTGGTATCTCTGTAATGCAGATGATTTTTAGTTCTATGTTTGGTTCTTACGTCAACCATAGAGCGGGCGTTTTACAATTTAATAGTGGTGTATTTTTGGGCTTTGGTGCCCTTTTAGGTGCAACACTGACAGGACCTATTGTTAAAACGCTTCCTCCTAAAGTGTTATTAATCATATTTGCAGGTGTTTTAGTACTTTCTATTTATAAGTTTTTTGCAGCTCCTTCTGAACCAAAGAGTGAACCTGTTGAATCAAAATTTTTATTATTTGTGATTGGAGCAGCGATTGGTGCCATTGCGATAAGTTTAGGTACAGGCGGGGCTATTTTCTTAACACCAATTTTGGTAGGTTTTTTACATTGGGATATTAAAAAAGCAGTGGGAACGGCACTCTTTTTTGTTACCTTCGGCTCACTTTCAGGCTTTATCAGCCTAGCGATGAATGGCTTAGTGGATTATCACGCTGGATTTTTAGTAGGCCTTGGTTCTTTAGCAGGGGTTTATTTTGGGGTCAAACTATCACATCGCGTGGATAAAAAAATCCAAAAAAAAGCATTACTTATTTTATATGTCATTATGCTTGTTTTAACCGTTAATAAAATTTTTCACAGTTAGGTTGATATGATTAAAATTTATGGTGCTAAAGAAAATAATCTTAAAAATATTTCGTTAGAAATTCCTAAAAACAAACTCGTTGTTTTTACAGGTTTAAGTGGTAGTGGGAAAAGTACTTTAGCCTTTGATACGCTTTATGCGGAAGGGCAACGTCGTTATATTGAGTCACTCTCTTCGTATGCAAGACAGTTTTTAGATAGGGTGGGAAAACCAGATGTTGAAAAGATAGAAGGGCTTACACCTGCCATTGCTATCGACCAAAAAACGACCAGCAAAAACCCACGTTCAACTGTAGGAACCATCACAGAGATTTATGATTACTTACGTTTACTGTATGCCCGTGTGGGTAAACAGCATTGTCATTTGTGTGGAAAAGAGATATCGCAGATGTCGGTTGCTGATATTATCGAGCAAGTATTAAAACTTCCCGAAGAGACAAAATTAGTTATTTTAGCACCGCTTGTACGTGAAAAAAAAGGTAGCTTTGCGGATATGGTGGAATCCCTGCGCCATAAAGGTTATGTACGTGCAATGATTGATGGTGTGATGGTGCGCCTTGATGAAGATGTTGAGCTTTCTAAAACAAAAAAACACACGATTAAAGTGATTATTGATAGAGTTGTGGTGCGGGAAGAAAGTAAAGAGCGTATTGCTACGGATATCGAAAAAGCACTGCTTGAAAGTTACGGTGAAGTGGAACTTGATATTTTAAATCCTGAAGAAGTAGGACTTAGTACCGCACATATTCACTACAGTGAGCATTTGGCATGTTTTGATTGTAAGATTAGTTTTGAGCCGCTTGAGCCACTGTCGTTTTCATTTAACTCTCCCAAAGGGGCATGTCCTGTGTGTGACGGGCTTGGTATTCGCTACACTTTGGATTTAAAAAAAATTATCAATGAACATGTCAGCATCGAAGAGGGTGCAATTAAAATTTTTTACGGGTTTAATAAAGGCTTTTATGCCAAATTTTTACATGCTTTTTGCGAGAGTGCAGGCATCAGTACCAAAGTACCTTACGAGGAACTTGAAGAGCATCAACAAAAAGCGATTTTGCACGGTGGTATTGAGGATGCAACATTTTTTTGGAAAAAACATAAGCTGATACGTAAATGGGAAGGTGTTATCAAAATTGCTTACGATATGCTCAAAGATGAAAAAGAACTGGGCGAATATATGAGTGAAAAAAAATGCGATACATGTCATGGGTATCGCTTAAAACAAGAGAGTCTAGCAGTTAAACTCTCCAATATGAACATTGCCGATATTTTAGAACTACCGATTGATAAATGTTTAGACTTTTTCAAAGATGAAAAGAGTTTTTCATATATGAAAGCGCAACATAAGATGATTGCGGAGCCTATTTTAAAAGAAATTAAAGAGCGGCTTTACTTTTTATTTGATGTGGGGCTTGGGTATATCAGCTTGGGGCGTGACGCAAGAACAATTAGTGGTGGTGAAGCACAACGGATTCGTATCGCTTCACAGATTGGTAGTGGCCTAACAGGTGTTATGTATGTGTTGGATGAGCCTAGTATTGGTTTGCATGAACGAGACACATTGAAACTCATTCGTACTCTTCGCAGTTTGCAACAAAAAGGCAATTCGGTTATCGTGGTTGAACATGATAAAGAGACGATACAAGCGGCTGATTTTGTGGTGGATATAGGCCCAGGGGCAGGTAAATTTGGTGGTGAAATCGTCTTTAGTGGTACTAACGAAGAACTGCTTAAAAGCAATACCCTAACCGCTCAATACCTTAATGGTGTTCGAACAGTCAATTATCAAGAAAACCGTCAACAAACACGTTGGATTGAACTCAATAATGTCTCCATCAACAACATTATCAATTTAGATGTCAAAATTCCTTTAGGAAATCTTGTTGCTATTACGGGTGTGAGTGGTAGCGGAAAGAGTTCACTCATTTTACAAACCTTGCTTCCTGTGGCAAAAGAGTATTTAAATCGTGCTAAAAAAGTCAATAAAGTTGCTGGTGTTGAGTGCATTGGGCTTGACCAACTCGATAAAGTCATCTACCTAGATCAAAGCCCTATTGGCAGGACGCCTCGTTCAAATCCTGCAACGTATACAGGTGTGATGGATGAAATAAGAGCTTTGTTTGCCAAAACAAAAGAGGCTCAAATTCGTGGTTACAATGTAGGCCGTTTTTCGTTTAACGTTAAAGGTGGACGTTGTGAGAAGTGTCAGGGTGATGGCGAAATAAAGATAGAGATGCACTTTTTACCCGACATCATGGTCAAATGCGATAGCTGTAAAGGGCATCGTTACAATGCACAGACTTTGGAGATAAAATATAAAGGCAAGTCCATCTCAGATGTGCTGAATATGAGTGTGGATGAAGCTTTCGAATTTTTCAAAGCCATCCCTAAAATTAACCAAAAAATTCAAACACTCGTTGATGTGGGACTTGGTTATATTACCTTAGGTCAAAATGCCGTGACACTGAGTGGTGGAGAGGCGCAACGCATTAAACTTTCTAAAGAACTTAGTAAAAAAGATACAGGTAATACGCTGTATGTTTTAGATGAGCCTACAACAGGACTCCATTTTGCGGATGTTGATAGGCTGGTAAAAGTTCTGCATCACTTGACCGAAATGGGCAACAGTGTTTTGGTGATAGAACACAATATGGATGTCATTAAAAACGCTGATTATATCATCGATATGGGACCAGAAGGTGGAAACTATGGTGGTAAAATCGTTGATATGGGTTCTCCCGTGCAACTTGCCAAGAATGCAAAGCACAGTGGAAGTTATACGGCAAAATTCTTAGCTCAAGAATTAGGAATCGATTAAAATTACTAGTATGATACAATTTGTAACAAGTAGATGTCAAAGTTGTGTACATTTGTACAAAAATTGAGCGTTACATAAGTTGTACATTCGCTTTCATTATAATCCTCGTTGAGAAAACACAAAGGATATATCTTGGAAGCACAAGGTGTCGTTCAAACAAAACAGCGGGGATGGAAAGACTATACGATTAAAAGTTTAGCTTTCTGGGTGGTATTTGCGATTGTAGCGGGTATTATTTTTGGAATGATAGATCCAAAGATGGCTATTGGCGCAAAACCGGGAATTGATTGGTTTATTCAAATTTTAAAATGGCTCGTTGGGCCGATTATCTTCTTAACAATTATCTCAGGTATTGTTGGTTTAGAGAGTCTTAAAGAAGTAGGTTCCATTGGTCTTAAAGCGCTTGTTTATTTTGAAATCGTCAGCACTTTCGCTTTAGCCATTGGTGTTCTTCTCGGGAATATCTTAGGACCAGGTCGTGGAATGAATATTCCTGTAGAGTCTATGGATGCAAAAAGTGTAGCAAAATTTGCAACGAACACACAAGATGTTGGTTCGGTGTGGAATATTCTTAAAGGTGCAATTCCTAGTGATCCTATTACTCCTTTTTTAAAAGGTAATACCCTTCAAGTTCTATTTATGGCTCTTTGTGTTGCTATTTTAATTTCTGCATTTGGGGGAAAATACAAAAGCTCAATTTTGAGACCTCTTGAAATAGCACAAAACTTTTTCTTTAAAATCTTAACACTGTTAATGTGGCTAAGCCCAATCGCTTCATTTAGTGCAATGGCCTTTTTAATTGGTAAATTTGGTGTAGCATCGCTTATCAATATGGCTAGTTTATTAGGGGTTATGTTTGTCTCTGTCCTTGTCTTTATTTTTGGCGTACTTGGTTTAATTATGGCGATATTTAAAATTAATATCTTTAAATTTATGCGCTTTATTGCTAAAGAGGTTTTAATCGTATTTGCAACCTCTTCAAGTGAATCAGCTTTGGCACCATTGATGCGACGTTTAGAAGCCGCTGGTGTTAGTCGGGGTACAACAGGCCTTGTCATCCCAACTGGGTACTCATTTAACCTTGACTGTACTAATATCTATCTTTCCTTATCCATTATCTTCCTCTCTCAGGCATTTAATATTCCATTGAGCATTGGAGAGCAGCTTAGTATCATTCTTATTTTAATGGTCACTTCAAAAGGTGCTGTGGGTGTAACCGGTTCAGGATTTATTGTCTTGGCAGGAACTCTTTCTGCATTAGGTGGCTCAATTCCTGTAGCGACCGTTGCTGTTCTTTTAGGTGTTGATAAATTTATGAGTGAGATGCGCGCTGTTGGTAATCTTTGTGGCAATGCTGTTGCATGTGTTGTTGTGGGTGCTTGGGATAAACAAATTGATATGAAAAAATTTAGATACTCTCTTGACAATCCAGAGTCTGTAGCGGATACTATCCCTGGATAACCAAATTCTATCACTAATGAGGGACTACCCCTCATTAGTTTCTTAAGGCAATCTTGCTATAATAGTCACTATCTCACCAGTAAAGAGTTAGTATGTTAGATCAAATAGCTGAACGTATTAAGACCCTTCCGCCATTGCCTAAAAGTTTTCACCAAATTAGCTTAATATGCAACAATGAAAATGCAAGTGTGAGTGACCTTGCTTCCATTATTGAAGAAGATCCTATGTTAGTTGCTAATTTACTTAAAGTTGCCAATTCCCCACTGTACAGTTTTAGGCGTGAAATTAAAAGTGTTCTCCAAGCTGTTAGCTTATTTGGCATGTCAACGACGCGCTCCTTAGTTATGGATATGTCTATTAAAAAGCTTTTGAATGTTGACATGGCTCCTTATGGTATAACTCCCGATGAATTTGCTCACATCTCGAGCTTACAAGGTTCTTTGATTATGCACTGGTATAAAAAAATGGATGCTTCTAAAATAGAGATGCTCTTTTTAGCGGCACTCATGCAAGAAACGGGTAAAATTTTAATTGCTGATGAAATTGTCAAAAATGATGAAACCTATCAATTTAAATCCGAAATCGAAAATAGTACCAACGTAGCGAATGTTGAAAAGATATTTGTCGGAACGACTTCTGCTGAAGTGACCGCACGTATTTTTGAACATTGGAAATTTGACGACTTTATGGTACAAGCAATTCGCTATTCGGATAATCTTGAGAATGTACCTGAGGCCATACGCCCTTATTCCTTGGCTCTTAAAATTGTTAAAGCAGCCATTCCGATTAATTCTCCATTGAGTGAGCGTAGTATTGCTCTTGCTCAAAATATAGTCATCAAAGAAAACTTAAATGAAGAGATATTTCTAAGCGCTCTTGATAAGGTATTAGAACACTTTTAAGCTTATATGTAAAGGAAATAACATTTGAAAATTTTAACCATTATTGATACCTTCGGCTTTTTCTTTCGCAATTACTATGCCCTCCCACAACTAACAAATTCACAAGGTTTTCCTACAGGTCTTTTAACAGGGTTTGCTAATTTTATTTATGCGATTAAAGCTGAACATGACACCGATTATCTGCTTTTTGCGTTGGATAGTAAGGGGAAAAATTTTCGTCATGACATTGACCCCAATTATAAAGCCAATCGCCCCGAAGCACCCGAGGATTTAAAAAAGCAACTGCCTGTTGCCATTGATTGGGTGCGAAAAATGGGTTTTAAGAGTTATGGACAAGAGGGTTTTGAAGCAGATGATATTATCGCTTCAGCAGTTCGTTTTGCCAAAAGTCATGACATTAAAGTGCGTATTGTGACACACGATAAAGATTTGTACCAACTTATCGACGATGGTCGTGTTGTCATTTATGACCCTATGAGGAAAAGTGAAATAGACAGTGAAAAATGTTTTGAAAAATTTGGTGTTTATCCTAATAAAATCAACGAATACCTCTCTTTAGTGGGCGATGTTGCCGATAATATCCCTGGTGTTAAGGGCATAGGCCCAAAAGGGGCTAAAAAACTTTTAGATGAATATGGCACCGTAGAAGAGGTCTACGCCAATCTTGATAAAATAGCCAATCCTCGTGTTAAAAGTATGCTCGAAGAAGGCAGAGACAATGCCTTTTTAAGCCATCAATTGGTGCGATTGGATGATTCTTTAACATTAGAAGATAAATTTGAAGCCTTTCATTTTCCCAGTGAGAATCCCTTGCTTACTATAGCCGATGAATTAGAACAGTATGAACTTAAACAGATGCTTTCTAAAGTAAAGCGAGATGCTTCACATGCAAGCCCAAAACAAGAACCAAAACTTGGCTTCAAACCTATTTTGCTGGATGATGCCAAAATTTTACGCAACGTTATCGAAGGACTTGAAGATGATGCCATTGTTGCATTTGATACAGAAACCAACTCACTTGATGCCTACAGTGCTAAAATCGTAGGCTTTTCTTTTTGTGTGAATGCGTATGAAGCGTATTATGTGCCTATCAATCATCACTATTTAGGCGTTGGAGAGCAAATTAGTATGCAAGATGCTCAAAAAGCGTTAGAGCTTTTATTTGAGCACAAAATTGTTGGACAAAATTTAAAGTATGACTTGGCTGTGATTGAGCACAATTTTGGCATCAAAGATGTTGAAATTTATGCTGATACGATGCTTTTAGCGTGGCTACTGAACCCTGAAACAACGGTTGGCCTTGATAGCTTGGCACTTCGAATGTTTAACTATGCCATGGTCAAATTTAAAGACGTAGTGCAAAAAGGTGAGAATTTTAGCACGGTGGCGTTAGAGCAGGCTTGTATGTATGCGAGTGAAGATGCTTGGATGACTTTAAAATTGTTTCACAAACTCCAAGAGATGCTAGAGCCTCATTTGCTCAATCTTGCCAAAGAGGTAGAGTTTCCCTTTATCAAAACGCTGATGCGCATGGAAAAAGAGGGCATACGTGTTGATGGAACTTATTTTGAAACATTGCTTTTACGTACCGATAGGGCTATAGAGTCTTTAAAAGAAGAGATTTTTAGCTTATGCAATGCAACCTTTAATCTCAACTCGACTCAACAATTAGGCGCTGTACTGTTTGAACAGTTAGGCCTTCCTCCTTCTAAAAAAACAAAAACAGGTTACAGTACGGATGAATTTGTCTTAAATGAGTTGAAAGAGCAACACCCCAGCATCGCCAAAATTTTAGAATACCGTGAGCTTTACAAACTTAAATCGACTTATATTGAGCCTTTACTCAAACTCTCCAAAGAAAACCCTGACCAAAGAGTGCATACCTCCTTTATCCAAACAGGAACGGCGACTGGAAGACTAAGTTCCAAAGACCCAAATTTACAAAATATCCCCGTTAAAACCGAACTTGGTCGCGAAGTTCGCGGTGGTTTTGTCGCCAAAGAGGGTTATACATTAGTGGGTATTGATTACTCCCAAATTGAGCTTCGATTACTCGCACATTTTAGTGGTGATGCGGCCATGGTAGAAGCTTTTAGGAGCAATAAAGATATTCACAAAGAAACCGCGTTGAAACTCTTTGGTGAGGCTGAGGCCGATGCTAAACGTGGTGTAGCTAAGAGCATTAACTTTGGTTTACTCTATGGTATGGGGCCTAAAAAACTCTCTGATACCTTAGGTATTACTAGCAAAGAGGCGAAAAGCTATATCGAAAGTTATTTTGAAACATTTCCAACGATTAAAACCTTTTTGACATCTATTGCGGATGGTGCTAAAGAGGTTGGATATGTGACAACGCTCTTAGGACGAAAGCGCTATTTTGATTTTGAACATGCCAATGGTATGCAATACGCAGGTTATCTCAGAGAAGCAGTTAATACTGTTTTTCAAGGCAGTGCGGCAGATTTAATTAAGATGTCGATGAATGAAATTATGAAAAGTCTCGTGGATGACGAGTCAAAACTACTCTTACAAATTCACGATGAGCTTATTTTTGAGGTCAAAGAAGAGAATGCTGAAGCGTTTGCCAAAAGTGCTAAAGTCGTCATGGAGGGTATTTACAGTTTACATGTACCCCTCAAAGTTTCTGTGGCTATTGGTAAAAATTGGGGAGAGTTAAAGTAATGTTAGATGTTATCATTTTAGCGTTTGCTTTGAGTATGGATGCCTTTGCTGTTTCGATTGGTTTGGGAGCTAAAAAACATCAAACGATAGTGCCTATTGCTTTGCGTGCAGGATTGTTTTTTGGCTGCTTTCAAGCCTTGATGCCATTGTTTGGTTATCTTGGCGGTAAAGGGCTTTTAGGCTGGGTGGATTCCTATACATCATGGATTGCTTTTGGATTGCTTGTTCTCATTGGCGGAAAAATGGTCTATGAGGGGCTAAGTGAAGGCATCGAAGAGGTTATCCAAAATGTGAGCAATAAAGTCTTGTTACTTTTGGCGATTGCTACGAGCATTGATGCGATGGCGGCTGGTTTTAGTTTGATACTGCTCCCTTTTAATCCGCTTTTGGCGTGTGTGATAATCGGTGTTGTGACGTTTGCGATGAGTTTTGTTGGCGTTTACATTGGTAAATATAGTGGAACATGGCTAGAAGGGAAAGCGGAAGTCTTAGGCGGTATCGTCTTGGTTTTAATCGGTTTTAGAATGCTCTTTTTATAAGGAATACGATGAAACACTCAGCAACACTGGATTTACTCAGCGACAAAGTTGTTTTATATGCTGAGGATGAAGCAGGAATCCGTGATGTTGTTGTTGAAATTTTAGAGTTATTTTTTCACAAAGTTATCGCTGTAAAAGATGGTGATGAAGCGCTGGAGCAGTTTGAGATAACACCTCCTGATATTTTGATTTTTGATATTTGTTTGCCAAAAACAGATGGACTTGACGTGATACAAAAAATTCGTAAAAAGCACAAAAATATCCCTGTGATTATTTTAAGTGCTCACGCAGGGCATGAATATTTATGGCGAGCAGTGGAGCTAAAAATCACAAAATATCTCGTCAAACCCTTTAAAAAAGAGGATCTTGAAGAAGCTTTGAGACTCTGTTGTGAGGAGTTATCTGGCAATCAAAGTAGCATCATGCTCACTGAAACAATATTTTATGATGCGTCTAAAAAAATTGTCATAGTTGATGGTAGAGAGTCTAAACTACCTAAAAGTGAAAGCAGATTGCTTGAATATCTGCTTGAAAATAAAAATAAAGTGATTTCTTGTGAAGTGATAGAAGAATACTTGTGGGGATATGATGGTGGCTCACACTCCAAAGAAGCGGTGAAAGCTTTGATAAAAGAGTTGCGCAAAAAAATGGGCAAAGATGTTATAAAAAATATTTATGGCTTGGGGTATACCCTTGAAATTTGATTTTAAAAAAATTGATAGTCTCTTTTCCACAAAATCAAAAACCATTATTCTTGTTTCTTTCATTATGCTACTGCTCTCTTTATTTTTTATCTACCTTCGTTATGCCGATGAAAAAAGATTCTTACAAGAAAAGCAAAATTTCTATATTGGAAAAGTGCAGAATATTTACATCGAAAGTAAAAAAAGTACCGATAATTTTTTTATCAATCGTGCTTATGCGAACTTAGATTCTTATGGTATTAAATTAGCCCTTTCTCATCAAGATGCCCATGATTTAGAAAAACTTTCTCAACCTAGATGGCGCATTTTAAAAAAAGAACATCCTTCCTTACAATCAATGGCTTTTTATGACACTAATTTTAGGTTACTCAGCGTCCTAGGTAATGCACAATCTAGCACTATGGATGGTAAACGAAGTGATAAAAAAGAGGCGCGCAGTGGCTTTTGTTATTCAGGTGATTTTCTGGTTTATAAAATCATTGTTCCAGCTTTAAATGAAAAATCCGAAACAATAGGCTATCTTGTCCTGAGTATAGAGCCTGCTTTTTTTCTCAATGAAATTAAAAAACTGATAGGTTTTAGCGGATATATTATCTATCAAAATAAAATTCTCGATAATCAATTAGTCAAACATGAACATTACGATGCGGCACTTCTTACAGAGTTTTTAGCACGAAATGATGAAATGCTAGATAGGATAACGCAAGAAGGGCGATATTTTAAAATTCACAAAATAAAAGAGCACGATTTTTCAAGCAATAAAATTTTTAATATCATTTTCTTTCAAGATATTACACAAGAACAAGTGCAACTTAAAGAAGCGATTGTAGAGAGTTTTTTTATTGCCTCCTTCCTTTGGATAGTCATTTTAGTCATTTTAAATTACAGTTTTAATATTCTCATTAAGCGCCTAGAAGAGTCACACCAAGAGTTGGTGTATAAAGAAGAAAAATTAGCACAACTTAACTTAAATTTAGAATCAAGAGTGGCAGAAGAGATTGAAGAGAGAATGAAAAAAGAGTATGAAGTGCATGAAAAAGAGCGCATGCTCATTCATCAAAGCAAGCTGGCCAATATGGGAGAAATGATAGGTAATATTGCCCATCAATGGCGACAACCCTTAACGGAGCTCAGTGCCATTTTAATTGCAATAGAGCTCTTTTTTGAACGAGGAAAACTCAGCGCTCAAAAGCTTTCCGAAAAAATTGAAGCGGCACAAAAGCAGATAAGTTTTATGTCTCATACCATTGAGGATTTTAGAAATTTTTTTGCCTCTGGTAAACAGAAAAAAATTTATAACCTCGAAGAACCTGTCAAAGAAGCTCTCAATCTGATTTATTCCTCTTTGCACAACAATCATATTGAGGTTGCTTTACATGTCGATGCTCCAATAATGATAGAGGGCTACGCCAATGAAATAGCCCAAGCTATTTTAAATATCTTGAGTAATGCTAAAGATATTCTCATTGAGCGTGCAACGTCTCATCCCAAAATCATGATTACGATTCAAGAACATCATGCTAAAGGAAGCATTACCATAGAAGACAACGCAGGGGGCATTCATATTGAGCCAATTGAAAAAATATTTGAACCTTATTTCAGTACCAAGCATGCTAAAAGTGGTACCGGTATTGGGCTTTACATGTGTAAAAGCATTATTGAAAAAAATAATCGTGGAGAATTAAATGTTACCAATACGGAAGAGGGAGCAGTGTTTACTATTATTTTGGATAAATCACTTTAAAATCTCCCTTTTTTCACCCTATTTCAAATTATACTTTATCTAAAATACTAAGGAGGCTATTATGCAAGTAATGTCAAAAATGGTTTTGGTTTTTGGGGTACTTTCTCTTGTGTCATTAGGGGCATTTGATGTGGGAGAATTGGCAAAACGTGGAGATAAAGGGTTTAAGCCAGTCGTGGTTAAAGACTGGAGCGCACCTGATGAAAAGACAATTCCTAACACTATGTTTGGCGATTATGTGCGCTATGGCAAAGCATTGATTCAAGAGACTTATAAATATATTGGACCTGAAGTTGCTGATAAAAAGATGCGTTATGCAGGGAATAACCTCGCATGTAATAACTGTCACTCAGAGGCAGGTACTAAAAAATACTCGGCTGGTTTTATGGGAACATTTGCAAATTTTCCACAATACCGTAACCGCGAAGATACTATTGGCACAATCGAAAACCGAATTAATGGATGTATGCAACGCAGTATGAATGGAAAGCCATTGCCTGAAAGTGGTAAAGAAATGAAAGCGATGGTGGCTTACATGTACTGGTTGGGACAAGGTGTGCCTATTGGTGCCAAAGTTGAAGGTTCATCATTACCCAAAGTCAATCGTAAAATGATTATGAGTCGTGCGGCAGATCCAATAGCGGGTGAAAAAGTATATAAAGAAAATTGTGCTTCATGCCACGGCGATAATGGCCAAGGTGTGAAACGTGAAGGTAAAGCGAACGGGTATGAGTTCCCACCACTTTGGGGACAAGATACCTACAATACAGGAGCTGGTATGTTTAGGGTCATTAAAGCAGCTGATTGGATTATCGCTAATATGCCTTTAGGTGCAAGCAATGATGCGCGTATTTTAACCGACGCACAAGCTTATGATGTGGCTGCTTATATCAATAACTATGATAAACCACATCCTATCAAGGCTAATAAAGATAAAGATTTTCCTGATACCGTTGTAAAAGCAGCTGATAGCGATATTGGACCATACAGTGATGATAAAAATCGTCATCAACATAAATTTGGGCCTTATCAAGGTATTATTATCCCTGCTAAAAAATAATTCTCCGAAGGCAAGCATCATGCTTGCCTTTACTCTTTTCATTACTTAATATCTTTAAGATTTCTCCTTTTTTTCACCCTTTTTAACTTTATACTGCTATTCAGTAAATATTTTAAAGGAGTAATCGTGAGTGAAAAAAATTCTCGAAGAAGCTTTTTAAGGCAAGGTTTTGGTATCGCCGCCCTGAGTGGTTTAGCCGCGACTTCTGCATCAGCGCTCTCGTTGCAAAATCCAGGACGTGATGCAGGAGAGATGCGTTATGTTGGCGATAAAAACAAGCATTTGGTGATGGTGATGGATTTGCGAAAGTGCATCGGATGTCAGGCCTGTACGGCGGCGTGTAAAGTTGAGAACAAAGTACCTACGTCTCAGTATCGAACCTTTGTCTTAGAAACTGAAATAGGCGAGTTTCCTGATGTCCGTAAAGGGTTTTTACCACAACTCTGTAACCATTGCGATAACCCTTCGTGTGTCAGTGTTTGTCCAACAGGAGCTACCTTTAAACGCAAAGATGGCGTTGTTGTTGTTGATAATACTATTTGTTGGGGATGTGGCTATTGTTTGAGTGCATGTCCTTACGATAAACGCTACTTTAATACCAAAACAAAAACAGCCGATAAATGCAACTTTTGCGTGCAACGAGTTGATCAAGGATTACTTCCTGCGTGTGTAGAGACATGTGTCGGAGGGGCCAGAGTTTTTGGAGATATGAACGATAAAACATCTGAGGTTTATCATCTTTTGCACACTTTTTCAACTACCGTTTTAAAACCAGAACAGGGTAACAAACCGCAAGTATTCTATATAGGGCTTGATAATAAAATCAACGAACTTTTAAACTCAACACAAAGCTTAGATGACATGGTTAAAAAACATGATGGCATACATGCTGAGTGGTCTAAAACATTGATAAAGGAAATGTAATATGAATACCTTAATCTCTTCTATAACCCCCAATATTCCATGGGGTATTGATGTACCAAATTATTTTTGGTTTACAGGCAGTTCTGCGGCAGCTTTTATCATTTCAAGCTTTGCCCATGTTTTTGGGATGGAGCGCTACAAACCAATCGCTGGATTTTCGCTTTTAATGGCATTTGTGCTCCTCGTAGCCGCGCCACTTAATCTGATTGATGATTTAAAACAACCAGGTAGAGTGCTTAATTTTTTTATGTATGGGTGGGAAAATTTTGGAACGTCTCCTATGAAATGGGGCGTTATTTTGTTGATGGCCTATCCGGTTTTAATCTTTTTTGAGGCTATCTATATTTACAGACCCTATTTTGTCAAAAAAATGGCAACACTGAGTGGTGTTTCGCATACATTTTATGGCCTATTAACACTAGGTCGAATGGGGATGAGCCAAGAAGATTTTGACAAAGACCATCGTGTAGGTAAACTACTGGGTATCATTGGTATTCCTTTAGCTTTATGTGTTCATGGCTACACCGGTTATATCTTAGGGGTTGTTCATGCTAATGCCCTTTGGCATACCCCACTAATGCCGATTTTATTTTTAGCTTCAGCGATGGTATCTGGAACAGGTTTTCTTATCGTTATCATTCCTATCTTTCAGAAGTTTTTTACCTCTATGGGCAGTGTCAATCACGACACAATGGTGGATTTGGCTAAATTATTAGCACTTTTTATTGTTATTGATTTAGTGATTCGCTTTTTATGGTTAACTTTTGCTATGCCTTTTAATGGTGAAGAGAAATACCTTGTATATGCCTTTTTTGAACTTAATTTTCATGAAGTTCTTTATGTGGAATATCTATTGTGTTTGATTATTCCTATGATTGTTGGCTTTAGCGCTTTACGTAACAATTTTATAGTGCTTTATTGTGCTGGTATTTTATCAGTGGTTGGTGTTTGGCTTTTTAGATGGAATACGGTCATTGGTGGTCAGAGTATCCCTAAAAGTGCTCCAGGCTTTTTGCATTATAGCCCAGATATATTTTCACAAAGTAGTATCGTTTCAATTTTTTCCAATTGGGGTATTTTAATTGCGCTTGTCTGTTTTATCTTAGTCATTTTTCCTTGGGATGAGGAGATGGTAGAAAGTTATAGTAAAAGGGTAAATCATGGAAAATAGTAGAAGAAATTTTTTAATTGGCACAGGCATTGTTGCCGCTTCGGCTTCGATTGTTGGGTATAAAGATACTCTTGGTGCGGTAGCTTTGCTTAAAGACAAGGGAGAACGTGCCAAAGATAGTATTTATTTTAATGCTTCTGCTGCTGAATTTAGCGTGAAAAACAACACCTTTAGTCCTAATGAGCATTATACGATGGCAAACAGTACATGTAATGGATGTACAACGCATTGTGGTGTTCGCGTCAAGATCGAAAAAGAGAGCGGTAAGGTTGTTCGCGTATTTGGAAATCCTTTTCATCCGCTTTCCTCTGATCCGTGGTTACCCTATGCGACATCCATTGAGCAGAGTTTTACATTTTTAACGCAAACCCAACACGAACCAAATGCTTATCGCTCCAGTATGTGTGCACGTGGAAATGTGGCATTTGATAAACTCAATGATGCTTTTCGTGTTCTCAAACCACTCAAAAGAGTTGGCAAACGAGGTGAAAATAAGTGGGTGGAAATTGACATTGAACAACTATTGGACGAGGTTGTTAAGGGTGGAAATTTATTTGGTGAAGGTGATGTAGAAGGTTTAGCGGCGACACGTGATCTTGAAACGCTTATTAACCCAGATGAACCAAGTTTTGGTTCACGTGCCAATGGTTTATGTATTATTGGTACGGCTGATGAAGGAAGACAAAATTTCATTGTTCCTCGTTTTGTCCAATCGTATGGAACCGTGAATTTTATGGGGCATACATCTATTTGCGGACTTTCTATGCGTGCTGGAGAAGCGGCCTATTTGGGGGATTTTAAAAAGTCACCACATTTAAAGCCAGATTTTGAACATTGTGAATACCTCTTAAGTATTGGCACAGCACCTGGGCAAGCAGGGAATCCTTTCAAAAGACAAGGAAAATTACTGAGTGAAGCGCGCACGAATGGAAGACTAAAATATGCAACTGTTCTTCCGATGCAATCTAATGCTGACACCATTGCGATGGGTGATAAAAGCAGTTGGATACCCGTTTTGCCAGGGGGAGATTTAGCTTTTGTGATGGGTTTATTGCAAATTATTATTGAAAAGGATATGTACAATCTTTCGTATCTTAGTATTCCAAGTGAGAAAGCAAAGATAACGCTTAAAGAAGCTTCATGGACTAATGCAACACATCTTGTGATTCAAGATGAAGAGGGCTTTGGGACAATTCTTAAAGAGGGTGAGATGATACTAGTGCTTGATAGCGCCGATAATCAACTCAAAAATGCCGATGATGTCACGCAAGGCGTGCTTGAATACTCTGGCGAGGTGATATTGAAAGGTAAAATATATACGGTTAAAACAGCCTTTACACTGTTGCGAGAATCTGCCAATGACTATACGCTTGACATGTATGCCAAAGAGAGTGGTGTGAGTGTTGCGAAGATGCAAGAAGTGGCACATGAATTTTGCTCTCATGGACGCAAAGTTGCGATTGATTGTCACGGGGGTACGATGCATACAACAGGTTTTTACACAACGTACGCCATTATGATGCTAGGCGCTATGGTTGGTAACCTGAACTATAAAGGTGGTATGAGTGCTGGGGGTGGAAAATTTAAAGATTTTGCAGGCAAACAGTATAACTTGCTAGCGTATAAAGGCAAACCTCAAGTGAAAGGTGCGCGCATCGACAAAGCTAGAATGCCGTATGAAAAAACCAATGAATTTAAAGCTAAAAAAGAAGCGGGCATCAACCCTTATCCTGCAAAAGATGCATGGTATCCCCTTGCGGCTGCTTTGGAATCTGATGTCATTAGTAACAGTGCCCATCAATACCCTTATGCGCTTAAAACATTGATTTCGTGGAATGCCAATTTTATATATGGGCAAAGTGGTTCGGAACATATCAAAGCACTTTTGCAAGATCCTAAAAAAGCAATTCCTCTTTTTATTGCGATTGATCCTTTTATCAATGAAACATCGAAATATGCTGATTACATAGTTCCAGATTCTGTGTTGTTTGAAACATGGGGAGCACTTGGTGTTTGGGCAGGATGTCAAACGAAGGTAAGCACTATTCGTTTTCCTATTATCAAACCAGCTCAAGCAACCTTTAAAAATGGAGAGCCTATTTGTATGGATAGTTTTTTAATAGAACTTGGCAAAAAGCTTGGACTTCCAGGCTTTGGTAAGGGAGCAATAAAAGGTGAAAATGGCGAAAATTTTGCATTTGATAGACCACATGATTTTTACATCAGAGCGTTTGAAAATATTGCAATGGATGGGACTCCTGTGCCAGATTGTAGCGACGAAGAGATAGAGCTTAGTGGCATCAGTGCTTTTAAACCACTATTGCAAGAGATATGTAAAGATAATTGGAAAAAAACTGCGTATGTCATGGCACGAGGGGGCCGTTATGAAGATAAAACCAAAAGTTACAATGGTGAATGGCTTTCACATCCTTATAAAGGAAATATTCATATTTATAATGAAGAATTAGGGACGAAGAAAAATGCGCTTAATGGAAAACGATACAGTGGTGTTCCAAAGTATTACATGCAACGAACAGCTATGGGACAAGACTTTGCATCGTTATATCCCAAAGCTAAATTCCCACTGAGTGCTTTTAGCTATAAATCCAATGTACTCTCCCAAGCGATGGCTTCTAGTAGCTTGCTCAAAGAGATTCATTACACAACCTATGTGGATGTTAATCCCAAAACAGCACAAGATTTTGGTTTGAAACATGGTGATTTGGTGAAGGTTTCGTCTGCCAATGGTGAAGTGAGTGGTTATCTTAGACTTAGAAATGGGCTTTATCCTAGTACCATAGGTATTGAACACGGTGCTGGTCGAGAAGGTGAAGGTGCTGTGGATGTAGAAATTAATGGAAAAGTTTTGAAAGGTCTCGCTATGAGACGTTCAGGTGTTAATATTAATAAACTAGGTCTTTTAGATCATAGTAGAGCGGCAACAATAAGTGATTTTGTTGTTGGTTCAAATGCAAGGCAAGCCATTCCTGTTGCTATTAGCAAGATTGGATAGAACTTTAAAGTGAGGGAAGGAACTCTTTGATTCTTCTCTCACATATTTTATACTCTGGCATATACTCAGCAACACAATCCCAAAATGCTTTTTTATGGTGTTTATGTTTGATATGTGAAAGTTCATGAATGACAATATACGTGATACATTCAAGCGGAAGTTGCGCAAGGGTAATATTGAAGCTAAGTTCATTTTTGTAGGAACAACTTCCCCATCGTTTTTTAGCTTTTCGGTAACTGATAGAAAGAGGGGTAACACCCATAAGAAAGCTTTGCTCTTCGACGATTTGAGGAATAAGTCGTTTCGTATGTTCTTTGTAAAATGCTTCAGCTTTTTGCGTAGCATGTAAAGGTATGACGTCGCCTAAGTAGAGTATTTTACCTTCTTCCAAAAGCTTAGGGATGCTGTAGCGTTTTTGAGCCTGTTGAATTTTTTGAAATATCCATCCTGCTTTTTGACGGACAATGGTTTCAACTTTAGAAATGGCATAGTTGGGGTTTTTTACAATGACCCCTTTGTGGGGGTCAACACTGATATAAAGATTTTTGAGTTTTTTATTGGTGATAATTGTGTAAGGGAGCATCTGTCCTTGATACTCCACATACGCTGTTGTCATAGCTTAGTTAAACCAGCTTTTGATTTTATCAAAAACACCTTCAAATTTTTCGTCTTTATGCTTCGTTTCAATACCAAAATTTTCTTGCAGTTTCGTCAGTAATTCTCTTTGTTCTTTAGTGATCTTTTTAGGGTAACGAATAGAGATTTGTGCAATCATACTGCCTAATTGATGGGTGTGAACATTTTTAACACCCTCTTTTTTAAAGACAAATTGCTGTTTATCTTTAGCACCCAAAGGAAGTTCTAATTCAGTTTCGCCACGAATCGTTGGGATTTTAATGGTTTCACCAAGGGCAATTTGCGTAAAAAACACAGGTACTTCAATGTATATATCATCATTATGTCGTACAAAGTGCTCATCTTCTTTTGAATGGACGAGGATATATAAATCACCACGATGACCGTGTTCATCAATATTCCCTTTACCGGCTACACGTATACGATTATTATTGTCAATGCCCTCAGGAATATCAATAGTTACTTTATCATTAAGGGTTGCAAAGCTTTTACCATTACATGCAGAACAAGGATTAGTAATGACTGTACCTTTACCATTACATGAAGAGCATGTTTGTGAAAAGGTCATAAAGCCTTGGCGGTAAAAGACTTGGCCTTTACCTTTACACTCTTTACATGTAGCACTTGCTTTATCTTTACTTCCTGTTCCATCACAGCTTTCACATGGTTTTTTGTAAGCGAAGCTAACCTCTTTTTTACAGCCAAAAATTGCTTCATGAAAAGCTAATGTAACTTCTGCTTCCAAATCGAGGTTATATTTTTTTTGATTTCGGCTATTGCCACCAGAACTAAAACCACCGCTAAAACCGCCGCCAAAGACTGATTCGAAGATGGAACCGAGGTCACCCATAATATCTTCATAATTCATATCTGAAAAATGACTAAAGCCTTGTCTATCAAGTCCTGATTTGCCATATCGGTCATAGGTTGCTCGTTTTTGCTCATCACTTAAAACTTGGTAAGCTTCGTTAATAGCTTTAAACTTTTCCTCAGCCTCTTTATCACCTTGATTTCTATCAGGGTGAAACTGTAATGCTAACTTACGATATGCTTTTTTTATTTCTGCTGAATCAGCACTTTTGCTGATTTCTAGTATTTCATAATATTCGATGTCCACTATTTTTCTCTTTTTAGGTAGTTTTTTGAAGTGGACTATTGTAGCAAAAGAATGTTTAGGCTCATTTTAACTTGTTAAGGTACATTAACATTTCATTAAAAGCTTGTTAAAACCGTTCCCCTATACTTTCATTATCAAATATTTTCAAGGAGAACAAAATGAAAAAGACAATTTATTTACTAAGTGTTGCAGCACTACTAGCTACAGGAATTTATGCGTATGATAATGCTAATCAACAAGGGATGATGCAACCAGGAATGCAAATGGGTATGCAATCAGGCATGATGCAGTCAGGAATGCAACCATGTGGCATGATGCAAAAGGGAATGCGTGGTGGTCAAAATGGTATGCAAATGATTACAAGACTTAATTTAAGTGATGACCAACGACATCAATTAGCCATTTTACGTGCTGAGATGAAGTTAGAGATGACAAAACTACGTGACCCAAAAATGATGAATGCGATGCAAAATTTAATGAGCGCTGATACTTTTGATAAACAAGGTTTTATTAAAATGCAAAATGATATGCATACGAAAATGCTAGCCGTAAGAGCCAATCATATGGAAAAAGTATTTAACCTTTTAACCAAAGAACAACGTACTGAGCTCAAAGCATTGATGAATAATCGACCGATGAGACCAATGGCACCAAAACAATCATAACTTTAAAGCCTCTGCTATTAGAAATTTAGTATAATAAAGTTCTCTCTTGCAAAGTCAATACTAGAGAGAACTTTATCTAAGAGGTGCCAAGAATGATTAATGTTTTGATGATTGAGGATGATACAGAGTTTGCTGAAATACTCAGTGAATACTTAGCGAAGTACAATATCAAAATTACCAATTATGAAGATCCTTATTTGGGACTGAGTGCTGGCATTAAAAAATATGATTTACTCATTTTAGATTTAACCCTTCCTGGTATAGATGGTTTAGAAGTTTGCAAAGAAATTGTTGCAAAATACGATATCCCCATTATCATTTCTTCCGCTCGTAGCGATATCAGTGACAAAGTGATAGGGCTTCAAATTGGTGCAGATGATTATTTGCCAAAGCCTTACGACCCTAAAGAGATGTATGCACGTATTCAAAGTCTAATTCGCCGTTACAAAAAAACAGCTGCTGTTGAAGAAATACAATCTCACAGTCATTTTGTCGTAGATGAAAAACGACATGAGATTAGTTTCAAAGGCGAAGCGCTCAATCTAACGCCTGCTGAATATGAAATTCTTTCTTATTTAATACGCCAAAATGGCTTTTCTATTTCACGTGAACAGTTGGTGTATAATTGTAAATCGCTTAAAGATAAAGGCTCTAAAAGTTTAGATGTTATTATCGGACGACTGCGCACCAAAATAGGTGATGACTCAAAAAGCCCTGAGTATATTCACTCTGTACGTGGCATAGGATATAAGTTAATTGGATGATTAAAAACTCAATTATCAACAAAATTAGTGCTATCTTTATTTTATCGCTTCTCTTGCTGGTGATGTTTTTTGCGCTTTTATTAGAGCAACAAAGTGAAAAAAATCTTGAAAATATGAAACAACGCCAGTTTCAATCCATTAACTATCTTTTAGTTATGTACCGTAATAATATGCAACCCAATGATATAGAAGAGTATTTTAATAACTTTGGACTCAAACGCGTTACTAATAAAAATCTTAAAAATTCTGTATTGGACAAGGGTGTCATCATCTTTCAAAAACTCTCTCCTATCAGTCGATTTTCTTCCATTATTTATAATGATCGCTACTACCTTTATATTGATAATTTTGAATCAAATGCTCTTCTTGAAAGTCAGGATTATAAAAATTTTAATGAAAATTTGTGGATAGTTTTTGTACTAGCACTGCTCATTTTTATTTACATGTACGCTTCTATTTACAAAAGTATCTCTCCTTTGAAAAGCTTAAGTGCACAGATTCGAAAGTTTGCGGGCGGTGATTTGAATATTGAATGTAAAAGTGAACAAAATGATGAAATAGCAGAAGTCGCCAATGAGTTCGATAGGGCGGCTAAAAAGATACGAGATTTGATTCATTCCCGTCAACTTTTTTTGCGTACAATTATGCATGAGCTGAAAACACCTATTGGCAAAGGCCGTATTGTTTCAGAAATGCTTGATGACGAAGTAGCGAAAAAACGACTTGTAGGTGTTTTTGCTAGGTTAGAATTATTAATTGCTGAATTTTCCAAAACTGAACAATTGGCTTCTCAAAGTTACAATCTTAAAATAGAAGAGTATACCTTTTTGCATGTTCTTGACCAAGCTATTGATTTATTGATGTTGGATGAACAAAAAAAAGAAGAACAATTGAGTATAGATGGTGATAGTAGTTTCTGTGTCAAGGTAGATTTTGAGTTGATGGCTTTAGCGCTTAAAAACATCATTGATAATGCTATTAAAAACAGTAGTGAGCATAAAGCGTATATCTGTATTGAAGAGCAAAAAATAACGATAAAAAATAAAGCAGAACCTCTTAAAATGCCTATTCAAGAGTACATGCAGCCTTTTGTTTCAGGGTCCAAAACATCAGGTAGTGGGCTTGGATTAGGCCTTTATATTGTTCAAAATATAGTACAACTGCACAACCTTGAGTTAGTCTATGATTATAATCATGGAATGCACCAATTTAGTATTGATTTTCAAAAGGTACAAAGCGTATGATGCGAGGATTAGAAAAGTTTAATAATTTAGTGGAAGCCTTTGAGTCTCTCCCCACAGTGGGCAAAAAATCGGCATTACGATTTGCCTATCATATGGTGCTCAATGATACGTTTAGTGCTATGAAGCTTTCTAATGCTATTGAGAGTGCCATTAAATCTATTCGTAAATGTGAACAATGTGGTGCTTTGAGTGAGCATGAGATATGTGATATTTGTTTAGATGAGATGCGAGATATCCGAAAATTATGTATCGTTGAGAGTGCTAAGGATATCTTTGTCCTTGAAGAACATAGGCTTTATGATGGAAAGTATTTTGTTTTAGATAATTTAGATCAAGAGAGTTTAGAACGCTTAGAATTTATCATTAAAGTTGAGGTGAAAGAGATTATTTTTGCACTTACCCCTTCTTTAGCCAATGATGCCTTGATTTTATTTATTGAAGACAAGCTTAAGGCTTACCCACTCATATTTACTAAAATTGCACAAGGCGTGCCAACTGGAGTGCATCTTGAAAATGTTGATATGCTCTCTTTATCTAAAGCTTTAGAGTCACGAACAAAAATATAATATCCATACGTATTTTTAAGTTTTCCTATGTTAGCATAAATGAAAATGCGTCACATAGGGAGACAATGTGTCTTTGCAATACGTTGAAACAGCCCTTAGAAAGTGTGTTGCCCCTGAGTTTGTCTTTGGTATAGGTGCCCGTAAAATGGCAGGAAAATATGCTAAAAACTTAGGTACTCGAAAACTTTTAATCGTCACAGATCCAGGTGTAATTCTTACAGGATGGCTTAAGGACGTTACTAATTCTCTCAATGCAGAAAATCTTGCGTATGTTATTTTCGATAACGTTGTACCAAACCCTCGTGATTTTAATGTCAGTGCTGGTGTTCAAATGTATCGTGAGCATAAATGTGATGGCATTGTCAGTGTTGGAGGTGGTAGCCCTATGGACTGCGCTAAAGGAATAGGGATAGTTGTTTCCAATATGCAAAATATTTTAGACTTTGAAGGTGTTGATAAGATACGTTATCCTTTACCACCTCTAATTTTTATACCAACAACGGCTGGAACCTCTGCGGATGTATCACAATTTGCCATTATTAACGATTCAACAAGGCATGTCAAAGTAGCAATTATTAGTAAATCTATTGTTCCCGATGTCTCCTTAATAGACCCAGAAACAACGCTCAGCATGGATGTAGCACTCAGTATTTATACAGGGCTCGATGCGTTAACCCATGCTTTTGAAGCATATGTTTCTAATGCCAATTCTGCTATAACAGATATTTATGCTATTGAAGCGATAGATTTATTGTATCGATTTTTGCCAAAAGTGGTTGCTAATCAAGAAGATATGGAAGCAAGGGCTTCAATTATGATGGCCAGTCTTTTAGCTGGGCTTGCCTTTTCAAATGCTAGTTTAGGTATTGTTCATGCCATGGCCCACTCTTTGGGGGGATGGTTAGATTTACCTCATGGCTTATGCAATGCTATTTTATTAGATAAGGCGGTTAAATATAACTTTCCTTATGCCTCACACCGGTATATTTCTATTGCTTCGCACATGGGAATATCATGCAAAACACTTACCTCCAAAGAATGGGCGAATGCTTTTTTAGAAGAATTAATTCATTTTAAGGACACGTTAGGCTTAACACAGTCACTAAGTGTACTAGGTGTTCATGTCAAAGATATTGAACATCTCTCTTTGATGGCACTAAAAGATGCATGCATCGTTACCAACCCTCATATGCCTACACAACACGATATAGAGGAGATATTTAACGATGCCTTATGATAATACAGAAGAGCTTCGCACTAAAATTATTGGCTTAGGCGAGACTTCTGTACGTAAAAGTTATTATCCCCAATTGCAAGATCGTATCTTAGAGTTAGAACGCTTTCATACACTGTTAGACCGTTCTCGAGAGATGATTATTTTAGTGGAAGCGGAAGATGGTAATTGCATTGTTGATTGTAACGCTATTGTTCCAACTATATTAGGTGTTCCCCGAGAAGCAATTCTAAATACAGAAGTAGTACGATGGTTACCCTTTGAAGTGGTTGAAATAATGACTATTTTAAAGACACAAGGAGAAGTTAAAGAGTGTTGTTTGGTTGAAACAATAATGCCAAGTCCAATGGGGACTTTTCCTGTAGAATTTATTCTTCAGTGTGCCAGTTGTTCCGATAAGAACTATTTTATTGTTATGGGCTCGAATATTAGTGAGCGTAAAAATGCAGAATCAAAAATTTATACGCTTGCTTTTTACGATTCTCTGACACAACTTCCAAATCGTCAATTACTCAATGATCGAATTATTCAAGCTTTGGCAAAAAGCCAAAGACACCGTAAATATGGGGCAATCTTATTTGTTGATTTAGATAATTTTAAAACGCTCAATGACACAAAAGGTCACCATATTGGAGATATGCTTTTAGTGGAAGTGGCTCAAAGGGTAGAGGAAATTTTGCGTGATGGCGATACTTTAGGCCGTCTAGGCGGTGATGAATTTATTGTTTTGCTCGAAGGGCTTAGTTATACTATGGAAGTAGCAGCAGTTGAAGCCAAGAACTTTGCACAGCGCATTAAAGAGACGATTAATCGACCTTATAATCTTTCTGGATATGCGCATACCTGTTCTTCGAGTATTGGAGTAACACTTTTTTTAGGTACTGAGCAAACTAAAGATTCTTTACTGAAATATGCAGATATTGCGATGTATCAAGCCAAACAATCAGGACGTAATACTATATGTTTTTATGACCCAGCTATGCAAGAGGCTATTCAATTAAAAATGACTATGGAAAATGAGTTGCGATCAGCTATTTTATATAATCAACTGATACTTTTTTATCAGCCGCAAGTTGATTTAAGCGGTATTATTGTGGGGCTAGAAGCTTTGGTCCGTTGGAATCATCCTATCAAAGGACTGATAGCACCCAATGATTTTATTCCGTTAGCAGAAGAAACAGGATTGATTATTTCTCTGGGGCAGTGGGTGTTAGAAGAAGCATGTAGACAGATTAAAATATGGGAAGATCGCTTTAGTTCTCATATTAAAGTATCTGTAAATGTCAGTGTAAAGCAGTTTCAAGAAGGGTCTTTTTATACAATGATTGCGGATGCTTTATATCATAGTGGTGTGTCTGGAAATCTTTTGAAGATAGAATTGACGGAGAGCATTATCGTTGATAATATTCTGGAAAATATTGAAAAAATAAAGGCTATTCGATCATTTGGTATTGGATTTTCTTTGGATGATTTTGGAACTGGTTACTCGTCACTTTCTTATTTAAAGCGACTACCTTTAGATGAGCTTAAGATTGATCAATCTTTTATTCGTGATATTACAATGAATAGCAATGATGCAATGCTCGTACAAACCATTATTGATGTAGCCCATAATTTTGATTTGCAAGTTATTGCAGAAGGTGTTGAGAATGAAGAGCAATTGTCTTTTTTGAAAGCATTTGGATGCAAGATATTTCAAGGTTATTTATTTGGCAAACCAATACCAGTAGAAGAGATAGAGCGTCTATTGATACACACGCTCTAAGTTAAAAGGTTATGAGCCATATTGAGCGCGCAACTCTTTTTTATTTATTTTTCCAACACTTGTTTTAGCAATACTATCAACAAAAAGTATTTTCATAAGCATACTTTCTCGTGCCATAATGCCCTTTTTGATAAACTCTTTTGTATGCATTAAGAGCTCTTTCTCTGTGACACACTCTCGTGTTGTATCTGCTACGATAAGAGCTAAAGGGCGTTCTCCCCATTTTTCATCGTTAACGCCTATGACAGCAACTTCTTTAACATAAGGGTGTTGATTGAGAATATCTTCTAGTTCTAGTGAAGAGACCCATTCGCCACCGACCTTGATAATATCTTTACTTCTATCGGTGATTTTAATATAGCCATTAGCATCATAATAAGCCATATCTCCAGTATGAAGGTATCCACCATGCCAAAGATGTTCAGAATTTTTAGTGTCTCTAAAGTAGCCTTCTGTAAGCCATGGGGAACGTACCACAATTTCACCAGTCGATTCACCGTCATTGGGCACAGGGTTCATCGCTTCATCAACAAGCTTAATTTCAACCAATCCCATAGGTCGACCCGTTTTGATACGAATTTCACTTTGCTCTTTATCCGTTCCTTCAAGAAGTTCAGGAGTGAGTTGCGCAACTGTAAGAATAGGGCATGTTTCACTCATCCCATAACCTGTAAACATATCGATACCTCTTTTGAGACCTTCTTCACACATTGTTTTTGGTAGTGAAGCACCTCCAATCATGACTTTCCAATGGGAGAGATCAATAGAGTCTATTTTGGGTGAGTTGAAGAGCATATGCATGATAGTAGGAACACAATGCGAGAAAGTGACTTTTTCTTTATCAATAAGATCGAGGAGCAAATCAGGAATATATTTACCAGGATAGACTTGTTTAACCCCTAAGAAAGTAGCAACATAAGGAAGCCCCCAGGCGTGAACATGAAACATTGGGGTAATAGGCATATAAACATCACCTTGATTGAAATTTCCTTGGTTTGGTGCGCTTGCAAGGGTTGACAGTGACCCAAGTGTATGCAAGACAAGTTGGCGATGGGTAAAATAAACTCCTTTAGGAAGTCCCGTCGTACCTGTGGTATAAAAGGTTGTTGCTCGAGTGTTCTCATCAAAATCAGGGAAATCAAAGTCGTCATGGTTTTCAGATAAAAGCGTTTCATATTCACCATGTAGAGGTATAGTTGTTTTTGGAAGGATATTATCTTCTGATAAGGCAATGAAGACTCCAATATCCAAGCGTCCTTTAATCTGTTCAAGAATAGGTAAAAAATCATGATGAACTAAAATAACGCTATCTCCTGCATGGTCGATTGTATAGAGGATTTGTTCACTCGATAGCCTTACGTTAATCGTATGTAAAATAGCACCAATCATCGGAATGGCAAAATAGCATTCTAAATACCGATGCGAATCATAATCCATTACAGCAACTGTATCGCCAGCTTTTACTCCTAATTCCGTTAGTAAATTAGCAAGTTGACGGACACGCTTTTTAAATTGGGTATAGCTAAAACGTATTTCACCACGATATACAATCTCTTGATTTGGGTTATTAACAATGGGGGAATTAAAAATATGTTTAATAAGCAACTGGTAATTATAGGCATAAGGGTTATTGGTAAGTGTTTCTAGAGGCATGGAATTTCCTTAGATTTAATATTCAAAAGCTTTTCTCATTGAGGCTTCTATTGTATTGAGAGTAAATCGTTGGTGAAAAAAAAGATCAAATGCAAGTACGGCTTGGTAGAGTAACATCTCTTTACCATCTTTACATGTAAGGCCTAAATGATGAGCCTTTGTTAGAAAAGGAGTTGATTGGTTATAGATGACATCAAAGGCATACTTTGCTTGTGAAAACAGTGTTTCCAAGAGTAACTCAGGACAAGGCAAAGAGATGTCTTTAAGCCCTGCTGAGGTAGTATTAATAATTAGGTCATAAGGTTTGATTTCAAAATTTTCCCACGTAGTGCATGCGAAGCCTTGTTCTTTAAAAAAATCGAGTCGTGACGTTGAACGGTTTAGAATATGTGTTTTTATACCATATTGACGCAATATGATAGCAATGGCTTTAGCTGTTCCTCCTGCTCCTAAAATAAGAGCATTTTGCATTTCTCCAAAAGAGGCAATAGCTTTGTAAAAGCCTTCGGCATCAGTGTTATACCCTATCACTTTATTCTTTTCCTTCACAAGCGTATTAACAGCTCCAATGTTTTGTGCAATGCCTCTGACTTCATCACATTGTGCAAAGGCTACTTCTTTATGAGGCACAGTGACATTGGCCCCATCAAGTTGCATGGCATGAAATGTGGGGATAAGCATTGAAGGTTCGGTAATGGCTTGACGCACATAACAACCATTGATTTTTAGATCACACATGGCGTTATTGTGGAGTCGTGGAGAGATAGAGTGAGTAACGGGCTCACCAAAGATGCTAAAGAGTAGCACGCTTACTCTTTTAAATCATCAAGTGAGCTTGTCATGGCTCCTAATTTATTGGTTACTTCAAGATATTCAAGTTCGGGTTGACTATCGGCGACGATGCCTGCTCCGGCTTGAAAAATAATCTTTTCATTATCTAAATAGGCGGTACGTATCATAATGCCACTGTCCATATTGCCATCAAAGCCAAAATAACCTACGGCTCCACTGTAAAAGCTGCGCTTAATACCCTCAAAATCGCTGATAAGCTCCATCGCACGAATCTTAGGTGTACCTGTCATTGTTCCAGCTGTAAACGTTGCTGCGAATAAGTCAAACATATCGTATTTTGAATCCAGCTTTGCTTCAATATCAGTGACCAAATGCATGACATGAGAATAGCGTTCAACACGCATCATATCTTTGACTTTAACACTCCCAACATCAGCCACGCGTCCTAAATCATTACGCCCAAGATCAATGAGCATTAAATGCTCAGCTCTCTCTTTTTCATCGGCTAAAAGTTCTTTCTCATAAGCTATATCTTTATCGTAGGTATTACCGCGTTTCCTTGTTCCAGCAATGGGGCGTAAGATGATATTGCCATCTTTAAGCCCAATCATCACCTCAGGGGAGCTTCCAATAATTGCAAAGTCATCGTAAGAGAGTAAAAACATATACGGAGAGGGATTTTTATTACGTAAAATTCGGTAAAAACTGAGTCGATCGATATGCGCGTGTTGTGTAAAGCGATTGGACATTAAGATTTGGAAAACATCTCCACTACGAATCATTTCTTTAGAGGCTTCAACCATCTCAAAAAATTTGGCTTTAGTAAAGGCAAAACTTCCTTTTGCTTTATCGACATGAGTCGTTTGAATAGGCATGTAAAAATGTGGTTCTTTTAAATGCTGTTCTATAGCATCTAATTGTACGGCAATTTCAGGTACAAATGTTGTTAAAGTAAGAGAATTAGATTTGTGCGAAAAGGTACATACTAGTTTAGGGCGCATTAAATCTAAATCAGGAATAGCGATATCATCGTGAAGTGCATCCATATGCGAAGCAAGTCTAGGTTCGAAAATCTTAACAGCATCATAGCCGATATAGCCAATAAAACCATCCACAAACCCAACCCCTAAGGTTTGAGCATATTCTTGGTATATTTTATAATCAATAGTGGCGTAGTATTTTTTTAAAAAAGTAAAGGGATTGTACTCTACAATCTCAGATATATTACTTTCATTAGTATAGGTACTTGTACCATTTTGGTGGACTAGGCGCTCACGTGCTCCAATGAAAAGAAAGCTAGAGTTTCCCTCAGCATTATTAATAGCACTTTCAAATAAAAAGGAGAGCTCACCCTTGAAAAAATCTTGCAATTTTGCAAAGATTGTGATGGGAGTGAGCTGGTCAAAAAGCAGTTTTCGATGTGTTAACACTTACTTTATCCTATATAAAAAGGCATTTTTGTTAATAGTGGTACGAATATTATTCATAGCAACTTCTGCATCAGATGATTTGGCATAAGGACCAATTAAAATTTTTGTAATATTTTTACCATTGATGACAGTATCGTAAAGTTTATATTCATAGCCTTTTGATTTAATATCTTCTAAGACATGTTTACTAGGTGCCGTAGTTACTGCTCCCACTTGAATATACAAACCCGCATTGGCAGAAGTACTTGCTGTCGATACTTCCTTAGTCTTAGGAGCCTCTTTTTTGGCAGGAGTATCAACTTTAGCTTTTAGCTCCACTACTTTTGGTGTTTCCATTTTTGTAGGCGCTGGAGGTAATGGCGTATCCTGTGCTTGATTCTCTTCTTGTTTTTGGGCTTCTTTTTCTTTAAGTGTTTTAATCATATCTTCAAAACTCTCTTTTTTAGGGTTTTCTTCAATGATTGGTACTTGTTTGAAAAGTTGCTCATCTTTAGGTACTGGTGCTTCTTGGGTACTTGGTTCTGGTGGCAAAACCAATTTAGAAGTATCTTTATTTTGATCTTTATTAAGGATTTTCATGCTTGCAAGTGCAACCAAAAAGACAAGAATTAAAAAAGCAACTAATATCAAAATACGTTTAACTTTAACCGTTTTACTATCGCCTTTTTCTAAAACGATATCGCTCAATTCATTTCTATTTTCCATGAGTTCTCCTTAGAAATTACTAATGTATACTTTATATTACATATGCTTCGACCACGAAGCACCTCTCTCTTTTTGATACAAATCATATGGAAGTGCCAAAATATTAAATTCTTTTGGAAGATCCATCGTTGGAAACATTTTCCACTCTCTAGGAAGCTTTTGTGAAAGTTTCATGGAGAGCATTTTCGCAATTTGGCATCCTTCTTGTAAGGTTGTATGCCCTTTATGTACATATAAATGCAAATGACCATCCGTTTTACTCTTATACGCTGTAAAATTGATGAATCCCTCTTCTCTAAGCAAAAGTTGTGCCCTATGCCAAAATCGTTCGGTATTTCTACCATTGTAATCGAAAACAATGTTTTCAACCTTATCAAAACGATTGATAAGTGAGTGTGCTACACAAATTTTACCATCAAGATGATCTTTAATGATAGCATTACTTAGGGTTTCGTTAATTCTCTCATATTTATCAAAGAATATTCTTCCATTAAAATCAATTTTTTGAACAACGTTATCACGTTTTATCCAATAATGATCCGTAATCATTTTGATGAGAGAAACATCAATATTGTACATATAAATTCCTAATAGGTTGGTCTATCGTAAATAATAAATTGGCTTGCTAATTGCTTCATTTCATCTTTAATCTTTCCATGTAGCGTTTCGTCAGTGATATTATCTAAAACATCTGCAATTTTATTAGCGATAATGTCAAACTCTTGTTCTTTCATCCCACGAGCTGTGAGAGCAGGAGAGCCAATACGTACACCACTCGTGACAAAAGGACTTCTGGTTTCACCTGGAACAGTATTCTTATTAACCGTAATACCCGCTCGCCCTAATGCTAAATCAGCATCTTTGCCACTAAATTCTTTTGTTAAAAAAGAAACCAATACTAAGTGATTATCCGTTCCACCACTGACAATATCATAACCGCGTTTAATGAGTACATCAGCAAGCACCTTTGCATTGGCTTTAACTTGTTTAGCATAGGCTGTCCACTCAGGTTTTAAGTTTTCGGCAAAACCAACGGCTTTTGCTGCTATAACATGGACCAATGGGCCACCTTGAATTCCTGGAAAAATAGCGCTATTGACTTTTTTAGCAATATCTTCATCATTGGTTAAAATAATACCACCACGTGGACCTCGTAGTGTTTTATGTGTTGTTGAAGCAACGATATGACAATGTGGGAATGGGCTAGGGTGTTCACCTGCAACGACAAGGCCTGCTATGTGAGCAATATCTGCAAATAAATAAGCACCGACTTCATCTGCAATTTCTCTAAATTTAGCAAAATCTAACTCTCTTGGGTATGCACTTGCCCCGCAAATAATCATTTTTGGTTTAACAATATGTGCAATTTCTCTTACTTTGTCGTAATTGATGCGGCCATCTAGTTCAACACCATAGAAAAAGCTTGAATAGGTTTTTCCAGAGCTACTGACTTTTGCTCCATGTGTTAAATGCCCACCATGGCTTAGATCCATTCCGAGAATCTTATCAAAAGGATTAAGCAATGCTTGGTATACGCCTTGGTTGGCTTGGCTACCAGAATTTGGTTGGACATTGGCATAGTTACAACCAAAAAGTTTACAGACTCTATCTATAGCGAGTTGTTCGACTTGGTCAGCAAATTCGCAGCCACCATAATAACGTTTGGCAGGATAGCCTTCAGCATATTTATTGGTAAAAACACTTCCCATAGCTTCCATAACAGCAGGATAGGTGAAATTTTCACTCGCAATCATTTCTAAATGATCACATTGTCTATGGAGTTCTTTTTCAATTAAATCATAAACTGCTGGATCAACATTTTTCAAAATACTCATGGTCTATTCCTCATCTTTTTGTAATAGTTCGTCATTCTCAGTCAGTGGTTTCATCGCTGGGAATAAAATAACATCTTTAATGGACTCTTCATTTGTTAAAAGCATCGTTAATCTATCAATGCCTAAGCCTTGCCCTGCCGTTGGAGGTAAACCATACCCAAGAGCTTGAACATAGTCTTCATCCATTTCATGCGCTTCATCATCACCAGCGTTTTTAGCTTGTAATTGTTTAGCAAATCGCTCATATTGATCAATCGGGTCATTAAGCTCATTAAAGCCATTGGCAATTTCACGTCCTGCAATGAAAAGCTCAAATCGTTCAGCGATTGAAGGATTTTCTTCGCTACGACGAGCAAGTGGACTAATTTCAATAGGATAATCCATAATAAAAGTTGGATTAATTAATTTCTCCTCTACAAAGAGATCAAATAACTCTTCGTATAGTTTTCCTAGATTTAATTTAGCATCAACTTCAAAACCTTTAGTTTTAATATAAGCAACGATTTGTGCGCAATCGTCTAGTATTTCATTAGGAACTTCGCCAATATTGCAGAGCGCTTCTCTAAAGCCAATTTTACGAAATGGTTTTGAAAAGTCAATTTCCATGTCACCATAAGGTAACTTTTTAGGAAGTTTAAGTTTTTTTAAGAGAACATCAAACATCTCTTCAGTTAAATGCATTAAGTCATTATAATTATGATACGCCCAGTAAAACTCAATCATTGTAAATTCTGGGTTATGTGTTTGATCCATTCCTTCATTTCTAAAGTTTCGATTGATTTCAAAGACTGCCTCAAAGCCACCCACGACGAGACGTTTGAGATAAAGTTCCGGTGCAATACGCAAATATCGGTCAACATCTAATGCATTATGATGGGTGACAAAAGGTTTTGCATTAGCACCTCCTGCGATAGGGTGCATCATCGGGGTTTCTACTTCTAAAAAATTGCGCTCTTCAAAAAAATGTCTAATTTCACTTACAATTTTACTTCTAATTTTAAATGTTCTACGAACATCTGCATTCATAATCATATCAAGATAGCGCTTGCGGTAACGAAGCTCTTTATCTTGGAGGCCATGAAATTTTTCAGGGAGTGGAATAATAGATTTGGTAGCGATTTCTAAAACCTTTGCATGCAAGGATAGTTCACCTGTTTTTGTGACAAAGGGAAAGCCAGTAACGCTAATGATATCGCCTACTTCAACCAATTTTTTAGCTTCAGCAAACCATTCTTCACCAATAGATTCTCTGCTAAAATATATTTGTAAAATACCATGTTCATCTTCGATTTTTGCAAAAGCAGCCTTACCCATATGGCGTAAAAATTTAATACGTCCTACGACAGTATTATTCTTATGTTCATCACGCTTTTCTTCACTTTGGATCACATAATCATAGCATTCTAAAAATTCTTTAGTACTGGTATCTTTGGTAATATTATGTCTGTAAGGATTTCTTCCTAGCGCTTTAAGGGCGTGCCCTTTTTCAATGCGTTGTTGTTGGTACTGATCGTCAAATATCACTTTTATCCTTCTTTATGTTGTTGATGATTTTTATGGCAGTTTTGACAAAGCCCACGCAATTGCATTAAATGGCTTGTAATTGTAAAATGGTGTTGCTGAGCAATGTCAAGTTGTAGTTGTTCAATTTTATCATTTTGAAATTCAATAATATGACCACATTGTTTACAAATCATATGATCATGATGCGGTTTATTTGCAAGTTCAAATTTCTTACCAGCCACCCCAAAAGAGATAGAAGTAGCCATATGTGATTCTTCCAAAAGATTGAGTGTTCGATAAACTGTTGCAATGCCAATATTGAGCTCTTTATAGTTTTTTTTAAGTAAAAGATGAAGATCTTCAGGCGTAAAATGCTCATTTGTCTCATACAATGTGTTTAAAACTACTTCCCTTTGTTTGGTAAATTTCAAGTTATTGCTTTTTAATAAATCTTTAAAAGCCATAAGTAATGAATGGTACTCAAGGTTTTCGAAACTACTATGCATAACCACCCTTTTCTTTATTGGTTAGGCTCTTTAACTGAGCTATTGATACCCTCAAGCATATTTTTAGTATCAAGTTTAACGATATAGTTACCTGCCTGTTCAAATATAGGAAACATAATACTTTTTGCAGCATAAGGTTCAATACGAGATTTGATAAACTCTATATTGGTTAAGGTAACCGTAAGGACAGAAAATACAAGAAAAATTTTCATACTACCAACAATAAATCCTGCAAGTCTATCTAATCCACCAAGACCACTTAAGCTGAGTGCATGGGCTATAATATAACCTAAAAAGATACAAATAACCCAAAATATAATTAAAACTGCAATGAAACCAAAAAGGTATAATGAGGCCTGATTGGTAAATTTATAAAGATGGTTACTAATGAACATTCCCGCTTCACTAGCGAAACGAGAAGCGAGATAAATACCACCAATAATGCCTAGAAGACCAAAAAACTCTTTTACAAAGCCATTAATGATGCCTTTTATACCTAGGATAAGGATTAAAGAGAGGGAGATAATGTCAAAAAGTGAAAAATTTTCCATTAATTTGCAGTCCTATAACAATTTTTACCACTATGTTTTGCTTCATAGAGGGCTTTGTCTGCTTTATCCAATAGCTCTTCAGCGCATATACCTGCTTTATGTGAGCAAAGACCAGCACTCAGTGTGAGGTGAATATCATGACCTTTGTAGAGTAGTTTGCTTTCACACGTTTCTTTGATGATACGGTCAACAATTTTAAGGGCTTCTTCATAAGATGTGCGATTAAGAAGTATCACAAATTCTTCTCCACCATAACGATAGATACGTGTTCCACGTCGTAAAGAATTTTGAATGAGTTTGGAGAGGAAAATAAGTGTTTTATCGCCTGCAATATGGCCAAAAGAGTCATTGATTTTTTTAAAATCATCGGCATCAAACATGACTAAATGCATATCAATAGCTTTTTCTTTACCAATGCTAAGAACTTCTTCTAAATCTTTAACAAGGACTCTTCGATTGTGTGCTTTGGTGAGAGGGTCAATGTTAGATTCTCTTTCTAGTCTTTCAACTTCCAATTTTAATTTAGCAATTGTCTCATCGGCATTTTGTAATTCTTGGAAAATTTGACTTTGAAAATTATCGAAAGCTTGAATCACTTGATGTGTATCAACGCTCGTATAATCTTTCTTGATAAAATCGATATTAATAGCAGTCTCATCTGAAATAGTTTTTAACGTGTCATTTGTTTTAACAAATTCTTCTAATCCTTTTTTAACAAGACCAAAGCATGTTTCACTGACCATTTCTTCGTGTTGTGTATTTGAAAAGAGATAACCATGTTTTTTTGATAAGTCTATAAGATCAGGATCAGACCCTGCCTGTAATTGTTCCATAAACGTATCATGATAATATTTAGGATAAGGAGGGATATTTAACTGACGGAGTTTTGTAAATGTCTCTTCTGCAAGCTCAAAAATTGCTTCTGAAATATGATGGTTGTTATTCATGCGTATTAATGCCTTTTAACCGTATATTTTTTTGTTAATAGTATAGCCTCACTTAGCTGTAATATTAGTAAAATGTATTTTTTAACTCAACATTCTCGCAGAACTCTTTTAACGTAAAGTGCTAAAAGAATAACACTAAATGTTAAGTTATGCCAGTAATAGCCTATTTTATGGCTATATACCCATATTATTTAATAATTCTTGGGGCTGTGTTGAGTACCGTATAGCATCTTCTTTCGTAATTAAATTGGATTTTAAATTTCGCATCATAGCCTGTGTTTGAGTGACCATACCCGTTTTTTGTTGATTGAGCTGCATCTGTGAATAAAGTTGATGAATTTTATTTTCTCGAATAAGGTTTGCAATAGCAGCATTGTTAATCAAAATTTCATGAATAGCAACCCTTCCTCCTCCCACTCGCGGCAAAAGACTTTGTGACACAACCGCGTACAACGACGTGGCAAGCATATTACGCACTTGCACTTGCTCAGCTCCTTCGAAGCTATCTACAATTCTATTAATTGTTTGTACTGCTGAGTTTGTATGGAGTGTTCCAAAAACCAAGTGCCCTGTTTCAGCTGCTGTGATAGCTGTACTAATGGTTTCTTGGTCACGCATCTCCCCAACTAAAATGATATCTGGATCTTCACGAAGTGAAAATTTCAAAGCTCGTGCGAAGCTTTTAGTATCTTCTCCCACATTACGGTGTGAGAAAAGAGCCTTTTTATTGGTATGTACAAATTCCACAGGGTCTTCAATGGTGATAACGTGACGATGTTCAAAAAGGTTCACTTCATTCAACAGGGCCGCTAGAGTTGTTGATTTACCACTTCCCGTTGGGCCGGTAACTAAGATAAGCCCTTTTTCACGTTTAATAATTTCTTTAAAAACGATAGGTGCGTTTAAATCATCTAAGGATGGAATGTCAATAGGGATAATTCTAAAGGCAGCTGCAAGCTCCCCATTCATTGTATAATAATAGTTTGCACGAAATCGACCAATATCGGGAAACATAATCGCAAAATCAAGTTCTTTTTCTTCTTCAAGTTTCTTTTTCTGCTTATCCGTAATCAGGGTATAACATATTTCTTCAATAACAGTACCATTAAGGTGTTCCATATCCAAGGGAACTAATTTCCCATCAATCCTAATTTGAGGTTCACTTCGACTCACTAAGTGTAAATCCGAAGCTTTATAGGCAACCACATTTTTCAGTAACGCTTTGATATTAAGTGAACTCATCGTAGGAATCTCCTTTAGGGCTATTCGATAATTTTAGGAACAACAAAAAAACCATTTTCACTTTGTGGGGCGTTGCGCAAAATTGTTTCAATAATTTCTGGTTTATTGTGAGGAATATCTTCTCTAAAAGGCGTTCCTCCGCTAACGGTTGTAAATGTAGCTTCTTCATGATCAAGATTGAGCTCATTAAGATTTTCAACAAATTCAACAATTTCACTTAATTGATTGATCACACCTTCACGTTTTTCATCACTAATTTTCAATGAAGAGAGTTTTTCTAATTTTTGCAGTAAGGTATTATCAATTTTCATATCTCTTTTCCTTGTTACTTTTGATACTTCTAAATGTTAGATGTTATTATAGCAGATACTCTTTTTGAGCATACTGAAAAAGGTAAAAAGTTACAAAAAACACTATTAGTCCCTTTTTATATTTCTTGTGCTAAACTTTTAGAAATTTATACGACGTTATAAAAGGATAGAGCTTGGGATTGAAAGAAAATATTGAAGCAGTCAAAGAAGAGATTAGTACAGAAGAACAATTTCTTGAAGGTATGATAAAAGGAGAGCGTTTTTTTAAGCGTAATAAGAAATATATCCTAAGTTTCTTTGTTATACTTATTCTTGGCGGTAGTGGTTACGCTATTAATGACATGATTCACCAAAACAATCTTACTGTTTCTAATGTTGCTTACCAATCATTACTTAAAGATGCGAATGATACAAAAGCATTAGAGATTCTTAAGCAAAAAAACGCAAACTTGTATGCTCTTTATGTGTTTCACCAAGCAGTGCAAAAGAGTGATGTTGAAGCATTAAAAAAGTTGTCAGCGTCAAAAGAAAATCTAATTATTGCAGACTTGGCAGGGTATCAAGCATCACAATTGGAGAAAACTACGTTAGCACAAAGTGAACTTTTAAGTGGACTTGTTTTATTAGAAGAGGGATATGGTTTATTAAAAGAAGGGAAAATAGATGAGGCTAGGTTGAAGTTTGCTCAGATTGAAGTAAATTCTCCGCTAAAACAGATTGCAAAAAATCTAGAACACTATCAAGGTTTAAAATAATGGTACGATACAAAATTATTCTTTCACTGTTTGTTTTGATGTTTATTTTTAGTGGTTGTGGTACGAAAAGACAATACTATACGCCAGATAGTCTCTCAGGACATGTAAGCTATGATGGTACTCTTCCCGCTGATATTATGGATTCTGTACGAGATGGTGCGACGCTTGAAAATGGGCAGTTGATTACGAATAAAGGGCTTTCAAACGTTATATTGCCAGAAGGATTTGTTTATCTTGGTGAAAATGAAGGCAGATATATTGCTACATCAAAATGTGGTGAAGTTAATATTGTTGATGCATCAAAAAATATTATTTATGCTCAAAAATTTGACATCTCCGTTGCTTCCGCAAGACTTAAAGGCAATCTTTTAGCATTAGTCCTTGGGTCTAATGAAATAGTGCTCGTTGATATTAAAGCTCAAAAAGAACTTTTAAAGTTCAAACAAGATGATGTATTTGTTTTAGATTCACGTATAGCAGCACCATATTTTTTAGGTGATTTAATTGTTTTCCCTACATTAGATGGAAAGCTTGTTATTGTCGATGAAAGAACACTTAAACCTATTCGTGATGTTGTTGTTAGTAATAATAAATTCTTTGGAAACATTATCTACTTGCAAGTTTTAGGAGATCGTTTAGTGGCAGCAACAAAGAGCAAAGTTGTTTCCATTAATCCAAAATCAATGGCATTTTTAGATGCAGATGTACGTGATGTCATTGTTTTAGAAAATAGAATTTTTGTTTTTACAAAAGATGGTAAAGTAATACTAACGGATGCTGATCTTAAAGTGCTTAAAGAACGTAAGTTTACGTTTGCAACTTTTTCTGGAACCATTTCTGGAGATTTTATTTATATGATTGAAAAAAGTGGTTATATTATTGCAACGGATTTGGATTTGGTTTCTATCAATGTTTATAAATTACCGGATGAAATCGAAACACATATTTTTACTACAGGTGATGCACTTTATTATAAAAATCACTTTTTTAAACTTAGTAAAAAACAATAAAGCTCAGTTTTCTTGTATGAAAGAGATGTTAGAAAAAATTTGTAAAAGTTGTATTTTAACATCTCTGGAGACAATTGATCCTAAGACTCTAAATACCCGAAAAAAAGTGATAATTTACAGTGGTGTCGATTTACAGCATTATTATCATATTATTTTTCATTCAGAGCAAAAGAGTCGTTTTATACTTAAGCATGCTCAAGAGATTATCACTCTTGAATCCTTGCTTGAGTTACATGTAAAGCATATTTATAAATACAAACACCTTTTAGTTTCAGGGTCTATTTGTTCAAAAGCGATAGCCTTTTTAAAAGATAATGGTTGGAAGGTTACTCAATGATATTGTTTGATATCGGAAATTCTACAGTCGATTGTTATCAAGAGGGGAAAGTATGGAGCTTAACACACGCACAATTTAAAGATTTCTCGACTAAAGAAAAAAGCTATTATATTTGTGTCAATGAAGCAATGAGCCAATACCTAAAGTCCAAAAGTCATTATATTGATTTAGAGCCCTATTTTGAATTTGACACTATCTATCAAGGAATGGGCATAGATAGAATAGCTGCGTGTTGTACAATTGGCGATGGTATGATTGTTGACGCTGGAAGCGCTATAACGATTGATATAATGTCTGGTGGGGTTCATTTAGGTGGATTTATTTTACCAGGTATTATGGCATATGAGCGATGTTATAAATCCATTTCTCCACGGCTTGATGTACCTATAAATCCAAGTATTGCATTGGATGCCTTGCCTCAGCGTACTAGCGATGCCATTTCCTATGGTGTTATTAAGCCTATTATTATGATTTTAGAAGCTACATGTAAAGATAAAAAAATATTTTTTACGGGTGGTGATGGAAAGTTTTTTTCAAAATACTTTAAAAATGCAGTATTTGATAGAACATTGATTTTTAGAGGGATGTTACAGACCCTTAAACATAGTAAATTAGAAGAATAAAGGAATTATAAAGATGTTAACTGTTGCATTACCAAAAGGGCGAATTGCAGAAGAAACGCTTGCTATCTTTGAAAAAATTTTTAAGACATCATTTCAATTTGATGATAGAAAATTGATTTTAGAAGCAGACAATTTTCGTTTCTTACTTGTGCGCAATCAAGATGTACCTGCTTATGTATTGCATCAATCTGCTGATATTGGAGTCGTTGGGCTTGATGTTTTGGAGGAAAAAGATGAAGATTTATTACGCCTTTTGGATTTAGGTATTGGTAAATGTAAAGTATGTGTAGGTATTCAAGATAACAAAGAGATTGACTATACAATACCAGAGTTAAAAGTAGCGACAAAAATGGTTAATATTGCACAAAAATATTTTTCAAAAAAAGCTATGGCTGTAGAAATTATTAAACTATATGGTTCTATTGAGTTAGCACCTCTTGTAGGTCTTTCAGATGTTATAGTAGATATCGTAGAAACGGGAAGCACCATGAAGCAAAATGGTTTAAAAGTCGTCGAAACGATTATGGAATCATCTGCTTATTTAATTGCTAACAAAAATAGCTTTATTGAAAAAAAAGAAGAGATTATTGCTTTATATACACAAATTAGTAAAATTATTTAAAGTGGTTGAACTCTAAAAGAGTTCAACCACTTTAGCAATTTTTAGGTTAAGATCATGCTCGCGAATAGGTTTGACTAGAAAGTCAAATGCCCCAGAATCAAAAGCTTCACTTTTTCGTGTTTCATCTGTTGTAAGAACAATAACAGGAGTTTTATTTAAATCATGCATTGATTGTAAGTTTGTTAAAAATTCAATGCCGTCCATCACAGGCATTTTGATATCTAATAAAATAAGATTGATATCACCTTCACTTTTTAACGTGCTTAGAGCATCTAAGCCATTTGTTGCTTCAACAATAGAAGCAACATTAGGGTGTCTTTTTAACATGGAGCTAATCAGTTTAAGATTAATAAAATCATCATCAACGGCTAAAATTTTTAACTTTTTTTCCATTTTATTGCCCTTTATGAAATATATTTAGCGATAAGCTGCTCTAAATCTTTTTTACTAATTTGATTTGGTAAAATAGTATCAAAAGGCATGTCTTCATTTGTGGTCGTGTCATTAGGATCTTTAAACATTATCGTATGAATAATTCCAACATTGTGTGCTTTGGCAATTTCTTGTAACCATTGTGAAAAATCTAAAAAATCCTCAGTCAAAATTTCTTTATCGAAGAGGATAACGCGATAATGCTTTTCTTTGATTTTTTCTTTAAATTCATGATATGTGCTTGCTGCTTCTACACTTTTTGAAAGTTTAGAAAGAACACTTGTAAAAATTTTTGTTTCAATGGTACTTTTTTTAAAGACTAAAATTTCTGATATTTCAATAGAGGGGAGAGGCTCTACAGTAGATTGAGAATCATTTTTCTGCGGAGTGTTTACTTCTTCTTCAAGTGTTGGTAATACTTCCACGCTCTTAACAGGCTCAAGTATGACAGGAGTATTGATTTCTCCTTCAGCTTCTTGGTCACTGAAGTCTATTTTTTCTGGTATAAATATATTTAAAATACTAATAATATTGTCTTTTTTAATAGGTTTGGTGATATATTCATCAAGACCTTCTTTCATAAACCGTTCTCTATCTCCCTTAAGGGCATTGGCTGTAATGGCAACAATTGGGATATGTGGTAGTCTATTCTTATCTTCATATTCTAAAATACGGTGTGTTGCTTCAATACCATCCATAACAGGCATTGCAATATCCATAAAGATCATATCAAAATTACCGGCTCTGCGCTTTTCAACAGCTTGCAGTCCATTAGGGACAATGGTAATGTTAAGGCCCAAATCTTCAAGCGTGCGTTTAATGAGTTTTTGGTTAATTTCATTATCTTCGGCCACCAAAACATCTGCCTTAAATTTCTTACCATAGGTCCCTTTAGGTAATGGTTTCAGTTCAGGAGTTGATTCTTTAGACGGGAGAAGCTCGCGCTTGCTTTCTAAGACTTTTACAAGTTTTGAAACATTAATAGGTTCATAAATTGGTGTGATATATTTAGTAGAGAATTCATTAAATTTTGATTGTTGGGATGATTTTAAAATTAAAATAATAGGTATTTTGATCTTTTTATATTCTTCTAATTCATCTTTCGTTAAATTATTGTAATCAGCAATAATAATATTACTACCTGATTTAAAAATCAGATTTTTAAGTCCTGCAAAATCATTATAGTATTTCACAAAAGAACCAAAATAGGTAAAGTAGTCATACATAAATTCTGTATGAGCTTTGGTATTGTGTTGTGGTGAGCATAAAGCACAGTTAAATTCACTGAATCGGTCTTTATAATCAATGCTATTTGATTGGGACTCTATTAAGTCTAAGATAAAGAAGAACTTACTACCTTTCCCCTCTTCACTTGTAACTTCAAGTTTCCCACCCATAAGCATAATATATTTAGAAGAAATCGTAAGTCCTAATCCTGTTCCACCAAATTTTCGGGTAATAGTTGAGTCGGCTTGATTGAAAGCATCAAAGATTCCCTCAATTTTTTCTTGATTAATGCCAATTCCAGAATCTTCAACACTAAAGAGAATACGAGATTTGCCTTCAGGTGCATTATCAACATGTTTGATTTGAACCGTTATATGCCCATTATTAGGTGTAAATTTAACCGCATTACTCATGAGATTAATAAGAACTTCTTTAATTTTGACGGCATCACCTTTAACATAATGGTGCAAATTAGGGTCAATATATAAAGAGAGTTGAATATTTTTTTCTGCAGCTTTGGGACCATAGACTTCAATAGCATTTTCAAATTCATCAATCGGTGAGAAAAGGATTTCATCAATTTCAATTTTATTGCTTTCTACCTTGGAAAGATCAAGAATGTTATTAATAATGGCTAATAGATTTTCAGAACTTTTTTCAATTACATCTACAAATTCTCTTTTTTCTTCATCTAAATCGGAGTTTTTCAAAAGTTCCGTAAAACCAATAATACCATTAAGTGGGGTTCTTATTTCATGAGACATATTAGCCAAAAAGATACTTTTAGCAGCACTTGCTTCTTCTGCGTTTTTCTTTTCTTTAGCAATATTTTCAATGGCTTTATCAATAATAGAGTACGCGACATTCATTCCTTGTGTGGTATTGAAATCCACTTTTTCTTTTGTTTCGGCAAGTTCTTCAACTCTTTCAAAGATATTCTCAAGACCCTTAACATTTTTCTTAAATTGACTGGAAAGTGAAAAACCAAGGAACATTAAGACAAGAGAGATAATCCACGTAGCTCCAGCTCCAATAAGTTGTCCAATATTTTGGTTATCATAGATTTTTTCTTCAGCTTGTAAAGAGTTTTTAATAATTTGTGATGCTCGACTAAGCATATCAATCTTGTGTGTCAAAAGTCCAAACCAAAGCGTTGGATCAATTAAATATTCACCACTTTGTGCCGCCATAATGAGTTCGCTTTTAGCTTTAGCAATATCTTCCTCAAGTTTAATATTCGCAGGTACTTTGTATAAGTTTTCAATTTGAGATTTTGTAGTAAAATCATTAATCGTTGTATAATCGAAGGCATTGGATGCACCAAAAATATTGATCCAAATAGAGAGATCTTTTTCACTAAAAGGAATGTATTGGCTTAGAATTTTTGAGATAAAACCTCTTTCTTGTCCAACATATTCAATATTTTTATAGACAGAGACTAAAGAATACGTCATATTGGCAATGTTCGAGTTGGTATTAATAGTCCCTATGGTTTCTAATTCTTTGAGGATTTGGTTATTAATGTGACTGTAATATTCAAAAAACATTTTATTAAAGTCAATTGAAAAATTATCGACAGATTTTCGGACATCAACAATTTTGGTTAAATAAGTCATAACCATTTTGACATAAGGAGTTATTTCATGTGTTTGAAAAAAGTCGTGAAATTCTTTAATGGATTTATTAACACTTAATCGTTGCTCTTGCAAGGCTTCTTTTGCAATACTTCCTTGACTGGAGTGATACGATGCACTGAGGCCCCTCTCTTTAGCAAGTTCAATGGATAAGGTACTAAGAACTTTGGTGCTCTCCATTTTATTTTTTAAGCTCAGTGTTGAGTTAAATTGAGTATAAGATAAAAAAAGAAAATAACTGGAAAAGATAAAAAGAATCAAAAGAGGGTATTGACTGATGAGCCGTAGTGTATGTTGAGTTGTAAACTTCATAGTTGCATTCCTTAATTAACCATTAATAGGTATATTGTAGTTAATAGCAATTTCTCTACATGTCGGGGTTTCTTTAACCCCTTCATTAAGAAGAGTTGTTGCCTCATCATGTTTGGTATCATTTTTGATATAAGCTTCAGCAAGATAACATTTTGCCTTAATGTTACCTCTCATAACCGCTTGTTCAAGATAAGGGATCGCACGTGAAGGGTCTTCTTCTACTCCTTCACCGTAAAGATACATTTTTCCTAAAAAAAAGTATCCTTGAAAACAGTTTTCTTTTTTAATAGAGAGTTCAAAAAGCTCTTTAGCTGAAGTATAGTTACCATGTTTATATGCTAATGTAGCATCACGAAAATAGTCTGCACTAAGTAGTGTAACACACAAGAAAAACCCAAAACAAAAACGCATCATTGAATGAGATCCTTAAAATCTATAACAGCATTTTTTAAAGTCATAAATGCTTTATAATTTTCTTCTGAAGTACCCGCTTCTAGTGCTTTTTGAAACATGGTAAAGGCGTCAAATAAAGAGAGAATATTTAGATTGAGGGCAATACTTTTGAGCTTGACAATTTCTTGGTTAGCTTCTTGGAATTGGTGAGCAAGAAGATACTGCTCAATCGTTTCCATTTTTATTGTCAATTCATCACTGTATTCACCAATAATGAGTGCTATCGTGCTAATATCTAATCCAAGTTTTTCAGCACTTTCCGATAAATCGAAAATTTCAGGTTCTTTTATCGGCATCGTTTGGGTTTGTACATGTTCGCTCTCTTCGACAAAAAGGTTGGTATCGTTAAGCAGATCTTCTTGATCATCTTCGTGATAATTTTCTTGTGAAGTTACAAAACTCAAGTCTCCAAGAGTAATGTCATCAATAGATTGATAGTCTAAAGTTGCTTGTTCTGGTTCCGTGCCGTTTTGTAGAATTTCATGATCTATTTTAAGTTTAAAGTCAAGTGAATTTTCTTCCTTCGGAGCGCTAAGCATAGATGGTATCTCTTCTTCTATCTCACTAGAATGACTTGTATTCAAGAAACTTGTGTCGGAGGAAAAGAGGATTGGAGTATCAATAGTGCTATCTTGGTTGTCTGTAATAGAATACCTATCTGGTGCGTCTTCTATAAGGAAGTCGTCATGAGGTGTTTCCATTGTTGTAGAAAGAGGTTCAGAAGTGATTTCTTCCGGAGCCAATGTTGTGCTTTTCGTCAATAGCGATAAATCTGCCGCCTTAATAGATGTATTATTTAATTCAATGCAATAACACATTGTTGCCCCATTAAGAGGGTGGTCAAGAAAGATTTCATGGATAATGAGTGCTGTTTCAACTTCTTTTCCATTCTTCGTTTTAACAATCACTTTTTTATTAGGTGTTCCACTGTGCAAAGTGTAATCAATCCACGAAAAGTTTTTGAATTTAAAAATATATCCTGGTTTGTTAATAAACAGTTCTGCAAAGTCGTTATGGTAGTTTTTGAATTCGTCCATATCCTCGTACCCTAAGAAGTACAATTCTTGGTTGCCCATTCCTAAAAAAAGACCACTTTTATCGTAAAGTATCAAGTTTGATCCTTATGGTTTGCGTTGAAAGGTTAATTTTAACTAACTTATACTTAAAATTAACCTATTTTTTTAAGCTATGAAATAGATTTTCACCTATTTTTTTACCAACAGCCGTTTCCAATTCTTCGTACGAAGCACTGTAAATTGTTTCAAAAGTTCCAAAATATGAAAGGAGCTTTTTAATGACTGCTGGGCCTATACCTTCGATTTTTAGAAGTTCTGGGCTCATGTCTTTATCTCTTTTTTTATTTTGATGATAAGTGATGGCAAAACGGTGAGCTTCATCTCTGAGTCTTTGGACAAAGTGTAATCGTTTATCGGATGTGGGCAAAGAGAAAGATTGATTTTCATTGTAGATGAGATCTTTCGCTTTCCCTTTAGCACGGTGGGCTTTGGCATCAATTTTTTCTTTAGCAATTGCCAGAAGGTCTACATGTAAGGAGGATTGATTTAAAAGTGATTTGGCAAGTTGCAAAAGCGTATTGCCACCATCTAAAATCCATAAATCTGGTGGGCTTTCTTTGGAAAAGTCTGCAATTCTACGCTCTAACATTTCTTTCATTTGAGCATATTCATCTTTTTGGTGCAGGGCATAACGTCTGTAACTTGCTTTATCAAACGTTTCATCCCATACAATCATGGCTCCTACTGGAGAGTCTCCTCCAAAATGGGAATTGTCAAAGACTTCAATACGTCTAGGAGGGGTCTTTAAATCAAAAAGTATTTGCAAACTTTCGTAGAGACTATTTTTAGAGTGTGGTAATTGTTGTGTCAGGATTTCTTTTGCATTTTTATGTGCAATATCTGTTAAGTAACGTTTTTCACCTCGCAAAGGGGTTGTGATAGAGATTTTCTGCAAAAATTTCTCAGATAAAAACGTTGCAATAGTAGATTGTTCCTTGAAGGTGTCGGCTACAAGAATATGGGTAGCAAATGTTTGCTCCATAGGATTGTAAAATTCAAATAATGTCCGTGCGTATAATTCATCTTTATCATTGCCATGATTGTGGTGGACAAGCGAATGTGAGGTCGAAACAATTTTTCCATTTCGAATAAAAAGGCGCATAATGACAGAAAGTGTTGCCGTTGATTCGATGGCAAATACATCATAATTTTCAAGTTTAAGTAACTCAACATGGGTGACATGTAAAGCATTCTTAATAGCGCTTAGTGTATCTCGAATTTTAGCAGCTTCTTCAAAATTGAGTTTTTCTGAGGCTATTTGCATTTTTGCTTCTAATATAGAAAGTAAAATTCTTTGATCTTGTAGGGCACAAAGTGCTTCTTGTACAATTATAGCATAGGAGGCAGAGTCAATTTTACCCTCACAAGGGGCCAAACAGCGTTTGATCTGATAAAAAAGGCATGCTTTTTTGCCTTTGTCACATCCTTTTTTTTGAACCAATGGAAATGCAAGATAGAGGGCATTGAGAAGCTCTTTAGCAGAACTCGATAAAGGGCCAAAATATTTAATTGATTTGGAAGTAATGATTTTTCGGGTTACTACAAAACGAGGAAAAGAATGGGATAAATCTATACAAATATAGGGATATGTTTTGTCATCACGCAAAAGAATATTATATTTAGGTTTAAGTTGTTTAATCAGAGAATTCTCTAACATTAAAGCATCATGTTCACTTTGTACGACAATATATTCTATGGAGCTTACTTCATGCAGCATTTTATAGATGCGTGCTGAAGTATTGGGGGAAGGCACAAGAGAAGGAATAAAACGAAAATAACTTTTGACACGATTTTTGAGCACCTTGGCTTTACCAACATATAAAAGCAATCCTTTATCATCAAAAAACTGATAAATCCCTGCACTATTGGGGGCATTTTTAAGCTGTTCTATAAGCATGTTTTGGAATGTATATGGCTTCTAATTTCTTCAAAAAGTCGATGGAGACTCTCTTCTTCACAGTGGTTTTCAAAACTACCTTGTGCTTGTTCATTGTATGTAATAGAGCTTTCTCGTGGAGTAAAACTTTCTAGGACGGGAAGATTTGTGACAAAACATTGGATGTCTTTAACCTCAAGAAAACTACATTCAGGACAATGAATTTTGAGTTGACTTAATAGACTCTTTATCAAATTACGTTTATAATTAAATTCCATTTTGGCACCAGGATGATTGAGTACAAAAAAAAGTGTTTCATTTTTAGCGTACAAGAATCGAATCATACATGTGAAACTTTTGGGTAGTAACCCGAGCAAGCGCTCATAGCAGTGTGCTTGTTCGTATTTTTTCATAAAAGGTTGTTGTACTAAATGAGAAATTATAGTTTTAGAATCTTTCATCTGCTTATTATAGCATGTTTAGGCTTTGCTCTTTTTGGGTGCGGATATAAAGGTCCACCTGTTTACGATGACCACAATTCAACAAAAGTGAAAAAAGTGAAAGCCACTTATTAATGAAAACACCTTACTATGATGTTTTGATTATAGGTACAGGTATCGCTGGACTTCATACTGCTTTAAGTCTCCCCACATCTTTGCGGGTATTGATTGTTTCCAAAGATTACGCATGGGAATGCAATACTTTTTATGCGCAAGGGGGTATCGCTGTTGCCACTCATCATGATGACATTGCTTTACATGTCAAGGATACTCTTGAAGCCGGAGCTGGGCATTGTAACAAAGAGGCCGTAACTGTTTTATGTACGGAAGGGCCTGTCGTTATTCAAGAGCTGATAGAGAGAGGATTTGCTTTTGATTGTGATGAATATGGTCGTATCCTTTATACAAAAGAGGCAGCTCACAGTACCAATCGCATTGTTCACGCAGGAGGAGATGCCACTGGTCGGGTTGTACACCTCTTTATGATGGAGCAACTTTTTTTCCCTATTCTTTACAATACGCAAGTGACAGACCTCTTAATTGAAGAAGGTAGGTGTTACGGAGTGCGTGTTTTTCATGCTGATAAAATATTTAATATTTATGCTCAAAAGGTTGTTATTGCTAGTGGTGGCGTTGGTTCACTTTATGAATACCACACCAATGCACGAACGGTTAGTGCTGATATGCAAGGCATTTGTTTAAGTCATGGTATTGCACTCGCTGATATGGAAATGATGCAGTTTCACCCAACAGCCTTTGTATTAGGTAATGCGGTTCGTAAACAATTACTCAGTGAATCATTGCGAGGAGAGGGTGCACAAATCGTCGATGAAGATGGAAAACGTTTTATATTTAATTACGATGAAAGAGGGGAGTTAGCTCCTAGAGATATTGTAAGCCGTGCAATATTTGATTACAAACACAAAACACACAAAGAAGTTTATTTAGATTTAAGTGCATTCAGCGAGGAACATTTTAAACAACGATTTCCTAGTATATATTTTAATATGAAAAATATTGGTTATAATCTTCCTTATCAGCAGATTCCTATCTCGCCAGCATTCCATTATTCAATGGGTGGTATTCATACTGATTTATCTGGCCAAGTTCCTCACATTAAAAATCTTTATGCGGTTGGAGAAGTTGCTCATACGGGAGTGCATGGTGCAAACCGTTTAGCAAGTAATTCATTATTAGAGGGCTTGGTTTTTTCCAAACGTGTTGCATCTGATATTACAAATACCATTAAGATAGATAAAGAAATTATATATTTCTCAGAATCAGAAGATATACTTATTCAAGAGAAAGATAAAGAGCTTAAGAATGAGTTGCGTAATCTGATGTGGTGCCATGCTGGAATACTACGTGAAGAAAAAAATCTTGAAAAAGCTTTGAATCGGGTGAAAGAAATGTTAGAATTGCCAATTGGTAAGCTTTTGAAATTGCGTCTTTTAGTTTCAAGAGAGATTATACAAAGCGCGTTAACGCGAAAAAAATCATTGGGAGCACATTACATGAAAGAGGAAGTAAGTCTATGAAATTTATCTGGGCATTATTGGCGACAACAGGAAGTATCTGGGCCTCAGGTGGTGAAAATCTAACAAATACATGGGTGGGCATTGTTTCGCTTATTATTTTTATTTTAGGGTATTATGTTATTGCTGCGGAAGAAAAATTTCATATTAACAAAGCAATTCCAGCATTGTTTATTGGTACATTTATTTTTATTCTTATAGGCTTTTATAATCTTATTAATGGTATTCAAAGTGAGCATTTAAGTCATGCTGTTGAAGGATTGATTTTAGAAATTGCGGAGATATTCTTTTTCTTAATGGTCGCAATGACCTATATAGAAGTATTGATTGAACGACGTGTATTTGATGCACTCAAATACAATCTAGTTTCTAAAGGGTACTCTTATCAAAAGTTATTTTGGATGACTGGAACGTTGGCATTTTTTATTAGTCCTGTAGCAGATAATTTAACAACAGCTTTGATTCTCTCAACGGTACTCATAACTATTGAAAAAGAGAAAAGAAATTTTTTAGTTCCGGGAGCCATTAATATCGTAGTCGCTGCAAATGCAGGAGGTGCGTGGAGCCCCTTTGGAGATATTACTACATTAATGTCTTGGATGGCGGAGAAAGCAGATTTCCTTGAGTTCTTCGGTCTCTTTCCTGCCTCTTTTCTAGGTTGGATTGCTACAGGGTGGTTATTGTCACTATCCGTTCCAAAAGATAAACCCCATTTTGATGCGAGTGTTGAAGAAAAAGTTAAAATTTTACAAGGCGGTAAAACAGTTATTGTATTAGGTGTGTTGACTATTTCTTCAGCGGTATTATGCCAGCAACTGTTTCATATTCCGCCAATGTGGGGAATGATATTTGGTCTTTCTTTGCTTAAACTTTTTAGTTATAAACTTAAACGTGCTAATAATAAAAAAGAAGTTATTAGTATTTTTGCTTCAATTAGTAAAATAGAGCACGATACATTGCTATTTTTCTTTGGTATTTTAGCCGCTGTTGGAGGGCTTCATTATTTGGGATTTTTAGATTTAGCTGTAAAATTGTATGATACGGCTGGTGCTACAACCATGAACATCGGTGTTGGATTTTTATCAGCAATTGTAGATAATGTCCCAGTCATGAGTGCTGTTTTAAAAGCAAATCCTCAAATGGTTGACGACCAATGGTTATTGGTAACAATGACAGCAGGGATTGGTGGTAGTATGATTAGTTTTGGTTCAGCTGCAGGTGTTGGTGTTATGGGTAAACTAAGAGGTATTTATACCTTTGGCGCACATATGAAATATGCATGGACAGTATTGGTGGGATATATTATCTCTTTAATTATTTGGTATGTACAGTTTGAAATACTCGGAATTTGGTAGGAAAAAAAGGAAATAAATGAAAGAAGTCCCCATTTTAGTATTGGATTTTGGATCTCAATACACGCAGCTTATTGCGCGGAAGTTACGCGAAAGCGGTGTATATTGTGAAATTGTCCCTTACAATGAAAAGATAGAAGATATTCAAGCAAGAAATCCTAAAGGAATTATTTTAAGTGGTGGCCCAGCTTCGGTGTATGCTAAAGATTCTTATCATCCTGATGAGAAAGTATATACTCTAGGACTACCAATATTGGGCGTTTGTTATGGGATGCAACTTTTAACACAATATTTTGGGGGTAGTGTTATCCCTGCAATGCATCAAGAATATGGCAAAGCAAAACTCCAATTTGACAGTGATCATAAAATATTCAAAGATACTTTATGCGGACAAATTGTATGGATGAGTCATGGAGATAAAGTGGATACTCTGCCTAGTGGATTTGTAAAAATTGCTTTTAGTGAAAATTCACCTTATGCTGCTATTGCAGATGAAAAACGTAATATTTACGCTTTTCAATTTCATCCTGAAGTGTATCACAGTGAGCAGGGAACCAAACTTCTTAAAAACTTTGCAAAGTATATTTGTGGATGTGAGAGTACATGGAATATGGGATCGTTTGCCAAAGAGCAAATAGCAAAAATTCGTAATCAAGTTGGTGATAAAAAAGTATTATGTGGTGTGAGTGGCGGCGTGGATAGCTCCGTTGTCGCAACACTTTTAGCTGAGGCTATTGGTGCACAATTGGTTTCTGTTTTTGTCGATAATGGGTTGCTACGTTCCAACGAACGAGAACAAGTAGAAACGATGTTTAAACAAAGAGGTGTTCCTCTTATTACTATTGATGCAAGCGAAAAATTTTTAAGCCGTTTAATTGGCGTGAGTGATCCAGAACAAAAGCGAAAAATTATTGGCGAAACATTCATTGAAGTTTTTGATGAAGAAGCTAAAAAGCATGATGGCATAGAGTTTTTAGCACAAGGGACACTTTATACGGATGTTATTGAATCTGTATCAGTTAAAGGGCCTTCTAAAACGATTAAGTCGCATCATAATGTTGGTGGTTTACCGGCATGGATGACATTTGAATTGATCGAACCATTACGTGAAATATTTAAAGATGAAGTTCGTATTTTAGGTGCAGAGCTTGGCCTTCCACGTGAAATGTTAGGACGTCATCCTTTCCCAGGACCTGGCCTTGCCATTCGTATTATGGGAGAAGTGACATCCGAAGATTTAAAGCTTCTTCGTGCGGCAGACGTCATTATGCTCCAAGAGTTGCGTGCAACAGGGTATTATGATAAAACATGGCAAGCCTTCACAGTTCTTTTAAATGTCAAAAGTGTTGGTGTTATGGGAGATAATCGTACCTATGACAATACTATTTGTGTACGTATTGTTGATGCAACCGATGGTATGACGGCAACATTTGCACATATTCCGCATGTTATTTTAGAAAATATAAGTAGACGTATTATTAATGAAGTAAATGGTATTAATCGCGTTGTCTATGATATTTCTTCAAAGCCTCCTGCAACGATTGAATGGGAATAAACAATGATTTACCTCTTTAGCGATAAAAGCTATGAGGGAGTTGTTCATCTGCCATTAATAGAGATAGTTTTTTATGAAAAAAAATTATCTCTTGATGGCTTTGATGCCATTGTTTTTACATCAAAAAATAGTGTAGAAGCTTTAGATAAGCTAAATTACCAATGGAAAGAGATAGATGCTTTTGCAATAGGTGAAGCAACGGCTTCGTACATTGTACGCAAAGGTGGAAAACTAATCTATGCTTCGCAGAGTGCATATGGTGATGATTTTGCACACAATCTTATTCCTTTACTTCAGCATAAAAAAGTATACTTTCCTCGAGCCAAGGAGATTGTTTCTTCTCTGCCTCAGATATTGCAAGAACACTGTATTGAGCTTGTACAAGAGGTAGTATATGAGACTCATTGTCGTAATTATTCAAAACATGATGCTCCCAAACCTCATTCAATCTTAGTCTTTACCTCTCCTTCTACGGTTGAGTGTTTCTTTAAAAATTTTGATTGGCTTGAGAATTATAGAGCAATTGCAATTGGACATAAAACAGCTTCAGCTTTTCCGTTACATATAAACTGTCAGATTGCAAAGAATCAAACAATTGAAGCATGCCTTGCTTTGGCAAAAGGTATTTAGAAGCTAAGATAATCTATAATTTAAAAAGATTAGAAAATTGCCTGGGTGAAGCGCCAACCGTTTTCATGAGGGTCCAACGATTAGTAGAAGTGGAATTTGTACATTTTTGGTGTGTCTGTGGTTTTGTTTGAACTTTGAAAGAAGTAAGAAATTGCAGCCTAAAGAGAAGGTCAATTCCCAGAAGTTGGCTTATTAGGGCCGCTTCAATCACGGAACGCCCACTTGGGTTTTTATATGTATAATATTAGATTAAGTTGATTTTATTGCGGAGTGTATTTGAATGAATGTGATGGTTATAGGCAGTGGAGGAAGAGAGTATTCTATTGGATTAGCATTAAAAAAAGATACAAATATTGAAAAACTTTTTTTTGCTCCAGGTAATGGTGCCACCACACAATTAGGTGAAAATGTTCTTATTAAAGATTATGAAAAATTAGCAGATTTTGCAACATTGCAAGGGATTGACTTAACCATTGTTGGTCCAGAAAATGCTCTCGTTGATGGAGTCGTTGATATCTTTAAGGCAAAGGGACTTGTTATATTTGGAGCATCTAAAGCTGCAGCACGTCTTGAAGGCTCTAAAATATTTATGAAAAATTTTCTTTCTCGTTATAATATTCCTACTGCAAAATTTATTGAAACTACAGATGCTCACAAAGCATTCCATTTTATTGAAACACTGACGTTACCTATCGTTGTAAAGGCGGATGGTTTATGTGCTGGTAAAGGAGTTATTATCGCACAAAGTCACCAAGAGGCCAAAGATGCCGTGAGTGATATGCTTAGTGGTAAAAGCTTTGGTGATGCAGGACGTGGTGTTGTTGTTGAAGAATTTTTAGATGGTTATGAGTTATCCTTATTTGTAATCTGTGATGGAGAAAACTATAAGATTTTACCTGCAGCACAAGACCACAAACGTTTATTGGATGGTGATATTGGTCCCAATACCGGCGGAATGGGAGCCTATGCACCTACGCCACTGATTGATGATGTATTGTATAAAAAAGTCGAAGAACGTGTGATTAAGCCAACGCTTGAAGGCATGAAAAAAGAAAATTCTCCTTTTGAGGGTGTTTTATTTATTGGCTTAATGATTGTTAAAAATGAACCAATAGTTTTAGAATACAATGTACGCTTTGGCGATCCAGAGTGTGAAATCATAATGCCTCTTTTAAAAAGTCCGGCAAGTGAGCTTTTTTATAAAGCAGCCACTAAAGATTTAAAAAACTTGAACATAGAATTTTATGACAAATATGCCATCGCTGTTGTTATGGCAAGTGAAAATTATCCGTATGATACTTCCAAGCCTGCTGAAATTATTGTGGATAAAGCAGTTCATGAAAGACAGCTTGAAGATACGCATATCTCGTATGCTGGGGTCAGTAGCGAAGATGGTAAATTATACGCAACAGGTGGACGTGTCTTATTGTGTGTAGGGGTAGGAAATAGTATCAAAGAAGCCAGAGACAAAGCGTATATGTTATGTGGTCAGGTTCATTTTGCAGGAAAACAATTTAGAAAAGATATAGCATATCAGGCACTTAAGCATGACTAATGAAGATTTGATTGAAAAGTTTGAAAGTGAGAATATAACTTTAGCGCCCCTTCAAAAAAGAGCGTTAGCCTATTTTATTGATGAAATTTTAATTTCAGTTCTGTTTGCATTGATTTATTTGGACCAAATTCCAGATAACTTAAGTAAAGAAGAGACAATTAATATGATTAATAGCCTTTTCTTGTATGTTGTTTTATTGAAAATTATTTATCAGACATTCTTTGTTTGGATGTATGGCGCTACATTGGGGAAAATATTTCTAAAAATTAAAGTTATCTCATTAGCGGATTTGGAAAATCCAAGTCTCTTTTTTGCTTTTAATCGAGCCTCTTTTCGTATCATTAGTGAATCACTTTTTTACTTAGGTTTTTTATGGGCAGTTATCAATCCAAAACGTGAAACTTGGCATGATAAAGCCGCTAGAACATTGGTTGTCAATGCGTAACAAATTGATAATTTTACTCATGTTTCTAGCATGTAGTGTTTTTGCCCAAGATCCTCAAGATGTAGAAATATTGGCGAAAAATGTGGTTAAAGATGGCAATATTGTTCATGCAGAAGGAAATGTTGTCTTATACAGTCAGAAATACCTCATAACAGCAGATAAGGCAGATTATAATTATGAATCAGGAGATTTAGATCTTCTTGGCAATATAACTATTCTTGAAGGTGTTGACTATGCCTCACGTAGTGGACAAACAAAACTAAATTTAAAAACAGATAAAGGTGAATCAGCACCACTCTTTTTCTTTGATGATAAGACTAAAATATGGCTTAAATGTGATAATGCTATTTTAGATCCAGAATATTATTTGACCCAAAAATCCATTGTTTCGAGTTGTAATACGCAAGATCCTGATTGGAGAATAGCTTTTACCTCGGGTGAATTGAATAGAGAAAGTAAGTGGATGCATTTGTATAATCCCGTTTTTTATGCCGATGATATTCCTGTACTTTATCTTCCTTATTTTTCTTTTTCAACTGATACAACACGTAGAACGGGGCTTTTACGTCCAGATATTGGGTTTGGTAGCTCTGAAGGCTTTTATTACTTACAGCCTATTTATTTTGCACCCGCTGTGAATTGGGATGCTGAAGTTTCTCCTCAAATTAGAACCAACAGAGGTAAAGGTATCCACTCTATGGTTCGATTTGTTGATTCTCAGTATTCACATGGTGAGTTTAGCGCAGGTTATTTTAAAGAGAATGCAACATATGCAGAAGAAAAAAATCTAAAAAATGATTACCATTATGGCTACAAGTTGATGTATGACCGTAGTGCCTTATTGAGTACAAAGTATGATAATTTGGAAGATGGATTATGGATTGACTTTAATTCTTTAAATGACATTGACTATTACAATACGATAGATAATGAATCACGTGCTTATAATAAATTAGTTACATCAAAGTTAAATTATTATGCTAAACGTGATTTAGACTATTTTGGTTTTTATGCTAAATATTATATCGATACATCAAAAGTTTCAAATGCGAATACTTTACAAGAATTGCCAACAATGCAGTACCATCGTTTTGCCAATAGCTTATTGTTGGACAATTTGCTTTATTCTATCGATTATAATGTTAAAAATTATGACCGACGAGAAGGTACGACGGCATTACAAAATGAACTTAGTACACCAGTAACACTTTATTTTTCACTCTTGGATGATTATTTACATGCCAGCGTGTCTGAAAATATTTATATGACACATGTAAGTTATGGTAATGAAGATGCCGGCAACTATGGTGAACAGTTTAAAAATTTTCACAAGTTTTCACTTTTCACGGAGTTAGCAAAGCCGTATGATAACTTTTTCCATACGATGTATATTGGTGTTGAACATATTGCTCCTAGTTATACGAAGACTCAAGGTACGTGGGATTATAAATATGGTAGTAATGAACTCATTCCTTTAGAAATTGAGGAGAAAAGTACAGCTTTAAAATTTAAACAGTTTTTTTATAACTTAGATGGCGAGAAGCGAGTGAGCCATAGTGTTAAGCAGGTCTATTATTATAGCGATGATAGATACAAATACGGTGATTTAGAAAATGATATTAAAATTTATCTTTCTGAACAATTGAGTTTTGGTAATGCTATTAACTATTCACACGAATACAATAAATTATCTAAAACACAATCTTGGCTTACATATAAAGATGATTTATATGCTACAACTTTGCGTTATACTTACCAAGACACGGTAAGTAATACTACGAGTTCAAGTAAAAGCTATAACTATTTAACCATGATTGCAAGTACAAATTATTATGATGGTTATAACCTTTTTACATCAATTAATTATGACCTTAAAGATGATTTGTTTAAGTCGTGGAGTGTTGGTTTCAAAAAATCCAAAAAATGTTGGGATTATTCAGTTATCTACAGAGATTTAACATTGCCAAAGTTGACAAGCTCAAGTGTTGATTCGGTGAATAGACAAGGCCTTATGCTAATGTTTAATTTGTATCCATTGGGTACAGTGAATTATGAGTTTAAACGAGATACTGAACAACAATTATAAAAATGAAAAGAAGTGAACAAATTCTTAGATCTTTAGAAGTTTTAAATTTTCCTGTTTTAATGACTCTGGGTGAATTAAAATCTAGGTATCACTTTTTAGCAATGCAATACCATCCAGATTGTGGAGGAGATGAGCAAAAAATGGCAGAACTGAATGCGGCATATGCCGTGCTCAAAGGGTATATGGAAAATTTTAAATTTACATTTAGTGAAGAGGAAATGAATAAGCAGTTTCCCGAAGATGTATATGCGGATACGTTTAGATTTTAACACTTAAGAAGGAGAAAACAGAGTGGAATATAAGATTAATGTGAATAACCAAGAAGAAATTTATGATATCGGTAAAGTAGCAAAACAAGCAGCAGGTGCTGTGCTTTTAAAAATCAAAAATACTGTTATTTTAGCAACGGTTGCAAGAGATGATAATCAAGTAGCTGAGAATTTTGTTCCGTTGACTGTTCAGTATATCGAAAAAAGTTATGCTATTGGAAAAATTCCCGGTGGCTATATCAAACGAGAGACAAAACCTGGTGATTTTGAAACCTTAACATCACGTGTTATTGATAGAAGTTTACGACCACTTTTTCCTAAAGGTTATGCATATCCTACGCAAATTGTTGTTTTTGTTTTGAGTTGCGACCCAGAGGTTGATTTGCAAGTTGCCGCATTGAATGCAGCGAGCGCTGCATTATATCTTTCTGATATTCCTGTGAATAAAGCGGTTGCTGGTGTACGAATAGGCTTTAAAGATGGAGAATATATTGTTAACCCCACGAATAAAGAGCTTAAAAATAGCCAGTTAGATCTATACGTTGCAGGAACGAAAGAAGAGCTTTTGATGATTGAGATGCGAGCCATTCCTTCAATTGAAACGATTAATATGCCTTCACTAGCTATTGACCCGATGCTTGATCCTACGCTTAGCGAAACATTTGTAGCCAAACAAGCCATTAATGAATTTGATGAAGAAGCTATTTTAAAAGCAATAGATACGGCTCAAAAAGCCATTACTGAAGCAACAACCGCCTATGAAGGTGTCTTTAAAAATTTAAAAAAAGAAGATGCTGTTCTAGATTATAAAGAGGACTTAGAAAGCGATTCTATTTTTGCTTATGTGGATGAATTTTATAAAGAAGAAGTTTTAAATGCCATTAATCAAATGGCAAAAAGTGAGCGTGCTAGTGAACTTAGTCGTATTGTGGATAAAATTTTAAAAGACAATGTTGCCTCTCTTGAAGCATGGGATAAAGCATTGGTTGATAGTGTCGTTCAACGTTATAAGAAAAAAATAGTCCGTGAAATGATTATTGAAAAACACGTTAGAGCTGATGGACGTGCGCTTAATGAAGTAAGACCTATTAGTATTGAAACTAATATATTACCAATGGCACATGGCTCTTGTCTGTTTACCAGAGGTCAAACACAAGCCTTGGTTATTGCAACCCTAGGAAATGATAAAGATGCTCAGATGTATGATTTATTAACTGAAAAAGGTGGCTTGTCAGATAACTTTATGGTGAATTATAACTTCCCAGGTTTTTCCGTAGGAGAAGCATCACCGCTTAGACCTCCAGGACGTAGAGAATTAGGACATGGCAATTTAGCGCGTCGTGCGTTGGAGCCTGTGATTGATATCAATCGTTTGCAAACCATTCGCTTGGTTTCAGAAATCTTAGAATCCAATGGCTCTTCATCAATGGCTACAATTTGTGGGGGTGCTTTAGCGCTTCGCTCAGCAGGTATTACTACTGAGAAATTAGTAGCAGGTATTGCAATGGGACTAGTTTTTGAAGGCGATAAACACGCTGTTTTGAGTGATATTATGGGATTAGAAGATCATGATGGCGATATGGATTTTAAAGTTGCTGGTACACATGAAGGTATCACTGCACTTCAAATGGATATCAAACTGGGCGGTATTTCAAGAGATGTCTTAAAAGAGGCCCTTTATCAAGCAAAAGAGGGACGAGAGCATATTTTAGCTATTATGGAAGAAGCTGATAAAAATATTGTGGTTAACAATGCTATTTTACCTAAGCTAGAACTTTTTAGTGTTGACCCATCCAAAATTGTTGATATTATCGGACAAGCTGGAAAAACAATTCGTGAAATCATTGAAAAATTTGAGGTATCGATTGATTTGGACCGCGAAAAAGGTGAGGTTAAAATTGCAGGTGAGAATAAAACACAAGTTGAAGCAGCCAAAGAACATATTATTCAAATCACAAATAAACCTTCCTTTGGTGGACGTGGTGGACATGGCGGTGGAGGAGGACGAGACCGAGATAATAATCGAGGCGGTGGATACAAAGATGCTAAACCGGTTCCAACCTTTGTGCAAGATGAAATTGTTGATGGTGTCGTAAAGCGAATAGTTGATTTTGGGGCTTTTGTTGAATTACCTGGTGGTATTGATGGATTGTTACATGTTTCAAAAATTGCTGATCATAGAGTTGATAAAGTAAGTGATTATTTAGAATTAGAGCAAAAAGTGCGTGTTAAAATTTTGAAACAAACAGGTAATAAAATTGAGTTGAGTTTAGAAAAATAGGTTTAATAGGTTTTTAACATTTGGATTGCTATAATCCCAACTCACAAAGTGGTAAGTAGGGACACTATCCGAACAGACTTTGAAAAAAATATGGAGAATTCTATGAAGAAGATTCTTTTTTTAATTGCTGCATTTGCTACATTTGCATTTGCTGGCGAAGGTGAAACAATTAAAGCTTATTCAGTACTTGCTGCTGGTGTAGGTTTGGGGCTTGCTGCACTTGGTGGTGCGGTAGGTATGGGAAATACAGCAGCTGCAACAATCGCAGGAACTGCTAGAAATCCAGGTCTTGGCGGAAAACTTATGACTACAATGTTTATCGCTCTTGCAATGATCGAAGCACAAGTTATTTATGCACTTGTTATCTCTTTGATTGCTCTTTACGCAAATCCATTTTTATAATAAACTGAGGCCTTAGAAAGGCCTCATCTTCTTTTATGCGGTCGTGGTGGAACGGTAGACACGCTACCTTGAGGTGGTAGTGCCCTACGGGTGTGGGGGTTCAAATCCCCCCGACCGCACCATTTTTCTTCCATTTCATCTTAATACCATCTATGCCATTTAAGTAATAATTATGTAAATATTTTACTTTTACAAATCCCATTTTTTGATATAGATTGATAGCGATTTCATTGTCCTCTCTCACCTCTAATGTTATATAACTTTTATTAAGAGTGTCTGCAAGCTTTTTTACATGTAACAGTAAGTGTTGAGCGATTTGTTTGCCCCTCAAGCTTTTTTGCGTGGCTAGTGAATAAACTCTCAAGCCTTGTTTATAGGTAAAAAATAAAAGATAACCAGCAATTATATGATTCATTTTTATAATGAGTACATGTTCTTTGTTGATATGATATAAAAAATTCTCAGCACTTAGTCTAAAATCATTCACTCCAAAGGATTCATTTTCAAGCTGACAAAGATATACCACATCTTCTTTTGAGGCTAGTTCTATAGTCATTTTTGATAAATCGTATATTTTAAGATAAGTTTTTTGGGGCGATAACTCATTTTTACTTTTTTAAGATTTTCAAAACCCATATCATCTCCCACATTAATATACGTAGAATTGTATGTTGCCTTTAAAACTTTTGTAAATTCTCTAAAGATAAATTGCGCGCACCCAAAGGTTTCAAAATCTGTTTTTTCAATAAGAACACTGGCTGTGTCATCTGTAATTTTCTCCCCCATTGTAAAGCCTTTAATTTCATCATCAATAAATAATACTAAACCGATAAGTTCCAATTTATCATAATCTTTAATCAAACGTTTAATGGCAAAACGTTCAAAATAGATACCATCAAGAAATGCTTCAACTTCAGCTTTAGGCATATATTTAGTACGCTCTTGAACCCAGTTATTAAAAAGAGTTAAGATACCATCCCCATGTTTTTCTTTTTCAAAAATTTCAGTTCTTACATTGGTATAGGATTTCTTAAATTTATTGATTTCATTACGCTTACTATGATAGGAATTTCCTTTGAGTTCGATAAGGTCATCCGCCATATAAATATAATCAACTAATTTTTTTTCGATCAAATAATCGGCTAAAGAATCAAATATTTCAGCTCCATGTTCCAGTGAATTGACAAAAGCTTCCAAGAAGGCTTCATGAACGTATTCAATTTTAGAGTAATAGGGACTGCTATTTTGGGCGTTCATAATTTCAAAACAAATGGGTGTAGCACTTAGTGTATCTTCTAGTTTACCCAGTGGTGGAAGAAGCATTGAAAGCTCACCAGAACTTAGGATAAATAAACAAAAAGTATTGTTAATAATGGTATAAAAACCACTCGCATTAGAGAGCCAGATATAATTAGCAGCAAATGTATAATCACTAAGTTCAATAGGTGTTATCTCTAAATAGTGTTGCATTAACGGTTTCGTTTTGAGGTTAAAGGGAATAAGTTCATGCGTGTTGATAGTAAGTGTTGACAAAGAGAGGTCCTTATAGAAATGATTTCGAATTATACATCGTAAATCATTTTTTTTAGAAAAAATAATGTTCAAATATGCTAATATCTAGTATCTTTAGTGAATCTTACAAAGGGCGGCATTAATGCGAGAACTCGAGTTGAAAAATATCATTAAAATTGGCGAACGTGAATTTCTTATTTCAACGATTAGCATGCATGTACGGCATTCTTTTTTTGAAGGAGACATGAACAAAATAGTCTATGAAACCATGGTCTTTGAACTTATCGATAATGATGTTGCTTTCCATAAACCTCTTTTTAATGAACGCTATAATATGGCCGATGAAGCCATCGCTGAGCATGGTGCAATTGTTAAAAACCCAAAAAACTTTTTTATTATTTAGGTAAATTACTAAAAAATGAAAAATTTCATTTTGATAGTATGTCTTCTCGGACTTTCTTTGTATGCCAAAGAGACCAAAGATATACTTGTCATTCACTCATATCATAAAGGTTATAAGTGGAGTGATGATATTTCTTATGTAATAGAAAAAAGTTTTTCTTCTGATGATAATATTTTTGTATCGACTATTTATATGGATACAAAGCGTATTGAAACGCCTGAGTATCTTAATACTTTTTATGATTTTTATAAAGCACGGTTTGTCAATTATAAATTTGATATTGTCATTGTGGTCGATAATAGCGCCTTAGCATTTGTAAAAGAACATTATGAGGAATTTTTTGCTCATACGCAAATTGTTTTTTTAGGTATTAATGATTTTAATAAAGCAATGATTTCAGGGATGAACAATATCACAGGGGTTGTCGAAGATGTGGATATTGAACGTAATATTGATTTAATTTTAAAACTGCATCCACGCTTAGAAAAGATTTTAATTATAAATGAGAAATCAATGACAGGAAATGCTGTCCGTCATGATATTGATCGAGTATCACCAAAGTATACAAATAAAGTAACCTTCGAACATATTGATAGCATGGATATGCATGAAATCGAAGAAAAAGTAAAAGTATTAAATAAAGACACAAGTGTTATCTTATGGGTACTTCTCTTTAAAGATAAATCAGGCCGTTTTTTTACCTATAAAGAAAATTTAAAACAAATTCGCGCCATCAGCAAAGTCCCTATTTATGGATTATGGGATTTTTATCTTGATTATGGAATAGTTGGGGGTTTCCTAACAAGCGCTATATCCCAAGCAGAAGTAGCTGTTAAAATTGTCGAAAGAATTCTTAAAGGCGATAAGGCTAATGCTATTGAGATCGTTGAAAAAAGCCCTAATCAGTATATTTTTGATAATAACGAATTAGAGCGTTATCATATATCGCTTGCCAATAAATTGAAATCGTATAAAATAATTAATAAACCGTTTTCGCTTTACGAGGAGTATAAAACTTTTTTCTGGCTTTTCCTAGCTATTTTGAGTGCTATTTTAATGACCGTTATCTTTTTAATGCAAAACGTTCGAAAACGGAAACATAGTGAAATGGCACTCAAAAATCAATTAGAGTTTATTCGTGTATTACTTGATACCATTCCAAATCCTATTTATTATAGTAATGTTGAAGGTGAATACGTTGTTAGTAATAAAGCATTTGCGACGCTTTATGATGTGAGTAAAGAGGATATTATAGGCAAAACTGTCTTTGATTTTTTCCCTTTAGAATGGGCACAGGAGAGAAGAGAACGAGATCTTCTTTTGTTGCAAAATAAAAGCTCTGAAACCTTTGAATTGATGTTACATCTTCCCAAACAAAGACCGAGACTTTTTACCTTTAATAAGGCTGTTTATACCAATATTGATGGTACTATTGGAGGGATTGTATGTGTGATGGATGATACGACGGAGCGATTGCAACAACGACAGTTTCTTATTCAACAAGCTAAGCTGACAGAAATGGGTGAGATGATAGCGGGTGTTGCTCACCAGTGGAACGAGCCCTTGGTAGAACTATCCGCTATTATGCAAGATATGGAATTTTGTTTTAATACCGGAGAAATGGACAGCAAAAAGATGAAAGAATTTGTACATGATTCTATTATCCAAATTCAATACATGTCACAAACCCTCAAAGATTTTAGGAATTTTTTAAAGCCTTCTACACGTAAAAGTCTTTTTTGTGCCAAAAAGGCTTTGAATGAGGTGCTAGAAATTATTGGAAGGCAAATCTTTTATTCACATATTGATTTAAGTGTAAGTTATTCAAAACCAGAAGTAACTTTCCCTGTCTATGGATATGAAAACGAATTTAAACAAGTCCTACTTAATATCATTAATAATGCAAAAAACAAAATTATTAAAACGCGAAAGGGTGAAAATATTTTCATTAATATTGAATCTACTGAAGTGTATACCAAAATGATGATAACCGATACTGGTGGAAAAATCCCAGAAAAAATTATAGGACTTATTTTTGATCCTTACTTTACAACGAGTAAAAATGGAACAGGATTAGGCCTGTATATGGCAAAAATTATTATAGAAGATAAAATGAATGGTATGATAAGTGTTAAAAATCATGGTAATAATGTGGAATTTACAATTTTAGTTCCAAATTCTGAAAAATCACTATAGGGTAATTAATGAAAATTTTATTATTAGAAGATAATAGCCGTTTAAATGCTACGATTGTTAAACGCCTTGAATCAAAAGGTTATCTTGTTGATTCTTTTATAGATGGCAAAAAAGCTTATGCATCAATTGATGAAGGTTATATGTGTTTTATTTTAGATATTAATGTTCCTAATATTGATGGTATTGAAATTTTAAAAAAAATACGGGATTTTCATTATGAAGTGCCCATTATTATTATTAGCTCAAGTGTAGAATTAGAAGTGATTAAAGATGCTTATAGCTATGGATGCAATGACTTTCTCAAAAAACCTTTTTTTATTGACGAATTAGAAATTAAAATAGAAAAATTGTGCAATATCCGAAATGATGTTGTCCACTTAGGGGCACAATGCGAATTTGATTTTCAAAGCAGTTTGCTACGAAGTAATGGACAGGAAGAACACTTGTCCCGCAAAGAGAGATTATTGTTGAATATTTTAATTACTGAAAAAGGTAAAGTTGTTTCTTTTGATAAAATTCAAGCAATGGTATGGGAAGGAAATTTTGCAAGTTTAGATTCCATTCGCTCTTTAATGAGAAGATTGAGAAAAAAAATACCATTTGAATGTATTGAAACAGTTGTTGATGTTGGTTATATTTTAAAATTGTAATTAAATTGTTACAAAAAATCTCAAAATGTCACTAAAATGTTAGAAATAGCTTACGTACCTAATTATAAACAAAATATAACATATATCTTATGTGTAGTTTCGTATTATATTTTTGTTTAAAATTTATAAGGAGTAAACATGACGTTTTCAAGAAAAGTTTTTACGAGTTTAGCCTTAATGTTTTCATTACTGGTATCAGCCAATGCCGCAAGTGATAAGGTTAATTGGAAACTAGCGATGTCTTGGGGTTCAAGCCTTCCTCCCTTTACAGATGCAGTGGAAAGTATGGCTAAAATGGTCAGTGACATGAGTGGTGGTGATTTTGTTATCAAAATTGATGCGGTCAATAAACATAAGGCAGCCTTTGGTGTTATGGATATGGTGAAGCTTGGTCAATATGATATGGGGCATACAGCATCTTATTACTATAAAGGCAAAGATCCCGTACTATTATTGTTTACAACGATGCCATTTGGTATGAATGCCTTTGAACAATATGCATGGTTTTACTATGGCGGTGGTATGGATTTGATGGAAAAATCGTATGAAAAGCATGGCATGTACTCTTTCCCTGGTGGAAATACTGGTATGCAAATGGGTGGTTGGTTTAGAAAAGAGATTAAATCTTTAGATGATCTCAAAGGTCTAAAAATGAGAATTCCAGGCTTCGCTGGAGAGATATTTGCAAAACTTGGATGTGCTGTTACAAACATTGCTCCAGGTGAATTATACACCTCTTTAGAACGTGGCACAATCGACGCATTGGAATGGGTTGGACCGGGTATGGATATTAGTATGGGCTTTCATAAAATTGCACCTTATTACTATACAGGATGGCATGAACCAGCAACTGAGTTACAGTTTCTTGTAAATAAGGGAAAATTTGATAAACTTTCACCTAAAAATAAAGAAATTCTTCGTGTTGCTATGCGAACAGCAGCTTATGATATGATGATTCATAATTTTGATATGAGTGCTACGGCGTGGGATAAAATTAAAACAGAGTACCCAAATATTAAGGTTATGACATTTCCAAAGCCTGTCATGGATGCTATGCGCAAAGCAAATGCAGACTTAGTTACAGAAGAATCAGCAAAAAGTACAGAGTTTAAAAGTGTTGTTGAATCACAGCAAGCGTATATGAAAAAAGCGCGGGCTTGGACAACTATTGGTGAGTTTTCCTATATTCGAGATAATCAATAATAGGCTTATTTTCTTGCCTCTTTTAAGGAGGCAAGAAAAAATACAAAAAGACAAGTCAAGACATTGTGATTGGCTTGTCTTTTTGTATTTTCGTGGTGAAGGATGCGGATGTTAATTCAGTTAGAAAAATTTTTCGATCGTATGAGCGATTATATTGGCTATTTTTGCTCATTTTTAATGCTGGCAATGATGCTTAATATATTTTACGATGTCTTTATGCGTTATGTGTTTAAAACGGGTTCAATTGCCTTTCAAGAGCTAGAATGGCATATTTTTTCAATTATTATTTTACTAGGAACATCGTATGCTTTAAAAGAAGATGCTCATGTTCGGGTGGATATTTTGTATACAAAATTTAGTGAGAAAAATAAAGCACTCGTAAATATTGCTGGAGCATTTTTATTTATAACTCCTATTGCTCTTTTAATTGCGTTAGGTTCTGTTGGTTTTGTAATGGAAGCTTATACCACCAATGAAATTAGTGGTGACCCAGGTGGTTTGACACATAGATGGTTACTCAAAGCATTGATTCCTCTTTCTTTTTGGCTTCTAATTTTTATTGCTACAGGATTTGTCATTAAAAATATTAATATATATCGAAGAGAAACAGGTCGACTTCCAGAAGTGGAGGATCACTAGTATGGTAGGTATCGTTATGTTTGTTGTGGGAATGATGATGTTACTTATTGGATTTCCTGTTGCCTTTACTTTTGGTGCTGTTTCGGTTGTTTTTGGACTTGCTTCAGGCATGATAGATATCATGATGGATGGTGGAACGTTGCTTGAAGGATTTGAGCAAGGTGTAAATATGTTTGCTTTTATGCCACATCGCATTTGGTCTATTATGAATAATACGATTTTAATGGCAGTGCCTATGTTTATTTTAATGGGTATTATTCTTCAAAAATCGCGCCTTGCTGAGCGATTATTAGAAGCGATGGGCTTTTTATTTGGCGAAGTACGTGGGGGTTTAGCGATTAGCACTGTTTTAGTGGGAGCATTACTTGCTGCTTCAACAGGCGTTGTTGGTGCGAGCGTGGTTGCTATGGGTGTTATCTCTCTTCCTGTAATGCTTAAATATAACTATTCAAAATCACTTGCATGTGGAACAATTTGTGCCTCAGGAACATTGGGACAGATTATTCCCCCTTCGGTTGTTCTAATTATATTAGGAGATGTTTTTCAACAACCTGTTGGTGATCTCTTTGAGGGTGCTTTTTGGCCAGGTATAACATTGGTAGCGGTATATATTATTTATATTGTTATTGTTTCTTTATTGGATAAAAAAGTAGCCCCTGCAATTCCAAAAGAAGAAGTCTCTCACAGTAAAATAAAGCAAATTTTGAATGCATTTCAAGCGATTCTTCCCCCTTTAATCTTGATAATTTTAGTTCTTGGATCAATTTTTGAAGGTATCGCAACACCGACTGAATCTTCTGCCGTTGGTTGTATTGGCGCTATGATTTTAGCGTGGATGTATAGATCATTTTCATTTAAGATGATTCATGAGGCTTCTTTAGAAACGGTTAAAACAACAGCTATGGTTTTTGCAATATTAATTGGCGCCACTGCCTTTTCAATGGTCTTCACTTATACCGGTGGTGATATTATTATTGAAGATGTGATGCGAGATTTACCTGGCGACAAATGGGGCTTTATTATTGTCTCGATGCTAGCAATTATGAGTTTAGGATTTTTTATTGATTTCGTTGAAATTTCTTATATTATTGTCCCTATTCTAGCACCTATTGCAGAGGGTATTGGTATTAATCCAGTGTGGTATGCACTATTGATTGCCCTTAATTTACAAACATCGTTTTTAACACCTCCTTTTGGCTTTAGTCTTTTTTATCTCAGAGGAGTAGCCCCGCCTAATGTCAAAACAACGGATATTTATAAAGGAGTTCTTCCTTTTATTTTATTGCAAATTCTTGTCATGGTTATTTTCACAATATTTCCAGAGGTATTTGGTATCTCCATGATGCATGAATAGATGATGTAAAACGAAAAAGAAGGAGAAAATAAACTTTCTTCTTCTTTCGATGTAAACTCTTGTAACTCTTTTTCACATCTCTGTAAAAATAAAACTCTTTTTAATAATTATCATATGATTTTTATATCCTATTGTTAGACTAAACTAAATTTTACAACACCATAAGGATGCTTAATATGAAATTAGTAGGTTCTTATATCGATTTTCATTCTAAAATACTCAGTTTTATCCCTGAAACAAGGATATTTACAGACCCTTTACACACGATAGCTTACGGTACAGATGCCTCTTTTTATAGGCTTGTCCCAAAAATTGTGATTTGGGTAAATAGTGCTGATGAGGTCAGTAAAATTCTCAAAATATCCTCATCACTTTCTTTACCTGTGGTCTTTCGTGCAGCAGGGACAAGTCTTTCTGGCCAAGCCATTACGGATTCTATTTTATTGGTCACATCGCGAGATTGGAAAGGTATTACAGCTAATAGCGATAAGAGCTTGATTACGTTACAACCCTCTGTTATAGGGGCTGATGCTAATGTCTATTTATTACCTTATGGTAAAAAAATTGGGCCAGACCCAGCCAGTATCGGTGCTGCAATGATTGGTGGAATTGCGGCTAATAATGCAAGTGGTATGTGTTGTGGAACAACAGATAACTCGTATAAAACATTAGAAGCGATGAAAATCATTTTTCATGATGGTACAGAACTTGATACGGCATCAAAAGAGAGTATTGCTGCCTTTAAAAAAAGCCATAAAGCCCTTTATGAAGAAATTGCAGAATTAGCAAAACAGACAAAAGCCAACCAATCTTTACATGACAAGATTGCCCGTAAATTTAAAATCAAAAATACATGTGGCTATAGTTTAAATGCTATCATTGATTTTGAAGATCCTATTGATATCATATCTCACCTGATGATAGGTAGTGAAGGGACTCTTGGCTTTATTAAAGATATTACGTTTAGAACGGTTCTTGAGCACAAACATAAAGCCAGTGCTTTAATGATTTTTAAAAATATTAAAGATGCGTGTGATGCGATTATTGTGCTTAAAACACAGTGTAAAACAGGTGGTGATGATTCTGAAGTTGCTGCTGCTGAGATGATGGATAGAGCAGGGCTGAGAAGTGTAGAAGATAAAGAAGGAATGCCTACATTCTTAAAAACGCTTTCACCTACTGCTACAGCAGTTTTAGTAGAATCACGCGCAGCAAGTGATGAGCTGTTAGATAAAAATATTGCAACAATTTTAGACAAGTTAAAACACATTGAACCTGAAATGCCATTGCATTTTACGAAAGATGTTTATGAATATACCAAATATTGGAAAATTAGAAAGGGTCTTTTCCCTGCAGTTGGTGCAGTTAGAGAAAGCGGAACAACAGTTATTATTGAAGATGTTGCATATCCAATTGAATCTCTTGCTGATGCAACATTAGAGCTTCAAGATCTTTTTGTGAAGTATGGGTATAACGAGGCAATTATTTTTGGACATGCTTTAGATGGTAATTTACACTTTGTCTTTACACAAGCTTTTGATGACCCAAAAGAAGTGACACGTTATGAAAACTTTATGGATGAAGTTGCTCAACAAGTTGCAACTAAATACCACGGTAGCCTTAAAGCTGAACACGGTACAGGTCGAAATATGGCTCCATTTGTTGAACTTGAATGGGGTAGCGATGCTTATGAATTGATGAAAGAGATTAAATCCATTTTTGATCCTAAAAATTTAATTAACCCAGGTGTTATTATTAATTCCGATCCAAAATCACATCTTAAAAATCTTAAATCAATGCCCGCAACGGATGAATATATTGATAAATGCATCGAATGTGGGTTTTGTGAACCAACGTGCCCATCAAACTTTTTAACATTAACACCGCGTCAGAGAATTGTATCCAATCGGTATATGACAACCTTGAAAAATAATAATGACATAGGTGGATTAGAAGAGTTTCAAGAGCTCTACCAATATGATGGTATAGAAACATGTGCAACGTGTTCTTTATGTTCGCTCACATGTCCAGTAGGAATTGATACAGGCGCCTTAACGAAGAAATTAAGAGCACACCAAATTAGCTCATTTGGACATAATATTGCTGGTTTTATGGCTAATAATTATGGTGGAATTTTAAAGACAGGTAGTGTTGCTTTAAGCATTGTAAAAGGGGTAAATGCTGTTGTTCCTAATAGTGCAATGAGCGGCATAAGTTCAGGGCTTAGAAGCATCAGTGGTAATAAATTACCATTATGGTCAGCAAGCCTTCCATCAGGAAGACGTTTTAATCCTGTTGTAAAACATACCAACTCTACAGATAAAGTAGTCTATTTTTCATCATGTATTAACCGTACGATGGCTAACCCTAAAGAAAAAAATGGTGAAAAACCACTGGATATGGTTATTATTGGAATTTTGGAAAAAGCAGGTTATGAAGTGATTATTCCTAAAAATATCAATTCATTATGCTGTGGTATGCCTTTCTCCAGTAAGGGGTATAAAAAAGAAGGTAAACAAAAATCTGATGAACTTGAAAATGCACTTCGTGAGGCAAGTGAGAACGGAAAATATCCTATTTTATGTGATATGAGTCCATGTAGCAAAACGATGAGCGAAAATTTTTCAAAAGACGTTAAAGTTAATGATACTGTAGAATTTATTTTAGATTTTCTGGTTGATAAAGTTGAAATCAAACAAATTGATGAGCCAATCGTCATACATACGACATGTAGCACTCGAAAAACAGGCTTAGCTGATAAGTTTGAAAAAGTTGCAAGATTGTGTAGCTCCAAAGTGACGATCCCTTCTGATGTGACATGTTGTGGTTTTGCGGGAGATCGTGGATTCACTTTCCCTGAACTAAATAAATCAGCTCTTCGACATTTAAAAGCTGCTATCCCTAGTGATACAAAATTGGCGTTTTCAACCAGTAAGACATGTGAAATTGGCTTGAGCGAAGAGAGTGGGCTGGATTATCGTTCGATTTTCTATCTTGTTGAGCGTTGTATTAACTAATTTATTCTTACGAAATTGGGCAAATTTACTTTTGTAAAGTTGCCCACCCTCATATCGAAAAACTACATTTTATAGGTTTGATTTAATAAAAAAAATGCTAAAATAACCGGATTTTCACTAGTAATTTTAGATAAAATTAAACAAAAAAGGGTGTATGTATGGAGATAAATCTCATCGCAGAGACTTTCAAGTTTTTAATCTTAGGGATGTCGACAGTTTTCATGTTTTTGATATTGTTAGTATATGTTTTACAAATACAATCTAAAATCATCATGAAATTTTTTCCACAGAAGAGCGTAGCGGAGAATGCAGGTGGGAAAGTGGCACGGGCTAAGTCAACGGATAATCTAGCGGTGGTAGCGGCGATAGCTGCAACACTCAAGACATATAAAAAATAACATA
>JAQUGO010000014.1 GCA_028684065.1 Sulfurospirillaceae bacterium
AGGTGGTGGCTGGAGACGGAATCGAACCGCCGACACGGAGATTTTCAGTCTCCTGCTCTACCGACTGAGCTATCCAGCCACACTTTTTAAGAGCTGAAATTATACAGAAATAACTTTAATACTAGCTTAGCGCCAATTCTTTAAAGCGATCACCTCTGTGAGCATAGGATTTAAACTGATCTAAGCTTGCGGCGGCTGGGGAGAGCAGAGCAATCGTTTGAGCGGTATGTTGCGTATGAATACTCTGCATCGCCGTTTCTATAACGTAACACGCTTCAATCGCTATGCCACTTTCGTGTGCTAATCGTACTAGCTTATCGGTATTTGTACCAATAGCAAATATCTTTACATGTAAAGGCTTCATAAAATCAAAGAGTTCTTGTAAATCAACACCTTTGTCATCGCCTCCAAGCACGAGAAGGATTTTTTCATCTTTGTAGCGTTTGAGTGCCTCAATCGTTGCATCAACATTGGTGCCTTTGGAGTCATCCACCCACAAACGGCCTTGTTCGTCTCTAAATTCTTCAATTTTATAATGGTCAATTACAAAACGATTAATCTTTTCGTAATGGATGGAATCTAGTAAGATTTTCTCAGCACTCATGGCTAAAATGGCATCTAATAAAAAAGGCGTTTTGAAATTGACTTGTGCAATATCAATGCCCATTTTTTGAGCCAAATCAACTTCATTTTCATAGGTAATGACATGTGCTAAAGTGGGGACATCTTTAAACGCGTGTGGTAAGACGGCAACACTCCCTTCTGCCATACGTTTCAGTGGGGAGAGTTTAGCCTCAGTATAGGCTTCCATATTTCCATGCCAGCTAAGGTGGTCAGGTTTAATAGGGAGCAAAAGATAGATATTAGGTGTTGCTTTATGGGTATAATGAAATGTGAAGGAGCTTGTTTCAAGTACCCAAATAGGGGCTTTTTCATCTAACTCTGCTAAAGGTGTTCCAATATTACCTCCGGCAAGTGCGCCTTTGTCTTTTAAAAGAAATTCGCACATTTGTGTTGTTGTTGTTTTACCATTGGTTCCACTAATCCAGATTGAAAAAGGCATAACATCGTTGAAAAAATCATATTCGCTAAGGACATGTCGCGCTTTTAAAATCAATGGGTGCTTGGGCGGAAAACCAGGACTTGGAATTTCTAGGTCGCTTGTCTCAGGGTTAAATTCAGAAGGAGGCAACAGAAGATTGCCCAAAGAGTCTTCCTCTTTACATGTAAAGGCATCGTCAAAAATCTGGCAATGACCCAATTTTTTGGCAATTGCTTTAGTCGTTTTCCCATTTCCAAATAGACTAATCATAGTCTCTCCTTATCCCTAAATAAATACTTTTGCTCAAGTGACACTTTAACGTATCTTTAATGCTGTGAGTGCTAAAAGATTTGAGATTAATGCAATAATCCAAAACCGTACAATGATTTTGTTTTCCGCCCAACCTTTAACCTCAAAATGATGGTGAATGGGGGCCATTAAAAAGATACGTTTTTTACGCGTCTTAAAACTACCCACTTGCAAAATGACTGATACTGTTTCTAAAACAAACACAAATCCAATAAGAATCAGTAAGATTTCATTTTTAGAGATGATTGCCATATAGCCGATAAAAGCTCCAATACTGAGGCTTCCACTATCGCCCATAAAAATCTCTGCTGGATAGCAGTTAAACCATAAAAAACCAACCAGTGAACCCATAACAGCAGTTGCAACGATAACGACTTCACCACTACCACCCACTTTTGGTAAAAGCAAGTAGCCGCTTAGCATCGCATTACCGCCAACGTAAACAAAGACACTTAATGAAAAAATAGAGAGGATGGAAGGGACTGTAGCTAGGCCATCTAATCCATCAGTAAGATTCACTGCATTGCTTGCAGAAACCATTACTAATACCCAAAAGGCGAGTGCAAAGAGTTTCATATCAAAGAGAGGGTATTTATAAAAGGGAATAAAAAAGTCAGAATCTAAATCAGCAAAAACATAAAGCATTACGGCAACAATAGCCGCAGCACCCATTTGTGCCAACATCTTTGCTTTAGGAGAAAGTCCTGCGGTATTGCTTTTACCAAGAATTTTTGAAAGGTCATCTTTCATACCGATTAGGCCAAAAAGCAAAATACAACTTAGCGCTGAGAGTACAAAAGGATTATTAATTCGGGCACAAACAAGAACAGCTATAATGGATGTTACTAAAAAAACAATACCCCCCATCGTTGGAGTCTTAGACTTTTTTTGATGTGTTTGTGGGGCTAATGAATAAATCGGTTGATTAGCATTTTTAGAGTGTGCCCATTTAATAAATTTCGGCATTAAATAAATCGTAAGTATAAAAGCTAAGAAGAAGGCGATACCTGCTCGAACAGTAATATACTGAAACAGGTTTATAGAAGCAAACTGGTAAAATAAATACAACATTAAGCATATCCAAGATAAATTTTTATAAAAGCATTATTCTAGTAATATATTGCTTATAAGCTTATAACATAAAGGTTTTGGGTTGAAAGAAATGATTAAAAAAACAGTTCTCATCATCACCGATGGTATTGGACATAATGAAGAACAGCATGCAAATGCTTTATACCAAGCTAAAACACCAACATATGAAACATTATTCAAAACAGTACCCTATAATTTTGTTGCAACATCAGGTCTTAGCGTGGGGCTTCCATCTGGACAAATGGGAAACAGTGAAGTAGGGCATATGAGCATTGGCAGCGGAAGAGTTTTGTATCAAAATTTGGTGAAGATTTCATTAGCTGTGAATGATGGCTCACTGGCTAAGAATAGTGCTTTAAATAATCTTTTACAGGTCAAAGGTGATATACACCTTATAGGCCTACTCAGTGATGGTGGTGTGCATTCACATATTGATCATATTATAGCGTTAGCTAAAATAGTAGCGGATTATGGTAAAAAGGTATTTATACACGTCATTACAGATGGCCGAGACGTCTCTCCTACTTCTGGAAAAGCTTTTGTGCAACAGATTGCTTCTATTTGCAATGAAACGATTAAAATAGCCTCTGTATCAGGACGTTTTTTTAGTATGGATAGAGATAATCGTTGGGATAGAGTTGAAATGGGATATCGTGCGATAGTGGATGCAGAACCTAAATGTGAAACATGCCTCGAAGATTATATTGACATGATGTATGCCAAAGGTATTACCGATGAGTTTATTGAACCAGTGGCATTCGATGGCTATATGGGGATGCACGCTAATGATGGTGTGATTTTTGCAAATTTCCGAAATGACCGTATGCGTGAGCTTGTTCGTGCTATTGCTTTTAAAGAGTTCCATGAATTTGAACGCACACTTAATGGAATAGAGTGTATCACCATGAGTGAATATGACAGTCATTTTCCTTTTGAGATTATGTTTCAATCTGATACGCCCAATAATACACTTTCAGAAGTTATTTCACGTGCAGGGTTGAGTCAATTTCATACGGCTGAGACAGAAAAATATGCGCATGTTACTTTCTTCTTTAATGGAGGTGTTGAAGAGCCATTTGTGAATGAAACACGTCTTTTAGTTCCAAGCCCAAAAGTGAAAACTTATGATTTACAGCCTGAAATGAGTGCTCCGCAAGTAGGGAATGCTGTTTTACAGGCAATGAGTGAAGGGTATGATTTTATCGTAGTAAACTTTGCTAATGGTGACATGGTTGGACATACGGGGAATATGGATGCTGCAATTAAAGCGGTAGAAGCGGTAGATGGAGAATTAGGACGTATTTTTGAGAAAGCGAAGCACGAAAATTATACTGTTATGCTGACAAGTGACCATGGTAATTGTGAGGAAATGGTTGATAAAGAAGGCCATAAACTAACGAATCATACGACATTTGACGTTTACTGTTTTGTGTATGATAATCGCGTTAAAGAGGTTAAAAAAGGTGGATTAAACAATATTGCACCAACGGTGCTTAAACTTATGGGGCTTCCAATTCCTGTTGAAATGGATAATGCCTTAGTTGAATTTTAATAAAGTAAAAGGACAAAAATGAAATTTAGTGGGAAAAATGTATTAGTTACTGGAGCTGCCAGTGGCATTGGTAAAGAGATAGCACTTACATTAGCTGGATATGGTCTTAAAGTATGGGTTAATTATCGCTCTCGCCCTGATGCAGCCGATGCAATAAAAGCTGAGATTGAAGCAAACGGAGGAGTGGCTGCGGTTATTGGATTTGATGTTGCAGATGAAGAGGCATTTATTGAAGGAATTAAGACCATTGTAGATTGTGATGGTGAGCTTTCTTATCTTGTGAATAACGCAGGGATTACCAATGACAAGTTAGCTATGCGTATGAAAAAAGAAGATTTCACTTCTGTTTTAGATATTAATTTAACCTCCGCTTTTATTGGATGTCGTGAAGCTATTAAAGTGATGAGTAAAAAGCGTTTTGGAAGTGTTGTTAATATCGCGTCTATTGTAGGTGAAACTGGTAATGCAGGACAGGTTAATTATAGCGCGAGTAAAGGTGGCTTAATCGCTATGACAAAAAGCTTTGCACAAGAAGGCTCTGCTCGTGATATTCGTTATAATGCTGTAACACCTGGTTTTATCGCTACAGAAATGACCGATAAGTTAAGTGATGAAATTAAAGAAAGTTATACATCAAAAATTCCACTTAAGCGCTTTGGTAGTCCCAAAGATATTGCTGAGGCCGTAGCTTTTTTACTTAGTGACAGTGCTTCGTATATCACAGGAGAAGTATTAAAAGTTAATGGGGGTATGTACATGTAAGGGGTTTCCTTACATGTACATACTAAAATTAAAGGTTTTTTTGATAAAATAGTGAAAAATTTTTGTAAGGAGCTAGTAAATGGCACTATTTGATGAAGTAAAAGCGGTTGTTGTAGAACAATTGAATGTAAATCCTGATGAAGTAAAAGAAGATTCAAAATTTGTTGAAGATTTAGGTGCTGATTCGTTGGATGTAGTTGAGTTGGTTATGGCACTTGAAGAGAAGTTCGATATCGAAATTCCAGACACAGATGCTGAAAAAATTGTTACTGTAAGAGACGCAATGTCTTATATTGAGAATCACAAATAATTAATGACGTTTAAGATTTAAACCCGTTAATCACGGGTTCTCTCCCCCCCTAGCTAGATAATTTAAGAGGATAATGATTTGAGAAGAGTAGTTGTTACTGGAATTGGAATGATTAATTCATTAGGTTTGGATAAAGAGAGTTCTTTTAAAGCTATCGTTGAAGGTCAATGTGGCATTAAAAGTATTAGTTCGTTTGACACAACCGAGCATACCGTAAAAATTGCAGGTGAAATTACTGATTTTGATCCTAATACTATTATGAATCCAAAAGAGGTCAAAAAAGCAGACCGCTTTATTCAATTAGGACTTGCTGCAGCTAAAGAAGCAATGAGTGATGCAAAATTTGAAAGTTTTGAATCAGAATCTTTTGGCGTAAGTTCAGCTGCTGGTATTGGTGGACTTATCGTAATTGAAAAAAATTCTGTTATCGTTAATAGTGCCGGTCCACGTAAAATTTCTCCATTTTTTATTCCTTCCGCTTTGATTAATATGTTAGGAGGGATGGTTTCTATTGAACATGGGCTTAAAGGTCCTAACCTCTCATCAGTAACGGCGTGTGCCGCTGGAACGCATGCCATTAGCGAAGCAACGAAAACAATTATGTTAGGCTGTGCGAATAAAATGTTAGTAGTCGGTGCGGAAGCAGCTATTTGTGCTGCTGGAATTGGTGGTTTTTCAGCAATGAAAGCACTTTCTGCACGCAATGATGACCCAGCAAAAGCCTCTCGTCCATTTGATGCTGATCGCGATGGTTTTGTAATGGGTGAAGGAGCCGGTGCCCTTGTTCTTGAAGCTTACGAAGATGCAGTAGCTCGTGGTGCTCATATTTATGGCGAGGTAATAGGCTTTGGTGAAACTGGTGATGCTAGTCATATTACATCCCCAAGTTTAGATGGTCCACTCCGTGCAATGAAGGCTGCTTATAAAATGGCTGGCTATCCAAAGATTGATTATATTAATGCACACGGGACAAGCACTCCTGCAAATGATAAAAATGAAACAGCAGCTATCAAAGAAGTTTTTGGTGTAAATATTCCACAAATTAGTTCTATTAAAGGACAAATAGGTCACTGTTTAGGCGCTGCAGGTGCAATTGAGGCAGTTGTCTGTTTGATGGCAATGCGTGATGAGATTTTACCACCAACCATTAATTATGAAAACGCTGATCCTGATTGTGATTTGGATTATATCCCTAACGTTGCAAGAGCCTATAAGGCAGATGTTGTGATGAGCAATTCCTTTGGCTTTGGCGGAACGAATGGCTCTGTAATTTTTAAGCGCGTATAAAGGAAATTAGTGGCAACTTATCTTGATTTTGAAAATAGTATTCGACTGATTGATGAAGATATCTCTAGTGCAAAAATCAAGGGTGATGGTCATGCTGTTGAAATTTTAGAAAAAAGTCTAATAAAAGAGATTAGTAAAACCTATAAAAATTTAAGTGAATACCAGAAATTACAATTAGCACGTCATCCTGATCGTCCTTATGCTATTGATTATATTCGTGCCTTATTGAAAGATTCCTATGAGATACACGGAGACCGTAATTTTGCTGATGATGCAGCAATTATCTGTTATATTGGTTATATTGCCAATAGAAAAGTTGTTGTTATTGGTGAACAAAAAGGACGAGGTACTAAAAATAAAATAAAACGTAATTTTGGAATGCCTCATCCTGAAGGTTATCGAAAAGCACTACGTGTTGCTAAAATGGCAGAAAAATTTGATTTACCAATTCTTTTTCTGATTGATACTCCTGGTGCCTATCCAGGTATTGCAGCAGAAGAGCGTGGCCAAAGTGAGGCTATCGCTCGTAATCTTTATGAGATGAGTAAACTTAATACAAAAAGTATTTCTATTGTTATTGGAGAAGGTGGAAGTGGTGGTGCTTTGGCGATTGGGGTAAGTGACCGAATTGCTATGATGCGTTATTCTGTTTTTTCCGTTATTTCTCCAGAAGGTTGTGCTGCAATTTTATGGGATGATCCTTCTAAGCAAGAAAGTGCTACAAAGGCAATGAAAATTACAGCTGAAGACCTGTATGGATTAAAGCTTATTGATGCCATTATTGATGAGCCTCTTGTAGGTGCACATAGAGATAAAGAAAGTGCAGCACAAGCTGTACGTGAATACTTTTTGAAATCCTTAGAAGAGTTAGATGCTCTCAGTGAGAATGAGCGTTTAGCAAAACGTTATGAGAAAATAATTTCTATTGGGGCTTATGAAGAGCGCTAAGAGCTTTGTGCTCTTAGCGTTTATATATCTTGCTTAATTACCAACCTCGAACTAGCACATGGCAATCAGTACAGGCATTAACAATATCCATATAGGCATTGTGTGCATTCTTCATTTGTTTTAGGGCAATATAGCTTTTCATCTCATCTGTTGCATTGTCAATTCTTTTAGACGTAATAAGTGCAAGATTTTCCATTTGCTTTTTATTTTCAGGAAGAATTGAACGTATGACATTTCTATCATGATAAATCATATTTTCTTTTGAAACCGTCTCTACCCCTTCTTTAATCATTCCAATATTGTTGTAGAGAAAGCCTTTTTGAATATTTGCTAAACCATTTTCCATATTAATCATTACCATAGCATTTACTTTTTCATTTTCAGCAGCGTACGCCAGAGAAATAGAGAGGAGAAAAGCTACAATTACTTTTGTATATTTAGACATTGTCATTTCCTTAAAAAAGTAGTAGAGCCACCATTAAGCGATGGCCCAATAGATTTTTAGTGTACTTCTCTCCAAACTTTAGCTTTCCAAAGATAAGCAAGTAGGGTGAAAAGAGCC
>JAQUGO010000015.1 GCA_028684065.1 Sulfurospirillaceae bacterium
ACTGCATCAGGCTCATAATGGTTACGTGTCGCATCATATGAATAAGCAATCATATGTGGTTTATCGTCGTAAACATTCTCCTCTCCCAGAAGCGTCTTGAAATAGTTGACGTGTTTTATTTCCATAGTCTCTCCTTTTTTATTTCCAAGCATTGACCTATATTTTTCATACTTACCCTTCCCTCAATGCCTTAGCAATGAGTTCAATCGGATTTTTAAAGATGACATCTACCTGTTGACCATGAAGGGCATCACTGAGCTGCATGCGACATGCACTACATTCTGCACTCACATATTCTGCACCTGTTGCTTTTATCATGGCTGCTTTTGGAAGACCTGCAGCTTTGGCGAAGTGGTATTTCTCCGTTTGCATGGTGACACCACCAAATCCACAACAACGGTTAGGGTCACTCATCTCTTTTAACACATAGTTTTTAGAGAGTAAGTTACGTGGTTCTTTAAAGATGCCTTGCATTTTACGAGCATGGCATGGGTCATGATACGTAATACTTTCACTTTGACGTGCTTTACTGGCCAGAATATCAGCTAGATTTGTCTTTTTCTCTAAGTATTCTGTTGCCATAAAGATTTTAGGTTTAATAGCCTCCGCTCTTACTTTCCATTCAGGTTGGTCATGGAAGAAGTGTGCGTAGTCTTCTTTAATCATAGCACTGCATGTCGCTTCAGGGATGATAATGGCATCAAGTTCATTGACGAAGCCTTCTATATACTTTATATTAAATTTAGCCAGTGCGTCAACACTATCAAAATCACCAGTAAAGTATTGAGGTGCACCACAACATTTTTGTTGTTTGATAAGATAGGCATCTATCTCTAAGACTTGTAATATCTCTAAAAGCGACTTACCGATATCGGTGTACATGTAATTGGCTAAACAGCCAATGAAGATACCTACTTTTCCTTTTCCTCCATTATGAATAACATCGGGATGGGAGTTTAGAAATGTTTTCTTTTTCAAGCTTGGGAAAAGTCTATCCATCTTAATGATAGGAAAGTTTCGCATATACATGGAACTTTGTTTATCGACCATTTTAAAGCCACATGTTTGGAACATATATCCAAAGCGTGCAAACACATCCATAATGTTTCGGTTACGAAGGAAGAAGAAGGCAAGTCTTTTATACCATGCTAAACCAAACTTTTTACGGATATCATTACGCACTTGCTCGATAATCATATCCACGGGTAAATCATTCGGACACACATCCGTACAATTGGTACATAAGAAGCAACTCTCAAAGATGCTTTTTGCATTTTTATCGAGTTCTAGTGTACCCTTCTGATAGGCTCCCAAGAGGTCTATAAAACCTCTTGGACTCGTGACTTCATCTCGGTTAACTTCATGAATCGTACATACAGGTATACACTTTCCACATTTGACACACGCGTCACTCGTTACGTTAAATTGAAACATCTCACACCGTCTTACTGAAGCGTCGTTTATACTTATCTATACATAAGCCCAATTCTTTGAACATCTTTTAGCCTTTTATCTTCTTAACACTCAATATAATTACTTTATAAAATAATGACTTAAAATAAACCAATCCAACTCCAATAAGTATAAACCATAACCGTACTAAACACAGCACCAAATAAACTCATAATCGCACCTACTTTAATTAATTCATTTGAAGTAATTTCTCCTGTAGCCAAACCAATAATATTTGGAAGATTTGAGACAGGAAGTAAATATTGATGAAGCATATTCATACTGATGAGAATAACGAAGGCTGTTACTTGCATACCCGCATTGGCTGGAAGGGCTGCAATAGCAATGGCATGGGCAATAACAACAGGTGTAAGGGCCGTTGTTTTTGGACCTGCTCCTGTAAATAGAACTTGAAGGGTTAGCATTAACCAAATAAAAATGACAACTTGAAGTCTAACATCTAAATTGAGTAAAGGATGAAAAAATGTAGTGGCAAGCCACGCAGCAGCTCCTGTTTTAACCAACAATGAACCCATTGATAAACCAGCACCATAAACGATAAAGACATTCCAAGGAACTTTTCTTTCAGCTTCTTTCCACGTCATCAATTGTGTAGGAACAGGTGCAATCATAGCACTTACGGCCAGTAAAGCAACAAGAGCAGTATTTAGTCCGTGTAGTTTATCCGTAGCCCATAAAAGCAATGTTGCAAGAAAAATAACCAAAGCATAAATCTCTTTTGAACTCATTTTGCCCATAGCATTTAACTGTTTTTTCATGACATCATGCCCAGCGGATATATCGACAATATCAGGTGGAAATAATTTTATAATAATATACGTTGCAATTAAGCCCATAAGTAAGGCAGGAGGCATACCAATTTTAAACCATTCCATCCAGCCTACTTCAATACCTGTAGCATTTTTTAGTAAACTTACGGAAATTGGGTTGGCTGCATGTGAGGTCATAATACCCATACAGTACATGGTACCTGCAATAGTGACAATATAAATCAAACCTTTTACCAAAGAACTTTCACCTTTTTCTGCACCAAACGCCAATCCCATTGAGGTCACAATAGGCAAAACTAAAAGTGTTTTTGCCGCAAGGGAAGGAATGAAAAAAGTCATAATCAATGTGACGAGCGAAATCGCCCAATATAAATTGGTTGCTGATTTACCAATTTTACTCACAACAACTAAGGCAAGCCTTTTGGATAGCCCACTATCACCCATACAAGCAGCCATAATCATGCCAAGTACGACAATCCAAACGCCCGTAGAAGAATACCCTATAAGAGCCTCTCCCATTTTTCCTGCCCCAAAAAGAACCAAAAAAGTAATGATTAAAAAACCACTCTGTGCATCATCAAGTGCTTGTGTGATCCACACGATAATGGCAAAGAGACCAACTCCAAGTGCTACTTTACCTTTATAACTCAATCCCACCATTTCCGGTGTAAGATAAATCATGGAAAGCATAGCAGCCAAAGCAAGGAGTATAAAAACAATCTTCTTCGTGCTAAACATAGAAACCTCCTACATTAAATTTTAATCTCGTCAGAGGAAAGTTTACTGTTTTGCTCTATCAACAATCTCTTAAGATAAGAGAAAAAAAGCTGTTTTTTTTGAGAGAATCCTAAGAGATTATGGACTCACATGTAGAAGATGAGAAGGTATGGTAATACCCATCTCTTGATAATAACGAATAGCCCCTTTATGTAAAGGAATCGTTAAACCGTTGATTGCATTTTGAAGTGAAAGGGAAATGGTACCTTTATTTACAGAATTAATAAACGAAAGGTTTTCATACATGGTTTTTGTCAAAAGGTAGACAATATCTTCAGGAGTATCAACATCGGTAATGAGAAGATTGGGTTGAGCAATGGTATGAATATCTTTCGTTTGTCTAGGATAGGTGTAGGCTTTAATAATATAACGCGTCCAAATGGGATAGTATTTTTGAATCTTTTCCAAATCTTCATCGCTAAATTCAAGTAACGTTACCTTCAGGGGCCCCATAGAATTAAATACTGAGGAAACAGCGGGGACAGGAGGACTTGCTGGTGTATTCATCCCTTTGATTTTACCTTGTTGCAAAGCAATCGCACTTTGGTTATACCCTAGATAATGGAGATTCATCTTGGTGTAATCAATTCCTAAAGTATCCATTAAAATTTCAGCAGAAAACTTACTTCCTGAATCATTTTCTGCAATTGAAAAGCTTTGTCCATAAAGGTTTTTTAAATCATAGATTGAACCTGTGGTCGAAGTCTCTTTACATATGACAAAATGTTCTACATTTTGCCACAACATAGAAATAGAGCGAAGGTTTTTTTGTGCATTATTCTGATATATCTGTGTGCCATTCCAAGCCATCATGCCAAAGAGACCCTGAATAAGAGCAAAATGTGCCTCTTTTTTTTCCAATAGTCTAATGTTATTTAAACTTCCATCGCTTGCTATCGCTGAGAAATGTATATTTGTTTTTGTCCCTAATTTGAGAGACAATAATTTTGTTAATCCAACACCAACAGGATAAAATGTACCTCCTGTGCTCGCTGTTGTAATAATATATTGAGTTGAAGAATTGGATGCAAAACTAAAAGTTATCACTAAAAACACAAAGAACAAATACCTTACAATCACACATGACTCCCTCTTAGAATACGCTTATTATAGAATGTCCTTACTTGTTTTTCCTATAATACTTCATAAAAATTTCCTTTACGTATAAACATGTTGCATTACTAAACACATGCAACATGTTATAATGGATACATAAGTCAAAATTTCTCTTAGGTAAACTTCATGTTAAAAGTAATGCTCTCTTTATTCTTTATCTTTTTATATGCCAATGCGAGCAATGCCATTCTTTCATTAACAGAGCAAGAACAAAAATTTCTAAAACAAAAAGATTTTTATAAACTTTGTGTTGATCCCCAATCCTACCCATTTGAAGAAATAACAACAGAAGGAGTTTACAGAGGTATTACTGCTGATTTGGTTGAAAAAGTTGCACGTCGATTGGGTATTGCTCTTGAAGTACAACAGGTATTGACATGGGATGATAGCCTTAAATTGGCAAAATCTGGCCAATGTGATATTTTAACGTTTATAACCCCCTCAGAAGAGACACATAAATGGCTTTCATTTAGTGATCCACTTTTTTCAGACCCAAATGTTTTTATTACCCGAGAAGAGCATCCTTACATTGAAGATATTTCAACGCTAGTACACGAGAGCATTGTCATTCCTATTGTTTCGGATCTTTTTACACGCTTTAGCAAAGAGTTCGAAAACTTGGTTGTCATCCCTGTTGCAACGAAAGAAGAGGCTTTAAATATGGTCTCAAACCATAAAGCTGATATGACCATCCGTTCTATGATAGCGGCTGCATACACCATCAAAAAAGAGAGACTTTTTAATCTTAAAGTTGCCGGTGAACCTGAGGGATACGCAAATGTCATACACTTATCTATTATGAATGATAAACCCATGTTTCTGTCACTTCTTAACAAAGCTATAGCAACTATCACACCAGAAGAAAAAGAACTCAGTGTTAATCAACACATTGCCATTGTTATTGAAAAGGGGTTCAATAAAGAAGTCATTAAATATTTTACTTTTGGATTAGTTTTTTTGGCTCTCATTTTTATGGGTATCATTTTATGGAATGCTCTCTTGCGCAAAAAAGTAGCCCATGAAGTGGAAAAAAATAGTGCTATTCAAAATAAACTTTTTCAAGCCTCAAAAGAGGCAGAAATTGGACGCATCATTGCTAATATTTCACATCAATGGCGTGGAACACTTGCTAAAATTGGTGCTCTGAATCTTTACACACTTGTTCAACTTAAAAAAGAGCAACCTTTGGATAAAGCTTTATTAACACAACAATCTGAAGAAATTGGGAAACTCTTAGATTTTATGTCACAAACCATGCAAGATTTTTTAGAATTCTATAAACCTTCAAAAAAAATAGAAACATTTACGTTGATACAAACACTTCATCATGCTATCAGTTTTTTGGAAACAAAGATTGCGAATAGCTCTTTGAAAATTACCTATAGCGGTCAAACAAATCTACAACTGAGCGGTATAAAAAATCATTGGGTTCATATATGGCTCAATTTGATAGATAATACCATCAATGCAGCTATGCGTCGTCATATTACAGAACCTTATTTTGCTATCACTATTAGTCAAGCAGAAATTATTATTCATGATAATGCAGGAGGAATTGATCCTGAAACAAGCATTATGGGTTTAGGAATTCAAATGTGTCAAGACTTAGCAAAAGAACATCACGCAACATTTTCGTATAAAAATACGGATGTTGGATTGTGTGCTCGTATTACATTTCTTAATTAATCCTTACTAACTCTATAACCTAAATTTGAAATTGCATGAATAAAATCTTTGCCAAAACGATTACGAATGCGTAAAATAAAATTATACAGTGCAGCATCACTCATCTCTTCAGACTCCCAAACGGATGCCTCAATCATCTCTTTCGTAATAAGACGATTTCTATTTTTACTCAAAAGTTCGACAAATAATATTTCTTTTTTCTTTAAGACAAATATTTCATTATCTCTGACCAGTCTTTGTTCATTAGCATCATAAATAAATCCATTTCCAAGATCAATTTTTTTATGGGCTATACATTCAATTTTTGCAAAACATTTATCAAAAGCTTCTGTTAATTGCAAATAATTGACTGGCTTAATTAGATAATCAATGAGGCCTAAAGGGATTGCTTGCATCAGTAGTGCTTCATCTTTATAAGAGCTAAGAACAACAATCGGCATTCTTTCATCCGCATTGCGCACTTCTTTGACGAAATTAAGTCCATTTTCATTTTTGAGATGAATATCCGTAAAAATGAGGTCAATAGATTGTGTTTCCAAAATCATATGAGCTTCATTGATTGTTCTGGCATACAAAACATCTGTCACAAATACTTTAAAGATAGGAATCATCATGCGTGATAATTCTTCATCATCTTCTAAAAAAAGCATTCGTTTTGAAATAAGTTGCTGTGTCACACGATTACCTTAAGAGTATCATTTTATAGTTATAATAGACCTAGTGTAGTGCGAGATTCTCTCAGATTTCTCTTAACTCAAGAGTGTAACAAGTAGAAAGTACCAAAAATAATCTACCTGTTACATGTAACCACATATTAGGCGAAGACCTCGTACTGAGCACGACCAATTTTATAAAGGTCAGCACCAAAGGTGTCATTGATAACGGTCAATGGAAAATCAATCACTTCAAGTCTGCGTATTGCCTCAGGTCCTAATTCTGGATAAGCAATGACTTCAGCACTTTTTATCTGTCGTGCCAAGAGTGCTCCTGCACCTCCTGTCGCTCCAAAGTAAATCGCTTTCGATTGA
>JAQUGO010000009.1 GCA_028684065.1 Sulfurospirillaceae bacterium
AGGACTGAGCAAAGCTCCTTTTATGCATTTAGCTTTTAGTGATGAAGAAATGGAACTCTTCCGTTCTATCAAGAAAGCCTTTGATCCTAACAATATCTTAAATCCAGCCAAAATGGGCCTTTGAGGTGCTAACGCTTAAAGAGTGTGGAGATTTTTTCAAAAAACTAAGAGATGATGACTTAGCTCATTACGCCTCTTCTCTTAGTTTCCACACTATTTTGGCGCTCATTCCTATCTTACTGATTACCTTTAGCCTCTTTACCAAAATGCCAAGTTTTAATGACTACTACGAAAAAGTACAATCTTTTATCTTTGGTTCACTTATCCCAACACAACAAGAAACAATGATAGACTATCTCAATCAGTTTATGGAAAACACGGGCAATATGGGAGCCATGGGACTTATCTTTGTGCTTTATATTTCGATTATGTTTTTTTTAGATTATGAAAAAATTATCAGTAAGATTTTTCAAACAAAAACCCGTTCTTTATGGGAAGCTCTTTCAACCTATTGGACAATGATGACACTGATGCCCTTAGGTCTTGTTGTCTCATTTTATATCTCTGCACGCGCCCAAGAAATCCTTGCAAGTTCACACATGACAAGCTCTATCAATCTTTTATTGATTACTCCTTATTTTATTATTTGGCTCCTTTTCTTCATTATGTTTACTATCTCTGCTAAAATAAAAATCTATCCTAAAAGTGCCTTCATCGCTTCGTTTGTTACATCTTTTGTCTGGTATGCTTCCAAAACACTTTTTGTCTATTACGTGACCTACAATAAAACCTATTTAAGTATTTATGGCTCTTTTAGTATTTTGCTCTTTTTCTTTTTATGGATTTACTTTTCATGGTTTATCTATCTGTATGGCATCAAACTTTGTTATATACTAAATGAAGAAGAGAGACAAACAAAAGATACAAGCATTTCCTAAAAATAAACACATTTAACACCTGTTTTACGCTTACATATTATAATAGCCTTCTTTGATAATTCAATGAAAAAGGTTTCATCATGTTTGTATATGATTTCATTTTTATTTTCATGGGAGTATTAATACTACTTGTTTTACTTTTACATACTACTAAACTACTTCCCACCTTCAAGATAACCATCGCTTTAATGCTTCTAACCCTCTTGTGTTATTTGGGACGAAATAATTTACCTTCTCTTTTACAACTTCCTATCAATACCTTTTTTATTAGCTATCATAATGCAAACTTCACAGAACTCAAAGCCTTAGGTGGCACAGAAAAATTTACACTTGAAGAGCATATCGCACCCTCTTTTTACCTCGAAGGATTTGCAGGAAAAAAGCTCTTTTTTGATGAAGAAAAAGATTTTTATGTTTTAATGGAAGGCATAATTGTTACGCCAAGAAGTATGACTAAAACCTTTCACTTCAACATCACATGGGCAAAGGCTTATCTTATTATAGATGGTCAAACCATTCAAACAATAGACAGAACAAACTCTTACGATTACACCTTTTCGCCAGGGTTTCATTCTGTTAAAATCAAAGTCGTCAATACCAATGTTACCCCAACAAAAATGTATGTCAGCATGAGCGAGTATGAGCCTATTTTGAGTGATGAAAATATTACACAAAGTCTCAAACCTTATGTGCAAAACGATACCAATCTCTACTACGCCTTTGGCTATAAACGTAAAACCCTTGATGTTGTTGCCTCTAGTGCTCCCACCATTGCCTTTTTAAAATCAAGCGAAGGTGGAACAACAGAATGGGAAATCAATCATTGTAAAGAAGCCAATTTAAAAGCCATTGTTTATAATGGCGTGGGAGATACCATCAAAACGGATTGCGATAATGTGTTGATTTTACGGGCTAAGAAACTAACCCAATTGACAGAATTACCTACCTTATCACAATGCAATGATTTTGCACCTATGGGATTTGCCTGCCAAAATGGTCCTCAAAAATTAAAAACACTCAATAAAGAAATCATACGCTACACAGGTATGAGCCTAACAGGATTTAGCCCTTCTTCTAAATTTAACACCATAGCATTACCTGAAATTGTACTCACTAAAGACAAATACCTAGAGCTTGAGCAAATTGAGCGAAATATCAATGAGGCTAAAATAGTGGCCGAAAAACGACGCGTTAATCCTTTTTATGCGTTTGAGCAAACACGTTGGTCTGAAATAGTCAAAATCGATAAAGAACACATCCCTTTAAATAAATTTCGCGGTTATTTTATGCAATCCAATATGCCTACCTATGTGATGCATTTTGAAGATACTTCTAGTATTAGCGTGCATTATTCGGATAAAAAGAAGTTTTATCTTATTACGCCTGATCATTTTTTAGGGCTTTGGGTGGGTGATTTTACCTTTGATAAGCAAAGCACAAAACACATTACGCTCTCCATCAGTTGGGCAAAAGCCAAAGTCATCGTTGATGGAAATGTCATTTTTGAAGGCGAACATTCGACAACCTTACCGTATACTTTTAGCAAAGGAAAACACCGCATAGAAATTGAGTACACGAATAACTACGGACAAGTTGATTTTTTATGCGATATTCAAGATGCCACGCAGGAAATCGATGCTTCATTTAAAACACTCTTAACACCTCAAACCAAAATATATATGGTCGGTTTATACGGCGGTTGGCGGAATGACCATGGCTTAGACCTTTGGTTGGCACAATCAAATGACCCTGTAGTATTGTTTGTTGCTTCATACCATGCAACCCATTGGAATATCAAAAATACTAAAAATCTCAAAGCTGTTGTCTATAACTCCCACAATCCTGGTAGCAGTGTCAAAACAGACAACCCTAAGGTTCAAATATTTCACGATGCTACTCTTCGATATGCATCAAGGTTAATGCCTTTTTGTTATGAAGGGCCTATTGTTCATTGTGAAAATAAAGATGCTTTTGCTCATAGTATTGCATATATCGAAAAACTCACGGGAAGAAAACCTGATGGCTTTAGCTCTATTGAAGAGCCTTCCTTCAGCACTGCAAATCTTAAAAAATTGAACAACACCAAAGATATTACCGTGCCACAGATTCGCTTAGATACTTCAGTGTATGAAAAAATCAATGATGCGATGAAAGCGTTAAAATAAGTATTAGACTTTTTGTAAAACTCTCTTATGTAATAAAAAAGAGGCTCGCAAGGCAAAGCGCTAAACAGACAAAAAGCACACTACGAAATCGAATGGCTAAAAGCGAAAGCCCAATATAACCCGCTAAAAACCATACAGGAAAACTGAGTGTAAAGCTTTGAATTTTTACATGTAAAAACGCCAACAGTGCCTTATCCAAAATGCCGCCTAAATGCATGACATGTAAGAGCATTTCGAGTGGATAAAACACAATAAATACTAAACTTGAAATCGGTGAAGTGAGTTGTAAAAAAGTAAAGACGGGGAAAAAAGTATGCACTATAGGAATCATCAGAAGAAAAACGCCGCCATCAATAACGCCAACCAATGCCCAGCTATTAAGATGTGCAAAGTGATGCATAAGCAAAAAGAGATAAAAAACACCCGCTACTGAAAACCAAAAAGAGAGTGAAAACATCAGTGATGGGAACAGAGCTAAAAGCGATACTGAAGTCAACAGTAAATTTGAAAAACTTACAATTTTAACACCATGAGAAAAGAGTAAAAAGCCTAACACACTCATCACAAAAGCACGCATGAAAGAGGGCGTAAAGCCGATTAATTCCATGTACATGTAAAGGAAAATAAAGACAAGCACACTCACATCTGCCATTTTATTGCGATACGGAAAATACCTATCTTGAAAAAAACGGTAAAAGGGGTTAAAAAATGCATAAAGGATAAAACTGAGCACGCCCAAATGAAACCCACTTATCGCCACCAAATGCGAAATACCCCATTTTTGGACATCTTCACGAAGCTCTTTTGAAAGTGGTGTTGCTAAAAAAAGTGCTTGAAATAAAGAGCTTATATCAGAATCACTGTGTTGCTCTGCTATCCATGAACTCAATTTTAACGCTATTGGTAAGTCATCTTGATAGAGTGCGTAAATATAAAAAGATGTCGCATAAAAACCTTTGAGGTATTCCAAAAAGGTAAGATTTTCAACGCTAAATTTGACTTTGACTTTTTCGTTAACACCTACTTTTAGAGGCTTCCAAGAAACAGTATAAAACGTTGTAGTATTGGGAAGTTTGAGTTTAAAAACATCATAAACTTTGCCCTTAGCATTACTTTTTTGATAGTGATTAACAACGATAGCTTCACTTTCATGTAAAGGCTCTTGGATGAAAGAACGGTACTGCATGTAGTCATACACTAATGAAGAACTAGACAAAAAGAGTACCACCAAAAACGCTACAAAAATCTCTTTTTTTTGTGTAAAAAGTGGTACGGATAGCATATTAAAGTGGAGGCATACTTATTTTGCCCTCTTTCATCTCCATTTTAGCCTCTTTATAGACAACCTCAATAGGAATACCACCACCATCGACAAAGCGTGTGCAGGCTTTTTGGAAAATAAGATTGGCAACGCCAACAGGACCATTTCTATTTTTACCCACGATAACCTCGGCAAACTCTTCAGGTTTTTCAAAAAAGTTACTTTTATACTCTTTACCTTCGGTTCGTGCTTTTTGCTCTTTTTCTTTCTCTTCGCGCATCCGATACACATCATCGCGGTACACAAATAAAATCATATCGGCATCTTGCTCGATCGCGCCTGATTCTCTAAGGTCACTAAGCATTGGGCGTTTATCACCCCTGCTTTCAAGTCCACGATTGAGCTGTGAGAGTGCAATGATAGGGATGTTGAGCTCACGTGCTAAAAGTTTAAGCCCACGACTAATATCACTGACTTCGATATGCCTATCCCTCGTTCCCCCTGATGACATCAACTGCAAATAATCAATAATCGCCATCGAAATCTCAGGATGTTGTGTTTTAAGCTTTCGCAGTTTCGCCCTAACTTTGTGAATATCCACAGAGCCATTATCATCTACAAAAAATTTCTTCTTCGCCATCTCATCGGCGGCACTGGTGAGCCTGCTCCACTGTTCATCGTTCATATCACCGATTTTGAGCTTTTGTAAAGGAATCGATGTTTTCGCACTGAGCATCCTAAGCATTAGCTGTTCAGCAGGCATTTCAAGGGAGAAAATTGCAACACCTCGACCACGGTCCAGTGCATTTTGAGCGAGGTTAAGACAAAAAGCCGTTTTTCCCATCGCAGGTCGTGCGGCAACTACGATTAAATCGCCCTCACCAAAACCAGATGTCAAACGGTTAATTTCAGCAAATCCACTATCAACACCTACAACACCTGAATTACCACGTTTTTTCATCTCATGGATATGCGCAATCGTTGAATGAGTCATTTCTGGAGAAGCTCGAAACTCTTTACTACCATTGTCTTGGGTGATTTGATACAGCTTTTGTTGCACCAAATCCACGACATCGCTAGAAGGTAAATCTTTTTCAACAGCTATCTCTTTAATGTCACTGGTGAGCTGAACTAATTCTCGCTTAATCGCTTTTTCACGTATCTCTTCAACATATGCCCGTGTGGCAGGAAGCGGATTTGTGGAGAGAATTTCAAGCATGGCGTCTTCATCAAAGCGCCCTTGTTGTCCTAACTTTTTCTTGATAAACTCTTCATCAATGGGTAAATCTTCCCTCTCACATGCTTCCATCGCTTCGTAAATATAACGATGACTTGGCAGGTAAAAATCCTTACCACTCACCACTGCCGCAACATCTTCAAAGGTCGCAGGATTAAATAAGATAGAACTCAGAACAGAGCGTTCAATGTTGATATTATGCAGGTTACTCACGCTTTATACTCCTTAGCGGCTAACTCAACAGCTTCTAAAAATTTATCGACCAAATCATCTTCTTTGAGCTTAGCAACCACTTCGCCTTTGACCATCACAAGCCCTTGTCCTTTGCCAAACGCAATCGCAACATCGGCATGTTTGGCTTCGCCTATGGCATTCACTACGCATCCCATAACCGAGATATTTAAAGGGGCGGTAATGTGTTTGGTACGACGTTCAACTTCCGCCACTGCTTTGACTAAATTGGCTTCTAATCTTCCACATGTTGGACATGAGATGATGTTAAGCCCACTGCTTTCAACGCCACTATCTTTTAAAATCGCACGCCCTACTTTTATCTCTTCTTCAAGTTCTCCAGTGATGGAAACCCTTAATGTATCGCCGATACCATCGAGTAAAAGTGAGCCAAGCGCAATCGAGGATTTAACGGTTGAATGAAATAAAGTTCCCGCTTCCGTGACCCCTAAATGAAATGGATATTCTACCAATGGACGAAGCATACGATACGCTTCAATGGTGCGCTGCACATCGCTTGCTTTAAGTGAAATCTTCATATTGGTAAAGCCCAAATCTTCAAGGTATTTAATGTTATACAGTGCTGATTCGACCATCCCTTTGGATGTTGGACCATATTTTTCATCAAATTCTTTTTCTAAACTTCCACTATTTACTCCTATACGAATCGGGATATTACGTTCCGTACATGCCTTAACCACTTCTTTAACACGCTCTTTTGCCCCAATATTACCTGGATTGATGCGGATACAATCCACCACTTCTGCCGCAATTAACGCCAAGCGGTAGTTAAAATGAATATCAGCAACAAGAGGTAAGCTACTTTGCTCTTTGATAGCTTTAAGCGCATGCGCATCTTCATAATCAGGAACCGCCACACGCACGATGTCACATCCTGCAAAGTGCAAACGACGGATTTGCTCAACCGTCGCCTCTACATCACGTGTTTTGGAGAATGTCATCGACTGGACAGGTATTTTAGCATCACCCCCTATTGGGATATTGCCTACAAAAATTTGTTTAGTTGGGTATCTTTTTATCATGTGTTACATCCGAAATAAATTCAATATTTTAAAAGACTTTTCAAAATTGGTTTTGAAAGAACTTTAATTATACAACGATAAGATTTAAGAAAAGGAAAGTGGATCCATATCAACTTCTACATGTAAGGTTTTGACATGGTGAGCTAATTCTAAAAGTGCTTTAGTTGAATCACTGCGGGCAAGAAGTTCAAAGCGGTATTTATTGGCTATTTTTCCAATCGTTGATTTTCCAAAACCTACGATTTCAACCTTTTTAAAATGTTTCGCATGCTCATTGACTTTTTCAATCAGTGCTTGTGCTTTTTCTTCTTTAACATGTGAGGCCATTAAACGCATCATTTTTTTAAAAGGTGGGTACAACTGTTTTCGATATGCCAACTCATCACGTAAAAATTGTTCAAAATCACTTAAATAGGTTTGAAAAAACTCTGTATTATGTGTTTGAACTAACACTTCGCCATGTCCTTTACGACCGGCTCGTCCTGCAATTTGTTGGACTAAGGAAAGTGCCTTTTCTCTAGCTCTAAAATCTGACATACTTAAAAGTGCATCAATGCCTAAAATAACAGCCAAACCGACACCATGATAATCATGCCCTTTACTAAGCATCTGTGTACCGACCAAAATATCAATCTTTTTGTCATTAAAGCGTTCTAATATATCCGATAATTTTTTTTCCGTACTAACAACATCTCTATCAAACTGTTGCACGACAAAATCTTTAAAATACTCACTTAACCGGCTGCTGACCTCAGCGGTACCAATGCGTGTTGCGACGATCTCTTTACATCCACATTTTGGACACACTTGAGGAATCGCTTCGGTGTAGTTACAATAATGACATTTTAAAGCATGAGCATTTTGATGTAAACTCATCCCTACTGAGCAAAAAGGACATTCAATATTGCTTCCACACTCTTTACATGTGATGTATTTAAAATTGGCACGTGTCGGTAAAAAAACAACGGCTTGTTGACCTTTATTCAATGTTTTTTGAATACGTTCCATCACCATAGCGCTTAATTCATTGTGATTATCGTCGTAAAAAAAGCTGTTTTTTGACGTATGGTAGGTACCTTTGAGTCTGACATAAGGCACTTTATAAAAACTTACTAAGCTAGGCGTTGCACTACCTAAAAGCACTTTAATTCCCTGCCTTTGACCAAATAGTAATGCTAAATCACGCGCATTGTAACGAGGACGTGAACTTGATTTGTAACTCTCATCATGCTCTTCATCCACAACAATAAGTCCTAACTGCGCTATCGGTAAAAAAAGAGCGGAGCGCGTTCCCGCAATGATGGAAATCGTTCCCTCTTCAAGGCCTTTTAAAATCTCTGCTTTTTTCTTCGCACTCACTTTTGAATGCCAAATCGCTACATGTGAGCCAAAATGATGTTTGAGTCTGCGTTTCATTTGAGGTGTTAAGCCAATCTCTGGAAGTAAAAAAAGAGCTGATTTCCCTTTGTTGATACACGCTTCAAACAGTTTCATATAGATTTCTGTTTTACCACTACCCGTGTCTCCAAATAAAAGAGAACTCTCGTGGTGTTCTATAAAAGCATATGCCTTTTGCTGTTCAGATGAAAGCATAATGTCAATTTCTAACTTGTCTTTGATGCTAGTAGAAAGTTCAGAACATGGCACAAATAAAGCGAGAGCTTCACCGAGTGAACAAACATAATACTCTGCAATAAACTTAGCAATTTCCACTGTTTCATGTGGGAAAAATTCGTTACATGTAAGGGTTATCGCTTCACATGTAAAGCTAGGTCTCTCAACGCTTTCGAGAATAACTCCAAACATCTCTTTTTTATTGAGAGAAACATGCACTAAAGCTCCTGTATTGAGCTTTTCACTGCTTTGATACGTAAGGGGATTAAGAGGAGATTTTAAAAGAGAAACGAGGTAATAAAACACACGGATTATTCTGCCAAATCTTTACAGTTTTGATTTGTATGGTCACAATCGAAAGAGCCAGAAGTTGTATTGTAATCAAAGGCAACATTCGTATTGTTAAGATAATATGCATAGGCGTTAGCCGCTGTTTTAGCCCATGAGCCATCATGGCTGACTTTTGAGTAGACAGGGTATTCTAAGATATTGGAGCTATTGCCATCGGCATAATTAAAAAGACGCTGATTGTCAGCATTGTAGGTTGTAATGCTATCTAAACTAGTAGGGATAAAAGGCGTTGTTCCTTCCATCATACGTTTTGATTTCTGAAGAGAAATGCCACTGCGAATAGCAGAAACTTGTGATTTACCTTTGACAAGCACGGCATCATCACGGCTTGCCGCAAGTCTAGGAATCGCCACAGCAGATAAAATGCCAAGTATCACAATCACAAAAATAAGTTCTATCATCGTAAATGCAGGACGAGATTCGCCCTGCATTAAGGTGTTAGCTTTAATACTAATTACCATTGAACCTTTTTTCCAGCCATTGTAATATTTTGCTCAGTTAATCCTAATTCATTCCAAAGAGCTTTACAAACAGTTCCTGTAGGAGAAGCATTAGCATCATCTGTTTTTATAACTCTAAAGACAGGATCGTAAGAACCTTGCCATGCACCATTAGTTGAAGCATTAATATCTGTACTTGTAGCAACTCCATCACTAGCTCCACCAGTTGATGTATTTATATCCCAAACAGCAAGTGTTATACATACTTGACCTTCATCAGTCCACTCGTATGCTTCACCAGCTGCATTTTTCTTCCATGTACTTGTATCAAGTGCAATACCTTGTAAAATTCTAGCGTCTTTTTGACCTTGGTACCATGCCGGTACAGCTTGAATAGCTGCTGCAACGTCTGTCTTAATACCTACAGATTTTGCATCATCTCTGGTTGCTGCCAATTTTGGGATTGCAACTGCGGCCAAAATTCCTAGAATAACGATGACGAAAATTAATTCGATCATAGTAAAACCTTTTTTCATTTTCACTCCTTGTTTTTTTAGCCTATACACTTATAGACTTTGCTGTGATTCTAGTACAATCTTTTTAAAGCGTAACTTAATCCCCATCTATCTTCGTAATTAAAGTTTGTATTTCCGTTTCCAATACAAAATTATCATAGCATTTACCTACATAGGCAAACAAGAGTTCTTTAGGGTCAATCGTACTTTTGCCATTAAATTTGGTTTTAAAATCCGCTTCAAACTGTTCGGCAAAAGCACCTTCAAGTTTGATATCATAATCTTTACCGCCCAGTGTTACGGTTATTTTACTCATTTTCCAAGCACTGCCTCGATTTTACTCAGCAAATCATCAGAACCTATGCCTTTGTAAATTAAATCTTTCTCTAATTTGGCAATCTGAATATTTTTAGCTTCGGCTTCGGCTTTGGCTTTGATGACTTCTTGGCGCAGCATCTCATTTTCAGTTAATAAGCTTTGATATTTTTCGATCAGCTCAAGAACTTTTTGGCTGAGTGTGTCTATATTTTTTTCTTCTTGAAACATAACGGCTCCTATTTTGTCTAACCTGCTATAATTGTAACAAAATTATTTTAAAAGTATGAACATGAGCGAATTTAAATTACAAAGTCCCTACCAACCCTCTGGCGATCAGCCTCAAGCGATAGAAAAATTAACGGCGGCTATTAAAAAAGGAAGTCGCTATCAAACACTTATCGGTGTGACGGGAAGTGGAAAAACGTACACCATGGCACAAATCATCCAAAAACTTCAAATGCCCGCCCTTGTCATGACACACAATAAAACCTTGGCTGCTCAACTTTACAGTGAATTTAAAGGCTTTTTCCCTCACAATCATGTCGAATATTTTATCAGCTACTACGACTACTATCAACCTGAGGCTTACATCCCACGTAGTGATTTATTTATCGAGAAGGACAGCTCCATCAATGAAGAATTAGAGCGTTTACGCCTTAGTGCCACGGCATCACTGCTGAGTTACGATGATGTCATCTGCGTGGCGTCCGTTTCAGCCAATTATGGTTTGGGCGATCCTAGCGAATATAAACAAATGGTGCAAATCATAGAGATTGGTGCTTCTATCAATCAAAAAGCGCTTCTTCTACGTCTTGTCGATATGGGGTACAAACGTAACGATGTTTATTTTGATAGAGGCTCATTTCGTGTTAATGGCGATGTAATTGACATTTACCCTGCGTACAGTGAAGAAGAAGCCGTACGAGTAGAATTTTTTGGCGATGAAGTAGAGAGTATCTACTATTTTGAAGTTTTACTCAATAAAAAGGTACAAACACTTGAAAAAATTGTTATTTATGCCGCCAATCAATTTATCGTAGGTCATGGACGACTTCAAAATGCAATGAAATCCATTGAAACCGAACTTGAAGAGCGCTTGGCTTTTTTCAAAAAAGAGGACAAACTTGTCGAACACCAACGCCTTAAACAACGGGTTGAATTTGATTTAGAAATGTTAGGTGCGACAGGAGCGTGTAAAGGGGTAGAAAACTATGCACGCTATCTTACGGGTATAGAACCGGGAAGCACACCTTATTCGCTTTTTGATTATTTTGAAGCAATGAATAAAGAGTATCTCGTTATTGTCGATGAATCGCATGTAAGCCTTCCACAATTTCGAGGTATGTTTGCAGGTGATCGTAGTCGTAAAGAAGTTTTAGTTGAATATGGCTTTCGCCTTCCAAGTGCCTTGGATAATCGTCCTTTGATGTTTGATGAATTTATCAACAAAGCACCTCGTTACCTATTTGTCTCTGCTACACCTAAAGAACTTGAACTTAGTCTTAGTGGAGAAAATTTCGCAGAACAAGTCATTCGTCCAACGGGATTGCTTGACCCAGAAGTGGAGATTTTACGTAGTCATAATCAAGTTGAAACGCTTTTTGATGAGATAAAAAAGGTAACTAGTAAGGGTGAAAAAGTCCTTGTAACCGTGCTAACTAAAAAAATGGCCGAAGAGTTGACGCGTTATTATGCAGATTTGGGTATCAAAATTCGATACATGCACTCGGACATTGATGCGATTGAACGTAACCAAATCATCCGCTCCCTGCGAGTGGGTGAATTTGATGTATTGGTAGGTATCAATCTTTTACGGGAAGGGTTGGACTTACCTGAAGTCTCTTTAGTTGCCATCCTTGATGCCGATAAAGAAGGATTCTTACGCTCCGAAACGAGCCTCATTCAAACGATGGGACGTGCAGCGCGTAATCTTAATGGTAAAGTAGTAATGTTTGCAGAAAAAATTACCGATTCGATGCAAAAAGCCATTGATATCACTCTTAAAAGGCGTGCCATTCAAGAAGCTTACAATCAAGAGCATCATATTACACCAACGAGTACCACACGTAAAATGGATGAAAATCTCAAACTCGATGAGCATGCTGACATTTATAATACCTATGATAAAAAAGATAAAATTCCACCCTCTGAAAAGAAAAAAATTATTGCTGAACTAACCAAAGGAATGCATGAGGCAGCAAAAATTCTTGAATTTGAAAAAGCAGCAAAATTACGCGATCAGATAGAAAAAATCAAAAAAATGTAAGGATGGCATTAGTATTGCTTACATGTAAAGAAGTTTTGTGCTAAAATAGGTTACTTATGGAGAAATACTATGCAAATTGGTAGCTTTCTAAATGCATCTTACATTCATGTCAACGCACCTACAACAACCAAGCAAGAAGATACTGCCACCTCAAAAAACAACTCCACTACAACTAAAGAAACAGAGACTTTAACCACATCTCAAAAAGCACTCATTACGCAACTTCAAGCAAGTGATAGCGCAGTCAAAGCCCATGAACGAGCACACATCTCTGCTGGAGCTGGTGTTATTTTAAGCGGTGCCACCTTTGTTTACCAAGAAGCACCCGATAAAAAACTTTATGCCATTGGTGGCGAAGTCAGTATTGATACCTCAGAGGGAAATTCTCCTAGTGAAACCATCTCTAAAATGCAAATTGTACGAACAGCCGCTCTTGCGCCCAGTGATCCTAGTAGCACGGACTATCAAGTAGCTGCTACGGCATCCATGCTTCAAATGCAAGCAAGGCTTGAAGAAAATAGGCAAAAACAAGCCGATTTACTTTCAAATGCTCACGAAAAATATGCGAATAATACCGATTCTACCTCTCTCTTTTCAAAATATGCCTAAAACGTAACTCTTTTATAACTTTTTTTTGATAAAATTAATATTTTAAACTTTAGAATTGCGAGGATATGGACGTGCCTGATTTAACTGACTCTAGCTACTATCTCAATCGAGAGCTTTCATGGCTAAAATTTAATACCAGAGTGCTCAGACAATCCATGAAAAAAGAGCTTCCTCTTTTTGAGCGATTGAAATTTTTAGCGATTTACATTACCAATTTAGATGAATTTTATATGATACGTGTTGCAGGTCTTAAACAACTTTTTGCAGCCGGTGTTGTCGAAACGGGAGCTGACCAGAAAACACCATTGGATCAATTACGTGAAATTAGAGCCTATCTTGCGAGTGAAAAAGAGGTCATTCAAGAGAGCTACCGTGAAGTTCTTCAAGATTTGGCTCAAGAAAATCTTTTTATCAGAGAATATGAAGCCCTTAGTCCTGCTTTAGCAAAACTTGCAGATGATTACTTTTTTTCCAATATCTTACCTGTGATTGTTCCTATCGCTGTTAATGCAACGCATCCTTTCCCTCATCTTAATAACCTAAGCTTTTCGTTGGCGGTTAAACTACAAGACAGTGAAAGTGAAGAAGATAGCAACTTCAAATTTGGAATGATTCGTATTCCTCGAGTATTACCTCGCTTTTTTCAAGCAGCCGATAATATCTATGTACCTATCGAAACTATTGTTAAACGACATGTTGAAGAGATATTTCCAGGTTACAAACTCATCGCTTCAGCACCTTTTAGGGTTACGCGAAATGCAGATATGGTCATCGAAGAAGAAGAAGCCGATGATTTTATGATGATTATGGAGCAAGGTTTAAAATTACGACGTAAAGGAGCCTTTGTTCGTCTGAATATTCAAGACGGTGCAGATGAAGATATTCTTACTTTTTTAAATTCTCATATGCAAATTTTTACCAAAGATATCTATACCTATACGATTCCTCTTAATCTTGGTGCTCTTTGGCAAATTGTGGCAAACAAAGATTTTTCCCATTTAAGTCTGCCTCCTTACAATCCTAAAACATTACCACCTTTTGATAGCCACGAATCAATATTTAAAGTCATTGATAAAAACGATGTCATTCTTTTTCATCCTTATGAAAGCTTTGACCCTGTTTTGAGACTTATTAGAGAAGCATCGAAGGACCCACAAGTTGTCTCTATACGTATGACATTGTATCGCGTTGAAAAAAATTCACAAATCGTTCAAGCGCTCATTGATGCCGCCAATGATGGAAAACAAGTTACTGCTGTTGTCGAACTCAAAGCACGTTTTGATGAAGAAAACAATCTTCATTGGGCCAAAGCGTTAGAGCAAGCAGGAGCGCATGTTGTTTATGGTATCACTGGCTTCAAAGTCCATGCCAAAGTGGCACAAGTCATTCGCCAAATGGAAGATGGAAAGCTGAAATTTTACATGCATTTTGGCACAGGTAATTACAATGGCTCAACAGCTAAAGTCTATACCGATGCGAGTTTCTTTACATGTAAAGAAGAATTTGCTAAAGATAGTACAACCTTTTTCCACATTCTCTCAGGCTTTTCAAAAAATAAGCGCTTAGATACATTGTCTATGTCCCCAACACAAATTAAACCAAAAATTATAGGTCTTATCAATAATGAAGCCAGTGCGGGAAGTGAAGGACGTATTATTGTGAAAATGAACTCCTTGGTCGATCAAGATGTCATTCAAGCACTTTATTATGCCTCAATGAAAGGAGTCAAAATAGATATTATCGCGCGTGGTATTTGTTGTTTACGCCCAGGCGTTGAAGGTGTCAGTGAAAATATTCGCGTTAAATCTATTATAGGCAAATACTTAGAACATGCACGGATTTTCTATTTTAAACACTCTGAACCCTCTATCTTTATCTCAAGTGCTGATTGGATGCCTCGAAACTTAGAGAGACGATTAGAGCTTATGGCTCCTATATTTGATAAAGCTTTGCAACAAAAACTTTTTGAAATTTTACAACTTCAACTCAATGATAATGTTTTAAGTTGGACACTAGACAGTGAAGGCAACTATACCGAGATATGTTCACCAGAAGAAGAGCGTGCTATCAATAACCATACCGTTTTGGAAGATTATATGAATAAAATCTATAAAGCCCAAAAGAGAGATACGACATCGCATAAAGCTGAAAAATTGGCTAAACGTCTCTTTAAGGAGAGTTAAATGATTATGGCATATCAAGGAGTAAGTCCAAATATCGCTAATACTGTCTTTATAGCTCCCAGTGCTGATGTCATTGGAAATATTGTCATTGGCGAAAATAGTTCTATTTGGTTTGGTGTGGTTATCAGAGCCGATGTCAATAAAATACGCATCGGCAATAATACGAATATACAAGATATGAGTATGATACATGTCACGCATTACACTTTGCCCGATAAAAGTGATGGCAATCCTACTATTATCGGCGATAATGTCACTATTGGGCATCATGTCATGTTGCATGGGTGCACCATAAAAGATGCGTGCTTGATAGGAATGAGTTCTACTATCTTAGATGGAGCCATCATTGGGGAAGAATCTATTGTGGGAGCTGGCTCACTTGTCACTAAAAACAAAGTCTTTCCTCCACGCTCTCTTATTATGGGAAACCCTGCTAAACTCGTTCGAGAGCTTACAAATGAAGAGATTGCTTCTTTATATCAATCTGCCGATAACTACATAAAATTTATGGCAACGTATCTTTAGAAAATAAAGAAGGTGTTTGAAGCGCTTTGAGCGCTTTTTTCTCCTTTTTTTTCTGCTGTTGTGGCTTACTAAATGCAATTAAAGCTTCAGCGGTAATGATTTCAGCAGGTAAATTTTCCAAAGACTTAGCAAAGACAAGTGCTGTTGCTTGAGCATCGCACAATGCTCTATGATGATGCTCAAAAGGGATATGAAGATACTCTGTTAAGGCACTTAAACCATATTTGGGTGCTTCTAATGTTTTACGGGCTAAATCAATCGTGCATAAACGACGATTGAGTAGTGGCCCAAACCCTGCACGTTCCATCGCATATGAGATAAAATAATAATCAAAATTGACATTATGTGCTATAAAAATGGCATCTTTTAAAAAAAGCCTAAATTCAGCTAAAACACTCTTTAATGGTGGTGCCTTTTCAAGTTCCGCTAACGTAATTCCAGTCAGTTGATGAATCGAGTCCGGTAAAATATCGGTATATGCAAGAGAATTAAATGTCCCTATCTCTTTGCCATTTTTAATCATAACTGCACCAATTTCAATAATTTGATGCAGTGTTGGCTTGCTGCCATTGGTTTCAATATCGACTATACAAAATTTTTGATCGGCAATACTCTGTGTCGTTGTCGTCAATGTAAAAGAGTGGTCAGAATATTTAACAATAGGAAGTCCTAAAAATTGAAGTGTCTTTAAATCTTCGACATCCATATCTTCCAGTTCAGGGAAAGTCTGCATTTTGGCAAAAAATTCTTTATGAAAAATAGGCCTTTGCGCTAATTTGTGAATAAAAGTATCCATGGGCCTCACGCTTTCGCCTTTGCAATAAATGCTTCTACTTTAGCTTTATCTTTAATACCTTTAGACTGCTCCACGCCACTGCTAATATCTAGTCCATAAAAACCTAAAGGTTTGAGCTCATCCACATTATCAACACTTAATCCACCTGCCAAAATAATCTGTGAATTATCACGATGGTCAAACCATGACAGTGGTAGACGTTCACCTTTGCCACCATAGCCTTCTACAAAAGCATCTATTAAGCGAAGTGTGCCTTCATGCTGTTGAATATTCTCTCGCTTTTCTGCTCGAATAACACGTAAAAAAGGTATTTCTAAAGCTTTGAAGAAAACCTCATCTGCTTCAAAATGAATTTGTGCCATATCCATTCCAGATGCTTTACATGTAAGGTTTATTTCTTCTGCTGTGACATCAACAAACAAACCTATTTTCTTGACATGTAAAGGCAGTTTAACAACTATATCCAAAGCTTTTAAGGGATCAATATAGCGAGGAGACTTTGGGTAAAAGACAAAACCTAAAGCATCTGCCCCGCATTTGCAAGCATGCAAGGCATCTTCAAGATTTGTAATTCCACAGATTTTAACCCACATGCCTTAAACTTTGAGGGAGTCAATTGCGACTTTATAGTTGTGTGAGCCAAAAACATAATTACCTGCTACGACAATATCAACACCTGCATCACGAAGCATTAAAATATTTTTATTATTGACGCCTCCATCAACTTCAATCAGCGTATTCGCATTTTTTTTCTCAATCATCTCTTTAAGCTTAGATGCTTTTTCAAGAACACTTGGGATAAATTTTTGTCCACCAAAACCAGGATTGACACTCATTAAAAGCACCATATCGAGATCTTCCAAAAGATACTCTATCGATGAAGGTGAGGTATGAGGATTAAGCACAATTGCGGGAGAAATACCATAATCTCTAATTTTTTGGATTAAACGATGGGGATGCTTTTCTTCTTCAATGTGAAATGAAATATATTTTGGCTTGATAGGTGCAAAAAGATCCACAAAAAAAGTGTTATTTTCGACCATTAAATGAATATCTAAAGGTTTTGTAGCCACTTTAGCTACAGCATTAACAACAACAGGTCCTATTGTTAAATTAGGGACAAAGTGCCCATCCATAACATCTACATGAACTAAATCACAGCCTGCTGAACAAATTGCAATTATTTCATCATTTAACGTACCAAAATCAGCAGAAAGAATACTAGGAGCAACTAACATCATCAACCTTTAAAAAAATTACTGAAATTGTAGCAAAATTTATAAAATTTTAGGTATAATCATCGGCTCAACTCAATTAAGCGGTTATTTTGCTTCTTTGGTGTACAATTCACAAAAATTTTAAGGATATTGATATGGCAAGAAAATGCGCAATTACTGGAAAAGGCCCTATGTCTGGAAACAATGTAAGCCATGCTAACAACAAAACTAAAAGAAGATTTCTTCCAAATCTAAGAACTGTTAGAGTTACTTTAGAAGATGGAACAACTCAAAAAATTAGAATTGCTGCTTCAACACTTCGTACAATGAAGAAAAACGACTAAAAACCTCCCCCTAATTCTTTAGGGGATTTTTTAGTTCTCAATACATCAACTCTCTACTCAAATTCACATACTAAAATCTAAAAGGTTTCGACCATGTTTTCGATATTTCCCCTCAAAAATGGTTTGAATAATGTTGCTGGTTTCTTTACACAAGGCGTATCGGCTGGATTTAAACCTAATGGTAAAGAAGACGTAGCTTTTATTCGCTCTGATGAGCCTTGCGATATTGCCGCACGTTTTACGACAAACGTTTTTCAAGCCGCTCCTATTAAACATTATCTTAAATACCCACAAGGCTTTCAAACTAATTTTATTTTAATGAACGCCAAAAATGCCAATGCTATGACGGGAGCTGACGGAATTAGCGATATTGAGGCACTATTTGAACGACTACGCACATTTTACCCAACACTTCATAATCCAATTATGAGCTCAACGGGTGTGATTGGGTATCGTTTAAATGTCGATAAACTCTCAACTGCATTTGAAAAATTTGATTTTCAAGCCCATGATTCACATGCCACGGCCTCCGCTATTATGACAACCGATAGTTTTAAAAAAGAGCTCTGCTTTAAAGTAGAATTGGATGATGGAAAAGCATTTCATATCGCTGCTATTTGTAAAGGTGCAGGAATGATTAATCCTGCTATGGCTACGATGCTCTGTTTTATTCTCACCGATGCAGACATTCCAAAATCTGACATGGAAGAGCTTCTTACACCAGCTGTCGAACACTCATTTAATGCTGTTAGTGTGGATGGTGATACATCTACCAATGATACCGTGATTCTTATGGCCTCTAAAAAAAGCGGTGCTTATGCGAAAAAAGCATTCCAAGAAGCCCTTAATCGTATCACAAAGGAGCTCAGTCTTATGCTCGTCCGTGATGGAGAAGGTTCAACCAAAGTGGTTGCTTTTGAAGTAAGTGGTGCCAAGAGTATAGCCGAAGCTGAAAAAGCAGCGAAAGCACTGAGTAATTCACTGCTGGTAAAAACAGCTATTTTTGGGGAAGACCCAAACTGGGGACGCATCGCTTCAACTATTGGGGCAAGCGGTATCACATGTAGTGAAGAGAGTCTCGTTATTCATTATGATGATGTACTCATTTACTGCAATGAAAAACGCTCTTTAGATGAAGTTACAGAAAAAAAAGCTGCTGCTGTTATGCAAAAAGAGTCTTATAGAATACATTGTGATTTAGGTATTGGAGAGGCTTCCTTTACAGCCTATGGTTGCGACTTAGGGCATGAGTACGTTAAAATCAATGCAGATTATCGCACCTAAAACAATTAGTTACAAATTAAGCACCTTTTAGATAAAATAAACTAAACACGTAAGGAGAAAAAATGCTACACGAATACAGAGAAGTTATCTCAAAAATTAAAGTTGATAATGCACACTTTGCAAAAATTTTTGAAAGACATAATGAATTGGATAAAAAAATCACAGATGCCGAAGAAGGTCGTGAGCACATTACAGATGTAGATCTCGATACCATGAAAAAAGAAAAATTACGCTTGAAAGATGAAGCGTATACGATGATTATTGCTTACAAAAAAGAGAATAATCTCTAAAACTTGTTTGGGCTATAAGCCCAAACTCTCACTTTCTACTTTTTTCCCTCGGCTATTTTCTTTACAAAATTCTACAATCTTACCATGAAACCTAGCATAAACTTCATTGAATTCCTTTTCATGCCCATAAACACTAACCAAGCGATGCTGATTTGCCACAATACCTTCAACCATCCACTCTTGCAATGCATCATACGACTCAAATTGGTATCCAAAGGACTCCAATAATCTAGCCGTATAAGCATCCACTACCATTGCCTCTTTACCACATGCATAGCAAAGGATTGAATCTGCACTCTCAGGACCAATACCTTTTTGTTCTAATAGCCAATCCCGAGTTACTTCTTCACAAAATAGCTCAAAACTCTTAAAGTCTTCGAGAATTGCCAAACAAAGTTTTTTAAGGTTGTTTGCTTTCGTATTATAAAACCCACTGGGCTTAATAAACTCTACTAAACGATCAAGTGAACATTTCGCAATACCTTCAAGGGTCTTAATTCCCGCTACCTCCAAATTGTGTATACTCTGTTCAACCTTTTCCCATTTGCTCTGCTGTGTTAAAACCGCACCCACAATAACCCAAAAAGTTTTAGACCGTGGCCACCACAAGACATCTCTTTTTGTTTTAATATAACCCTTCGCTTTCAGAGCGAGTAATAAATCAAAACTATTCACGCAAGGCCTGTTGGGTTAAGACTTCATCTTTATCATCAAAAACTCTTATTTTTTGAGCTTCAAGGCAATGACCATCTTCGATTTCACAAATCACCATTTGCAATATTTTTCTGCATTTTTTTGGAATATCAAGTGAAGCAGGAAGTCCTGTTAAAAAACGCTTAAGTGGTGCTTCTTTTGCCATGCCAATAACATTATCACGACATCCACTTAGTCCCACATCGCTGACATAACATGTTCCATTTTCAATCAATAAATCATCTGTTCCAACATGTGTATGAGTTCCAAATATAGCACTCACCTGCCCTTTAAGCATCATATGAAGCGCTCGTTTTTCCGATGTTGCCTCTGCGTGAAAGTCAATCACAATGGTACTAATACCCTGTTCTTGTAACCCTTTAACTGCTTTTTGAACGGCAATAAAAGGGTTATCCACCATAGGCATACTAAAATGGCCCATTACGTTAATCACGGCAATATCCGTACCCTTTACATGTAAGATACCAAGTCCTCGCCCTGGCACCCCTTCTGGATAGTTAAGAGGTCTTAAAATTGGTAGTGTATCGAGTAATGGAATAATCTCTTTTTTATCCCACGAATGATTGCCACCTGTGAGCATATCGACCCCACATTTCAAAAGCTCTTTGGCATTTTCAGTATTTAAGCCAAAACCATGACTTGCATTTTCACCATTGGCTATCACAATATCTAAGGCATATTGCATTTTGAGTTTTTTAAGGTGTGACTCCAACATCATACGTCCTGGTTTTCCTACAATGTCCCCAATAAATCCAATTTTCATTTTTTATCCCTCAACTGTGCCAAAACAGTAGCGATTATGTCATCATCATCTTTACTACGCGACATGAGCGTTATTTTTTTATCGCCTTCATATTTTATAGTAATATTTTGCCCATAATTTGAAATCAATACAATACCTTTGCATGTTGCTAAAATTTTAATCTGTATTAGTTCTAAAAATTGTTTGGTTGGCATATCGATTTTTCCAAATCGATCGACCATCTCTGCTTCTATTTCTAAGACATCTTGTACACTTTCGCATTTGCTTAAACGTCTGTATAACTCTAAGCGAATACGGTCTTCAGGAATATAAGAATCACTAATAAAAGCACTAATAGAGAGTTTTATATCCACTTCTTTAGAAGCAATTGGTGCCTTTCCCAAAAGTACATTGATCGCATCTTCTAGCATTTTGAGGTAAAGTGAATAACCAATATTTTTAATATGCCCACTTTGAGCCTCTCCAACCAAGTTTCCTCCACCTCTAATTTCCAAATCATGGTACGCTAAAATAGAGCCACTTCCTAAAAAGGAATTTGCCTCAAGTGCAATTAAACGTTTTTTTGCAGACTCGCTGAGTTCTTCTTTATCTTTCACCAAATAATAGCAATAGCCTTGACGACGGGAGCGCCCTACGCGGCCTCTTAGTTGGTGTAAATCCGCCATTCCAAAATAATCAGCGGCATCAATGATAATCGTATTGACATTAGGGATATGAATACCAGATTCTATGATGGACGTACTTAAAAGAACATCATACGCTTTTTCTTCAAACTGTAACATCTCTTTTTCGGTTATAGTTGCACTGATTTCGGAGTGTAATGTAAGAATGCGCAAATGTGGCATCATAGAGAGAAGTTCTTTTTTCTTCGCTTCAATAGTAGCGATACGATTATGTACAAAAAAGACTTGCCCACCACGCCTTGTTTCACGTAAAATAGCCTCTTTAATCACCTTTTCATCATACTCTTTCACAAAGGTTCGTACATCTTCACGATCATTTGGAGGTGTAAGCAATTGTGAATACTGTTTAATGGAACTCAGCGCCATATTAAGACTTCGAGGAATGGGTGTAGCACTCATCGAGAGGATATGAACATTTTCACGTAAGTTCTTAAGTTTTTCTTTTTGTTTGACACCAAATTTATGCTCTTCATCCAAAACCACTAAGGCGGGATTATGCAAAGGCACATCAAAAAGAGCATGTGTTCCAACACACACTTTAAGCACCCCATTTTGTAAATCATGCAAAATAGCACTTTTTTGCTTTGCAGGTGTAAATCGGTCTAATTGCTCTACACGAATATTGTACTTGGCAAAACGCTCTTGTAAGCTTTTGTAGTGTTGGGAACAGAGTAATGTCGTAGGGGCGATTAAAATCGCTTGGAAGCCATTATAGACCGTTGCAAAGATAGCATTCATAGCCACTTCTGTTTTTCCAAAGCCAACATCACCACTTAAAAGTCTATCCATCATTTTTCCACTTGAAAAATCATGCAAAATTTCTTGCACTACTCTTTTTTGATCATCCGTATAGGCAAAACCTGCATCATTTTCAAACGTCTCAACGACATCAAAAGGAATTTTTATCTGCATAGCATCCACCATCTCGCGCTTGGCTGCAATGGCGATAATCTCACTAGCAATTTCTAATAAACGCTCCCGTGTCTTAGCCTTAAGCTTTTGGAAACTTCCTTTTCCAAGCCTATCGACGCTGACCATGCCACCACTTTCCCCAATGTATCGCTCAATGACATGTAGATTTTCAACAGGTAATAAAAGCCTATCATCCCCTAAATACTCAATAACAACAAAATCTTTCGTGGCGCCTAAAACTGTCGTATTCAGCAAACCTTTAAAAATACCAATACCATAATGTTCATGAACGACATAATCGCCATTTTTAAGTTCATCGAGAATAATGCTTAATCGTCGTGGCTTCACTTTAGGAATAGGTTTATTCAGTGAATATAAAATTTCATCACTACTCATCAGATTGATAATTAAATCGCTCTTTACGTAGGTATATGACAAATCATCTAGCTCTGCAATTTTCATTAAAACATCGTTTTTGGCTAATATTTTAATTTTTTTGTGTTGATGCACACTGAGGAAACTTTTGATATTGCTAGTTTGAATCTCTTTATAAACTTTGGCTTCGGGTAAAATAGGAAGCAATGAAAGCTTTTGCACGTCGGAAGTTTCTAAAAAATCAAGCTCTGGTATTTCCAAAGAGGCATCAAGGGAAAGGTACGTTTTAAAAGTATCAAGATACTTTTTAGCATAATTACCCAAAGCCCACAAGCCAAGAGAATGTATATCTTTATTGAAACTATCACTTTTAAGACGTAGGACTTCTGTTTCAATCGTTTCATAGTGTTGCTGGTCTAAAGCAAAAAGTGCTGGAAAAAGTTCAACATTTTCTAACTCTTCTTGGATACTCTTTTGCGTTTGAACATCAAAATAGCGAATACTTTCTACCTCATCATCAAACAAACTGACGCGAATGGCATGCGGTGTGTTGGGAGGATAAATATCTACAATATCGCCTCGAACGGATATTTCGCCAGGGGCCTGCACGACATCACTACTATGGTACCCCCAATAAAACATTTGCTCTTTAAACTCTATTTGGGGTAAACGCATCCCAAATTCAATTATTTTTGTCGTGAAAAGCTCTTCATTAGGAAGAGGTGTTAAGAGTGTACGAAGAGGTACAATGAGAATTTTTTTAGTTGAATGGTCTTTATAAAAAGCATGCAATGTCCGTAAAAGCTCACTCATTTCTTCGTTAAAAGAGAGTAAATCATCACCTTCTCTTGCTCTAAGATCGGGTAATACATAACTTTTTTTGCCTAAAAACAAAGCTACTTGAGAGGCTAAAAAAGCCTCTTTATCATTTAAAACACCTAAAAGTTGAAGCGTATTATTTTTATCATTAAAAAATTCATAACAGGAAGCTTGTATCAGATGAAATCCCTTTTAATTTTCGTAACTCAAAAGTTGATTATCAACTTTAATTTTGCTCTCGCCCTCGAAAATCGCTTTGGCTTCAATGACCAATTCTTTAGAAATGACTTTTCCTAAAAACTTACCACCCTCAAGGACTTCAACATTATCACAATTAGCACTACCTTCAAATAAACCATTAATAATCAAACGACTAGCATTGATTTCACCGCTTATATGACCCTGTTTTCCAATAGTAACAATACTCTCAGAGATAATTTTACCAACAATCTCACCATCAACATGTAACCGTGTTTGGCAATTAAAAATACCTTCTACTTTAGCACCACTTGCTACGATGGTAGTTTCGGAAGAGGGTATTGCGCATTGATCAGCTTTATTAAAGATTCCCATGTGACTCGTTTCTCCTTTTTAAATATTGTAATAAAATTTGAACCCTTCCAATTAACAAATGTTTCTGGGTCCAATGAACGTCCTATAAACTTTACTTCGTAATGCAAATGTGGTCCTGTTGACATACCGCTGTTTCCAGAGTAAGCAATCAAATCACCTTTTTTGACAAATTGACCTTCTTTAACCACACGTCTATTTTGTAAATGAGCATAACTACTTTCAAAACCATAATTATGACTTAAAGATACGACATTACCATAACCACTATTTTGATTGTACTCGGTAAATTTCACAACACCATCTGCTGGAGCTAAGATAGGCGTACCCGGATTGGCTCTCAAATCAAGGCCAGTATGAAACTCTTTGCGTTTTAAAATAGGATTTTCTCGCCAACCAAATTTCGAGGTAACTTCACTATAGGCCATTACATCACCACTAGGAATATTATCAAAAAAGATTTTCTGCTGTACAATAGTTAAGTCAATTTCATCTAACCTAGTATCGATAGTGTCTTCTTCATTGGTTCTAAGACCTACCATCTCTTCCATACTAGCAATTTTATCTCTAATATTTTCATATTCTTGTGCTTTTTCTGAAATTTTTGTCTGTAACTCTTCATTTTGAATTAAAAGAGTATTGCGCTCTTGAATGGCAACTTCTTTTTTTGCATCTAGTGTGGAAACTTCTTTAACCAAAAACGAAATGACTATGCTTCCTATAACAATCACTAAAATGACAAACAATGTAAAATAAACTAAAAACTTCTTAATCAGCTGATGTAATAAAAAATGACGTGAACCATTAACATCAGAAATAGTAACTGTAAACTTATTTTTCACATCTACCCTTTAAAAATGCTTCAACAACAGAGAATGAACCAAAGATCAAATACTCTTTATCCTCTTTTATATCACTAAAAATATCTACTTTAATACCCAAAGCGATAGCCGTTTCTTTTAATGCCTCTTGATTCACTGCCCTTGGGCTTTCAATTGCAATTATTTCCAGTGAGAGAAGTATAGGTTTTAAAACGCTCAAAATTTCATTATACGCTTTATCACTGTAACAATTGTAGACTAATATAACTTTTTTTTCGCCAAAATGCTTTACTAATGCATGAGCAGCCATGACATTGTGTCCTACATCAATGGTAACATTCTGTAAAAAACGTTGACACCGACCTTGCAATAAGGGTGCATCAAAATTTTGCAATACAATATCATACCCAAGAACCGTTAATGCACAAAGGGCTGCTTTAAAATTTTCTCCTAAAAAAGAGGAATAACCATGCTGTAATACAAAAAGGTCTATTTCTTTTTCTTTTTTTGCATCAAAAAAACCATCAACATAAAAAATTTTTTTGTCTATTTCACATGCTTTTTGAAGTGCTAGACCATACACTTCAGCTTCATATTGTTTTGCTAACACAAAATTTGTTGTGACACTATTCAGTTTTGTTTGAGTAATAGCTCCAATAGTATTGCCTAAAAAAGCCTGATGGTCATAGCCAATAGGTGTGATTAGAGAGAGTATTTTAGGAAAAACTGTTGTTGCATCATACTCACCTCCCATGCCAGCTTCCAAAACAACATAATCACAGTGCTCACTAAAAATGACCATCGCTAATAATGTCGTGTATTCAAAATAAGAGAGTGATTGAGAATCTTCATGGCTCAGCCAAATCATTAATTGCATGTGTGCATTTTCTAAGGAAAAATGGCTTACATCCTTACCATCTACCCAAATGCGTTCATTAAATGTCATAATATGAGGAGAGGTATAATGGCCGACATGTAAGCCTTGTTGATAAAGCATATGGGCAAGAAACCGTCCTGTTGTTCCTTTGCCATTAGTGCCTACAACTTGAATTATTTTGGGTATTTTTAGATGATGCGTTATACTTGCATAAATTTTAGGCATACGTTTTGTATCTATCACATCGTAAAAAAGTGGCTTATTGGCTAAAAAATCAAAAAGTGACATTAGGCAGAGGGCATTACTCGATTTCGTCCCGCCTCTTTTGCTTTATACAAAAGTGCATCTGCCGCGCTTACAGTTTCTTCCCCACTCTTATGACCTGAGCGTTGGGCAAGACCGCTACTGATTGTTAAATTAATACGTTCATTTTTATATAAAAATTTAAATTGCTCTATAATGGAACGAATTTTATCCGCAAAATGAATTCCTTGTGCTAAATCTGTACTCGGCAAAATCACTAAAAATTCTTCTCCACCATAACGCCCTGCAAAATCAACTTGACGGATATACTTACGTAAAATCTTACCAACCGTTGAGAGAATAACATCACCTGCTTCATGTCCATACGTATCATTAACCATTTTAAAATGGTCAATATCAATAAAACAGAGTGTGTAATCTATTTTATATCGATTATACGCATCTTCAACACGAGCTAGTTCATCAACCAGTGCTCTTTTGGTAGCAACATGCGTTAAATAATCCTCTTTAACTTCTTGTTTTGCAACCATTAAAGCGGATTCTAATTTATTGATACGACTTTGCAATTTTCCAATCGTCTCTTGGTTGGCAGACATCTTTTCACTTAAGGATCTTGTCTCATTTTCTAAAGATGAGGCAATATGCAATAGCTTGACTTGAACTGATTCAAAACTATCTTGTGAAAAATCAATTTTTTGAAGGTCAGCTTTAATCTCTTTCACTTGATCATGACTGAAGTTACTACTATTGATGAGATCAATAATTTTTTTATTAATCTCATCTAAAATTTTATCAAGAGTGGCTACTTTTTTTTGCACTTCTGCTTTATCTAAGGCAATGCGTTTTGAAATCAACTGTTTAATCTCTTTTTGAAGACCTTGAGAATTTAATGATTCGGGTGAATTACGCAACTCATAGCTAATATTAGCTAATTCATCATTCATACCTGAAGCAATAGAAGGGACTAAAGATGCAATAATTAAGGGGGCAAGAATTTTGTAAGCCTCTAAACTGCTATCTTTCCCAAGAATTTTCAGAATATCTCGAACCATCATTTCTAAGTCATCTTTATTAATAGAGCCATATTCATCTAGTTTTTTAAGATAGTTATCATCATAATTTGAAATAAAATCAAACCATTTTTCTTTAACCAAATCTATAGACTGTAAATTTTGATGAAAATCAAGTCGTTCGATTGAAGCGTGGGCTAAATTACTCGCTTTTGCATCATGCAAAAGAGAAATGGCTTGTAATACTCTCTTAGATAGGATGACTAAAGAATTAAGCATTTTGCTTGCATCTCCCTCATTGGCGCGGTTAAGTTTCGCTACGAAAAAAGAGAGCAACTCATCAATGCTACTAACGTTAAAACGTTTTAAATCACTTGCAATGGAAGGATCCAGTTTTTTAATATATTTATCAACTTTTTGGCAATCTTCAACAATGACACCTTTTTGTTTAGCCACTTTGCAAAATACTTTGGCATAATTATCGGGTGTTAAATTAAGGTGCTCCGCCTTGATCATTTCCAAACTATCGCGTATTATTTCATTGATTGTTGTTGCCATTTTGGAGTCCTTTAATTGCTATCTTAGAAACAAACTCATCAATTGCATCTAAAGAAGAGTATTTAATTGCATTAAATCTGCTAGTATCAGAGATAACACTATTGGCTTCAATAGAGAAGTCATATTCCCCACTTGTTGATACTTTCTCACTTTTGCCATTGCTGTCTTGATAAGTGATACTCAATTTGACAAGTGCCTTATACGCAATAACATAACCATATTGGTCATAAACTGTTGGACTAAAAGTTACTGATCCAATAGAGACATTAAGCACTGTATCAGCTTCTTCTTTACTCACAATTTTTGCACCAAAGCGGCTTACGATAGCTTCATTAACAGCATCTTTAATTAAAACACTGTTACGAGGATCTTTTCTTGAAATAATGACTTCTGCATAAATTTTTTGCCCAAGCATTTCTCTCGCATAATGCGACGTTGGTTTATATCCACATCCACTGAGCATAATCATACATAGCACGATTCCAAGAAAAAATTGTCTCATTTTATTTTACCACCAAGTTAATAAGTTTATTCGGCACATAAATCTCTTTAATAAGTGTTGCATTTTCCAGCCATTTTGCAACACTCTCTTTACCAATGCATAAAGCCTCTTCTTTTGAGATAGAAGCGCTTACTTCAACTTCAGAGCGTTTTTTTCCATTGATAGTAACTGCTAAGACCATTGTATCTTCAACAAAAACTTCAGCTTTAAGCACAATAGGTACAAAGTTTGATAGGCCAAATAAGGACTCACTCATTTCCCAACAAATATGAGGAACAATAGGTTCTAAGACATTTAAAAGAATAAAATACCCTTCACTCCAAACACTCTTATCATCTTGGTCACTAAGGGCATTTAACGCTTCCATACATGCTGCAATCAATGTATTAAAGGTATAATTTCCCTCATAAATTTCATGAGATTTTTTGAGGGCTTCATACACTTTTTTACGTGCATACCTTGACTCTTTGGTTAAACTATCGTGATTAATCTGAGGTATTTGTTTGCATGCAAAAGCATTTTCACTTTTAAAAGCTAGTTTTTTTAAAAATCTAAAAGCACCTTCTACAGCACTATCATTCCACTCTAACTCTTTTTGAGGAGGAGCGGCAAAAAGGATAAATAAACGTGCTGTATCAGCCCCATATTCTTTAATAATGGCATCAGGGTCAACCGTATTGCCTTTACTTTTGCTCATCTTGGAGCCATCTTTAAGAACCATTCCTTGTGTTAAAAGATTGGTGAAGGGCTCATCGCAATTAACATATCCCAAATCTCTTAAAACCTTTGTAAAAAAGCGTGAATATAAAAGGTGCAAAATAGCATGTTCAATACCGCCTACATATTGATCAACACTCATCCAATAATTAGCGCTTTCTTTATCAAAAGGCACAGCATCCCACAAAGATGGGTCCGTCGTATAACGTAAAAAATACCAACTTGATTGAAAAAAGGTATCCATTGTATCGGTTTCACGGATGGCATCAGCATTACATGTAGGACATGTTGTGTATTTCCATGTTGGATGCTTATCTAAAGGATTACCTTCTCCTTTAATTTCGACATCTTCAGGTAAGGCAACAGGTAGGTTTTCAATTTTTTCAGGCACAAGCCCACATTTTGGACAATGTACCATAGGAATAGGTGCACCCCAATAACGTTGTCGGCTAATCCCCCAATCTCTAAGTTTGTAATTGACAACTTTTGTCCCGATTTGATTGACTTCAAAGTGAGCAATAATTGCTTTTTGAGCACTTTTAGAATCTAGTCCACTAAATTCTCCTGAATTAACAAGAGTGCCATACTCTGTCGTTGCACAACTTCCGTCAAATAGTGTGGATGATTCAATACTTTGAACAATAGATAAATCATATTTCTTAGCGAATTCAAAATCCCGTTCATCGTGTGCCGGTACAGCCATAACTGCTCCACCACCATACTCTACTAAAACAAAATTAGCTACCCATACTGGTACACTTTTGCCCGTTAGTGGATGAATCACATCAAGTTCTAAGGCCAAACCTTCTTTATCCGCTTGTGCGCGCTCTCGTGAACCTACACTTTGCATTTTTTTAATACTTGCTATTTTTTCATCACTGAGAAGTTTATGTTCTATTAAATACTTAACAATAGCATGTTCAGGGGCCAAAGCCGTGTACGTCACACCGAAAATAGTATCAGGTCTGGTTGTAAAAACTTTATATCCATCAAATTGATGGTTTAATTTCGCTTTTGAAGTCTCACTTAATGAAAAAGAAAACTCTAAACCCTCACTTCGTCCTATCCAATTCTCTTGCATCGTTAAAACTTGATTTGGCCACCCCTCTTTTAACGTAGCACAGTCATCCAATAGCTCTTGTGCATATTGTGTGATTTTAAGGTAATAACCTGGCATTAGTCGTTGCTCGACAGGATTATCACATCGCCAGCAACAGCCTTCTTCTACTTGTTCATTCGCCAAAACAGTCTGACATGTATTACACCAATTCAGTGTTGCATTTTTTTGATAAACCAAGCCCTTTTCAAACATTTCAATAAAAATACGCTGTTCATGCTTCGTATACAACACATCACTTGCTGCAAACTCTCGTGTTTTTGAAAAAGACAACCCTAGAGATGCGAGCTCTTTACGCATATAATCAATATTTTCATAGGTCCATTTTTTAGGATGTATCCCGTGTTTAATGGCAGCATTTTCCGCTGGCATACCAAAGCTATCCCAACCAATAGGATGTAACACATTAAAACCGTGTTTACGGTGATGTCTAGCGATAGCATCGCCAATGGTATAATTACGCACATGTCCCATATGAATCCGTCCACTAGGATAAGGGAACATACTTAAAATATATTTTTTCTTTTGCGAAAAATCTAAACTTGGTTCAAACGCATTGGTTTGATCCCAATACGCTTGCCATTTCTTTTCAACATCTACTGGACTATAAAGCATTCAAAACTCCGTTTACAATATATTTCTTACGAATACCACTTTCACACTGTCCCTTTTTCATATTGGGAGCGCATCTTTTCTTTTTCTATTCTATTTTTTTCTTTAAGGGCTTGCTTGTTTTTATACGATTCTATATCAAACCCAAACCATTTAAGTAAAGGTGCTGCCACAAAAATAGAACTATAGGTACCAATAATAACACCAAATAAAAGGGTAAAACTAAACCCATGAATAATTTCTCCACCAAAAAGGAAAAGAGTCAGTACAACCAAAAGCACCGTCAGCGATGTTAATGTGGTCCGTGATAATGTTTTGGAAACAGAAAGATTAATTACGTCAAACAAATCAAAATTCTTAGTATTTTTGACTTCTTCACGAATTCTATCAAAAACGATAATCGTATCATTAATAGAATATCCTATGAGCGTTAATATTGCAGCGAGCACATCCAAGCTCATATCAATATCAAAGAGAATAATGGCACCCAAAGTAATAGAAACATCATGGACTAACGCTATAATAGAAGCCACAGCAAAGCGCCATTCAAAACGAAATGCAATGTACATTAAAATACCAATAATACACAGAATCGTTGAAGCCAACCCTTTTGCACGGAGTTCACCTCCTACTTTTGGGCCAACAATATCAACTTTACGAATATCAAAGTTTCCTGTGCCTACCAACAATGTTCTAATCTTATCACCTAAATCTTGCCCTACACTATCAGTTGCAGTAGCAAAACGGATCACTATTTCATCAGGTGAGCCAAACTCAGTAATTTGTGCATTTGCAAATAACTCATCTTGAGAAATTTGCTCTCTGATCTTCTCTATTGGGGCTTTAGTATCATACTTTACTTGGACTAATGTCCCACCTGAAAAATCAATCCCATAACTCAGCCCTTTGGTAAACAATAATACATAAGAAACCAATATCAAAATAATTGATGCAGTAATTAAATGTTTACTTTGTGACATGAAATCATATATCTTACTCTTTGAAAAAATTTCCATTAGTTACTCCTCTTTATGCCAAACCAAAAGGACAGGTTTTTACTTTTCTCAATACGTGGCATTAAGAAATCATAGATACCATGGGTGCCTAAAATCGCTGTTAACATTGAAACTAAGATACCAATGCTCATACTCACAGCAAAGCCTTTAATAGGTCCCGTACCATAGACATAAAGAATAATAGAGGTAATAAGCGTTGTCAAGTTTCCATCAATAATAGCACTCATAGCATTTTCATAACCATGTTCAACCGCTTGTTTAATATTTGAGCCTTTACGAAGTAACTCTCGTATCCGTTCATTAATAATAACATTTGCATCCACAGCCATACCAATGGTCAAAACAATTCCTGCCATACCAGGAAGTGTCAATGTTGCACCAAAGATAGCCATCACAGCTATTAATAACAAGAGATTTACCAACAAAGCAATATTAGCAATAATACCGGCCATACCATAATAAACGATCATAAAGCCAACAACCAAAGAAAATCCTGAGATCAAAGCAATTAAACTCGCTTGGATACTATCAGCACCTAATGATGGACCAACACTGCGTTTTTCAAGTAAAACAACAGGAGCTAAAAGCGCCCCACTTCGAAGTGCAATCGCTACATCGTGAGCCTCTTTGACACTAAAACCACCACTGATTTGGCCACTACCACCACCAATGCGTTCACGAATAACTGGGTCTGAATAAACATGATTATCAAGAACTATAGCAAGGTGATTACCTACATTACTAGCCGTAAAATCACCAAAAATTTTAGCACCCTCTGAATTGAGTGTGAAATTTATAACAGGTTGTTGCATATCACTATAGCCAACTTTAGCATCTGTTAGCATGCTACCATCCAGAACAGGAATCTCTTTTAAAACATGACGAATGTTATCCCCTCTAGCATCCGGTAAAATTACATCACCGTATTGGCTTGCTTCCATAGGGCTCATTGTATTGGCACGATCACGGCGTTTTTCATCAACGGCCATTAATTGCAAATGTGCCGCTTTAGCAATTAATTCACGTGCTCTTTGTTCATCTTCTGCCGTTTTAATACCAGGAAGCTCCACTAAAATTTTATCACTTCCTTGTTTAGCAACATTAGGCTCAGCTAAACCGAATTGATCCAAACGATTTCGAATTGTTTCAACAGCTTGAGTAATAGCGTACTCTTTAATAAACTCTTTTTCTTTAGCATCAAGGCTCAAGGTAAAATTCAAAGCTTCTTTCGAAACTTTTAAGCCATTAATTTTTTTAAGCATAGCATCAATTTTTTTCTCTTCATTTTTATCAAGAAGCGTAAAGGTAATGCCTTCTTCTTGAATACGAAGTTCATCAATAATGATGTCTTCACTTTGTGTGAAAAATTTAATACTCGATGCAATCGATTTTATTTTTGATTTAATTGCCTCATCCGTTTTAACACCTAGAAGCATGTGAAGTCCGCCTTGCAAATCAAGACCTAAAGAAATTTTAGCTCCCTTTTCACTCTGTAAAAAAGTGGGCATTGACATACCCACTCCGAATACAATAGCGATAAAAAAAATGATAAGGCGGTAGTTAAAACCACCACTATTCATCGATTTTCTTTGCAATATAATCTCTAGAAATTTTAACCATTGTTCCTTCATCATTAAGCTTTACTTTGATAAAATCATCCTCAGGTTTTACAATTTCACAGATAAGTCCGCCATTGGTAATAATTTTATCACCCTTTTTTAAGGCAGTTAACATCTCTTTGTGCTTTTTAACCTGTTTTTGTTGTGGTCTAATGACCAAAAAGTAAAAAATCGCGAAAAGCACCACAAGTGGGAGTAATGAAGAAATTAAGTTCGAAGAACCTTGCATGGGAATCCTTTAGAAAAATTTTTTTAAGTAATTATTTTAGCGTTACTTATCTAATAAAAGCCTTTTTTATTGCTTTTTGTCTCTCTGCATTTATTTATAGTGCTTATTTTGAAATAACGTCATTCGTGCTTAATTCCCTTTTGGCAGTCATAGGGTTTTATCTCTTGATAGGCGAAAATAGAATTGTTTGGTTTTGGAGTGGTTTTTTTATAGGTCTTTTATGGTTTTATTGGATAAGTTTTAGTTTTGTTTATTACGACTTAGACTATCTTATTCCCCTTATTATTTTAGGTGTCGCCCTATCCTATGGTCTTTTGTTTTGGGTGATTGGAAGATTAAGCACCAATGCTTTTGTACAAACAGTATTACTATTTTCTCTTAGCTACATTGCGCCTTTTGGTTTCAATTGGTTTAAGCCTGAGCTCATTTTACTCAATACTTATTTTTCACCTAATACTCTTCTGTTCGCTCTCTTTTTAAACGGTATTACCCTAGTCAAAACAGTACCAAACTATTATAAGTTCATAGGCATTGCGATGATACTTTTTTCATTTCATATGCCACATGTACCTACACAGCAAACCTCTTTACATGTGAATATCCCCTCTATGCATATTGAACAATCTAAGCGTTGGGATAAAGCATATCAACATGATGCTATTATGCTCAATTTTTCACTTATTGAAGAGGCTATTAAAAAAGGAGATTCTCTTATCATCTTGCCTGAAAGTGCATTTCCTCTTTATCTAAATCGCGAAAATCAACTGATTGCAAAACTAAAAATGTATTCCACGCAGATTGCGATAGTCGCTGGTTCTTTAACATACGAAAATGAAAATTTTTATAACTCTTCCTACCTTTTTACACAAGGAGAAATGCAGATTGCACATAAAGTTATTTTGGTTCCTTTTGGTGAAGAAATTCCTTTTCCTGCATTGATTACTAACTTTATCAATCGCATCTTTTTTGATGGTGCAAAGGACTATCAAAAAGCAAAAGAGCCTCAAGATTTTACAATTTCTGGAGAGATTTTTAGAAGTGCCATCTGTTTTGAAGCAACCACAGATTTACTGTATCAAGGTAAGCCTAAACAGATGATTGCCATTAGCAACAATGCATGGTTTACACCATCGATTGAACCAACATTACAGCATTTATTGTTACAACTTTATGCGAGAAAATACAATACAATTATATATCACTCCGCTAATGCTGGCATTAGTGGAGTGATAGTACCGTAAAGGTAGTGCATCTACCTTTACATGTAAGCTATTTTTTAAGGGCTAAAAACAACTCTAAGCTATCCAATTTTTCCCATGGATAATCACTCTGTCCTACTTGTCCACGTGCGGCAACATCAGCATACAAAAATGTCTCATTGCTTGGTTTATCAAGATTAAATTTATTGGTAATCCAACGTGGTGTTAAGCTAAATGTTTCCAAGACAAAGTTTGAGAGTTCATCATCACTAACACTGGTAAATGTTCCGAACGTATCAACCGAAATCGATACAGGTTTGGCGACACCAATGGCGTAAGAAAGTTGGACGGAACATTTTTTAGCAAGTCCAGAAGCAACAATGTGTTTAGCTATCCAACGTCCTGCATATAAGCCGCTACGATCAACTTTGGTATAATCTTTACTTGACTGTGCCCCTCCACCAATAGGTGAATAACCGCCGAAACTATCTACAATTAATTTTCGACCCGTTAAGCCTGAATCATGTAATGAGCTGTGATTGACATAGCGTCCTGTTGGGTTGATATGGATAATCGTATCATTTGGATTATAAAGCTCAGGAGGAAGTCCCGTATCATCAATCAAACCTTTAATTAAGGTTCTAACCTCTTCGATTGGCATGTTTTCATTTGATGGAGCAGAGACAACAATCGTGTGGATTTTTTGAGGACAACACTCTTCAAAATTTTTCTTAGTACCATAATCCACCGTCACTTGCGTTTTTATATCAACACCAAGTTTGTGATTGTGCGCTAAGGCATAATTATACACTTTATCACAGAGCATTCGAGCGTACATAATCGCCGCTGGCATCAAATCAGCCGTCTCAGATGAGGCAAAGCCAAACATAATACCTTGATCCCCAGCACCTATTTCACCACTACTTTGATCAACACCTTGGTTAATATCACTGCTTTGTTGATTTAATAGAACTTGCACTTTAACTTCATCAGGATAAAGACATTGCTCTTTGGTAAAAGCTGATTTGCCATCATAACCAATTTTAATCAACGCATCTTTCACAATTTTTTCATAATCTGAAAAAGAGAGAATGCTTTTAGTAGCAACTTCACCACCAATAATAACGTGCTTTCCAGCAACGAACACTTCACTAGCAACACGTGAATTACTATCGGCAATAAGTAAGGCATCCACAATGCTATCGGCGATAATATCAGCACATTTATCGGGGTGTCCTGGGCTTACAACTTCACTTGTAAATAAATAATGAGGGAGTTTTTCCATTTTTGTTTTCCATTTCTTTGTTTTCCTATTTACACATACATTTTGTACTGAAACATCATGTTTGTAAACTTGTTTTCCATCCTTTTGTTTTCCACTTATGGTTTCTGAGCGAGAATGAAACATAAAATAAAAGTTAAAAGATTGAACCTAAGACTTTAAAAAAGTCCGCCTAATTTTGACAAGCATTATCATATCCTTTTTTTTATAAAATTACCATATTCCAAAGCCCAATACTCACAAATGAGAAAAGTATTCCCAAAGCTAACGCATTGATGGCCAAATCTTTATTGAGACCACCACGAATGGCAAGAACAACTGCCATCGTCATAGGAGGCATTGCTGTCTCTAAAAACGTTACTTTGAGCCAGTCTTGCGATAAATCGGCAAAAAGATATAAAAGAATCAATACGATAAAAGGCGTAATAATCATTTTAATACTTAAAGCAACCATGTTTTCTTTAAAATGTGTACGGAGTGCTCTAATATCTAATTTCATACCTACAATCGTTGTCACTAAGGGAATCAATGTTGCCTGAAATTTATCAAGCATCGCTTCGATAAAAGGTGGGAAAATGGTTCCATGAAAATAAATAGCAGCCCCTATTGCAATCAAAGGAGGAGAAGTAAACATCTGCTTAGCAACATTTTTCACACTACGACTCTCTCCACTTCCCCATGCGATAATCACAACCCCAAACGTCAAAAGTGCCACAAAACTTGCCATTTGATCATACACCAAAGCATACACCACATGATCGAGTGAATAAAGCGATTCAATATAAGAGAAACCTACAAAAGCTGTATTGCCAAATACTGCAACTACCATTAAAGTAGCGATGTCTTTACGAGAGAGTTTCAACACTTTACCTGCCCCATATGCAAGGAAAGAAGCAATACCCATCGTTAAATACCCAATAAAAATAATACGCATTATATCGGCATTAAAATCTAAATTTCGTATCTTTGCAAGCGCTAATGCAGGTAATGAAAAATAAATAACAAATTCTGTTAAAGCCTCAGAAATATCATGCTTGATAATCTTAAACATGTACCCTAAAAGCACAAAAACGAATACTGGAGCAATCTGTTCAATCATATTAGTGTTTCCAATCCTTGTGCACTGATTTTTCAAGGGCTTTTTCAAGAATCGTTAAAAAAATATCGCGTTTTATTTCCACAGCACCCATTGATTTTAAATGAGCTGTTGGAATTTGGCAATCGATAAAATCGCCTTCCAATTCCTTTATTTTATGACACAAGCCTACTAAGGCTGCTTTTGAGGCATCTCTTTTGAGAGAAAACATCGATTCACCACAAAAGACACCACCTAAATATAATCCGTATAAACCTCCGACTAATTCACCCTCGCAGTAACACTCTACACTATGCGCGAATCCCTTGACATGTAAACTAAGGTACGCATCAATAATAGCATCAAATATCCAACTATTTTCACCTTTTTGGATACGCGTATCGCGACACAACCGTATAACAGCTTCAAAATTACTATCATACGCTATTGTAAAATGGTGCATACTTTTTCGCAGACTAGTAGAAACTTTAATAGCATCAGGGAAGAGTATTAAACGAGGATCTGGTGACCACCATAAAATGGGGTCACTTGGATTAAACCATGGGAAGATTCCTCGCTCGTACGCACTTAAGATACGCCCTTCACTTAAATCGCCTCCCCATGCCAACAATCCTTCTTTGCCCGCTTTTTTGGGATTTGGAAAGATATGGTTAGAGTCACTTAGTTTTGGAATCAAAGATTATAAACCACCGGTATAATTAATAACCAATTTTTTTGATTTATAATCAATTTTTGCCACCCCACCCTCTTTGAGCGCCCCAAAGAGAACCTCTTCACTCAATGGTGTTTTAATGCGTTCTTGAATAACACGTTTCATCACACGCGCACCCATTTCTTTACTGTAACCCTCACTGGCAAGATATTTTTTAGCATTTAAAGTCGCTTCAACGCGTACTTTTTTATCAGCTAATTGCTCGTTTAACTCGCGTAAAAACTTCTCAACGACATGTATCATAACTTCTTCACTCAAGCTTGAAAAATGGATAATTTCATCTAACCTATTTCTAAATTCAGGAGAGAAGAACTCTTTAACTGCATGATCAGTTTGTGAGTGTTCATTTTTCGTAAAGCCCATGGTTGGTGCTTCTTTCGTACCCAAGTTTGATGTCATGATGATAATAACGTTGCGAAAATCTATCTTAGCCCCATTATTGTCGGTTAAGGTTGCGCTATCAAAAATTTGCAATAAGATGTTAAGCATATCAGGATGTGCTTTTTCAATTTCATCGAGCAAGAGTACCGTAAATGGATGTTTTTTAATTGCCTCGCTGAGCTGTCCACCCTCTTCATATCCAACATAGCCAGGAGGGGCACCAATCAAACGACTCACCGTATGTTTTTCCATATATTCACTCATATCGTAACGCTCAAAATGAATTCCTAATTCAACGGCAAGCTGTTTAGCCACTTCTGTTTTTCCCACACCCGTTGGACCTGTAAATAAAAAAGAGCCTATAGGCGCTGTTGGATTTCCAAGTCCTGCTCGGCTTCGCTTAATGGCTTGAACCAATGCTTCAATGGCTTTATCTTGTCCAAAAACATTGGCTTTAAGTTTATCTTCCAAATGGAACATGAGTGCATTTTCATCACTGGCTACTGTTCGGCTTGGAATATTAGCAATTTTGGCAAGAATTCCTTCAATATCTGCCATTTCAACAACTTTTTTCTTTTTCTTAAGGAGATGAAAAGAGGCACCTACCTCATCAATTAAATCAATTGCAGAATCCGGCAAAAACTTATCATTGATATATTTTTTAGCTAATTCTACAGAGGATCGAATCACATTTAATGGATATTTAACCCCATGGTGCTTTTCATAACTCCCTTTAAGCCCTTTTAAAATCAAATAGGAATCTTCAATGCTAGGCTCTAAGATATCAATTTTTGCAAAACGACGACTTAGTGCTTTATCTTTATCAAAAAAGTTACGAAACTCGCCATATGTTGTAGCACCGATACAACGAATTTTTCCTGAAGCAAGGGCAGGTTTGAGTAAATTGGACAAATCCATCGATCCACCACTTGTCGCACCCGCACCTACAATAGTGTGAATTTCATCAATAAAGAGAATAGAGTTTTCTTCAGCTTCTAACTCACTTAAAATATCTTTGAGACGTTTTTCAAAATCTCCTCGATATTTTGTTCCTGAGAGTAAAGCACCCATATCAAGAGCGTGCAACGATGCATTGGCTAATAAAGCAGGTACCTCTTTTTGAGCAATTTTTTGAGCTAATCCTTCGACAATGGCTGTTTTACCCACGCCTGGTTCGCCCACTAAAAGAGGGTTGTTTTTTTTACGACGGCATAACACTTGCATCAAACGATTTGTCTCGTCTATTCTTCCAATCAACGGATCTATCTGCTTCTTCTCAGCTAAGGCAATCAAATCAAGTGTATATTTTCTTAATGCACTTTCATTTTCATCACTACCATTAGACTCTTTATCATGGGGGCTACTCTCAGCCGTTACCTCTTCAAGCACTTGTAAACGCTCAATGCCTTGTTGCATCAAAAGAGAAACGCAAAAGGTATTGGTTTCATCCAAAATAGCAACTAATAAATCTAAAACACTGGCTTCTTGCTTCCCCGCACTCTTGACATGTAACATCATTGTTTCAATGACACGAGAAAGAGCAACTGTTTCAAGTGGTTCATACGTTTCGCTTTGTGGTACTATCTGAGGGTTAGCAATAAAATATTTCTCTAATGAGCGGTATAAAAACGGAACACTGGCCCCACAATTGGTTAAGATTTTGGCAACATTCTCATTATTTAAAAGGGCGAAGAAAACATGATCTATCGTAATATATTCATATCGGTGCTTTCGAACAAAAGCAACTGCATCATTAAAAACATAATTTAATTCTTGACTTACCATTATCTCTCCTTTTACGCTTCTTCCATCACAGCTCTGAGAGGAAATCCAGCCTCTTTTGCTGATTTGCGTACATGCGATACTTTTGTTTCAGCTATCTCATACGTATATATTCCACACAAGCCTCGTCCTTTGTCATGAACACTCAGCATAATATCCATTGCTTTCTCATAACTATGATGAAAAATCTGCATTAAAACACTAATCACAAAATCCATACTGCTGTAATCATCATTGAGCAACAAAACCTTAAAAAGCCTAGGCTCTTTAATATCATTTAATTCAAGTGTATCGTTTTCAAATTCATGCTCTAGCTTATGCAAACTAAACCCTTATTTTGATGCAATAGCATCAATGTCTTTTTGAATAATCTCTAATCCAACTTTGCCAATGTAAAATTTATTGTTGGGATTTGATGCATAAATATCGGTTATTTTTTGATAAATACCATCTTTTAAAACCACTTTAAAAGGAACTTGCAACGCTGATTTATACTCTATATCAGTGGTTATTGTATCCACTATTTTTTTATTCACAGGAGAATTGCTGATGAAATAATACGCATTGTATTTGGATGCAAAATTTTCCACAACATACTCATCACTTACTTCTTCAAGAAAATTGAGCCCTATAAGTATGACATCGTCACTGTTTTGCAATTGAAAATCCATTAAAGAAGGAGCTTCTTCTTGGCACGGGGCACAAAAAGTACCAAAAATATCAATGACGATAATTTTTGAAGGATCATCTTGAATGACAAAACCTTCCTTTTGACGAACCAGAACTAATTTACTTCCTGCAATACTTTTCAGTTCTATTTTATCGCCTTCTTTGTAAACCTCTTTGAGGATACTAACTTCTTTTGGTGCTTCACTGGTACATCCAGTTAAAAATATGAATGCTAGAAGACTTAGTAACAAAAATATTTTCTTCATTATTCACCTCAAATAATTTGTTTTATTTTATCTATTTTAAATAAATGCTTTTTAAACTACTCTTTATACATATGATTTTTAATAGCAATCTTGGCTTCTCTTATAGCATCTTTTTCTTTCAATGTTTCACGCTTATCATGTAGATTCTTACCTCTTGCCAAAGCAATTTCTAGTTTGACAAGATTTCGGGCATTAAAATACATCGATAGAGGAACGATAGTTAAACCATCCTTTGCTACTTTTGCATCCAATTTAAAAATCTCTTTGGCATGCATTAATAGTTTTCTATCGGTTCGCTCACCTCGTGCAAAATGCATATTGGCTGTGCTCAAATGTGAAATATGAGCATTCAGTAAAAACGCTTCACCTTTTATGATACGTACAAAAGAGTCTTTTAAATTAACGCGTCCTTGACGGATAGCTTTCACTTCACTACCTTGAAGAACGATACCCACTTCATACTTTTCAAGTATTTCATAATCATGAAATGCCTTTTTATTTCTTGCTACCGGTTCACCCATTCTTTATCCTAAAAAAACTACTTCCACTGCCACTAAAAAACCAACCTTCTTTCACATAGGCCTCTAATTCAGGATACACTTTGAGACATGCCGCATAAAGGTCATTGAGCTCTTCGATACGATAAGTGCTTAATAAAACTTCACTGGCCATGTTGCCCATAGCAAAAGCCGTATCTATCTCAGACACTTTATGCAAAAAGTGCTCCCTATACATTTTGTACACAAGGGCGGTGTTGCATTCAAGTGGGGGAGTAAACACTTCAATGTCCAATATGGGCTCATCATAAAGCGTTACAATTTCACCAATACCACTGACATTCGCACTTTCGTAGCCTGAGATAAAAAAAGCCACATCTGCACCAATCACTTGTGCAAATTGTATCATTTGCTCTTCACAAAGTCCAAGATTTGCTTGCTCATTGACCATTTTTAAAAAGGTTGCACAATCACTACTTCCACCACCTAAACCAGCCCCTGTCGGGATATTTTTCTTTACATGTAAAGCAACATTCTCAAATAATTCATCAACTTGTTCCACATAGCCACGCGTTCTTAAAAGTTGGTACATTTTGTAAATCGTATTACTCTGTATTGAGCAATTAAAATCACCGACCAATTCAAATGCCTCATGTGTTTTTTTCGGACAAAATCCTAGTACGTCATACAGATTCTTAACCAGCATAAAGCGTGATTGAATTTCATGGTAATTCTTACGAGTCCCCACAATCTTTAAAAAAACATTAACTTTAGCATATGCCTTATAAACCATCTATTTTAACTTCCTACTTAAATCTGAGAGCAAGCCTTCACTCACACTTTTACTCGCTTCAATATTGGCTTCTTTAACAGCACGTTGGAGTTCTTCACGTAGAATAAGCATATCTTTTGGCGCTTCAAACCCTAATTTAACCACACCTTTGGATATTTCGACAATACGTACAGTAACATTTTCATTTAAAACAACGCCCTCGCCAACTTTTCGTGTAAGTATGAGCATATTATGACCTTAATGATATTTTATTGAGTAGATATTCTACTCTTTTCTCTTTAATTTCAACGATACTTAACCATTCATCGTTGATAATTTTATAAATACCCTCTTCTTGTATAGTAAAATTTTCAACCTCTAACACACGCCCTAGCTCAATATCATCTTCTCTTCCCATGTAGACATTCTCAGGCATACTAAGATAATCGAGTGGATTTAATGCTTTTTCATTATCGTACACAAACAAGCCTTCATTGAGTCTTTCTAAAGCACTCAAGCATCCATCAAATCCAAGCTTTTGCGCGATGATTGCACCCATACTCCGCACATAGCCTCCTTCTGAAATTGTAATTTCAAAGGTTAAAAAAGGATGTGCATAATGAATCAATTTACAATCATAAACATGGCTGGTAATCTTGGCTAACTCAAATTCTTTATCCGCTCTAGCCATTGCATAGGCACGCTGCCCATCTATTTTTTTTGCACTGTATCGTGGAGGCAGATAGCTTATTTCACCTATTAAACTTTTAAGCGCAATTTCTACCGATATGGGAGCAAAGGGCATAACGGTTTCGACGCGTTCTATTTTTTCACTATCGAGTGTTGGACTTGTTGCTCCTATCCAAAGCGTTGCACGATAGGTTTTAGGTACTTTATCTAAAAAACGAAATAACTTTGTAAATTGTCCCAAAGCAATAATGAGAACACCTTTTGCAAAAGGATCAAGTGTGCCTGAAAAACCTGCTTTTTTGGTTCCATATTTACGCTTCAGTCGACTTAAAAAAAAGTTTGATGGCAAGTTAGCAGGCTTATAGCCCACAAAAAGGCGATTTTCCATTTAAATCTTCTCAACAAATGAAGCTAAAATATCCCTTTTAGTACCACTAAAATTAATCTGTAATTTAAACTCTCTACCTACCTTGCTCACTTCTGTAATACGTCCGATACCAAAAATTTTATGTTTAACTAAATCACCTTTTTTAAAAGAAGTTGTTTTTTCTAAAATCAAACTTCCCTCGCAAACACCTGCTTCTTTTAAAAATCTACTTTTGGTTAACTCCGTTCGCCTTCCTTTGTAAAAACGACTTCCTGAAAAACTAAGCGTTAATTCTTTTTTAGCACGCGTTATTGCAACATAACCCAGTCTGCGCTCTTCTTCGATATCGCTTCCATCACCAATGAGCGGGAAAAATCCCTCTTCAAGTCCAATAACAAAAAGATACTCAAATTCTAAACCCTTACTGGCATGAATACTCATAATAGAGATATTTTCCGTATCAATTTGGTCTTGGTCACTTTGAAGGGCTAATTCATTTAAGAAATCGTCTACTCCCATCTGTGGATTTTGCTTGACATAATCTCTAAAAAGTCCATAAAATTCATCAATATTTGAAATACGTTCTAACGAATCTGGCTGGTTAGAATAATACGCTTTGAGTGAAAAGCACGCATCAATAGCATCAATCATATCATAGGTTGAATGTTCTTGAATCTCTTGCATGTGAGCAATATTATACGCAAATTCCTTAAGTGAAAGGGCTGCTTTTTTGGTCGCATCTGCTTCAATTTGTACTTCATTTTTAGTGATATATTCATAAATAGATTGATGGCTATCATAAGCCGATTTGATAATTTTATCAATAGTCACTTTACCCAACCCACGTTTTGGACGGTTGATAATACGTTTTATGGAAAAATCATCATGGGGATTGGCAATAACCCGTAAATAACTAATCACATCTTTGACTTCGGCTCTTTCATAAAACTTTACACCACCCACCATATTGTAAGGAATTTGTTCTTTATTAAGCCCCTCTTCTAAAGATCGGCTCAGTGCATTGATACGGTATAAAACAGCAATATCTCTAGGGTTTACGCCATTTTGAATGAGCTTTTTAATACGTTTGGCGATATGAAGAGCCTCAATATTTTCATCATGTGAATCCATGACTTCTATCACAGACCCATCGCCTTTTGTGCTTTCTAATATCTTGCCTATACGACCACGATTATGTTCTATAAGTTCATTGGCAGCTTTGAGAATTTGATTGGTAGAGCGATAATTTTTCTCTAATTTGACTATTTTGACATTTTTAAAAGACTCATGAAATTCTAAAATATTTTTAATATTGGCCCCGCGCCAACCATAAATACTCTGGTCATCATCACCCACTACACAAAGATTTTCATGCGTTGAACACAATTGGCGTAAAAGTTTATATTGCAATTCATTGGTATCTTGGTACTCATCGACCATAATATATTTATAACGCTCACTCGTACTTTTACACAGTTCTTCATTGCTACATAAAATTTGATACGGTAACACCAATAAATCATCAAAATCAACCAAATTATTCATGGCAATATAACTCTCGTACTGCTCGTATAATTTTGCAATCACTTGATAACTTTTTTGTTCCGCCTTTTCCCATGCCTCTTTTGGGTTTATCAATGAAGTTTTATAACGTGAGATTTCACTGGCAATCATTCCAGTAGAAATATCCGTTGTCGTTGCCAAACTTTTTAAAATTCTTTTTTTATCGTCAGTATCAATAACTACAAAACTATTTTTCCGACCTAATTTTTCGATATGAAACTTCAAGAATAACAAACCAAATTTGTGAAAGGTACAGAGTAAAGGAGGATAGCTACTTTCCTGTATCATACCTATAGCACGTTCTCGCATTTCACTGGCTGCTTTATTGGTAAATGTCAATGTTAAAGTATTAGCGGGATCGATACCTAAAGAAATAAGATATGCTAAGCGGGTAGTTATTGTCTTTGTTTTACCACTACCCGCCCCAGCCAAAATCAAAATGGGGCCATCAACACACATTGCAGCATCCCTTTGTGCTTCATTCAGTGATTCTAAAATCTGTTTCATTGCATTTCTACTTTTTTGATGAGTTAATATGTAAATTGTATTTTATTATATCTAAAAATATTTAAGGCAAGCTCTAAAAATAAACTATTGTTTTTACTATTATTTTTAGTTATAATAATGAACATTTTTTATGAAAATTCAAAAAAGATTATTTCGTCAAAGGACCACACAATGCTTAAGGATTTCTCAAAAATAGAAACTTTTTTAACTGTCGTTAGAGAAAAAAGTTTTTCTAAAGCCTCTAAAAAATTAGGAATCAGTCAACCTGCTGTCACGCAACAAATTAAGTTGCTTGAAGAGTATCTTGACACACAAATTGTTGATCGTAAAAAAAATGGAATCAAGCTTACAACAGCAGGTGAAGAACTTTATAAAGTGGCTTTGAAATTGGAGAAATATATTCTCTCTGCAGAACGAGAAATGCTAAGACTTGTCAATAAAGAGGTTATTTTTATTTTAGGAGCATCTCCTGTGATTGGAAACTATATCCTACCCGATTTTCTAAACGATATTCAAGAGGGCATTAAAAATAAAGTTATGCTACGCGTCGATAATGCAAACGAAATAACAGAAAAGCTCGTTGATAAAAAAGTCGACTTAGCTTTATTAGAAGCTCCAAACTTTAATGAAAACTTAATTTATAGAGAATGGATGGAAGATGAATTAGTTATCGCAAGTCGTACTCCTCTTCCTAAAATTATCAAAAAAGAAGATCTTTTTACATTTAATTGGATTTGTAGAGAAGAAGAATCTAGCACACGAAAAATTATTCATGAATCTTTTGAAAAAATAGATGTCGATTGCAAAAGTTTTAACATTAAAAGTATTGTAACCAGTTCAACAGCCGTCAAACAAACTCTACTTAAAGCAAGTGATGAAGGGGTGCCTACTGTTTCTATTCTGTCTAAATATATTATTGCAGATGAAGTTGAAAATGGTCAGCTATTTACCTCAAAACTTAAAGGGCTAAAACTTACACGGATGCTTTATCTATGTTATATTAAAGATAGAAAGCATGATGCCCTGATTGATAATGTTATTAATTTTATTATGAGTAAGCAAGCCCCAAAACCTTCTTTATAAGATTTAGCGTTTTAATAGCTTTTGGTTCTCAGGATTAGCCATTAATGCATCCATTGAACGCTTAACTCCCTCTTGAGTAGGTTTTTTTTCTTCTATTTTAGGGGGTGTACTTAAATTAATAAAAACAGGAATTTCTTCAACAATTATTTGCAAAATAGCATGCATAGGTACATTCACAATAGAGCCAAAATTTTCACTTCCAAAACCTGCTTCAAAACTCATTGTTTCACTACTAAGTTGCGTACTTTCAAAAGTATATCCTGCTAAAAAAAACATTGTAATAGGTTTGAAGTTTTGACTAATCTCAACAGGAAGGATGGGGTCAAACTCTACATCTGCGATATTCGTTAAAATAGAAAAATTGATACCCTCTTTCAGTAAAAAAGAAACTACTTCATTAGCATGTTTTTTCATAAGCTGATTAAAATTATTATGACCTAGTAGTGATTCAAGCATCACTCATTCCTTGAAATTCTTCTAATATACCTTTCACTTCTGTGATTCCTAGATTCCAAAACCCTTCATCTTCAATATCAAAATTAAATTTTTCAATCAATGCTTTAGGACTTTGACTTCCACCTGCCGATAAAAAGCTAATATAATTTTTGACAAACTCCTCTTTATTACTTTTTTTATAAAGTCCATACAAAGCTAGAACCAAGAGTTGTCCATAACTATAGGCATAGCAATAAAAAGGGGAATGAATAAAATGGGGAATGTAACTCCACCAAACTTTATAATTTTCGCTCAAAGCAATACTCGAACCAAACATTTTCGTACTCTCTTGCATCCAATACGTATTAAACGTTTCAAGAGAAAGTTCGCCATCATGGGAGTGAACACGTCTTTCAAAAGTTGTAAAATTGATTTGACGATAGAGCGTCGAAAAAATATCTTCGATCTTAGATGCGTATAAAGAAAGTTTTTCCTTACCAGACAAGGTTCCTTTAATATAATCAAATACCAACATTTCTGCAAAAACTGAAGCCGTCTCTGAAGTCGTTAAAGGTGTATCACTGCCCAAATAACCCACATCAGAAGAGAGATGTTGATGAATAGCATGTCCTAGCTCATGGGCTAATGTGAAGAGATCACGTCGCGTATTTGTATGATTTAATAGCACATAAGGATGTGTATCTGGTGTTGCTGGATGCGAAAATGCACCGCCTCTTTTTTTATTTTTTGGAAGCACATCAATCCAACCTTCATTAAAAGCACGTAATGCAATTTCATAGAATTTTGGACTAAACTGATAAAAAGCATCCAAAACAATTGCTTTTGCAGTAGGAAAATCATACTCCGTTTTACTTTCATCTAAAGGGGCATATCTATCATATTCATACAATGTTTCAAGGCCTAATAATTGTGCTTTCTTTTTATAATATAAATGGACTAAATCAAAGCTATCCTCAGCACTTTTTATTAAAGCGTCTACACTTTTTTGTGTTATTTTATTGTCCATATGGCGTGATTGTTCTGCATTTTTATACCCTCTTAGTTCACAATCATTGGCAAGATCTGCTTTAATCATATTAAAGATATACCCAAGCAGTGGTTGGTGAGGTTTCAATCCTTTGGTAAAAATATCAGCTGCTTTTTTACGTACTTCCCGTGAACTATCTTGTAGCTTACTCAGAATTTCCTCTTCAGATATTTTTTTACCATCATAATTGAATTTTAAGAGGCTAAAGTGTTCATCAAATAATCGGCTAAAGGCAGAAGCCGAAGTCATCTCTTTTTTCAATAAAATACGTTCTTCTTTTTGACTTAACTGATAAGGTTTTTCTTCTGCTAGTGAACTTAAAAAATAAGAATAGCGTGAACAATGACCAATTAATTCATCTTGTTTAACTTTAGTTAATTTATTAAACTCTAATTCAAAAAAAAGTAAGTGCTCTGCAATATGCGCTTGTTTTTGTTGATACTTTGCGTAGAATGCACCATTCTCACTATTTTCAGCAAACTTCAAAAAAGCATATGTCATCATTTTGCCTAAGACTTGATTGATGGCTTCATACTCCATAATAGCTTCTGAAAATTCTCGAGAAGAAACTTCTTTAAGCTTTCCTTTGTAAACAGTTTCAAAACCTATGGCACGTTGTGCCACATCATTAGAATCTTGTTCCAAGAAGGTTTCATTTTTATATAATGCTGTTAAATCCCAATTCAATGTTTTCCCTTTATAATCTGTACATTTTCATTATTATTAATCCGCTAAGGAGGATTCATTATAGCAAATTTATCTATATTTTTTCTATGGATTAGTGATTAAATATTCAATGCAAAAATAGTATTCTATTCTCTTTATAGTTATGGAAACCATAGAAAATAAGGCTTCTTTGCTACTATAACAATGCCGTAGACATTTATTTTTTTATTCACTTTGTTCAAAATATTTCATACCGAACAGCTTAACGTCCAATCAATTTTTCCAATACTGCCATTCTTACAGCTACCCCATTTTTGACTTGATCTAGTATCTTAGAACGAGGATCTTTCATCATCATATCATCCACATCTACATTTCGATGAACAGGGCCTGGATGTAGAACTATAATATTTCTATCTCCCATAAGTTTTGACGTAATACAAAAATCATTCGCATAATCTTTGAGTGATGCATAAATTTGATTCGCATGACGTTCTGTTTGTGTCCGTAAACTCATAATAATATCCACTTCATCAATAACTTCTCGTATATTATGAGAAGTACGCAATGTAGTTTTAGGCAAAAAGTGTGGTGGTGCTACTAAAATCACCTCTAGTCCTGCACGCCCTAACAATTCAATATTACTATTAGCAACTCTGGAATTTTTAATATCTCCGACAATCGCAATTTTTTTACCTTTTACACTACCAAAATGTTTTTTAATCGTAAACAAATCAAGTAACGCTTGTGTAGGGTGAGCATGACTTCCATCCCCTCCGTTGACAATTGGGCAATTTACATAATTAGCTAAGATATGTGGAACGCCTGAACTTTTATGACGCACGACGATAGCATCGGGCCCCATAGCATCAAGATTGGCAGCAGTATCAAACAATGTTTCACCTTTGCTGGATGAACTTTTAGAAACATCCAAACTAACCACATGTGCACCTAGGCGCTTAGCTGCAATTTCAAAACTACTACGTGTACGTGTAGAATTTTCAAAAAAAATCGTGATAACCGATCTATTTTGTAAAATATTTCTTGGCTTTTCATCTAAAAACTCTGCGGCTCTCTCAAAAAGCTGTTCAATTTCAAGAAGAGAAAAATCTCTGGTATTGATTAGATGATTCACGCATGACTCCTTTAGATATTTGTAAAAATAATACCAAATTTAGACTGTAATTTTTGTTAACATTTCATTATCTTGGATATGATAAACTTCAAAAATATAAGGAGTTCCCAATGAAAAAATTATCTTTTTTAACATGTACATTACTTTTAAGTTCTTTTCTTGGTGCTGAAACGCTCTCCTTTCAAGAAGAAGTCAGAGTCATTACCAGTAAACCGGAATACAGAATGGTCACCACACGTACCCCCTATCAAGAATGCTGGGATGAACAAGTGGAAGTTCGTTATCAACCACAACCAAATAGTGATGGTAGTAGTACCGTTGGCGCACTTATTGGTGGTGTTGCAGGAGGAATATTGGGGCATCAAGTAGGTGGTGGAAGTGGAAAAACAGCAGCAACCGTAGGGGGGGCTATTGTTGGTACTTTGGTGGGCAAGAATTTAGCAGAACAAAATAATAACAATTACGCTCCACCACCATCTAATTATAGGACAGAGCGACGTTGTACCACACGGTATGAAGAAAAAAGTTCTGAAAAATTTATAGGCTACCGAAATACCGCTAACTATAAAAATCAGACGATCGTCAAATACTCGGATAAACCTTTAGAGTACATCCATATCAATGTCACGGCAGGGTACTAAACTTTTAATAATCTCATCAAGATTGTCTTGAACACTCAACACTCTGCCAAACAAAGAAATAAAAAATGGCAGAGTAATTTTATCAAAGTTATCTCGACTCTCCTTAAAATTGATACACCATTCATAATCATCAACACCTAGGGCATCAAGCAAATGTAAGGAAAGTAATACATCATTAATACACCCAAGTTCTCCATGTCCAACAAGAAGCGTTCTGGCATTAAAAAGCCTAATAAAATCATACATGTACAAATCATCTTCAATAGGAACCAATAACCCACCTGCACCTTCGATTAAAACAATATCGCAAAGTTCTTCAATCTTGGCATACGCTGTTTCTAAAAGCTCCAAGTTAATTTTTTTCTTCCCTTTTGCCACATAAGGAGCGGCAGGTAAAGTGAATTGATAGGGAACTATATCTTTAAGTTTAAGCACTTCAAGTGCTGGGTTGTAACGTTTAGCTGTTTCAAAAAGGAGGTTAGCATCATGTGCAATATCTTCAACACCTGTTTCAATGGGTTTCATGACACCTACTTTAAGACCTTGTAAGCTTAATGCCTCCAGTAGCTTTAGCGTTGTATGTGTTTTGCCAACATTCGTATTAGTCGCTGTTATAAATAACGGTTTAAATTTCATTTGGGACTCTTTTTCGCAAATTGTATCTATTTAAATCTTACAGGAACACAAAAATCAAGATTAAAATGTCCACTTTCATTCACAAAATGGTTTTCCTCATAAAGAGCGAATGAAGGCAATGCTACTTTTTCATAGGCACTCTGAGGCAGCCATTCATGGTAAATAACATCCATATATTTTTTCAAATCTCCGTAAACACCTTGTAAATTAAAAACAGCACAAAACATTTCAGGAATTTTCATAATACCAATTTCGCCATGGCGATAAAACTTCTTTTCTTTTGGCAATTCTAAGCATGCCACATAATGGCAATGATCGGATTCTACAAAACGTGGATTGCTATGGTGAAGTCCTATCATTTTTTGTTCATTAAAATCGAAATGATTTGTCATCGCCCATACGTGCAATTTTTGCCATGCTATTTTAATACTACGATCATACCCTTTATGCCTTACATATGCTACTTCTTTAGCAGGTTGCACCATCATCTTTACATGTAAAGGCATTTGGGCAAAAGAAAAATCTTGACGAATATTGGCTTTGTCGACTTCTCTCCATTTTGTAGGCGTAACACCAAAGGCATCTTTAAAGGCCTGAGTAAAAGAGGCATTGGAACTAAATCCAACTTCTTGTAAAATATGTGTAATCGTTGCTCCGGGATTAAAAATTAAAGCATTGGCCGCATGCTCTAATTTCACACGCTTAATATATTCATGCACACTTTCACCTACAATCTCTTTAAAAATACGGTTAAAATGAAAAGGTGACATCGCTACATGGGAAGCCAAAATATCTACTTTATAGTTTTGTTGAATATCTTGATGAATTAAAAAAAGGACTTCATTCACCCTCTCTTGATGATCGTATGACGTTGTTTGCTTGTGTTTCATAACTACATTATAGCACAAATGGACAAATATTTTCCCTATTTTCTAGTAGCATAAAAATTGTAAAATCTTTATAATTCATTATATTTTTCAAAGGCTCACTATGCAATCAAAATTTGCTTCTCGTATTACAAATGCTTCTCGTTCTTTTACAAGAACCATCCTTGATTTAACAGCACAAAATACTATTATTTCCTTCGCTGGAGGCCTGCCAGATGCTTCTTTATTCCCAAGAGCAGCTATTGAAAAGCATGCTAAACATCTTTTTGAAACTCAAGATAATCGTCTTTTTCAATACAGTAATGCCACAGGTGTAGAAGCTCTTAAGTGTGAAATTGCTAAAAAATATCATGAGACACAATCAACCAATATTTTATTAACTAACGGTTCACAACAAGGGTTAGACTTAGTATGTAAAGCCTTTTTGGATGAAAGCGATTGTATTATTGTTGAAGATCCAAGTTACCTTGCAGCACTTGGGCTTTTCCACATGTATAATGTTGATATTAAAGCAGCTCCTCTCACCAAAGATGGGGTCGATACAATTGTTCTAGAAAGTTTATTTAAAACATATGCTCCAAAGTTTTTCTACACGATTCCAATTTTCCAAAACCCAACAGGCTATTCATATACACTTGAAACACGTAAAGAAGTCGTACGCTTAGCCCAAAAATATCATGTTATTTTATTGGAAGACAGTCCCTATGAGGCCCTTCGTTATGATGGAACACAAACAACATCATTTGCAGATCTTTTACCTCAATGGACAATTGCTCTAGGAACATTTTCTAAGACCTTAGCACCAGATTTTCGCATCGGTTGGATAAAGGCTCCACAAAATGTACTCAGTGCCTTAACCCTTTGTAAAGAGAGTACAGATTTACAAAATTCAAAGTTTTTTCAATATATTTGTGCAATGATGATGCAATCAGGTGAATTGCAAGTACATACGAAAACGCTCATCGATTGTTATCGTTCAAAACGTGATGCTATGGTGCAAGCTCTCAAAAAATATTTTAATGATAGTATAGAGTTTATTGTACCTGAAGGAGGCATGTTTATTTGGATTAATTTTAAAGCATGTGAAGATAGTATGAAACTTTTTGACAGTGCCATCAAGAAAAATGTTGCTTTTGTCCCTGGTAGTGTTTTCTTTGCCGATAAGCGTGTTACATCTTATGGAAGACTCAATTATACAAACTCTTCCTTAGAACAAATTGACCAAGGTATTAAAGCACTTTATGAGGCGTATAAAGAGTTTATTTAAACCCTTGTTTACAAACAATATCCCCAAGTTGTGCGCCAATAGCATTGGCCACAACATGACACTTCACTTTGAGTAAGAAAAAAATTGGTAACCTTTTTTCTTCTCCTAAACATTCATAATTGCCCATTCCTTTAGAAATAATACAATCAGCCTGCTCAAAAATATGCTTTGCTTCGTCACACATAAGTTCACGTGTAAGTCCAGGTGTGGGGACACCACTATTGACTATTTCAGCCACTTCATTCATTCCAGATTTAAGGGCATCCTCATAGGTAAGGTCATTAATGATAGGTTTGCCTCGTACAAAATAATAAATTTTAAGACTAGGAAAAAGCTTTCTTAGCGTTTGAATATAAAGCTTATCAAAAATTTCCTCTCCAGCATTATCAGCCAAATAGACAATTTTCTTGCTCGCATGTAAGGATTTTTCCAATGCTGTAAAATCATCAATTGCAAAAGGCATATCATAGATTTTATGCAACTCTTCTTCCAAATCATACATCATAACGGAAGCTAAATCAATAACGTTGCCGGCTACAGCTGTTTTCGTTGCACTCAGTAGAGGATAGGAACTTTTAGCAATTTCATCTTCACACAAAGAAATAAATGATTTAGCCTTTTTGGATGACTCTTTTTTAACGTCAGCATATAGATCTCTTACATTCAAATGATTGGCTATGGATTCATACAAAGGGGTAGCATTATGAGGAGGTGTAAGTGAAAAATCAAACTGTGCAATATGCTTCTGAGTAAGACTAATAATCGCTTCACGTGTTTTGATATCAAGTGAGAGAATATCACAAACTCTGTGAGCTTGATTTTCTATACATTCTAAGCAATCATTATGAATTTTCATATACTTTTGATAATACGATAGTATGAAGATACTAAGAGGAGTGGCAATGATAAAGAGGTTATCATTGCCAAAAAATAGTTATTTTCTAAGTTCTCTAATTTTTGCAGATTTACCACGTCTATCTCTAAGATAGAAGAGTTTAGCACGTCTTACAACACCACGTCTAAGAACAACAATTTCATCAATACTATCAGAGTAAATTGGAAAAATTCTCTCAACACCTACACTGTTTGCACCAATTTTACGTACCATAAATGTCTCACCCGTACCTTGACCACGTCTAGCGATACACATACCTTCAAAATTTTGAATACGTTGTTTGTCGCCTTCTTTAATCTTAACAGCAACTCTTAATGTATCACCTGCTCTAAATTCTGGAACGCTCTTCGCAGCAATCTGTCCTGCTTCAAAAGCCTCGATAAATTTATTTCTCATTTATTATCCTTTTTCATTGTCAATGCTTCGCTTTAAAGCGAGAAAACAGATCTGGCCTGAAGTATTGCGTCTTCATTTCAGACATTTTGTTTTTTAAGCTTGTGATTTTAGCGTGATTTCCCTTTAAAAACTCTGAGGGAATAGATTTATTTTCATAAATTGGTGGTTTTGAAAAACAAGGCGCTTCTAAAACTATATTTTCAAAACTCTCCATACTCAAAGATTCAGAATTTCCGAGCACACCATCAACATTGCGGCTAATGGCATCACTCATGACTAAACTTGGAAGCTCTCCACCTGTTAATACATAATCACCAATGGAAAAAAGCTCATCCGCATAGGTTTCAATAACTCTCTCATCAATGCCTTCATAACGTCCACAGACAAATACAAGATACTCTTTTTGTGCTAAACGTTTAGCATCAATTTGACGAAAAGGTTTGCCAGCAGGTACAGGAAAGATGATATAAGTGTTTGGGTGTTCTTTTTTGATAACTTCAAGTGTATCGTAGAGTGGTTGAGGAAAAAGAACCATGCCTGCTCCACCACTCGCTTGCGTATCATCTACTTTATGATGCTTATTGGCCGTAAAATCACGTGGATTATAAAAATCAATCGTGAGTAATTTTTTGTCAAGCGCTCGTTTTAGAATGGAGTCTTCAAAATAAGAGGAAATAAGATTAGGAAAAAGTGTGACATAGCTAAAATGCATCACGAATTCTCCAATATACCCAAACCATCCTGTGTGATTATCTCTTTTACATCTTTATCAAAGGAAACGATATAGCGTTCAATATACGGTATGTAAAAACTTTTCACATGTCCTTCTTTGACTAATTTCTCATCGGTATGAACCACTAAATAATCACAATGAGCGATGCGTTCAATTTCTTCTACAACTCCCAGACATTGTCCATTATCTATGATGCGTGCACCTATTAAGTCAAACCAAAAAAATTCGCCTTCTTGAAGATGACACTCTTTTTGAGAGTTTTCTTCGGTGGTAAATAAAAGAGTATTGACAAGTTTTGCGGCGATTTCTCTACTTTGATAACCTACAAACGAGACAAGCTCTCGTGCACTATTGTAAGAGAATATTTCTAATGTTTCATTTTTTGAAGTTAAAAAGGTTTTGCCTTTTTTAAATTGCTCAGGGAAGTCACAATGAAGGTGTAGTTTAAGTTCACCCTTCAAACCCACGAGTCGCCCTACTTGAGCGACCTCAATGAGTGAGTTCGTATTATTCATCGTTAGCTTTAACGGTTACTCTATAAGATTTACCATCTTTTGCTTTGCAACCAGAGATCAGTGTTTTAAGGGAGTTAATCATTTTGCCATCTTTGCCAATTAATTTACCCGTATCTATTTTATCTGCAAAAATAACAACTTCACAAAATGTCTCATCAACATCACTTCTCTCAACTCTGACACCACTTGGATTGTCAACCAAAAGTTTGGCAAACTCTTCTAGAAATTTGTCAATCATGATTATTTTCCAGTAATTTTAGCAACCCTGTCACTTAGCTTTGCGCCAACGCTTGTCCAATATGCAAGTCTTTCTGCATCAAATTTGATGGTTTGTGGCTCTGTTAATGGATTATAGTAACCAAGTGTTTCGATTGAACCACCATCACGTTTTTTTCTACTGTCTGTTACGACGATTCTGTAAAATGGAGTTTTATTTCTACCCATTCTTGTTAATCTTACAACTGTTGCCATTTCTATGGTCTCCTTAAATTTTCTTTTATTTGTGTTTACGACTTAGATTTACATGTAAAGCTTACATGTAAATATAAATCGTCACTTACCTAACGAGGTCTTTGTGACTGTTTTGCTTGAGAGAGCATGTTTTGCAAATCTTGCATTCCACGCTTTCCTGAGAATTTTTTTGCCATTTTAGCGGCATTTCCAAATTGTTTTAAAAAACGATTAACCTCTTGTTGTGAAAGTCCAGCACCCTCAGCAATTCTTCGCTTACGGCTATTATTGAGTAAATCAGGTGTTTCACGCTCTTTTTTGGTCATTGAACCAATCATAGCTTTGATTCTCTTCATTTCAACCGAATTTTCTAAATCAACATCTTTAAGCTGACCTGCCATTGAAGAGAGACCAGGAATCATACCAATCAAAGATTTCATGCTTCCAAGCTTTTTCATCTGCTCCATTTGCTCTAAAAAATCATTAAAGTTAAACTCACCTTTTTTGATTTTCTGGGTCATTGCCTTAGCTTTTTTCTCATCAATAATCGAGCTTGTTTTCTCAGCTAAGGTCTCAAGGTCACCTTCGCCCATTAAACGACCTACAATACGATCAGGTATAAAATGTTCTAGATCAGCAACTTTTTCACCGATACCCACAAAACGTAAAGGAACGCCTGTTTGCTCAGCAATACCTAAAGCAACGCCACCTTTTCCATCACCATCATACTTACTTAAAATTACACCACTAAGAGTAACTTTTTCATGAAAGCTCACAGCACTTCGTACCGCATCTTGACCTGTCATTGAATCGGCGACGTAAAAAACTTCATCCGGATTCACAGCACTTTTAATAGATTCTAGTTGCTGCATTAATTCTGCATCAATGGCCAATCGGCCTGCCGTATCAATCAATACAACATCATAGAGGCCGTCTTTTGCTTTTTTCATTGCATTTTTAGCAATAATTACTGGCTCATTACCTTCTTCTGCGTATAAATCAATTTCATTGGCAGAACATAATTGACGTAACTGCTCAACTGCGGCTAAACGCTGTAAATCACAGGCTACGACTAAGACTTTTTTTTGTCTTAATTTTAAATAATTAGCGAGTTTAACCGTAGTTGTGGTTTTACCACTTCCTTGCAAACCAACCATTAAAACAGTCGTTGGAGGCTTGGGTGAAAATACAAATCCTTGCTTGCCTTGCGTGGTTAGGATCGTTGTTAAATTTGATTTTAAAGAACGTAAAAAATTGACTTGTCCAATGCCTTTGGCTTTTGTTTCGATTTCAACTTGACGCAATAAATCTCGTACAATTTTGTGATGAACATCCGCTTTAAGTAACGCTTTTTTTAAATTTTCAAGTGCACTTTTTAATGACTTTTCATCATCACTAAAACGAATTTTGTTAATTGCTACTTTAAACGAATCGGTTAAAACCTCGAACACTAAACTATCCTTATTCAAAATGCCCCATTACAGAGGAATGCAATAATACAGAAAAAATACTTTAAACTAAATAAATTCTTAAATTTTACCTTTTATAAGACAAATCTTTTGAAATCCGTTGGCTCTGGACATGTAAAGGTATAACCCAATAATGCGATTTTAGAGGCGTGTAACATCAAACGCTTAAAAGGACGCCCACCATACTCTGTATCGCCTTGAATGGAGGCACCAATACTACGCAAATGCACCCTAATCTGATGCGTTCTTCCTGTTTCAATGACGACTTTGACTTTGGTTCGCTTACCCTCAACCATCAATGGCGTCACAATACTAATGGCTTCTTTTCCATCATCGCTGATTTTGCTGTAAGCGGTATTGCCTTTTTTAATGGTCAAAATCGGCGCATTAATCGTTACTTCTTCGGCAATTCGCGATTCAACGATAGCGATATACTCTTTGTAAACCTCTTTTTTCTTAAAAGCCTCGACTGCTTTTTTACGAAACGCATCATCTTTAGTGAGCAATAAAACCCCACTGGTTTCTTTATCTAAACGGTGCAACAGCGGTAAATTCATCTGCAACGCTACCTCTTCTGAAGTCACAAACGCTGGTTTATCCACGGCAACTATCATATCATCTTCAAACAAGGTTTTAATATCGGCTATTTTTTCGACTTTAAAATTCACGCTATCACTCAGCTCGCCTCTGGCAACTGTGACTTTTTTGCCACCTGAGTAAACGACACCTCGATCAATTAAATCTTTGGCTGCGCGGTTTGATATCCCTTCTTGCAACGCTAAAAGCTTATAGGCTTTTTCCATTCTTTTTTCCTAAAATTTCTTGTATTAGTGGCTCAATCTGTCCACTATTGATAATAACACTGTTTTTAAGGCTATCAGCCTTTTCAAAAACTTCTCTTAAATTCTCTTCGTCGCATATTTTAATATTTTCAATACATTTAAAAAGTACTTTTTGATTAAATATATAGGGACCACTGATGATTTTAACACCAAAAAAAGCAGGTTCCAGCGGATTATGCCCACCAATCCCATTGATAAACGAGCCCCCTAAAATCACGATATCTGCAATCGCATATAAATTAACCAATTCTCCCATTGTATCGCACAAAATGATATCTGCGTGCATTGTATCATCTTGCGTCATACGCGTATACGTACGCTGGTTTTTCATAGCATAGCTATGCACGTAGTGATGCACCTTTTCAAAACGCTCAGGGTGCCTTGGCACAACGATAAGCTGGTCATTTACATGTAAGCTTATGTGGCTTAGTATCAGCTCTTCTTCTTTTTCGTGCGTACTGGCAACCACGATCACCCTCGTATCAGCTCTTTTTGGATACTGCTTTGTAAGGGTAAGTTGTTGAAATGTTTTAATATTGCCACCCACGCGTACATCACGAGCACCCAAATTAACTAAACGCTCTTTATCACTCTGGCTTTGAGCAAAAACTACATCAACATATCTAAATATCCATCGGTAGACAAACCAAAACCTGCGATACGAGGCATACGATTTATCCGAAATACGTGCATTCATCAATATTGTTTTCATCCCCTTTGCTTTTGCCACGATAAAAAGCATCGGCCATAATTCTGCTTCCATGACTACAAGCACCTTAGCCTTGCTTATCCAAAAGGGAAGAAAAACCTCAAAAGGAAGATAACGAACATCCGCATTTTTAATTTTACACGCCTCGTTAAACCCAGTTTGCGTTATCACGCTGACGTGCACACGTTCCGTCGTGATATTTTCAATCAAAGGCTTAAGAGAACGTACTTCACCAAGGGAACATGCATGAAACCAAACACCACCTAGTGGAAAGGGAGTATTTGAGCTTAGAAAAAAACGTGCGGGAAGTGAATCTTTATATTTTGGCTTAAAACGAAGATAAACTAAAAAAGGCGATGCAACGATATAAAGAAGCACCGCCGTAACATAATAAAGGGCTGCAATCAATGCATTACGCCTGAACTTCCTCAAACTCTTTAAACAAAATTCGTCCACAATGTGGGCATGTGATAATGTCATCTTGCTTTAAGACACTTGCATATGTTTTATCATTGATACGCATAAAACAGCCATAACATGCTTGTTTACGAACAGGAACAACCGTTGTATTCTCAGCCCATTTTCTAATTTTTTGGTAAAACGTTAAGATTTTTTGGCTCATATCAGCGACTAACACATCTTTAGCACCATAAATATCTTTTCGTTCTTGTTCAATTTTTTGAATCTCTGAATCAATTGAAAGTTTAATCTCTGCTGCTTCCGCTGTTGCTAATGCAATTTTTTCATTAATTTGAGCAATTGTAGTTTGCTTAAGGTCAATAATTTTATCTAAACGAGCAATTTCTTCATTGGCAAAATCACATTGTTCTTTTGAAATCTCTTCTTCTAATTGAAGCGCTTTAATCTCTTTCGCGGTTTTTACAATGGCACTTTTTTTTGTCAACTCTTTTAATTTTGAAGACAACTCAGCTAAATGTGCTTCATTTTTTGCTTTTTTGAGTTTTGACTCTGCAATATCAGCTTGAAATACCTCAACTTGCAATTGTAACTCTTTCTCTTTATCCAGAGAAAGCTTTAACATCTTCTCAACTTTAATAATTCTTGGTCCAAAATCGTCAATTTCTTTGTCGAATTTTGAAAGATCAATCAACTGCTCTAAATATTTATTCATCTCTTGTGTGTCCTCTATTTATACTCAAACGGATTTTTAGAATTTGACATTATAACCTTTAATGACATTTTTTTCAAATGTTCACTCAAACATGCCGAGAAATAGCGCTCGCTCTCAAAATGTCCAATGTCAATTAAACTCAGTTTATTTTCTTTTGCCTCTAAAGCTTGATGATATTTAAAGTCACCACTCAAGAAACAATCTGCCTCTATTTTACCTATTAAATCGCCACCAGAACCTGTCGTTAATGCACATCTTTTGACAAAAGGATTTGCACAAACACAGCGTATATTTTCTAAACCAAAAGATTTCTTTACATGTGATGTAAAATCATCAAAAGATTGATTGACATCGAAGTAACATACAAAGTCTGTACATTCTATTGATTTGCACCCTAGGACATTTTTAGCCACATAAGCATTGAGATGACTTAAGTCAAAATTTGTATGCATAGCGATAAGTGAACATTGTTTTGCCATCATGTCGTGAATTAAATTTGAAGGATAACGCTCAAAATCTAACTTCTTTAACCCACTGAAAATTAATGGATGATGGCTAATTACCAAAGAATTAGGTTCAAGCGTTTGAACCAAATCCGTATCTATATCAAGGCTCAGATAAATCCGCTCTACTGTAGTATCAGAACTGCCGATTAAAAGGCCACTATTATCCCAACTTGCTTGCGTCACAAAAGGGCTAAGAGTATCAAGATAGTTGTATATCTCACGAACGAGCATCAACGACTTCTTTGTACTTTATGGCACACCCTTTCGCTAGTTCTCGAATCTTTAAAATGTAATTTTGTCGTTGTGTAACCGAAATAGCTTTACGTGCATCTAAAACATTGAATGTATGAGACGCTTTTAAACAATAATCATACGCAGGCAAAGGTAGATTTTCTTCTAAACAACGTTTGCATTCCACGCGTGCATTTTCAAACTCTTCAAGGAGCATTGCTACATCTGCTACTTCAAAATTATAGCGGCTAAACTCATACTCACTTTGTTTATGAACATCGCCATACGTTGTCACACCGAACTTATTTTCATTCCAAACTAAATCAAATACTGATTCTTTTTCTTGGAGATACATTGCTAAACGCTCAACGCCATAAGTTATTTCAACAGAAATTGGATTACATGGAATTCCCCCAACTTGTTGAAAGTAAGTAAACTGCGTAACTTCCATGCCATCTAACCAAACTTCCCAACCTAATCCCCAAGCACCAAGGGTGGGTGATTCCCAATTGTCCTCTACAAAACGAATGTCATGTTTATGTAAATCAAGCCCTAACATCTCTAAGCTTTTTAGATAAAGTTCTTGAATATTGTCTGGACTTGGTTTAATCAGCACTTGAAACTGGTAGTAACTTCCTAATCGGTTAGGATTTTCACCATATCGTCCATCAGTTGGACGGCGACTTGGCGCAACATATGCTGTTGCCCATGGCTTTGAGCTTAGGCTTCGTAAAAATGTCGCATTATGAAACGTTCCAGCTCCTGCTGGCATATCATATGGCTGGACAATGGTACAACCTTGATCTTGCCAAAACGTTTGTAAATTTAAAAGCATTTGACTAAAAGTTAACACTGTTTCTTCCTTCTTCTACATGTAAAATTTATTTATTTGGTGGCGGAGTATAACCTTCCACCGCCTTGTTCCACATCATTTTATATTTGCGTTTGGTGAATTCTAACTCATCTTGTATGAGTGCTAATTGTTTAGTTAATGTTTCGATCGTTTTTCGATCTTCATCATAAAGTTCTTGCATCGAAAAAAGGGCCTCTTTTAAAAAGCGATTTTCCCCTTTTAAGGCATCCAAAGTCTCTTCTTTAGCATCTAAAACTTTTTCATGTAAACTTAAAATAGCCCCTACCGTTTTTTCAACGAAATCACTTCCTATCATAACACCGCCATGTCCCATCTCTTCCTTAAGGACAACACCTTGAGAGGAAGGGATAATAGCATAGGCATTACGATTGACTTCAATATAACATTGGTTGGCTTCACTTTTTGATGTCAATTTTCCTTCATCAATCATAGATTGAATTACAGAAAGATCTAAGTCAACAAGTGTACTAAATTCTTCTATCGCCAACCATGTTTGCATTATTTACCCTTTTAGATAATCACTTCAATACCCATTGAATCTGTTTCAACTTTTTTTGCTTTTAAAATACGATCTTCCTTGAGTTTGGCACTTAATTCTTCATCCCCAATAGCTAAAATTTGCATGGCAAGATAAGCACTGTTAATAGCTCCAGCCGAACCAATAGCAACTGTTCCAACGGGCATACCACCTGGCATTTGTACAGTACTCAAAAGAGCATCCATCCCATCCATAATACCACCCTTCATAGGCACGCCAATGACAGGTTTCGTTGTAAGAGAGGCAACAACACCCGCTAAGTGTGCCGCCATTCCTGCCGCGGCAATGAAAACCTTAGCCCCTTTTTCTTCTGCTTCTTTAACATATTTATGCGTTCGCTCTGGGCTTCGATGTGCTGAAGAAACAATCACTTCATACATAACACCAAATTTTTCCAGTGTTTTTGCGCACTCTTCCATCACACCATAATCGCTTTTACTACCCATGAGAATAGAAACAAATTTCATTTTTATCCTTTGATTTTATTTCTTAAAAATGTATATGAAGGAAGTTTTACAGGAAGTACCATAGCATTCGTATTGCCACTGTGAATCTCCTCAAAACTCTTTCCGTTTTCTGTCCTTAATACATTAAATTCAATGTACCATGCGCCTTCATCTTTGAAGATTTTACCAATATCATTCGATATTTCTACTACGCAAGCATGCTCTTGTGGTAGAACCAACTCATAACTGACATGTAAACTTAGTTTGTCTTTACAAAGGCATGTTAATCCATCTTCACTGACTTCAGCAACCACTTGGTGCGTACCTTCACTAATAGAATGCGCTAAATTTTGAGTATCATTTTTTTCATATGGGCGATTTACCAAATAACCATCGCTAAAGCCTCTATTTTTAGTCGTATCGAGTTCTTGCATATATTTTGAGGCATCGAAAGCATCAGCATAATAATCATCAATTGCTTGGCGATATGTTTTTGTAGTGATCCCCACATAATAAGAGCTTTTAGTGCGCCCTTCAATTTTAAGAGAATCAATAATCCCTGCATCTAAAATATCTTTAACATGAGCACTCAAATTTAGGTCTTTGGCATTCATAATATGTGTGCCTTCTTCGCTCTCTTCTACTCTAAAAAGTGTTCCACTTTCTTCATTATGGGCATAAAGCGTATAAGGGAAACGACAATCATTGGCACAACTTCCACGGTTTGATACTCGTCCACTTTGAACAGAACTGATTAGGCAGCGACCACTATAGGCAAAACACATAGATCCGTGTACAAAGACCTCAAGTTCTAGTTCAGGCAAATGTGTTTTGATCTGTGCTAAGTCTTTCAAACTAACTTCACGAGCTGCAATAATACGCTTTACACCCATGTCATAATAAACCTCAGCATCAAGGTAACTGAGTACATTTGCTTGCGTAGAAAGATGAATCGGAATATGCGGTGCAATCTTTTGTGCCAACTTAATTACACCAGGGGCAGCAACGATAAGCGCATCTGGGTTCATCGCTGCTACTCGTTCAATGTGTTTTTCCAATAGAGCAATTTGGGCATTAAAAGGAAAGCCATTTATAGTGACATAAAGTTTTTTCCCTTGTGCATGTGTATACTTTATAGCCTCTTCAAAACTCTCATAAGTAAACTCTTTACCTGAACGTATACGCAGTGAAAAATGACTAACACCTGCGTATACGGCATCCGCTCCGTACCCTAATGCAATTTTTAACTTTTCAAAATTTCCAGCAGGAGAAAGTAATTCAACGTTGCTCAACTATTTTTTTCCTAAACCAGCAATTAAGGCTTCAATATCTTCACTAGTCACAACATCTTCGGTTGTTTCATCACCATGAATATGTACAGCAGAACCTACCCGTTTTGAATCATCTTTCGAACCTTCAAACAGAGCACTCATGTATTTTGAAAGAGCTCGCATTACATTGATAACACGTTCAATTTTTTGTCTGTGAATATCTTGATACTGCATAATATCCATCGTCATCATAATTTCATCTTCGGCCATTTGAGCATTCATTAATAAATTTTCAACTTTTTCTTTCATTGATTTGTTGTCATTTAAGGCGTTTTGAAATTGATCGATTTTTGGAAATTTCGAGACCAATGTATTAAATAAGGTAATGTTACTTTCTATTAAAGCAATAACCTCTTTAGCATTTTGTTCAGCCTCAACCATGAAATTATTGACTGATTCAAGTCTATCAAAAACCTGTCCTGCTTTTATTTCAGAGTCTTTTGTCACATCATCCAATTGATAGACCATTTTATGATCATCTGTTGGTGGTGGCGGTGGCCAAGCTACGGATGCATTGGCTCTATATTCATGCATTTGCTTATTGCAGAGTTCTTCCTCTACATGTGCACTATTGGGTTTTTCCTCGCAACATAAACTTTCTTCATCATCACCAATATCGTCAGGTGACTCTTCACTTTCAACAAACTCCTCTTCTTCTGTATCCGTTTTTACAGGAGCATTTTCTTGTATATCATCTAAATCACCAGCCATCAAAGCATCAAGTTCTTCTTGGGTCATAAGGTATCTCCTAAAAATGACAAATTATGGCTCATTATAGTAAACTTTTTATATATTTTTACTTTAAATAGCATTGCGGCTTGGTATAATTACTTTTAAATCATACTTTGAGGGGAAATATTATGGTCGTTGATTTGCACAATCACACACCTCTTTGCAACCATGCCTCTGGTTCTATTGAAACTTTTGTACAAAAAGCCATTGAGCAAAAAATAGACATTTTTGGTTTTTCAGATCACGCTCCTATGAATTTTGACACGCATTATAGAATGGGATTTCATGAAATGGAAAGCTACGAATCAGAAGTCTTACATGTTAAAGAAAAATACCACAATGAAATCGAAGTGCTATTAGGTTATGAGGTAGATTTTTTAGAAGGATACATTGATGAACGCGTCTTGAACCGTGAAGTTGATTATTTGATAGGTTCAGTGCATTACCTGGGTCAATGGGGATTTGACAATCCAGAGTTTATCGGTGAATACCACCATAAAAATATTGATGAAGTATGGGAACGTTATTTTGAAGCTATTGAGGCAATGGTGCACTCACATTATTTTGATATTGTGGGACATTTAGATCTTATCAAAGTTTTTAAATTTATGCCAAAAAAAGATGTACGTTTAATTGCTGCCAAAGCCATTAAAGCTATTAAAAAAGCTAATATGGTCATTGAAATCAATACAGCTGGTATTCGCAAACCTATTGGAGAACAATATCCTAGCCATCAATTGATGGAACTCATCGTTGAAGCAGATATTCCTATCACCTTTGGCTCAGATGCCCATGAGCCTTCCCAAATTAATTTAGAAAAAGAAGCAATGAGTGCTTTTGCCCGCCATTATGGGTATAAAAAATGTGCAACATTCAAAAATCGTGAGCGAATAATGGTGAATTTTTAATCAGTGGTCTCAGTGAATTTTTGGATGTAATCTGATAAAATACTAAAAATTTAAAGCTAGGAGTTATACATGGGTAAATTTGTAAACAGTGTTGAAGAATTTTTCAAATACTGTACTGACAATGAAGTAGAATTTGTTGATTTTCGTTTCACTGACATGAAAGGTGCATGGCATCATCTGACCTATACAATAGAAGCAATTAATGAAGATTCATTTAAAAATGGTATCCCTTTTGATGGTTCGTCAATCGATGCATGGCAACCAATCAACAAATCAGACATGTTACTTAAGCCTGAAGCTGAAACAGCTTTTTTAGACCCTTTTACAGCAGATGCAACCATCGTAGTTTTCTGTGATGTTTTTGATATTTACAAGGGTGAATTGTATGAAAAATGTCCAAGAAGTATCGCTAAAAAAACTTTAGAACATCTTGCAAAAACAGGTTTAGGCGATGTTGCTTATTTTGGACCAGAAAATGAATTTTTTATCTTCGATGATGTAAAAATCAGAGATGAAATCAATTGTACCTACTATGAAGTAGATTCTGAAGAAGGTGCTTGGAACAGTGGTACAAGTTACCCTGATGGTTACAATACAGGTCATCGTCCTGGTACAAAGGGTGGTTACTTCCCAGTACAGCCTGTTGATAGTATGGTCGACTTACGTGCTGAAATGGTTCAAATTCTTAAACAAATTGGTCTTGAAGTATTTGTTGTTCACCATGAAGTTGCACAAGCTCAAGGTGAAATTGGTGTTAAATTCGGAACACTTATTGAAGCAGCAGATAATGTTCAAAAATATAAATACGTCGTTAAAATGGTAGCACACCTTAACGGTAAAACAGCTACATTTATGCCAAAACCACTTTATGGGGATAGTGGTAGCGGTATGCATGTTCACCAATCAATTTGGAAAGATGGCAAAAACATGTTCTACAAAGCGGGCGAATATGCTAACCTTAGCGATATGGCTCGTTGGTACATTGGTGGTATTTTAAAACACGCACGAAGTGTTGCCGCATTTACAAATCCGTCAACAAACTCATACAAAAGACTTATCCCAGGATTTGAAGCACCGTCAATTTTAACATACTCCATGCAAAACAGATCAGCTTCATGCCGTATTCCTTACGGTGCTGGTGAAAAAGCTGTTCGTGTTGAGATGCGTTTCCCAGACTCAACGTCATGCCCATACTTAGCGTTCTCAGCAATGCTTCTTGCAGGAATTGATGGTATTAATACTAAAGCTGAGCCTGTTGGCCCAATGGATGAAGATTTATTTGAATTATCACTCGATGAAATCAGAGAAAAAGGTATTAATCAAATGCCTCATACGCTCAGAGGTTCACTCGAAGCACTCATTCGTGACAATGAGTATCTTAAACCTGTTATGACATCAGAATTTATAGATACCTACCAACACTATAAATTTGAAACACAAGTTTGGCCAGATGAGGCTAGACCAACCGCATTTGAATTTAAAACAATGTTCTCTTGCTAGTATCCTAAGAGGAAGCCTAATGCTTCCTCTCTTCTTCTCTTTACAAAATCCTATCCTAAAATAGTAGCCCACTATCTTGTGTTGATTGTTTAATATTGGTTTTCGGAAAAGGTGAAATATCTGTAAAAAATTCTGTTGTCCCATTAATTTTACGACTGCCAACGCCTTCAGGCATTTTAAATTCACGTGTTGTTTCAGGATGCAACTCGATGTACTTATTCATAAAATAGGCGAAAGCTGGAGCTGCTGCACGTCCCCCTGTTTCACCCTTTTTTAAAGGTGTATTATTATCATTGCCATACCATGTAATAACTTCGATATCAGGAGAAAAGCCACAAAACCATGCATCTACACTACTATTGGTCGTTCCTGTTTTTCCAGCTAGTTCGATGCCTTGGACTTGCGCATTACGTCCAGTACCACGTTTGATGACTTCTTTTAACATATCAATCATCAAATAACTTTGTCTTGCAGATGTTATTTCTTGCCGTTTAGCCTCATAAATCTTTTCTTCTCCATGCCTATTAACGACTTTTTTAACTAATTGAGGTTCTATTTTTGTCCCATAATTAGGGAATGTTGAATAGAAGCCACTAAATTCGAGTGGAGAGATACCAAAGCTTCCTAATGCAATAGAAAGATCATAAGGAATATTTTTAAAGCCATCTTTGGCAAGTTCTTTATGAACACTATCTAAGCCTAAAAGGGAGAGGAGATTGATAGTAGCAAGATTTCGAGAGTGAACCAATGCTTCTTTAAGCGTAATCAATCCTTCAAAATCATTTTCATAATTTTTAGGTTTCCACTCTTCTTCTGTCTCCTTATCTACATAGGTTCGTGAAATATCAGGTATTTCACTCATTGGAGAATACCCCCAATCAAGTGCAGCTAAATATAAAAATGGTTTAAAACTAGAACCCGGTTGGCGTCTGCTTTGTGTTGCTCGGTTAAAGCTACTTTTAGCGTAATCAATCCCACCAACCATAGCTAGGACATTCCCTGTATTGTTTTCCAATACCACCATTGCACCATTTAATTCAGAACTATTCATATCTTTTGCCCGAGTAATCATCCCATCATATCCAACTTTGAGGGCTTTTCTTGCAACATTTTGTAATTTCAAATCAATACTAAGATAAATTTGATACCCACCCTTTTTGATATCGGCATATTCACCGCTCAAGTTTTTGATAACTTCATCAACGACATAAGGTGCTTTATTTTGGGTTAATGTTTCATCAAATACTATAGGCCGTTCAAGCGTTGCTTTGGTATACTCTTCCTCGCTAATCCATCCCAAAGTATACATTCTATTGACAACTTGGTTACCTCGACTTAGAGAAAGATCCATATGACGCGTTGGGTCATAGGAGCTAGGTGCTTTGGGAAGACCAATGAGCATTCCTATTTCTTTTAGGCTTAGAGCATCTAAAGGTTTGTTAAAATATCCCAAAGAAGCTGTTTTAATACCATAAAACCCATGCCCGAAATAAACATGATTAAAATAGCGTTCCAATATTTGCTCTTTCGTGAGTTCCGTTTCAATTTTATAAGCCAAAATTGCTTCATTTAATTTTCGAGACAAAGTCTTTTGCCGCGTTAAAACAGTATTTTTAATCAGCTGTTGGGTAATCGTACTCGCCCCTTCTACTAACTTCATAGCACGAACATCTTTAATTAGTGCTCTAAAAATTGCTTCAATATTAACCCCACTGTGTTCAAAGAAAGAAGTGTCTTCCGTAGCAACAAGTGCTTCAACTACACGTGGTGGTATATCTTTATAATCAACATACAGTCGGTGTTCTTCATCAAATAAATTGGCAATTAACTCACCATTTCGATCAAAAATTTGTGTTGTTAATTTTGGTGTATAATCAATAATCTGATAAGCATCAAAACGAATTTGTGCATATAAAAAAATAAATCCCATTAAAATAGCAAAAATAACCATAAAAAAAAGTGTTACTAGATATTTCACGCTCTAAATCTCCTCTGTTTAAATCCTGAACCCAAAAGCTCTTTGGTATAGTTCTCTTTTGGATGGTATAAAATCTCTTTGGTATTTCCTCGTTCAATGATGAGACCATCTTTAAGGATAGCCACATCTTCACACAAACCTTCTATCGTCTCAATATCATGCGTTACAAATAAAATATCAAACCCAAAGCTTTTTTGCAATTGCTTAATCAGTGATAAAATGGTTTTTTTACTCTCTTCATCTAAAGCCGTCGTTGGTTCATCTAACAATAATAATTTTGGTTCTAGTGACAAAGCCATAGCAATAATAACACGCTGTAACTGCCCACCACTCAGTTCAGAAGGAAAACGTGCTAAAACTTCAGCACCTAGTTCAACTTTTTTTAAATATGCTTCAGAAATAGTAGTATTTTGCATAAATTGATCGGCTATCGTTGTCAGTGGTGAAAGTGCAGTAAAAGGGTTTTGAGGTACCATCGCAATACTTTGACCTCGCTCCAAAACATACGATGTCTCAACGTGCATGAGCACTTCTAATTCCTGTGGCAACATTCCAAGTAATGCTTTTAGTGTTAAACTTTTGCCACTTCCACTCTCTCCAATTAATGCAAAAGAGTCTGCAAAAGAAAAATCAATATTCAGAAGTGTTTTTCCTTTACTCTTAACAAGTAGCTGTTTGCATGTAAGGCTCATACGTCTAGCTCTTTGATACTTTCACATAATACCACCAAATCCTCATCTCGTTCATTAATACGAGGAATAATGCGCAATATAGGGTGCTTAACTGTAGGTTGACGAATAGCACCAACTAAGAAGCCTCTGTCTAACAATAACTGTTGCATTGCAACGATATTTGTAGCTTTTTTTGGATGATACGCCACTATTAAGCCTTCTATTTCAAGACCTAGTCCTTCTTTTATAATCATTTGCTTTTGGGCAATTTGAGCACAAAGAAGCTCTTTCCTTTTTAGGATATATAACAATCCTTGATAACCTAAAGCAATATCAAATAAGGAAGGTGCTGTCGTATAAATAATAGCTTTTGCACGATTTTGTAAAAAATCAACAATGTGTGCACTGCATAAGATATATGCACCATAACTTCCAAGGGCTTTACCAAGCGTTCCCATTTTAATGTGATTTTCTTTGGGTATAATATTATAAAGATCAAATATACCCCGCAAATTTTTGCCTACAACGCCAACACTATGCGCTTCATCAACGATCAATAAAGCATTGTAACGATCAGCCACTTGAATCATCTCTGGATTTAAAAGCTCCCCACTCATGGAATAAATACCCTCAACAGCAACAATCGCACGCTGATACGTCTGTGCTTTTAAAAGTTCTTCCAAATGTGCAGCATCATTGTGCCGACATAATACCACAGTAGCATCAACAGTTTTTGAAGCTATCATACCACTAGCGTGATACTCTTCATCTAAAATAAGAAGATCTTTTTTACGAGGCAAAGCTTCAATAAGTGAAAAATTTGCTAGAAAACCGCTACCACAAACAATTGCAGCTTCAAAACCATTTTGTCGCGTTAAAAATGCCTCCAACTCTTGATGAATGGGATGATAACCATTGACAAGCATAGACGCCTTTGGTGCATGAGAGCGATACATTGAAACTTGTGTAACCGCACGCTCGAAAAGGGTTTTATGATCTGCAAAACCCAAATAATCATTGGAGCTAAAATCAATTAAATCTTCACTGTACAGCTTTCGACTACGGTAACGATTGGCTTTATGAAGCGCATTAAGTTCATTATTGTACATAGATACCTATCATAATAAAAAGGGGAGTAATTTTTCAATGCTAAGCCCCATAGCTGTACTTTCAAGGCCTATCACTTCTTTAATATAGGGCTTACAAAACCCCTCAACCATACACGCACCTGCTTTGCCTTTCCATTCATCACCTTCAAGATACGCATCAAGTGCCTCTTTGTTAAACGTTGAAAATAAATAATCCGTTGAACTTAAATCAATCAATTCAAATTCACGTGATTTGTAAATCATACATGTCAAGATACTAACTTTATTGCCACTTTGTTTGGTTAAAATTCTACGTGCATCTTGAACATCTTTTGCCTTCCGCAATATCTCACCATTAGCTGTGACAACAGTATCTGCACACAATACAGGGATCTCTAAATTCCACGATTCAAGATAACTTTGCATTTTCCCTTTAGTCGCATGATAAACAAAATGAGCTGGCACACTATACTGTAGCGTTTCTTCATCAAATCCACACTCGCGCTGAATAAAAGGAACCCCAAAAGAGTTTAATATCTGAGCTCTGGTGAATGAGCTTGAACCTAAAACGATAGATTGCATGGTTAATAGCCTCGTAAAATAACACCAAAATAAACTGAAATCATTGCCAATATTAAATTCAATGGAATTAAATAGCGTACCATCAGTACCATGTTCTCTTCTACTTCAATATAATTTTCTACATCAAAGCCTTTTTTAGCTTGTAAATATTTAAAATACATGTAAACAAAATTAAAGGTGATAAAGGTCCACAAGGCCTCTTTGGTATGAACCATAACATAAGTTGCTGGATTGCCATTTTTAAAGCCTAAACCTAAATTCATAAAAATAGAAGTCAAAACAATAATCAGCATCACGGGCACTAAAAAGAGGATATATCGTTTCATCATTTTCAGACAACTACCAAATTTTACCTTTTCATCCTCAATATCTACTTCTACTGGTTGGATGACAAATCGCATTACAAACATGCTACCAATGAGTAAACATGCACTTATGATATGTAAAAAGACAATGATTCTTCCATAATCATTGAATATATGGATAAAAAATTCTCTCATTATGCGCCCTGCAATAACTTAGTTGCATAAGAAATAGCATACGCTTTGGCTTCTTCAATTTTTGATGCATCTTTACCACCGGCTTGGGCGAAGTCATCACGTCCACCACCACCTCCACCGACGATTGGCGCAACTTCTTTAATCCAAGCTCCGGCTTTCATAGGTGCATTTTTAATACCTGCGGCAATCGTCACTTTATCTTCTTTGACTTGAAAAAGGAGTACAGCTACAGCATCTTTTTGATTTTTTAAATCATCAATACGTGCTTTAATATCACCTGCCCCTAAGACATCAACGATTAACTCCACACCATTAATAGTTAAAGATTCAACTGCTTTGCCAGCGCTTGCACTAAAAGATTCAACTTCAGATTTTAATCCCCTAATCTCTTCTTTCAAACGATTGATACCCATTAATGGCTCTTTGTGCTTCACGCTCTCTTTAATCATCTCAAGCTCAGCACGCATCCCTTGCGCATATGCCAAGGCTGTTGCACCACAAATTGCTTCAATACGACGAACACCAGCACTGACCCCACTCTCTTTTTGAATAAAAAAGCTTCCTATTTTTGCCACATTATCGACGTGGGTTCCACCGCAAAGCTCAACGCTAGCATCACCAAAACTCACTACACGCACTTCTGAACCATATTTTTCACCAAAGAGGGCCATTGCGCCACTATTTTTGGCTTCTTCAACATTCATAAGCTTCGTTTGCCCATTGACACCACTAGCAATAACGTTATTGACAAAAGCTTCAACTTGTGTGATTTCTTCGGCATTCATTGCTTTGGGATGTGAGAAGTCAAATCGAAGTCTATCTTTTTCAACTAAGCTACCCGCTTGGCTAACATGTTCACCTAAGACTTTACGAAGTGCGCTGTGAAGCAAGTGCGTTGCAGAGTGATGTTTTTCAATTTCTAAACGAGATAAATCAACTTTTAGGCATACCTCATCGTTGACATGTAAAGGTTTTTCAAGTTCAACAAGCGACAAATTCAAATCAAAAAATTTCTTCGTATCAAGGATAGCACCATATCCTTCTATCTCTCCACTATCACCACATTGACCACCACTCATTGCATAAAATGGTGTTTGAGCAAACATTACCCAACCATTTTCATCTAAGCTTTGCACTTCTTTAAAGTTTTCATCCAAAAGTGCCAATACCTTAGTCGTAACTTCTTTTTGAGTATAACCAACAAAGGTATTCACTCCAAATTTTTCAAGTAAAGGTTTAAACTCACCTTGTGTTGCTTTATCACCACTGCCTTTCCAAGAAGCTTTAGAACGTGTTTTTTGTTCACTCATTAATGTTTCAAACTCAGCTTCATTAACACTAAGCCCTTTTTCTCTGAGCATATCTGCGGTTAAGTCCAAAGGAAAACCATAAGTATCGTAAAGTTTAAAAGCCACTTCGCCACTGAAAACAGTTTTGGTATTTAATAACTCTTTTTCAAAAAGCTCTAAACCTGAAGCAATCGTTGCTAAAAAGCTCTCTTCTTCATTTTTAATCTGTTCAGCAATAACTTCTTTTTTAGCGACTAAATATGGATATTGTTTTCCCATTAAATCACAAAGAGTATCGAGCAAAAGATACATAAAAGGTTTATGAATACCCAAAAGATAGCCATGACGAACAGCACGTCTTAACACGCGCCTCAACACATAACCTCGTCCTACACGTCCAAAGGTTGTCCCTTGCGCTAATAAAAAAGAGACTGCACGAATATGATCAGCAATAACACGATAACTCGCACCTGTTTTATATGCATAAGGTTTCCCGCAAAGTTCAGCCACTTTATCTGTCAAAGGGATGAATAATGAAGAATCATAGTTGCTCAATACACCCTCTTTCACAGCCGTTACCCGTTCTAAACCCATACCGGTATCGATAGAAGGCTTTGGAAGTGGGTGAAGCACGCCAGCTTTATCACGCTCGTATTGCATAAACACTAGATTCCAAATCTCCAAAAAGCGATCGCCATCACCGCCCATATAATCCTCAGACGTATTAAAATTCTCAGCGCCTTGGTCAATGAAAATTTCACTACACGGTCCACACGGCCCTGTATCACCCATTTGCCAAAAATTATCTTTATCACCAAAACGCATAATTCGACTTGCATCAATATGTTTTTTCCAAATTGTCTCAGCCTCATCATCGCTTTCGTGTACGGTAACCCACAATTTCTCTTTAGGAAGTTTTAAAACTTCTGTTACAAATTCCCATGCATGGGCAATGGCATCTTCTTTAAAATAATCTCCAAAGGAAAAGTTACCCAACATCTCAAAAAACGTATGGTGGCGTGCTGTATATCCAACATTATCTAAGTCATTATGCTTTCCACCTGCACGAATACATGTCTGACATGTCGTGGCACGTGGTGGGTTTGGTCTAGGAATTTCCCCAGTAAAAACACTTTTGAAAGGCACCATTCCAGCATTGGTAAATAGCAATGTTGCATCTTCTGGCACAAGTGGTGAACTTTCTATCACCTTGTGACCTTTTTGCTCAAAAAACTTTAAAAATTCAGCTCTAACATCCATACGTTCATCCTATGTTTCTTTAAAATGGTCTTATTTTATCCAAAAAATCTAAAGGCTATTATTAATCCTATATCCTACCACCCACCAACCGAGTACAAAAACAATAGAACCCAAGGTTCCGTGAAACAGTAATAAAGAACTCAAACTGATACACATAGCTATCAATCCTAACCAGTAACTACCTTTTATAAAAGAGAGTGTTACTAAAATGAGCCCTACCCAGCCTCCAATATCTTGATAGACTGCTTTACTCATCCAAAAACGAAGTTGACAGATAAAACTATGTGGGGTTAGCGCACATACTTCGACTAAAGATTCATTGACATACACTTGCGTTTTCAGTGCCCACCATAAAAGACCAAAGGCTGTGAGTATAATAAACGTTTTCGTAAGGCCACACAATTTTTCTTTTGTCATCCATAATGCGATCCCCAAAAGTACAACCAAAAGTACCCAATTTAAAGCAAAGCTATTGCGCGCACTTTCTTGAAGCAGTACAAATAATGAAGCTATGAGCAGGATTAAACCACTGACTTTTTCTAAGATAGTATTTTCATTAATATGTGTCCCTGAAATAAAAAAAGTGAAATAAACCAAAGCGATTATTCCTAATGTTCCCATCTCAAAATCACGATATCTTCCATCAAATGCCATGGCCATTGCCATAATCAACACCACACTCACACTTACAAGATGTAAAAGATCTTTTGTCGTATTGATATTCCATTTTTTCTGGCGTAGTAAAAAAGCAATCGCCCCATTCATTGAGCCCATTCTATCACTCTGTCCATTGACCACAAAACGAACCAATATAAGCCATAAGATAAAAGAAATACTCATACATACTGCCGCCCAACCATACTCATAGACATTACGAGCTGTTAATAAATAAGTATTACCTTGCCATATCAAACCGATAGAGCCTATAAAAAGTGTAAAAAAAAGTTGTGGTGCTTTTTTACATTGGCATGTTTCTGTTCTAAAAAGCCACACTAAACCAATACAAGAAAGGAGGAAACTTGCACCAAAAAGCCACAATGCATTCGGAAAATTTGAGACAAAGCCGTGCAAGACATGCTTATCTGCCCTATTCGCATCAAACAAACCCCAATAGCCTCCAGCCGCCCCCTCATCGACGCGCTTCCATGGCTGATCAAAAGCTTCGATAAAGTTATATTTCCATCCTTCTGCTTCTGCCATTTTTACAAAATTTCTAGTAAAAATGGCTTGATTTTGAGGACTTGGAAGTGCTGTTTCACGCATACGTCCTTGACTTGGCCAGCCTGTCTCTCCAATCACAATTTCTTTATCCGGAATTTTTTGTTTCATTAACGATCGAATATTCTTTACATGTAAGAGGGCTGCATCTACACTGATCGGTTTGTCTTCCCAATACGGCAAAATATGAATCGTTACTCTATCCACAGCAGGAGCAACATCAGGATGCTTGTTCCAAAACTCCCAAACATCGGCATAAGTAACCGTGATCTTGGGAAGCGCTTTTTTGACTTCAGCAATATAGTTCGTTAATTGCTTAGCGCTTATTTCTCGTCGTAAGAGCACTTCATTACCAACAACCACGGTTTCAATAATATCAGCATTTTCTTTTGCTAAAGCAATAAGGGTATTAATCTCTTTACGTGTGGATAGAGGATCAGCATTCACCCACGCACCTAACCACATTTTTAGCCCATGTTTACGTGCAATGGCAGGAATCATTTCCAATCCAACACTCGAATAGGTACGAATACAATGGGTATATTGCGAAAGTAACGCTAAATCTTTATCAATACGTTCACTTGAAAGCTTTAACCCTTTGTCAAAATCAAAAGGTGATTCATCTTTGCCAAAAGGGGCATATGAGAGACATTGTAATTTAACATTAGGTTCTAGCGTGATAAGATCCCGTGAAGGTAAAGCCCACCAAAACCAAAAAAGACCTAATGCAACAAACATCGTACAGTAAAATAAAATGAGTTTTAAACCATATTTCATACAACTTCACTCCCAAAAAGAATACACGATTATACAAAAAAAGGCTTTAATACTGCACATGTCAAGACGACTCAATGCTTAAGGATAAACCATTTTTTTGCTTACGCCACCATCAATCACAAAGTCACTGCCTGTGATAAAGCCATCCTTGCGCTCTAATAAAAAAGCTACCACTTCAGCAATGTCTTTAGGCTTTCCAACTCTACCGCTAGGATGCCATGCATGTTCTTCTGCCGTAGGCGTATAATCCTCATCGGTATTAATCCAACCTGGACTGATAGTGTTGACACTCACTTTGCCCGAAAGAGAGATGGACAAGGCATGACTTAAAGAAACAAGACCACCTTTCGATGCGGAATAAGGTTCAGTCCCCGATTCAGACATGCTCGCTCTTGTTGAAGCAATATTAATAATATGCCCGTGTTCTTTGATAAGAAAAGGAGCACATGCTTTGCTCAGCAGATATGGTGCAGTAAGATTGAGGGCAAGTATTTTATTCCACTTATCAAGTTCTTGTTCAAGAAGAGGAACATGTACAAAAGTACCTGCATTATTAATAAGGGCATAAAGGGCTTGATACTTTTGTGTAATAGCATTGATGGTTTGCAACAGTAAAGATACATCACTTAAATCACACGCATAAAATGCTGCATAATCATTATGTTTTGGTTTGACAATATCAATCGCAATAATGTGATAGTATGGGCTTAAATGCTGAGCTATTGCTTTACCAATCCCTTGTGAACATCCTGTAATAATAATATTTTTCATCGCTATTCCCTCAATAATAAAATTTACCAAGAAACAATAACACATCTTCTCTTTATCCTCTCAAAAGAATCTTTGGAGTAAAATACAAGCTATTTTTATGCTAAAGGCAAAACCATGCAAATCCCTTTTATTGATCTCAAAACACAGTATGAAAGCTACAAAGAAGAAATAGATAAAGAAGTTTTAAGCGTATTAAGCTCTACGCAATTTATTATGGGACCTCAAGTAGCAAAGCTTGAAGCAAGTTTGTCCGCTTTTACGGGCGCAAAATATGCCTTCACATGTTCAAGTGGAACAGATTCTCTTTTACTCGCCTTGATGGCCATTGATATTCAACCTGGAGATGAAGTTATCACCACACCTTTTACTTTTATTGCCACAGCTGAAACAATCGCTTTACTCAAAGCAAAGCCTGTTTTTGTTGACATTGATGAAGCAACCTATAACATCGACCCAAAACTGATTGAAGCCAAAATCACCTCTCGTACAAAAGCCATTATGCCTGTTTCCCTTTATGGTCAATGTGCTGACATGGACGAAATTAATGCCATCGCTAAAAAGCACAATCTTATCGTTATCGAAGATGCATGCCAAAGCTTTGGAGCAGAGTATAAAGGCAAGAAATCATGTAATCTTAGCACCATTGGTTGTACAAGCTTTTTCCCTTCTAAACCATTAGGCTGTTATGGTGATGGTGGAGCTATTTTCTGTAACGATGATGCACTGGGTGAAAAAATAAAATCATTGCTCAATCATGGTCAAGGAAAGCGTTATGAGCACAAATATATCGGTATCAATGGTCGCTTCGATGCTCTTCAAGCAGCCGTTTTAAATGCTAAAATGAACCATTTTGAAGCCGAAATTACCAAACGCATTGAAATTGGTAGCCGATACAATACCCTATTAAATAGTGCTAAAGTTGTTACACCAACGATTAGGGCAGATAGAACATCTGTTTTTGCACAATATTCTATTCGTACGAAAGATCGTGAAGCAATGGCTAAAAAATTAAATGATGCAGGTGTACCTACAGCAGTTCATTATCCTATTCCTTTACATCTACAAGAAGCATTAGCGTATTTAGGGTATAAAAAAGGTGATTTTCCTATTAGTGAAAAAGTTGGTACTGAAATTATGAGTTTACCAATGAGTCCTTTTTTAACCACTGAACAACAAGATTTTGTTGTCAATACAATTAAGGCATAGGTAATGGTTAAAGTTGCACTAATAGGGCTTGGCTCAATGGGACAAAATCACTACCGAGTTCTTAAAAGCTTGCATGAATTTCAAATCACAGCCTTATGTGATATTCAGCAAACAAAAGAATATGATGAACCTTTTTACACAAATCTAGATGAAATGCTTGAGAAAGCTGATTTTGACGCAGCCGTCATTGTTGTGCCAACTTTTTTGCATAAAGATGTAGCCCTCAAATGTTTAGCCAAAGGTAAAGACCTTTTTATTGAAAAGCCTGTTGCCTCCAATCTAGAAGAAGCCACAGAAATTTTAACAGCAGCTCGTGCGATAAAGGCAAAAGTCTGTATTGGCTATATTGAACGTTTTAACCCCGTTGTAGAAGCATTAAAAAATGAGCTTACAGGCAAAGAAATTTATAGTATTGGTATTACACGTGTTGGTCCATTTCCTCCACGTATAGCCGATGTTGGTATTTTGACTGATTTATCAGTCCATGACATTGATCTTATCCGCTATATTACAGAACATGAAATAGAAGAAGTCTCTATCTATAAGTCCCAAAAAATTCATAATCACCATGAAGATAATGCCATTCTTTCTTTCAAACTGAGTAGTGAAATTGTTGCGAGCATTACAACAAACTGGCTGACACCATTTCGTAAACGTACGATTGAGGTAGCCACCAAAGAAGGTTATTTTGAAGCTGATTTAATGGCTCAAGACTTAACCGAGTATTCTGAATATCAACGCAACAACTCTTATGTTATCCGAAAATGCATGGTCAAAAAAGAAGAACCTCTCATCCGTGAGCATAAAGCATTTGCACAGTTTATCACGACAGGTGAACGTCATGGGTTGAGCACGATTGAAGATAGTATGATTACCCTTGATATTTCTTCGCGCGGAATCTAAACGGTGAAAAAAGCTTTAGTCCTCCTTAACATGGGAGGACCAAACAACCTTGATGAAGTTAAGGTTTTTCTTAGCAATATGTTTAATGATAAAAATATTATTACTGTTAAAAATTCTTTTTTACGCTCTTGTATTGCTTTTATGATTACAACATTTCGCACAAAAAAAGCACAAAAAAATTATGCTCTTATTGGTGGTAAATCACCCTTAGTAGGATATACAAATAAACTCGTTGACAAACTCAAACGTGCTCTACCTCATTTAGATGTAAGATTTGCAATGCGTTATACACCACCCTTTTGCACAGATGTTATTCGAGAGCTTCAAGAGCGCGGCATTCAAGAAGTCACTCTTCTACCACTTTACCCACACTATTCAACAACCACGACAAAATCATCCTTAGAAGATTTTGAAGAAATAGCACATGCACTTGGATTTAACCCTAAAACACGCATTATTGAGCATTTTTACGAAGATAAACTCTACAATAATCTATTGGTACAAAAAATCAAAGAAACACTTGGTCATGGTGATACAAAAGAAATAGATCTCATCTTTTCAGCGCATTCTCTTCCACAAAAAATTGTTGATAAAGGCGATCCTTACCAAAAAGAGGTAGTCTTACATGTAGAGCTTCTAAAAAATATATTAAAAGTAGAAAATTTGCATTTTAAGACTATTCATATTGCCTACCAATCAAAGCTTGGCCCGGTTAAATGGTTAGAGCCCTCACTAGAAGAAAAGCTACACTCTCTTACAAATAAAAAGGTACTCATCGTACCGCTTTCATTTACGATTGATAATTCTGAAACGGAATTTGAACTTTGTATTGAATATAAAGAAGTTGCTGAAGAGCTAGGCTTTGAGTATTACCGTGTTACCCGTTGCCCCAATGATGATGATGCCTTTGTCGAGTGCCTGAAAGGACTACTGATTTAATTAGTATTTTCTATGTCAGAAGAAGGTGTTAAGTAGCCATTCTCAACTAATTTTTCAATCACTTCTTTGAAAACAGGCACAGCACTTTGGGCGGCAAAATAAGCATATTTTTTCTTTGCTTCACGCACTAAAACACCTATTGTATACTTATTTTTTTTATCATTGGCAAAACCAAAGAAGGAACTGTTATAGACTCTTACATACTGCCCATCTTCAGCGATATGAGCCGTTCCTGTTTTTCCACCTATTTCCAGTCCTTCTATCTTCGCTCCCGTGCCCGTTCCTTGATGTACCACTTTAATCAAAATCTTTTGCATACGTTTGGCTACAGCAACAGGAATAATTTGAGGTCCGGCGTCACGCTGTGGAAAGACATCTTGCCCTGTGGCAGAAACTAGCTTCTTAACCAGAGTTGGTGCGATAATGCGGCCATTATTATTAAAAACATTATAAGCTTTCAACACTTGCATAAACGTAGCATTCATTCCATATCCATAGCCAACAGTTGCTTTATAAATAGGAGAATTAAATTTATTGAGCGCAGGTATAATACCAGAATTTTCAAAAGGTAAATCTACACCTGAGGGAAGAGAAAATCCAAAATCTTTAAGTCCTTGATAAAATTCAACAGCATCTAGTTTTTGGGCAATCTGTGCAATTCCTACGTTACTTGAATAAACAATAATATCTTCAGCACTCAATTTATCAGCTTTATGTGTATCCGTAATAGTCTTTTTTCCTAGTTGAAATCGTCCACCATAAACATTGATAATATCATAAGGATTAATTTTATTGGCTTTGAGAAGCAAAGCAAAAGTAATACTTTTCATAACAGAACCTGGTTCATAAATGTACTCAATAGCAGAGACATTTAACGCGCCATAATCTTTTTTTAAAATATTATCAGGATTAAAACGATTACTCGTGGCAAGCGTAATTATCTCACCAGTTTCACTATTGAGCACAACGGCTAAAACCTCTTTAGCATCTAGTGATTTTTGATGCTCATCCAGCGTATTTTCAATAATTTTTTGTATTTTCAAAGGAATAGTAAGATGGACATCATAACCATCAAAACGCTGAGTTGTAACACTATTCCCATCTAAAATTATAGCATTGGAAATATCACGGGAGCCAATAACCAAAGAATCTTGCACAGAAGAAAGCTGACCTTCATAAAAACGCTCTATTCCTTTAACGCCTGCTGTTTTAGTGATATTCTTTTGTTCAATCTTTTTGACATAGCCAAGCACTGGTGTCATAGAATCAACGGCAGGATAAAGTCTATCTTCACCACTCTCAATGACACTGAGTCCGTGCAAAAAAGCAACCCCCGTATTGGTATCTTCATACGTTCTAAATACACCTAATTTATAAAGTTTTCTAGAAAGTTCTTGAAGATATTTTGCACTTTTAGAATCAATTCGATACGACAGAACCGTACTTCCTACATTTGAGCGTAAAATTGATTCGATAGTTTTTGGGTCATCCCCACTATAAAGTGTATAGAGATTAACAAAAAGTTGAAATTTTTGAGGGTCAATATTACGCGTATCAACAATAGCTTTATAGAGTTTTTGACTACTTGCTATTCGAAAGCCATCAGCACTAATGATATTACCACGAATCGCATGATTAACTTCACTGTGCTCTAAACGAGGTAATCGTCTATCAATCGTTGCCCAATAAAAAAGGGTACCTAAGAAGATTAAAAAACCAAGTAGTACCACAACAAATAAAAAGAGAATTTTAATTTTTTTGGTATCAGAGTGTTCCATGTAGGCGAAAGATTAAATCTGTGTCCTAGCAATCTCTTTATATGCACTGAGTGCTTTATTACGAACTTCTAACATCATTTTCATACTAATTTCAGCTTTATTAATAGCAATGGCGGCTTGATGTAAATCTTTGACTTCTCCGGTTGCAATATCTGCCATTGCACGGTCAGATTTAACTTGCGTATCATTAACTTCTTCAAGCGTTTCTTTTAATATTTTTGAAAAATCGGTATTACTTGATTCTACTTTATCAGTAGTGGTTGCATTTAAAACATTATTTAATGATGAAATTTTATCAATGCTGCTAGGCATTTATTATCCTTTTAAAATATCAATGGCACTTTGTGCTATTGATTTTGCGCTTTGAAATGCTGCCACATTAGCTTGATAGGCTCTTGTTGCTTCTACAAGATTTGCCATCTCAATCACAGGATTAACATTTGGATAGGCAACATAGCCTTCAGCATTTGCATCGGGATGATTAGGCTCAAATTTGTACTTGAACTCGCTCTCATCACGTACTACTTTATCCACAGCTACAGTCATTATAGCAGGATTAGCATTGGTTTGCAAGAATGAATCATCTAAGGGATTTTCATATGAAAGCATATTGTTTTGCCCAGAAATTGTGTCATTAAGTGTTTTATTAAAATCAATAGCTTTAAATACAACATCTTTACGTTGATACGGTCCACCTTCACTGGTTCGTGTTGTATTGGCATTAGCAATATTGGAGCTAATAATGTCCATGCGAAAACGCTGTGCCGATAAGCCATACCCACTGATATCAAAACTACTTAAATATGCCATTTTTTATCCCTATACTTTTGCTGACGAATCAAGTACACTCTTAAAAAGCATACTATCTTTTTGCAATGCAGATGAAAGAGCATTAAACATTACTGCATTTTTACTCAACTCTGAAGTTTCGACATCCAAATCAACTGTATTAGCATCATTTCTAGCCATTTGTCCATCACGTAAATAAATTGTGGCTTTTGAAGGATCATTTTCAGTTACCCCTGGTAAATGAGCTCCATCCGTTTGAGCCATTTGAAGTTTGGAAGGAGCACTACCTTCTCCATAAATTTCTTTTGTTTTTGCAATCAACGTAGTTTCAAAATCAATATCACGAGATTTATAAAAAGGTGTGTCAATATTAGCAATATTACCTGAAATCAAGTCTTGTCGAATTGCTCTAGCGTTTAAGCCTTGCTCTAGTAAGTTATACGCTTTGCTTATTTCAAAACCCATTATATCCTCTTTCTAAATTTCTTACTTGATTAAAGCAAATTTCATTCCAAAAAATACTATAAAAGGAAACTTTTTTTTAATCTATTTTAATGTAAAATCACAAAAATTATACACTAGATTTTTTAAAAATCGACTGTTGATTTGATTTAATTCCCTAAAAAAATGAGCCCATGCAAACAGATAAAATACTTTTTTCCCTTTGTGCCTTTGGCATTTTTATTGGCATCGTTTTTTCGTTGTCTTTGCCTGTATTTACAGTCCTCTACTTTGATTATGAAGAGTACCATTTTTTTATTCGACAATTTGCTGTGGGTATGCTGTGTATTGCTATCATGTGGCTTTTATCACAAATTGACCCTGATAAATTTCTTATGTATATAGGTTTTACAATTTTTTTGAGTTGCCTTTTTTTAATGGGTATCATGCACTACCTTCCCTCCTCTCTGGTTACCTCAGCTGGTGGAGCAAAACGTTGGATTCGACTCCCTGGATTTTCATTTGCGCCTGTTGAATTTTTTAAAATAGGATTTGTCTATTTTCTGGCATGGAGTTTTGCTCGAAAATTGAATGATAAAAAGAAATCTCTTAAAGAAGAAATTCTGCTTATACTACCTTATATTGCTGTTTTTATTTTAGTAATTTATTTAATTGCAGTTATGCAAAATGATCTTGGACAAGTTGTTGTTTTAGCCCTTACTCTAGCGGTTATGGCTTTTTTTGCTGGTACGAGTTTGCAGTTATTTATGCTCTCTATTTTAGGATCAATTTTTGTCTTTTTAATCGCTATTTTTACATCATCACACCGAATATTGCGTATTAAAACATGGTGGGCGACTATCCAAAATATGGTACTTTCACTCTTCCCTGAAAAAATTGCTGCTGTTTTAAGAGTTGAAGATGCTCCTGAGCCTTATCAAATTTCTCACTCTCTTAATGCTATCAAACATGGGGGTCTTTTTGGTGAAGGTATCGGTAGTGGTCTTTTTAAATTAGGCTATCTGAGTGAGGTACATACAGACTTTGCCCTTGCTGGTATTGCCGAGGAAATTGGTGCTATTGGGGTCACTTTTTTAACGCTTATTATGATGGGAATCATTTATCGTATTTTTAAAATTGCGAGCCGAAGCCACAATAAAGTTTACTACCTCTTTTCACTAGGAATCGGCCTTTTACTGGTTTTTTCATTTTTAATGAATGCTTATGGAATCACTTCTATTACACCAATAAAAGGTATCTCTGTTCCTTTTATTAGTTATGGAGGTAGCTCCATTTTAGCATTATCAATAGGACTTGGAATGGTGTTGATGATTAGTAAAAAGGTACGATTATGATAGCTATCACGGGTGGTGGGACAGGAGGACATCTTGTTATTGCCAAAGCCATCAAAGAAGAGTTAAATAAACGAGGAATTGAACCTATTTATATTGGCTCAACGGCAGGGCAAGATAAAGGGTGGTTTGAAAAGGACGAAGGCTTTAAACAAACTTATTTTTTAGCCAGCCAAGGTGTCGTCAATAAAAAAGGTTATAGAAAAGCTTTAGCCTTGTTTTCTATTCTCTCCTCAGCCTTGACATGCAAGGCTATTTTTAAACAACATAATATACATTATGTCTTTTCAGTAGGTGGTTATTCTGCCGCTCCCGCATCTATTGGTGCGCTTTTATTTCGTATTCCTCTATTTATTCATGAGCAAAATGCTATCAAGGGCAAACTCAATGCCCTTTTAAAACCTTTCACAAAATCTTTCTTTAGCTCCTACGATATGGGTTCTACATACACGAATTATCCAATCCAAGAAGCATTTTTTACAACAAGCCGTATTCGAAAGAACCTTAAAACGATTATCTTTTTAGGGGGAAGCCAAGGGGCAACGTTTATTAATAAGTTGGCAATACAAATGGCGCCTGAACTTAATAAAAATGGAATCTCAATCATTCATCAAACCGGGCATAAAGAGCTTGAATCTGTACAAGCTTTTTATCATAGTCACCATATTGATGCAGATGTTTTCGCCTTTTCAAAAGAGATGCCGCTAAAGCTTGCAAATGCCGATTTTGCTATCAGTCGTTCTGGAGCCAGTACACTATGGGAGTTATGTGCAGCACGTCTACCTGCTCTTTTTGTTCCATTCCCCTATGCAGCAGGAAATCATCAATTCTTTAACGCTAAAATCCTGACAGATAAAGGCTTAGGACTTCTCTGTGAACAAGCTTCCCTTAATGCTCCAAAAATTTTGCAAGACATTTATGCTCTTGATTTAGCATATATTTCAACCAATCTTGCACAAACTATCCAATATGGTGGGGCTAAAGAAATTGTTGATATCATACTCAAAAAAAATTAAAGGAGAACATATGCTACAAAATTTAGCTGTACGTATTGCAACTCGAGATGATGCTAAAGAAATTGCAAAATTTAATGTTGTTTTTGCCAAAGAAACAGTTGACAAAAGTCTTTCTATGGCATTAACCACAGAAGGTGTTCATCAAGTATTCGCTAAGTTTAATAATGGTTTCTATATTATTGCTAAGCTAGATGATAAAGTTGTTGGAGTTGCTATGATTACACGAGAATGGAGTGATTGGTGTAATGGTGCCTTTTACTGTATTCAAAGTATTTTTGTTATTCATAGTGAGCACGAACAATCTATACATGATGCTTTGTTCAATAAGGCAAGAGCATTGGCAAAAGAGCACTATGACGTATGTGGCATCAGACTTTTTGTCCATAAAGACGATAAAGAAACACAAAAATCATATGAAAAGCTAGGGCTTTCTAAAACAAAATATAGACTTTTTGAAGAAACATTTTAAGAAGTGGTGCGCCCGAAGGAATTCGAATCCCTGACCTCCGGTACCGCAAACCGATGCTCTATCCAGCTGAGCTACGAGCGCACATTTTATGTTTGAGGCCGGTATTATATCCTAGTAAATATAAATAAAGTATTAAAAAGAGTAATTATGCCATTTAAAATAAAAAAATCATTTGAAACTTCTTTTCGTAGTTCTTGGATTATTCTCAAGCTCATTGTTCCAATTTATATTTTGGCAGACCTTCTTTTTTACTATGATGTGCTTAAGCATATTACCTTTATTTTTAAGCCAATAGTAACCTTATTAGGATTACCTCAAGAAGCTGCCTTATCTATCGTAAGTGGCTTATTTCTTAATTTATATGCAGCTATTGCTTTTGCAGCACCTTTAGGATTAGATGCAAAAGAATGGACGATTCTAGCTATTTTCTTAGGTATTGCACATGGGCTTCTAGTTGAAACTGAAATTATGAAAAAATTAGGTATCGCACGTAGCTACTCTATTTTACTGCGCCTTCTTATTGGCTTTTTAGTCGCCTTTATTGCCTCGCATTTTCCAGATACTTGGTTTCAATCCACATCACAAAATCTTGCTACACTAGCCCCACAACAACACTATAATACTATCCTAGCTCTTTTAAAAAATTCTTTGTATGAAGCATTTTCTTTGAGTATTAAAGTAATTGCACTTGTTTCTCTACTAATCTTCTTTTTGGATTTCATTAAATCTCTCTCTTTTGTTGAACGCTACTCGCAAAAAGTGAATAGTGGCTTTTCTATCACTGTTGGCGTTATATTAGGTATTACTTATGGTGCAGGTATCCTTATTTCAGAATACGAAAAAGGAGCTTTACATAAAAAAGAAATACTTTTTATTGGAACTTATTTAATGATTTGCCATGCTATTATTGAAGATACGCTACTTTTTGTTATCTTTGGAGCTAATCCTTGGTTAATCGTTAGTCTAAGATTTATCTTCGCAACCTTTCTTTCGTACCTTGTTATTAAGTTAATGAATCCAAAAACTACTTAACCTCTTGCCGATAAACTTCATCAAGCAGTTCAAGAAAATGTTCAGGCTCCATATATCCTGGGAATTCATCTATAATATGCAGTTTCTTAGGTGATAAAATGTAATTTGTTGGAAGATACTTTGCATGTAAAATACTAGGTAATGCCTGATCTTGCACATTTATAATAATATGAATATAGTGCTTCCCAATTTTTTGACTGTATTTTTTCACATTAAAGATAGTTTTTTTCATTTTTAAACAATAAGGGCATGTATCACTTTCGACTGTCAAGAGAATTAGTTTTTTCTCTTTTTGAGCTTTATAACTCTCTTTTTCTAAAAAGCTTGCATATATTGCACTACTGCAAGATAATAAAACCAGTATAAAAATAATTAATTTGCGCATTATTTCTCCAGATTTTGATATTGCGTTTTGAGATAAAATAAAAATTGACTTTTTGAAGGAGCACCAATAATATCTTGAATAATTTTCTCTCCACTGGTATTTAAAAAATAAAATGTAGGTGTTATTCTAGAAATTAAAATATCAGGTATCTCATCTTTATTAATATCCAACTTAATAAAAATATAATGATCATTTAATACTTGCTTAACTTCCTCATTAGGAAGTACATACTTATCCATTTTTTCACAATAAGTACAAGACTCCATCACTAATTCTACTAATATCATTTTGTTGCTTTTCTTTGCTTCATTACGGGCAGTTTCAAATGAAGCAGAAAATAAAAAACTAAACAAAAAACAAAAAATAATTACATTACGCATTCTTTTCCTTTTATATTAAAATAATAGTAAATATTTTTCTACCTTATATTTTTGAAATAAATTAAAGATTCAATCATATCATCAACGCTATTTTAATATTATTAATTCTACAAAAAACTACGACAATTTAAAATACCAGAAGGAGAAGGGTAAAATAAGAATAAAGGGTGATGGTGGGGATAAAAGAGTGATGAGAATCACGAGAACTGGCAGCGACCTACATTTCCATCCCAGTAAGGGAAAGTATTATCGGCGATGAAGAGCTTAGCTTCCAGG
>JAQUGO010000005.1 GCA_028684065.1 Sulfurospirillaceae bacterium
CCTGGAAGCTAAGCTCTTCATCGCCGATAATACTTTCCCTTACTGGGATGGAAATGTAGGTCGCTGCCAGTTCTCGTGATTCTCATCACTCTTTTATCCCCACCATCACCCTTTATTCTTATTTTACCCACTTATTTTTCTTATTCCTTTACTTTTATTGTTCCTTTTATAATACTTTACTTTATACTCTGAATCCAATTTTTTTTCTTCAAGCCCTCTTTATGCTTCTTTTGTTAGCATGTTATATAAATTAAAAAAAGGATTGAAGATGAAAAAAATCATCGGTTTACTAGTTACAGCATTCTTTGTATTAGGTCTTATGAGCACTAATGCAATGGCAGATGCAGCAAAAGGTCAAAAGTACTACCTTAAGTACATGAAAAATGATTCTGGAATGAACGGTGCAAAGTTTGCAACACAACATACTCAAGCAGAGTGGAAAGCATTATTTGCTGGAAAAGGCGAAAAATTCATCGCTGAATATTCAGCAAAAATTCCAGGGTTAAAAGCGTTTTTAGAAGGCGATAAATTTGCAAAATTTATGCCTGATATTAGAGATTTTTGTGTTGAATATGCAAGCGATAGCGGTAACGTTCCTTCTTGCTAACCTGCATTAGATTGATTCAGATGAGAATTTTATTCATCTGAATCAATTCTTTATTTATTCTAAAAGTAATATAAATTTTACTTAGAAAACTCCTATTTTTCAGCTTCCAAGAGATAAAGTCAAAAATAATTACAATTTTTTTGCATAATTTTTCCTTATTTTATTTTATTTTCTTACATTTAAATTAAAATTTATTTTACTTTTGTTATGATGCGTTTATATTTATATTTTGGAAGGAGAATTGATGAAAAAAATCATCGGTTTACTAGTTACAGCATTCTTTGTATTAGGTCTTATGAGCACTAATGCGATGGCAGATGCATCAAAAGGTCAAAAGTACTACCTTAAGTACATGAAAAATGATTCAGGTATGAATGGTGCAAAGTTTGCAACACAACATACTCAAGCAGAGTGGAAAGCATTATTTGCTGGAAAAGGCGAAAAATTTATCGCTGAGTATTCAGCAAAAATTCCAGGGTTAAAAGCGTTTTTAGAAGGCGATAAATTTGCAAAATTTATGCCTGATATTAGAGATTTTTGTGTTGAATATGCAAGTGATAGCGGCAACGTTCCTTCTTGCTAATTTCTAAACAATAAAATTAAAAGGTAAAATATGAAAAGAATAATCGCACCGTTGCTTGTCGGAGCAGCGTTAACATCAGGCTTTGCTGCTGATGACCTAGCAAAAGAAGTTGCTACCCTTAAAGCACAAATGGCGGAGCTACAAAAAGCTCAATCATCACTTAATATTGATGCATTAAAGAAACAAGTTTCTGAAATCAAAGCACATGATGCTGGTGATAATATTAAATGGGATGTTGATTTTAGAACAGCTTATGATTATGTTGACTATAAAATTAACGGTGGAGACGATGTTAAAAATGGCATTTGGACTAATAAGCTACTTCTTGGAATGGCGGCGCAACCTGCTGACAATCTTGTTTTTCAAGGTAAATTAGGTGTTTATAAAGCTTTTGGTCAGACAAATATATCTCAAACAAGTATGTTCCAAGATTTTGATTGGTATGGTACTCAAAAGCCAGGAGATAGCTCTATAAAATTAAGAGAAGCTTATTTCTTGTATTTTGGTGATATCGGTGATGTTCATTATAGTGCATCATTTGGTAGACGCCCATCTGTTGATGGTTTTATGACTAACTTAAGAGCAGACAATGAAAATCCAGCTTCTCCAGTAGGCCACAATATCAGTATGGAATTCGATGGCGCAAGCTTCAAATTTGATGTTGAAAAAATTACAGGCATCTCTGGTATGTACTTTAAAATCTGTTTAGGTAGAGGTTTCTCAAATACGACAGGCTCATATTCTAGCAATGGTGCTGGTGGATTTAATCCAGCTTATGTAAATGATGCTTATAACCCAAATATGGATTTAGCAGGACTATTAGTACAACTTTATGATAACGGCCAATATAAAGTAATGGCGAATTACTTTAAAGGCTGGAATATGATGGGTGCCAATATGGGCTATGCACAGTCTGGCTATACTTTTGACATGTCAGGAAATATGACTGGTGTTGCTATGACCCCAGGTATGTTAGGATTTATAGATGTTGGTGATATGACTGGTGGTTCATTATCGTTACAAGTAAATGGTATTGGTGATGGCATCAATGACTTCTTGGATGATAGTGTTTTCTTTATCTCTTATGCATTTAATAAAACAGATCCGAATGCTAATGTTGCTCATTATATAGATAGTTTTGGACAAGTACAAAATACTACAGGAATGTTAGGTTCCGCTGATTCTGAAACTGGACATTCATACTATGCAGGTCTTCAATTACCAGGTTTTATGAAAGGCCAAAGAGTTGGTTTAGAGTATAATCATGGTAGCAAATACTGGAGAAGCTTTACCTATGGTGAAGATACTTTAGCAGGTTCTAAGCTAGCGACACGTGGTGACGCGTATGAAATCTACTATATACTTCCACTTGTTGGCAAAAACTTGACTGCACAACTTAGTTATGTTTACATGGACTATGATTATACTGGCAGTGATATGTTCTTTGGGCAAACAGGAATGCCAATGGATACAGCTACGACTCCAGGAGCAGTTAAATCAGCTTCAGATATTCGTGCTTCAATCAGATACAGATACTAATATCTTTATCTCTTTAGAGAGGTCATTTGACCTCTCTACCTTTCTGCTATCTTTTTTACAACTTCTTGATAACTTTTTTTTATTTCATTTTCACCAAAAATAATCGCCATTTTACCTTCATCACTGAGTTCTCGCATTTTACATGTAAGTGGAATTTGTGCCAATAAAGGCAGTTCATAATTCTCACATAAACGTTTGGCTCCACCACTTCCAAAGATATCGTAGTGTACTTTTGTATCTGGAGCGATAAAATAGCTCATATTTTCAATGATACCAAGAATGGGAACATGTGTCTCTTTAAACATCATAATCGCACGACTGACATCATCCGTGGCGAGCATTTGGGGTGTGGTAACGAGGATGGCTCCAAAAAGAGGAATTTCTTGCGCCATTGTAAGCTGTACATCACCTGTTCCTGGAGGCATATCAATAATCATATAGTCTAATTCTCCCCATGCCACATCATCCAAAAATTGAATTAAGGCGCTGATGGCCACAGAGCTTCGCCACACTAAAGGGGTATCATTTTGTGGTGTTGTTAGTCCTACACTCATCAGTTTTACCCCAAAATTTTCACTGGGTATCATTTTATTGTTATCATTCCAAGCTAAATGTTCATTCTCCACACCAAAAAGTCGTGGAATACTAGGACCATAAATATCTGCATCCAACAAGCCTACACGCAAACCTTTTTGTGCTAATCCTACAGCGATATTGGCCGCAACGGTGCTTTTACCCACACCACCTTTTCCACTACTGATAGCAATGACTCTTTTGGCATAGGGTGCTCTATTATTAGGTTTTTGACTTGAACCATAAGTTATTTTTTTCTTAATTGTTTCCACTAAATTCCTTTACATGTAAGGCTAGTTCTCTTTGTAGTAAGAGCTTACTCGTGTTGATTTTAAATAAAAAATGTTGCATTAAGACTGCTGTTTTAGTGTAATGTTGTGAAAGATTTAAAAGCTGTTTGGCTTTCGTGTCCAGTAAAGTACAGAGCAATGTTAGTAATTCAAGTTTTTTGTTTTCTCGCTGAGCATGCAAAAAGAGCGTTTGCATTATCAGAGAGCGTTTTTTATACGCCAGGTCTATGCCTAGTTTATGCCCTAGTGTAGTAATATCTTGGGTGTTAATATAACATCCACATGTATATAATGAAAGAAGGTGCTTTTCCACATGCGTGGTGCTAGACGTATTCATATATTATTTCCTTTGAAGTTTACTATGGGCTGCTAATCGAACATTTTCGGCTGAATCAGTGATACATTTTTTCAAAATTGCTTCGGTGCATGAAGGGTTATCAACGACACGTAAACGAACCATCGCATCATTATCGTCTGCTAAAATTGCTAGGTATTTAGAAGGGGTTGAAGGATTACCGGAGAGTCCATCTCTAACAATTTTTTCATCATTAAACATTTTTTTTAAAATAGAAACGGGTGTATTAGGGTTTGTTGCCACAAGGGCACGTACTAAATTGACGTTATCTAAAGAGAGCTTTTCCAAAGCCGATAGAGGTGTATGGGGGTTTTTAGCAACTGCCCAACGAACACTCATCTCGGCTGAATTTGCAAGTATTTCTAGAAGTTTGAGCATAGTTTCACTTTTTTCTTGCGTTCTGTCATAGACAGATGTTCGTAGGCTTAAGTTCATTGCAATGGAACTTTGTATTTCAGTGCTTTCACCCCAAAGGCTATATATTGATTCTACTTCTGCAATGTCGATTGTTTTATTAGAAAGTTTTTCCATCGCTTCAATGTATGTCATTTTATTCTCCATGTGTTACAAATAGATAACAATTTAATTTAATTCGTCATATTTTACATTTTGTTAAGTAAATGGGTACTAAAATCAAGTTAATTACTAAGGTATAAAAACATTTTCCATCATTTCGTGGATAAGATGTGTAAAAAAGTTATACCACAAAAGGAGTTTTTATGGGATGGATAAAATTCTCTATCTGGGGAGTTTTGCTTTCTACGTTGGTTTATGCCACACCAAGTGACATTTTAATTTCTGCAAGCGATGCAATTAAACTAGTAGGCAAAGATAAGGTAATGTTCGTCTCTGGCGATAGTGAAGATATTTTTCCTACGGGACATATTAAAGGCTCAGTAGAAATGTATGCGCATCATCTACATCACTCAAGCATTACAGGAGAGATGGCATGTTCACCATTATTTATGTGCCCTGAAGATGCTGAAAAGTACATTGGTAGTAAAGGGATAACCAATGACACACTGGTTATCGCATATGATGATTTTAAGGGGCCTAATGCCACAGGCGTTTATGCTTTTTTCAAAAGTTTTGGACACGATAAGGTCGTTGTTCTCAATGGTGGACGTGCTGCCATGCTCGCAGCAGATCCAGAGCAAGCAATCTACGATAACCTTAAACAACAGATCAAAGAGGCTAAAGATAATAAGGCAGTTATAGAACCGCTTCAAGCTAAACTAAAAGAACAAGAGAAAAAGCTGATTGTTCAAAAGGGTGAAGAAGAGCCTGTGAAAGCGGTGAAATATACGATTGATCCTAAGAAGATTAATTATAACTACGTTGCTGGTAAAGAGGAAGTTCTTCAAGCAGTTCGTGATATTTTGAAAAACGGTACTCAGTCAAAGTATGCCATCATTGACGCACGAGGTTTTACCGAAATAATGGGTGAGCGAAAAATGGATAATGCTGCTCGTGGAGGGCATATTCCTGGAGCAAAATTTATTGAATGGAGCAAGATTTCAGATGCCGATAAAAAACTTTCATTCAAATCTTTAGAGGAGATGCAAAAAGTTTTTGATGCCTATGGGGTTACAAAAGACAAAACTATTTATACCTATTGTCATGTGGGAACAGGTAGAAGCTCTGAAATTGCTACGGCATTAGATCTTTTAGGGTATAAAAATGTGAAAGTTTATTCGGGTAGTTGGGACGAATGGGCCAATGATATGAATTTACCAATCAGTAGATAGGGGCAAACTATGATAAATGACAAAAGAAGAGACTTTTTAAAAATCTCCAGTGCAACGGCCGCAATGATAGCTGGCGAAGGGTATGCCTTTGCAAAGACGGGTGTAATGAAAGTTGAAAATGCTAAAGAAAACTACCCAAATACAAGCTATACGGAGATGATGTATCGCAATGAATTTGGATTTACGTATGGTAAAAAAGAGGAACACGGCTATGCATATCACTGTGTCAATTGTCAAGGAAACTGTTCTTGGGAAATTTGGTCCAATAATGGTGTTGTGACACGTGAAAACCAATCTTCTCGCTATCCTGCCATCAATGCGAAAATACCAGATTTTAATCCCCGTGGGTGCAATAAAGGGGTGCAGCACTCTCAAATTATGTATGAAAAAGATCGTATTTTATACCCAATGAAGCGTATCGGAAAACGGGGCGAGGGTAAGTGGAAGCGCATCTCTTGGGATGAAGCTGCGGGTGAGGTGGCTACCAAATTATGGGATGTGATGGTTGATCCACAAAAAGGGCCCAGTAAATTAATGGTGCATGCAGGAACGGGACTTTTAACAGAAGGACGACGGGGCGGACCATTGAGGCTTTCCACACAATTAGGAGCAGTTAGAATTTACCCAGCTTCTTATTTAGGTGATATGTTCAGCGGGGCAGCTGTAGCGTATGGTGAAGGTAATCTTGGCTGTACGTATGACTTTATGTACACCGTTAATACGGCTGTTTTTTGGGGTGGTAATCCTTCTGTTTCACGGATTCCTGATGCGCACTTCGTCTGGGAAGGTAAATATAATGGAGCGAAAGTCATCGTTATTACACCCGAGTTTAATGCCAGTGCACGAGCGGCTGATCTATGGATTCCTATCAAAGCGGGTAGTGATAATATTTTAGCCATGAGCGTAATGTACGAAATCTTAGATAAAAAGATGTACCGCCCAGGGTTTATGAAAACCTATACCGATTTACCTTTCTTAGTACGAATGGATGATAAAAAGCTTCTACGTCGTTCCGACATGGAACATGCCAAAGATGACAAAGAGCATGAAAAATTTGAAGAGCAATTTTACGCGTGGAATACTAAAACCAGTACATTAACTCTGATGCCTGGAACGGAAGGCAGTGACGTTAAAACACTCAGACTGGCAGAATTTGGCATTGAGCCAGCACTAGAGGGGATATTTGAAGTCACTCTTTTAAATGGCGAGAAAATCAAAGTGACCACAGTTTTTGACATGCTCAAGCGTAGTACAGCTATTTTTAGCCCTGAAGCTACGCAAAAAGATACAGGTGTCCATCCTGATACCGTACGTCAACTTGCACGAGACATCGCACTTCCAAAAGTCGTTGAAATCACCACTGGTTTTAGTTTAAATAAATATTTCAATGGCATGATGTCTATTTGGAATATCGCTTCTATTTGTGGTTTAACAGGTCGCATGGGTCCTTATGGTGGACTCAATACCGAAAATGAATTTCAACTCAGTGGGCTTGAAGCACTGAGTGGTTTTGCAGGAAAATATACTGCGCGCTTTGGTTCAGGTTTTGTAGGTGAGTTTATTTTGGGTGATGGCATGAAGACATTTGAAAAATATTTTAATGATGGTGATGTTCGCCGTGCTCAAAATGGAATGGGCAAAGAGGAGTATATGAAGGTTGTTTCAATGCTTCTTGAAAAAGGTAAAGAGGGCAAAGTCAAAGGGGTTAAACCGCATTGGACACCCGAAATTGCACTTATCGTAGCGGATTCTAAATTTAGACGTAACAAAGGCAGTGATTATCGAGAGGCTTTTTTGAAAAAAACAAAGTATTTTGCTTATGTCGATACACGCATGAGTGAAGCCGCTGTTTATGCGGATATTTTGCTTCCGGCAAAAAGCCACTATGAAGTGTGGGATATTCGCTCTAGCCCAGGATATCACCGCTTTACAAACTTAGCACAACCCTCGGCCAATCTCAAGCCCGTAGGTGAAGCGATGGATGAATGGAGCATGTTTGCACTTATTACCAAAAAGCTTGAAGAAATTGCCAATAAGCCTGAAAATAAAGAAAAAGCCAAAGTTAAAGATGATAAACGCTATGCCAAAGAGGGCTTTCATGACTTAACCATTGTTCACCAAGAGTTTACCAATACCGATGAAGAGAGTCGTTCAGAAATGGAACCGCTTTTGGGTACAGACAAACAAGCGGTAGAAGCGGCTTTAGCCAACTGCGTACAGTATGAGCCTTGGACGATTGAAAAGATGTACAAAAGTGGTGGTTTTTTGCAACTCAATGAAAAAGCGGCAAAAAGTTCACCCCTATATGCTGATAGACCTTTTAATTCTAATGAAGACCATCTTTACAAATTTATGCGCCTTGAAACACTCAGCGGTCGTCAGACCTTTTATGTGGATCATGACCTTTACATCAAAATGGGTGCACAGACCAATACCGGTATGAAAGGCATTCGCCCCGATACCAAATCGCACCCGTTTGTCATGATGACACCACATGCACGTTGGAGCATCCACTCTAATTATAAAGCGAGTCGAACCTTGTTGCGTTTACAACGAGGTGTCCCTGCGGTGCAAGTAAACCGTGAGATAGCGCTAGTTAAAGGCATTAAAGATGGCGATGAGATTCGCATCTTTAATCAGATAGGCGAATTTTATGCAATGGCCAAACTTAGCTCCTCATGTCCCCCTGATGGATTGGTGATGGAGCATGGTTGGGAGCCTTATATGTACAGAAATAAAAAAGGACACAATGAGGTCGTCCCAACAGCACTCAATCTTTTGGAAATGGCCGATGGATGGGGGCATTTGAAGTTTGGAGGATTATGGGATGGTAATCAATACGCTTATGATGGCGCGGTTAATTTTGAAAAGGCAAGGGGGTAACAGATGTCACAACGTCAATTAGCCATGGTAATGGACTTAAATAAATGTATTGGATGTCAGACCTGTACCGTTGCTTGCAAAACTCAATGGACAAACCGCAATGGGCGAGAGTATATGTATTGGAACAATGTTGAAACCTATCCTGGAAGTGGCTATCCTAAAAAATGGATGGAACTGGGGGGTGGTTTTGACACAGCAGGGGATTTGCAACTGGGAGTTGTGCCAAATATTGCCAGTGACTATGGTGTGCCTTGGGATTATAATTTTGAAGGCTTAGCCAAAGGGGAACAACTTAAACCTGATGTCACGCCGACATGGGGGCCAAACTGGGATGAGGACGAAGGGGCTGGGAATTTTCCGAATGATAACTACTTCTTTTACATTCCTCGTATCTGTAACCATTGCAGTAACCCAGGATGCCTTAGTGCATGCCCGCGGGATGCTATTTTCAAGCGTGACCAAGATGGCGTGGTTTTAGTGGATTTGGATAGATGCCAAGGCTATCGTTACTGTATTGCTGGGTGTCCGTACAAAAAAATCTATTTTAACCCTAAAATTTCTAAAAGTGAAAAGTGTATCCTCTGTTTCCCTCGCATTGAAAAAGGTTTACCGCCAGCGTGTGCGCAACAATGTGTTGGACGTATTCGTTTTGTAGGCTTTTTAGATGATGAAGATGGGCAAGTATATAAACTCGTCACCAAATACAAAGTGGCATTACCTCTTCGCAGTGATTATGGTACGGTACCGAATGTTTATTATGTGCCACCAACCGAAGCACCACCGAAGTTTGATGCCCATGGAAAAATCATCGAAGGTAGTACACGTGTACCGATGGAAGAGCTTGAAAAACTTTTTGGAAAAGAGGTTCATGCTGCTGCAAAGACGCTTAAAGATGAGATGAAAAAGCGCAAAGAGACAGGGGAAAGCGAGTTAATGGATTTATTGATTGCGTACAAGCATGACGATATGTTTAGACTCGATAGTGGTTATTATGCGGATTATGCCAAGTCACATTCACTTGAACCTATTAAAATTGTAGATGAGCGCTATATCAATGGAAAGTTTACTAAAGAAATGAAGTTTTTTGCTCCAAAAGGAGGTCACGCATGAAAAAGATAGTAATCCTAGCGCTTACATGTAGTCTATTTGGGCTGAGCAGTGCAATGGCAGAATCTATTGTGGCCTCAAAAGTGAGTGATGACCTTTCCAAAATAAATATAAACTCAAAGGTATGGCAAGGAGCAAAGGAGCAGAGTTTTATCGCGTATCCTCAAACAACGATTGAGATGATTGATGCAGATGTCATAAAACTTAATGCTCACAATAAAGCCAAAAAGATTTTGGTAAAAGCACTGAGTGATGGGCAAAATATTGCTTTTTTACTCAAGTGGAAAGATAGTAGTAATAATGTGCAAGAAGGGTATAGTGCAACAGCTTATGGGGATGGTTTTGCTGTGCAATTGCCTATAAAACTTGATAGCTTACCGTATATTGGTATGGGTAGCGAAGGAAGACCGGTGATTGTACACTTGCAAAAAGCAACGGGTAAAACGTATGAGCCCAATGGCAATAAGGACGTCTATCATCAAGTCAATGCAAGTAATCAAAATGCTTTTGAGAAGGATTTACAAACCTATAAAGGGGATGTGACCGCTCTTGGCAATGGTGACTATCAACGCGCCTTCATCAGTGAGGGATTTCGCTCAATGACACAAATCAAAGATAACAGTGAAGATGCGATGATGCAGATGAGTTATAGTAAAGGTATGTGGAGTGGTGTTATTGTTCGAAAATTAAAAAGTGCCAACTTGGATTTAAGTAAGGGTACATTTCCTGTGGCTTTTGCTTTTTGGGATGGTGATAAAAAAAATAGAGATGGCGCTAAAGTGTTGAGCTCATGGTTGGGTGTTAGTGTGCAAGGCAGTAACGTAAAACTTTCTTATTTGGATGAGATGAATGGGGGAGATGCCAAAAATGGAGAGCAAGTAATGCTGGACAATTGTTCTTCATGCCATCAGTATAAAGAGATTAAAAATGCACCCAACTTTATGGCTCCAAACCTATCAAATATTGGAGGGTACTCCAATGCAAGTTACTTGGTAGAATCTATCACTCATCCAAATGCGGTAGTCGTTCCTGGCTACAATGTGAATGCTCATCCAAGTTATCCGTGGTACAGTGTTGATGATAAGGGTGTGCGTACATCGATGATGCCTCCTTTTGATAGCTTGGATAAAAAGAGCTTAACTGATTTAGTGGCGTATCTTAAAACCCTCAAAGCGGAGGTTGAATAATGAAAACAACGCGAATTTTACTTAGCCTTTTACTGGCTACGGGTGTTTTTGCGGCGGGGAATGTAGAAAAAAAAGGTTTTTTAACGACGAAGTGGTGTGCGCAGAATGGTTATTTTTCAGATTGCCGTTTGGAAAGTGTTGCATGTGGTAGTGGTGATTGTTTTAAAACTTGGGAGTTTGGTGATAAAGTCAAAGAAGAGTTAGTTCTTTTTGTACATGAAGAGGGCAAAATGTATTCAATTGATTATTCTGGGATTGAGCGTTATAAATTGGATGAACCTATGAATGTGAATGGTGTGACGATTATCGGACAACTCAAAGGAGATACAATTGTTGCAACAGGCTATAAAGCACCGCCACCGGCTACAAAAAGCTTTTTCAAGGGTTGTCTATAATGATGTGGGGCTTGAGGCATGGATGAAAGACAACGTGCTTTAGTTTACGCTTTTTTATCAAGGATGTTTTCCAATATCCTTGATAAAAAACTCATCGTAGAGTTGCAAAAAGATGATGTTATTTTAGAGTTGCTTTTGGGCGAAAGGAAAGAGTGGTTTTTGAAGAAACCTCTCGAAGAGCTAGAAGAGCTTTTAAATGTAGATTTTACTTCACTTTTTTTAATGAACTCTATGCCTATTGAATCTTCTATCATAGATGATAAAAATGAGGTTTTAGTAGGACTTCAAAATCCCGTGATGCAATTTTACTTTGAACACGGCTATGAGCTTAATCTACAACGCTCTCATATTCAAGCACCAGACCATTTGAGTCTTGAATGCGGGTTTATGCAAAATCTTATTTTAAAAAATGAAATCCAAGCCCAAGAGACCTTTTTAGAACAGCATCTTTTAAATTGGGTTCCAATGTATCTTTTGGGGATTCAAAGTATGGCGCAAACACCTTTTTACCAAGCGTTATGTGAATTTGGAACTGAATTTTTAATGGCAGATTATGAAACGATGATGGCTAAAAATGGATAAAGTTTACTATACCGATAGAGTGGGATTACTGCACTTTGATAGACTCTCATGCCTTCGCAACGAATATGCCAATAATGACTGCACGCTATGCAAAGACATTTGTCCAACAGAAGGATTTGAATTTAAACAAGGTAAACTTCGTCTCAATCCTGCGACATGCACACAGTGTGGTGCATGTCTTGGAAGTTGTCCTACGGGGGCACTCTCTCATTTTGCTTTTGAGATAGATAAGATAGAACAACGTATTGCTAAAGAAGAGCATATAAGCCTTACATGCAAAGAAAACTTGCCGTGTCTTGGTGCTTTCTCAGTACACGATTGGATTAGTATCGTATTAAAATCTCATAAAAGTTTTACATGTAATCTTTCTTACTGCCATAACTGTCCTTTAAATGAACACCGAAAATTATCGCAATTCATCGAACAGAGTATTGATGAGGCCAATCGTTTTGTGACCAGATTAGGAGAAAAACAGCAGATAAATAAAGTTTTTGAAACAGAAGTACCCAATGATTCGCGAAGAGCTTTTTTAACCCGTTGGGTTTCAAGTTCTAAAAAAGAGGATATCACTATTCCTCTCATTGCCCCTCTTTCTACACCATCTTTAGAGCGAATGAAAAAGATACTCAAACCTTATGTGCTTGAGATGGAAAACAGTATAATAGAAGAAAACTTTTCTTTTATTCACACTAAAATAATCGTACAACAAACATGTACAAATTGTAAAGAGTGCGTTCAATTTTGCCCAACACATGCCCTGAGCTATAACGACGATAGCACAAAAATCCTTTTTCAAATAGGTAAATGTATAGGGTGTACTATTTGTGAAGATATTTGCAAACCAAAAGCCATTACTACGGTTCAAAAACCTTTTGATTTAGCTGTCTTTGCTTTTGATAGGGCAAAAATCTTGGTTGAGCATGAATTACAAGTCTGTCTTATCTGTAAATGTGCTTTTTCATATAAAGGTGGTGAACAAATATGCGAACGATGTGCTTCCTTTGAAAAAGAACACTCTGATATGTTTACTTTGGCCAGTGAATTATAATTTTAAAATATATCTCATGAAAGTTTGTTATTAAGTAAACTTGAAAATAAAATTAATTATAATTTGAAACTTTTTATTTTAAGTTACTTATTAATACATTTTGTAACACTCGTACCATACAGTTGATGGAATAACCACCTTATGTAAGTGCTTTATAGCGTATAACTATGTAACTTATGTTCATAAAATAGTCGCAATTGAGGGGTATGAATGGATAATACCAACACATTAACCACAGATATTATCATTGTAGGTGCTGGACCAGCAGGCTTAAGTGCTGCTATACATTTAGCTGATGAGTTTAAAAAAATAGGTATAAAAAAACGCATTATGGTGATTGAAAAGGGTAATGCCGTGGGTGCTCACATCCTTTCAGGTGCCATTATTAAAGCGGATGCGTTTAAGGAGCTTTTGAGTGCTGAAGAGTTTAATGCACTTCCCTTTGACAGCGAAGTTACGCATGATACGACATTTAAATTAAGTGAAAATGGTGCGCTAGCACTACCGTTTCATCCTCCAGTGATGGACAATATAGGCTATCAAATCGCCTCTTTGGGGCAAATTTGCAAGTACTTAGCCACGCTTGCTGAAGCTCGGGGTGTCGAAATCTATACGAGTTTTTCTGTGAATGAACTCTTGTATGAAAATGACAAAGTTGTGGGTATCAAAACCATTGATACAGGTGTAAACCACCATGGTGAAAAACAAAAAAACTATCAAGAAGGCACGCGTGTCTATGCCTCTTTAATCATTCTCGCTGAAGGCACCAGAGGTTCATTAGCGAAAGAGCTTAAAACAAAATTTGATTTACGTAAAGGCGTTGAGCCACAAGTTTATTCATTGGGTATTAAAGAGTTATGGAGCGTGCCGGAGGGAAACATCCAAGCAGGCGAGGTTTACCATACCTTTGGGTATCCACTTGAGAGTGAATTTGGTGGAGGCTTTGTGTACGGACTTAAGGACAATAAAGTTGCGGTTGGTTTTGCGGTAGGACTTGACTATGAAGACCCAAGCTTTGACATCTACAAAGCAATGCAAGTGTGGAAACAACATCCTCGTATCGCCGCACTTTTAAAAGAGGGCACACTTCTTGAATTTGGTGCTAAAACGATACCCGAGGGTGGCTGGGATGCCATCAGTAAATTGTATGTGGACAATGTTCTTCTCGTTGGCGATAGCGCTGGCTTTGTGGCAATGCCTGCACTCAAAGGTATCCATCTAGCGGTTACTTCAGGAATGTGTGCGGCCAAAACAGCAGCGTTGGCACTTGTGAAAAAAGATACCAGCGAAGTGACATTGGCACAGTATAAAACATTGATTGACCAAAGTCGTATACGCACAGAGATGTATCCGTATCGCAATTTTAGAGCGGTGATGTCTGAGGGCATTTTTGTGGGTGGTCTTAAATTTGGCATACAACTTTTAACCAATGGTGCTTGCCTCTTTACCCCAAAACTCAAACGTGATAACCTTACGTTAAAACGTCTCCTTAGCTTCCGTGGAACTCCTTTTGCGAAACGCTTTAAAGGGAAATTGGACGTGGATAAAAAATTGACGTTTAACAAAGTGACGAGTGTTTTTTACTCAGGAACACAACATGATGAAGTGCAATTAGTGCATTTACATGTCAAGAATAATTATGAGTTTATCGAGCTAAATATGAAGCAATATGGCACCCCCTGTCAGCATTTTTGTCCTGCAGAGGTGTATGAAGAGCATCGCGATAAAGAGGGAAAACTCAGTTTAAAAATTCACGCTGAAAACTGTGTGCATTGTAAAACATGCGATATTAAAGCACCTAATGATGCAATTACGTGGATGACGCCTTACGGAGGCGATGGCCCACAATACCAAAATATGTAAGCAAAGGTAAGATGTATGACAACAATTATTAGTTTAATGAAACAAGTACCCCTTCCTTCGCAAATGCGTATGGGCGAAGATGGGTTGATGGATAGAACCAAAGCCAAATCAATTATTAACGTAGACTGTTCGTTTGCGCTAGAAGCAGGACTGCAACTGCGTTCCATGATGCATGAAGCGCGTCTAATCGTCTGTTCCATGGGACCACCATCGTTTGAACAATCCCTTAAAACAGCGTTGGCTATGGGATACGATGAAGCGTATCTGCTCTCCGATAGAAAATTAGGCGGTTCAGATACGTTTACCACAGGACTGGCTATCTCTAAAATGTTAAGGCATTTAGGGTTTGGAAGAGGGTTAAATGAAGATTTTATCGTTGTAGCAGGTCGCCAAACTTCTGATGGCGATACCGCACATGTACCGTCTCAAGTGGCAGAGAATTTAGACATTCCTCAAGCGACATTTATCGAAGATGTGCAATTTGTTGAAGGAAAGATTATCGCTCGAAGGATTATCGAGGGAGGTTATCAGATTCTTAAACTTCCTGTTCCTTGTACCCTTTCCCTCACACCAACTGGCATTCCTCCACGTCGTCCGACTTTAGCAGGTGCTGTGCGTTCACGTGCGAGTAGCATTAAGATATTTTCGATTGATGACATTAACATGCGCGAAGAAGATGCTGGGCTTATCGGCTCTCCTACGATTGTCGCAAAGGTGGCAAACATTAAAAGTGAACGTGCTCCTATTGTGATGAGTACCGGTGAGGATAGTAAAACTTTAGTGAAAGATTTGATGCACAATGTAAAGCAAGGGAAAAATCATCTCGACGCAGTAGTCAAAAAAGAAGCCAAAGCGGTGGTGATCCCTGAAGCGTATGAAACAGTTGATTTTCGAAAGGGTGCTAGTGGTATTTTAACATGGGCTGAAGTAGCCGGTGGTAAAATCGCACGCTCTTCCCTTGAATTATTAACACCAGCAAGGCACCTAGCAGAGTCATTAGATGCAGGAACGAAGGTTCGTACAGTATTGATTGGCTCACAGCTTGAAAGCCTTGCACAAGAGCTGATAGCGCATGGCAGTGATGAGGTTATTGTCATTGATGATGCACGTTTGAGTGAGTATCGAATTCTTCCTTTTTCGGCTATCTTTGCGCAAGTCATTAAAGCTTATACCCCAGAAATCGCACTTTTCGCGGCTACTACAGCAGGACGTGAGCTTGCCCCTCGTATTGGAGTAAAAACGCAAAGTGGTGTTACCGCGGATTGTACCGCTTTAGAGATTGGTGTGCATATAGACAATAAGAAAAAAGTGGTTTATGCACCTATCTTAGAATCCAGACGACCAACCTATGGCGAATCAAAACTCGCAACAATTTTGGGCTTTGTATGCCCTCAAATTTCAACCGCGCGCGCTGGTACTTTTGAAGTACCAACCCGCGATGAGAGCCGAATAGGGCTCATCACTCCTTTTACGCCACAGCTGGGTGAAAAAGAGTTTGTCACTGAGATATTAGAAACTGTGCGAGGCGAAGGCGGACTCTCTTCTTTGTTTGAAGCCGATGTCATCGTAACGGGGGGAAGAGGCGCTATTGGTGATGAAATGGCACTGGTAAAAGAACTTTCTTCTGCGCTAAAAGAACAAGGCATTAAATGCGAATGGGCTGTCAGTCGTCCTGTGGTAGACTTAGGTTTATGTGAATATGCACGACAAATTGGTCAGACGGGTAAAACGGTTAGGCCAAAAGTTTATATTGCCGTAGGTGTTTCAGGAGCGATTCAACATATCGCAGGTATGAAAGAAGCCGAAACCATAGTTGCCATCAATCACAATGCCAAAGAGTCCATTTTCTCACATGCAGATTTTGGAATTGTAGGTGAGTATGAAGAGATTCTTCCTGAACTTATCGAAGCGGTAAAAAATGGATTTGTCTTCGGATTAGAAGCACAGTAATTTTAGGAAAAAGCAATGTTTGAAATTATGAAAAAAGAGTATTTGGCGGAAAATATTTTGTCAATGGATGTCAAAGCACCCATTCTAACCCAAAAAGCAATGCCTGGACAATTTTTGATTGTTAAAACCGATGAATTTGGTGAACGCATTCCTTTAACCATTTGTGATTATGACAAAAGCAGTGGCACTGTCAATATCGTTTTTCAGGTGGTAGGCGAGAGCACTAAAGATATGGAAAAACTTGAAGTTGGCGACAGCTTTGAGGATGTCGTTGGCCCTTTGGGACAAATGAGTGAATTTATTCATGAAGATATAGAAGCGCTTAAAAAAGAGCATTTTGTCTTTATCGCTGGAGGGGTTGGAACGGCTCCTGTGTATCCGCAAGTGAAATGGTTTGTTGAAAATAATTTGGCGGTTGACGTTATCATTGGTGCACGCACTAAAGAGCTGTTAATCATGGAAAAAGAGTTTAGAGCAATTACGCCTAATGTGCATATCTGTACCGATGATGGCTCTTATGGTTTGCATGGCAATGTTACCAATATGCTCGAAAAACTGTACACCGATGGTAAGAAATTTACCCATGCAGTCGCCATTGGGCCGATGATCATGATGAAATTTGCTACCTTGATGGCTAAAAAACTAGGCATTCCAACAACCGTAAGTCTAAATCCTTTGATGGTTGATGGTACGGGAATGTGTGGTGCATGTCGTGTGGTCATTGATGGGCAAGTTAAATTTGCGTGTGTGGATGGCCCTGAATTTGATGGCTACAAGGTCAATTTTGACGAAGCACAAAACAGATTAAGACTTAGAGAAGAGAATGTACTTGTGGAGTGCGATGAAAATGCGTATTGTCCTATTCATCATGAAAAAAATGAAGATGCTAAAAGACGTGCAACGCCTCATATGCGCGACGCTGAGTATCGTATCAAAAACTTTAACGAAGTCAATCTAGGTTACACCATCGAAGAGGTTGTTGCTGAGGCAAATCGTTGTTTAGAGTGTAAAAAACCAAAATGTGTACTTGCCTGTCCTGTGGGCATTGATATCCCAAGATTTATCAAAAAACTCAAAGATGCAGACATCATGAGTGCGGCAGAAATCTTAGCCGAATACACCAAACTCGCTTCCGTTTGTGGACGTGTGTGTCCACAAGAAAAACAGTGCGAAGGTTCGTGTGTTATCGGTGTGAAAAAAGAGCCTGTGGCCATTGGTTTGTTGGAGCGTTTTGTGGGGGATTGGTCATTGTTGCATTTGGAAGTGAAAGCACCTGCAAAAAATGGACATAAAATCGCCGTTGTAGGAAGCGGTCCAGCAGGACTTGCGGCTTCCGCTGAGCTTGCCAAAATGGGCTATGATGTAGAAGTATTTGAATCTTTGCATAAATTAGGTGGCGTATTGACGTACGGTATTCCTGCCTTTAGGTTACCTAAAGAGATTGTCGATAATGAGATTAGCCGCATCAAACAACTTGGCGTTACCTTTCATACCAATATGGTTGTGGGTAAAACTATTACGGTGGATGAGATGTTGGATTCTGGATTTGAAGCGGTTTTCATCGGCAGTGGAGCTGGATTTCCACGGTTTATGGGCATCAAAGGCGAAAACGCTTTAGGCGTACTTTCCGCTAACGAATTTTTAACCAGAGTAAATCTGATGAAAGGCAATCAAAGTGCGTACCATACGCCAATTACCATTGGCAAAAAAGTGGCCGTCATCGGTGCTGGTAATGTTTCTATGGACGCGGCGCGTGTTGCCAAACGACTTGGCGTTGAGACATGCATTGTGTATCGCCGAAGTGCTGATGAGATTCCTGCTCGTGCCGAGGAAGTTGAACACGCTGAGGAAGAGGGCATTGAGTTTCATCTCTTAACCAATCCGATAGAAATTTTAGCCAATGAAAAAGGGCAAGTTAGTGGGCTTAAATGTGTTAAGATGCAACTCACAGAGCCTGATGCCAGTGGACGAAAAGGTGTTGTAGTCATCGAAGGTTCTGAGTTTGTGATGGATGTTGATACGGTCATCATGTCTATTGGTACGATGCCAAATGACTTGGTTACGATGAGCACAACGGGACTAGATATCTCCAAAAAAGGAACAATTAACATCCTTAAAGGCGATACCCAAACATCCCGCAAAGGTGTCTTTGCTGGTGGCGACATCGTCACAGGTGCGGCGACGGTTATCGAAGCCATGGGTGCAGGCAAAAATGCCGCGATAGAGATAGACGCTTATATCAAAGCATTATAAACTTCAACAGGCTTGCATGTAAGGATTTTTCGTACATGCAAGTCTATTCACAAAGAGTTAAGATACATACCTTATAATTACTTTATTAGAAACAAAGGAAATTATAAATGATTCTTTCAAAAAATATACTCAGCGCCGCACTTGCCTCCCTCTTTGTGTGTATCGCAATTACAGGTATTTTAATGTTTGTGGGTATGCGTTTAGCATTCGTTGAGCCTTTGCATATTTGGTTTGGGCTTGCATTTATCGCCGTAAGTGGATTGCACTTGATGAAAAACTGGAAAACTTTTTCATTCTATTTTGCTAAAAAAACAACGATTTTATCGATCGTGAGTGTAGGTATCATTGCTTCGCTTTTTATCATTGTACCTATGTTACAACCTCACTCTTCAGACATTAATCCTAAGCAAAAGATTTTTACAACAGTTATGAATGCCCCTTTATCAGAGGTAGCTCGCTTTTTTAGCCTTGATGAGGAGATGATGATGAAGCAGTTGCAAGATAGTAGTGGGATTGAAGCAACACAGAAACAATCTATTACAGAGATTGCCAAAGCCAATAATAAAAAAAGTGATGAGATTTTACATCTTGTATTAAACGCACCGTCTGTTCAATAATACTTTGCATGTAAGCGTACTTTCCCCTTACATGCAAAGCAATAAAGTGTTTATTTATCGTCTTTTTTCATGGCTTCTTTAGCGCTTTTCACGGCTCCATCGGCCATGCTTTTAGCTACTTCCCAAGCACGGAAGCCCAATTTTTTTGCATCAATTGCCATTTGTTTAGCGCGTTCACTCTCAAACTCAAAATTTTTGAGAGATTCGACTTTCGCAGTGGCCTTTTTTTCAAGTTCATTGACATCTTTTCTAAAGGTTTCTAACCTTTTTTCGGCTCTTTCTTTAAACGTTTTTTCGATAACAGAAGCTTCTTCTTTTAGAACATCAATGCGCTCAGAGATAACTTCCTTAGCTTCAGTAGCCGCACGCTTAATTTTTGCAACGGAACTATTCATATCCACAATAATATCTTTAATTAATGAAGCTGAAATGCCTTCTGTTTGTGATGCGACTACTTCAAGAAGGGTGATAAATTGCTCATCAATTTTAAGAAGTTCTTTTCGAATAGCAGAGAGATCATTTTCAGCTAATCCTTCCATCTCATCTGTTGGCGCATATTTTAGATCATTTTTAAATTTATCGATAGCTTTTGTAATACCTTCTTTCACACCATTGACGGCACCTTCCATAATCTCTTTGGCATAGCCTAGAAGATCTTCATCAGCTATATCGGAACTGGCTGTTATAATGGTATTAGAAATATCAAGAATACGTTGTTGGGTGAAAGCGCCTTCATTAATAGTATGAAACGTAAGATTTTTTGTAATTTCATAGGTTGTGTCTTTAATGTCACTACCTTTTTCAAGAGTCGTTAATAAGGCTTCTTGGGTCGTTTCTTTGAGAATACCAAGTAGTTCAATACCTCGTAACTTGGCATCATTTAAAGCAATTTGTGCGGAAGCTTGAGAATCATCTTGAATATTCGAAATGTGTGATTCAAGAACAGAGAAAGTTTCTGCAACCGTTGTACGGATATGTTGTTTTTGGTTGAAAATACTTTTTTCGAGATGTTCTTTTTCGTAAATGGTTTTATATAGGAATTCTTCTTTATCATGGGTTGTTGCTTTCAACAGACCATCAATGACGGCTCCTACCGCTTTAGAAGATTTGAGTCCCTCATCGTGTAGTGCTTTACAGTAAAGCTCAAATAATTCACCAATGCGGTTGTGAATGTTTTTTTCATCTTTAAGACGTTGAATTTTTTTACGAGAAAGCTCAAAACAAAGTTCACTGAGAAGTTTTAAGAACTGTGGATTTTCTTTATTCTCTTTGATTGTTGCTATAAAAATAGTTTGAGTTGATTCCATATTATTTCCTTTTAAAGTACAAACTTAATATGTTTGTGAGATTTGAGTGCGTGAAAAAGCATTTTTCGGTCATCATCATTATGAACTAGAATACGCAAAGTATGACTCGTGTAGTTGCCTTTGGTACTATTTTGTGAAGGTTGTAAGTCATGCTCGCGCTCGTCTAGAACCTCTTTAACCAAATGATGCACATTATGCTCAGTACTTAAAATAAGTTTGTATTCCCAGTGGCATGGATAGTCTAATTTAAGCTCTTTTGAATTCTCCACTTTTACCTCCGCTTTTTGATTCAAGTTGCACATGGTTAATCACCATTGATTTATCAATGGCCTTTGCCATATCATAGATGGTTAAAAGTCCAATACTAACACCTGTTAAAGCTTCCATCTCAACACCCGTTTGACCTTTTAGTTTGGCGGTTACAAAAAGTTTAAAGCCTGGTAAGCTAGGAAGTTCTTCTACTTCACAGTTAACGGATGTCAACATTAAAGGATGGCACATAGGAATTAAATCGCTAGTCTTTTTAGTTCCCATAATGGCAGCAATGACAGCTGTTTGTAAGACAGGACCTTTCTTTGTTTGTTGAGAAACAATCATTTCATATGCTTTAGGGCTCATCGTGATAGTTCCACTGGCGATTGCCACACGAAAACTCTCTTCTTTGTCGCTGACATCGACCATTTTAGGTCTATCTTTTTCATCTAAATGTGTCAGTTGCATCATTCTCTCTTTTTTTCTTTTATTATAGCACCAAAGTCGTTGCGTTAAGATTATACCATTTGTCATAAGCGTAAAGATATGCAATGTAATAGATGAATCCAGGAAGTGTATCGTTTTTCCCCATTCCTTTAAAATCTATCATAAGAATCACTCTAAAAGAGTATTATTATGATACAATGTAACACCAAAAAAGGTTCTATTTACTGTTTTAACTGCGAAGTTACGGGCAAAGTAGTAGATAGTGACTTAAAAAACAGGAGTGTATTAGAGATGAATATTTACGTAGGTAACGTGAAGTATGAGATGACAGAAGGTCAACTCACAGAGATGTTTTCAGTTTATGGCGAAGTGACAAGTGCTAGAATCATCAGTGATAAAGAAACTGGTAGATCTAAAGGTTTTGGTTTTGTAGAGATGCCAAATGATGAAGAAGCGAAAGCAGCTATTGAAGCTACCAATGAGAAAGAAATTGGCGGTAGAACACTCAAAGTAAACGAAGCAAGACCTCGTGAAGAGCGTCCACGAAGAGCTCCTAGATATTAAAATCTATCTTATAAGGAAGTGAAGCCAAAGCTTCCTTCCTCCTTTATTGTTTTATCTCGATAATGCAAATCCAATGCTAATTCTATTACTTCGTTTATCATAATCAATTAAACTTTCACTGTATCCACTGTAGAGTTGCAAATATCCAAAAAGATTATTCTCCCATAATGGAAATGTCCAATCAAATTGTACAGCGCCCTTATTTTCATCATTAAATTTAAGATTATTACGTACTAAAAGTGTAAAAGAATGTTCTCCCCAAGGGTACATCAAACTAAGATCACCATAGCCTAGATAATCTTGAATATTAGGATTGTCATCTGTGGCTTCATTTTCACGAAGCCTATACCATACACGAGGAGCTATAAGCAGTCCGTCATATTGCAAAAATGCTTTTGCGTAAATACGGTTCCACGAACGTGATAGATTTCCTCCTTGACCATTTGATTCGTGTAAAAGTCCCACTTGATAGGCTTTTATAATACTGTCTTTATCAAAGTGGGGCATAATCATAAAAATTTCTGGTTGGTAGTTCGTTTCTCTAAAGGGAGCAGATTCTGCGGATGTTTGCCACCATGATGTTTGTGTATATCCAGCCATAAATATTTCATTAAATCCAAAAAAGTTTTCGGCAAGTGGTTTTTGAAAACTAACTTGAAACTTTGTTTCACTTTTACGTCGGTCATTGCCTGCGCTAGCATCGTATGTAAAAGGTAAGAGATAGTTCATATGATAGGGTGAAATGTCAAAGCTTTTAGTTAGCATTTGTTCTACGGAATGTTTTGTTTTTTGATCTGTATAAGGGGCTAGTATGTCAGCATAAACTTCTTTAGTGCGGATTGCTTGACTGGATGTATTTTGGTTCAAATTATTTTGTAAAGCATCTTTCATAGGTGCTTTGACAGAGAGCATAGCTGCTTGTTTATACCAAATAAAAGCATTTTCTTGATCATGGCTTGATTCATAAAATTGTGCCAAAGTTATGGCTGATGAAATATTGCCATTTTTTGCTTCATCTGTTAATTGTTCAACATCAATGGCGTAAAGATGTAAAGAAAAGTGTGCTAAAAAAAGGCACAACAATAGTTTTTTCACGTGTTTCCTTTTGTAAAAATAATGAGAAATTATACCCAGTTTATGAAGGATAAGAGCAGTATAGGGCTACCAAAAAGACTCTTTCACAGGTTGATAGCCCTTTTATTTTAAAGACAGAACACATTAATATTCGTAATCGACTACTTTAGTGACCGTATTGATAGATTTTAAGTAGGTGACAATCGCAACATGGACAGGGTGTGTTGCATAAAATTTAAGTCCCTCTTTATCCGTAAAATCACAACTGAGTGCTAGATCAAAGGCACGCTCTTCTGTGGAGAAATTGATACCTACTTCCAGGTTTTGCATTCCTTCAATTTTCCCTATCATACTCATAAAGCGTGCTTTAATATCGTTTTTATTTGATTCTGAATTGTCTGCTAGTTTAAAAAATACAATATGCTTAATCATTGCAACTCCTCTTTTTTATGCATATTATAGCGTGAGAATATGTCAAATAAATGGTATTGTTAAAATAATATTTAAAAAATATTTATTTTATTTCTATAGACTACGGTTAAGAAAAAATCAAAGAAGGTGAACACGTGGAAAACACACTTCAAGCAATCAAACACGAAGTTAAAAAAGTAATCGTGGGACAAGAAGAGCTTGTGGATGCTATGCTCATAGGGCTGCTCAGTGGTGGGCATATTTTGGTCGAGGGTGTACCAGGCCTTGCCAAAACAACGGCGATTAATGCGCTCTCAAAAGCACTAGGACTGAATTTTAAACGGGTGCAATTCACCCCTGATTTATTACCTGCCGATGTCATCGGAACGGAAATTTACGATCAAAAAAACGGTGATTTTAAAATCAAGCACGGCCCTATTTTTACCAATCTTCTCTTAGCCGATGAGATTAACAGAGCGCCTGCAAAAGTGCAATCCGCCCTTTTGGAAGCGATGCAAGAGAAACAAGTGACCATCGGCGATGAGAGTTTTGCGCTTTCGCTTCCCTTTTTAGTCATGGCAACGCAAAACCCGCTTGAACACGAAGGCACATACCGTTTGCCCGAAGCACAACTGGATCGTTTTTTGATGAAAATCATCGTAGGCTATAACAGTTTTGAAGAAGAGATGGAAGTGGTCAATCGTGTCGTACAGCGAGGATTTGAGAGTATTGTCAAAGTGGCTGATGCCCAAGATATATTGCGCCTGCAACAGCAACTCTCTTCCATACACATTGATGAAGCGTTGCAAAAGTACATGCTTCAGATCATCTTTGCCACACGTTCACCTAAAGCGTATGGTCTGGAATCACTAGAAGCCTACATCCATTTTGGGGCGAGTCCTAGAGCCTCCATTGATCTGCTTAAAGCCTCTAAAGCACTAGCACTGATTCGTGGCAAAGACTATGTCTCTCCGTATGATGTGGCAGAGGTAGTATCGGGGGTATTGCGTCACCGCATTATCTTAAATTATCAAGCTGAAGCAGAAGATATCAGCGTGGATTTTATCATCAAAAAAATTATGCAGACGATCAAAGTACCGTAAAGGTATCATGATGCAGACTCAAAAAGCCATCTTGGTTAAAACCAAGCGGAAGATTTTCGCACTTCACTCAGGCAATCACCCCTCCATTTTTGAATCACGAGGGATTGATTTTCGGGAGATCAAAGAGTACACCTTTGGCGATGAAATACGCAAAATCAACTGGAAAGTGACCGCACGCGAGCAAAGTCCTTATGTCAACCGCTTCAACGAAGAGCGCGCTTTAAATGTGTTGGTCGTTTTTTTAGTGAGCGGAAGCATCTACTTTGGGACACAAAAGCTCAAACAAGAGAGTATGGCAGAAGTGCTATCCGCCCTCTGCTTTGCTACGCTCAACCAAGGCGATTACTTAAGCACGCTCTTTTTTAGTGATAAAGAGGAGTTTTTTCACGCCCCCACGAAACAAACGGGTGCATTGGAGCGTTTGGTAGATGCGGCACTCACGCTCAATCCGCTCTCCAAAACCGTGGATTACACAGCGCTTAATCATTACATCATGAACCGTATCAAACGCAAATCGCTCATGTTTGTCATTGGTGATTTTTACGGTGATGTGGATTTGAGCGCATTAACAGCACGCAATGAAGTCTATGCCATTATGGTGCGCGACCATTTTGAGGAGTTCCCCAAATTGCAAGGCGAGCACACGCTCATTGATCCCAATACGATGCGCCAGAGCTCTTTTTCACTGAGTGGTTCACAACTCAAAGCTTACGCCAAAAAGATGGAAGAGCAAGATGCTCGAACCATCGCGCATTTTAAAAAACATAAAATCAAACACACCAAACTCTATACGGATGAAGAGCCGTATGAGAAGTTGTTTGAACTTTTTAGGGGTTGAGATGGAGCAATTACGTGATATTAAAGGCTTGGTTGAAATTCCTTTTCCCACGCTTTGGCTCATCATCGCCGCTCTTGTCGTGGTGTGCCTTCTGCTTCTTGGAGCATCTCTTTGGTACCGTTCCCATCAGCGCAAAAAAGCGCACAGTGTGAGAGCAAAAGCACTTCTTGCGTTGAAGCAGATGGACTTTAGCGATGCCAAAGCAGCGGCGTACTGTTTTACCTACAATGGTTACCTAGTACTGGGCGAAAACTCTTTACATGTAAAGAATTTTGAGACGATTGTGCAAGACCTAGAAGCGTACAAATTTAAAAAAGAAGTTCCTTCGTTGGATGAAGTGATGACGCGTCGCATGCAAGCGTTTATCAAAGAGGTTTCTCATGTTTAGTTTTGAATACCCTTACGCGTTTGCGCTTGTACTCCTCTTTTTCGCTGGCTTCAAGTGGTTTAAGATGCGAAGCTCTATTTTGATTTTTCCTAATCTACCACTCATGCAACAGGTCGAACACAAAGGCGGTTATGCAAGACTGATCAGCAAATACCTAGCCATTTTTGCGCTTGTTACCGCTCTTGCTTCGCCTATCATCAAAGATGAGACGATTATTCAGCATGGCAAAGGGTATGAGCTCTCGTTGATTTTAGATGTGAGCGGTTCGATGCATGAGAGCAATAAAATAGGCATCGTCAAATCCATCGTTCAAGAGTTCATCGAAGCGCGCAAGGGCGATAAACTAGCCCTCAGTGTCTTTGGCGATTTTGCCTACGTGGCAGTCCCTCTGACTTTTGATAAATCCAGTTTGCTCGACCTGCTCAGTCGCCTTGATGCAGGCGTTGCGGGTGCGCATCAAACGGCACTCTATGAAGCGCTTTATCTCAGCAGTAACATCTTTAAAACCTCGACCTCTAAAAATAAAATTGCGATTTTACTCACTGACGGTATGGATAACACTGGCACGATACCCATTGATGTCGCCATTCACACGGCGCAAAAATACCACATCAAAGTCTACACCATAGGTGTTGGTGGCTCAGGTGATTACAATCCAACGGTTTTGCAAACTATCGCCAAAGAGACGGGCGGTATCTTTTTTGAAGCCAATTCCAAACAACGCTTGGAGGAGATTTACCATCAAATTGACAGCTTAGAAAAAAGTGAAATTACCGCCGACAAGTACATCAAAAAAGAGTACTTTTTTCAGTATTTTCTCATAGGAGCCCTTGTGTTTATGGGACTTTATATGATACTTTCCAACAAGGAGTAAGGTGTGGAATTTTTAAATCCAGAAGCTTTTTGGACACTCTTAGCACTGCTACCCTTCAGTTATTTTCTCACACGCCGCAGCAGCAGTCTAGAGTCACTCTTTGCCCCTGAAATCTTTGCCAAAATCAGCTTTTCACGCCAAAGTATTTCGAGGCGTTCGCGCAATGTACTGATGCTTTTGGCAATGAGTTTTGTCATTATCGCCCTTGCTCGCCCCGTCCTCAAAGAAGGCGAAATCACCGTCGATACCACATCAATAGATGTCGTTGTGGGCTTTGACCTCTCCGCTTCGATGTTCAGCGATGATGTCTACCCCAGCCGCTTTGCGCTCGCTCAACAAAAATTTGATGATCTTTTAAATGTCTTTCCTGAAGCCAATGTCGCGGTGATCGGTTTTAGTTCACAAGGCTTTTTGGTCGCTCCACTCAGTAGAGACTTTCACACCTTGCGCTTTTTGGTCGAACACATGAATGCCCGCTCCGTGTCGCAAAAAGGAACCAACATTCTCTCCGCTCTTCAAAGTGCGGAAAATTTGATGAAAGAGAGCACGCACAAAGCGTTGATCTTGCTCACCGATGGTGGCGATACGGAAACGTTTGACAAAGAGATCGCTTATGCAAAAACGCATGGTATTAAAGTCTATGTGTACGCCATCGGTACGGAAAAAGGCGGCGCGATTAAGGGTGAAAATGGAATGCTCACCGATGCCAAAGGCAATGTCGTCATCACGCACCTTAACGAGTCAATCAAACAGTTAGCGCTTCAAAGCGATGGAGCCTACTTGCGCTATTCATTGCGTCATGATGACATCAAAGCAATGGTGGAAGATATTCGCTCTAAATTTAAAAGCCATACCCACAAAAGCGATACGATTCACGCCTATCAAGAGCTTTTTTACTACCCATTGATAATAGGCATTCTCTTTTTGTTGTTGAGCTTGATTTCTTTACCACAAAGGAGAGCGCATGTTTAAATCACTCCTTTTACTCATCGGATTGATGAGCGTTACACACGCGGGTTTGCTTGATTTTTGGAATGCGAACCAAGCTAAAGAGGCGTACGAAAAGGGCGATTATTCTAAAGCCTCATCCTTGTATCAAAGCCTAGATCAAACCAATGAGAACGCTGCGTACAATTTGGGCAATGCCTATTACAAAGAAAAAGCGTATAAGAAAGCCTTGGAGGCGTATCAGCACGTCAAAGATCCAAAACTTTTGCCTCAAACCTTGCACAATATGGGCAATAGCTACGCACAATTACACCAAAATGATCAAGCCATCAAAGCGTACGAATCAGCGCTTAAGCTCAAAGAGGACAAAGACACACGGTTCAATTTGGAGCTCTTAAAAAAAGAGCAACAAAAACAAGACCAAAAACAGAATAATTCATCTGACAATAATCAAAAAAAAGATGACCACCAAAAATCTTCGTCCAAAGGGCAACCAAAAGACAGCAATACCTCTCAAAATTCAAGCTATTCTGAGCCGCAACACAGCGACAAACCTTCTCAAAATGAGCCAAAGAATGCTCAAGATGCCAACGCCTCTGCGCAGCAGCAACAACAACAGCAACAGCAACAGAGCACACCTTCCAAACCTGAAGAGAAGCCTTCGTCTGACACACACGATGCGCAAAAGCACGATGCACCCAAAAAAGACGACACAAAAGACGAACAACAGGCGCAAGCGGCTCAAGCAGATGATGCAAATGCCCCTATTAGCAACCATGAAGAGCGTCAATGGGACAAAATACTCAATCAAAGAGGGGTCAATACGTTGATGTTGCCGCTAAGCAGTAAAGGAGAAAAAGATGATACTTCAAAACCTTGGTAAGATAGCACTTCTTTGCGTCTGCTTCTATGCTTCACTTTTTGCGGACGCGTCGATTCAAGTTGATAAAATGGCGTTGTACCCAGGCGATACCGTGACCTTTACACTCAGAGCTGAGGGAAGTGATGTCACCTTTCCAAGCATCAGTTCGGTTGATGAATTTCCCATTTTAGGCACATCCAGTGCCAACAGCATTCAGATGATCAATGGCAACACGACTCGAAATATTTCACGCAGTTACACCTTTTCGCCAACGCACAATGTGACCATTCCCGCCTTTACCGTTACGATAGCAGGCAAAGCGTACAGCACAGAGCCTCAAAAAATCTCCGTTTTAACCCCCAAAGCCAGCAAGTCGGGTGAGCCTTTTGTGCTTGAGCTCAAAGCCGATAAAAAGAGCGCGTATGTGGGTGAGCCGATAAAGCTTAGCATGGTTTTCAAACAACAAGTAGGTGCAAAAGCCGATAAGGTCGAAGTGAGCGAGCTTTCACTCAAAGATTTTTGGGTTAAAAAAGAAGAGACACTGCATCAAAACGTCGAAGGGGAGTATGTCACCAAAGAGTATGATTATGTGCTGTTCCCTAAAAAAGCAGGCGACATTGAGATTCCCGCCATCTTTTCACGCGTTGGAACCGCGGTTAAAACAGACATGGGAGGTGGTGGACTGGATAGCTTTTTCAATGATTCGCTGTTCGCTCCTATGCAAATGAAATGGAAACAGGTTTTCTCCAACGCGTTACATGTAAACGTAAAACCTTTACCTTCTAACACCTATCTTTATGGCGATTTTTCCATTGAAGCGAGCGTGGATAAAACGTCCACCGAACCCAATAAGCCCATCAATCTGATTCTTCACATTAAAGGGAAAGGAAACATCGACGACATCGTCCAGTTCAATCCTTCCATCAACGATGTCGCCATTTATGCCGATGCCCCCAAAGTGGATGCCTCGTTAAACAAAGAGGATTATGAAGGTGAATTTAGCGAGCATATCGCACTGGTGTCCGATAAAGATTTTACGATTCCCTCGTTTGAACTTTCCTATTTTGATGCCAAAACGCATACCGTAGTCACCCAAAAAACCAAAGAAATCCCTATTCACATCATCGGTGCGGTGGCAACAAGTGCGCCTACGTTAGAGAAAAACAAGAGCAGCGAACCAACGGTGGAGCCTGCAACGTCTAAGGAGCCTCAAAAAACCTTTTCATTTAAACCGTACATGAACGCTCTTTACGCAGCAGTGGGCATTTTTTTCATTCTAGCCTTGGGTGTATGGTTCGCTCAAACCAAAAAAGCGCGCCCTATTTCACACACACACGCTTTAGCATCCGCGATTGATAAAGCCAAAAGCGATAAAGCTTTGTTCGATCTTTTGCTTCCTTATGCTAAAAAAGATGCGTTGATCGCGGAGATTTTAGCCAAACTTGAAGCCAATCTTTACGGTGGCGCGCATCACATCATCGACAAGAAAGAGCTCAAACGGTTGGTGGAAGAAAGAGCGATTGGGTAAATATATAGGAAGAAAGGAGTTAAAATAGCTAGTAGATATCTTGACATGTCAAGGTCTTATAGAGTGTTTTATAAAGAAGTTTTTGTATAATTCCTAACTAAAGTAAGGAATGGTAACACATGGAGGAATTAATTTTAGGATTAATCGCTTTTTCTACATCCGTCATTACGGGTACTGTGGGATTAGGTGGTGGGTTATTATTAATTGCAATTCTTCCCTCTTTTTTGCCACTTAATGCTCTTATCCCCGTTCATGGCTTAACGCAAATATCTAGCAATGTTTCAAGAGCTTATTTTGGATATAAAGATATTCAGTACAGTGTTGTCCCTAAATTTTTTATTGGCTCACTCGTTGGCGTTGGACTTTTTGCTTTTTTACTCAATCTTATGAGTATCAAATACATACCTTTTTTTATTGGAACATACATCTTATTATCCCTATGGTCACGCACCTTTAATGAAAAAATTAAAAAATATGAAAACTATTATATTATTGGTTTTTTTCAATCAGGTCTCTCTGTTATTGTAGGGGCTACAGGACCGTTAGCCATAACGAAATTGCTTAAAGAATTTGAAAACAATGATAAAGTGGTCGCTACATCTGCTGTGCTTATGAGTATCACCCATATTTTAAAAGCACTTGTATACCTCCATTTTGGGTTTGTTTTTGCTGATTATCTTCCTATAATCATGGTCATGATTACGGGTTCTATTTTTGGCTCCTATGTGGGTACGAAATTGAGAAATAAGATAGATGGGAAAAAACTCTTCCTTGTCTTGAGAATATTGCTTTCTATAATGGCACTCAAATCAATTTTAACGATTCTTTAAAAAATGGAGACTAAAATCACTCCGTTTTTTTCTCTATATATTTAGCCCCATCATTGATTTTGTCTTTACTCCACTCAGCACCATTAGCGGTATCTTTTTGGATACCATGCCATGTTTCACAACCACTTGCCATAAATACCATAAATAGAAATATGATAAACGTTAAACTTTTTTTCATTGGATATCCTTTTCATATTGACTCAAAGAGTTACCAGCAATAACGCTGACACAATATAGTTTACACTACACTATACATCAAAATTGCTTGTTTAGAATCTTTAGTTATTTTGATTTGAAAATACAATAAATTTTAAGTCGTTGATAAAGGTTAGTTGCTAAGGAAAGAGGAGATATTAGAGCTAAGTTTTAAAGTTTTTAAGGCTGAACTTAGCGGATCATTGATTCTTTTGATGTATGGTGAATCTGTACATGTAAATCTTTTTCTTTGGATGAGTATTTAACACAAATTTAACATCACATGGGTAAACTGAGTATTCAAAATCGTTTAAGGAGGAAAGGCTAATGGGCAAAACGATAGCAATAATTTTTTGTGCTATGTTACTTAGTATAGGGTTAAATGGTGCGGATTTTTCAAAAATGGCAAGTGGTGAGCCTGAGCTTATTCAAAAAGGTGAAACGAAGATGTGGTGTCCTGTTTGTGGGATGAATTTAAAGATGTTTTACAAAACATCTCATGCTGTTGTCTTAAATGATAACAGACAAATCCAATACTGTTCAATTCGTTGTTTAGCCGCAGAGTGGCCAGCTATTGAAGGTAAAGTATCTAAGATTTTAGTGACCGATATCAAAAGTGAAAAACTTGTTGATGCCAAAAAAGCTTATTATGTGGTAGGCTCTAAGATACCAGGAACTATGAGTATGGTCAGCAAACTTGCCTTTGAGCATGAAGCTGATGCTCAAACCTTTGCTAAAGAAAATGGCGGCAAAGTGGTCAGTTTTGATGTAGCCTTTGCACAAGCTAAAGAGTCTTTAAAAGAGGATGTTGATGCGTTTGTTAAGAAAAAACAAAAGGGCATGTACCCAATGGGTGAGAAGATTTACACTAAAGCATGTCAAAAAGATGCCATACATGTGCATGAATTTAATACCATTAGTGAACTCAAAGCGAATCTTAAAAAGACAAAAGTATGCGGTGAATTAAACGAACAAGAGCTTCAAGCGGTAGGATTGTATCTTTGGGAAATTCTACGCTTTGAAGAGCATCATAGTCATGCTACAGCCATTCATGTAGGTGATGATGAAAAATGCCCAGTATGCGGTATGTTTGTAGCCAAATACCCACGTTGGGCGGCACGATTGAGTTACCAAGAGGGCGATAAAAAAATAGATTTAGCCTTTGATGGTGTCAAAGATTTGTTGAAGTTTTACCACAACCCTACAAAATGGGGTAAATATACTAAACATACTGACGCTGAGATAAATGTTTTGGTAACAGATTATTACACACAAGAAGCGATGGATGGCAAAAAAGCGTTTTATGTCATTGGTAGCGATACCTATGGCCCGATGGGAAAAGAGTTTATCCCCTTTAGTTCTTTAAAAAGTGCCGAAACATTCTTAAAAGACCACAAAGGCACTAAAATTCTAGAGTTTTCTAAGATTGAAGAAACTCTAGTCTACGCACAAGATAAATAATAGCAACAAGCCTCTGCCTCGCAAGAGGCAAGCTTTAGTGCCACAGCGGGCATAGCGTAGGTTTTAGGCTTTGCCTAAAAACCGTGGTATAAAGTAAACCTCTGCCTTGAAAAGGCAAGCTTTAGCGCCCTAGTGGCTAACGTAGGTTTTCAGGCTTTGCCTAAAAACCGTGTAAAAATAATAAATCAAAAGGGATGAGGTAGCTCAAAGCTATAGCCTTGAAAGAGCTTAAATCCGAAGGCTTGAGCCGCTTCAGTTGATTTTGAGGAGTTAATGTGGGTCGCAATGCATTGAGCTCCCAATTTTTTAGCAGCATCTAAAAGAGCCAATGCTTTTGTTTTTGCATGTTCATCAATCTCAAGATTCCGGATGATATCGCCGTGTACTTTTATATATGAGAGACTTTGTGCAGGAAAACATGCAAGGATGGATGCATCTTCGACGTTATCTAAAGCCGTCGCAATACCTACATGTTTAAACTGTTGAATCGCATCTAAAATGACAGATAAATGTTCTGTCTCTTCGCATTGAATCTCAATAATGATATTTTGCTGAGCAAAGGTATGAATTAAAAAAGCCATTCTATCTGAATCCCCTAAATCACAAGAAGAGAGGTTGAGTGCAAGAGGCTCTTTTTTCAGAGTAAGAAAGTGCTTAATCGTATTAGCACTAACGCTTAAAAGGGTATCGAAGAATTTTTTTTCTCGCGCGATTTTAAGAAAAAGCTTTGGGGATTGAAGTCCACTATAACACTCCAAACGTAAAAGGGATTCATAATAGATCACATGAAGATTTTTGTCGACAATGGGCTGAAAATCGAATTGAATTTGCTTTTCGGCAATAGCTTGATCGACTAGCTGTGCGATTTTTTCTTCACTTTCTTCCATTAAAGTATTTGCAAATTCTGAATATGTTACGAAAAGTTGTTCTTCGGCTTTTGCAACTAAAAGAGCCTTTTGTGCTTTTTGAATGGGTTTAATATGGTCAAAGCTAATACCAATGCGAAAAGAGGGAGAAATTAACACATCGTGATACGTATAGCTTTGCTCTTTGAGGACATCCAAGAGAACAAAGATGATTTTTTCCATTGTTGAGAGTTCAAATGTTTGATCCAATAAAAGAATAAATTGATCATTTTTAAAGCGAAAAAGCTCCATTTCATGAAGCTGTGCGAAGCTAAGCAATGCTTTGGCAAAGGAGCATAATATAAAATTACCGCCCTCATCACTATGAGTTAGATTAATTTGCTTAAAATTTCTAATATCAATTAAAAAAAGTTTTGGATGTTTACATGTTAGTAAATATTCATCGAGTGCCGTGGAAGATTTGAGTGTGGTTAAGGCATCCTTCATACACGTCCTTTGGCTTCTTCATATTCATGGGGATAATTGATATTTAAAAAAGGCTCATCACTTTCAAAAGGGATGAACTTGGTGTGTGATTCTTTGAGAATGGTTCGAATCTTATGCTCATTACGGGAAAGGGCACTTGCTATTTTTTCTTTCAAAGAAGGTGCATAAATTGCACATAATTGATGTGAACAGGAAGGTGAAGTTGCGATAATGGCATCGGTTTTGGCATCCATATTCTCAAAGAGTTTTTGAAAAATAGAGATTGTTACAAAGGGAGTATCGACACTAAGTACACACACAGGAGTATCAAAGTGCTCTAAAATACTTAAAAGCGCAATAAGTGGTGAACTCTCTTCGTATGTATTACTATCTTCGATAAATGAGGCATCAAAATTGAATTTCTGTTTGGATTTGGCACTGACATGAATAGTTTCAAAATAAGGTGTAAGGCGGGAGAGTTGAAATTGTGTTAGGGTAGGGAAGCCTCCAAAAGGTAGAAGTGCTTTGTCCTTTCCCATGCGTGAACTTTTCCCGCCAGCAATGATGATACAGGGTAGCGGGATAAGCGGTTGCATTATAAATCTCTTGGGTCGGCAATTTTTCCCATCACAGCGCTGGCTGCGGCGACAGCTGAATTGGCAAGATAAATTTCGCTGGTACGATCTCCCATTCGACCGACAAAGTTACGGTTTGTCGTAGCAACACAACGCTCGCCTTTTCCTAAAATTCCCATGTAACCGCCTAAGCAAGCGCCACATGTTGGATTACTAAAAACGGCTCCTGCTTCAATAAAGATGTCAACCAAACCCTCTTTTTGCGCTTGTAAAGAGATTTTTTGTGTTGCAGGGGTTATAATCAATCGTGTCCTACGTGCCACTTTGCGACCTTTAAGAATTTGAGCCGCAATGCGTAAATCACCGAGTCTACCATTAGTGCAACTGCCAATAAAGACTTGGTCGATACTCAAATCATCTTTAAGTGCTTCGATAATAGACTTTCCATTGGACGGTAAAAATGGATAAGCAATCACGGGTTCTAAATTTGCTACATCAATATGAAGGGTTTGAATATAGGTTGCATCATCATCAGAATAAAAAAACTTTGGTTCACGCGCAAGAGTTTTATCGCTTAAGAATTCTTTGGTAATGTCATCAACAGCAATGATGCCATTTTTAGCACCCGCTTCAATCGCCATATTGCACAATGAAAAACGATCATCCATACTTAAATAACTAATCGTATCACCGGTAAATTCAAGGGTACGATACAATGCGCCATCGACCCCTAAAAGACGGATAACTTCTAAAATCAAATCTTTACCATACACATAGGGTTTTGGCTTGCCACTAAAGACAACTTTAATCGCGTCAGGCACTTTAAACCAGTTCTCACCCGTAATCATCGCAAAGGCTAAATCCGTTGAGCCCATACCTGTAGCAAAGGTGCCTAAAGCACCGTGTGTACATGTATGAGAATCGGCACCAATGATAACATCGCCTGGTACAACGAGCCCTTTTTCAGGTAAAAGTGCGTGTTCAATGCCCATGTCTTTTTCGTCAAAGTAATGTTTAAGATCGTGTTTATAGGCAAATTCACGGCTGATTTTGGCTTGATTGGCACTGGCAATATCTTTGGCAGGAATGTAGTGATCCATCACGATGCTAAAGCCATCGGGATTAGCCAGTTTTGTCGCACCGCTCTCTTCAAAGGCATGAATGGAAATAGGGGTGGTAATATCGTTTCCGATAACCATATCAATCTTACTTTTGATAATTTCGCCAGCAAAAACAGGGCGACCTAGATGGTCGCTAAAAATTTTTTCAGTAATTGTTTGTTTCATGAATTAAGCCCTTACATGTAAAAGTAAGGTATTTTAGCAAAAAAAGGTTTAAGAGAAGAAAAAGAGGGTGTTTGCGCGTGGATTCACACCCTCTTTTGAGTATCTAAAGATTATTTACCGCAGCCACAACCACCGCTTCCGCATGAGTCATTTTTGCTTGTATTTATTTTAAAAGGAATATATGCTGGGCACCAGCCAATAGCAGCAGTAAAAAGAAGGACAGCACCAATAGCTCCAAACCAACTACCATAAACAATTCCTGCGATAATAATAGCTATTCCTGCAATTGCACGAATAGCTTTATCTGTTTTTCCTACATTACATGTCATGTAAAACTCCTTATTTTATTTTTAACAGTATAGGGCAATTTTGTAAATCTTTCAGTAACATAAGTTACAAAAGTGATAAAAGTGTTTCAAATTATAAATTTTTCACCTATTTAAGAGGCTTCAATGAAGTATGGTTTTGTAAAAAGATAAGCTATCAAATGGTATACTTAAGCAAAATAACAAAGAGAACATGATGATTAATCTTAAAAAAGTACAAATGCTCCCAGCAAGGGACCAGGTAGCATCTATTTTACGCTCTTCCATTCTTAAAGGAGAGATTAGTATAGGAACTTCTATTACATTAGATAGTGTTGGTGAACAAGTAGGTATGTCGCGAACACCTGTTCGAGAAGCGTTTCATATTTTAGCGGCGGAAGGTCTCTTAGAGTTACGACAAAATCGTTGCGCCATAGTAAAAGGCATATCTGAAGAGAGTATTCAAGACCATTATGAGATACGTATTTTATTAGAAACTGAGGCGATGAGGCGCGCGTGTAATAATATGAACGACCAGATACTAGAAGCTATTCAGAAAGTCGTTCAAGAAGGAATACGTGCGGAGCGTGCAGGAGACATTGAAGCCTATAATCTTGCAAATCAAGCTTTTCATATGACGATTTGGGAAGCTGCAAACAGTGAAAAACTCAAATCATTTCTCTCTTCATTGTGGAATGGTTTGTCGTTAGGTAAATATGTCACAGCACAAGAATATGCCGCTACGTCATCATCCGAACATGAAAAACTACTTGATTTGATAGTTCGTAAAGATTATGACGGGGCATGTCAAACAATGCGAGAGCATATTATTCGAAGTATGAACAGTACGCTCTCAAATTTTAAAGAAAATTAACTTTTAGCGATCATTTCAACAATCTCTTTTGATGTTGATTTTAAGGCTTTTTCTTTGCGCTCATGAAATGTTACTTTGTTGGTTTCAAAGAGATTATTGCCTTCGGTATCAATCGAGATAATAAGAGGACCAAACTCTTTGACCTTCAATACCCAAAATGCTTCAGGCATACCGAATTCTGGCCACTCTTTGTCCACAATTTTTTCGACTTGTTCGGCCGCTATGACACCACAACCTCCTGGAAATACAGCATGTACTGCAACACTTTCTTTGCACCCTTCTGCTGTTTTAGCACCCATTCCACCTTTTCCTATAACAAGTTTGACACCCGTTTTGGCTAAAAACTCTTTTTCGTAACGCTCCATTCGCATACTGGTAGTTGGTCCAATGGAAACCATCTCCCAACCACCCTCTACATCTTTGACAATAGGACCTGCATGAAAAATAGCAATTCTATCCATTGGAAGTTCTGGCATAATGCCTTCTGCAATAACACGTCTATGTCCTTCATCTCTACATGTAACGAGTGTTCCATTTAAGTAAACAATATCTCCAACACGAAGGGATTTAATATCTTCATCAGCGATAGGAGTTGTTAAAATCTTTTTCATAAGTGCGCCCCTTTATGTGAAATAATTTCATAATTCAACTCTTTGTCAAACCGAATCATGCCATGTCGATTTGCCCAGCACCCTACGGTGACACCTACACCAAGGACGGAGGGGTGATGTGCCATTCCTTCGACATGCACAGCCATAACGGTATTTTGCCCCGATATTCCTTGTGGTCCAAGCCCTATGGCATTAAGACCTTCTTGGATACTTATTTCCATTGCGGCAGCTTTGGGGTGTGGGTGAGAGGTGCCAATGGGACGTAGCATCGCTCTTTTAGAAAGTACGGCAGATGAATTAGAACATGTCCCAATACCAACACCTACTACCAAAGGAGGGCAAGCATTGATACCCCAATCCACAATGGTGTCAAAGACAAATTTCATCGCCCCTTCATAGCCAGCTAGAGGAGGTAATACGATGGAGCGACCGGGCAGTGAGCATCCACCGCCTGCTTGGTAAATCTCGATTTCTACATTACTGCTGTCATCAACAATTTCCCATTCGATATAGGGGACATTGGTTCCTACATTGGTTCCGGTATTGATTTCATCAAAGACTTCTACAGCATTAAGACGAAGTGGCGCACTTTTAGTAGCTTTAATTGTTGCTTCTTTGAGAATTTCACGTAATTGTCCTAAATAAGGAAATTTTGCGCCAGATCGTACAAAGTATTGAATAACACCTGTATCTTGACATGTAGGTCGGCTTAGTTTTTTTGCTTTATCCATATTGTCAAACATACAATCGTAAATAACCTTTGCTAAAGGTTTTGTTTCTTGCTCTCGAAGCTCGGTGAGCTTTGCCATAACATCATCAGGGAGCTCTTTGGAGACCAGGTCTACAAACTTTCCTAATATCTCCACCATACTCGTTTTTTTGTCTATCGCAGTCATGCGATACCTCCTTCATTCAAGGTTGTGCTATATTTAATATGTGATATGTGATATTTTATCACCGATTAATAAAGAGTAAGCTTAAACTAAAAAAGCCTCTTCGTTCTTTACATGTAAAGAGGAAGAGGCTTTTTTTAAATATTGTTACAAATAACCAGTATTAAATAAAAATAAAAACCCCCAATAAGAGTACCGCAATAAAGATTGCTCCAAAAATAGCACCGAGTGCCCACCATCTAGCTTGCGAGATATAGCCTGCACCGTACCATAATGGTGAAGGTCCCGTTCCATAAGGAGTGATAATTCCCATTAAACCAATAGTTCCAGAAAGTAAAATCATGAATGTCATGAGTTGTTCTGGTGCAATCAATTTAGCTGCGATGACGATGAAAATGGGCATCAACGCTGTCGTATGTGCGGTTAAACTTGCAAAAAAGTAATGCAACAAAAAGAAAACTAATAGCATAGAGAGCATGAGCATCGTAGGGGTCAATCCTGAGAGTGAGGTTTCAGCGCTTTTGCCAATCCACGCAAGGATGCCGACATCTTTGAGTCCTGAAGCGAGTGCAACAAGAGTGGCAAACCAAACCAAGATGTTCCACGCTGGTTTATTAGAGATAACATCATCCCATGTAATGACGTGAGAGAGTACCATTAAAGCAACAACAGAAACAGCCACCATAGTAGCATCTACCCCAAGAGTTTTACCAAATACCCAGAGTAAAAGAGCAACAATGGCAAATGTTGCCATTAAAATTTCTTTGAAAGAAATAGCTCCCATTGTTTCGAGTTGTTCTTTTGCCCAAACAGGTGCTTCTGGAGAGTGCTTTTGTGTTGGAGGGAAAATTAAGTAGACCAAAAGAGGTGTTACGAGAAAAAGAGGAAACATCAAAGGAACCATAATTTTTGCCCAGTCACCCCATTCAATAACGATTTTTGCACCTTTGCTTACAAGATCAATAGCTAAAAGGTTGGGTGCTAGTGCTGTTAGGAACATTGAACTTGTAACACACGTGACAGTCATCGCTACCCATGTAATGTAGGCTCCCATTTTTCGGGGTTCATTTTCTGGGGTAGAACCGAAGATGATAGGAATATTAATAGCGATAGGATAAATGGTACCACCACTACGTGCCGTATTTGAAGGCATAAAAGGAGAAAGGACTAAATCAGCAAAGGCTACTGCGTAACCCAAACCTAATGAGCTTTTACCCATAAATTTAATCATAATCAATGAGATACGCTTCCCTAAGCCAGTTTTTTGATAACCAAGTGCAAACATAAAAGCAGCAAAAATCAGCCAAATCGTACCGTTAGAAAAACCAGAAAGTGCCCATTTTGCATTGGCCGCAGGTGTTTTGCCTACAAGTCCAAGCATAGCAACAAGCGATATGCCAATTAAACCCACAAGGGCAGCAGGTACGGGTTCAATTACCAGACCAACAATAACCGCTAAGAAGATGGCCATAAAGTGCCACGCATTAGCGCTAAGCCCCTCAGGTGCAGGGATAAACCAAACAATCAACAAGACAAATACTGGTGTCAACATCTGCAAAGCATGTTTTGACATTGTAAGACCTCCGAAGTTTAATATTTTATCACATATCACATATTATAGAAATAATAGGATGACTAAGCTTAAATAATTATTAGTTTAGTAAGTATGAAATAAAGGGATTATGGTAAAAAAAATGCGTGAAATAGTATTTTTTTATTAAAATTAAAAAATACTATTTCTATAATAGTTTCATGACAGAAGTTTAAAATTATAAGATTTCTATTTCTTTGCGGTGAAGTGTAATGAGATGTTGCTTTTCGAGGTCTTTAAGTATACGACTGACCACAACGCGTGATGTGCCAAGGGCTTCGCCTATCTCTTCGTGTGTTGCTTGTACTCGTGGTGTTTTATGTGATTTTAACCATGCTAAGATTCGGCTGTCCAATTTTTTAAATTTAATATCGTGAATCAACGTTGCAAGCGCGTCAAGCTTGATAGTAAAAAGAGAAAATACAAAATTAAGATAGGGTGGAGATCGGTGCATCAGCTCTTTGACTACTTTTTCATTAATTAACCATCCCTCAATATCACTAAGACTTTGAGCTGTGCCAATGGCAGGTGTTTGAGAGATGGTACTTGAAGTATTGATGATGCACTGTTCTCCCGCATTAAGCAGATACAGAGGGATTTTTTTATCATTTTCAGCGTACATGTAAAGCTCGATTTCACCTTCACCTAGGAGTAAAATATCGCGGCAGATGTCATCTTGATAAAACAAGATACTCTCTTTTTTGATACTAATTTTTCTAGCATTATCTTGCAAATAGGCAAAATCTTTAGGGCTCAGTGTTTTTGCAAATTCAAATTCATTCAAATGAAGCATAGAAGCCTTTACATGTAGAGATATTTACACTCTATTCTATCTTAGCTTTGATTAAACAAATCCTTTATAATTGTCTAGAAAACGTTTTATACCCTCTTGGGCAAAATAAGTTTCACTCCAAGGTTTATCGTCGATAATAAGATAGTATTGCTCTTTAAGTACATAGACTTCCACTTGAACACTTTGATGGTTGCCAAGGCTTGCTATAAGCGTTTTACGCTCATAATATTCACCTTCAAAAGCATCTAAAATTTTCATATCTTCTTCACTGATATCAAAATAAACCACGCCAGTAACACTTTCATTGGCTGGGAATATAACGGGGTATTCATCCCCTTTTACACATCTTCGTGCATATCCATTAATAGTGCCTCTCTCTGCTTTGTAGTCACCTTTTATCAGTCTCTTCCATACACCCGAAAACATCAATGAACCATACGTTAATAAATGCGCCATTTACTCTCCTTTGGTGAAATAATAGCACTCTTTTGTTGGGAATGGTGTTTAAAAATAGACCAAAATGGTATAATGAAACCATTGATAACCTAAAGGGTACATGGTGAAAAGTAAACGTACAAGTAATGCAAATAATGATTTTCAGGCATTAACACACCTTCTTGATAGTGAACTAAAGGCACGATATGGAAACCTTCAAGACATCTATGACCAACACAATGTGATTACACTTATTGAAACGGCATTGGTCGGTTTTAATGACGGTGAACCCATTGCATGTGGGTGTTTTAAAGCCATTGATAATATGACCGTGGAAATCAAACGAATGTTTGTTTTGCCTGCGTATCGCAGACGAGGGTTTTCTTCGCAGATATTACATGACCTTGAACAGTGGGCTTATACTCTAGGATACCAATATGCGCGCCTTGAAACAGGCCAATCTCAACCTGAAGCCATTGCTTTGTATCAAAAACAAGGGTATAGTATTATTGACAATTTTGAGCCTTATATTGGTATGAGCAATAGCGTGTGTATGCAAAAAGAATTAAGGAATGTATGATGGTACAATGCACTATTCAAACCCCGTTAGGAACGGTTCTCGCTACGTCGGATGCACTTGGAATCTGTTCGCTTGATTTTGAGAATACAGTGCTAGAGAGGGAAGAAAATAATGTTCATCTTGAGCAACTTAAGCAAGAATTGCAAGAGTATTTTAATGGCAGTCGCACAACTTTTACGGTTGCTCTTCATCCCACCGGAACGCCTTTTCAACTTAGGGTTTGGCAATGTTTATGTGCTATTCCGTATGGGCATACCATTTCGTATAGTGAAGAGGCAAAAATGCTAGAACATCCGAGTGCAACACGTGCTGTTGCCAATGCAAATGGGAAAAATCCCATTCCTATTGTCATCCCATGTCACCGAGTGATTGCAAAAGATAAAAGTTTGGGTGGCTATAGTGGTGGTCTATGGCGCAAAGAATTATTACTTAATTTGGAGAAGCGAAGATGAAAGTTGTTGTTGCGATAGATTCGTTTAAAGGTTGCATTGGTTCAAGGGCTCTTTCTCTGTGTGTAGAAGAAGGAATTAGAGTGGTTTATCCTGATGTTGTTGTTGAGGCATATGAAGTAGCTGATGGTGGCGAAGGAACCGTGCAAGCGATGGTTGAGAATACCCATGGAAAAATCATTACATGTCATGTTCACGATCCTTTGATGCAGAAGATTGAAGCGGCCTATGGTATTTTAGGCAATGGCAAAACGGCAGTCATTGAGATGGCTACGGCGGCTGGTCTTCCCTTGGTGCCCGCAAACCTTCGTAATCCAAGAGTAACGACAACGTACGGTGTTGGAGAGTTGATCAAAGATGCACTCGCTCGTGGATGTCGTGAATTTATCGTGGGCATTGGAGGTAGTGCGACTAATGATGCGGGACTTGGGATGCTTCAAGCTTTAGGGTTTCGCTTTTTTGACGAAGCAGGCAACGACGTAGGTTTAGGCGGTGATGCTCTAGGAAAAGTTGCGCGTATTGATAGTACCCTAGCGATGCCTCTTCTCAAAGAGAGCCATTTTACGGTTGCATGTGACGTTGATAATCCGATGTATGGTGAGCGTGGTGCTGCACATATCTATGGCAAGCAAAAGGGTGCAAGTAGCGAAGATATACTTATATTAGATGCCAATGTTAAACATTTTGCAGAGCTTCTCGAACAACAATTAGATAAAAAGGTAGCCCACATTGCAGGTTCAGGTGCCGCAGGTGCTTTGGGTGGAGGTTTTTTAGCCTTTTTAAATGCCTCACTTCAACCGGGTATTGATATGGTCTTAGATACCATTCATTTTGAAGAGTGCATCAAAGATGCTCAGTTTGTTATCACTGGTGAAGGCAAAATCGACGCACAATCGGCTATGGGTAAAGTCATCAGTGGTATTGCCAAACGATGTGTGAAACAAAAGGTTCCTTTATTGGCTTTTGCTGGGCATGTTGAAGAGAGTGCTAAAGCCTTGCATGAGGATGGAGTTACGGCACTTTTCTCGATTATGCATGCGCCTATAAGTCTTGAAGAAGCGATGTGCGAAGATAAAACAAAAGTTTTAATGAAACAGGCTGTTGAAGAAGTTTTTAGAGTGATAAAAGTGGCAAAGGGAAAATAATAATCTTTTGATTATAGAAATAAAGAAATTTCCCTCGCCAACAGAGAAAGCGGATGATATCAAAAAAATTAAAGCTTTTATAGTGGAATATCCATATTATTATCAATTTGGCGCTTTTATCTCGTTTGATGAGTACCCTGTTGAGTGGTTTAATCAAGATGAATTATGAAAAGCATGTGTGTATAAGCACCAAAGGTGCGCGGGCACTCTGCCGAAGAGAACACAGCGTAAGCGTAGTTTTTTCACAGAAACTTCGTTTTGAGCTTAGCTCTAAAAGCGTGTCAAGAATCTAAGTAAGAAAGAATTTAATGAAACATACAGAACTGGTTAAAATAACCGAATACCTCCAACAATTTAAAAAAATATCCTCCATCTCACGTGCAGATGATAATGTTCTTAAACTCTATTTTGAGCGAGGCTTACCTTTGTTTGTAGATTTGAGCCGTAATGATTCGTATGTTTTTATCAAAGAAGATTTTAAACGCTCTAAACTTTATAATGCTCCTTTTGATGTTATTCTTTCAAAACGTTTTGCCAATAGTGCTTTGGAAGTGGCAGAAGTAGAAGAGGGTAACCGCATTTTACGATTACGTGTTTTGGCAAGTTCTAGTTATAAGGCTCAGCGCACTACGTTGCAACTTGAATTTACAGGGCGCAATACCAATGCTATCATTTTAGATGAAGAAGGCATTGTATTAGAAGCACTTCGCCATATCGACACAAGTGTTAGTTTTCGAAGTGTTAAAGTGGGTGAACCTTTAGTGGTATTACCTCCACGTGAGCTAAAAGAGAAGCCTTTTGAGATGCATGGAAGCATTGAAGAACATCTTATGGAAGCATTCCAAAAACGTTTACATGTAAGGCTTGCCGATAGTAAAATACAAAAAATAGCCCTTATTAGCAAAAAGATAGAAAAGCTTATGACACATATCAACATATTGGAAAATGAGGCTGAGCTTTATGTACAGAGTGATATCGCTAACCATCACGGTACGCTAGTGCTTGCTAATTTACAGCATATTAAGGGATACCAAGAGGCCGTACGTATAGTGGATTTTGAAGGTAATGACATTGAAATTCCACTGCCCAAAGAGGCACAAACCCCACAAATGGCTGCCAATATGCTTTTTAAGAAGTCTAAAAAACTACGTCAAAAAGCGCTTTCAGTGCATCGACAAAAAGAAAATTTAGAGGAGAAAAAGCTCTTTCTGGAGCGCTTGCATGAGATGGTACAAAGTTGTGTGGATGAAGAAGAAATCAATATATTAGTACCCAAACAACGCCAAGTCAAGCAAAAAAGTGATGATAGTTTGTATTATGAAACCTTTTTTCTTGAGGGGTATAAAATCATGCTTGGCAAAAATGAAAAAGGCAACATTGCCTTACTTAAAGAAGCTAGAAAAAGTGATATTTGGTTACACATCAAAGAAATGCCCTCAGCCCATGTTATTATTAGGACGGAAAAACAAAATATTCCCGAACCAGTTTTGCTTTTTGCCGCAAAGCTGTGTGTGAATTTTAGCGTCTCTCAAAAAGGTGGCTATTTGGTCGATTATACTGCACGTAAAAACGTTAAACCTTTTGATGGAGCGAATGTTGCTTATGAAGTGTATCAGAGCTTAAAAATATACAAAGAGTAAGCATAGCGCAGCGTAGCTTTTAGACTATGCCAAAGACGTATGTAAAAAGGAGCCTCCCATGCCCGTTGGTCCTATAGGTAGTGTGATTTATGCTAATCAACTCACGACACTTCAAGCTTCTAAGCAAGGTGATTATCAAAATAGAGTTGATATACAAAATGCTGCTGCTGTAGCAATGCTCAATGAAAAAGAGGATGAAGTGCAAGAAGTGCGAGCTCCTGAAGAAACGTATCGAATTGACCCAGAAAATGAGCATGAAAAGCAAAAAAAAGATGAAGAAAATGGTGCCAAAGAAGAGCAAATACGACTTGAAAAGCATGAGCATCAAGAAGAGGAAAATGAACCTCCCCATTTAGGTCTGCTTGACGTTAAAGCTTAAACTCACATAGGCTTTGCTATTATTTTAAAAATAACAAGAAGAGTAAAGCATGAACTTTAAAGCACTTATTGAGTCGAATAAACAACGTGTTCTCACTGGTCTTGCAATGATAGCCTTTGCAGCCATCATTGCCTTTTTGGACAATGGCTTAATCACATGGGCTATTTTAGGCGTAATGTATCTCTTTGCCTTTTATGAGTCAATGAATCTTTTTGGTATTAAAGACAACAAACTCTATGTTTATGCCATTGCTTTATGGCTTGCGGCCTATGTTTATCCTAATCCTGATGATTTAATTTTTCTCGTGTTGATTATTTCTTTAGCCATTATGGCCTATACTAAACAGCTTAATTATACTCTCCTTGCACCTTTTCTTTACCCTTCTATCTCAATGCTTTTTATGTACACCTTGTACCATGACTTTGGTATGAATATTTTATTGTGGCTTATTGTAATAGTGGCATTTACCGATACTGGAGCCTATTTTGTGGGTAAAAGCATCGGTAAAACACCTTTTTCACCTACGTCACCCAATAAAACACTTGAAGGAGTCCTTGGTGGTGTTATGATTGCTAGCACAGCTGGATTTGTTATCGGAACTCTTTTTGTTTCCGCGTGGCTTGCATTGTTAGTGTCTATCTCGGTATCTATCACTTCCGTTTTTGGTGATTTGTTTGAAAGCTTACTTAAAAGAGAAGCGGATGTTAAAGATAGTGGAACGCTTTTTCCAGGACATGGTGGAATGTTAGATCGACTGGATGGCTATTTGTTCAGTGCTATTGTCATGGTTATTTTACTTCGAGGGCTAGCTTAAGTGGTTATTTTAGGGAGTACAGGCTCCATTGGGGTTAATGCATTAGTGATTGCACAGCGATTTCATTTGCATGTGGAAGCTTTGGTTGCTGGCAAAAATATCACACTTTTAAATGAACAAATTAAAATTTTTCAGCCGCAGTATGTTTGTATCAGTGATGAAGCTGATAAGGCTTTTGTGGAGCATTCAAATGTATTTGTCGGGCAAGAAGGTATTTTAGAGATTCTCAATCGTTCCACTAGTGATATTGTAGTCAATGCCCTTGTTGGTTTTGTGGGGCTTGCTCCAAGCATTGAAACACTTAGGCTTGGAAAGCGTTTAGCCCTTGCCAATAAAGAGTCGTTGGTGGTTGCAGGACATTTACTAGATACTTCCAAAATCATTCCTATTGATAGCGAGCATTTTGGTTTGTGGTATCTTTTAAATGGTCGGGCGGTGACGGGTATGACGATAACTGCTAGCGGGGGAGCTTTTCGTGATACGCCATTGGAACAACTCGCTCACATGAGCCCAGCCGATGCCCTCAAACATCCTAATTGGAGCATGGGTTCCAAAATTACCATTGATAGTGCAACGATGACCAATAAACTTTTTGAACTTTTAGAAGCCAAATGGTTATTTGGGTGTGAAAAACTTGGGGCCATCATTGAGCCAAAATCCATCATTCATGCTTTTGTGGAATTTCAAGATGGAAGCAGTGTGGCACATTTAGCGAACGCTGATATGAAATTACCAATTGCTTACGCCCTTTTGGGGGAAGTGAAAGAGCGCATTTTACCACCTGTGGATTTAGCTACTATTGGGGGCTTTAACTTCTCTCCCATTAGCAAAGAGCGCTTTCCTATTTGGGAAATTAAAGATGATGTTTTATCCAATCCCAAACGTGGTGTGGTTATAAATGCGGCAAATGAAGTAGCGCAAGCGCACTTTTTTCACGGTAAAATCAACATTTTAGAATTAGCCCAGTTGAGTATAAAGGCGTACCGCCATTTTGAACAAGCAATTCCTCAAAGCTTGGATGAAGTGTTTGAAATAGATAAAGAAGTCAGAGCCTATTGCCAATCTAGCTAAAGATATGTCCTCATAGTCATTCGTTACCTTTTTCTTTTATGCACAAAGAGTTCGCATGGGTATGAGGAAATATCTAATATAAAAAATCTATTACAAAGAGGTGTAAATGTTACAGAGTACAGACTACAACTTTAGGCTCAAAGACAGCATTATCGGGCTGCAGTTTTTGTTCGTTGCCTTTGGTGCGTTGGTATTGGTGCCTATCCTTACAGGCTTAAATCCTAATGTGGCGCTTTTTACCGCAGGACTTGGAACATTGATTTTTCAAATCACTACGCGAAAAGCTATTCCACCCGTTTTTTTGGCGTCTTCTTTTGCCTTTATTGCGCCGATTATTTATGGGGTAAAAACATGGGGTATTGCAGGCACGATGAGTGGTCTTGTGGCGGCTGGTCTTTTTTATGTTTTATTGAGTGTATTGATTCAGATTAAGGGAACAAACTTTTTACATTTTATGCTTCCGCCTGTGGTAACGGGTCCTGTTATTATGACAATAGGCTTGATTCTTTCCCCCGTAGCGGTGAATATGGCAATGGGTAAAACGGGTGATGGCGCCATTGTATTGGTGCCTTTTACGCAAGCAATCATCATTTCTCTTGTAGCACTGACAGCAACGATGTTAGCAACTCTTTTGGGCAAGGGTGTTCTTCGTTTGTTACCTATTATGTGCGGCATTGTGACAGGCTATATCACTTCATTACTTTTTGGCATTGTCAGTTTTAGCTCCGTTGCAAATGCGCCATGGTTTGCCATGCCAGCATTTATTGCACCAGAATTTAATATGGAAGCTATCTTGTATATTCTTCCTATCGCTATTGCACCCGCGGTGGAACATGTGGGCGATATCTTAGCGATTAGTAATGTGACTAAAAAAGATTATCTGCTCAAACCAGGTTTAAAAATGACGCTTTTAGGGGATGGTTTGGCTACCAGTGCGGCATCACTCTTTGGCGGACCACCGAATACAACCTATTCAGAAGTTACAGGGGCTGTTACAATTACAAAAGCCTTTAATCCTGCCATTATGACATGGGCGGCGATTTTTGCAATTGTCTTAGCGTTTGTAGGAAAACTGGGTGGTTTATTGGCCACGATTCCAGTGCCAGTTATGGGTGGAATTTTGCTTTTATTGTTTGGAATTATTGCTTCAATTGGTATGGAAACGTTGATAAAAGGCAAAGTTGATATGGCCGATCCTCGCAATATGATTATTGTTTCCATTATCTTGGTTTTTGCCATTGGTGGTATGACATTTGATTTTGGTGGTACGAAGTTTAGCGGTATTGGTTTAGGTGCTATAGTAGGCATTTTCTTAAATCTAGTATTACCTAAAACACGTCATTTTGACGGTTATTAATCTTTATCTATAAAGGGGCAAAAATGGAGTTTTTAGAAAGCATTGTTTCAACACTTTCTTCAATTGTTTGGGGACCTCCAATGTTGATTTTATTGGTAGGAACAGGTATTTATTTGACGATTATTTTAAAAGGGATGCAATTTTGGGCATTACCGCATGCACTCAAGCTTATTTTTCATAAAGAGCACAATGGCGAAGGTGAAATCAGTCACTTTGCCGCTTTGATGACAGCACTTGCCGCAACGGTGGGTATCGGAAATATCGTAGGGGTTGCTACTGCGATTACGATGGGAGGCCCTGGAGCTGTGTTTTGGATGTGGGTGACAGGACTTGTGGGTATGGCAACAAAATATTCAGAAGCCGTTTTAGCGGTTAAGTATCGTCAAAGAGGACATCATGGATTTAAAGGTGGCCCAATGTACTACTTAACCTATGGTCTTGATATGCCACGCTTGGGTATGGCTTTTGCCGTCTTTACAGCGCTTGCCGCATTTGGTATCGGCAATATGACACAAGCGAACGCCGTTTCTCAGATTTTAAGTACCCAAATGGATATTCCGACTTGGGTTACAGGGTTGGTACTTCTCACGTTAACAGCCGTTGTTATTTTGGGCGGTATTAAATCGATTGGTAAATTTACCTCTTTCTTAGTACCTTTTATGATTGTCGGTTATGTGGTCGCGGCTGTGACAATTTTAATTTTACATGCGGATAAAATTGGTGGTGCATTTGGGCTTATCTTTGGCCATGCCTTTAGTCCTATTGCCGCAGGTGGTGGATTTATAGGTGCGACGATGGCCGCTGCGATTCGTTATGGTGTGGCACGGGGTGTTTTTTCTAATGAATCAGGATTAGGTTCAGCACCTATTGCTGCAGCTGCGGCTAAAACAAATGACCCTGTACGTCAAGCACTTGTGAGCATGACACAAACGTTTATTGATACGTTGGTTGTGTGTACTATGACGGCTTTGATTATTTTAATTGCTCCTTTTTGGCAACAAGGTGTAAGTCCAGGTTTATTGACGATGCAAAGTTTTAATCTTTACCTTGGTTCTACGGGCTCCTACATCGTGATTATTGCAACGGTGCTTTTTGCCTTTTCTACCATCTTAGGATGGAGTTATTATGGAGAAAAAGCGTTTGAGTATATTGTTGGTGAGAAGTATATTCGGTTGTACCGTGTTTTATTTATCGCTTTTGTCATGGTGGGTGCGATGATGAAACTTGAATTTGTATGGAATTTTTCAGACCTTATGAATGGCATGATGGCTATTCCTAACTTGATAGCGCTTTTGCTTCTCTCACGTGTCATTTCTTCCGAGAGTAATCGCTATTTTAAATCCTTGAAATAAGAATGAAAAACAAAGATGTTTAGACTTAGTTTTGCTCTTGTGGCGGTTATTGTATTGTCCTTGATTAATACATACAGCTATATACGATTTCTAAAACGCTTAGACATCTTTGTAAGGTATCGAAAGTTTCTCAAATGGCTGATGGTTTTTATCAGCCTTTGTGAAATAGGCTACTTTTTAGTGCTACGCCTTGATTATTTAAATACCTCTTTGTATTCGCTCTTTTCAGCACTCATTGGGGTTTCTTTTATGCTTTTTTGTATCTCTATTCTCTACGATTTGGTGCATATTCCTTACAGTCGTATTCCTTTTGAGCATTCACGTCGTATGATGATAAAAACAGTGCTTGACATTACGATGCTTGTTTTTGCTTTTTCTTATATATTGAAAGGCTTCTACGATGGTGCAAAAGCTCCAAGGCACAAAGAAGTTGATGTGTTTATCAAAGGACTTTCACGTGAATTACGCATCGTGCAAATCAGCGATGTGCATTTGGGTAAGACTCTTGGGAAAGATTTTTTAGATGCACTGATTGTACGCGTGAATAAAATGGATGCCGATATTGTGGTGATAACGGGAGATTTAGTGGATATGCCTGTGGCAAATATTGGTGATACTCTTGATGGTTTGAGAGATTTGCAAAGTCGTTTTGGGGTATTTTTCGTGCCTGGAAATCATGAATATTTTTATGGGGTAACGGCCATTATGGAGCGTTTGGAGGATTTGGGGGTGAATATCTTGCTGAATCGTTCTATGGTGATTGATGATACGATTAATCTTGTTGGTCTTGCTGATATGATGGGCAAACGCTTTGATTTTTTACCACCTGATTTACCTAAAGCCTTTTTACATGTCACGCCTGAACTACCTACTATTTTACTCTCACATCAACCCAAAATTGTCAAAGAGCTCACAACTGAAAAGATTGATTTGATCCTTTCTGGACATACGCATGGCGGGCAGATTTTTCCTTTTGGACTCTTGGTTTTACTTGACCAGCCTTACTTAAGTGGGCTTTACCATCACTCAGCGCAAACGCAAGTTTTTGTAACCAATGGCGCAGGGTATTGGGGGCCAGCGATTCGTGTTAATGCACCGAGTGAAATCGTCACAATTAATCTTAAAGCCAAAGTATGAAACAAAGCTTTTTACTGTGCTTGATGGTCTTGCTATTAAGTGGGTGTAGTGCCAAAGTAGAACGCTTACATGTAGAGCCTATTCGTGTTGAAACTTTAACGCATCAGCTTATCGCTCTTGGCGCAGATGTAGATAAAGGCGAAGCTAAAATGTTTGCCTATGAAGCCATCCTTTATCCCCAAGAATTAGCCAAAAAATATGGACTTGTTTATCCTCCAACCTTTCATAATTTTTTGATAAATACTGGACTTAAAGAACGTGGATTGTGTTATGAGTGGAGCGAAGATATGATCACTCATCTCAAAGCGCAACACTATACAAGTTTTGATCTGCGTTGGGGCGTGGCCAATAAAGGCGCATTCGATGAGCATAATTCTGTTGTCGTTGTCGCTAAAGGTGCACCCTTTTGGAGCGGTATTTTAATTGATCCATGGCGTCATTCAGGGGAGCTTTATTGGGCGAAATTAAGGGATGACCCTGAATATAAGTGGGTAGAAAATAAAGAGAGAAGTCGTTATTTTGGTACGATTAAAGAGTAGTTTTTTTCAAGATAATGCGAATCACACTACCTCTTCCCTGATGTAACTCTCCTTCATTCAGTAAAATCACTTCTTGAGAAAGTTTTATGACTTCACACGGTAGCGATTTAACGATATCTAAGACATCATTAAAATCATACAATAAAGCAATATTTTTGGGCCCACCACTGGTAAAGTTGATTTGGCTTTCGCTGAAAAGTTCAGCGATAAAAATGCCATTGACATGTAAAGCTTGTAAAGCTTTTTCAAAAAGCATTTTTTGATCTTTCTTGTACAGGTGCAAATAGGTACAGACCACAGCATCGTATGTAGGTTTTGGTTGCCAATACTCAATAAGTGTGTGTCGAATTTTAATAAAAAGGTAGTGTTCTTTTGCCCATTTTCGTAGTTTAAACAATCCTACATCTGAGGCATCAAGCGCTTCAACTTCCAATCCTTTTTCGGCTAAAAAAATAGCATTTCTTCCTTCTCCTTCACCCAAACACATAACGTTTTTTGCATGGTGCAGAAGCTCAAAATTATCTTTGATAAAGTTATTAGGTGTATCACCGTATAGTCGAGTTTCCCCTTGAAACTTGGTGTTCCAAACTTCTTGCATAAGACCCCTTTTTTTAGTCATACAATTGTAACACAAATTAAATCAATGAAATACATTTTTATTTTGGATAAAATGATCCAATAACTAAAGGAGCCTATTATGCAGTATCCCAATTTTTTTGAAACTATAGAAGCAATCACCCTTTACGATGAACTTTCTGAGGTACTAGGAGCCTTTGATGAGGGCCTTTTATGCATCAGTTATTTGGATGTGGTTAAAAATGCTGGGCATAGTTGCCCCACAACAGCAGGAGCTTATTTGATGGCAAGAGAGGGTCTTAAAGCCCTTTACAAATATGACATAGCCAAGCGTGGTAATATTAAGGTTTATTTTAAAGAAGCTGTGGAAGAAGGCACTACCGGTGTTGTTGGGAATATTTTTTCACTGATCACAGGGGCAACAACGACATGGGGATTTAAAGGACTAGGTGGAAACTATGCTCGTACAGGTTTGATGACATTTGGTGCCACTATTCCTTTACAAGTAAGGCTACAAAGAGTCGATACAGGTGCATTTGTTGATATGGCTTACAATCCAAACAATATTGAAGCAGATGCACAAATCAATTCTTTAATGAAAAAGATTGTATCAAATAGTGCATTAAAGAGTGAAAAAGAGATGTTTCGCACACTATGGCAAGGAAGAGTACAAAATATTTTAGAAAATTTTGATAAAGTAATAGACTTAAAAGTGGGTGAATAATCAAAGGGGAGTGTGTTTTGATCGAATTAAGAAAAAAAGATATCACGAAGTGGATTATTTTTTTACCTGCATTCGCTGTATTATTAACCTCCCTTATTATTCTTGGTATTGTCATTACCTCCGAAATTACCTCATACAACAAAGCGGTTGAAGAAGCCCACATTGAATATGTCAAAAACGCAAAGTTACAAGCAAAAGATCGTATCGATAAATTGGTTGAATATATTAATTTTAATGAACAATTTGTCTTTAATGAAGCCAAAGAAGAGGTACGCAATATTGTTAATTTAGGGTATAAAATTATTGTTGATACGTATCATGAAGATACGACATTACCTCGCGATATGATTCTAAAAAAGGTAAATAGTAAGCTTAAGGGTATGCGCTTTTTTGAAGATTTAAGTGGGTATTTTTTTATTTTTGATCTCCAAGGGCGCAGTCTTATGCATGGAAAAGATAGCGCTTGGGAAGGGCAAAATTTAGAAAATTTATATGACGATGAAGGTAATCAACCTATTCGAGAGATGCTTAATCTGCTTCAGAAAACCCCAGATAGTTTTTTTAGATGGCGATGGCGTAATAATGGTGAGACGTCATTTTTACCTAAAAGAGGGTACATCAAGCGCTTTGAACCTTTAAATATTTTTATTGGCAGTGGACGTTATGAAAATGAGATACGCACAAAAATAAAAAAAGAGACGCAAAAGCTGTTACTCAATACGCGTTATGGAGAAAGTGGCAACGGGTATGTCTTTGCATATGATTATCATGGGATTAATATTTCACATGGTAATCCTCAAGAAGTAGGAAAAAATAGAATGAGTGTTACCAGTGATGGGCAGTATATCATTCGTGATTTTATCGATGGTTCTCAAATAAATCCTGAGGGATTTTTTATGACCTATATTGCAACGTATCGTCCTGGCAATACAAGTGATAGGCGTAAGATTTCGTTTGTTAAAGCCATACCACAATTCGAGTGGGTGATTGGTACGGGAGCCTATGTTGGCGAAGAGCAAAAAGCACTGTATTCACGAAAAGAGGTACTTAAAGATAAAATGAAAGAGACGATTTCGACGATTGTTTTTGTCTCTCTTGCTATTATTATCATACTGCTATGGGTTATGTTTATGGTGTCACATAAACTTAAAACAATGTTTATACGCTATGAAAGCTCGCTATTGTTGAGTAATCAAAAAATTAAAGAACAAAAACTCATTTTTGAAACGTTGTATCAAAAATCAGCCGACGGTGTGTGGTTGTTAAAGAATAATATTTTTATTGATTGTAATGAAGCTATTCTTAAAATGTTCAAAGCCAAAAATAAACAAGACTTGATTGGTATCACCCTTGCTGATCTCTCTCCAGAGTTTCAACCAGACGGGCAAAATTCGTATGAAAAATCACTTTGGATGAATTCATTGGCTCTTGAAAATGGAGTGCATAAGTTTGAATGGTACGCACAAGCATGTGAAGGAACCAATTTTTGGATCAGTGTGGTGACAACATCGATACGGATGCAAGATAATGTAATTCAGCATTGTTCCGTGCGTGATATTACGGCGAGAAAAGCCCTTGAGGAAGAAAATAAAAAACAAAAACAACTCCTCATCCATCAAGTAGAACATGACACCTTAACAGGACTCCCCAATCGTACTTTATTGCAAGATAGATTGATGCAGGCCATTAAAAAAGCACATCGAGATGGAAATGTGTTGGCTGTTTTATTTGTTGATATTGATAAATTTAAAACGATCAATGATACACTAGGGCATGATGCTGGGGATGTATTGCTTAAAACGATAGCTTCTCGTATGCGCACGCATGTTCGTGAGACCGACACGATTGCAAGACTTAGCGGGGATGAATTTATTATTTTATTTGATGGATGTAAAGATGTGAGTGATATCTTTGTTGCTATTAAAAAGCTTTTAAGTGCTTTTAGTGAGCCTGTTAACTACGAAAATGAAAGTTTTAAAGTGACCATGAGTATTGGTGTGAGTGTTTACCCTAATGATGGAGAGAGTGCAGGCAAGTTACTGAAGAATGCCGATATTGCTATGTATCGAGCCAAAGAAGAAGGACGCAATCGGTATAAGTTTTTTGATGCAGAAATGAATCAGGAAACAAATGAACATATTGAAGTTGAAAGAAGTCTTTCAAGTGCATTGCAAAATCGTGAATTCGTACTTTATTACCAGCCACAAATCAATTTACAAAATGAAAAAATTATAGGTTTTGAAGCCTTAATACGATGGAATCACCCAACGAAGGGTGTTGTCATGCCTTCCTACTTTATTCATATTGCCGAAGAGAGTGATTTAATCATTGAAATTGGTAAATGGGTTGTGAAAGAGGCTATGCGGCAGATGAAGGAATGGTACGATGCAGGGTTAAATCCTGGGAAAGTTGCTATTAATTTTGCTGGAAAACAGCTCGAATCACCAGGACTTACAAATTGTATGATCGAGTGTCTTAATGAGAGTGGATGCAAGGCATCGTGGATTGAGATGGAAATTGTTGAGCGTTTTATTATGAAAGATACCCAAAAATCAATTACTTTATTACAACAGTTGAGAGAACTTGGTATTGATATCTCAATTGATGATTTTGGTACAGGGCATTCATCGTTAGCCTATTTAAAACAGTTGCCGGTTACTAAACTAAAAATTGATCAAAGTTTTGTTCAAAACTTGGAAAACTCTAAAGAAGATCGTGCGATTGCCAAAACCATTATTGAATTAGGACGTGGATTAGGGCTTACGGTTTTAGCAGAAGGGGTCGAAACACAAGAGCAAAAAGAGTTTATCTATCAAAGTGGATGTGAGTTGATGCAGGGTTATTTCTTCAGTAAACCTATTAGTGCAGAAGCAGCAGAAATTTTATTAAAAAATCAAAGCGAAATGCTATAATGCTCGCATTAAATTAAAAAGTAGGAAAAGGATGCTACGAAGAGCTTTTTTAGGTGCCATGGGGGCAAGTTTTATAAGCACTGTGTCTTTTGCTGATGAACAAAACCCAGATATATGGCTTAGAGAAGATCAAAAAATACCTTTTCTTTCTGTCGTCCAAAAGTTAGATCAAGTTGAGCATATCGTTGGGTATGCTAAATTTAATCTGATTTCTTTTGATGAAACTATTAAAATAGCCAAAAACTATGCCAAGATAGAACCTTTTACGCAAGCTGAATTAGCGTATATCGAAGAGGTTTTTTACGAAGATCCTTCTAAATATGGATTTTATGGAAAACGGACATGCTTTCAGTTAAGCGAAATAATTAACGAAAAAGAAGTTGTGAAAGTTCCTCATTCTGGGCATTATCTTTACCGTGGGCATTCACAAGAATCCTTTGAGCATATCCTTAAAGATGTTGGAAATTCTATTATTTTAACCTCAGGAATAAGAGGTATCGTTAAACAATTAAGTCTTCACTTAGACAAAGTTAAAAGTGAAAATGGGAATATTACACTTGCCACACGCTCTTTGGTTCCACCTGGATATTCGTACCATACGATAGGCGATTTTGATGTTGGCAAAAAAGGCTGGGGACATGAAAATTTTACTGCCAGTTTTGCACGAACAAATGAATTTTGGAGTTTACAAAAACTTCCCTATATCTCTATGCGTTACACGCTTGGAAATCAAGATGGTGTTAGATTTGAGCCGTGGCATGTTAAAATTGTATAAAAGGATTCGTCAGTTTTGATTTTAAGTATTGAAAGTAGTTGTGATGATAGTTCCATCGCAATTACACGCCTAAGTGATAAAAAACTTCTTTTTCATAAAAAAATTTCTCAAGATAGCGAACATGCACACTATGGTGGGGTTGTTCCTGAACTTGCTGCGCGTTTACATGCTTTAGCGTTACCTAAAATCCTTGAAGAGACACGAAGCTATTTTACCGAACTCAAAGCCATTGCTGTGACAAATGAACCAGGGCTTTCGGTGACTTTAGTTGAGGGCATTAGTATGGCTAAAGCACTCAGTATTGCTTTAAATTTACCGTTGATGGCGATTAATCATCTTCGCGGCCATATTTATTCACTTTTTATTGAAAAAGAAACGTGTTTTCCGATTGATATATTATTGGTTTCAGGTGGGCATACACAACTTTTACATGTAATAAATTATGATAAAATTGAAGTGCTTGCGACGACGATGGATGATAGTTTCGGTGAGAGTTTTGATAAAGTTGGAAAAATGTTAGGGCTTGCTTATCCGGCAGGGCCGATGATTGAAAGCTATGCCAAACGAGGGAATGAAAAACGTTTCGATTTTACCATCCCTTTACTTGGCAGTAAAACATTGGCTTTTAGTTATTCAGGGCTTAAAAATCAAGTGCGTTTATGCATTGAGGCGCAAGAAAATTTAGAAGAACAAACGATATGTGATATTTGTGCTTCGTTTCAACGTGTTGCAGTTGCTCACGTCATGCGACAAATCAAAAAAGCTTATAAAGAACGTCACGTAGAACATTTTGGTATTGTGGGTGGGGCGAGTGCAAACCTCTATTTAAGACGTGAAATTGACACTTTTTGCAAGGCTAAAAAAGCAGTATTGCATGTAGCGCTAATGGAATTTTGTTCGGACAATGCTGCGATGATAGGGCGTTGTGCCATAGATGCCTATGCCAACAAGTATTTTACGACCATAGACGAAATCAAACTCAAAAGCTCAACGAAAAAAGGCTACTTTTAAAGAATAATAATCTCTTCTACGAGTTGCACGCCATATTGTTTTAAGACTTCATTTTTGGCAAAAGTGATGAGTGCTATAGCTTCTTCATACTTCCCGCCCCCAAGATTGATCAAAAAATTAGCATGCTGTTCACTAAAAGCCATATTACCAATGCGTTTACCTTTTAAGCCTACGTCTTCAATAAGTTTGCCAGCATAATTTCCAATAGGGTTTTTAAAGCAGCTCCCAGCACTTGGAAAGGGAGGTTGATTGTCTCTCATTTTCTTAAACATTGCCAAAAGCGTTTCATCAAATCCCTCTTTGCATGCAAAGGTGGCTTCATAAACAATACCATCAATATCGGTATGACGATAGCCGTGAGGAATATCTTGTTTGTCGATCCAGCCTTTATTGGTGTGTATCGCAAGAAGGTTATTAAAAACTTCCCACTCTTTGAGTCCAGCATTCATTTTAACCATCCCACCAAGGGTGCCGGGAAGTTTTTGCATCAACTCAAAACCTGCAAGATTATGTTTTTTGGCAAAGGTAAGGATTTTACCACTACTCGTGGCACCCCCAACATGTAAGATATTATCGTTTAGATGGATAAAGTCAAATGTTTTTCCTAACATCGCTAGTGGAGGAGGTATTGGGCTCACTAAGAGATTATTAGCACCACCAATGATGCGAGTGTGTCGGGGGAGAGAAGTAATCTCTTCTAGGATTTCAACTTCAATGCTAGGGCCAACTTTAATACTTGAATAGGTCGAAAAATTGATAATTTTTTTCATTAAAATAAAAATGTAGGGATCATATCAAAGATACGCGTGGTGAACTCCATCATCATATTCATCATCCATGGCATCGTGAAAATAGCTACCACAATAACGATAAGAATTTTGGGCACAAAGCTTAAGGTCATTTCATTGATTTGTGTCGTAGCTTGAAAAATACTAATGGCAAGACCTGCTACAAGACCAGCAAGTAACATCGGCATAGAGAGTAAAAGTGCAATTTTGAAAGTTTCGACGCCAAGTCCTATTAGTTTTGATTCCATTACCCTTTCCTTAGTGATTCATAGTCGCGAGGGATAAGATACGTTGTCGCATCAATGCATTGGTCATAAAAACCATGATGGTAACCTATCTCGAAAAGCTTATTGATAGCGGTATATTGAAGTGTACTCATTTCGATTGAGGTGTCATTAGCATACAGACCAAGATAGGTTGATAGTGTACTTTGGTCAACTCTTACTAAATGACGTTCAAGCAACATTTTTGAGAGCAACCCTTGATGATGATGTGCAACGTCAACAGCTTTAATCAGCGTATTTTCACACACAATTGCCCGATGCAGTGGCATTGAACGACGAAGTGCCATTCCGCCAAGTGGCAAGGGAAGTTCACCTTGACACAACTCTTTCCAAATATCCCAAATTTCTCGCTCAACTACAAGGGTATCACTAAAATTGAGGATACTTTCATGGATCAAAACACCAGCATCAACTTCGCCATCAATGACCGCTTGTTCAATTTCTAAAAAGTTTTTATAGATAATCGTAGCATTGGGATAGGCAATTTTAAAAAGCATGGCATTGGTCGTATGCGTACCGCTGAGTGCGACCTTAAATTTCTTTTTGAGTTTGGTTTCTTTACGCTTGACAAGTTTGGGTCCATACCCTTCGCCAAAACTAACAGCTGTGCGTAAGAGCGTGTATTCATCACGAATTTTTGGATAAAGGGCAAAACTAATGGCGGTAATATCATAGGTATTTTTAAGCGCTTCACTATTCAGCGTTTCAATATCTAAAGCGATATTGTCAAAAGTGACTTCGTCACTACTAACCCAACCCATTTTGATAGCGTAATACATAAAAATATCATCAGCATCTGGAGAGTGTGCTACGGAAATTGTTTTCAAAAGGAACCTTATTTAAGTATTTGATGATATTCTAACATATTCCATATTGAAATATTTTGAGGGCAATAAAAAAAAATAGACTACTATGCCTTCAAAGGGCTTTTTCAAGCTCAAAATGATAAAATATTAACACTATGAAATGAGGTAGACCCATGCAAATTGATGCAAACAAACAAAAAGCAATTGATTTAGCGATCAAACAGATAGACAAGGCTTTTGGAAAAGGTGCACTTGTTCGCCTTGGCGATAAAGTGGTTGAACCTATAGAAGCGATTAGTACAGGATCTATTGGCCTTGACTTAGCGCTTGGCATTGGAGGCATTCCGCAAGGAAGAATTATCGAGATTTATGGGCCAGAGAGTTCTGGTAAAACGACACTTTCCTTACAAATTATTGCAGAATCACAAGCCAAAGGTGGCATATGCGCTTTTGTGGATGCCGAGCATGCCCTAGACGTAAAGTATGCAGGCAATCTTGGCGTAGATATTGAAAACCTTTTGGTTTCACAACCTGATTTTGGTGAGCAAGCACTCGATATTGTCGAAACCTTGGCGCGTAGTGGTGCTGTTGATGTTATCGTTATTGACTCGGTTGCGGCATTAACACCTAAAAGTGAGATTGAAGGCGATATGGGTGATTCACATATGGGTGTTCAAGCACGTTTAATGAGTCAAGCACTTCGTAAATTGACAGCGGTTGTCCATAAAATGAATACAACTGTTATTTTTATTAATCAAATTCGTATGAAAATTGGTACAATGGGCTATGGCAGTCCCGAGACAACAACGGGTGGAAATGCACTGAAATTTTATGCTTCAGTGCGTATTGATGTTCGTAAAATTGCAACATTAAAGCAAGGTGAAGAGCAGATTGGTAACAGAGTTAAAGCAAAGGTAATTAAAAATAAAGTCGCTCCTCCATTTCGTCAAGCAGAGTTTGATATTATGTTTGGTGAGGGTATCTCTAAAGAGGGTGAAATGGTGGATTATGGTGTTAAGATGGACATCATTGATAAAAGTGGCGCATGGTTTAGTTACAATGAAATAAGACTAGGGCAAGGGCGTGAAAATGTAAAAGCCTTTTTAAAAGAAAATAAAGAGTTAGCGATAGAAATTGAAGAAAAAATCAAACAAGCAATTGGCGGTACCGTCATTATGATGGCGTGTGAAGCTGAGGATATAAAGGAAGATGAATGATCTATATTGAAGATATTTCGGCAGACGAAGTACTCGATAGTCGTGGTAATCCCACCGTTAGAGCAAAAGTAATACTCAGTGATGGTGTTGAAGCAACAGCCATTGTTCCTAGTGGGGCAAGTACGGGCAAACGTGAGGCACTAGAGCTTAGAGATGCAGATACACGCTATATGGGCAAAGGCGTGTTAAAAGCATGTGAAAATATCAATACAGAAATTGCCGATGAGCTGATGGGTATGAGTCCATTTAATCAAGCAATTCTTGATGATGCTATGAAAAAATTGGATGGTACGGATAATTATGGAAGATTAGGTGCAAATGCTGTCTTAGGTGTTTCTATGGCCGTTGCTCGTGCCGCTGCACTTAGCCTTGGATTGCCATTGTATCGCTATCTAGGTGGTGCAAATGCCATGACGTTGCCAACGCCGATGTTTAATATTATTAATGGTGGAAGCCATGCTAATAATAGTGTTGATTTTCAAGAATATATGATTATGCCTTTAAATTTTGAGAGTTTTGCGGAAGCTTTGCGTGCATGTACAGAAGTTTACCATCAACTTAAAAAAATTATTGGTTCTATGGGGGAAAGCACAGCTCTTGGTGATGAAGGTGGTTTTGCTCCCAATCTTAAAGACAATGAAGAACCGATTAAAGTCATTATGGATGCTATAGAAAAAGCAGGTTATACACCAGGTAAGGATATTGCGATTGCGTTAGATGTTGCAAGTAGTGAGTTAGTTGTTGAAGGTGGCTATAAACTAGACTCCGAGAAGAGAACCCTTAGCAGTGCCGAACTTGTAAGTTACTATGAAAATCTTTGTGCCAAGTATCCTATTGTTTCAATCGAAGATGGTTTAAGCGAAGATGACTGGGAAGGCTGGAAACTTTTAACTGAAAAATTGGGCTCAAAAATTCAATTGGTCGGGGATGATTTATTTGTCACAAACGAGAAAATTTTAGCCGAAGGTATTTCTAAAAATATTGCCAATTCTATTTTAATTAAACCAAACCAAATTGGAACCGTTACTGAGACTATGCGTACGGTACGTTTGGCACAGCGCAATAACTACAAGTGTGTTATGAGCCATAGAAGTGGCGAGAGTGAAGATGCCTTTATTGCCGATTTTGCAGTAGCTCTTAACACCGGAGAAATTAAAACTGGTGCGACTGCACGTGGAGAGCGAACGGCTAAATATAATCGCTTGTTAGAAATTGAGCGAGAACTTGGCTTGAGCGAATATATAGGTCAGCAACTTTTTTGTAAATGAGTAACGTTTTAGACAATTTTGATGAAGAAAATGAAGAGGGTGGTGAAGATAGAGCCCTCTTTTATCTCAAAGTAATATCCCTTATTATTATTGTATTAGGATTTGGTCTTTACATCGGGGACGTGCTCTTTGGCAAAAGTTCTTTAGATGTACTTTTAAATCTACAAGAAGATAAAGATACTTTGAGTGCAAAAATACAAAGCTTAAAAGAGGAAAATGCAGTTTTACAGAAAGAGTTTTTTGAATTGCGGCAATTAGACCCCGATAGGAGAAAATAAGATGACAAAAATAGCTTCACTTCTTTTGCTGTGTGTCGCTTGTATCAGTGCCAGAGAAAATCCATTTGAAATGACAGAATCTTCTACTATTGTAGGCAAAACAACTCAAATCGAAGGGAGCCGCACCAATTTTGAGAGCGCAACGCTTAAGCTTCCTAGTAGTGCTCGTATTCTTAAAAGCGTTTCTATCACCTTTCAAAATCTCGATGGGTCCATTAGTGAAGAAATTCAAAGTATTGACAAAGATATTGATTGGCATCATTCACTTATCATTCAACCAGATAAAAACACATTCAATACACCACACAATGAAACACCTATTCCCCTTACCATAGTAGCACCAGAATCTAAAAAAAATGAAATAACTTCTCATAAAAAAGAAAGTGTACTTACTAAAACACTTCAATCTTCTAATCAATTTGCCTTAAGTGATACGATTCTTTTAGACATTAATGAAAATGCGTTAAAAATTCTTACACGAGATATTAAAGTGAGGGATTTTCTTATATCAGACCCTTATAAAATAGTGGTAGATTTTCAAAAAATAAGCACTTTTGCCACAAAAACTATTAGCTTGCAAAAATTACCATTTGTTTCAGCAACATTGGGAAATCATGACAATTTTTACCGTATTGCGATTGCCTTAGATGGACAATACCGCTATGACATTCAAAAAGTTGAAGAGGGATATTTAATTCGTTTAAAATAAGGGTTACATGTAAAGAAAAATCCTTACATGTAACAATAAAAGGCTCTATTTAGGGGTTCGCTCTAATGGTCCAAGATAGAGTTGGCGAGGACGAGCAATTTTCATATCAGGTTGTTCTTTCAATTCTATCCACTGCGCAATCCACCCAGGTGTTCGACCAATCACAAAGATAACAGCAAACATCTCTTTTGGAATTTTAAGTGCTTGTAAAATCAAGCCTGAATAAAAGTCAATATTTGGATAGAGTTTACGTTTGATGAAGTATTCATCATTAAGCGCAATTTCTTCAATTCTATGAGCAACAGCCATTAATTCACTGTCAATAGAAAGTTCATTGACCAATTGTTTTTGAAGATTTTTTAGAATAGTTGCACGAGGATCAAAATTTTTATAAACCCTATGGCCAAAGCCCATCAATCTAAATGGATCATCTGGGTCTTTTGCTTTAGCAATAAATTTATCAACATTGTCAACACTACCAATAAGTTCTAGCTGACGAATAACCGATTCATTAGCACCACCGTGTGCTCTTCCCCAAAGCGCACCAATCCCCGCTGAAATAGCGGCATAAGGATGAGCATGAGTAGATGCAACGACACGAACGGCTGTCGTTGACGCATTTTGCTCGTGGTCTGCATGGAGCGTGAAAATTGTATCCAGTGCTTTTACTTCAATAGGTTTTAAATCAATATGGTGATGAGGATACCCTCTTAGCATGTACAAGAAGTTTTCTGTAAAGCCTTTATCAAGATCGGGGTAAATAATAGGAAGGCCTTGTGAATAACGGTATGAAAATGCAGCAATTGTAGGTATTTTTGCGATAATACGATGTGCCATTTCTTTCACTTCTTCAGGTGAGTCCATATCAAGATGATCAAAATAAAAGGTTGAAAGCGCAGAAACAGCGGAAGATAAAATTGCCATAGGATGAGCATTATCAGGGAATGCATCAAAAAGTTTACGCATACTTTCATGAATAAAAGAGCGTTTTTTTAATTCATAGAGAAATTTTTTGTATTCATCTTTATGGGGTAGTTCTTTATGTAGTAATAAATAGGCTGTATCTAAAAATGATTTTCGAGTTGCAAGATATTCAATATCATATCCTCGATACATTAATTTTCCAAGGTCACCATCGATATAAGTGATACGTGAGCGGCAACTTGCGGTGGATGTAAATCCTCTATCAAATGTGAACATTCCTGTATTAGCATAAAATGACGAAATATCAACAACATCTTGCCCAATGGTTGGTGTTAAAATAGGAAATTCAAACTCTTTGCCTGTACGATTGTCTATGACAGTAACAGTCTCTTTACTCATACGCATCCTTTAAAATTATTATTTTTTTATCACGTTACATCAAAGCATTATTATATCAGATTTGAATGTTCATAGCGATGACGAAATTACTAAATTGTAAGCATCTTTGTATTAGTTTTACGAATAATTAAAAAGTTAGTTCGAAAGTTTAGATTAAAATTTATTTTTTGCCACCACCATGACCACCCCCTCCGCTACCACCACTTCCTCCATGGCCAGAAGAACCACCACCACTACTCCCAGCACTATTAGAAGCTCCTCCTCGATCACTATTACCTGTTAAGGCATTAAGAGCATTATTGTTTTCTATTTGTGTATTTTGCTGTTCTAATAATTCTTGTATCTTTCTTTCTCTTTTTTGTTGGTTAAGCAAGGCAGAGCGTTTTTTAATGGCATCAATATAAAGATGTCGGTATACTGCTGGGGCAAGCTGCATGCGTTCTATTAGCTCATCTGTACTCTTCGTTGTGTCAATGTCTGATTGTACAGAAAATTCATCAAAGGCAACAAGGAAGCTCCAAAAGAGTGTGAATACCAAGAAAAAATATTTCATTCTATCTCCTGTATGGGAAGTACAAGTTCTACGGTAGTTCCTTGCCCAATATGACTCTGCAATTGGATACGAATCCCCAATGCGTCACACAGGTTTTTAACAATATTTAATCCAATCCCAAGTCCTCGTTCACTTTCTTTATAGTAGCGTTCAAACACACGATTACAATTTTTTATGCCCTCTCCCGTATCTTTAATTTCTATTTTATTGTTACAATTGGTAAGCATGACGGTTCCATTTTTAGTATTGTATTTACATGCATTGGCGATAATATTGTCAATAATTCGGCATAAAGCATGCTCATCGCTTATAATGTTATAGGGCATCACATCAAACACAAAGGTTAACTTAGGATAAAGTTTTTGAAACGGTAGAGCACTTTTACGTAAAAAAGCTGAGAGCTCTATACTTGTATTTGTGCGAATAAAACCGTGTTGCATTGCCTGAAGATTTTGGTATAAGGAAGCAATACTTTTGGCTCCTAATTCAATATGTTCAAGCTCAGGAATTGTATGATGCTTTTTTATAATATGAACATTAAGTAAGATAGAAGTAATGGGCGTATGAAGATCATGTACCATATCTTTAACAAATTCTTCCAATACAGTAAGAGCTTTTTTTAGAGGGTAAAGGGCGTATATAGAAGATAAAATGGAAAAGATAAAAATGATGACAAGCAAAAAGAGATAAAGACCAGTAATTTTCCAAAGAACAGAGGATAAGGCTTCATCAAATTTCTTTTGCGGCACAAAAACCTTGAATAAAGAGGTTGTTGAATTAGGAATAGTGAAATAACCACACATACCTCCATCACAAGGTTGTAAATTGAGTTCATCGTAGGCATCATCTTTAGGAACAATGTCAACGTAAAATCGTTTTGAATCAAAATCATACGTAAAGTCTTTCATTTGTGTAAAGATAGATTCTTGTAAGAGATGTTTTTGCTCTTTAAAGTAGAAAAAAGTTAATAGACTGGTTAAAATGAAAAGAGAAAGAAAAAAGATGCCAAATGTTTTTAAAAAGGATTCTTTAACATATTTTTTCAAGACGGTATCCTATCCCTTTAATATTGGTGACATGTAAAGAAAAGCGTTTTTTTAAGGCATTCATATGCACCCTAAGAGCAATATCTGTGGGTTTTTCCATGACCTCAAAAAAAGTGTCTTTTTCAATGGTTTGAGACATATTACGCATCAACAAATCCAGTATTTCTTTTTCAACGGGTCCTAAATCAATTTCTTTATCACACCAGTAGATTCTTTTGGTATGCAAACAATAACGTAGATTACCATAAATAATTTCGGGATTTTTTTTCACAAGATGCGCTTTAATACGAATCAAAAGTTCATCAAAATCGAAAGGTTTTTTAATGTAATCATCGCATTGGCTATCAAATGCTTTCGAAATAGTTGAAATATCTTTAAGGGCACTGATAAAAAAAGCAGGTGTATTATCGCCGTTATCACGTAAGAGTTTTAAAAAGTCAATGCCATTTAAAAGAGGAACATTAATATCTAATAGGTAGAGATCAAATTTTTGTGCATAACTCATTTCAAGGGCTTCTTCACCATCATTGGCATGTTCAACCTCAAAGCCCTCATCGTTTAGTAAAGTGATAAGAGCCGTGCTTAAAAGGTAGTCATCTTCAAGTAATAGTAGCTTCATAATCTCTCCTTCATGTCAAAGGATAGCATAACAGTGTTAAGGGAGTGTTAGGTGTGGCACTGCTTTGCTAGTGAATAACCTAATGCTTCAATCATCTCCAAATCGTGTTGTGGAAGTTGCCCTTTGGTAGTAAGATAATCTCCAATGACTATTGCATTTGCACCAGCAGCAAAAATATCTTTTTGTTTGCTTTTAAAGGTGATTTCCCGTCCACCTGCAACCATCAACATTGTCTCCGGTAAGTTCTCACGTACTATTTGAATGATAGAAAGAGCCTCATTTTCGCTTAACGGTTTGGCCACTAAAGGAAGAGATGGGTTTGGATGGTAAAAATTGAGTGGCATTGTTTGAGGGTTTAGGGCTTTGACGCTTTGTATAAAAGAGATTCTATCTTCTTCATTTTCCCCTAAACCAAAAATGCCTCCACTGCATAAGAAAAGGCCTGCTTCTTTGACATTTAGACACGTTTGGTAACGCTCTTCCCAGCTATGCGTGGTGCAGATTTTTGCATAATACTCTTTGGAACACTCTAAGTTATGATTGTAAGAATTAACACCTGCTTCTTTAAGAACTTTTAATTGCTCTACCGTCGCTAAGCCATTACATGCAATGAGATGAATATCGGGGAGTTCTGCTCGTACAGCACGAGCCGCTTGCACAACAAAGGCCAACTTTTTTTCATCTAGTCCAAGACCAGAGGTTACTAAGCAAAAACCAAGTGCACCATTGTTACTTGCATTTTTGGCTTCAAAGACAATTTGATCAATTGATTTATATTTATATCTGTCAATGTTGGCATGATGTTTAGCACTTTGGGTGCAAAATCCACAATCCTCAGCACAACTTCCACTAGAGATATTGCAAATGGAACATAAAAATATTTCTTTTTTCATATGAACACTATTCCTTAGGCATCAATTTTATGTTTGCATTTAATGCACTCATAAATTTCTTTTTTTCGAAGTTCTCGTTTAGACATACTATAATCACATTCAGGACATTTTTTATCAGTCGGTTCGTAGTTTGAAATAAATTTGCATTTTGGGTAGTTCCCACAACCGTAGAATTTACCTCTACGTGAACTTCGCTCGATAATAGGTCCTCCGCATTCTGGGCATGGAACAGATAGTGTGATTTTTTCTTTCTCGGGAGCGGCAGCTTTACTAAGGTTTTGCGTGTATTTACATGTAGGGTAGGTACTACATGCGATAAATTCACCAAATCGCCCTTTTCGTTTCACAAGCTCTTTACCACAATCAGGGCACATTTCACCTGTAAAAACAACGACTTTTTGACTTTCAATACCTGTCTTACCTTCGCTAACTTGTTTTTCAAAAGGTTCATAAAAGTTCCATAAAATAGCTTGCCAATCTTCTTTATCCTCAGCGATTAAATCAAGACGCTCTTCCATAGTAGAAGTAAAAGAGGAATCGACGATTTGAGGAAAGTGTTTTTCCAAAAGCTCGGTTACACTAAAGGCCGTTTCACTAGGGATAATTTGCTTTTTTTCAATTGTAATGTAATCGCGCGCCGTAAGAACCGAAATCGTCGGCGCATAGGTTGAAGGTCGACCGATACCAAGGCTTTCTAGCTTTTTAATCAAACTGGCTTCTGAGTAACGAGAAGGTGGCTCAGTGAAATGTTGGTTGGCTTCAATTTGACTCAAATCCACATTTTGCCCAAGGCTTAAGTCGGGTAGTAGTTTATCTTTGTCATTGTCCCCGTAAGCTCTGTAAAAACCATCAAATAGAAGTTTTCGGCCACTGGCTTTAAATTTGCCACTTTCACTTTCAAAGATAAGAGTTTGGCTTTCAAAACGTGCATTGTTCATTTGTGAAGCGATAAAGCGATTGTAAATCAGAGCATAAAGTTTTAGTTCATCAGGTTTGAGATAGGTACTGGCAATGGCGGGTGTAAATTCCAAAATGGTAGGACGAATTGCTTCATGGGCTTCTTGCGCACCTTTGCTTTTGTTGGCATAAAAACGAGCTTTTTCAGGCAAGTAAGCTTTGCCATAGGTATTGAGTATTTGCTCACGGGCACTTTCAATCGCTTCTTTTGCGATATTGAGTGAATCTGTACGCATATAAGTGATAACCCCTTGCACGCCTTGATGCGTTTTGACACCTTCATAAAGTGTTTGTGCCAACATCATAGTTTTTTTAGGTGAATAGCCTAGAGCACTAGATGCACTTTGTTGCAAGGTTGAAGTCATAAAAGCAGGGCTTGGAGAACTCTCACGCTCTTTTTTTTCAAGCAAAGCGACTTTGAAAATTTCTTTTGCCAATATTTCTTTAATATTTTGTGCGCGTTCACCTTCTGAAATGGTCATTTTTTCAATTTTACCCGCTTTAAATTCGACTAAAGAGGCTTCAATAGTTTTATTAAAAAGGGCATCAATGCTCCAAAATTCTTCGGCCTTAAACGCACGAATCTCTTTTTCTCTATCAACAACGATTTTAAGAGAAGAAGATTGAACGCGTCCTGCACTAAGCCCTTTTTGAATTTTTGAAGAAAGAAGTGGAGAGAGTTTGTACCCTACTATTCTATCAAGCAATCGTCTGGTTTGTTGAGCGTTAACACTACTAATATCAAGAGTGCGTGGATTATCCAGCGCATGCATGATGGCATTTTTGGTAATCTCATGAAAAACGATACGAGGAACACTTTGTGGGTCTTTGCCAATAGCCGTTGCGATATGAAAGCCAATGGCTTCACCCTCTCTATCTTCATCGGTCGCGATAAAGACGTTGTCTGAAACTTTGGCTAAGTCCTTCAACTCTTTGACGATACTGGCGTGATCTTTGGGCACACGGTACTCAGGGGTAAAGGTTTGATTTTCGATTTTGATTCCAAAACTGCTTTTTGGAAGGTCTCGTATATGGCCTTTGGAGGCGATGATGGTATAGTCTTTGCCTAGAAAATTCTTGATAGTTTTTGCTTTGGTCGGCGATTCGACAATAATTAAATTTTTCACTACATTCCTATTTATATGTAAACATTTTTGTGTATTCTATCTAAAAAAAGGCTCTTTTTAAAAATAGTGTTTTATCTCTAAAGTTTTTTAGTGCTATTCCGATTTACTTTTCATCAAAGGCAAGGATGCCTGCGAAATACAAAAAGATAAAAGGATTTATCATGGGTTTCAGAATTAACACAAACATTGCAGCACTTAATTCACATACAGCCGCTACAATGAACAACAGAAATTTGGACAATGCATTGTCTAAATTGTCTTCAGGTCTTCGTATCAACAAAGCAGCAGATGATGCTTCTGGTCTTGCAATTGCAAACTCATTGCGTGCACAAGCAAGCTCCCTTGGTCAAGCAGTATCTAATGGTAACGATGCGATTGGTTTGATTCAGACTGCCGATGGTGCGCTTAGCGAATACTCTAACATTCTTGATACTATCAAGACTAAAGCAGTACAAGCAGCATCTGATGGTCAAAATACTTCTTCTCGTTTAGCAATCCAAAAAGATATTGATGCTTTGATGAAAGAATTAAACATCATTGCGAAAACAACATCTTTCAATGGTCAAAAACTTCTCTCTGGTACTTTCCAAAACAAAGAATTCCAGATGGGTGCAAATGCTAACGAAAGTATTAAAGTAAGTATTGCTTCTGCTGAGACAAGTCAAATTGGTCAAACTTCACGTGCTGATTTAAATCTTGCAAGTGAGATGGGTGGAAATGTACAATTAACACTTAAAAGTGCTACCACAGGTAAAGAAATTACACTTAAGAATGTTGATATTCAGTACAACAACAATACACAGAATGGTATGGGTGCATTAGCAGATGAAATAAACCGTTATAGTGGTGATACAGGCATTACTGCAAAAGCCATTGTAAGTTCTTCTGCTGCAGCTGCTGTTAGTGCAGGAACAACAGGAAGTGATTTTGCAATTAATGGTATTAATATTGGTGCTATTAATGTATCAGCAAACGACAATGACGGTACTCTTGTCAATGCAATCAACTCAAAAACTACCCAAACAGGTGTGTCTGCTACTATGAGTACAGATGGTAAACTAACACTTACTAGTGATGGTAGAAGCATCAAAGTTGAGGGCGATATTGCAGGTGTTGCAGGTTCAACAGCTAGCCAAATGAGTACAGTTGGATATCTTGAACTAGTTCAATCAGGTTCTTCAGAGTTTCAAATTCAAGGAATTGGCACAGGAGCTGTAACTAATAAGTTTACGACGACTGCTGACACGACTACGGTAAAAGACTCTATTTTATCTGCAGGCTCAACAATTAAGTCAGGATCAACTTTAAAAGCGGGAACAGTTGTAGGCGGTAATGTTCTAGTAACAGCAGCAGCAGTTTCAACAGTCATCGATAGTACTCTTAAATCAGGAACAGTTCTAGGAAGTGGTTCAATTTTTAAAGCAGGTACACAAATAGGTGGAACGGTTACTACTGCAACGGCTACTCAAGCATTAACACAAGATGCACTTGTAAAAGCAGGTTCAACATTGAATGCTGGATCTACTCTTGGTGCTGGAACTGTTATTCAACAAAACTTTACAGATGGTACAACGGATTTTGTTAAAGGTCAAGTATTAGGGGCTGCGTTCACAACTACAGCTGATTTAACACTCACTGCAGATATGACATTAAAATATAGCTCTACTGCGGCATTAAACTCAAAAATTGATGCAGGGACAATCTTACAATCAGGATCTGTCTTGGGTGTAACTACAACACAAAATAGTACTACTGCCGTTACCTTGTCAGATGATATGACACTAAAGACAGGTAGTACATTAGGAATCAATACGATTTTACAAGCAGGTAGTACAGTTGGTGGAGATTTTGTAACCAGTGGCGATAAAGTAACTTTCTTGCAAACAGATCTTAAAGCAGCAAGTACCTTGTTATCTGGAGCAGTCTTTAATACAGGCTCAACCATCGGCGGGGCTGTAACTACTGGTATTGCAGCAGGTAGCTTTAAAGAAGACATGATGGTTAAAGCTGGTAGTACACTTGCTGTTGGAACAAAATTTGCAGCAGGCACCATTTTAAATCAAGATATGACAATTGCTACTATCAGTTATAAAGCGGGTGATGTACTTGAGCAAGATCGTGCATTAGGTGCAGGCGAAGCTGTTACTTTAGCAACAGATATGGTTCTAAAAGGTAGTACAACTGCTGTCTTAGGTGCTGGTAGTGTTCTTCAAACCAATACTGAGAATGCTGGAACCGTAGGACTTAGTAATTCTGAATTTACTAATCTTTCAAGTATTGATGTTACTACACTTGAAGGCGCTATGAAAGCTATTGATACACTTGGTGCTGCAATGACAAATCTTGATACAATTCGTTCAGGTTTGGGTTCTGTTCAAAATCAAGTTGTTAGTACTATCAACAATATTTCTGTAACGCAAGTAAACGTTAAATCAGCGGAATCTAATATCCGTGATGTTGACTTTGCCGCAGAATCTGCAAATTTCTCAAAGTTTAATATTCTTGCACAATCAGGAAGTTATGCAATGAGTCAAGCAAATGCTGTACAGCAAAATGTACTTAGACTACTACAATAGTATTAGTCTTAAGCTCGTGAGGCCATCTTATAAGATGGTCTCACTCTTTTGTTAAATTTTTTTCTATCACATCTATATACGCTGAAGCTATCTTCGTTATTTCATCTAAAACAATTTTATCAATTGCTTTGATATGGTTTTTTTCATTTTTAAGATTTGATGTATTAAATGTATCAAATAGAAAACTAAGAGAAATTTTAAAGTATTCGAGAAATATCTCTGCAATGTCAGATTTTTCTTCCTTATCCATTTCACAGATTTCTTGCATAAATGGAATCAGTTTTTTAAACAAATAATTATTGACTTCTTTTGATGTAACATGACGCATGTTATTACATTTATCTAATATATATTTTGCTTTTTCAAGTTGGTCTTGAATATTTTTTTTATCAATACTTCTGCATTCACAAGAGCTATTTTTCTGCAAAAAGTTACCAAACGCTTTTTTTAATGAAAGACAATCTATAGTTTGTAAAACATTTTTTGAAATACTTTCTATTTTTAAAGGAATAGTTCCCTCTAAAAAGGCTCCATTGGATAGATTATAAACGGTTTGGTCGGTTTGCTTATAATAAGCTAAGGCCTTAGCAAATTGAGTAATGGACAATCTAAAACTTGGTGTAGTAGGAATACTCTGTATAAAATTTCCTTCTACATAACAAATTGATTTTTGAAACTGGATACTCTCTTCATTATTATCTGTTGCAAGTGTTTGATGTGCAATATGTAAATCAATATGGTCTTTCATTGTTGTAGGGTCTAAAGCAAGGTCTAAGCCTATAATATATACATTTTTTGCTCCTAAAATCAAAGGCAATATAGTAGCATACTCACCAATACTTGGAAGATCAAAAAAACCATGGTTAGCTTTAAATGAAGTTGATTCTTCAATAAAAAAGAGTTTTTCTTTTTTGAGTTTATTTACGAGGTCTTGATGCACATTGGAGCCCAAAATAAACATTGATGAATCAAAATATGACACATTAAGATTATCAAGCAAAAGAGTTGAATGTGCTTGTGGGTCTATATGAATAACGAGGTCAACACGAATGTTATGATACGATAAATGCCTGCATGATGATAAAACTGCTACGATAAAGAAGTTTTCTTGATTGTTTTTAATCCACTCTGTATTATGTTGAAGTGATGGACCTGAAGCTAAAACAAGAATAGGTTTTGTTGACAAAGGGGTATCGCAATAGGTTTTTGATATATCTAAAAAACAATAATTTTGAGTAATTTTCTGAATCGTGCCCAAAGAGCGTGCCATAAATGCTTGATAGGGATAAGCTATACAGTTTTGGGACAAGGTAATACTTTGAAAAATTTTCAAATCTTCTTCGTAACTGTTACTAAAGGGTGTAAATTTAATATAGAGGTTATAGTTAAATGCTTCATTTAAAAAGTTAAAAAAAGAAGCTTGTGTGTCGCTGTAGTTTTGCATAATAGAAAAATAGCAGATACAATTTTTAGCCACTAGACTATAGTCTGTTATGAATAATGAAAGCCTAAATAATTCTAAATTATGTTCATGAATAAAAGCAACTTTAATATCGTGAGTTTCAATGATATCTTTTACATGTAAGCCTAATCCTACACCGAAAAAAATATATTTGTATAATTTCTCCATTTCAGAGTTATCTTTAGGGGCAATTTTTGCATTATAATGAATAAGTTTGGCTGTGGCCCATAAGGAGCTATGAAAATTTTTAAAATTTCCAATTTCTTCTAATTCTTCTTCTTTAATAAGAAAACGTTGTTGTGCTTCAAAAACAGCACCTGACCTTTTCTTATCTACTGTCCGTAAAAGTTTTTCAGTATATTTGTTAGAGTTTTCTCCGTACAAAAAACAACCCGTAGATAATTCTTGCACGTCAAAATAACCTTCTTCTTTATATTCTAAAGCATAGTGTTCTTTGTATATTTCTTGAGATATGGACGCTTCTAGCGTTATAATTCTTTTATAAAGTTCTGAATGGTTTTGTTCAAAATACAAAAGATTTGATTGATACGTTTGAAAGGCTACATTTTCTATGTTATCCATTTAAAAACTTTTTTTCATTAAAAACCAGGTTGCATCACCTTGAGGGAAAACAGGATCACGATGATAAGTGAATCCATAATCTATTAATTCTAAATCACTATAGATATCCATCATTTCTCCAGCAAAATCTCGTTTAAATAGTTTACCTTCATGGTTTCTATATGGTATCTCAACGGGCGTTGGATTATAGTATTCGACTAAGCAGATATATTTTTTTGATGAAGTATATATTTTTTCATAAACATTTTGAAGCTCATCCGGATTTATATGAATCAACACACCCTTTATTAAACTGAAATCTCTTTGATAGTCTGTTGTAAAGTCTAGAATTGATTGGTGATATATTTTTAAATTATCAATTTTCTTTAATTCTTTTACCGCATTGCTATTGATTTCTATAGCAGACAGCTCAACATTAGGCAATAAATTGCTAAGCGCATGTAAATTAAGACCAATATTGGACCCAAATTCTAAAATAGAGGTTACATTTTGTGTGCGAGATAAAATTTTTGAAAACATGACTATGTTAGAGGCTATAATTTTCTTTTCATTATTACGCAATATATATTCATCTCCAAATTGTCCCGCCCAAAATTCTTCTTGTTCTGTTTTATAGTTTTTCATGTTGTCCCTCTAGTTTTATTTGTAAAAAAAGCAATTCTAATTCCAAAGAAAGCTTAAAAAATGTCTTCTTCTTTGAGTCTTCCACCAAAAGGGATATTTCTCATTGAACATTTACCCAAAGTATTGTTTAGATGTTTTGGATGAAGGCCGTATCCTGGGCGAACGGAACGAATATTTTCAAGCGTGAAGATTTCACCTTTTTTGATATCTTGCGAGGCGTAAAGGCTTCGTGAAAAAGCTCTACCTTTTATAACTTTTTCATCCATATTATATGTTGGTTTGCCAAGGAGTTTTTCGGTATCACGAACGGCTTGTACCATCTGTGTAAAGGCTTTAACATCAAGTGAAAAACTAGCGTCCGCTCCGCCTATGGACGCATCCAAAATAAAATGTTTTTCGATGATTTTTGCACCCAAAGCAACTGCTGCGATGGGTGCTGTAATGCCTAGTGTATGGTCAGAAAATCCAGCGATAACACCAAATTTTTGAGCTAAATCAGGTATTGTTAAAAGATTGGCACCCTCTAGTGGTGCTGGATAGGAGGAGGTGCATTGGAGCAAAATAATATTGTGGTTATGTTCCTCTTTACAAATGGCGACAACGTCTTTAATTTCTTGCAGTGTAGCGATGCCTGTGGAGATGATGATAGGTTTGTGTTTGGAAGCGATGTATCGCACCAATTCATAGTCTGTTATCTCAAAACTTGCTACTTTGTAAGCAGGAGGATTGAGGGTTTCTAAAAAGTCCACAGCACTTTTGTCAAATGGAGTCGAAAAGCACAAAAGTCCCTCTTCTTTGGCAACCTCAAAAAGCTCTTTGTGCCACTCCCACGGCGTGTAAGCTTCTTGGTAGAGTGCGTAAAGGGTTTTGTTATCCCACAGCGTACCACCTTTAACGACAAAATCTTCTTTATCGCAATTAAGGGTCAAAGTATCGGCGGTGTAGGTTTGCAGTTTGATGGCATCAGCCCCCGCTTTTTTGGCAGCACGAATGGTTTCTTTGGCTATTTCTATATTATTCCCATGATTGGCGGAAAGTTCCGCGATAATGAGTGTTCGTGTCGTTTTTAAATCAAAGTGACCTATTTTCATGTTTATTAAATCCTATTGATTATTTTTTCTAAGTATGGACGTTTTTCAATCCATTCTTCATGTAAAATACCTAATAAAACAACATCTACTCTTTTATTGTCTTTGATAATATTTTTTCTTTTTATTCCTTCAATAATAAAGCCAAATTTTTGATGGAGTTTAACTACTAATGGATTAGTTTCAAGAACTTCACAATTCAGTTTTATAAGTTTAAATGTATTAAAAATAAAATTCAAGAAATGATATTCTAAGGCAGCACCTAGGCCTTTATGGGAGAGATAATTAGGGTTTAAATAAAAAGCCCAATCGGCAGTTGACCAGAGAGGTTTATAATTATTAAGTGAGACTAAACCAATTGGAATGTTATCATTAAAAGCAATATAAACATGATTTGTATGAGTTTCATGAAGCGAGGTTAGCCATTGATTATGTTCATCACTTGAAATGGTATGATCACTGTACATATTCTTTCTTATTTCACTATGATTTCGCCAGTTTCTTACTTCTTGTTGAAGTTCAATAGGGCAAGATAAAATATTTTTAAATATCATGGTTCTACCTTTTCAATTTTAAGGGTATATTTAATTTGATTTAATTCAAAGTAAGCAGGATAAAGCTCATTATCGCAAATTCGTAAAAGATTAAATTGTTCATAAATGCTTTTATGGATATCTAGTTTATTATCAGAAGCTATGCGTTTGTGGTAATAGCTTGGACTACCTATTTGCGGATATGCTTTTTTGTAGATTGTATAATTTTGAATGAATTCTAAACACATTTGACTAACAAATTGCGCTTCCTTCTTTCTTAATTCATCATGCAATTCAAAGCCTGTCAGTGTCAGTATCCTTTGCATATAAATATCCCCATCATCTATGCCTTGAGAGGCTTCAAACATTGAAAAGGGAATCTCATTTTTACCTTCTAATATTTGCCAAAACATGGGTGCCCAACCTTTGCCTTTGGGTAATGCTGAAGCATGTATGACGATGTTATGTTTGTGTTTTTGTAGGTATTCTTTTTCGATGAGACAGTGGTAACTCAAAATCAAAACGAGGGAATAATTTTCTTCTATTTCTTTATGATTAAAAAAGAGCTTAGAGCCTTGGATTGTTGTTTCAAGCTTTTGTGCATAAGGGACAAACCATTGATTTTGTGAGGTTAGAATTGCAACTTTCATTTTAAAAACCTTTTAACTTCATACTTGAATGTCGTAGCACTAAATCTTTCTAAGACATGATAATCATGTTGTTTTAAGTATTGGTACATATCGTCTTGATTATCGGCAACTTTAATGGCGATAAAGGGTACTTCCATAAAGAGCACTTCGTGCACCATGACGCTGGGCGTTACAATAGCAAGGCGGCTTTGGTGTATCAGTTTGGCGACTTCATTAGAGTTGACATGTAAAGTAATATTAGGTTTATCATTACTGTAGTTTTGAAGCTCTTCTAAATGAGCATTAGAATGCGTTGTTAGAACGCTAACATGCAAAGAGGTTGGTAATGTTTTTAAAATCTTCTGCGTGATATTAGAAGCATCGCTTCCGCCCATCGCAATCAAAACGTCGTAGATTTTTTCACGCTTACATTTTTTTTCTTCTCTAAATTCATCTCGAATAAGGGTGTAAAGACTGCCACAACGAAGTTCACAATGCAGTGGCACTAAATCTTTATAGCGTTTTTTATCGGCTGAGATATTATGATTGAGTAAAATATCGCAATAATGCGGTTGATAAGTATCATCAAAAGAGAGAATTTCGACTCCCGTAGCACTTTTGACTTTTTGCTCAAAATGCACATCAATGCCATAATGGTCAATCACTAAAAGCTTTACATGTAAAGCTTTTATAAGGGCTATCAGTTCATTCGCATCATTTGATTTTAAAATCTTGACTTCATAGGGAATGCTAGAGATGATATTGCCTTCTAAATTCTGGCATGCAAAAAAGACTTCACCCTCTAAATTTTTGGCTAACACCAAATCGCGCATAATATGCCCAAGACCGATGGTGCTTGAACTATCAGCCCTTATAAGCGTTTTCATGCAATCCAAGCGCTTTATACATAAACTCAGCCCTTATCCAATCCTCTGGGGTGTCAATGTCTTGTACTAAATGACGAGGCAAAAGAACGGCTGTGGAGTGTGGAGCAAAAATAATTTGAGCTTCCAACCATGCTTCTGGAGTGCCCCAATAAAACTGTCCTGCATCGTGGTAAGCCTCTTCTAACTCTTGGGAACGCACCGCAAAATTCTCAGGGGAAAACATCTCAACGCGATCTTCTTTAGTCAAACGGATAGCACGTTGAATTGGGAAGGGAAAGCTGGTTGCACTAAAGGCATAGGAGGCTTTGGTCCGTTTAAGCTTTTCATACGCTTCTTTGATAAACATCGGGTGCACAAAAGGGGCTGTAGCATAGATGCAACAAATGGCTTCGAGCTGAGATAACTCAGGACATGTCGTGCGAATGGCATGCGCAATGACAGGAATCGTTGTGGTATGGTCATCACTGAGTTCACGAGGACGCATAAAAGGAATGTCAGCACCATACCTCTTAGCAATTTCAGCAATTTCCTCATCATCTGTGCTCACAACAATTTTATCAAAAAGCCCGCTTTGCTTGGCCGCTTCGATACTATAAGCAATCATGGGTTTACCACAAAATTCTTTAATGTTTTTGCGAGGGATACGTTTACTCCCACCCCTTGCAGGGATGATAGCGAGTCTCATAATTTGCATCCTTTGAGGGAAGAGAGTGTGCCAAGTAGAGTGTCGGCAACAAAAATGGCATCGTCCATATTCATACCTTGATGACATGGAATAGAGAGTTCTGCTTTGTAAAAATCTTCGGTATTGGGCAATCTTATGTCGCCTAAAAGTTTTTTATAGTAGCTAAATTGATAGACAGGTTTATAGTGTACTTGTACACCTAATCCCTTGGCATGTAATGCTTTGAAAATTTCCTCTTTGGAACACCAAAGGCTACGGTCTAACAAAATAGGGTAGAGATGGTAAGTGCTTTTTTTATTTTTAGGAATAGGTATCGTTGTGAAAAAAGGATTATTAACAAAGCGCTCATCATAGTAGTGCGCAATTTTATTTCGTTTATCGATAAAACTATCTAAACGTTTTAGTTGTGAAAGTCCCAAAGCACAGGCTACATCACTAAGACGGTAATTTTCACCTAGCATCACCATGTCAGAGTTCCATAACTCTTTTTTCACAATACCATGGCTTCGAAGCAGTTTAGCCTGCTCGTAAAAAGTGTCATTATTGGTTGCAATGGCGCCACCTTCAAAGGTGGTGATGGGCTTAATAGCGTGAAAACTAAAGATGGTCATATCGGCTATATTTCCCACTTTAATACCATCATTTTGACTGCCTAAGGCATGACTGGCATCTTCAATGAGAAAAAGTTTGTGCTTATTGCAAAGGGCTTGAATAGCCGTAATATTCAGTGGATTTCCGCCAAAATCCACTGGAGAGATGACTTTAGTGCGAGGTGTGATGAGTGCTTCAATCTTTCGCTCGTCAATATTGCCATCAAATCTGATGTCACAAAATATAGGTTTGGCACCACATTGGATGGCAGTATTAGACGTAGCAGCAAAGGTTAAAGGTGTGGTGATAACTTCATCATCTTTTTGTAAACCGATAATTTGATACGCTACATGCAAAGCTGAAGTAGCAGAATTCATCACACAGACATGTTTGACACCTAAATAACGTGCCAGAGCTTTTTCAAAATCGCTTACTTTTTGACCACCTGTGAGAAAATCACCTTTAAGTGTCTCTACAACCGCATCTATGTCACTTTGGTCGATACTTTGTCTACTGTAAGGAATCATGCGTCTATCATCTCCATTAAGCCTTTGGCATCAAGCCATTGTGTATTGGTTTCAGAGCTATACTCAAAGCCATATTTGACGGATGTTCCTTTCTCGCCAAGGGCATTACTTGTAAAATCATTGAGTTGTGTAAAAACGATGCTAGGTTGAATCACATAGTGGTCATGAAACTCTAAAGTCAGATGACTATCATCTTTGGGAACCATAACTTCATGCATCTTTTCGCCAGGGCGAATTCCGATGATTTTAACATCCAGATTTGGTGCCATACTTTGAGCTAAGTCGACCATTTTCATAGACGCAATTTTAGGAATAAATATCTCGCCACCCTTCATGCGTGCAAAGTTTTTAAGCACGAAATTAACCCCTTGTTCCAGCGTAATCCAAAAACGTGTCATGTCTGCTTCTGTGATAGGTAGTTCTTTAACACCTTCGGCTATTAGCCTTTTAAACAAAGGAACTACAGAGCCACGAGAGCCTATAACATTGCCATAACGAACAACAGAAAATTGTGTACGGCGCGCACCTCTGATATTATTGGCGGCAACAAAAAGTTTATCACTTGCCAGTTTTGTCGCACCATAGAGATTAATAGGATTGGCCGCTTTGTCAGTAGAAAGAGCAATCACTTTTTCGATGCCACATTCCAAACTTGCATCAATAACATTTTGGGCACCATAAATATTAGTTTTAATGCATTCCATTGGGTTGTATTCGGCAATGGGGACATGTTTAAGGGCCGCAGCATGAATGACATAATTGACACCATACATTGCTTTTTTAAGACGTTCCAAATCTCGCACATCACCAATCATAAATCGCATACAAGAGTCGGTAAATTGTTGAGCCATTTCGTATTGTTTAAGCTCATCACGCGAGAAGATAATAATCTTATTAGGCTTGTATTTTTTTAAAAGAATTTCCGTATATTTTTTGCCAAAACTACCTGTTCCACCGGTGATAAGTATATTTTTGCCATTAAACACGAGTAACCTTTTTCGTAGAGTTTCTTGTATTTAAGCAATTTCGATTCCATAAGTTTGAAATATTTACAGAATGGGTGTATAATAAAACAGAACAATAAGAAGGAGGCTATTATGCAAGTAGGCAGTAGTTTCAATACATCGGTTAGTAATTTTGTAAGCAATAATAAAACTGAGGCTGAAAAGGCATTATCTAAAATTGTAGCAGTCAAAGAGCTCACGGGTAAAGATAATGCAAACCTTATGATTTCAGATTCATTGGCATCGCAAATTTCAGCACTGACCCAAGGTATTCAAAACAGTAACGATGCTATTGGTATGTATCAAATTGCAGATAGTTCCATCAATGCACTCAGTATTGGAACCGACAAAATGAATGATTTATCGGTGCGTTATAATAGTGATGTGCTCAATGCCTCACAAAAAGATATGCTTAAAAATGAGTTTTCATCTGTAGCAAAAAGTATGCAAGATACACTTTCGCAATCAACCTACAATGGGCAAAATGTGCTCTCTTCAGCTTTAGGTCTTGAAGTTAAAGGGCTCGATACACTTTCCATTGATAATCAACAAGGCATTACAGATTTTCAAGGAAACTTGACATCACTTAGTTCTGAGATAGGTTCAAAAATACAATTATATGAAGTTGGCATTACGAATGCACTTTCTGCCGTATCAAATCTTACCAGTGCTAATGCTCAAATATCCGAAACGCCAATGGACCAAAAGATAATGGATTTGGCACAAAGTCAAATCAAACTTGATAGCTCTATAATGGCACAAGTGCATCAAACATCTCTAATGCAACAACAAATCTCTACACTATTGGCCTAATGCTCAATAACCATACGTTTTACTCTGGGGCGTACACAAAACACGGTGTTTCCCCTCAAGGTGTTAATTGGCACTCTCAGGAGACGCAAGAGATTCGTTTTCAAGTGATTGTTAATCTGCTTAAAAATGAACTATATGAGAGTTCGATAGCCGACGCAGGGTGTGGTTTTGGTGATTTTTACCTCTTTTTACATGCCCAAGGTTTGGCCCCTAAACATTATATTGGTATTGATGTAATGGAAGAGTTTTTAGAGGTTGCTAAAAAGCGTTTGGAACATGCAAGAGGATGTAGCTTTGCGTGTAAGGATGTACTCAAAGAACCATTACCTCGTGTAGATTGGTATGTGTGCAGTGGTGCACTCAATATTTTAAGTGATTTTAACACATGGCTTTTTATTGAAAAGATGTTACTGTATGCTAGAAAAGGTGTTGTCTTTAATATTTTGCAAGGTAGGCGAGGTGGATCTGATTTTAATTATAAAGAGAAAGAAGAAATGGTCAATTTTCTTGAAGAAAAAGGGCTTGAATATGAGATTATCGAAGGATATCTCGAAAAAGATATGACCATAAAGGTAAAAGTATGAGAAAAGTTGTAATGCGTTTAGCATGGACGATAAGTTTATTATATATCATAGCTATGGGCTACTTATACACGATGCAAGATGCTCTAGTGTTTAATGCTCAAGCTATCGAGAAACAAGACAAAGTGAGTGGCGTAAATATCGAAACTATAAGTTTACATGTAAGTGATGAAGCCATATTGGATGGCATCTATAAAAAATCTGAGAATGCAGGGGCTCCACTGATTATTTATTTTGGTGGTAATGCTGATGATGCAACGCGTTTTGTTCTACATGTAGAGCATATCCGTGGATACGACATTGTTGCATTGAACTACCGAGGTTATCTAGGCAGTAGTGGAAAGCCAAGTGAAAAAGCCTTGTTTGAAGATGCCCTTAAAATTTATGATACCTATGCCAAAGATAAATCTGTTATCCTCATTGGTCGAAGTTTGGGCACAGGTGTAGCAAGTTACGTTGCTTCTCAACGGGACGTTAAAGGTGTCGTATTGATAACACCATATGATTCAATCGTCTCTGTTGCTAAACATCAATACCCTTTTTTCCCCATAGAGGTGCTCTTAAAACATAAATTTGAAACACTCAATTATATACCTTCAATTAAAGCACCGATTGCAATTATTGAAGTTAAAAACGATACAACAATTCCACGTTATCATTTAGAAAAATTATTGGAAAAACTACCTGCTACAACTCTACATGTAACACTTAACAATACAACGCATGGTAAGGTATTAGAAGCGAGTGATTTTGAAAAAGAGCTTATCAATATTTTAGGAAAACTCAGTGAATAAATGTTATGTCAAGCACGCTATCGTTTCCAAAATTAAGCGGTTCCATCCATGGATTTATGCCAATGAGATAGAGTCTTCGCTTGAAGAGTTTAAAAGCGGCGAATTGGTCGCTCTGTTTTCCAAGAAAGAGGGCTTTTTAGGAACAGCGTATGTGAATCCAAAATGCACGATTTTTGGGCGTATTCTTTGCTTTGGTAAAGAAGAGGTGAGTAAAGCTTTATTTGCCAAACGCATTGCCAAAGCGATAGCCAAACGCTCTTCATTGCTCACAAACACCAATGCGGTTCGGTTGATTCACTCTGAAGCGGATTTTTTACCAGGCTTGATTGTCGATAAGTATGGCGATGCTCTTTCGATTCAAATCAACACAGCAGGCATGGAGGCTTATCGCCACAGTATCTTAGAAAGTTTACATCATGAACTGCACCCTTCGTGGATCATTGAAAAGTCTGATAGTCATTCACGCAGTATTGAAGGGTTGGAAAATACCAATGGTACGATTTTTGGAGAGCCGCAAAAATGTTTTGTGGTAAAAGAACAAGCCATCTCGTTTTTAGTCGATATCGAAGAGTCTCAAAAAACAGGCTTTTACCTAGATCAGCGTAAAAATAGAGCACTTTGTGCTAGCTATATTAAAGAAGGCGATACAGTGCTTGATTTGTGTTGTAATGTGGGTGGTTTTGGACTATACGCCTTGGCTAGTGGAGCGCACAAAGCAGTTTTTGTGGATATATCTGAACCTGCAATAGCGCAAACCAAAGAAAATCTCAAAGCCAATGGTTTTAAACAATATGAAGCGTATGCGCAAGATGCTTTTGAGTTTATGAAAATACAAAAATACCGCGATATTTTTGATATGGTTATCGTCGATCCCCCTTCATTTGCCAAAACTAAAGAGCAAGCTAGAGGTGCTAAAAGAGGGTTCAAACATCTTCTCATGGAATCCGTACGTGCGCTTAAAGATGGTGGTTTAGTCGCTCTTTTTTCCTGTTCATTTCACATCGGCAAAACCGAATTGATAGAGCTTGCCATGGAAGTATCGCAAGATTTACGCGTACAATTCACCTTACTCGAAGAGATGCGCCAAGACAGCGACCATCCTTGTTTACTCAGTGCAAGTGCCTCATTTTATTTAAATGGGCTGTTGATGAGGGTTGAGAAGTAGTATTACACTACTTCAAAATTCCCCTTATCAATAAAATTTAAAAATTCCGCTTTAAATTTAGTACGGTTTTCTGGCTTTTGAATCCATTCTAGATGAATAGCGCGCTCTGCTTCGATGATAGGAAACCATGTTTTTTGTAAATCGGCATCGAGCATACATCGGTCATAAATAGACTCTAAAAAATTCCATACGATGAAGGCATAGATGTCGTATTCGACTACTTGTTCTTCATTACGCATAAAATTTTTGCGTACGACGTGCGGTTTATTAAGGGCTTCTTTGAGAATCTCAAAATACATTTTATCGATCTCACCGTAATGGACTACTTGCATGGTTTTACGATAGGTTCGCATTGAATATAAAAGTGCAAAGATAGCTAATGTGGTAGCAATAACTCCCATAATAGAGCTTAGAGCTGTCCAAAGGGTGTTATAGGTTTCGTTGAAAAAAATATCCACAAGAGTTCTTTAAATAAGGTGCAGTGTCGTAGGTGTTTGTGCAAACATTTGTTCAATGCGTGAGTCGGTGCGTTCACATCCATAGACAAGTGTGTAAAGGGCTTCTACCCACTCTTTGAGCAGTTTTTTAGAGACATACTCTATGCTTGGATGGTAAACAAGTAACTCCATTAAAATAGGCGTTGGCGTAGCTTTAAGCCCTAAGAGATAAGTAAATGGCTCAATTTTTCGGCATCCTAAATGACGGTAAAACATTTCTCGTTTAACACGCAAAGCATTTTCATTGGATGGTGCCTTTGTTGAATCAATTTCAATCAGTAAAGGTTTAGCACCTTTGGTATGAAAGAGATGTTTTAAGGCTACTGTAAAAAGATGTTGGCCTATGCCTCGACCTCTTTTTTCAGGGGCGACACCGATGTATTCTAAGAGATAAAATGATTCTGTAAGAGGATGGTAAAGAATGGTAAATCCTACCATCTTCTCTCCATCATATGCTGCAAAAATCGTATAATTGATATTGTTACACATTGCATGCAACGCCTCTTTTGGTTTCTGCTCGGAAGAGGGAAACGAGAGGTTATAAATAGCATAAAATTCGTCAAAAGTAGCATTTTTATCTAGATCAATAGGTATGATTGAAAGTGCCATAGGGATTACTTTAAGATGCGAGGCAAGGTAATACCTGTCTGCCCTTGGTATTTTCCTTTTTTATCCTTATAGGTTGTTTCACATGGTGTATCTCCTTCTAAAAAGAGCACTTGTGCGATACCTTCGTTGGCATATATTTTAGCTGGAAGAGGTGTCGTATTGGATATTTCAATCGTAATATGACCTTCAAATTCTGGCTCAAAGGGAGTGACATTGACAATGATGCCGCACCTTGCATAGGTACTTTTACCCAAACAAATGGCTAACACATTTTTAGGAATACGAAAGTACTCAACCGTACGTGCAAGTGCAAAAGAATTGGGTGGAACAATACAGATATCACCTGTAAAATCAATAACATTTTTATCATCAAATTCTTTTGGATCAACAACGGTTGAATTGACGTTAGTAAAAATTTTAAACTCTCGACCTACGCGGATGTCGTAACCATAACTACTGACGCCATAACTGACGACATCTTTACCAACTTGATCTTCACAAAATGGCTCTATCATTTTTTCTTTAAGTGATTTTTCACGTATCCAACTATCTGCTTTGAGTCCCATCTCTATCCTTAAGTGATCGTATATATTAGATATGGTATTATAACACACTTTAGAGCGCTTAAAAATAGGAGAATTTATGGATAAGAATGAAATTAGGGAGTTAATGCGATTCTTTGATAAAAGTGATATTACAAAACTAAAAATTAAAGAAGGCGATTTTAGTATCGAGTTACAAAAAGGGTTTGAAAATGCTGTAAGCTATGCGGCAACCCCTGTTATGACGGCTATTCCAACCCCACCACCAGCATCATCACCGACACCTGTTCTAGAAAGCACTACGAAGCCCATCATAGCAGGTCTTACATTGCAATCGCCAATGGTAGGTACATTTTATAAGTCACCATCTCCTGGGGCAGAAGCCTTTGCCAAAGTAGGGGACATCGTTAAAAAAGGTCATCCTATCGGTATCATAGAAGCGATGAAAATAATGAATGAAATTGAAGCGGAATATGATTGTAAAATTATAGAAAGCCTTGTGGATGATGGTCAACCTGTAGAGTTTGACATGCCTCTTTATGTGGTGGAGAAAGTTTAATGAAAATTGAAAAGATTCTTGTTGCTAATCGTGGTGAGATAGCCCTTCGTGCGATAAGAACCATCAAAGAGATGGGAAAGCAAGCGATTGCAGTCTATTCAGTTGCGGATAAAGATGCTTTGTATTTACAGCATGCAGATGCTAGTATTTGTATAGGTCCTGCAAAATCGAGTGATAGTTATCTTAGTATTCCTTCAATCATTAGTGCTGCTGAAATCAGTGGTTGTGATGCTATTTTCCCTGGCTATGGCTTTTTGAGTGAGAATCAAAGTTTTGTGGAAATTTGTAAACATCACAATATTAAGTTTATTGGACCAAGTGTCGAATCAATGGTGTTGATGAGCGATAAATCAAAAGCAAAAGAAGTGATGAAAAAAGCGGGCGTGCCTGTTATCCTTGGAAGCGATGGTGCTTTAAAAGATATTGCCCAGGCCAAAGAGCTAGCCGTACAAATTGGTTTACCAATTATCGTTAAAGCCAGCGCAGGTGGCGGCGGTCGCGGTATGCGTGTAGTTGAAAAAATGGAAGATTTGGAAAAATTATTTCTTGCGGCTCAAAGCGAAGCACTCAGTGCATTTGGCGATGGCACATTGTATATGGAAAAATATATTAAAAATCCACGTCATATTGAAGTACAAGTGATTGGTGATGAACATGGCAATGTTGTGCATGTAGGTGAGCGTGATTGTTCAATGCAAAGACGTCATCAAAAATTGATAGAAGAATCTCCAGCGGTAGCTCTCGATGCAGAAACAAGAGAACGTTTACTTAATGTCGCAGTCAAGGCTACAAAAGCAATTGGTTATCATAATGCGGGTACATTTGAATTTTTACTGGATGCTGATAAAAATTTTTATTTTATGGAGATGAACACACGTCTTCAAGTGGAACATTGTGTCAGTGAAATGGTAAGTGGCATTGATATTATTGAATGGATGATTCGTGTAGCTGAAGGTGAAACCTTGTTTGATCAAAGTAAGATTCAGCTTAAGGGACATTCAATTGAATGTCGTATTACCGCAGAAGATCCTGTAAAGTTCATTCCAAGTCCTGGTAAGATTACCAAATACATTGTTCCAGGAGGCAGAAATGTGCGAATGGATTCTCATGCCTACCAAGGTTATATTGTGCCTTCAACGTATGATTCAATGATAGGAAAGCTTGTTGTTTGGGGTGAAACAAGAGAACGAGCGATTAAAAAGATGAAACAAGCTTTGAGTGAACTTCAAATTGAAGGTATTAAAACGGTTAGGGATTTTCATTTAGCGATGATGGACAATCCAGACTTTATCGAAAATCATTTCGATACGAACTATCTTTCACATTACTAAAAACTAAAAAAGGGCGTCACATGTAACGCCCTTCATTCTTCTTAGCTTTACGGAACTCTTATAACATTAATAGAAGCAGAAGCTTTGAGCTTTTCAAAATAATCATCAATTGCTTTTTTCTCATTAGTTTCAGCCAAACGAGAATAGATATAATTTTTAGCATCGGCAAAAGCAACTGTCTTAACATCATTTTTGTTTTTAACAAAAAACATCACAAAGGCATCGGCTGATTTAACAATCGGTGAAAAATTTCCTTGAGGTGTTTTATTGAGCATTGTTGCGAGTTGAGGGTCAATTTTAGACGCTTCCAAAGTGGCATCTTTAAGGTCTGCATTGGTAGCAGGGCTCATAGGATTACTTTGAATGTTAGTAAGATTTTCTTTGACAGCACTGGTATAAACCGTTACATCAAAGGAGGCTGCTTGTGAAAATTCACCAATATTTTCATTATAATAGGTTTGAAGTTCTGCATCACCCATTTGTTGCATTTTATTGCTGACAATTTTTTTATACAGTTTATCACGTTTGATTTTTGATTTTAAATCTTCTTTATATTCTGCCACATCAATGTTTTTAGAACGAATCATATTTAAAAATTCATATTGAGAAACATTATTGCTAGTTGCGAGATTTTCAATGTATTGATCTACTTCAAATGAATCAACAGAGATACCTTGATTTTTAATTTCAGAGTCTTCTAACTTTTGTCGGACTAAGATGTCTAAAGCTTCTTTTTTAGAAATATTGAAGCGCTGGGAGTATTTAAAAACATCATAAAGTGTGATAGGCTCCTTATTAATAATGATTGAAACGCCATCGAGTGTCCCAGCATTGAGAGTAGAAAAAAGTAAAGCGGCTGATAAAGTTACAAAAGTAAACACTTTCATTTTTATCTTCATTAATAGTCCTTTGTTTTAAGAAAAATAGTTCTATAATCATTTTGTATCAAAAATAGAGGCTACGAATGATAGCATTTTTTTTAGTAAAAAAAATTAAAAAGAACCTTTTCTACTCTTTTGGCAACAATTTTTAGCAACTGCGTAACAAAATGATACATAATTTATACATAATTTAAAATAATGATGAAGGTTAATGATGATTGTTACACGTTTTGCTCCAAGTCCAACAGGATATTTGCATATTGGAGGACTTCGAACAGCCCTATATAGTTTTTTATGGGCACGCAGAAATGGCGGAAAATTTTTACTACGTATTGAAGATACGGATTTAGCACGCAATTCAAAAGAAGCCGCTGAGGCGATTGTTGAAGCTTTTAAATGGGTGGGATTGACCCATGATGGCGATATTTTATATCAATCTGAGCGTTTTGATATTTATAAAAGCTATGTTCAAAAACTTTTAGATACAGGTAAAGCATACAAATGTTACATGAGCAAAGAAGAACTTGATGCGTTAAGAGTTGAGCAGATGGCGAAAAAAGAGCGGACTCGTTATGATGGTAGATATCGTGATTTTACAGGGACACCTCCACTTGGCGTAGAACCTGTTATTCGCATTAAAGCACCGTTAGATGGTCAGATTAGCTTTGTAGACGGCGTTAAAGGTGAAGTGACATTTAATGCCAAAGATATGCTTGATGATTTTATCATTGCTAGAAGTGATGGGACACCTACATATAACTTTGTTGTCACGATTGATGATGCTTTGATGGGTGTAACTGAAGTGATACGAGGTGATGATCATCTTTCCAATACGCCTAAGCAAATTGTCGTTTACGAAGCACTTGGATTTAAAATTCCTCGTTTTCATCATGTACCAATGATTCTTAATCCTGAAGGGAAAAAACTCTCTAAGCGAGACGGTGCGACGGATGTTATGGAGTATCAAAAAGAGGGATACCTTTCTGAAACATTGTTAAATTTTCTCATTCGTTTAGGCTGGAGCCATGGGGACCAAGAGATTTTCTCATTAGAAGAGATGCAAGCATTTTTTGATCCATGCGATATCAATAAATCAGCTTCTGCTTACAATAAAGAAAAACTTTTATGGCTTAATACTCACTATATCAAAACACTTCCTGCTGAGCGTTTGATTAAAGAATTGAAATTTTTTGGTGTGGATATTAGTTTACATAATAAGAAGATAGAAATAATTGATGCTTTACGTGAACGAGCTAAAACAATTAAAGAATTTGCAGCTATGGTAGAACAAATTATAACAGTGCCACAAGCCTATGATGAAGGAGCTGTAGCTAAGTTTTTAAGTGGTAATGCAATGGATATTTTAGAGATGTATCTTCAAGCGCTTCATAAAGAAAGTACAATAGAAAATGCAAGTGCTTTTGAGCAGTTTACTAAAGCATTTTTAGAAGAAAAAGGCTTAAAACTTAAAGATTTAGCACAATCGATTCGCATCGCGATGGTAGGAAGTGCTGTAAGCCCATCCATATTTGAAATATTAGCAATTATTGGTTATGACAAAGTCAAACAAAGAATTCAAAAATTAATATCTTATAAAAGGAGTTTGAGTTGAGTAATAAAGGAAAAGTAACTAAAGAAGAGTCTTTAGCCTATCATATTGGTGGAAAGATTGAGATAACTGTAAAAACACGTTGTGACACAGCAAGAGATCTTTCAATGGCCTACACACCAGGTGTTGCTCACCCTTGTTTAGAGATTGAAAAAGATAATGAATTAGCTTACGAATATACTAATAAGGGCAATCTTGTTGCCGTCATTACCGATGGTACGGCTGTCCTTGGACTTGGCGATATTGGTGCTGTTGCAGGGAAACCTGTTATGGAAGGTAAAGCAGTTTTATTTAAAAAATTTGCAGGTGTTGATGCGTTTGACATTGAGCTTGATGAACATGATGCTGACAAAATTGTTGAAATTTGTAAAGCACTTGCGCCTACATTTGGTGGCATTAATCTTGAAGATATTAAAGCGCCAAAATGTTTTGACATCGAAGAAAAACTTCAAGCGGCTGTGAATATTCCCGTTATGCATGATGATCAACATGGCACGGCTATGATTACGAGTGCGGGTCTGATCAATGCACTTGAAATTAGCGGTAAAAAAATCGAAGACATGAAAATCGTCGTTTCTGGAGCTGGAGCTGCTGGTATTGCATGTGCCAAAATGTATAAACTCTTAGGTGCCAAAAACATCGTAATGATTGATACTAAAGGCGTTATTCATTCTGGACGAACTGATTTGAACAAATATAAAGCTGAGTTTGCTTTTGAAACCAGCGATAGAACCTTAGAGGATGCAATGAAGGGTTCAGACATGTTTCTTGGCCTCTCTGCCCCTGGCGTTGTGAGTAAAGAAATGGTACTTTCTATGAACCCTTATCCGATTATCTTTGCACTAGCCAATCCAATTCCTGAGATTTTACCAGAAGAAGTTCATTCGGTTAGAGATGATGTGATGATGGGAACAGGTAGAAGTGATTATCCAAACCAAGTCAATAACGTTTTAGGGTTTCCTTTTATTTTCAGAGGTGCGTTGGATGTGAAAGCGACTAAAATCACAGAAGGCATGAAAATGGCTGCAGCCGTTGCTATGGCAAAATTGGCTAAAGAAGAAGTGCCTGATTATGTTAAAGCAGCCTATCCAGGAGAAGACCCTAAGTTTGGTATTAATTATATCATCCCAAAACCATTTGATAGAAGGGTTTTTGTTTGGATTTCTTCAGCTGTGGCAGAAGCGGCGATAAAAGATGGTGTGGCACGAGTAACGGATTTTGATATAAATTTATACAAAAGAGACCTTCAAGCCATAATCGACGCGGAGAAAAAATAGGTGGAAAACGTTCATGTTATAAAACATCCTTTAATTGAGCATAAGCTCTCCATTTTACGGGATAAAAAAACGGAGCCATTTCATTTTAGACTGCTTGTTGATGAGATTTCATATTTGATGTTATTTGAAGCAACACGTGACTTACCATTGCGTGATGTCAAAATTCAAACACCTGTTGCTTCGGCACATACTAAAAAACTCAATGCAAAAATCATGATCTGCCCAATTCTTCGGGCAGCTCTTGGTATGTTGGATAGTGTTTTTAAATTAATTCCCGATGCAAGTGTTGGTTTTTTAGGTTTTCAACGTAATGAAAAGACGCTTGAAGCTGAGTTTTATTATGCGAAACTTCCACCTGATCACGCTGAACGAACCGCAATTATTATTGACCCTATGTTTGCAACTGGTGGAACAGCCATTGATGCCGTCAATTTTCTAAAAAGTAAAGGTGTGAAAGATATTCGGTTTTTAGCACTAGTTTCAGCGCCAGAGGGATTAGCACGATTTACTAAAATTCATCCAGATGTTCCTGTCTTTACAGCATGTATTGATGATGGACTGAATGAAAATGGTTATATTGTTCCAGGTCTTGGTGATGCGGGAGATAGAGTCTTTAATACAGTCAATTAATGAAGAAGAGAGAATTTTCTCTCTTCTTCAAATTATTAAACAGCACCTTGGTCAATCATTGAATCAGCCACCTTTCTAAAACCTGCGATATTAGCGCCTAGCATCAAATTTCCTTCATCTCCAAACTCTTTTGAAGTATTGTACGAGAGATCAAAAATAGATTTCATAATGGTTCTAAGTTTACTATCAACATCTGCAAACGACCATTTTAGCATACTGGCATTTTGGCTCATTTCTAATTGACTGGTCGCGACACCTCCTGCATTGGCAGCTTTAGCTGGCCCGTAAAACATTTTATTGGCTAACATAAAATTAATAGCCTCAGGCGTGCTTGGCATGTTTGCCCCTTCATTTACGAGGCGACAGCCATTTTTGTAAAGGTTTTTAATATCTTCAAGATTAAGTTCATTTTGTGTCGCACTTGGAAATGCAGCAAAACAAGGAATACTCCAAACGGCATTGGTTCCAGTTGGATACTGATGAACAGGAATATAGGTGGCTTTTGGACGTCCTTTAAGGTATTCGCTTAAATCGGCTCTACTTAGTTCTTTAACGGCACGGAGCGTGGTAAAGTCAATACCCTCTTTGTCGTAAATCATTCCCTTTGAGTCACTACATGTAACAGGAATTGCACCCATGTCGTAAAGCTTTTGAATCGTATAGATAGCTACATTACCTGAGCCTGATACGGTACAAATTTTACCTTTAAGGCTATCACCTTGTTTATTAAGAATGTTTTCTGCAAAATAGACAGAGCCAAAACCAGTCGCTTCAGTTCGTGCTAGTGAGCCACCCCAGTTGAGTCCTTTGCCGGTTAAAACACCTTCAAATCTACCTGTAAGACGTTTGTATTCACCAAACATAAAACCAATTTCTCGACCACCAACGCCGATATCACCTGCAGGGACATCTCTTGTTTCACCAATATGTTTCGAGAGTTCTCCCATAAAAGATTGGCAAAAGCGCATAATTTCACCTTCACTTTTTCCTTTTGGATCAAAGTTACTGCCCCCTTTAGCTCCACCAATAGCAAGTCCTGTTAAAGAATTTTTAAAAATTTGCTCAAATCCTAAAAATTTAATGATTCCTAGATTAACACTTGGATGGAAACGAAGTCCGCCTTTGTAAGGTCCGATAGCAGAGTTAAATTGTACACGGTAACCAATATTGGTTTGAATTTTACTTTGATCATCCATCCAAACAACACGAAAAAGAAGCTGGCGCTCAGGGATAACAATACGCTCTAAAATATTGTATTGATCATACTTTGGTTCAGCTTTTAAAAGAGGTTCTAGTGACATAAGAACTTCTTCAACAGCCTGGTAAAATTCATTCTGTCCAGGTGTACTTTGTATTGTAGATTGTAATACTTTATCGATGTAATGTTTAACTGACATTTAATTCCTTTAGTATAATGATAGTATTTTTAAAACCAGAAGGCATTCGTAACTTAAAATAGCTTTAACCCTTATTGCTCCTTTTTACTTTATGTATAACTTGGCCATTTGAGATAATTCTTGATTTCTCAAGACGCGATTCCTTTTCCGTGTGTATTTTAGTAATATATAAAATAGTATTTCAAGATACTTTGTAAGGACATGTAGAAGATTTGTGTGAAATTTACTTATATATTTATATAAAAGTGTGCAAAATGTATAGAAGATTAAATTTAAAATGCTAGAGCTTTCTCCCAAAACCATATATGCTCCTTTGGGTGGTTTTAAATTATAACCCCTCAAAACTTAAATGGATAAAAAATTTTTAGGTTAAGAGAGCCTTTAAGTATTGAACGTTTACCATATTGAGATACAATTACGCCATTCTCCCATACAAAGGTTACGTATGAAACAACTGTTTAATTCTCGTTTTAAGGTCTATTTTTTTGTTCTGGCAATTTTTTTAGCATATAATTTTTTAATACGTACAACATTATTATTAATTTCATGGGATAAAGTTTCTCTTTCTTTTAAAGCATTAATTAATATTTACGGGAATGGTCTTTTCTATGATCTTATAAGCAGTTTTTACGCAACTATTGTAGTTGTTCTTTATTTGGTATTTGTGCCTAACAAACTCTATCATCACCCATTACATCGTTACATAAGCTATTTGTTTTTTATCGTTGTCTTTTTTGCCTTAGGATTTTTAGCGATTTCTGAACATGTTTTTTGGGAAGAATTTAGTGTACGCTTCAATTTTATAGCCGTAGATTATTTAGTCTATACGCAAGAGGTCATTGGCAATATTATGGAATCCTATCCAGTATGGCAAATTTTAGCTGTAAACTTGATCGTTTCCTTGGTTGTATTTTATTTTTTAAAAAGGTTTATTGATAGAGCCATTATGCCACAAACGCATTTTTCATACCGTGTAAAATATGGAGTAGTATTGCTGATATTGCCTATATTGGCCTATTTCTTTGTGATAGGCTCTAACGTTAAGTCTGACAATCAATATGAAAAAAATCTTTCATATAATGGTTTGTATCAACTTTTTTCTGCTTTTATTAATAATAAGCTTGAATACAGTGATTTTTACACCACTATTGATGAAAAAGTAATGCTGAAAAATTATCGTACCCTTATGGAGCAGAGCAATTCAACATTTGTAGAAGCAAATATGGATAGCATGAAGCGTCTTGTTAAAGGCAGCGAGCACAAAACTGAAAAAAATGTAGTGATTATTTTAATGGAAAGTATGAGCTCTGAATTTATGGGTATTTTTGGAAATAAAGCAGGACTTACCCCTAATCTTGATCGATTGGCGAATGAAGGTTTGCTTTTTACTAATTTTTTTGCGACAGGAACACGAACCGTGCGAGGCATGGAAGCGATTACTCTTTCTATTCCACCATTAGCGGGTCGTTCAGTTGTGAAACAACCCGATGGTGTAGATATGTTTTCTTCGGGATATCTTTTTAAAGAACATGGTTATCGTACCTCTTTTATTTATGGTGGTCATGGGTATTTTGATAATATGAATGCCTTTTTTGCTGCCAATGATTTTAGTGATATTGTGGATAAGACAGAGATGAGTAGTGACGAAATTACGTTTTCGAATGTATGGGGTGTAAGCGATGAAAATCTTTTTGATAAAGCTATAAAAAAATATGATAGTGATTTTGCTGCACATCAAAAATTTTTTAGTTTAGTCATGACAACGTCAAATCATAGGCCTTATACATATCCTGATGGAAAAATTGATATCCCTTCCCATTCTGGACGATCAGGAGCCGTTAAATATGCCGATTTTGCTGTTGGAGAATTGATTAGAAAGGCACAAACAAAGCCGTGGTTTAATGATACAATTTTTGTATTTGTAGCAGATCATTGTGCCTCAAGTGCTGGGAAAACAGAACTTCCTATGCATAAATATAAAATCCCTTTGATTATCTATGCTCCATCTTTTATTACACCTCAAAAAGTCGATAAAATGGCAAGTCAAATTGATGTTGTACCAACATTATTAGGGGTCTTAGGTTGGGATTATGAAAGCCGATTTTATGGCAATAATATCTTAAGTGATAGTTTTATTCCACGCGCATTTATTGGAACCTACCAAAAGCTAGGACTTCTTAGAGATGATACGTTAACGATTCTTTTGCCTAATAAAAAAGTTAGAGAATATAAAATTATGAATCAAAGTTATGAAGACTCCACGTATCGTTTGATTTCACCGCTTGAGAAAGATGCCTTAGATGCCATAACATATTTTCAAAGTGAATCCTATTTTCATAAGCACCGATTGGATAGGGTACGCTAAGCCTTTTCACACACACTTTGCGCTAAAATACAAAAAAAACAAGGAAAAAGTGGATGATAGAATCGTTATTTACCTTTGAGGCACTTGTTGCTTTGGCAACACTGACGGCCTTAGAGATAGTGCTTGGCATTGATAATATTATTTTTATTGCCATTTTAGTAGGTCGACTACCTGCGCATCAAAGGGATAAAGGGCGTATTTTTGGGCTCGCTCTTGCGATGATGACACGTATTTTATTATTACTTTCTTTGTTTTGGATTATGAAATTAACCAATCCACTTTTTACCATTTTTGCCCAAGAAATATCGGGACGTGATTTGATTTTGATTATAGGAGGATTGTTTCTTTTAGCCAAATCAACCACTGAAATTCATCATGATATCGAAGAAGATGACGGTGAAGAGGCTGAGCTAAAAAAAAGCAAAGCTAAAGGTTTTATCAATATTCTGATTCAAATCGCCGTCTTAGATATTGTTTTTTCTCTTGATTCCGTCATTACGGCGGTGGGAATGGTCAACAATATTGTCATTATGATATTAGCTGTGATTCTCGCTGTTGGCGTGATGATGTTTGCTTCAAAAACCATTTCTGATTTTATTGAAGAAAATCCTACGATTAAAATGTTAGCGCTTTCTTTTTTAATTTTAGTGGGTGTTACATTGATTGCGGAAGGGCTTGATTTGCATATTTCAAAAGGGTATGTCTATTTTTCAATGGCATTTTCTTTAGCTGTTGAATCTATCAATATCTACACTCGAAAGAAAAAAGCCAAAAAACATGTGAAAGAGTTATGATGCTTCTCCCCCATAAATATTTTGCTATTGATTTAGGAACCAATAATACTTTAGTCTATGAATCCAAACGAGGGATTATTTTTGACGAACCCACCTCCATCTCCTTCGATAAAAAGAGATCTTCCTATTTTGATTTTGGGTTGTCGTCTAAAAACATGTATGGTAAAAACCCAAAACATATTGAAGTTTTACAACCCTTATCCAAAGGGGCAATTGCTAATATAACGGTTGCAAAGGCGTATATTAAAAATTTGATAGGATCTATTACAAGACACTCTTTGCTTAAGCCTGATATCGTTGTGAGCGTTCCCTCCGACCTTAATGCAATGGAGCGTCATGCAGTGATTGAAGCAGGCAAAGAAGGTGGTGCTCGCAATGTCGTCTTGCTTAAAGACCCTTTTGCTGCGGCTATTGGCTCTTTAAAAGATATTTCTTATTCTAAGGGTATTATGGTGCTTGATATGGGTGCTGGTGTAAGCGAAATAACACTTCTATCCTGTAACGGCATTGTCATGTCAAAATCTTTACGCATTGCAGGCAATGACCTTGATGAGGCCATTGTTGAGTATTTTAAAGCAACAAAGCGTATTCAGATTGGGTTGCTAGATGCTGAAATATTAAAAAAAGAGTTGGCATGTTTGGATACGAGTGAAGAAAAAATGATGCAAATCAGTGTAAAAAACCTTATGACGCGCATGCCTGAATACTGTACTATCTCATCAAATGATATTACAAAGGCTGTTCTTCCCCTTATTGATCGTGTGGTTACATTAGTGTATACGCTACTTTCTCAGCTTCCAGCTTCTTTTGCCAATGATATCTATGATAATGGTATTTTACTCACAGGTGGTTCTTCTTTGCTGAAAGGCTTTGACACCTATCTTTCTCAAAAATTAGATATCGTGACACATATTGTTGATACACCTTTACAAAATATTATTTTAGGGACAGGTCGTGTAATGGAAGATAAGCAGTATAGCTCTTTACTTAGTAAGTAATTTTTTCTTTATCATCTGGTTGTTAGTCCAACTATGTTACTATTTTTACTTTATTTTACACTAAAGGGTTAGTATGCATGGTGAACGTTTTGGTCGTATGGGTTTTATTTTAGCTTCTGCAGGAAGTGCCATAGGCCTTGGAAATATTTGGAAATTTCCTTATATGACGGGAGAAAATGGTGGTGGCGCCTTTGTGATTATTTATCTTCTTACGATTACGTTTATTGGTCTTTCTCTTTTTTTAGCAGAAGTCGTGATGGGTAGGTTATCGCGTTCTGATGCTGTCTCTGCCTTTGAAGTTTTAGCACCACGTCATGCAGGTCTTTGGAAATATAGTGGTTTTATGATTTTTACAGGCGTATTGATTTTAGCATTTTATACGATTGTTATTGGTTGGATATTTAAATATATTTATATTTCTGCTTTTTCGCTTCCTGCCAGTGTTAAAGAAGCAGGAGCTTCATTTGGTGGAATGGTTACTACTGAGACATTACCTCAAATTTTTTATTTTACATTGGCATTTGTACTGACTTTTTGGATTGTCTCCAAAGGTGTCAAAAAAGGAATAGAGAAGGTTAATGTTATATTGATGCCATTGCTCATCATTATTTTACTTCTTTTATTTGCCTATGCTATGAGTTTAGATGGTTTTAGTAAAGCAGCTTCTTTTTTATTTTCTCCTGATTTTAGTAAGATTCAATCAACTTCTATCCTAGCTGCCGTAGGGCATGCTTTTTTTACGCTCTCTTTGGGTATGGGTAGTATTATGGCATATGCGGCATCACTACCTAAAGATGAAAATATTGCAAAGGCATCGTTTATGGTTGCCTTTCTTGATACCGCCGTTGCTTTGGTTGCAGGGATGGTTATTTTTACTTTTATTTTTCATTTTGGAGCAGAGCCTTCACAAGGGCCTGGGCTTGTCTTTATCTCTTTGCCCCCACTGTTTTATCAGCTTGGTTTGGTAGGAAATATTATTGGTGTTCTATTCTTTGTTGCACTTGCTTTTGCAGGGATTACATCAGCTGTTTCAATTGTAGAGCCAACAGTTATGTATATGACTAATCGTTTTAAAATAAGTCGTAAAAAAGCACTTATTACCTTAGGAAGTATTGTTTATGTGTTTGGACTATTGGCTTTGATATCAAATATCGAAGCTCTTAAAGAGTATGTTACATTCTTTGGAAAAGGGTTCTTTGATATTTTAGATTTCACAAGTTCATCTATTTTATTACCATTAGGCGGTATGGTGATTGCAATCTTTGTAGGATTTGTGATTGATCGCACAAAGTTATATGGTTTGCTTAGACCATTTATGAGTGATACTCTCTTTGCCCTTTGGTATTTTTCGATTAAGTTTATTACACCAGTGGGTGTTTTTACCGTGATGGTCAATAAACTGTTCTTCTAGGAAAGAGTGTTCTGAAAGCTTTGCATGTAGGGATATAGTCTTTACATGTAAAGCTCAACGTTGATATTGATACGAAGTCATACTAATATCCATTTCTAATTATAAATAAAGTCCAATAAATTTAGGAAAATCTAAAGTGATTTATCCAAGAAATAAGCTTTGATTTGTTTGATATAAAAAAATGTATTATATTTAAAAAAAGATGTAAAAAAATTGTTTGAAAGTTTTTGTTAAAGAATGGTGCGGATAAAGAGACTCGAACTCCCATGCCTCTCGGCACCAGATCCTAAGTCTGGCGTGTCTACCAATTTCACCATATCCGCACACAACAGTAGTAAATTTTGCGAAGCTAATGCTCCGTCTTAAGGTGGTACGCCCTACACGATTCGAACGTGTGACCTACGCCTTAGAAGGGCGTTGCTCTATCCAGCTGAGCTAAGAGCGCATCTTCTCTCGGTTTAGGGTTGGTGCGCCCGACAGGAGTCGAACCTACAACCTACGGATCCGAAGTCCGTTGCTCTATCCAATTGAGCTACGAGCGCATGCAACTGCTCTTTTTAGAATGGGGTGAGTGATGGGGATCGAACCCACGACCCTCAGAACCACAACCTGATGCTCTAACCAACTGAGCTACACCCACCATCATTTTTAACATTTTAACATGGTCGGGGCGAAAGGATTCGAACCTTCGACCCCCTGGTCCCAAACCAGGTGCGCTACCAGGCTGCGCTACGCCCCGACTTTTTCAAACAAGACTAAAGTTTAGCCTATTTGAAGGCTGAAATTGTACACAAATTTCAGCCTTTTGTCAAGGAAATTACTGGTGTGCCTATTTCGCTTGAAATTCAATGAGCCCCTCAGTAGGTGAACTTGCCGTAGCAAAAGGTTTTTTAGCGATTCTTCCTGCAAGAAAGCTGGCGCGTCCAGCCATAACAGCGTATTTCATAGCCTCTGCCATCAAAATAGGATTTCTTGCTTGTGCGATAGCTGTATTGGTTAAAACTCCATCAGCACCTATTTCCATTGCAATAGCGGCATCACTAGCACAACCGATACCTGCATCGACAATCACAGGGATATTAACGGCTTCTTTGATAAACAGTACATTGTAGCGGTTTTGAATACCAAGGCCACTACCAATGGGTGAAGCTAAAGGCATTACTGCAGCACTTCCTGCATTTTCAAGTCTTTTTGCCATAATTGGGTCATCATTAGTGTATGTCATAATAGTAAAGCCATCGCGTGCTAAAACTTCACACGCCTTAAGGGTTTCCATGACGTCAGGATAAAGTGTCTTTGCAGTATCGCCTATGACTTCAAGTTTGATAAGATCGATGCCTGTTGCCTCTCTCACCATCCTAAAAAGCGTAATGGCATCTTCTGCTGTTGTACATCCTGCAGAGTTAGGAAGCATTTTGATGTCAGTGCCTTTGAAATAATCAAGCAAATTCTCTTCTTTAGGGTTGGTAATATTAACCCGCCTTACAGCTACTGTAATCAATTTTGAACCACTCGCAATAGTGGCATCTTTGGTTGTTTGAAAATCTGGGTATTTTCCGCTACCGACAATTAATCGACTTGCAAACTCTATATTGCCTACTTTTAAACTATCTGTCATTATTTCTCCTATTCAATAAATTAATAACTGTTTCTGGGAGCAAAGTATGCTCTAAAGCATGGATTTTTTCTTCAAATTCTTCGTAACTCATTGACTCAGTCTTAGTAAAACTGCGTTGTGCAATAATCGCTCCACCATCTAATTCTTCGCTGACGTAATGCACGCTAATTCCAGCAATTTTAATGGGTGAAGCAAAGCTTTCTTTGATTGCATCACTTCCTTTAAACAAAGGAAGGAGTGAAGGATGGAGATTAATAGCTTGGATATGATGTGTAAAATAAGGGGTTAAAAAACGCATAAATCCTGCCAAGACAGTTAGTTCAGCGCCACTATCTTGTATGGTTTTAACCAATGCTTTATCAAAAGAGTCTCTATCTGTAAATGTGGTATGATCAATAATAATAGGTTCAATGCCAAAAGCACGAGATTTTTCAATGCCTTCTGCAAGAGGTCGATTGCAAATAGTGCATGCTACTTCTATCGTACAATGTTCAAATGTTTGGTGGTGTAAGTTTTGGAGCAATTTCTCAAGATTGCTGCCCGTCCCACTAAACAAAATAGCGATTTTTTTTATAACCATTTTAACCCTTTACATAAATCAATTGGTGTTAGCGCATAGTTGTTACATGTTGTTTTTTTAGCAACCAAAGAATGTGCCAAAGAGGCCTGAATAGCAGCATCTTTGAGAGCGTAGCCTTGAGCGATTAATGCTCCTATCATTCCTGAAAGGACATCACCACTTCCTCCTTTTGAGAGGGCAGATGTTCCATAAGTATTGATAAAAAGCTCATTTTTATATGCAATAATAGTATTTGCTCCTTTAAGAACAAGCACAACATGAGGAAAATGTGCACAGAATTGTTTAGCATAATAAAAACGATTTTCTTGAATGGCATCAACAGTAGCCGAGATATTACAAGTGAGTGAAAGCACTGCACTGAATTCTTTAGGATGAGGTGTTAAAACAAGAGGTTTTTGTGCGTTAAGAATGATAGGCAGTAAAGTGTGCTGGCATAAAGAAGCATCAATCACAAGAGGTAAAGGATTGTTTAACAAAAGAGATTGCAATGTATTTACATTGAATTCACCTTCTAGTCCCATTCCTGCGACAATAACATTAGCGTTAGAAGGAAGTGTATTAGTGTGCATTAAATAAGCAGGAATGCGTTTAATTTTTGTTCCCAAGATACTGACAAGACCTGCACCAAAGTGAAATGCCGCCATCCCTGCAAGAGTACATGCGCCTTCTTTTTTTCCCCGTACAATAACAACATGGCCAAAAGAGCCTTTATTTGTATTTTTTGTGTTTCGATAAGGAAGCTTCATATCTTTTTTTTGCAATAAAAAAGTTTCACTCGGTAATTCGTAGATTGTACGAGAAATACCCAAATTAGCAACTCGAATTTTTCCTACAAAATCTTTGGCAAAATCGTGAAATAAAGTGCATTTTAATGCCCCCATAGTAATGGTTTCATCTGCCTTAAAGACGCTTGTGATAAGATGTGTTTGTTGCATAAGACCACTAGGAATGTCGCAAGCGATTTTATAGCCTTCTCGAGTATTGAGTGTGTCGATCAGTGTACGGCTTTTTGGATTAAGCACACGTGACAATCCAGAACCAAAGAGAGCATCGACATAAATATCAGCTTCTTCTAAATCGGTAACACAAGGTACATCTACTTTTTGGGCACGTTCAAATTGTATTTTCGCAAGCTCTGATTTAAGTGCCGTTGGTATAAAGAGCGCAACACGGTATGTGGGGTGAAGAAGGCGTGCAGCGACTATACCATCAGCACCATTGTTCCCAGAACCACAGATAAAGAGAACTTTTGCTTGAGATGTAAGTTTTTTTTTCACAGCATTTGCTAGTGCTAATCCTGCATGTTCCATTAAAATTTCTGGGCTTAAAGTAAAAAGATCATAACAGCGTTTATCTAAACTTTCACTCTCTTCATAGATATAGTGCATGATGTTCTCCTAACGTCGACGAAAACTTAGAGCTTCTAAAAGATGCTCTTTGGCAAGGTATTTAGCCCCTGCAAGATCAGAAATTGTCCGGGCTACACGTAAAATCTTATGAATACTTCGTTGGCTAAGACCAAAACGTGGTATGGCAATATCAAGTGCTTCTTGTGCCGCTATTTCTAGCATGCAGTATCGCACAACATCATTTTCATTCATTTTACCATTTAACTCTTTTTGTCCACGTTCTTTTTGCATTTTAAAAGCTGCAATCACAAGATTAAACATTTGAGTTGAACTCAATCCTATTTCTTGTGAGCTTTCTTCTGCCATTTGAACATATAAATCCAAACGGTCCATCATAGGTTCAGAAATACGATTTTTATAGCGTAAAAGTTCTGCATCTGAACATCGACATTCATGGCTTGTACTTAATAAATTGCCACATGGACAAGGATTTTGTGCGGCAGCAAAGAGAAACTTAGTCTCGTAGCAGACTTTCGTATGGACTCGTGAGATAAGCACTCGATGGTCTTCCAAAGGTTCCCTCAGACTCTCTAAAACGGTTTTAGAGAAATTAGTAAATTCATCAAAAAACAATATGCCATGGTGTGCTAAAGCAATTTCACCTGCAGAGGCATGAACACTTCCGCCTCCAAAAATACTGGGTTTACTTGATGAGTGGTGAGGCGAACGAAAAGCACGAAGTGCGCTTAATGTGTCATCCTCAGAGGAAAGTGACTGATATGCATTGGATTCAAGAATTTCATCCATGTTTTGAGGTGGTAAAATATAGCGAAGCCGTTTAATACTCATACTTTTACCACACCCTGGACTTCCCTCCAAGAGGATATTATGCATGCCAGCAGCACTTATTAAAAGAGCCCTCTTTGCACGTGTTTGTCCCAATACTTCTTTAAAATCCAAAGGAAAATGACCATAGTAAAAGTAAGGTTGGTTGTTAATAATAAGATGATGTTCAAAAAGTGTTAACGGTTCCAGTAAAGGTAGCGGGTTTTCATAGCGTTTTTCTCTAAAAAAAAGGAGAGCTTCCTCTAAAGAACTAATTCCATAGGCTGTAATACCAGGAATTTGTCGTACTTTTAATAAGACGTCATTGGGAACAATTACTTTGAGAGAATGGTGTTTTTTTGCGAGAGAAAGGATAATAGGAAAAATAGTTGCTGTTTTTTTGACATACCCATCAAGGCCAAGTTCACCAAAAATAAAAAAGTCTTTACATGTAAGCCTCTCTTTTTGCAAAGCGATTAAAAGAGCGATGACTAAATCGAAATGGCTACCTTCTTTTTTGAGATCTGAAGGGGAAAGATTAATGGTTATTTTTTGAGGAGGAAATTGGAAATTAACACTGGCAAGAGCAGACTTAATACGTTCACGGGATTCTTGAATAGAAGCGTCTGCTAAGCCAACAATTGAGAAGCCAGGAAGAGCACGTACAAAAGTTGATTCAACATCCACTTCAAAAGCTTGGTTGGCAAATAGGGTAGCACATTTGGCATGTTTAACTTTGGGTAGCGCCGTTGGCTCTTCCACAACTATTTACCTGCTTTTTGCTGTTTTTTCCAATCTTTTTCAAACTTTTTACGTTTTAGATAAGAGAGTTTTTCAATAAAGAGATGTCCACGAAGATGATCCATTTCATGCTGAACAGCAATTGAGATAAGTCCTGTAAACTCTTTGATATGTTGAGAACCATGACGGTCGTAATAACTTACTTTGATATGTTCGGCCCGCTCTACATCGTCATAGTATCCAGGGACACTTAAACAGCCCTCTTGATACGTTGTGAGACCATCTTTTTCAAGTATCACGGGGTTAATGATTTCATGTAGATTTTCAAACTTCTGAAAGCCTTCTTCATCAACTAAATTAATAATCAGAACATTATCTTGTACCCCAATTTGAATCGCTGCTAAACCAATACCCTCTTTATGAATCATCGTATCATACATGTCATCTAAAAGTTGATGCAGCTTCTCATCAAAAACGGTAACATCGTGTGATTTTTCACGTAAAATTTTATTTGGATAGACAAGAATTTCTCGAATCATTGGTCCTCTTCGTTCTGATTATCTTCAATTGTACATACAATGTAAGGCATTAATTTTTTTCCTGTTTTACTTAATGCTTCCAAGGGGAGTGCTAAAAACTCTTCTATGCTATGGTCGGCATCAAGAGCGATAATGGCAAGTTCTATATCGGTTTCAATTTCAGAAGTTCCAACAAAAAAACTAGTAGCATATACAAGGTCGCTAATACGATCGCAGGCTTTTTTTGCACTGCTCAAATCGGTATGTTTAAGAACCATTCCAAAAATACCATCGCCAAAATGTGCAACAACATCACTTCTTCTAGAAGTTTTTAAAAGCAGTTTAGCAACATTGCGTATGACGGTTTCTTTATCTTTTTTATTGATGATTTGTTCAAGTGAATGTTCTTTAACTTTAGCAAGAACAAGACTACTTGCATGTGAATAATTAGCGATTAATTTAAGTTCATCTGTGATTGATTTCAGTAGGTAGCGTTTATTATACACACCAAATCTAGCGTCAAAAATAGAATTATTTTCAACTTCATGTAAAATCGAGGTTGTTTTTTGGTAGTAATCTTTGAGTAATTCAATCTGTTTTGAGGTCAGAGTAAACATTTTTTTAAGATCATCGCCCAAAGAGGCAATAATGTTTTGAACGGCAAGTTGATTAGGATTGATTTGCAATTCAGAAGACCTCTTCTTCACAATTTCCTGCATCACGTTGAGATTTTTATAGATAGTTGAGATCACTTGCATAATATTTTTAATTTGTGCAAAGCCTTCTTTAACCTCTTTTTCAATACGTGCATGGTTTTCATCGTTATTGGTGACTTCCAGTTCTAAGAATTCATTAATACGCTTTTTAAATGGCGCAGGTTTGTTTTCTAAGAGTTTGTCAAAATAAATTTGAAAATTTGAAGGTGTTGGAGGGATATTTTCATCCCCCAAAACCTTGAGTACAAAAGCAGAAAATTTTTCCAATTCGCTATTAGATGGCTGAGGTATTGATATAGGCTCTTGAATAGGTGTTTCTATTTCATCTTTGACATCAATTGAGTAAACACCCGTTTTCCCTTTTTCTTTATTAAAACGAACCATCTAGTATTCCTTACTGCTTCTGTTTATTTAAAACTTTTTTCTAGGACTTTATCGATTAAACCATATTCACAAGATTCTGATGCACTCATAAAAAAGTCACGTTCAGTATCTTTAATGATTTTTGGAAGTTTCTGAGAACAATTTTTTGCCAAAATTTCATTAAGCACTTGTTTCATTCTCAAAATTTCTTTAGCTTGGATTTCAATATCCGTTGCTTGACCTTGTGCGCCACCCAGTGGTTGGTGAATCATAATACGTGCATTGGGAAGAGCATAACGTTTGCCCTTCGTACCTGCACTAAGTAAGAAAGCACCCATAGAAGCTGCTTGACCAATACAGATGGTGCTGATATCAGGTCTAATGTAATTCATCGTATCATAAATACTAAATCCACTGGTGATAACACCGCCTGGAGAGTTGATATAAATATAAATATCTTTTTCAGGATCTTCAGCTTCTAAAAAAAGAAGTTGAGCAACGATAGAAGATGCAACTGCATCATTAATTTCGCCGCTCAGCATAATGATTCTGTCTTTTAAAAGGCGTGAATAAATATCGTAGCTTCGCTCACCGCGTCCTGTTTTTTCAACGACGACAGGGACATAATAACTCATTATTTTCCTTTTGAAAATAGTTGTGTAAAGAGTCGTTCTTCAATGATTGACATCTTAATGGCAGGAAGAACGCCTTGTTTTTCATAATATTCTAGATATTCTTTAGGGTTAGCACCTTGTTGCATTGCTTCAAAATAGATCATTTGAAGAACTTCTTGGTCGGTGACAACGATTTTTTCTTGTTTTGCTAATTCGTCAACAATAAAGGTTAATTTAACACTTTTTTGTGCATCATCTCTAAATTCTTCGCGCTTAGCATTAATTTTTTCAGGATTGCCTGAGTATTCTTTAATCTCTTCTTCACTCATCTTACCAAAGATACCACGAACTTGAAGGTCAATTTCTTGCTCAACAATGCTCTCTGGTAAATCAAGCGTAATTTTTTCTAAAATGGCATCAATGAACTTTGGTTTTACTTCATCATTAAAGAGTTTGGTTAGTTTTTCATTACGAATTTCTTCTTCAATTTGTTTTTCTAAGGTTTCAAGTGTTGGGTTTTCATCGCCTGGAAGTAGACGTTTTAAAGCTTCTGCATCAGGAGTTTTTTGAACATCTTTTACTTGAATTTCTTTAAGAAGAATTTTAAAAGTAGTTGGTTGTCCTGCTAACTCTTTATTGCCATAATTTTCTGGGAATGTTACTTCGATGTCTTTACTCTCACCTGCTTTTAATCCAACGATACCATCTTCAAAGCCAGGGATAAATGAATTGCTACCAATTTCAAGGGTATAAGCTTCTGCTTTTCCACCTTCAAAAGGCGTGCCTTTTAAGAAGCCTTCAAAATCAATGACAACAAAATCGCCTTTTTCAACTGGGCGCACTTCTTCAATAGTTTTAAGACTAGCAGTCAATTTAAGCATTTTTTCTAATCGCTCAGCAATTTCTTTTTTAGTCACTTTTGGTGTTTTGTACTCAGGTACGCACTCTTTGTATCCTTCTACATTAACACTTGGTCGCAATGAAATTTTCATTGAAAGCTCAATAGCTCCCTCTTTTTCTTCAAATTTAGTGATAGCAGGCTCTCCTACAACAAGGTCTGGTTTAATACCCAAATCTTCTAAAGCCTTTGTATAAAGCTCTTTCAATGCTTCATTCTGAGCATCTTCTTTAATCTGTTTTCCAAATCGTGTTTTAACAATATGTGCAGGTACTTTTCCTTTTCTAAAACCATCCACTTTCATATTGGAAGCGGCAGATGTAAGCATCTTGTCCTCTTTTTTTTGTAAGAGTGCTGCTGATATGGTTCCTTCTACGGCAGCATTCGCACTATTAAGTTGTTCAACTTTAATTTGCATAAAATCCCTTTTCGAGTTAAAATTTTTCTCAAATATAGCAAATTTTTGCTTTATATCCTATTTAAGAGCTCTTTTATTCAGCAGAAAGCAAAAAAAAGGTAGAATATTTCTTTACAATTTAAATAGAAGTGAATACAAAATGCATCGACAAGAAGAGTTTGAACAAGCCGTTAAAACTATGCTGGAAATCATTGGGGAGAATACCTGTAGAGAAGGTCTTTTAAAGACCCCAACGCGTGTATTTAAAGCCTATGAATATATGACAGAGGGATATCATAAATCACCTAATGATGTTTTAGGCGAAGCACTTTTTGAGAGTGAAAATAATCAAATGGTAATTATTAAAGATATCGAGTTTTACTCTATGTGTGAACACCATCTTTTACCTATTATTGGTCGCGCGCATGTAGCGTACATTCCTAATGGTAAGGTCGTTGGACTTTCCAAAATTCCTCGCATGGTTGATATCTTCGCTCGAAGACTACAAATTCAAGAACAACTTACTGAACAAATTGCTAAAGCGATAGATGATGTCATTGCCCCTAAAGGTGTAGGCGTTGTGATTCAAGCGCGCCACATGTGTATGGAAATGCGTGGTGTTGAGAAAACACACTCCAATACAACGACATCAGCTTTACGCGGATTGTTTTTAAAATCGGATACACGAAAAGAATTTTTTGATATTATCAATGCCCCACAGGCCAATCGTTACTAATGTCACTTAATCGTTTTCGAGAAAAATTAAAAAACAAGAGCCTTTCGCCTATGTTTGGTACGATTACCAAAATAAGTTCAACAACGATTGAGGCATGTGGACTTCGACCCAGTATTGGGGATATCATAAAAATTGTCTCACTGCATGGAGATAAAAGTGAATTGGGTATGATTACCGAAGTTAACCGTAATACTTTTTTTATCTCGCCTTTTGGTTTTATCGAAGGGTTTAAAATAGGTGATAAGGTTTTCATTAACGAGCAAGGTATGATGATACCTGTGGGTGAAGCACTTTTAGGACGCGTTGTTGATCCTTTTATTCGCCCAAAAGATGGCAAAGGAGCGATAAATGCATTAGCATTTTCACCCATCATGAAAGCGCCGTTGGATGCTATGAAACGAGGGCTCATTACAGAGCCCTTTCATGTGGGTGTACGCACGATTGATGCTCTTTTGACATGTGGGAAAGGTCAAAAAATGGGTATTTTTGCAGGTAGTGGGGTTGGAAAATCAACCTTGATGGGCATGATTGTCAAAGGTAGTGAAGCTTCTATTAAAGTCGTTGCACTGATTGGTGAGCGTGGCCGTGAGGTTCCTGAGTTTATCGAGAAAAATCTTGGAATACTGTGATTGTTGTAGCTACGAGTGATGATTCGCCTCTGATGCGCAAATACGGTGCATTTAGTGCGATGAGCATCGCTGAGTATTTTAAAAATCAAGGTAAAGATGTTTTATTTATGATGGATTCCGTGACACGCTTTGCGATGGCACAGCGTGAAATTGGTCTTGCTTTGGGTGAACCTCCAACGTCTAAAGGGTATCCACCATCTGTTTTGGCACTGTTGCCGCAACTTATGGAGCGCGCGGGAAAAGAAGAGGGAAAAGGTTCAATTACAGCGTTCTTTACAGTGTTGGTTGAAGGTGATGATTTAAGTGACCCAATAGCCGATCAATCCAGAAGTATTTTAGATGGTCACATTGTACTGAGTCGTGAGCTCACCGATTATGGTATTTATCCTCCGATTAGCATTCAAAACAGTGCTTCAAGGGTTATGGGTGATGTTATTGATGTGGAACACAAAAAAGCAGCCATGCGTTTTAAACGACTCAACTCTATTTTGAAAGAAAATGAGGTTTTAGTACGCATAGGTGCATATGAAAAAGGTAACGATAAAGAACTTGATATTGCCATTGCTAAAAAAGAAAAAATGAATGGTTTTTTACAACAATTTCCTGATGAGATATTTGATTTTGAAACAACTATCAATGATTTAAAGCAAATAGTATCGTGAGCAAAGGCTTCTTTTCTATCTAAAGAAAGAAGTAAAATTTTTTTAGTATATTTTAAACTATAAAATAATAGTATTCAAAAAAAGAATTAGGATAAACTTTATCCTATTATGAAAATGGAGAGATTTTATTATGAGAGTTTATTTAGATAACAACGCAACAACCATTGTTGATCCTCATGTTTTTGAGGATATGGTTCCTTATTTTTGTCAAATGTATGGCAATCCAAATTCCTTGCATCAATTTGGAAGCGAAAGTCACCCCGCTTTACGTAAAGCTATGGACCAATTATATACAGGAATCAATGCACGTGATGAAGATGACATTGTCGTTACCTCTTGTGCGACGGAGAGTATCAACTGGGTTATCAAAGGTATCTATTTTGATAAAATCGTTAATGGCGATAAAAATCATATTATTGTGAGTGAAGTTGAACATCCTGCTGTTATCTCCGCATGTAAATTTTTAGAAGGCTTGGGTGTCAATGTAACCTATCTTCCAGTCAACAGTGATGGTGTTGTGGAAGTGCATACCTTACGTGATTTTATCACTGACAAAACAGCTTTAGTTTCTATTATGTGGGCAAACAATGAAACAGGTATGATTTTCCCTATCGAAGAAATTGGTGCAATTTGTAAAGAAAAAGGTGTTCTCTTTCATACTGATGGTGTTCAAGCCGTTGGTAAAATTCCAGTAGACGTTCAAAAAGCCAATGTTGATTTCATGAGTTTTTCAGCACATAAATTTCATGGTCCCAAAGGAGTAGGTGGTCTTTATATTAGAGCAGGTCTTACTTTGTCACCCTTATTTCATGGTGGTGAGCACATGGGGGGACGTCGTAGTGGAACGTTGAATGTCCCTGGTATTGTGGGTATGGGTAAAGCGATGGAATTAGCTGTTGAAAACCTTGATTTTGAAAAAAACAATGTTATGCGTTTACGCAATAAACTTGAAGATGCGATTGAGCTTATCCCTGAGACTATCATCATTGGTACGAAAGAGCAACGCGTCCCCAATACTATTTTAGTGAGTGTTAAAGGTATTGAAGGTGAAGCCATGCTATGGGATCTCAACAAAAATGGCATTGCGGCAAGTACAGGAAGTGCGTGTGCTAGTGAAGCATTAGAGTCCAATCCTGTGATGGAAGCAATCGGTGCAGAAGCCGATTTAGCCCATACCGCTCTTAGACTTTCACTTTCACGTTTTACAACTGAAGAAGAGATTGATTTTACGATAGAAGTTTTAAAAAATGCCGTGACAAGGTTGCGTGCGATTTCAAGTACGTATGCGTATGCGCCTGAATGGCATGTTAGTAAATTATAATTAAAAATATAGAACAAGGATAAAAAATGGCAAAAGATAGTTTAATTGGCGGCTCCATTTGGGAAGCGTATAGCCAAAAAGTACAAGATTTAATGAACAACCCACAAAATATGGGACAATTAACCGAAGAAGATGCTAAAAAATTGGGCGGAAAGCTAATTATTGCTGATTTTGGTGCTGAGAGTTGTGGTGATGCTGTGAGACTTTATTGGATTGTGGATGAAGCAACGGAAGTGATTAAAGAGGCAAAATTTAAAAGTTTTGGTTGTGGTACAGCCATTGCTAGTTCAGATACAATGGCAGAGCTTTGTAAAGGTAAAACCGTTTCTGAAGCAGTTAAAATCACGAATATTGATGTTGAACATGCGATGCGTGATAACGAAGATACTCCTGCGGTTCCACCTCAAAAAATGCACTGTTCGGTTATGGCATATGATGTTATTAAAGCTGCAGCTGCTTCATTTAAAGGTGTTGATGCGGCCTCATTTGAAGATGAAATTATCGTTTGTGAATGTGCGCGTGTTAGCCTTGGAACGATTAAAGAGGTGATTAAAATTAACGACCTTAAAACCGTTGAAGAAATTACCAATTACACTAAAGCAGGTGCATTTTGTAAATCTTGTATTAAACCTGGTGGACATGAAGTACGCGAGCATTATTTGGTTGACATTTTAAAAGATACTAGAGCTGAAATGGAACATGACCATTTATTGGCCATCTCTAATTCTAAAATCGATGGTACAAGTACTGTTAGTTTTGAAGAGTTAACGGTTGTCAAAAAACTTAAAGAAATTGAAGCGGTTATTGATGAAAATATCCGTCCAATGCTTATTATGGATGGTGGTAACCTTGAGATTTTGGATATTAAAGAGAGCGAAGATAAAATGATAGATGTATATATTCGCTATTTAGGGGCTTGTCATGGATGTGCTAGTAGTTCAAGTGGTACTTTATATGCTATTGAAGCCGTATTACAAGAAAAATTAAGCAAACTTATACGAGTATTACCTATTTAAAACATTTGGGAAGGTTCCCTTCCCAAATGCTTCATAATATGTAAACAAGGAATAAGTGTGGCAAAAGTAGAATTTTTAGGGCCCATTAGTCGGCCGAGCATTGATGTCAATATCTCCAATCTTCAAGAATTAAAAACCCATTTTAAAGACGACCAACAACTACAAGAGTGGCTTGCTATTTGTGCGGTTGCCGTGAATGACACGCTCATTTGTTCTCTGGATACCCCTATAAATCCTAATGATAAAATCTCTTTATTGCCTCCTGTTTGTGGAGGTTGAGCATGCTAGAACTTCATAATGAGCCTTTACATGTAGAGGCAATTCTTGCTGCGTGGTACACGCAAATGAAAGATAAAAATTATGGTGCCTTTATCCCTTTTGTAGGCATTGTTCGCGATGAAGACGGCATCGAAGGTCTTAGTTTTGACATTTACGAGCCTATTTTAAATAGCTGGTTTAGTGCATGGCAAGAGAAAGCAAAAGCACAAAATGCTTATCTTTTAATGGCACACTCTCGTGGCGATGTACCTAATCACACGTCAAGTTACATTGCAGCTGTTGTTTCTCCAAAACGAAAGGTAGCCCTAAAAATGATTAATGATTTTGTTGAAGATTTTAAAGCCAATGCGCCTATTTGGAAATATGACTTAGTAGATGGGAAACGTGTGTATGCTAAAGAGCGGTCTCATTTACTGAGTGGCTCGGGTCTTTTAAAGGCAGATGTATGAGCCAATTTCCTCCGTTTGATGAAACGCTACAAGCGTTAGAAAAATCTATCACAAATGAGTTCGGTATTGAAAACGTGTTTATTGGCGAAGCGCTCGGACGTTTTCTTGCTGTTGATATTATCGCATGTGAGAACAACCCAACCCATGCAACTTCTTCAATGGATGGTTATGCCATTCGTTTTGTTGACCAACAATTAGGGTCTCTTAGATTGAGTGACTTTGTACCAGCAGGAAGTGAAGCACACGGCATCGTTCGAGAAGGTGAATGCATTAAAACTTTTACAGGTTCTTTGATGAGTGATGGAAGTGATACACTTATTCCTATCGAGAATGTAGAGGTCAAAGAAGGGATGGTCTATATCACATCGGCCGTTCCTCAAGGTTTTTCAGTTCGACCGATTGGTGAAAACTATCGTGCAGGTGAAGTCCTTATCCATAAAGGCACTAAGATTAGTTTTGCTGAGATTGGTGTGATGGCTGAACTGGGTATGGTGCAAGTCGAAGTCTTTATAAAGCCTCGTGTAGCTATTCTCTCTACAGGCAATGAGATTTTAGATTTTGGTGAATTAAAAACCTCACACGCACAAATTAGAAGTTCCAACCATGTGACGATAGAAGCTATTTTACGTCAGCTCGGTTGTGAAACAATGCGTTTTAAACTCATCAAAGATGATAAAAAGTTGATTGAACAGCAATTACTTCAGGCCCTTCGTTGGAGTGATATTGTTATCACAACAGGAGGCGGCAGTGTTGGGGATTTTGATTTTATTCAAAGCATTCTTACGGATATGAAAACCGAAAATATTATTGATGGTTCCTATATGAAACCAGGTCGCCACATTCGTGTGGTTAAAGCTGATCACAAATACATTTATGCACTTCCAGGCTTTCCTTACAGTGCATCTGTCTGCACTTTTTTATTTATTGCGCCACTACTTCGAAAAATGAACGCACAGCAATTTGCATTGCCAACGATTAAAGCAAGAATGGGCGAGTTTTATAAAAAACGTTCCAAATTTGTTGAGTTTACCGCATGTAATCTTCGTTATGTCGAAGGGCAATTGATCGTTGATTTGGACAATAAAAAAGAGGGAAGTAGTGCTATTCTTAACAATCTTTTAGGCTCACCTGTGCTTTTGCGCGTTGAAAAAGAGGTGCAAAAACTTGAAAAAGGTGAGATGGTTGATGTAGTTTTACTTGATGTATAAACGTAAGTAAAAATTGATTTACTAATTAAAGGATGGTTTATATGCGTTATATGGTTATTGTTTTAGTCATGTTCTTGATGGTAGGATGTTCGAATTTAAGCAAAGCAAATTATGACAAAATTGAAATGGGTATGGCTTATACAAAGGTGATTGATATTTTGGGAAAAGCTGATAAATGTGATGCACTAGCGGGTATGAGTCATTGTACATGGGGCGATGAAAAACACTTTATCAAAGTTCAATTTATTGCTGATAAAGTTATATTGATGCAGTCACAAGGCATAGAATAAGTTAAAAAGAGGGAGGTGGCTTTTATCTTTACATGTAAAGTTCTCAACCTTCTTTATGCCTTTTCCCATTAAACAAAAAAATCGTATGCAGGTTAATTTTTTTTCCGCCTTTTAAAACCAAAAACTCTTCATACTCTATCATCATTAATTCTCTAACTACGCTTTTAATAGTCGCTTTTTGTCCGTTCTCAAGATAGACAATGGTGGAGGGAATTTTGCGTTGAATGGCAACCATCAACTGGTCGTAAAATTCGCAGGATATTGGCGTGTTCATTGTGTTAGGGCCAAGAAACCAAGATAAATAAAACTATAACGTGCTATTTTGGCGAAGCTGACTATGACTAAAAATTTCCACCAACGATAGTGTAGTATGCCTGCCACTAAAGTGAGTGGGTCACCGATGATAGGCGCCCATGAAAAGAGTAAGCTCCACGCACCGTATTTTTCAAAGAGGATTTGTGCTTTATCTATTTTTTCCTCAGAGATATACTGTTTTGAGCGTGCAAAGTTTACACCATATACGCCCAAGAGATAGTTAACATAGGAGCCAAGAATATTGCCAATGGAAGCACTTGCTATCAAGAGTAAGGGCTGATACTGTTCACTTAGAAGATAAAGAAGTAAAGCTTCGCTACCACCAGGTAAAAGTGTGGCGGAAGCAAAGCTGGTTAAAAAAAGGGTCGTAAAAATCACGTTATTGAAGAACGGCTAAAATAGTCTCTTTATCAGTGGTTTTTGAATCATATTTTACGATGAGAATCTGTTCACTTTCATTGCGATACCACTCAATAATACCTTTAACGTTCATCAGATGTTCAGCACGGCTCATGTTGATTGTATCATAGGCTAAGTAAAGATTTTTGTTGATACCTGGATTTTGTAAAGAAGCGATAAGTCCAATCCAAAAGATAGATAGTGTAAAAATAACCCATGAAATTTCCATAATGCCAAAGTGTTGTAAAAAGTAACCACCAAAGACACCACCCACAAATGTTCCTGCATAACCAAATGAGTTAAAAACACCAAGCGCGGCACCTTTTTGATGCACTTTGGCATATTTACTTGCCATAGATTGCATCAGAGGTTCATGCACGTTAAAGCCGATAAAGAAGATGACAACACCTGCGATAAACCATGCTGCACTGTGTGCGTATCCCATCAACAGATAACTGATTGCAAAAAGGGCAACGCCCACCATGAGCATTTCTTTGGCTTTATGCTTTTTTTCACCAATGATAGCGGAAGGTGCCATTGCTAAGACACCAAAAATCATTGCTGGAAGATAAACCATCCATAGCTCTTTTTTTTCATAACCATATGTTTGAATCATAATGATAGGAATAACCATAAAGGCCAACGTCATCATCCCCTTTTGAAGAAGGTTGGTGATATTCATCTTCATAAGATTTTTATCTTTAAGAATGTGTTTAATTTCTGTTTCATCGGCACCATAGTGGTGAATAATTTTAGGAGGATTGGGTACTTTTGTGTACAAAAGGATAATCGCAAAAACAGAGAGTGCTGCGGTAATAAAAAAGAGTTTATCAGCGCCATAATACCCACCTATGACTGAGCCTAGCATCATGGAAAGTGCAAAACTAGCGGCAATGCTACCACCCATAATCGCCATCGCTTTAGCGCGCACTTCTTCTTTAACCATATCACTAATCATGGCCGTGCCAACAGCACCAATAGCACCAGCACCTTGTAAAAAGCGTCCAAACATCAGTGTATAAATATGTTCGCTAAAACCACATACTATAGAACCTGCTATAAAGATAACCAGCCCAATTAAAATGGTAATTTTACGACCAATTTTATCAGAAAGAATGCCAAAAGGGATTTGTAAAAGCATTTGTGTAATAGCATAACCACCGATGGTGATACCTACTAAAAATTCGCTTGAACCTTTTAAATTTAAGGCGTAAATAGAAAGTACAGGTAAGACAATAAAGAGACCTAAAAACCGTAAAGAGATAATGATACTAAGGGGGAGAATCGTTTTAAGCATGAGATAACTAGTCCTAGGTTGATTTAATTAGGATAAATTTTACCCTTGTTAAACTTTAAAAATACTATGAAGTTATAAAAGCTTAAGTCGTGAAAGTTTATTTTATGCTATAATTTACTCAATAACGTATAAAGGAGTCATTATGGAAATTTTACATGTACTCGGATTTTTGGCTGGAGTTACCATCTATTTTGTAACGCTTTATTATATTGGACTTAATCGATGGTTAGTTGCAGAACATACTAAAATTTATGGTGAGTTTAAAGCCATTAAAGATGAATTGGCAACCCTTAGAAAAACAGCTTAAAACATAAAAAACTTAGGAGGTATGGTTATCTCCTAAGTTTCCTTCAAAACTTTTTAATTCAATGGATATAAATGCGATATTTGTTAACATCTTTAAAGTGTCTTAGTCTTTTAGTGTGGCTTGGCGGTTGCGCCTCACAAGAGCCAAATCTCCCTTCAAGCGAAATATTATCACCTGCTTCTTTACCTCTAGATCATTTTGGAAATATGGGTCAAAATGAGAATTTTGATGAACTTTTAACACTCTTTCGTCAAAATTGTGAAGCAACAGCCACAAAACAAGTATACGCCACTGTATGTGAACAGGCTTTACATGTCAAGGATGCAAAGACTTTTTTTAGAGATGCGTTTGAGCTCAAAAAGATAGAACCTAATGAACAGCGCTCTATGCTCACAGGTTATTATGAACCATTGTTGAAAGGTAGTTTGGTGAAAACTAAACGTTATGCATATCCTATCTATGCAAAACCTAAAGATTTAGTGGTTATGGACAGTAAAGATGGTGGTAAAAAAATACGTGGTCGTTTAGAAAAAGGAAAACTAGTCCCTTATTTTACACGTGCACAGATTAATAAGCGAAAACTAAATGCTGAGGTTTTGTGTTATGTCGATGATAGAATTGATCGCTACTTTTTAGAAGTACAAGGCTCTGGGCGTGTAAAATTTGAAGATGGTCGAATGCTTTACATTGGCTATGCTGATAAAAATGGACATTCATACCACTCGTTAGGGCGAGAAATGATTAATCAAGGCATATTTGCAACTCCTGAAGAGGTTTCTTTACAAAGCATTAAAGCGTGGTTAGTGAAACATCCAGAACGTATTGATACTTTACTGAATGCTAATCCAAGTTATGTTTTTTTTAGGAAGATGGAGCAAACAGCCACAGGTAGTTTAGGGCTTGTTTTAACGCCTGAACGCTCTGTTGCTGTGGATAAACGCTTTATTCCTTTAGGTTCATTGCTTGCTATTCGTAGCCATTCCTCAGTTTATGATGTTGAAAAATTTGTTTTTGCACAAGATACAGGAGGCGCCATTAAAGGGCCAAATCGTGCTGATATGTTTATGGGTTATGGTGAATATGCCGTAAAGGTTGCTGGAGAGCTTAAAGCACCATTGGAAGTATGGATGATGTATCCAAAATAAGGTAGCAATTTTTAAACAAAAAGTAGATACAATTTTTTAACAAGCCTTATTTTATAAGAAGGAAAAAAGTGAAAATTATCTTAGCCACATCCAATAAAGGCAAAGTTAAAGAGTTTCAAGCATGGATACATGAGTATGATGTCCATCCTTTTAGTGATATGATGGAGCCTTTTGAGATTGAAGAAAATGGTGCAACTTTTAAGGAAAATGCGCTTATTAAAGCGCGTGCTGTTTTTGAAAAATTGGATGATAAATCCGCTATTGTCCTCAGTGACGACAGTGGTATTAGTGTACCATTTTTAGAGGGAGAACCTGGCATTTATAGCGCTCGGTATGCGGGAGTAGGTGCAAGCTCACAAGCTAATCTTGACAAGTTGATACAAACTCTTAAGGATAAACAGGTTCAGCGTACACCGGCTTTTTATACCGCTGCCATTGCTTTGGTGTGTGATAGAGGAGAGTTTTGTGTGCATGGATGGATGCATGGCGAGGCAATTAGCGAAGCAAGAGGCCATAATGGATTTGGGTATGACCCTATGTTTATACCTGAGGGCTTTACTCATACATTAGGTGAGCTTGATGAAAATGTGAAAAAAAAATTATCGCACCGGGCACGCGCTTTAGAGCTTGCGCGTTTAGTGCTTAAAAGTTTGCAATAAAAAAGTAATTTTTATTGGGCATAATAGTAGTTTAAAATATAAAGGATAGCAATGGCAAGAGTTTTAATTATTGGAGCGGGTGGCGTTAGTCGTGTTGTGACCAAAAAGTGCGCGATGAATAGTGAAGTTTTCTCACATATCGTGTTAGCCAGTCGAACAAAATCAAAGTGTGATCAAATAGCCAATGAAATTAAAGAGTCTTTACATGTTGATATTGAAACCGCTGCGATTGATGCAGATGATGTAAGCGCTTTGGTCGCTTTGATTGAAAAAGTAAAACCTGCATTAGTGCTTAATATTGCGTTGCCGTATCAAGATTTAACCATAATGGATGCGTGTATCAAAACAAAAGTACCTTATCTTGACACTGCAAACTATGAACATCCAGACCTTGCAAAATTCGAGTATAAAGAGCAGTGGGCCCGTGATAATGCTTTTAAAGATGCAGGAATTATGGCGCTTCTTGGTAGTGGCTTTGACCCAGGTGTAACCAATGTTTTTTGTGCATATGCACAGCAGTATCTTTTTGACAGCATCGAAAGTATTGATATTTTAGATTGTAATGCAGGAGATCACGGCTATGCCTTTGCGACGAATTTTAATCCCGAAATCAACCTTCGAGAAGTGAGTTCTAAAGGGCGTTATTGGGAAAATGGAAAGTGGATTGAGACGGAACCCGTTTCGGTTAAAATGGTTTGGGATTATCCAGAAGTTGGACCGAAAGACAGTTATTTGCTGTACCACGAAGAGTTAGAATCTTTGGTTCAAAACATCAAAGGGCTTAAACGTATTCGCTTCTTTATGACCTTTGGGCAAAGCTACCTCACACATATGAAATGTTTGGAAAATGTGGGAATGCTTCGCATTGATGAAGTAGAACACAAAGGGATGAAAATCGTACCGATGGAATTTCTAAAAACCCTTCTTCCCGATCCCGCAAGTTTAGGAGCACGTACCGTAGGTTTTACGAATATCGGTTGTGTTTTTGAAGGTATAAAAGATGGCCAAAAACGAAAAATCTATATCTATAATGTGTGTGATCATCAAGAATGCTACCGTGAAACCGGCGCTCAAGCAGTGAGTTACACGACAGGTGTGCCTGCAATGATTGGTGCAAAAATGATGTTAGAGGGTAAATGGTCTGGTAAGGGTGTATTCAATATGGAACAATTCGACGCTAAGCCTTTTATGGATGAGCTCAATACACAAGGGCTTCCTTGGAAAATTATCGAAATGAAACCCGAAGAGACATACGAAGTTAAATAGGGCTTTCAAAAAAGAGGTTTGTGATAATCCTATCTCAAGAAGAGTTATCCACGATAGGTGCCCCAAAGCTTTGCTTTGACCCAACGGGATAAATTCTTTCGTACGGATTACACAAACCCCTTTCTTTACATGTAAAGGATTACCATGTCAAAAAAAGCTAAAATTCTCTGGACAACCGACAACAAAGAAACCGCCTTGCATATGGTCTGCCTTTATGCGCACAACGCCATTTTAAAAGGTTGGATGGATGAGGTTGAAGTCCTTGTTTGGGGCGCCTCACAACGACTTATTGCTGAAGATGCAGAGGTGCGAGCTAAAGTTGAAGCAATGATAAAAGATGGTGTAAAAGTCGTTGCATGTCTTAAATGTGCTGATACAATGGCGATAACTGACCCGTTGCAAACTTGCGGTATTGATGTTTTTTATACAGGCGAATTTTTAAGTGCATGGATAAATTCGGGTGAAACAGTTATTAGTGTATGAGAACGATTTTAATCACAGGCTGTTCTAGCGGTATCGGTGAATACTGCGCTAAAGCCTTACATGTAAACCCAAAATACCAAGTATTTGCTACATGTAGAAAAGAAGAAGATGTTCAAAAGCTCCAAGCCGAAGGGCTTAATGCTTTTAAACTTGACTTGTGTGATACCCAAAGTATGCACGATGCGCTTTCGTGGATGCTTTCTCAAACACAAGGGCGCATCGATGTTCTGTTCAATAATGCCGCTTATGGGCAACCTGGTGCTGTAGAAGATTTACGGCGTGATGTTTTACGTGAACAATTTGAAACGAATGTTTTTGGAACACAAGAACTTACCAATCTTATTATTCCTTACATGCGACAACAAAAAAGCGGTCGTATCATTTACAATAGCTCTATCCTTGGCTTTGTAGCGATGAGCTACAGAGGCGCTTATAATGCGAGTAAATTTGCCATTGAAGGCTTAGCGGATACACTCAGACTAGAACTTTATGGAAGTGGTGTGGATGTCATTTTAATAGAGCCAGGACCTATCCGAAGTAATTTTCGCAAAAATGCACTCTCCAAATTTTTAGAACACATTGATTATCAACATTCGGCACATTACGCAATTTATACTCAAACGTTAAAGCGTCTTCAAAAAGAAGGTGATACCCCTTTTACCCTAGGGTCAGAAGCAGTTTTGGACGTTCTTCTCAAAGCTATGGAATCCAAAAGACCAAAAGCAAGATATGCAGTAACTTTTCCTACGAAACTTTTTAAGGTGCTAAAACGTATTTTACCTACGTATATTATGGATGTTATCGTGCGAAAAGTTGGAGGGTAGAGACCTCGAAAGAGGCCTCGTTTATCAGGTTCTAAACTTATTGAGAATAGCGTTTAGTTTTTCGGTAATGCCATTGAGATGTTCACTGGCTCCTGCGATTTCTTCAACACTACGAGTATTATCAGTTGAGAGGGTATTAATTTCTTCAATTTTAGCAACGATATTATCAATTTTATGACCTGTTTGAACATAGTCCGTAACCGTTTTATCATTCAAATTGGTGACGATATTCATCATATCAACAGTCGTGTTAATTTTAATTTCTACCTCTTTTGCGATGGATGTTAGTTCTTGAACTTCAGCAGAATTACGATTCATCTGATCACTGCTATCACTAATTGCTTGAACAATGACATTGATGGTTGCATTGATTTCTACTAGACTTTTTTGTGTGCGTTCTGCAAGTTTTCTCACTTCATCGGCTACAACAGCAAACCCACGACCATGTTCTCCAGCACGTGCTGCTTCAATGGCTGCATTCAATGCTAAAAGGTTCGTTTGATCCGCAATATCACTGATGACAGTTAGAACACTTTTCACTTGTTCTGCATCATTACTAAGTTGTTGGATACGGTGTGCTAGTTCCATTTCTGTGGCTGCACTACTTTCAACTTTACTACCCAACTCTTGGATAAAGTGACGTGCACCTTGTAGCTCTTTATTAGCTTTAAGAACTTCATCTTTAGATTTTTTGGCCTCTTCAACAGAGTCAACAATTTCTTGTTTGATAATGTGTGACATAGAAGTTGCTTGCGTAATGATATTGGTGGATGATTCTACGCGTTTACCAACCTCAAGTGTCGTTACTGAGAGCTCATGGGCGATAGAAGCATTTTCACTGCTGGTGGTTTTTGCTAACGCAATCGTTGAGCGAACTTTTTCAATAAAATTGTTAATTTCATGCGAAGCATTGCCAATTTCATCATGACTGGTAATATCCAATTTTTTGGTTAAGTCACCATCACCTTCAGCTAAGTTATAGGCTTTATCTTTGAGGTTAATCAAAGGTGCTACGACCATATGGTTGAGAAGAAAATAGATAACCGCTACAGCCAATAATGCTACTAATGAGCCATAAAGCATCACTTGTTTCATCATATATGAAATATTACCTGAGATATGCTCTTTTTGAGTTTTTGTAAAAGCGGCAATACCATCAAGATAAACACCTGATACAATAATCCAATCCCACTCTTTAAAGTATTTAGCATAAGCTATTTTATCTTCATTCTGCTTGCTAATAGGGTGTTTCCAATTGTATATTACAAAAGCACCTTCTGCTATATTTTTGACAGGAGCTTCAAGTAACTCTTTTCTAAAAGGTCTATCTTTAGCATCTTTTTCATCTGCCTTGATGACTTTTCCTCTTTTAGTAGGCTCTGCACCATGAAAAGCGTATTCGTAACCGCCTTTATCATTCTTCTTCATAGCGTAAAAATAGCCATCTTCGGCATAGCGAAGTTTTTCTAAAACTTTAATGGCCTCATTTTGATAAAATTCTTTAATGCTTGAAGCATAATCACCTGTTCCAAAAACAACATCTAAAGGTTCGAAATAAAAGCTATAAGAAATTTTAGGTTCGTCTTGTTTGGTTTTAGGGTTAGGATAGATAAATTTAGATAAGCCAGTACCATCTTTGGCAGCTTTGAGTAAATCGCGAATAAAGTAGGTTCCATCTTTATCTTTAGCATCAAAAAGATTTTTACCCACTAACGAAGGGTTAATGGCGTGCTGAACATTGACACCTTCTTTGGTATAACCAAAGAAGTAACCGATACCATTATTGTAGCGATACCCGTTGGCGACACTGAAAATAAGGGCTCGTAGTTCATCTTTAGAGAGTTTATCTTTATTGGTGGTATAAACATCATCAATAATTTTCTTAAAAGCGAGGGCATCGTCTTTAACTTTTTGGCCTATATTTTTATCTAAAGTCATTTCATAAAAGGTTGAGATAGCTTTTTCTGCCATTAAAGTGTAAGCTTTGAGCTCTTTCTTACTATTGTCCATAATAAGTGTTTCTTCATCTTGTAGTTGGACTTCTCCAAAGGTACTTGTTTCATAGTTGGTAATCAGTAGGGATACTCCAGATACAAGCATAATAGATACAATGAAAAGAATAAGTGTTTTAATCTTGATACTTAACGTATTCATATATTTAATAACTCCTTGAATGTTTTAACTCGAAATTACGCAGAGACGAATTGTCGCGTATTTTTAACTTCTTGTAAAATGAAGTTATTAGGAGTAGTGATATTATAGCGAAATATATAGCCAGCATCGACAATGGTATCAATGCAATCATAAGGGATTTTTTGACGTAAACGTCGTATAAGAGAGCGTATGGAATCAAGGCTCGCGCCTTCACCTTCCCAAACAACAGATTTGATAGTTTCAAAAGAAACAAGAGTGTTTTTATTGCTAAAGAGGATATTGAAAAGTAAGCTTTCTTTGCGAGAAAAATGTTTTTCTGTCGTTCCTATTTGCAGCATATTCGTTCTAAAATTGAATTGGCATTTGGCATTTAAGCGTACAACATCATTACGAATATGACACAATTTTTCAATTTTGGCTTCTAGTTCATCCATCGAGAAAGGTTTCTTGATAAAATCACTACATCCATACATGTAAGCGTTTTTAAGTAGTTTTAATTCACACTCCTCATGTACGTTCATCATGATAACAGGAGTTTCTGGGTAATAAGCACGAATTTTTTGAAGTATATCCATACTTTGTGAGGCATGTGTATTCAGCGATAAGATAAAACAGGTATATCCTTCATCAATGGCTTCAAGCGCCTCTTTTTCATCTACAAAGGCATCAATTTTATAACCTTTTGCAGTAAGTTTTTTAATAATAGCAGTATGAATATAAAAATTATTTTCTAAGAGCAAGATCCTCATAATTAACCTTTATGTATAGTGGTTTCGTCAGCATTTTGCTTTATCGTAACATTAAAGTCTGTCTCAAACCTTGCAAAGGCTTAGACCGATAATCTTTTGACAATAAATGCTATTGAGTTCTTAAAGAAGGATATTTTCTGTATCAAATTCAGTACCATTTTTAGTATGTAGATTTTCATCCCACTCTTTTGCCCGAACTGTACGCGTACCTTCAAAATGACCTTTAGCCTCAATGATAAGCATAAAACTTTTGATAGTGCCATGCAGGTATCCATTGGCCATAATTTTTACAAGGTCACAATCAATTTCGCCATGGGTATTTCCTCGAATAAGCAGCGTTGGAGCGTTGATTGTGCCAGTAAATGTGGCTCCATGTTCTATGATAACGGTCTCAGAAGAGTGTATTTCCCCTTCCATGGTGCCATAAAGATGCAGTTCATTCTGCATTTTTAAAGTACCTTCGATGTGTGTTCCTGCAGCGATACGTGTTTGGCGAAGCATTATAAAACCTTACAAGACATTTGGCCCAAAAGTGCCGTCGTCTGTCATTAAACTAAAGTAAGCTGATACGTATACCAGCTTACTTTATATTTTTACATGAGCACTCTACTTAAGCAAGCGCTTCTTTTTTGCGTGAAAAATTTAACTTTAGTATGAAAAGGAAAACAATAAGACCTGTTACAAGGCCACTGTTGACAGCGATACTATGGCTTAAGCCAAAAGGGAACTCTTTAGCGGTTAGAATATAGCCAACTAAAGTACCTGTGAGTAATGTTCCTGGAATAGCAGTCATCCAGATACTACGTCCGTGGTGGTAAAGATACGCTGTACCTGTCCAAAGAACAAAGGCTGCTAACATTTGATTTGAGAATGTAAAGTATTTCCAAATGGCAGCAAAACCAATTTGTGTGATAAAGAAAGCAATAATAAAAATAGGAACTGAAATCATCAATCTGTTTTTAGTGGCAATTTGTGAGATATTAAATCTATCTGCAATGGTTAAACGAATTGCACGGAATGCTGTATCACCTGATGTGATAGGAGCAGCGATAACACCTAAAATCGCTAATAATCCACCAAAGACACCAAGATAACCAACCGTAATTTCATTAACCACTAAACCTGGTCCACCTTTTGCAAGAACAGCACTTAAACCTTGGATGCCATCAGGGAAATATGCCATACCAACACTTGCCCAAATCATAGCAATAACTGCTTCAGTAATCATCGCACCGTAAAATACTGTACGACCTTTGCTTTCTGATTTAAGAGTACGTGCCATTAATGGAGATTGTGTTGCGTGGAAACCACTAAGTGCCCCACAACTAATAGTAAAGAAAAGTCCTGGCCAAATAGCAAGTCCCTTAGGATGCGCAAAATCAGCCCAACTGGTAATCTCTGGAATGGCGAGACCGTGGAATAACATGGCTCCTGCAACACCAAATGCCATAAACATTAGTACCGCACCAAAGAAAGGATAGAATCGGCCAATGATTTTATCAATTGGAAAAATAGTAGAAGCAAAATAGTAAGCAAAAATAGCAGCAATCCAAAATGTTTTACTTGCAAACATTGTACCTGCAAATACACCAGGGCCACCTGTTTCAAATGTCAAGTTAGCCATCAATGCTGCAGGGCCTACGATAAAGACAACACCTACGAATAAAAGAAGCATAATACTGACAAAAAGCATTGCATAACGACTGGTCTCACCAAGGTATTCTCCAGTCAACTCTGGAAGACTTTTACCTTTATTGCGTACAGACATCATACCTGCCATATAATCGTGAACGCCACCAGCAAAGATTGAACCTAAAATAATCCAGAAAAAAGCAACGGGTCCATAAAGGGCACCCATGATTGGTCCATAAATTGGTCCAAGTCCAGCAATATTTAGAAATTGGATAAGAAAGACTTTTCCTGTACTCATAGGTACAAAGTCAACACCATCAGCTTGAGTAGTTGCAGGTGTTGGGCGGCTATCGTCCATGCCAAATGTTTTTTCGACATATTTACCATAAGTAAAATAAGCAACGACCAGTAAAACCAGTGCACAAAGGAATGTAATCACAACAATTCTCCTTATTGAAATGTATAGTTTATGTTAAGAAATGCACTCAAGAGTGTTCCTTAACCTCAATGTGATAGGTTGAAAACGCGTACTATCACATCACCTCTAAACACTCACTGTACGAGTGTTCATTTTTAGTTCCTGAGCTCATTATACGTTGGGTATATCTCATTGTTATCATCAGTTAAGGGTATAAATGAGATATAAATGAGATATGTATGATAAATTTATCTAAAGAGCCTCTTTTTAAACATAATATTAATACAATATTGCTACAATAAGCTCGATTTCAAGGGGGAAAGTAGTTTTAAAAAAGAAAAAAAATTTACAAAACAAAAAAAAGTCTTAAAAAACGAATTTAACGATAAATGTTACAAAAAGAAACAGAATAGATAGGAATAAGTAAAATGATAGAGATACTAAAAGACAAAAATGTTTTATTTGTAGAAGATAATGAAGAGTTTGCACAAAATTTCATGACATTATTGACTCTTTTTGTAAAGCAGATTTTACATAGTGATACTATCACCAAAGCGAAGCAAATACTACAAATTGAAGCCGTCGATATGATTATCTGTGATATTAAGCTCAATGATGAAAATGGTTTGGATCTCATCGAAGCGGTGCGTAAAGAAAATGCACAGATTCCGATTGTTGTTTTAAGTGGTAATAAAAATGAAGAGTTTTTATTTCGTGCTATTCCTCTTAATTTAACCGCCTATTTGTTAAAACCTATAAAATATAAAGAGCTTATTGATACACTCAGTAAATGTGCACAATATTTTCAACCTTCTAGTCACATTGTATTAAAAAATGGTTATAGCTATGAACCTGAGAATAGAGTGCTTTATACTAAAGAAGGCATCATAATAGAACTTAGTAAAAAGGAAGCTGCCTTTGTTGAATTATTGATAGATAATCCCAATCGCATTGTCACAAAAGATATGATGTATGAAGCATTGTGGAATTTTGATTATGTGAGTGACCAAGCAGTTGTAAATTTTGTGATGCGATTTCGTAAAAAAGTCGGGAAAGAATTCATACAAACCATTGCCGAAGCAGGCTATCGCTTAGGTAGTCAAATAGGCGTATGATGTTCATGTGATGAAGGCTCAATACTCACACATACACCTTCCATTGAGTTTTTAAAAGTCAACTTTTTATCGTATTTTTTCAAAATAGTCGAACACATTGTAAGCCCGATACCCTTAGAAAGATCGCTTTGAGAGATAAACCCTTTAGCACTGTCACAGATTTTTACCACATCTTTATCGATGGTAATATGAATGACTTTTGTAGGAACATTACTTTGTTGAAAGGCTCGAATAGCATTATTGATAAGGTTCAGCCACACTTGCATGTATTCGTTTTTGATTCCATATACTTGAGCTTCTCTGTCTCCTTGAATCTCAATTGCAATTTTATAAGCTAAAATATTTGTTTCAACCAAAGAGAGTGTTTGTTGCATTGCATCATAGATTGTGAAATATTGTTGTACGGTAGAGGGTTTGTAAAACTCTAAAAAGTTTTGCATCGTTTGTGACATAAAGTCTAAGGTATTTTCAACTTCTTTAAACTTGGTTAGTAAAAAATCTTTATCAATTTTTTGGTTGTATTCTATAAAGGCTATCATCATTAAATTAATACTACTGAGGTTTGACAGAGGCTCTCTCCACTGATGGGAAATATTGCCAATGAGTTGACCTAGTTCGGCTTGTTTGGCTTGCTGTACCATAATTTTTTGGTTGACGAGATTGATTGCAATAGCTTTTTTGACCTGCTTGCGCAATGTATAGTTCCATAATAAAATAAGAACAATACTTAGAAAAATAGTGATAAGAAAATACCACACCTTTTTATCAAATTTTTTATCAAAAACGATGGGGCTGTAGGTGTTAACGATTTCTTCTCTTTCATTGGCGGTAAGTGCTGCAATCCCTTTGTTTAAAAGGTCGCGTAAAATTTCATTATTGCCTACGATTCCTATTTTAAAGATATTTTTATACTCTTCTAAAATGGCTGCAATCTTGAGGTTCAGAAGCCCTTGCTTACGAATGGTATAAGACATTATCGTCGATGAGCGAATGGTCATATCAATTTTTTTATTAAGGACGAGAAAGATAGCATCTTCGGGTGTTTCGACAGAAAAAATTGTAAGATTAGGAAAATCGTGGCTCAAACGTTCATACAGCGCACTATTTTCTCCTAAAGCGAGACTTTCATCCACCAGCTTATGCACGTCAGAAATATAGGGATGCTCACTACGGGTAAGCAGAACATTATAATCAGAAAAGAGAGGATCTGAAAAGAGAAGCCATTTATTGAATTCTAAAGTCTGTGGGATAAAATTAACGATATCACAATCATTATTACGTGCTTTTTCTAAACTCTCTTTCCACGAGTAGGTTTGAATGATTTCCAGATTCAGGGGTATCTTAGCGGCTACATGTTCTAATAGTTCTGCTCCAATACCTTGGTATTTTCCCTCTACTGTTAAAAATTCAAAAGGTGCTAAAGTGGGGTTAACACAGACACGAATGATAGGATTGGTCGCAATATATGCTTTTTCTTGTTCGGTAAATTCTATAGAAGATGCAAAAGCATAGAGTGAACTGTATAAAAAGAGTATCACAAGACCAAGATGTTTCAACGCTTAGGTATCCTCATAAATGATGTAAGTGCAAGCGTATTATGCCATTTTTTTAATTATTAAGGCGAAAGATGGTACATTTTACATCTTATATAGGGAGAACATAATGCATAAAATAAGTCAAATAGAAACTGTCTTAGACCAACTCCAAACACCCGTTTATGTTTGCGAAGAGATGTTGTTAGAAGAGAACTTAAAACTTTTAAACGACGTAGCTAATCGTTCAGGTGCTACGGTACTTTTAGCACTTAAAGGATTTGCGTTTAAGGCGCTTGCTCCTTTAGTTGATACCTATTTAAGTGGCTGTACATGCAGTGGTTTGCATGAGGCAAAATTTGCTAAAGAATATTTTAACGGTACAATTCATACCTATTCCCCAGCCTATAAAGAAGACGATATTGATGAGGTGATAGCTTTAAGTGAGCATCTTATTTTTAATTCATTTAATCAATGGGAAAAGTACAAAGCAAAAGCACTTGGAAAAACCAGTTGCGGACTACGTTTAAATCCTGAAGTCTCTTCAAGTCCTGTTGATTTGTACAATCCATGTGGGCTTTACAGCCGTCTTGGCATTACAAAAGAGAGTATGCAATACGATAAACTCGAGGGAATAGAGGGACTACATTTTCATGCCCTTTGTGAACAAGACGCTTCTGCACTTGAAGAGGTTTTAAAGGGTTTTGAAGCACGTTTTGGCGACCTAGTATCTCGTATGAAATGGGTCAATTTTGGAGGCGGGCATCATATCACACGCGAAGGTTATGATGTGGAAAAACTAATCCAACTTATCAAAGATTTTAAATCACGTTACCCTGGCATTAAAGTTTATTTAGAACCGGGTGAAGCGGTGGGTTGGCAAACAGGCCCACTCGTAGCCAGCGTTTTAGATATTGTCCACAATGGGATAGACATCGCCATCTTAGATATCTCAGCCGAAGCACATATGCCTGACACCCTTGCGATGCCGTATCGTGCTGCCATTAGAGGCGCAGGTGAAGCGGGAGAAAAGCCTTACATGTACCGACTTGGCGGACCTACCTGTTTAGCAGGTGACATCATGGGTGATTACAGTTTTGATATACCGCTACAAATTGGTGACAAGCTTATCTTTGAAGATATGATTCACTACACCATTGTTAAAAACACGACCTTTAATGGAGTAAAATTACCTGATTTAGCCGTTTTACACAAAGATGGACGTTATGAAGTAACCAGTCATTTTGGGTATGACGAGTATCAAAGACGCAATTAGTGTTTACATGTAAAGAAATTGCAATAGGGCTAAGAGCCCTTTTTTCATAGTATCACTAATTATTTTTATAACTACCGTTAGGCTTGAAATGTAGAGCATTCGTCTAATTTACCTTTTTAAGAAAATTTACAGTAGAATTTTTAAAAACATTGGAGGGTACTAGTGAGAAAATTATGTTTAGTGACATGTTTATTTGGTTTAGCATTGAGTGGTTGTATGACGCCTTATTCTGAAGCGCCAATACCTGTAAATTTCCCTCATACGGAACAAAATAAGCTTCAAGCAGCTATGCATTGGGAGAGCATTGGTAGCCATCTGGCAAAAACAATTATAGAACAAGCAGGTGATAAAAAAATTATTTATATTAATGAGCCAACAGAAAAATCAAAATTTAATAAAGCTTTACATACCTTACTTTTGAGCGCACTTGTAAAAAATGGAGTAACTGTTGCTAAATTCTCAGCAGCAGCAGATGTAAGTATGGATATTAATACCCAAGTTCTTAAATTTACAAAAGATAGAGCTCCTTTTAGAAATTCGTTTGGATTGCCAACGTTATTAACTGCAGGCGCATGGGCTATATCAGGTGTTGCCGCATCCAATACAGCAGCAACAACGGCTGGTGTGGCAACAGGTGCTGGAGCAATAGGAATAGATGCTTATAATTGGTTTGAATCTAAATATGCTGCTGGGGAAATACCTCAAAACGAGATTATTGTTACAGTTACCGCTTCAAACAATAGTATTTATTTGGGTAGCGTCAGCAATATTTATTATATTGCAGATAGCGACACTTCTCTTTATGCCTCAAAAGAAATGGGTAAAGTTATAAAGGTTACAGGAGATAAAGAATGAAAATTTCATATATTATTGGCACAATTATTTTAGCATTTCTACTCAATGGCTGTGTTGCGTCTAATCAAACTGATTTAACACATTCTGTCAAATATGATATGACTAGCATTAATTATAAAGCCGCAGAAAAGCTTTTGCTTGATGCAAACTTACCATTAGAATCAGTTATTATTATGGCAACTGTTGTGAATATAGATGATATAGAAAATTCATCAACACTTGGACGTCTTATTTCTGAACAAATATCTGCACGATTTATTCAAGCTAAAATGAATGTCATTGAAATGAAATTTCGAGAGAATATTTATATGAAACAAAATACTGGTGAATTAATGTTAACCAGAGATATTGGAAAAATTGCTAAAACTTATAGTGCCAATGCTGTCATTGTTGGAACATATGCGGTAGCAAATTCAGCAGTTTATGTCAATATAAAAATTATCAATCCTTCAACAAATGTTGCAATTGCGGCTACTGACTATGTATTACCTATGAATCGCGATGTTGATGATATGATAAGTAAAAAATCTCATCTTTAAAATTTATAAAAACTTTATAAGCTTAGAAATTATTCTTTCTAAGCTTTCCTTCTATGCCTACGTGCATAATATTCTTATTGATAAAAGATTCCACGGTATAATACGAAAAATGGTCGGAGCCCAATTGTTAACTTTTTGACATAGCTGAGACTAATAAATATCTTTACATGTAAGGCTTTAAAACACATCAAAAAGAGGGCAAAAACAAAGTGTTTTAACTAAAAATATCGTTAAAAGTTTAGCCTTCTATTTCTCTGTTGGGCATTGCGTTGGTAAGTCATTAAGATTTTGATGCTCAATGCTAAAGGTATATCGTTTTGTCTCATGGTCAAACCTTACAATGTAAATCGAATCAAAGTCATCTCCCTCCCAATCGGGAACGTTAATCGAGGGTTCTTTTTTGACAAGCTTTTTGACGATTTTAACCAATAAATGGTGCTCCCAAGCGATAAAAAGTGTTGCATCGTGGTATTTTTTGCTTGTAATTTCTTTGATTAAAGCATCTACTTCTTTAAAAGCATAAGCGATATTGACAGGGAGTCCAAAAGTGATAGCGGTTGGTTCAATGGTAGCCAGTGGTCTAATATAGTAATAATCTGTACCTTTATCAGATTTTTTATCAAATGGGTTGGAGGCAAAAATGGCGGTTGGTTTACCAAATTTTGTTTCCAGCACTAAGGGGAGTTGCAATGCACGGTTAAGCCCTTTACATGTAAGCTGGCCCAATCCATTCACTGGCTTTTCCCCATGACGCATAAATACCATGGTTTCAATTGCATAAGAGCTAGAAGTTAGAGTGATTGCAATAAAAAAAGATATTAAAATTTTCATGGGTTTATATCAATACAGCATCAATTAAAATGCCTAATCCAATGGTACCTAAGGCTAAAGAGCCAAGCCAAAACTTTTTGTTGCGTGTGAGTGCTGAAATAGAGGCAATGGCAATTGAAATTTGTAAGAAAGTAATGGCAAAGCTTAAGGTATGGTGCTTATGATAAAAGTGTTCACTTTCATGATCTTTGGCTTCTCCTAGTTTTTCAAGTTTTTTAGCTTCCGCCATGACCTGCGCTTGTTCTTTTTCATATTTGTCTATTTTGACTTTAAAGTCATCTGCTTTTTGAGGAAAAACTTCAGCATTCACTTTATAAATATGCCCTTTGAGACTCTTTGCTTGGTAAAAACTCCATTGGTCAGAAGCTTTACTTTGCAATAATACAGCCTCATTTTTGGCCAAAATTGTTTGTGATGTGACTTGGGATTCATAAAGTCCTGCCAAAGCAGTTACAATGGCGATGATTGCGGTACTTAAAGAGACATACGAGAGCCATCCTCTCTCTTCAGCTTCATGATGTTTGATTTCTTCCATCGCTTCTTCTACTTGCTTGAGTTGTTCTTCAACAGCGCCGTGTTCCACTTCTTGATCCTTAGAGAAATTTTTTTGGAATTATAACCAAAGAAATGACAAAATGTTAGAGCAGAGTAATGTTACCTACCGTTTACCCCTTTAGCGCTAGGATACCAGATGGGAATGATTGATGTAACACTTAGTGCACAAGGAATCAAGGTATGTTCACGAGGGGAAGCACTACCTCTAAGCAGGCTTGATTTTACACGGCCCTTTAATCGTGAAACAGAAGGTGTAACGTCTGGATTAGGGCTTGGTTTGTATATTGCAAATGCCATTGTTGTTAAACATGGCTTTAGCCTCCACTATGAACATGTAGAGGCCTTAAACTGTTTTGAGATTTGTTTTAAAGCTTAGATAATATCTTTGAGTTTTTCTTTGAGAACTTGAGGGGTAAAAGGTTTGACAATATAGTTATTCACGCCTTCCTTAATGGCAGTTATGACTTCTCTTTTGCCACCTTCTGTGGTAACCATAATAATAGGAACATCCTTATAACTCTCCATCGCTCGTAAAGCTTTAACGAGTTCTAGGCCATTCATGCGGGGCATATTCCAGTCAGTCATAATCGCATCAAAGTGCTGTGTTTTTATTTTTATTAGCGCCTCCATGCCATCCTCTGCTTCGGTGACATTGGTATAACCAATATTGCCTAAGGTATTGCAAATAATCCTGCGCATAGTAGAACTATCATCTACGACTAAAAAATGCATTTCTTATCCTTCAAGTATACTTTGACATACTAAAGCAAAAAGTATTCACATTTTAAAAAAAATAAAAATTAGATTGTTTATAGGGCCTTTATAATGCCCCCAAAAGCCCTATACTGCGAGCTATTTTAGCCTGTTGGAAATAATTTAAAATTCTCAGATATAATGCGCGCTCGAAATCATCTTTAAAGGACAATTAATGTTCAAACGCCTTTCATTCATCACCCTTATTATTACCCTTCTTTCGACAATGGCTTTTGCAGATACAAATGCTGCCTCAGCGAGCAAAAAAAAAGTGGTACATAAACAAACTAAGCATGTTGTTGCCAAAAAAGCAACGAGTAAACACGTAGCCAATACAAAAACAAAAAAAGCTCCTATTAAAAAACAGACAAAAAAAGCATAGTTATCTAATAGTTCAATAATCTCTAAAAGCTACAAATACTTTTAGAGATTATCTTAAGCATATTCTTTGTAAAATCCTCTCAATGCACGAAGTCTAAGGTTTAGACCACATATGATTGCAACCCTTTTAGTTTCATCTCTTATGTCCTTTTCTTCGTTGCTACTTTAATTTTAGGAGTTTTAATGAAACGAAGAGCATTTATGCAAGGGTGTATTGCATTGGGGACGTCAGCCATAATTTTACCACAGGTTTCAATCCTTGAAGCGAGTGAATCAACTGGCTTGAAACGTATTTTTTATGTTAAAAATAGTTACAATCTTCAGCATGAAAATGCAAAAGCCCTTACCAAACTTTGGATTCCACTACCTTTAGAAAGTGCGTATCAAAGCATGAGCGACTTTAAATTTAATGCCAATGCAAGTAAAGCGTATGTGACCGATAAAAATGCTTATAAAGCACGTACCTTGTATGCACAATGGGATAACGGTGGCGAAAAAATTCTCGAAGTTACTTATACAATTACAACCTACGAGCGTACCAGTGACTTTTCAAAAGCAACTGCATTGAGTAAATATTCTAAAGAAGTGGCGCGCTTTTTAAAACCAACAGCGCATATCCCTACTAGTGGGAAAGTAAAAGAATTGGCATTACAAATCACCAAAGAGGCCAAAACACCACTGGATAAGGCCAAAGCAATTTACCTATGGGTCACTGAAAACATGTATCGCGATAACAGCGTCATTGGTTGTGGTGTTGGCGATGCTGGAAAAGCGATTGAGCAAAATTTACTGGGTGGCAAATGTACCGATATTAGTTCTGTTTTTGTAGCACTTTTACGAAGCGTAGGTGTACCTGCACGTGAAATATTTGGTATTCGTTTGGGCAAATCTCGCTTTTCTAAAGCATGTGGAGGAAGCGATGAAAAAGGTTTAGCAAAAATCACAGGAGCAGAACATTGTAGGGCTGAGTTTTATATTAATGGTTTAGGTTGGGTTCCCGCCGATCCTGCTGATGTAACAAAAGTAATTTTGGTTGAGCAATTAACACTCAAAGACCCATTGGTGCAAAAAGTTCGAGATTATTTCTTTGGAAATTGGGAGATGAACTGGATGGGGTATAACTATGGACGAGATTTTGTGCTAAGCCCTGAGCCTACTCAAAAACCTCTGAATATGTTTGGTTATCCTTATGCTGAAGTTGAAGATGAGGTATTGGATTATTACGCACCTGCAAGTTTCCGTTATAGTTTTATTTCTCAGGAAAAAATATAGATGAAAAAAGAGGTAGCAGGCATCATTGGGGCTTTGGTATCAGCTTTTTTGGCAACTGCGTGTTGCCTTCCACCTTTATTGTTTTTGCTTTTTGGTATCTCTTTTGGCTTTTTAGGTTTTCTAGAAACCTTAACTCCTTTTAGGATACCTTTATCGTTATTATCATTAGGGATTTTATATCTCTCATACCGAGCATACTCTCAAGAATGCCTTACATGTAGGCTTGAAAAACGTAAGAAAAACCGTATTATCTATGGGATAGTGTTAGGTATTATCGTTATGATGTTGCTCTATCCTGAAGTGGCAAATTTATTATTTGAGGAATAAGCGTGAAAAAAATCTTCTTTTTTCTTATCCCTTTGGTGCTCTTAGCACGTGAAGAGTTGATTATTAAGGTGGAAGGAATGCATTGCCCTTTATGTACAACGGCTGTTAAAAAAGCATTGAAAAAAGTCGAAGGTGTGGAAAGTTTGAAAGTGCTTTTAGAGACAAAAAGTGCGACGATTGTGGCAAAAGATGGGATTGAGGATAAGGTTTATTTAGACGCAGTTAAAACAACAGGGTATGATGGCGTGATATTTTCACGCCATCATCTTAAAGACTAACTTCTTCCTTCATTACTACCACGGCTACCACTACTTCTAGGAGCGCGTCTGCCATCACCGCTTGGAGCGGAGCTTGGTTTAAAATCGCCTCTTGGAGGTCGGCTATCGCGTGAGCCTGGAGCTCTTGGAGGTCTGCTATCGCGTGGGGCACCTGATGGGGCACCATCACGGCTTGGATACGGTCTGCTTGAAGGAGCACGGTCAGCTCTTGGTCTATCGTCTCTTGGACGATCATCGCGGCTTCCGCCACCTTCTCTTGGAGAATTACCTCTGTATCCGCCACCTTCACGTGAGCCACCAGATGAGTTGCCTCTGTAACCACCACGATTTCCGCCGCCGTTGCCTCTGTATCCGCCACGTGAGCCGCCACGACTATTATCACGTTCTTCGATGTTTTTCACGACTGATTCTAACGTCTTTTTATCTAAACCAATTTTATTAGGACCTACTGGAGTATTTTCTTTTAAAAGGTTTGAAAGCAATTTCAAAGCAATTTGTGCCATATCCATATCGTCTTCAAGAATGCTCAAAAGCTTTGATGCGCTGTCATTAAGCTCTGCATTTCTAATATCTTCAGCTATTTTAACCAGTTTGTTTTCTTTAACATCACTCAAGCTTGGAACGATTTTGTGCTCGATTTTTGAGCCAACTTTCTTACCGATGCGTTGCATTGAGTGAAATTCAATAGGTGTTACAAGTGTAATTGCCACACCTTTTTTACCAGCACGTCCCGTACGTCCAATTCGGTGAACATAACTCTCTGGGTCAAACGGCATATGGTAATTGAAAACGTGAGAAATGTCTGCAACGTTTAGACCACGTGCAGCAACATCGGTTGCGACAAGAAGTTCGATTTGTGAACTACGAAAGGCTTTAATAACGCTCTCACGTTGATTTTGCTCCATATCGCCATGCAAGCCTTTTGCTGCATAACCGACCGCCATAAGTTGAGTTGAAAGACGATCAACCTCTTTTTTGGTACGACAGAATACGATGGATTTTTCAGGCTCTAAAGCGTCTAAAAGACGGATCATCGCATTGTCTCTTTCGTATTCATTAATGACATAATATTGTTGTTCGATATCTTCATTGGTTGTGTGGTCTTTTGGTGTCACACTAACGAATTTTGGGTCATTTAAAATCTTGCTTGCAAGTCTTTTGATAGGGTCTGGCATGGTAGCTGAGAAAAGAAGTGTTTGACGCTCTTTTGGAAGGTAGGTAAAGATTTCTTCAATATCTTCTAAAAATCCCATATCAAGCATCTCATCTGCTTCATCTAAAACGATAATTTTTGGAGCAAATTTACCAAGACGGTCATTTTTAAGAAGATCTAGCATACGACCAGGGGTGGCAACGATAACGCTAGCACCTTTTTCAATAAGACCAATTTGACGTGAGTAAGAGCTACCACCATAAATCGTAACGGTTTTAACACCACGAAAACGTCCTAATGAATAAAGCTCATCACTGACTTGTGTTGCAAGTTCTCTTGTTGGGGTAATGACTAAAATTTGTACTCTGTTGAGTTCAGGGTCAATCATGCTTAAAGTTGAAAGGCCAAATGCGGCCGTTTTACCTGTACCTGTTTGTGCTTGTGCAACGATATCGTGACCGGCTAAGACTAAAGGGATAGCTTCTGATTGTACGGGACTTGGTTCTTTGAAACCTGCTTCTACGACAGCTTTAAGAATATCTTGGTGTAGACCGAAGGATTCAAATGTTTGATTTTCCATATATTTTTCCATGTGTTTAATTTTTCCAAAACAAAATGAAAAGAATTACAAGTGTTTAATGAAACACTTTCGTAAAGCCAAGCTTTACTACATAAAAATTTTTTGAGTTAATAGAGAGTACAACTCGTCAAATCGTATGTAAAAACCTACATACTCACTGAGTCGTTGCTCAAATCTGGTAGGTTTTAGGTGAAGTCCATCTAGGAAGTTTTGGAATTGAGCGCATTATAGTCTAATTTTATTAAAACAATATTAATGTTTAAAAAATTCGCAGATATCTACTTCTAAAATAGTCGCTATTTTATCGAGATGCTCGATGTTGAAGTGTTTTTTATTGTGATAGATTTCTGCGACAGAGATAAGTCCTACGGATTTTAGTCCCATTGCTAGAGCTAAATCAAGTTGACTTGTTTTCTTTTCTTTGCGTATTTTGGCAACATTTTTACCAATGCGCTTGTAAAGCTCATCAATATTACCAAAAATAATTTCTTGCATAAAAACTACCTATAGTTAAACTTGCTATAAGTATATAAGTAATACTATTTTGCAACAAATAACTATGGTTAGTTATTTTAAAAAAGGAGAATGCATGAAAGTAAGTTTAATCGTGGCATCGTTGTTATTGGCTGGTAGTTCTGCCCTAGTGGCAGCGGAAATGGATAATAGTTGGTTTGTGGGTGGCGAGTTTGGTGCTATGAATATTGACACAAAGGTAAAAGGGTCAGCGGTGATTCCAGCTGAAAGTATTAACATTTCTGCTGAAGAAAAAGTTACTACAAAAGCAACATATGAAGCTTTGAAAGTTGGTAAATACTTTGAATATGGCAGAGTTTATGGTACTTTAGGTAAGCAAAATAAAAAAGATGACTTTTCATCCTACTCGTTAGGAGCTGGGTATGACTATATGTTTAAAAACAAATCCGACTTTACGCCTTTTTTAGGTATTAATGCATCCTATACAAAAGCAAAAATTGATGATGAAGTTATTAAAATTCTTTCTTTAGATAAGCCAACAGGGTTTAATTATGGAATTGAAGCTGGTTTTGTCTATGCGGCAACTAAAAATGTTGAGCTAGAAATGGGCATTCGTTATATGAAAAGTAATATTGATGACTCTTTCTCGATTAGTGATGGAACCAATAGCGCAAATATTAAAGTCGAAGCAGAAAATATCACACAATACTATGTAGGTCTTAACTACAAATTCTAAACCTCTCAAGAAGCAAAGAAATTTCTTTGCTTCTTCTCCCTTCTCTTTTAAGCCAGATAAATTCAAAAAATATACAGGGCCTTTTAAGAATATACTCAAATAAGAAGAATTTAGCCCATGTGGTTTTTCTGATTTTAAGGGTATTTATGAAAGCTTATATATGTATTATAAAAGAGTTCATATTTCCTTCTCTTTGATAGGTGATTTTCATATTATGCAGACGTACGACATGCCAGGTGATGAAAAGTCCAAAACCAAGTCCACGTGAGCTTTTTTGTTTTTTACCTTCCAAAAAGTAAGGCTCGCCATAGCGCTCAAGTGGAAATTCAAGAGGATTGCCTAGATTGGAAATGGTGATGCTCTGCGCATCGTTTTGAAGCGTTACTTTACCATCTTGTGCATAGTTAAGGCCATTGTCGAGCAAGTTTTTAATAACCACGCCAAAGAGTTCAAAGTCTACATGTAAACTTAGTGGCGAGAGTTTACATGTAATACGCTCTTTTTTATCATCCAAAATGTCCAGTGCAAAATCAACAATATCTTCAAATAAATAGGGCTGAATGTCGAGCTTGAGTTCATCAGCACTTAGTTTTTCAATACGTCCAAACTCCTCTAAGAGGACTTCCTGACGTTTGAAAACATTTTGTAAAATCGTAGCATACGTTGCATTTTCAATCATTTCAGAAGCAAGTTTCCCCTTAGTAATGGGTGTTTTAAGTTCATGCATAATATTGCGTAAAAACAGTTGTCGAGAATCACGTAAGGATTTTATCTTTAGTACGGCATTGTCAAATTCATTGGCAAGGGCTGCAATTTCGTCTTTTTTAGTGCTGTGGCAAGCAATGTCATAATGCCCATCGGCAAAGCGTTTAACGTGATTGCGCAGCTGTTTTAAAGGCATAATACTGCGTAAAATACCAATGTAGAGAAAAATGACAAAGGCAATGGTAGCTAAAGGAAAAAGAATTTGAGGAAAAAACTCTTTTTCATAAGGTGTTTGAAACACAAGAGGTATACTGTCTTTTCTTTGGACAATAGTATAAATATGTTTTCCATAAGAGACAGTCTCAATGTTAAAACGGAAGCGTTCTTCCATACGTTTCATAGGAAAAGGTTTGGGAGGACGAGGCTGGGCTAAGATAGCTTCCTTTAATTTGACATCATTAATAAGCGTAAGTCCCATCTCTTCAAGTTTTTCATGGTCTAAGATTTTTGTTGGAGCATCAAATGCTGAGCGCAAAGCGATATGCGAGTAATCATGCATACTGCGAACATAGTTATCTCTTTCATGTTGCGAAAGAGAAATAAAAATAGCGATGATTCCTATGAGAGCAAGCGCAAAGATGACCGAAATACGCGTAATAATCGAATGGTACCATCTCATGCTTGAAGCCTATAACCAATACCTCTAACAGAGTGAATCAGTTTGGGCTCCTTAGAGCTTTCTCCTAGCTTTGTACGAAGTCGACTGATTAAAACATCTAAACTGCGACTCTCGTTTTCATCATTTAGAGAAAGTGAACTGTTAATAAGTTCCGCTCGTGATACAACACAATTATTTTTTTTGATTAAATGAGCAAGTACTTCGTATTCTGCAGGCGTGAGTACAAGCGGAGTATGATTGAAATAAATCGAATGGGCTTCTTCTTTGACTACGAGGTTACATGTAAGGGATTCTTCTTCGTGGTGAGCATTACTTCTTTTGTAGCGTCTTAAAACACTCATGATGCGTGCATAAAGCTCTTTTGGTTCGTAAGGCTTAGGCAAGTAGTCATCCGCTCCTAATTCAAGTCCAATAATTTTATCTTCTAAATCACTTCGTGCGGAGGAAATGATGATTGGGATATCATTTTTAGCACGCACTTCTTTGCAAATTTCTAGGCCATCCATCCCTGGGAGGGATAAATCAAGAATGAGAAGGTCATATTTTGTAAGACTTAACGCACTGATACCTAAATAGGGATCGTCATAATTAGTGACAGTAATGTTGTAGCGCTTTAAAAAATCACATAAAATTTGAGCCAATTCAACATCGTCTTCAATCATGATTAAGTTGGGTTGCATAGGCTTCTCCTTAGTGTGTACATGAAGCAAATAATACCCTTACTCTTTGAATGATTTGTTAATGCCAACACCACATAAGAGTTTTTGTCCTTCCTCATTTTCAATAAGAAAGGTGTGCATATGAAAAGGTGCTACAGTACCTTCTTCGGTTGGGATGTTGAGGTCTTGTATGATTTTGCCTTCGTAGAGAGATAGTCGATCACATTCACTCATAGTATCTGCTGTAAGTACATCAAAGAGTTCATAAGCATTTTTAGCTTGCCAGCTTTTGAAGCCAAGAAATTTTTGAAAAAAATTGTTAATATAGATAAAGCGACCTTGCGCATCTTTGATATAAGCAAGGGTTGGAAGATGATCCACGAAGGAGACAAACAAATCTTTGTAAACACGAAGTTTTTCTTCATCTTTTTTACGCATACTGATATCTCTAATTGTTCCTGTCATGCGTAAAGCTTTAGCGTTGTTTCCAAAAATCACTCTAGCGCGAACAGCAACCCAGATGAGAGGTTCTGTATCACGAATACGATGTTCGACAAAGAAGGCGTTTTCATTTTCATTAAGATGCCTAGCGAGAGTTTCATTCACATGTGCCATATCTTTTGGGTGGACTAGATTAAGCCATGAAGAGAGCGACGTAGGGGTATCATGAGCTTCATATCCCATGATTTGTTTCCATCTTGGCGAGTAGAAAAAGGTATCTTTTTCCATATCCCAATCAAAGAGACCTTCTAATGAGCCTTCAAGCGCAAGCTCTAGGCGTTCTTTTTGGATCAAAAGAGTCTCTTTACCTTTATTCCACGCATGTATATCCCAAATGGCACCACTAAATCCTAAAATAGTATTGTGTGCATCATGCAAAGGAGCAGAGAGGATAAGAGATTGTTTTTTGATATGGTTATCATATGTTAATTCAATGCTTTGCTCATTATTTTTAGGGAGTGTTTGAACACGTTCAAACAGTTCTTTTTTATAAGGACCAAAGGCATGGTTAAAGGCTTTATTGCCACTTTCGATAGAGTCTTTTTTATAAAAAAGAGGAATAGGAATAGCATTAAAAACATCTTCATAAAAAGAAGATCCTTTTTTTGATATTTGAAGTGTTTTTTTTAATTGCATGAAAGAACGATAGAAAAAACCTGTCGTAAGAAGTAAAATGGCGATGATAATACTGAGAATAATAACAACCATTGGTTCCTCTTTAAAGAGTGTCATTGCTGAAAATCAGCAATGACGTTAATCGAAAATAGTTATTTTAGTATCTCTTTCTCGCGAACGATAAAAGGTACACCTTTGATACCAGCTCCTAGGTATTTTATTTTTAAATCTTCAATACGTTGAACTTCAGCATCAGTAATTTTTTCTGTATATTTGACATTTTCATCATAATATTTGTTTAAAATAGCAATTTTTTCGGGAATTGTTTTAGCTTTAGCTGTTTCGTTGTAAATGATAACAGATTTTTCCAATGAACTTCGCTCATGAACAGGTGTAAAGATAAGCTTAACATTGTTAACTTTGAGGCGTTCATCAAGTTTACTTAACTCTTGTCTGCAATAAGGGCACTCTGGGTCTGTAAAAACAACAATGGTCTCTTTCTTAGGGTCATTGCCTAGAGTGATAATATTTTTCTTATCTTCTTTTTTGTAGAGTTCGGAAAGTTTCTTTTGAAGCTCTGCTGCTTCCATCATATCTTTAATACTCCCACCTTGTTTGATACTAATAACATCTGGGAAGATGAGATCATCTTTGGTAAAAATACTAATTTTCTGTGCATGGGTGCCATCACTAAGATTTAAAGTAACAAAATCCATACCTGAAATACTCTCAACACTTTTACGAGAAGTGACTTCAATAGAGATATTAGGAACTTGGATAGTAGATTTAAAATGTTCTATAATTTGTGCATCTGTCGCAGCAAAAAGTGAGGTATAGAGTAAAGAGGCTAGCCATAAAATGGTTTTTTTCATTCTTTTTCCTTATGTATAATTGCAAATATAATTTGCATGAAATGTATGGTATTGTACAATAATTTTGTAATAGTTTGTAAACAAAAGGGCATAATATGCAAGAAAACACCGATAAAATCGAATTGATAGAGCAAATTGAAAAGCTTATTGAGTCTGACCCAAATGCACCTATTTCTTCATTTTCAATGTTAAAATTTTTAGAAATTGATGATTTAATCTCTGTTAAAGAAGCCCTCTTGCGCTCCAAAAATAATCGTTCTGAGCAGAATGAACAGTGGTTTAATGCGTTGTGTCAAAAATAGTCTTACATGTAAGGTCAAAAGAGATTGTACCGTTATCAAGCTATTTTGTTTAAGAGAAATGATATCAAATTTTTATTTTGGGTTCTCCAAAATAATAGCCTTGAAACTCATCAATACCGAGCTTATAAGCGATATCAAAAACTTCTTGGCAATGAATATACTCTGCTACCGTATGGATACCCAGCTCTTTGGAAAAAAAGACAATGGCTTTGACCAACTCATATGATTTTTTATCTGTATGAATATTTTGAATGAGGCTACCATCAATTTTAATATAATCAGGTGCTAATTCGAAGATATGGCTAAAATTAGAAAAACCTGTACCAAAATCATCAATGGCAAAACGTACGCCTAAAAGACGAAAATCATTCATAAAATGTTTTAAGATTTTATAGTTTTGGATATTTTCTGATTCTACAATTTCAAAAATCAAAAATTTTCCAATATCATGAGCAATGATAAACTTTTTAAGTTCTGCATGTAAGGATTTATTGAGAATATCGTGATAATTTAAATTCACACTAATGGAAATATGATGCGAAGCACATTCTCTAAAGCTCCGCAAGAGAGTCATACTTGAGATTTGGTTGTAGTGCCGTGTTTGTGAAGCAATTTCCAAAAAAGAAGCCGGTGAAATATAGCTCACTTCTCCATTAATATCAGTTTCTTCAAGGCGCATCAATGCTTCGTATTTGGTAATGTTTTGATGGCGATCAACGATAGGTTGAAAAAAAGGAACAAAGCACTCTTTTTCGATACCTTCAATGATTCTTTTTTTCCATTGCGCTCCTTGTTTGATCTCTCGCATAGAATCTAATGCTTTATCGTAAAAGACATATTCTTTATGTAACTCTTTGGCTCTATTCAGCGCAATATCGGCTGTGCCTAAAGCATTATTTTTTTCAAAGGAAATGCCTGCGCAAAGGTCTAAGTAGATGAAATTTTCAATAGTCGTGATATAAATTTTTTTGTTTTCGACGGTTTTAAAAAGATCACTTAAAAGGGAGATACAGTGATTATAATTTATTTCAGGTAAATCTTTGTACAGCACAAATTCATCACCAGCAATACGATAGACACTTAAGTTATATGTCTGAGCAAATGTTTTAAGAACGGTAGCAAAAACGATTAATACTTCATTCCCTACTTCTACACCATAGAGTTCATTAATCGTACGAAAAGAGTTAATATCAATAATAATGATTGCAGGATTTTGCGCTTTTTTAATATCTTGTAAAAGGAGTATCCTATTATTGAGTTTGGTTAAAGAATCAACATAGAGTTTGTTTTCCAGTTCTTTATAAAGATTAATAATTTGGAGAAGAATATTGTATAGAACAACGAGAACAACGATGATACTCAAGGTAATAAGCAAAAATTCATATCGATGGTACTGAGTTTGTTTAGACGCACTTTGTTGTTCCAAATGACTATACTGTATCGAATCATTGAGCAGTATTTCAGTGAGATTATTTCTTAATTCGTCAAATAGTGAAGCAAAATTTTTATTAAAGACTCTAATTTCTTGGATGAGTGTTTGTGTGTTCGGATTATTTTGAGCAAAATAGAGGTCTCTTTTGTCTAAATTCGCAGTGTGCTCGCGTATCAATGTATGAATGTGTTGTAATTTTAATTCAAGAGAACTGTAGGTAGAAGATTCTTGTAAGTTAGGCGTACTTTTTGCATAAGATAAATAGGTCAAATGCATGTTGTTTTGTGAAATTTGATTCGTGTAAACCCCTCCATTGTTAAGAACAAATAGTCCTTCTTCTATGGTAGCTATAATCCTCTCTGCATTGTGGACAACATCTTCGCGTTGCTTTTTAGTAGTGGTCGCTGCTCCCATTTCGAGTAAGGTGGTGTGTAAGTAAGAGAGTTCATACAATAGTTGCCTATTGATTTCTATTTTTGTTTTGAGGTTGTGGCTTTGAGCAATCAGTTCATTGCCTAAATAATAAAAAAAGAAATGTAACGAAATAACAGAAGCAATACTGACAAAAAAGGTTAGGAGTAATAGAATAATGTATTTAAAAAGAACTTTATTGATAATATGTCCCATTACTGCCTTCTTTTTTAAATAGACGCTAAAACTCTTCTATTTTCTTCTTTCTTGATATCATCAAAATTATCTAAATAATCCAAATAGGCAACCAAATATTTTCGGCTCATATCAAAATGTTCTTTAAATGACTTAATGTCAATGCCATTTTCATGGCGCATAATCTCACGTATTTTGCTCATCATCTCACTTAAAACATTAGAACTTACAAAAATATTGTGCTCTAGTCTAACCACTTTGCGTGCACGTGTTAAACTTTTGAGCGCATCATCGCCCATTTTTCGGTCGATATCTAATTCTTCATAGATATTATAAGGAGCATCTGGCATATATTCTGCTTGTGAAATAATAGTATATATTTTATCTTCAACCAGCCTTTCTATATTGGAAATATCAACGTTAGCATTTTTATAAATACCATTTTCAAGTGCCAAAATTCCTTCTTCGCAAAGCGATTGAAGAACACTTTCGATAAAGCCTGTACTAGCCCATTTGAGTTTGAGCGTCAGCGAGTTGGCTGAAAGTAGAGCATAAGCATTTTTGGCATAGATGGCTTTGATAATAGTCATTAATTCGCCTCGTGTCTCCAAAGGATAAAGGACAAGAGCTTTTTCATCTACAAAAATGCCGTCAATGGATTTTGCAATCAAGAGTGCTTCGTCGTGGTTAATACCAAAGCGCTGATTGGATGAGATAAGGCCAAACCCACGTTTGTGCATACTGACTAAAAGAGTAAAGGCTGTTTTGAAATCTTTGGTATTCAGTGCTTTTAGGAGCTCCAATTTCACCTTTTTTTTCATTGGGTCATTAATGGGATTGAGAATTCGTCCTCCACCGATGGTTCGACCTGAAGCACAAAGGATAAAAGGCTCTCCGTAAACTAAAAAGAGGGTTTTGTTGAATTGAAGTTTGGCAAAGCCATTTTGCAATTCATTCTCCCCTTCATAAAATAAGATACGTGCCTCTGTTTGTTTGGTGCCCACAAATAAAATGACTTTAGAGTTGTGTTTTAAGCTATGTCCACCAATACCTTCAATCCATACATCAGCCGCATCAAAGCCTCGGATATAGCCTTTTTTACACAGTAAAGCGCCTTTTTCAAAAGCTGTTTTTTGGGCATTTTGTAAATTGATAGCGGTGCGCTGAGAGGAGAGCGCTTGTGGAACATCATGATCGTGAACTTGTATATTTCGCACGGTAAATTCTTTTTCTAACTCCGGTGCAAAAAGCTTATCCCCGACTTTAACACTGCCATCCAGTACCGTTCCCGTTACAACTGTTCCAGCGCCTGCAATGGAAAAAGAGCGGTCAACGTAGTAGCGAAAGAGACCATTGCTGGGTTTTTCAATCGAAGGCAGTGAAAAGAGTGCATTTTTAAGTGTTTCAATCGAAGTTTTGTCGTAAATACTGACAGGAATAATTTGCGTTAGGTGTAAATACTGTAAGCTTTTGAGGTGTTCTTTGATTTCAAACTCTCGAAGTTCAATCATCTCTGGTGTTGCTAAATCTTTTTTTGTGAGAGCTATGATAATATTTTTTACATGTAGCAGATTGAGAATTTCTAAATGCTCCTTGGTTTGAGGCATCATACCTTCATTGGCATCAACAACGACCATACTTGCATCAAAGCCAAAGGCTCCTGCTATCATATTTTTAAGTAATTTTTCGTGCCCAGGTACATCAATAAAGGCGACATTGGTGTAGGTGTTTTGCATACTTGAAAAACTGAGATTAATCGTAATACCTCGGCGTTTTTCTTCTTCGAGTGTATCGCCTACAAAACCCGTTAAAGCTTCAATAAGGGCTGTTTTACCATGGTCAACATGACCTGCCGTTCCTACGATAATATAATTCATTGCTCATCCAAAATAGTTTTAATAGTGTGAATCAGTTGTGATTCAACTTCAGGTAAAAGGCTTCTAAAATCAAGCAAAAACTGCTCATTTTCAATTCGTCCAATCACGTGATGTTCTCTAAATTTCTTTTCTAAAACGGTTGCCTTGCCTTTGATATGTAAAGCAACCGTAGGAAACTTGCGATTAGGCAATGTACCGCCTCCCATATAGGTGTCACTGTATATCACGTCGCATCGATTTTCCCCTACACTTTCTCTGACATGGGAGACTCTGTTTGTGAGAGCTTCTACACTTTGAAACAGTAACCATAAGGTAGGAATGACTTCATATTCTTCTTTGAGGTAGGCTTTAATGCTCTCTTCTAAAAGACAAAGAGTGATTTTATCAACACGCAACATTCGTAAGAGTTGATTCTTCTTCAATTCAGCAATTAATTCTTTACGCCCAGCGATAATACCCGCTTGAGCGCTGCCAAAAAGCTTGTCGCCACTAAAACTAATCAGTGAAGGTTGTAAGGCTAAAATCTCCTCCAATGATGCTTCTCGAAGACCAAGATTGTAGGGTAATTTGGGAACATAACCACTGCCTAAATCATAATAATCAATTAAATGATGTTTATCTGCTAATGCTTTAATTGCCTCGTAATCAACGGCTTCGCTAAAGCCTTCCATTGTAAAATTAGATTGATGGACTTTCATCAGCATAGCAGTGTTTTCACTGATAGCATTTTGATAATCAAGCTGCTTTGTTTTATTGGTTGCACCCACTTCATGCAAAATTGCACCACTTTGCTTCATCACTTCAGGGATACGAAAACTACCGCCAATTTCAACAAGTTCACCCCGTGAAACAACGACTTCTTTATTTTTTGCAAAGGTATTCAAAATAAGAAAAACTGCTGCCGCATTGTTGTTCACAACCAAAACATCTTCGACATGTAAAAGATTTTTAAGATGACCCGTAATGTGTTCATAACGTTCGCCTCGGCACCCTTGTTCAAGATTATACTCAAGGTTTGAGTAGTTACAAATGATAGGCTTAGCACGTTCTAAGAGGGTTTCACTGATAAGACTGCGCCCCATATTGGTATGCAAAATAACACCTGTGGCATTAATAAGTGGTTTCAAGGAAGGCTCAAAAAGTTTATCATAGGCTGTTTTAACGTTTTGTAGAAGAGCTGTTTCGTCAACACAGTTTACTTCGTTTTTCAAAATACGATCGCGTAAAGTCTCAATAGCTTCTCGCGCTAATCGTGTTAAAAGATGGGTGTTGAGCCCTTCAAACAAAGGATGTGTGATAAACTTATCAACTTTGGGAAGTTCTCGTAAAGGATTCATGTATTCTCCGGAAGGGGTAATTTGGTTTCATTAAAGAGGTATTTTTTATTTTGAATTTTGGTTAAAATGCCTTGGTCACTGAGTTGCTTAAAGAGTTTAATAACGGTTGGTTTGCTGACATCTACGCGTTCCATTAATTCGCTGTAAGAGTAGTTGAGGGTATTGTCGTTGTCAAGATTTTTGATGATAAAACGGATGATTTCGACTTGTTTACTGTCGGTGACAGCAGAAATCATTTTAATAATATTGTAAGAGCGTTCAATTTCTTTGGCTTGAATTTTAGGTAAGAGAACATCGTGGAGTGTATTTAAAAGCTCCTTGATGTTAACAGGCTTGATAATATAATCATTGACATGTAGTTTAATAGCATCCAAGAGGTATTCCGTATCTGTAAAGGCAGTTGTGAGAATAGAAGGAATTTCAATTTCTAGGTCATGTTTGAGCATTTTAAGAAAATCGAGTCCATTGCTATTGCGTAAATGAATATCAGAGATGATAACGTCGATTTTTTCAGCTTTAATAATTTCCAATGCTTCCTCAACAGTTTGAACAGGATATATTTTTTTGACAAAATCCTCTAATACACTGGTGGTATGTTTTAATAGGTCAGCTTCATCTTCAATATAGAGGATTGAAAAACTACCCAGTAAGTCAAAATTTCGTTTATTCATCGCTTGCCTCTTCGGTTTGAATCGTCTGTTTTGGGATTTCAATGGTAAACATTGAGCAGGCATAAAATGATGGTGAATCTAGCTTATGCTTTATATTTTTACACCATATATGACCTTGCATATGCTTTTCAACCATCTGCTTAGACATATAAAGACCAACGCCTGTACCCACACTTTGGTGTTTTGTTGTAAAATAGGGGTCGAAAACCTTTGGTATTATATCATTTTTTATACCACCCCCATTGTCGATCACATTGATGTAAACACGTTCAATACTCTCTTTAGCGATAATGCGGATAATCTTTTTGTCTAAACTTTTTTGTGAACTTAAGATATCTTTGGAGTTACCGATAAGATTTAAAAGGACATGAATGAGTTCATTTTTAAAGCCAAAAACCTCTAAATCATCTTTGAGCGAAAGCGAAATTTCAATCTCTTCACGCTCTAATTGATATTTCGAAAGATCAATGGATTTTTGGATAACATTTTTAATACTAAAGTTTTTTTTGCTCTTGTTGGGATTAAAAAAGGTTCGAAAATCTTCCAAAGTGTCTGACATGTTTTGCGAAAGGAGGTGGGCATCAGCGACGCGAGAGTTGATAAAATCACGGTCTAATTTACCCAGTGCAAATTTACTTTCAAAACTTTGGATAATCATCATCAAGGCTCCCAATGGTTGTCTCCATTGATGAGCGATATTTTGAAGCATCTCACCCAAACTGGCCAATCGAGCTTGTTGGAACATAATATTGTCTTTTTTTCGGCTATTTTCGACCTCTTTTTTAATACGGTTTTCAAGAGAAGCATTGAGAAGACGCAACTCTTTTGTTTTTCGTGAGATATTTTCTTCAAGATAGTTATGGAGATTTTTAAAATGAGTGAAAATCGTAAAAAGAACCATAGAGATAAAAAAGAAAATAAGGCCAATAAGAAAAATAAGCATATAGGTGCTGGTTTGGAATAAACGGTCATTCGTCTCTTTTTCATTAATAGATTGTTTAAGGTGACTATTAATGAGACTTGAGAGGTAAATATTGAGTGAATTTGTTTCAAGAGAGAGACTATCGATTAAATAAAGGGCCTCTTCCGTGCGTGATTTTCGAAGATGTTCAAGAATGGTGTTTAATTGTGAGTCGATATTAGACATTTTAATATTTATTTTTTCGACAATACCTCGCTGAAAAATAGTTTTTTCTGGAAGGTTGTGATCCATCAAAAAGAAATTTAGCCAACGGCTTGCAAAATAAGGAAGTCCATTAATAGGTGTGTCGATAGATATTTTGTAATTTTCCCATTGTTTGGTAATAATTTGTTGTGCCAGAAAAATAACTTCAATAGCATCTCCATTGCTGATTTGGTCAAACTTGATATCGTAAAGCGTTTCGCCAATGTTGACACGGTACATATCTTTAATTTCTTCAAGTTCCACTTGAGGCAGAGTGTGTTTTTGGAAAAGCGATTCATAGTCATATTTAAGTGCAAAGATAGAAATAAACATCAAAAAGCCTATGAGCATCATACCGCTGAGAATAATGACAATAAGAATTTTCGTTTTATTAGAAAATTTGATATGGTCTAATTTATTATTGATAAATTGAAGTAAAGTCATCTTAATGTCCATACTTTTCAATGATATGAAACTTACCATTGGAGTACGTCGAGAGGTAAACTTGATTTAATAATTGTGAATGGTGATATTCTAAAGGAATATTGTTTAATGTAAATTTATTGACACTCTTAAGATTGTCTATAAAGGCTTTACGATTGATATCGGCATCATTGCTTTGTAAAGCTTGGACTACCGTTTTGGCGGCAAGATAGGATTCATAAGAGACTAAGGAAGGTTTTTCTTTCGGGTAATAAAAACTAAGGAGACTAAGGTATTTTTCTGCCTCTTGCGAATGTGACTCATCATAGGAAGGAACCGTTTGTGAAAAAAGAATATTATCACCATTGCCACCTAGTTCATCTATGAGTGCGTTGGCATTGACAAAAGAGATGGGACAAAACGTAATATTGTCAAAACAACACTCTTTTACTTTGTCGATAAACCGTGCTGTTGGTTTGTAGGCACCCACCAAGATAATAGCTTCAGGCTTCACAGAAGCTATTTCGCGAATAGCATGTCGAATAGAAAGAGTGTTTCGTTTATAGGTACCTTCCGCTTGAAGGCGTAATTGACGATTAGATAAAGCCGTGCTAAGCGCAATATAACCTTCTTCGCCATAATCATCATTTTGGTAAAAAATAGCAAATCTTGTAAAGCCTTTTTTCTCAGTTAAAAAAGCAACTAATGCTTCAATTTCATCTTGATAGGAACTTCGAAAGTTGATGATGTTGTCTGCGTTATTTTCTCGCAAGAAAGAGGCTCCTGTGTAGGGAGCAACAAAAGGAATATCGCTATTGGTAATCAAAGGAAGAATACGTTTAACCGTAGGGGTTCCGACAAAGCCAAAAAGTCCAAAGACTTTATCTTTATTAATGAGGGTTAAGGTATTGGTGAGAGTATTCTCCGGTTCATATTTGTCATCGTATTGAATAAATTCAATTTTTCTGCCATTCACACCACCTCTAGCATTGATATGACTAAAATAAGTATTAGCACCAACCACAATATCTTGTCCCAAGTTGCTATTGATACCGCTCAACGGTAGCGAGGCCCCTAAAACAATGGGTTCCTTTGTAGTACGTGGCTGTTTATGGTAAAAAAACCATGTACTTATAACAGTGACTATAATGGTGGCAAGCAAGATAAGAAAATTTTTGTTGACCAATATAAAACACCTTTAGTGAGTATTGATGAGTGTTAATTATAACTTAATAAAATTAATTTAAGCCTAAGAAATAGGGCATTAAATTGAGATATAATGTCTCTTGTTAAGAACCATTTAAAGGAAATCATTTTACAATCTAGGTAAACAAATATTGACCGATAAGAGATGGAAATATACACAATGAAAAAAGACTACGCATTTTACAACCAGATTGGTTTAGATTTCCCTTTAAGAGATGACATTGAGATAGTATCTAGTGTGCCTAAAGAAAGTACTGGCGGGTATATTATTTCCAATAATGAAGCCGTAAAAGCAGAGATTTATGCTCCAGAGATTGACTTTTATCTGAAACAATCACATGATACTATTGCTACAAAAATAAGCAATGTTGCGAAATTATATGATATTCGCTCGGTCGGATTTGACTATGCACAAGACATGGATTATGAGCAAGCAGTGGGTGATAAGTTACTGATTGTTACAGAAGATGAAAAGTACCATAATTTAAAAGAAAATTTAGCACACGATGGTTTTACATCTATTGTTGTTACCCCTTCAATGATTGTTGACGTCAATGGACATGTCGGAAACTTACATGTAAGCCTTCGTAAAGAAGGTGAAATTTACGATGTAGAAACAGATCAAATCATATGGTGGGATGCTCCTATCTTTGCAACTAAGCAAAGTGGTGTGTATGACCCTAATGTTTTAGGCTTAGAGGGTGCATTAAAAAGAGTACATGATAATTTAGGGGTTTATCGCTACAAAAATTATATCAATTATGACCCTTCTATTTGTCAGTACCACGAACGCCGAGAAGAAATTTGTGGCAAATGTGCTGAGGTTTGTCCGACGGTTGCCATTTTAAAAGAAGACGAAACCAAGCATTTGGTTTTTTCACATATAGACTGCCATGGCTGCGGTGGCTGTATCAGTGTTTGCCCTAGTGGAGCTCTTGATTATACACAGATGCCTAGAAATGCTTTTGCGCATTTAAGCGGTTATTTTAAAGATTCCATCGCATTAATTATTCCGAATAAAATGGATTTAGGATTGATGGATATTGAACTTAAAGAGGGTGTACTTCCTTTAATGATAGCAGGAGAAAAATACCTCCACGAAGCACATATCCTCAATCTTTTACAAACCAGTGGCAATCCCATCATTTTTTACACGGATTTTATCTCTAAAGGAACGGGTGATGTGATTCGTATCATCAATGAAATATTTCAGCGAAAGTACCATAAAAAAGCCATTTATATTTGTGAGGATACCAAGGAGCTTCAAAGTATTTTTGATACCCTTGAACCTATCCCTGAATGTAAATATGGTATCAATGAAGCAGATTTACGAAAGCGAGAAATTTTTTCTGCACGTTTAGCCCATTTAGTGGGGAATGAAGACTTGGGTATCGTGAAGGCAGGAGAGCATATCCATTACGGTGATATTGTGATTAATGAAGCGAATTGTACTTTGTGTTTGAGCTGCGTTGGAGCGTGTAATGTCAGAGCTTTAACAGCGCATCCTGAAGATAATTCTTTACGTTTTAATCCTTCAATTTGTACGAATTGTGGCTATTGTGAAGTGACATGTCCCGAAAAAGAGTGTTTAACAGTGATTAAAGATGAGATATCTTTAAAACCTAGTTGGTTTACCCAAAAAGTGATGGCTAAAGATGAGCTCTTTGCCTGTACTGAATGTGGAAAACAGTTTGCAACGGTTAAAGCCGTTCAAAAAATTGCTGCTTTAATGACACCTATATTTGGTAGTGATGACACTAAAATTAAAACACTCTATTGTTGTGCAGATTGTAAACCAAAAGTGATGTTTCAATCACATCTAAATAGCCAAATAATAGAGGGAGCATAAATATATGGATAAAGAATCAATTAACAAAGCAAGAGCCGTTTATTATGGGCTATTTGCATCGCTTTTTATATTTTTTGAAAAAGAAGAACAATTTCAAAAGTTAATCAAAACGGTAGAAGTACTCAAGCAAAATCCACTAGATGAATACACAGATGTAGCACTTAACAACATGTACACGATGTTAAATGAAAGAGGTTTTGAGGTGTTAAAACAAGAAAATAGTAATCTTTTTTTTAACCCTTATGCTTCGTTTATACCCATAACGGCTTCTTTTTACGATGAGCAACGAGATGATGGCAAAAAACGTTTAGAGATGGTGAATTATGTTTTAAGCTCAAAATTTAGACGTGACACCGATACGTTTAAAGAGCTTGAAGATCATGTTGGATTTATTCTTTTGTTTATGCAAAAACTTATTGTTGATGCTTTACAGGGAGATAAAAATTCAGAAGCACTTTCAAAAAAAGTTTTTGAGCATATTTTAAATGGTTTTATTGATGAATTTATTACCAATGTCTATGTACATAATAATAGTCATTTTTACAAAGAACTTGCCATTGTTTTTCAAGCTTTTTTAGAGATTGAGAGACTTTTTCTTGGCATTGCCAAGCCACTTCACGAAGAGAAGCGAAAAATTGTATCTTTAGAAAAAAAACAAAAGAAAGCACCTCAAAAAAGAGTGACGCGCAATCTTGATGAAATAGTTTTATAGTCAAAACGTTCTTTTTATTTCTGTAGTAATATGTATATTTTGCATATTACTACAGAAGTTTTTCAAAAAATGAATGATGAAGAGACACAAATATGCAATTATTGCATATTTGTGTCTCTTTGGACATCAAAGAGAAAAAAAGTGCAGGAGGAAATCGTGCAAGAAGTTAGAAGGGGTTTTATCAAGAAAACTCTAGGCGTTAGTGCCTTAGTTGCGGTGGGTGGCGTTACGGCTATCGCTAGTGACAAAGGTGATAAAGCAAGGGTGTCAAACGGCGTTGTTGTAGGAAAATCTAAGAAAAAAGAGATTCTTTACAAGAGAACAGCACAGTGGGATGCGTTTTATAACGCAGCTTATTAAAGGAGAGTAAAGCATGAGTAAAGAGATACTTCACGATGTATCTTTACGCATGGGAAGACGATCATTTCTTAAAATGGCGGCTATTGGAGCAAGTTTTGGAGCAACCGCAGGGTTTGCATCCAGTGACTCGATTCGTTCAGCTACACCAACAGAGATAAAAGATCCCTACCCAGGCTCAAAGAGAGTGAAAACAATTTGTAGTATTTGTTCTGCAGGATGTGGCATTGTAGCCGAAGTTCACAATGGTGTATGGGTGCGCCAAGATGTCGCACAAGACCATCCTATTAGTGAGGGAAGCCATTGTTGTAAGGGCATTGACCAGATTGATTTGGTTAAGAGTACGCAACGTATAAAATATCCTTTGAAAAAAGTGGCAGGTAAATGGCAACGTATCAGTTGGGATCAAGCCATTAATGAAATTTCAACCAAAATGTTGAAATTAAGACAAGAAAATGGCCCAGATGTCGCCATGTTTATGGGCTCAGCAAAATTTAACTTGCAACAATCTTACTACTTTAGTAAATTTGCAGCAATGTGGGGAACAAACAATATCGATCACGTAGCAAGAATCTGACATAGCGCAACAGTCGCCGGTGTGGCGAATACATGGGGTTATGGAGCTATGACAAATCACTTTGGTGATATTGTTGGACATTCTAAAGCAATTTTCGTGATCGGAGCAAACTCAGCTGTAGCCAATCCAATTGGATTTAAACACATGCTGCAAGCAAAAGACAGAAACAATGCAAAACTTATCGTAGTAGACCCAGTCTATACACGTAGTGCTGCTAAAGCAGATCACTATCTACGTATCCGCTCAGGTACAGATATCGCATTAATCTATGGTATCTTACATGTCATCTTCAAAAATGGTTGGGAAGATAAACAATTTATCGAACAACGAACATATGGTATTGAAGACGTCAAAAAAGAAGCAGAAAAATGGACACCAGAAGTGGCTTCTGATGTGACCGGTATTCCTGCTGAACAAATCGTTCAAATCGCAACTCTTTTAGCCAAAACTAAACCAGCAACCGTTGTTTGGGCACTTGGTATTACACAGCATTCTGTGGGTAGTTCCAACACCAGAATTCTTCCGATTTTACAATTAGTGCTTGGCAATATGGGTAAAAAAGGCGGTGGCTGTAACATCATCCGCGGACATGATAACGTTCAGGGCTCAACTGATATGTGTAATCTTGCCGATTCGCTCCCAGGCTATTACGGTTTAGCGGATGGCTCTTGGAAACACTTTGCCAAAGGTTGGGGTGTTGATTTTGAGTGGATACAAAAAAGATTTTTTGAACCAAAATGGATGAATGCTAAAGGCTTTTCACTAGCAAAATGGTACCAAGGTGTACTTCAAGAGGAAAAAACCTATTCATCTAGTCCCATTCGTGCTCTTTGGATTCAAGGAACAGGTATCACTTCGATGTCTCAAACACTAAAAGTCAAAGAAGCTCTTGATAAATTAGATTTATTGGTTATCGCAGAACCTTTTGTGAATGAAGCTGCTGTTATTACAGATAAAAAAGATGATGTGTACATCCTCCCTGCATGTACGCAATTTGAAACAGAAGGTTCCGTTACAGCAACCAATCGTTCGGCTCAATGGAGAAGTAAAGTCATTGAACCTTTGTATGAATCAAAATCAGATGAGCAGATCATGTTTGAATTTGCCAAAAAATTTGGATTTTATGATGAGTTTGTACGCGGCATGATGATGGGTGTGAAAGAGGGCAAAATACAACAAGTCAAAAAAGACTTTGTGTGGCCAGATGACGCATCCGATGAAATTGCGCGTATCATTAAGACGATTGGACTCGATGGCTGGACGGCAAAAAGATTGCGTAAACATCAAGAAAACTGGCATATGTTTGACCCAATTACCTTAGAAGGCAAAGGACCAATGAAGGGTGAGTATTATGGTTTACCATGGCCGTGTTGGAATGAAAATCATGGCGGTAGTCCAATCCTTTATGATGTTGACACATCGGTCAAAGAGGGCGGTATGGGCTTTAGAAATCGATTTGGCTTGGAGCACAATGGTGTCAGTCAAATGGCAGATGATAAAGTGACGGTTAAAGGCTCTCTTGTTCAAGGTGGTTATCCAGAAATCACTAAAGACAACATTGAAAAAGTTCTTGGTATCACCCTTAGTGATGCTGAAAAAGCATTAATTGGTGCAAACTGGAAAGTAGATTATAGTGGCATTATCGAGAAAAAATGTATGGAAAAAGGTGTAGCTCCCTATGGAAATGCCAGGGCACGTGCGATTGTTTGGGAGTTTCCAGATCCTGTTCCAATGCATAGAGAACCTATTCATTCACCACGTACTGATTTGGTGGCTAAATATCCTACCTATGAAGATCAAAAAAATAACTTTAGGGTAGAAGTGAAGTATAAATCAGAACAGCAAAAACAAGATTGGGTCAAAGATTTCCCAACGATGATTGTGAGTATGAGGGTTGTTAACCTTTCAGGGGCCGGAATGCTTGAGCGAACCAGTAAATATCTTTCCCATATTACGCCAGAGATGTTTGCCAATATCCACCCTGATTTAGCACTGAGCTATGGCATTCGAGATGGTGAAGATATGTGGTTACATGCTCCTCATGGCACAAAAATTAAGGTCAAGGCACATCATAACGTGAGTGTCACACCTGATCGTATCTGTTTACCGTATAACTTTGCGGGTGTTTTCCAAGGGGTAGATTTAAGTGCCAATTATCCTGAAGGGACGAAGCCATATACCATTGGTGAAAGTTCAAATATCATCACAAACTATGGATTTGACATCATTACACAAATCTCAGAATACAATGCCGGCTTATGCCGTGTTGAAAAAGCGTAGGGGGGTGTGCAATGAGTGAAATGGCACGAATGAAATTTTATTGTGATGATAAGCGATGTATCGAATGTTTTGCCTGTTCTGTAGCATGTGCGGAAGCGCATGAATTACCAGTGGGCATTAGTCGAAGAAAAGTTGTAACTTTGTTTGATGGTGTAGAAGGCAAAGAGATTTCAACATCCATTGCATGTATGCATTGTACGGATGCTCCATGTGAGCAAGTATGCCCCGTGGATTGTTTCTATATCAGAGAAGACGGTATCGTTTTACATGATAAAGATAAATGTATCGGTTGTGGATATTGTTTATATGCTTGTCCTTTTGGTGCTCCACAGTTCCCACGAGATGGTGCCTTTGGACATAAAGGTTCCATGGATAAATGTACCATGTGTGCTGGTGGGCCTTTGGAGACGAACTCTAAAGAAGAGCGAGAACTATATGGGCAAAACCGTATTGCTGAGGGCAAAGTACCTATGTGTGCGGCAGTTTGTTCTACCAATGCATTATTGGTAGGCGATGCAGAAATGGTTTCAGACATTTATCGTAATCGTGTTGCATCCAGAGGTAAAAACGCCTAGAAAAGGAGGGGTAATGAAAAAGATAGTCTATTTCTTCATTGCCACTCTGGCTTTGGCCTCTGTTGCATATGCAGCAGAGAGTCAAATTTGGGGTGAGATGCGGATTCCGAATATATTGGGATATGGGCAAGAACAGTCTTTGAAATTAGGTGAATTTTTTACCTTGTGGCAAGGTCACTATATCACGACAATTTTCTTGGGGATATTGATACTTATTCCAACAGTGTTTGGGATACACTACTTGATAATAGGACCAAAGACATTTTCACATGAAGGCAAAAAGATATTAGCTTTTAGCCTTTATAGTCGAATTGTTCACCAAATTGCTGCAATTAGCTTTATCGTGATTGTACCAACAGGTTTTATAATGGTATTTGGAAGTTTTTTTGGAGGAGGCGAATTTGTAAGAATCTGTAAAGACTTACATGGCGTCTTCACGATTCCATTTGCTATCGTTGTCATACCAATGTTTTTGATGTGGGTTAAAGATATGTTTATTCATTTGGATGACATTAAATGGCTCATCATAGTGGGTGGATACCTATCCAAAGTGAAAAATCCAGTACCTGCGGGACGTTTTAATGCAGGTCAAAAGACATGGTACTGGCTGGCAACATTGGGCGGTATCGTGATGATAGCGACTGGAGCAACAATGTTCTTTATGGACTTTGATATAGCAATGGTAAAGAATATAACAGGCTTATCTCAAATAGATACTCTAAGAGCAGCAGCAATCCTTCATAACCTTGTAGGTTTTGCCGTTGTAATACTATTTTTTGTACATATTTATATGGCAGTCTTTGCTATAAAAGGTGCTGTACAGAGTATTATTACAGGATACATGGAAGAAGAAGAGGTTAAAATACTTCACAGTTCATGGTATCGTAAACTCAAAAAACAAGGTAAGGTTTAAGCCTTTACATGCAATATACGTAAGGCCTGAGAAGCTACTTAGGCCTTATTTCTTAGAGAGAAATTTTACGAAAGGTCATAGGGGAAACACCTGTTTCCTTTTTAAAAAATCGACTAAAATAAGAGGTATCCACAAAGCCAAGTTCGTAGGCAATTTCATTAGCATTTTTAGTGCTATACAAGAGGAGTCTTTTAGCTTCTATGAGCGTTTTAGAGCGAATATACTCACCACAAGACATACCTGTAAATTCTTTAATAACAGTATTAAGCACTTTCATTGGAACTTTTAAAGGTTTGGCATATTCTGACGGGTGTGCTATTTGATAATGATTTTTTTCTAAGAGTTGATTTAAAGCTGAAAAAAGACTGGTTTGAGTTGTAGAATTAACCACTTTTGGAAAGAGTCTTTGAAGAGTAATCAATAAAATTTTTAGTAGATTACAGATAGCACTTTGCTTAAGTGTCCTGTGTTCGGTAAATTCTTCATGGAGTTGGATGAGTATTTGTTCAACATCTTTATAATTTTGGTCTTGAATGTGAAGGTAATCAAAATTAAACATTGATAGATTATGAAAAAAATTATTTTCAGAAAATACAGAAAGATCAAAGCGTAGTAAAAAACAATTGAATTCTTCATCGACCGTAGGAAAATGCATTTGTGCTGGACTAAAGAAAAAAAGTGAACCTTGCTGAATAGGATAATGTTGAAAGTCGATTTGCATATCACCTTTCCCTTGGGTTACAAAGATAATTTCATAATAAGGGTGTCTGTGAACAGGCGGTGAAACTGCATGCGTCGGGGGCGGCAAAAAACGTGTTTCTTTTATGAGAAAGTTTTTTTCACTACAAGGTTCATACCCATTATTATTAGTAAAATCTTCAATAATCTTATTCATTTTAGTTAATCTCTTTTTCTGATTTGGTTCTCAATTATACTAAAGTGAGTGTGTACTGATCGTGCAATACAGATTCGGAGTAAAAGAATACGCAGTGTTATAAAGATTTTTTCCTAAACTTTATAGGTGTGACCCCTTCTTCTCTTTTAAAGAAACGATTAAAGTAGGCCGTATCCACAAAGCCTAATTCATAGGCAATTTCATTGGCATTCTTATCGGTATAAAGTAAAAGGCGTTTAGCCTCAATCAAGGTTTTAGAGCGAATATACTCTCCGCATGTCAAGCCAGTATACTCTTTAACCGCATTATTTAGCACTTTGATGGGAACTTTCATTTGCTTAGCATATTCTGAGGAGTTGACAATTTTATAACTGTTTTTATCAATAAGGTGATTGAGAGCAATAAAATGACTGGTTTCTGATTTCGCGTTAACAACTTCAGGGAGAAGTCTCTGAATATTAATTAGGACAAGTTTGAGTAAATTACTTAAAGAGCAGTGCTTTAGTAATTTATCTTGATAAAACTCGTGGTTAAGATTTAAAAGAAGATTATCGAGAATCGAGAATGAAGGTTCTTCAATCACAAGGGCATCAAAATTAAAAATAGAAAGATTTTCAAAAAATATTTTGTCTGAAAAAATAGAAAGATCAAATCGTAATAAATAATAATGAAATTCATCTGTAATAGTAGGTAGATGTGTTTGAGAGGGAGAGAGTAAAAAGAGTGATCCTTTTTGAATAGTTTTATCTTTAAAATCAATTTGCATCACACCTTGGCCTTGTGTCACAAAAATAAGTTCAAAAAAAGGGTGCCTATGAAGAGGTTGCACAATAGGATTAGGTGAAGGGGATACAATAGATTGGCGAATAAAGAAATTTTGTTTTTCATTAAGGTTATCAGGGTCCATATTAGCAACTAATTTAATGACTTCGTGCATCGTGAAAGGCTCCTTAACCAGATCAATCTTTAAAACAAATAATTGTGCCATTGGGAAAATATGAAAAACACAATAGCACAATTATTTTTTATATTAGGGAAATAACATACTTTAGTCTAAAAAGAGTTAAGAAGTAAAGAGCGCTTGGCGGAGAAACTCTTTACTTCTTTTAGAAGATATTATTTAGTAATATCGTATTTAACAGTGACTTCGTCACCAGATTTAATTGCACCAAACATAACAGAAGGAATTTCAAGATTAAAATCTGTCATCTTAACTTTAAAGCTTCCTGCTACATGATCAAGTGTTAAAATATCAGGGGTCAAAGTCTCTTCTCTCTCTTTGTCAAGCACTTTAAATACACCTTTAATCGTTCCATTAGCGTTATATTCTTTCAAGGAGAACGTAATGACATTATTTCTATCGATTTTGAGTGTATCGTATGCTTTTTCATCGAGCCCTTCATCACCACTTTTAAGGGTTTTGATTTGAACACCAACGTCTAATTTTGTAATCTTGCTATCATCGCTTTCAAAAGCAACATTCATGGTTTTTGAAACCATTGCCCAATCATGTAACGTAGAAGTCCCATGGATTTCAATACTACTTTCTGCGTAAACTAAGCCAGATAAAATCAGTAAACCACAAATAAGCTTTTTCAAATTAAATCCTTTAATATTAGAAGCTCAACGCTGTTGAGATCATGTAACCTTTAAATTCTGCATCACCACCAACATAGGCTGCATTATTTTCACGTTTTTGATCGATATATTCTATCTTTGCAACAGCATTTTTGGATAGATACCAACCAAGACCTAATTGCCATTGTGTCATTTCTGCATCTTTACCATTAAAGTTTCTAGGTGCATAATCTACTTTAGCATTCTCATAGCGACCTGCAATCCAGAATTTATCATTTGAAAAGCGTTGTACAACATCAAATGCATAGTGAACCATTTTCATATCTCTATCACTTGTATCTGATCCATTAGCAAGCTCTAGTAAAGCATACAATTCAGTATCAACATATCGCGTAAATAAATGTGTTTTAGAAACTGTTAAATCAGAAAAACCTGCCATTGCATTCCACACAGAACCAAAGTCATCTGAGCTATTACTTTGAGACGGATTAGTATCAAAAATATAGCGAGAAACAGAACCTGCTTTATCTCCACTATAAAGACTTGAGCCTTTATTTGTTCCACTAACATAGTAAACTGATTCAGAGGCTCTTACACGGAGTGCATCACTGAGATCTTGGTCAAATGCAAATTTTGCATAACCTGCTGGACGATTAGAACTTCCTGCAGTGTGAGACTCAGTTACGTCGTCTGGGTTAACTTGACCGTTTGTAATACCAACCATTACAAGAGAGCTAATTGCAGGTAATCTGTAATAAATCTCAAGGTGAGGTGCTTGCATATAGGATTCAACACCCATATTATGTACAAATGGATTTCTCAGAACATCGGCATTATCACTTCTCGTAAACTGATTATCACCAAAGTTAATATCATCTACACCTACTTTAATTGTTGTATACTTCATGAAATCTGAAGCGAAACCCGGAGCAACAAAGTCTAAGTTATCAATCGTTGCATATCCACCTTTAACATAGGTTTCATTGTGATGGTGAGAAGATAACATTGTTTCTAATTTAACGTTAAAACCACTCATTACTTTAGCATTAATTTCAAAATTTGCTTGAGGTAATGATAAGCCTGGCTGTAAGTTTCTTTCTGCTGTTGTTCCAGCAAGGTCAAAATCTTGACTTAAGCCTTGATAATTAAATGTTAGATCTGTAACAAAGCTTACTTCAGGCTTTCCTTTGAAAGCAGAGGTATCTTTTGCTGGTTCAAATTGTTGAACGATTTTTGCACTCGCCAAAGTGCCACATACGACTGTACTTAAAAGTACGATTGCGATTTTTTTCATAATTTTCTCCTAAAGATTTATAAATTCAAGCTGAATTATATCAGCTAAGAAAAAAAGATAAAATGGATTTTAGGCGTTAAAAATGGTACTTTTACGACAATGTTTCTCGAAAGCTTTTGGGAGATACTCCTACTTCTCGCTTAAAGAAGCGGCTAAAATAAGCAGAGTCAAGAAAGCCTAAATGGTATGCAATTTCATTACAAGTCATAGGATTGTATTTTAACAATCTTTGTGCCTCTTGTATCGTTTTAAAGCGGATATACTCTCCAGCATTTTTACCGACAATTTCTTGAAGAGCTTGATTTAACAAAGTAGTGCTTGTTTTGAGTTTATGTGCATAACATGAAGGTTTTGCAATTTTATAGTTATTTAAGTGCATTAAATCGTTGAGTTGTGCGAATAAGGTGCTAGAAGTATACGAAATTTCTTCTACAGGAAGAGTTCTTTGGATATAAATCAATAAAATTTGCAATAAGCTACTAATGGTACACTCTTTTAAAGATTTTGTTGATAGATATTCTTCCTCTAGCGTAGCAAAAGTGTTTTCAATAATGGCACTTTCAGCAGTATTGACATGGACTAAATCAAAATTAAAAAGTGACATTTGATTTAAAAAGCTCTCTCCTTCAAAGATAGAATGATCAAATTTTAATAGATAGGCATGCAAATTATGAGTATGTTCCCAGCCATGGATGCGACCAGGAGAGACTAAAAAGAGAGATTGTTTTTGGATATCATAGTTTTGACAATCCATAAAAAAGGTTCCTTCACCGTCAATAATATAAAATAATTCATAGCACGAATGCTTATGCCGTGGTACAGGAGCATAAAAATGAATATTTTGTATTCTAAAACTTTCCTCTAAAAGGTTATAAGGTATGTTTTTATGTTCAGGCATCGTCATTGTATAACCTTTCTTAATCTAAAATGTATCCAATATGCAATGTTCTTGTTGAAAGCTTTTTAACTTTATAAATCGTCTTTTAACAATACATATGCCTATAGATAATGAACGGACTTTATAGATTTTATCAAGTTTTGTATGGTTATCAAATGGATTTTACGGAGTTTTTATTGTACTTTTAGGATATAAATGGAATCTTGCTCGAGATTTTTAAAAATAAAATAACTATTGTAGTTTATACGTCATATAGCAAATTTAAAAAACAGGGAGACTGAAATAATATGCTAAATATGCATATTTAAGTAAAAATTAAGACTTGATATTACTGAGTAGACCCAACTTCCAGATAAGCTTAGATATGATACATTTACTGAAATCGGTAAATAATTGTTTACTGATATGAGAAAAGTAATCGTTAAAAAGGGTTTTGTTTCTACAAAGATTCCGTGTTTTACCCTATAAATCGGTATATTAGATAGATTTTTGAAAATGTTTCTTTTGAAAATGAAACAAGATAAAATTGGTCTACTTTTATTGACTTTGTGTAAAAAAGGAACAAGACGTGATAAATAAAGAATCTGTTAACAAGGCGCGTTCTCTCTACTACGGCTTTTTTAGCAAACTGTTTGTTTTTACAAATGACTCTAATCGCTTTGCAGGAGTGCAAGAAGCACTTGATGTTATGATTGAAAATCCTATTGATGAAAACTCTGGTGAAGCACTCCAAGAGATAAAAGACTATATTCTAGCATTTGGTCAAGAAGCCATTGTTCAAGAGTATGATGATATCTTCCATAATCCCTCTTATAAAGTTGTTCGAAACACTGCATCTTACTATGATGAAGGCGTTGAAAGTGGTCGAAAACAACTTGAAGTCAAAAACTTTTTAGCTAAAACAAAAATCAGACGTAATGAAGCCAATTTCAAAGAAAACGAAGATAGCGTAGGATTTATTTTTACGTTTATGCATGAGCTTATTGAGCTGATTATTGAAGGTCAAAAAGAGTACGACACTTTACAGCACTGCCTTTTTAAAGAAGTTATCAATACTTTTATTGATGAATTTATCATTAGAGTATATGAACATAAACAATCTAAAATGTATAAATCAATAGCAATTGTTTTGAATGCATTTATCGCATTTGAGCGAATGTATTTTGAAGTGGCAAAACCTCCGGTTAAAGTGGTTGAAAGAGTGGTTAAACCCGTTGAACAGATTTCAAGTGCAGAAGCTAGACGTCGTGCCGAAAATAAAGCAAAAAAAGCTGCTGGACAAGAAACAGGTACCGTGGAGCGTACGACACGTTAGCAATCAAGAGATTGCTCAAGGAAACAACCTTTTCTTTGAGCAATCTCTTAAGTTTTAGAGATTAATTTATGCAAGGAGCATTGTATGAATGAAAGCAGACGTGGCTTTGTTAAAAAAGCCGCTGTTGTGGGTGCTGTGACTGCCGTTGGCGTTGTTACTGCACATGCTGCAGGTGCTACTGGTTCAAACAGTTCGAATGGCGTTGTTGTAGGTAAATCTAAGAAAAAAGAGATTACTTATAAGAAAACTAGGGCATGGGAAGATTATTATAAATCTGCCATGTAAATTATAGGAGGCATAGCGAATGGAAAATTCTACAGCTCGTGCTCTAGCGACTACCGTAGGTCGTCGTTCATTTCTTAAGATGGCAGCTGTTGCTAGCGTTTTTGGCGCTACATCAGGTTTTGCTAGTGGAAATGTAACCAGAGCCGCTACCGAGGAAGAGGTTAAAAACCCATTCCCAGGATCAAAGATGGTCAAAACAATTTGTACCGCTTGTTCTGTTGGATGTGGTATTATCGCAGAAGTACACAATGGAGTATGGGTTCGTCAAGAAGTTGCTCAAGACCACCCAGTAAGCCTTGGAGGACACTGCTGTAAAGGTGCGGACATGATCGATATGGTTCGTTCAGAAGTAAGACTTAAGTATCCAATGGAAAAAGTCAATGGTCAATGGAAACGTATCTCTTGGGATGATGCCTTGACCAAAATCGCTAATAAACTAGCAGATCTTAAGAAAAAAGATGGAGCAGATTCTGTTCAATTCTTAGGTTCAGCAAAAATTGGCAACGAGCAAGCTTACTATTTTAGAAAGTTTGCAGCATTTTTCGGTACAAATAACACAGATCATCAAGCAAGAATCTGACATAGCTCTACAGTCGCCGGTGTGGCGAATACATGGGGTTACGGTGCTATGACAAATTCAATGAATGATATCCAAAATTCTAAAGCAATTATTATATTTGGTGCAAATCCAGCGGTTAACCACCCTGTTGGTTTCCAACATTTATTAAAAGCAAAAGAGCGCAATAACGCACAACTTATTGTTATTGACCCTCGTTTTACAAAAACGGCTGCAAAAGCTGATTATTATGCACAAATTAGACCAGGAACCGACATTCCATTCATGTACGGTATGCTCAATATCATTTTTAAAAATGGTTGGGAAGATAAAGAGTTTATTGATGCGCGTGTTTATGGGATGGAAGATATTCGTGCTGAAGCCGCTAAATGGACTCCTGAAGTGGTTGCTGATGTCACAGGTGTTTCTGTTGAAAAACTTATTCAAATTACAACAGTTTATGCCAAAAATAGACCAGGAACGCTTATCTGGGCAATGGGTCTAACTCAGCATACAATTGGTACAAGCAACACTCGTATGGCTCCAATTCTTCAGCTTGCTCTTGGCAATATGGGTAAAGCAGGTGGTGGTACGAATATTCTTAGGGGGCATGATAACGTTCAGGGTGCTACCGATATGGGATGTTTATCTGATTCTCTTCCAGGATACTACGGTTTGGCGGAAGGTTCATGGAAATACTTTGCGAAATCTTGGGGCGTGGATTTTGAATATCTTGAAAAACAATTCAAAGATAAATCATGGATGAGTAAAAATGGGTTTACCCTAGCACGTTGGTGGGCTGGTGTTGAAGGTGTTAAGAATGATGAAGCGATTGACAATGCAGGTACGCATCTTAAAGCCTTAGTAGTCTTAGGTAATGGTATTACCTCAATTGCACAACAAGCTAAAGTTAAAGAAGCGCTTGATCATCTTGATCTTATCGTTTTAGCTGATCCATTCGTCAATGAAGCGGCTGTTTTAACCGACAAAAAAGACAATGTCTTCTTACTGCCTGCAGCTACTCAGTTTGAAACAAGCGGTTTAGTTGTTGCAACCAATAGAAGTGCTCAATGGAGATATAAAGTCGTTGAACCACTTTATGAGAGTAAACCAGATCAAGAGATTATGTTTGAACTTGCTAAGCGTCTTGGATTCTATGACCTTTATGTTAAGGGTATGATGATGGAAGAGACTAAAGATGGTAAGCTTCAAATGATTCCTGGTAAAACAACGTTTATTTGGCCAGAAGATGCATGTAATGAAATTGCACGTATCGTCAAAACCATTGGTTTAACCGGTTGGACAGCTGAGCGCGTTAAAAAACATACCGATAATTGGCATATGTTTGATGAGCTTACTTTAGAGGGAACAGGACCAATGAAAGGCGAATACTATGGTTTACCATGGCCATGTTGGACTAAAACACACTCTGGTTCACCAAATCTTTACGATACCAGCAAGCCAGTTAGTATGGGTGGAATGGGCTTTAGAAATAACTTTGGTTTAGAAAAAGATGGAGTTAACTTGCTTGCAGAAAAATCTGTTACCGTAATAGGTTCAAAGATTCAAGGCGGACATGCTGAAATCACCAAAGACAATATCGAAAAAGTACTTGGTATCACACTCAGTGAAGAAGAAAAAGCGATGATGGGTGCCAACTGGAAAGTGGATAACTCAAACTTGATTGTTCAAAAATGTATGGAAGCGGGTATTGCTCCGTACGGTAATGCAAAAGCAAGAGCAATCGTATGGAACTTCCCAGATAAAATTCCAATGCACAGAGAACCATTGCATTCACCACGTCCTGATTTAGCGACTAAATATCCAGCGTATGCGGATAAAGCAAATCACTTCCGTGTTATGACAAAGTACATCTCAGTGCAAAGTGCGAAAGATTATTCTAAAGAGTTCCCAGTCAACTTGGTCACAGGTCGTTTGGTTAACTTAAACGGTGCGGGTGTTGAAAACCGTGCATCAAAATATCTAACCGCATTGACACCAGAGATGTTCATTAGCTTTAACCCAGATTTGGGTGCAAGTTTAGGCGTTAAGAATGGCGATATGGTTTGGGTACATTCACCAGAAGGTACAAAAATCAAAGTTAAAGCGAAGTATTCACATTCAGTTGCTCCTAATATGGCGTTTATGCCGTTCCACTTTGCTGGACATTTCCAAGGCGAAGATAGAACTGCTAATTTCCCAGCGGGAACAAAACCGTATGCAAATGGTGAGAGTGCTAACACCGTAACAAACTATGGTTACGATATCATCACTCAAATTCCTGAAACTAAGGGCGGCTTGTGCCGCATCGAAAAAGCGTAGGGGGTGGATGATGGATTACGCAAGAATGAAATTTTACTGTGATGAACACAGATGTATTGAGTGTGATGGCTGTTCCGTAGCATGTGCTGAAGCGCATGAGCTACCGGTTGGTATTAGTAGACGTAAAGTTGTTACAATCAATGAAGGTATTGAAGGCAAAGAGTTTTCAACATCCATTGCATGTATGCATTGTACCGATGCTCCATGTGAGCAAGTATGCCCCGTAGATTGTTTCTATATCAGAGAAGACGGTATCGTTTTACATGATAAAGATAAATGTATCGGTTGTGGATATTGTTTATATGCTTGTCCTTTTGGTGCTCCACAGTTCCCACGAGATGGTGCCTTTGGTGCCAAGGGTGCAATGGATAAATGTACCATGTGTGCTGGTGGGCCATTGGAAACTAACTCTAAGCATGAGAGAGAACTTTACGGTCAAAACAGAATTGCTGAGGGTAAAGTTCCTGTATGTGCTGCAATGTGCTCAACAAAAGCATTACTCGTAGGTGATGCCGAGTCTATTGCTAATATTTATCGAACACGTGTGTCTGCACGTGGCCATGGTACGGTTGGTGTTCCTTACGGTTGGGATAAAGCGTATACCAAATAAATAAAGGAGGGGTAATGAAAAAGATAGTCTATTTCTTCATTGCCACTCTGGCTTTGGCCTCTGTTGCATATGCAGCAGAGAGTCAAATTTGGGGTGAGATGCGGATTCCGAATATATTGGGATATGGGCAAGAACAGTCTTTGAAATTAGGTGAATTTTTTACCTTGTGGCAAGGTCACTATATCACGACAATTTTCTTGGGGATATTGATACTTATTCCAACAGTGTTTGGGATACACTACTTGATAATAGGACCAAAGACATTTTCACATGAAGGCAAAAAGATATTAGCTTTTAGCCTTTATAGTCGAATTGTTCACCAAATTGCTGCAATTAGCTTTATCGTGATTGTACCAACAGGTTTTATAATGGTATTTGGAAGTTTTTTTGGAGGAGGCGAATTTGTAAGAATCTGTAAAGACTTACATGGCGTCTTCACGATTCCATTTGCTATCGTTGTCATACCAATGTTTTTGATGTGGGTTAAAGATATGTTTATTCATTTGGATGACATTAAATGGCTCATCATAGTGGGTGGATACCTATCCAAAGTGAAAAATCCAGTACCTGCGGGACGTTTTAATGCAGGTCAAAAGACATGGTACTGGCTGGCAACATTGGGCGGTATCGTGATGATAGCGACTGGAGCAACAATGTTCTTTATGGACTTTGATATAGCAATGGTAAAGAATATAACAGGCTTATCTCAAATAGATACTCTAAGAGCAGCAGCAATCCTTCATAACCTTGTAGGTTTTGCCGTTGTAATACTATTTTTTGTACATATTTATATGGCAGTCTTTGCTATAAAAGGTGCTGTACAGAGTATTATTACAGGATACATGGAAGAAGAAGAGGTTAAAATACTTCACAGTTCATGGTATCGTAAACTCAAAAAACAAGGTAAGGTTTAAGCCTTTACATGTAGCGTGCTATTTTTAAGAATAGTACGCTACAATTTTTATCACGAAGTATGCTAGGATTGCACATCAAAGGAAAAGCTATGGAACCTATTTTTGCAACAACTATTACTAAAATCAAAGGTCATGAAAAATTTGAAGTCGAAGATACATTGGTCCGTGAAATCAAGTTAGAGCTTATCGTTAACGGTTCTAAAGTAGGTGCTGTCATGGCAACTCCTGTGGATCAAGAAGCGTTAGCCATAGGCTATTTGATGAGTGAAAATATCATAGAAAAATTTAGCGATGTTACTTCGATGAAACTCCTTAATGAGGGAATGCGCATTGAAATTGAGGCAAAAGTTAACGAAGCAAATATTAAAAAACTGAATGCTGAAGGTGTTGTTATTAGTGGTTGCGGTAAAAGTATGACGGCCAATATTGACCCTGAAGCGATTGAAGCTAAAGTCATTAAGAGTGATTTTACATTAAGTGCAGACTTATTGTGTAAAGAGATGGGGCAGTTTTATACGGAATGTCCGTTGTATGAACAAACAGGCTGTGTGCATACAGCAAAACTATTTACAGATGAGAAGACTTATTTTATTGGTGAAGACATTGCCCAACACAATACTATTGATAAAGTAGTGGGTAAAGCGCAAATGGCAGGTGTTGATGTTAGTAATGCTTTTTTGATGGTCAGTGGTAGACTATCTTCTGAAATGGTTGCTAAGGCAGTCATGCATCAAATTCCTATTCTAGCATCTCGAACTGCTTCAACATGCCTTGGACTGATGATCGCAGAAAAGTTTGGATTAACACTGATTGGTTTTGTTCGAGGGGATAAAATGAATGTTTACAGACATCCAAGGAGAATTCGTGTCTGAGATGGAAGAACTCATTCAAAAATACCTTAATGCTCAAGGTAAGCTCGATTGTACTGATGGCTTTAAAATTGCTGCAAAGCTAAAATGTTCGCCATTAGAAGTAGGTGCCAAAGCTAAAGAAATGGAAATACGTATTGATAGTTGTGAGCTTGGGCAATTTGGAAAGTTAGGTGGTGGCGTATTTGATAGTGAAGCACTAAATCGACTGAGTCCTTTTTTAGATGAAAAAAATCGCGTTACATGTAAAGCGGCACGCGCTGCTGCGGCTGGTATTGGACTTAAAAAGATTCGTGGTACACTCAAAGAAAAAAATTACGATGTGACGTATTGCGAGTTAGGATGCTTTACGGAAAAAAAACGTCCAAGACTTTATGTTAAAACGAAAACGTGGATAGAAAATGCTGAAGGTGAACTTCTTTTTGGCAAAGGTAAAACAGAGATTTTAGAGCTTATTGAAGCAGAAGGTTCCATCGCTAAAGCTTCAGAGCGTATAGGAATGAATTATAAAAAAGCGTGGACACATATTAAAATTTTACAAAAAAATATCAATGATACTATGGTTCAAACGAAGCAAGGTGGTGGTGAAGATGCTGGAACAACACTGACTCCTGTCGCACGTGAATTTATTGAAAATTATCGTAAGCTTCAAGCTGACATTGAAAATTATGCGAATGAACGTTTTAAAGAGCTTTTTTTAAGGCCTCGCAATAAAAAAGAGTTTAAAGAATAATCCTTAAGTGTAAAGCTTATAGTGTAGGCTATTTTGATGCTATAAACGTATTGTAAAATATCTTTCATAAAGTATTAAGAGATAGAATAGTTTGGTTTTTTATAGGAAATTTTTCCACTTTTACATATTGGTTTCGATTATAATATGCAAAAAATACATATCTTAATAAGGAGAATAAATGAGAAAAATGTTGTTGCTTAGTGGATTGGCACTTAGTCTATTGATGGCAAAAGAGCCTGTAGTGGTGTTTCATGCGGGTAGCCTTTCGGTTCCGTTTGCGGAGATTGAAAAAGTTTTTGAGGAAAAATACCCTCAATACGATGTTCAACGTGAGCCAAGTGGTAGTGTTGCGGCGGCTCGTAAAGTAACGGACCTTGGAAAATCTGCTGATGTTATGGCAAGTGCGGACTATAAAGTCATTGATACGATGTTGATTCCTAATAACGCAAAATTTAATGCGCAATTTGCAACCAATGAAATGGTACTTGCTTACACTGACAAATCAAAATTTGCTAAAGAGATTAATGGCAAAAACTGGCCCGATATTTTCTTAAAAGATGGCGTTGTAGTAGGGCATTCTAACCCAAATCTTGACCCATGTGGTTACCGTTCTATGCTTGTGACGATGTTGGCGGAAAAGTTTTATCTTAAAGAGGGATTGTATACAAAAATCTTCGGTTATGGTGATCATTACGAAGTGGGTGAAGAAAATAGCAAAAAAGTAGTGGTAAGACCTAAAGAGACAGATTTACTTGGTCTTCTAGAGGCAGGACAATATGATTATCTTTACATCTATAAATCTGTTGCAGATCAACACCACCTTAAATATGTCACACTACCCGAAGCTGTTTCACTTAAAAGTGCTAAATATGATGATGTATACTCAGAAGTTGCATTTAACATTGATGGTAAAAAACCTGGTCAAGTGGTCAAACAAACAGGTGCTCCAATGGTTTATGGTATCACCGTATTTGAGAACAAAACATCCCCTGTCAATAAAGCAGGCGCTATTGCATTCGTGAACTTTGTACTTTCTCCTGAAGGACAAGCGATTATGAAGAAAAATGGTCAAGATGCGATGAACCCTCCTGTTATTACTGGAGATGCTTCTATCTTAGGTAAAAAATGAGTTTTCTCTGCCTTCAAGCCCTTACATGTGATGTAGGGGCATTTCACCTTCATGATATTAGCTTTGATGTTGGCGAAGGCGAATACTTCGTTATTTTAGGTCATAGTGGTGCAGGTAAAACGGTGATTTTAGAATCTATAGCAGGATTGCACCATGTGGGTGGGAAGCTTTTATTTAATGATAAAGATATTACCCGTTTGGCTCCTGAAAATCGTGAAGTAGGTTTTGTCTATCAAGATTTTGCACTGTTCCCTAATATGAATGTCAAGGAAAATATCCTCTATGCAGGGCGGTACAAACACATTGAAAATGCACAAGAATTACTTGAAGATTTAATCTCTTTTCTAGGCTTAGAAAAGATTATGGACAGACGCATTGATAATCTCTCGGGAGGCGAAAAACAGCGTGTTGCTATCGCACGAGCGATTTATGCAAGACCTAAAATTTTACTCCTAGATGAGCCTTTAAGTGCGATTGACCCTACGTTTCGTAATGCCATTATGAAATTTCTCAAAGATATTCATAGACGCTATGGTTTAACAACGCTTCATGTCACACATAATTTTAGAGAAGCCTCATATTTAGCGGACCGCATTGCTATCGTGATGGATGGTAAAGTGCAACAGGTAGGCTCTGCTAATGAAGTGCTCTCACATCCCGCATCATTAAAAGTAGCCGAATTTTTAGGCTTTAAAAATATCTTACCAGGAGCTTTGCTTCAAAGTGATGAAACGAGGCTTTTTTCTATCGACCCGAATGATATCTTAGTTTCCAGAGAAAACGATTTAGCGTGTGATTATGTTTTTGAGGGTGTGCTGGATGAATGTATGGGTATCGTGGATCATTTTAAACTCTTCATTTCTGTTGGAGATCATCAATTTTTTGTCAAAAGCTTGAAACGTGAACACGAAGGATGCGCTATTGATAGAGGTGAAAAAATTGTGATTGGATTTTTAAAAAAGGATGTAACGTATCTATGAGACATTGGTTTACAATACTTTTAATACTCTTGGGCGCAGTTATTTTGTTTTTTCTAAGCTTTCCGCTTTTTAAAATGTTAATAGGTAATAATATTACGACCTTACTGGAAACATTGAAAGAAGCAGACGTGAGTGCTTCGGTAATCCTCACAATGAAAGTTTCTTTATTTTCAACCATTTTTGCATTGATTACCGGTCTTCCACTGGCATATTTAATTGCTCGGTATAATTTTTTTGGCAAATCATTTTTGGAAACTTTGGTAGATATTCCGATTATGATACCTCATACAGCAGCGGGTATTGCACTTTTAGTTGCTTTCGGTGGAGGTAGTATTGGTGAATTTTTTACATTTTTTGGTATTAAATTTATCGGTACGGAAGCGGGCATAATGGTAGCGATGATGTTTCTCTCTGCCACATTTCTTATCAATGGTGCCAAAGAAGGCTTTAAAAAAGTTGATATTAAATTGGAAAAAGTTGCTCGAACATTGGGAGCAAGCCCTTTACATGTTTTCTTTGCGATTTCTCTTCCTAATGCCAAAAAAGATATCGTTAATGGTTGTTTGATGATGTGGGGAAGAGGGTTAGGCGAGTTTGGTGCCGTCGTTATTTTAGTGTACCATCCGATGACAGCTCCTGTACTCATTTACGACCGTTTTACTAGCTTTGGATTACAATACTCAGCTCCTGTGGCTGCAGTGATGATCATCCTCTCGATTTTCGTCTTTTTAAGCGTACGATTTATCAATAATAGACTGAGATAGGTATGGTACAATAGCGTTATCTTGAGTTAGGATAACGCTATGGAATATCGTGGTATTTCGGATAACATGAAAAATATTATACACATTTAAGACAAAGATTGAATAACCATACACACTATAATTTTTTTCAATATATGATGTCCACAGATTATAGATTATTTAGATTGTGGTGAAACACCACCAGAGGATTCATAGTACTATGTTGCAAATTTTGTACAAGAAGTATTTGATAATATCATCAAAATGCATAGAGAAGATTTAGCTATCGAATTAAAAAATTCTACTTGCATGAATTTACTTGAATAGAGTATGATACTCCAAAATATACGGGGGATTTGTATGGTAAATCTAAGCACTGAAACAATCACCTTTCATATGTCAGTTGAATTTAAAGAGAAAGTAATTCTACTCAAAGACGAGATTGAAGTCGTGCTTTCGACTATTTATAATGAAGCGATTAAAAACTTTTCACATGAACGGTTTGTTGAAAAACTAGGCTCAAGTGACAGTAGTCTTTTAGCAATGAAACACTTAACTATCACTAAAACACTCAATCCTTTGTATCGTTTAGAAAAATAAAAGCTGCACTTAAATGACTTTACAGACTGAACAAACTCCTTTTGATCTTATCGTGATAGGTGCAGGAGCAGCAGGCTTAATGGCGGCTATTACTGCGGCGAGGCGGGATAAGAAAGTGTTACTCTTAGAACAACTTCCTCAGATTGGCGCGAAGCTTAAAGCTACAGGTGGTGGACGGTGCAATCTTTCTAATACCCTTTCCAATGAAGCCTTCATGGAGCGTTTTGGTCGAGAAGGGCGCTTTATGACACCCGCGCTTGAAGCGTTTAATCATCAAGATTTGGTGGCTTTTTTTGAGACTATGGGAGTGCAAAGTCATGCTCCCGATGGGCACCGAATATTTCCGATTACGCATGACTCTTTGACGATTATTACTGCTTTTGAACAAGAGGTGCGAAAGCTCGACATCATGCTTTTATGTTCGCAAAAAGTAAGTAGCATCGACACCTTGGAAGGAAGCGTTTGTCGTGTTAACACGGCAACGGAACATTACGAGGCAAAAGCGGTTATTATCGCCACGGGTGGACTTGGCTATCCCACCTTAGGTGCCCATGGCGATGGCTTTGACTTTGCGAAGCGCTTAGGGCATAGCGTGACACCTTTGTATCCTGCGATGATGCCTTTACATGTCAAAGAAACATGGGTCAAACAATGCCGTGCCGATACGATTGCTAAAGCGCATGTACGGGTAAATTTACCCAAAGCCAAACATATTCATGCGAGTGGGGATTTGATATTTACGAGCAAAGGGATACGCGGTCCTGTGGTGCTCGATTTTGCGAGGGAAATCACTCCATTACTGGAAAAATACGGCGAAGTACCTTTACATGTAAACCTTCTTAAAGGCATGAATGAGGAGCAAATACGAGTACATTTTAAAAGCGAGACAGCCAAAAATCCTGAAGCTTCCGTGCTAGAACTTCTTTGTACATTGCTTCCACTTTCGGCGGCAAAGGAGTTTTGTCTTCTTGGGGGTGTTGGTGCGGATGAGCGTTTTTCAAAACTTACAGGGCAATGCAAAGATACGCTCATCAAACTTCTTGCGAACACACCGCTAACCGTCATTGGGCACGATGGTTTTAAGAGTGCGATGATAACCCGTGGCGGTGTATCGCTTAAAGAGATAGAGCCCAAAACGATGCAAAGCAAAATTGTGAGAGGTCTTTATTTTTGTGGCGAAGTGATGAATTTAGATGGACCTTGTGGGGGATTCAATCTGCAATGGTCATTTTCAAGCGGTTATCTTGCTGGAGTTGAGGCTTAAGATTAAAGCCTCGCTAACTCGCATGGATACGTGAAAATTTATTACCGATGAAGGTGACACCAATGACTAATGATGAAGAGATACCAATCATAATAATCCCTAATGCTGAGAGTTGACCCCACATACCATCTTCTGAAAAACGTAAAATTTGCACCGCTAAAACCTCTGAACCTGGTCGAGAGAGAACAACAGAGAGGGTTAATTCGCGTACAAACATGGTTGCCATTAATATCCATCCTGAAACCACACCAGGAATAAGTAATGGAATGACAATGCGCCGCATAGTGGTCAATGCCCCAGCACCTGAAACACGGGAAGATTCCTCGAGGCTATCGTGTATTTGGATAAATGCACTGGAAAGAGGACGAATACCATAAGGTAAATAAGTGGCAATATAACCAATGAGCAGTGTCCAAAGGGTACCATATAGAGGTGTTTGTACAAAGACCCACATAAATCCAAGTCCTATAACAATGCCAGGGAAGGAGAAAGAGAGAAAGCTCAAGCTCTCTAAAACACCAGCCGCACGTGTGCGTACTTTAACAATAACATACGCTACAAAGATGGAGAGAACAATTCCAATGGTTGCCCCTCCCACACCTAAAATTAAACTGTTTTTGAGCGAAAGCAAAGAAATAGGGTCTACCAATACACTATGCCAATGTTTAAGACTCATCATTGAGAAGGCTTTGAACGAGGGCACCATTGAATAAGGTACAAAAGAAGTGTAGAGTAAAACAATGACAGGCAAAATAATCAGTATAAAAGAAAGGATACCTACAACGGTAAAAAGAGGGTATTTGTATGTTTTTAAATCAATCAGTGTTGGTTTAAAGCCACGCCCTGAAATCGTGACATAGCGGCTACTCTCTTTGGTTAAATAACGATAGAGATAAATCAGTACTACAGAAGCGGCAAGCGCACTCATTCCAATAGCAGAAGCTTGTCCATAATCGGGTTCAAAGCCAGTAGAAATCATACGGTAAATATGCGTAGGTAACACATAGATACGCCCAGGAATTCCTAAAACAGAAGGTACTGCAAAGGAGGCAAGGCTACGCACGATGACCAAAATAGCTGAAGCCAAAATGGCCGGTCGAAGTACGGGTAGTGTGATACGAAGCAGTGTTTGAAGATTAGATGCGCCACATACTTTGGAGGATTCTTCTAAGGAGACATCGAAAGAATTCATAGCAGGAGCGATAATTAAATAGGCAATCGGTAAATCAAGTAAGCCTTCTACGAGTATCATTCCTGATAAGGAATAGATATTAAATGGTGAAGCACTTAAGCCAAAGATATCGATTAAGAGCTTATTGAGAATACCATTACTCGGATTAAGAAGCAGTGCCCAGCTCACACAAAAAAGAATGTGTGGAATCATCATTGGAATAATGGAAATAACTTTAAAAAGAAATTTAAATGGAATATTGGTACGAGTATTCATATAGGCTAAAAAGAGAGCAAGAATCGTTGCAACACTCGCTGAGCCTAGCGTAAAAATAAGGGTGTTAAATAAAATATCTTTAAGTCCTGGATCGGTGTAAGCGGTGACATATTTGGAAAGTGTAAAACCCTCATAGGTGCCAAATCCATCCATGAAACTGCCCAAAACAAGCATAAAGACAGGGCAAATCGTAAGTAATCCAACCATGAGAATTAATGATGGCGTAAGAAGTGATTTTTGTGTCATGATACCACCTACGATGCTATGATAAAGCAATATTCACTGGAAAATGAGATAAATATTTCGCTTCCATCGTGAATATTTTCTGTAGGCTCAATCGTTGTTGTTAACAGTGTATCTCCAATTTTAATATCACCCTCATAAGCTTCTCCGATAAAGACAAGATTTTCCATCACCCCTTTGAAAATATTCTTCTCATGGCTTGTTTGTGTATGTGCGAGTGTGATAAACTCAGGGCGAATACACATAATTGCGTTTTGTCCTACACTTAAGTGATGGTTATTGATTCCGATAATATCGCCGATAGCTGTTTTGAGCGTAGCGTGATGACTTGTACATTCTGTGATGGTACCTTCTATTAAATTGGCTCGTCCAATAAAATCAGCGACAAATTTATGGTCTGAATTGAAGTATATTTTTTTAGGAGAGCCCATCTCAACCACTTTACCTGCTCGCATAACGGCGATAATATCAGAAAGGGCTAAGGCTTCAATACGATCATGTGTAACATAAATGGCGGTAATGCCAAGGCCACAAAGAAATGTTCTTAACTCCTTGCGTGTCTCTTCACGAAGTTTTGCATCTAAGTTGCTAAGAGGTTCATCGAATAAAATGACTTTAGGTCTTGCCACAAGTGCCCGTGCTAAGGCAACACGTTGTTGTTGTCCCCCTGAAAGTTTCGTAGCTGGACGATTTTCAAAACCTTCCAGTTGAACGAGTTTGAGTGTTTCTGCTACTCGTTGTTTAATCTCACTTTTGGGAAGTCCTTGATTTTGTAAGGGATAGCCAACGTTATCAAAAACATTCATATGCGGCCAAATAGCATAGGTTTGAAAGACCATTCCAAGCCCTCGTTTTTCAGGCGGTATAAAAATATTTTTTTCTTTTGACCAAACGATTTCATCACCAATGGAGATTTCACCAAAGTCTGGGTTTTCAAGCCCAACAATGGATCGAAGCAGAGTAGTCTTACCACAGCCACTAGGACCTAAAAGGGTAAAAATAGTATTGTCTCCAATGGTTAGGTTAACATCATCGAGTGCTTTGATTGTTTTACCTTCTGAATGGTAAAGTTTGGTAAGTCCTTTGATTTGTATTTCCATATGTGCTTCTTATTTTAAGTCTTTATACGTTTTTAGGGCAAAGCTCTAAAAATGACGCTAACGCTGAGTTCTCTTCGGCAGAGTGCCCGCGCACCTTGGTGCTAAAAGTACATTCAAAGCGCTTTACATGTAAAGCGCTTTGAATGTGTAACGATTAATAAAATATCTTTTTAAAAGTTGCGCCCCATTCTTTGATTTCTTCATCAGAGAGTTCACGAATAGGGATGACTTTAGCTTTCTCTATGCCTTCAATTTTTGGGTAAACGCCAGGGGCTAAGACATATTCACCTACTTTATTAGCCAGCAAATTCATAGACTCTTTAGAAAGCCAATAGTCCATCATCAAACGCGCCGCATTGGGATGTGGCGCATTGGCTGCGATGGCAATACCGCGAGGCGAGCCTAAAATCGGACCTACATTGGCCCAGGCAAGAGGAGCAGGTGCTTTAGTGATGATGTATTTTGGCATAGAAATGGCGATAAGTTTTTCACCACTTTCAACAGGAGCGGGTGTTGGGCTAAAGGATTTGACAAACATTGGTTTGTTCGCTGCTAAGCCCTTCACGAAAGCCATCCATGCTTCATCGCTGGCAAAGATTTTGGCTTCTTTAAGTCCTACTAGCCATGAAATAGTGGTTGCATGAGAGGATGGGTCAGGCATAACAATTTTATCTTTCCATTTTTTATCCGTTAAATCTTCATAACGCTTAGGGACATCTGCGGCTTTCACAAGTTCTTTGTTGTAAATAGGCGCGACGTATTCAATAGCAAATTGTACGATAGTATCATCTTTGGTTGCCCATTCTGGGTACCCCACAGTAGAGGGAGATTTATAAGGTGTTAGTACACCTTTGTCTTTTAAAATTTCAAGTACAGGAAGAGGTCCTTGAAGTAAATCTGCTTGTAATTTACCTGCGGCATGTTCGGTTAAAACAGTAGCAACATATTTAGCGGTAGAAACGCGGGTATAAAGACCTTTTACCCCAGTTAATGTGGTAAAATCTTCAATAAGTGGCTCAATGGCCGTGATGTTTGCATAAAGATTGGCAACACCTTCTTGTTTTGCTTTGGCAGCATCCGCATAGAGCGAAAGTGTGGCAAAAATCATTCCTAGTAGAAGCACCATAAATTTCCTCATGTGACTCTCCTTATGATAAGTTCGTATCTTTGAATTGGTATCCTTTAGTCATTGTACAGCAGAAAATAAATATTTAGCTTTAAATAGTAAAATTTAAAAAAATTATTGGTTGTAGTGTTTTCCTTTGAAACGCCACAATGCTGCTTAAATAATTTAAGCAAATAGTGATACAATAGTCTTATTAAAATAAAGGAGTATTGTCATGTTTGTAAAGTTAAATGACAGAGTTTATCTTAATCCAGGTCGCATTACGCGCATTAAAATTGATGAAGTTCAAGATGGTATTCGTGTTCGTTTTTACGAAGGGCAAGTTCAAGTGGCTAAAAGCCAAAGATTTGCAACGGTTGAAGCTGCGCAAGCGTGGATTGAACAAATTATGAAATAACCCGTAGGCTTCTATAAGCCTACACCCTCTTTCTTGGCCTAAGGATTAGGCGAACAAAATTACTCATTGGAGAAAACTCATGAAATTAGATTGTTGTGGCTTGGCATGTCCAGAGCCTGTATTGCAAACCAAAAAAGCTTTAGAATCCCTACCTAATGATGCTATCTTAGAAGTTATAGTCAATTCTATTGCTTCTAAAGAAAATGTGCTTAGATATGCTCATAATAGTGGCTATGAAGCCAAGAGTGAAGAAAGAGAAGATGGCAAAACCATTATTGCCATTATCAAAGGCTTTACATGTAACGTGATTGAAGAGGATAAAGAAAGTCCTTTTTTAGACAAAACACTTTTTTTAAAAAGTGATAAAGTCGGTGAGGGCGAACTTGGTGCTAAACTCATCGTTGGTTTTTTAAAATCAACGCTAGAGCTTCCAAAATTACCTCGTCGTATTGTTTGTGTTAATACAGCCGTTTTTCTTACCACAGCGGATGAAAATGCCCCCGTGATGGAAATCCTTAAAACTCTTGAAAATAAAGGGGTAGAGATTTACTCATGTGGGGTTTGTTTAGAGTTTTATAATGTTACCGATAAACTTAAAGTTGGTAAAATTGGTAATGCTTTTGGTACAATCGAGATGCTTTTTGGTGGAGACGGTACAATCAGTTTATAGGAAAATGATGAACAATGAAGCAAAATTGACTAAATACGTCAAAGCTGCAGGTTGCGCTGCCAAACTGGGTCCGGGGGATCTCACAGAAGCGATTGGTGGGCTTGACTGCAAGCATGAAAACGTATTGGTTGGGATGGATGAAAGCGATGATGCGAGTGTTTATTTTTTAGATGAGCATCGCGCATTGGTTCAAACGGTTGATATTATAACACCTGTGGTGGATGACCCTTTTGTATATGGTCAAATTGCTGCGGCGAACTCTTTAAGCGATGTTTTTGCAATGGGTGGTGTTGTGGCAACGGCGATGAACATCGTAGGGTTTGATGGTTGTCATCACCCAAGAAGCGTGCTGAAAGAGATATTAGAAGGCGGGCAGAGTAAGGTTAAAGAGTGTGGTGGTATCATCATTGGTGGGCATACTATCGAAGCGCCAGAGATGACCTATGGACTGAGTGTGAGCGGTTTTGTGCATCCTAAGCGCATTTATCGCAACAATACGCCACGCATTGGCGATGTGCTTATCCTCACAAAACCCCTTGGTATGGGTATCTTAACGACGGCTATTAAAGCGGATATGCTTGAGGCTAAAGTGGTTGAAAAGGTGGCTTCTATTTTAGCAACGCTTAATTTTAAAGCGTCACAAATCATGCAACAGTATGATGTCAGTGCCTGTACGGATGTGACGGGTTTTGGACTTTTTGGCCATGCCTATGAGATGAGCTTTAACCGCGTTAGCATCGCGTTTGACATCAAAAATATTCCTATCGTCGAAGAAGCTAGAACGATGGCCGATATGGGAATTATCCCTGCTGGGGCATACACCAATAAAGCGTATTTGAGTGATAAAGTTGAGGTTAAAATACCTCACCGTGATGAAATTATGCTCTACGATGCACAAACCTCAGGCGGTCTTTTAATCGCCGTTTCACAAGTGGATGCACCAAGATTGGTGCAACGCCTTCATAATGAAGGCTTAGTTTATAGCAACATTATCGCTGAAATTTTACCGCTAGGTGCAAAGCCACTGCTTTACATGTAAGTATTAAAAAAAGGCTCTTTTTTTCGTGAAGAGCCCTTTTTAGCACATTTTTCTTGCATACTATTTTTATTTAATACTCATTTAACACTCATTCAATACACTTTTTTCATAATCAAATTTTGGAGGAAGTATGAAAAAAGTTGTGGGATTATCTTTAGTATGTTCGGGGCTTTTATTCGCCGCATCGATAGATTTAGGGCAAATAACCGTCTATGGTGAAGGAGTGAGCAAAGAGGTCAAAAATATTAGCGGAGAGGATTTAAAATCTGCTGATTTAGCGGAAGCTTTGACTAAAGTGGCTCCTTCTATAGCGCTTGTGAGACGAAGTGGCATTGCTAACGATATTATCTTAAGAGGGCAAAAGAAAGACAATATCAATGTACTGATGGATAACGCAAAAATTTACGGTGCATGTCCTAATAGAATGGACCCTGCAACATCCCATATCTTGAGCAATAACGTTGAAAATGTTCAAGTCATTGAGGGGCCTTATGATGTTGAACACTTTGGAACACTTAGTGGTCTTGTCATTGCGGAGACAAAAAAACCAACCAAAGATTTGAGTGGTGAAGTGAATTTAAATGCGGGAAGTTACGGTTACAAAAAAGCATCGGCAACACTGAGTGGTGGAAATGATGCGATAAAAGTGTTAATGAGCGTTTCAAAAGAAGAAGGTGACCAATACAAAGATGGCGAAGGCAAAACGCTATCTGAACAATTAGACGCTTCTATTGCTTCTGGTGTTGGTCTTCCAGGTAATGCGTACAGTGCTTCTAAAAAAGGTATGAAGGCCTATGAAAAAACAACTATGATGAGTAAAGTTTTCATCAATGTTGCGGATAATCAAGAGTTGCGTTTAGGTTACACACTCAATCGAAGTGACAATGTTCTTTACCCTTCAACGCCTATGGATGCGGATTTTGATGATAGCGATATTTATACTTTAGGGTATAGTATTTTTGGATTATCACCTTTTTCAAAAGAGCTTATTTTTGAAGCGTATAAATCTGAGGTTGACCATCCCATGTCCACACGTAACCGTGTTGGAGGGGCTACCAGTTACATGACCAATCACGTGACCAGCGATATAATGGGAGCCAATCTTAAAAATATCATGGATGCTGGAGAGGGAAAATTAACCTTTGGGGTTGATGCCAGTAAACGAAATTGGGATGGTGAAAAATATGCTACAAATGTGAGCACAGGTGTTGAAGGTACGCATTCAGTGAGCATTCCTGATGTTGATACGACTAATCAAGCCTTATTTGCCAAATACGAAATTAATTATGGCAATGTCAATGTTCAAGTAGGTACAAGGCTAGACGATAGTACAGTTAAGGCAACTAAAACAATGGCAAGCCTTCCTTCTGCAGTAAGAATGGAAAATGATTACAATGCAATTTCTGCTAATATTTTAACAACAATTAAAGCGAGCGACACACTAAAATATTTCGTCGGAGTTGGAAAATCTTCCCGTGTCCCTGATGCGAAAGAGTTGTATTTGGGAACCAATCCTTTGGGTGATTTGGATCAAACAAGTAATTATGAGGCAGATATTGGTTTTAATGCAAATTATGATAAAACGGGTCTTAAAGCAAAATTATTTTACAGTATGCTCAAAGATTATATTCACTTCAATTCTTTAAAATACGTCAATGTAGATGCTACGATTTATGGCTTAGAAGTGGATGGATATTATGATTTTACTGACGCGTTATCATTGGATTATGGATTTGCTTATCTTCATGGTAAAAAAGATAATGCACTAGCCGGACAAAACGATACAGACCTTGCTGAGATAACACCCCTTAAGGCCAATATTGGACTACGGTATCAACAAGCAGCACACATGTTTAAAACAGAAATGGTTGCTTCAAAACGTTGGAGCGCTTATGATAGCGATAATGGTGAACAAGCAATTCCGGGTTATGCAGTTTTTAATATGAAATATAATTATAAATTAACCAAGAATTTCGACATTACTGTTGGTGTGGACAACATATTTAATAAAAACTATGCCGTTTCCAACACCTATAAAGATTTGACACTTATCTCAGGCGGTGGGGATGTCATGCTTCTAAACGAGCCAGGAAGGTATATTTATACTAATGTAAAATACACTTTCTAAACAAAAAAAGCCTTTACATGTAAGGAATAATCCTTACATGTAAAGCATTACTTTCTTCCACCTTTACCATTTCCACCACCATGTCCACTACCTGAACCACCACCTACTCCAGAACCAGAACCTGTGCCACCAGCGCCAGAGTTTCTACCCATACTGCCTGTTCCTGGATTAGATGTACGGGCTTGTGTCAAAGTTTGGCGCTCTTCTTGTGTCATCGTTTTCATTTTTTCTTGCATTGCTGCTTGGAATGCTACTCGGTCTTCTACCGGTACACTACCTCTCATAGCAGCAAGCTCCGTAGCGCTCATCGCTGAATAATCAGCACCAAAGGCAAAAACACCTAATACTGTTAGGGCTAAAATTGTCTTTTTCATCGTCACTCCTTTTGTTTTGATAGTGACAGTATAAAACAGAAGTGTTAGGCGTGTGTTAAGAGCTTAGAGAAGAAAGGTTTACATGTAAGGAAAAAATCCTTACATGTAAAAGAGATTAATCAGCTTTTTTACGGCTCAATTTTTGTTTAATGCGAACAACAAGATAGAAGAACATAGGGATAAATAAAACACCGATAAGCGTTGCAGAAATCATACCACCCACAACGGTTGTTCCGATAATATGTCTACTGGCTGAACCTGCACCTGTACTAATGGCTAGAGGAAGTGTCCCAACGATAAAGGCCAAAGAGGTCATAACAATGGGTCTAAATCTTAGCCTCGCAGCCTCAACGGTTGCATCCATCAAGCTCATACCTTCACGTAATTTGTCCATTGCAAATTCCACAATCAAAATGGCATTTTTAGCCGATAGCCCTACCAGTGTGATAAGTCCCACTTGGAAATAGATATCTGCCTCTAAGCCCCTTAAATATACTGATAAAGCGGCGCCAAAAATTGCAAAAGGGATAGAGATAATAACGGCTAATGGAATACTCCAACTCTCATAAAGTGCGGCAAGAATAAGGAAAACAAAGAGTGCTGCATACAATGAAGTATAGTTTCCTTTTTTCTGCAATAACTTCTCTTGATATGATGTTCCGGCCCATGAAAAGGCGTAACCCTCAGGTAAAACGCTGGTTGCAATCTCTTCAATGGCTTTTATCGCATCACCTGAAGAAAAACCAAAAGCAGGATTACCCGTAATTTGTGCCGCATTAAAAAGGTTAAATCGCTGAATGACACTCGCATCAACTTCACGTGTTAAAGTTACTAGCTCACTAATAGGCACAAGTATACCTGTATTTGATTTGGCATAAACATTTTTCAGCTGGTTTTGTGTAGCACGAAAACGTGATTCTGATTGAATATCAACATGATAAGTTCGACTGTAAAGGTTAAAATCATTCACATAGCCCTTGCCAAAGGTACTTTGCATGGTTTCGAAGATACTGCCTATTTCCACGTTCATCGCTTTAGCTTTTTCCCTATCAACTTTAAGAAGGTATTGTGGAACGTTCGTATTGAGCGTCGTTCTGACCATCGTCAGTCTTGGGTCTTTACTTGCTTTTTCAACGATTTCTTTGATATAGGTATCAAGCACATGTAAATCGCCACCTGTTCTATCTTGTACCCACATTTCAAAACCACCGGTAGTACTCATACCCATAATTGGAGGAGGATTCACCGGAATAACAAAGGCATCTTTGTCTTGTAAAAATTGCATCATCAGCTGCCCTGCTAGTGCCTGAGAACTTTGTCCCGCACCCAGTCGCTCATCCCATGGTTTAAGCTTAGCAAACATAATAGCTGCATCTGTTTTGTAAGCAAAAGTAATGAGGTCGATACCCGTAATAGCACCCGTTGAGATAATATTTTCGTTTTCTAAGAGTTTCTTTTCTATCGCATCTGTTACTTTAGCCGTTTCGCCAAGAGACGTGGAAGGCATAAGATAGGTTAAAACCATCAAAGCACCTTTGTCCTCATTAGGGACTAAGCCAGAAGGTGTTCTTTCCATAATGTTATATGTGAGGAAAAGTAAACCACTAAATAAGAGCAGTGAAAAAAACCAAAGCTTAATGGTTTGACGTGTAAAGCCGATAAAAATTTTCGTTGACCAATCAAAAAATTCATTAAATTTACGCAAAGGCCAAATAGGCTCAGGTTCATGCTCTTTCAGAAAGATAGCACATAAAGCAGGTGTTAATGTCAAGGCAACAATACCTGAGATAACAACGGCCATAACGATGGTGATGGCAAATTGTTGGTACATAACACCACTAAAACCACCACTAAAGGCGGCGGGAACGAAAACCGCTGAAAGTACCAAAATGATAGCCACAAGTGGTGTTGTTAATTCCCTCATTGCTTCAATGGTGGCTTCTTTGACACTAATGGCCTTGGTGCGTAAAATCCTCTCAACGTTTTCGATAACAATAATAGCATCATCCACCACCAGACCAATGGCGAGGGTCAGTCCAAAAAGCGTTAAAAGGTTGATCGAAAAACCTGCCGCATATAATCCTGCAAAAGTTCCTATGATGGAGACAGGAATAGCCAAAACTGGGATGATGGTTGCTCGTAAATTTCCCAAAAAGAAGTAAATTAAGATAACAACAAAAGCTATTGCTTCCAAAAGAGTTTTAACAACTTCTCTGATAGACTCATTAACGAAAAGAGTTGCATCGTAAGGCACTTTATAGTACAAATCTTCTGGGAATTTTTTGGCTAACTCTTGAAGGGTATCATCAAGTGCTTTGGAAACTTCCAATGCATTAGCGCCCGGTGAGAGGAAAATACCTACTGGCATCATCGGCTCACGGTTATATCGACCTAATGTATCGTAGGCGTCACTTTCGAGTTTAACTTGAGCAATATCTTTGATTTTAAGTGTTGAGCCATCTGGGTTTGAGCGAACGATGATATTCTCAAACTCTTCAACACTTTTAAGTCTTCCCTCTGTTGCGATAGAATAGGTAAAGGGTTGCACTTCTTTGATAGGCTCAGCACCAATAGAGCCCGCGGCATATTGGTTGTTTTGACTACGAATAAGAGCAGTTACATCCATAGGTACAAGGTTATAAAAGGAGAGTTTATCAGGATCTATCCAGATACGAATAGAGTAATCTTTTTGACCAAAAACCATCGCATCACCCACACCTTTGATACGTTTTAGATCATCCATAACGTTGACAGTGAGGTAATTTGAGATATAGGTTCTGTCATGCACGTTATTTTTAGAGGCAAATGCCAATACTTTTAACATATCTGGAGAGCGCTCTTTGACACTAATACCTTGGCGTTTTACTTCATCAGGAAGCTTACTTAACGCAAGTTGTACCCGATTGTTAACGTCGACTTTTGCCTGAGCAACATCAGTACCAACGGTAAAAGAGATACTTAGGGATACGACACCGCTAGGAGAAGCTGTTGAGGTCATATAGGTCATGTTCTCAACACCATTGATAGACTCTTCAAGAGTGGTTGAAACCGTAGCCGCGAGTGTTTTAGCATCAGCACCTGGATAAACAGCTTGCACCGTAATTTGTGGTGGAACTACAGCAGGATACTCTTTAATAGGCAAGATGGTAATAGAGACCAATCCTACTAAAATAATAATAATGGAGACAACCGTCGCGAAAATCGGACGATTGATAAAAAATTTAGAAAACATCTATTTTCCTTGCTCGTTGATCGTCTTATCGATAAGCACTTCGCCACCTGGTTTGAGTCTAAAGAAGTTATTAATGATAACTTTATCCCCACTTTGTAAAGGTCCACCCATAACGATGTATTTATCACCTGTTTCATTGCCTAGTACAACGGGCTTAACACCCACATGTCCATTGGCTTCGATAAAGACAATTTTCCCCAGAGGGTTTTGCAATACTGCTTTTTGAGGAATAGTAATAACATTTTTTTGGACGATATCATTAAGAACGACACGAACAAAACTTCCTGGCAACAAGACGCTATCAGCATTTTCAACAATGGCACGCATTTTGACTGTACCCGTATCTTTGTTAACATTAGCATCCATAAAATCGACGATTCCCACTTTTGTCGTTGGTTTGTTATCCACTTCAATGGCAGCATGAAGCTTGCCATTTTCGGGTAATGCCCAAAGTTTACTTTTAATATTTGTATAATCACTCAGAGGCATTGAAAACTCAACAAATACCTTAGCATTTTGTGTGATTTCAACTAATGATGTTGCACTTGCCGCCGAAACAAAATCGCCAATATCGACTTTTTTCATACCCGTAGTTCCACTAATGGGTGCTTTGACTTTAGTATAGTCTAAATCAATTTGTGCCTGATGGAGTTGTGCTTTTGCCAATGATAGCGCTGCTGTAGCTTCATCAAATGCCGCAAGAGCAGCATCTCGTTTTTCTTGGCTGATGGCTTTATTAGCGTAAAGTGTTTTGGTACGTTCCCAATTACGTGTGGCATTGGCGAGAGTCGCATCATTCATTTTGACTGAAGCGTTTGCCGCATCAACTTTTGCCTTATAAATTGTATCTTCAATTTTATAGAGTAAGTCGCCAGCTTTGACGTTTTGACCTTCTGTAAAATATTTTTCTTGCAAGACGCCAGTAACTCTGGCAACAACTTTAACATTTTGCTGTGATTTAATTTCAGCAGGGTATTTCAACATAATAGGTAAAGACTGAGCACTCGGTACAATGTAGGCATCCGCTTTTGGTGCAGGCATTTTAGGTGGTGTTGCTTTAGCTTCATCTGCTGAAAAAGCAAGAGAAGGCAAGAGAAGCAATGTCAGTGCGCAGAGACTCAATGTCAATTTAGGTGTTCTCATTTGGTATATTCCTTGATATTTTTATTGGCATAGTAATAGTAACTTGCATAAGCAATTTGGAGGTTGTTTAAAGCTTCCTCGTATTGGGCTTTGGCATTGGTTTTAACGCTAAGAGCGTCAAGGTAAGCGATATTGTCAACCGCTCCAAGTTCATACTTTTTAGCGATAACATCATAAGCACTCATGGCTGCATCTAAAGAGCTTTTAGCGCTTTGTATTTGTGCTTTCGTGGTGCTTATTTTTGAGAGTGAAAGGTCAGCATTGATATCTTGTATCTCAGTGTTTTGTTTGATTTCACTCTCTAAGGCTTTTTGTTGAATAAAAAGAGACTCTTTTTGTTTCGAAACAGTTCCATTGTCAAACAAGCGAATGTTAAATGTTAGCATCAGCTTATTTTGATTGTTAAGCCCCTCAGGATGAAGAGCATCATATCTATCATAGTCATACAAACTATAGGTGTCTTCGAGGCGAATTTGTGGCATGTAAGCCGCATTAAGCGATTGCGCTGAATAGGACAAAGAAGAAGCACTGGCACTGAGTGCTTGAATCTCATCGCTCAGTTCTTTTTGCACATTTTGTGGCTCTTCGACGTTTGATGCTTCCAATGTGGTGATTTTTTTACCAATTTTAACACCTAAGAGTCTTGTGAGGGATAAAATCTGAAATTTAGTCGCATCGATTTGGTAGCCATTGTTGCTTAAAGCGGCTTGGAGTTTATCGATTTCATCGCTCGTGGCACTCCCTACTTCATAGAATTTTTTGATACGCTCTAAGTCAGCATTGAGCTGTACTTGTTTCTCTTCGAGCGCTTTAAGGTTTGCTTCGACACTTTTAATCGTGTAAAAATCTTGCACAATCAAGAGTTGCAAATTTTTCTTATACGCTGATGTATCGTATTTGGATGACTCAAGGAGCGCTTTGTTTTGCTCTATGGTGCTGGATTTTTTGCCACCATCATAGATATCAACACCTACTTTGGCATAACCACTGTAAATATCACCGGGTGTATTTCCCGTTCTGGCGTTGAGGCTTTGTCCATATCCACCTACATCGAGTGTAGGGTAGTAGGCGCTTTGAGTAGATTCAATCTCTTTAAGTTTAGATTCTTCTCTCAAACTTTTTGCAACTACCATATTATTATGGGTTGTTGCAAACTCTAACAATGATTTTAAGTCATCAGCACACATCAGTGCAGGGATGAGCAAAAAAAGTAATCTCTTCATAGTTTCACCTTAGTTTTGTTTTGTTAGTAATGCAAAGATGGCATCAATAAAATTGTTGACCTCTTGTTCTATATCTATCACAGTTGTGGTTATTGCATGGGTAATAAAGATACCTGTACCAAAGGTAAACATACCTTGGATAAGGTGGAGTGATTGGGGAATGACTTCACCTTTATCAACGCCTTCTTGCATAATTTGCATCACCCATTGCTTATAGTTATGATGACAATTTGTTTGAAAGTCCATAATTTTTTGATTAGGATTGAGTAGACTAATAGACATAAATTCTTTATAGATTGAACGTAAGTCAGAACTCTCCTCATCATAAAAAAATTCGAAAAAAACTTTAATTTTTTCTTTTGTGGAAGTTGCTCTTTTGAGTTTTTCTTGTTTTCTCACATTGCTCTCTGCCATCAAAATCGCTACAAGTTCAAAGACAATATCTTCTTTATTGGCAAAATATTCGTAAATTGTTCCTTTTCCGATACCTGCTGTTAGGGCAATTTGTGACATCGTGATATCACTGTGGTGATGTTTGACAAAGAGTTCTTTACATGCAAGAGCAATATCGGTTCGTTTTTGTGTTTTGCTAACACAGCATGCCATACATTCTCCTTTTTATTATTGACCGACGGTCGGTCGAATGAAATTCTATAAAGTTCGTGCTTAGTTTTTGTTGAAAAAAATGCCTCAATAAGGGAATTAAACTTGAACGTCAACATGGTTTGAAATATCATTGTATTTTATAATGCAAAGTATGTATACTTCTTCAATGTTTTCATTGTATTTTATCATCGAGGAGTTTCTATGAAAATTGCTGTTATTTCGCCTTTATTTTCTCGTTCACCTGTGTTGATGCAAGAACTCTCAACCTATTTTCCTGATGTGAAATATAACATCGATAACACCTTAAAAACCAAAGAGGATATTATCGCTTATTTGCAAGAAATGGATGGGGCTATTGTGGGGCGTGAAGAGATTGATGATGCGATTTTGCGTGCATGTCCCAAGCTCAAAATCCTTTCACGCTATGGAGTAGGACTTGATAATATTGACCTTGAAGCGATGGAAAAACGTGGCGTAAAGCTTGGCTGGAGCGGAGGAACAAATAGTAATTCAGTAGCTGAGATAACCCTTTCATTGATGCTTTCACTCATACGTAATCTTCACATTGCAACAACATTGTTAAAAAATCATATTTGGAAAGTCAATGGTGGAAGTGAATTGACGGGTAAAACTATCGGACTTTTTGGTTTTGGCAATATCGCTAAACGAGTGGTCGAGCTTCTCGCCCCTTTTAACTGCACCATCCTTGTATGTAATCGTACACACAGCAAAGCAGACATCGAAAAATACGGCATTACCTATGCCAGTAAAGAGCAAATTATCAAAGAAGCAGATATTATTTCGATTCACTTGCCACTTACCACAGAGAGCCAAAATCTTTTTTCAACGGCCGAATTTGAAGCGATGAAGCCAACATCGTTTATCATAAATACAGCACGCGGTGGCATTATTGATGAAGAAGCACTCAAAGTAGCTTTAAAAACAGGACAAATCGCAGGAGCAGGATTGGAGGCCTTTTTGGAAGAGCCAACACAAGATTGGGAGCTTATTGACTTACCCAATCTTGTTTGTTTGCCCCACCTAGGTGGAAATTCTCAAGAGAGTATTCTTGCGATGGGGCAGGCTAGCATTGGGCATTTACGAGAGTATTTTAATGTTTAGTATTTTAAAGTGTTTGCTTAAATTCAAGGCCTGTAATGGTATTGTTTTCAAGCGTTAAAATTGTGATGTGGTCCTCTTTTTTAGGAAAAAGTGCCACATCTTTTTCCTCTTGTATTAGTCCAATCGAATAAGGGTATTTTTTAAACTTTGGCAACATAAACATACTCAAGACCATTCCGGGAACTTCGCTTGCATCCATCAGATAGAGAGCATTGTTTTCGTGTAGATAATGGGGATGTGCCTCTAAAAATGTTTTAACAATCTCGCCTTGTGCTTTACTAAAAGCAATGATAATTTGTTTGGTCTGTGGTGTTGGGGAGAGAGTCTTTTCAAATTGGTCTTTAAACGCAAAGCTGTGAATGGGCATACCCAGAGTCAAAGCCTCAGCAAAAAGACCTAAAGGTAAAAGCGTTAAAACTACGAGCAATAATCTTTTCATAATAATAGAATCCTTGAAATAATTTTGCGCGTATTGTAGCGGTCTAAAGTAAATAAAGTATAATAAAAATTAATAAAAAGAGCTTTACGAAAAAAGCTCTATAACTCTTTGAGACTCAGGCTCACTTTGCCTTTTTCTTTATCGACTTCAAGCACACGAATACGTGTGAGTTGTTGGTTGATGCTGAGCACTTCAAGCGGATGGGCAATGCGTTTGTCGCTCATTTGTGAGATGTGAATCAGTCCGTCATTTTTAAGCCCAATGTCCACAAATGCGCCAAAATCGGCGATATTTCGCACCACACCTGATACGATAGAGCCCTCACTGAGCTCGCTAATGTCGGTTAAGTCAGAACGAAAAGCAATCGGCGGTAAACTCTCGCGTGGGTCAAATCCTGGTTTTAAAAGCTCCGCGATAATGTCTTGCAAGGTTGCTTCCCCAATGCCTTGCTCACGTGCCAAAGCGATAATCTGCTCTTTGGAAAGCGTCGCCAAATCGGCGCGTGTTAAAAGCTTCTGCGCGATAGCATAACTCTCAGGGTGAACGCCCGTGTTATCGAGCACACTTTTACCCTCACGAATGCGAAAAAAGCCCGCGCACTGCTCATAGGCTTTAGCGCCTAAACCCTTAACTTTTAGCAATTCACTTTTACATGTAAAAGCTCCTTGAGACTCTCTGTGCTCGACAATCGCCTTAGCCAATTTTGTACCAACGCCCGCCACGTAGGAAAGCAGCGAGATAGAAGCGCTGTTAGGGTCAACCCCGATGCGATTGACCAAATCTTCGATGACTTCATGTAGTTTTTTCTCAAGCTGTTTTTGATCGACATCGTGTTGGTATTGCCCGATGCCCAACGATTTTGGATCGATTTTCACAAGTGCCGCCATTGGGTCACGCAGACGTTGTGCAATCGAAATCGCCCCTCGAATGGTTACATCAAGATTGGGGTACTCCTCGGTGGCTATTTTAGACGCGGAGTAGATGGAAGCGCCCGCTTCGGAAACCACCGTATAAGCAAGGTTGAGTCCTTCTTCACGGTTGAGACGTGCGAAAAACTCTTGGCTTTCGCGCGAACCCGTCCCATTGCCAATCGCCACCGCGGTGATGTGGTATTTTTGCGTAAATTCTTTGATGACTTTAGCGGACTTTTCATAGTCACTTTGCGGTGGCGTTGGATAGATAACCGCATGCGTCAGATACGTGCCATGCTCGTCCACAACGGCGAGCTTACACCCCGTGCGATACGCTGGGTCAACACCCAAAATAACGCGCTTGGTCACAGGTGGCGTGTTTAAAAGTTGAGAGAGATTTTTGCCAAAGGTCGCAATCGCTTGCGTATCGGCTTTTTCTTTGATAATGGCGTGAATTTCACGCTCTAGTGAGGGAAACAGAAGCCGTTTAAATCCGTCCAAATACGCCTCTAATAAATAGCTTTTAGAACTTCTCGCGTTACGCGGAATGCGGTAACGCTCTATCGCATTCTCCACCCTTTCCATCTCATGTGCAATCTTTACATGTAACTCTTTTTCAGCCACTCCACGCATCATGGCAAGGTAACGGTGTGAAGGAATATATGCTATCTTTTCGGCTTTGCCTGCCAGTTTGGCGTAAAGTCCATCGGGTTTAAGCGTTTTGGAGGCTTTGATCTCAAAAGCACCGTAAGTATAGAGCTGATCGCGCCAATATTCGCGCTCTTTAGGCTCGTCGGAGTAGCGCTCGGCTAAAATGTCTTGCGCCCCCGCGATGGCTTCTTTCACGCTTCCCACTTTCTCATTCACAAAACTTTGCGCTCTCTTTTCAAACGCTTCACGCTCCAACTCGGCACGCTCCAAACTATCGGCTAATGGCGTAAGCCCTGCCGCAATAGCAAGCGCCGCACGCGTATTTTTCTTCTCTTTGTAAGGCCTGTAAATGTCCTCCAACGCCTGCAAACTCTCCGCCCTTTCAACGGCACTTTTCACCTCAGCACTTAAGACAACTTTCTCGGCGATCAACCGTAAAACTTCCTCTTTGCGCTCATGGAGTTTCTTCGCATAAGCATAAATACTCTCAAACTCACGCAACTGCTCATCGCTCGCCCCACCTGTCATCTCCTTGCGATAACGCGCGATAAACGGAATGGTCGAGCCCTCGTCTAACAGTTTTAAAATGTTAATAATATTTTCTTTGGCAATGCCTGTCTTTTGGACTAAAATGGGAATAAGTGGATTCATACTTTCTGCTTTCCTAGGTTTTACATGTAAAGATTTTTTTGAGGGAGTATTTTAGCGGAAATGATGCTTATTCGGGATAAAAGATTAACCACCAACCTTGTTTTTTGTTATTGTTCTTGTATAAATAAACGATCAAAAATTGAATTCATTCTTTCAATATTTTTATTTAATGCTTTTTTAAAGGCTTCAGGTTCACTATCACTACCTAACTCTTTTCTTAGTGCAATTATCATAGGAGATGATAAAGAGATAAGGCGAGCCTGTTTTTCAATACACTTCTTGGTAAATTCAATTAATAATGGACGTAAAATATTTTCCTCTACTTCCTTGCTTTTAGTACTTTTTTCTACAATATCATTTTGAATTTCATAGCTCTTTGTAAGATAATCAAATATTTTTTTATCACTTCTTCCTTGTAAATTAAATTCTTGCATCATTGTAATAATTCTATTTTTCTCATTATTACTAGATTCAATAGTTGATTGGTATATATAACTAGCCATTTTATGGTCTAAAACAATTGCACGATTTAGCATTAAAGGAATAAGACTTTCAGTAATTTCTACTGAATAATTTAAAATTTCAGAAACAGTTGATTCATTTGCTACTAAATAGGACTTAGCAACAATACCACTATGATTTTTTATTTGCATCTCTATTTCTTTTTGTGAGAAGTCTAGGTTAGATAATTTAGGGATAATTTCCAATACATTAGCAAAGGAACTTGCTAGATTAAGAAAAACCTCTTTTTTTAATACTAGTTTTTGTTCATCTTGAAATTTTCGCTTTTCATGTTCAAGTAAAGTATCTTGCCTTTTTTCACTTCCTTTATTTGTCCATAAAACTCCAAGAAATGTTAAGCCTGAGGCAATAACTGCACTCCAAATTACGTCTGGTACTTTAGAAATCCAACAGATAAATAATTCCATCATGATTACATCCTTAAAAAAAGAAAAAGGCTACTTTTCACTATCACCGCTTTTACATGCAAAGCTAATTATACTTTATTCCAAACCATAAGAGCTGAAAAAATCATTTCTGTATTGTAGTAGCATCTTGCGCCAAAGGCGCTCTTCGTACCACAAAACCTGTTTGGGTTTTGTAGATTTCAAAGACTTGATTGAGGGTGATTTCTTGGTAGACGGAACTTCCGTATTCGATATCAACGAAGGGATTCCATCCGTAGAGTGTGAATCGGTCTAGCAAGGTGTTTTCACCAAGGTCATAGGAGAGGTTTTGTTTGGTATTTTGGTCTTCATTTTTTTTGTAACGCCCTTCAAAGCGTTCTAAAACGTAGCGGGAGTCCAGTTTGAGAAGATTTGACCAGTATTTCATTTTCATAAATTTTGCATCGATGCGCCATTGTTCCCCGTAGATGTTAAAATCCCCAACCACTTTGCCATCTTCGCCACTTAGGTGCGCGATATGAAAAGCGCTTTGATTGTAAGGTTTGGTAAAGTAAACCGTTGCGATGAGCGTTTCTTGGGTGAGGGCGGTATAGGTCCATGAAAACAGCCCTACCAAGATGGCATTAAGTATAAGACTCGCTAGGATGAGCCCAAAAGAGATTCGCATCAAAAATCGCCTCATTTTTTCTCCTATAGCTCGTTAATCTTTCTTCTATCATAGCTAAATTTTAATGTTAGGGTACCATCAAAACGGCGCTATTGCATAAGTCATCGCTTTCAAAGTGCGTTATCTCACCTGCTTTGAGGTTTTGTATAGGGAAAAGTCTGACGGTTAAAGGCTTGTTAAGTCTAAAGGCAAGTGTTCCTGTGTCAGAGCAGATATCGGCTATCTTTTGTGCGGTAGTATCACCTTCAATGGGCACAGTATCAAGGCCAATGCCACAGACGGCAGAGTATTGAAGCAAGGCTCTTATGTCAAATTCACCTTGGCTTGCGGAAGCGGCTAAACCGCTATCCTCGATGACGGCTAACATTAAGCCTGAAAAGCCGATAAGTTCGCATCCCTTTTGTGCTTTAAAAACCTTCGTGAGAAGGGCGGAGGCTTCGAGCGTACCTGAGGCTCCAAAAAAAGGAACGCCTAGCAGTTTGTAAACATCAATCATCGAAGAGCAGTTTTTAGAGGGGGCGGCTGAAGTGTCGATGCCTGCAAATTTGGTTTTATAAGGATGTTTATATGTGGTCGTAATCGCTACGATAGTGCTTATATGGTATTGTAAAGCATCTCGCATAATGGCGTAGGATTGTTGCATTTTACTATTATGATTGGGTTCTTTTTCTAGACATTTCAAAGCAGCGACGAGTAAATCGGGCGTTTCCAGCCCCAGCGCAAAACAGTTTTCATCACTGCTGTTATGGTAAGAAGCGGGGAAATAGGGAATGAGTGGTTTGCAATTATAATTAATTGTGAAGTTGAAATTTCCTTCTCCTCTTTCCGTTATTTTGCCAATCTCAACGACGGCTTGAGCACAATGCAGTGTCAGCTCTTTATCGGGAATACCCAATTCATCAACACCGACATTCACACATGCATTGCAAATATCGCCATACGCGTTGATAAGCTCAGGAAGAATGGCTATCTCGTTGCTAGTTTTAGCTTCGCCGATGGCAAATCGTATACGGAAATTAGGCATAGAAGGGCTTTTGAGAACGTCGGAGAGGACGCGCATATCTTTGAGGGCAGACGCTAAGGAGGAAGTATCAAGATATTCGCCAAAAGCGTTGGTGACAATGCGAATGGACTGTACTTGATAGCCTTGTGCGTTGAATGTTTGGGCTAAATTTCCTCCAAAACTTGCCGCTTTGCGGATGGTTTCTTCCCATGTGCTTTTGTCTTGGTTCAGTGTCAGAAAGGAGGTTATCGTGCGAATTTTACATAAATTTTTGTTTTTGAGTGATGTGTGTACCATTTATCTACCTTTGCATGTAAAAAAAATTATAGCCAAAGAAATTTAAAAAGGCTCAGCGTACAACTATCTATTTCTAAGCTTAAACGTTGCATCAAGCTCTTCTTCCAAACGGTCTGTTGCGTTAGCAGGTGTATCTGAAAGATGTGTTATATGTGCTAGCACTTCAGGGGTAAGGTCCACGTCAATTGCGCCAAGTGAATCTTCGAGTTGATTGAGATTTCTAGCGCCAATAATTGGGGCAGTAATGTCAGGATTTGCCATGACCCAACTCAGTGCCAAGGTAATAGGCTTGATGCCTAACTCTTGGGCGTATTGGGTAAAGTGCTCTGCTATCTCGTAGTATCGTGGGTTGCTATAACGTTTTGCGTATTGTTGTTTTTCAACGATTCTACCCGTGGCAGTAGTATTAGAATATTTTCCACTTAATAAGCCTGCGGCTAAGGGACTATAGGGAATGACGCCAAGTTTTTCAGAACGAGCCAATGGCAAGATTTCTACTTCAGCTTGTCTTTTTAAAAGGTTATACATAGGCTCAATGCATTCAAAACGTGCTAGGTTGTTTTTTTCAGAAATTCCCAGTGCTTTTGCGATTTGCCAAGCCGCCCAGTTACTGACTCCTAGATATAAAACCTTTCCTTGATGCACTAAATCATCAAGGGCCCGAAGTGTTTCATCCATCGGTGTCAGAGGGTCGAAATGGTGAATGAAGTAAAGGTCTATTCTATCGGTTTTCAAGCGCTTTAGACTTTGTTCAATGGAAAACATAATGTGCCTTCTTGATGAACCTAATGCATTCACATCCTTACCGACACGCTGAGACACTTTGGATGTAATGACAACGTCATCTCTGCACTCTTGAATAAGCTTTCCTAAAATCAACTCCGCTCTGCCATCACTGTAATTGTTGGCACAATCAAAGAAATTGATACCGACATCACGGCATTTATTAAACATCAGTGTCGATTCTGCTTCATCCGCTTCATTACCAAATGTCATCGTTCCAAAGCATAACTCGGAGACTAATACACCCGTTTTACCTAAAACTTTATAATTCATGATTTCCTCTTTTGGCTATTTATTTTCAATAGAGCTCTCAACACATTTTAAAAGTAAAGCTTCCGCATCCTTGATGCTTTTAGTATAAAAAGTCTAACTCTTTTTGCGTGTATTCTAACACGTCTTGATAGGTTTTAAATGATGCGAGTGCGCGACGTTCTAGCTCAATTCTATCGGTATCTGAATATTTGTCATACATTATCACTGCATCAATACCCGCATTGTGTGCCGCTTCCAAACCGATGAGTGAATCTTCGATCATCAAGCACTCTTGGGGTGAAACTTGTAATTTTTCCATAATAAAATGGTGTATCTCAGGATCTGGTTTTATTTTGGAGACAACATCTCTACCTAAAACAAGCGCAAACATCTCTTTAAAATCAACCTTTTCAGTCATCTTTTGGTTTAAGGTCATATACGTTTTTAAATTGGCATCACTTGTTGTACTGGCAATGACAAGCGTAAAACCTTTGTGTTTGAGGTAGTGTAAAAAGTGTTCAGCATCAGCTTTAAAATCTATCACATCTATCATATACGTTGTTGCTATTTCATAGCGTAAATTTCTGATTTCTTCTTTGGAATAAGAGGCCTTATAAGTTTGCTTTAAAAATTCACAATACTCAAGATACGCATCTTTTGAGTGACACAGAGTTCTTAAAATCTCATCTCTTTGTTGCTGTATTTTTGCTTCATCAATTTCTTTATGTCCTAAAAGTTTGATAAGTTCTCTATCAACGGCATTCCACACACCAACAGAATCTATGAGTGTTCCATCCATATCAAAGATAATGACTTTTTTCTGCGTAAACATCGTGTTATGTGTTGAATTTCAAGAAATCTCCATCGATGATGAGTAGTTTAACACCATCTTTGGTTCGTGAGCGATGAGAGCTTAGCTCGTCGGAAACAACATAGGAGTCACCTTGACTAAGGATGGATTGGGTGCCGTTTTTGAGTTCATTGATGACAGTACCTTCTAAACAATGTACGATATGCCCTTTTTCACACCAATGATCAGCGAGATAGTTTTTAGAGTATTCGACAAGTCTAATGCGAAGACCTGGAAATTGCAATGTTTGCCAATATGCCATACCCGTTTCACCTGTATGCTCGGTTCTTTGAATCGTTGACCAGTCAATGGTCTGAAAGGGAATATTTTTCGTGTTCATCCTCTTACCTTTTTATCTTGACATGTAAAGACTTTCTGTAATGATATTGTAACAAAATTGAAAGGGATAGAGTACGTGATTGAGCATTATGTCTCTTTTTTGGCATTAGTTTGGAGCATCCATACTTTTGTTACTTTAAATCTTCGGATGGACACTATTAGAGGTGAAAAATCCAATGATAAAAACCTTTTTTTTTACGTTTGAATGGTATTGATATTTACTTTAATGCTACTCTTGTTAACTTCTTGTATAATTTCATTTTTCATTTTAAAAACTTAGGAAACAACCATGTTACGGGGAATATTAACACTTTTACTTTTTCAATTTATTGGAGAATGTTTTGTCAAATTATTTGAATTAAAAATTCCAGGTGCCATTATCGGGATGGTTTTACTGCTACTCTTTTTAGGAGTGCGTAAAGGGAGTTTCCATGCTTTAGATACATCTGTATTTTGGTTGTTGCGCTATTTGCCACTTTTTATCATACCCGCCGCCGCTGGTATTATCACGCAGGTTGATACTATCTCCAAAGAAGCTTTAGCCATTTTGACATCATTGGTTATTGGAACATTTTTAGCGTTGGCGTTTAGTGCTAAGCTCATCGATATTTTGATTTCACGTAAGGAGAACCGATGAATGTTGATGCTCTAATCGCGTATGTTACAACAACTCCTTTAACGTGGATTATTATCACTATCAGTGTCTATAAAATTGGAATTATTCTTTATGAAAAGACAGGAAAACATTCACTATTACAACCGATTGTCATTGCCTATCTTATCATTTTACCAATTCTGCTTCTTGCTAAAATTCCTTATCAGCAGTACTTTGCATCGGTGAGTATCTTGCATTTTTTCCTAGGCCCTGCAACGGTTGCTTTGGCGTTACCTTTGTATAAAAATCTTAAACTTATTCGTTCTTACTTTGTCCCCATTATGGTGACTCTTTTTGTAGGGGGAACCTTTACGATTCTTAGCGCACTGGGTATTTTATGGGTATTGGGCGCTTCAAAAGTAACGATGCTTTCTATGACAACAAAGTCGGTTACAGCGCCTATCACGCTTATCACCGCGCACGATATTGGGGCCATTCCTTCTTTAGCGATGGGTTTTGTAGTGATTACGGGACTTTTGGGTGCTTCGTTTGGTACATTTATTTTTAAAATCTTACGCATTAAACATGACGAGGCTAAAGGGTTTGCTTTAGGACTCGTTTCCCATGCTGTAGGCATTGCAAGAGCTATTGAGATAGGCGATAATGCTGCTGCATTTGCCGCTTTGGCAATGGGATTGTGTGGCGTTTTTACGGCTATTTTATTGCCCATTATCATTGGCTTTTTATAACCTTACATGGGAAGTTTTTTTGAGAGAATTAATAGGCGCTCACGCTATTCTTGGTTATAATAGTTGTAAAATTACGCAGCTCTACGTAAAGGAGATTTTATGAAAATTGTGATATTGGATGATTATCAAGATGTGGTGCGTCACCTTGCATGTTTTTCACTTCTACGTGAGCATGATGTTCGTGTCTTGACGCAAATTTATACTGATATGGACGTGTTAGCACAAGAGATAGGGGATGCAGAAGCTTTGGTATTGATTCGAGAGCGTACTAAAATCAGTGCAGAACTTTTGGCAAAACTTCCTCATTTAAAAGTGATTAGCCAGACAGGTAGGTTTGGTAAACACGTTGATGTTGAAGCGTGTGCGACGCAAGGTATCCTTGTGTTAGAAGGTCGAGGCTCACCTATCGCACCTGCTGAGTTATGTTGGGCGTTAATTATGGCTTCATCACGTCATATCGTACCTTATGCTACCAATCTTAGCCATGATATCTGGCAAAACTCAGGTATACTTGGTTTGGGTCGTGCCCTTAATGGTTTGACGCTAGGCATTTGGGGTTATGGCAATATTGGTCAGAGGGTTGCTCAGTTTGGCAAAGTCTTTGGGATGAATGTTTTAGTGTGGGGCAGTGAAGCTTCAAGGCTCAAAGCTAAAGAGCACGGTTTTGAAAATGCTGATAGCAAAGAAGTGTTTTTTGCATCATGCGATATTCTTTCCTTGCATCTTAAGCTCAATGAAGTGACACGTTATAGTGTGAAAAAGGCTGATCTTGAAACCATGAAAAAAGATGCGTTATTGGTCAATATTAGTCGTGCAGAATTGATTGAAAGTGGCGCACTTTTTGATGTTCTCAAACATAATCCAACGCAAAAAGCTGCTCTTGATGTCTTTGAAAATGAGCCAGCAACATTGGCCAATGAGCCTCTTTTATCGTTAAAAAATGTTCTTTGTCTACCTCATATTGGTTATGTGGAAGAGCAAAGCTATGAGCTTTATTTTAAAGTCGCTTTTGAAAATATTGTGGCATATGCGCAGGAAAAGTCTCAGAACGTTATACCAAAATAGGAAGAATGTTAAAAGAGCCTTTAAGGGGCTATAATAAACTGAAATATATTATAAGGAATATAAAATGAAATGGTTTAAAAAAATTTCGATGATTTCTACGGTACTGGTTGCGTTTGCTTTACCAGCAAGCATTAGCGCTTCTGATTTTAATTGGTCTGTTGATTTAAATTTACAATCAAGGAATAATCCTTCACGGTATATTTCTGAATTAGATGCACGTTTTAGATTGGGTGAATCTCGCATTCAAAATATTATGCGGGTGGTTCAAGAACCTGCTGATGCTTATCTTATCTTGCGGTTTGCAGAAATGTCCTCACGCTCTCCTGAGTATGTTATAGAAAAATATCGAGAACACAAGAAACAAGGTTGGGGAAGCATTGCAAAAAGTTTAAATATCAAACCTGGGTCTGCAGATTTTAAAGCACTGAAAACGAAACATGACATGTATGATGACCGAGGTGGTCGAGATAGTCGGGACCATTACGATCGCAATGATTATGACCGAAATGATAAAAACAATCAAAATGACAATGGTAATAGTCACAAAAAAAACAAAAACTAATGATTAAGGTTCAAAAAGGCGAATAGGGCAAACAGCCTATTCGTCCTTAAATGCAAAGCCTTGTGATTGTAACACTTTTCCTGTTTTTCGGTAATAGATATTCGAATAAGCTTTCGTTGTAAGTTCAGCGTATGTTGGCATGGAACCACTACCCGTTGCATCTCTAAAAGCTTTAAAACTTTTATCGTAGGCTAACACGTCTTTCTTTACTTTCTCTTGATCATAGGCATCTTCCATCGCAAAACTCTCCACGGCAACACGTGGTTTGAGTGGTGCATGTGTAGCAACTTCTGCAGGAACGCCGATAGTACATCCTACAGCTAAAAAGGTTTTTTGAGGTAGGTTGAATAGTTGTATCATGACATCGGAGTTTTCACGCACAGCTCCGATAGACGTTGTACCATACCCTAATGCTTCAGCGGCAGTTTGCATAAAGCTGAGCATAATACCTGCATCAATTGCACCGACCATTATTCCCTCAGCACTTTGTTCAATCACATGTTTTTTCCCAAGGCTCTCAACAATGGTACTTGTACGGTTAAAGTCTATAACAACGCCTACAAAAACATCTGCTGTGGCAATGTGCGCCTGTCCCCCGCAGAGTTCAGAAATTTGTTTGAGCTTCGCTTTATCTCTAGTATACACTAGGCTGATTTGTTGCCCGTTGATAGATGTTGGTGCGCGTTGTGCTGTTTTGAAGATGAGCTGTAAGTCTTGTTCACTTACGGATTCACCTGTAAATTGACGGATAGATTTTCGATTTTGCAGTTGCTTAATTGTGATGTTTTCCATAAAATCTCCTATAAAATCTTTTCTAATTTTTGAATAGACATACTCTCAACTTTGTCACCCATAAATGCTTTGTAGGTATGAAAATGTTCTTTTTCCATATGTTCTGCTAACAGTGCTTCGCTTTCCCATATTTCTACAAAGACATAGGTATTTTCTTTTTCTATGTCTTTATGCACATCGTATTGCAAGCACCCTTTATCTTCTTGATGGGTGGCTTTATGTAAAGCTTTTAGTGCTTCAAGCACAGTATCACCTTGAGATTTTTTGAGGGTTAAGGTTGCAACAACAATAATATTTTTCATCGGTTAGCCTAAAAAGTTTTGTGTTAACGTTTGGATGAATTTGGCTTTTTCTGCTTCGATATCAAGATCGCCTTTGAAAATATCATGGACTGAGTATGTTTTCATAGGTTCGACACCACAAAATTGCCATGTTTTATGTGTGGCGATGTTAGCTTCATCAAGACTAAGTCCTCCAAAAAAGCCTTCTTTGTTGTCAAATTCTGTGCTTGGGCAGTTGTAAGTTAAAGAAAGCATATATTTTTTACCTTGCATCAATCCGCCACTACCGTAACGCTTACTCGCATCACTTCGACTTCTCCCATCATTGGCATAAATACCGTTATTTGTGCCTGCTGAAAAAACTTCGTCAATATATTTTTTCATGATCCACGGTGTTCCCATCCAGTAAACAGGATATTGGATGATAAAATAATCTGCCCATTTGAATTTCTCAACTTCGTCAAGTGGGGTGTAATCACTCTCGGCTTTAGCGTGTTTAACATTGAAACCTTTACTGGTTAAAAACGCTTCGGCTGTATCGATGTAGGTTTGCGTGAGTTTACCTTCTGCGATATGGGGATAGTATTGGTGACCATTGATAATCAGTACGTTTTTCATAGTTTACCTCTTATATTGATTTGATAAACGAAGTATAAAAGTAATGTACTTAAAATATCCTTACGATATTTTTGGTATGTAATGATAAATAATAGAAAATATGGTATGATATCAATCACTTAAAGCACCAAAGGTGCACGGGCGTTCCGCCGAGGAAAACCCAGTGTTAACGTAGTTTTTAAAGCTTTGCTTTAAAAACTACGTTAGGAATTTAAATAAAAAAGGAGCACTATGTATTTTGTGAACGATAAAGAGTACAAATGCTCAGTTGCTATTGCTCAAGATATTTTTAATGATAAATGGAAATTAGGTATTATTTGGCATCTCATGGATGGTGAAAAACGTTACAAGGACCTTTTTGAAGAAGTGCTGGATATTACGCAAAAGACACTGACTGTGAAACTACGTGATTTGGAAGAGAAACAACTGGTCAAGCGCGTTGTCTTTCCTGAAATTCCTCCAAAAGTGGTCTACTCACTCACGCCTATTGGAGAAAAACTTCGCCCTGTGCTCAAAGAGATGTTTGAATGGGGGATAGAATATGTCAAAGAGTGTGGAGAGTTTACGCAAGATGCCCCATGTGAAGCAAAATTTGTTGATAAATAATGCAATGGAAGGAATACTATTTTCCTTCCATTCCTATAAAAAGGCTGTACGCAACAAAAAACATAATAAAAGCTGTTAGCAAGTCTAACAGTTTCCATGTGATAGGTCTTTTAAAAAGTGGAATTAAAATCCTACTTCCATACGCTAAACTAAAAAACCATACAAATGAAGCACTCGCTGCACCTGAAGCAAAAAGATTTTGAAGCTGTCCTTCGTAATGACTCCCAATGGTACCTATGAGTAAAACTGTGTCGAGATAAACGTGAGGGTTCAGAAAAGAGAGTGATAAAAGTGTCATAATAATCTTAAACGTAGAGACTCGCTGCGGTGTTGTATCCACATTCATGGAATAAGTGAGAAAGGCGGATTTGAAAGCTAAAAGCCCATAAATACAGAGAAAAAGAATCCCAAACCATGTGATGTAGAGAAGAAAAGATGGAAAGGTTTCTAAAAATGTTCCTAATCCTTTCACCCCTGCAAGGATAAGTGCGGTATCGATGAGTGAGCAGATAAAAGCAACGAGAAAAACAGATTCTTTCAGCAATCCACGTTTGAGTACATAAATATTTTGAGCACCTATCGCAACGATAAGTCCCATACTAATGAAAAAACCTTGAATAAAAGCACTCATTATCAATCCTTTGAAAAGCAAAAGTATACACTATTTCAAAAAGATACTTGATAAGAAGAGGGTTAAGTTTTCAACTAGCCCCCTTTGCTGTCGCTGTGGATGACTAAGCTTTTTTTGCCTTTTTCTCTTCGCGCTTCTCTTTTAGAGATTTTTCTGGTTTTTTCTTAACCTCTTTTTTTACATCTTTACTCTTTGCCATGCTCTCTCCTTTTTGAAGTTGGTAATACTTTTAGAATTGTATAGGAGTTGGGCTTAAAAGGTTATCCTATTTAGTATTTTTGCATATTTTAGTATAATCCACCACATTATTTTAAGGTGAGCAATGCAAACGATGTTTGGCGATAGAGCAAAATGTTATAGCTGTTATAGACCCAAAAGTTCGTGCATGTGTGAGCATATTCGTGCGATTGATACGAAGACAAAGTTTGTCATTTTGATGCACCCTAAAGAGTTTAAAAAAACCAAAAATGGCACAGGGCATTTGACACATCTTTCGCTTCCTAATTCAGAGCTGTTTATGGGCATTGATTTTACGCATCATAAACGCATTAACGAGATTCTCGAAAGTCACCAATGTTATATTTTATACCCATCACGTGAAGCGATAAATCTTAGTCGAGAACCTTTACATGTGAAGAAAAATATAGCCATTTTTATCATTGATTCGACATGGGCGTGCGCGCTTAAAATGATGCGTTTAAGTACGAACTTGCATGGGCTTAGTCATATTAGTTTTGAGCCTACGAAGCGTTCAGAATTTAAAATCAAAGAGCAACCCCTTGATTATTGTTTGTCGACAATAGAGTCTACCTTGAGCGTGTTGGAGCTTCTTAACACATGGGAAATAGAGAGGATTGAACAAAGACAATTCAATGCATTTTTAAATCCATTTCATACGATGATAGCGTATCAATTAACATGTCTTAAAAAAAATATAACAAGGGTTAAAATTAAACAATAGTGCTGTGTTGTGCGCATAACAAATGAGGCATAATGCAACACATATCTAAAAGAAAGTAGTCTACTAGAAGTATATGTTTTGAGAAGAAAGAGTATTTTAACAAGGAAGTTGACTTGTTAAAATACTCTTTTCTTATGGTTTACATGTAAGCTTAATAAGAAAACTTAGCTTGGACTGGCATAACCTTAACAAAACCAATGGCAGCAAGGAGGACTAGGTTTAGAAAAGTTGAAAAATCAAGAGTCAATAAAAAGACGATAATGCCTATAATCGCAATGACTTCAAAGATAGCAAGGTTGACAAACATAAGCGTTGTGTATCGGGTGCGAAAAGCTTTAAACTTTTCTTCTTCACTTTCAAACGTTTCGTGCGTGATTTTTGCAACCAGTTTGGTATACGCAGATTTGAAGTATAAAATCCCAATACCTAAGATAAGTAAGGCCAATGCATAAACGCAATCAATAGTGTTCAAACCTGCAAAAAGTGGTGTTTGCAATACATCAGGAGTATACTGTGTTTTAAAATTTGACTGCGTCATAATCATATAACAAACCGCTACATAGGTAAAAAGCGCCCCTAACATCGTAAACCAAATCACCATTAAGGTCGTAAGGCTTTTTTTCTCATCTGGAGTTAGCATCTTTTGCATTGTTGTCCTTTTGCGTAATATTTTACAAATAATGATACATTAATGTTTAAAGCTCTTTTATGATTTTCCTAACATTTCATTGATTTTTTGATGGTGGGATTTTTCCCACTCTTCAAGGCTTATGAGAGCCTCTTTTTCAACTTTTTCTTTGGTTTTGGCATAGATACTTTCTGCTTCATCTTTGGGAATCACGGCGATGCCTTCTTCGTCAGCTACAATGATGTCACCAGGATTGACATTGATACCGCCACATGTAATAGGCTGATTAAGTGGAAGAATTGCTTTTTTCATGCCAGGAATGGGCATAACCCCTCTGGCGTAAATGGGGAATTGTGCTTCACGGACTTCTCTGATATCACGAATAACGCCATCGACCACAAAGCCTACAACACCATTTTTTTGAGCAATTGCACTGACATTACCACCTGAAACAGCAAAATCCATACTTCCAGAATCGGCGACAATGATAGAACCTTTAGGCGCTTCATAAATAGCGGCATGAAACATTAAGTGGTCACCCGCATTGAGTTTCACAGTAAATGCAGGCCCCGAAATACGAGGGATATTCTGCCAAAGGGCATGAATCCCGCAGTCCATAAAATGCTCTTTCTTTAAAGTGCCTGCATAATCTGTTGGTGCAAATTCAGCAAATTTTTTATAATCCACGTCGTACTCCTTAGGTGTTTTGTATTTATCCAAAAGCTAGCCAGATGCCTACCCCTATCATTAAGCTTCCTGCGATACGGTTCATCAATTTGACGTTATCACTTTTTTGCAAGAATTTTCGTAAGGTATTACCTCCGCTTGCATACAGAATAAGGCAGATGAATTCTAGGCTTAGAATGATAAAAAGCAAGACTGAAATTTGCGGGATAAGAGGATAATGTTGGTTAATAAAAGGGGGCAGTAAGGCGATGAAAAATGCCCACCCTTTAGGATTGGCAATAGCCGTAATAAAACCTTGAAAGGCGAGGGCGCGATTGGAAATAGTGACGGAACATTCCGTTTTTGACAGAGCCATCTTACCTCGACTTAGCCACATTTGAATACCAAGGTAGCCTAAATAAGTTCCACCTACGTATTTAAAAACCATGAAAATATCAGGATGGTTGACCATAATGGCCGCAACACCTATGACCGAAGAGAGTGCTACGATAGCGACACCTAAGAGTTCGCCTATCATCATAGCAAAGGTGCGTTTGAGTCCAATGCTCATGCCAAGGCTCATCGCAAGTGTCATGCACATTCCTGGTGTTATGGAAACAAAAAAGAAAGTGGGGATGAAAACCACTAAAATAGAGATGTCGAGTACAATTTCCACAAAAATCCTTCGTAAAAGTGAGAAATTATACTAAGTATTGTATAAATAGGGTTTAAAATAGAATTAAAATCAATGGGAAAAGAGATGGAATTATTACCTGAGTCACTGGGTCTTTGGAATGTACTAGCCTTGATGCTTTCATGTTTTATAGGTGCGGCTATTACCACAGGGGTGGGCATGGGTGGAGGCATTTTAGTCATTGGTATGATGAGTCTTTTTCTACCTATCTCGGCACTCATTCCTATTCATGCTTTGACACAGGCAGGAGCAGGCATTATTCGGGCGTTTATTTTTCGTAAAAGTGTTTTGCTACGATTTTTTGGTTTATTTGCGGTAGGAACCTTAGTAGGATACGCTATAGCCACTCAGTTTATCGTCGTTTTACCCGAGAGTAGCTTGAAGCTATTTTTGGGTATTGGTATCATTGTTTTAATGTTTTTACCTACCTTTGAAGTAGGTGTAGTTTCTACTAGAATGATTATCTTCCTCGGAGTCATTACAGGTTTTCTAACAATGTTTGTGGGTGTTATGGGACCCATTGTAGGGGCATTTTTAGCGTCGTTTGTTAAAGAAAGACATATCATTGTTGGTACAATTTCTTGGTGCCTTTCATTTCAAAATTTTGGTAAAGCCCTCATCTTTGGAAAACTTGGGTTTGACTTTACCGCGTGGTTATTTTTAATAGTCATCTTGATTTTTGCAAGTTATTTAGGCGTTATTGCTGGTAAAAAAGTTTTGGATCGTAGTTCGAATAGTATATTTAAAAAAATATTGAAAATAGTGTGTCTTCTTTTGGGAGGAAAGCTAATTGTAGATGCATTATTGGTTATATTGTAGAGGCAAAGAAGGCTTACATATCAGTCTTCTTTGCCTGTGAGATTATCCATTTTTGAGTTTATCGCGAAGTTCAGCTAATTTTTGCGCGATAATATTGGCCTCTTTTTCAAGTTTTGAGACATGTCCAAGAGATTCCGTGATAATAAAATGATCTTGTGCAATGGCTTTTTCCAAAAGTTCCATAATGGGGATAAAGTTTTCATCATAGGCACTTTTATCAATCATTTTAAGTTTAAAATCGTAATTGATACCTTTGAGAAGATAATCCATTGCAATTAGGTTACCCTTAATACGGTAAAATTTATCGTCTTGTGTTGTTACGGTCATTTTTGCCATTAAGTTAGTTTGGAGTTGCTGTTTGAGCTTATCCAAAGCAACGGCTAAATTATCAGAATTAACGATGAAAACAGCATTTTTTTCATTCATTTCTTTTTGATCATCTGCTTCAAGTGTTTGAATATAAGATTCTATCTGTGTGATAGCTTGTTTAGTGCGTGTCGTATAACTTGTAAAAAGAGGAATCCTAAAATCAGCATAAATATCTGAACGTGCTTGGACGAGGTGTGAATTTGCGCCGCCCGTCCCACGATTACGTGCAAGATTGTTTTCCAAAATATCAATGCCAATACGGTACATTTCAATTTTTCCAACTTGCTCATAGTATTTATTGTCAATCCATGTGCGAACGCCTATAAAATTGGTAACTAGACCTTCATCAAGCATAGCTTGTAAACCACTTTGAAGTGCTTTGGTAGTTGTTTTGCCTACAATGGTATCATAAGTTTTAATGGCAGGCACACTGCTTTGAGTGATGCTGTAAAAGGGGGCTACCATAACGCTAATAGGAAAAAACCAAAGTCCAAAAGTGATAGCGCAAAGAGTAATTAAGAGTAAAGAGCGCTTTGCAAAAATAAGCCATTCCGTTAAATTAAAGATATAGGGGAGTATTTTTTTGTCTGATTCTATTTCACTCATTGTATGCCTCCTTAATAATTCATCATGCAAGTATAAGCCTTTTGTGTTTAATGGTGTGTTAAGTGAATATATTATGTATTTAGGGAAGCAAATGGGCTTGTATGCTATACTTACTAGTATGGAATATTGTTTGAGGATGGTCGTACATGGGAATTAGTATACAGAAACTAGAATCGCTGGTTGATACGGTAGTTTTACCCTTTGAAAAGTTCATTCTAGCAGATGAGCGCTTAGCGCTGTATTTAGCAGATCCCGAAGTAGCGAAAATTCATAATTTTGCGGTTGCTAAATTGACAATTTATAGTTATTCTGATCTTAATCGTGCTTATGCCTATATTCAAAAAGGTGCAAAAGCCCATCGTGAAAAGAAAATACCCTTAGAAAATCTCAAAGAGTTTTACAGTCTGTATTTTGAGTTATGCAAAGAGTGGAATCAGCAAAACAGAGAAGCTGATGATCGCTATGGTACCAATCTTGCAATGATTGAACAGTTTGTCTATGAAGCTTTTAAAAAAGTTGATGAATCGAAAGAAAATTTTTACATTTATGGCTCCGATGTACTTAAGCAAGATATAGAAAAGATGCATTACCGTGATGATGCGAAAGTGAGTGCAGAAGATTTTTATGCTGAAGGAAGTATGGATGCCTTGGATATTCTTGATATTGTTGAGTGTTGTTCTGCTCTATCAGAAGTGGTTCAAGACCATCATATTGCGCATGATGAAGCGTATTTTAGGTCTGTCAATAACTATTTCCACGCATATGCTATGATTTTAGAAAAAAATGCAGAGTTTAAAGATATAGGCTTTAGTTTATTTAAACTCTCTGAATTTTTAGAAAATTATAGTGCGACTTTGCCTGAACACACTCAGAAGAAGAAAGCTTTGGTGGTTTTAAATGCTATTGTAGATGACCTTATTTCATGGGCAAAAAGTGTATTACAAGAGCGTACAGCAGTTGATATTCACTATTTAGATGCATCTTTGCTTTCAAGTATCATACAACTTGAGATGCTCTTTGCTCCTGTAGCAGAAGAAAATGATGATGAGCTAGAGTTTTTTTAAATTATTCAATCAACCAAAGAAATAAACGTGATACAAGGTGCAACTGTGTAAACTTGTACGGTAATAATTATAAAGTATACATAAAGGATTTATGTGGGCTGCCCTTCCATAGCGGGACAAGAAATTGTAGCAATGCTAAACAATATTTTTGAAGTGAAAGATGCTTATACAGCAGGGCATTCGAAACGTGTTGCCCTTTATTGTTCTGCCATAGCTCAAGCGATGGGACTCAATAAGGAAGAGCAAAATATTGTTTACCAAGCGGGGCTATTACACGATATTGGCAAGATTTTAACACCTGAAGCGATTTTACTCAAACCTCGAAGATTTGGACGCAAAGAATATTCTATTATGCAAAACCATTCAACCGATGGTGAAACAATGATAAACTTTATACCTTCTTTTAAAGTCTATGCACAGATTGTTAGGCATCATCATGAACGTTATGATGGAAGAGGTTATCCTGATGGGCTCTGTGCAGAAGAAATACCTTTACTTTCACGCATTATGACCATTGCTGACGCTTATGATGCGATGACGACAAATCGTATCTATCGAGCGCGAAAAAATTTATCGGAAGCAATCTTTGAGATAGATAGATGCAGTGGAACACAATTTGACCCAGAAGTTGCTAAATATGCTATCAGTGTCTTTTGTTCCCATGGAGAAGGCCAAGAGTTTCCTGAAATAGGTGAGTTTGTGATTGAAGAAGAGCGCTTTGCTTACTTTTTTAAAGATACACTAACGTCAGCATATACAGGAGAATACCTCAATCATTTTTTGAATAAACACAAAATAAAATATGAATTTGAAGATTGCTTACTGGTTCAAGCCCATCATATGCATCGTTATAATGAACATTTTGGTTGGAAATCTGGTGATAAAGTTTTGATAGAAATTGCATTGCGGTTAAAAATTTTATTTGCTACAAATACTATTTTTCGCCTCTTTGGGGATGATTTTATCGTGCTCAATCCTCTACATGTGGGTTTAAGTGAATCTGAAATTCTCAAAAAACTTGGAAAAGGTTTTACGGGGATAGAACTAAGTTTAATGCATGTGGATTGCAAACATCATAAGATAGAAAAGTGGGAACAGTTTGAGAAGTATCTCAAAAAAAATTCTTCTCAAAAAACTTTACCTTAGCGCTTTCAAATCAGGCATGAAGCCTTTTATTTATACGATTTTTTCTCTCAAGGCTTGTATGGTTTTTTTATAATCACGCAGCATACTCTCAATGAGTTCTATGTCAAAAGTTTCTATTTTTTCCAATAATATTTGGCTGTAATTTTGAAGATGTTTGATGTGATGTTGTGTTGATAAAGCATGCAAGGCTGAGGCAAATTGTGTGATAATCTCTAAATCATTTTGTGTAATGGCCGTTTGATACAGTGCTTCTAAATTGCAATCATTGAAGAAACTTTTTAAATCTTCAATATTCTCAACATCAATGTCAGGAGGCGTATCGACAAATAACATTTTATGTTTTAGAAAGCGTGAAAGCTCACCATAGAGCTCATTTTTAGAGACAGGTTTTTTTAAATAGCCATCAAATCGTTGCTCTTTTAATGTGACTAAATCTTCATACATAATTGATGCGGTTAAGGCGACGATTGGGATGTTAAAATGTTCTTTGATAAGTCTTGTTGCGCTATAACCATCTAAAACAGGCATTCTAATGTCCATTAAAATCAAATCAATGGGAATGCTATTGACTTTATCAATAGCTTCTTGTCCGTTGACAGCTTCAACAACTTGGATGTTAGTACCGCTAAAACTCTCTTTGATCAGTCTTCTATTTTGCTCAATATCATCAGCAATTAATACCACTGCTTCGTCAAAATCTATAGTATCGTGTTGTGCTGAGGGGGTATCATCCTCACGCATGGATGTAATTTCTAAGTGATTCAATTTTAATGTAAAAGTAGAACCTTTGGACAGAGTGCTTTTAACAGACAATGAACCATCCATAAGAAGAGCGAGCTTTTTACTTATTGCAAGACCTAATCCTGTACCTCCATACTTTCTTGCATCTTGATTTTCTTGTTGCTCAAACATATTAAAGATTGTATCTAAAGCCTCATGGGGTATACCGATGCCACTATCTTGTACTTTTACAAGGATATCGACGGTGTTGCGTTGTTTATGGGTCTTCACCACTTCGACACTAATTTTGATAAAACCGTCATCGGTAAATTTAATAGCATTTCCTATTAAGTTGATGAGTATTTCTTTGAGTCTATGCGCATCTAAAACAAGAATTTTAGGTATTTTTGGATCGATGTTCAACACCAATTGCAAACCTTTTTGTTCCGCTTGCAAAGCAAATAATGTTACTATCTCTTCAAAAATTCTTTGAATAGGTGCCGCTTTTTTGATAATTTCGAGTTTTCCAGATTCTATTTTTGAAAGATCTAGAATATCATTAATGAGCACCAGTAAATTTTCCCCCGAACTGCGTATGGTTTTGATAAATGATTTTAATTTAGTATCTTCAATTTTTTCATCTAAAAGCTCTGCAAAGCCCAAAATGGAATTCATAGGTGTCCTAATCTCGTGACTCATATTGGATAAAAAATTAGATTTTGCCTTGGTAGCACTTTGGGCTTCATCGTTGGCCAGTAAAAGTTTTTTATTTAATTCAAGAAGCTCCAATTCCACCTTTTTTCTTTTTCCTATTTCGATGGCAAGTTTTCTATTCCAAAACAGGCTTCCTGCAATGATTAGTAAAAAGACAGCGACAACTTCAAGGACGATGGTATAATCAATTGTTTTATCGTACTTAACGCTTATCCATTGATTGTAAATAGCGTTTCTTTCCTCTTCCGAAATAGAATCTATCACTTGATTGATAATCTCAATCCCTGTCTGATCCCAATCGTTTCGTAATGCCATTCTAAAGGGTGATTTGTAAAGACTAATGCCAGAAATTTTGAGGTTTGAAAGACCGTTTTTTTGAATATGTGTACTCGCTACGGGCAAAAGATCCATATAAGCATAGGCATCTCCTTTAACAACAGCATTAAAGGCTTCTGTGATATTTTTGACTTTAAAAGCTTTGATTTTAGGATGCTCTTTAGCAATGGTTTCGCTCTGAGCGTATCCTTCTACAAGGGCAACTTTTTTGCCATATAACTCTTTGATATCCGTGATAAACCCTACCTCTTTTCTCGTGACAAAAACTTGAGGCATGGTGATATAGGGTTTGGAGAAAGTAACGACTTTTTCTCGTGAGGGAGTTTGCGTTAAGCATGTGTACATATCGGCTTCTCGTGCGTTTACTTTTTCGATGCTCTGTGACCACACTTTTGTAGGAACTCTGATGAAATTAATACCTGTTTTTTGCGCGATTAACGCAAGATAGCTACTCGCAATTCCTGAATAGTTTTTACTCCCATGCGAAAGATATTCAATAGGCTCAAAATCATTATCTATGACATATCGGATGGTTTTGTGTGTTTCTATCCATGCTTGTTGTTCTTTTGTAAAGTTTAAAAGTTTTGTATTTATTTCTAAGCTTTTACTCCATTTGCTTTTTATTTTTTGAGCTTCTTGCTCAGAAATATCATTCATACTTTTTTGAATAATAGTAAAAAGTATGGGTTTGTTTTTGTCAATAGCAATGCTGACCGATGTTTGAAATGTCTCTAATTTAGCAACAATTTTCACATTGTTCAGAAGATTTTGATTGATGATATAGGTCGTGACTGCTAGATTGCCAACATAGGCATCGACTTTCCCTAGTGAAAGCATTTCTAAAGAGTTTTCATTTGAAGAAGAGAGATGAAGTTTTATATCGGGGTATTTTGCTTGCAACCATTCGTGGATATAAGAGCCTTTATTAATGGAAACAACTTTGCCTTTTAAATCGTCTATTGTTTTAATACCTTGTATATTCGTTTGTGTGACAATGACCATCGGAACGGATAAATAGGGCGTGGTAAATGAAAGATATTTATCTCTTTCATCTGTTTTTACAGCACAGGTAAGACCATCAAATTTTTTATTTTTCATGTGCTCTATCGTTTCAGACCAAACGGCGGATTGGACATTAAATGTTAGACCACTTTTTTGCGCAATAAGATTGATATAGTCGATTGACAGGCCATCAGGTTCACCATTTTGGTTAATAAAGTCAAAAGGTGGCCACCGATAATCAGCGCCTAAAGTGATTGTAGGATGGTTCTTGATGTAGTCTTGTTCTTCTGGTGTAAAAGTGGGCGTAGCATGTAAGCTCATAAACATTATAAAAATGGTAACAAAGAAGCGTATTATCATTACGCTACTCTTCTTCTATGATCATTCTAAAACTTTCTATATTTTCTTCAAAAAGTTTAATAAGGTAAGGATCAAACTGTGTGCCTTTTCGCTCAGTGATATAGTCTACAGCTTCTTTAAAATTCCATGGTTTTTTATAAATTCTGACATGTGTCAATGCATCCAAAACATCGGCAAGTGCTACAATGCGTGCATAAATATGAATATCTTCTGCTTTAAGGCCTTGAGGATAACCTGAACCGTCCCATTTTTCATGGTGCTGGTAAGCGATAATATCTCCTGCCTTCATAAGCCTTCGATTGGATTTTTTAAGTAAGTTATGTGCGTTGGTTGTATGCGCTTGCATGATTTTGAATTCCTCTTCAGTCAGTCTTGCTGGTTTATGGAGTATCTCATGCGGAATAGTAATTTTGCCTATATCATGCAAGGGAGCGGCAAAAAAGATTTCTTCTACTTCATTGTCAGATAAGCTTTCATGCAGTGTTGCCAATAGTTTTGAAATATCCGCAACTCTTTTAATATGTTTTCCTGTTTCATCGGAGGTATCTTCCATGATTTCTGTCAGTAGGTATATAATCTCTTTTTGATTGCTTTCCAATTCTGATAAAAATCGTTTTTCACTTTGTAAAATTTTGACATTCAAATCTAAATTATTTTGTTTCAATATTTTTTTGGCTCTGTAAAGTTCGATATGTGTTACTGCTCTTGACATAAGTTCATCGGCATAAAAAGGTTTCGTAATATAATCGACTGCACCTACTTTAAACCCTTCTTTAAGGGAGTCAATATCGGCTTTTGCGGTTAAAAAGATAATGGGAATATCATGGGTGTGAGGGTCGTTTTTTAAGATTTTACAAACGTCAAAGCCATTTATTTGTGGCATCATAATATCAAGTAAAATGAGGTCAAAGTCTTTCGTTTTGACAATTTCTAAAGCTTGTTTACCATTGAGTGCAAAAGAAAAATTATAATTATTTTCTTTTAAAATATTCATAGCAACTTTAATATTATCACTGACATCATCGACGATTAAAACATTACAAGCGGTATCCATTGTGAATCCTTAGAGAGCAAATGAAAAGCATATAATCTACCATCAGCAATAAACAAAATATACAATAATTAAATCATAGAAGAGCATTCACGATTCTCATAATTTTATCATAATTCGTTAAATATGCACCCTATGCCTAAAAAAAATTATTTTAATACAGTGTACGTATGAGATTAAGACACGTAATGCAGAACGGTTCCGTTTTCATAAGCACCTTAGCATGGACCTTTTGCATGTAAAAATAAACTTTTAGTTCTTATCTTTCATTCTTCTAGCATAGTATTAAATGTTTTCAAGTACAATACGAAAAAAATAAGGGGGAAAAATGCGCGCTATTGGTAACTTTTTATGGTTTATTTTAGGAGGCATTTTTATGGGGCTTTTTTGGTGGATAATAGGTGTTTTTGCTTTTGTCACCATTGTTGGTATTCCATGGGCAAAAGCGTGTTTTGTCATCGGACAATTCACTTTCTTTCCTTTTGGTAAAGAAGCAATCAGCCGCAAGTCGCTTCATCAAAAAGAAGATATTGGTACCGGAACATGGGGATTTATTGGTAATATCCTTTGGTTTGTCTTTGCAGGATTTTGGCTCGCCATAGGGCATATCATATCTGCTGTTGCATGTGCGCTGACCATTATCGGTATTCCTTTTGCTATTCAACATTTAAAACTCGCCGTTATCTCTTTAGCCCCTATTGGTCAGACTATCGTTGATAAAGAGGTTGCTGCTGTAATGCGTCAAAAAGAGGCGGAAGCTTTTGTGAATAAAGCAAAAAATAATCGCTCACAAAAAGGAAAGTAGCATTCAGAAAAAATACTGGAAACCTAAATTTTCTTGACAATATTACTAATTAGTCATATAATAACCCTAATTTAGTCTTAATAAGGATTCAGTATGTATTTACTATTTGTAGCCAGTTTAAATGAGAATATGAAATTAGCCAGAAAAATCAAAAAAAGCTTGGAAACGATGGATGTTCAAAGTGAAATCATCAATTTAGTAGAGTTAGATATAACTCTCTACGATAGCACCAAAGAGGTCAATGAGGGCATTCCAAGCAAAATACTTGAACTCTCCAGCACAATGAAAAAGGCCACAGGATACATTGTAATAGCCCCAGAATATAACTATTCCATGCCACCATCTCTTACCAATGTCATCGCATGGTTATCCAGAAGTGGGGAAGATTTTCGAGAACTCTTTGCACTTAAATATATCCAACTGGCAACCCACTCAGGTAGTGGTGGTAATGACGTATGCAATGCGATGCGTTCACAGTTTTCAAAACTTGGTGCTATTGTTGCACCCAGAGAGATTTTAACTACCTACGAAAAAGAAATTGAAGAGGGAAGTTTACATAGAATTTTAAGTCAATTTGTCAGTGTCTCTCAAAAATTACTCTAATCATTGCAAGACTTTATCACGAGAAAAAAGATAAAATATTCATCCTAAAGGCAATTTTGTTCTATACGGATAGAGGATGATTTGGCTACACTTCTTTTTTACTTGGGAGTAAGCTATGAACGATACTAAAAATTTTTTCTTTTTCCTGCTTTTTTTGGCGATGATTGGATGGGGAGGCTCTTGGGTCAATGTCAAAGTATTGAGCTCTTATGTCAGCCCTTTTGAGTTGGTTTTTGTTCGCTTTTTAATTACCTCAATTTCCATGATTCCACTACTGCTGTATCTCAAAAAATCGTTTAAAATCGACCTTAAAACCTTGGGACTAGTCATCATTGCAGCACTTTTGATGTTGGCTTACATGAAATACTTTGTATTGGGAACAAAACTTGGAACAGCTAGTCTTGGTGGTGCCTTTGTAACAACTCTTATCCCTATCAATACTTTTCTGATTTTAGTCATCTTTTTTAAACGACCAATGAGTAAAAAAGATGGGTTTGCCCTTTTACTAGGAGCCCTTGGAGTAATGAGCATTTTGGGAGTTTGGCATTTAAGTAGTGAGCAGATTTTCACCAAATACAATCTCTATTTTATTCTTGCTTCCTTGTTGTGGCCACTTCTTACCATCGTCAGTTCCAAATCAACGAAAGTTTCACCTCTTGTTTTTACCTTTTACATGTACGTAGCAACTACGGTATTAGACTTATTTTTGATAGATATTTCTGCCATTGAAACGCGTCATTGGGATAGTGTTTTTTGGGGAAATATGATCTTTCTTTCGCTTGTAGCAACGACCTTTTCAACCTCTGTCTATTTTGTGGGAATTGAAAAGTTAGGTTCTAAAGAAGTCAGCTCATTTATCTTTTTAGTACCTTTTTCTGCCATTGGACTTAGTGCCATATTTTTAGGAGAAACTATCAGCCTTTGGATGATTGTAGGAACCGTGATGAGCATTATTGCTGTGGCATTACTGAACAACATCATTAAAATCAGGAAAAAAATATAAAAGTAAAGGCTTATTATCAAGCTAAAAGCTTGGTAATAGGCCTTCTATCGGCTACGGATTAAGAAAGTTTTTGTTTAATTTTTTCAAACGTCTCTTCATCAATTTCGCCTTTAGCAAAACGCTTGCGCGCGATTTCCAACGCTTCATCGACCTTATTTATAGGGTGCTGATTACTGCATGAACCACTGCTTCTTTTGAGCATCAAAAAAACAAATACCAACAAGATAGGAAAAACAATAACCCACGGCATAAAAAACCCATTCCCATACATCCAGTCATGTACATACATAAAATGCTCCTTTGGATTTAATAGAATCATTCTAGTCCTTTTATATCAATGAAAGGTTAATTGTTTGCTAATGGTAGGTTTACATGTAAAGATAAAAAATTTGATATAATTAAGTCTCAATCTACAAAAGGCCAGCACGGATGAAATCACGCGAAATCTCAAAAAAAGAGATTAAAAGAATCGTTTCAATTTCTCAAAGAATAGAAGGCTATAAACCTGCCCCAAAACCTTTGCAAGAACACGTCAAAATTTTGATGGCAAAAAATAATGTCAAAATATCGGCTTGATGAGAGCCCTATATCAATTCTAATAAAATTTTAAAAAAGGTAAGACAATTATGCTATTTGTTGATATTGAAAGCGCAATTGAAAATATAGCATCAGATGTTGAATTGTTGCAACCCTTATATGAAGCTATCGTCAATTCAGTACATGCCAAAGCAAAAAATATTAATATAATAATTAACCAACAAGATGACTATATCTCTTCATTCTCAGTAATTGATAACGGAGAAGGATATATACCATTAAACATAAAATCATTTTCTACATTATGGAGTAAGATTAAACAAGAACCAGGTGCCCTAGGAAGTGGAAGAATTATGTATCTTCGTGTATTTGAATATGTTACAGTTGAAAGCTATACTGGAATACATAAAGTGACATTTAAATTTGATAGGAACTTTAATCCTAAAAATATCAAAAAAGAAATGTCTAACGAGCCTAGAAAAACTATAACTAGATTTCATAACTTATTAACAGAATACTCTAAAAAAGAAAGATTTAATATTGATAAAATTAAAGAAAAAATTTTTCACGAATTATTGCCAATGTTTTCAAGAATATGGCAAGAAGAAAGAGATATAACTTTTCTAATCAACGAGGAAACTTGGATAAGTAAAGATAATATTGCAGAACAATTTGGAAAAATGGAGTTGCAATCAACAGATTTTGAAATCACTCCTTTTAATAGTGTTTTGCCTGAAAAATTTATTTTGTTTTACAATATTAAAAAAGATTCTGAGGGTAAAATATTACAGTTTTACGGAGCGGCAGGAAGAAAAGTAAGAAATTTCTCTTCAGGAGTTTCTATCAGAAAACTTCCTGAAAACGCTTCGGGTATTTTTTGTTTAACAGGACGCTATTTGGATGATAGGGTTAAGGATAATAGAAAAGATTTTAAAATATCAACTAATGAAAGCAATATTTCACAAACGCATCCAATCAGTTTTACTCAAATTAACGGTACATTACAAATAAAGCTAAATCAAATAATTTTGGAAGCATTTCCTAATTATGAAATAAATTTTGAAAATAAAAAACAAGTTTTAATTGATGAATACCCACATCTATCAGAATATATAGATCAAGTTAATAATTTAACATATGATGATGATGAAATTATTGAAGAAGCGAAAGAAATGGTAGAGGAGTCTTTTAAAAAAACTGAAAAAGCTTTATATGAATTTAAAAAAGAGATAACTACAAAACGAGATTTTGATGAAGAAAAATTCAATAAAATATTAGGAACATTTACAAAAACTGGTCGTGACCAATTAGCAAGCTATATCGCTTACAGGCAAACGATTCTTGATATGATGCAGACTATTGCTGAATATACAAATATTGATAAACAAAAGTTCAACGAAACATCTATCCATCAGCTCTTTATGCCAAAAAATACCAGTAGTGATAACTATCCACATCTTGGAACTAATATATGGATGCTTGATGATAAATTTATGTCGTATCTTTATGCAGCTAGTGATAAAGAGATAAAGTATGTAAAGGAAAAATTCAAAGAAGAACTTATAGGAAGAGGTGAAAACTCTGCAGATATTAATGATAGTGATAAGCCTGATTTAGTGTTGTTTTACTCTGATGCTTGCGAGTCAAATAAAAAAGATGTTTTGCTTATTGAATTAAAAAAGTATGGTGCAACGTATCATGAAAAAACAAAAGCCATCACTCAATTAAAGGTATATGCATCAGTCATTTTTGACAATATTCAAAATATTCGTTCTATTCATGCATACACTATTATTGATATTGATGAAAAGTTTGCAACTTATCTGACACGAACAGAAGGTTTTTATGAAGACAGCTTATCTAATGATGAGACTATTGCCTCATATTACGCATACAACGGACATATTCATGCTCATCTTCATGTCATGTCTTTTGAACAAATAGTAGTTGATGCAAAGAAAAGAAATAAAGTATTTTTAGATATTTTGAAAAGACAGCATAGTTGAAAAAGATAGTATCAGAGAAAACTAAAAATTTTTAACTTTTTGCCTATAACCTACCACTGAATCTTAGGCTCAACATGCCTTAGCGCACAGTCCATTAAAAATGAGTTAATCAGCGTTTGATACGGCATACCAACTTTGGCAGAGAGAGCTTTAAAGTAATCAATCGTCTCAATATCCACGTTAAGTGAAATCTGTTTTTTAACCTTTTTGGCGTAAGGATTTTTAACAGATTGGCTAAAATCGTACTCTTTTTTCATGATAAAAACTCCTTATATTGTTTTGTTTCATTTTTGGTTGATTTTCGTGCAGAGATGATTCGGATGACACCTTCATTATCTCGGTAACAATGCACAACCGTCAAAATTTTGAGGGTGTAACTCATCCCCAGCAAGATAAATCGCTCTTCTTTCTCAGAATGGTCAGGATCAAGCATAAACCTTGCATTGTCATCATCAAAAATGGTTTTGGCTTCCTCAAATGAGATGCCATGTTTTTTGAGGTTTGATTCTGCTTTGGTTTGATCCCATTCAAATGTGAGCGTTTTCATATAGAGATTATAATGATAATATCATGATATGTCAAGGGACTAAAATAGTTTACATGTAAAACCCTCTCACTCTTCTTTCTTTTGCCTTCGATAATACAAAACAGGGATAATCAAAAGCGTCAAAATCGCCGAACTTACCACACCACCAATCATCGGGGCGGCGATGCGTTGCATGACTTCACTTCCTACGCCATCCAGCCACATAATCGGTCAAAGTCCTCCAAGGATGGCAAAGACGGTCATTAGTTTGAGGCGCAGACTTGAAAATAGCTAAAGTTTTACAGAGGGATTTTAACGATGATGCAAAGTCCTTGAGTGTTACGATTGTGCGCATGGATTTCGCCTTGGTGAAGTTCAACGATTTGTTTTACCAATGAAAGACCTAATCCATAACCTTGAATATGTTTTGAGCGTGAAGTATCGGCTCTGTAAAAGCGTTCAAAGATGTAGGGAAGTTTTGCTTCGTCGATTCCACCACCTTCATCTTTAATAGAAAATAAAGCGTAGTGTTCTTTCTTTTCTAAAAACAACGTGATAGATGTGTGCACAGGGGAATACTTGATGGCGTTTTCAATCAAGTTGGTAAAAACGGTTTTGAGTAAAATATCATCGCATGTTAGTTCGATGATATCCAATATTTCGATTTCTAAATCAATTTTTTTCTGACTTGCAATCACCATGAGTTCATCGATAGCACGCAAGAGAATATCGTCTAAAAAATGTTTTGTAAATTTGTTTTTTAAAGACTCTTTTTCGATATAAGTGAGCATCAGAAGATTTTTGACGATGGCTTGGAGTTTATCGACTTCTTCCAAGTTTGAACGTAGAATGTCTCGGTACTCTTCCTCGCTACGGTCTTCTTTTAACGCAACTTCTATTTCGCCTTTCATCGCCGTTAGCGGTGTTTTAAGTTCATGCGAAACATCGGAAGAGAAGCGTTTGATGTGTTTTAGCGATTGACGTAGTTTTAGGTCGGTTTCATCGCTAAAAATTTGAAGCGCTTTGATGGAGCAAATGGTGATAATAAACGCACAGATGGCTCTAAAAAACTGAACAGGTACGCCAAATGTTTCTAAAAACCAAACGGTGTTAATGATGTTTCCAGGGAAATAATCTGTTGGTGCAACAGCGATACCTGCAAGCAGTGCGTATGCAATAAAAGCGATACCAGGGATTTTAAAATAGATTTTGAGCCTGTCGATGTATTCAACTTTTTTAAGGGACTCGCCGTAAAAATAAAGTCCAATACCTAAGAAAAACGATCCAAAAAAGCCATAGGTATAGCGAATAGCCGCAATGGCATCGTCTAATGAATGGTTGATTAGCATAAGGGTTACTAAGCTTGAAAGACTAATAATATAAATCACAGGTGCAGCATAGAGAGTGTAAAGGAAATGCAATTTTGATGTTTCGCTTTTAAAACTTTCACGAACAATAAAACGGGAAAATTCAAAAAGAAATAGGTACGAAAGTAAGAGTAAAAAGACTTTAATGGGGTTAAGAATGGGTGTATAAGCAGGAAAAACGTACATGTAGAGAAAACCCCATTCGACAAAAGCATGGAGTATGGCAAAAGTCCCTAAAAGCCAGATTTTTTTAGCAAAAAAAAAGTTGCTTTCTTTGGTTTTAACAAATAAAACCAAGGTGCCTAAAATGAAAAAAGAGAGCCCATAGGTAAAGAGAATAATTTCCATCATGCTTCCATTTTATATCCAGAACCACGAATCGTTTTGATAAGTTGATTTTCACCTTCGGTGTCAATTTTCTGGCGTAGATGATGAATAAACACATTGATGACATTGCTTGAGGAACAAGCATTGATGCCCCAGAGTTTTTCTTGCAATTGCGTGTGCGTAACAATACTTCCTTGATGCAGGAGCATGTAAACCAAGATATCAAACTCTTTGGTGGTCAGGGTGATTGTTTTTCCTGAGCGCATGACGGTACGTTTGGCAACATTGATTTCAAGGGTGTCGAGGGTAAGGTTTTCGTTAAAATTATACGATGAACGACGTAAAAGGGAGCGTACACGTGCAACGAGTTCCGAAAAAACAAAAGGTTTCCCAAGATAATCATCCGCACCACACTCTAAGCCCGTTACTCTGTCTTCGACACTGTTTCTAGCGGTGAGCATTAAAATGGGCGTGACGATTTTTTGACGACGTAAACGTTCACAAATTTTAGTTCCATCACATTTTGGTAACATCCAATCAATAATCAATAGATCGTAATTTCCTTGCTCACACAAATACAATCCATCGTCACCATCTTCGGCGCAATCAACAATAAATCCCTCTTCTTGTAGCCCTTTTTGAACAAAGGCTGCGATCTTACAATCGTCTTCTATGATAAGTATCTTCATGGAATATATGGTAGCTATACTTGTGTAAAAGAAATATTAAAAAAAATTAATGTGGCATTAATGATGGCGAAATAAATAAATGACATACTAACGTTACAATTTATTGAAAAAGGAGTTTTAGATGAAGAAAGTTTCTTATGCGTTAGCGGGAATGCTCATTGTAGGTTCAACGTTATTGGCAAGCAATGTTCTTGAAAGTGTCAAGGTCAGTACTGTTGGTTCTTTGGATGGTGGGGACGCTGCGTGGGCAAAAGCAAAAGCACTCACTGTTTTGTTGGATCAACAACCCTATAAGCCTGAAAACTATAAAGGCATTAAAATGACCAATGTCGAGATTAAATCAGTCTATGATGCACAAAATGTTTACTTTAAAGTCCAATACGATGACCCAACCCAAAGTTTTGAAAGACAACCATGGATTAAACAAGCCGATGGTACGTGGAAAATGAAGAAAAACAACGATGAAACGGGGCATGAAAATACCTATTATGAAGACAGGTTTGCCATGTTTTGGGATATTAATGCAAAAGGCTTTGAAAAAAAAGGATGTGCGATTGCCTGTCACCTTGCTAAAGATGGACTTAATAATGGATTTAGTGATAAGTCTCCAGGTCGAAAATACACACGTGATTTAAAAGAAACTATTGATATGTGGCATTGGAAATCCGTTAGAACTGCACCAGTTGGGCAAGTAGATGATCAGTTTGTCAATGGTGTAGCAGACCCTGCTGTCAATAAAGACTGGGGGAGGTCTGGCGATGAAAAAACTGCAGGTGGATACAAAAATAATATCAATAAAGAAAAAACAGCACCCAGTTTTATGAGTAAAAATAAAGACCATAAAGAGTATTGGATTATTGATGCTGACAAGGTTCCTTTTGTTGACACCTTTAAAGCAGGCGATAGGGTTCCGAGTATGATAGTCTCTGCTTTTGAAGGTTCACGTGCCGATATAACGTCAAAAGCCAAGTGGGAAAATGGTAAATGGACGATTGTGATGAAACGAGCTTTGGCGACAATACATCCAAAATCAGCCGAACAAGATGTTCAATTTAGTGACCTTAAAAAATCTTATCCTTTTGGTGTAGCTGTTTTTGATAATTCAGCAATCAACCATGTCTATCATGATGGTTCTTTAAAATTAATCTTCAAATAAAAGGAAGTAGCGTGTCAATTCAACAACTCAACATTCAAGCAAAAACAGCGGTATCGCTGTTTTTGCTTTTTGTCATAACCGCAACGATTTCATCGGTTATTTTGCTAGGCTTAGAGCTTTCAGGCAAGAAGCGAGGTCTGAATATTCCAACGATTTCTCAGATTAAAAATCAATACACAACACCAACGTTGGTTGCCGCTATGAGGGGTAATATGTATGAGCATGTGAGTGCCGATGAAGATATTGACACGGTCAATGCGTGGATTCAAGAGGGTGCAAAGAAAGAGGGAACATTGTACGAAGAATCGTCAAAAATCATCAAGCAAGATTGTACGAATTGTCATAGCAAAAGCTCAAAAATGACCAAAGCGATTCCCTCCATGCCATTTGATACGTATGAACAAGTGTTAAGCCACACGGACGCTGGGTACTCTTGGTCAAAAATGTCTAAACAAGCACACATTCATATGTTTGGCATTTCGACGTTTTTGGTGTTAATTTCACTGCTTTTTGCTTATACAACGTATAAAGAAACGATTAAAAATGTGCTGATTATCGGCTCTTTTGGCGGTGCATTTTTAGACATCTTCTCATGGTGGTTTTCAAAATTTGTGCCAGAACTTGTCTATCTCATCTTTATAATGGGCGGCTTAATGGTCTCTTCCATACTTCTTATGAGCCTTCTTGTGTTAGCAAATATTTGGAAGAAACAGGGCTAATCCCTGTTTCTTTAATCGGCAAAGGTGCACGGACCCTTTGTGCAAGAGAACTCAGCATTAGTGTAGTTTTTAGAGCTTTACAAGAACTCTAATGAATGCAATATTGTGAAACATTGACAAGTATTTTAAGAGTATGAGTGAATAGGAGCCAAACCTTTAGCTTCCTCTATTTAAACGTTACATGTAACCCTCACTCAGCTAGTGTTTCTCCTGCATCCGATAATACAACACAGGGATAATCAGAAGCGTCAAAATCGCCGAACTTACCACGCCACCGATCATCGGGGCGGCGATGCGTTGCATGACTTCGCTTCCGACGCCATCCAGCCACATAATCGGTAAAAGTCCGCCAAGGATGGCAAAAACGGTCATCAGTTTGGGGCGGACTCTTAAAACAGCGCCTTCAAAGATGGCTTCTTGAATATTTTGTGCCGTTCTTTTCTTTACATGTAAGATGGCTTCTTCAAGGTAGATAATCATCACAATCGCCGTTTCTACCGCGATACCGATGAGTGCCAAAAAGCCCACAATGACGGCAATAGAGAGATTAAATCCCAAAAAATTGATGTAAAGAATACCGCCTACTGCGGCAAAAGGTAAGGTTAAAAAGACGAGGATGGCATTGCGGATGGAGCCAAGTCCTAGATAGATAAGCACAAAGGTCATCATCAGCGTAATGGGCAAGATATAGCTCAGGCGCTCCATCGCACTCTCTAAATATTCGCTCTCTCCAGCCCAGTCGATGTAAAAGCCTGTTGGAAGTTGCAGGGCTTTGAGCATTTCGTTGGCTTCGGCTTTGTAGGTACGAGAGGAATAACCCTCTTTGAGTGTGATGTAGATGAAGGTTACTTTTTTGCCCATTTCAGACTTTAATACACTGGGGCCAAGCTCGTAGCTGAGGTTGGCAACGTTTTTAAGCGGTTGAAAGCCGTATGCGGTTTTGATAGGCAGTTCGCTGATGGCATTTAAATCTTTTCTATCCTCAAGTTCAAACCGCAAGGAGATAGGATAACGCTCAATGCCTTCAAAATAGGTACTCACCTTGGAGCCGCCTATTGCTGTGTCAATGAGGTTTAACACATCTTCTTTACTTAGGCCATACTCGGAAAGTTTGGTTTGAATCAGGTTAATATTGAGAAAATAGCCCGCATTGGATTTATCGGCAAAGATGCTTTTCGTACCTTTGTGATTTTGCAAAAGCTGTTCTATCTTTTGGGCGTATGCCTCTAAGTCTTTGTTATTATCGCCATACAATTTAATACCTACAGGCGTTCTAATGCCCGTTAAAAGCATATCTATTCGCCCACGAATAGGGAATGTCCATGAGTTAACTAAGCCCATGACTTGAAGCTTATCTTCCATCTCATTCATTAAACGCTCATACGTCACACCTTCACGCCATTGCTCTTTGGGTTTGAATTGGATGATGGTTTCTATCATCGAAAGTGGCGCTGGGTCGGTGGCACTTTCGGCGCGTCCTGCTTTGCCAAAAACCGTATCGACTTCGGGAAAACTTTTGAGGAGTTGATTGGTTTTTTGCGTGTACTCTTTGGCCAATTCGATGCTAATACCATACGGCGTAACGGGCATATACATAAAGGTTTGCTCATTTAAAGGAGGCATAAATTCCCATCGTTGTTGTGTAAACAAGTAGCCACCGTACCCAAGGACTAGTAAAAAAAGCGCGATACTTACATAGCGAAAACGGATAAAAACGCTCAATAAGGGTTGATATAACCAGATAAAAAAGCGGTTTAGGGGATTTTTATCTTCTGCTAAAATGTTGCCCTTGATGAAAAAGAGCATCAAAATAGGCACAAGCGTGATGGAAAGTACCGCACCAATAAGCATCGCAAAGGTTTTCGTAAACGCAAGCGGTTTGAAAAGTGCGCCTTCTTGACCGCTGAGGGCAAAAATCGGTAAGAAACTCACCACAATCAAAATGAGGGCAAAAAAGATAGGCCGACCCACTTGCTTGGAGGAGGAGATGATGATTTCGATGCGTTTTTCAGGCGTTAGATTTTCTTCATGCAAGAGTTTTTTATGCACATTTTCAATCATAACGATACATGCATCCACCATCGCACCAATGGCAATGGCAATACCGCCCAAACTCATGATGTTGGATTCTAGTCCAAAAAGTTTCATACATAAAAAGGTCAAAGCGATGGTAAGCGGCAGAACAATGATGACGATAAGCGCACTTCTAAAGTGAAGCAAAAAGAGCATAACGACAGCCAAAACCACGAGGCTCTCTTCTAATAGGGTGTGTTTCAAATTGCCAATAGCCTTGCTGATAAGCTCGCTTCTATCGTAGGTCGTGACGACTTCCACATCCTTTACATGTAAGCTTGCTAATTTAGCTTTGACCGCTTGGATGACCTTGTAGGCATTCTCTTTATAGCGCACCACAACAACGCCACCAACCACTTCGCCCTCGCCATTAAGCTCTGCGATACCGTTGCGGTAACTGGGCACGATGCGAACATCGCCGATGTCTTTAAGCGTAAGGGGAACACCATTGATGGTTTGGATGTTAATAGCGCCTAGCTCCTCAAGTGAGCTGACAAACCCTTTGGCTTGGATGATGTTTTCAAAGCCATTTTCAAGCAGAACACGACCGCCTAAATCTCGGTTATTGGAAGAGAGTGCTTTGGAAATTTGGGGAATGCTTAGGTTGTATTTGACAAGCGCATCGTTATTGAGAGTGATTTCATAGTTTTTAACATAACCACCCACACTGGCCACTTCGCTGATACCATCCACGCCTAAAAGTGCGTAGCGATAGAGATAATCTTGAATGCTCCGAAGCTCCTCCAAACTTTTGGTTTTAGAGGTGAGCGCATACTCAAATACCCAACCAATGCCTGTTGCATCGGGGCCTAGTTTGATGGAGGCATTTTGAGGCGTGTTTTTAGAGACTGAGGCGATGATTTCGCTAACTCTGTCTCGTGCCCAGTACATATCTGTACCCTCATCAAAAATGATATAGACGATGGCGTTTTCAAAGGAGCTAAAAGCACGTACTGTTTTGGCTTTGGCTACCGAAAGCAAGGAGTTTGAAAGCTCATAGATAATCTGCTCTTCAATGATTTTAGGCGATTGGCCTGGGTATTTGACATTGACGATAACCTGAGGAGGTGTCAAATCAGGAAGTGCATCAAGCGGCGTGTTTTTAATCGCCCAATACGACACCATCGTCGCCATGACGATAGTGAGGAGCACTAAGAATTTATGCTTGACGCTGGCGTCTATGATGCGGTTAATCATTGTGTTATACCGTTGATTTGAGCATCACTATCGAACATAAAGAGCGCATTACTAACGACCACATCGCCTTCTTTAAGACCGCTGAGGATTTCAAAAGTATCGTTATTGAGCCGCCTAGCTTCGATTATTTTTTGTTCAAACTCGCCTTCAAATTCACCTTTTGCAAAGACGGTATAGGTTTTTCCCTTGGTAACTACGGCACTTTTTGGAAGGCTAAGATACTCTTTTTTCATCGTGCCAAAACGCACTTTTGCAAAAGCATCGGAAGGCAATTCAAGCTCTTTGTTATCAATGATAAGTCGTACATCCACGCTTTTAGTTTTCGCATCCACCTTAGGATAGATAAAATCCACTTTAGCTTTATACACTTTGTTGGTGATGTCAAAAAAGAGCTCAGCGGTTTGAGTGCGTTTAACAAACTCAAGGTCTTTTTCGTACACACTGGCGATAAACCAAAGCGTTGAGTAGTCACTGATTTCAAAAAGCTTACTGCCTTTGGGTGCATATGAGCCTTGATTGATTTTCTTTTGGGTGATGTAGCCACTGTACGGTGCTGTGATGGTGATATACTCAAAGGCTTGTTTTTCGTTGGTGATTTTATGAATGACACTGCTATCAACGCCTAAAAGTTTGAGCTTGAGCATGACGCTGTCTATCATCATTTGATTTTTGATACGTTGTGCGCTTAAAAGTTCTTGCTCAGCGGTGTAAACTTCCGCAGAATAGGCTTTAAACAAAGGCTCGCCTTTTTTGACGTTCATGTACATCTTTGTCGCATACACATCTTGAATAAACGCGTCATGGCGCAAGGTTATCTCTTTGACACTCTCTTCATTAACCATCGTTTTGCCGTAAAAATCTTTATAATCCCCCTCATGAACTTTAGTAACTGTCGTTGTTTTGACATTGAAAAGTTGTTTGGCGCTAAGTTCTGCACAAAATGCAACAGAGGTGCAGATAAGGATAAAAAAGAGGGCTTTTTTCATAATTCTTCTCCTAGAAGATAGGTGATTTTGATAATGGATTGGTTATACAAATAGCTTAGCGTGTTAATTTTTATCTCGGTATCTAGCGATTGAGTAAGGTTGGAAAGGAGTTTAAGCACTACATCGCTTTGAGCGAAAGCGGTAGCGGAAAGATTGTCGTAGATACGCCCATTTTCTTCCAAAATATCGCGTGTGAGAGCAATTTTCTCAAACTGCAACTCTTTGTTTAAAAGTTCATCTTGAAGCTCATAGGTTAAAGTATTGGTAAGGGAACTCACGCTTTGCTCAGTCGCATTTTGACTGAGTTCGGCCTTGCGAATGAAGAGATTTTCACGTCCGTAAATAGGTAAAGCAACGGAAAAAGAGAGGAACCAAAAATCATCTCTGCTTTGTCTTCGATTGTAGCCGATACCCACTGTCACATCGGGGATTTTCTGCGCTTTTTCATAGCGAAGGTTGTTCAGTTCTCGTAAAGAAAGCAACTTTTGGATTTGTAGTTTTGGGTTGTTTTCAAGAAGCTTGCTTGTTTCGTTATTAAAGTGATATGGCAAGAGATTGGTGCTTACATGTAAAGGCTCATTCACTTTGGTATTGATAAGACTTTCTAGTTTATACAAAGCACTTTGTTTCTCGCGAAGCAAGGTTTTTTTGCTAATCAAAAGGCTTTTTTCAAGGATGGTATTGTTGAGTGTTTGGCTGTAGTGCGCACTGGTGGTTGAATTATACGCAAGGTGTGCCTCCTTAAGATCATTGAGTAATTTTTCATACTTTGTGACACTGTTTAAATCTGCTTCGATGCGTCCTAAAAGCGCTTCGAGTGTGCTCACATCTTTAATGAGTGAGAGTTTTTTATCTTTGAGTTCAAGGCGTTTCATCGCTAGATTTTGCACCGCAATGGATTCTTTGATGTCAAGTTTTGAACCAGTAGGTATTTTTTGTGAAAACTCTAAGGATTCATTTTGTGCCCCTTGGTTTCGGGTAAGAGGCTCATCAAAGTAGATATCTTTCACGCCTAATGTGAGTTTTGGATTTTCCCAAATTGTACTCAAATCAACCTCTTGTTTTAATGCCTCAGTCTGGTCTTCCAATGTATTGATATCGTAGTTATTTTTAAGTGCCAACTCCGTAAGGGGGCTTGCACTCAAAGCGTAACCTATTAAAGCTACGCTAAGAATGAGTTTTTTCATTTTAAAGATTGACGCTTGATTTAAGACGTTGTTTTTTGCCATCTTTGGTTTCAACAACGATATTCACCTGCCATGTACCCCCCATGCTAAACTCAACATCAGTTTGGTAAGAGCCATCTTTATACGTAGCGTCTGACTTGTCATCCATCGCAGGCATTCCTGGCATTGCTGGCATGAAAACCGTGATGTTAACCTTAGCGTCTGTTATTTCTTTGCCACCCTCTTTAACGTTGATTTTGATGTGGTTGACACCTTTAGTGAGCTCTTTAGCACTGCTGTAGGTCACTTCTAAATTACCGGCATTTCCTTTTTTAGAAAACGCATCGGCTGCAAATGCACCGCTAAGGCTTAGAGCCACCGCAAAAACGAAAGTTAAAATCTTTTTCATAAACACTCCTTGTAAAATTATGCAAGAAGTATAAAGTTTTAGTGTGCAAGATTTGTGGAGTGTGTTATACTCCGTACTCAAATGATACTAAGAGGAGAGAGCAATGTATTTTATACTTTTTTATGACTATGTCGAAAATATTATTGAGCGACGCATACCTTACCGTGAGGCGCATTTGAATATTGTCAAAGGCTATGTTTCGCGAGGAGAGATAGTTCTAGGTGGAGCTTTTGCCAATCCAACTGATGGTGCTGCCATAGTTTTTAAAGTAGATAATAAAGCTACTATTGAGACGTTTGTTAAAAATGACCCCTATGTGATGAATGGACTCGTGATACAATGGAAGATTCGCGAATGGTCAGTGGTTGTGGGTTCAGCCTTATCATGAAAAGAGCCTTAGCTCTTTTCATCTTTCTCTGCTTCAAGACGTTTTTCGCGTGCCCATTTATGTTTTAATCCATGAATGTAAACGATTAGGATAAAAAACATTGCGGAGGTTATTCCCAAGACTAACAATAACATAGTGTCGGAGGGGTCTGTTTCAAGCAAGATAAGCTTTCGTACGAGCACAACAAACGAAATTTCAAGGAAGGTAATGGCGTAGTCAAATCCATCTTGAATGAAAAGCGTTTTAACAATTGCCAAAACGATGAGTATAAATAATCCATCGGTCAAAATAACCTTGATGGAACCAAAATCAAGGGCACCTTGAGATAGCGTAAAAGAGACCATCTTATAGCCAAGACTTATAAAGCATTGCCCCAAGTAGATAATCATCATAACGATAAAAATATACCGTGCGATATTGAGAATTTTGAGTAATAAACTTTCTACGCTCACTTCTAAAAAATGATTTAACGTTGAAATTCTATCTTTTTTTTGATCCATATTATTTTCCATTTTCATAAATTATGATAGTGTAAAAAGTGTTCAAATTATATAACAATTCTTCTAAATAATCTCCCTATGATGGTGGCAAGAGAGATGTATTAAGAATAACTGCTATAATAGTCATTAGGTCAAAAGAGTGATATGTCATAGAATGTTTTTGGTTAAAAATTAACCCATAACACCTTTGTTTATCTTTATTTACTACTGAGGAACTGCATATGAAATTAAGCCTCTCAAAAATCAATTTTATCAATATTTTTGTCATTGTTATTGTTTTTTCTATGATTTTAAGTATTTTTATCTATCAATTTAGTGAAAGTTTGTATGAAAAAAAAGTTATTGCTCTTGAAAAAAATTATTATGAAAAAAATAAAACACTGGTGAAGAATGAGGTTGAACGGGCGATTCAAAGAATAGAGGTTATTAAAAATATCATTTTCGAAAAGAATGAATTAGTTTTGAAAGAAAAAGTGAATTTCATTAAGAATTTATTTGATTCTAATGTTAAGCTTAATGATGCAGACACTATTTCCTCATACTATGAAAAAGAGTTAGACCTTTTAAAGTGGGATAATGGTTCAGGATATATCTATATCTTTGATAGCAATGGAAAGATTTTGTATCACGGAGATGACAAAAAATATATTAATGCCAATATTTTTGAATTAGCGAGAAATAATAATGATTTATATACTTTTTTGAAAAAAACATTGGTTCTTGATGAAAATTTTGGCTCCTATAAATGGTATAAGCCCAATGAAAATCCTAAAGAACTTTATACAAAGTATGTTTACATTAAAAAAGATGAAAAACGTGATGTTTATATTGCTGCGGGTGTCTATCAAAAAGAGATAGATAAAAAAGTTAAAGAGTTGGTTTTTGATGAGTTTAGAAAAGATCGATTTGGTGATGGTAATTATGGTTATTTCTGGATCGTTGGATTAGATAAAATCATGCGAATGCATCCCATTAGCCCCGAATTAGAAGGTAAAGTATTTGATTATGTGCATACTATGGATGGTAAAGTTCTTGTTGATGTTATCCTTGAAAAAGCTTTAGATAAAGGAGGCTATGTTACGTATAAATGGTTGGACCCGCATACCAACCAAGAGAATGAAAAGATAGGCTATGTGCAACGTATACCAGAGTGGAATTTGATTGTTAGTACAGGATTTTATTTAACGGAATTGCAAGATATGCTACACGAAGAGAAAGTCAGTTTGAAAAAGCTTTCAAATGAGTATTTATCGAAGATTTATGTGGTACTTTCTTTTTTAATTTTAGTATCGTTAATCATTGCACGGTATCTTTCATTAAAAATAGAAAGAGTTGAAATCGAACGTGAAGAACAAATGAATTTGTTAGAACAATATAAACAGCTTCTCGATACCAATTCTGTTGTATCCAAAACAAATAAAAAGGGTGTCATAACCTATGTAAATGAAAGCTTCGAAAAAGTAAGTGGATATTCTAAAAATGAATCTTTAGGCAAATCTCATAATTTAGTACACCATTCCGATACTCCCAAAAGTCAATTTAAAGAGTTATGGGGGACCATCACACATGGTAAAATATGGAAAGGTATTTTAAAAAATAAGCGTAAAAATGGGGAAAGTTATTATGCTAGTACCACGATTATTCCTATCAAAAACCCACAAGGTGAAATAATTGAGTATCTCTCTTCAAGTACGGATATTACAGAACATGTAGAAAATAGAGAGCAATTACAAAATCTTTTTAAAACAGATACATTAACAGGTCTTGGTAATAGGGTGAGTTTGCTCAACTATTTATCCAAGAATGAAAAAGTTGTCTTAGCTCTTATCAATATTGATAGATTTAAAGAGATTAATGATAGTTTTAGCCATGAGGTTGGTGATGAAGTCATTAAAGCGTTTGCCAATCGATTATTTGATTATTTTAACGATGAAAATTACATTGTATACCGAGTTCAAGCCGATATATTCGGAATTGTCAATACCAAAAATGTCAACGACATTGTGCTTAGTGATGTCAAAAAATTTATGTCGACGTTAGGTCATGACACGTATAAAATCAACAATACTAAATTTATTTTAACGTATACATGTGGACTTGCTTCCAATAGAGAAAATCTTTTTGCCTATGCGGATATCGCTCTTAGTGAAGCCAAAAATAAAAAAATAAAGATAGTAGAATACGATGCTTCTCTTAAAAATATAGAATATTTTAAAAATAATATTCTATGGGTTGAAAGGCTATCTAAGGCGATTAATGAAGATAGAATAGTCCCTCACTTTCAGCCTATATTTAATTATAAAACAGGTAAGGTCGATAAATATGAAGCGCTCTTACGGTTAATCGAAGATGATAAAATTATCTATCCCAATGAGTACCTTGATATCGCCAAAAAAACAAAGCTATACCCTGAACTGACGTATAAAATGGTGGAAAAGGTTATTAGTAAATTTACATCAAACCATTTAGAATTTTCTATTAATTTGTGCATCGAAGATCTTATGAATGAAGAGTTAATGATTTTCTTATACGATTATGCTGAGCAAAAAGATGTCTTTGAGAGGATGGTTTTGGAAATTGTTGAGTCTGAAGAGATTGAAGATAGTGATTCTATCTCCAAAGTGATACAGAAATTTAAAGAAAAAGGCACTAAAATCGCGATTGATGATTTTGGTAGCGGTTACTCTAACTATCAGTACCTTATCTCTTTGAAAGCGGACTATATCAAAATAGATGGCAGCATTACAAAATTAGTAGCAACAGATACGAGAACAGTCGATGTCATCAAATCCATTGTAGAGTTTGCGCGAACATCAAACATGAAAGTCATTGCTGAATTTGTCAGCGATGAAGCTATTGATATGGCACTCAGAGAGATAGGTGTTGATTATGCTCAAGGCTACTACTATGGTAAACCTCAAGCAGAGTTACTTACAGAGTAGCTCAACCCAATAATACAGAGCGCATAGAAAAAGAGCCTGCTTGAAATCCCTTGGCGTAGTAGCGGGCTTTTTCCCCTGTTTTAGCGCTCCCTAAAACATATAGCAGTGGTAAAAAATGTTCCGGTGTAGGAACAGACATTGTCGCCTCTTTCCCAAATTTTTCATACGCACTTAATGCTTTAAAATCTCCGCTATCGATGATGGAAGTCACTCTTTCATCAAAGCTTTTTGCCCAGTCATGAACAGTGTTTCGTGTGCCTAATTTTGCGTCGTTTCGTGCACTTGGAATGTTATGTGTGATGTTTCCTGAGCCTATAATCATCACACCTTCATCTCGCAACGCTTGCATCTCTTGTCCTAATTGAAAATGTTCTATAGGTGTCATCGAACGAGCTAAGCTGAATTGAAACACGGGAACATCTGCTTGGGGGAAAAGACGCAATAATACAATCCAAGCACCATGGTCTAAACCTTGCGTCGGGTCTTCAACTATTTTTTTAGTGAAGGAGTTTGTGATATTGTGCGCAATTTTTGGGGCACCATCGGCATTATAGGTGACGTCATACATAAAATCAGGGAAGCCATAAAAATCATAAATAATTGGAGGTTTGGCACTCGTTGATACCATAGGAGAAGAGGTTTCCCAATGAGCGGAAACCACTAAAATTGCCCTTGGTTTTCGTAGAGTTTTTCCTAAAAGATCCCATTCTTTGGTGAACTCATTATCCCTAAAGCCATTCATCGGTGTTCCATGCCCTATAAAAAGTGCCGAAGCTGGCTTTAGAGATTCTTCACTATTGGCCCATGCGGGAAGTGTTGCTAAAAGGGTGCTTATACTTGCAAGATAGGTAAATTTCCGTCGGTTCATGGTGTCTTTGCCTTATTGTTTTAATGATGGAAAATGAAGTTTAAAGCTTGTTGTCTGATGGCTGATGGATTCAACTGTCACTTCGATACCATAAGCACTACAGATAGTTTTTACGATATCAAGACCAATGCCAAAACCACCAGTGAGTGTACTTTTACGCTCATATCTTGCAAAAATAAAAGGGATATCTTCTTGAGCAATACCATCCCCTTGATTGGTGATACGAAAGACGTAGTTTTCAAGTTCAACGACGATGGGCGTTTTGGGATAGCTGTATTTGATAGCGTTAGAGAGAAGATTGTTGATAAGTTTTTGCGCTCTTGCTTTATCCATCAATACAGGCGTTTGTTCTAGCTTACATGTGAAGCTATTGCCCTTGATAGCTGCTAGTTCCTCAAAAAATTTTACACCTTCATGCACTGTTGTAGCGATGTCAAAAACTTCATCCATTACTTTATCGTGGTCATTGAAAGCGAGGAACGAGAGGCTGTTGTAGATATCAAAAATACGTTTGGCACTAACAGAAATATGATTGAGTGTCCGTGTAGGCATTTCAGGATGGTTTCGCAGAGTGGTGACACTCATCATTAACGCTGAAACAGGAGTATTGATTTCATGGGCACTATCCTTGATAAAATTATTAAGATGTTCCATACGTTTTTTGATAGGTGAAAGTAAGAGTCTACTGAGAAAATAGCCAATACAAGCCACAAACAAAAGAGCAATACAAAAGGTTGTAGCAACCAATACAAAAAGCTCAAACTTGTCTTTTGCGCCTTGTGAATTTTCTACGACGATGTAATCAATATTTTGAATGGAATGCGAAAGCCTTTCAATATGATACTCATGGGTAGCACTTTTATACGCTTCTTGGCTTAGGAGGACTTTAGAAGATTCAAGATTGGAATGTACGATAGAGGCATTGGCATCAAATAATCCAATACGTAACATACTTTGAGGTGGGTTAAACACATAAGGAGTGTGTTCCATCTCTGCTTGCATTAACGACTGTTTAACCATAAGGGCAGCATTGCGCATTTCTATGGAGCATTTATCTTGGATGGAAACTAACTCTTTATTGTAGTACAGTATGCCAATGATGACCATCAAAAAAGTTGCTGAAAGGGTGTAGAGTAGTAAAAAGCTGATGAGAGCTCGTTTTTCATTGTTATTCAAAGCTGTACCCACTTCCACGAATCGTTTGGATTTTTTCTTTGCCGATGAGATTGCGTAAGTTTTTAATGTAAACACGAATGGTCGCTTCTGTGGGCATCGTATCATATGACCATAGATTTTGCATCAATTCATCTGCGCTAATCAGCCGTTTGGGATGCGCACACAAGTAGACCAATATTTCGCACTCTTTATGGGCTAAGGTATAGGTTTTATCTTTTACATGCAAGGTATTTTTTGAAGGAATAAGTGCCATATCCTCACCCAAATGGATACTCTTTTCACTCTCTATCGCAAAACGTTTGCAAAGGTTTTCAATACGCATATCAAACTCTTCTAAATCAAAAGGCTTTTTGATATAGTCATCGCATCCACACTCAAAACCTAATTTGAGATGTGCGGTGTCTTGATAGGCCGTGATAATAATGGCGGGCGTTGTATTGTGGTAAGAACGCAAGCTTTTGAGCACTTCGGGACCTGATTTTTTAGGGACATTGATGTCTAAAACAAGAAGATCAAATTTTTGTGATTCGATGGCTCTCAAAGCAGACTCCCCATCCTCAAAAACCACTATTTCATAGCCTTTTTCTTCGAGATGTTCGGATAAAATATCCGCTAAAACAAGGTCATCTTCTAAAATTAAAATGCGCATCATACATCCTTAGAGGAATAGAAAATCCCTCTATTATACAGCATCATCGCAAGATTTAGAATGTACCCATGCGTCAATACTTATTTTTCCTGCACCGTGTGTGGCGAGGATAAATAGAAAAATGAGATAATAAAACGGTATCTCAAAGCCATTGTCTGTGGCTGAAAAACCGTGTTGAAGGTGAACCGTGGTGATAGCTACGAGCATCACTGCCATCAAAGGAAGGGCAATGAGTCGTGTGGCAAGTCCAATAACGAGCAGTACCACACCAGCGGCTTCAGTGGATGCAGCCATATAGGCGTTGAATGTTGGAAAAGGAATACCTAGTGTTCCAAACCACTCCGCCACACCAGAAATATTGCCCCATTTTGTCATAGCAGGCGCAAAAAAACCATAGGCTAAAACAAATCGTACCGCTAAAAGAGCAATACTTTGACCTTTGTCCAAAGGATTTAAAAGCGTGCATTTCATAGTATCTCCTTGGGAGTTAAGACTCCTTTATGGGCTAAATGATTCAGTGCATCAAAAAGATATGTTTGCATCTCTTGTTCACTCACATCTGCTTCAATGCTTACATTGTAAAGACTTTCTTGAAAACTCATGGTTTGCAAGTAGTGCATGAAGAGATAGAGCACTTGGTCTATTTCTTGATAGCATGTGATAGCTTTGTCTCTGTCATACCACGCCAACATAAACCATTGACCTTTATTTTTAAATTCACTTTCAAAAACACGATACGAAAGTTCGCGAAGCCTCACACTAGCATCTACTTTCCATTCTATTTCCCATGAAAAAGTATTTACATGTAAAGGCTCAAATACCTCCATCATTAATTCAATCTCAGTCCACTCGTACCAGCACAAATCATCAAAATAAGGAAGATTTAAAAGCTTTTTCTCTTGTTCCCATTCCCAAAAATTTTGTGGTACTTGCCAGATATAGGGCGTTGAAGGCGCGATTTTAACAAAAGCTTTGATGGCTTCATTCAAATCCTCCCCAGAAGCGGTTGCGCTTAAAATCGGGAAAGCTTGGCTTATCACTTCGGTAAAACGATGCAATACCAGTTCTTGATAGACTTTTTCACCAACAGACGCGTTTTTTTCAAAAGGGCTTTTCCCTAGTGATTTATCAAAAAAATCTTGCATCTGCTTATCCACGACGTACCTCAGTATAAAGCGTTTTCATGTGTTGGTATTCTATTTGTATCTCTGCTAACGTGGGGACATAGTTGTCACGCTCTAGCATGACAGGAACATCCATCTTTTGTAAAGTGTAGCTTAATAACTTCCACACTTCCTCTCTCACAGCTCTACCGTGGGTATCAATCAGTAAACCACTCTCTTTATCATCATAATGTCCAGCTACGTGGATATAACTTACGTGCTTCGCATCAAGACTATCAATAAAAGCGTAGGGATCAAAGCTATGATTGACACTATTGACAAAAACATTGTTCACATCCAAAAGAAGTTTCGCGCCGCTCTCTTCTAAGACACGCCCTATAAATTCACGTTCACTCATGGTGGATTTAGGGATGTAATAATAGGTCGCATTTTCCAAAATCAAAGGACGCTCAAGTCTTTCTTGTACCTCTTTAACCTTTTGTGCAACACGTTTGATGGTTTCCTCCGTCATAGGCAAGGGTAATAATTCATAACTTTGAGCTCCTCCTAATGCACTATAACTGAGATGCTCCGAATAGTGTTCTATCCCGTAACGGTCAAAAAAAGTTTTCAGTGTTTTTAAAAAATCAACATCTAAAGCATCGGTTGAGCCAATGGATAAAGAGAGTCCATGTGCCACCGCTTTTCGATGATGCAGGGCCAGTTCAAATTTTTCACGGCGGTGATAGGGCATAACTATCCAATTTTCAGGCGTGATTTCCCACCAATCAGGTAAAAATCCATGAGCACTTATCTCATCTAAAAATTCTCGTCTAAGCCCTAAGCCACATCCGTGTATGGTGTTCATTGTTTATCCTATCATCCACACTTGCCAGCGCCGCATTTGCCATCGGCTGCCTTTTTAGCCTCTTTGACCATTTCTTTTTTCTCACCACCACACTTGCCAGCGCCACATTTGCCATCGACTTGCTTTTGCATCATCTCTTCTTTTTTATCGGTTTTCTCGCCGCCGCACTTACCTGCTCCACATTTTCCATCGCTTCCAGCAGCATACGCTCCAGTAGCGCCCATAAGTGTTGCACCAAGAAGAGCAGCTGTGAGTTGAAGTTTTCGTTTGATTTGCATAATAGATCCTTTTTTTGTTGTTTGATAGTGACATAGTAGTGATAAAGTGTGTAGAGTACGTGTAGTGAAATGAATTTTTGTATAATACATGTATGAAAATATTACTTTTAGAAGATGATACTATCTTAAGTGAAATCATCGAAGAATTCTTAACAGAACAAGGCTTGCATGTAGCGGCTTTTTATGATGGAAGACAAGCACTTGAGGCCATCTTCTCACATAAATACGATATTTTACTTTTAGATATTAATGTCCCCACGCTGAGTGGTTTTGAACTTTTAAAAGAGTTACGCGAGGCCCATATTGATATCCCTACCATTTTTATTAGCTCACTTGATCAAATTGCCGATGTCAAAAAAGGCTTTGCGCTAGGTGCTGAGGATTATCTCAAAAAGCCATTTAATTTAGAAGAATTACTTAGTCGCATTGAACGGACGAAGAAGTTACACAAGATAGAAAGCAGTGAAATTGTACTCTTAGCTGAGGGCATCTCTTACCATCCTTCGTCCTATACGATTGTGCGTGATGATACAACGTATACACTACGACACAAAGAGGCTCAACTATTGGAATATTTCATTAAAAATCAAAACAAAATACTCTCTTTTGATGAAATAATTGAAAATGTTTGGGCTTATGATGAAACACCTACATATTCGACAATTCGTACGTATATCAAAAATTTACGTCCTTATTTAATGGAAAATCAAATCGAAAGCATTAAAGGAGTTGGGTATGTCTTTAAGTGCTTATGAAAAGAGGTCTTTGATTCGCTTTTTGTTGATTTATTTGATGTCCATCTACACTTTTATTGTGATTTTAGGCTACATGTTTTATATGATTGAAATCAAAAATATTTACGAAACGTATCATTTTAAAATACGTGCTTTTGCTTCTTCGGTATCGCATCAAATTATTACAGCGCACATGATGGGCGATAAAAAGCTTTTAGAATGCCTTAGCCATAGTGATATCAATGATTGTTTTTCACATAGCGAAAATTATGCCGTCTCTTTATATGATAAAAACAATAAGCGCCTTTATGCAGGCTTTGAAGATGAGGTTGATTTGAGTCAAAAGTTTTATAATCACAATGATATGTTATTTTATGTGGACGATAGTCCTCAATTGCATCTTGGTATCAAATACATTGTCATTAAAAAGGAGCATGTACGCGAAGAGGTCAACGCACTTCAACAAAAAGTATTTTTATATATGCTGGCATGTTTGGCATTGGCTACACTGCTGGGTTATATTTTAGCCAAACTGTTCCTAAAGCCTATCAAAGCAGAGCGTGACGCCCTCGATAAATTCATCAAAGATTCAACGCACGAGCTTAATACTCCCATAACCGCGATTTTGATGAGCATTGAAACACTCAAAGACATTGACCCCAAAAAGAAAAAACGTATTGAACTTAGTGGCAAGCGCATTGCATCCTTGTACGCTAATCTGAGCTATATGCTCTTACACGATAAACACAATGAAGCCAAAAGTATGGTGGATATGAAACAATTGATACGTGAACGAATCGAATATTTCCACGATGTTATGGTGTATAAAAACTTACATGTTAGCCTTGATTTGTCCGAAAAGTTTCTACATGTTAACCAAGAAAGTATGATTAAGCTTATCGATAATCTTCTCTCCAATGCTATCAAATACAATATTATCGGTGGCACTATAGAGATTGTTTTAAGTAAAGAATATGTCAGCGTGACCGACAATGGCATTGGCATTGCAGAAGAAAAACTAGGCGATATTCTGAAGCGCTATAAAAGAGCCAACAGTGACAGAGGAGGCTTTGGCATCGGTCTTGACATCGTCAACACCATTTGTAAAGACAACCATTTTAGACTTGAAATTACGTCAAAATTGAACGAAGGTTCGACGTTTAGGGTGAGGTTTTAGCAAGTTTTTTGTATTATCTAAGCTTAAAAACAATCAT
>JAQUGO010000010.1 GCA_028684065.1 Sulfurospirillaceae bacterium
GCTTCAAACCTGCTTTACCAGCGCCATAGATAACCAGTGTTTTATCTTTTTGAATTCGACTTCGGTTAATAACGAAATAATAAAAATACATCAAAAAATTAATGGCAAATAAATACAAAAAGAGTTCAGAGAAAAGAAGATAAAGGAAAAAATGCCCATAATAAAAAGGAGCATACACACAAAATGCAACAATGTACACGAAACTTTTAATTAAAAATGTTTTTTGCGTTACCTTAGACCATGACAACGAAAAATCTTTAAAAATAAAAATTGAAGCTAACACACGGATTGCAGTAACCATCATGACAAATTGTAATTCAAAAGGTTTATGAAATACCCAAAATGTCCATGCAAAAGTTACAGTACTTAAAAATATAATAATAAGGATATTTAAAATTCTTTTATCAATATTGAAAATCACGCAAACTTCTTTCTATTGTCTACAAATTTTGTCACACTATAAAGCAATGCAATAGCTAAGATAAAACAGATCAACAATAATGCTTGAAAATGAAAGGCAATATACCCTAATATCGCTAAAACAACATTGAAAAGCAGTGATGCAACAACAACTTTAGAATGAATCCAACCACTTTGAGTGAGCCTTTGGTATGCATGTTTACGATGTGCTTGAGAGAGCTTTTCGCCATTTTTATAACGACGGTACAGCGTCAATGTAGCATCAAACCAAAAAAGGCCAAAAAGAATCAACCATATCAAAAGAGAAGTTCCATGGTTTTGATGATAGATTGCAAAAATTGCCACAGTATATCCCAAAAGTGTGCTTCCAACATCACCCATAAATATCTTGGCCTTATGCCAATTCCATACTAAAAATCCCCACACTGACACAATAAGCACTAAAAAATAATCCCCACCGAACAATAGCCACCCCGCACTTCCTAAAAACACTGCTTCACTTCCAGCATAACCATCAATTCCATCGAGGAAATTATAAAGATTGATGAACCATATGATGCCAAAAAATGCCAAGGTATTGGTAACAATTTGATTTTCTAGGACAAAAAAACCAAAGTCTATCCGAGTTAATCCACCTAAGAGAAAAAGTCCTAAAGCACTAATACTGGCTTGGACAAAAAGTCGTAACTTTGGGCTTAGCTCATATAAATCATCCATATAACTTACTAAAGAAAGGATGATTCCGAGCATAAGTGCATAAAATAAACGAACATCCAAATCTTTACATGTAAACAAATAAATCAATCCAAAAAACCAACACACAGCAATAGCGATACCTCCGCCATGAGGTGTGGGAACACTATGCGAGCTGCGTTCATTGGGAATATCTAAGAGTGATTTTTTTAAAGCAATCGTGCGTATCAAATAGGTCAACCCAAGAGAAAATAAAAAAAGAGTGCCATAGATCATTGCTTATCACCTTCAATCATCATCCGTATCCCTTCTTCCGCACTGTAAGGATTTTCAAACCCAAGAATTTTTTTGGTTTGAGCATTATCTACTTCTAAACTTTGAAATAAGCGTTTGTATAATGATGGTTTGAGCCATTTTAACAGTGTTGGAAATAACGGAATAGCGAGCAAATAAATTTTTTTATGCATCGCCGAAGCAATCAGTTTTATCAATTCCGTCGTCGAAAGTGCTCTATCGTCACTCGCCAAAAAAATACCACCTTGACTTGTTTGGATAATCATATCGACTAAAGCACAAAGATTGCCCACGTAGACAAAGCTTCGTCTATTTGAAATACCTCCAAAAGGTAGTATTGGAATTTTAGCGATAAGATGTGTAAGGTTTTTAATATTGGCTTTTACTCCATATCCGTAAACAATGGGCGTTCTTATAATGCTCACTTTAAAGCTTTCATCTTCTAATTTTAGTAACGCATTTTCAGCCTTTAGCTTACTTTTTCCGTACTCATCTTGCGGTTTACATGTAAAGCTTTCAGTGTAAACTTCATCACTCTCTTCACCGTATACTTTGACCGTACTCATAAAAACAAAATGCCGAACTCCTGATTCTTTCGCTTTTCTTGCCAATTGTAACGTCTGAGTAACATTCACATTTTCATACGCTTCAGCACTTGCGCCACCCATCTGATGCACCAAAGCCGAGAGATGAAACACCACATCGACAGCCTTTACATGTAAAGCTTCAAAGTTATCTTGCAAAAAACTAAATTTTTTTATCTCATAACTATCTTTGTATTGATTTGTAAAATAGCTTCCTATGAGTACTCTACCCATCAATCAAGCTTTACTCATTTGTTTTAACCAATACTCAAATAATGGATCTTGAAGATAGTATCCTTCGCTATTTTTATCCACTATATCTCTTTCAAGCAAGTTTTTAAGTGCTATTTGTAACGAGCCTGATTTGATTTTATATTTTGCAAGGTATTGCTCGTCGTATACGTTTTGCCCATTTTTTTCGATTATTATCTTGAGTGTTTTTTTCTGATTTGATGTTAAATTATCATATTCTACTAAAAACAAATCTTCTTCTCTACCCATTATTATTTTTAAAGCTTTTTCAAATAAAGATACATTGGCCTCGTTTTGAGTAATGTTCCATATCTCATAAGCAAACTGCTGTGTATAGTAAGGGAAACCTTTTGTGATCGTTAGTATCTTATCTACAACCGTACCATCTATCTTTTTACCTGTATTTGCATACCTTGATAAGATAAACTCTTTCCATGAATTAGCATTAATTTCTTTGATTTTAAAGTGCTTTACTGATTTGTAAAATGGCCTATTTTTATCTAAAAACATTTGATGAAGCAAACTCTTCTTGCTTCCCATGAAAATATAGGCTATTTTATTGGAATGCAATTGCAACACGCTTCGTAGTTTTGACTCGAGCTTTAGGTTGGTTATTTCTTGAAATTCATCAAATACTATGACTATCTTCTTACCATTTTTTACAAAAGAGAGTGGGATATTGAGAACTTCTTCAAATGTTTTATCGATATCTTCACCACCCAATACCAAAGAAAAATTTGGATTTCCGTTCTCATCAAAAGATACATTGATATTCGGTCGTATTTTCAAAATAGATTTAAAAAAATTTATAATTTTGTCCGTTGGCTCTTCTAGCGTTTTTGCTAAAGCATTAAAATACTTATTTATAAACTCTTCAACCGTAGATAGATACATCAGATCAAAAAACACATATTTTACGGAATCAGTTTTTTCCAACTCTTTTAAAGCTTTAAGAATCAAAGAGGTCTTACCAAATCTTCTTGGTGCATAAATCAAGGTATTCAATCCTGCTAGCATATCTATCTTGATATCTTTTAGTTCTTCCACTCTATTGCAAAAGTACTCATCTTCAATAATCCCACCATAATAAAAAGGGTTTGACGGCATCAGGTTCTCTCTTTATTTTTTTTACATAATACTAAAAACATAATGTATATTTTATTAAATTCTATGCTTTCTTGTAGTGTGAATCATTATATTTTGCTAAAAATCGTATCAACAACTTATAAATCTATTTTAAATCAATCAGAACTTATTTCAAACCATTCACCATTAAAGCTATTCCCTCTTCTGTCGTATAGGGATTTTCAAAATCTAGCACTTTTTTACTCCAAGCGTTATCCACAACCAAGTCACAAAACAACCGTCTATATAAAGATGGTTTAAACCACTTTAACAAAACTCCAAACATCTTTACATGTAAAAGATACATCTTCTTCTTTTTTGCCTTTGCGATAAGTTCTATAAGTTTTGAAGTGCTTATGGCTTCATCATCACTAGCTAGAAAGATACCTGATGCTTTTTGAGTTATAACAACATCTACCAAGTGACAAAGATTGCCAACATAGACAAAGCTTCTTTGATTATCTATGCCACCAAAAGGTAGTATAGAGACATGCTCCACCAAGCGCATCAAGCTTTTGATGTTACCAGGGGCATTGGACCCATATACCATCGGAGGTCTTAGAATTGAAACTGTAAAAAACTCATCTTCTAACTCTTGCAGTTTTTTTTCAGCCTCTAACTTACTCCGACCATAGGGTGTACTTGGATTTAAATGTGAATTTTCATCGATATACGTTAAAGAAGTATCATAAACAGCGATCGTACTCATAAAAATAAAATGCTTAACCCCACTCTCTTTAGCTTTTCTCGCCAATGCCACTGTATAGTCAATATTGATTTTTATATACTCTTCTTCCAAAGCTTTGGGTTGATGCACCAACGCCGAAAGATGCAAAACCACATCAACATCTTTTACATGTAAAGCTCTAAAATCATCTTTTAAAAAACTAAACGTTTTTATCTCATACTTATCTTTGTACTTATCTACAAAATAAGACCCGACAAACCCACTTGCACCAGTAATTAAAATCTTCATTTTCGCATCAACCCTAAAAGCTTACTAGGATATTTTAATAAAATTAACCATATATTTGTTTTGATGCCATTTTCTCTACACACGCGTAACTGCTCTAAAGTGTTAATGTAAAGACTTTTTAGCGATGTACTCACTCCCCCTACTCTCATTTTTATGATAGCCTCTGGTAGATATGCATAGCTAATTTTATACGTATATAAAAACCTCGCCATCAAATCAAAATCTGCCGCTATCTTGTAGTCTGTTTTAAAATAACCATACTTTTCATATATCTCTCTTTTAACAAAAAAAGTCGGATGTGCTGGATACATTGCTTTTTTAAAATTTGCAGGGAAACATGTACTACTATCATAATAACGCACAGTCTTTTCTAAATCATTCGCTTTTACATAGACAAGATCAGCAAAAATACTATCAACATTATTAGCCTTTAAAACATTTATCACTTTTTCTATCACACATTCATCCATATAAAAATCATCGCTATTGAGTATCCCAACAATATCTCCAGAAGCTAATGCCAAGCCTTTGTTCATGGCATCATAAAGCCCATTATCTGGCTCACTTACAAACTTTGAGATTTTATCACCATAGCTTTGCACTATCTCCACCGTTCCATCCGTACTTGCACCATCGATGATGATATATTCTATATTTTTATAAGTCTGTCCAAGAACTGAGTCAATAGCATCTTTTATCGTTTGTGCATTGTTCCACACTACTGTTATGATGGATATTTTCATTACTTTTTCATTACTATTCTATTTAAATTATCTATATACTGTTCTAAACTATATTTTTCTTTGGCTACTTGATGATTATATATTTGAATTTGTTTCAATTTTTCTTTGTCAATTATCAAGTTTTTAATACCATCTACTAAACTATCAACTGATTTGGTTTCTACTATCATACCATTTTCACTAAAGACAACGGCAGGAAGATATTTATAGTTTGTAGTCACTATAGCATTTTTACAAGCCATTGCTTCTATAATAGATATTGGAAAAGCTTCTGATTTATAATAACTAGGTAATACAAATATATCTGATTTTTGTAGTACTCTAGCTTTTCTTTCTCCAAATATTTTTCCTACATATTTTATTCTATCATGATGATATATTTTATTTTGAAACTTTTCTTTCACTTCATCTATGCTCATGTACTCATCAGCTATGTATTCACCCGCTATATTCAAGTAAATATTGTCATATTCTTTACTTAGTATTTCAAAAGCATCTATAAGTTCAAATATTCCTTTACTACTCATAATATTTGAAAAGTAAACTAGATTTATCTTATCATCATCTTTTTCTTCTAACTTTTCATTCAACTCTTTGTCATAAAAATTTGGAACAATTTCTACATTCATCTCAGGAAAATCTACAAATTGTTCTTTCATACTATCAAGAAGCACAATTGAAATATCTACTTTAGTATAACTTTTAATAAGTATCTTTTGGTACCATTTTGGACTTGTATCTAAAAATTCTTTAAAATCTGAACCATGAAGATGATTTACTATATTTACATCTTTTAAACTTACAAGATTTATAAGTAAAATATCTTTGATACTACCTAGAATACTTCTACTACATGTAAAATACACTATATCATACTTGCTAAATATTACTTTCATACTTATAGATAAAAGTGTTTTAAAAGTAGCAAATATTTTCCCTATCTTTGATTTATTTTCTAAATTTGTATTTATTAGTATTCTTTTATCTTCATTTATACTTTCTACAAATCGTGTAAAAGCAAGAGACTGTCCATGAATAGGAGGAAAAATTGGACCTATTAATAATATCAATTTTATATCCTTTTTTTTATAAAAACAGCAGGATTTCCAGCCACTATACTATTTTTCTGAATATTTTTAACTACTACAGCTCCAGCCCCAATTACAACATTATCCTCTATTGAAATATTTCCTAAAATAACACAATTCGAGCCAATTTCCACATTATTTCCAATTGTAGGAGATTCTAAAGAATTTTCTGATTTGTTACCAACAGTAGTACAATGCCTTAATACAACATTATCCCCAATTATCGTATTTTTGTTAATAATTAGTGATTGACCATGGTGAATTATTATGTTTTCCCCTATTTTTGTCTTAAATGAAATTTCACAATTCAATAAAAATTCAGTATATATTTTATACAAAATAATAATTGGTGTACATAAAATATAAAAGCACATTCTATTCATTTTTGAATATAAATAAAAAAGTATTCTATACATAAACAGCATAAAAAAAATTTTAAACACATTATTTTTAAAATCCGATAACACTAAAGAAATTATATTTTTCATACTATTTTATTCTTACTTTATTTTGTATTTTTAAAAAAGGAAATACTAAAAAAGACATTACTATTGTAACAAACATAGTTCTGTTTACAAAATAATCTCCAAAAAGCATTAAAAAGAAAAGCATTAAAAAGAATACATAAATTCCAACAAAATTAATCTTTTTAGCCAGTAAAATCAATGCACTATAAATGGAAAAAACTAAGATCATTTCCAACCAATAAAAATACCCAAAATCTAAAAAATAGGGTTGGATAAATGTTGTTGCATTAAAGCCCTCACCTACATAGAGATTGGAAGTATTGATTAATAGTTTCATTGTGACTCTACCTTAGATCTAAAATTTTTATTCCTTCCAACTCTTAACTTTTTATTGAAAAATATTATTATAAAAACAACCAAAAAAGGAAAAAATATAACAAGTTCACCAAAAAAATAGTTTCCAAACGCTGTAAAAAATATTGATTTTTGAAGTGCCATTACTAATAATAAATATAATATATTTTTATTTGAAAATTTTACAATCAAGGACAAAAACAAACCCAATAAAAATGGATACAGTAAAATACCAGCAAAATGTAAATCATGATAAAAAGGGTACAAATAGGTTCTTGCATTAAAAAATAACGTATCATAATTACATAAATTGAAAGAATTTAATTCATATTCATTATAAAAAAAAGGTTTTAACAAAAACTTCCAAGAATACCATACACCAGACATAGGGATATCTGCCCTGATTAATTGGTGTAAGTTTTCGTAGTTAAATGCAATGTAAGAATAAACTGAACTGAAAACCATAGAAAGAATATCATCTCCAAATAATAAAAAAACACTACTACCTTGTCCTAATCTTATAAATGAAAAGGATACTATAGCAATAAGAAGGATACTTAAAAATAAAAATATTTTTTTCCAAGTAAAATATTTTTTTCTATTATAAAAATAAATAATAGCTAAGATTGAAATAAGCAGCCCTCCTCTTGATACACTAAATAACAATGAATATATAATAGTTGAAAAAATAAAAAAACTTATAAGTATATTCCTTCTAATATATCCTAAAGTACTATTCATATGAAGTTCAAAAAAAGCCATTATTCCAAGATATGGAATCATTAATTCGAAATAATTAATGAATGGGATAGCTAGAGGAACAAGACTTTTTTTATCTGATGCATCTGAAAAAAATACCATTTCAAATCCAGTGCTTTTAAAACGAATAATAAAAGCAATAATTGACATGATCATTAAAAAATTAAATATTGACTTATACATTTTTGAATAATATATTTTGTTTTTTAGATTATCAGCTGCTTTTTCCGCTAATAAAATAGAAGGTATATAAAATGCAACACCACTTAAATATATAACTAACATCATTTCAGTATTCCAAATTCTTTGAAGAGAATGATTATAAAGAAAGTCCATTGATGATAATGCAGACGGTAAATACCATAGTAATAAAAAAATTGCCTGAGGATTCAATTTATCTTTTGTAATTTTATATAATGAAATATACATGAAAAAACCAGTGATAAGCAAAATAAAACTAAACATAATTCTATCTTCTAATCAAAAGCATATGGTGCTTTTTTAAAAAAATCATATATAAGGCAATCAATATTATTCCGTACACAATCCTACCCCATACAAAATATCTCAAAATATTTTCAGAATTCGAATCGAGTAAAAAAGACAAATACACAATATAGACCATTAAAACAATCAAATTAATCTTAAGTATAGTTTTTCTTTGATCTAGTGCGTTAAATGTATAATACATTATTGATGTAAAAGAATATGGTAAAACTGCCCATGAGATTAAATGTAAGTATGGAAGCAAATATGCATAATTTGTAAATTTGATGATAAAAAAATTCATAAATAGGTTTGCGACAATTACAGCCAATAAAGTTGGGAAAAATATGAACGACATCTCTTTCCAATGTATAAGCTTGGATGTTTGTGTAACTTTTTTGATAATTTTTGGAAAAACTAATTCTGCTAATGTCCCGGGAATCACCATCAATGTAGCAAAAATAAATAATATAATAGAGTATTCTCCTAAAACTTCACTACCTCGATATCTTTCCAATAAAATTTTATCAATAGAAAATGATAAAAATATGACAATAGATGTAGCAAACAATAACCCTGTAGCCCTATAAAAAGACTTTGCTTTACTAATAAACACTAAATAAGGCATTACTCTAATCAACTTAAAATAATATATCAATAATATAAATCCAATAGTATAAGAAACTATAAAAGATATTAAATATATTTTAAAATTAAAAAATAAAATAGCTGTAATCTGCACCGCTAATGGAAAAAACATGTTCATAAGAACTACTTGTATCATCTCTTTAGTTTTTTCTTTTGCTCTAAAAAATGCTTTATAAATTGTACCTTGTGCAAATATAAAACCAGAAATCATAAAAATTAAAATTATAAAATTATTATTTACAAAGAAAAATACAATAATCATAAAAACTAACGAAGCCACAAAACTTATGATCATTGTAAAAAGTGTAATTTCTCTTCCCTCTTTATCATTAGAGGCTGGCACATATCTATCCATCGTAAAACGACTACCTAAATGCATAAAATCCATAAACTGAAAATATACTTTTGCTATAGTAAGCTGCCCCAAATCTCCAAGTGACAAATTTCTTATCAACAGAATATTTAAAATAATACTTAATATTTGCATCAAATAAACGATAAACAAGTAAATTATACTTTTTTTAAACATATAACAATCTATTTTGCAAGTGCATATACATGGTTATAAAAAGAATCTTTCATTTCTTTTCCAGCTTTTAGATTTTCACAGAGTTCTTTATATTGTAATTTATACAAAGTATCATAGTCATCACCAGGGAGAATTTCTTGTCTTGGTAGGACATCGGAGTGCCAGTAATTTTGAAAAGATAAGTACAAAATAATTATTGCTTTTTTCTTCACCTCTTCACTCAATGTCTCAATTTTTAAAATATTCTTTAAAGTATCTTCATATTCTTTTCTTGTTTTGGGTTCATGTGCAATCCCGAACCCACTGTAATAACCTTGTGCCGCTGTAATAGCCGGAATGCCGAAACAACTAAATTCTAGTCCTGCAGTTCCACGAGCCGTCAAAAGATAGTCAGCAATGTCTTTTATACTGTTGGTGTTAAAATCGTTTGGTAATATGTGGATATTATCAATAGACAACTGAGAAAGAATATCCTCTACTGCTCCACTTTCGTTCCACATATAAGAGCTAGGATGTGGTTTAACAAATACATTAATTCCTTTGACGGTTGACATAATCTTAATTACTTCAACTAACCAATGATAATAGTCATTGAAAAGTAATCCTCCACCAACATGTGGTCCATCTGAAAAAGCATGGGCTAAAATAAATACATTTTTATTTTCTCTATTAAGGTCAAAATACTTCAACAAATCATCTTTTGAATAGATTTTTTTATCCCTATAGGCATTTTTTACATCAACTTGATCCACCGTACCATCTAATCTACTTTTCAAATAATCCAAGGCCTTATTATACAAAGATTTGTCCGATAAACCCTCTTCAAATTGCCGAATACTAGTCTTTAAAAAATGTTCATCTATATGAATTTTTTGATCATATAACTTAAAAACTTTCATATCTTTTAGATAAACATTAACCCCATACTGATTTGCAAGTCTGCACAAAATACCAAATTCTGCATAAACATTATGACTCGTTACAACAGCTTTAATATCATATTTCTCAAATATTTTTTTATACAATTCTATGCTGTACAATGCTCTAAAAATAAGCCTAAAATGTTTTTTGTATGAAATATCAGCTACAGTATAACTTTTAGGATTAAACCTAATTAATGTGTCATATAATAAATCACCAATTACAATTCCATGTTTCTCCATGCTTAGTAATTCTTCACCAGTTCTATATTTTTTAAAAATAAAAAATGTTGATAAAAGAATCTTAGAAACTAAAATAATATTGATATATTTTAACCACCAAAAAATAAAATTATTTATCGAAAATGATTTGTAAATTTCATAAACGTTACTTGAGCGTTTACTAAAACCCCTTAATAAAACCAATGATTGCAAATTCAATTTTTCTTCAATTGCCTTCGCTATTCTTGCTTTTTCAATAACACTAATTGGAGAATATAGAAAACCTTCAATTAGGACCCCGATCGGACCACTCGTCTGTGACCAGATTTCTTTATTTAATTTGATAAACTCTTTTTCTGGATCAGATAGCACAAAACTTTTACAACAAGCATTATATATTTTTTTCAATAGACTAAACATCATAAATTTCTTTATCAATATTAATAGAATTTTTTCTATGCAAAATATAAGAAAAAGTACCATCTTTTACAAAAAAAGTCTTAACTTTCATATTACTAACTACTCTTATCATAAACTAAATCCATCATCTACTACGATATTTTGCCCATTTACGTATTTACTGCCATCACTTAAAAGATATACTAATGCACCTGTTAAATCCGAACTATCTAACATACCTTTTGTTCCACATCTTTTTTTATATTGTTCCAAAAATATTTCTGATTGATTGTCTAAAATTCCACCTGGACTTATTGCATTAACTCTAATTCCATCTTTTCTAAACATTTTAGCCATATATTTTGTCATACCCAAAAGTCCATGTTTAACAACTGTATATTCTACAGGAGAATGCATAGATGTTCCTTCATATGTCTCAAAAGCTGGTGCACCAATTCCTTGAATAGAAGATATATTTATTATATTTCCATATTTTTGTTCTAAAAAATATTTTATACAGTGTTGAGAAATGTTAAAATAACCACCTAAATGGAGATTTAAAAATTCATTAAAATCTTCCATTTCTATTTCAAAAAATTTCTTACCATAATTTAAACTTTTTGGATAAGCATTATTTACTAAAGCATCGATTCTTCCAAACTTTTTATGCAAAGCTTCTATTAAATTTTCTATCGATATTTTTGATGAAATATCTAAATTAAAAAATAAAATCTTTGATGAAATATTTTCCATTCTTTCTTTTAATTCATCAGTTATTCTTTCTATAGTTTGATTTGCAAACTCTTCATTAATATCTGCTATTATTGTAATACCATTATTTTCAACAACTGATTTTGCAAACTCACTACCTATTCTTCCAGCTCCACCTGTTATTACTACAACTTTATCTTTAAGCATTTTTATTCCTCATCAAAAATTCTACAAATTTAAAATCAAGTTCGTTATCAATATCTATTGATCTCTCTTCTGGCATCACATAAAGTCCTGTTTTTTCTAAAAATAGTGAATTTTTATTTAAAATAACATCTCTTTTCCATATATATATAGAAGCATTCATATCATAGCTTTTAGGAGCATCTTGTCTTCTTACAATTGCACTGTCAAATTTTTTTGATAAATAAACTTTGCCATCTTTATCTTGCTCCACAAGATTAAAATAGGGACTTCTTCTGCTTGGCATTGCTGTGATTAGATTGTCATTTTCATTTTCTTTAAACTGATTAAAAGAGTTTATTATATCTTCTATACTCCTTAAAGGTGCTGTTGCATCTAAATCTATCAAATAATCAAAAGTTTTATTATAATACTCTTCACTTCTTTTAAAAGCATCTTTTATCACATCTAGCTTTCCTGCTGTATCACTTGCCATTTCAGGACTTCTTTTAAAAAATACTTCTGCACCATATTGTTTTGCTACATTTGCTATTTCATCACTATCTGTACTTATAACGATATGCTCAAAAAGACCTGAAGTTTTTGCTTGTTCTATAGTGTATGTAATAAGCGGTTTGCCATTTAGTTCTTTGATGTTTTTATTTTTAACACCTTTTGAGCCACCTCTTGCACAAATAGTGCATAAAATATTACTCATCTATTTTGCTCCTGTATAGTTGATATAGTATTCATTACTTCTAAAGCTTCTTTAAAAGTACAAATATTTGTTGATTTGTTCAAAACATCTAAATGCATTTTTCCAAACATATGGTTTCGCTCCAAATTTTCAAAATCATACAGTTCTTCAAAGCATGATTTATTTTTCTTAACTAATTTATTTACTATAAAATCCAACTCATATGTATGCTCTAAAGTTTCAACCAATAGTTTTCTATGGGTAATTTTACTTATATAATCTATTGATATGTTTACTATAATATTCTTACTTGTTTTTCCTATCAACATAGTTAAATCATCGGAATTTATATCTAAATCTGAAATTTTACATTGTATGCTATTTAAGGTTTGAATTTTACCGCAAAGCCATTGAACATAATCAATCTCGTGACTCAAATCTAGTAGTACACCACCACCATCTTCTTTTTTTGCACTATAACAGTTCTTATAGTCACTGTTTGGTCTCCAAGATGGTAAATATTGCCCACATTTAGCATTTACTAAAATTATTTTTTCATCTTTTGTCATCTCTTTTAATTTTTCAAGTAGGGGATGAAATCTAAGAACATAACCAACAAAAACTTTATTATTTTTAATATCTAACTCTTTTTTTGTTTCAAAAATTGGTTTTTCACAAAAGATTAGTTTATTTTTTACATTTTCTTCTAAAAATCTTAATTGTTCGAAATGTTTATTTGTTTCAGATGCTATTACAAAATAATCATATTGATTTATATTTTCTACAACATTTAAATTTTCATAGCAAATTTTATTTTCAATATTTTGTTTAGTTACTAAATCTATACTTTGAACTTTAGACAATTTAGATAAAACTTCATAATGTCTTTTTCCAATAGAGCCAAAACCTATAAGTAAAACTTTCACTTAAAATACCTCATCATATTCTTCATTTGCTTTTTTATATTCTTCTATTCGTCCAATATCTAGCCAATATTCTCTCAGAGGAAAAGATATAGCATTTTTATTTTCATTTATCATTTTCTCAAAAAGTGTAGGCATATCATAAAATTGATTTTGTGGTATATACTCTAAAACCTCTGGACTTAGCATATATATTCCAGCACTTACAAAAAACTTTTGAGTAGGTTTTTCTTCAATAGAAAGTATTTTGCTATCATTTATATTTACAACACCATAAGGAACCTGAAAATCATACTCTCTTACACACATGGTTCCCATAGAGTTATTTGATAGATGAAAATCATGAAGATGTTCAAAGTTTACATTTGTAAGCAAATCTCCATTCATCACAAAAAAAGATTCAGTTGGTTTCTCTTTCAAAAGACTCAATGCCCCTGCAGTTCCCATTCTTTGGCCTTCAAACACATACTCGATATTTACACCGAATTCACTTCCGTCTCCAAAATAATCTTGAATAATATGCGATTTATAATTCACACACATAGTTATATTTATATATCCATACTCTGCAAATTTTTCTACAATAGTTTGAAGTATTGGTTTATTTCCTACTTTTAACATAGGTTTAGGAGTCTTATCAGTAAGTGGTCTAAGCCTAGTACCAAGCCCACCTACCATAAGGACTACTTGATTAGTTTTATATTTTGGTTTTATAAGCTCTTCAAGTTCTTGAATACCTAAAATTTTTCCGCTATCATCTATAATAGGTATTTGATGGAGCTTTTTAACTAATGCGATTTTTAAAATCTCTTCTTTTGTATCACTTATTTTCGCAATAGTAGGAGTTGTAAACATAATACTCTCAATGGAGCTATCTAAGTCTAACCCTCTTAAAAGTCCTCTTCTGATATCTCCATCCGTCAATGTTCCCAATAGCTTATCATTTTCATCCACGACTAAAGCAATTTGTATCGCTCCATTATCTATTATTTGTAAGGCTTCTTTTATTAGTGAGTTTTTATTGAGTTTTATATTTTGAATATTTTTCATATCAAACCTTTAAATCATAAAATGATTTCTTTAAAATATCAGTTAAATCAACTTTTTTAATCTCTTCAATTATTTTTTGGCTAGCACATCCATCACCATAAGGATTCTGAATATTTGATAAAATATTTTGAAATTCAAGAGAATACAACTCTTTAAAAGCTTCTTTTATATTCTCTTTATTTGGAAGAGAACCAATCACACTTTTAGCTTTTATTCTTCCCTTTTGTCTATCACCTATATTAATTGTCCCTATCTTAAAACTAGGAGCTTCGGCAAGTCCGCTTGAACTATTGCCCACCATAGCATCTACAAATTGCAAAGCACTTAAATATCGTAGTTGTCCCAAAGAGGTAAATCCAACCGATTTATGAGTATTTTTTGCAACATATTCATCTATTATCTGATTTATCATTCTTCCATCTGTATCACTATTTGCTTTGGTAAATATGATGTTTGTCTCTTCAAGTTCATCGATAGCATCAAGTAGTTCTTGAAATTGCTCTTTTGCAGTTGAATTTTCAAGTGTAACGGGATGAAAAGTCACTAAAATATTTTTTTTATTTAATTTAAAATCTATTGATGCCTCAAACTTTTCTCTTGTGAGCAGTGTTAATCTTTTTATATTTTCTATACCCATTCCACCGACATTAAAAACTCTCTGCGGTTGTTCTCCAAGTTGTATAACTCTATTTTTATACTCATCGGTTGCTGTAAAATGAAGATGACTCATTTTGGTGATACTATGTCTTATAGATTCATCAAAAGCACCTTCTGTTGTTTCTCCTCCATGAAGATGAGCAACGGGAATACGAGCTATCATCGCACTACTTACAGCAGAAAAAATCTCATATCTATCTCCCAAAACCACTAAAATATCAGGTTTTAAATCTTCATAGGCTTCGGCAAAACTTATTTGAGCTAATCCCATCGATTTTGAAACACCTACTGAGGTATCTGAAGATAAAAGCATCTCTATTTTTTTATCTATTTTAAAATCTTTTTCTATCTCTTTATACGTTAATCCAAATTCAGGACTTAAGTGCATCCCAGTAGCTATGATTTGAAGTTCAAGTTCATTATCTGCCTCTATCTCTTTCATTAGCCAATAAAGTAAACCATATTCAGCTCTAGTTCCTGTTACTATACAAACTTTTCGTATATTCATATCAGATCATCTTCTTTATAATCTTTAGTTGCTACACTGCCTAGTATCTCGTCCCATCTCATTGGACTTATTCCATCTCCTGGTCGCTTAACTGTCATATTTTTTTCACTTAAAATATCGCCTTTTTGAATGTGGCAACTAGCAACTATTGATTTTCTAGCGATTCGCATATTTGGCAGTTCACTTTTTGAAGCTTTTTTTACACTATTGCCTAAAGCTATTTCAATATTTCGGATAGCCTTGACCATTGCTTGAAGTTCTTGCGGTTCTAAAGAAGCCTTATGATCTGGTCCATCCATAGTTTTATCCAAAGTAAAATGCTTCTCAATGACACTCGCGCCCATAGCTACGGCTGCAATATCCACTTCTATACCCAAAGTATGGTCGCTATATCCATAAGCTATATCAAAACTGTTTCCTATGGTTAGCATCGCTTTTAAATTAACATCTTCCATAGGTGTTGGATACATTGTATTTGCATGTAAAAGAGTAATATCTTCTTTTAATGTTCCAGCTTCTATTAAAATATTAAGAGCATCTTCTATCTCACCTAAATCTGCCATACCTGTTGAGAGAATCACTTTTTTACCCAGTTTCCCAATGTGTCGTAAATATGGAAGATTTGTGATCTCACCGCTAGGTATTTTAAATATCTCCAAACCTAAATCACCTAAAAGCTCAATACTATCATGGTCAAAAGGAGTAGATAAAAATAAAATATTTTGTGTTTTACAATAAGCCATAAGCTCTTTATGCGTATCTAAATCAAGCTCAAGTTTTTTTATCATATCAAATTGTGATTCTGAATTATTAGTAGTTTGCTTTTGATAATCCGCTTTTTGAGCATTCTTAGATACCAACTTTTCAGCTTTAAATGTTTGAAACTTTACAGCGTCAGCACCTGCTTGACTTGCAACGTCTATAAGTCTTTTAGCTAACTCTATATCTCCATTATGATTGACACCAGCTTCTGCGATGATAAATACTTTACTCATTTTACTAAACTCCCAGCTTTTATAAAACCATTGACTTCAATGTACTCTTTTGACGTAGCGTTACTTCCAAAAAATGTATTTTCTTTTACAACAACACCGCCGTTTAATACACTCGCTGTCGAGATATGACAATTATCTTCGATAATCACATCGTGTTCGATTAAAGCTTTTGAATTAATAATACAGTTTTTACCAATTTTAGCATTTACGTTTATTAACACTTGGTGCATCACTATACTGCCCTCATCTATTGAAGAGTGTTTTGAAACATACGAAAGAGGAGAGATTATAACGGGCAGATTAAAACCTATCTCTTTGAGTTTATCAAAGAGGTTCACTCGAATTTTATTCGATGCTATCTGTCCGACTGTGATGAGTGCATTTTGACAGCTCTTGTAGATGGTTTCAAGTTCATCATCACAAGCGATTATTTTATATCCTAAAACATCATTTCCTATAAACTCTTTTTTATCGACTATGCCAATAATGTCATATCTGTTTTCTTGTTCGATTACATCAATAACACTGCGGCAATGCCCACCACCGCCAACTAAAACAATCTTCTCTTTTTTCATAAGATTACACTACTTGGAATATTTACAACTCTCTGTTCTAAATATTTTGCATTTTCTAAAGTTGTTTTTTGACAATCTTTAAACATCTCAAGTTCATTCATAAGTCGCCAAATAGGGCGTGTCATTACGCCGTTTTGGTTTGTAAACTTCAAAAACTCATCTCTTTGCAACGCATCACTGAGTAAAACAGCTTGAAGCCAATAGTTTGATTTTGAATCTTGAGGTTCTTCTATAAAATTTATATTTTCATTTGAAAAAAACTCTTTATATTTTAAAGCCAATTCTCTTTTTGATTCTAAAAATGTGTCTAATTTTTCAAGTTGGGCGACAAGAAGGGCTGCATTTAGATTTGGCATTCTGTAGTTATAGCCTATCTCATCATGTACATACTCAAAAGGATGAGGAATCTTTGCCGTTGTAGTGATATGTTTTGCTCTTTTTGCCAATACCTCATCATCAGTCACGATAACCCCACCACCGCCTGAAGTGATGATTTTATTACCATTAAAACTAAATGCTCCTAGTTTGCCAAAAGTACCAGTATGCTTATTTTTGTAGTAGCTTCCTAAGCTCTCAGCAGCATCTTCAACTAAAACAATATTCCACTTATCACAAATCTCTTTTATCTTTTCGATTCTACAAGGATGCCCAAAAGCATGCATTGGAACACAAGCTTTGATGATTTTTTTTGTAGTTTTATTTACACATTGATTCTCTTTTATTTCACAATGGGTTTCTAAAAAATCTTTTAATGATTTTGGACTTAAACCCATCGTATCTAAATCAACATCTACAAATATAGGGCTTGCCCCTATGTAACTAATAGCGTTACATGTAGCAATAAAAGTCAGTGGCTGAGTGATAACTTCATCATCTTTTTTGACATCTGCCAACAAAAGACTTACATGTAAAGCTGATGTGCCATTTACTGTAGCTATGGCAAATTTACTGCCAACTTTTAAAGCAAACTCTTTTTCAAAAGTATCTACATATTTGCCAACACTTGAAACAAAAGTGGAATCTATACAATCATTGAGATACTTTTTTTCATTACCTATAAATCTAGGCTCATGCAAAGGGATAAACTCATCTGTATGAAAAGCTTGTTTTATGAAATCAACTATATTTTGCATATTACATTTTCCCATCAAGATATTTACCTGTTTCTTTATGCCCAAAATCTGGAATCATTGTAAAAAACTCTTTTACAATATCCTCTTTCGTCCATGAGAGTTTGGCTTTAAATTTTTGAATAGTAGTCTCAAAATAATTTAATTTTTCTTCATCAAATAACGCTTCATTTTTAATAACACCAAGATTTTCAAATCTCTCCATATCTAAAGTCTCAGCATCTGTAAAAAACTCTTCAAAATCTTTTTCACCTGTTGTATCACTTGAAGTAAATAAACAAGGCCATTTTTTCTCAGCGGGTAGAGTTTTAGAGAGCTCTCTGGCTTCATCTTCATCTTTACAGAGATATGGTTCGTAACCTAAATTTTCTAAGTATTTAACTGCAATATCCGCAAAAGTGATAAGGTGTAGATTTTCACTTAATTTTGGAAAAAATATATCACGATTTTCTCCGAAAATACAAGACATAAGACAAAGCTCACCACTCTCTTGAGGCGTTACAAAATATCTTTTTATATCATTAGGAGCAACGATAGGTTGATTCTTTTTAATACGCTGGTCAAAGCCATGTAAAAGAGACCCATCACTAAAAGCAACATTGGCAAATCTTGCCATGGAAACGTTGATGTGTTGAGATTTCCTCATAACAAACATCTCCATAATTCGCTTACTTGCACCCATCATGTTTACGGGATTTGCTGCTTTATCCGTACTTACACAAAAATATTTTTTAGTTCCATTTTCTATTGATTGTTCCAATGTTTTATCAGTATTAAATATATTTGTTTCAATCATACGCATAAGTGTAAAATGGTCTTTCTCACTTCTTACATGTTTAAGGGCAGAGAGATTTAAAACATAGTCATATTTTCCATCTGCCTTTATAAAAGCATCATATTCTATGCTTCCAATATCAAGTGCAAAAGTTTGAAAATCACCATCTATATACCCAAATGAGCTTCTTATATCACGAACAAGCTCTACCATATTATTTTCACTAATATCTACGACATGAAGTTTTTTAGGATTTCTTTTAAATATTTCTTTAGTGACAGCCTGACCAATTGAACCAGCTCCACCTATTACTAAAAATGAAGAAGTTACGATTATATTTTTTAATTTCTCATTATACGTGCTTATATCTTTCGAAAAGAGCGCTTTTTCTCTACCAATTAAATTTAGTGTTTTATTCATATGCTTTCCTAATTATCGAAATAAATTGATGAAACAATTGATCAAAAATGGGGACGAGGCAACTTTTCTTTACATGTAAAGATGGTGGCACTATATCCATAGACTCTAGTTGCATTTTTTCATCTCTTCTAGTTCGCTTTGTAACTCTTCGTATTCTTTCTTTTTACGCTCGATAAATTTTTCGGTTAAAATTATCTTTTCTTTGATGCCTTGTTCTGTGAGAAGGTATTTGTAGTTTTTTTTATTGGTACTGTTGGAAAAGTTTTCAATTTTAATGAGCCCTTTTTCGATGAGTGCCTTAAGGATATAGTTGACTTTACCGACGCTATAGCCAATAGAGCTTGCGATATCTCTTTGCGTTGTATGCCCACATGCTGCTCTAAGAACGGCTAATGTGTCGGAATGATTATTGGTGTTGTCTGTGTTCATAAGTTGAATTTTAGTATTTTTCAGCTTTTATGTTCATGAATTGAACGCTTGTTTAAACCATGTGTAAACTTTTGCTATCCCCTCTTCAAGTTCAACTTTATGTTTCCACCCTAAATCATGAAGTTTAGACGGGTCAGTGAGCTTTACCATCGTTCCATCAGGTTTAGAGGTATTAAAAATAAGTTTTCCTTCAAAGCCAACTATCTTTTTGATAAGTTCTGCTAACTCTTGGATACTGATGTCAACACCTGTGCCAATGTTGATATGCGTATTTCTTATCTCGCTTTCATGAGATTCATAAGTATCTTTAAAGTCTCTTTGTTCCATGATGAACACACACGCATCAGCCATATCTTCGGAGTATAAAAATTCTCGTCTTGGTTTTCCACTACCCCATATCTCAACTTCTTTATCCCTTCGCAATTTTGCTTCATGTATTTTACGTAACAAGGCTGGCAGAACATGAGATTTTTCTAAATCAAAATTATCATTGGGACCATAAAGATTGGTTGGCATGACTGAAATGAAGTTTGTGCCATATTGAAGGTTATAGCTTTCACACATTTTGATGCCCGCGATTTTAGCTATAGCATAGGGTTCATTGGTATATTCGAGTTCACTTGTAAGCAGATACTCTTCTTTCATTGGCTGAGGGCAATTTTTAGGATAAATGCATGTAGAACCTAAAAAGAGAAGTTTTTTAACACCATGTACATAACTTTGATGAATGACATTGTTTTGAATCGCCAAGTTTTCATAGATAAAGTCTGCTCTATAGGTATTGTTAGCGACGATGCCCCCCACTTTGGCGGCAGCAAGAATGACGTACTCTGGTTTTTCTATTTCAAAAAACTCAGCAACGGCTCTTTGATCGGTCAAATCAAGTTCAGCATGAGTGCGAGTAATAATGTTGGCATAGCCTTTACATGTAAGACTTTTAACAATAGCGCTGCCAACAAGACCTCGGTGTCCTGCAACGTAAATTTTAGAAGTTCTATCCATCATCTTACTCAAAATAACTCATGATTTTGTAGCCACCCTCTTTAAGGTAAACATCTTTGGTCATCAATTTTAAGTCTGATTTCATCATATCATTGACCAAATCTTGCAAATCATGCTCCCTTGTCCAGCCTAATTTTTGTTCAGCTTTACTAGGGTCACCCAAAAGGAGATCAACTTCGGTTGGCCTAAAATAGCGTGGGTCAACGGCTACAACTTCTTTGCCTATCTCTACTTGGTACAAAGGATTGCTACATGCAAGCACATACGCTTTTTCTTCGACCCCAACGCCTTTAAATTCTAGCTCAATACCTGCATACGCAAAGGCCATTTTCACAAAATCTCTGACTGTGGTTGTTTGTCCTGTTGCGATAACCCAGTCTTCAGGCTCAGGAGCTTGAAGGATCATCCACATCATGCGCACGTAGTCTTTCGCATGTCCCCAGTCACGTTTGGCATCCAAGTTACCAAGATAAAGTTTATCTTGAAGTCCTAAAGCTATCTTTGAAGTTGCCCGTGTGATTTTTCGTGTTACAAAAGTCTCACCACGCACCGGTGATTCGTGGTTAAATAAAATACCATTACATGCAAACATACCATAAGCTTCACGGTAATTAACCGTTATCCAGTACGCATACATCTTCGCAACGGCATAAGGGCTTCGTGGATAAAAAGGTGTTGTCTCTTTTTGGGGAGTTTCTTGTACTTTTCCATAAAGTTCGCTTGTACTTGCTTGGTAAATTTTAGTTTTTTGACTAAGTCCCAAAAGTTTGACAGCTTCAAGAATTCTAAGCGTTCCTGTACCATCTGCATTAGCGACATATTCGGGTGTTTCAAAGCTTACATGTACATGGCTCATCGCTGCTAGATTATAGATTTCGTCAGGTTGTACTTCTTGGATGATACGCGTTATATTCATACTATCGGTCATGTCGCCATGGTGTAAAATCAAATTTCGATTTTCAACATGAGGATCTTGATAGAGGTGGTCGATTCTATCGGTATTGAAAAGTGAACTTCTTCGCTTCATGCCATGAACGATATAACCCTTTTTAAGTAAAAATTCTGCCAAATAGCTTCCATCTTGTCCAGTAATACCTGTTATTAATGCTACTTTTTGATTCATATAGTTTCCCTTTTAAAGTCATCTTCTATTCTTACAATATCATCTTCACCCGTATAACTTCCTACTTGCGCTTCTATCAAAATGATAGGAATTTTGCCCAAATTCTCAAGGCGGTGAATTTCGCCTGATTTGATATACGTGGATTCATTTTCTCTCACAATAAATGTTTTATCTTCAACTCTTACCGTTGCAGTTCCACTCACAACAACCCAATGCTCATTGCGATGAAAATGCTTTTGTAAAGAAAGACGTTTGCCTGGTTTGACCATAATCTTTTTTATTTTATAGCCGCTTTTATCTTCAAGTACCGTATATGTTCCCCATGGCCTGTGAACGGTGTTATGTGTCGTTGTGAGTAATGAGTTTTGAGTTTTGAGTTTTGAAACAATCTCTTTGACCTTTTGAGAACTTCCTTTTCGACTGATAAGCAAAGCATCTTCGGTATCAATGATAATCAAATCTTTAATGTCAATGGTGCAAACTTGTTTGTGTGATAGTATAAAATTATTGTTTTCATCATTGTCCAATTCATCAGAGAGTGCATCAAAACTTCCTACATCGCTCCAGTTAATATCGCTTGGCACCATTTTGACTTTATCACTTTTTTCCATTACCGCATAATCGATACTATCTTCAGGTATGGCCATCATTGCTTCGTGTTTAATACGTATCATGTGTCCATCATTCACGTTCTTGCAGGCTTGTTTTGAAGCTTCATAGATAAGCGGGGAATAATGTTTAAGTTCTTCTAAAAAAATACCGGCTTTAAAACAGAACATACCGCTATTCCAATAATAATTACCTTTCGCAACATAGTTTTTTGCTGTCATCTCATCAGGTTTTTCTTTAAAACTTTGTACATCTTCGCCATTCGCTTCAATGTATCCATAACCCGTCTCAGCATAACGCGGTTTAATACCAAAAGTAACTAAAAATCCCTCATTGGCCAAAACTTCCGCTCGTTTAACCACCGCTTGATATGCATTTTGATCTTTAATCAAATGATCACTCGGAGTTACTAAAACAACCGTTTCAGGAGCAAGGGTTAAACATGCCAAAGCGATGGCTGGGGCCGTATTGCGACCAATGGGTTCCAATAAGTATCGATTATTCGTTTTGCCTAGCTCTTCCAGTTGGTCAAGTGCTAGAAAATATTGCTCACTGTTGGATACTATCAACTGCTCATCACACAATGCATTATTACGCAAAACTGTAAGTTGAAATAAAGATTGATTGTCAAAAAGTTTGACAAATTGTTTGGGCATAAGGGTGCGGCTTAGTGGCCAAAGTCGCGTTCCACTTCCACCGCATAAAATTAAATTAACCAAGCTTTTTCTCCCATTCATAAGCACTTTTACAAATAAATTTTAGATTATTATACCGTGGAGTCCATTTCATTTGCCTGATAATTTTTGCATTATTTGAAATCAAACTGGCGGGATCACCTTCTCTGCGAGGAGCAATCTCTACAGGGAAATCTTTACACGTAAGCTCTTTGAGTGTCTGAATAACCTCTTTGACCGAATAGCCTCTTCCATATCCTATATTAAAAATATCACTAGGATTATTTTTCAAATACTCAATTGCTTGAATATGAGCAGATGCTAAATCATCCACATGAATATAGTCCCTCACGCATGTCCCATCACTTGTAGCGTAGTCATCTCCAAAAATAGACATTTTAGTGCGTTTGCCTGTAGCACATTCAGACGCTATTTTGATAAGATGTGTTGCAATGGGAAAACTCTGTCCTATGCGAGGGCTTACACTTCCCATATCAGCTCCTGCTACATTAAAATATCTAAATATCACATATTTAAACTCCGGGTTAGCAAGTGCCACATCTTGAATAACACGCTCACTCATCAACTTACTCATCCCATAGGGGTTAATAGGTTTGGTTTCAAAATTCTCATCAATACCACTTTTAGGTACAACTAAAGGCTCACCATAAACAGCAGCCGTTGAGCTAAAGATAAATTGTTTTACGCCATTTTCAAGAGCACAGTGTATGAGATTGGTTGTATTGACCGTATTGTTCATATAGTATTTCAAAGGATTTTGCACGGATTCTGGCACAACAATGGAAGCGGCAAAGTGTAAAATTGTCTCAATACTTTCTGCATGGAGCAGTGCCGCTACTTTTGGGAAATCACATAAATCAAGCTCTATAAATTTAAAGGGCTTAATGCTTTGCAATGTTTCTAATGTTTTCCGGCTTCCCGTACTCAAATTATCCACAATTAAAATCTCTTCACCTTGCTCTAAAAGTTGCTTGGCAACGTGAGCACCAATGTACCCAGCGCCTCCCGTTATAAGAATTTTTGGTTTACTGGACATCGTCTTTCCTTAGTGTGTCAGGTGTTAAAATAAAATAAAATAAAATAAAACATAAAATATACAAGCCTAATATCACAATATCATCTCTCACTTTAAAACCTAAACCAAGATAAGAAAAAAGCATTTGCATAAGCCCGATTAATAAAACTGTTTTACGCGTATCGCCGTATTGTTGTTTTAAAATAATATGGTGAATATGCGTTTTATCAGCATGAAAAGGATTCTGGTGATGAAGAACTCTTCTTAGCATCACAATTAAAGTATCGAGAATGGGTACAGCACACAATAGTAAAACAGAAATAGCCGTAATATAGTCTTTTTGGATAGCATAAACGACGACAATTGATATGGTGAAACCTAACACCATGCTCCCAGAATCCCCCATAAAGAGTTTTGCAGGGTGCCAATTGAGTACCAAAAATCCAAATATTGCGCATAGTATGATTGATGAAAAATAAAATAAAAAAGGATCAGTATATTTAAAACCCATATACGCAAAAGGAAGGAGTATCATCACCGAAACCAAAGAAGCTAAACCATCAAGCCCATCAATGAGATTGAGTGCACTCACAAAACCTGCTATTCCGAAGGCTACAATAAACACTGAAAACCAAACATTAAGAATAACCTCATGCCCAAAAAATGTTCCAAAATGTTGAATATCAAACCCTACAAAATAAAGTAAAATAGCAGCTATGGCCGTGAAAAAAAGTTTTAGTGTAGAGGAGACAGACCAAATATCATCACAAAGTCCTACGACAAAGACCAATGACAAAGGCACAAGAAAAAGATAAGAGGTTTGTAAATCGCATATATAACATCCCAAAAGACATGCGCTAAAAAGAGCCATTCCACCACTTCGAGGCGTGACATGTTGATGGGTACTTCGAGCATTTGGAATATCAAGAATTTTGATGATATGCATATATTTTACTAAAAGATAGTTTAGGCCCATCGATAGTAAAAAAACCACACCGATTTTGACCAAAAACAATACTGTTATCATACGGAGGTACTGCCCTTGCTTATTGAATATTGTTTCATTGTATATAAATATAGATTTTACTTTGTTTAAAGTAGCCTACAGAACCTCTTTGATTAATCGTGTATAGTATGCATTTACTCTGTCTGTGCTGTAATATTCACGAACCAAAAGTCTACCTTCTTTTCCACCTTGTTGTAACACTTCTCGGCTCAAAGACATCGTTTTTTTCATAGCTTCAACAAGTGATTGTACATCGTGTGGTTGAACTAAATAGCCATTTTCCCCATGCATGCAAAGCTCTTTACAACCAGCTATATCAGAGGTAATAATAAATTTTTCACAACTATTGGCTTCCAATAAAACACGAGACAAGCCTTCTCTGTAACTTGGCAAGACAACAACATCACATTGCACAAAAAACTCTTGAATCATATCTGTTTTGCCAAGATAGGTAATATACCCCTCCCGTTCCCATGCTAACACGTCTTCTTTCGAAATAGCGGTGGGATTATCTTCATCAAAGATACCTGCTAGTAAAAATTTGCCTCGAGTTGAATGCTGTCGTATGTGTTTAATCGCTTCAATATATTCATACACACCTTTATCTCTCAACAATCTTGCTACCATTAGAAATACAATGTCTTGCGTATCCTCTTTTAAAGGACATGGAAGATAAACATCAATATCAATACCTTCCCCGGGAAGTAAAACACTCTTCTCTAAATCAATTATCCTTTGACTTGTAAATTCATCCAAATCATCTTGATTGAGAAACAGTACATGACGTGCGGAAGTTAATGCCAAAGTATAAAGCTTTTCAACAATTTTTGAAATACTATTTTTTTTCAGAAAAGCAGAACCAAGTCCTGAGATAATCGAAATATGAGGTATCTTTAACCATCGAGCGGCAAAGGAACCATAGATATTTGGCTTGATCGTATAGTGTAAAATCAAATCTGGTTTAATGTGGTGATAAAGACGCAATAATCTCCAAAAATACATCACATCTTGCAAAGGATTCACCCCTTTTCGCTGCATTTTTATTTGAAAGAGTTCTACCCCTAATTCTTGTGCAATCGCATGAGAATTGCTTGCAAAATCATCATACCCGGCAACACAAACAATGCGGTATTGGCATTGTAATACCTTAATGAGTTCTTTGCGAAACTGCATAATCGACCAAAGGGTATTAGAATTAAGAAGGATGGTTTTCATGCGTTGTTTTCTTGAATTTTTGTTTACATGTAAAGCGCTTTAATTTTTGAATAATCAATGTTGGATTGAATACAATGGCTAATAAGAAATAGCTTAGTTTACATATAGTGTGATGACTCCATTCAGAAAAAACTGCTCGAGAATACATACTATTACTAATCTTTTCGAAAAAACTTTGTTCATAGTCCACCGTAGAAAGGACAAGTCCTTTGTTAATAAAAGACACATCCTGGTCATATAAAGATTTCATAAAAGCACAATAAGCATTTGTTGTATTGAGTATCATCAATGCCCGTTTACTTTGCGTGATACTTCCACTATCCACTTGATAGTAGGTTAAGGGTTGATTGATATTACTCATTTTACCTAGCATACTGTATCGACACCATAACTCATAGTCTTCGCAATACAGAGCCTTTTTATTGTACCGTAATACAGTTTTACGAAACATCACGCTGGGATGAAAAAAAGGATTTTTTGCTTCCATTAACAACTCCCTAATGGCCTCATCCGTTTGTGCTACATGCAGTGTCGTTATGCTCTTTCCCACCTCATTCACAATATACATTTCACTACCGCACAATACTAAGTTTTCATCCGTATCAAAAAGATTTTTTTGCATTTCTAACTTTTGAACATCCCACCAATCACCCACATCAATACGTGCAATCAAATCAGCCTTAGAAGCATCTAAGCCTTTGTTTAAAGAGGTAATCAGCCCTAAATTGCATCTGTTTTCAATAAGTTTAATACGAACATCTTTTTTTTGCCACGCAAGCAATATACTACGCGTCATCTCCAAGTCGTCATCTTGAATGATGATAAACTCAAAATCACACATACTTTGTTCTAATACAGACACAATTGTTTTGTCTAAATGCTCAAGCTTAGGATGATACACACTCATGATGATAGAAAGAGAGGACGCTATCATAATCTTATCCATTCATCAGGAACGATGTCTTGACTTTGTGCTTGCATCTTTGCATTAGCAAACCACTGTTTAGGGGCAATAACTATTTTATGAGGATTTTGATTGAGCCAAGCACCCCACCAACTAAAACTACTATTGGCTATGATATTATGCTGGCATAGGCTCATAAGATACATATCTTCATGAGGTGTTTGCCCCTCATCACAGATATAAAGAGCATTTTCTATGGGCATATTTTCTTTGACCCAAGCGATATCATCAGAAAAAATAACATACATTCGGTCTTGACAATATTCATTCAAATAATGCATTGCATTTTGATAATATTCTAGTGAGCAAAGTCCATGATAAGACTGCGCTGAAGCATTGAGATAATCTCCTCTTCTTACATGTAAAGAGATGCTATATGGGGCATACTCTATGAGCTGTTGTATTTTTTGAGTGTATGCTGACAATGGATTGCGCAGTTGAAATTGTTGCAATAATAATTCTTTAATATCTTTAAAATAGCGTTCTGTTTGAAAATAACCTTCAATATAAACACTATCATTGGGGCTAGCTAACAATGGAGAAAAAAGTAGCGTTTTCTCCGTTATATAATGCTTCGCTGGTATATTAAAACGATTAAAAAATTTACGCAATAATCCATTTACGTTAAAAGCTTTCAAATCATCTATGCTAGCCGATTCTAAATCAATACCATAATACTCTAGTCCAAAACCATGATGCGCAGTATTTTTTTGAATAAATGAAAGGTCTAACTTTACAGCATATCCTTTTGCATGTAAAGCTTTGGCATAGGCGTATTGAAACATTTGGTTACCAAGCCCACCCATGATTTTAATGACTATCATAGCACTATTCCAAATCGTAAATATAGTATTTGCAGAACATTATTAATGTTTAATAATTTTTTGCACTTCTTGATAGTTTCGCACGCAATTGTATTTTGAGGCATTTTCGGCTTTGTATCTTTTTTATCTATATGACCCAGCAACTGCTCAACACTCTGTACCTTTTCATAAGCAATAGTATCTTCCCATTCAAAACCAAAAAACATCGTATCAGGATTACATGTAATAAATGGCATCTTAGAATTGGATTGTTCTAGCATTTTTAGAACCTCTTGATAGGCAAATCCAGCAAAATTCTCTTCTTTTTTTTCTAAAAATAATAGTTTATTGTTATTATCAACGTCTACAAAAGAAAGATGATGTTCAATATTAGTCAGCACTTCATAAGTAAATAAAGGAACTTCTATATATCCCCTAGAAGCTACTCTCATTAATTCTTTAATAAAAATATCTAATTGATTTAAAGGGATATGTTCCAAAACATGAGAACATATCACATAATCAAACTCTTTATCCTTAAAAGGGAAAAGCTCTCCTGTGTAATAAACGATCTCTTTTTTGAGATTTCTTTTTTCTGTGCCACCTGCTTGAAGCTTTGCTAGCTCATCATTTTCATAGATTTTTTCTAGTAATACATTAGACCTATAAAAAGGCGTATTTCCTGGTCCTACTTCTAAGACCTTGTCTTTTTTTTGAATACCTTTTATTTTTTCAGGGAAAAACATTGTTTCTCTTTTATTTTATATAGCATTTATACCTAGCCATTAGCCCAATAATATACTCTTTGCACCAAGAAATAAAGGAATTCGTAGTGTAAAATTTGATGGTATTAACATTAATAATATTGGGTTTATGAATTAAAAGGATTTTGGGTTTATAAGGCAAATTTCTACCTTCAGGATATAAGTAAGCAGGCTCCAATATATTCACATTGTGCTCTAATTGCTGAATTTCAAGATTTAAATATGCATTCCAATAACTCTCATCGTGCCAAAGAGCCATCAAACCATTATCCAAATCTTTTTCAATAGCTTGCAATAATTGCAAAGACATCTTCAAAAAGTCATCCCTGCGCCCACCGCAAATTCCACCCGCAAAGTAATATTTTCCTTTCTCAACATAAGCCATAGAAGATTTACGTCTCTCATAGGTAAAATCAGGTTCTACTTTATTATAAAAGCCTGGATGCAAACAAGCCACAAGTTTTTTATCTATACCAAAAAACTCTTCCAAACTCACATCAACGATAAACTGACAATTTGCATTAAAAAATACTATATAATCAAAATTTGCCAATTGCTCTTTAATACGTGAAAACATACGATAACGATACAACGTATTGAAAGGCCAACCTAAATTATCTTGATGAATAATTGTCAGAGTATTATTTGTCTCAAATTTTTTGGTATCGGTAAATACAAAATAATGTTTTTGTACATCTTTACAAAAATGTTTTTCGCAAGAGCTGTAAAAATCTGACCAAAATTTATAATATTCTCCTGTACAGATATATAAAATTGCTATCTTCAAAGTTTTTTCTTCCAGCAAGGTAATAGAAGTTTTATAATCACTCTTATAAAACTTATTCGCTTTAGTGTACAAAAGCAAATTGATGGCCATAAGTATTGTATTATTGCTTTATACTTGTAACATAAAGCCGTATTTGAAAGCCATCGTAAATTCCATTTACATATTGCTTGTGCATATGAAGGTTCATTTTTATAGAGATTTAAAATATTTCTTTCTGCTTCTTGCATTTTTAATATATTAGACGATAAATGATTATCGTGTTTTCTATAATAACTCAAAAACTCATTACAAAATCCTATTTCATAACACTTTGCTATTTTTAACCACATTTGAAAATCTTCAATATAACCCTCATCATAATCAAATTGCATATACACTTCTTTATTGATTAAAACACTAACACTGTTGATAAAAAAATCTCCCATCAAAAGCTCTTCGAAAATCCTTCCAGATTTATAGCATTCTTCAATTTTCATCAATTTATTACTATTATTATCTACAATAGTAATTTTTGAATACACCATGGCATATTGAGGATTATGTTCTAAAAAACCAACTAACTTTTCAATTTTTTCACAATGAAAGTAATCATCTGATGCAAGTAATGCAATATATTTACCCTTTGCTTTTTGCCTTAATATTTTTAATGTTGGGATGATTCCTTTATTTTCTTGAAGTGACAAATTAAAATTATACTTTTTGTGAAGTTCGCGTAAAATATCGGTTGTCTTATCAGAAGACCCATCATCAACAATGATTAATTCAATATTATTATAAGTTTGATTCACAACGCTTAATACTGCTTCTTTTATATAGCTTTCATGGTTATATGAAGGTATTAAAACACTTACCAATGGTTCAGTTTTTCGCAAACAAGATTCCTCTAAAAAACCAGAATAAAAACGATGTATACATTAGCGATTTTATCATATATGCATAAGTAACACCTATTAATCCAAAATGATTAATACAAACTATAGAAAGCACGAAAAATAACAAATTAAACCCTATTTCTGAAAATATATATATTTTAGTCATTGTTTTTGCCAACATTAAATAGCCTAATAAAACACCCATAACCTTAAAAACATCACCAATTAGCTGAAATTTAAATAATTCTTCCATAGCTAAAAAGTCCTTTGTAAATATAAAGACAATAATAAAATCTCTTAGAAAGAAGATGCTTATAGCCATTAATATTGTCAAAGGTATTACAACTTTATACCCAGCCCACAATTCTTTTTTTAAAAGTTTTATATCTTGCATTTCAGACAATCTAGGTAAAAAGTACATTGAAATGATTGAAACAATAATTGCCAAATAAATATCTGATATCCTCCACATTGCCTGCCATAAACCAGTATCAACCCATGAACTTGTTTTACCAATATAATTTCGTATCAATATTTGTGTTGTTGGTACCGATATGGCAGAAGAAATTGCCATTAATGCAAAATTAAAAACATTTTTAAAATAAGTTGATTCAAACTTATACGTAAAATTTAATAATTTGAACCATTTTTTTTTCTTTAAAAAAAACAATGTTACTAAAAAAGCTAAAGATTGACTCAGCGTTAGACCTAACAATACTCCGTAAATTTGAAACCAATAAACCAATAAACCAATAGAACATAGTGACATTAAATACCCTGCTATTTGCAGGACAACTAACAAAGATATTTCTTTGAATCCATTTAAAATTGCTAAGAAAAAATTGTTGAAAACAAATAAAAAAATATTGAGTGAAAAAAATAAAAATATTGATGAATACTGTTCTGTTCCAAATAAGACTATAGATAAATAGTCTTTAAAAAACAATATTAAACTTGATGAAATGAATGTAAGGACTAATGAAACCTTTATTGCCGTGCTCCAATAAAAATTGAGCTGATTTTGATTAGATGAATATTCTGCTGTATGCTTTACAATACCTGTTTCTATTGTACCAACGCAAAGGCTCATGATCATTTGCATAAAGCTCTGAAACTGCCCCATAAAAGCAATGCCTATAGGCCCAGCATAGCTTGCTACTAACTTATTAGTAACAAGCCCCAAAACTAATCTACAAATAAAACCTATAGATACAATGAACGATACCTTAAATAAAGTCATAGCCAATGAAAAAATTTAATATTTCTTGAAATGAAAAATTTCATTACAATCGCCACGTAGGATTTTTTACAATCCCTTTGACATCAACGATAACACCACCTAGTTTTGCATAGCTAGCTTCTGAATACTCAACAAATTCTTGATGCCCAACTGCCACAACGATAGCATCGTATGTTTTATTACCCTCTAATGGATTTCCTACTAAATCATACCCATAGTACTTTTTTGCTTCTGCCTTATCAACCCAAGGGTCATATACATCCACATGGCATTTAAAAGCTTCTAACTCCGTGATAATATCTACAACTTTAGTGTTACGAATATCGGGGCAATTTTCTTTAAAGGTTAAGCCTAAAACCAAAACATTTGCATCTTTAATTTTGGCATCATGCTCTATCATAAGTTTAATCGTTTTGTCGGCGATATATTTTCCCATACCATTATTGATCTGGCGCGCTCCCAAAATAAGGTTGGGTTTATAACCCAATTCTTCGGACTTGTAGGTCAAATAATAAGGATCAACGCCGATGCAATGTCCACCTACAAGGCCTGGTTTAAGTTTAATAAAATTCCACTTCGTAGCGGCCGCTTCAATGACTTCATTGGTGTCAATGCCCATGGTATTAAAAATAAGGGCTAGTTCATTGATAAGCGCGATATTGACATCTCTTTGAGTATTTTCGATAACTTTACTAGCTTCTGCTACTTTAATACTTGAAGCTTTATGCGTTCCAGCAAGGATAATACTTCGGTACAAGGTATCAACTTTATCAGCGATTTCAGGCGTTGAACCAGATGTCACTTTCAAAATGTTTTTAACCGTATGTGTTTTATCCCCTGGATTAATACGCTCAGGAGAATAGCCCGCGTAAAAATCGCTGTTAAAAGTTAGCCCTGAAACTTTTTCGAGCACTGGCACACAAACTTCTTCGGTGACGCCTGGGTAAACTGTGCTTTCATAAATAACAATATCTTCTGTTTTGAGCACTTTTCCTACCGTTTCACTTGCCTTAACAAGCGGTGTCAAATCAGGACGATTGCTTGTATCGATAGGGGTAGGGACCGTCACAATAAAAATTGTGCATGTACGCAAATCTTCAAGATTGGTGCTGAAGTGAATACCATTCTTGATGGCTTCTTGCACCTCTGTAGCATCCAATTCCATCGTTCTATCATAACCTGCTCTGAGCTCATCAATACGTGTTTGAAAGATGTCAAATCCAACGACAGTATATTGTTTTGCAAATTCCACAGCGAGTGGAAGTCCCACATATCCAAGTCCAATAATTGCTATTTTATCCATAAATCATCCTAAAAATTTTCTTTCACTCTTAAAAAGCTTGGAAAACGTGGTTTACCACTTTGTGGTAACTCCTTGTATTGATACGTAATCGTCGTTCCAACAGCAGGAGGATTTCTTCTGAGCGTGTCAGATAAACCTGAGCCTATTTCAAAAACCACCCCATTACGCTTTTGACATGTAAGGCTTCCAGTCATATTATGATATTTTCCTTGCCCAGGTTTATAGCCTATCACTTCACACTCTTCGTCGTAGAAACTTTTTACTTTTAAGGAGTTTTTATCACGTTTAGCGATATAAGAGGTAATAGGATTTCGTATAACCACTCCTTCACCACCCGCATTTTCAACCTCAGACAAAAAGGCCTTAAGATCTTTTTTACCTTTGCATGTACGCTGAGCTATAATATGTAAATAAGGTAAATCGTGCTGTTTTATATAGTTTTCAAGCACTGCTAATCGCTGCATTAAACCGCCCTTTGCATGCGGAACTTCAAAAATATTATAGGTGATTTGATGCCAACCAGCATGCGGTGTTTGTTGCCTAACAATCGAAAGAATATTTTGAAAATCCCCATGTTTACTCCACAGCTCGCCATCCAATTCAAAAGGTGGAAAGTCCTTGGTAAACCAAGCAGGTGCGTGAAGTTCAACGCCACCACGTGAAACAAGTTTCTTCCCATCCCAATAAGCCCTTACACCATCCAGTTTTTCACTCATCAGCCATCCCGTAACGTTTTGGCCTTTATACTCTTTTAGAAGCAACAGTTCGGGTGGCTCTGCATGTAAAAAAATTAATACGATGAAACAGCATGCAATGTATTTAAACATTAAACGTGACTTCTGTACTTTTGAAGATACCACGCAATCGTCTTCACAATACCACTTTCAAAATTTTCCTCAGCTTCCCATCCAAGTTTTGTCTCTATTTTAGTTGCATCAATTGCATAACGTCTATCGTGCCCAGCTCTATCTTCCACAAAACTGATTAACGCTTTATATGAACCCTCATGGGGCACCATTGTGTCAAGCACTTCACAGATTTTATGGGCGATGTAGAGATTGTCTCGCTCGTTTCGTCCACCAATGTTATACACTTCGCCACTATTGCCCTCGTGGTATACCAAATCAATGCCTTTGCAGTGGTCTAGTACATACAACCAATCACGGATATTTTTTCCATCGCCATAAATAGGAATATTCTGCCCACTCAATGCTTTACGTATAATGGTAGGGATGAGTTTTTCATCGTGTTGTTTTGGACCGTAGTTGTTAGAACAATTGGTAATAACTGTATTCATTCCATACGTATGATGATACGCTCGCACTATCATATCACTCCCCGCTTTAGACGCAGAGTAAGGTGAATTGGGAGCATAAGGTGTACTTTCTGTAAAAAATCCTGTCTCTCCAAGCGTACCATAAACTTCATCGGTGGAAATGTGGTGAAAACGGCACTCTTCATAACCTTCTTTACGAATAAAAGGCTTTTCCATCCAATATTTGTACGCCACATCAATCAAAGTAAATGTACCATTGACATTGGTTTCAACAAAGACACCAGGATTTTTAATGGAATTGTCCACGTGGCTTTCTGCCGCAAAGTGAATAACGCCTTGGATATCAAATTCATTGAAAAGGTTTTCAACGACATTTCTATCGCGAATATCGCCTTGCACAAAAGTATAACGCTTATTTTCGGCAACTTCATTAAGATTTTCAAGATTACCAGCATAAGTTAAAAGGTCTAAATTCACCAAACCATAATGCTCATACTTTTCTAAAAAATAAGGCACAAAGTTTGAACCGATAAAGCCTGCACAGCCCGTTACTAAAATATTCTTCATTTTATTTCACCAAATCTTTGAGATATTGTCCATAACCATTTTTGCTTAATGGCTTAGCAATCTCTAAGACTTGCTCTTTAGTAATCCATCCGGAATTTAAAGCAATTTCTTCCAAACACGCTATTTTGAAACTTTGGCGTTTTTCAATCATCTGAACAAACAATCCAGCTTCCATAAGGCTATCGTGTGTCCCTGTATCAAGCCATGCAAAACCACGACCTAAAATTTCAACTTTTAATTTACCTTGTTTTAAGTAAGCCTCATTGACCGCTGTGATTTCTAGTTCACCTCGTTCAGATGGCTTAACAGCCTTCGCAATTTCGATGACACTATTATTGTAAAAATAAAGCCCTGTAACGGCAAATGGTGATTTTGGATTTTGTGGTTTTTCTTCAATACTAATTGCCTTTTGGTTTTCATCAAACTCCACGACACCAAAGCGTTGTGGGTCTTTAACTTGATAGCCAAAAACGATAGCACCCTCTTCCAATTGAGCAGAGCTTTGTAACAAAGGTGTAAATCCTTGACCGTAAAAGATATTATCTCCTAGAATTAAGCAGACATTATCATTCCCTATAAACTCTTCCCCTAAAATAAACGCTTGGGCTAAGCCATCAGGGCTTGGTTGAATTTTATAGGAAAGAGAAATGCCCCACGTACTCCCATCGCCCAAGAGTTCCTCAAATTTACCAATATCTTGCGGTGTGGAGATAATTAATATCTCGCGAATACCTGCTAACATCAATACCGATAACGGATAGTAAATCATCGGTTTATCGTAAATGGGCAATAATTGCTTACTAATGGATTTAGTCACAGGATAAAGCCTTGTGCCACTCCCTCCCGCTAAGATAATGCCTTTCATATTAGTGTAACCCCTCTTTTGCTTGAAGAATAATCTCGTTTAATTTTTGCTCGTAAAGTTTAGCATGGGCTTCATTAGTTGACTCAAAGCGTGTAACCAACACAGGGGTTGTATTGCTCGCCCTTACCAATCCCCATCCATCACTAAAAATAACCCTAACGCCATCTACATCAACGATCTCTTTAATCACTGGAAAATCTGCAGGGGGATTTTTTAAAAGCTCTTTGACTTTATCAACCAATGGAAACTTATCGTTCTCATTCGTCTCAACTTTAAGCTCTTCAGTCGAATAAACAACAGGAAGTTTAGCAATCTCAGCATCCACATCCAAACCATTTTTGACCATTTCAATCATACGAAGTGTGGCGTAAATCGCGTCATCGTAACCAAAATAACGGTCATTAAAGAAGAGGTGACCACTGACTTCTGCGGCAAAATCAGCATTGGTTTTGGCAATCATCACTTTAAGGTTACTGTGACCTGTTTTGTACATAATCGCATGGCCACGCTTATTAATTTCATCATACATGACTTGAGAACATTTCACTTCGCCAATCACGGTTGGATTTTTCATAGCACTGGAGAAAAGAATCGCCATGATGTCGCCTTTGACATTGTTGTGTTTGGTTAAAAACGCCAATCTATCGGCATCTCCGTCGTAAGCAAACCCAAGGGCATATTCACCTTCAAGCTCTTTTTTGATGTCTTTTAAGTTTTTTTCGACTGTTGGGTCCGGATGATGGTTTGGAAAAGTTCCATCAGGGTCTGTAAATAAACCTTTACATGTAAAGCCTAAAGCTTTAAAAACATCTTGCACTACAACACCTGCAACACCATTTCCACAGTCGTAAACAAAAGGTTGTTTAAAGCCTTTTAAGTGGTCAAATTCTTTAATAAGATACGCGATATAACGCTCTTTAGAATTGATGAACGTTGAAGCTGTATTGTCCTCAATGCGCATTGTATAATTGGCGATAATATCACGACCAAGCGCATAAATATCTTCACCAAAAAACGGTTTTTTATCAATCGTAATTTTAAAACCATTGTATTCGCTTGGATTGTGTGAACCAGTTATCATAATAGAGGCATTAGGGCTAATGCCGTCGAAGTTTTGAAAGTTGCTAAAGTAATTCACTGGGGTGGCAACTAGTCCCATATTAAGCACTTTGCAACCAGCTTTATTTAAACCACTGGTGAGATATTCGCACAATATAGGTGAATGCGAACGCGCGTCATAACCGATGGCAACATAATTACCAATTTTTTTTACATGTAAGCCTAAAAAATAACCAATCAGCTTTGTCATTTGCTCATTGAGCTCTTTTTCGTAGATACCTCTAATGTCATATTCTCTAAATATTGTTTTCAATGGTGTTCCTTGTAAAATTCATCTTCAATTGCGATTCCAAAAGGATCTGTATAGGACTTTTCGGCTCGTAAATTTTCTTGCATTGTAGCCAATGCACGCTGATAATCTTCTATAATTAAATTGCCTTTTAACAGTTCGTACTTCAAAAATAACCAATACGTATTGAGCACATCACTTTCACAATACTCTTTGATTTTTTCAATTTCTCCCGCATAAAAAAGCTCCATCACCTGATCGCCACTCACATCATATTTCCCGGGAAGACCTACCATCGAGCAGACATGGTCAAGTTTTAAACCCCGTACCGCTCCAAATTCACAAAGATGATCCATCAAATCAATATGAAAACGGTCACTATAACGTGCTCGATAATTATCCCATTTATTCTTATTGAGTTCTCTATTTTCTTGCTCAAAATAAGCACTACATGTAAGGTTATATTGCATCGCGCGAAGCATCAATAAAGGCATGTCAAAACTACGACCATTAAAGCTTACGAGCTTTGGATTTTTTTGATTGATGAAGTTTAAAAAGTTTTTAATCATCTTATATTCACTCTCGCCTTCGATGCTACTGACTTTACGGAAGATGCCAAAATCATCAGCAATCACGGCGGAAATAGAGACTATTTTATGAAAGGATAAGGGTAAAAAACTACTGCCACTTTTAGCCTCTTGCTCTTGCATTGCTAAAAGTGAAACTTCTTTGTCATCGCCTTCAAAATGCAGAACATCGCGAATCAGTTTTGCATCAGGTATGGTTTCGATATCAAATACGCAAATCATTAAGTACCTCTTTGGCTTGATTTGGTTACAATTGTAACTAAAATCAACTATGAAAGTTATAAGATGCGAGAATATTTAGAATATTACATTGTTAAAAGTATTTTATTTTTAACCAAATTTTTACCCATTTCTTTCATCTATACTCTGTGCAAAACTATCGCCTCTTGGTTCTTCAAGCTCGATAAACGAAGGCGATCATTGACTCTTAAAAACTTGCATCTTGCCTTTCCTCAAAAATCTGAATCTGAAATTTTGGCTTTGGCTTACAAAGCCTATGAAAGTGTTGCTATTACTCTTGCTGAGACCCTTTTGATGTACCACGAACGCCTTGATATTGATACAATGATCGCCAATAAAGAGGAAATTCTAGCACGCATTGACCATTATCTTGCCAATAATAATCGCGGAAAACTAATGATAACAGGCCATTTTAGCAACTGGGAACTTTTGGCTCATTTTTTTGCCAAACACGGACACCCTACAAAAAATATTGCACGCAGAGGTAACAATCATTTAATTGATGAAAATATTATTTTACGGTTTAGGCAACGTTACGGCAATACCCATATTTACAAAAAAAATGCCATTATTAGTCTTGTAAAAACACTTAAAGTGGGTGGTATGGTCTCATTATTGTTTGACCAAAAAGCCAGTGGCGTTAATACCATTAAAACGCACTTTTTTGGACAAGAAGTTGATACCATTGATATTATCGCTCAACTTAAACGAAAATTTAACCCCTTAGTATTCCCAACATTTATCGCAAGGCTTCCTGATGGCAGATACAATGTCATCATGCAAGACCCTGTTGAGTACCTCGCAGAAGAAACAATGGAGCCAGCAGAGCAAATCATCGCAATGTCACAACGCTACAATGACATTCTTGAGGAACTGATTAAACAGTACCCTGAACAATGGTTTTGGATGCACAATCGTTGGAGACTCCCTCAGTGACTATCCTTATCTTAAGTGATGGTAGAGCTGGACACGTCAACCAATCTATCGCTTTTGCAAAACACTTACACGCCACATATGAAGTCATTTCCATTAAGTATTCATGTCAAGCATACAAAATGCTCTCTTATCTTTTGGATAAACTTTATTTCTACACTGCGTGTATCTTTAAATATGACATGCCACAGAAAGATAACTATGATGTGATTGTTTGCGCCGGTTCTACAACATACTATGCCGCAAAGGTATTGGCGAGAAGGATGCACACCCCAGCGATTACAATGATGCTACCGAAAGGGTACCGCTACGATTTTGATACGATTTTTGCCCAAATGCACGATAATCCGCCACTTCAACATAACATCATTCCTTTACCTGCTAATTTTAGTTACGTAGAACCTAAAGGTCTTTTTGTCCCTAAAAGCAAATCCGTAGGCCTTATTATCGGTGGAAATAATGCGCTTTTTACGATGGATAAAGCTAGAATGAAAAGCCAACTCGATTTTATTTTCACGCACTTTGCAGACTACGAGATTGCTGTTACCACCTCACCCAGAACTCCTAAAGAAATTGAGAGCTTAGTAGAGAGCTACCCTTTTGCGTACAGCGTGATTTTCTCCCAAAATAAGATGAACCCAATTGCGGATTTCCTGCACCACTGCGAGGTTGTTTTTATCACAATGGACTCAACATCCATGATCAGTGAAGCCATTAGTTATGGTGCTTCGTGCATCGAAATTTTACCACTAGACAATACCCAAAACACTAAATTTTATACGATGGTGCAAACCCTAGAGCGTGAAGGTTATCTGCATATTTTCAATGACTCAGTGGCTTTAAACAATCGTAAAATCAATTTTGAGACCTACGCACAAAGGCTCAACGTATGAAAATCGTTCAACTCATTCCTGAGCTCAATGAAGGTGGCGTGGAAAGAGGTGTGGTAGAGCTTTCACGGGAGCTGGTCAAGCAGGGATTTGAAAGCGTTGTGATTAGCAATGGAGGCAAATTAGTCAATCAATTGCAAAACGATGGGGCTTCACATGTAAAGGTGAATGTCTGTTCCAAAAACATCCTCACAGCACCTTGGCGCATCTGGAAACTTTACCAAGCACTTCAAAATATCAAGCCTAACCTTTTACATGTAAGAAGTCGCGTACCCGCGTGGATGGTCTTTTTTGCTAATAAGCTTTTACACCTTCCCATTGTTTCAACGGTGCATGGATTTAATTCGGTGAGTGCTTATAGCAAAATCATGACCAAAGGCGATCATGTTATCTGCGTCAGCAATGCCATCAAAATCTACATTCAAAAACATTACCATACACCTGAAACCAAAATTACCATTATCCCACGCGGCGTGGATTTGGAAAAATTTAATCCCAACAATCTCGATAGCGTTTTTATAGATGAATTTAAAAAACACTATAATCTCAAAGAAAAATGGATTGTTTCAACAGTTGGCAGAATCACACAACTCAAAGATTTAGAAACTTTTATAGAAGCAATTGCTATACTAAAAAAAGATTTTCCAAATGTTATAGGATTAATTGTTGGCGGGGTCAGAGAAGATAAGCAAACGTACTTTGCCTCACTCCAAAACCTTGTGAACTCTTTACATGTCAAAGAACATATCCATTTTTGTGGGAGCACTAACAATGTGGCGGAAGTGTATGCCTTAAGTGATGTCATCATCAGCAGCTCCAAAAAACCGGAAAGTTTTGGTAGAAGTGTTGCCGAAGCTATTGCGCTTAATACACCTGTTGTTGCGACCAATCACGGCGGTGTTCTTGACATCGTACAAGAAGGGGTTAATGGTTATTTTACGCCTATTGGGGATGCAGAGGGTTTGGCTCTAAAAATTGTCAATGCAAAAGATTTACACTTTAATGGATATGACTATATTCAAAATAATTTCTCTTTAGAACAAATGGTTACTAAAACTATACAAATATACGAAAGGTTACTATGAGAATAATACATTGCGCACCTTTTAATGTTGTCACCAAACTTGGCGCTGCGCTTTATTCAAATCCCGTCAAAATTTCGCACGGCTTTGTTGAAAATGGTCACTATGTACATAACTTTGACTATAGGGATGCAGCACGCTATTACTCTTTTTTCAATAGCAAAAAGAATGGCGCACGCAAGATGAATCAGCTTTTTTTAGAATGCATCGAAGCCATTCAACCAGACCTCGTGATTTTTGGTCACGCTAAATTAATTGATGAAGAAACCTTTGCTCTTCTGAAAAGAAAAAATATCAAAATGATTTTATGGTATAACGATATGGTTGTAGAAAATCATCTCAAAAACTGTGGATATCTCTTTGATTTAGTATTTGCTACAGGTGCTGGCGATATTTTAAAACAGTTTAAAACGTTTAATCCAAATGCCTTTTTCTTACCCAATCCTGTCAATATTAATATGGAAAAATATCAAGCTTTTGCTTGTGAACAGCCCTATGATCTTTTGTTTACAGGTAGAAAAGATGAACAAAGAAAATATTTTATAGATTTAATTCATACCCATCTGCCCGATATTAAAAGCACTATTTTAGGGCAGACAGATGAAACAACGGTCATTGGTGATGAGTATTTTCAGTTTATTCGCAATGCAAAAGTCTGTTTAAATCACAACAGAGATATGTATATGAATAATCAGTGGTATACCTCAGATCGTTTGATGCACATTCTAGGAAATGGTGCATTTTGTCTCAGTCGCCCTATTATTAATGGTGAAGATTTTTTTGAAGACAAACTGGACCATTACAACGACTTTGAAGAGATGCAGTCAAAGCTATTATATTTTCTAGACAATGTGTCCGAGCGAACTCAAAAAGCACAATGGCTCCACAGTAGAGTGCATGAACTATTCAATACTAAACGTGTCAGTGGGTATATCCTTGACGTATTAGTCCAGAATTCAAAGCAACTCAAGCAATACGAATGGTGGAAATAAAAACGATGCCAATGCAAGCAACTAAGCGGGATTATCTTAAAGATTTTCATCTATTACAAGGGATGCTCATTTTATGGATTTTATTTATTCCTTTAAAAAACACATTGTATCAGATTAGTGTTATTCTAATAATTCTTATGTTTGTATACCATATCATTCAATTTCAGACATATAAAACTCTGCGTATAATTTTCACTCATACCAAAAGTATTTTCTTTGGATTAGGTATGATTATGCTCAGCATGCTCATATCCTCTCTTCTAGGCTTAGATCCATCAAAAAACTTCATTGATTTGCTCAAATTTTTCTATCGTTTTGTTGCTATTCTTTTTATCTTGCTCTATTTTTATCAACAACAATTTTTCAATCGAAAATTTTGTGTTACTGTTATTCTCATTACGTTAACACTCTATGCATTAGATGGACTTTATCAATACGTTACACACTATGATCTACTTTTTCACAAACCTTTAGAGAAAGGTGGACTTATTGGTCCTATGTTTAGTCGCAATATTTTTGGATTATTTATGGCATGTTATGCCTCTTTATTATTTTATAGTATGGTAACTTTTCAAACAATACGATATCCCTTTCTTTTAAAGACTATTCTAGTTTTTCTTTTTTTCTTATCATTATTTCTTCTTTTTCACTCTTTATCGCGAGCTTCTTGGGTAGCGTTTGCAATTTTTATTGTTTTATATGCTCTCTTTAATGCCAAACAAATATTGCTTTCAAAAAAGAATCTCTTCTTTTTAATGCTACTATTAGCTGGAGTTTTCGCCCTTTTTGACTTTAGTCCTGCACTGATGAATCGTTTTCAATCACTCCTACAAGGTCAAGATGCCAATAGATTTGCGATTTGGAAAGAAACGTTGGCCTTAATTTCACATCGTTTATGGTTTGGATATGGCGTAGATGCATCCATTACACTGCTCAAAATATCTGTTAAGCACGTACACAATATGATATTAGAAATAGCCCTTTATCTTGGGATTTTTGGTATTATCGGCTATGCAGTGCTCCTAGGAAGCGTCTACAAAACAATCTACATTATTAAACAGTACCATTATGCTTTTTTTCTCACCTCTTTCTTGGTTTTATTACAATTTGATGGCGGTTTAGTGAATAGTAAAGTACATCTTTCAATTTTCGTTGTATATCTTTGGTTTATCTCTTCACATGGTATCGATACAATCATCATCTCTAATCATACTCAAAAGATGGAATCTTAAATGAATCACCCTTTAAAAATAGTCCACTGTGCTAATTTCAGTTACCCTTACAATGGTAAAGTCTTTTACGCAACTGATCGAAAAGTCTCTTATGGCCTGATGGCACAAGGTCATTTTGTCTATGATTTTAGTTACAGAGATACGGCTAAAGCACAACGTTTTTTAGGCTTTAAAAGAAATAGCCTCGATAAGATGAATTTGGACTTGATTGAAACGTGTAAAAATATAGAGCCCGATCTGTTGCTCCTTGCAAAATCAGAGTTTATCTATCCTTCAACCTTGATAACTATTAAAAAACTCTTACCTACTATCAAAATTGCCAAATGGTTTGTTGATTTTTTAAATAAAGAAGGAGAGCAGTTTTTTCAACAATTTCAGTATATTGATTATTTTTTCCAAACATCTGCAGCAGAACTTCCGAGTCTTTCCCAAAGATTCCCCCATCTACGCTGTGCGTATATGCCCAATATCACCGACCCAGCCATTGATAGCTTAATCATTAATAATAACAAAGAATATGACATTATTTACATTGCAAGAGACCACAAAGAGGATGTGAGGTATAAATTTGCCTTAGCCCTTAATAACTTTTGCAATGAGCATAATTTGACCATCAAGATTTATGCATCACTTGGGAATCCTCCCATTTTTTGGCATTTATACTATCAAGAAATTAGTAAAGCAAAAATTGCTATTAACTTTAACCGTGAAGATTTCTTAGAAGGTGAAAATAAACAAAAATTTATGGGCTCCTCCGATAGAATGAACCATTTTATGGGAATAGGCACATGTACCTTTTCGCCTAAGATACATGGCTTAGACACGCTTTATCAAGATGGCGTTGACGTTGTTTATTTTGATGGGGTGGACGATTGTTTTCGTAAAATTCAAACATACCTTAAAAATGATGCCTATAAGCAAATCGCTATCTCTGGCAATGCTAAAGCATACGCTGTTTCTAATGCAAAAAAAGTCACACAATTTATGATAGAAAGTATTTTTGAAAAATCTTACAGCCAAATGTACGAGTGGCAACATCTCACGTATAAAGTAGGAAATACATTATGAAAATTAAAATGATTGATTTCAAAATTATGGGAGACGAACGAGGCTCTTTAATTGCCTTGGAAGAACATCATAATGTCCCTTTTGATGTTAAAAGAATCTATTATATCTTTGGTACTAAAAAAGATGTCCGCAGAGGTTATCATGCCCATCGTGATTTAAAGCAACTTGCGATTTGCATCAGCGGAAGTTGTAAATTTTTACTGGATGATGGTAAAAACAAACAGCATATTGAACTCAATTCTCCTACTCATGGGCTTTTAATTGAGGGCTTAATTTGGCGAGAGATGTATGATTTTAGTGACAACTGTGTTTTAATGGTATTAGCAGATAATTATTATACTGCTAATGATTATATACGAGATTATGAACAATTTTTACAAGAAAGTTTAAAATGAAAATTTGCATTGCGGGAAAAAACAATATTTCTGTGGATATCCTAGAGTATTTACTTCATACTTTAAAATATGAGATTAATAAAATTTTCGTTATCCCCAATAAAACAGATACTGGCGAAGATGGCTGGCAACGATCACTTTTAAAATATGCAACATTAAATAACATATCTGTTACAAATCTAGAAAATATCTATGAACATCAAGATTTAATTTTTTTGTCATTAGAATTTGACACTATTATAAAACCAAACAAGTTTCGTTCTCAACTTCTTTATAATATTCATTTTTCATTACTTCCAAAATATAAGGGCATGTTTACGTCAATCTTGCCTATTCTAAATAATGACCTTATTTCGGGTGTTACTCTCCATAAAATTGAACAAGGTATTGACACAGGAGATATTATTGCACAGAAAGAGTTTACTATAGACTTAAATGATAATTCAAGAGATACTTATTTCAAATACTTAAAATTTGGCTCATCACTTATAAAAGAATATTTACCTTTATTAATAAAAAACAAAGCCTTAATGGGAACGAAACAATCAGCACAAAACTCATCTTATTATTCGAAACAAAGCATAAACTTCACAAATTTAGCTATTGACTTGAACCAAACGGCTATACAAATACATAACCAAATTAGAGCATATAATTTTAGAGAATATCAACAACCAAATATTTTTGGTTCCAACATTTTAAGTTCAAAAATATTAACTATTCACTCAACTCAAAAACCGGGTAAAATTATTTTTGAAAATGAAATAAGCTATACAATAAATACTATTGACTATAATCTTGTGTTATACAAGGATAAATCTATCGACTTATTTAAAGCTTGCGAGAAAGGAAATCTATCTGAAGTTCAAAAACTTTTACAAATACCAAAAATTATTAATGTGCAAAATCAGAATGGATGGACGCCCCTCATTGTAGCCATTTACAATAACCATGTTGAAATCGTAAAAACTTTGCTCATCAATGGTGCGGATGTTAAAATTAAAAATTTCAAGGGAACAACATGCTTAATGTATGCGAAAAGCTCTTTTATAAAACACAATGACCCAACAATATTAAATCTCTTACTTGATCTAGACAATAACTTATCACAAAAAGATTATGAAGGCAAAAACATTATTGATTATTGTACTGAAAATAATGAAACTATAGCTTTACAAATAATAAAGGACAAAATAACGTGATTCCATTTCTCGATTTAAAACTAATTAATACTCAATATAGAACTGAATTGATAGATGCATGCACGAAAGTTATTGATAGTGGCTGGTATATTCACGGTCAAGAGTGTCAAGCCTTTGAAAAAGAGTTTGCAAACTACTGTGGTACTGAGTATTGTATTGGCGTTGCTAATGGCTTAGACGCACTCGTTCTTATCATAAGAGCTTATAAAGAAATGGGAGAAATGTGTGATGGCGATGAAATCATAGTACCTGCAAATACTTATATCGCATCTATTCTAGCCATTTCACAAAACCATCTTGTGCCGATTTTGGTAGAGCCCGATATAAAAACATATCTCATAGACCCTCTTAAAATAGAAGAAAAAATCACAAAAAAAACAAAAGCTATCTTGGCTGTTCACCTCTATGGGCAAACATGTCAAATGGACATAATCAACTCAATTGCTACAAAATATAATTTAAAAGTTATTGAAGATTCTGCACAGTCCCATGGTGCTTATTTCCAAGATAAAAGAAGTGGTAATTTAGGAGATGCTAGTGGTTTTAGTTTTTATCCAGGTAAAAATCTAGGTGCACTAGGAGATGGTGGTGCCGTAACAACAAATCACAAAGAACTAGCCCAAACTGTTCAATACCTCGCTAACTATGGAAGCGAAAAAAAATACCATAATATTTACCAAGGCGTTAATAGTAGGCTTGATGAGATCCAAGCAGCAATGCTTCGTGTTAAATTAAAAAACATTGATCAAGAAAACAACATCAGACAAGAACTAGCGCTTTATTATCTTCAACACATAAAAAATGAAAACCTCATTTTGCCAGTACCAAGAAATGCAAAAGAACATGTATGGCATCTTTTTGTAATCCGTACTGAAAATAGAGAACACCTAGCTAACTTTTTATATCAAAACGGAATTGAAACAATGATACATTATCCCATTCCACCACATAAACAACAAGCCTATGCTACTTTAAATGCCATGCATCTACCTTTATCAGAACAAATTCACAAAGAGGTGTTGAGCATTCCGCTTAATGTTTCTATTACACAAGCTCAACGCAATGAAATTGTTGATGCATTAAATACATATCTAAAAAATAATTGATGTTTCATTATTCATTGGTAGTTGCCTAAATGCTCTTTAACAGTTACGAATTTTTATTCATCTTTTTACCTTTAACGTTTTTTATCTATTTTTATCTCAATAGTAAAAAACTTACAACCGCTAGCATTGCTTTTTTGGTTTTTGCTTCTTTGGTTTTTTACAGCTATTGGAATATTATCTATTTACCTCTCATTCTCTCTTCCATGCTGTTTAACTTTGTCATCGGCAATACACTAAGTAAGCACACACTCAAGGTAAATAAAAAAGCCTTTTTAACATTTGGGATAAGTGCTAATTTACTCTTACTAGGTTACTTTAAATATACTGATTTCTTTTTAGATAATTTCAATGGTATCGTAGGAACGCATATTCCTTTGCCTCATATTATCTTGCCTCTGGGTATTAGCTTCTTTACGTTTACACAGATTGCTTATTTGGTAGATTGCTATAAAGATAAAGTCAAAGAGTATGATTTTATCCGTTATGCTTTATTTGTTACCTATTTCCCTCATTTGCTTGCAGGTCCTATTTTACACCATTCAGAGATGATGCCTCAGTTTAGCAGTATTCGCAATAAAGCTAAAAACTATAAAAATATTGCTGCTGGTCTTTTTCTTTTTTCCATTGGTTTATTTAAAAAAGTGGTTATTGCTGATACGTTTGCTCTCTGGGCCAATATAGGGTTTGACACAGCTACTACACTGAGTTTCTTTGAAGCGTGGGCTACGAGTTTAAGTTATACTTTTCAACTTTATTTTGATTTTAGTGGTTATACCGATATGGCTATTGGTGCTTCTTTACTCTTTAATATCAAACTGCCTATTAACTTTAATTCTCCCTACAAAGCATGTGATATTCAAGATTTTTGGAGACGGTGGCATATGACCCTTTCTCGTTTTTTAAGAGATTATATTTATATTCCTCTTGGAGGAAACAGGCAAGGAGAGTTTAGAACTTACGTGAATCTTTTCGCAACATTCCTTTTAGGTGGTCTTTGGCATGGTGCGGGTTGGACATTTATTTTTTGGGGGACACTACATGGTATTGCTTTAATGCTTCATCGTGCATGGAAATCTCTTGGATTTACGATGAATAAGTATCTTGCTTGGTTTATTACGTTTAATTTTGTCAATTTTGCTTGGATTTTCTTTAGGGCCAAGGAATGGACGGATGCGGTTAAAGTTATCTCTGGGATGAGTTGGCTAGGAATAGAAGAGTCTTATAAAAGATTCCTATTGGTACACCATAATATAGCAAAGTTTAGTATTCTCTTTGACAATATACAAGGTGGCAAAAGCACATTTTATTGGATTTGTTTCACTTTTATTTTCTTAATGTTTCGCAATTCAAATGAAGTCCAACAAAATCTCAGGTATTCATACCGAATGCTTTTCTATATAATCATTGTATACTATGTATCATTACTAAATTTATCTAACGTTTCTGATTTTTTATATTTTAATTTCTAAGAGCATTTATGAATTCAAAAAAATTTACAATTAGATTTCTATATATCATTATTTTTCCATATATAGCGTTGTATATCTTATATTTTGTCGTTAATCCAGAACAAATCTTCAAATCTTCAATTACTGAAAAAAAATTTTTTTACACAAAAGAATTTTCTAGAAAGCAATTTGAAATGCTCAAAACGAATGAATCTATACTAATTTTTGGAACATCTCAATCGCATATGTTATCAACTGAAATGTTGAATCAAAAAGTATTAAATTTTCATAATTTATATTCAGAACCTGGAGATATTATAAATTTTCTTTATCAACTTAATCAAAAGCAGATACATAATATTAAAGAAATTATATATCTAATAGATCTTAGAGCTGGTGCCACAAGAGAAGATAGCAATCTAATAAATTATTCTGCAGCAAAAATAATATATCCTTTATCATTAAATTCCATCAAAAGATTATTTCTTGATATTCGCTTTAACACTCTCTCAAAATATGAAAATTTCTTAAATAAAGATGGCAGTATAAAATGGTTAAATTCAACAAAACATATTCAAAATATAAATGAATATACAAAAAATACTCAACTAAAATTCAATGACAGACTTATTCAAAGAGTACTAGATATTAATCAATTTTGTATTAAAAACAATATAAACATACGCTATATTACATCAGTTACAAATGAAAAATTCTTTAAAAAAATCAATCTTGATGAAGTAGAACAATTTTCATCGTCACTATTAAAGGGTGGCATTGTACATTTGGGATTGTTTTATTATATTGATGGAATCAGTAATTTAAAAAATAAGAATGGGCACTACATCGCTTTTATGGAAAAAGAACATTTAAATCAATATTATGTTGAGAAATGGGTACATAACTATATTTTGAAAGAAAATGAATATACAATAAAAAATTTAGACGATTTAAAACACTATATTCAAAGAATGCACAAGCTACAACAAAAACTTAGGGAACAATAATATGCAAAAATACAAAGTACAAAAACATGATTAACTACCTCTTTAGACACAACAAGGACTATTCACGCTTTAACATCATCAAACAACTTCTGAAAGAGTTTACATGTAAGCGCCCTATTTACATTTTGCTTCCTTTTTCAAAAAATCAGTTTTTCAAACATTTTTTTAAAAGAAAGTATATTATCAACGATTTTTTCATTTCAAATTATGATACGTATGTTTACGATAGAAAAAAAATCACAAAATACAACCCAAGGGCATGGTGGAAATTTTTTCAAGACTGGTTTAATTTTAGATATTCACACTATCTCTTATCCGATACACAAGCGCATTTTGAATATTGGCAGTCACTTTTTGGACCTTTTAAAGGAAAGCATTTTGTTCTTCCCGTTCTTGCTGATAAAACGATTTATTATCCATCTAACACCATCACGCCTAAGCATGAAAAAGTATCGATTCTTTTTTATGGCTCTTTTATTCCACTGCATGGAATTGATATTATTTTAAATGCTTTTTATCTTCTTGAAAAAGAAAATATTCCGTTTCATGCAACCATCATCGGCAAAGGCCAAACGTATAAACAAATGAAGCAATTGTATAATGAATTGCACCTACAAAATGTTACAATGGATGGAACCTTTATCAAAGAAACGGAACTTGCCGAAAAAATTAGAGAATCAGACATTGTTCTAGGAATTTTTGGTGAGAGCATCAAGGCAAAATCGGTCATCCCTAATAAAGCCTATCAAGCCTTAGCCTCACAAAAAGCTCTTATTACAATGCATTCTGATACGCTTTACGAGTTTTTAACCGATGAAGACATGGTAACGTGCCAAAATACGCCTGAAGCCTTAGCCAAAACAATGAAAAAACTTATTCTCAATCCCCAGTTCATTGCCACATACCAACAAAATGGCTATAATAAATTTTTATCACTCTACGATAAAACACAACACGAATTTATACAATTTATTCAATCCATTGACACAAAGAAAGAGTAATATGCAGACAATATTAGTAACAGGAGCAAATGGCCAACTAGGTCAAGAAATTGCTTGTTTAGCGCCCTTATACACAGAGTATCTATTTATTTTTCCAACCAAGGATATGCTAGATATCACAGAAGAAAAAGCTATCGATACATTTTTAAACCAAAATAAAATAGATATCATCATCAATTGCGCAGCCTATACGGCCGTCGATAATGCTGAGACCGAAACGACGCTTGCTGATTCCATCAACCATTATGCTGTTCAAACGCTCGCTCTTTATGCTAAAAATAACGCTATTAAGCTCATTCATATTTCAACAGATTATGTGTTTAATGGTCAAAATTTCAAACCTTATACTGAAGAGGATATGACAGCACCGCAAAATAGTTATGGTGTATCTAAATTGGCGGGAGAGAAAGCTATGCAAGCTATTAATCCAACAAACTCATTGATTATTCGCACCTCGTGGCTCTACTCTGGCTTTGGCAGTAATTTTGTTAAAACAATGCTAAAACTTGGTCATCAGAAAGAGAGCTTGCGTGTGATTTACGACCAAGTCGGAACACCAACCTATGCGGCAGACTTAGCCAAAACCATCCTTGACATCCTTCCTCAAATCAACAATAAGACCATTGAAATTTACCATTACTCTAATGAAGGTGTCCTCTCATGGTATGACTTTGCAAAAGAAATCATGAAAATGGCAAAGCTTACATGTAAGGTTTTTCCTATTGAAACGAAAGACTATCCCACTGCGGCGAAACGCCCCTATTATAGTATCTTAAATAAATCAAAAATCAAAAATGACTTTAAAGTAGACATCCCCTATTGGAAAGATAGTTTGGATGCGTGCTTGCGAAAACTAGGAGAAAGACAATGACTTTTACCCCTACTGCTATTCCAGATATTATCGTTTGTGAACCCATCATTCATGGCGATGAAAGAGGCTATTTTGTTGAGACTTTTAGGCAAGATAGATTAGAGGCTTATTTAGGTTACAACGTTAATTTTTTACAAGACAATGAATCCAAATCAAGTTATGGTGTTCTGCGTGGGTTGCACTATCAACTCGAGCCATTTGCTCAAACCAAACTCGTGCGTGTCATTCAAGGAACTATTTTGGATGTTGCCGTTGATATTCGCAAAAACTCCCCTACTTTTGGCTTACATGTGAGTGTTGAACTCTCAGGTGAAAACAAAAAACAGATGTTTATACCTAGAGGTTTTGCCCATGGATTTGTTGTTCTCAGTGCAGAAGCTATCGTTGCTTACAAAGTTGACAATTATTATGCTCCAGAATGCGATAGAGGCATAGCTTATAATGACCAACAACTGGGTATTGATTGGATTGTTCCCGAACTACAACACAAAATTTCATACAAAGATACACAACATCCATCATTTAAAGATGCGGAGTTCTTTGCCTAAATGCTCTTTAACAGTTACGAATTTTTATTCATCTTTTTACCAGTAACGTTTTTTATCTATTTTTATCTCAATAGTAAAAAGCTTACCACTGCAAGCATTGCTTTTTTAGTCTTTGCTTCATTGCTTTTTTACAGCTATTGGAATATTATCTATTTACCTCTGATTCTCTCTTCTATGCTATTTAACTTTGTCATAGGCAATACTCTAAGTAAACACACCCTCACGGTAAATAAAAAAGCCTTTTTAACATTTGGTATCAGTGCTAATTTACTCTTACTCGGCTATTTTAAATATACCGATTTCTTTTTAGATAATTTCAATGGTATTGTAGGTACTTCTATTCCTCTTCCTCATATTATCTTACCTCTGGGTATTAGCTTCTTTACGTTTACACAAATTGCCTATTTGGTGGATTCTTATAAAGATAAAGTCCAAGAGTATGATTTTATCCGTTATGCTTTATTTGTAACGTATTTTCCGCATCTTTTGGCTGGCCCTATTTTACACCATTCAGAAATGATGCCTCAGTTTAGCAGTATTCGCAATAAAGCTAAAAACTATAAAAATATTGCTGCTGGTCTTTTTCTTTTTTCTATTGGTTTATTTAAAAAAGTGGTTATTGCTGATACATTTGCTCTCTGGGCCAATACAGGATTTGACACTGCTGCAACATTGAGTTTCTTTGAAGCGTGGGCTACGAGTCTAAGTTATACTTTTCAACTCTATTTTGATTTTAGCGGCTATACCGATATGGCTATTGGTGCTTCTTTACTCTTTAATATCAAACTGCCTATTAACTTTAATTCTCCCTACAAAGCATGTGATATTCAAGATTTTTGGAGACGGTGGCATATGACCCTTTCTCGTTTTTTAAGAGATTATATTTATATTCCTCTTGGAGGAAACAGGCAAGGAGAGTTTAGAACTTACGTGAATCTTTTCGCAACATTCCTTTTAGGTGGTCTTTGGCATGGTGCGGGTTGGACATTTATTTTTTGGGGGACACTACATGGTATTGCTTTAATGCTTCATCGTGCATGGAAATCTCTTGGATTTACGATGAATAAGTATCTTGCTTGGTTTATTACGTTTAATTTTGTCAATTTTGCTTGGATTTTCTTTAGGGCCAAGGAATGGACGGATGCGGTTAAAGTTATCTCTGGGATGATGGGGATCAATGGTGTTGTCATTAGTGTAAAACTTAAATTTCTTAAATCTTTTGCAACACGTTACTCTGATTTTTTTGGTCACCTTATTTATGGCTCAACGACCTACATTTACATTTTCATTATGCTGTATTGGGTAATAAAACTTAAAAATTCTAATGAAATGACAGCTCTGTTTAAACCTACTTGGCAAACACTATGGATAATGCTTAGTGTGAGCATTTATGCATTATTAGATATGTCAAAAGTATCAGAATTTCTCTATTTTAACTTTTAAGGAAAGGTGTTGTCAAATAAAAAATTTGCATTTATTTTTTTAAGTATTATTGCTATCTTTACACTTCTTAATTTTTCAATATGGTCTTTGTATACCAAAGAAATTTTAACACGTGAAGGAGACTTTATTACGGGCGATTTAACTCGTATTGGTTATCTAAGCAAAGCTGTACACAAGAGAAAAAATGAAATTGACTTACCTAAACAGCATGATTCTCAACCAAAAGCAACACATTATGAGCTTGTAACAATTGGGGACTCCTTTTCACAAGGTCACAGTGGGGGCAAAAATAGATATTATCAAGATTATATTGCAACAAAATTCAATTGGAATGTCTTAAACTTACCCCAATATCCAAATACACAAAATTATAGTGAAACGATTATAGCCCTTGCTAACAATGGCTTTTTAGATAAATATCACATTAAGTACGTCCTAATCGAATCTACCCAACGAAGAGTTGTTGAGCGATTTACAAAGCACGTTAACTATTCTCTCTCAATACCATATGAAGAAAGTGAAAACTTTTACCATATTCAAAAAGAGCATAGTTTTCAACTCCCAGATGTCACAGCTATCAATAATGGGAATAGCAAATTTGTCCTTTACAATTTTCTTTATCACTTTTCAGACCGAGCATTTTTTTCGGATGTACATAAAGTCAAACTTACTCAAAAGTTTTTTTCAACATCTTTAGGAGATTACTTGCTGTATTATCATAAAGATATAAGCACTATCAAAAACACCACTTTAGCATCTTTAGAAACAGTAAATTCTGAGCTTAATACTCTTTCACGATTTTTAAAAGAAAAAGGTATTCAACTTATTTTCATGCCTGCTGTAAGCAAATATGATCTTTATAGCCCTTTTATTGTTAATAATAAATATGAACTAGACCCTTTTTTTAATCTTTTCGAAACATTAAAAAAAGACTATATATTCATTGATACTAAAAAAATTCTTTCAAAAGAGCTCCAAAAAAATGAGCAAGATATTTTTTATGGTGACGATACACACTGGAGCTATAAGGCTTCAGACATTATCATTTCATACCTTTATAAAATCATCAAATAATGAATCCTTATTCTAAACTTGGGTATCTTTAATCTTGATAACATACAAAACTTGTTATATTGTCACAAACATTTAAAAATATATAAAGAGTAAACTAATGAAATCAATAGTGTGTATGAAATGGGGAACCCTTTACGGAGCTGATTATGTTAATACTTTATACAGTATGGTTAAACGAAATATTACTGGAGAATTTAGATTTGTTTGTTTAACAGACAACCCCGTAGGCATTAATCCTGCTGTAGAGATTAGAGAATGCCCTTCTTTAGTTTTATCACCCGAGTATGCTGCTCATAAAACAGGTGGCTGGAGAAAACTAACTTTATGGGATTCTTCTGTTTTTCACAAAGATGAAACTTGGGTATTTTTTGACTTAGATGTTATTATTGTCGATAATATCGATGCCTTATTTGATTATGAACCTCAAGAAACATTTATTGTTATGCAAAATTGGACGCAAAAAGGTAAAAACATAGGCAATACGTCAGTGTTTAGATTTACAGTAGGGAAGCATGATTATCTTTTTAATAATTTTTCTAAAAATTTTGCTCAGATTATCAATGACCCAGCAACAAAAAATGAACAAATCTATATTTCAAAAAATATTAGCAGTATGAAATTTTGGCCAGATGAATGGTGTATCCTCTTCAAAGTACAGTGCATTCCACCCTTTCCTCAAAGATTATGGAAAGAGACAAGTATTCCTAAAGGAACAAAAGTTATTGCATTTCCTGGGGTTCCTAATCCTCATCAAGCAAAAGACGGTATATGGCCAGCCAAATGGTACAAAAAATTTTATAAGACTATCAAGCCCGCAACATGGATTAATGATTACTGGAAGGTTAATTAGATACTCATAATCTAGCCATTAAGCTTTTAACAGCATTGGTGATTCTAAAATTAAAAAGTCGTAGTAAATCAGGGAGATATCTGACTCGCATGATTCTCCTTGAGTAGATTTTTTGATGAGGTGTCATCTCTGCTAATTCGGCCTTTTCAACAATCTTGCTAATCATTGCCAATAGATTATACTCTTCAAGGACTCTACGTCTTGCTTCTTTCACAGCATCAAGCCTTCGCTCATATTCGCCCTCTTCTGAAATAATCTTTTTAATTTTTTGAATAGAGCCAGACATATCGTTAATATCAATTTGAATTAAGCTTTCTTTGGGAAAATAGTTATAAACATTGGGGCATCCATGATAAATAGGTACTGTAAAACCTAAAAAAGCATCTGCAAGCTTTTCAGTCCATACATTATCTTCAATATGATTTTCAATGGCTACATGGAACTCATAATCATCCAATGCTTCTGCTTTTTTTTCAATCCATTTAAACCCTCTACCATACCTTTCTAACTCTGGAATTTCTTTTTCCATCATCGCGGTAAAAGCATAACGTAATTTATGCATCGTATGTCCTTGCTGTTTATTAGAACATACGGTTGAAAGTTTTTTCGTTTTTGTAGGATGTGTTACACTAATAATTTCATTATAATCCTTTCCATAAAACCAAACATTGCCCGTTTGAGAACGTAAAGCGTTAGGGTGTGGGAGAATTTTTTCATCTTGGTTGGTAATGAGATAATGAAACTGTTTAGCAAAAGCTCGTCCATACCGCGTAATAGAACTAGGCTCTGTCGTCACTAATATCGTATTTTCTTTTGGGCATTGCAATAATTCTATTCTATGAGGAATAATATGAGAAATATCATCAATAACAACTAGCCAATCGTAATTCTGTTCTAACGCATTAAATATAAAAGAACATTTCCCCCATGTTGCACTATTATTAATTGTCTGAGGAATAAAACAAGATTCTTCAAGGGTGGTACTATAACGACTTATTAACTTAACTCTTATACTTTTTTCCATTTTTCTTTATTGTACCTTATGAATTTATCTATTACTGAATAATAATATTATAAATCATATTATACATTTCTTGAAAATTTTGCACAGTATCTGTGGGTACCATGATATTAACATCGCAAAATTCACCCATAACACTATTGGCTATGGTGCTAATACCTATCGTTTTACATCCCATATTCCGACCAAGACTTAAAGCTCTTAATACATTCTTACTGCAACCACTTGTTGAAAGACCTAATAAAATATCACCTTTTTTAGCTTTTATTTCAAGTTGTTTTTCAAAAATTTTATCAAAACCATTTTCATTAGCAATTTCTGTTATTATTCCAACATCATTGGTCAAAGAAAATGCAAAAAAAGGATTTTTTACATTGAGCTGATAGACCATTGTATTAGCATTATGCGCGTGAAGACCATTTCCAAAGACATAGAGATGATTGTTGTTTTTCAATGCTTCTTGAACTACTACCTTAGCCGTATAAATATAACTTTGTAAATTAGCAAAAACCTCTTCAGAGATGGCTTGATGCCGACGTATCTGATCAATAATTTGTTGCATTTATTCTTTCAACTCTTTCGTAATATCACTCAAAAGATTGGTATATTCAAGATAAGGAACTTCCTCTTTTTTGGAAATCAAGGCCTCTTTAGCACGCTTAAAGAAACGTCGTGCTTCTTCTAGATTTTTAACATCATAGGTTAAAATTTTTCCCAAATAATAGTTAGCATAAATATGAGAAGGTTCATGTTCAACAATTGTTTTCAGTTCTTCAATAGCACTATACGTTTGGCAATTTTTTTGTAAAGAAATAGAAAGTTTAAGACGAATTTCATCTTGCGTATTATCCGCAGAAAGACTTTTACGGTACATGTACACTGCTTCGTTGAAAATACCCATCTCATAGTATCCATCACCCAATTTATTCCACAACTCTTTATCATTAGTAGCGCCTGCTTGTTTACGAAGGTTGGTCACTTTTAATGCGAAAGGTAAAACACTCGCAATAGGGCTTTGTTGAACATTATGAGGGTCAACAGAATACGCATCAACCAAGATTTCAAACCCTTTGGCAATACGCCCTTGTTTGAGATAGATATTCGCCAATTGGAGCAAACACTTAGTATTTGTTGGTTCACTCAGTAAAATAGTTTCTATCGCTTCTTTTGCTTTATTGACATCAAAGCGTTCTACTTCACAAACAGTATACTCATTCGCATGTAAGTTTATTACTGTCAAGCATATAACAATAAAGATTTTGTAATACATAAAACCTCAATAAAAATAGTCTTTATTGGATTATACAAAAGTTTTATAAAAGTCGTATGTCAACGAAAAATATTTCCTAAAAACTAAGCACTCTTAAAGTATCATTGGTTATAATAATCATGATACTAAAACATAAGGGGTGATTAAATGAAGAAAATTTGGACTATTTTGGCAATCGCAGCAGTCTCTACTTTGATGGCAGCCGATGGTGAAGCAGTGTATAAATCAAAATGTTTTTCATGTCATGGAGACAAAGCAGCTAAAGCGGCTTTGAACAAATCTCAAATTATAGCGGGTTGGGATCAAGCAAAGATTATCGCCTCTATTCAAGGGTATAAAAATGGTGAAGGTGGCCCAATGAAAGGGGTTATGAAGCCTATTGCCTCAGGACTTAGTGAAGATGATTTAAAAGCTGTAGCAGCAACCATATCTTCGTTTAAATAACTTAAAATTGCACGGGAGGCTTACTCCTGTGCTCAACAATACTAAACTATCTAATCTGGTGGTCTGTAACCTTTGGTTCGTTCTTCTTTTTGACGTAAAATCTGTGCTTTTTTCTGCTCCATTTTTACCGCATCTTGTAAAGACTCTTCACTATCAAATTGGGCACCATCGATAAATTTTTTTTGATCATCAAACTGGCCACTTCGAACGCCCCACAATAAAGCCCAAAGGCCAAAAGCGCCAAGCAATGTTGAAGCCCCAAGCATCATAGCGATTACCCATCCATCCATCAAGCATCCTTTTTTGAAACAAATTTTAGCAGCGTAATACGCATCGAATTACTGACCACAACGATAGAACTTAGCGACATCGAGAGGGCGGCAATGAGAGGAATTACATATCCACTCATTGCTAAAGGAATTGTAATAAAATTATAGAGCAATGAAAAAATAAGATTTTCTTTCACACTGTGTAATGTTTTTCGCGCTATGATAAATGACTCATATAATGACTCTAAGGTATCACTGCGTAACACTATATCACTCACATCTATCGCCACATCGGCACCACTTCCCATGCTAATAGCAATTTCAGCTTTTGCAAGCGCAAGTGCGTCATTGATGCCATCACCCACCATTACAACATTTTTGCCCTCTTTTTGTAAACCTTCTATGTATGCTGCTTTCTGAGCAGGAAGAAGTTCTGCTTCAACCGTATTTATGCCAACTTGACATGCAATGGCTTGTGCGGCAGAGTGATGATCACCTGTGAGCATGACAATATCAAGCCCCAAATTTTTAAGTTTTTGAATACTTTCTTTAGCACCCAGTTTAGGGCTATCTTCCAATCCAAAAAGAGCGACTACTTCACTATCAATTGCCACAAAGAATTGACTTAAAGAGGCATATTCTAAAGGAATTTCAAACAAAATACCCTCTTGTCTCATCATTTGTGCATTACCACCTACAATACTATGCCCCTCACATGTAGCTTTGATTCCCTTTGCTTCAATGCTTTTAACATTTTCAAGATGCTTTGCTTGTAAACGTATCTCTTGTCCCAGTAAAAAAGCTTTGACTCCTTTACTAATTGGGTGTGTCGATTCCGATACTAAGGCATAAACTAAAGCACTATCAAACGGTTTCAAAGAACTAAAATGCACAACCTCTGGGCTCCCTTTTGTAATGGTACCAGTCTTATCTAAAGCCAATACGGTACATTTTGCCATGGATTCTAAAAATCCTGCTTCTTTAAAGAATATGCCTCTTTTCGCGGCTAATCCAAGACCTACTAAAGTTGCTACAGGTGTTGCAAGGCTAAGCGCACAAGGACATGCAACTACAATGACTGAGATGGAAACAATCAATGCTTTTTCAAAAGAACCACTCATCATATACCACCCAGCAAAGGTGGTTATGGCTAATATAAAAATTGTCATAGAAAAATAGCCTGAAATTCTATTGGCGAGCTTCTCAATCTGTGGTTTTTTGGTCATTGCATCTTCTAATAAAGAAACAATTTTACTAAGTGTTGAGGAAGAAAAAGTATGCGTTGAGCGATAGCGAATCACACTATCCAAACAAATTGAACCACTAAGAATTTTATCTCCCACACTTTGTAACTGAGGAATAGACTCGCCTGTAAGACTGGAAAGGTCAAAAGAACCTTCACCACTTAAGATAATTCCATCAATAACTACCTTATCCCCAGCACGTACCTCAACAATTTCCCCAATGCTGACCGATTCAACGCTAGTAAGTATCTTTTCTTCATCTTTAATGATAGTGACCTCAGAGGGCATCGAGCTACCAAAAGCATCCAGTGTATCAACAGCTTTTTTCTTCGTGAGCACTTCTAGATATTTTCCTGCAAAAACAAAAGTAATAATCATCGTCACCGAATCAAAATAGACTTCAGTATTTTTGCTAAACATCGCATATACCGAAAAAATATAGGTTAAACTTGCTCCCGTTGCAACGAGTACATCCATATTGATATACCGATTTTTGATACCATAATAGGCCCCTTTAAAATAAACAGAACCTGTATAAAAAAGAGTTGGTGTGGCAAGAGCAAACTCTGCAAAATTGAGAATACTTTTAATATTACTTTGCATTCCTGTAAAATAGCCTGAATACTGTGCTATGGCAATCCACATGACATTCATCGTTGCAAAAATACCTACTAAAAGTTTGGAGTAATATTCCCTGCGTTGTGCATTAGCACGTTCTTCTTGCAAACTTGGATCATAAGGATATGCGTTATAGCCAATACTCCGAATCGTTGCAATAATCTCTGAAAGTTTGATAAGTGAATTATCCCATACAATCTTGGCTTTATGATTGGAATAGTTGATAGACACCTCAACAATGCCCTCTTTTTTTGAGAGAACTTTTTCATTTAGCCATACACACGCACTGCAATGAATGCCTTCAATAATGAGTGATATTTCACTCAATCCTTCACTATTTTGTTTGACATATTTTGAGACAAACCCTTCTAAATCAAACCGTGCAATATCATCAAAACTCTCTTTTGGTGGATCCAAGGTCACTTCACCCATTTTGTCATAAAATGTATCTAATCCTTCTTCCCGCAATAAATGAAAAATTCCTTGGCACCCTTTGCAACAAAAGTAGTATGGAACTTGCATACTTCTATCTTCAATTAAAAAAGATTTCTCATATTCAAGGTGACAATGATCACAACGCTTTTTTTCCATACTGCTCTTTCATGACTTATAGTTAATACGAAAATTATATCGTGACTTTTTAATAATTGACCTTAGAAAAGAGTACCTACGTGATAAAATAATGACACTTTTATACACATATAACTTATTTTCTGCGTCAAAAATATTCAATCAATTGATTTTTTTCTTCCCATTAGTATAGAATTGTTTATTATCCAACACAAAGGAAGCATATGGCACGAGTAGTTGTTTTAGGGGCTGGAATTTCAGGGCATACAGCCGCAATGTTTGCGAAACGAAAACTTGGCTCAAGCCATGAAGTCATTGTTGTTTCGCCAAATAGCAAATGGAACTGGATACCTTCAAATATCTGGGTTGGGGTTGGGCAAATGCGTCCTGAAGATGTCATTTTTGAATTAGAACCTGTCTATGATAAATTGGGCATCTCTTTTAAGCAAGCCAAAGCCATTAGCATTCATCCTGAAGGTGATACCAACAGTAACAATGGTTTTGTCACAATCAAGTATACAGGACAAGGTAAAGAGGGGCAAAACGAACAGGTAGCGTATGATTATCTCATCAACGCCACAGGGCCAAAGCTCAATTTTGCAGCCACAGAAGGCTTAGGACCTGATAAATTCACCCAATCAGTCTGTACCTATTCTCATGCACAAGAAGCCAATGAACATTTTCAAGAGGCTATCGAAAAGATGAAAAAAGGCGAAACACAACGCTTTTTGATAGGTACGGGACATGGTATGTGCACATGCCAAGGAGCTGCTTTTGAATACATCTTTAATATTGACCACGAATTACGTGCTCTTGGACTTCGAGATAAAGCAGAATTAACATGGATATCTAACGAATATGAGCTGGGTGATTTTGGCGTAGGCGGTATGCACATCAAACGCGGTGGTTACATTACCAATGGTAAAATCTTTGCAGAGTCTCTTTTTACAGAACGAGAGTTACACTGGATTACAAGAGCGCATGTTAATAAAATTGAAAAAGGTATTGCTCATTATGAAACACTTGAAGGTGAAGATAAAAGTGTAGAATTTGATTTTGCGATGCTCATTCCTCCTTTTGCAGGTGTTGGACTTAAAGCATTTGGAAAAGATGGTACGGATATTACTTCACAACTTTTTGCAGCCAACGGCTTCTTAAAAGTAGATGCTGATTATACCCCAAAAGCTTTTGAACAGTGGAGTGCTAACGATTGGCCAAAAACCTATCAAAATCCTACCTATAAAAACCTCTTTGCATGTGGTATAGCATTTGCCCCTCCCCATGCGATTTCTAAACCACTTGTGAGCACCAAAGGTGTCAATATCTTCCCAACACCTCCACGAACAGGTATGCCCTCAGGCATCATTGGCAAAGCCGTAGCGCTTAGTATTGTCGATATGATCAATGGTGCGAGTGAGCCAACGCATCTAGCATCAATGTCACATATGGGTGCAGCATGTGTCGCAAGTGCGGGTAAAGGACTTTTTGGAGGAACGGCAGCATCTATTACGATGTATCCTGTTGTACCTGATTATGAAACTTACCCAGAATATGGCCGAGATATTAACTACACCACGGGCGAAATCGGTACTGCTGGACATTGGATTAAAGAGATTTTACACCATATGTTTTTATACAAAGCCAAAGCGAAGCCGTTTTGGTTTATTATCCCAGAATAAGGAATTTTGATATGCAAACCAATAGAAATCCATACGAACAGGCCTACTATCCACCTAAACCACTTCCGAGTGTTGTTTTTATGCGCAAATGTGTCTTATGGCAAATTGTCAGATTTATCGTTATCAACCTTAAAATGCTTGTTGTCGTATCCAAATCACACTCGAAGCATTAGCCAAAAATTAATAGTAAGAGCTACTCTTACTATTAATTTCTTTTTCAAAACCTTTGTGCTAAAGTTAGACCCATATATAAACAATAAAAAACGGCTCAGAGGAATGTGATTGAGGCTAGAACAAAAACTCTATATCAAATCTATTTTCATACTTTTCGTTAGTATTTTAGGCGTAAGTATCTGGCAAAAAAATACTATTTTATCCTATCTTTCTCTTGGTTTAATGCTTACTTTTTACTTTTATATCTTATCACGATTAACTCATCAAATGATAAAAATGAAAAAAGAGTTGCGTCAAAGTCTTTACCTAGATATGAATACAGGTATGCCAAATCGTCTCAAACTCCTCAGAGACAAAAAAAAACTCGACCAGTCCATCACATCAACGCTTATTATCATCAATATCGATTCTTTTCAAAACACGAACAATTTCTACGGCCACGCCTTTGGTGATGCGTTTTTAAAAGTTATAGCAGAGTGGCTATCTCAAAACCTTCCACCCATTGAATCAACACTCTATAAATTTGAAGCTGATATTTATGCTATTTTCATTACAGCCCCTTTTAATGAATTTAACCTTAAAAAATACCTCAAAAAGCTCTCAACTAAAATCACAACTGATCGTATTATGTGCCAAGAAGTGGAAGTGGATACGACATTAAGTATTGGCGCTGTTCAAACCAATACAAATCTTTTAAAATATGCTTTTATTGCCTGTAAAGAAGCAAAAAACAAACGACTTCCGTATATAATTTATGACCAAAAAAGTCATATGGATGATGAATATCTCCATAACATGCAAATGCATCATATTCTTAAAGATGCTTTAGCAAAAGACTTGGTCACACCCTTCTTTCAACCTATTTTAGATATTAAAACCAATCATATTGAAAAATATGAAACACTAATGCGCATTCGTAAAGAAGATGGTACTTATTACATGCCAAGTGAATTTCTACATGTTGCCAAACATTCTAAAATTTATTCAAAACTCTCTATGTCGCTCATTCAAAAAGCCTTTGAAACATTTCAAATCTCCTCTAATAGCTTTTCGATTAACCTCTCTTTTCTTGATATGACCAATCCCATTACGACCACTTTTATCCTTGAAAAATTGGAAGAATTTAATGTCGGACCTTGGGTTATTTTTGAAATTTTAGAGAGTGACGGTATTGAAAATTATGATGCTGTCATTAAATTTATCGATAAGGTAAAAGCCTATGGTGCAAAAATTGCCATTGATGACTTTGGAGCAGGTTATTCAAACTTTGAAAGACTGACAGAGCTTCGCGTTGATTTTATTAAGATTGATGGTAGCCTCATTAAAAATTTGGATAAAAATGAAGAGATGAAAGTTATCGTTAAAACCATTACCTCTTTTGCGAAAGAGTTAGGTATTCGTACCATTGCTGAATATGTGCATTCCCAAGAGATACTCGCCAGTGTTCAAGAACTTGGTATTGATTATGCACAAGGCTTTTTTATTGGACATCCCGCTCCTATGCTTTTAAGCACTACTTCATTTAAAAACGCTTAGCAAACAACGATAAATAAATACCAAATCCTATCAACACAATACCCATCAAATGATACATTTCTAAAACTTCACCCAAAAAGAAATAAGCCAAAATACTACCAAAGACAGGCATTAAGTGTGTAAATTGCCCTGTTCTATCAGCACCTAAATGCGCAATACCCAAGTGCCATAAATAATAAGACAAGAGCGATGCAAAAATAATAACGTAAGCAATAACCCAATAATACTGACGAAGGATAAAAACCTCTCGTTGTATTGTGTAGCCTTGATAAAGGTAAAATGGAAACAATATCAGTGTACCTAAAGCCACAATTGCAACAAAAAACTCGAAACTACTTAAGCTTGAAGGACGAAATTTTATCAACACACTATAGCTTGCCCAACATACAGAAGAGACAATGACCCAAAAGTCGCCTTGATTGAAACTCAATGTTAAAAGAGTATGGATATCACCTTTAAGCACTAAAAAAATAACCCCAAAAGTGGAAAGCAAAATACCTACAATTTGTCGATTTGTAATCATTTTTTTTAGAATTACCACCGATAAAAAAAGAATTAAAATAGGAATGCTTGAATTAATTAACAAAGCATTGGTTGCCGTGGTATCTTGAAGGCCGATGTATAAAAATGTATTAAAACCTGCGATTCCCAATGTCGCCAAGACCAAAAGTATCCAAAAATCTGTTCGAAAAGCTAATGCAATTTTTTTGATATGCAAGAGAAAGAAAGGAAGCGTCACCACAAAAACACCAAGCCATCTAAAAAAAGCCAATTCATAGGGCATCATCGCACCTGCTACAAAACGTCCCATCACAAAATTTGCGGACCAAAATAATACACAGAGTACCAAAAGAGCATAGATTTTCATATTTCCCCTTGAACATTATTTTTAATTATAGGATTTATGTGCTAAAATAGTTCTAACGACAAGGAGATTCCATGAAATTTTTGTGGTTCTTATCCCTGCTTTTGTTCACCTTCTCTTTATATGCGGGTGAATCACGTGATGAAATTTCTCTTCAACTTTCATGGCTGAACCAATTTCAATCCGCAGGTTTTTACATCGCCATGCATAATGGCTATTACCAAGAAGAAAATCTCGATGTTACCATTAAAGAGCTTTCTCATAATACGAATATTGTTGATGATGTTCTGAGCCAAAAAAGTACCTATGGTATCGGAAAATCCTCTCTGATTATTGATAAAAATAATCAGAAAGATATAGCGGTTCTTCTTGCCCTCTTTCAAAGTACCCCCTCCGTTCTCATAACCACAAATCCAAAGATAAAAACGCTAAAAGACCTTGGGGGTAAACATGTGATGATTACACCAGATGAGGCCAGTTCTGCAGCAATTATGGCGATGTTAATGAGCCAAGGTATTTTTTCTAATAATATTACATTGCAACAACACACCTTCCATATACAAGACCTAATTGAGCAAAAAACGGATGCTATGGCTTGCTATATCTCCAATGAACCTTTTACGCTTAATGCACAACATATCCCTTATACTCTTTTTAATCCTAAAGATTATGGTTTTGATTTTTATGGTGATATTCTTTTTACATCTCAAAATGAGATACAAAGCCATCCCCAACGCGTTAAGCGTTTTTATAATGCTAGTAAAAAAGGGTGGGAATGGGCATTTTCACATATTGAAGAGAGTGCTAAAATTCTCTATGAAAATTATAATACCCAACACAAAAGCCTAGAAGCACTTATTTTTGAAGGGGAAGCTTTAAAAAAGCTAGCCTTCAAAGAAGGAATCCCTTTTGGCACCATAGAAAAGCAAAAATTTGCAACCATTGCTAATATCTATCGCCTAAGTGGACTTTTAAAAAATGATTATTCATTAGAACATTTTATTGACCCTCTTAATCTTTCTAAAGAAAGTGTTTACATTGGTGTGCTTGCCAACAATGGAGAAGATAAAGCGTATCAAACGTGGAAGGAAAGTATAGAGTATCTTTCTGAAGTCTTACCTCGTTATCATTTTATTATTGAACCACTTCATTTTGAAAAACTAATCCAAAATATTAAAGAAAAACGTATTGATTTTATCATTACAAATCCCGCTATTTATATTCAACTTGAACATGATTATGGAATCAGTCGTATTGCAACTTTAAACAATTACTATAAAAACAAGCATCACCGTTTGTATGGCAGCGTTATCCTCTCACGTGCAAATGATACAAGCATTACCAATTATGCATCGCTTAGGAATAAAACTCTTGGTGCCGTCAATCCATCCTCCCTTGGTGGTTATATTTTAGGAATAAAAACACTTAAAGATAATGCTGTTGCCATTAATAATTTTAAAAAAATAATTTTTCTGGGAACACACAATGCTGTCATTCAAGCCCTTCTTGAAGGCAAAATTGATGTCGGAATTGTACGTACGGGCACGCTTGAAAAACTTATTGAAAATAAAGATTTAAATCGTTCTACCATCAATATTATTGGGGCTAAAAAGTATGATAATTTTCTTTTAGAAGTAAGTTCTGAGCTCTATCCAGAGTGGCCTTTAGCTAAACTAAAACATACCACAGAAACACTCTCAAATGCTGTTTTAAGTGCTTTGATAAAACCTCATCCAGATACCAATCGAACAAACCATATTGATTGGAATACACCTTCAGATTATTCACATATTACAACTATTTTACGAGAAATGGACATTTATCCTTATAAAGAAAAAACATTCACCCTTAAAGAACTTTTCTCGCACTATGCCTTAGCAATCACTCTATTTTGTTCGTTTATTATTATTCTTATCATCACATTAATACATATTAAAAATCTTAATAAAAGACTCTTGCAACATACCCTTGAAATAGAAAATTTCAATAGCACCCTAGAAAAAGAAGTCGAAGATAGAACCCATCAACTTATTATGCTTAATAGTAAACTTAACGAACTTGCCAATACTGATGATTTAACAAAAATTGATAATAGAAGGCATTTTATTGAACTCGCTACCACATACTTTTATGCTTCAAAACGCAATAAAACAGACTTATTTATACTCTCCCTTGATATAGACTTTTTTAAGGATGTTAACGATACATACGGACATGCCATAGGGGATGAAGTATTGAAACTCTTTTGTAAAACAACGAAAGAAATTTTACGTGAAAGCGATTTATTTGGACGTATCGGTGGAGAAGAATTTTCTATCTGCCTCCAAAATACAACGCTTGAAGGCGCACTAACATTAGCTGAAAAAATACGTGCAAAAATAGAACACACGTCTTATACAAAATCAGCCCAAGAGCATATTTTTGTAACCGTGAGTATTGGCCTTGCTTCTTTAAAGCCACATGATACTGATGTTTATCAAATTATGGAAAGAGCCGATCAAGCCTTATATAAATCTAAGGGCAATGGCCGCAACCAAGTGCAAGTGATGTAATCTGTTCTATTAAGAGAAACTTTATCCTAATTAGCTATAATTCTGAAATAAATTCATATTCTTCTAAGGAAAAAAAATGGCAACAACTAAGTTAAAAGGCAATCTTGTTAATCTTTCTGGTACAACTGTTAATGTTGGTGATACACCAGCTGTCGTTAGTGTCGTAGCAAAAGATTTAAGTTCAATCGCATTGGGTGGTAAAAGAGATAAATCACAAATTATCGTCGTCGTTCCTTCATTAGACACAGCTGTTTGTGCAGCTGAAACACGCAGATTTAATGTTGAAGCAGCTAAAATCGAATCAGCTGAAGTCGTTGTTGTATCTATGGACTTACCATTTGCAATGGGAAGATTTTGTACAACTGAAGGCATTGAAAACTTACAAGTAGGTAGTGATTTTAGAAATAAAGATTTTGCAAATGCTTATGGTGTTTTAATTGCAGATGGCCCATTAGCAGGTGTTACAGGCCGTGCCATTTTTGTTTTGGATAAAGAAGGAAAAGTAACCTACAAAGAAATTTGCCCAGAAATCACAGAAGAGCCAAACTACGAAGCTGCTCTTACTGCCATCAAAGGAAGTTGTGGTACAGGTTGTGGTTGTCGCGGATAATACCGTTACACGCTATCTTTAAGAGTTTGCCTTTGAGCGAACTCTTACCCTTCACCACTCATACATGCTATTTTTTCGCTCTGGACACAATGTTTCATAATATCAAATAATGCTTTCACTATCACATCATTCATCTCACTATCATCTTTCATTGCGCAAAGCGTTGTGACTAACTCTCTATTCTGAAAATAAGTATTTCCTAAAATGGTTGCTTTCTGCATAATCTTTCCCACAATTTTAGCCTCATCAAGAGCACGTGAATCATGCTGAGCTTGTTGATAATGCAAGACACCCTTTACTATCATAACCAAATTACTCCTACAAATCTTCCTGTTATTGTATCACGTCGGTACGAAAAATAGTCTGGATTGCAACAGGTACATATTGTTGAATGAACAATATTCGTTTCCTTCACTCCTAAGGCTAAAAAATCAGCTTTATTAAACGATGGTAAATCCAAAAAATAACGATTTTCCCTTACATGCAAACAATCTTCCAGCCCTACAGTTACATCTTTACCGACTTCATAGCAACACCCCCCAATAGAAGGACCCATCCATAGTTTAATATCTTTTGCCTCAGTGCCATAAACTTGGTGCATTTTTTGAATACACCGTGTGCCTACATGTAAAGCACTCCCTGTACGCCCTGCATGCACAACTCCAATGGCCTCATTCACGGAGTCATATAAAAGAATAGGAATGCAATCTGCTACCATCACAGCTAAAGCAATACCTTTTTGATTGGTAATCATCGCATCACATGTTGGCACAGGCATAATGCCAGAAATGACAGTAACATCAGCACTATGAACTTGATTCATAAACATTATATGAGGCACATTGCATTGTGCTTTCAAAAGTCTTCTATTATGCTCTACATGTGAGGGATTGTCATTAACATGTAGCCCTAAATTAAAGTTTTCATAAGGAGCTTGGCTGATACCTCCAAAACGGTTTGTAAAACAGTATTGCATTAATAGCTTGCCAAAATTCTATCAACACTATTCCAATCAAGAGGTTGATTATCTTTAAACATATGATAGATATAGCGCGCAAACATATCCGTTTCAATATTGACACGTCTGCCTATTTTATACGTTTGAATCAATGTTTGTGAAAGAGTATGAGGAATAATCGTTAAACGAAAAGTCTCTTTTTCTACATTATTAACCGTTAAACTCACCCCATCTATGGCAATACTCCCTTTAGGAATAACAAAACGAATAAACGCTTCTGGAATATGTATAATCACATCCAGTCCATTACTTTTCTTTGTCATGCTTTTGATGATTCCTAAACAATCCACATGGCCTTGCACCATATGACCATCCAGTTTATCACCCACGCATAATGCAGGCTCCATATGGACTGTATCTTTTAAATTTTCTATGGCAATCAGTTCCCGCGTCTCTTGGGAAAGCTCCACGCTAAAGATTCCAGCTTCAAGAGAAACTACAGTTAAACACACTCCATTAATAGCAATACTATCCCCTATGCAAGGTCTATAAGTCGATCGAAGTGTTAAAAGTGTGGTATCATAGCGTACAACATGAGCCAATTCTCGAATCAAACCTGTAAACATTACTTCCCTTTGCCTCATTTATTTGCTTTAATTATAACGCGTTTTGCTCAAAAGAATATTACTCCAATAGTCGTAACATAAGTTTTACAGGTTATAAACTCTTTTAAAGAAATTTTCAATATACTAAAGATTAAGAACTTAAAGGAGTTACTATGCGTTCAACCTCTATTTCTAAAAAGATTTATATCCCGTTAATCAGCTCCGCTCTCATAGGAATGCTCTTGGTTATGGTCTCCACATATATGAGTATTAAAGGGATTGAAAAAGATGTTTACGCCAAAGAAAAAGAGACACTCAATATCTATATCAAAAATCAATTAGATGCAAAATTTGATATTGCTATCACCAATGCTATCAATATTGCCTCAAACTATTTTGTAATTGATTCATTGTTAAGACAAGATAGAGAAATAGCAATTGAAGGCTTAAGTGCCCTCTCTAAAACGTATAAGGAAAAGACTGATTTTAAAAATGTGCAAATTCACATCCATACCAAAGACATTAAAAGCTTTGTAAGAGCATGGATGCCCAATAAATTTGGTGACGACCTCTCCTCTTTTAGACATACTATTAAAAAAGTGAAAGAGAGCAAAGAGCCCTTATCGGCTATTGAGATGGGCGTAGCAGGCATGTCATTACGAGGTGTAGCCCCAGTTATCTCCAATAATGAATATATAGGCTCTGTCGAATTCATCCAATCATTTAACTCTATTGTCAAAAATGCAAAAGAAGATTTACAATCAAGTGTTATATTTCTAGCCGATCAAAAAAATCTCAATCTAAGTGCGAATGCTAAAAATGCAATCCTCGCTAAAACAACAGCCCTTTCTCAGAAAAAAGAGGGTACCGATATGCGACTCTTTGATGAGATCAAAGATATTGATTTACTCTCGCAAGGAGATTTTTTTGTAACATCAACTTATTTTGTAGTGCGTAAAGAGCTTCAAGCCTTTGATGGTAGCCGTGCAGGTGAAGTGCTCATTGCTGTTGAAAAAAGTGTTGTTGATAAAACTGTCAATGATGCACAAAAAACGATGATGCAACAAATTTTCTTAATGATTATTATTAGTACTCTCGTGTTTATTCTTTTAATTATCATCCTTAAAAAAACGGTCACTACCCCTCTCAATGAACTCCAAGTCAAAACAGAAAATTTAGCAAGTGGAGATGGAGATTTAACCAAACAATTAGATATTAAAAGCAATGATGAAATTGGACAAGCCTCCCAAGCCTTTAATAAATTTATCGAAAAAGTACGTATGACCGTTTCTCTGGCAAAATCCTCAAGTAGTGAAAATGCTTCTGTGGCAGCTGAACTTAGTGCAACGGCAGTCCAAGTAGGGAAACGAGTACACGGTACCTCTGAACTGGTTAAAGAGACCAATACTATGTCTCAAAATATGAAAACAGAACTCTCTGTTTCTTTGGAAAAAGCACAAACATCAAAACAAGAGATAGAAGAAGCCAATAGCAAACTTGAAAACGCTAAAAATCAAATTCTCAAAATGGCAACTCAAGTACAAAACACGGCACATGTTGAAGTTGAACTAGCACATCAAATGGCTCAACTTAGTAACGATGCTGACCAAGTTAAAGGCGTTTTAACGGTTATTGCAGATATTGCAGACCAAACAAATTTACTCGCACTCAATGCCGCCATTGAAGCCGCACGTGCTGGAGAGCATGGACGTGGATTTGCCGTTGTTGCTGATGAAGTACGCAATCTAGCGGAACGAACCCAAAAAAGTTTAACCGAAATCAATGCTACTATCAATGTCATTGTTCAAGCTATCAATGATGCGAGTGATCGTATGAATGCCAACTCAAATAGTATGGAAAGTTTAACAAAAATTGCCGCTGAAGTTGAAAGTAATATCAATGAGACCGCTATTATTATGGACAATGCAACAGCCTCTAGTGAACATACTGTCAAAGATTATGGGGATACAAGTGCTAAAATTGATGCCATTGTTCAAAAAATTGAAAAAATCAATGCCTACACCATAAGCAATGCTAAGAGTATGGAAGAGATGCAAAGCGCCTCTTCTCATCTTAGTGATTTAACCGAAAAACTCAATTCGGTACTTGAAAATTTTAGAACCTAAAAAAGTGATAAAAGGCTTGAGCAATGGCTTGAGCCTCGTTTTGCGAAATGACTTTAAAGCGAACTCTTCCACCTGGCTTTATTTGGGAAAGTTTAAAACAATCCATACTTAAAACAGAGCCGATTTTTGGATACCCACCAATCGTTTGATGCTCTTTTAGCAGAACAATAGGCTCTCCGTGTGTGGGAATTTGTACTGCACCATAACAAATGGGCTCCGATAAAATACCATTGACTTTAGGTACAATCTTCTCTCCGCTTAAACGGTAGCCCATCCTATCTCCCTCACCTTTATAAGTATACACCGTATTAAAAAAAGCCTCTTTTTGAGCTTCATCAAACAGTGCCTCTTGATAGCCAAGGACTAATCGTAAATTTACTTCTTCACCATAGTTTGGAACAAATTCTTGTTTCAGATACCTTTTTTCCTTCAATTGCGAAGGAGCACATGCTAAAAAATCACCTGCTGATAACTTTCGTCCTTCAATACCACCTAATCCCTCTTTCATAGAAGTAGAATAACTTCCGTATAATTTAGGTGTCTGAAATCCCCCAACCACTCCAACATAAGCAAAATGGCCAGCACTTGCAAAGCCAAAGCTAAGAATATCGCCATCCATAAGGTTATACGTCGTCCACATAGAAATAGCTTGTCCATTGAGGGTACAACCCATATCTGCACCCCCTAAAGCGATGCATACACGTCCTTGTGCCTTAAAACTAAGCCCACCAAGAGCAATTTCAATGGTTGACGTATTAAAGGCATTGCCTAAAAGCATTTGAACATAACCAAAGGCTAATTCATCCATCGCACCACTTTGCGTTAAACCAATATCGCTCACCCCAACACGCCCAGCATCTTGAATGCTACTTTGAAGCCCTCCATTGAGTATCATTAAGCCATTCACAGCACACCACCTAGTTTTAAAAACTCTGCTTTGCTAATCGCTTCAAACTGAACTAAATCGCCTACATGTAACAAAGACAGTCCCTCATAAGCAGTATCAAACATAGCAATCGGTGTGCGCCCAAGAATCTTCCACCCCCCAGGACTTTGTGTCGGATAAACAGCGGTTTGTCTATCCGCGATTGAAACACTCCCCTTGGGAATAGCTTTTCTAGGATTGGCAAGTCTAGGAGAGGCTAAAGCAAGATCAAGTTCACCAAGATAGGCAAATCCGGGAGCAAATCCGACTGCATAAACATTATATTTTTGCTTTACATGCAAGGCTATAATTTCTTCTATCGTAACATTTTTTTCTTCGGCAACGGCTTCAAGATCTAAGCCTACTTCAGGGTGATAGTAGGTCGGAATAGTAATGATTTTCTTCGCTTTTTCATCGATAGGCTTTGCACCAAGGATAATACTCTCAACACGTGCACGCAATGGCTCATAATCGTGTTTAAGAACATCATAGCTTACCATCAACGACGCATAAGAGGGGATAATTTCTAAAATACCTTGAACCATCGCATTTTTAAGTGCACGGTAGGCTTTTTGAACCTCTTTAGAGACCATTGGGTCAATAGCGTGCCCAAAATAGATAATGAAAGTATTATAAGAAGCGATTTGAAACGTAAAATTCAAAGAGACTCCCTTAGGGTTCTAACTATTGCAACCGCCTCCTCATTATCTCCATGGACACACAGAGAATCTACTTTTAAAGCAATTCGCTTACCTGAAATTGTTTCCAAAAGGCCTTCATTTTTGAGCATAGACAAACGCACTTTGACCGCTTCAATATCATGAAGTACAGAGCCTTTTTGAGTGCGAGGCACCAATAAACCTGCATCATCATAAGCACGGTCGGCAAAAACTTCGTATAACAATCCTACCCCAAGTTCTGTAGCCACAGCTTCATGTGCAGCAATATTAACCATGGAGAGCACCATCACTTTTAACGTTTTATCCAATCTTTGAACCCCTTGAACAACGGCTCTAAAAATGCGTACATCTTTCATCATATCATTGTACAAAGCCCCATGTGGTTTAACATAACTTAGCTTTGCACCATTAGCGTCACAAAACGCTTTAAGTGCACCACACTGGTAAATAACCATTGCTTCAATCTCAGCCAATGAACACGCAACACTTCGCCTACCAAAACCAACCAAATCAGGGTATGCAGGATGCGCACCAATGGTCACATTATGTTTAAGGGCCAATTTAATCGAAGCATCCATAATTAAAGGATCTCCTGCATGAAAACCGCAGGCAAAGTTTGCCATATCGACATAAGGTAGTACCGCCTCATCCAAACCCATTTTCCAAGAGCCAAAACTCTCGCCTGCATCACAATTTAATTTTATACTCATTTAATCATCCTATTGGGAAGGTAAAAAACAATTTCTGGGAATAATGTTACCACAGCAATAATTAAAATCATAATGATAAAAAAGGGAAATGTAGCTTTTAAGACAAAGCTTATTTTTTCACCTGAAATACTTTGAATCACAAAAAGAGAAAACCCAACAGGAGGTGTAATTTGTGCCATTTCTACCATAAAAACCAAGAAAATTCCAAACCACAATGCATCAAAACCAGCCAGTGTAATAATAGGTAAAACAATCGGTAAAGTCATAACGACCATCGAAATACCATCTAACATCATGCCAAGGATAATATACATAATACCAATCACAATAATCAGCATATACGGAGACAAACCTAAACCAACAATATACTCGCTCACAGCTCTAGCAATACCTAAAAAGCCAACAACTTGTGACAAAAAGCCAGCACCTGCAATAATAAAGCTTATCATAACTGTTGTTTTAATAGTACTTAAAAGTGAAACTTTTACAATGTGAAACGTGAAATTTTTAAAATAAATAGCCAAAAGCATTGAACAAAATACGCCCAGGGATGCTGCTTCCGTTGGTGTAGCAAAACCACCATAGATACTTCCAATAACCACAATAATCAACGATAAAATAGGTGCCAATTCTTTGAGTGCATGAAACTTTTCATTCCAACCATAAATCTCTTTTTTAGCAGGCATGACACGTTTGTCGAGTAAAGCCACTACCATAATATAAACGGAATACGATGTTGCAAGTAACAGTCCTGGCAAGATTCCTGAGATAAAAAGTTTTCCAATAGAAACATCGGCTAAAACACCATAAATAATCATAATGATACTAGGAGGTATTAAAAAGCCTAACGTACCACTCCCAGCTAAAGAACCAAGAGCCAAGGATTTACTATAGCCTCTATTTTTTAGCTCTTCTAATGTAATTTTTCCCACTGTTGCTGTGGTTGCCGCAGAGGAGCCTGAAACAGCTGCAAACAAAGAGCACGCTGCAACATTGATATGCAAAAGGCGCCCTGGAACATTGCTCAGCCATGGAACAAGACCATTAAAAAGTTTATTAGAGATAGAAGAATGATGCAAAATTTCACCCATTAAGATAAACATCGGCAAAGCCGCAAGTGACCATGAATTAAGAGACTCGTACATCGAACTTCCTAATAAATTACCAATTTTAGTAACAATACTTAATGCCGGTGGTAGGTGATTTTCATAAACAAGCATCCCTACAATCCCTGTTAAAAAAAGTGATACCCCTATCCAAATGGATGAGAGTAAAAAAAGAAACATAAAAGCTAATAAAACAATGGAGAGAATAAGTGGATCACTGATCATGAAACAACCTTTCCAAGATATAAGCAACCACTGCCACAATAAAAAGACAAAGACCTAGTGGTAATGCAAGCTGTGTTAAGTAAATAGGTGTTGCAGAAACGGCCTCAGAGCGAACCTCAAAAACATAAGCATCATAGGCTAAAAGTACCGTGCGATACAGCGCGAAGATAAGCACACCTAAAGTCATTACGCCTGCAAAGACATCAACGAAAGAACTCGCTTTATTAGATAGCTTTGCAGTCATAAACGTAATTCGGATATGCCCATCCCTTAAAAATGTATACCCTAGTCCAAAACAGACAATAGCAAGGTAAAGATAACCACTGTACTCATCTGCTAACATAGTTGATGTGTTGAAAAAAGCCCGCAAAATAATTTCTGTCATGATTAATGCGACCAAAACAATGATTAAAAAAGACGCTACTAAAGCTCCCCCGTGGGAGAGCTTTTTAGCCATGGTAATAAAACCTCGTACCATTATTTTTTATACTCTATAAAGATTTTTTTAATCATATCATCAGCATCTGCAAGATAGGCATCCAGCATTTTTTTAGCCACAATATCTAACTCTTTTTTGAGTTCTGGTGATTCATCTGTAATTTTCATACCATTATCACTGAGCATTTTAAGAGCCACTTTGTCTTCTTCTTTACTGGCATCCCATTGTGATGCTTCTATTTTAGCGGCTGCTTTAAGCACTGCCTCTTGTTGTGCTTTATCTAAACTTTTCCAATAATCAAGATTGATAGTCACTGCTTGCAAAGGATACGCATAAGAAATTTTTGTAAAGTCACTTAAAACTTCCCAGAATTTACCATCTTTTCCTGAAGCTGAAGAGGTAACCACAGAATTGACCATACCCGTACTCAGTGCAGAATAGACTTCACCCCATGGAAGAGCTACAGAACTTCCTCCGACCATCGTAATAAAATCAGCTGAATTCTTGTCATAGGTTCTGGTTTTCAAATCAGCAAAATCTGCTTTAGTCATCATAGGTTTTTTAGTATATAACCCACTCGGCGGCCACGAAACAGCGTAAAGCAGTTTTTGATTCCATTGTGCTGCTGTTTTATCATAAGCTGGTTTTGAAATTTTGTAGAGTTTGTAGGCATCATCATATGAACTTGCTACAAATGGTAACGCAGAGATACCAAATACCTTACCTCCTCCTGCAGTAAAAGGAATAAACATATCCGTCATTGCAACTGTTCCATCTTTAACCGCTTGCAATGGACTACCCTTAATTAAAGAGCCCCCTGCATGAACTGTTATCTTGACCGTACCCTTTGTGTATTCATCAACTAAGGCCGCAAATTGCTCGGCACCTTTGGTGTGAAAGTTGTTGGCACCATACACGGCATTAAGATCCATCTTGATATTGGCTGCCATCAAGGCACCCGATACACAGGCTAAAACCACCAGTTTTCGTAACATAAAAGACTCCTTTGAAAATGATATTTTTGATACTAACAGATGCAAGTGGGGAAAAAGTGAGGGAATGAAGTCTTAGGTGATTAAAAAATAAGCCGATACCCTTCTTGAGGTATATTTTCCAAAAAGCCGATAGGAACTTTTTTGCGAAGTTCTTTAATAAATGTTTTTAAAGCCTCCATGCTCATCATTTTCCCATCCCAGACAATATCTTCAATGAGAGCATACGGCGTTATCTGTTTTTTTTGCTTAGAAAGTAACATTAAAAACTCTTTTTCACGCTTATTAAGAGCAATAGCTTCTCCTTTGTAATAGAGTTTGCGTTCAAATGGCGCGAAAAGTAACTCTTTGGACAAAACGATACTTTCCCCTTCTGTAATATCTAGGGCTTCCAATAAACCCTCCAAAAGCCTCTCAGCATTAGCGGGTTTAAGAACAAAATAGTTAATGTGAATATTAATAAGTTCCAGTAGATACTCTTCTTTACCAAAAGCACTAAACATCACTATCGGAGTATGCTTGTCATGTAGACGGATTTTTTTTGCTAAATCAATACCAGTCCCATGTGCCATTTGGATATCACTTAACACAATATCTGGGCTTATACTTTCATACATGGTAAAACCCTCTTCTCCATTATTAGCTTCATATACCTCTTTAAAGTAATAGCTTAGTGATTTGCTAATACGACTGCGAATGCCTTCATCATCTTCTACATAGAGAATACTTAAATGCTTTAATAAGGCTAGTTTTGCCATTTCCATTGTTTATACCTCAATACAAAATTTCGCACCCAACGTATCATTGCGTGCATAGAGTTTACCATTCATATTATCTTCAATAATCATTTTTGCCATATATAAGCCTAAGCCCGTTCCACTTGAAGCTTTTTTTGTTGAAACATAAGGCTCAAAAATACTCTGCATCAAATTTTCATCGATACCTCCCGCATTATCGTGCACACAAACTAAGGACTTACTATCCCCATTAAGACCTATTTCTACCCAAATCTTAGGCTGTTCTATACGTCGTTCTACAAGTGCATCTTTAGCATTTAACACCAAATTGAGGACTACTTGAGCATATTCATTTGGGAAGCCTAAAATCATTACAGTGCTATGATGCTTCACATGTAAGCTTATATGAGCATTTTTAAGAGTTGCTTGCGCCAATGTAAATGCTTCGTCACAAGCTTTTTGAACACTAAAATTCACACGTTCTTTGGATGGTTTGAAAAAATGTCTAAAATCATCAATCGTGCGTGACATGTATGAAAGCAATATATCGCCTTCTTTGGCGCTTTGAACAATCAAAGCATTATCAGCTTTACCAAATTTTGCAGCGGTTTCAAGCTCCATAAAAATACCCGATACCTCACTTAAAGGCTGCCGCCATTGATGCGCAATGATACTTAGCATCTCTCCCATTTGCGCCAGTCGTGATTGCTGCATCAGCGCTAAATCTTTACGTTTAGACTCAGCAAGTGCGTGATTGACTTTAGAACGAAGTGTGGCATTAAACTCTTTAAGCGCTTCGGTTTGATTGTTGACACGAGCTCGATACGATTCAAGAGCCGTATTGATTTGTTTTGTTATTAAAAAAGAGATAAAGCCCACCACTATCATTGAAAAAAAAGCAATCACCATCACTCCTAAAATATAACGGTCCATTTTAGCTTTCATCTCTTCTTTTTTCAAAGCGATTGCTTTTTCAACATCACTGACATAAATTCCTGTTCCAATAATCCAATTCCACGGCTTATAAAATGCTACATAAGAAATTTTTTTAGCAGGCTCTTTTTCATACGGTTTTGCCCAATAATACTCTACAAAACTACCCAAGGTATCGCCACTGTTCATCGCTTGTTTGACAAAAAGTTGGATAATATACTGCCCATTTTTATCTCTCAAGGAAGCATCATCTTTACCAATGCTTCCTTGACGAAAAGGATGTGCTAACAGCGTATGCGAACTATTATGAATCCATACATACCCACCCTCACCATACCGCAAAGACTCCGCCCAGCTTATCATCTCTTCTTTAAGTCTCAAGGTTGCTATATCAAGATACTCAGCCGCTCCAATACTCCAACCATAAGGAGAAAGCGCTTTGACATACACGCGCCGTGGCCTACCTACTTCGCTCGTTGCATACCCGCCATTGCGCATAGCTTCTGCCACCGCACTTTTAAGGCCAATACGATCCCCCAACTCCTCTTGGGGATAAATGATGTCACCCTTAGCATTAACAATAAAATAATATCCTCGATGAGCGCTTACATGTAAAGAAGATAGAGTTAGAAGAAGGTCTTGGCGAAGCTCGGTTAAAGATTTTTGGTCGTTGTTTTTAGCATACAAATTTATCCCCATCAAATGCACATCATCGACTCTATCCTTAAGCTCATTATCAATATTTTGGCGCATTGTACGGGTATGGTATTCAAAATAATTAAAGACTTTTTGAATTTCATAGCTGAGTGTTGTTTTCTGTTGACTGAGAAGTTGTTTTTCCAGAGCATCACTTTCCAAACGAAGATTAGCACGTTCAATGGATATAAAAAAAGAGAGAATGAAAAACGTCAGCAAAACAATAGTGACAATAGGCGTCATAAATATCAATTTTGGCAAATGCTTTTCTTGAAACATACCCTACTCTTTCTTTGTTTTCACATATTGTATCAATTTTTCAAACACTAAAAGATAATTCATTGTATAATCTGCACAAAAAGATATAGTTAAAGGTATACACACTTATGAAATATGACGTTATTGTAATTGGTGGAGGACATGCAGGCATCGAAGCTTCATTGGTTTCTGCACGCATGGGACACAAAACACTTCTTATCACAATTTTAGCTGAACAAATTGGTGCAGCCAGTTGTAATCCCGCCATTGGCGGACTTGCTAAAGGACATTTAGTGAAAGAAATTGATGCCCTTGGTGGGCAAATGGCGTTAGCTACCGACGCAACCGGCATTCAATTTCGAACACTCAATATTTCAAAAGGTCCGGCAGTGCGAGGAAGTCGTGCTCAAATTGATATGGACCGCTATCGTATTTATATGCGTAATCTGGTTTTAAATACAGACAATCTCAGTGTTGCTCAAGAAATTGTTGAAGAAATTGTAACCCAAGAGGGGAAAATAACCGGTGTCATCACCCAACTAAAAAACCATTATCATGCTCAAAAAGTCATTGTTACCACGGGTACTTTTTTAAAAGGTCTCATTCATATTGGAGAGTACAAACAAGAAGCAGGACGCGTGGGAGAATTTCCTTCTGTGCATCTCTCTGCTTCACTTAAATCTATGGGACTACGTATGGGCCGTCTTAAAACAGGAACATGCGCACGTATTGATGCTAAAAGTATTGATTTTTCTAAAATGGAACTTCAACCAGGTGACGAAAATCCTCTTCCATTTAGTTTTAGAACTCCAAGGGAAAGTTTTAGCCCACATCAGCTTCCATGCTACATTGCCTATACCAATCAAAACACTCACACTATTATTGAAAGTAATTTTCATCGAGCACCTCTGTTTACAGGGCAAATCGAGGGTATAGGACCTCGTTATTGTCCTAGTATTGAAGATAAAATCAACCGTTTTCGCGATAAAGAACGCCACCATCTTTTTATCGAACCTCAAACACGTGAAGCCACCGAATACTACATCAATGGGTTTAGCACGTCTTTACCACCTGATACACAATTAAGTATGATTCACTCTGTTGAAGGTATGGAAAATGCCAAAATCGTACGGTATGGTTATGCCATCGAATATGACTATGTCGATCCAACAGAGCTTAGACATACTTTAGAAACAAAAAAAATATCAGGACTTTACTGTGCGGGGCAAATCAATGGAACAACAGGTTATGAAGAAGCTGGAGCACAAGGCTTGATGGCAGGGATTAACGCATCCTTAGCACTTAGAGATGAAGAACCTTTGATTTTAAGACGAGATGAAGCTTATATTGGAGTATTGATTGATGATTTAGTCACAAAAGGAACAAAAGAACCTTACCGTATGTTTACCTCACGTGCCGAATACCGTTTACTTTTAAGAGAGGATAATGCTGATTTAAGACTAACACCTTATGGTTATAAAATTGGTCTTATCGATGAAAAAACACATGATCGTGTCGTTAAAAAACAAAGAGAATTATGTGAAGGATTAGAGTATCTCGAAAATACCTTTTTGACGCCTTCCCATGAAAATAATGCTTTTTTAGAAAGCATTGGAGAAGAGAAAATTACCGATAAAGTAAGTTTACAAAAAATTGTAGCACGTGCAGATTTTACAACTCAAAAACTTGAAAAACTAGCCCCTCTTATTGGCTCTTTTAAAGAAGATTCTAAAGAACAAATTTTAGTTGAAGCCAAATACAAAAACTATATTGAAAAACAAAAAAACCAAATTGATTATATGAAAGAGATGATGAATATTAAAATACCACCATTGATGGATTTTAGCTCAATCTCAGGCTTAAGTAATGAAGTGGTTGAAAAGCTACAACGCTTTAATCCACCGACACTCTTTGCTGCCAGTGAAATTAGTGGTATAACACCTGCGGCACTAGATATTTTACATATTTATATTAAAATATTTAATAAAAAGTAAACATAAAACAAATAACTAATGATATATGTCATCGATTTTTAATAATTAATGAGATAAAATTGGGACAAATTAAACAACACGAAAGGAACGAAGGATGGCTGTTGAGCAAAGTAGACGCGACTTTATAGGCATGGCATTCGGCGGAGTTGCTGCGGTTGGTGGGGTTCTAGCACTGGGTGCTATGAAGAAGACTTGGGATCCACTACCAAGCGTGCAATCGGCTGGATTTGTGACCGTAGATCTTTCCCCAATAGGCGATGGAGAGATGCGAACATT
>JAQUGO010000001.1 GCA_028684065.1 Sulfurospirillaceae bacterium
TTGCAAGGCTTTATAGGCGTCTTTGGGTAGATTACTACCACTGTAGATAATACAATCTCTTATCCCTTTTACAATCTCTTGGTAGGCTATCTCTCTCATTTCTTTCCTTTGAAATAGTTTTGTTGATGCAATACATCCAATAATGTATTCACTGATTCCACACTTTTTGCAAACTGTTGTTGTTCTTGTAAATTAAGGGGAAGCTCTACAATTTTTTCAATTCCATTAGAGCCTAAGACGACAGGAACACCATTGACGGTATCGCGATAGCCGTATTCTCCTTCAAGCAGTGTAGCACAAGGAAAAATGGCACGCGAGTCACTCAAAATAGCTTCTATCATTTTAACTGTTGAATTTGCAGGGGCATAATAGGCTGATGTACCCATATAACCGACAATTTGAGCACCACCATGACGTGTTTTTTCGATAATATCTTCAATTTCCAAGGGTGTCATTAAATCTGTCAGTGCCACACCATTAACAGACGAATAACGAGGAAGCGGGACCATATCATCACCATGACCACCCATTACACTGGCGGTTACTTGACCGTATCCAAAACCTAATTTGTCTGATATAAAGGTTTCCATACGTGAACTGTCTAAAATTCCCGCCATCCCAATGACACGATTGCGTGGATAGTTACCACATTTAAGTGCCACATAGGTAATGGCATCCAGTGGGTTTGAAACGGTAATTAAAATGGCTTTGGGAGCATAAATTTGTATCTGTTCAACAATACTTCGCGTGATATTCGCATTGATAAGTAATAAATCATCTCTACTCATACCCGGTTTACGTGGACTACCTGCAGTAATAACAACAATATCGCTATTAAGAATATTTTTATAATCACTGGAAGCACTAATGAGGGTGTGACTTCCCTCTGGACTTGTAGCCTGTGAGATATCAAGGGCCTTGCCAATGGCAACGCCCTCCACTAAATCTATCATTACAATTTCACGACAACTTTTTCGCATTGCCAACCAATAGCAAATCGTGGCACCAACATTACCAGCACCGATAATAGCAACTTTTTTGCCTTGTAACAAATATACTCCTTACATGTAACGAATACGCAAACTTTTTTATACTTTCAATGTAGCCAATGCAGCATTTAATGTTGCACTTGGTCGCATTGCATTTTCGGTTAATTTTTTATCCGCTTTATAATAACCACCCATATCCACAGGATGACCTTGTGCTTTTGTTAACTCTTCCATTATTTTTGTTTCGTTTTCTTTAAGCGCTTTTGCCAAAGGCGTAAACAAGGCTTGTAACTCTTTATCCATGGTTTGAGCCGCTAAAGCTTCAGCCCAATAGAGTGCTAAGTAAAAATGGCTACCACGGTTATCAAGCTGACCAACTTTTGGAAGAGGTGATTTGTTGTTATCTAAAAAAACACCCGTAGCGGAATCTAACGTTTTAGCAAGAATAGAGGCTTTAGGATTACCAATGACATTATCAAGGTGCTCCAAAGATGCTGTAAGCGCCATAAATTCGCCCAAAGAATCCCAGCGTAAATGGCCCTCTTCTATAAATTGTTGAACATGTTTAGGCGCTGAACCACCCGCTCCGGTTTCAAACAATCCACCACCGCTCATTAACGGTACGATAGAAAGCATTTTAGCGGATGTTCCTACTTCTAAAATAGGGAATAAATCAGTTAAATAATCTCTAAGAACATTACCTGTAACAGAAATGGTATCTTTACCTTCAACAATGCGTGCTAAAGAAATATTAATAGCTTCTTGTGGACTTTTAATCGTAATATCTAGGCCTTTAGTATCATGATCTTTAAGATATTTTTCAACTTTTAAAATCATTTGTGCATCATGAGCTCTTTTTGGGTCTAGCCAAAAAATCGCTGGCGTATTGCTAAGGCGAGAACGAGAGACAGCTAATTTTACCCAATCACGAATTGGAGCATCTTTGGCTTGGCACGCTCTGTAAACATCACCTTTTTGAACACTGTGTTCCATCACGACTTTACCTGTAGCAATATCTACAATCCGTGCTATACCATCAGCACCACATTCAAATGTTTTATCATGTGAGCCATATTCTTCAGCTTTTTGTGCCATTAAACCGACATTGGGAACTGAGCCTATAGTTTTAGGATCTAAGGCACCGTGCTTTTTACAAAAATTGATGGTTTCTTCATAAATCGTTGCATAACAACGATCAGGAATTAAAGCTTTGGTATCGTGTAAAGCATTATCAGCTCCCCACATTTTACCCGATTCTCTTATACATGCTGGCATAGATGCATCAATAATTACATCACTTGGTACATGTAAATTGGTAATTCCTTTGTCAGAATTAACCATGGCAAGTCTTGGACGAGCAGCATAACACGCTTTAATATCCGCTTCAATTTGGGCTTTTTTCTCGCTTGGAAGAGAAGCGATTTTTGCGTATAAATCTCCTAGTCCATTGTTAGCATTAACACCTAATTCTTTAAAAAGTGCATCGTATTTTGTAAATAAATCTTTAAAATAGACTTTAACAGCATGACCAAACATGATAGGATCACTGACTTTCATCATCGTTGCTTTTAAATGCAAAGAGAGGAGAATATCACTCTTTTTAGCTTCTTCAATTTGTTTTTCATAAAAAGCTTCTAATTTTTGAGCACTCATAAAAGTTGCATCTAAAATTTCATCTTTCAAAAGGGCTAGTTTATCTTTAAGTACTGTTATCGTGCCTGATTTTTCAAGCAATTCGATGCGAACAGTCATAGCTTCTGGTGCTAAAAAAGATTTTTCATTGCCATAAAAATCACCTTCATTCATATACGCCACATGTGATTTTGAATCTGCTGTCCATTTGCCCATGCGGTGAGGATTTTTACGGGCATATTCTTTGACACATAAAGGTGCTCGTCTATCTGAGTTTCCCTCACGTAAAACAGGATTTACAGCACTTCCTAAAACTTTTGCATAACGTGCTTTGATCTGTTTCTCAGCTTCATTGCTTGGATTTTCAGGATAATCAGGAATATTATAACCTTTGCTCTGTAACTCTTGAATAGCTGCTTTTAATTGAGATAAAGAGGCGCTAATATTTGGTAATTTGATAATATTGGCCTCTGGAGTATTGGCTAAAGCACCAAGGTAACTTAGATCATCATTAACACATTGTGCAGGTGTCAAATTTTCAGGAAAATTTGCAAGAATTCTACCTGAAAGTGAGATGTCTCGTGTTTCTATTTCAATATTTGCACTTGCTGTAAATGCCCTAACAATAGGCAAAAGAGAGTACGTTGCGAGGGCTGGAGCCTCATCAACTTCGGTATAAATTATTTTTGACGCTTTATCTGCCATACTTACCCCTTTATAAAATTTTCTAGCGTTATCGTACTATTTTCTTTATTAAAGTTGCTAAAAGCTTCAGACTAATAAAGCTAGTTAATTTTTAATATTTTGCAGGTGTGTCTCATAATTTTGAGAAAAAGTATGCTCACCACTTTTATTTTTCACAAAATAAAGGTAATTCGTATTTTTAGGAAAAATTGCTGCAATAATAGCTTCTTTACTCACAGCGCAAATCGGATAAGGGGGTAGACCTTTGTGCAAATAGGTGTTATAAACAGAAGTGTCTTCTTTGATGCGTTGTGCTGTTACTTTAACATGTGAATACTGACCATAATTGAGTGTTCCATCCATCTGAAGCTTCATATCTTTTTTCAACCTATTGTAGATAACAGATGAGACAATAGGCATTTCATCATTATTGGCAGCTTCTTTTTGGATGATTGAGGCGATTGTGATAAATTTATACCATTTTGCTTCATTAAATTCACCAAAAATTTTCTCAAATACTTCTTGATGATATTTCTTTGCGTGGAGAACTAAAAAATGGATCATATCTTTTTCATTCATCCCAATAGGAATATAATAAGTATCGGGAACTAAAAAGCCATCGATATAAGGAGTCGCTTGTGTATATTCTTGCAATAATTTCTCATACGATAAATCAAAATCAAGAGCAAGCTGTACCATAAAAAGCTCTTTCGTTTCACCAGGAATATACGTCACAACTTTGAGTGGAGCCTTTGAATGGCTTAATTTATACAAGAAATCTCCCCGTGTTAAAACACGATCTTTAATACTCACCCAACCAGATTGTGGCTTACCAATCATTGCCAAAAGGTATTTATCTGTTTTTTCATATAAATCAAAATTTTTATCCACCATATATGCTATAATTTGCCCAATTGAGCCTTGTGGAACAAATGCAACAGAGCTAGAAACCATGGGCCTTGATAAGTGAAACAGAAGTGAATATATGATTATTAATGCAACATCACATACCATTAAAAATATTTGGATTTTTTTTACATTCATTTTTGTTGTCTTTCTGGCATTAATAATTACCCTAATTCATGGTATTTCTATCGACACGTTGACGCTGCCGAAAATCAAAATGGAGCAATTATATATTAAACTAGATAAAAAATTAATTGTCTCTATCAAGCGTCTTGACATCGACAAAGAGACCCAAACTGATACATCTTTAGAAGAGACTTCTGCCATCATTCAAAATTTACCTTATCTCAATCAATTTTTTAAAAATATTGATATTAAAACACTATCATATGATAATGAAGAGATACACTTAAGTTTTAAAGATAATATCTTTAATTTTGAGAGCCAACATGCAAGCTTCATCCTTGAAGTCAATCCTGTGTCTCTTTTTAAAGTAGCCTTAGATATTCAATCAGCATACCTAAAAGATTATAATCTTATGTTCAAAGGTAATGCAGAAGTTGATTTTAAAACCAAAGCATACTCTTTTGAGGGTACCTATGATACGTTTGGTATTCGTGGGCTTACATCACTTGATATTAAAAATAATCTTCTGCACTATCACCTTCAATCGGAAGTTTTCACCAATGAAAACCTTAAAGCATTAATGGATTTTCTTGTCCTGCATGTAGAGCTAGAAAGCCTTGTCAAAGATTGGATTGATACCAAAATTATTGCCAAACACTATCAATTACATTCAATGGATGGTCAATTAGATTTACAAACATTGGATTACTTTCCTCTCAAAATGAAGGGCACAGCAACAGCCACTGATGCACTCATACAATTTGAACCAAGTGTTCCCCCTGCACATATCGATCTCGTTGGTATTGAGCTTAAAGAAGATCAACTTTTATTTGATGTTCACAATGGAACCTATGGGCAAAAACCCATTAAGCAAGCGGATGTCTATATCGATAAACTCCTTACCAAAGGTACTAAAATAGTTGTTGACCTTAACACATCAGCTTTATTAAATGAACCTATACATAAAATTTTACATGCTTTTGCTATTGATGTACCTATTACACAAACCTCTGGAAAAACAGATGCTCATGTGGTTTTAGATATCCAATTTTTACCCTATGATATTAATGCAACCGGACAATTTCATGTCACCAACAGTCATTTTACATTAACCGATGTTCCCATGTTCTCACAAGAGGCTACCATTAGACTTGATAACTATAATGTTTACTTAGATAAAGCCAATCTTCATTACAAAGATTTGTTTAACATATACGTCACAGGGTTATTTGATACAAAAACACAAACGTATCAAGGGCTAACAGATATTGACTCTATTGCACTTAACTTTGGTGGCGCCTCACTTTTAAACATTACTTCACTTAAAGACATCAATGCAACACTTGCCATTGATGGTAATGATACACAAATTACTATTCCTTCACTTGAAACTTCAATTCTTTTTTCACCCAACAATAATCAATTCAATTTTTCAAATCTTTCAAAAATTGCGCCCTATTCTCCTTTACTGCACGATAATAACATTTCTGTAGGAACACTTAATGTCAAAACGACTGATTTTAAACAGTTTACAGCATTACTTAATCTAAATAATGTGAAAACACCTTTTTTAGATAACAATCAATCCCTTGATACTCTCTCCTTAGCCATCAGCACAGATACATATACTTTGGATGCCAAAAGTATTAATGGTAAACTTAATGCTCATTTTGACACTGATATTACGCTCCATGTTAATGATCTTAATATTACTTTACCTAAAGATAGTGCAGATTTTGAGACTCCAATAACAATCAATCTTATTGGCACACGTTCCTCTTTTATCAGCTATGATACAAACCGAACAATCTTAAGTGACAGTTATAAATTAAAACTTATAAAAAACGCTATCGTACTACACTCCACGTATAAACGTTCTACCTTTGATTATGAGAAGAAATCTAGAACGATGAACCTTATGGCACATGCCATGGATACCAACTTTATCAACAATCTACTTGGTTCCAATCACTTTGATAAAGGAGATTTTTCACTTCAATTAGAAGGTATAAATGATACCCATTACGAGGGAACATTTATTATGCATGAAACATTTATTAAAGATATGAGATTCTTTGATAATTTAATGTCAACCATCAATGCGATTCCTTCACTTATCGCATTCAGTGACCCTAAATTTAACCAAAATGGCTATTTTGTTAAAAATGGCTATATCGAATTTAGTAGAGATGGTGATAAAGTCAGGATAAAAGAAATGAAGCTCACAGGCAACAATGCTGATATTGAGGGAAATGGTGACCTTGATTTTGGAAGCAATACTCTGAGTCTTGCCCTACGCATTCAAACACTCAATGCTATTAGTAATGCAATTGATTTCATACCTTTGGTAGGAGGAATTATCTTAGGCGACGATAAAAGAATAGCAACCAATATAACCGTTAGTGGCAATTTAGATGATCCTAAAATTGAAACGCATTTGATATTAGATACAATCAAAAGTCCCCTCAATATTATCAAGCGTACACTTCAAGCACCATTGGAGATATTTACAAAATAACCTTTTGGAGGAGTACTTTTAGTTCCTTGATATCCCCTGCTCTTTGAAGCGCTGTTTCACTTGTACCATAACCCCAATCTGCGAAGATAAAATTGACATGAGCATTGCGAGCAGCATATTCGTCTTTCACACTGTCACCGACAAGAATAGTCTCACTTTTTGTACTTGAAGTAAGCTCAATAATCGTATCTATCATATCTGGTTCTGGTTTGGGAGCTTTAACGTTATTGGCCCCAAGTATGCAAGTAAAATACTCTTGTATACCCAGTAATGATAACATATGTCGTGCAAAAATATCATTAGCATTGGTTGCAATATTAAGTGTTGCCTTTGCATGTAAAGCTTCTAAGAGTTCGTGAACATCAGGATAAAGTGATATCATTGATTTGGTGGATTCAAGGTAATGCTCTTTAAAAAGTTCACGATGAGCTGGGTTATATACATCTGTATTGTAGAAAATTTTAGGAAGATGTTGGTCTGGCTGATTGATATAATATTCTAAAAAAGATTTTTCAATGGGCTCTAACCCTAAAGTATGTCTGACATAATTAACACTTGCTGTCATCGCACGACTTGAGTCAATTAAAGTACCATCCATATCAAAGATAATACACGCTTTTTGAGTCACCATTACTCTTTTATACGAAGTCCCAAAATTAAAAGGTCTTTATCGACCCCAGCAATATTGGCAATAGCACTTAAACATCCCCATTCTTTAAAGCCTAACTTTTTAAAGAGTTTTAAACTGGGTAAGTTATCGGCAAAACTTAGTGCTAAAAGTGTTTTAATATCATAATCCAAAGCTTTTTCAACAGCCTCACTCAAGAATTGCTGGCCTAACTTTTTGCCTTGAAAATTCTTATCGATATAAATATTAATACGAGCACTGTATTGATACGCTAGCAATTTTTCATAAAAAGGTTGAAGACTAATCCATGCGATGATACGCCCGTGATACTCTTTAACCAAAATAGGATGATCGTCATTATGCGTGTAAAACCATTCTAGTTTATCATCTACAGTAACAATTTTACTATCCGCAGTTGAAATCCCATCAATAATAGCTTCATTATAAATCTTAACAATCTCTGGTAAATCTTCAATTGTTGCTTGTCTTAATTCCTTAATCATGCACATTTTCCATTATTAAATATATTTAGACTTCTTCATTATTTTACAAGAAGTCTAAATTATACATAAGTTTTACTTAGCTTTTAGTTACCATCCATCTCTAAACGCATCAGCATCATCTCTTCACCGTCGATTACGCTCATGTCGGTACCTTTACATGTAGGACATTCAAATTCATTTTTTACCAAAGTATATTCAGCATTGCATATATTACAATACACCACTAAATCTTGTACATGTACGACCAATTCAGCACCATCGCAAATCGTTTCTTCCTTAAAGGTATCAAACGCCGTTTGCAACAGACAAGGTTCAACCCCACTGAGTTTGCCTATCTTTATTTCCACTTTGGTAATCTTCGTTGCATTGTTGGCTATAGCATTTTTTTCACACAAATCTAAAAGTGCATTAACAATGGAAAATTCATGCATTAGCAAATCCTTGGAAGCAATTCACCCTTTGGTGGTTCTAAAAATCTTTTTGAACCCCACGGTGTACTTAAAACAACTTTATTGACATACTTAGTGCTCACGGAGCCAATCAAAGCTGCCTTTTTAGTTTCATCAAACTGACGTAAAATAGCTAAAGCTTTCTCTTCCTCGCCCGCTTCAAGACATAAAACCATCGTTCCTTCATTGGCAAATTCATAAGGTTCAAAGCCTAAAAGCTCACACACACCTTTGACTTCATTAGCTACAGGGATTTTTTCTTCAAACACTTCGATGCAAACGCCTGATGTCTCCGCCCATTCATTTAAAACAGCGCTTAATCCACCCCTCGTGGCATCACGAAGCGCTTTGATTTTAATACCCGCTTCAATCAGTGCTTTCACAGGTTCCCACAACGAAGCACAATCAGTTTTAAGTTCACTTTCCAATTCAATGTCTTCACGTTTTGCTAAGATACACGCCCCATGATTACCTACTTCATTGGAAACAAGTATGGCATGTCCTTCTTGTAAATTATGAGCTGAAATGCCTTCATAAACAATTTCACCAATTCCAGAAGTGTTAATAAACAATCCATCAACGCCGCCTTTTGGTACAACCTTTGTGTCCCCAGCAACGATTTTAACCCCACTTTTGGCCATTTCATCACGCATTGCAAGAACGATTTTTTCCAAATCGCTGTATAAAAAACCCTCTTCTATCATAAACGAGCACGTCAAATAACGAGGCTTTGCACCCATCATTACAAGGTCATTCACCGTTCCTGCAATAGCCAGTTTACCGATGTTACCACCGTTAAAAAAAAGAGGTGTGACCGTAAAGGAGTCGGTGGTAAAAGCGATACGCTTACTTTCCATCACCAAGCTTGCCGCATCTTCCATACGTAAAAGAATTTCATTGTCAAAATGTTTGAAAAACAACTCTTTAATCAAGCTTTGCGTCTCTTCACCACCACCGCCGTGAGAGAGAAGTATTTTTTTACTCATAACATACCACCCTTTTGGGATAATTTTCCATATTTAAAATAAGCCGAGCAGGCTCCCTCACTTGAAACCATACACGAACCCATTGGGTTACTTGGCGTACACGCTTTTCCAAAAACTTTACAATCAAAAGGTTTAGCTTTACCCTTTAAAATATCACCGCATATGCACATTTTATGGTCATCCAACTCTTGTGTTGGCAAAACATCTTTAAAGATTATTTCAGCATCTAGATAGGCAAATTCATCTTTAAGTTTTAAAGCACTCAGCGGTATATCGCCAATACCCCTCCATCTAAAATGAGTACGTTTTTCCATGTAGGTATTGATAAGATTTTGTGCCTTGACATTGCCCTCACGAGAAACAGCGCGTGCGTATTCATTGTCAACAAACGCTTTTTTCTCATTCACTTGGCGGACTATGCGAAGTACCGATTCCATTACATCTGTTGGCTCAAACCCAGCAACGACGATAGGAGTTTTGTACTTTTGCGCAATGGGTTCATAAATCTTATAGCCTGTTATAACGCTGACATGTGAAGGTCCTAAAAAAGCATCAATCTTAGCATCACCACTGGACATAATCGCCTCAACTGCCTCAGGCACGGTAACATGATTGATATGAAAATAGACATTGGTAAGTTTTTGCTCAATGACATGTTGAATCAAAACAGCACTCATCGGTGTTGTTGTTTCAAAGCCAATCGCAAAAAATACAACCTTTTTATCGGGATTTTCCTTGGCAATTTTAAGTACATCTAAGGGCGAATACAAAGAGCGAATATCTTTGCCATCGGCTCTTAGTTTTTGCAGTGATGTTTTGCTTCCTGGCACTCGTATCATATCGCCAAGAGTAGCTAAAATCGTGTTTGGCATTGAAGCCAATGCGATAGCATGGTCGATGCGCTCTTTTGGCATAATGCACACAGGACATCCAGGTCCATGCACAAAGTCAATCAAATCAGGCAAAATCTGTGAAAGACCAAACTTCATAATCGTATGGGTATGTCCACCACAGACTTCCATAATATTGATTTTAGAAACACACTCTTTTTTAATGACCTCGGCTAATGCTTTCATATGTAAAGGATCACGAAATCCCTCAATAAGATCAACTTCAGGCATAGTTCGCATTTCCCTCTTCGTCATCAATCTCACCATTGCGCATCGCCTCGGCAATTTCAGCGTATGCATCAAGACTCAGTTGTGCCTCTTCTTTACTGATTTTATTCATCGCAAAACCCACATGAATCAACACATAATCCCCAATTTCAACTTTTTCGGCAATCAAATCCAAGGTCACTTTACGTCTCACGCCCATTGTATCAACAGTTGCCATATTATCTTCGTCAATCTCAACGACTTTTGATGGAATAGATAAACACATAATAGCTCCTTAGCGCATCGCTTTTTTCATTTTGAGGTAATTAACCCATGTATCAATACCCTTGCCACATTTGCTATCAATCTCAATCACATCTACTTTTGGATTGAGTTTGCGCGCTTCTCTGACAGCTTTTTCGATACTAAAATCAAAATAGGGTAATAAATCACATTTTGTTATAAGCAACACATCAGCAGCTCTAAACATTACAGGATACTTAGCAGGTTTATCATCACCCTCTGGTACCGAAAGAAGTACCACATTAAAGTGTGTTCCGACATCGTAACTCGCAGGACATACAAGGTTTCCAACATTTTCGATAAAAACGACATCCAAACCTTCAATAGGCAAATGATGCAGTCCTTCATGAACCATAAACGCATCTAAATGACACGCTTGCCCTGTAGCAATTTGATGCGCAGGAGCTCCTTTTGCGATGATACGATCAGCATCTTGGTTGGTCTCCAAATCGCCTTCAATCACGGCTAATTTAATTGCTTTGGTATCAATAGTCGCTTCTAATAGCGTTGTTTTCCCACTACCTGGACTGCTCATTAAATTAATAGCAAGTACGCCATGCTCATTAAAATGTTCACGGTTGTGACCCGCTTGTGTATCATTGGCATCTAAAATTTTTGTAATTACAGCGATTGTTTTTTTATCATTTAACTGAGGATTAGCATGAATCTCTTCATGACGGTGCTCATGATGATCGTGTTCGTGTGCATGAGGATGGTCATGGTGCTCGTGGTCATCGTGGTGATGACTGTGAGCATGGGTATGTCCATCGTGTGTGTGCTCATGTGAATGAACACTTTCTTTAATTTGTCCGTGGTTGATAGAACAACCGCAATCTTTACACATTTTTTTCATCCTTCTATCTATTTTTGTTCTATTATACACTGAGAGGTTAAATAGGAGCTAAAAAAAGATGTTTCTTAGTTAGTTTTAGGAAAAATATGTGTATGAAAACATATCAAAAAAAGTGCATATTTTGTGGACATACAAAACTTTACAAAGTCTCTTCAACACAGTTTCGTTGCGTTACATGTAAACGAACTTTTAGCTACGAAAAACATGCACAAGAACTCAAAATCTTAGAGTATTTTATAAACAACACTAGTGCGTACGAATGTGCAACACTTTTGGGCCTCAACTATCTCACCATTGCCAAAAAATACCACAAACTTCGCCTTTTACTCATGGAACATTCCGAAACACTTTATACCGAACAAATCGATACCTTTTCACAGTATGATGAGTATTATTTTCTGCCTACATGTAAACGTGGAAATCCAAAGTATCTCTTCGATGCCATTGGCATTTTAGGCATGTTGTACGGCAAACGCATTCACACCCTCTTACTCCCAGACCAATTTGCGCATCTTAAAAATTTAGATGAAGATGCCATCGAAAAAGAGACGTATGCCCGCTATCTCAATCAACACAAAGTGGCCCATTATGAGAGTTTTGATAACGCCTTAGTCGATTTTTGGCAGTTTTTAGAAGGCTGGATGAATCATTTTAAGGGCATTCAAAAAGAGAACTTTATCTATTATCTCAAAGAAGCAGAGTTTAAATTTAACTATGACAAAGAAGAGCAACGATTCATTTTAAAAAGGATGCTGCGTAAAAAGTGAATATGACTCTTTTTATATATATGAAATGAAGTGTGTGTTTTTATTTTTTATAACTTACTGACCTAAAATACGAGGGAACAAACAAAAATATTCATATTTTTTTGAATAATTTCCCTTTTATGCTAATGAACTACCAAATATCATTATTATATTAAGGACTCATTAAGACGTTATCATAAGTAAAACCATGAGTAATTTCTCATGATTTATAGGCTTTCTTTAACTTAATTCATTGTAATATATCGCCTATTTTATCTTAAAAGACAAAGCATGGAACTATCACAATCTCAAATCAATGAATTCAATATCAACGGTTTTTTAATACTCAAAAACTTTGCAGATTCACAGTTGTGTGAAACCCTATTGTCAAAAGCAAAAGAGCATTTAAAGGCAAAGATGGCTCCCATTGAGAGTGAGCAAGAGTACCTTAAAAACGATGATTCTAATGTTACTGTACGTAGATTACGACAAGTTTTTCAGCGAGAGGCAATTTTTGAGGAATGGATGACGTATCCAAAAATACGCACACTTTTGCACACACTTTTAAATGATACCCCTGTTCTTGTTTTAGCACATCACAATTCTATTATGACCAAGATGCCTAAAGAGAGTTCACGCACTTCTTGGCACCAAGATGCACGGTATTGGCATTATGAAAATGACAATTTAATTTCTGTTTGGCTGGCTTTAGATGAGGAGTATTTGGAAAATGGACTTTTGGAGTTTATCCCAGGGTCACATAAACTAGCTCTTGAGAGAGAACAATTTGATGCACACAGTAATTTTTTAGAGGAACACCCTAAAAATAATGCATTGATTCAAACCAAAGTACACACCAATCTTTCCCGTGGCGATGTTGTCTTATTTCATTGTAAAACGCTTCATCATGCCAATAAAAATATCACCGATACTCCCAAAATATCATTTGTTTACACCATCAAAGGGCTTCATACAAAACCGATCAAAAATACACGAAGTGATTTTGAAGAGATTATTTTAGAAAATATCGATTAATAACGAAATAGCTAAATTTTTAACTTTACACTACTAAACGCTCTTTACATGTAAGCATTTTTGATAAAAATATTCTCATCAAACTAATAAACAGTATTGTTTGAGGCACAACTTCCGTGATTTCCACCTTGATAAAATCACCGTCTTCTAAATCATAATAAGCCGCGGTCATAGGATTTATTTCAGCAGTAGGACCGTGTGAATCTAAGAGCAGGAGATCTTCGTGTCATCGTTCCAACCGTATATTGGTACACTTTTAGAGTGGTTAAAAGCTCTATTATTGGATACTCACTATTCGTTTTTTTATCCACAGAACCTGCCAGCATAACGTGCAGAATCAACCACTCTAATCTCTTACTATACTATTAATAATATTGAAAAATTGAAAGAGCGGTTACTTAATTAAATCACCAATATAATGTATGCAGATTTATTTTATATAGCGTTAATAGGAACCTTTTAGGTTCCTATTAACATGGTTATGAAGCGGGGATAGAAGCTTCTACTAATTTTGAGAATTTAACACCTTTTAATCCACCAATTTTTTGAGCAAAATCTTTTATTTTAGATACTTTCCCTTGAATCATAATAGTCTCAAGGCAATTTTCATGGTTTACGTGAACATGGGTATTACACATAATCTTAAGATGAGCATCATGCTGAATTTCTAAAATTTTCTGGACAAGTTCATTTTGATGATGCGTATAAATCATGGTTAAAACACCGATAACATCACTACCATCATCTTGCCAATCATCTTTCACTATTTTTTCACGAATTAAATCTCGCGTAAATTCACTTCTTGAGGCATATCCCTGTGCTATAACTTTTTTATCAAGCTCTTCTAAGAGTTTTTCAGGCAAAGAGACACTAAAACGAATAATTTTATCCATATTGACGTCCTTCATAGTAATTTTTCTTATTCTAGTCAGACTATTCTTTAACTCTCACGAAAATTGAGAATTAATATTATTTTGAAAGCATTTTATACAATTGTCCCATACAAATTCCACCATCATTGATAGGAATTTCATGGGGAAAATAGAGTGGCATTTTGCTCTTGACTAATAGATTTTCAAGAAGTGTACGATTTTGAAATACACCTCCGCTAAGCACCGTTGGTAGACCATATTTAGCTGAAAGTTCAACTACACAATCGACTAAAGCATTCATAAACTTTGTAGCAATGATACGAGGTTCTTTGTCATGGATCATATCCAAAAGTGTATGTTTATAATGTATCATAGTACCTTCTAGATAAAATGAATAAGCCTCTGAAATAGTATTATCATACAAGCTTTCTAAGAGTAATCCACTCTCCCCATCATAGCTTACTTTATGCGATAAACCACACAAAACCGCTACAGCATCAAATAATCGTCCTACAGATGAACATCGTGGTGCATTGATTTTTTTGTCATAGATTTGCTTAAGAAGTTTAATATCTTTGGTATCAAATGGCATTTCATCAAAATGCTCAAAACCAATATCAAATAATAATGAAATCAAAATACGTCGTATATCCTTAATACTAGCATCACCACCTAAGAGCAAAAATGGTTCAAAATGGGCAACTCTTTCATAGGAAGTCGTATCACATACCAAAAATTCTCCACCCCAAATCGTACCATCATCACCATATCCTGTACCATCCCAGGCAATACCTAAGACTTTTTCATCCAAACGGTGTTCATAAAGCGTTGCCAAAATATGTGCATAATGATGTTGTACTTGTACAAAAGGTTTATTTTGTTTTTTAGCCCATTGCGTTGTGGCATAATTGGGATGCATGTCCCCAACGATAATATCAGGCTCAAAATCATAAAAATCTTTAAAACTTTGGAGTGTTTTTTCAAAAAATTCAAAAGAGTTCACCGTATCTAAGTCTCCAATATAAGGACTTAAAATGACTTGCTGATTATGGTAAATAGCAATAGCATTTTTTTGCTGAGCACCAACCGCTAAAATTTTTCGTGTCTCATGACTTGTAAACCGAAGACTTTTAGGTGCAAGTCCTCTTGATGCGCGCATGAGTAAAATTTTATCGTCTATCACTTGTATGACACTATCATCACTAGCATTGACAATATCACGATTGTAATCAAGATAATAATCAACTACACCATCAAGTTTTTCAAGGAGTTCATCTGAGTGCGTTATAATTGGCTCACCCGATCGATTGGCGCTAGTTGCGACAATTGGTGTTTGTAGATAATCAAAGAGCCTTACATGCAAAGGAGTGTATGGCAAAAAAGCCCCTAACCTATCAATACGTGGCGCAATATAGATACTAATCCGTGAAAGCATTTCATGACGTTTCAATAAAACGATAGGACGTAATTGTGAGCAGAGTTCGTTTTCTTCAGAAACCTGCATCTGACACTCTTTCTTGACGTCATCAAGTGAACCAAACATCACAGCAAAAGGCTTACTTGGCCGATGTTTTCGTTTTCGAAGCTCCAAAACAGTCATATCACATGTTGCATCGCACATCAAATGAAAACCACCCATCCCTTTCATCGCTACAATATGCCCCTCACGGATAAATCGTGCAAAAATTTCAAGTGCTTTCTCATGAGTGGCTAATACATCTCCTTGAATATTTTTTAAACTAAGTGTTGGTCCACAAGCTTCACAACTAATAGGTTGAGCATGATAACGCCTATCTAAAGGATTGGTATATTCTTGTTCACATGCGTGACACATTACAAAAGGATGCATTGAGGTATTAGGCCTATCGTATGGAACAGTTTTGATAATCGAATACCGTGGGCCACAATGAGTACAATTGATAAAAGGATATCCAAAACGTCTATTGTTTGGATTTTTAAGCTCTTCTAAACAAGCGGGACATAATGCCATATCAGGAGAAATAAGGGTATGCTTTGAAGTGCTAACATCACTTTTTGATATTGTAAATTCAGTATAGTTTTGTAAAGGTAATTTTTTATCTTTTGTGATTAAATCAATGCGAGCCAAAGGAGGAAGCTCTACATGTAAAGCTTCCTCAAACTGATTAAGACTATTTTCAAAACCCTCAATATCGATTATGACACCTTCTGAGTTGTTTAAAACATAGCCCTTGAGATGAAAGCGTAAACACAAAGTATAGATAAAAGGACGGAAGCCGACCCCTTGTACTATACCTTCAACATGGTAACGCCATCTAACACTATTGATCAATGGGCAATTCTTTATTGAAGCAGATAGGGCTATTTGGCTTGATATTTTTACATACTGTTTCTGTTAATCTTCGGTACCCAAATAATGAGCCACCTAATGCAATTTTTTCATTACTAATGTTTTCTTTATAATAATCACTCATATCTGAGAGAAAATAGCCTAAACTTTCCATATAGCCAAAACTCAGTGTTGTATCGTCAGTTCCCGCTAATTTAAAGCTTATACCACTGCGAATGAATTTCATCACATTAAAATCAGACATTAAAGCCTCTTCATTAAGCAGAAAATAATCAATACGAGGACCTTTTTGACCACCAAAATTTTCTGCATTTTCGACTAATTTTTCAGCGGCACTTTCAAAGTCAGAGCTAAAGCCTAAAATCATAGAAACAATCTTCCACAATGAATAAATGTTTTGAGGAAGGTTTTCAGGAATAGGTGTTTGGATTACATGGGCATAAAGTTCAGGATACATGGTTTTATAATTTTCAATTAATTTTGCACCACTATTGCTACTTTGAGTAACTAAAGTAAACACAGCCTCGAATGAATTCGGTAAGTAAAAATTGACCAAATCTATCATACCTTTTTCTTTGGAATAGTGCATAAATTTATCATTATGCGAACGACTTAAATAAAAACAACTTGTATTAGAGTCAAAAAGCTTATGCTCTTGCATAATAGAGGCATAGGAAGCGTGAGCATATTCTTTAAATTTTCCAAGACTATCTTTAAGTCTCGGGGATGCATAACTTGTACTTTTGAGTAATAAAATTTCGCCATTTTCCAAAACAGTTACTTCAAGAGGCTCCATATAAGGAAGCTCTCGATTAAAATCAAGCGAATAGGCATAAGGTAGCGCATCCTGTGATACTTTAAAAAGGAAATGAACACCTTTTTTAAAGAGTTGTTCACACACCAAATGCATTATTAAATCATCGGACAAACGTAAATGAACACGCTCAGTTGGCAAAATACCTTTTTGGGCATAAAAAGCGTTGACCTTAAGTCGAATAGAAGGACGCTCAAGTGAAGCCAATACTTTGAGTTCATTTTCGCGAACAACCGCCATTCTCTCAACCATAGACATATCAGTTGCAATGACTTCAAAAGCGCCTTTATACTCTCTCAGTAATGGATTTTCGACATTTCCATAAACATAAAAACCACTTTTAGTTTTGATACGGATACATTCATTTTTAGCGATTACATCCGCAATAGTATCATATAATTTTACGAAATCTTCGGAACATGTGGCATCAATAACGGTCGTTTTATTTTGCACCAATGAAAGGCATGTATCCTCATCTTTACGACTAAAAGGATAAGCATACATGGAAGAATTTGAATCGGCTATTGCGTTTAAGATACGAGGTAAGAACTCTATATCAAAGGGACAAAAAGGAATAACTTCTTGTACAGTAGGAATAGCATCAACAACACTCACACTTGACGATTTAAAAAAGATAGATAAAGGTAAATGAAGTGAAAGATAATCTGCAAATTTTCCTAAAATATCACCGCTCTCTTCAACAAAAAGCGTAACGATAGAATCATTGCGTGTAATTTTATGTTTTAAGTCAAAGATAACAGCAATATTTTTAAGAATATTCTCTAAAACGCCATTATATGAAATGTATTGAAATTCAAATGCTAATATCATCTTTCCTCTTTGCATGACAAATCAGCAATTGTTTGAATATCCAAATCTGAGATTTGTTCATAGCAAAAGCCGAGTTCACCAAGATGTTTTAATAAAATTTTTTCCATAACAACACTACCTTTTAAAACAGGAAGTGTCATTTTTAATGTGGTATCATCCACTACTTCGGGGATTATACCAATAATTTTAGTAGGTGGACGATCTCCTACCATATCCATCATATTCAGTGTCTGAAGCATTTCAACTTCATGGACACTTCCTTGCCAAGAAATTGTATTGGGCACATTTTCAAAGTCAAAGAAATAGACATCACCAATCTCGCCGTCATTAGCATCAACACAGTCTAAGACAACAAGATGATCGTATTCTACAATAATGGGAATTAATCTTTCCGCAAGCGTACCACCATCCATAAACGTAATGGTGTGCTCTTGTGAAGAAAAAACGTAGTTGTGTTCCATAAGGCGGCACAGATGAACCCCGACACCTTCGTCGGAGAACATCACATTGCCAATGCCTAAAACAAGCACTTTCAAATCAATTACTCTTAATGCTTGTTAGATTTGTTATATCTATAACCACTAATAATAGAATCCATAGAACCCTCTTTACCCATAATAGAGTTAAAGATAGCCATATAAATATGGACAGGTATAAATAACATGATTCCCCACATCGTAATATGGTGAATCTCTCGTACCATGGCCAAACCACCCATCATCGCTTCAATAGGACGCATGTAATCATAAAGTGCGCCACCAACTCCACTGTGATATGCATGAACATACAATATCAAACCTGTTAAGCTAACAAGTATTAGCATGGCATATAATCCAATATAAGCTACAAATTGTAGTGGATTATAGGCGCCACGTAATTCTGGATGTTTTCCCATAAACAAGTAATACTTGATTTGCTGGAACCATACTTTTGGGTTTAAAATATCCATAAATGCTATTCTCTCTTTATAGCTTTGTCTGTCAATAATAAACAAATAGCCTTTAAAAATTGTAACAGCAATCAATAAAAACCCAGCGATCTCATGCCACATTCTAAATTTTGCATTTAAGAAAAGTACTGGCTCATCCGAAGCTGCTGGCACAATAAAAACATAGGCCAGATAAAAACCAGTAACAATCAATACGAAAATAGCAAGAGCTCTAAGCCAGTGCGTCCAACGCAACCCTGCAGAGAATTCAAATTCTGTATATCTTTTCATTCTAGACTCCCTTTTTCGCTTTTAGCAAGACGCGCCGCTAAGATCCACCTTATAACTACTCATCTCATTACCCTTAGTATCCATAACATGTACAGCACATGCTAAACATGGGTCATATGAGTGGATAATTCTAACAATTTCCAGTGGTTGAGAAAGATCATTGATTTTCAAGCCAATAAGTGACTCTTCATATGAACCTCTAACACCTTTAGCATCTTTTGGACTTGCATTCCATGTTGTTGGAACAACAGCTTGATAGTTTTCAATTACACCATTTTTGATTTTAACCCAGTGACTTAAAACACCTCTTGGAACATTACCAATATAGCGTCCTTTATACTCTTTGTTTTTATCAATTTTGTAACTGGTATAAGTTGAATCATCCACTTTAAGGTTATTAATTAAAGCCGTAAACGCTTCTATACCATAATCAGCAATTACTTTTGCTTCAAGCATACGACATGCAGTTCTACCAAGTGTTGAAGCAACCGCTGTGATAGGAAGACCTGTATCTTTTAAGAATTTATTGACAACCGTTTGAACACGCTTGTTACCAAGTGCATAGTTAACAACGATATTTGCCAATGGTCCGACTTGTAATGGCTTACCATCATAACGTGGTGCTTTGACCCATGTATATTTACCTTTTTCATCAATAACTTTAGTAGGAGCAAGGACCCCTTTGTCATTGATAGTTTCGGCATCTTTAAACCCTGTATAATTAGGCTCTTGACGACCCTCATATGGATGGTATGCAGCATTATCTTTATACCAAGCGTGAGTGGCTTCTTCTGTAATTTTGCTTTCATCTAAAGGATGTACTTTGAATGGTTTGCCAGATACTAAATTAATAACATCTTCACCAAACATGACACCACTATTAAATAAAAACTCTTTTGAATTGATTTGGAACTCTTCAAATGTAAAGAGGTTGGCAACACCAAGCCCAGCATTGACACTTGGTTCACCTGCATAGGCAAGACCAGCCATAACAACATCAGGATAATACGCACGATTAACAAACTCAGAAATCTCTTTAAACTTAGTCAACCACTCACCAAGACGCGCAGGTGATTGTAAATCCATAACACATGTCACACCACCAACGGTTAAACTTTGTGGATGAGGTTGTTTTGCACCAAAGATTGCCATCATTTGTGCAGCAACACGTTGTAACTCTAACGCTTTTAAGTAGTGAGAAACGGCAATTAAGTTTTGCTCAGGTGTTAACTTATAAGTCGCATGTCCCCAGTACGCATTCGCGAATGGTCCAAGATGACCTTTTTTAACAAATTCCGCTACTCTCTTTTGTGTCGCAACCAAATCATCAGCGCCACATGCCATAGGAGCATCCGTATATTTAAATGCTTCCTCAGCAGCTTTATGCGGATCAGCTTTAAGAGCAGATACCACATCAACCCAATCTAGTCCATGTAAATGATAAAAATGAACTGGGTGGTCATGCAAGAAAAGTGCAATGTTCATTAATGTACGTGTTAATTTTGCATTCAATGGTGGCTCAATTCCTAGAGCATTCTCAACAGCACTAATTCCCGCTTTATAGTGAGAATACGTACATACACCACAAATTCTTTGAGTGAAGAAACCAGCATCTCTTGGGTCTCTTCCTTTTAGAATTGTCTCAATTCCTCTCCACAGTGTAGATGAAGAATATGCCTCCGTGACAACATTGTTGTCATCAACGATAACTTCAACTCTTAAGTGCCCTTCAATTCTGGTGATAGGGTCAACGACTATTCTTTTACTCATTCAATTATCCTTACCAATTATTCTTCAGAATGTTTATTGCCGCCCTTAACTGCCGCAATAGCAGCATGTGCAGCAATACCTACAGCAGTCGCAGTTAACAATGCAACACCCACTTTGTCAGCGGTTTTATCTGCACCTTCACCATATACTGTCTGATAGAGTCTATCCCCAAGAGGCGATTCAAATGGTCCCATGTTATCCCAGAAGTCTGGTTCTGAACAACCAATACAACCATGTCCTGCTTGAACTGGCCAAGAAGTATGTTGATTAAATCGTTCACGTGAACAGTTATTAAATGTATATGGCCCTTTACAACCAACTTTGTAAAGACAATACCCTTTTTTAGCACCTGCATCACCAAATTCTTGTACAAATTCACCTGCATCAAAATGGCCACGTCTTTCACAAAGGTCATGGATTCTAATACCATAAGCCCATTTTGGACGATTGTATGCATCAAGTGCTGGCAATGTACCAAATAAAATATAATGTAAAACGTTACCCACGATATTTTTCTCACTTGGAGGACATCCTGGAACATTAATAACAGGTTTATTAGTAATTTTACTCAAAGGTTGTGCATTGGTTGGATTTGGATGAGCCGCTTGAACACCACCAAAACTTGAACATGAACCAATAGCAAAAATGGCTGCAGCTGATTCTGCGGCTTTTTTTGCACTTGCTTGTCCTGTTTGACCATGTGGTCCAACCGTTAAGAAAAATTCACTGCTTCCAGCTGGAATCCCACCTTCGACCATTAGAATATATTTGCCCTTATATTTTTCAATGGCACTCTCTAAATTGTGCTCTGCTTGCCATCCACATGCTACCATCAGTGTTTCGTGGTATTCCAATGAAATATAGTCAAAAATAAGACTATCAATCGTTGGAGCATCCGTTCTTAACAAACTTTCACTACAACCTGTACACTCAGCCATATGCAACCAAACTACTGGTAGACGATCTGTCAATTCAGCAGCTTGAGCCATGAGTGGCGTAAACTCAGAAGGCAATGACAACATGGCAGTCACACCAGCAGCCCACTTCATAAAATCTCTACGATTGATGCCATTTTCTTCCATCAATAGCGCAATAGATTTGTCCTCCTTCATGCGAGGGAACTTCTCAAGTTTGCTAAGTCTATCAGCAAGCTTTTGGTACAGTTTCGCGTGTTCCATCAGATTCTCCTATGTAAAATTTACAATTTCAAATTAGAATTCTCAAACAGCAAGTGAAATAACATGCACTGAATGATTGTTCATTTAGTATTAAATCAAATTTTCATTGATTGGTCATAATAATTTTACCATATTCAGTTTATTTTAATTATAATGTGAATTAATGTAACATTTAAACAAGACAAAAAGTGTGTAGTATTACACTATTTTTGTAACTGAATACCCCAATATTAAGTAAAGCTTTTGATAATAAATTATTATTATTTTTATAGCTAAAATTTGTTTTTTCTCATTGCGTAGTACAGACAGAACAAACATCAAAACTTTTAAAAATAAAATCTGCTTGTTGAATACTCTCTAATCCTATAATTGCTTTTTGGGCAATAGAAGGATTTTCATGGTCTCCATTCCCTAAATTCCAAACGGTAGGTGTGATAATATCATAGTGGGTGATATGCCCATTTTTGATTGATACTTCATGGATTAAACTACCACGAGAAGCTTCAACTATTCCAGTACCTTTACATGTCAAATAATTAAGATTATATTTTGGAGGGATAAAAGAAGCCTCTTTTAAATTAAGATGCTCTAGTAAAAAAGCTGTCCGTTTTAGTAAATGAGCACATTCACATAGGCGAGCTGTCACGCGTGTCAATGTTGAATCTTTATATCTTCGATGCAAATCACGTATTAAAGGATCTTTTGAAACCATCATGCGGGCTAATGGACCCACTTCAAAATAATTTTTTTTATATAAAGCACTTTTAGAATATGTATATCCTCGTGTGGGGCTCTCAAAAAAAGTGTTTTCTAGACTTTCATTAACATACTTTACATCGGCACTCATAACGGTTGTTTTAGCCGACTTAAGTCCTCCTTCATACATATAAGAGTCCCCTAAAGCTAAAAATCTGTCATAACTTCTACCGCAACTGTCAAAACCAAAATGCATCATGACATCAATAGCGCTGCTTAATTGAGAACGAGACCCCATAATTTGAATGGCAGAGTCATACGATAGAAATTCTTCCAGCGGACATCCAAGTAATGATCTTTCACAAAATCTGATGATAGTCTCTAAACAATTTTGCGCATTTATGACATCACTGCTTAAAGGATCACATGTCACTCCACCACTCATCAAAAAAGAGCCATGAGGCCATTGACCCGAAAATATAGCGGATATTTTAAGGCTTTCCATAACCATTCGTTGAGCTTCTAACCATTCTTTATCTTTGAACGCATCATTAAAAGGGACTTCTGCCATTTTTTTAAGTTCAGGCAAGATAGAAAAATAAAACCATTTTATATGATTTTGAATTTTTTCAGCATTTAAAACAATTTCACGAATATCTTTTGCTTTTTGCGTGATGTTTAGAACTTCACCCTCTTGCGCAAAGCAATCTTCAATTGCCAGTGTTGCTGCTAGGGCATGTGAAGAAGAACAGATACCACAGACACGCGGTGTAATGGCGATAGCATCGTGAATCGGTCTATTCACAAGAATTTGCTCAATTCCCCGAAAATTCATAAACTTAATTTTGGCAAAACGTATCTTTTCATCTTCCCACTCAAGCTCTAAAGTGGCTTCACCTTCAATACGTTCAATAATCTCTTTAGTTATCTTTTTCATCCATCAACTTTCGTTCTAACCTTTCGATTTTAAAACTTTTGGCAATGCCCGCTAGTGAATAATACGCCCGCTTACTGATACCAAAAGGTGTTTGGGGTAAGGACATATTGGTATGTGTCTCGTACAATGCTTTTTTGGGAAAATCAAACTCCGTACAACCTAAACACGGTGAGCCTGCTCTTGTTTTGGAACTCACAGAATTCCATAATATCTTATTACATGTGGAGTGCGTCATAGGTCCTTGGCACCCTTGCAGATAAAAAAGGCATCCTTCTTTTTCGCCAAACTGTTTGCTATCAACTTTCCATTCAAAATATTCATTTCGCATACAACCGTGATGCATTAAATAAGAATAAATCTCTTTAGGTCTTAAATACTCATCTACACTAATCTTTTCTTCTTTGATTAATTGAAAGAGTGTATCAACCAGCCACCTAGGATGCAATGGGCATCCAGGGATATTAATAACATTCCTTTTTTCTTTCCAATACCCACCTTTATTCTTACCACTAAACAATGCACCTGTAATTTTTGCTTCATCTCGTAATCTAAAAATACCGCCATAACTTGCACAACTTCCAGCACAAATAATATGCTTTGCCCGTTTTGAGAGATTATCAAGCACATCTTCAAAAGAGTGATTAAACTTTTGAAGTATCGTTTTATCGTGGCTTAAGGCACCTTCTAAAATTAGAAAATCAAAAGTAATATGGCTCGCAAGTAACGATTCAAACGTTAGCTCACCTAATAAAAGGGGGTGATAGAGAACCTCAAAGTGGGTATCAAAACTTTCCATTTGAGGATAATTAAAAAAAGAGTGGCTATTTCCATTACATGTAAGCCCTTGTAACCAAACAATTTTTGCTTTTGCTATTTGACTCATTGTTGCTTAAGTGCATTATAAATATTGGTTGCTATATCCTCAATATAGTCATTAATATTTTTATTCAACACACCTTCCCCATTTAAAAAGACAAAGCCCCCCAAATAGCCCATAAAAAGGCCAAAGGCTGAGAAAAAATCTTGGTTACGTAGTTCACCCTTTGCAACACCTTCTTCAAAAAATATCATCAGTTCCGTTACAAACGCCGAAACACATAACATTCCCTCACAACCGTCTTTAAAAACCTCTTTATTCGCAAGGTATACTCGTAAAAAGTAGTTAATATGTTGTGGTTTAACGGAAGCCATATCAAAATAAAGTGTCACAATTTTGCGTATTTTTTCTTCTGATGAACACTCTTGTTCGTTGACTTTTCGAATCTCTTCACCCAAAATATCAGATGAATATTTAATAATATCTTTGGCTAATTTCTCTTTGGAAGAAAAGTAGTTATAAATATTGCCCACACTCATTCCCATCGACTTTGCGATATCTGGAATAGTTGTTGCGTAAAATCCATTTTTTGAAAAAAGTAGTAAAGCAGCCTCTAAAATTTTTTCACTTTTTGATGACTTTTTATCCACAGTTGCTATCCTTGTCCTAATGCATTAAGAGTAATTCTACCATTTTTGTTAATATTTGTTTAATTTTTTTGACTATAATTGAATAAAACTATCTTAAAAGGACTTAAACGTGTTACTTATGAAGCTAAAATCAGAAGAAAAATTTGCCTTTTTACAACTTGCGCAATACATTGCATATGCAGATGGAGAATATGGTCCAAAAGAAAAAGAGATTATTGCAGAGTATTGTATTGAAATGGGTATTGATTATTTTGAGATCAACAGAGAACTTATTAAATTTGAAGAAATTTTAAAAACCTTTCAGACGAGAGAAAGTCAAAGAATTGTCATGCTCTCTTTAATGGCATTGATTCATATTGATGATCATTTTGGTTTGCATGAGCATAAAACCATTAACCTCGTTGCAGAAAGATTTCAATTTACGTTAAAAGAACTTCATGCTTTTTCTATTTGGGGGAAATCGGCTTCAGCCCTTTATGAACAAGGATTATCATTAATTGAAGGTTAAACAGAGGCTTAAGCCTCTGTTTAATGTATTATTTTTTTCGTTTTTTCTCTTCGATAAGTTTTCGCTCTAAAATCTTTTTACCATCTTCAACACCCGGTTGGTCATAGGTATTAACATCCATCATTTGGCCCACAAGTGACGTCAATAATTCATAATAAAATATAAGCTTACCAATATTCTCTTCATCAATATGACGTATTGTAATCGTATCAATAGGGATATCTTTTTTATCCAGTAAAGCTTCAATAGTTGAATCTGCTTGCATATTAATCAAATCACAAAAAGCAATACCATTCATCAAATCTAAACTTTCAAGCTCTTTAAGAGTAATGGAAGGGATTTTAATCTTATCATCAAAATTATCAACTTTTAAAACCGTCACACTCTTATCACGAAGCCCTTCAACAATTAACTGTAAAAATGAATGCTGATCTTTTGGCCCAATCAAACCAATGGGTGTTAGACCCACATTAAAACTGCTTTGTCTTTGTTTTTTGCCTAAACTCTCACCCCATAATTGCACATACCAATCGGTAAAATAATCCAAACTTTCAGAGTATGCAAATAGGGTATTAATATTGTAGTGCATTGAATTTTTTGCGTAATAGGTTGCTTTTTTTAATAACGTCTCTTTGATGTAACCATCATCAAAAAAACTCTGTTTAATGGTGCGTGCTCCATCCAATAAGCGCTGAATATCAACACCTGCTAGTAGTAATGGGGCAAGTCCAGCCGCACTTAAAACAGAAAAACGTCCACCAACATTGAGAGGAATATGTAACACAAAAGAATGCATCGTTTTAGCGTGAGCTTCTAGTTTTGAGCCAATATCGGTTACAAACGTAAAACGATAGTCCAAAGGTACCTTTTTCTCTTGAAGTAAAGCTAATACATATTTATAAACCGAAATAGTTTCGATGGTTGAACCTGATTTACTAATGACAAAAAAGTGGGCATTGGTAATATCGAGTTTATTCAGTGTTGAGCGAATTGCAGCAGGGTCAGTGCTTTCAAAGAAATGTAGTTTCTTATCAAAATCTCGTATACCCTCCAACGCTCTAAAAATAGCCTTTGGTCCTAATGAGCTTCCCCCTATGCCGATAATAGCAATGTCTTTAATCGCATCAAAATCGTTTTTACTTTTAAACTCTTCCAAATATGCTGCAAGATAAGTAATATCTTGGTCTGGTAGCGCATAGTATCCTATATTTTTTTGTTCCATTTGTATCTTTTCAAAGATACCCTCTTCAACTTTGATATTAAAATAAAGCGAATTTTTCACATCACATCCTTAAATGGCGATAATTGCTGAGATATTACTCTATTTCATCCTATAGAAATCTTAAAAAAGCCAAATTATAGAGGCAATATGTTATATTTTGGAATCAATTACACCTAATGGAGATTTATGTTTTTACCAACAACACGAGCTGAGATGAAAAAAAGAGGATGGCGTCATTTGGATGTTATCTTAGTAACCTCAGATGCTTATATCGACAGCCCTTTTATGGGTGTTGCCGTCATTGGTAGAATCTTAGAAAAAGCAGGCTATCGTGTGGGTATCATCGGTCAGCCAGATATTAGCTCAGATAGTGATATCAAACGCCTTGGCGAGCCTAAACTTTTTTGGGGTGTGAGTGGCGGTAGTGTTGACTCGATGGTTTCAAACTATACCGCTACTAAAAAGTTCCGAAGTGACGATGACTACACCCCTGGTGGTAAAAACACCAAACGACCTGACCGTGCTAGCCTTGTCTACACTAACCTCATCCGCCAATACTTTAAAGAGACTGTTCCTATCGTACTTGGGGGAATAGAAGCAAGTTTAAGGCGTGTAAGCCATTATGATTTTTGGTCTAACAAACTCAAAAAGCCTATAATTTTTGATGCAAAGGCGGATTATCTCATTTATGGTATGGCTGATCATAGTATTATCGAATTTGCAGATGCTCTAAAAGAAGGTATTCAGCCTTACCATGTCAGGGGTCTTAGTTACATTTCTAAAGAACTTAAAAGTGACTACATCCAATTACCAAGCCATGATGAAGTAGTTAATGATAAACATAAATTTATCGATATGTTTGATTTGTTTTACCACAATAATGACCCCATTAGTGCCAAAGGTTTGTGTCAAAAAGTAGACAGTCGCTACCTCATCCAAAATCCTCCTTCTTACTACCTGCAAAGCAATGAACTAGATGAAGTAAGCGCCCTACCCTACGAGCGTGACTTACATCCGTATCATCAAGCAGAAGGAAAAGTAAAAGCCTTGGAGACAATCAAATTTTCTATCTCAACGCACCAAGGTTGTTATGGGGAATGTAGTTTTTGCGCCATCAGTGTGCATCAAGGGCGGACTATCAGAAGTCGCAGTGAAAATTCTATTATCAATGAAGCGAAACTTTTTACAACGTACAAAGACTTTAAAGGCATTATTTCTGATATTGGTGGGCCAACGGCCAATATGTACGGCTATGAGTGCAGTAAAAAAATCACAAAAGGAACCTGCGAAGAGAAAAGTTGTATGTTCCCAACAATGTGCAAAGCCCTAAAACCAACGCATAAAAAGCAAATAGAGCTTTTACGCAAAGTACGCTCCATCGAAGGCATTAAAAAAGCTTTTATCGCTTCAGGTATTCGGTATGATCTTATCAGTGATGACAAAGCTCACGGATATGAATACCTCAAAGAAATCGTCAATCATCACATTAGCGGACAAATGAAAATTGCCCCTGAACATATTGATGATGAGATACTTGGTCTCATGGGAAAACCAGGCAAGCAATCTTTGGTTGAGTTTAAAACACTTTTTGACAAACTCAACCGAGAATCTGGTAAAAAACAGTTTTTAACCTATTACCTTATCGCCGCACATCCTGGGTGTGAAGAAAAGCATATGGTCAATCTGAAAGACTTCGCAAGTAACGTACTAAAAATGAGTCCTGAACAAGCGCAAGTCTTTACCCCTACTCCATCAACCTATTCAACATTAATGTACTACACGGGACTTGAACCCAAAAGTAGAAAGCCACTTTTTGTGGAAAAAGATACCCAACGCAAAGAAAAACAAAAAGAGATTGTGGTGAGTAAAACAATAAAATCTTTTAAAAGTGGATTTGACAGTTAAGGAGAGAGTATGAGCGTTTTAATGGAATTTAGTATGTTCCCATTAGAGGGTAGTGGAAGTAAAAGTGCTTATGTGGCTAAGATTGTTAAACTCATTCAAAACAGCGGTTATCCTTATAAATTAACGCCGATGAGTACTGTTGTAGAAACAGAGACGATGAATGAAGCGCTTAAATTATTGGAATATTCATATGTACAACTGGATGAGTGTGAACGTGTTTATGCCTGCGTTAAATTTGATATTAGAGAAAACAGAGAAGATGGAATGCACCAAAAGATTGCTTCTATTCAAGACAAGCTTGATGAGCCTGTTATAACATAAACTTGTGTTAAACTATCCTTACATGTAAAGATAATTTACTGGACATCCAACCACTTCTTGGCTTCGTCAATATCTTCAAAATAGTGCATTTCATAAGGCGTAAACCAATTGCTTATTTTAACACCATAGGTATATAATGCGCTTTTCCCAACAACAGCAATTTTATCAAATACGCTGTCATGTTGTAATCCAAATTTTATATCATCCCATGCCGCTTCTAATTCCCAGCCATCTAAATCTGTTATATCCACCAACATTTTTACTTTGGGCTCTTTTATATCTTTCAAAGATTTTTCAAACAAAGGAACAAATGTAGCATAATCCTCATGCGTTAATGTACCGTTCACTTTTATGTAACAATAAAATGATTCACCCAAGCCCTTTAATTCAAAGTGCAATACTTTGGTTTTCATAGCATTCTCCTTGAGAGTTTTTAGTCAATATAGTACAAACAAACTTAAAAAAACTATCTATATTACCGATATGCTTACTACAAGGAGTCTCCAATGAATAGTATCAGTGCAAGCAATTATGCTTATAATGATTTTAGCCTTTCGCTGCAAACCAGTAGTGGTGATACCATTAACCTAAAAATGTATGATGAAAAAGCAGTGGACTTTTCTCATAGTGAAGATAAAACCTCACGTAGCACAACTCTTTCACTCTCTCATGCCTATGGTTATAGCTTTGAGTACAATGGGGATGGCATCGATGAGAATGATAAAAAAGAGATCCAAGCGGCGATGAAATTGGTTCAACCTATGATAGATGAGTATCTCAATAATGTACAGAAAAGTGAGCCTAGTACGGCAGATATCACCAATACTGCCTTTGATATAAACACCTATTTACCGAAACAGAAAGACAGTAATACCAAAGGTTATTTAAATGACAATATCCTGAAAAGCATGGATAATACACTTGCGACAATGAAAAATAACAATGAAAAAATTCTTCAAAATGCCCAAAAACTTTTTGATGCAATTTTGAAACAAAATAACTCTTTTGAGCTTTACATGTAAGGGACAAAGGGATACAATGGATTCATGAAATATTTTACACTTAAGTATCAATGCCTTATCAATGCAACAGCACAAGAGGTCTGTCATTTTCATACCGATACAACAAATCTGCCACGCATTACGCCTCCTTCCACACATGTCACTATCGTCTCTATGGCTGTACCACTTATCGAAAAAAGTATGGTGATTTTAGATATTAAACGACTGGGTTTTACAACCCGCTGGGAAATGGAAATCGAAACATTAAAGTGTCCACATACCCTCGTCGATACTATGCGAAAAGGCCCTTTTCGTTTTTTCAGGCATGAACGTCATTTTATATCTGTTGATGAGCAAACAACACGCATGGAAGAGACACTCACATTTAGACCTCCACTTCCTTTGTTAGGAATCCTTTCATTTTGGTTTTTAAAAAAAGACATGGATGCGATGTTTGCATATCGACATCATCAGACACAACACTATTTTGATGCTCTAAAAGGTCAGAATACTTAACTCAATAGCGTAAAAGGATTCTCGATGGATACACTTATATTTCAAAATGTCATTGTATCGATTGTTCTTGGCTTTTTAATTGGTTTACAACGTGAGATGCACATACTCTATGATAATCGTCAAAAACATTTTGCTGGTGCACGTACCTTTGCTTTAATTTGCCTTCTTGGGCATCTTAGTGCATGGCTATCAGCGTATATACCTTTTTTTGTGCTCATTGTCTTAGCCATCTTGGGGTCATTACTCGTGAGTGCTTATTATCTTAATTATACCACTATTGAAAATGGTATGACGACAGAGTTTTCCGCTTTAGTGACGTTTTTAATTGGTGCCCTCTTGGTTTATGACTCTATAACGCTTAGCGTATTTATCGCCATTATGGTGCTGTTTATACTGAATATCAAAGAGAAGATTCAATCTTATGAAAAAGTAATTGAAAAAAAAGATCTCAGTGCAGCAATTCTTTTTTTAATGATGAGCTTTGTTATATTGCCCTTATTACCCGATAAAACCATTGACCCATGGAACTATATTAATCTGTATAAAATATGGCTTATGGTTGTTTTAGTGGCAGGAATATCCTTTGTAGGCTATATCGCGGTACGGCTTATTGGAACAAAGCATGGACTTGGATTGGCTGGTTTTTTTGGAGGAATCGTCTCATCTACAGCAGTAACACTTAGTTTTGCCAGACGAAGTAAAGAAAATCCAGACTTTACCAAAAACTTTGCAATTGGCATCTGTTTGGCATGTTCTATGATGCTTGTACGCGTATTTATAGAAATGTATGTGATTAATCCAGCATTAGCACACCATATTTTTATTCCTGTACTTATCGCTACTTTCGCAGGTTTTATTTTCATTGGTATTTTGTATCTCAAAACACACAAAGAGTGGATTGTGCATGAAATGCATTTAAAAAATCCTTTTAACCTTAATGAAGCTTTGCTATTAGGCTTATTATTTGGAGCCATTTTAGCATTAATCACCTATGCCAATCAGCATTATGGAGACTCTGGAATTCTTACTGTTTCGTTTATTTCGGGTCTCAGCGATACAGATGCTATTGCTATCTCGCTTGCTTCTTTTGCAAAAACTGGTATTGTGGCAGAAACCATTTTAAATGCACTCATATTAGCAATCATCGCTAATTCTATCATTAAATTGGCCCTTGTTTTTTTTCTAGGTAATCGCATCCTTGGGCTGTATATTAGTAGTTATCTTGGACTGACTATCGGCGTTTTTGCACTCTCTTACTATTTAAGTATTGTATAATGATACAAAGGAAAATACTATGTTGAAAAATACCCTACTTTTTTTAATTTTATTAGGCTTTTTGAGTGGTTGTACGGATAAAGAGGAAGAAAAACAAACAACGAGTATTGCACAAACGCAACCTGTAGAACAGCGCTACCAAAAAGCTATTAGAGAGAGCATCTTGAAAGGTCTCAAAGAGCCTGAAAAGTATAAAGAAATAGCGTGGAAGAAAATGTTCTGTAGTGATATTATCACCAAGCGTATTCACAAAAATGCTCTTTTTATCGCCCATACCTTTCAAAGTCAAAATATTTTTAAAGGACCGATTGTCAAAGACTATATCTATTTTATAGGCGAGGGGGCACCAAGTCTTTTGATTGATTTTGAATTTAAAATTGCCCTTGAAGAGTTCTTAGCCAACCCACATATCGGCGCATTATTTGCACCTTTTAACTGGGATTTTCCAACACTGTTGAGTGCTTACAAACAAAGCCAAAACGATAAAGAGGCTAAAGCCAAATTCAATGCTTTTGTTTATGGCGTTCACACCTTGAGTAAAACTGATCAAGATTTTTTAGCGGATGAAATTTCAAAGCTTAATACACCCATGTCACGTGCAAATAACTATGCGATTTTCATTGTTTTACGCTTGTTCCCCGAGTTGATGGAGGAATTACTGTTTGATACTATAACCGTGCCATCAAGCCAACCCTAAGTCGTTAAAAAATCCTTACATGTAAACTATCGTCATAGGCTAAAGGTTTGGAAATTCGAGCTGTTTCGATGCAAAGCATTTTTGTGTAGTCTTCTTCTTTCATATCGGCTAATTGCATAACACCCTCTTTCCAAGGATTCCATACAACAACATCGCTATGGTTTTGATGAACAATACTTAGTGTTCTTGCATGTTCATTCAGATGCGTTACCTCGTTTGCTTGCGTGTAAATTCTATCAACTGCTTGGCTTACATGTAAAGCCTTTTCATAACTTTCGCAAACCGCTCCACCAGCCAAAGAATCGTTATAATGCGCACCTAAACCCTCTACTTTAACATCAAAAATATTCTTGCATGTTAGGTAGGTATGCAATGCGGCTGTACTCTGCATTTGAGCGTTTATACGCAAGCTTATACGGATGTCATGACCTAAGTGCATTTTAAGGGTTGTCATAAAACCATAAGGCCAGATTTCACGTGTTTTGGCTGAATCACGCAACTCAAATATAAGTTCAATACCCTCATCATTGCTAGAATGTTTGATAAGCTCCCACGGCATAATACGAGCAAAACCATGCGATGGACTTCCCGCTTTTCCAAACCATGGCCAACAGATTGGAATCCCACCACGAAATGCTTTGCCTTTTTCAAATGTGCCAAGTTCCGCCGCCCAAAGAATGGGATCGCCCCCTTTAGGCTGAAAATGAATCAGTTGTGCACCTTGACGTAAGATGATTGCATCACATAATGGGTGTGTAAGGGAAAGAAATATTTCATCCATTAAAATACCTTTGATAAATAATGATGAGATTATAGCAATAATATATTTTAGTCTCTACTAAACAAGACATTGATAGATATTTATAGAAAGTATTTGCTTAAAATTTAGTCATAGCACTTGCTTATTTTTTGATAAAATTATTTTATTGATAGATAAGGATTGAACATTAATACGCCAATTGACACACTTTGGGTTTTACTCTGCGCTTTTCTCGTTTTTTTAATGCAATTTGGTTTTGCATTGATTGAAACGGGTGTCGTTCGTTCAAAAAACACCATCAATGTTGCCATGAAAAACCTCATTGATTTGGTATTTGGTGTCATCTTTTTTTGGATTGTTGGTTTTGGACTTATGTTTGGGGCAGATATTGACCATTTAGTTGGCAGTAGTAAATTTGTAATTGATGGTTATGATACCCAAGAAAATGCATTTTTCCTTTTTCAAGCTATGTTTGCCGCAACAGCGATTACTATCGTTTCAGGAGCCGTGGCTGAGCGCATTAAATTTGCAGCCTATATTATTGTCGCTATTATTGTCACAGCGATTATATACCCAATCTTTGGACATTGGGCTTGGTCTGAACAAGGTTGGTTAAAGGACCTTGGCTTTGTTGATTTTGCAGGCTCTTCTGTGGTACATTCGATGGGTGGATGGATCGGTCTTGCTGGAGCTATTGTTCTTGGACCAAGGCTAGGTAAATTTAAACACGGTGTTATCAAACACTTTGCTCAAAGTAACCATAACTTCATTGTTTTTGGTGTTTTTATTCTTATTTTTGCTTGGTTTGGTTTTAACGGTGGCAGTTTACTCAAATTTGATTTACACGTAACAAGCATTCTCCTTAATACTCTCATTTCTGCTATGTTTGGCGGTTTAGGAGGATGGGTTATCAGCGTTTTCTTTAACAAAATGGTTGAGATTGAAGTCTTCGCTTTCGGAATTATTTCTGGACTTGTTGGCATTACGGCAGGATGTGCCAGTATGGATATGAGGACATCTGCATTTGTTGGTTTTTCTTCAGCCTTTGTGATGGCATTAAGTGATTATATCATTTTGCGTAAGCTGAAAATTGATGACCCAGTCACAGCAGTTAGTGTTCACGGCTCTGTCGGCGCATGGGGAACACTCTGTGTTGGGCTTTTTGCTACGATTCCTGAAAACTTGACTCGTATAGATTTTATTCAAGTCCAATTACTGGGCATTATTGTTGTCTTCGCTTTTGCTTTTAGCTCTGGGCTCATACTATTTTATTTTCTTCACCGTATATCGTTGTTGCGTGTTTCAAAAAAATATGAAGTTATTGGGCTAAATGTTAGTGAGCATAACGCAAGACTTCCGTGGGTTGATACTGTCGAAAGTATTACTAAAATCATGAATACTGGGAATTTTAGTAAAAAAATCTATGAAGAACGTGATACTGAGATAGGAATGGTTGCTAAATTTTTCAACTATTTATTAGTCGTTTTGCAAGAAAAACAAATAGATTTGACAGAAAGAAATCAAATCTTAAAAAGTAAAGCAGAAATAGACCCTTTAACCAAACTTTTTAATCGTCGCACTGCATTAGAAACTTTACAATTAAAAACGGATCTGAATAAATTAGGTCTTATAGTCATCGATATTGATCATTTTAAATTAGTCAATGATACCTATGGGCACAATGCAGGTGATACTGTATTAAAAGAATTGGCACAAATATTGTCTAGTACAACACGCAAAAATGATATGGCTATACGATGGGGCGGAGAAGAATTTGTCCTCATAATACACAATACATCACTAAATGAGCTTGAAAATATTGCTGAAAAATTACGGATAAAAATCGAAAAACATTCGTTTTCGAAGGTCAAAAACATTACAGTCTCTTTAGGTGTAAGCGTTAATGAATCGATTGAACAATCTTTTGATGAACTCTTTGAGTGCGCTGATAAAGCATTGTATCAAGCAAAAAAACTAGGCCGTAACCGAGTCTCCACACACTAAAGAACTAGTGGAAACTCTCCACCAATTTTCCAACGAGTAAATTCCAGCCATCAACAAGTACAAAAATAAGTAGCTTAAATGGTAAAGAAATCATAACCGGTGGTAACATCATCATACCCATACTCATCAAAACCGAACTGACGACCATATCAATAACAAGAAAAGGTAAAAAGAGTAAAAAGCCTATTTCAAATGCTGTTTTAAGCTCACTAATCATAAAAGCCGGTACGGCTACAGTCAAAGGTACTTCATCGATATTTTTGGGATTATCAAGATGACGAATGCGAAAGAAAAGGGCTAAGTCTTTTTCACGCGTATTGCGTATCATAAATCCTTTAAAAGGGGCGGTTCCTCGTTCAAAGGCAACTTGATAACTTATTTGTGATGCCAGATAAGGTTTAACAGCTTTTTCATACGACTCCGTTGCCACAGGCTCCATAATAAAAAAGGTCAAAATCATTGCCAAAGAAACAAGGACTTGTGAAGGAGGCATTTGCTGTGTACCCAAAGCTTGTCTTAAAAAAGAAAAGACAATGAGTAAACGTAAAAAGCTTGTCATCACAAATATCAAAGAAGGAGCAAGTACCAGTATGGTTAAAACAATTAAGAGATTAAGACTTGTTACAAGTTGTTGTGGGGTATCAGGTGCGCTTAAAGAGAGATTGACTGTGGGAATAGTATCAGCACCAAAGGCTAAAGGTGTTAGCAAAAAAAGTATTAATAAAAAAAGCTTCTTAGCTCTGTGCAAATGTTTTCCTCATAATGTGTTGTGTGATTTTAATTTGTTTTGCGTTAAAAGAACGTTAACTTTAAAGAACATTGCGTTAAAATAATAGACATTATCTTATGAGGAAACACTACTTATGAATATATCTGTCGCTATTATGGCAGCCGGACTTGGTACCCGTATGAAATCTTCTATGCCAAAAGTCTTGCATACTATTAGTGGTTTTGAGATGCTTTACCACATTATAAAAGAGGCGAAATGCATCAGCGATGATGTGCATGTCATTCTTTTTCATCAAGCCGAGCTTATAAAAGAAAAAATGAGTCATTACTTTAATGATGTACATTTTATCATACAAGACCATCAAAACTTTCCTGGAACGGGTGGTGCCATTATGGGTGTAGAGCCCAAATATGATAAACTTTTGGTTCTCAATGGCGATATGCCCTTACTTCAAGCAAAAGATATGCAAAATTTTACACATTTTCAAGCAGAAATTGTCATGAGCGCCTTTACATGTAAAGAGCCTTTTGGATATGGTCGCGTCATTATGGACAGTGACAATCGCGTCAAAAAAATTATTGAAGAAAAAGATGCTAATGCTTTAGAAAAAGAAACTAAAACTGTTAATGCAGGCGTTTATCTTTTTCAAACCTCTTTTTTAAAAGAAAATCTACCAAAACTAACCAATCACAATGTTCAAAAAGAGTATTACATTACGGATTTAGTAAGTCTATCAAACGATGTCAAAGCGATACTCGTTGAAGAAGATACTTTTATGGGTGTTAACTCTAAATACCATCTTTCTATCGCCGAAACACTTTTACAAGAACGTATTAAAAAGAATTTTATGGAAAAAGGCGTCGTGATGCGTCTGCCACAAACTATCTACATCGAAGCCGATGTTGTAATAGAAGGTGAATGTATCTTAGAAAATGGTGTTTCACTTTTAAAAGGCACCAAACTCGTCAACACTCACATTAAAACCAACTCCGTGATTGAAAAAAGCACGATTAAAAACTCTTCTATTGGGCCAATGGCTCGTGTTCGTCCCGACTCTGTGATAGAAGATAGTCATATTGGCAATTTTGTTGAAATAAAAAAATCAACCTTAAAGGGAGTCAAAGCAGGCCACTTAAGCTATCTTGGTGATGCTTGTATTGATGAAGGCACGAACATTGGATGTGGCACGATTACATGCAACTATGATGGTAAAGCAAAGTATCAAACCATTATCGGTAAAAATGTTTTCGTGGGCAGTGACACACAACTCGTAGCACCTGTTACTATCAGCGATGATGTGATAATTGCTTCAGGTACAACGGTGACTAAAAATATCCCCAAAGGCGCACTTGCCATTAACCGTGAGCCTTTAAAAATAGTCGAGAACTTTTTTTATAAATTTTTTGGAAGTCAAAAATGATCCCTAATCTTCTTGCAGATAAAAAAATTCTACTGGGTGTTACAGGAAGCATTGCTATTTATAAAAGCTTAGAATTAATTCGCCTTTTTATAAAAGCAGGTGCAGAAGTTAAAGTGCTGATGAGTGAAGATGCAAAACGTTTTATCACGCCACTTACTTTTGAAGCCATTAGCCAAAATGAAGTGTTGCATAGTGGTACAGAAAATTGGAACAATGAGCTTAATCATATTCATATTGGAAAATGGGCTGACATTTTTGTCATCGCACCCGCTTCTGTAAACACAATTAATAAACTAAGCCATGGCATTGCCGACAATCTTTTAACCCAAAGTGTCATAGCTTATATAAAACCTATCGTCATTGCCCCCTCAGCCAATACCAATATGATTTTAAATGCCTTCACACAAGAAAGCCTTTCTAAACTTTTAGCCCATGGTATGCATATCGTTGCACCTCAAAGTAAATTGCTCGCATGTAACGATGAGGGTATGGGTGCCCTTGCTGATGTGGAGAAAATTTTCTATCAAACCGCATCTATTCTTCTTGAAGATTCTTTTTGGAAAGAACGTGATGTCATTATCACGGGTGGTGGAACCATTGAAAAAATCGATGATGTTAGATGTCTTAGCAATTTTTCCAGTGGAAAACAAGCCTTCGCTTTAGCCCTTGCGTATTATATCAAAGGTGCACGTGTTACGCTCATTAGTAGCCATGAAATGCCCACCACTGCTTTACCGATTACATTCTTACATGTCAAGAGTTCAGAAGAATTCAAATACACGCTTGAGGCCGCTGTGCAGGTAGCAAAACTCAGTAAAAAAGAGCCTTATGTTTTAATGGCAGCTGCTATTAGTGACTACATTCCTAAAACGAAATATCACGGTAAACTTAAAAAAGAAACGCTGGGTCAAGAGATAAGCCTTGAACTTGTATTAAATGAAGATATCCTTGCGGGTATAGATAAAACAGGTTTAAAAGTAATTGGCTTTAAAGCAGAAATGGATGAAACATCCGCTCAACAAAGTGCTAATAAAATGCTCATTAAAAAAGGCCTACATGCCGTATGTTTAAATATTTTAAAGGAAGAAAATCATTTTGGTAGTGCTAATAATACAGTAGAATTTATCACAGCAGAAACAAGCTTTACACTACCTCTCTCCTCAAAATTTGAAATTGCCCAAAAAATTGTTGAGTTGTCTAAAAGCCTATGATTTCGACGCTTCACAAATTAGCCGGATTAAGTACAAATATTGTCGATACACACAATGCTTCTATTAATTTTAACGCTAATTTACCTATAAGTATTGAAGTCTTAAAACAATTAGAATTGGGAAGATTTAAACTTAAATTGGGGCGAAAAGAATTAACTACTAAAAGTCAAAAAAACCTCAAAGAGGGTAAAAAATATTGGGGTAATTTCTATCAAGGTCAAGGTGGTATCTTAACGATTTCTAACCTATGCATGCAACCAGAAATTTTTCAATCCTATGATTCTTTTTTGCAAGAAGAAGATGCAATCTTATTTAAAACAATAATCTTGAATCCTCAGAATTTCAAAAATTTTTTACTTTATAACCTTAGTGAAGAACACCTTAGTAAAGAGCAATTTGGTATTTTTTCCTCAATGCTCTTAGCATTACATAAAAATGTTATTCATCTTCCTTTTTTAAAAGAAGGCAAAAAAACATTACTTCAGTTTAAATATTTAAGCCATACTACACTAGCATTTTATGCTGCTTTTGAAAATATTGGTCCACTGGCAGGCATCCTTGAACATACCGGTATCAATCTGGAACTTACCTTGTCTGCTTCCTATGATAAAAGTCTCTTTTATTTACGAAAAGAACTCGATACATTGGATATTAGTACAAAATTATCGCTTCAAAATGAGATTATGCCTTTGTATGATACCAATGATTTAACATTAGATTTAAAAGGATAAAGAAGCTATGGAATTATTTTTAGTCACTCTTATTGGTTTATGTTTTGGCTCATTTTTAAATGTTGCTATTTTACGTATCCCAAAAGGTGAAAGTATCAATTTCCCTTCATCTCATTGCCCTACATGCAAACATCCTCTTAAATGGTATCACAATATCCCACTTTTTTCATGGCTTTTTTTACGTGGAAAATGTGCTTTTTGCCATACCTCAATTTCTCTACAATATCCACTGATAGAACTTCTCGGTGCCCTTATTTTTCTCATTATATTTATCAAAACACCCCTCGTCAATGAAGCTCTTCTTTTGGGGGCTATTTTTGCACTTCTTTTAGCACTTAGCCTTATTGATTTACGTTACAAAGCAGTACCTGACACACTAAGTTTACCTGCCCTCTTCCTTTCTTTTTTTGTTGGTTCACCCTTAGTATCATTTCAAAATGCCCTTTTGTTTATGGGTGGGTTTACGTTATTACGCTTTAGTATTTCAAGCATTATGAAAAAAGAAGTGATGGGAGAAGCAGATATTATCATTGCTGGTATTATCGGAGCACTCTTAGGTATCAAACTTGGATGCTCTTCTATCTATCTATCTGCTATTATTGCACTTATTGCATTCGTTATTGTACGAAAGAAAGGATATGAATTGCCCTTTATTCCTTTTTTAAGTCTGGGACTTTTTATTACGTGGCTGTTTGATACAGAAATCTTATCTATATTGGGAATGATCTATGCATAGAGTTAATCATTATTTTTTAAAACATTTTAGTTCGCTTTTTAGTTCACTTTTTTTTATTCTTTTTTTTATTACGTCAGTAATCTTTTTTATCAAAATAACGGCCTTAACCGCCATTATCCAAATGAACTTTTTAGAACTTGGAACACTTTATCTCTACTTGTTACCTAAAACACTTATTTATACACTGCCAATAACATTTTTTATAGCCTTATGTATTACCCTTTTTAACTTATCAAAAGAAAATGAAACGATTGTCCTCTTTACTCTTGGGTACAATCCACGAAAAATTGCCACACTCTTTTTAAGTGTTGCTTTCGTTCTTTCAGCTCTTCTAGTTATTGATATTTTTGTGCTGATTCCTATTTCAAAACAACTTAATAGTAATTTTATTGATTATAAAAAAGCTGAGGCAAAATTTAATATTAAAACAAGTGAATTTGGGCAAAAATTTTCCAATTGGTTTGTCTATATCGAGAGTATTGATAATACCAAGGTTTACAATGGTGTCACGTTGTACCAAAATCTTACGGCCAAGGAGAGTGAAAAACTTATCCTTGCATCAACGGCTACTATTGAAAATAGCAATAGTCTCTTACGCTTAGCGCTCGATAAAGGAAAGATTTTTGAATTTCACCCAAATGAAATTGGCCAAGTAGATTTTGAAAAAATGTATATCAATACGCGACCCAGTTCCCCTATTGGCTATATGCAAAGTATTGCAGAATATTGGAATGGTGTCTTTGTCGATCAAAAAAGAGCCTATGACCTATCTTTTTTCCTATTGATTGCTCTTTTCCCTTTAGCCACGACATATATTGCCATTAGTATTGGTATTGTAACGCATCGTTATGATAAACATGGTATTTATCTTTTTATGTTTACTACCATTGCTTTATATTTTGCGCTAACAACGCTCCTTTCAACGTGGCATCCGCAGAGCGCCCCTTTTATTGTTTTTGGATTGACCTTTGCTATTGCTTACCGTATCTATCAAAAGCGTATTAAGGCTATATATTAAAAGGTCTATGATGCAGCGTGTTAAAGTAAAGTTAAGCTATGATGGATCTTGTTTCAATGGTTTTCAAATGCAGAAAAATGAAAATTCACGTATTCAAACGGTGGCTGGAACTTTAAATAAAGCACTCTTGAAACTAAATATTATTACAACCATTGTAGGCAGTGGAAGAACAGATACGAATGTGCACGCCCTACGGCAAGTGGTTCATTTTGATGTACCTTCCTTCTGGATAGAGAGACTTAATGCACTGCAAAGCGCGCTAAACGACTATCTTATGCCTTCCATCTATATCCAAAATATTGAATTAACTCCAGAATTTCATGCACGTTATGATGCACAAAAACGTCTTTATCGCTATATCATGTATGATGCTCCTTATGTGCCTTATCTTGCAAATTATGCTTTACATGTAGACTTCATAGATGTTGATAAACTCAATTTATATGCTAAAACATTTGAAGGAAAACATCATTTTGGTCTTTTTAAAAAGCGTGATGGTGGACCAACAGGAGATGAGCGTACTATTTTTAAAGCAGGAGCTTATCGCTATCACCATTATATTGTTCTCTATTTTTTAGGAGATGCTTTCTTGCGCAGTCAAATTCGTCTTATGGGTGGTTTTTTATATAAAATGATGCAAGGTAAACTGACAGAACAAGATTTATTGCAACAGCTAGATAGCGGCATTTCTATCTCATCAACACCGCTTCCTGCATGTGGACTGTATCTTTCGCGTATTTATTATTAAATTTCTTTGCCTGCAACGATAACTTTTTTGACTTTTCCAAAGAGAGTATCACCTTGATACAGTGAATTTTTATTCTTAATAATCGTTTCCTCATTAGGATCAAACAAAACGATATCTGCATCAAAGCCAACACCAATGCGTCCTTTTGTTTCAAGTCCTAAAATATGAGCTGGTGTCGCACTACACATATTCATCAAATCTTCAAAATCAATAATGCCATCTTTCACTAAATGAGTGTAACATAATGGTAAAAATTCCTCAATAGAGCCTATACCAAATTCAGCATCTTCAAAAGCGACATCTTTGTAAAGAATAGACTTAGGAGCATGTGCAGAAGTTAAGATATCAATTGATCCTTCTTTTAATCCAAGAAGTAACGCTTGTCGCTCATCTTCATCACGTAATGGCGGCATAATTTTTGCATAGGTATTAAAACCATCACAGAGTGTATCATTTTTGCATAAATGATGAATGGAAACTTCTGCATATAAAGCTGTATTAAGATTTTTATAACCTTGAGCAATATCTAAGGAACGTTTCGTTGATAAAGAATTTAAAACAACATTAGCTTTAAAACACAAAGCAAGTTCACAAACTTTTGCAACTTCAGCTGTTTCAGATATTTTTGATATCCCAGAAAGTCCTAATTTAGAAGAAATTATACCTTCATTTACTAAACCATTATCGTCTAAATTAGGCTCATAGCAGTTGCAAAAAATAGGTTTATTTTTCATAATACTGTACTGCATGCCACGTCTTAGTAAATTAGCATTACGATAGGAATCAGCCAATATCGCCGCCGCACCATTGTTCAATAAAGTAGCTATATTATTAAGTTGATCTTCTTTTTGATCTGCTAAAGGGGCACTCATTTTAATATCTATTTTTGCCTGATCAATTTTAAACTTTACCAACTCTAATAATGTTGCACTATCCAAACGTGGTGAAAAGTCAGCCATCACAACGGCTGTTGTGACACCACCTGCTAAGCAACTTGATGCAAGTTTATCAATATGTTCTTGATTTAAAATACTATTTGCAAAACGAACATTCAAATCAACAATACCTGGTAAAATATAGAGACCCGTTGCATCAATAACCTGTTCATTTTCTGCAACAATTTCTGGCTTCAAAGAGATAATTTTCCCCTCTTGAATTAGCACATCAGTTTGAATTAGCCCTTGCTTTGTCGGTAAAATAGCATTTTTAATAATCATAGTTCACTCTTTTTTTGTGATATTTTTTCTTTAAAAGCTTTAATTCGTGTATACGATAGAAGTATTCTTTCATTTGAAATTTCACCCGTTTTAACAGCATCAAGCAAAATCTTTTGTACAGCAAATGGCATACTTGCATTATCTGCAAAATAATTTGAAAAGACGAGTATATCAGCTCCTGCATTGACTGACTTTATAATACGTTGTTTAAAATCAAATTGTGGCGAAATGGAACTTGTACGTAGATTATCAACAAAAACAACACCCTCAAAATGCATTTTTTCACGTAACAACTTTTGAATCATATTAGAAGACATCAATGCAGGGAACTTATCATCGATATCTTTTTGCATTATATGAGACATCACAACAGCATCTACTTTCTCAAATGCAATCAAATCATAATAAGGTTTAAGCTGTTCAAAACGCCAGTTTTGTGTCATATTGACTTCACTGTTAAAATCATCAACTAAATTACTGCCTGCCGTTGGAAAATATTTAACGACAGAACGTATGTGAGCTTTTTTTTGAGCTTGTATCAATAGTGTCGCATATGTCGTAATAATCTCTTCATAAGAGGAATAACGACGTGATGATTGTTGTGGCTCATTGAGCCCAGCTTTAGGTGACAGATCTAAAACTGGAGAAAAATTAACATTTACACCACATGCAAAAAGCTCTTCACTCATTTTAGTGTATATTAAAGCACTTTCGTCAATATCTTTAGTATTGGCCATTTCTTGGGCTGAGGGAAAAGAGGAAAAGCCTTTTTTGGGCTCAAATATAGAATTATTGCCGCCCTCTTGTTCAGCAATAACTATTAAAGGCAATGAAATTGTTTGGGCTTTTAAGTAGTTTGTTAATTTTTTAAGTTGTGTACTATTTTGAATATTTTTGCCATCAATAATTACACCACCAATTTTTGTGCGTTTAATATCTTTGGCAATTTGTTCAACCCACTTATCGCCCTCCTTTTGCCCGTCAAACCCAACAACAATCATTTGTGCAATCATCTCTTCTAAAGAAGGATTGGCGGCATATAAAGGAAGGAAAAATAGGAAAAATAAGAAAAAGTTTTTTAACATTATGAATCCAACAAATCTCGTACACTTACGCACGGATCTTTACCCTCTAAAATTAGTGCTATTTCACGAGCTATTGGTGTATAAATAGAATGCTTATGAGATAAATCACGAACAGCATTCGAGGTAAAAACACCTTCCGCGACCTCACCTAATTCATTCAAAATGACATCCAATGTTTTGCCTTGAGCTAAGAAAAGTCCTACACGATAATTTCGCGAAAGCGTGCTTGATGCAGTTAAAAAAAGATCTCCTGCGCCACTTAAACCTAAAAAAGTTTCATCGACGGCGCCAAAAAACTTACCAAAACGATGCATTTCAACAAGACCTCTTGCAATTAAACTCGCACGGGCATTATTGCCCAAATGAAGTCCATCACAAATTCCACTTGCAATGGCTAATACATTTTTATAGGCACCACACACTTCTGCACCAATAACATCATGGGAAATATACGTTTTTATAAATTTTGGAAAGAAAGAGGTAAATTCTTTTGCTAAAGTATCATTGCAAGAATTAATAACAACGGCGGTTGGTAAACCTTGTGTCACTTCAGCAGCAAAAGAAGGACCGGAGAGAAAAGAAAGATTTTCAGAAGGAATAAACTGTGCAAAAATCTCATTCAAAAATGCACCACTGCCCTGCTCAATACCTTTAGCCGCTACTAATATTTTTTGTCCATGAAATTGAAAGTGCCTATTGAGCCATTCTCGAACAACTTGTGCAGGGAGAGCAAAAATAAGATATTCTGCCTTTAATGCTTGCTCTAATACCACAAAATTAGGAATCTCTTTTAATGTTCTTGAGGTAATCATACACGAAGTCTGTTGGGAAATCGCAAAATGAAGTGCTTGTCCCCATTTTCCCGCCCCAATAACTGCGATATTCATCTGTTGATTGCCTTTTAACTTAGTTATCTAATCGTTGTTTTAATAAATCATTAACCATTGCTGGATTAGCGGTGCCTTTACTCTCTTTCATTGTTTGCCCAACAAAGAATCCAAATAGTTTCTCTTTGCCCGCTTTATACTCAGCAACTTTATCTGTATTAGCAGCGATAATTGCATCAATTATTTCTAAAATAGCCCCATCATCACTTACTTGTTTTAAACCAAGCTTTTCAATAGTTTCATCAATGCTGATTGCATTTTCCATTACATAGTCTAATACTTCTTTAGCTGCTTTGCCACTAATGGTACCATCTTCAATGCGCTTAACAAGTGACGCTAATTTGACAGCATCAACAGGAGAGCTTAGAAGACTTAAGCCATGTGTTAAACGAGCTGTTAACTCAACAGTTAACCATGTGGTACTATTTTTGGCTCCAGCACCTTCTGCTATCATTGTTTCATAAAAATGTGCCATTTCGACACTTGATGTAATGACCGTTGCGTCATACTCTTTAATACCATATTCTTTCACCAATCTATCGCGCTTTTGATCTGGTAATTCAGGAATTTTACGGCACTCTTCCATCATATCATCAGGCACAATCACAGGTAATAAATCGGGATCTGGGAAATAGCGATATTCTGCACTATCCTCTTTGCCTCGCATACTTCTAGTTTCATTTTTTTCAGTATCATAAAGTCTTGTCTCTTGAACAACATCACGTTCATACACGCCATCTTCCCAAGCCGCACTTTGGCGTGCTACTTCATAATCAATTGCTTTTTGGATAAATTTGAATGAATTTAGATTTTTAATTTCTGCACGCGTGTAAAGCTTCGTATCACCTTTAGGACGAATCGAAACATTAGCATCACAACGAAAACTTCCTTCTTGCATATTGGCATCGCTAATATCAAGATAACGTAAAATAGCATGTAATTTTTTAAGATATAAAACGGCTTCTTCACTGCTTCGCATATCTGGCTCACTCACAATCTCTAGTAATGGAGTTCCTGCCCTATTCAAGTCTACGTGACTTACACTACCGTGGTGAATATTTTTACCAGCATCTTCTTCAAGATGTGCTCGTGTTACGCCAATACGTTTACTTGTACCATCTTCAAAATCAATAATTATCTCGCCACCTTCAACAATAGGAATCTCAAATTGACTGATTTGGTAACCTTTTGGTAAATCAGGATAAAAATAATTTTTTCGATTAAAAATAGATTTTTTATTCACTTTTGCATTAATAGCTGTTCCAAATGCAATTGATTTTTTGACAGTCTCTTTATTAAGAACAGGTAATGCACCAGGAAGCCCCAAACAAACTTCACATACATTTGTATTGGGTTCATCACCAAAACTGGTTGGACAATTGCAAAATATTTTTGTTTTTGTATTTAACTGTGCATGAACTTCTAAACCAATGACTACTTCAAACATAAAAAACCTTTACTTTAAAAAATAACGAATCGATGCAAAACCATAGACTCCAGTTTTTTCACATTCATCAATTTGTTCTTGACTGATGATACCACCTAAGGCAAAACAGTTAAGAGAGATTTTATCATTTATTTCTTTCAATTTCTCTAAACCAAGAGGTCTACCCTTATTGGGCGTTACAAAAATAGGGCTTATCGTAATAGCATCTGCTCCATATTTTTGAGCCATCAAAGCATCTTCTAAACTGTGTGCACTGTAAACAACTTCTAAACCCAATGATTTTGCTACAGCAATCGTTTGAATTTGATGAGAAGGCAGATGAACACCATCAAAGTGCAATATTGATGCAAGTTCATAATGCGTGTGCAAGTAAAGTTTAATACCTGAAAAAGAAGTACGATTTTCACTTAAAATATTGGCCAAATCATTATACTGTGATGTTTTTTTGTCCCGTAAACAAATATAATCTATGTGATTTTTTACCTTACACTGTAACAATGTTTGCAAAAATTGCTTAGGTTCGGAAGAGTAAAAATTAGGATCAGTAATGAGATAACGTTTCATCATCTAGATGTTGTGCAAGTTTTTCCAGTAATTTTGTCTGTTTTCTCAGTTCTTCAAGCTTATCGATTTGTATTTGAGCTATCTCAAAAACGACAACAAAGAAAAAACTAACTAAAAAAAGGAAGGTAGCTAGAAGTAAAGCGGTTAAAAAGCCAAATGGAAAGAAAAGTAAAAAAGTATATATACCACCCAAAATTGCAAGAGCCCATGAAGAGCCTTGCAATAAACTGAGTATTTTTTCGAAGAGTGTTCGACTTTGAATCAAACGGTCCTACTTTTAATCTTAATGTTCTTCACTAATAAGAACAGCGCCTGCCAAATAAACATAAGTAAGAATCATAAAAATAAATGTTTGCAAAATAGCTGAAAATGTCAACAAAGCATAAGCAGGAAGTGGTGCAACATAAGGTGCTAACATCAAAATAACAGCAAGGAAAAGATCATCACCTTTGATATTACCAAAAAGTCGAAATGACAATGAAATAATACGAGAAAGATGAGAAACAACTTCAATAGGAAACATCAAAGGAGCTAATATTTTCAAAGGACCCATAAAATGTCCAAAATAGTGAATCACACCATTAACACGAATTCCTTCAAAGTTATAATAGGTAAACACGATGAGCGCTAAGGCCAATGTCATATTAAGATTTCCAGAAGGAGATTCAAATCCTGGGATAATACCTACAAAGTTTGCAAAGAAAACCATCAAACCAAGAGTCGCTACTAAAGGTAGATATTTACGTGCCAAATCTTCGCCAATGACATCTCTGCCCATTGCAATGATACCTTCAAGATATGCTTCCATAAGGTTTTGAACACCACTTGGAACCAGTTGCATTTTAGATGTTGCAAGTTTCGCCAAAATAAGTACAATTGTACCAACAAGCAAAATATGTGACACAAAAATAAAACCATGTGTATGGTTAATAAGGCCTAAAAATGTAAAAATTTCATTCATTACACTTTTCCTTCGTCATTAAATTTTGGAGATTGTATCGTTAATTCATTTAATACTTGATTAAAATAGCTTTTAATGGCTCAGTTTGCGCAATTCAGTCACTTGTTTTCCGCCTATTCCCCAGTTATCAGTATCAACTTCTTCAATCACAACAACTGTAGTTGCAGGATTTTTGCCAAGAACTCGTACTAATAGTTCAGTTGCTCCAGCAATTAACTCTTCTTTTTGTTCTTTACTAGCACCTTCTTTGGTGATTTTAATATTTATAAAAGGCATTAATTCTCCTTTAATATCTGGTTAGCTCTTAATAAAGCTTGGTCAATGTTATTGGTTATATTCTGAACACTAATTTGTGTTTCAAAACCTAATCGTCTCATTTTGATTTTAATATGTGCATTAACACCTGATAAAACTAAAGTTGTACCATTGTCTTTACATAATTCATAAAATTCTTCTAAGGCATGAAGGCCCGATGCATCAATCATGGGAACATGACGCATACGTAAAATAAAAACTTTAGGAGGAAATTTGAGTACATCTAAGACATTCTTAAGCCTATCTGCAACGCCGAAGAAAAAGGGTCCATCAATTTCATAGACTTCTACTTCTTCTGGAACAATTTTACATGCAATAGCGTTCTCATCATTTTCTAAAGACTCTTCATCATCTTCTAAAAGAAGTGCAAAATCTTTTCTTCTATCTTTAATTCCCGTTACATCAACCATACGTTTGATAAACAAAAGAGCTGCAAGCATAATTCCTGTTTGAACTCCTGTATTGAGATCAATCAAGACAGTTAGAAAAAAAGTCATCAACAACACAACAGCATCATTTCGTTCTGACTTTAAGGCAATGGCTTTAAAGTGATGGAACTCACTCATATTCCACGCTACCACAATTAAAATTGCCGCTAATGTTGCAAGTGGAATTAATACAATAAATTTTGAAAATAAAAACATAAAGACCAATAACATTAATGCATGTACCATGCCTGATACTGGGCTAACGGCACCTGCTTTAATATTGGTCGCTGTTCGAGCAATCGCCCCAGTTGCAGCAATACCACCAAAGATTACTGAAGCAATATTGGCTGTACCTTGTGCCAATAGTTCTTTATTTGAATGATGTCTATCACCTGTCATACCATCTGCAACAACACACGTTAGTAATGATTCAATTGCTCCCAAAAGTGCTATGGTAATCGCATCAGGAAAAACTGCACGAATTTTCTCCAAAGAAAAAACTGGAAGTTCAGGTGACGGAAGCATTGAAGGGAGTGCTCCAAATTTTGTACCAATTGTCTCAACGGGTAATTTAAAAATATAAACAATGATTGAAGAAATAATAATAACAATGATTGGTGCTGGAACCCTTGGAAATAAATGACGCAATTTTAACAAGATTCCTAAACTCGCTAATCCTATAATAAGGGCAAAATAATTTATATCCACTACATGTAGAGCATACAATGACCACTGCTCGGTAAAAACCGCAGGCATTTTCTGAATAGGTAAACCAAATAAATCTTTGATTTGTGAAGAAAATATAATCAAAGCAATACCCGTTGTAAATCCAACGGTTACTGGATAGGGTATATATTTTATGATAGTGCCTAATTTAAAAACGCCCATTAAAATTAGCATAATACCTGCTAAAAAAGTTGCTAAAACGAGACCATCATAGCCGTGTTTCAAAATAACTGTATATAAAACTACAACAAAAGCTCCTGTAGGTCCTCCAATTTGGTACCGACTTCCTCCTAAAAAGGAGATGACAAAGCCTGCCACAATGGCAGTAAAAAGACCTTTTTCCGGGCTAACCCCACTTGCTATTGCAAAAGCCATTGCTAAAGGAAGTGCTATGATAGCAACTGTCGTACCAGCCATAACATCGGAACTAAAGCGTGATAAGGAGTAGCCTTCGCGCAAAACACATATACTTCTAGGTAACCAATATTTTAAATTCACGTATTCAACCTTTAGTTGATTCTTTTTTCTTGTCCTAAACGATACAGTGCGAAATCAAATTTTACTGGATCATTTTTATCAAACTTTTGACACGCTTGTGTCAATTCCAAAACAGCCTTAAAATCATAGGTCGAACGCGTAATCAGTCCTAACTTTTTACCTATACGAAAGGTATGTGTATCCAAAGGCATTAGTAAATCTTGCGTTCTTACATGTTTCCAAAGGCCTAAATCTAAACAATCTTTCCTTACCATCCAACGTAAATACATATGCCAACGCTTATAAGGAGAATGGTTGTTCTTTTGTGGAATTTTACCTAACAAAAACTGATAACCTCTTGACCTGTAGGTATTGATATCGTAGAGAAAAGTAATTAAGGAGCACAACCCATCCATAACATCATATTTTTTTTGATACCCTTGCATAAAAATATTTTCAAGAGAGTCTATTTTTTTGGCTCGTTGAAGTGTAATGAACAATGCTTGAACATCAAGAGATGTTTGAAATCGATAATAATTCCCGCTAAGTCCATGCTCAATACTTTTTTCATCTTTATTTAATGCGGAGAAATCAAGTGAATTTAAAAAAGAAACAATAGCTCTTACATCGCCATATGCAAAAAGTGCACATACAAGGGCGCTATATTCTTCTTTATACCGTGAAGCCACCATAAGTGGATCTGGTTTTATATCACTTAATTCATTTTTATTATTTCGTAGATCTACTTCATTACAAAGAAGTGCCACCAGCTCACTATCGTTCATTTAAAACATCTTTTTCATTACTTTTTGCTTGTAAAAAATCTGAAATATTGATGAGTGAAAATGTGACTAAAAAGATGAGAAAGCCAGGGAAAAAACTAAGCCACCATGCAATATCAATGACTTCTTTACCTTCACTTAAAATCACACCCCAACTCATTTGAGGGGGTGTGATCCCAATACCAAGAAAACTTAGTCCACTTTCTGCGAGAATAGCACCACTGACACCAAATGTAAAACTAATAAAAAAAAGTGGAGCCAATAATGGTGTAAAATATTTTAAAATTATTTTAATACGACTCACATCTGAAATTTTCAATATCTTAATAAAAGGAGCTTGTGAAATAGCAAAACTTTCACTTCGAATGAGACGAGCCATACTCATCCATCCCGTTATAGAAATAATAATCACCAATACCCATAAAGAGGCACTCATATAACTAATTAATGCTAAAAGCAGAAAAAATGTTGGAAACGTTAGAAAAAGATCAATTAAAACAATAATTATTTTATCTACTTTTTTTTGAAAGAAGCCTGCACTGATACCTACAATGAGTCCGAAGAAACTTGCAATAACAGCGCTTAAGATTCCAATCGTAAGGGATATTTGACCACCCTCCATAATGCGCGCTAATAAATCTCTTCCTAGTCTATCTGTTCCTAATATATGTGTTAAAGAAGGAGGAAGAAGTATTGCTTCTGGATCTAAAGCATACGCTGATGCTTGATAAAATATTGGTCCCAAAAAACAGATTAAGAAAATAAGCACTAACACAGTAGTGCTTATGAGAGGCAGTTTTTTCACTACGCTTTTATACCTAATAAGGTATCTAACATTTGACCTATTGTAGCAATGACTTTTGCATTTGCTCCATAAGCTGACTGAAATTTCATTAAATTAGCCAACTCTTCATCTGTATTAACACCACTAATTGACTGAAACTCAGTATAAACAGTATTATAAAGTGCCGTGTTACTATCGTAGCTACTATTCGATTTTTCACCATCTGAGGCAATGCGCGTTGTAACAAAACGATAAAACCCTTCAACACTTTCAGTTGCTGTCGTACCATTCTTTCGGTAAAAATTTAATTTATCATATTGCATTTGAACCATTGCATTGGCAACATTATTATTCCCTGAGACGGGAGCAGAGTAACCTTGTATTAAAGAAGGATCTGTCTTATATTCACTTTTGACATCTATATTGGAGCCATCAGATCCAGAAAAAAACTGGCTAACACCTATGGTACCAGGAAAATTCGTACCATGGTCTTCGAGAGCTATTTTATAACCTTGTAAACTATCTTTAAACATTAAACTAAATACTCCACCATCTGAGAATGAAGCAGTAAAATAATCATCAACGTCATTCATTGAATTATTATCAGCATTATCATCTGTGCTCGTATTAATTTGCTCTAAAATACTTTTTGAATATGTACTATCATTCATTGTCGTTGAATTATTAATGGTAATACTCTTTCGAGCAACTTCTTGACCATTATTGTTGTACACAATAACATCAAAAGTTCCTTCTTGCAAATTTGAATAAGCATTTTTTAGCGATGTATCACTATTAACATCTTGCAATGGAGGTGATTGCATACTTGTTTTGGCACTCTGAGCATAAATATTATTTGTTTCAGTAATGAGTGATTGTGCAAAAGTATCTAAATCATCAATATATCCCTGAATAGTCCCATCTTGAGGATAACCACTATTGACATTACTGTCTAAAATACGTCCTCTAAGGTCGAGCATAGCACCAATTTTTCCGCCTTGAATTTTTTCCGTCATATTGTACTGTCTACCATCTTGACTTTCAGAATAAATGGAATAATAATTACTCTGATTTGAGGTATTATGAATGACTAATGGATGAAATGTTGCACCATCAACAAATGAATTGCCAGCAATATTTAGATAATAATCTATACCCTGTGAAGTCATATTAGCATCAATACTATTATCACTTGTAATTTGACCTTTAAAAACAGAGAAATCTAGCAGTTTAGATAATGTAAGTTCTAACTCATCACGCTGGTCTCTTAAATCGTTGGCATTATTCGTTGGGATAGATTCAATATTACTTATTTGTGCATTTAAGTCAGCAATCTTTTGTCCAAGGCCATTTACTTCATCAAGATTTGTTTTAAGCTGATCATTGAGTGAATCTTGTAAGGTACGTAATGTACTTCGTGAAGTTTGTATATCAGACGATAATGTTGACGCTGTTTGAACTAATGCGATTTTCTGAGCACCTTCACTTGCATTGGATGAAAAAGCATTCCATGCGGCATAATAATTAGCTAAATCATTTGCAATACCAACATCTTGCAAGTCAGGAAAATACTGTGCAACTTCTTCCAAGGTCTGTTTTGAATAGGCATCATAGGAAACAGCATTAGCCGTACTTTTAAGTCTGCTATAAACAAATTCATCATGAATTCTCACAATTGAGGTTACGCTAACTCCCGTACCAATATCACCTGGCATATCATGGAAAGGTGTACTCGCCGCAAAAACTACTCGTTGGCGTGTATAATACTCATTATTAGCATTAGCAATATTATGGCTGGTTGTTGAAACAGCTGTTTGCGAGGCATTAAGTCCTGAAACACCAGTATTTAATGTGCTAAAAAGACTCATCTTATGCCCTAATCTTTAAGAAGGATGCTGGTTTATGATTAGCCATTTTATAGCCCTCCATATCCCTTGGAAAAATTTTATCTAACAAAGAATTATAAAATTGACTAATGGTTACTACAAATTTTGCATATTCTTTATTGATTATTTTTAATTCAGAAAGTTTGAGTTTCATAAGTGATAAAAGCTCTTTTTGTTCAGCATTAAGGAGTAATTCTAAAGAAGTTTCATGTGACTCTTTGAGTATTTTAACGAGCTCATTATCTAACAAAGATTTTTTTGTTTCAAAAGATTGAATTAAATCATTTTTGATTTGAATGCGTCCAAAAATTTCATTATGATTGGCTACTTTAATATCTTCAATATCTTTTTTAGTTAAATCTATAAGATTGTCAATATCTTTGACGGCATTTTGTAAATAGTGTAACAACATCTTTCATCCTTATAAATGAAGGATTTAGAGTAATTCTTCCGTAATTGATTGTGCTGTTTTAAAAAGGTCTACTTGGTAGGTACCTTCTTGAATTTGCTTTTTCAAAGAGGAAACTTTATCTAACTCTTCACTTTTTTCTGTTTTATTAACGCCCTTAGATTCATTTTCTTTAGGTGCACTCGATTGAATATACGCTGTACTTTGCGCATTAATATTTGAAATCATTTTAAACCCTTATAATAGTTTTCTAACAACTATATCGCCTAAAACAATAAAACCTTTAGTAAACACTAACGCCCTTCCTTTAAAAAATTAAATATCATCTCACTAAATCCAAATTGTCCACTTAATGCAGTACTCATCGTATCGTTATACATTGATTTATAAATTTTATCACCTGCATCTTTTGGATAGAGTTTATTATCACTCTGCATAGAAATATCTAATACTTGCTTAATAAAAAAAGCCTCAAATTTATCAGTTTGTTCTTTCAGTAAAGCATCGTTATTGGCACTTTTATCAACATTAAATGATTTTAGATTTTGTGAATTCATTAAAGCAACACTAGTATCCACTTGCATTAGATAATCTCCAATTTAGCTGTAATGGCACCTGAACGTTTAATATTTTCTAAAATAGAGATAATATCCTTGGGTTTGGCCCCCAATTTATTCAGTGCTCTTGTGACATTTGCCACAGTCATACTCTCTTCAGTAATTTTAATTTGATTTTCATTAGCGGCAATTCTAACGTTATTACCTATATCTATACTTTTATTGTCATCAAGAAAATTAGGTGTAGGTTCTATTTTAATGGTAATATCGCCGTGAGTAATAACAACGGGAGATACTTTAATATTAACGCCGGAAACAATCGTACCTGTGCGTTCATCAATGATTATTTTGTCCTCTTTTTCATATTGAACATTAATATCGAGTGCACGTGCTAAAAATTCTACGGATGATAAGTTTTCTGGTTTTGCTAATTTGATAGTACGTGAGTCAGAGGCAAAAGCAACTTCTTTGCCAAAAATCTTATTCACTTCTTTTTGTACAGAAACTGCTGTGTTAAAATTAGATTCCTTTAAAGAAAGTGTAATGAAATTTTGTCCTTGTAAGTCATTATCAATTTCTCTTTCAACTAAAGCACCACCAAAGACATTGGCAGATGTTGCGTGGTTGATTTGACCTTTTTCCTTACCATTCATTCCTCCTATCGTAAGGGATCCTTGACCCAAAGAGTAAATCTTTCCATCGACACCTTTCAAAGGTGTCAAAAGGAGTGTTCCTCCTTGAAGGGATTTTGCATCTCCAATGGATGAAACTGAGATATCAAGCTTATCACCCTGCCTCGCAAAAGGTGGAAGTTTGGTTGTGACAATAACTGCAGCAATATTTTTTGATTTAATATCTGCTGGATCTATTTTAACATTTACAGTTTGGAGTAAATTAGAAAGTGATCGCAAGGTAAATGCAGAAGAGGAGCCATCACCAGTACCGTTAAGACCAACTACGAGTCCATAACCAATGAGTTGATTTTCTCGTACCCCAATCACATTGGCAATTTCGCCTATTTTTTCGGCATGCATCAATGAGAGAGAGCAACAAAAAGTCAATATCAACGTAGCAATTTTCATTAATTTCCTTTACATAACAACCTAAGTTGTCACAATTAAAGCAATTAATGTTCCAAATAATAACTTAACGAACTTTTTCCAAATTTTTTTCTCTTATACATAGAAAATATACCAATTTCTTCAGGAAGTTCCAATGAGCTCATATGTTCAATGATAATCATATGTACTTTTGATGAAGGAATACTTTTTATTAAAGCTAGCGTTTGGGTATAAACATTATCCATCCCCTCTCGAATCGAAAAAGGCGGATCAAAATAGAAAAAGGCTTTGCATGTCAGTTCATCCAAAAGTTTAGGTAAAATTGAGAAACTATTACCTAAAGTGCAGTGAGTCACTAGTGGGGCAATCGTATGACAGTTTTTTCCCAAAATCAAAAATGCTGCTGTATCTTTTTCAATAAAATAAGCTTCTTTAGCACCCCGGCTTAGAGCTTCAAGCCCCATTGAACCACTACCACCAAAAACTTCAACGAAAACTTCACCTATTATGTCTGATTGAAGAGTATCGAACAAAGAATCTTTGATAATAGATTTTGTGCTTCGCGTACTGTCTAAGGAAGGAAGAAGAAGCTTTTTCCCTTTATATTTACCAGCACTTATTGTGGTAAAAAGTGGCTTACTGGCCACAATAGTCTCGTATTGTATTAATAAGGTCCTTACGAAATTGATCCGTCAATGCTGTAATTTTTTCCTCTAATAAAATATTGGTTTGATGGAATGGAGCGTCATTTTCAGTTAAACACTTTAGGTTGTACCAGAATTTATCTAACTCAATCATTAAGGAAGATTTAGAAAAAGGAATCAGTAAATTCCCTTCTATAGAAGAGATATAAAAAATAGGTTTATCAAGCTCAATCTTTTTATCACTAATAACGAAATCACACTGTTTATAAGAAACTATTATTTCTCCTAAAAAGCTTTTAAGTGCACGACTTAGTAGTAAAGATTGGCATACTACAGCTATTTTCATTCCTTGCCTTTTCCATTGATTATCGAAATAGTAACACAGAAAATCTTAATAGTTAAACAAAATTTATCTTATGTCGATGTGGTTTGTAGAAAAAAATGTAAAAATATCAAGGAGGATATGATGGATATATTTAGCACAACCAGCAAACAGGTTGAAACTGCAGTTACACCAAAGGTTCAGCAACAAACACCTGTACGCCAAGTAGAGCAATCTAATGAAGCAACAAAAAGTCTCAGAGATAACAAACAAGATTCCCAAAATGTTGCTGAACAATTAAATTACACTGTTAAAGAACTCAACAAACAAATGGAATCACTTGACACCAATGTTACTTTTGGTTTTAATGATAAAATTGATACCATGTTTGTCAGCGTTATGGAACGCAGTACAGGTAAAATGATTCGTAAAATTCCTACAGAAGAAGCGATGTCTCTTGCCGAAAAAATGAAAGAAATTGTAGGAATGATTTTTGATAAAAAAGGATAAGTAATGGCAACTTCTTCATTAAGTTCGCTTGGTCTTGGAAGTAATAGCGTTTTATCTTATGATACCATTGATAAACTTAGGTCTGTCGATGAATCAGCTATTTTAAAACCTATTGACAATAAGTTAACAACAAATTCATCTAAAAAAAATGATTTAACTGTATTAAATAATTTGACAAAAACGTTTGAATCCATAACAAAATCACTCAGTGATGAATTAAGTTATCTACAAAGATCGGCCACATCATCAAATTCAGCTGTTTCCATCACAGCTATTGCAGGTGCTAGTATACAGGACTTTTCTATTCATGTAAATACTCTAGCACAACGTGATATTTACCAAAGCAATGGCTTTGCCACAGCTACTTCTACCTTTTCAAATTCAACAACATCTGTTGCTGGAACGATTATAACACCAACAGCAACGACAACAGATGGCTTATCTGCTAATGTAGGAGTCACAGAAACATCAGATATTGCGTTCAATGTAGCTGACATGTCTACAGGGGATTCGCTTACAATTGGTGGCCTCACATTAACCGCGACAGGAACTATGACGCAAGCTGAAGTCATCGCTGCCTTTGAAAATTTAAGTTCTGGTGCAACAACTGGTAATGCTGTTAGTAATGGTACATGGTCTGGTACACTGACAGATTTTAGTTCAGGTGCAGCAAGTGGCTCCACAATTACATTTACTAGTACAATTGCTGATGCAAATGTTACTGATATTACAGCTTCATCAACGGGAACAACTATTGCGCCAATAATTACAACAACTGATGGATCGGCACCTTCGACGGCAATGACTGAGTCAACTTTGGTTTCATTTGATGCTACAGATATGTCTGCAGGCGATACCTTAACTATTGGTGGTTTAACCCTAACAGCGACTGGAACTCTCACACAAGCAGAAGTTGTAGCAGCATTTTCAAGTTTAAGCTCTGGTGCAACATCTGGCAATGCAATCAGTAAAGGAACGTGGTCAGGTACTCTTACTGGATTTAATTCAAGTATAGCAACAGGAAATACGATCACCTTTACAAGCACAACAGCTGATACAAATGTGACGGATCTTGCTATTTCTGCTACACAGGAAACGGCTGGAAATACAATTGCCGTCCCTGATACATATACTTTAACTATTAATATTGGTGGAGAGGCTTATGATCTTGAGATGAGTTCAGGCACAACATTATCTCAGTTATCTGATATGATTAATGATAAAACAGGTGGTAAGATTACAGCTTCGCTCTTAAATGTTGGAGGAACAAACCCTTATAAACTTATTATTAAATCAAATGAAGTTGGTGCATCCAATGCCATTACTTTTGGGTCAACCTCAATAAGTGCACTAAAAAATTTGGGGTTAGATACTGATTCATTATCAGCAACAAACGGAAACCATCTGCAAAATGCAACCGATGCTTCTTTTACGTACAATGGCGTAGCCATTACAAGAACATCAAATTCTATTACTGATTTGGTAAACGGTGCTACTATTACCTTAAATGAAAAGCAAACAGATACTGCAACACAAACTAATCTTTCTATTACTCAAGATTTGAGCGGTATTAAAGATAAAATGTCTACTCTTGTTACCGCATACAACGATCTTATGACAAGCCTTAAAACAGCTACAAAATATGATATAACCACAAAAGAAGCAGGAATATTTCAAAGTACTAGCCAAATTAAAAATTTAAGTAGTGCGATTAATAGACAACTTCTTTCACAAGATGAAAAAGGAAGAAGTCTTATTGATTATGGGATTACTCTTGATAGTACAGGTACATTAAGTTTTGATTCAACCACCTTTGATACAAAGGTAAGTAGTAGTACCACTGATTTAGAAGATTTTTTTAGAGGTTCAACCACATATTTACCTACAAATTATACAAGTAAGGCTATCTCTGCCAATGCACTTACTATTGCATCGGGAGAGTTTCAAATTAATGGTATTAATATCATCTTTAATACTACTGGAACAGATGCACAAAGTAATGCATTAGCATTAAAAAATGCTATAAATGCCGCAGGAATTACAGGTGTTCTAGCAAGTATTGGAAGTGACAACAACATTAAACTTTCGAGTGCTTCTGGTTATGATATTGCAATTACAGGGGATAGTGCCCAACTAACACTATTAGGATTCAGTGAATCAACAACCTATGGAAAAAGTACCACAAGAGATGGATTTTTTACAAAATTTGACGATTTACTTAAACAATACGTTGATGGTACAGATAGCATTTTTGGACTCTTTAGTAAACAATTAGATACTGAAAAAACTTCCTTAACTGCACAACGAGTTAAGAGTGTTACAACGTTAGATAAAAAATATGAAGCTATGGCGACGAAGTTTGCTGCCTATGATTTAATTATCAGTCAACTTAATACCCAATTTGAAACATTATCGCAACAAATCAAGGCTTCCTATAATGGTACAAATAGTTAAATAACAAAAAAATATTAAAGGTTTCTCATGTCAAGTTTAGCGTATTCAGCTTACTCACAAAATAATATTTCCATTGAATCTTCTGAAAAGTTGATCAAAATGCTCTATGAAGGAATTTTACGATTTGCTTCACAAGCAAAGCGCTCAATTGATGAAAAAAATATTGAAAAAAAAGCTTATTGGATTAATCGTACTTCTGCAATATTTTCTGAGCTTATCAATTCTTTGAATTATGATGGAGGGAATATCGCTCATTATTTAAGTGGTCTTTATATCCAACAAATTCGTTTACTTGCAGAAGCCAATATCTATAATGATACAACAAAGCTTGATGAAGTGTTAAATGTTACAAAAATACTTCTACAAGCTTGGAAAGATGAGACAGACATTGCCGTGGACGAATAATCTTAAAATTGCTGTTATTGAAAAAGATATTGAGCGCATTGGTACATTAATTCAAAATGTACCTTCTTTTACTGACATAGATGAGGCAAAAGAAGCACTTACTCTTATTCAAGAATCCATCATTCTTGTCGACACGGAAAAAAACAAGATGATGGAAATTATGAAAAAGATAAAACAGACAAAAGCATTTCTTCAAAATCAATAAGTAAAAGTAGTGGCCTAGTCGTTTCAGCCACTTTTACTTTTCTTCACATTCAAATTCTTTTACAAATACAATCATCCCTCAAAGGCACATTTTTTCACACTATACATATCTTTTATTCTTAATAAATTAATAATCAGTAAAATATAAAGTTAATTTTAATACTCTTAAAAATTACAATTATGACGGAGCAAGACAATTATGAAGCAAATTCTTATGGGAAATGATGCCATTGCACTTGGGCTTATCCATGCTGGTGTTGATATGATTTCAGGATACCCAGGAACACCATCAAGCGAAATCCTAGGTAACTTTCAAAAGTACAACACTAAATTTAAACTCAATGCCTATGCGCAATGGGCTACCAATGAAAAAGTTGGCTTTGAAGTAGCCTATGCTGGAGCAATTTCAGGAAAACGTACGTGTGCTACCATGAAACAAGTAGGTTTAAATGTAGCCAGTGATGCATTGATGAGTGCTTCGTATCTTGGTTTAAAAGGTGCCATGCTTCTTGTCTCATGTGATGACCCTGGCTTTTACTCTTCACAGACAGAACAAGACAGCCGTAGTTTTGCAAAATTTGCTCGCATTCCTGTTTTAGATCCTGCCACGCCACAAGAAGCCTACGATATGGTTAAACTTGGTCTTAATATCTCTCATCTTTTTGAGTCTGTCGTAATGCTTCGTCCCGTTATGCGAGTTAGTCATGCACGTGAGATATGTGAAGTGGATGATGCTTTACATGTAGAAGCCGCGATAGGTCATTTTGAGCGCAATATTCCACGATGGGCAGCAGTTCCTCCCGCAGGAAGATTTAGACAAGGAAGAGAACAATTAGAACGTATAGAATATATTAAAGAATGGAACTGGATTAATTTAATAGAACCAAAAATAAAATCCCTTTACAAAAACAACATTCTTTGCCTAACCAGTGGAACGGGTGATGGTTATGTACGAGAAACGCTTGATGAACTTCATCTTGATGCTGATGTTCTCAAATTGGATATGCCCTATCCTCTTCCTAAAGAAAAAATTGAAAACCTTTTTGCTACTTATGATAAAGTAATTATTTTTGAAGAATCTTATCCGTGCATCGAAGAGCAATTAAGTTCTCCTAAGCTATATGGAAAACTCACCAAACATGCCCATGAAATTGATGAATTTTCAAAAGATAAAGTGGTAGATACTTTTGTTAAAGTAGGTGTTATTGAACCACGCAATACTTATAAAAACGAAAAATATACCGAAGAGCTTCCAAAGCGACCACCAAATATGTGCCCAGGCTGTCCTCATCGAGATGTGCATTATGCCATTACCAAAGTTTTTAAAAAGAAAACATCCATCTATGCCTCAGATATTGGTTGCTATACCTTAGGTCTGAATCAAGGTGCCATTGATATACTGTTATGCATGGGTGGCAGTATTGCTTTGGCCAGTGGCTTTTCTATTTCAGACCCAGATAAAGCTGTTGTTGCAACCATTGGAGATAGCACATTTACCCATTCAGGTGTCGCTCCACTTATTAATGCTGTCTCACAAAATCATAAATTTGTCTTGGTGATTTTAGATAACTCAACCACCGCAATGACAGGGCGACAAACAACACCAGAACGTACCAATCCAGCTCAAGTTGACATTAAACGTATCGTTGAAGGCTGTGGCATTGAATGCTTTGAATACGTATACGAGCAAGACTTAAATAAGACTGTCAATTTTATCAAATCTTTAAAAAAAGTCTATGAAACAGCGAATGCCCCTGTTGTAGCTGTAGTGCGAGAATTTTGTGTCTTGGATAAAGAACTTGTTGAAGGGCGTCTTGGCAATGCTATTGTCTCGGTTGATGAAGAGAAATGCGTAGCATGTGATTCTTGTATTACCACCTATAAATGCCCACCGATGCATTACAATGACGCAGGTAAAATGGAAATAGATCCTTTCTTGTGTGCAGGTTGTTCATCGTGCTTGGATGTTGTGTGCCCAACGGATGCTTTTATCAAAAAATAACTTCCGCCCATTAGACAAGCTTTAGGGCCATAGTGGCTAACGTAGAGATGAGAGCTTTGCTTTCATCTCACATAGAAATAAAAGGAGTAAGATGAAATACCAAATTGTAATTGCAGGTATCGGTGGACAAGGTGCCGTTTTCTTGGTCAAAGTTCTCAGCATTGCCTCAGCTTTGGCCAATCAAAAATGCCTTGGAACTGAAAACCATGGGATGAGTCAACGTGGTGGTTCTGTTTCGTGTTATGTCAAAATTGGTGATTTTTATGCACCGGCAATTGATGAAGGGCAAGCTGATTTACTCATAGCACTTGAAGCTAATGAAGCGTTACGCAATATCCAATACCTCAAAACAAGAGAAGGAACAATCATTGTAAATGCCACGAAAGAGTTTCCAAAACTCGCTTATACGACATTTACGATTGATGCTTTTTCAAAAGCCAAAGCAAAAGAGTTTCCTATTGAAGCACTCAATGTTTACATGTTAGGAACATGCATTGCACAAGATACTCATTTTCCTTTTAGCCTTACACAAATAGAACAAGCGATCACCCAAATGAATCCGAAAGTAGCAGAAAAAAATATTGCTGTTCTTCACTTAGGCGTTAACGATTCAAGGAGTCATGTATGATTTGGAATAAAGATGAAATGCTCTCTCGCGTGGAACTCTCTGCACTTCAAACGAAACGTTTACAAGAAACCGTTGCACGTGTCTATGCGAATGTCCCTTTTTATCAACAGAAATTTAAAGAACTCAATATCACTCCTGAGGATATTGCCTCAATAGATGATATCTCAAAACTACCTTTTACCAAAAAACAAGATTTGCGAGACAATTATCCTTTTGGACTTTTTGCTGTTAAGCAAGATGCCATTGTACGCATTCATAGCAGTAGTGGAACAACTGGGAAACCAACCGTTGTTGGTTATACTAAGTCTGATTTAGATGTATGGAATGAGGTAATCGCCCGTGTTTACACAATGGCAGGTGTCACCTCAGAAGATACAGCACACAATGCTTATGGTTATGGTCTCTTTACTGGTGGATTAGGACTTCATTATGGTGCTGAAACCGTAGGGGCAACCGTTGTACCAAGTTCAGGTGGTTTTACTTCTCGACAACTCATGCTTATGAAAGATTTTGGTGCAACGGTACTGACTTCAACACCTTCTTTTGCTCTGCATATGGCCGAAACAGCCTTGGCTGAGGGCTATGATATTCAAAAAGATTTCAAACTTAAATGTGGTATCTTTGGAGCGGAACCAACCAGTTTGGGCCTTAAAGAAGAAGTTGCACGTGTTTGGGGAATTCATTATTGTGAAATATACGGCCTCTCTGAAATTATTGGACCGGGTGTTTCGAGCAACTGTTTTGAAAGTAAAGATCTCCATGTTTTTGAAGACCATTTTTATCCTGAAATTATTGATTCAAAAACGGGTAAAGTACTTCCTTTGGGTGAAAAAGGTGAATTGGTTATCACTAGCCTTACGAAGCAAGGCTTTCCTATTATTCGTTATCGAACAGGAGATATCACCTCTTTGGATAGAACACCATGTCGCTGTGGAAGAACCCATGTACGAATGAAAAGTGTTATGGGTAGAGTTGATGATATGCTCATTGTTAACGGGGTCAATGTTTTTCCTTCACAAGTTGAACACGTTCTTTCAAACATAGAGGGCATTACACTTAATTACCAAATTATTGCGGACAAAAAAGGCTATCTTGATAAACTTGAGATTATGGTCGAAGTGACTGAAGATATGCCACTTGACAGTATTGGGTCATTAGAAAAAATCAAAAAAACCATTCAACATGAACTCTTAAACAACCTTTATATTAATGCTGATATCAGACTTGTCGAACCAAGAAGTATTGAGAGAAGTGTTGGTAAAGCTATTCGTGTTATCGATAAAAGGAGTCTTCAATGATACATACAATTAAACAACTTTCCATTTTTTTGGAAAATAAAGCTGGTGAACTAAGCGATTTAACCAAAGCTCTTTCAACACATGGAATTTCTATCAAATCTATTCTTTTAGCTGATTCGACAGATTTTGGACTGGTTCGTACCATCGTAGATAACCCAGAAAAAGCTAAAGCTATTTTAGAAGAAGCAGGCTTTAGTGTACGTTTAAGTGATGTTTTTGGTGTTAAAATAAAAGATGTTGTTGGCAGCTTTAATCAAGTCGTAAGCACCCTAGCAGAAGCTTCTATTAACATCCTCTATACCTATAGTTTTCATGAAGCCAACACGGGAATTTTTATTTTTAGTGTTGAAAAAGAACGTTTTACGGAAGCTATAGCACTATTACAAACTCAAAATATTGAAATAGTCCATGCCCAATACTTTTACATGTAGAGATTTTCTCTACATGTAACTTTTTTTAACATTCTTAACATATTCTCTTTAAAAAAAACGTCATTGTTAAACTACATGTAAACATTAATATTTATTATTTTATTATTTGTCATAATACACTTTGTGATTATTTTGTTAGTTTTTTAGAATAATATGTTTTAGAATGATTTTAGAATGGATGTATTAGGTATGGATAATCTTAATGAGCTAAAAAACTTAACGATTTTATTTGCAGACGATGATACAGCCTTTAGAGAAGCAACCACTAAAACACTCGAAATGCTTTTTAAAAAAGTTTATGTCGCTTCTAATGGTCATGAAGCCCTTTCTTTGTATTCAACGCTTTTCCCGCATATCATCATGCTGGACATCCGTATGGGTGGGATGAGTGGCATTGAAGTTGCTCAAGCAATACGTAAAATTAATAAATATATTCCCCTTTTTATCGTCTCAAGTTATACTGAAACACATGAGATGTTAGAAGCGTGTAAACTTAATTTAGTGGATTATATTATCAAACCCTTTTCCTTTCAGTCTTTATGTGTTACCTTGATAAACTGTGTAAAAATCCTTAAAACTGATGGCCATCTTCTCAATCAACTTAACACACACTCTTTTTACTCACCTCATACAAAAACCTTACTTAAAGAAAATATTTCACTACCTCTTACCAAAAAAGAAATTACCGTTTTAGAGCTTTTACTCAAATATCGGGGTCAAATAGTGTCATATGACACTTTAATCCATACCCTAGGAAATGATATTTCAAATGCTGCTTTACAAACTTTGATGATGCGCTTACGTAAAAAAATAGGGGAAAACGCTATTCATAATCTCTCAAAAGTGGGATATTTCATCAAATGAAATTCTGGATTTTATGCCTTTACATCAGTTTCTCAACTATCATTTATGCTTCTACTCTTGAAATAAAAGATACTTTTGAATATATAAAAGCCAGCCCTTATATGTTTTTTTACCAAGATAAAAATAATACAGTAACATACGATTCAATCCACACTATTCTCTGGAAACCAATGCTTTCTACAAATCTTGGTGGTCATAACAACTTTGCTTCATGGACAAAACTTTCTCTTAAAAACAGCTCATCTACGCCAAAAACACTTATTTTAAAAAATCCACGTGCTAGTATGGATGAACTGGATGTATACATTGTTAGAAACAACCATGTTTCACAGCATCTCTTAGGCGATACTCGCCCTCTTTCACTTAGAGAACTACCTCATCGTTACAGTGTCTTCCCTCTTGTCAATATAGCTCCTGGAGAACAAATCGAAGTCATTACACGTCTTTTTAACCCCATTGGTTCAGCCGAAGGCGAATGGGAAATCTATACACACGCATATTTTATTCAATTCGCTTTATTAGAAAGTATCTGGTGGGGCATTTTTATTGGTATTAATTTAGCCCTTTTTTTTTATTGCATTCCTATTTTACTCATTGCAAAAGACAAAATACTTGCAAGCTTATTTGCACTTTTTACCATAAGCGCTATTGGACATCAACTCTCATCCAATGGTCTCTTTTATGCTATGGGAATAACAGCTTTATACAATGATATCGTCATTATCTTTTTTGGTATTTTATTTATTTTATCTACTGTATTAGTTATCTTACGCTTTTTAACAATAACCCATCACAATGGGCCCTTGCGTCTTATTTTCCGTATTATATTCTTCTTAACAAGTTTTGAGATCTGTTTTCTTATTCTCTGCTATTTTTACCCTTCTTATATGCGTGCATTATCTATCAGCGCTTTATTTGTTGGTCTTTTTGGGTTGCTTTCATGGTTTTTACTCATCAAAAATTTTATTCCTTTATTGAAAGATAGAATCTTTAGATATATTTTTATAGGATATACCGCTATTTTTCTTACATTTCTATATCAATTGCTTATTCTCAATGGCACACTCCAAATGAATTCGTTTTCCGTATATAGTTTTTCCCTTGGAAGTATTTTTGAGATGTACTTTTTTGCTTTAGGTATTACTCAATATCTCAAGGAAATAGAAAAAGATAAAGTTAATAAAGATAAATTACTTGATTTTCAGATGCGTTTTGCATCAATTGGCAGAGTTGTAGGTAATATTTCACATCAATGGAAAGTCCCGCTGGTTCGAGCTAGTGCTCTTTTGACGCATATTGAAGCTATTTTACATTTTAGACAAGAGTCCTATTATTCTAAAATTGAAGAGTTAGTTCCTGAAATTCGCTCTTACTTTGTATTTATGCAAAATTCTATTGATGAGTTTTACTCTCTGTACAGCCAAAATACACATAAAATAGACTTTAAACTTTTACCTATCATCAATGATGTATGGGGCATGCTCAGCTCAAAGATTCATACACTCAATGCCAAGTTATACGTTAAAGATAAATGCGATGCCACGCTGTTCAGTTATGAATACTCTTTTGCTCATATTTTAATTATTCTTATTGACAATGCTCTAGATATGGCCAAACTTAGAAATATTAAAGAACCTCAAATCAACATTACAATCAACTCTAGTATCGAATGTGTTGATATTATTATTGAAGATAATTGTGGTGGTATTACTCAAGAACCTATTGAATCCATTTTTGAAATCGATGTCAGTAGTAAAGATCATTCTCTAGTCAATGGTGGTCTAGGTCTCGCGATTGTTAAAACACTGGTGAATGAAAAATTTAATGGAAGTATTGTTGTTCGTAATGCAGAGCATGGTGCGTATTTTCACCTCACCCTTCCTAATGACAAACAAAAAGTATTGAGTGAAGTTCATGTTTAATCGAATGAAAACCTTAAACCTTCGTCAAATTATTTTGATTGTTTTTAGTGTGTTGATTATCCTTACATGTGGCACATTATTTAGTATAACGACATTCCAATCCAATCAAATCTTACTCACACAGAATAACGAATCACTTTTAAAATTAGCACAACAATCCGCTCGTACCATTGATATACAACTTCAAAGCCGTTTGATACTTCTTGAGACTCTTGCAAACAACCCTATTCTTAGAGGTAAATATGGCGATAGAGTCTCAACAATGCCAGAAAAACTTTCACTCTTATCAGGCGAATGTCAACATTTAGAGCAACTAGGGATTAAACGGCTTGGCATTATTAATAATCAAGGTATCATTCATTATCCTGATGGGAAGACCCTTTATTTAGGTGATAGAGAGCATGTGAAAAAAGTATTAAAAGGTGAAAATATTATCACAGATATTCTCCTAAGTCGATATGCTCAACATTTGATTTTTTCCTACCTTGTCCCTATTAGAGACTATCAAACTGGCAGTATTATAGGAGCTTTAGTTGCAGCATCAGATGCAGTAAAACTTAATGAATTTACACAATTCCATAATGAAAACACTTTAGCAACTGCGTATATTATTGATCATAATGGGACAATTATTGCCCATAAAAACTTCTCTCTCGTTAGTTCAAAGCGTTCTCACACAGAACTTTATGATACATCTTTTTCACCTATTGCCCGTGCTATGGAAAAGGGACAAACAGGCTATCAAACATTTACACAAAACAATCATAAGCTTACCATTGCCTACGCTCCTATTAGTACAACGCATTGGAGTATTGGTTTTATTGTGCCAAATCATGATACATCCCAAAAAGCAAATCACTTTGCTTACTCTATGATTATCGTATTTTTAGTTATTACAATCGTTGCGTTGGTACTAGCATTTCTTTTTGCTGACCGTATTAGTCGTAGACATATACACTTAAAAGAAGTTTTAGAAAAAAATAAAAATCATTTTGAGACCATTTTTAACAATAATGCAGCAGGTATTGTGATGACAGATTCGCAGTGTACTATTCTTAGCATCAATCAACGCCTCTGTGAAATATTTGGTTATACCAAAGAAGAACTCTTGCATCATAATTGTGCCGTGATTCATTGCAATCAAGGTTCTTTTGAATCTTTTAAAGAGTTATATTCACATGCCATAGAAAGAACCTCACATGTAACACTAGAATATCAATTTAAGCATAAAAAGGGTCATTATCTTTGGTGTGAATTTTTTGGCAAAAGCTTAGTCTTAGAAGATGGAACACAAGGTATTCTTTGGAGTGTTATCGATATAGATGCACGAAAATATGCTGAAGAAGAAAGTTTTAGACTTTCTCAAGCCATGGCGCAAAGCCCTGTATCGATGCTTATTACAGACTTGAACACAAACATTCTCTATGCTAATCCCATACTTTTACGCAACACAGGATACGCTCTTGAAGATATTTATGGCAAAAGTGCACATATATTAACTTCAGAAAAAACACCTCAATCTACTTTAGACACTATGTGGTCTTACCTCAACGAAGGGCGAAATTGGAAAGGTGAATTGATTTATCAAAATAAAGATGGAAAAGAATATATTGTTGATGTCACAATAGCACCTATCTATTCCGTCAATGGAAATATCATAAACTATCTGACTATTACAGAAGATATTACAGAAAAAAAATATGCTCAAGAACGCATCAACTACCTTGCCAATTATGACCACCTTACAGGAGTTGCTAATCGCATGCAACTGGCAAATCACTTTAATCATTTACTTACGATCGCTAAACGCAATCAAGAGTCGTTAGCCGTACTTTTTTTAGACCTTGATGCTTTTAAAAACGTTAATGACACTTACGGTCATACTGTCGGCGATATTCTTCTCACGATGATTGCCAAGCGTTTACAATCGTTAATGCGAGAACAAGATATCATAGCTCGAACAGGTGGAGACGAGTTTGTTATCTTGCTTCCCAATACACCTAAGACTGGTGCACAAAAAGTAGTAGAAAAAATTCTCTTAACGATTTCAAAACCTTATGAAATCCAACAAACGACACTCACCATGTCCTTATCAATTGGGATTTCTATTTTCCCTGACGATGGCTCAACGATGGATACTCTCATTCAAAATGCAGATCATGCTATGTATCAATCAAAATCACTTGGACGTAATACTTTTAATTTTTTTCAATAGACAAAAACACTCTACTAAAAACTCACTCTTTTTCTTATGATTATCCAAAAATAAGGAAATATAAATGGATGATTTTGCCGTAGTAGGTTCTGGAATTGGCGGAGCGTGTAGTGCGCTTTTTTTATCCAAAAAATTTCAAACGACTCTTTATGAAAAAGAATTAACCTTAGGAGGATGCGCTTCAACGTTTAAACATCAAAAAAACTTTTACAATGCAGGAGCGACTACCTTTGCAGGATATGAAAAAAATACTTACATGTACGACTTTTTTGAGCATCACCACATTAATTTTCAAAAAAAATTATTGCCCAGTGCCTTGAGCGTTTTCATAAATGGTAAAAAAATCATCCGTTTTCAAGATATGGACGCTTTTTTAGATGAAATCAATAGTGCTTTTTACCATCAAAACAATAAAGCCTTTTATGAACTTGTTCAAACCATCAACAAAGATTTTTTTACTATTAATGATTACTATTATTCTAATGCAAGTGCTTTTGAAAAACTCAAATCACTCAGCTCATTTAAAACTCTTTTTCTCAAATTTTATCCTTACCTTTTTACCAATGCCCAAGTATTTATCCAAAATTACTTTGGAAAAATTGATGAGCGGTACTTAGACTTTCTTGACAATCAAGTTTTAATCGTTGCTCAAGCAAAACTTCACGACGTCAATTTTCTGACTGCCGCTCTTGCCCTTTCTTATCAGTTTATGGATAATTACTATATCTTTGGAGGAATGGGTTCTATCTTTGATGCTATTTCTCTCAAAGTACCGAACATTAAAACACATACTTTTATCGAAAAAATGACACGAACATCTTCACATTTTATTTTACATACTTCAAAAGCTGAATTTGAAGCTAAAAATATCGTCCTTAATACTCCCATTTTTGATGCAAAATCACTTTTTGCGGATAGCAAAACAAAAGAATACTTAAGCCATTACACCTCATTAAATAAAGATATTTCTGCCTTTATGGTTTATTTACAAATTGACACATCAAAAGTCTTTGACCATCACTATCAAATCATTTTAGATAAACCTATTAAATACACTACTTCTAATTCATTATTTATCTCATTTGGAGATTTAGATGATGCAAAGATGAAACAAAGTGTGACTATTTCAGTGCATACACAAACAAAGCTTTGGGAAAACGCTCAAAACCTAGAACAAAAAATGGAATTAGAAGCTATAATTAAAAAGATTATTTGTGAGCATTTAGGGCTGGAAAAGCGTGCTATTTTAAGTTCGTTTAGTGCAACACCGCAAACCTTCAAACGCTTTATTAACCGAAGTACCTTAGGGGGCATTCCCATGCGTAAAGAAAATTTTCTCTACCGACTTCCTTCTAATAACTCACCTATCAAAGGGCTTTACCACGTTGGCGATACAACCTTTCCCGCACAAGGTTGGCTTGGTGTGATGTTGGGCGTTCGCAATCTTGAGAAAATTCTATGCCATTAGAAATTCGCACAAAAGAGTGTTTGTATATTTTTAGTATAGGAATCTTTTTTTCTATGACACTATGCTTATTATGTTATAGTTTACTCCAAAATAATCTCTTTCATGGTGTAGTCTTTAGATTTATTTTAGGGAACTGTCTCTCATCTTCTGCTATTATTTTTACCTTTGTTTTAAATCGTTATTTTTTGCCACTTCTCCCCTCACCTCATTGGGTATATTGGGCAGGATTTTTTTTATTTTTATCCGGATTATGTGGAACGCTTATAGCGTATTTTCTAAGCTATTTTCTACATGTAAAGATGTTAATGTTGTTCGCTCAACACTTTGTATGGTTTGGATTTTTTATCGGGATGATGAGTTGTGTAGTAGCTTTGCTGCTCTACCAATTCATTACGCTCAGCCATGCCAAAGAGAAACAAGAAAAACTACTTATACAAAGTCGTCTTAAATCTTTGGAGCGACAACTTAATCCTCACTTTTTATTTAATGCCCTCAATTCCCTTGCCGAACTCTTACATGTCAACCCTTTTAAGGCAGAAAAAATACTCTTAGAACTCTCTTCTTTTTTGCGCTCCTCTATGAAAGAAGAAGCTATGATTTCACTCAGTGAAGAGATGGAAAATGTGATTCGATATATTGCCTTGGAAAATGTTCGCTTTGATGATAAAATCGTTCTTATTTGTGACATTCCAAGTTTATTGGAAAAGAAAAAAATACCAAAATTTTCAATTCAGCTCATTATTGAAAATGCTATTAAGCACGGTTTTAAAGGTGATACACTGACCATCATAATATCTATTGAACAAAAAGAAAAACTAGAAATTGCCATTAGCAATGATGGTTTACCTATCTCAAAACCCTCTTTTGGAATAGGACTTCAAAACCTTCAAGAACGACTTTCTCTATTATGTGATGGGCAACTTCAACTCAAGAATGAACACAATCCAATATTTATCCTTAGCATTGGAGATACACCATGAAAATTCTTGTTATGGATGATGAAAGTCTAGCCCTCTCTCGGGTAGAAAGACTTTTAAAAGAGTTAAATTATTCTTCAACATGTGTTAGTACATTAGAAAATTTTGACACTGAGTGTGCTAAAACCTCATTCAATATCTTCATCTTAGACATCAACATGCCTCAAATAAGTGGTATTGAGCTAGCTAAAAAAATACTTCTAAAGCAACCTGACGCTTTCATTATCTTCCAAACAGCTTATGAGGAATTTGCTCTTAAAGCTTACCAAATAGGGGCCATAGACTATCTGCTTAAACCTTTTGATAAAGAAACATTAGAGCGAAGTATCAACCGTGCTCTTGCGTATCGCAAAGAAAACAACATTACTTTCTTGAGTAAAAATGGAGATGAAACCTACTTAATCAATCAAAAAGATATCTTCTATATCGAGGCAAATCTGAGTGAAGTCATTATTAAAACCAAAGAACACTTTTCATATATTGATGAGAAAATATCGCAGATGGAAACACTGTTAGATTCTGAGCTTTTTTTTAGAATTCATCGCTCTTATATTGTTAATATCAATAAAATCAAATATATTAAAACCGTAGAGCAAAGTAAACTTGAATTTTTCTTTGAAGGCATCAATGATGTTGTGATATCCAGTAAAGATGGTGCTAAAAAATTTCGTGAAAAGTATAAGGAAATCCAATGCAAATAGCTGTATCGGCTTGTCTTTTAGGTGAACCTATTCGATATGATAAAAGTGGACAAAGAGATAAATTTATCACCGACAAGCTAAGCAAATACATGACTTTTATCCCTTTCTGTCCTGAAAATTTAGCCTTTGGAACGCCAAGGCAAACGATTCGCATTCTCCTTGAAGAAGGACACAAAAGAGTTTATACCGTTTTTTCACATGAAGATGTCACCCAAAAGATAAATAATGCGATGGAAGAGGAGTTATCCAAAATCATCCGTCATGAGATATGTGGCATCATTCTTAAGTCAAAATCACCAAGTTGCGGACTTGGAAGTACCAAATACTACACTAAAGAGATGGGCGAAGGTAAAAAAGATGGCCTTTTTGCTTCTACATGTAAAGCATATTTTAAAGACTTCCCAATAGAAGAAGAAGCGCGATTGATTGATCCATGGCTTAGAGAAAATTTTGTAATGCAACTCTTTGCATACTACGACACAATGCAACTCGAAAAAAATATTACAAAAGTTAGTGAATTAATAGCCTTTCACACGAGCTATAAATTTCTTTTACAATCCAAACATGAAAAGAACTACCGACTTTTAGGAAATATTGTCGCTAATCACGCGCAATTAGCCTTTACAGATGTTATACACGATTACCTTGCTCTCTTTCGAAAAACTATCGCCATCAAAAGTAAAATCTCAAAAACAGTAAATGTCTTAGAGCATATGGCAGGTTTTTTGAAGCACGAACTGAGTTCCATTGAAAAAATTGAGCTTCATACCCATATTAAAGCATTTCAAGAAGAAACCATACCTTTAATTGCGGTAATGAATACCATTGAATTTTTAGCAAAAGAACACCATATTCATTACTTATTTGAGCAAAAATTTCTCAATCCTTATCCAAAATCCTTAGCCTTACGTTCAAGTATTCAAGAGGGAAAATGAAAAAAATTCTTTGGTTTAGAAGAGATTTACGGGTTCATGACTCGATGCTTCTTGCGGAAGAAGGAGAAGTCCTGCCTATTTTCATTTTTGATAGGCATATTTTAGATAGTTTAGAAAAAAACGATAAGCGTGTCGATTTTATCTTTTGTGCTGTGATGAAACTCAAAGCTGATTTAAAAACGATGGGACTAGATTTAGCCATTTTTTATGGTTACCCTGAAGATGTTTTTGCCTATTTGAAAATTAAAGGATTTCATGATGTTTTTGCTTCAATTGATTATGATTTATATGCAAAACAAAGAGATAAAACCATTGCAAAGATACTCACATTTCATCCGTTGAATGATACTTATATTTTTGAGCCCAACGAGGTACTCAAAAAAGATGGTACACCCTATCTTGTTTTTAGCCCATATTATCGTGCATGTCAACAGATATACACAAAATATCATGCATTATCTTACATAAAATCTTCTCATTCTTTAGCTTCTTTTACGTATGATGGCCTACTTATGTGCCAGAAGAATGAACTCTCCTCTTTACATATGAGCATTGAAAACATAGGTTTTACGCCTTTACATGTACGTTACACTATGTTAAAAGAAAAACTTGATGCATTAGCATTAAAGATACATGACTACACGGAAAATAGAGACTACCTTTTTAGAGATGCTACGTCCAACCTAAGTGTTGAATTGCGCTTTGGAACACTCTCCATTAGAGAAGTTTTGAGATATTTAATTCTACTCAAACAAGAAGGAAAACACACGGAGCCCTTTTTTAGACAGCTTATTTTTAGAGAGTTTTACGCCTACTTACTGTATCACTTTCCATTATTAGCAACGCATAATTACCGATATAAAACCCCTAACTCTCACAATAGTGCTTTTTATGATGCTTTTTGTACAGCCCAAACAGGTTATCCTCTCATTGATGCTGCTATCACACAGTTACTTCAAACAGGAGAAATGCACAATCGAGCACGCATGATTGTTGGTTCTTTTTTTACCAAACACTTATGTTTACCATGGCAACAGGGTGAAGCTTTTTTTGCCAAACATTTACTCGATTATGATGCCGCATCCAACATCCTTTCATGGCAATGGTGTGCAGGAACGGGCATTGACCCACAACCTTATTTTCGCATTTTCAATCCTTATAGCCAATCCAAAAAATTTGATGCAAATGCAGTCTATATTAAGCGTTGGCTTCCAAACTTAAAGAAATTTACACCCAAAGAATTATGTCATGAAGATTTTTTGATAGAAATCAAGATTGAAAATTATCCTAAACCCATTATTCGACATGACGTAGCACGGCAAATATTTTTGGATTTCTTTAAACAAATCAACAAATAAATACTACCAAAAATTGAAAGAATGCACTACAATCATTAAAAATAAAGGAGAACCTATGTTTAAAGAATTTTTACATGTCAGTCTCGGCAGTATGGTTTTAGTCAAAGAAAAAATTGAGGAAGAGCTCAAAGTATTACAAGAAAAAGGTAAGATTAACAGTTCAGATGCAAAAAGTTTTATCGACTCCATTGCCCAAAAAGGTGAAGAAGAAGATGCAAAAATCAAAGCCAAAATTAAAGAAATTCTCAAAGAAGTGATTGATGAGTTAGGCCTTGCCACCAAAGCAGATATTGAGGAGTTACGATCAAAACTTTCCTAAATGCATGGCGCTACACTAATCCTCAAAGGGTTTACCGTGTTTTTTCATTTTTACTAACACTTTATTTACTCTTAAAAAAGAAAGAACATTTTCTCTACTTTAAACCCTTAACACCAGAGGCATTAAAAGCGTGTATTATCACTCTTGGCGCTAGTTTTATCAAACTGGCACAAGTGTTGGCCACAAGAGCCGACTTTTTCTCTCCTAGCTATTTAAATGAGCTCAAATCCTTACACGACCAACTACCGCCAATGCCTTCTAATGAATTTCAAATACTTTTTGAGCGTGCTTTTCCTAAGAACCCTTTTAGTAATTTTGATACCCTACCTATTGCATCAGCTTCGATTGGACAAGTTCATATTGGTTATCTTGCTGGACAAAAAGTTGCTGTGAAATTGCGACGCTTTGGTATTAAAGAGCAAGTGTTGTGGGATATTAAAATTATTTCGTTGTTTAACCGTTTATTTCGTCCTCTTTTTTCACATTATACAAAAAACTCCATTGAAGCTGTTATTGTTGAATTTTCTGTAATGATTCAACAAGAGGTCAGCATGTTACACGAGCTTGCCAACCTACAAAAATTCTCACACGTATATGCAACGTCTAATATCATCTTTCCAAAGCCTTTATCAGAGCATTGTAACGATGATGCTATAGTCATGAGCTATGCAGAAGGCTTTCGTTTTGATGACAAAGAGGCCCTCTTAAAAGCAAATATTGATTTTAAATCACTTATCTCTAAATTAATACATTTTTACACCGAACAAATGCTTATCAAAGGCTATTTTCACGCAGACCCTCATCCTGGAAATCTTTTAGTCACACCAGAAGGTAATCTCGTTTTACTTGATTTTGGTATGGTTAAAACTATTTCAAATGAAACGCGCATCGCTATCATAGAATTGATTAAAGCAGCCCATGAAAGAGATTATGAGTTGTATATCAGTGCAAGCAAGCGTTTAGGTACTATCGCTTATGAAGCTCCACAGGCTGAACTGGTACTCTTGAGTGAACGGATGTTTGATATTTTTGGCAATGAAAATTTAAGCAGTGAAACAATGCAAAAACTTGCTTTTGATGTCCTCAGTTCTACTAAAGATTTGCCTTTTAAATTGCCACAAGAAGCTATTTATATCTTACGTGTCAGTGCCATTATAGAAGGTCTTGGTACAACCTATATCGAAAATTTTAACGGTATAAAAGATATTTTACCCCTACTACAAGATAACATACCACGTGCCTTAGGAATGGATAAAGGTATTATTGAGTTTTGTATCAATGAGCTTAGTACACTGCCGTTACAGCTTAAACATGTTAAAACGACTTTAAAGAAAATCAGCAATAATGAATTGACTGTTCAGCTTTCTACACAGCAGCTCGAATGGATAACGAAAGAGTTTAAAAGTGCCATTAAACCTTTTGTCTATGGAGCTATAATGATAATAAGTGCTTGCTTTATGCTCTTGTATGATGCAAGCCTCAAAGAGCTTTCATTACTACTCTTTGGGCTTGGAATTGCAAGGATTATTTTTTAAATTCTACGACTTCATCAAAGGATAAACGGTGTTTACTTCGTGAATCATTGGCTCGATAACCAAAAGGAAGCACTAAAGCCGTTTGAAAAATACGTGTATCTATTCCTAAAATGGCATCTACCTTCTCACTGATAAATCCTTCAATTGGACATGAATCAATACCAATAAAAGCAGCAGCCGTCATCATATTACCTGCAGCAATATAGCACTGTTTTTCACTCCACATTTCAATCGTATGGTCATCTCGACCATCAACCCAACCCTTGTACATGTCTACAAAACTATTAAATGCTTCAGCCGGAAGACCAAAGCGTTGTAATTGCTTTATAGTATAAGCATCACTACTTCGTACATTTTTTCGCGCAAGAATAATCACTAAATCACTGCATGTAGAGATTTGCTGTTGATTCCATGCTACTGCCTCTATGGCTTCTTTCATGGCTTGATTTTGTATCACAACAAATTTCCATTGTTCAAGACCAAAAGAGCTAGGGCTAAGGCGACCTGCTTCTAAAATAAATTCTAAATCTTCTGGTGTAATTTTTTTATCATTAAAAAGCTTACATGCATGACGTTCATTCATCGCGTTTAAAAATGCTTCTTTTTTATTCATTCTTATTTCCTTTAAAATTTGTCATAATTATAAGACATATTAACTCCTTTTAATTTGAAGCCTAATATATAATCTTATTTTTAAGAGTCTTATAAACACACTCCATAAAAATAGTGATACAATTATCCTAAAGGAAGCACTATGAAACATTTATTATTTTTTATAAGTCTTATCGTAGCACTTTGGGGAGGAGAAAAAATGTCACTTTATGATTTTGAAGTTACTACCATTGATGGTGAAAAAACTACATTAGCCCCTTATAAAGGCAAGGTTCTACTCATTGTCAATGTTGCAAGTAAATGCGGCTTTACCTATCAATACGAAGGCCTTGAAGCTTTGTATAAAAAATATAAAGATGTTGGCTTAGTCATTTTAGGTTTTCCATGTAATCAATTTTCAGAACAAGAACCAGGTAATGAAGCAGAGATTAAAAACTTTTGTAGTCTCACTTATGGCGTTGAATTTCCTATGTTTGCTAAAATCGATGTCAATGGAGAAAAAGCACATCCTTTGTATGTTTATCTCAAAAAAGAGCAATCAGGCTTTTTAGGTAGTGAAGCCATAAAATGGAACTTTACCAAGTTTCTAGTTGACAAAAAAGGTCACGTTATCGATAGATTTGCACCTGCAACAAAGCCAGAAGCACTTGAAGAAGATATTGTGCGATTGTTAAACGAGCCACTATGATTAACCTAACGTCCTTACGTCAAGAGTACCGTGAAAAACCTCTTAGACGAGAAGATTTACATGATAACCCTTTTAGAGAATTTGAACAATGGTTTAATCTTGCCAATGATAGTGGCATATTAGAACCTAATGCTATGAGTCTTTGCACTATTAGCCCTGAGGGAAAACCACATATTCGAACGGTACTGTTGAAGCTCTATGATGAAAATGGTTTTGTTTTCTTTTCCAATTACCAAAGCCAAAAAGCAAAAGATATAGCAGCCAATCCAAATGTTGCTTTGCACTTTGTATGGTTAGCCTTACAAAGACAACTACGTATTGAAGGTATTATTGAAAAAATAAGTACGGCAGAATCCCTTAGCTATTTTCTCAGCCGACCAAGAGGTAGCCAGCTTGGTGCTTGGGCATCACATCAAAGCGAAATTGTCAATTCTCGTAGCATTATTGAAGCTAAATTTCACGAAGTCAAAACAAAATTTCTCCACGGAGAAGTGCCTTTGCCTGATTTTTGGGGAGGGTATCGAGTGAAGCCAACACTTTTTGAATTTTGGCAAGGTGGAAAAGATAGATTACACGACCGCTTTATTTATACACCACAAACACATGCCAAGTGGGAAATTAATCGCATTGCTCCCTAATCTTAGTTCTACTTTTTAAGATATAAAAGCTTTCTAGTTAATCTAATTAAAATGTCTTTTATACTATGATACAAGCCTTGTTTACACGTTTTTAGTAAAGTTTTTTAGAGTTATACCGATAGTGTTTTGTAAGACTTTTAATAGAGTAAAGATTTTTTGGAGCAAAGCGTATGGATTTAACCGTCATTTTAGGCATGTTACTTGCGATTACAACTATTTCCGTTGGCGATATTATGGAAGGTGGAAATCCTATTCATATTCTTCATATTACATCCTTTATTATCGTTATCCCTACGGCAATGGCAGCAGCGATGACAGCAACTCCACGAGAATATGTTATCGGTGCTTTTAAAGAGTTCAAAGTCATTTTTAAAAAATCCACGGTTGACCTACCAGAACGTATCAAACAAATTGTTGAGTTTGCGATTATTGCTCGTCGTGATGGTATCTTAGCCCTAGAATCTCATGCCAATAGTATGGAAGATGAGTTTTTTAAAAAAGGTCTGAGTATGGCTGTTGATGGTGTAGAGAGCCATGAGATTGAAGAAACTTTAGAAATTCTCATAACAGAAGTGGAAGAGTATTACCACGGTTCGGCACACTACTGGGTACACGCGGGTGAAACATGCCCTGTTATGGGATTAATTGGTGCCGTTTTGGGACTTATCCTTGCGCTTCAAAAATTAGACAACCCTGCTGAAATGGCAATGGGAATTGGTGGAGCATTTACCGCAACTGTTTTTGGTATCGCAGGTTCTTATATTTTTCTAGGTCCTTGGGGACATAAACTCAAGGGAAAATCTATTGATATTATTAAAGAAAAACATATTATTCTTGCAGGTATTATGGGTATTTCACATGGAGACAATCCTCGTACATTAGAAATGAAACTCCTGAACTATCTCTCTCCGCTTGAGCCTAAAAAAAGCCAATTTGATAAATAAGAGGATTCAGCGTGGGCAAAAAAAAGTGTAAAAAATGTGAATGTGAAGCAGGAGAGAAATGGGCAGTACCTTTTGCCGATTTTTTCAGTCTTCTTCTTGCTCTTTTTATCGCTCTCTTCGCTATTGCTTCAACCAATACTGAGAAAATGAAAGCCCTCAAAGAAGAATTTGTTAAGATTTATGATTACAGCTCAAAGCCTGAAGAAGCAAATCCTGTTGTGCGCATGAATGCAAAATCAGGCGATGCCGCCAAAGACAAAGACAAAGGCAATGCAGGTGGCGTTTCTCAAACGCTTGAAGAAATTTCAAGATTAGCTCAAATGATACAAAAGATGAGTGTTGGAGAAGGAGCCCTCGATCAAAAACTTGATGGTGCAACTTTAAAATTTCCCGCAAAACTTCTTTTCATGCCTGGTTCTGCTGAAATTAACAATGATGACTCGCTACTCTTTTTAAAACGTGTTTCAGACATTATAAAACGACTTCCTAAGAATGTAGAAATCATTGTTAAAGGCTTTACCGACGATACAGCCCTGCCAGCAAATTCAAAATTTCAAGATAATTTAGAACTCTCGAGTGCACGAGCCAATGCCGTTGTTCGTATTCTGATGAAAAACGGTGTTTCGCCAGAGAAATTAAGTTCTGCAGGGTATGGAGAAACAAGAGCAATTGCCTTAAATACGACTGAAGAGGGAAAAGAAAAAAATAGACGCGTAGAATTTACAATGCATATTTTTGGACCAAGTGATGCTGCTAAAAAAGAGTCTATTTTAGATACACTTAACACTCTAAAACCCACAGAGTAAACATCTCTGAAAATTTTATAATACCCTATAGGAATAGTAATGATCCAAGTGAGTAACCTCTCTAAGCGCTTTGGTGGACAAACACTTTTTGAAAACATCAATTTTACCCTCTCTTCTGGCAACAAGATAGGTCTTGTGGGAAGAAATGGCTCTGGGAAATCAACTCTTTTTAAAATTTTACTTGGTGAAGAAGAAGCTGATGAGGGTGAAATTCTCATACCTAAAAACTACACCATTGGTTCCTTAAAACAACATATTCATTTCACCTATCCTACGGTACGTGAAGAGTGTGCTAGTGTTCTTCGTGGTGATGAGCAATTTGATGTTTACAAGATTGAAAAGATGCTTTTTGGATTGGGTTTTGAAAATAATGATTTAGATAAAAACCCTCTTAGTTTTTCAGGTGGTTATCAAATTCGCATTAACCTTGTTAAAGCTCTTGCCACTAATCCTAGCTTACTTCTGTTAGATGAACCAACCAACTATCTTGATATTGTCTCAATGCGATGGCTTAAAAGCTTTTTAAAAGAGTTTAAAGGAGAAGTCATTCTCATCACCCATGATAGAGAGTTTATGGATGATGTCATTACTCACACCATGGGCATTCAGCGTAAAGGTCTAAAATTTTTACAAGGCAATAGTATTAAATACTATGCAAAACTTGAAGAAGAAGATGAAAAATATCTGAAAACAAAAGCCAATTTAGATAAAAAACGTGCCGAATTAGAAGATTTTATTATTCGTCAAAAAGCACGTGCTTCTAAAGCGGTGATGGCACAAAGTAAAGCCAAACAACTCGATAAAATGGGTGAGATGGAAGACTTAGAGAATGAAACAAGCCTAAGTTTTCATTTTAATTATAAAAAAACTCCGGCTAAACTACTTTTCGAAGCTAAAAACCTCTCTTTTGGTTACAATCAAACAGAACCACTTTTTAAAAACCTTTCGTTCTCTCTCGAAAAAGGAAAATGCTTAGGCATCATCGGCAAAAATGGAAAAGGAAAATCCACTCTTTTAAATCTTCTAGCAGGAGAGCTTCCTTTGCATGAAGGCAGTATCTACTTTCATCCTGAAACCTCATTGGCCCACTTTGGACAAACGAATATCCAAAGGCTTAATGAAAAAAATACTATTATAGATGAAATATACAGTGTTGACCCTCTCTTAGGCATCGCTAAAGTTCGCTCTATTTGCGGAACAATGATGTTTAGCGGACAAAATGCTGAAAAAGAGATCAAAATCCTCTCTGGAGGCGAACGAAGCCGCGTTATGCTAGGAAAAATCATCGCAACACCTGCCAATCTACTTTTCCTAGATGAACCTACCAACCATCTTGATATGCAATCCATTGAATCACTCTGCGAAGCAATCCATACGTTTGAAGGTTCTGTAATTTTAGTCACACACTCTGAAATGCTCCTTCGTAAACTGGCACAACAACTGGTTATTTTTCACCACGGATATGCTGAATTTTTTGATGGAAATTATGAAGAATTTTTAGAAAAAATTGGTTGGGAAGAGGAAGAAAACAATACTCCTAAAAAAGAAAATGAGTCTAGTCGAAAGGAAGCTAAAAAACTACGAACAGCCTACATACAAGAAAGAAGTGCGAAATTAAGCCCTCTTAAAAAAGAGATTGAAACATGTGAAAAAAAGATTATGCAACTTGAAGAAATGATACAATCTAAAAATACCCTACTGATTAAACATTCGGAAAATAATGACATTGGTGAACTTCAAAAACTCTCCATTGAACTCTCTTCCCATGAAAAAGAACTCGAGATATTATATGAGCGCTTTGAATCTTTGCATGAAAGCCATGATGAAATATTTGAAACTTATGAAAATAAATTGAAAAACTTAGAGAATTAGTGTAAAATCACAGAAAAAAAGGTATTCCATGCGTGATTTACGAGAGCTACTAGATGAGAGTGGCTGTTCTACAGAATTTATACAAGATGCTATGCGTTATGAAAGTCTTTTTGCGGGTAATGTGGATGCATTTATTGACCGTGTCGAAGATATTTTAATGAATGAAGATACTTATGAAGAAGATATCGAAGAAGATGATGATGACCTTGATGATGCAGACCCTATTTTCCAAAGTGACTATAACTATGATGGTAATGATGATGACATCTACTTTGAAGATGAAGATGGTGATGAAGCATTTGAAGATGATAGCGAGGATGATGAGTAAAACTCATCACACCTCTACTTTAAATCCTTGCTCAATATACGAATATTTCAACACTTTACCACTCTTCTTTAGGGGTCTCAACGTTTTACAGCTTGCGTGAACTAAAAAACCCTCTTTGACACCAATAGTATCAATATAATCCGTTGCACTTTCCCAATTAAGATGTTTTGTATTGGCATACTGAGGTTCATAACATGCATCTAAAAAAAGATAATCTATTTTTGACTCTTTAAGATAGCTGAGTGATTCAGAAGGGATAGATGCACAATCTGTAAGATATGCCACGGTAGCTTTATCTGTTTTGATGACATACCCATTGGTTACTTTTGAGTGATGTAAAGGAACCGCTGTGATACTAATATTTTCTATATACTGTGTTTGAAACGGCTCTAAAATAGTATAAACAATCGAATCTTTATGTAAGAAAAGATCACCAAAACCTTGTGTATCATGTGGGATAAAGCACTCAATCACTGATTCTGATTTACGCAATCGAATCAAACCTAAACAGTGGTCAGCATGAAAATGTGTTAAAAACACAGCTCTTATAGTGCGGGTATTAAAAGTATCGCTTAAAAGGTCATAACCTGCATCTAAAAGGATAATACTACCATCGTCCAACTCAAGATACGCACATGTAGATCGATTACTTGTGCCTTTTTGGCGTGCTTCTTCGCAGATAGCGCACTCACAGTGATGTAAAGGAATACCACCCGTATCAGAGGTCCCTAAAAATTCAAATTTCATTACACATTTTCTCTAATGTTTTTTTTCTTCAAGCATTCGATTGAGTAGTTCAAAAAGCTTTTTAGATGCTTCTTCTGCTTTATTGAAAGCATTGATAACAATGGAAATATCATTGAGGCATGTTCCTTCTCTAATACATTTAATGGCTTGATTGACTGATTCGTGTACAATTTTATGAGGCTCTTCTATCGCCTTAAATGAGAGAGTATTGTGAAATGTCTCTTTCCCAACCCCTTCATACCATTTTCCTAAACGGCAATTGGTATGATTGGATAACTCTTTATGGGCTTCATCAAAGACACTACTATAACCATCGACTTTAAAAAGGACGTGATCGAGTTTAGCTAAAGCGGCAAAAATAGAAAAAGTAATATGGGAAGAATCTTCGTTAATTCTTTTTGCGTTTGATTGTAATGTTTCAAACTCACTTTTAAAATTTTCTATATGTTTGTTAGAATTAAGTGCAATCGTTTCAACTTCTTCATTCTGTTTAAACATAGAATTGGCATTTTGTTTAAGAACGTTAATATTCATCTCAACTTCTGCTGTTGCTTTTTGGGTACGTTCAGCAAGCTTACGGACTTCATCTGCTACAACTGCAAATCCTCGTCCATGCTCACCTGCACGGGCAGCTTCTATGGCAGCATTAAGGGCTAAAAGATTTGTTTGGTCAGATATGTCTTTAATTAGATTGATAACACTAGCTATTTCATCAACACTTTGATGCAAATTTTCGGCAAGATGGAGTGATGCACTTGATGATTGAGTAATTTGCCCAATTAGCCTTAATAATTCATTAGATATTTCGTCTAAACTACCTACACTACTGACAGTAGTTTGACTAAGATTGGATATCTCTTTGGATGCTTCAAGATTGATTTCAATATCATGTTGAATCTCAGAAATACTTGCTTTACATCCTCCAAGCATTCCATTTGTTAATGTTGTTTTGAGCTTATTTTCACTCATTGCTTTTTGACTGTGCTGTTCTCTTTGGGTCAGTTGTTCTATCTCATTTCTAAGACGTTCTATCTCATTCCTAAGTGCTTCATTTTCTTGTAGTAAGACTGTATTTTTTTCTTCAGTGAATTTATTACTGCCAAACATATTATCCCTTTCATATTTTGTCATATTATAGTGTATCAAATAATACTCTAAGAATTCCTATGTATCAATTATTAAATCGTAAACATAAACATACTTAAAACGTATCTACAATCCTTAAAATTCACATATATTTCTTAGATATCACTCTCTACATGTAAAGGATTTGTTAACTATAAAATAGTCACAAAAATACGAAAAATAAAGAATAATGAGGAGATTTTGAGTAAAAATCTCTCTCATCATATTGCTAGTATTTTACTTTGAATTTTTACGAATATCTAAGATAAATTCTGTAATGTCATCATGGAGTGTTTGTAAATCTTCTTCATGTTCCACTTCATCCGCTAGAATTTGTGAGACCATATCGTATGTGACAATGTCTTTATTACGGGTTAATTCAGTAATACTAGAATACGTAGCAATGGCACATTGTTCACCTTTAATTGCATCTTGTAAAATAGCTACTACATCAAAATTTTCTGGAGCATCATAACCACAATTACTCTGTTTTAACCAATCATTTGGGTGCAAAAGAGGGGTTCCACCCAATTGTAAAATTCGATCTGCTACCATTGTCGCGTGGCGTAATTCATCCGCTGCATGTTGCGTTAATTCAACAATAGCAGCATCTTTCATGAGCCCTTTAATGACTTTTGCTTCAATAAAGTATTGATAATACGCTAACCATTCATCTGCATACGCACGATTTAATGTAGCGATAACCTCCGAAATCTCTATTCCTTTAATAATTGAATTTCCTACGCGAGCCATATTTTCTCCTTTGAATTTGAGAAAATTCTACTCTCTATAAACTAAATATATATTAAATAATAATTTTTACTATTTAATACTCACTTATTTTTACCCTTTCTGTTATATTTTGTGGTTTGATAGCAGCAATGGCATCCATAAGATATACTTTAAAGCTTCCTATAGCCTCTTCATTGAACTGCTTACATGTAGTCGCCACTTCACCAGCAATACTCATACATAAAATACCGCCAATAGCACTGTAGAGTGCTTTATTGCCTGCACCTAAAAAACTTCCTATCAGAGAGCTTGTCATACAGCCTGTACCTGTCACTTTGGTTAAATTCACATGCCCATTATCTAATAAATACGTTTTTTCTCCATCGGATACACTATCAATTTTACCGGTAATAGCAATAATACAACCCAATTTCTTAGCCAAAGTACATGCTACTTTGGCACTTTCACTCTCATCTTCTAAAGAATCAACACCTGTTCTTTTGGCATTTAATCCTGCAATCACTTTTATCTCTGCCATATTGCCCCGAATCACACTAAACCGAATCTCTTGCATTAACTGTTCAACGGCATGAAAACGAAACGGTGTTGCCCCAATTCCTACTGGGTCTAAAATAATGGGGATATTTTTGATATTAGCCATTTTGCCAGCTTCTATCATAGAGGCAAGCGTTCGTTCATTACATGTACCGATGTTTAACACTAAGGCATTACAAATACTCACCATATCGGCCACTTCTTTGATTTCATCTGCCATAACAGGGCTTGCCCCTATGGCTAATACGACATTTGCACAATCATTAACCGTTACATAATTGGTGATGTGATGCACAAAAGGACGTTTTTCTTTAATTTGCGCTAGAGCATAATTTACTTCTTCAATACAATCCATTTTTCTATTCCTTTTTTACAAAGCACAAACAAAAGTGCTGTTGCTATCATCGTTGGAAGTGTTGAGCCCACAACTAAATCTAAAGTTATAAATTGATAATAAGCATAAACACCCACTGCCCATACGATGAGTGAGCCTATGTGTAACTGTAATTCTGGCATTATTGTCTCTTTTTTGAAGAAAAAATAATCACTCAATAAAATAGCAAATAACGGTGCAAAGACGGAACCAATAGCATATAAAAAGGTTTCATACTCTTCGACAGGTGTTAATAGTGCCACAGCCAAACCAATCAGTGCCATGACAAAAGCAACGTAACGCTCATTCAACTTTGGAAAAACATTGATAAAGGTTACACCTGCTGAATAGGCATCTAAAAAGGTTGTTGTCACGGTGGAGAGCATCACAATGGCCAATGCAAAAAACCCTAGATTGATAGCAACCATCATCGCACCAATATCACCATCTTTTGCATACAAGGCTACAGCTAAACCAATGGTATACATCAAAGAACTACCTATAAAATACCCTATAAAACTGCTCATAAGCCCCGATTTTTTGGATTCAGAAAAACGCGTATAATCACTAATTAAAGGTAACCATGATAGAGGCATAATAACGCTCAATTCCAAGGCTGCACCAAAACTCATCTCCCCTGTATTGAGAGCACTAAAAACACTCTGCTCTTGAAAAACAACTCTACACATTAAGAGTGTTAATGCAAAAAGTAATACAACAGCGATGACATTTAGCTTTTTAAAGCCATCTTTTCCTAAAAATATCCATAGTGAAATCAGCACACCTATGCCTAAAGACCAAGCAAAGATATTGTCAAAACCAAAAAGTGTTTTGCCCAAAGCATTAGCGGCACGCCCACCTGAAATAATCATCACAGCCGTCCAGCCAATCAGCTGTAAGACATTAAGCAATGAAAAAAGATACGAACCATAGGTTCCAAAAGAGATTCGTGTTGACATCATCGAAGGCAGTTTACTCTGCGCGCCAATGTAGCCACCTAAGATAAGGATAACGCCACCAATTAAATGACCGAGAAGAATGGCCTTAAGTGCATCTGCAAAACCTAAAGGAGCTAAAAGACCACCTGTAAATATCTCTGCCAATGAAATAGCAGCTCCAAACCATAAGGCTAAAAGTTGAAAACTACTTAATTTTAATATTGACTGATTCACTCTATTATCCCTGCTTTCGTATAAAGGTTGTAAAAATGATGCACTGGTCCTACCCCATGTCCTATGCTAAATCCGTGTTGAATCGCTTCGGTGATATAGGCTTTAGCTTCCGTAACTGCTTGCCTTACATGTAAGCCTTTTGCTAAATTTGCAGCAATGGCCGAAGAAAGTGTGCATCCTGTACCGTGTGTATTGACTGTCTCTAAGCGTTGTTCTTCTAAAAAATAGAACGCTTGACCATCGTATAAAACATCGGTTGCATCATTGACTAAATGCCCACCTTTAACAAGAACATACTTACATCCAAGTTGATGCAAATCAACAGCGGCTTTTTTCATATCATCCAATGTTTCAATTGTGTAGCCAACAATAACTTCAGCTTCTGGAAGGTTAGGTGTGATAATCGTAGCCATAGGAAGTAAAATCTCAATTAATGCTTTTTTAGCTTCAGGTTGTAGTAAATCATACCCGCTTTTAGATATCATCACTGGGTCAATGACTAAAGGTGGCAGTGTGTATTTTTGAAGAGTTTTAGCGATAATTTCAATAGTTTCAGGTCTGGAGACCATACCTATTTTAACGGCATCAACGTGAATATCATCAAAAATTGCCTCAATCTGATGGGCAATAACGGAAGGTGATATATCTTGTACATCAAAGACCCCTTGCGTGTTTTGCGCAGTAACAGCAGTAATAACACTCATACCAAAAGTACCATGCGCACTAAACGCTTTTAAATCTGCTTGAATCCCAGCTCCTCCACTACTATCAGAGCCTGCAATCGTTAAACAATGTTTCATACTATTCCTTATCATACATGTAACACTATAAAGCAATAGGAGTAGAAGATGAGAGGGAGAGTATAGTATGTTGAGTTGGCTTTCCTACGCTGGCATTACCCAGATCAGGTCAAGGGTCAAAGAATCACTATTCTTTATCTCAGCTGGTGATACCAGCACTCCTAGCACTAAAAATTATAGCGGTTTTAATTGTACTCTTATCTACTGTTTTTTTCAAGCTCTAAGTTTTAACCACTCTTTTAAGCTTTTAACATCCATAGGCTTTGCATACATAAACCCTTGTCCTTGTTTACAATGATGCGACGCGAGGTAATGCTCCTGTTCAATACGTTCAATACCTTCGGCTAAAGAAGTAATTTTCATGGTATGAGCTAAGTTTAAAATAGAATCAACAATCGCACATGCATCTTCGTGTTCAGGAATATCTTTAACAAAAGACATATCTACTTTTAACTTATCAATAGGAAGTTTACGTAAATAACTCAATGAAGAGTACCCTGTTCCAAAATCATCAATGGCTATACTCACACCAAGATTTCGCATACTATGGAGTAGTTCAATCCATCTTGCGGGGTCATTCATGATAAACGATTCCGTGATTTCCATTTCCAGCGAACTTGGATTGATTTTTGTTTCTGCTAAAATCATTTTTAGTGTAGATAAAAAATCACTGTATTCAATTTGAATACCAGAAATATTGACAGAAAGCGTTGTCTCTTCTGTTAAGATATGTTCTTTTTTAAGAGATATTAAATCCAAACAACCACGTCTTAACACAAACTCACCAATCGGTATAATCAGCCTTGCATCCTCAGCAAATTGAATAAAACGTCCTGGAGTAATAATACCATCACGAGGATGATTCCAACGAATTAATGCTTCAAGTCCAACAACTTTTTGCGACTGCAAATTGATTTGCGGTTGATAATAGACTATAAATTGACTCTGCTCAATAGCAACTCTTAGAGCATTTTCAATGCCAATACGTTCATACGAAGCAATCGTCATATCAAGCGTATAAAAAGCATATGTATTTTTACCTGCTTCTTTTGCTTTGTACATGGCTGCATCAGCATTCTTAATTAACGTTTCACTATCAAGCCCATGGTCAGGATAAACACTTACTCCTATACTTGAGGTTAAGAAAAATGTTTCTCCTTTTGAAAGGAAAGGAGTATTAAAGACACTCTGGATTTTGGCAATAATAGTTGTAATTTCATGCTCAGTGTTAATATTTTCTAAAAGTAAAATAAACTCATCTCCGCCAATGCGAGATAAGGTATCACTACTGCGTATAGATACTTCAAACCTTCGTGAAAGTTGCTTTAAAATATCATCCCCATAGGAATGTCCAAAACTATCATTAATTCTTTTAAAGTTATCCAAATCAATAAAGCAAACAGCGATAAGTGTTCCTAAACGATTTGCATTTTTAAGAGCATGCGAAATTCGTCCATTCAAAAAAACTCGATTTGGTAACCCCGTTAGCGCATCATTATGTGCTAAAAATTCTAACTCTCGTTCAGAAGCAACGAGCTTATCTTCATACTCTTTTTTATCTGTAATATCGCGTGCTGAAACAACATAAGCGGAAGCAGCTTTTTCAATGCCATCTTCAAAAAACGGATGATATTTACTATGTAAAAAATGCCTGCATTGTGACGTTTCAATCCAATATTCTGCCTCAAAGCTTTCACCACAAAGCACTCTATCACTGTAAGATTTAATATTCTTATTAAAATACTCTTCCCCTAAAAGCTCTGGCATGGTGTGCCCTAAAATCTCTTCTTGAGATTTATTAAAAAACTTAATGTATCCTCCACTAATAGCAAGATAGGTATAATTTTTATCAATGAGTGCCAACAAATCATCGGAACTGGAAACAATTTTTTTGTACTTCTCAAGATTTTTTGTCATTGATAGCTTGGTTTCCAACATAATATTAGCGTGACTCGCCATCTCTTCAAATTCTCTAAATTTAAGTTTTGTGATATCTATAAAATTATCCCTATGCGATAAGTCATCAAAAAAGTTAGCGAATGTGAAAAAATCTTTTTTGATTTTATCACTAATTTTACTGTATAAAAAGCCTAACAATATACCAAATACCACCATGAGTGCAATCATAAAAAGCACGGAACGCTGAAAACTCTGTTTCATTTTTACTTGTAAGTGTGCTATCTCTTCGTCAATATCATCCACATAAACACCTGCTCCGACATACCACTGCCATTCAGGTATACCTATGACATAACTTAGTTTTTGCATATTGCGTTCATTTTTAAGTGCGGGCATCACATAGTCAACATAACCACCACCACTTTGTGCTTTATCAATTAATTCTTGAACGATAAATTTTCCATTCTTATCTTGTATGTTAATCATATTTTTATTTTTGGTAGGATATGTTAAAGAAACACCATCCCACGTTCCGACAAAAATATAGTTTTTATTTTGCTTATCAAAAAGCGTGCGCTCTTCATCATTAACAATGTCTTCTTTTATTTTCATTTCCCTATCATCAAGATAGAGTCCCGTTCCGATAAACCAATGATAAGGCTCAAACAGTTTTACATAAGAGATTTTTTTAAACTCTTTATCTTTTTGATTCGGTTTGCTCCACATGTATTCATAATAACCTTCTTTGATAGATGTAACTACATCTATCATTCCTTTGACAACATTACGCCCTTCACTATTTTTAACAGAAAGCATGTTAACACCTTCCATCGTAGGCTTATCCGAAAATAATACTTCAATGCCATCTAAACGAGTAATAAAATAGTAACCTTGTCCGTTTTCAAAACGAATAGTACGTAAAGATTCTTTGATCATCTCAGCAATCTCATCATCACTCTTAATGCCATGATACTTAGTGTATAACTGTGTTGCTAAGGTATAAGCTTCAAGTACTCGCTCTTTCGTTATTGCTTGTGTCTGAGAATAAATATGTTTTCGTTTGATATTAATAAAGTCTACAAAACGGTCTACTTCATTTTCAAGCATCTTTTTTTTGGCTTGAATATGTTCTGCTTTAAGCTCTGAGGTGCGTTGATGAAATCGTGATTGAATATCAAAAAAGCTGGAAAGAAGAAAAAGAGTTGCAAAAGATAAAAATAAAACAAGTGAAGCAATATGAAAATAACTAAATAAGCTTGACTTTTTTTTCATTTTTATCCTACATTTCATTAAAAAATAAATTTATTTTATCCAATTTGAGCATTTTTTGTGGCTTTCGTATTAAAAAAATGTAATAACAATTGAATCATAACCATAATGACAATACCTTCTAGAAGAGCCGCAACGATAAACGATGTATATTCATTTTCACCAATTGATCCATTCTTGAGTGCAATAGTCGCGATTGCAACTAAAAATGTTAAAGGCATCGAATACGACAAAGCAAAAAGAAGAGTTCCTTTGAAACCTAAATATTTTGAATACGCTAAGAAAGAACCTATAAGACGTATCATAACCATTGTTCCTGCAATAAAAAGAGCATTAAATAAAATCTCTTCACTAAAAATAATATTTAAATCGAGTGTTGTTCCAACATAAATGAAAAAGGTAGGTACTAAAAATCCAAACCCAAAGATAGAGAGTTCATGCGATAACTCTCGTTTATGCCCAAAAAAGTTGGTGATAAATATACCTGCAATAATAGCACCTAAAACCATATCAATTTCTAACCATTGCATCGTTGCAATTAAAACAAAAAAGAGTGCAATACTTATGCGAATACTTTGATGCTTAGTATCTTCACTAGGCATAATAATCTTTTTAAGCTCGGGATACCACCAAAATAAAATATTGAGCAAACGGAAAAGATAATACGACGATAAAAGAACAAGGAATAAGATACCAATACTTTTGGCAAAGTGCAATCCAAATCCATGGGTTGAAACACCATCGAAAACAATCAATGCACAAATACTTATAAGCTCTCCCACGAGTCCAATAATCAAACTCAGTTCTAACCACGGATGTTGCTTTCCGTGTTCATTAATCAGTGCCATCACCATGCCAAGAGACGCAAGAGGAAGTGCGATAATATAAACGGTTGAGAGTCCCAATGAAAAATAAAGGATGACTGAAGAGCCATATAAAAAGCCAAAAAAGAGAAGAGATTGTTTGAAAAAACGTGTTCGAAAACTCAAAAATTGTTTGATTTCAATTTCAAGTCCCACTAAAAACATGAGGTAAAAAAACCCCATTTTTGCGATATTTTTAAAAACTTCATTATCGACATGTAAGAAGCCGATCCAAACAGCATAAGAACCTAGAACAATTTCTACGACAGGAGTAGGAAGCCTACAAATTCGAGAGATGATAGGAGAAAGAACCATTAGTAAAACTACATGCGCTAAAAAAAGTAAATTTTCCAAACGATTCCTTAGTTTTGACATGAACAAAAGGTACAGCGATAAGCCGGGTTCTGTCGTGGGTGATTATTTATCTACGATCTATCTTACAATAGACCTCTAGCGAAGGGTTTTTATATGAGACCAAAACCATCCCTTCTTGCTGCAGGTTGGGTTTACATAGCCACTTTAATTGCTTAAAGTGCTGGTGGGCTCTTACCTCACCGTTTCACCTTTACCTAGAATTTCTAGGAAGTTTACTCTCTGTTGCACTAATCCCTTAGGTTACCCTAGCCGTCCGTTAGACGGAACCATGTCTCAAATGCAGCCCGGACTTTCCTCTTGAGGATTGAGCACTCAAGCAATCACCTACTGTACCTTTTGAACTTCAATTATAACGTATCTTTTATTAATTCCTCAATAATAACCGTTGCATAAGAACCTTTAGGCAAACTAAAATGCATCTCAAACCATGCCTCTTCTTCTTTATAGGTATACTCTATTTCATCAGCAAAGCTCCACGCAAAACGGCGGCTTCCATTCATTTGAGATAAAAAGGGCTCGCTCTCACTGAACATTTTTGCTTCAATTTCACCAGCCTCTTGTTCCGCTCGAATATTTTTTCCACCCACAAGCCAACCGGTAATGGTAATATCTCGTGCTAAAAATCGTGGGAGTTCAACATCAATATTCTCACAAACAAATGCTTTACCCGCAGGATAATGGTGTAATACATCGCCATTTAAAAGTTTAAAAAATTGCTTTTGTTTTTTGAGTTCACTCACCACCTCTTTGGAAAGTTTTAAAATATTCATAGCTTCTTTAATATCAAAATCTTCCACAACACGACTGATTTCAATACGGCGAGATAGCCATTCATTGAAAAGATAACTCTGATAGGCACTCAAGTAAAACTCATGCATTTTATGATTACGTTCTTTTCGTTTTCCTTGTAATATCTCTTTACCAAATTCATAGTTCTTGCCCGTAATCCCAAAACGCTGATAACCAAAGAAATTAGGAAAGCCCTCTTCTTTTATTTTTTTTAGCCCATTTTTAAGCTTCATAGCATCCACTGGATTAACTTTTTTAAGGCGAATGAAAAAGCGATTGCCTTTTAAATGTCCTGTTCGAATTTTATTGTTATGATAAATTTTATCAAGAATTTTAATTTTTTCGTGTGAAAAATTTGCTAATTTTGGCTCGAAACTTTTATGCAATGAAATGTATTGTGTTGTCATGCCATCTTTATCTTTTAACCCTGCATACCCAATATCCCGTACTTTGGCACCTGTAACTTCGCTGATATACTGAACCATATCCCACGTTGTTAGGTCTTTTTTTCTTACATGCAAGACTAAATGTTCACCTTCACCACTAAAAGGATACAAAGGAATTTCATTGACCACAAAGTCACTGGAGTTTTTAGTAAAAAGGACATCCACAGGGGCATGGCCTAGAAAAAATTGTCTGTTCATTTTATTCCTTGAAATTAATACTCATTATGTGAAATAACACTAATGTTTTGCCTCAACGAGGCAAGGTTTAGCACCTTATTAATGTATATACCTTTCCGAGTCTAGCTTGAAACGTATAAAATCAAAAATGATGCTCTTTACAAAAACAGCGATAATGTGAACGTGTTATGCGTCCAAAAATAGTCACTTTTGTACGTGTTTTACGAGCGATTTGCTCAATTGTTTTTCGATAACGTGGTGCAAATGTAAAAAGCATCTCATACTCTTCACCACTACACAATAAACGTTTATCTAATTTTTTATAAAAGCGTACCCCAACCCCACTTGCATGGCAAAGTCTTGATAAATCTTTTGCTAACCCATCAGAAATATCCATCCCAGCGTGAACGTAGGGCGCTGCTCGATAAAAAAACTTCCCTTTTAAAACAGGTGTCACAAAACGAGAGTGTGTACTTACCTTAGCCCCACGTAAAAGCCTTGTTAATTCTTTAAAAGAGGAACCAAGTGAGCCGGTATAGGCTATCAAATCACCCATCTTAGCATTTTTACGCTGTATCGGTCGTTTAACCTCTGAAATAATAGTCACTGAAATCATCAATTTATCACCAGCCGTTGTATCCCCACCAATAATAGCAATACTATACTCTTTAGCAACTGTTTCAAAGCCCGTAGACAATTCTTTGAGTTGTGCTAATGTAAATGTTTTGGGAATGACGATTCCCAGTAATGCCAAGGTAGGTTTTGCATTCATCGCAATGGCATCCGAGATATTAACCAACATACTTTTTTGAGCAATTTTTTCCAAGCTCATCCACTCTCGCTTAAAGTGGATCCCCTCACAAAACAAGTCTTTTGAATAGACTTTATTTTCTATCACAGCACCGTCATCGCCGATATGTGGACTCGAAAATCCTGATATAAAATATGCTTCCTTACTCATTTCCGACCTTAAAATATCATACAATTTTTATCTAATTAGTGTATCATTATGCAAATTTATGCGTGATTATACCCAGTCGCCTAAAGAAAAACAAACTTAAGTATAGTTGCGATAGAATTACCATTTACTACACACAAAGGAGTCTGCGCAATGGAATGTAAACTCGAACTTAGTGTCTTTCGTTTTGACGCTAAAACAGATTTTTTACCTTACTATAAAAAGCATATTATTAAGATAGACCGCTCTAAAACTGTTAATGACCTCTTAGCTCTCATCCAAGGAATTGAACTCTCTTTTGGTTATCCAAAAGATGAATTTGCTGCTATAAAAATCAATTCAAAAGCCCTTTATACCACAGAAATCATTGATGATATAGTAACCCATTTTGGCAAAACTTTAACTTTGGAGCCTTTGAGTACCAGACGCGTTGTACATGATATGATCATCGATGATGGTGATTTTTATGCTAGTTTTGACCTTTTAGATGCCTTTGTTGACTCAAAAGATAAAGCATTGTTTAAACAATACATTATTTACCATTATGCCTCATCTGTTTTGACACTGGAAGACAGTTTTCAAGGTGATGCACTTTTTGCCTTTGCATATGATATGATTCAAAAGCATCCTAATCAAAAAAATGCTATTTTACAGGTTGTCGCTGATTCTCAAACTGGCATATTCTTACATGTTAAACTGTGCAATAAAATCTTTCCATGTGCTGCAGACGTAGAACAAAAAATTAGTGCACTTAAAAATGAGATTATGAAACACAAACCATTTGTTAACAGCTACGTTGAGAAACTTTCCCAACGTATAGACTCTTTATAAGGAACTCGTATGAAACGTTATTTTCTCTTTGATAGCCTCATTGAATCTCAAAAAAGTACCCCTTTAATTATTGCAGCTCGAACACTTATTGACTTTTTGAAAATTGATGCAATACCCTTAAAAGGTGCTAAATCAGATCTTGGCAGTGAAATACTGAGTCTGCATAAAATTAAATTTCATTATAGAAATGCATGCACAATTTCATTAGCAAGTAAAGAATCCCGTGACATTTTATGTATTGAAAATGGTTCATTTGCATCACTTTCTTTAACAAAAGATGCACTTGAAAATAATGATGAACTCGCTAATATTATCGCTGGTCATTTAAAAAATGATGGCATTGATCTTAACCTTGATGCTTCAATTGTAACATTAGAACACGTTTTACTCGAAGATATTGGTCTTGAAAGACTTCAGACATTGATTCAACATCCTTTTAATCAATTTAATATCGCTCTTTATTTAGGAACTTCAGCATGCCAAGCGCGTAAATTTACAGATATTACAGCCAGTGAGCGCTTAATAGATTTACTAGGTGCTAAACGCATTTCTTTTGCATCTGTTTACGAAAGCGATGGCTATGAAATCCTTGATCCATCCCCTCAATTGGCAAAGAAACTAGCTTCTGATGCGATGCTCGACATGTTTGATAATGCTGCTGATTTTGTTGTTATTAGTGATGCAAGAAGTTTTATTATGTTTGACCTTTATCAAAAAGATCTTGAGAAAATAGCACATCGTGATATAGAATTGAGCATTTTAAGCATAGCCCAGCTGATGTTATTGGCTTTTGGTATTGTGGATAAAAAAAGTACAGGACTGGAACACCATAGAGTTCCGGTTACAATGATTTAATTTATCTTAATAAAATATAAATAAGATAAATTTAATCTCATTATTTAGTCATGTTTTTGTCATTTTGTAGTATCATTTGAAATATTAAATTTAAGGAGCAAACATGCCAAAGATTAATCGTTATGTTGACATTGATAGTGTTGAGAGAGAAGCTAAAAAAGATTACATTGATAGACACTCTCCATTCATCCATTGCGCTGCAACTGCCGCTAAAGATGTACCATTTAAAGTTACTGTCAAAGTAGGCAATGCCTATACACATCCTGATGATTTTGATCATTTTATTGCCAATATCCAACTTTATACCGGTGAAACTTTATTAGCACGTGCTGATTTTATCGCAGGTACTCTTGGTGGACAAGATAAAAAAGGCAATGCTGAAGTAACATTCACAATCGTACCAAGTAAAAAACTAACTCTTGTTGCACAAAGTTATTGTACAAAACATGGTGTTTGGGAAAGTGATCCAGTCGAAGTGACTGTCGAATAGATATCTAAAGAGTGTTCATGCCATGTGAACACTCTTCTTAAACTGCTTCTATAAAGCTATTGATATTCATAGCAATTTTTTCTATTTTATGACTTGTTAAAAATTTTTCCTCCTTCTTCGTCAGCTCTTTATTTTGACTGACTATATACCCACCACTCATACCTAGTGTAATTTCATTAGCAACCATACGAAAAGTATCTCTGTCAAAATCAACACCTAAAAAGAGATATTTTTTCCCTTCTCGATAGTTTTTTAAAAAAGGAGCCATGGCATAGCCACCCATTGCTTCTGTTAGCCAATCTACAAAATCAGCATCACTAATGATAAAGTTTTTATCAGGAACAATACATCCTAATGGTTTAAATATAATAGGTAACATTGAGCTTAAAAGTGTTTTATCTACGTGTTTGTATTTTTTTTCTTTTGTATCAAAGAGGTAAACTATAAATCTATCATATCCTCCCATGATTCGACTGACTCCTGTAATTAAAAAATGCTCTTCCTCTGCATAAACTTTTAATAATGAATCATCCATATTCAAATCAATAATATAACGAGGTTTTATTGTTTTAAGCCATTGATAAATAGTTGGAATGGCATACGGACTGGATGTAAAAATATGATTTGTCATTTGTTCAATAAAGGGTCTACCTTTACGTTGTTCTAAACTCATAGCTGCACGTGAATACTCATACATTAAACGAGCGGACATAGCGCGCCCATTGTTAAGGGCCAATATCATTGAATCACTATCGTAAGGTATTTGCTGACCTGCTTCTGTTTTAGTATCATAAAATACTCCCATTCCAATAAAAGGTATGAGTTCACCATTTTTTAAAGCTTGTAATATCTCAGTCATTGCAACCTCCTTTAGAATTTTTACACACTAATCTTCGATTAAAAGCAGGAAGTAATAAGAGCATCTCATCAGCACTAATACCATCTTCACTTCCCATTAGTACGATTCGCTCTATAGTATTTTCAAGTTCTCTCACATTTCCAGGCCACGAATATTCTGCTAAAATATCCATCGCTTCATCTGTAATGAGAATAGATTTTTTATGATTTTTCATCGATTTTTCAAGAAAAAAGTTAACGAGCTGTTTGATGTCATCCCCTCGTTCTCGAAGAGGAGGTAAATCAATCGGTATAACATTTAAACGATAATACAAATCTTCTCTAAAAGTACCTGCTTTAACCATCTCTTCTAAATTACGATTGGTAGCTGCAACCAAGCGAACATTGACTTTAATCGTTTTACTCCCACCAACACGCTCAAACTCTCGCTCTTGTAAAACACGTAACAGTTTCACTTGTGCAGAAGCAGAAATATCCCCTATCTCATCTAAAAAAAGTGTGCCACCATCGGCTAATTCAAAACGTCCTTTCCGAGCCTCTTTTGCATCGGTAAAAGCCCCTTTTTCATGTCCAAAGAGTTCACTTTCAATTAATGTATCAGTAATGGCTGCGCAATTAAGCTTTACAAAAGGCTCTTCACAACGTTTGCTGCGTTTATGAATTGCTGCTGCTACGAGCTCTTTGCCTGTACCCGTTTCACCACGCACCAAAACGGTAACATTACTTCCAGCAATACGTTCAACTACATTGAACACACTTTTCATTTTAGGGCTTTCGCCGATTATGTCGCCAAAATTATGTACCTTAGAATCCCATTCCATTTTATAATAGAGTTTAAGCTCTTTAAGACGCTCTTTTTCTTGTACATTAATATTATGAGAACGAATCGATTGCGCAAAAATTGAACTCATAATCGTTAGTGCCCTAATCGTACTTTCAAAATCTATCGCAGTACTTTTGGTGATATGAGCACCCAATACACCTACGACTTCCTTATCAGCCAACATGGGAACAGCGACGTAAGAAATAGCATTTTTATCGCGATTGCCCGATTTATTTAAAAACATCATATCATTATGTAAATTTTCAATCACCACAGGCTCTTTACTCTCTGCCGCAAAACCTGTTACACCCTCACCTAGTTTATAACTCCCCAACTCTTTTTGATGTTTTGAATGATCAATACATGCATAGATACTTAATACCCCATCGTTGAGCGTATGAATCGTACATTTTTCCAAATGTAATTGACTTTTTAGCACCAATAACGCTTTTTCTAGGGATGAAACTAAATCTTGAGAATTTGAAACCAGCATAGCTGTTTCGTATAACGTTAATAACTCTTTTGCTGTCAAACAGTCAGAACAACGTGCATCAAGTGCAACCATCTTGCACTCCTTATGGTAGGGTAATATAATTATACATCATAATGAATATTAGGCATTCATTATGATGCGTAGATTTTAATCATTTAATTTCTTACAGACCTCTTCTTTGGGAAGTTTCTTAGGATTTGGTTGAATCCACCATATTTCACCATTACTTAACACTACTTCACCACCCCACTTCTCTTCACTGTTAAATTCAATCTTTTGAATTGTTTCTTCCATATCTTTTTTAGCAATATAAAAATAGATGACACCTGCATCTTCTCTTAACATGACTTTTGCCATCTTTTATCCTTTTATGTTAATATTTTTTTGACCCATTTGGTTACTATATTATCTTCATAGGCTACTTTAAAAAACCCTTTTTGTAACTCCTTAATTAAAATATGCGTACTATCATTCTTACATGTCAGCGGAAAATCTTCGCGATGATGTGCACCGCGACTCTCTTTTCGTTTCATAGCGCCTAATATAATGGCTTCACTGAGTTCAAGAGCATTGCGTAACTCTAAAATAGAGATAAGCTCAACATTATTGTTTTTACTCTTGTCAATACAATGCAGTGTATTTGATTCTAAACGTAGATATTTCATATAATCAAAAGCTTCTTGTAGCGTCGCTTCATCACGGAAAATCCCTGCTTTTTCAAACATTATTTTGCCTACAGAAATACGCATGGCATTAAAATTCTTCGTACAATCACCATCAAAAATGCGTTGTACCAAATCCATAGCCCTTATGACTACATTATAATCAATAGGTAAAAAATCTTTATTAAAGGCATACTCTTTAGCTTTTCTACCAGCCAACTCGCCAAAAACTGCCCCTTCTAATAAAGAATTACCACCCAATCTATTAGCACCATGTACACCTAAAGAGGCTGCTTCACCACATACAAAAAGCCCCTTTAATTCACTACATGTGAAGCTTGCATCAATACCACCCATACTGTAATGGGCAACAGGTTTCACTTCTAAAAGCTCTTCTGCAATATCAATACCCACTTGATTATAAGCATTTTTGTACAGTGTAGGAACGCGTGTTTCCAGAATTTCTTTAGGAATATGCCGCATATCAAGATAAACTTTTTTACCTTTTCGTATCTGCTCAAAAATGGCACGTGACAAGATATCACGTGTACCAAGTTCATCCACAAATCGCTCCCCATCACTATTGACCAAATGTCCACCTTCACCTCGTGCAGCTTCGGAGATAAGATAACTTGTTTTAGCAAATCCTGTGGGATGAAATTGCACAAACTCCATATCCTTAAGACTCATACCAGCACGAAGTGCAACACTTAACATATCACCCGTACAATCTTGAGCATTCGTGCTAAATCCTCGATAAATGCCAGCATAACCACCACCTGCAAAAACAATGGCTTTGGCCGGATACACAACAATACTCGAATCAAATCGCTTCAATGCAACAACACCACTCACAAAATTTTCTATTTTTGTAATATCCATCACATAGTGGTTAACTAAAAATTCAATGCCTATGTGACGTGCTTTTTTAATCAATGCTTGTGTAATAGAAGCACCCGTACTATCCCCTATAAAACAAGTACGTTGACTACTCCCTCCCCCAAAACTGCGTTGCAAAATCTTTCCATTTTCATCACGATCAAAGCTGACCCCATACGCTTCTAATTTTTTGATAATATGGGGAGCTTGTTTACAAAGATATGTGACTGCTTTTTTATCACTTATGCCTTTAGAACTAGCCATCGTATCATCAATATGTTTTTGTATTTCTACCGTATCATTAGGATCTAGTACCGCATTGATGCCACCACTAGCGATAGCACTATTGGATTTAAATATATTGCCTTTCGTTAAAATAGCAACACTATTGTGTTCACTTTTAGCTTCAATAGCTGCCATAAGTCCTGCGATACCTGATCCTATCACTAAAACATCATATGTCATTTATCGCTCCATTTTATATAAGAGATTGTACTGATTACTATGAACTGCAGGAATTTGTGCAATTTGAGTATTGCTGATGACATGCTCGCTATTGCGCGAACTAAATAATGAACTTACAAAACCTCTTGTTGATCGCGTAAATTGCAAGGCTAATTGTATATCACTGGTTAATTTCATAGTGTTATCAAGGAGATACCCAACTTCTGGGCGAAAAGGTTTTTGAAACAAATGCATTTGAAGAAGTGAAGAACTTCCAATCACACCTAATCCTAATTTATGAGCCACTTGTAAAGGTGTATAATACTTGCCGTCACGCATTTTTTGTGTTGGTAAGCTATAGGCTTGTGTTTTTGCAATATTAAAGGGAAGTTGCACATATTTAAAATGATGCTCATCTCCGCCTACTTTACATGCTACATCATAGACCTCTTCAAGATTAATGTGCTCAGCATTACTCTCTTCATAACTAAAAGCATTCCAAACAGCAAGACCATATGTTTTAATTTTACCCTCAGCAACCAAGCTTTCAAATAAAATAAATATTGCTTCTAACTGTTCTAAAAAAGCCTTTTTACCTATTTTAGTCAGTTGCGTTTCTGGATTGTGCAAAAAATAGATATCTAAACATTCTAGTTGCAAATTTTTCAAGGATTGTTCGCATGAATAGCGTAAAAATGCTGGTGTCATGCAATGTTGGTCTAACTCAATATCCTCTTGTGTTGCTAATCCTTTATCAATGATATTTTCAATAATCCATTCATAAGGATTTTCAGGAAAAGGGAACGATAAAGGAATAAACCCTCCTTTGGAGCAAACAATGAGTTCTTCTCGGTTCACTTCTTTTTTACTCATCATCTCAGATAGTGCTTCACCAATCTCTTTTTCACTCTCTTGATAGCGGTAGTTGATGGCAGTATCAATCAGATTAATTCCACATGCAATAGCTGTTTTAAGCGATTCTTTATAACTGAACGTATAATTTTCTTCTTTATAAGGCTCTTTAATAAAGGTACCAAACCCTAATTTAGAGATAATAAGCCCATCAAAACGTGTAAAAAAATCTTTGTAATGCGCAAATCTTTTGGCAAAATTGTAAGTTGACGTGGGAGTCGCAAACATAGGGCTCCTTTTTCTTCAAACTATTGCAAGAAGTGTTCCGTAAGCCTTACATGTAAACGATTTGATTACGTCCTTTTCCTTTTGCACGGTAGAGTAAAACATCGACTTCTTGGTAAAGTGTCTTAATATCATTGACCTTCACAGCCTCTTGGGATAGAGCACCCATCGAAACGGTGACAAAGGCACTTGCATTATTGTGCTGATGGGGAATGGCTAAAGCTTCAATATCATTTTTTAATTGTTCTGCCAATGTATAAAAAACTTCTTTACTTTTTGATATTGTTAAAACACAAAACTCTTCTCCACCCAGTCTAAAACAATAATCTCCACCACGTTGAAATCGTTTTTTCATCGCTTTCGCAATTTTCACTAAAACTTCATCACCAGCAGAATGTCCATATAAATCATTGTATTGTTTAAAATTATCGGCATCAAGCATCAAAAGAGATACCAGCCGATTTTCTCTTTTAGCAATATTCACTAGACTTTGAAAAACCTCATCAAAATATCTTCGATTCGAAATGCCTGTTAATCCATCCGTCATCGAGAACGTTTCATACATTTTTTTTGCTGTTATATTTTGACGAATGGCCGTGTAGCCGACTTTCTCTCCTTTGGCATCTCTTTTAGGGGAAATCGTAACAAACGCCCAATAAGGAATACCTTCTTTACTACGGCTTTTTAACTCACCTTCCCATATTTGATCAGCTAAAATTGTCTTCCATAACGTTTCAAAAACTTTTGGATCAACTTCTTTACATCGAAGAATACGATGATTTTTTCCCAGAAGCTCTTCTTTGCTGTACCCTATTACGTCACAAAATGCTTGGGAAGCGTGCGTGATATTACCTTCTAAATCGGTTTCAGAAATCATGACATACCGATTGATCAATTCCAAATGGTTTTCAATCTCTTTTTTGCGTTTTTTTTCTTTAATTTTCTCTTCTAAATCCATTATTTCAAAGTTTTGTTGAACAGAAAAATCACGATAAACAGTCATAATCAAATCAGTATCTAATTTGGAAATATAATTTTCTCGCCAACCAGAAATGTGGTTATCGTGGTATAACTCAAATTTTAAAGCCTCACCGTGACCTGTTTTATACACTTTCCACACAATATCGTATAATCCAGAATCTTTGGCCAAAGGAAAAACGTCTAAGAGTTTTTGACCTACGACATCTTCTTTGGTAACTTTTTCTGTGATTTCTGCAAAATGATTCAAATCTTCAATATAAAGCACATCATCTTGTATTTTATATATAACAGCATTATTTAAAAGATTATCGATTGATATCGAATAAATAGGCTCTTTTTTCATAGTTAGCCTTATTTAAAGCAAATTTTTATTTAATTATACAGAATATAAGCTCTGATAAGGAATAAAAGACATTTTTATCGATAGTTTGTTATAATTTTTTAAAAAGATAAGGCATTTTATGCGTTGTGAAAATATGAGTTCTTTTATCGTCATGGATATTGTCAAAGAAGCTGAAAAGTTTGAAGATTGTATCCATTTTGAGATAGGTCAGCCTGACCTTCCACCCTCACCTAAAGTGAAAAATGCTTTGCATATCAGTATTGATGACAATCGATTTTCTTACACCCAAAGCCATGGCTTGGTCACTTTACGTGAAAAAATTGTAAAACATTATCAAAAAACGTATGGCGTCACTATCGAAAAAGAACAAATCTTCCTAACACCTGGAACCAGTGGCGCCTTTTTAATCGCTTACGCATTAACACTAAAAAACACCATGACATTAGGCTTAAGTGACCCTTCTTATCCATGCTATAAAAATTTTGCCTATTTAATGGACATCCATCCACTCTTTATGCCTATTGGTAAAGCCGATGATTTTGAGTTACATGTTAAAGATTTGGAGCAACATAAACTCGATGCTCTGCAAATTTCATCACCCTCAAATCCCACTGGTAACATTTATACAAGTGATAATCTCAAGGCACTCATTGCGTATTGTGACGCAAACCACATTGCTTTTATTTCCGATGAGTTATATCATGGCCTTACCTATGAAAAACAAGCCGATACCGCATTACAGTACAGTCAAAATGTCTTTGTTATCAATGGCTTTTCAAAATACTACTGCATGCCAGGGCAGCGTTTAGGCTGGATCATCGTACCAAAAGAGCATATACGCCACGCCGAGATGGTTGCGCAAAACCTTTTTATCTCAGCACCAACGCTTTCTCAATATGGTGCGCTTGAAGCATTTGATGAGGCTTATTTGGCTATGATTAAGAACGAATTTAAAGCTAGACGTGACTTTTTATATACAGAGCTTTCAGAGTTATTTGAGATTGATGCCAAACCTGATGGTGCGTTTTATCTATGGGCCAATATCTCCAAATATTCCCATGATAGCTTTGCATTTGCCAAAGAGTTGCTCGAAACCGTTCACGTTGCAACCACACCGGGGATTGATTTTGGGCACAATGGCACAGAACATTACCTACGTTTTGCCTATACACGCAATATCGAACACATGAGAGAAGGCGTTGAGCGTCTTAAAACCTATTTATCACACAAGGACACACTATGAATATTTCTAAGAACAGCGTTGTAACGCTTGAATACACTATTAAAGATACGGAAGGACATTTACTTGATTCTGGCGCCGACCCACTTATCTATCTACATGGTGGTTATAACGATATTTTCACCAAAATTGAAAAAGAACTTGATGGCAAAAAAGTAGGCGATTCAATTGAAGTAGCCTTAAATCCTAAAGAGTCTTTTGGTGAATACGATAAATCACTTGTAAGTGTTGAAGAGCGTGGCGAATTTGACGATCAAATCTTTGTTGGTGAACAATTTGTTGAGATTATCGAAGGAGATGAGCTGGAAGATGAACAAAAAATCTCTTATACTATTAAAGAAATAACCAAAGACACGGTCACCTTAGATGGCAATCATCCCCTTGCAGGTATCGATGTCATTTTTAAAGCAACTATCTTAGCAGTACGCAAAGCAACTGCTCTTGAAATTAAAGCTGAACATGCTCGTTAAAAATACATAAGGAATTAACTATGGATAGGCCTGTCATCGGTGGTTTTCTACCCGCAAAATTAGAAACAGTAGTTGGTCAAAAGTATTTGTATTGTACCTGTGGTCGTTCTAAAGATGGTGCACTGTGCGATGGTGCACATAAAGGTACCAGTCTTTCACCTAAACCTTTTACAGCACCAAGAGAACGCAGTGTTTTGTGTACATGCAAGCGAACCAAAGAAGCGCCTTACTGTAGCGGAGCCCACCGAGGTTTAAGTGTTGAGGATGTTGGAAAATCAGTCTAATTGTGACAAGTAATTCCCGCTCTCCTCTATCATATTTTTAGCATCTTTTTTCGCTAGAATTATACTAAAGTTTAGCCTTGAGCTCTTTTGAAGGAATTTGTGTGTCGACTCACTTTAATGAAACAGTTCTAAAAGTCATAATTATTATTGCCATTATTGTCATGTTTGGTATTCTTTATACAACGGGCATAGCTTTTGTACTGGATCATTATTCATCTTACAATCTCTTACTCCATAAAGTAGCAGCACTTGTAATTATAGGGCTTTTAGTTGGGCATGCATGGCTAAGAAGATGTACGATTAGAAGGCTTATACAAGAATGCGTGGCTATTATCATGAACAAACATATTCGCAATGAAGACAATATAGACTTTCTGATTCACAATATCAAAAATCAATCCTTTCAAAAACTATGCTTATTGTTTCATTTCGACGTTTCATTTCTTCAAGAAAAGCTTTTAGAACATCACATAAATATCCATAATAATGAAGATACTTTAAAAACAATTGCTAAAAGCAATGATAAAGATATGTACCAAATATTCTTACTCATGATGAAATTACATGTAGAAAAAAATAGCCCAACTCCCAATGATAGCCCCTCCTGCTATAAATCCTAAAAATATAAAATGAATCCTTTTTTAACCATCAAGTAAAAATCCCTCTTAACCACTTTATCTTACGACTAACATGCAACTCTTTTGCATTGACTTTACAAAGATAATCACGTTATAATTTTATAAGTTTAACTTACAAGTTTAACGAACTAAAAGGCTAATGATGGATATATTAGAGCTCTCTTCTTCCCTACAAAGAACAATCACAACACTTCATAAAGAGTTACGCAAACATATCTCTTTGGTCAGTATCTATTCTATGACCGAATTAGAAACCATTGCCCATCTTTCACATAACCATGTTTTACTTCCTTCACAGCTCGCAACGTTAACACGCGTTAAAACACAGTCCATGTCACAAATACTGCATAAACTCGAAAATGACCAACTCATTCAACGAAAACCTTGTTCCAAAGATAAACGCAAAATCTATATTTCACTCACGGACTATGGTACACAGATGGTCGTTAAGATGAAAAAAGATAAAAGTGAATGGCTCAAAAGAACAATTGAAATGCAATTGAATAAGGAAGAAGTTTTACTTTTGGAACATGTACTCCCTGTTTTGCATAAACTCCTAGACTGATATGACTAAGGATGGACCATGCACACAACTCTTGATAAACAAACCGCTCTTATTTTAATTGATTTTCAGCACGGTATCATCAATTTAACCCATATTCATATGGTATCCCTCCGTATCGGCAACATGAGAAATACAGAACGAATTGTTGTTGCAACATTCAGTCAATGGAAAGTCAGAGCTAAAAATGAATATTAAAACCTTCCGCGCTTTTCAAAGCCGTAATTACCGACTGTTTTTTGCAGGGCAATCCATCTCTCTTATGGGAACGTGGATGCAACGTACGGCCATTTATTGGATTATCTATATGCAAACACACTCTGCTTTCATGTTAGGGCTGAGTGTCTTTGCAACACAATTTCCTTCTTTTTTATTTTCATTAGTAGGGGGAACCATTGCCGATAGATACAATCGTTTTAAAGTGCTTCTTTTGACGCAGATTATATCAATGATTCAAGCTTTTATACTAACACTGATTGTTATATTTACCAATTATTCCGTAGCTGAGTTACTATTTTTGAGTGTCTTATTAGGTATTGTTAATGCTTTTGATGTACCAGCTCGTCAATCTTTAGTCCATGTGATGGTTGATCGTAAAGAAGATGTAGGCAATGCCATCGCCCTTAATTCCTCTATGGTTAATCTTGCACGTCTTATAGGCCCTGCTGTGGCAGGTATTGTCCTTGAAACATTAGGAGCTGGAGTATGTTTTATGCTTAATGCTCTTAGTTTTATTGCGGTCATTGCTTCACTTCTTATGATGCACTTGCCTGTTTATATTCCACAAGCTCATACACAAAAAATGCTAAGAGACCTCAAAGATGGCCTACACTATCTTAAATCTACGCCTTCTCTTGGTGTGCTTGTTTTATTACTTTCACTGATTAGTTTATGTGTTCTACCTTATGCAACCTTGTTTCCAATCATCGCCAAAGAAACCTTAGGAGGAGATGCTTCAATCTATGGTTATCTTAATAGCTGTGTAGGCATTGGTGCTTTTTGTGGTGCTCTTTTACTAGCTTCACTCAAAGATACATGCAATCGCAGAAAACTGCTTATTATTGCAACCGTACTTTTTGGTTCAGGTCTTCTTCTTTTTTCACTTACAGATACCTTACAATTGGCTTTTATCTTTGCAGCATTAACAGGTTTTGGCATGATGTTGCATATTACTATCATCAATACCTTACTTCAAACCACCTCATCAAGTGAGATGAGAGGAAGAGTCATTAGTTATTTTGCCATGGCTTTTTTTGGCATGCAGCCTCTTGGTGCACTTTTTATTGGAACCATCTCACATTATATTGGTGCACCCAAAACTCTCTTTTTAGAAGGTTGTATTGCACTTATCATCATCGCACTATTTTCACCTTATTTGCTCGGAAAAAAAATCTAAAATAGATTACTCTTTAATGTGCCTTTTTTACTTTTGAAAATAGTCTTTAGCGATTCGTTTTGCTTCAGCACCACTTGCACCAGTTCCTTTAAGAGTAAAAGCAAAAACGCGTGTGCTTTGAGGCTCTTCAACAAATCCCACAAACCAACCTATTCCTCCACAACTCCCTGTTTTCCCTGCAAAGGTCGATTTTTCAGTTTTTTCGAGAATAATAATCTCTTTTACGATAGTCATTGCATGCTGCGAAAAAGGGAGAGAATTTTCCATTAATTTTGCAAGAAAAATGACTTGTTCCTGTGCTGATATTTTTAAGCTCCCATCACTTAACCAAAAATCTATCAGTGTTTTGGCCGTATCGTGATTGCCATAATTGGCTTTTTCTACCCATGCTTGCATACGTTCAGCTCCAATACGTCGTGCCAATTCTTGATAAAACCAAACCGTAGAAACAGCAATAGCTGAACGCATCGAGTGGTCTTTATTCCAAAAATCATACCTACGAATTTGTTTATCCCATGGTATGATCTCATTTTCATCTTTGATAACATGAGTATCAAGGGCAATAAGACTATTAAGAATTTTAAACGTAGAGCAAGGATTTAAACGTTCAGTTGCAAAAGTCCCATAAATCTCCTCTTGCGAACTATTGACGTCCAAAATGACAGCAGTTCCCTCGTAAGTGCCAAAATTAGGTTCAGTCGAAAAACCTATCGTTGAGCATAGAATTACGATAAAAATTATTTTCATCATCATGATGCTTTCATTTCTAAGCCTAAAGTAGGAGCAATCGCTCTCATAGCCGCGATAACATCAACGATAAGCTCATCCATACTAACCCCTAACATTTCAGCACCGTGTTGCATAACGACCCTACTCGCCCCTGCGGCAAAGCCTTTATCTTTGAACTTCTTTTTCGCAGATGAAAGCTCTAAATCCATCACTGATTTACTTGGGCGAACCAAGGCACAAGCGGTAATTAAACCTGTGAGTTCGTCAACCGCATAAAGGGTTTTTTCCATTTTAGAGAGTGGCTCAACCTCGGTGCAAATTCCGAAACCATGCGACATAATTGCTCTGATAATCTCTTCAGAATAACCACGTTCGCGCATAATTTCTGCTGTTTTATGACAATGCTGTTCAGGAAATTTTTCATAATCCAAATCATGCAATAACCCGACTAATCCCCATATCTCGACATCTTCCCCTGCTTTTTGGGCAAAATAACGCATTGTCCCTTCAACCGCAAGTCCATGGGTAACAAGTGCTGGACCATTGTATTCTTTTAATAATGCGTAAGCTTCTTCTCTATTGGGCATTCTCTATCCTTTAATGAATGATAAATTATCCTATAACAACGTTAAATTTTTGATAATAACACAACTTTAGTTGGAGATAAATAAAAAGATGGCTAAAACACCAAATCTACGCTATACCACGCTTCTAAAGATTTTAGCAACTAGACATTTTAGTTAAGAGGAAAAGCTTAAACCTTTCCTCTCAATCTTTACATGTAAAGCCCTAAAGTCCACTTTTGCGAAGTGCTTCTCGTGAAGCACGATTTACTAACGTAAAATAATCATCCATCACATCTTTATCGCTTGAGCGTTTGTGCCCTTTGATTTTCACCAAAGTACACTTCTTCTCATCCATCATTTTATAAAAATCTTTATACAACTCGTGATTGGCAATGAGCGTCTTTTTGTGGGTTAAAAAATGATTCTTTTCCAAACGCTCTTTTCGGCTAGGCAACCCAATAATATTTTGTGAATCCGTATAAATCACTATCTCATCTTCCAAAGCTTTAAGCTCTTCTATCGCCCATAAAAGTGTTTGAAGTTCAAGCTTAGTGGAAGAGGTATTCTCAAACATTTTCACCTTTACATGTAAAGGTTTAAGCGCATTCAAATCATAGACAATAAGATACGCGCCAAAGCCTACATTGGTATTAGTATTGACACTACCATCGCTAAAAAGCCGTATCACCTAGCCTTTAACCACAACAAAATCTTCTTTATCACCTTTCCAGCGTAAAGAGTACAAATCATGACGGCGAGAACGCATATTACGTACACTTCCACGCTCACGAAGCTCTTTTAAAAGACTCATATCAAGGTCAGCCACCAGTGTCATTTCGGTATTGGGTGTCGCTTCTGCAATCGTAGCATCGTGAGGGAAGGCGAAATCAGAGGGGCTAAAAACAGCTGATTGTGAATATTGAATATCCATATTTTCTACTTTTGGAAGCGTACCTACACTGCCGGCAATGGCAACGTAACACTCATTTTCAATAGCTCTTGCTTGGGCACAACGTCGCACCCTTAAATAGCTATTTTTGGTATCTGTCCAATAGGGAACAAAAAGAATATCAACTCCTTGATCTGCCAAAAGCCTTGGAAGTTCAGGGAACTCAACATCATAACACACCAAGATACCAACCCTGCCTACATCCGTTTCAAAAACACACAATTTTTCACCACCATGCATTCCCCAGTACGCTTCTTCATCAGGGGTAATATGCAGTTTTTTTTGTGAATCTTGCGTACCATCTCTTCGGCATAAATAGCTTGCATTGTAAAGAATATTGTCATGATATTGAGGCATACTACCAGCAATAATGTTAATGTTGTAACGTACTGCAAATTGCCCAATTTTTTCGATTAAAGTATCCGTATGTGCTGCAACGGTACGAATCGCTGTTTCAGGACTTTCATCGGTTCTCAACGCCATTAAAGGCGCATTGAAAAATTCAGGGAAAAGTACAAAATCAGCATTGTACCCTGCCATAGCATCCACAAAGAACTCGACTTGATCCAAAAATTCTTCCACGCTTTTAACACTACGCATTTGCCACTGGATAATACCCACACGAACAATGCCTCGATTAACGGTAGGATTGGTATGTGGCTCTTCATAATCCACATTACTCCATTCTAGCAAAGTGGCATACTCACGAGATGCTGTATCGCCTTTGAGATAGCCTTTTAAAATACGACGCACATGGAAATCATTGGCTAATTGAAAGCCTAAGACATGATCTCGAAGCTCTTTGCCTTTGACTAATTCGATGTATTTCGTAGGAGTCATTTTATCGGCATGTTCGGCATACCCAGGAATGCGCCCACCGGCAATGATGCGTTTGAGATTGAGTCGATAACACAACTCTTTTCTGGCATCATAGAGCCTTCGTCCAAGCCTTAATCCACGGTAATCTGGGTCGACGAAAACATCCAAACCATAGAGTGTATTGCCATCTTCACTATGCGTTGAAATAAGTCCATTGCCTGTTATCTGGTTGTACGTATGACGGTCACCAAATTTATCATAATCGACAATCAAGCTTTGCGCTACCGCGATGACTTTTCCATCATCTTCAATGCAAATTTGCCCTTCAGGAAAAGTAGTGAGCTGTGCCGTAAATTCTTCAAGTGTCCAACCACCTAGTGTTGGATAAACAATGTCCATCATTTTTTTAACGCGATCATAATCATCAAGCTGTAAATTTCGCAGTACTAATTTATTAGCGTATTTTAAGTCATCATTATTTGCCATAGAAATATCCCTTTAATTTTAACAAGCCTAGAATTAAAATTTGAGATTTATTTTATCACAGTTTTGTAATGTGATTGATTAGAATAGGGAAGGAATAAACAAAAAGAGAGAGCCGAAGCTCTCACTTTATCTAACACAGTCGAAGAAGAAATCTGTTGTAGCGATTCCTTTGGTCTCTTCATCCAAGGCATCAAGAACAGCATTGGTAATCCAAGTAAGAAGGTTAAGTCCACCTTCGTATCCACTGATAGAGTATCTATGTAAGTGGTGTCTATCAAAGATTGGGAAACCGATACGAATAAGTGGTATCTTAGTATCACGATACAACTCTTTTCCATATACGTTACCAATCATGAAATCTACAGGTTCTGTGAAAAGAAGACTTCGTAAAGCCCATAAATCTTTTCCCATCCAAATATTACACTCTTCTTTCCACTGTGATTTAGCAAGAATTTCTTGCATCTCTTTTTCCCAGTTTTTACGTGGTGCATTGTGGCAAAGAATGTGTGTTGGAACAGCACCCATTTCAACTAAGAAAGAAACGATTCCTAATAAGAAGTCAGGATCACCCCAAATGGCAAACTTTTTACCGTGCATGTATGGGTAACTATCTTGCATAGCATCGACGAGTTGTCCTCTAAGAACAGTTAGTTCTTTTGGCACTGGCTTACCTGTAAGTTCACTGAGTTTCATCACAAAAGCATCTGTTCCACCAAGGCCAATTGGGTTACATGTTATGTAGTCTTGTTTCCAATTGTTTTTAATCATCTTGGCTGTTGCAATGGTTGAATATCTCTGTAAAGAGATAGTCGCTTTTGCACTACTTGCACTTCTTGCAACATCAAGAGGTGTACCACCAGCATAGAGTTTATACTCACCAGCAGGGGTATTCCATTGTTCTTCATGGTCACCAAGCATAACGATTTTGTCGCTAAACATTGCGGCCATTTTTTTAATTTCTTTTAAACTTCCAAGGTATGGTTCAAACCCAGGAATGATGTTGATACGTTCTTCGTCTTTAACGATTTCTCGATCTTCAACAGGATTAAGCTCTTGTAAAATTGCGTTCATCATATTATCATAACCGGTAATGTGACTTCCTGCAAATGAAGGTGTATGTGCCGCAGGGATTGGTGTACCATCAAGTTCACCCTCCGCATCAGCTCTTGCACCTAATACAAACGCATTTAAGTCATCTCCGATAACCTCAGCCATACATGTCGTAGAAACCGCGATCATGTCTGGTTTGTAAAGTGCTTTACAGTTTCGTAAACCCTCTTTCATATTTGAAAGACCACCAAATACCGCAGCACTCTCACTCATAGAGTCAGATACACAAGGAGTTGGTTCTTTAAAATGTCTTGTAAAATAGCTTCTAAAGTAAGCCACACAACCGTGACTTCCATGAACATAAGGCATCGTGTTTTCAAAACCAAGTGCTGCCATAACAGCACCTAAAGGTTGACAAGCCTTAGCAGGATTAATCGTGATATTTTCTCTTGCTAAGTTTTTTTCACGGTATTCCCAAGTGGTTGTCCATTTGGCTATTTCGATTACTTTTTCAGGGTTTGTTGCACCTGCGTGACCTTCAAACTGCTGTTTTGTTTTAAAAACTTCTTGATACTCTGGTTTTAAAAAGAGCTTCTGCCCATTTACTATGTTTTCTACATCTTGCATTTTGCTCTCCTTAGTTTGATTCCCATGGTGCTTTGGTGTGAGCCCATACTGGGGAGTTCATCGCCAAATCCATGTCTTTTGCAAAAATTGCAAAGGCATCGTATCCATGATACGGACCACTATAATCCCATGAGTGCATTTGTCTAAATGGTAAGCCCATCTTTTGGAAGACATATTTCTCTTTAACACCACTCGCAACCAAATCAGGTTTCAACTTTTGAACAAATTTTTCCAATTCGTACTCGTTAACATCATCATAAATTAATGTTGTACCAACAAGTTCATCTTTCGTTCGTTTATAGTCATCTCCGTGTCCAAACTCATAACCTGTTCCAATGATTACCATACCTAAGTCTTCATATGCACCGATAACATGTCTTGGGCGAAGTCCACCGACATAAAGCATAACGGTTTTGCCCTCTAATTTTGGGCGGTACTTTGCGATAACTTTATCTGTCATGGCTGTATATTTAGCGATGACAGCTTCTGTTTTAGCTTGAACGCTCTCATCAAAACAAGCAGCAATTTTGCGTAAACTCTCCGTTGTTTTAGTCGGTCCAAAGAAGTTATACTCGATCCAAGGAACCCCAAATTCTTGTTCCATATGTCTTACAACATAGTTCATACTTCGGTAACAATGTAAAAGATTGAGCTTCGCTTTAGGAGCCATAGTAAGCTCTTTATAAGTCGTATCACCACTCCATTGAGCGATAACTCTTAAACCCATCTCTTCAAGCAAGATTCTTGAACTCCAAGCATCTCCACCGATGTTATAATCGCCGATGATAGCAACATCATAAGGTGTAGATTCAAAATCTTTTTTATAAGAGTTATCAGGTAAAACCTCATCACGAATCATATCGTTAGCGATATGGTGACCAAGACTCTGAGAAACTCCACGGAAACCTTCACAAGAAACCGCAACTGTTGGCTTGCCTGAATCTTTTTTATACGCTTTAGCTACCGCTTGGATATCATCCCCAATCAAACCGATAGGACATTCACTTTGAATGGAAATACCATTATTAAGTGGAAAAAGACCATCAATTTCTGATAAAGCCGCTTTAAGCTTTTTATCACCACCAAATACGATGTCTTTTTCATTATAATCCGTTGAAAAGTTCATCGTTACATACGTATCAATACCTGTTGTTCCGATATAATAATTTCTTCTTCCCGCGCGGCTATATTGCCCACAACCAATTGGGCCGTGAGAGATATGAATCATATCTTTTACAGGACCCCACACAACACCCTTACTTCCAGCATAAGCACAACCACGTTGACTCATCACACCTGGAACGGTTTGTTTGTTACTTTTCGTTGCGTCACAAGCACCTTTTACGCCCTCAGGGGCATCCACACCTAAGTGTTTTGCACGACTTTTTTTTGCCTTCTCAGGGTAGGCTTCTAGAATTTCTTCAATGGCCGCTTCTTGCTGGCTCTGTAGTGTTTGTGTTGTCATTTTTTTTCCTTTATCTTTGAGGGAAAGTGCAATTAAGCAACTTTAACCCTGTAGAGAAGCATATCGTCGAGTTTTTTACAAACAGCTGCTGTTACGCCACCATCGACTGCTTTAGAAACCTCACTCATTTGATATTTATTGGTGTAAAAAATCATTTTGTATTCACCTTCGATGTCTGATTTTTTGTAGTAATCAGCCAATGCGGTGAAAAGGAATGATCCTTTTTCAACTCTTAAGTCTTCTTGTTTAATACCATCACGATTTTCGCTGGTAAGAATTGCATAACTTACATCTGAAAGATCACCTGCTTCACTGATTACTTTTTCAACAACTTGCTCATGACTAATTTTATTTCCCATAGCTGCTGGGAAGTGATATCCGCATATAAACATAATGTGCTCCTTTTTATATTTTTCATTTATTCGTCAAAAGGACAAAGCTCTTCTGACTACGTTAGCCACTGTGGCACTAAAGCTTGCCGAACATGTCGGCAGAGTTTTCTTCGGTTATTAAGCTGTTGCTTTTTTGCCGATAGCGTCTGCTTCGACTTCTTCTTCCAAACCGTATTCCATCAATAACGCTTCAAGGTCATCCATTTCAAGTGGTTTAGGAATGACTTTAAGGTCATTTGCAATGATTTTGCGAGCCAACTCTTTGTACTCAAATGCTTGGTCTGTTTTATCCGCAAACTCAACAACTGTCATACGGCGAAGCTCTGCACGTTGTACGTGGTTACTTCTTGGTACGAAGTGAATCAATTGTGTTCCGATTTGCTCAGCCAAATGTTTAGCCAAATCGTATTCACGGTCTGTCATACGAGCGTTACAAATAAGACCTGCTAGACGTACACCACCTGTATTTGCGTATTTTAAAATACCTTTAGAGATGTTGTTAGCCGCATACATAGCCATCATTTCACCTGACATAACGATGTAGATTTCTTGTGCTTTACCTTCACGAATTGGCATCGCAAATCCACCACAAACAACGTCACCGAGTACGTCGTAAGAGACGAAATCTAAATCTTGGTCATAAGCACCCTCTTCTTCCAAAAAGTTAATCGCTGTGATAACACCACGACCTGCACAACCTACTCCTGGCTCTGGTCCGCCTGATTCTGCACACATAATGAAACCATCTGTTATATCTGTATTTGCTGGGTCAAACTCAGCCGCACCTGGCTTACATACATCATCAAGTTCCAAATCTTCAACTGTACCTGCTTCACTTGCGAGTTGCATAATAGTACATTGTGCTTTTTCATGTAAAATCAAACGAGTTGAGTCCGCTTTTGGGTCACAACCAACGATAAGTATTTTTTTACCGAAGTAATGCGCCATTGCCGCGAGTGTATTTTGTGAAGTGGTTGATTTTCCAATTCCACCTTTGCCGTAAAAAGCAATTTGTCTAAGTTCAGCCATCTTGTGCTCCTTTTGAGTTTTAATCTTCACAACACTAGTTTGCATATAGTGTTCCATAGAAAAACTACAAAGAAATTTTTTTGAAAAATAAATTTATAAAGCTACATGTAAAGCCTAAATCTGCATAGCATATAATTCTGTTATAATTAATTCCATTACTATAGTAAGGATTGATGATGCGTGAACTCTTTGAAAACTACAAAACAATGATTATCTTTTTTCATATTATCTCAGCTGTTATTTGGGTAGGTGGTATGATTGCGATTAAAGTTGCAGTACATCCTGCCATTATGAGTATTGATGAGGCAAAAATTAGACTGGGGAAAAATTTACAAATCGTTGGTCGACTGTTTAACCTTGTTATGCCATTTATCGCTATTAGTGCTCTTTGCGGGGTTATTATCATTAAAGGCGCTGGTTACACCGGTATGATGATTCATCTTAAAGAAACAATTTGGACGATTATGACACTTAACTATGCCTATATGTATACACAACGTGCTAAAGCACAAAGACTATACACTAGTGGTGATATGGCTCAAGCAAAAAATACTATTCGTTTATTACCGACTGTTTTACTGCCTATCAATATTGTCTTAGGAGTGATTGCCATCTTCTTAGGGGTTATGCTCAGAGGTTAAGATATTTTTTTATAAAATACCTTCTCAAAAAACATACAAAGAATCTACATCAGAACAGAAAGATTAACGGTTGAGTTGAGAAATATTTGAGCCGCAGGGTCAAATATTTCTCTCCAATGTTTTGTTAACTTGTCTTATAATATCTAAATAAAAATCTAATATTTTAATGGATTTATTTAATATCTCTGTAAAAACATTACTTAATGATTTGTTATCTATTCCAAACTCTTTTGCAATTTTTTGGTAATTTTTACCTTTTCTATGTGCTGAACTTGAAGATCTTAAATTTTGAACATTTCGTAAAAAAACTATAGAATTTTCATCATCAACAATTTGATTATCTTCTAATACTTTTTCTAAACGATTAATACTCCCTTTTATGTCACTTATATTACTAGATTTAATCAACTTATTTAATTCTTTTTCATTTAAAGAATCTAATAATATTTTTGTAAGTGCTAAAACTAACTCATCAAAATTTTTTTGCTCATTTGTAGATGGAACTCTTAAGCTTGTAAAATAATGTTCATCTTCTTTAGATAAAGGTAGTAAAAAATTCCATCCAAGTATATTTTCTGAAGTTTCTAATAATAGATTATATTTATGTTTAAAAATATGTTCAGGATAATCTGATTCTGTAAAATTTGCTAAAATTTGTTGTTCATAATATGTTTTACTAATAGAGCCTGTTGGCTCTATATTAAAAGAACGCCAATAAAGTTGTTCTTCATATGATAAACTACTCCCTAAATCTCCTAACCAAACACAAACTATATTATCTTGATGATTATCAATATACATGCTCCATAGTGAACCACAATAAAGCATAGAAGTACTTATTGAATATTTACTTGGTTGATTATAATATTTATCTAAAACTTCTTTTTTAAAAAAAACTGGTGTTAGATAATCAGGTGTATTTTTTTCAGAAGAAAAACCATTTGATAATAGGTCTGGATTTGATGTAAATAAAATTTCATCTCCATTATTATCTATTTCTATGATATATTCAACAAATTTATTTTCTTTTTTACTTATATCTTTTTGAAAAGGTGTTATTAACTTTTTTCCTAACAATCTACTAAAAGCATTATTTGTACTAAATCCTCCAAAATCACCATAGTTTATCCGGTAAACTAATGAATCATCTTTATAACTATCATTTCCAGATAATTTCAATTCTTCTAGTTTTTTTAAACTGTGTTCTCTCATATCAAATTGCAATACAAGATGCATATTTTTTACTTTTAAAAACTCTTTTATTTCCTTAAGTCGTATTTTTACTTCATCTTCATTAATATCAATAACTAAGTATTCATTACCGTCAATAATCTTATAGTATTTATTTTCTTTAGGCTCATAATATAAATGGTGAAATAATATAAATTCTTGAGATATTTCAATATATTCATCTTTAATATCATTAAAATTTCTTGTAATAACTAAAGGTTCAAGCCCTTGATTATCTCCATAAGGAAAATATTCTATTTTCCCATCCTCTTCAAAAAACTCAGGATAACCATTATAATAATTAAAGTTCCAAGTAGTTCCAGACATTATTTTTTTTGTAATATTCTTTGGAACAAGTACAGGATAAATGCCTTTGTTAAACTGTTCTTCTACTTCTGATGAACATACAGTAATCATTTCAGATGTCTTTGGATTGTTTTTTAAATAGTCAATCGTTTTTATCTGTTTTAATCTTTCTACTTCATTATTCATTTTTATCCTAAAATTTGAAAGTTAACGTTTGAGTTGAGAAATATTTGAGCCGCAGGGTCAAATATTTCTCTCCATGTTTTGTTAGGCATTATATGGCACTGAGACCATGTAAATACTTAATGTCACTTCTCTTGAATGCTTGTTTATATGTGAAGCATAACATCTGAAAAATGAAAAACTTCCATTATAAATATGGTAAGAATAAACCGAATATAGTTCTTCATCACTTGTACCTTTGAGTGGTATTTTCCAATGATTTACACCAGCTTCCTTTCCATATTTTCCACAATAGAGTAACCCACCGCCACTATCTATTTTTAATTCAATACCGTCCTGTTTTTCCTTATTGTATTTTTCTTGAAAATCTTCATTGACAATATTATCTAATGTTATCCTGTATGGTTTATGTGACCAAGGAATTTCAATATAATCTCCCTCTTTTATTATAACTTTATCTATATATTGTCTTTGTATATTTTCAGTAGATAATTCAATGTCCGCTATTGCATTGTTTTGTGTACCCTTAATATTATCTATATTTATGTCACCTACGATATTTATAGAGTTGTCTCCTGAATTTTGTTTTATAGTATTTTCAAGGTTAGAATTTGTACTGACTGTCACCAATTTATCTGTTCTTTTATTTTTTATCATTAGAACTAAAGAAATAATTGAAATACCTATTCCACTAAATAACCATTCTTTATTTTGAATAATCCAATCTATCATTGATGTCCTTTGCCTAACGTTTAAAATGAGCAATCAAAAAGCCGCCCGCGGGTTTTTGATTGGTCTCCTTTGATTTGTTATGTTCTTTTGTCATAAGTGTTCAGCTAGAAATCTTTCAACATCTCTGATCATATCTTCAACATCTCTATCTGTAAATTCTTCAGTTTTCCCATGTGCTGCTGAATTACGAATATCTGCAAGTGCGGTAATACGTTTTTGTTGAAGTTTATTGTATTGACCAAGTTTTGCCAATTCTGCGTTCATTTTGTCAAGTTTTCCATGGGGTAAACCAACTTGATCACATAATTCGCGCAGTGCTGTTTCAAGAATGACACCAGTTACTACAGCGGCAGGATTTTTATATCCTGCTTTGTAGAGTTCAGTAGCTTGTTCAAGTTCAGAGTCAAATACTTCAACTTGGATTAATGAACGTGTACTTTTCAAATAACCACCTACATAATCCTCTCTTGCTGCTAGAAAGATAGCTCGAAGGCGTTCAAGTACTTCAAGATAACTGTCATAGGTTCCTTTATTGTAGTTACCAATAAATGCTTTATAGTGTTCAGAATTTTCACCACAAGCTTTATTTAAAAGACTCAGAGCTTTTACTTTCCATTCAAGTAATGCATTAGCATCAATATTTTGTATATTCTTTTCTAAAAAACTATTGTAAGTTGGTTTACTAGAAGCACGTAAAAGTTCCATTTGTTCTTGAAGTTCTGAAAATCGTTGTTTGTAGATATCGGCCATATTTATCCTTCTGAAACATAACGTTTGAGTTGAGAAATATTTGAGCCGCAGGGTCAAATATTTCTCTCCAATGTGTTGTTAGCTTTTTATACCAAGCTCAGACATCAATTGAGTTCTACATTTATCTACTGATTTTATTGCAGACTCATAACCCGATACCGCAGATTGGTCTACAGGATCATCTTTATTACCTGTCAAATGTAATTCCATACTTGAAAGCATGCCAATAGTTTGAGCTAATTCTGATAATGCATTTTTTGCATTATCAGTTAGATACAATCCATGAACCATTTTAATTTTATCAATTGCAACACGATAATAATGGAAATGACGTGTTTTATCTATGGTATCTACATTACTCCAAACATAATGTTCATTTGGAGAACGTTCTGCTAGTTGTTTCCAACTATAAAGATTAATTTCGACTAGTAATTCATCAATGGCTGTTAAAGATTCCAAACTTTTAGCTTGAAAAGATTGACGTAATGCACTTTTTACATCAAGTTCAGTTTTTATTTTTTCAATATCAATAATATGATTCTTTTTAATACTTTCAATTTTTTCTGTAATTTGAGATATGTCTTCTTTAGTTGCAGTATTTTTTGCTTTTTCTTCTAAATATTTTGGGAAGTAGTTTTTCTTAAACATTGCTAAAAAAGAAATACCTATCAAAGCTAATATCTGTAATATTGTTATCAAAATTTCCATTGTATTCCTTTATAAGCTAACGTTAATCTTGAGAAATAAGTCGCCGTTAGGCTACTTATTTCTCTCCTAGAACCTGTTATATGTGTTTCTTGGATGTTAAGACTCCATCTGTAATTATTTTTATATCTTCTATATCTTCAAAATTAGTATCTTGTAGAATAAATGATAATTCCTTATCTCCAAAGCCATAACCCCATAAATATAATTCAGCACCTAAAGCACTTGGGCTAACAACGATTCCGCCTTCTTTTGCATCTGCATATTTTTTTTGAATGTACTCTACAGGACCATAATAGAATGTTTCTATCAAACTATCTTTATTTAAACCAAAAAATGTATTGTTTAGTATTGACGTCAATTGTTCATTTTCTCTTTCATTAAATTGCATAGCGTTTAAATATATATCGAATGGAATAAATATTTCCATTTTATGACGATCTTCTTGATTAAAAAGATATTTACTATCTTTAAATAATTTTCTAATTATTGAGTAAATAAGATAGTGAGATCTAATTTGGTAGACAGACATGTTGTCTAATATTTTTTCAATTCTTGCACCACGGTCATCTCTACCAGATTCAGTTCTTGAAGATGCCAATACACCTCCGAAGTATTCTACTGCTACTGTATCATCACAATATGACCCTTCATCAATGATTGTTTTAAGAACTTTTGGTGGAACTTGTCCTTTTTCATCAATTTTGTTACCTAGCTTTTTTTCAGCATTCCCAAAAATTTTCCCAACATTATCAGCCCGCTTTTGTGCAAAATCCTTTAGGCTTACACCAAGATAATCAGCAGTAGGCCCAAGTAGCTTATTTAATCCATCTTTACCTAGATAAGCTGCTACTGCACTTAATCCAATAGTTGTAACTGGTTCTGGCATAGTTTTCCTTTTATCATATAACGTTTAAAATGAGCAATCAAAAAGCTGCCCGCGGGTTTTTGATTGGCTCCACTGATTTGTTAGCATTTTTGAGTCATATCTAGTTTTCTATGTACAAAAGATATCGTAGATAATATATCTAAAGCATCTTGTTCAGATAACGACCAATAACTTTTTGGAACATGAGCTATAGGATTTCTGATTGCACCAAATAGCCCCACCAGCATATTACTAAAGCCTTTTTGTTCACTTTTATCTGTTTCTGATTCTAATGCATTTATACCTAGAATGGGATTTTTTACTGAAAATGCAGTGTTAACAAGTTCTGCTCCATCTAAAGAAAGCCCTGACATATTTCTTATTCTTTGTGCTAAACCTTTTATCGCTTCCAAAACGGCATGAAAATAGTTTTCATCTAATAATTCAGCTTTACAATAATTATAAATTTCTATATGTGCTTTTCTATCCTCTAATTTTGATTTTAGTGCACCAGCTTTTTCTCTTGCCCCTCTTAGAGTTGTTTCTTTTGTGCTTTTAATAACTTTTCCATCTTCTCTAACTTCAAGGCCTGAAAAGGACAATACAATATTTAATTCTGTTTTACGCCATTCAAATATTTCTTTATCTCTTAAGTAATTTACTGGATTCATTGCTCTATTAATAAACATTATTAAAAAATTTCCAATCTGACGCTCATTCTGTTTATGTACCATTGCATTAAATAGACGCTTCCATTTAGTCGCAGATGGATCTGTATCTTCTACTTTACAATCCTGTAAAATATATCCAATTTGTGTTCCCGTTAAACCATAGTTGGTATCAGCTAAAACTTTACAAATTGCTTCTAAATTCTGTGCATTAAACGGTTTGATATGTTCTGCCAAGAGTTCTCCTATATTTTATGCTAACTATTTATTCAACGAACATTATATACAAAACAGTCTGATATACTTAAATAAATGAACATAAACAATGTTCGTTTATTTAATAAAAATATTTCATAATGTAATATTTTAACTATTTTTTTACTAAATCTACTAAAATTTCTAAAATTTCAATGACTATTTAAAAATATTTTTGGCGTTATTTGAACATTTTGTCGTTTAAATAGCTGAAAAAAGTGTTAAATGCTCATTGTGTCGTTTAATTGTTAGGAGCTTTTGATGAAGAAAAAACTACTCGATGTAGTTCGTGATAAGATACGATTTAAACATTACAGTATTTCAACAGAAAAAACTTATATTTTTTGGATCAAGCACTATATTTTCTTTCATCAAAAGCGACATCCCGTAGATTTGGGCAAAAAAGAGATAGAAGATTTTTTGACTTTTTTAGCTGTAACAAAAAAAGTCTCACCAACAACGCAAAATCAAGCTTTTAGCGCTTTATTGTTTTTATATAGGGAAGTTTTAGGTGTCGATATCAGTACTTGGAACATTCAAGCTTTAAGAGCACAAGAGAGAAAGCATATCCCTGTGGTTCTTACGATAGATGAGGTGAAGAAGGTCATTTTCAACATGAAAGGTATCTACCAGCTTATGGTCAAGCTTATGTATGGATGCGGACTTAGGATGAGCGAGGTGTAAAAGAACTGCACGAAAAAGATTTGCAAGATGGTTTTGGTAGTGTTTACATCCCTTATGCACTAGAGCGAAAGTTTCCAAAAGCTAAATTTGAGACCAAATGGCAGTATGTTTTTCCTATGGATAGTATCTCAACAGACCCAAGAAGCGGTGAGCAAAGTAGACACCATATGCTAGATACAACACTCAGTAGAAATATCAAGAATGCTGTTCATAAATCGCAGATAGACAAAAGAGTGACATCACACATATTTAGGCACTCGTACGCTACCCATCTTTTACAAAATGGCACAGATATTCGCTCCATACAAGAACTTTTAGGGCATAAGTCTATTGAAACGACGATGATATATACTCACATTATCAAAGAACTCAATAGAGATGACATAAAATCTCCCTTGGATTTTTAGACCATTAGGCTACATCCCATCATAACTTTTTTTCTTTTCAATTTTTTACATGTAAACGGAACTTCTGCCTACTTATTGCACATATGGCTAAGAAACCTTTTGATACAATGTCATATTATTTTTTTTGGAGTCAGTAATGAGCAGTATTGTTTTTTTAAACGGAGATTTTTGTAAAGAGGAAGATGCGAAAGTATCGATTTTTGATCGTGGGTATCTTTTTGGTGATGGCATCTACGAAGTGGTACCTGTTATTAATGGAAAAGTCATTGATAAAGAGCCTTTTTTTGAACGTTTTGATGGAAGCTTAAGTAAGATTGGCCTTAAAGCACCTTTTTGTAAAACGGAGATTATGACTATTTTAGATACGTTAATTGCTAAAAATGATTTGGTTGAAGGGGGTATTTACATGCAAGTCACACGTGGCGTTGCACCACGTGAATTTTATTTCCCTGAAAATACACCAACAACATTTATGGCCTTTATCTTTAAAAAAGAGATTATCAACAATCCTTTGGCCACCAAAGGGGTTAAAGTCGTTAGTTGCGCCGATATCAGATGGAAACGCCGTGATATCAAATCCATTTCTCTTTTAGGCCAAGTCTTAGCTAAAGAAGAAGTCCATCAAAAAGGTGCCTATGAAGGATGGATGATTGAAGATGGCTTTATCACTGAGGGCACGTCTTCATCAGCATATATTGTTAAAGATGGAGTGATTATCACTCGTCCCCTTTCAAACTCAATCCTTCCGGGTATTCGCCGTAAAGTGCTTATGAGTTTGACTAAAGAGCACAATATAAAAATTGAAGAACGTCTCTTTACCCTTGAAGAAGCATTGAACGCAGATGAGGCTTTTATGTCCAGTGCAACTGTTTTTGTTTTACCTATCATTGAAATTGATGGCCAAAAAATAGGAGATGGAAAAGCAGGAAAAATGGCTACTAAACTCCGTGCCATGTACGTCGAAGCAGCGCTTAAAGAAGCAAATGCCTAAATTTATAATGAGGCTTTACATGTAAAGCCTCATTTCTGTACTTTTATTTAACTCATTTTTCGAATCAATTCAACACTCAACACGTCCAGTGCTTCTCCTCGTTCTAATAATTTTTCTATCAGTAACGTCTTTCTCTCTTCCGTAAGATTTTGCCCCACTTTGAGTTTTAGTGAATGTGCTGTAGGTAAAAGACGAAAAAGCCCTGTTTGTTCTATCATCTTTTTATACATAGGGTTTGAAGCCTCTATGGGATCATACTTACCTTCTGGCTGAAGCTTTTGCATTAAGGCCGATAACATGGCGCATTTTTGTTCAGCATTTTCAACGATTTCGATAACTCCATCAAAATAAGCAGAAATAAAAAATTGCGTTGCAGGAGAAGCGGAGCGTGTATTGCTAAAATAAGAAGGAATCAAGGAGAGTGCTTGAACAACACTAAAACTTGCTTTTTTATTGTGAGCTATGACTTCCATTTTTCGTCCTTCTTTGGATCCATGAAAGCAAAGGCTCTCTTCATGCCAGACAAAATTGAGCGGAACGCCGTAAGGCTCATCACCATCTATAAGTGAAAGTGTTCCATACTCACAACGTGCTAATAATGCTTCTAATAATTTTGGATCATTTGTTTCAAATTCTGCTCGCCGCATGATTTTCCCTTGTTTTCTTTAATGTAAAAATTCTGGTATTATATCTTCAAACTGTACTCTATACAAGAGTCAGTTAATGAAATATTTATAAGGACAGTTTGTGTATATTTTAGATAAAAATATCAAAAAACCTTTGTATATACAGCTTTATGATGCGATGAAATACGAAATTCTTAAAACACTTCCTTTAGGGTCAAAACTTCCTTCTATTCGTAAAATTGCTACGGAATACGCCATTAGTAAAAATACTGTTGAGTTAGCCTACAAACAACTCTACACCGAAGGATATATCGAGAGTAGACCTAAGAGTGGTTATTTTGTTGCCGAGGTACTCTTAGAACATGATGCCCCTACAAAAACACTCTGTGAGACTAAACCATATACACCTTTACCTATACGTTATGACTTTGTTCCTGCAAGACTTACGCATGAATCCTTTCCTTTAAAACTCTGGAAACGGCTTTTTATCAAAGCCATGGAAGGAGATCTCGATTTTGGTGCATACGGTGATAGACAAGGAGAGATAGGTCTTCGTAAAGAGATTGCAAAATACCTCATTAAATCACGTGGTGTAAACTGTGATGCCTCACAAATAATCATTTGTGGAGGATTTGCGGATTCGATGAATCTTTTGGCCACGATTTTAAAAACAAAGTATACGCATATTGCTATTGAACATCCTGGCTTTCCTATTGTGCGCTCATTGTTTCATGATTATGGTTTTATTACTGTGCCTATTAACATCGACCCCAATGGTTTAGTCATTGACGAATTAGAAAGCTCTTCGGCTAAACTAGTTTATATTACACCCTCTCATCAATTCCCCACAGGGGTGAGTATGCCTGTCAGCAATCGTATCAGACTGCTTAATTGGTCAAAACGCGTGGAAGGTATTATCATTGAAGATGATTACGACAGTGAACTTAGGTATCAAAACCGCCCTATTCCCTCCCTTCAAGGCTTGGATAATGATGATCGAGTTGTTTACGTCGGAACCTTTTCCAAATCACTCTCTCCAGCCCTTCGTGTCAGCTATCTTATACTACCACATCGTTATTTTGAAGCCTATAGGGGATTGTTTCACTCACGCCATCAACGCTGTTCTGTATCTCTTTCAACACAAAAAACGTTAGAGCACTTTATGGCAGGTGGACACTGGGAGAGGCATTTGCGAAAAATTCGTACTCTTAATCGTAAAAAACATGACATGATGAAAGAATCTTTGCAAAAAGCATTTGGCTCTATGATTGAAATCACCAGTGAAGGTGGAGGACTTGCTATTCTCATTCGACCTACGATAAACATTGATTTGGCAATATTAAGGCAAAATGCTTTAACGCAAGGCGTCAAAATTTATCTTGCTAGTGATTATTATGGGAAAGATTGGGAGGCTATTCGTATGGGCTTTGGTGGGTTGGAAGAAAAAGAAATTCGAAAAGGCATTATCTTGCTTAAATCAATATGGATGGAAACAGTCACGCACCCATAATAGTAAACTTGTATTAAAAGGCAAATGCAAAAAAACTTTGAGGCTTTACATGTAAAGCCTCTTTGATTAGAATGTTATTATCACGCTACATGCTAAGCTTTAATTTAACAAAGCGCTGCTTTTGATTCCCTTTTTTGTGTACCCATTGATATCAAAACCATAACGATTGTATCCATCAATAAAAATTTTCTGTGCGGGGTCAAAACTCTCAGAACATGCTTCTTTGTCATACTTAACAACAAATTTTTTCTCATTTTCTTGAACACTTAAGAAGTATTCTACGCCTTTATCAACCATTGCAATGATTGAAAAATCTTTACACTGTTTTTTAAGCTCGTCTGGCAAAGTGTGGTATGTGTATAATTCGGCAAGAATTTGTTTGTACTGTTTGGTTGTCGATTCAAAGAACACTTGATTTTGCTTAGCATGTACAGTATTAACAATTAAAGAGAGTTCTTTATGTTTAAAGACGTGAGGAAGACTACCTACTAAATTTTGTGCCATAAACGAGGCATACATTTCAGGTGTAATATTGAAAGGCAGTGAAACTTTTGGGGTTTGAGCATGGGCATATAAACCTATCAAGAGAATTAGAAAGAGTAATTTTTTAAACATTTTCATTTTTCAGAGTCCTACTAAAATTTGCAGCATTGTACAGCATAATCATGAATTAATCGTGAACAACACTCTTCTTCTCTTGAAAATAGATAAAAAAACCAAGTCCCACGAACACCAACCCCATCCCAATCCATGCTTGTGTATTGGGAACTTCTGCCCCTAGAAAGAGTATCTCCCCTAAAAGAGCGAAGATTACCTCACTGGCTTGTGTTGCATCTACAGCGGCAAGTTCACTGGATTTATGAGCTCTATGGCGTGCGAGTAGAAACAGAGTTGTCGCAATAAGTCCCGAGAGTAATGCAACTAAAGATGTATTAAATACTTGCCCTATTGAAGGCATCGGCGGATTAATCAAAAGAATCAGTACAAACCAAAAAGGAATGGAACCTAAAGAAAGTAAGAAAACTTTATTGAAGGCATTATCCACTAAAGTCGAGTCAATTTTTGGAAAATATTTATGACCATGCTTTGACTCCCAAACGAGTTGGTTACCAAACGGATAGCAAAAAGCAGCGATAAGTACAGGAAAGGCTCCTTTGATAAATTCATCAAAGTGAAAAACACTCACATGGGAGGTATTAATAAGTCCAACTCCTACAACAATGATAACAGAAAAGAGCCAAATACGCTTTGGAAAACTTCTTCCAAACAGCATCAATACAAAAAGTGAAGCAATGATAGTTAACTGCCATGTCGCCGCAATAACCCAACCCGGTGCATAATCGGCACTAAAACACAAAAGAGCGTAAAAACACCCAAAACCGATACTTCCCGCCACCGTCCAAAAAAGCCAATGTTCCACATAAAGTTTCAAAAGCGCTACAACTATTTTGCGCCCCTGAAAAAGGCGAATGACGATGAGTAAAAACAGTATCATAAAAATATAACGCAGTGATGCTGACCAGACCCAATGCCCTCCTTCTAAACTCATTAAACGGTTGAGCACAAATGTTGAGCTGAAAAAAAGACCAGAACATAAACCAAGTGCAATCAAAGCTACCATTAAAAACCTACTTTGTTAATATAACAGTATTGTACCTTGTTAGCAATGATTAACATAGATTTTTATGCTTGATAAATAGACTTACAATAGATACTTGATTGAAAGAAATATTTAATATTAAAAAATGCATTATTTATAATATAATACTTCCATTATTTGCTTAAGAGGCCTTGGATGATTCGTGTTGTAAAGATATTTCTCTACCGTGGTTTTACACCAATTAATAACAAAATATTCAAATTAGATACAACATTAAATTTTGATTGCTATATTCAACGATTTAATGGATTTGCTATTTTAGTCAAAAGTGGCACATTACTCGATGCCAAAATTCTTTCTAAGCTGGCGCAAAAAGATTTACAAGTCTATGTTGCAACCAACGATTATCATGCTTATAAACACTATTATCATACACACGAAGATAAAAAACCACAAGGTATAACTCATGCTTTGAATCTTGAAGAAGAGATTGCACATTCTTTGTCTATTTCCAAAGCACTGGCACAGCAGCAAGAAGTCTATGAAAAATTAAAACTTATTTATTCTACTGGTACCAATCTTCTTAATGCATGGCTTTTGAAAAAAAATGAAAAACTTTTACCTTTAGAAGCTTTAGAGACTTTAGCTGAGAACCTAGTCGAAATTATGGTTAAAAATAAAATTACGCTTTCAACCTTCAATGGCTTTTTGGACAACACCTATTCACTCCCCACCCATCTAGTTCATGTCGCCTTTTTTAGCTCTCTCATTGCTTCCAATTGTAACCTTGATTTAACAGACCAAAAACAATTAACACTAGCGGCTATGTTACATGATGTGGGTAAAACCATGTTAGATGATGAAGTGCTCGAAAAGCCAGATACATTAACACATGCTGAATATAAAATCATCCAATCTCATGTTGATAAGAGCATTACACTTATTAAAAAAGCCCATGTCAGCAATAGAGTGATTATCAATGCCATTAAACAACATCACGAAAAACTAGATGGAAGTGGCTATCCCAGTGGGATAAAAGAAGATAGAATTGGTATCTTTGGTCGTATCATTGGTATTTGTGATATATTTGATGCACTGATTACGATCAAGCCCTATCGTGGAGCTTATTCAACCTACAATGCTTTATACCTTATAAACCAAGACTATCAAACAAAACTCGATATGAAATACGTCAATATTCTTATTCAAAACATGCGGTAAGTGCCCTATTTATCTATATGTAAACAGAATGAACGTTACCGCACTTTTTTAAGGCTTCGTTTATTTTAAAATAATTTCAACACGCCTATTTTTAGCATTAGCTTCTTTTGTATTTGCCTTATCTAAAGGATTGGCATCACCATAGTATTCTAATTTAATGAGTGATTTTTCAATAGAATCTTTTATCAAAGCATTGGCAACACTTTGTGCTCTTTGTAAAGAGAGCTTTTTATTGTACTCTTTATCCCCAGCACTGTCACTATGCCCAATGCAAACCACTTCGTCAATTTTCGTATCACGAATCACTTGAGTAATCGCTCTCAACTCAGCCATCTGTTTCGCATTCAATACCGCACTATCGAAACCAAAATAAAAGAGATAACTTTGACGCTTAGGAGGGAGTGCATTTAGCACTTCTGCATATTTTGTATCAACACTCTTTTGTGTCTCATTTTTTGGTTCAATCTCACCTTTTTGTGAGATATCTAATGCAGCATAAGGTTTATCAATCGTATGTTGCGTCCCTTTATAATCCGCCATAGAAATCGTACCAACCTTTCCACCCTCTTCTGGTAAAAGTGTTATTTGCACACCAGATGATGCACAGCCAGAAAAAATAATGAGTAAACAAAACATACTTAATGTTACTAAATATTTCATTCTTTTACCTCCACAACAAAAGAGGTTCCTCGAATACCAATCGTCACTGTTTGTGCTTTGATTTCCATAGCCTCAGGATTGATTTTAGAAATAAGTCCTGTTACACATGCCATCGTACCTTTAAAAAGATGCGTTTTAAAATTGACATTTTTATTAGCAGGCTCAAAAAGATATTCATCAATGGAAAATTCAGAATTCGAACCAATGGAAATGAGTGTATTATCTTCAAAAACAACACCAACGGTACTGTTGGCAACTGTTTTAATAACATCTTTTTCAAAAATTCTATCACCTTGCTTTAAGCCTACGGTTACTTTATCGCTATGAGTAACCATCACATCACCCTTAATAGACTTCACAATAGCAACGGAAGGTGATGCTATTAAAACCATAGGGACACACAGTAATCCTAGTAAAAAAAGAAAATAGTGTTGCATGCTTTCTCCTTTATCTTATTGATATAATAGCCATATGGGCGATTATATCCCTTTTAAGATTATAGTTACAACACAAGTATTATGACAATAGAATTTCACTTGTCCCGATGTAAACCTAATACAACTTCCCAAACAAATCTAAATGGGTCATATAAAGCCTAACATCAAACTCAAGCTGGTGATAGCTTGGCTCCATATTTTCGCATAAAGCGTAGAAAGCTTTGTTGTGTTCTTTTACTTTAAGATGAGAAAGTTCATGGACGACTATCATTTTTAAAAAAGCCTCTGGAGTGTTTTTAAAGAGTGTGGCAACACGAATTTCACTTTTACTTCTCAAACGCCCACCGTGGTTTTTGATGGTGATACGATGTAACCCTAGCGCATCATTGATGTCACTTATTTTTCCATCATAAATCACTTTAGTGATAGGTTCACTCTTACGTAAAAAACTATTTCTAAGCTCCATTGTATACGTATAAAGTGCTTTATCACTGTTGATTTCATGCGTTTTAGGGTATTTAGAAAGTAAGTAATTTCCTAATTTTTCATCTTCAATGAGACGATTGATTTGTACTTTAAGGTGTTCTGGATAATGGGCTATGAAGTGTAAATTAGGCATTAAAAGACTTAAGCAAATATCGCTTTAAAGGTTTGTTTAATTTCTTGAATATGTTCGTGTGATGACTGCTCAATACACTGCAGTTTATTACACTCTAATTCATTTTCAATCATCGTAATAACCTGCTGTACACATGCCTCATTTTTAAGATTATGCTGTCGCAAACGCTCTATTTGAGTATTTTTATCTTGAACGTCTCCAAGAGCCGTTTGAATAAGTTTAAAAGATTGTGAAAATGCTTTCATGGCATGCTCTTTGTCACCAAAACAAGCGCTATCTGTGGTGTAACGTATTTTTTTATAATGCAACCGCAAAGCATGAAACTGCGCATTAGGTGTAGTCAAACTAAGATTTAAAGAAAGCTTTTTAATCTTTTTAATCCGCTTAGCGATAATTTTTTGTATCGGTTTATAAATATTTTTTTCGGCATTTTTACGGTATAACTTTTTATCACGAAGCAATGAAAAAAGTTCATCAAAAAGATGTGTACGCTTATCAAAATTTCGTTTTAACAACAGTTCAGAAACAGATTTTTTGCGCTCTTTAAAAAGCTTTTTTTCTATTATATGACACATATTTAAACACTCTGGTTTCACCTTTGCCTGATAGTCATCGATGCATTCGATGAACACATCAATATCACGTAATTCATTAGTATCTTTTTGAAGTATTTTGAGGTAATCTAACAAAAAAAGTCCATGTTTTGGTGTAAAATAGTTGATAAATTCTTTGCACACAGAACGCGCCATTCGTAAATTTACGCGATACTGATGAATACTTTCTGGCTCAAGGGTATAGGTAAAATCTTCAAAATGTGCTTGTGCGTTTTGTAGGGTTTTTTGAAGTAACTCTTCAAGCAATGTTTTAACGCTGTTTTGTTCAAGGCAATGACCATTTGCACACATATGTTTCCTTTGGAAAGCAAGAACTATGTGTATTATAAATCAAAAATGCTTACAAAGTGGATACAAATCTACTAAACTCGTCCTAGCTACTCTTCTGTAGGATGTTGAGGTTCATTAAGAAGTAATTGATAAAAGACTAAATCAAGCCATTGACCAAATTTATACCCAACTTTTTGGATAATCCCAGCATGTATAAATCCTAATTTCTCATGTCAATAAATACTATTTGCATTTGAAGCATCAATGCCTGTGACTAAAGCAGCATAACCTTTTTCATACACCCAAATAAGATGACCTTTTTCTTTTTTAGTATCAACTATTCTTTCCGTTCTTGGAGATTTTTTTCGTGATAAGAGTAAACCGTTGTAGTATGTAAAATCGCATCATTATAGATAGCTAAATTTTCTTCTAAATCCTTTTCACATGCAAACCGTATCATATTAGCTCACCAATTGGCATGCAAAACAATTATTTTGGTCCTTACATGTAAAGCAAGCAGGAGCTACTTTACCAATAGAATCATAGATAAATTTTTTCCAGAGTTTATCGAGTGGTTTTATCTCAGCAAGCTTGGGAAAATGGCATTTCATATAGCGACCCATCTGTACACGATTTGTAAATCCAAGGTCGTGATACAGATGATTTTCTTTCAAAGACATTGCCGCAATATGCGGTGCAATTACATATTTTGAGTAACGATTTTTGGCATAGCTTTGCAAAAACTCCATTACTTCTTTTTCCATTTTAATGCGTTCTAGTGCTTCATTCATGCTATAGCCCCTCCACTCACTTTATAAATTTTTTTGCGCTCCTTTGACGAAGGAACATTCATCAGTTTACGGTATTTTGTTATCGTTCGTCTAACCATTTTAATACTAAAACGTTTTTCAATGCGTAACAGTAAATCATCATCTGTCAATGGTTCTTCTTTGTCTTCATACTCTATTTGGGTATTGATAAAATTTTTAACTTCAGAAGATGAAAGCTCTTTAGATGAAACGGCGTTGGTAAAAAAAGATTTGAGTGGAAAAACACCGAGCTTTGACTCAATATATTTATTAGATATGGCTCGTGATATGGTTGATTCAGCAAAAGAGAGTTCATCTGCCAGCATTGCCATACTCATAGGCTTTAACTCACCTCCTACAAAGAAAGAGAGTTGTCGCTCAACGATTAAAAGAACAATTTTATACAAAGTCGTTTTGCGAAGTTCCAAAAGATTAACGATGTCGCGTGCTTCTTTGAGTTTATCTTTGATACTGTCATTTTTACTGCTGAAAGGCTCATGGATGACAATATCAGGGTAATAATCATTGTTAATGCGTAAAATGATGTCATCTTCCACTTCAACAAAAAAATCAGGAATAACCTGCTTAGAAGTGGCTTTGTATTCTACTGCAGGTGGGTTTGAAAATTTTTTAATAATAGCTTTTGCCTCTTCAAAACGATGATGTTTGGCGTATTTATCCACTTTAGCAAGACCATCTATCATTTTAATGACCAGATTGTAAAGCTCATCGTCTATATCCTCACTTAGTGCATCCAACTGAAATAAAAATGCCTCTTCAACATTATAAGCGCCTATACCAAAAGGTTCTAGTTTGGAAAATCTTTGACGAATTTTTTCAACATATTCGGTATAAACATTACATGTAATAGCGATTTTTTCACAATCCCCATCAAAAAAGCCATCTTCATTAATATCACACAATATCTCGTGCGCCACTTTTTGCGAAATAGGTGTAGGAAAAAGTGGTGGAGTAATTTGCTCTAAGACTTTTTCATGCAAGGACTCTTGTCCCATCACTAACTCTTCAATGATGCCACTACTAGAACCCATAGATTGTTCAAATGGTCGCTTTACTTCCAAAAAAGGATTTTCGTACGAAAGCGTTTCCAAATGCCCACTCAATTCTTGAAGTGGAAGCTGTAACAATGGCAACCAAAGTTTTAGTGAAAGGTTCAAACTTTGTTTTTGTCTGAACTCTAAATTAATTGTTCTCATGCCTAAATTATGCCCAAATCTATGGACGATTTGAGCATGAGAAGTGATTAATTTTTAATACTTTATACGTACCACACCGTTTGCTTTATCGATTTTCATTTGACAAGAAAGACGTGTATTGGGTGTACATGTACCAAAACAAATTTCTTTAAGAACTTTAAACTCTTTATCTGTTTTGGGAGATAAAAACTCCATACCTTGTACTATTTCAACAGCACATGTACCACATTGACCATCACGGCATCCAAAAGGAAGTGCACTACCACTTGCTTCTACAACGTCTTGAATGGTAGCACCTGGCTTAACATTGATTGCTAAAAAATCATTAATAATTTCTACTCTTGTTGTCATCTTCCTGTCTCCTTTTATTTTTTATAAGGCTTAATTAATACATCACCCTTGATCATCATCATCGAAGCGATACGAACTTTGGGACTTACGGTAAATTGTTGACAAATGTCAGCATCTTCTTTACTAATAACACCCATCTCAACCAATTTGTCCAACTCTTCATCTTCCATATAACTTGTTGGCTCTTCATCGCTGATATTTTCAACACTAACTAAACATTTACTGTAGTCATTGTTATCAAAAACAATCGGAATCCCTTTCTCTTTTGCCAAACGAATTACAGGTTCCCCTATCTTCGCATCGTAAATTCCATCTGTGTTTTCATCGAAATGCATAAAAATCACTTTTGCCATACTCACTCCTTCAATCTAAGATTTATTTTTGTAGTAGTTTTCTATATATGCTGCTTCTTCTGCTTCTAAGTCTCGATAGGGCTCTAATGCTTCAAGTTCATGTTCACGACATCCTACAATTTCTATCGCAGCACGCTCATCCATAAAATGAACTTCATAGACCCGAATGACTTGTAAAAACTCTCCTACATGCCTGATATAACCAATAGCACCTTTGTCTATCATCACGGCACCAATAGGTAAATAAGGATAGGTTCCATCATTTTTAATGTCTTCTAAAAGCTTTACTTTTTGACCAAGAAAAAACTTAGCTTCCGGCTCATCTTTGCCTGAAAGTTTTGCCATAACATTGTCATGTAAAACCGTATTAGGATCAACAATCACAATGACCTCCTTTGGCACTTACACATGCTAAACACCCTTTAGGTTGACCATCTTGAAACATTTCAAAAACCTCAGCTGCACTAGGAGCATGGCCATTCTTGTAGTCGGCATACACACGAAGCAGAGAAAATTTTAAAAAATCAAGCAATTGTTTTTCGTTGTCACCAAAACCAGCAAGACCTTTTTTAATCAAATTGCCATACTCACGCATAATATGAAAACGTTTCACATTGACCAGTTGTTTATCGTAAGTCATTTCAAAAAACTCAAAATAATCTTCTGCATCTCTCAGATGATAAAAATCTTCTAACGTTTTCATGTAACATCCTTTATAGTTCAGTTTTTAACGCTGTTATCCATTTTTCAACCCGCTCTTCTGTTTTATCTTCTTCGTTAATATTATCAATGGCCAAACCACAAAACTTACCGTCCATCAGTGCTAACGAAGCTTCATAATCATAGTCACTCGCATCAACAAACCCAATAATCTCAGCACCTGCTTTGGAAAATGTTTGGTAAAATTTTCCTAATGCACTGCAAAAATGCTCTCCATGCGTTTTACTGTCTCCTGCTCCAAAAAAAGCCACTTTTTTACCACTAAAATCAATGCCATCAGAACTGATTTCAAAGAGTGGGTCAACCCAACTAAAATGGACATCACCCTGTCCCCATGTAGAGCTACCGACAAACAAGGTATCAAAGTCTTCAAATTGTTCCACACTGTCAAAATCATCTTCCATAAAAACACACGCATCATCATCAACTTCAAAAGCCTCTTTCAAAGCATCCGCTACGATAGTTGTATTTCCACCTGCACTTGCATAAAAAATTCCTACTTTAGACATCTCAAGCCCCTACTTATTTATTATATTTTTCATATACGTCGAGTGCATCTTTGAGCATTTTGCCACCTTCGCTCATCAGTGCATCATACGTTCTAAAACTGTAACGATGGGCATCTTTGAAAAATTTATTGGTAATGACAATTTTCTCGGCTAAGACAACAGCACGACCAAATCCTTCATGGCTCATTTCCATAACCACAGAGCACATAATGCTTGTTTTAAGTTCAAACGCTAAAGCAATGGATTGAAAAATAAGACGTATGTCTTGAATTTGCATCTCATCAATATCTGCAATAATAGGTATCTCTTTGAGCTGTTCTTTGCTCTTAACATACTTATCGCATAAAATTTCTTCATTGCTTTTTTTTGCCCACGTACCAAACTGATCGAGTGCACGAATCTGTGACGTTAAAGTCTCTAAAAAGAGTTGCTCGAATTCACTCATCACCCTATCCTCTAGCTTCAAGTATTTTTTTAAGAAAAGGTGGGGGATTGGTTGAGAGCATTTGAGAAAGTTTTACGAGTTCATCTTCAATACTCACAATATCTTTATATTTGATAGGAAAAATTCTATTATTGACAACGCGCGCAGCAGCGGCTGGTCCAATCTCTGTACAGTAAACAATGTCAACACCACTCAGAAGTTCAATGCGACCATCCGTTCGCTCTCCTTCAGTGCTAACGACTTTTGAAAGACTATAGTTCTTTGCCTCAACATCATACACAGCAAATTGGTCAGCTGAGCCAAAATGGGCATTGATGTTTTTTAAGTCATTGGTAAAAAATGCTACCTTGATCATTGTTTCTGCCTTTGCGCTAAATTTAACATTCTACTTACAAGAAGTGTTCCGTTGAAAAATATCCCATACTATTGAAGAGAAAGTGAAAGAACAATTTTTGCTATAATAAACCAATACTATGCCTTGAAAAAACCCAACGAAGGTTGTGCTATTGGAAAAATCGCTTCGCTATGAACGTATATTACGGCTTAACTTATTTTTTTACTTTCTTCTTGTTTTTATTGTCTCCTCTCTTTTTACTTTTTATTTAATAAATGACCATTACCAAAATATGCAGACAAGTCTTAAAACACTGGAAAACAATCTTGTTAATGAAGAAAAACGTAAAACCAAACAAAAAGTGGACCAGATTATTCGTTATCTTTATATCTACCGTGCAAGCTCACTCAATGACTATACACCAGAGGCAAAAAAAGAACAACTACGACTTTTTTTAAAATCTTTTTCACTGGATATTAATGATTACATCTTTGCCTTTGATTTTGAAGGGAACCAACTTGTCCATCACAATACCTTTTATGAAGGCAAGAATCGCATTGATTTGGTGGATAAAAATGGTTTTCTTATTATCAAAAACCTCATCGAGGTTTCTAAAAATGATGAAGGTGGATTTGTTGAATATATCGCATCTCTTGGGCCTAGTGATGCCAGTCATATTAAAATGTCTTATGCTAAAAGTATTAATGATTTACATTGGGTTGTAGGCTCTGGTGTTTATTTAGACCGTATTGATGCAATTATTGCCAATGAAAAACTTACTTTAGAAAAAAAATTTCATAAGAAACTGCGTACAACCATTATCTATGCCATTAGTTTTGTTATCTTAGCACTGATTATTAGTTATCTGCTCTTTACTTACATTACCAAACATTTTAAATTTCAGCGCCGCATCATTCAATCTAAAAATGTCAAATTAGAAGAACTCAATCGTATCATCGCAGAAAAAGTCAATAAAGAAAAAGAAGAAAATCGCAAAAAAGATATTTTATTGCTTCAAAAATCCAAACTTGCCTTTATGGGCGAAGTCCTTAACAATATTGCACATCAATGGCGCCAACCACTCAATCAAATTATCTCCTACGCTAGCGTCAGTAAATTCCATAAAAAGAATAATCAACTCAGTGATGAAGAGCTGATGGAAAATCTCAATCACATTATTGACTCTACCCAATATCTTTCTCAAACTATCGAAGATTTTAGAAATTTCTTTTTACAATCCAAAACAAAAGAATACAAATCAGTTGAAACTATTTTGGATCAATCTCTGAAACTTTATGATTCCCTATTGAGCAAACACCATATTCAAATTATCACTGAGCTTGAAGCTCACAATGTGCATATTTTAAGTGAGTTTTTACAAGTCATACTCAACTTTTACAATAATGCCAAAGACATCTTTATCGAACGAAATTGCGAGCAAAGAGTTATTTATATTCACTGCTTTAAAAAAGAAGATATACTAACAATACGTATCTGCGATAGTGGTGGTGGCATTGAAGAAGAGACTATGAAACGCATCTTTGAACCATACTATTCTACTAAAGAAAACTCATTAGGTATTGGATTGTACATGAGTAGCCAAATTATCGACCGTCACATGCAAGGTAGTATTATTGCAACCAATGATAGCTTTATACTGAATGAACAAAGCTATTATGGGGCATGCTTCACCATTAGTCTCAAGGATTTTTATGAATAAAATTATCCTAGAAAAGTTAGCTTCTATGAGTCTTTTATACGTTGAAGATGATATGCTCACCCACACTATTGTTGCTAGTGCCCTTAGTAAATATTGTCATCAGCTTTATAGCGCTTATGATGGTGAAGAAGCATTAATGATACATCAAACAAACCCCATCGATATGTATATCGTTGATATTTCCTTGCCAAAGATGAATGGACTCAACGTGATTCGGCACATACGCAAAGATCAGAAAAAAGTACCTATTATTATTACCAGTGCACATACAGACCAAGAATACCTTCTTGAAGCTTTAACCTACTCTCTGGAGCATTATTTAGTCAAGCCTTTTGAGTTTGATAAATTGATGAATGTTATTGCTGATTATATTGCCAAAGAATATTTACTCGATAATATGGTGCTAATTGATGAAAAAACGATGCTCAATCTTACCACTAAAACACTTTTTATAGACAACCACCCTATTGCTTTAGAACCAAAAGAGTTTGCTTGTTTGGAGCTTCTATGCCGCAATACCAATAAAGTCTTGCATTACGATTTGATAGAGCGCTACATCTACCGTGAAGAAGTGATGTCACGCTCTGCCATACGTACACTTATCTCTAACCTTAATAAGAAACTTGGACAAAAACGTATTCGTAATATTTCGGGTGAAGGATACATGTTTTTTATGGTACACCCTTAAAAACAAAAAAGTCTTTTAGCATTTATATCGAGTTGTACCAAAAAGGATAAATCATTGAATCGTTTGCCTAACGAGCTTAAAGAACGTTCAAAATTCCAGACTTCTTCATGCTGCGTAAAAGGGGTATCACTACCCCATAGTAGTTTTTCTTTGCCTACACGAGCTTCCCATACTTCTATCAAAGGATTGATAGCACGTGCACCAAAGCGATACGGTGCAGAAAGTTTTACATGTAAGTCCAAATCTGCAACCAATAAAGCTTGCAAGCCTTTGCATGTAGGCACACCATTCTCAGGTCTTCCAAAATGATCTATGACTATTTTCACGCTTGTATTGCCTAATTTTTGGATAATTTCCTGCCATTGTATAGCCTTGGCATGTAACTCAACATGCCATCCTAAACTCTGAATATATGAAAAAAGCTCCTGAAATTCCGCATCACAAAATGAAGGGATTGGTTGGTTTATTAAATTGTATCGAATTCCTCGTACACCACTTTGGTGCATTGAAAAAAGGCTCTCTTTAGAAATCTTTTTATCAACCACAACGACACCTCTCAAATGAGTTGGGTAGGTATTTAATGCCTTTAATAAGTAGGTATTATCTGTTCCTAAAAAACTCGGTTGCACTAAAACACCTTTGTGCATGCCGTATGTAGACAGTTTTTGCAAATAAGCCTCTGCTGTAAAAAAATAATCAGGTCTATAACGACTATTGGCCACGTATATACAGCTTTTATCCCAAGCATGGGCGTGTGTATCTATCGTTAACATTGTTTTACTTTAACCATAAAGAGAGTTCAGGAACGAACGTCACGATTAACAAGACAATAAACATCGTTAATAAGTACCATTGCATGTACTTCATTACCCCTTGTATCTTAATATTTGAGACCGTACATACGGTTAGAAGTACTGAAGCAACAGGAGGTGTTTGCTGTCCAATGCCTAAATTCAAACAGACAATAACACCAAAATGTATCGGGTCAATTCCTGCTTGCATCACAATAGGTAATAGAATAGGAACAACGATAATAATTGCCGCTGAAGCGTGAAGGACCATCCCTAAAATCAGCAAAAAGATATTAATTGCTAAAAGTAATAGAACAGGAGTATCAATTAACACAGAAAGTTGCACCGCTATTTTTTGAGGTAATTGCTCATTGGCAACAAACTGTCCAATCACAGCAGAACCTGCGATTATCATCATCACCACAGAGGTTTGCTTCACCGTACTTACGAGAGCGTGTTTGAGCTTTGGCCATGACTCAATGGGTCTGCGTGATAAAAACAATATGCACAATAAGACGCCAAGACCAGCCGCTTCTGTGGGCGTAACAATACCTAAAATGAGTGAGCCAACCACAACAATAGGAACGGTCATCGGGAGTATCGCATAATACAAAGCCCAACCTAAACGCTTTAACTCAAAGTGATTATCGGTGGGATATTGCTTTTTCCATGCAAAGATATAATTGGTTACTATAAAAGCAACGCCCAATAATACACCTGGTAAAAGCCCCGCCAAAAACAAATCTTTGATAGAACTATTGGTACTCACACCATACAATACCATAGGAATAGAAGGCGGAATGATAATCCCAAGCGTAGCACTGGCTGATGTGACTGTTGCACTAAATTCTGGAGGAAAACCACGTTTGGTCATCTGTGGAATGAAAATTTTACTGGTCACGGCAGCATCGGCTACGGCTGAACCACTCATCTCTGCTAGAAACATCTGTGTTACAACATTGACATGGGCCAAACCACCACGCATCCAGCCCACCATTGAAGACGCTAGGTCTACCATACTTTTAGCGATATTAGAAATTCCCATAATCTCGCCCATCAATATAAACATCGGGATGGCTAATAAAACAACACTTTTACTCCCAGAAAAAAGCTGGATTGGCACCATTATAAGGTCTATTCCTTGAATAAACATTGCTATTGTAGCCGTTACCATCAATGAAAAACCAATAGGCATGCCTAAGCCAATTAAGATAATTAAGATAAGGAGGATGAACATGCAAATCCTTTGTAGATATTAATACTGATTGAAAGTATCATAAGCACTGAAGCCAAGGGTAAAATGGCCATAAACCAACCTTGCTCTATCGGTAATGTTTCGATTTCACTCATGCCATCAATCCATATCATTTTGGTGGAATAGTATAAAAGTAACACAAAAAAGCCAACCAAAAGTAGTTGCATAATGAAGGTTACTAAACGATTAAGCCTTTTTGGCATTGCTTCTACTAACATATCAAAACGAATATGATTGGCTTCTCTCTCTACTAAATAGGCTCCTAAAAAACTTATCCAAACTAAGATATAACCTGGGATTTCATCGGTAGTGGTACTTATATCAGCCAGCGAATTGGCCAAAAAATGAAAGGTAGGGGCTAACCACAAATAGACCTCTGCTAATTCGCGTAAATGTGTCATGACAACATAGCGGTAAAAAATAGCAAAGAGCAAAGAACAGGCTGAAATAACCAATAAAAATACAGACAGAACGGTAACCGTTCTGTCAATACCTTGTAGTATCTTTTTCATGGATGTATCCACTATTGTGCTGTTGATTTAACGATGTTCAACCATTTGTTACCAAATTTCTTTTCATAGTCCGCTTGTTCACTCCCAAGTTTTTCTTGAAACAGCTTCACATTGGCTTCATTAATCTGTGTTTTACTTTTCATTTCATCAAGATATTTTTTTTCTAATGCCTCAGCCTCTTTGTATGAACTCTCTGTTAACGCATGTCCGATGCGTTTCAATGTGGCTTGCTCTTCAGGCTTTAAGGAGTCAAAAAACTTTTTAGACGCGAGAAGGAAACTTGGGGTATAAACGTGATTAGTGATACTAAAATAATTCATAATTTCATGATGTTTTTGCTCGTAAAAACCATAGGTTGCCGCTTCTGCGCCATCAACAACACCTGTTTGCAGTGCTGTAAATGTTTCTGTCCATGCAACTTTTTGAGGAGATGCACCCATCTCTCTAAAAGTATCTTGACGGACCTTTCCACCAGCTACACGAATTTTGAGACCTTGCATATCTGCGGGTGTGAAAATAGCATGCTTTGTATTCATAATATGTCTAAAACCATTTTCATAAATTCCAAGTACAATTAAACCTGTTTTCTCTTCAATTGTTTTTTTAACCTCATCTTCAAGACCTGCTTTCATAGCTCGTATCACATGCGCTCTATCATTAAAAAGCCATGGTAAATCAAAAAAATCAAGTTTTGGATCAAGCTTTAATCCACCAGAAGCCACGATAATCATCTCTAAAGAACCCGCTTTAACATTGGTAATCAATGCTTTTTCATCACCTAATTGACCATTAGGATAGTGTTTAAACTCAAACTTGCCAGGCAATGCCGCCTCTGCCGCTTTGGCAAAAGCCTCAGCTTGGTAATGCAATGGTGAAAGTGCCGAAACATGACTTGCTATACGCACTTCTTGTGCGCCATACACTAGTGAACTACTAACTAAAATGGCTCCTAAGAGTAATTGTCTAAAACGTTTCATAATAAAACCCTCCTTGATTGATTTATAAAAACGTAACAAAAAATAATTGGGAAAAAATTGGGAATATAAATTAAATCCTTTAAAACAAATTTGATTCTAATTATGTGTACAATTGAAACAAAAATAGCATGCATACTGAGAATCTTCATGCATTTCATCTTGACATTGAGAAAGATAAACTCTATAATTCCAATTAGACCAACCGGTCGGTTTAATTTATTAAAAGGATTCACATGTCACGACTAGAAGAAAAGATAAAAGAGTACCAAGCATCTTTTAGGCAAAAAGTGCCCGAAGAGCTTCAAAAAACTATGATTCAAGCTACAAACACACTAAAGGATACCCGTATCAGCGACCAAGCATTAAAGACAGGTGACGTGGTTCAAAACTTTACGCTTCAAAATGTTGATGGGCTAATGGTCTCACTTGATGATGTATTAAAACATAAAGCATTTGTTTTGATCAGTTTTTACCGAGGTGGTTGGTGTCCTTACTGTAATCTAGAATTACGTGCACTTCAAGGTATTCAAACATGTTTAGAAGCTTTACATGTAGAGCTAATGGCTATTTCACCACAAACTCCTGATAACTCATTGAGTACCAAAGAAAAAAATGAACTTACTTTTAAAGTATTAAGCGATGTAGACAATACTGTCGCCAAGAAATTTGGATTGATTTTTTCCTTGGACGAGACTTTAAAGCCCATCTATGCAAAATTTGGCATAGATATTGTCAATGCCAATCATTCTGAAAGTTTTGAGCTACCCATGCCAGCTACCTATATCATTAATACTAAAAAAGAAATCATTTACCATTTTATTGACGAAGATTACACGAAAAGATCAGAACCTGAACACATACTAGAACATATCAAGCAGTATATGATTTAGCTATAATTTTAAAAAAATAGGATTTTTATGCGTGATACAAAAGAACGTTTAATCGAAGCTACCTTTAATGAAGTCTATCAGAAAGGTTATAATACAGCTTCTTTGTCAACTATTTTAGAGCGTGCTCAAACGAATAAAGGCACAATGTATCACTATTTTTCTTCAAAAAAAACCATGGTTTTAGCGATGATTGAAGAAAAGTACCAAAATCGCATGAAAGAAAACTGGCAAGATTTAGAAGCATCTGAAGATAATATCATTGATACACTGCTTGTCATCCTTAAAAATAAAGAAAAAAATTTCACCTATGGTTGCCCACTTGGAAATATTTTACAAGAATGCTCTGTTTTTGATGATGATTTCACAAAGCTTCTGCGTACTATTTTTAAAAATTGGGAAGAACTCTTTCAAAAAGCACTTCTAAAAGCTATCGCCAACAAAGAAATTAAAGAGATTGATGTTGAACGCATTGCACTTTTTTTAATCGCTTTGTATGAAGGAGCCCTTCTTCTTTCAAAGAAAAGTGGCTCCTCCAAAGAATACGATAGCTGTATCGCTCAACTCGAATACTTTTTAAACACTTTAAAGATATAATACGCCATAAAATCTACAACACTATCATCATATTTTACGATGCTTTCCACACTTTTTTGTTGTACATTTTATCCACCTTTGGAGTATATCAATGTTTATAAGTCTTCTTAAACCTATTATTGGTTTTTTCTTTATTGTATGTCTTGCTCATGGGGATGACCAAAATACATCTTTAATCAACGCAGACAAAACAGTTTATGTCAATCTATTAAAAACCATTACTGCCTCAAAAATATCCAATGATGAAATTGCTTTACAAAAAGTCTTACTTGAAAAACTCATCAATACCCTTCCCTCACCTGCTATTACGGAACCAAGCTTACCTGATAATAACGATGATTATAGTAATATCTTTAATCGTTACATTGATGATGCCCTCAAAAAAAGCGCCCTTACTAAAAAAATTAAATCCATTACGCTTAAAATCAAAACCTTAGAAAAAGAGATTAAGAGTTTAGACAATAACACGTCTTCTGAACGTACACTTCAACTTCAAAGTGCCTTATATACTAAATCGTTGCAAGACTTTAAAGACCAAAATGAAGTTTTGAACAAAGAGATGCTTTCCATTGAAAAAATGTTAACAGATTCTTTGAAAACCATGACATTTAGCCCAGAAAGCTTGTCCAAGAAAACAGCAATCAATCGTGAAGAGGCATCAAAACTACGTGCTACTATCGATAACTTCTTAGTTAGAAAAGAGCGTTTTGAACTTTTAGGAGATAAACGCGATAGAGGCGTTTCAGCCACAGCCATTAGTGCCAAAGAAGATATCTACAATAAAGCCGTTAGAGCGACAATTTCTTCTTTATTTTTAGAATTTTCAAATGCCTTAAAATCAAAAAACGAGAAGGCTTTTGCACTGGAAAAAAGTATGTTAGATGAAATTGCAACATTAGACTATGCCAGTGCTGTCAATGAGCCTATTGCTACTCTTCTACATTCGATGGAAAAAAGTTATTTTGGCACGATTAATACTATTACCGGTTCAACGACTCAAGAATTTAAAAATATATTAAAATCAACATGGACTATGCTTGGCGAGCCTATTTTTACCGTCAATGGTACTCCTATTACAACCTTGAAACTTATCCTAGCTCTCTTCATCTTTATCATTGGTATTTTTGGTGGCGGTTTCTATAAAAGTAGCATTAAAAAAATTGCCTCTAATAGTAAGTCAATTAATTTAGCAACGCGAACCATTTTAGCCAATATTGGGTATTACGTGATTATTTTAACGGCTTTTTTTATAGCCTTAAATGTTTTAGGCATTGACCTCTCTTCGATTGCCCTCGTAGCAGGGGCACTTTCTGTGGGTATTGGTTTTGGTCTGCAAAATATCGTCTCTAATCTTGTTTCAGGCATTATCTTAATGTTTGAACGAAGTATTAAAATTGGTGACTTTGTGGAACTCTCTGAAACATTGCGTGGTCATGTCTCCGATATTCGTATGCGCTCTACGACACTCAATACTAATGGCAATATTGATGTTATCGTGCCCAACCGCAATTTCATCGAAAGCAATGTTATTAACTGGACAATGCACGATAAACTCAAACGCTTTGATATTCCTTTTGGTGTTGCATATGGTTCAAAACCAGAACATGTGATTGAAGTTATCTTAGAGGCAGTCGCACATAGTGGTTATAATGATATTATGACAACGCAAGACAAATACACTAATGTCATCATGACGGGTATGGGCAGTAGTAGTGTGGATTTTACACTTCAAGTATGGATTCATGGTGAAGAAATTTTAGCCCCTAGAAAAACCGCTTCTCGTTTTCTCATTATCATTTACAATACCCTTTGCGCCCACGGTATTGAAATTCCTTTTCCACAACAAGATTTGCATATCAAAAGTATTGATCCAAGTATTTCTTTGTCACATCACAAGGAAGCTCACTAAGAAATTGCTTCCTTATACTAAGATTCATACCCTAGACTAAAAGATTATTTTTTTCTAAAAGTAAATATTTTTCTATTTTTAGAGGATCTAGTATAGAAAGCATCTCCGTTTTTTCTTGACCAATATCTGCTTTGACAATGGCTTTGGTCAAGGTATGAGCTCCAAGCATCACTTGACTTGTCTCATCAATACAACGCACAGGAATTTCTGGGCTGTCTTGCACCATGTCAATCACTAAACCAAACGGTTTATTATCACTTCCTTTAAGTACAATAATATGATTTAATTCTTTCGTATAAGAGATTGTATGCTGAAAATATTTAGCAAGAGATGCTACTGGAATGGTTTTATTATTCCACGTAATCATTCCCACATAAATCTCATCACATCCAATTACTTGTGTTACATCTTGCCCTTCCAATGCTGCACAGATTGATTGGCTTTCTATGGCAAACAGCGTGCCATTCATCCAAAAAGTTGAAAGTTCAACTGTTTTTTCTGCCGCACCAACTTTTGGATAGGCATAATGTTTTTTGCCATTTTGTGTAATAGTCTTTTGGCATGCCTCTTGATTTGCAATTTTTATACAAACGATGGCCATAACATCGTTACAATAGTAATCGCTGCATTTATATTCTCTATAACCTTTTGATTTGGCTTTACCGATAATGTAGTAATCTCCTTGAATAAGAACGATACTTTCATTCGAATCCATAAAAGTACATTTCTCACCTACACGAATAGTAGGATTACTCGAATCAATAACTGTGCTGGTTTTTGTCTCCACAAACAGCGCAAAAGAACGTTCATCCTCACCGATAACATCTCCGAGCATTGCCTCGAACTGTACCGAAGCATCAAAAACGATGCCAATACCTCCTTGTGCTTCTTTGGTATCAGGGATAAAAATAGGAGCACTGTAAATATAGGTATGGCGTCCATCGTAAAAATCACTCACTTCAAAAGCACTCACCACATACTCTTTTGAGCTTTTAAGCGCTAAGGTTTGAGCAATATAATGCGCACCAATGCGTTTTCCAATCATGTGAGCATACTTTTCTTGACTCACAGCAATAACATGCCCTTGTAAATCATAGATAAAAAGGTTGCTATAAACTGTATAGAGTGCATTGATAGCACTCAGCACTTCGCTTACTTCGTGCCCAAACTCTTTACGAATAGTTGTAAAATCTTTGTATTTGGCATTAAAGGCTTTGATAAAAACAGGGCTCAGTGCCCACCAACGGCAATCGTTGGCACGCTCATATAAGTTTCTATCCATAATATCAATCGCCAATTTTGCTTTAAATGCTGTGGCATTGATAAAAGAAGCAACGACTGTCCAATTGAGATTGCGGATGGACTCTTCAAATGTTTTTTTAGTTTGTGCACCAGTACGTGATATTTCGTTTAAGAGTGACTTTGAAAAAGAGTTGTCACCACTTTTCTGATTTGCAATTTGAACATTACCATTCCAGATAGTCATATCAAGACGTTTTTGAATAGCCTCTGCTTTCATAGGAATACTTGTAAACTCTTCTGAAAAGAGTGAAGAATTTTTAATAATCTTAATCTGCTCTTCTGTAAAAGGCATATGCGCTTGTTTTTGCTGAAAGGAAAATAGTAAAGGCATGAGAGCGTGTCCTTGCCACCCAAGACCAAAAAAACCTTGATACCCCTTTGTCTTTTGCGTTTTTGCAACATATTCTGCACTAGAATAGGGAATAATATCAAAAGTTTTAAGTGCCGTTTTTTGCGGCGAACCAAGCATATAATGAAAAGGGTTACTACTAAAAATCGTACGATTTGCTTCGTCTAAAAGCAGTATATCGGTCCATGAATCTGCTTCAATGAGATTGGAAATAATCACATGCATCTCATCTTGAAATTTAAAAGCAAGGCAAAGCACCGCAAGTGGTGAGCCATTATTATCGCACACACGGTAACTGTAAAGTAAACTCTCTTTTTCCCCTAGCAAAGGATAATAACCAAAACTCTCAACATACTCTTTTGAAGTATGTACCGCTTCATAAATAAACGAACTATCAATAACTTTGTTTAATTTATGACTATCCGTTGAAGCAATCACACAACCTTCTAAATCAAAAAGTATAACATCACTATAAACACTATATTTTTCAATGTATTCACAAAAGCGAATTTGTAAAGAAGGCAAAAACGCACTTTGTTCTTCCTTACTTTGTGCCGCAAATTGACAGATAATAGTATCCATCGCTAAAAATCCAATGTCAGCAGTGCGTTCAAAAAGATTTCGAATTAAAATATCAATGGCTACTTGCGCCTTTGCACCAAGTTCTGTTGAAAGTTTTTTAACCGTCTCTTCAGAGAGCCGTTGTAAAAGTTGTTCGGAGAGATTGCTAAAAGCTTGTCTGGTTTCAGAAATATCCATGCCAATATTGCTCATTTGTCCTAAAAGAGAGAGGAGATTCCACCTCTCAGAAAGATGATCAAGTGCTTTTTGATAGGCAACAACTTCAGGAATATAGGCATTATAACGTGCCGTTTTCTCGTGTTCAAACATAAAGTAAATTTCCCTTTTTAGTTAATGGTTTACTTCAAAATAGTGCGTTAAGAGATTTGTTATTTCACAGAGTAGATTGCAACTACCTTCATACAAAATATTATGACGCAAGCCAATTCCAACTTGTTCATAATTTGGAAAGCCTCGTATTAACAGTGCTTTATGGAACTTATGTGCCAATCGTTGTGCGTGATAATTACTGATGATTGCATCATAATTGGGAAGAAGCGCTTCAATATCCTCAAAATCACCAATTTGAACTTGACATGTAAAAGCTTCTTGTATCTCACTTCGTTGAGCTATAATGGCATTAATTTTAGCACCAGCTTCCATCAGTACCGTGGTAAGGGCATAGACACTATCAGGTTCATCGGCAATCAGAATGTTCGATTTTCCTAAAATAAAATGTGTATCTAAAAGAACATCTTGCAAACGTTTTCGCCATCTTAGAATAGAAGCATGTGGAGTTTTAATACCAGTATACGTCAATATTTTACTGTAAAAAGTATCTACGGCTTTTAAGCCAGAGAGGCTATCAAAATGCAAATGCGTGCTTTGATGATTTTTTGCTAAAAACAAGGTGCCACACTTTTCAACCGAACGACCAACGGTCATGATTAATCCAGCATCACCAAGTTTTTCTATCGTCTCTACACTAATGCCACCACTACTAAGGCTCCCTTGTTTAATCCCTAAATGACCATCCAATGAATCACTTAAATCAGGTACAGCATAAACATCAAAACCAAATAGTTCTAAATTTTCTTTAAGTTTTTCAACTTCAATCGGACTGAGATTGACGTTAGGAATCAGTAAAACTTTCATTTTAATACACTGAGATGAAGGCTTTATCAGTTGAGTGATAATGTTCTGTACACTTAAACTCCAACCACTTTCCAAGCCACCTTCAAAATCAGGCGTGTGCACATAAACAATTTTTTGTTTGTCTTTTAAAAGAAGACTCGCTCCTTTAATATCATCACCTTTGGTCTCTGTAAGTCCTGTGGTAAAAAGCCCTACTAAATCGGGTGTTACCTTCTGTGTAATATTGGTAATTGCCTCAGATATTGAGTATTCACCTCCATCGATAACTGCCGTTATATCATTGACCGCTGTGGTTTGAATCGCAATAGGGTCATTAAAATGACGTGTAAAAAGAACTTTGGTAAAAGAAGCACATCCTTGAGCACCATGCATCAAAGGCATACAGTTTTTGATACCCAAGAAAGCCAATGTCGCACCCATCGGTTGAGAAAGTTTTAAAGGGTTTACATGTAAAGGTTTCATCCATTGGCCTCCATTATCTCCCACGGGGCTTGTGTTCCTGCAATCTTAAATACAGGATTACTTAATGCCGCACACACATCAATCGCAAGATTTTCTAAGCCACCATAGGCACCATAACTCACCTTTTTTTCTTGATTAACATCTACAAAAGCGATACGTTTTTTCAAAGCAGTGTACAAACTTCGCCCCCCCGCTAAGAGAATATCAACATGATGTTCATCAATCAGCTTGGCTTGCTCATTGGCAGGTACTTTCATCAAAATAGGTACATAGGTTTTAGCAATAGCAATATCTTCTTCCGTTGCTTTACGAATTGAAGTTGCGACCACTTCAATACCAATATCTTGCAAGGCTGAGGCAATGGACCATGATTTGTTACCACCTGTATTTAAAATGGCTTTTTTCCCTGCTAAAAGGTGGCGATAAGGCTCTAGCCGTTTTTCTAATAATGCTTCTTCTTCGGTGATAATACTTTCTGCTTTTTGAATTAATGTTTTATCACCAAACGCATTAACGATTGAGCGAATGGCATTAGAGGTATCACGTTTTCCGTAAAAAGAAACACTAACGTACGGAATATTGTAACGTTCTTGCATCTTACGGCATAAAGTAATCAAAGATTTTGCACATACGATGACATTAAGTTTTGCAGAATGAGCTTGTTGTATCTGATCAATTCTACCATCACCTGAGAGCGTTGCAACGACTTTGATACCTATACGTTCAAGGATGGGTTTATATTGCCACATGTCACCGGTGACATTATAATCGCCAATCAGATTAATCCCATAGGGATGAATACTCTCAGGTTCACGAGTACCCACCAAAGCATCTAAAACAGCTTCACCAGCAAGGCGAGAGCCTAAGTTTTTTCCTCCAACAAAGCCAGGAGAATGAACAGCAACAACCGGAATACTGAAACGCTCTTGGGCTTCTTTACATATATAGTCGATATTATCACCAATCATCGCTGTCACACATGTTTCATAGACAAAAATAGCTTTAGGGTTTTTATGCTCCCAAATATAATTGAGCGCATCATTGAGCTTTTTATCACCCCCAAAAATAATGTCCTGTGTCGTAACATTGGTGCAGTAGCCTAAGGGTGTGTTATTTTCCCCTTCCCAGCTTGTTAAAGTCGCACGTGTCTCCCATGATGCCCCTAAACATGTATCAGGACCATGAACCAAATGCACTGCATCAGCATAAGGGAAAAGTGCTATTTGCGCCCCCTCGAACGCACACCCACCACTCGTTGCTCCAGGCTTTGGTTTGTCACAACTGCTCTTTTTTTCTTTGTTATGAGAACAAGCACTCTCGTTTAACAAATCTTTGATGAGTTTTTTATTTATCATAGACTAAAAGTTGCAAGTTTCGTTCCGTTAGAAAAATTTTATATTCGCTTAGACAACATACGATTGTTTAAACGGAACACATCTTGCAAATCTGTATATAAATTCATTCGTAAAGGATATAAAATGGCAGTGAAAATTACAGAATTATGTATCAATTGTGATAGTTGTATTGACGAGTGTCCAGCCACAGCAATTGTTAGTGCAAGTGACTCACCCATCAATGGTGATACGACGTATGTCAAACCTGAAAAATGTATCGAATGTGCTGACAGTACGATGCCAAAATGTGCTGATGCATGTCCAACTGATGGCGCTATTGTGTGGGATATGCCTTATACGGCTGAGTTTCAAGAGTACTATGTTAAAGGAAATGAAAGTGGTCTTTATGCAATTCGTGAACACAAGAAAAACGGCATTATGTATCCTGAAGTTTCTCCTAAACCTTACCGCGAAGTTATTGCTATCAGTGACCGCCAAGCACATGTAGCCGTGAGCGCTTAAGATGAAAATTGCATTTGCATCCACCGACAATCTCCTTGTTAATGAACATTTTGGGTGGTGCAAATGCTTTTATATGTACGAACTAGAGAACGATAGTTTTACATTTCTACAAAGTATTGATGCCTCAGCTGAACTGAGCGATGAGAGTGAAAAGTTAAGTTATAAAATAAACTGTGTTAAAGACGCACACATACTTTATGTTGCACAAATTGGCCCAAAAGCTTCCATGCTAGTTAAAAATGCAGGCATTTTTGCCATGCGTGCGACCAAAGAAGATGAAAGCATCAAAGAGGTGTTAGAATCTCTTTTAAAACTTACAAAAAACAATCCTCCATTATGGATGCAAAGGCTTCTTCATGTACCACGTACCACAAACGATAGCGAATGATATACACTATATAGGGGTTAATGACCCAGACATTCGAACCTTTGATATCGTTATGCGAACGGCCAATGGTTCCACATACAATGCTTACCTTATTAAAACCAGCGAAGGTATTATCATTGTTGATACCGTCAAAAAAGAATTTCAAGATATATTTTTTCAGCGAATAGAAGCACTTTGCTCCTATTCTGACATTAAATACGTTATTATCCATCACATTGAACCAGATCATTCAGGAGCCTTACCCGAACTGATTCGAAAAGCGCCTCATGCAAAAGTGCTAATTTCTCCCCAAGCGACCACAATGCTTAAAGCTATTACGGGTAGTGAGGAGATTGAATTTGAAACCATTTGGACCAATAAACAATTAAAATTAGGTGAAAAAACTATCACTTTTTTAACAACCCCCTATCTGCATTGGCCAGAAACTATGAGCAGTTATGTCCATGAGGATAAACTTCTCTTTAGTGGTGATGTTTTTGGCTCACACTATTATGATAGAAGGTTATACGATGATTTAGTCGGTGATTTTTCGTATGCATTCGCGTATTATTATGAGCATATTATGCGTCCTTTTAAAACCTATGTTAATAATGCCCTCAAACTTTATACACGTTTTGATATTGCGCTTATCGCTCCCCTTCACGGCCCTATTTTACGAGACAATCCAAAACAATACATTGATTTGTATACTCAATGGAGCCAGAAAAACAAACATCATGACACTAAAGTTTTATCTATTTTTTATCTCACAAGTTATAAGAATACACAAGAGATGGCACATGCTATTATGGAAGGCAGTGAAAGTATCGATGGTGTAACGACCAATATTTATGACTTAGCCTCGATTGAAGAACCCAATATGATAAAAATCTTAGAAGAAAGTGATGGCTTTTTGATAGGCACACCTACCATTAATGCAGATGCTCCTAAACCTGTGTGGGATTTATTATCGTGTTTAATGTTTTTAGAAAAAACAGGCAAAACCGCCTCTGCTTTTGGCTCCTATGGTTGGAGTGGTGAAGCGGTCGACAACATCATTGCTCGCTTAAAATCACTCAAGCTTAAAGTTCCACCATTACCTCTTTTAAAAATAAAACTGATTCCCAGCAGAGAAGAGTTATCTCAATGCTATTCTTTTGGCGTAGAATTTGCGGAAATACTCAATGGGAAAATGATAGAAATTGAAATGAATTAAAGGTATTTTTTGACAAAGTCTTTAATGTGATACTTTCTATAAAAAAGTCTACTTTTTTATACTATATCATGATTTACTCAAAGCAAAAATAATTTAATAGAAAAAGTGTTATACTTGTCTCACATCATCATAAAGAAGCAAGATGAATACAGCTGAAAATCAATTAAAAATACTACTAGAATTTGGAAAAGTTGTTAATAAAACAAGAAGCCTTAATAGCGTCTTAAAATCAATGGCTGATTATGCTCGCGATATTATCAACGCTGATCGCTGTTCCATCTTTGTTTACGACCCAAAAAGTGACGAGCTTGTTTCAAAAATTTCTCATAACGTTGAAACTATCCGAATTAGTGTCAAAAAAGGTGTTGCCGGTTATGCGGCACTCTCCAAAGAAACCCATATTATTGTTGATGCGTATAATGACTACCGCTTTAATCCTGAAATTGATAAAAAAACAGGTTATTTGACCAAAAGCATATTAGCTGTTCCCCTTCTTGATAATCATGGCAACACAATTGGCGTTTTTCAAGCTTTGAATAAACAAGAGTCTGTATTTACCAATTTAGATGCTGAAATTTTATTGCTTATTTCTAATTATGCCGCATCTGCAATTGAAAATGCTATGTTGTATGATAAACTCAAAGACACCCAAACAAAAATTATTAATAAACTTTCTAGTGCAGCAGAATTTAAAGACCAAGATACTTCAAAGCACACCAAACGTGTTGGTCTCTATAGTGGATTGCTGGCTGATAAATATGGTCTTAGTAAGGATGAAATAACCATGATCGAACTAACTGCACCTATGCATGATGCAGGTAAAATTGGTATCGCTGATAATATCATTCTCAAACCTGGTAAATTAGAAAAAGATGAATTTGAATTGATGAAAACGCATGCTCAAATTGGCTACAATCTTCTGTATGATGACGAAAATGATTATCTCAAAGTTGCAGCACTTATTGCACTTGAACATCACGAAAAATTTGATGGCAGTGGTTATCCCAGCGGTAAAAAAGGCGAAGAAATCTCAATTTATGGGCGTATTGTAGCCATTGCAGATGTTTTTGATGCGCTTATCTCTGAGAGAGCTTATAAACGTGCTTGGAGCTTTGATGAGGCTCTTACGTATCTCAAAAATGAAAGTGGGCATCATTTTGATCCTCACCTTATCACTCTCTTTTTGACTAACCTTGACGCTATAAAGACCATTTATAATGACCTTAAAGATTAAGCGTAACCTCTTCAAATTTAGCGGAAGGAATCGAAAAATAATATCCTTGTAGCAGATAGACTCCACACGCTTGAAGCACTTTAACTTGTTGCTCATTTTCAACATATTCAGCAATCACTTCTGCATTGATTTCTTTTGCAAATGCTACAATCGCCTGCACGATATTATATGAGTTTTTATCTTCTATAATATTTTTAATCAACGAGCCATCAATCTTAAGGTAGGATGGAGCAATTTTGAGAACAAACGAAAAATTAGAATAGCCACTTCCAAAATCATCTAACGCAAAACGCACACCCAAAGCTTTCATTTTATCAACAAACGGTAAAAATTGATGACTAACCATAATATCTTCAGACTCCAATAGTTCTAAAATCAGTCGTTCACCCATAGCGTAACGTACAATATATTCTTCCAAAAATGCTACTGTTTTGGTATTTTCAATATCAAGTAAAGAGATATTTAGTGAAAAAGACGCTTTGGTATGGCTAAAAAATTCAAAACATTTGACAATCATAATACGAGTCAATTGATGATACAAGCGTGTCTCTTTAGCGACTTCTAAAAAAAGATACGGTGAAAACACCTTATCTCCATCAACTAAGCGCATAAGGCACTCATATTTTTCTGTCTGCACATCCTTGGTATTCATAATTTTTTGGAAATAAGGAACAATTGCATCTTGCGCAATAGCATCTAATATCTTTTGGCGCCAATGGATATTTTGTTGATGTATATTCATCTCTAGGTTTTTTTCGTTGTAAATAGCAAAAGAGAGTTTTTTTGTTTTTGCAAAGTTGAGTGCAATATCGGCTTTTTCTAACAAAGCATTTTTCCCATTGGCAACACCACATGTCATATTAATTTGAAATTCAAGGCCATCATCGTAAACTTTAAAACGTTTGTCTACCAATGCTGAACCTATCTCTCGTAAAAGAAGTTGAGTATCATTTTGATTAAAACGACTATCGTATAAAAGTAAAAATTCATCCGAACTTAGTCTATACACTTTCATATCATGAAGGTGTGCAAATTCTTTGATAAATTTTGCAAACTCAACTAAAATAATATCCCCTACTTCCGTACCATAAAAATCATTGATATGTTTAAATCCATCAATATCAATCAAAAATACTTGCGGAAATGCTATAAAAACAACCTCTTTTGTAAACATATTGCGATTAGGCAATTTCGTTAAAGTATCGGTGAGGTAATTTTCTTCAAGTTCTTTGTTTTTTGTTTCCAATGCAAAGTTAAGTTGTTGCAGTTCTTTCGTTTTGACAAAAATACTAAATTCTAAATTTTCATTAATTTTTTCTAAATTTTCTTGATGAAACTTTATCTCTTTAATCATGGTATTAGCATAAAAAGATAATTCTTTAAATTCTTCTATAGCAAACTGTTTTTCATCTATTTCCATTTTATCGCGAGATGCTAACCTAAAAAGACGGCTTAATATGACCATATCTTTCTTAATTTTTTGAGATACTAAAAAAACAATGACTCCCAAACAGAGTAAAGCACTAAGAAATAACCCTATAGCATAACGAATATTATGTGTCATTTGTGCTTTAATCGCTACTTTGTTTTCCTCAATAGTATCATCCAGCGCATCAAGACTTTTACCAGTTGCAATAACCCAATTCCAATTTTTGGTACGTTTAAAATAAGTGATTTTAGGGCCAATATCGTTGCTAAGAAGTTTTTTATCTTGATAAGTAACAAATCCTTCGCCATGTTCTCTTATAAGGGCTAGAGCCTCTTGTCGATAATGCACCCCATCACTATCGTGTACATCATCACTGATTTTTGTTCCATACATCGCAGTTGCTATTTTCGGATCGGCAACCAGTGAGGCAAAATCTTTGCCACCTTCGAAGTTATGGACTTCAAAGACATTAAAATAATCTTCTCCATTATCAATACGGTATCCAGAAATTTCCTCAGCTAACTCTTTTTTAATATCTTCTTCAACATCATCAATATATTCCCCTGCCCCTATAATCCAATGGTATTTTTCAAACAATTTAACAAAAACTATTTTGCGCTCTCTTGTTGTTCTATCTGGTGGTTTGGGTGCAATATATTCACTAAAACCTTCTTGTGTATTTTTCACAATCTCAATAAAATCTTTAACAACATATTTACCCTTAATATCTTGATAATGAGCAATATTTTTCCCTTCATCACTTGGACGTACAGGAAACAATACACAATCTCCTTCAAGCGTATCTATAAAATAATATCCACGCCCATGATTGAAGCGTATTGGACGAATTGCCTCTATAATTAATTGCTTTATAGCAGCATCACTCATACTCTTTTTGTTCTTAGCATAAAGCGATTCGGCAATGGTTACGGCTTCTAAAACACGAGTTTGAATACTCTCTTTCAACCTCTTTTCAGTCGTTTCTTTTTTAGATTCAATCACATCTTCAACCATTTCAATGCGATTTTTTAATTCAGATTTATAATTTTGTAAAATTTTTGTTTTGAGCTCTTGAGTTGTTTGGATAAACACATCATTTTGGGTTTTAATGTACACAGCGCACACTAAGAAAATAATGAAAAAAGTAAATAACATTGTAAAAAAAAGATAATAATTTACCAATGTTTTTTTCATTAATTTTCTATCCTAAGGTTAAAGTGCAACTATTGTATAGATAAAATTCTTACAAATGACTTATTAGTTCTGAGGAACACTTTGTGCAAACATTATGACAAAGAACGCTGAAAGGAATCGTCATGAGTTGCACCCATTCATCAACTACCACACCCAATGATTTACATGCTGATATTCTGGAAAAAATAAATAATCATCCATGTTATTCACAAGATGCACACCAACACTACGCCCGTATCCACGTAGCAGTTGCTCCTGCTTGTAATATCCAGTGCAACTACTGTAACCGAAAATATGATTGTTCTAATGAAAGCCGACCAGGAGTGACGAGTTATAAAATGACACCTGAGGAAGCCGTTAAAAAAGTCTTACATGTAGGTGGCCTTGTACAACAACTTAGCGTCGTAGGTATTGCTGGGCCCGGTGATGGTCTTGCCAATCCAAAACAAACATTTGAAACATTTTCATTATTGCAACGCTATGCACCTGATGTCAAACTTTGCCTCTCAACCAATGGTTTAATGATCAGTGAGCATATAGACCAAATAGCCAGTTTTAATATCGAACATGTCACAGTAACGCTTAATACAGTTGATGAAAGCGGTGAAATAGGCTCAAAAATATACCCATGGGTTTATTACCATCATAAACGCTATCGTGGTGTGGAAGCGGCAAAACTCCTTTTAAAAAAACAAATTGAGGGTATTAAACTCTTGGTTGAAAGAGGTATTCTGGTTAAAGTCAATGCCGTTTTAATCCCTGGTGTCAATGAAGATGAACTACCTAATGTTGCTAAAAAAATCAAAGAGCTCGGTGTTTTCTTATTTAATATTATGCCACTAATCTCAAAACCAGAATTTGGCACACGATTTGGGCTTGATGGTGTTAAAAGTGCTACGAGTAAAGCGGTTATGAAAGCCCAAGAGAAATGTGGCATTGATGTAAAATTAATGCGCCACTGTAGACAATGCCGCGCTGATGCGGTGGGTCTTTTAGGCGAAGATAGAAGTGATGAATTTGCGAAACAAAGCTTTAGTGACCAAAGTTTTGAAGAGCTTGAAAAGCATTACAACCTCAACCAACGCGTTAAAACACACGCCAATATTGAAACATGGAGACGTGCACTTAAACGCGCCAATGGGAAAATAAATCAAGAAAAAGCCAGTAAAGAAGAGCTTAGTAGTACAGGCGTCACCAAACTTGTGGCGATTACAACCAAAGGAGAAGGACTCATTAATTCACATTTTGGTAGTGCCAAAGAATTTTTGATTTATGAAGCAGGCGATTTAGGGATTAAATTTATCATGCATCGTAAAGTTGAGAAAGCCTATTGTATGGGACAAGAGGGGTGTGATGGTAGTTACCCTATTTTAGAAATCAAAGAGACCCTTAAAGATTGTGATCTTCTCTTAACCCAAAAAATTGGTGAATGCCCAGAATCTGAGCTTAAAAGTATTCATCTTTTAAGTGATGAAAGTTTTGCCGATCAACCGATTGAAATCTCTGTTTTAAAAGGTGTTCGAAAACATTTCTTTAATGCGGTTATTTTAAAGTAAATATGATGATTATCAACGATACCACCCTTCGTGATGGAGAGCAAGCACCCTTTGTTGCATTTAACACGTATGAAAAAGTGGCTATCGCACAAGCTTTGTACAAAGCAGGAGCCGATGAATTAGAAATCGGTATACCTGCTATGGGAATGAAAGAGCAAGAAGATATCAAAGAGATTTTAGCGCTCAAGTTACCTATACGAATAATGAGCTGGAATCGAGCGACTCTTAAAGATTTAGAAGCCTCTTTAAAATGTGGTCTTCAAGCTGTTGATCTTTCCATCCCTGTTTCAGATATTTTGATTCAAGCTAAATTTAAAGGCGAAAAAAAACGCCTCTTAAAGCAACTTGAAGATGTTTTGCATGTAGCCAAACAAGAAGGACTCTTTGTCTGCATTGGTGGGGAAGACAGTTCACGTGCTGAGCTTTCATTTTTAAAAGAAGTCATGGAATTAGGCTCCTCATTGGGTGCTAATAGATTTAGATACTGCGATACTGTAGGCATTATGACACCTCAAAAAATCTATGAACACATTGGCTATCTTACAGGACTTGGTTTATTGGAAATTGAGATGCACACACATAATGACTTTGGTATGGCAACAGCCAATGCCATTAGTGGCTATGAAGCAGGAGCGGTAAGTGTCAATACAACAGTCATTGGCATAGGAGAACGTGCTGGGAATGCTAGTTTTGAACAAGTCTTGATGAGTCTTATTCATCTTTTCAAAGAAGAACGTAGTATCGATGCCAATGCTTTAAAAAATGTCGTTTCGTTGGTTGAAAAAGCATCTCATAAAAAAATCTCTTCAACCATGCCCATTGTTGGTAAACATATCTTTTTTCACGAATCAGGTATACATGTCAATGGCATGATCAAGCATGAAAAAGCGTATGAAGCATTCACGCCGCAAAGTGTGGGATTAGAGCGAAGTTTCCCAATTGGCAAGCATTCAGGAAGTTCAACGCTTCAATTTCACCTTAAATCTATGGGTATTGAGCCAGAGATGGAACTTCTTGAACAAATGCTCCCAACCATCCGTGAATTGGTAACAAGTCGTAAAAAAGTTTTAAACAAAAAGGAGCTTATGGCCCTCTATAATGTCACAAAAGCACACTAAATGGAAGAGTTAAAATCTAAAATCATCTGTGAATGTGGTCAAAAAAGCATCGAAGATGCTATAACCATTTTTAAAGCAACTACACTTCCTTATAAAAAAGCAAAAAAACTTGTCACAGAATGCAATCAAACATGTTGCCGAAGACCTTTGATGGCACTTTTTAATATGATAGAATTTGGTGAAGTTGATTATGAAGAAATTGCTTTTTTGATTGATCAAAAAAATAGCCGATATGGGAGTGAGGATGAAAATGAGTGAAACAATTGTTGATTTTGCAAAATGGATTAAATCTCAAGGATTAGAACATACGCTCCCTAAAGATCTAACTAAATTAGAACACTTAAGTTCACTGGATCTAAGTCGTAAAAAACTCAAGTCTTTACCGGAGAGTATTTCCGCTCTTCAGAATCTTACGATTTTAAAAATTTCGGGCAATCGCCTTAAAGAACTCCCCTTAAATATCGTAAAACTTCAGAATTTGCGTAATTTACAATGTGAAAATAATCTGTTAGAAACACTACCTGAAGATTTTGGAAAACTTCAATCCCTCGTCATTTTAAACCTTAATGGCAATCAACTTAGCACCCTTCCCGAAAGTTTTTATGATCTCAAAAACCTCACTCGTCTGACCTTAGCCGTTAACCGTTTATCACGACTATCTACTTCGTTTAAAAAACTCAAAAAACTCTTGCATCTCAGCTTAGATACGAATTATTTTAGTGAACTACCCGAAGTCTTTAACTCTATGCAATCACTCTATTATTTGGACCTATCGTTTAATAAACTGACTTCGCTTCCTACCTCACTTAGTTGTATAAAAGAGTTAGAAACGCTCATTTTAGAGGGCAATTTATTGACAAATCTTCCCTCATTAGAATCGCACGATATGCTTATCAAACTCAATCTCAACTCAAACCATATAAAAACGATTGATTTTGATATCTCCAAGCTAGAAGATTTACAAATTTTAACCCTTGAAAACAACCTTTTAACCAGCCTCCCAACTGAAATTTGTAAGCTTGAGAAACTCAATTATCTTAATCTAAGTACCAATAAATTAACATTCTTACCTGCTTGTATAGGGAATCTAAAACAACTTTATGAGCTCGATATCGAAGACAATCTACTCGATAATTTGCCAGATTCTCTCACTGAACTACAACAACTTAAAACGCTTTTTATTGCAAACAATCATAACCTGCGTAAGCCCAAAATACCTTCATTAGAGTATTGCGATAGCGAATAATCCTTTTATCTATTTTTAACCCCCTCTTGGCTATTATATCTGTTATGACACACATCGAAAAAGCAAAACTTTTAAAGCTTCTCTACCAACACCGTGCTATGGGGTTTGAGTATTTTAATGAGTACCGTCCATTGGCACAAGAGAGCCCTATTGCCTTACCGCAGAATTTAAGTGAATTGCAGAAAGCTGTTTCGGCATGTCATTTGTGTGCGTTAGCTAAAAGCAGAAAAAATGTTGTCTTTGGCGCAGGTAATTTAAATGCTACACTGATGTTTATCGGTGACAATCCTGGAGTGAGTGAAGATGAAAGTGGTGAAATCTTTATGGGGCGCGCTGGTGAGCTTTTGACCAAAATTATAGAAAATGTTTTGATGCTCAAGCGTGAAGATGTGTACATTGCTAATATTATTAAATGTAAAACACCTGAAAATAGAGTCCCTACGCCTGAGGAAGTTGCTACATGCAAGCCTTATTTGATGCAACAAATTCAAACCATTAATCCACGTATTATCGTGGCACTGGGTTCAACAAGTTTTCATCATCTAACAGGTGAGTATGATACACCGATTGATAAAATTCGTGGAAGTGTTTTAAATTTTGGACAAGCGAAGCTTATTCCAACATTGCATCCTAGTTTTTTACTACGTAATCCGAGTGCGAAAAAAGAAGTTTATGCAGATATGTTAAAAGTGAGGAGTATGTTATGAAGATTTTTTTACTTGGATTAAGCGCTTTAATGCTTATATTTTCTGGCTGTACAACAACAGCACCTAATGCTCCTGAAATCACAACTTATAATGCTTCGAAAAATAAGTATCCCATTGTAAAAAATCAAAAAAGTACCTTGACTTATCCAGGTTCTGCACCTATTCAGATAGCGCCTATTGAAAAGAAAGTTATTATAGCACCAACGGATAGCAGTACCACAATAGCTATGGCAACACCCGTACTACCGAGTAGTGTTGATGCTCCTGTCAATTTAGACGAACCACTGAAAACGACTCTTAAGAAGCCATTGGAAAATGGTGGCTTGATGATTAAAATAGCTGTGCTTGTACCTCAGAAAACCATTCGCAAATATGCTATCACCTCTGTCAATTCTGTGATGTCATTTTTACTCTATAAAAATTATAGCTTTGATTTAAATGTCTTTAATTGTAACGATGAAACACCATCGGCTATTCTTTCAACATTGGCGGATATCCGCACAGGAGGCTATAACTACGTGATAGCACCAATGACCGTTGAAGGAGCACAAGTTGTTGCTGACAACGTCAAAGATTTAATCGTTTTTATTCCAACCGTAACACGACAGAGTGTTAAAAATGCTGATCTTAACATCGTTTTTGGTGGCATTAACTATGAAGAACAATTGGCCTTATTGGCTAACTACAGTAATGAGCGTGTTGGAACATTCGAAGATGGCAGTAGCCTTAGTTATCAATTGAATGATTACATCAAAAAAACGGCACCTCGTGTTTTTTATGAAAAACAAATTGCCAACTCAAAAGTCAACTTTAAACAACTTTTCAAAGGCAACACCTCATTAAATAATGCTTCATTTTATCTCAATACGCCCCTAGTAACAACCAGTCTCATAGCTTCACAATTACGAGCAAATGGTATCAATCCTTATGCGCTATTATCCACACAAATCAACTACAACCCACTTCTTTTAAGCCTCACACAGTACGAAGATCGTGATAACCTCTTTATCGCTAATTCAATCAAACCAGCCCCTGCTGAGCTTGAAGAGATTAATGCACTTTTTGGGCATGATATTGTGTATGATTGGGTTAACTATGCCACATCTATCGGTGCTGATTATCTTTGTAATACATTTTATGAAGGTCAAAATGGCAGAGTATTTAGTGAACGTGTTGAAAACAACCAAGTCTTCTTCAATACATCAATTTACAAACCTGAGCGCAATGGATTTGCTAAAATAGAGAAGTAAAAAAAGCTTTTGTTGCATCATCTATTCGTATTGGCCTTCCCTCTTTTACAAAGGCCAATACAGATGTCATTGTAAAAAGTTTTTCATTCTCTTTCCATACCGTTTGCTCAAGGACTAACGAAGCATTTTTCAACTCAAGCATTTTCCCTTTTACGTCTAATAAATCCCCGAGTTTGGCAGACTTTAGAAAATCTGCCTCAATATGCCTTACCACAAAATGCCCACCATCTATTGCCGGACTTCTTCCATGTTCAAAAAAAATTTCGCTTCGAGCACGCTCACAAAATTTTAAGTAATTGGCATGATAAACTACGCCACCCGCATCGGTATCATCATAATAGACTCGTATTTTCATTGCACAACCTCTATACTCAATAGTTTTGACATTATTTTTATACGTACTTACTTATTACCAAGTCTTTGGACATTGGAGAGTGAAATAAGATGTGCGGTAATAAGCGGTATCACATTTTTTGCATTGAGCTCTTCTTGTTTCTTCTTACTTAAATGCTTCAACTTATCTTCATTGATAATATAAAATCCATCAACGCTAAAAGGCTCACCCGATGGCGTTGTGATATTGGCAACTTTAGCCTCCAACAATCCCCAGTCTTCAAGCTGTTTGATAAATTCTGATGTCGCTTTGGCGTCATTTTGAAATTGCGTTAAAAAGTTGACAACACCTTGTAAAAATGGGGTGATTTTACCCTCCTCATCAAAAAAACTTCGCTCAGCATTGGTACTTTTATCGCCTTTACATGTAACATCAAAAGCCAAAGCTAGTTCACTCGTACCAGGCTTTGTTGCAAAAACAAAAGGATATCTACGTATGAAAGCTGGGATATATCTATTTTTCTCCCATAACCCTTTAGCATCAATAAAAAGATTATTCCCCTCCTTGTACCCTAACATCGCTATAGCATTCCAAATACCCCCTGCATCTTTCACAAAAAGAATAGGATAGTCCTTGCAACTTTCATAAAACTCTGCAATGGTCAGAGGGGCGTGAATAAGCTCTTTAGCATACGAAAATGAATCTAGCGTTTTAACAGCCGATTGTTGGTGTGATACCATGGTAATGATTTCAATTTTTTTATACACATATGTCCTTCATCATTTAAAATAAATATCAACTCTTATCCTTACATGTAAAGATAATACTATTTAAGTTAGTATATCCAACAAAGTTGAATGAATGGTTAGTTTTTTAGAAAATAGACTACTCATAAATTAAAACTTATTCATTTATTTATGCACTATGAGAATTCATTCAATGATAATCTCTTAAAGTGCTAACATGCTGTAATCTACTTTTTATACAACCTAAGTTTAATCTATCTTGCATTATTTATAATATGATATGGAGTGAATATGTCATAATTTTTAGATAGAATGAGATTAAGTTGAAATATAAATAAATGAAAAAGGAGTCACTGTGAAATACTTTGAACTGATATGCAAGGCATATATGAAGAAAAATATGGCGTTTCAAACAAGTTTTGAAGCACTTTCAAAATACATCAGCTTTTCGATGTATCATGATGGCGTGGGAGAAACTCATAAAAAAGAGGGGTTTAAACACTATGTTTTCGGTGGGCTTTTACCCGTAGAAAAAGAGAAGATTTACCAACAAGGCGCACTCTACACATTTAGTATTCGCTCTTTAGATGAAGCGTTTATCGATACACTTTCAACCACGCTTCGTCAAAATATCAACAATGAAAACCTACTCGTCATCGAAACCCATAAAAAAGTCATCTCTCAATTTTTCATTACTGAACTCTACAGTGCAACCCCCGTCATCGTCTCGATTGACAATGGCAAATACTGGACCATGCAAGAAAGCGGCGACATCGTGCAACTGCAAAAACAACTCCATGACAACCTAGAAAAAAAATACCAAACTTTCTTCGGTGAACCTTTACATGTAAAGGATAATTTCATCCAACTCATCGAAATACTCAACCAAAAACCCCAAAATATCATCATCACCAAAGAAGGCAAATCCATCCGATTTTTTGGCAATAAGGTTAAAATTGTGCCTAATGAAGATGAAGGAAGTCAGAAGTTAGCGTTTGTTGCGTTGGCGTGTGGGATCGGGGAGAAGAATAGTTATGGTGGTGGGTTTATGCTTGGAAGGGGGATGAGATGATTTATGATTTATTGGAAGAATTTAGAAAAGAATATGAAATCAAAGGCGACAAACTTATTTTAGATAATTATGTTCTGAAAGATGGGCTTTATGTCAAAGTAAATGATGATGAAAGTTTAGAATATTTTATTTCAAGGACACTCAAAAAAGAAAAATTATTTCTACATGTAAATGGCGACATAAACCATACAATGCTTGAGTGGTTTAAAAAACGCGACTATTATAGTGGTTATCTAAACTCAAATAAATCCTTTGATGATAAAAAAATCCATAATGTCAACTATCTCTCATTCTTCGTTAAAATTGAAAGTTTCATCAGTAACGAACCAAAAAAATTACTTTCTGACAACGCTATTAACAGCCAATATGTAGCGCTTTCTAATTATAAAAAGTTTAAAAAGAAAAATGAAATTGAGATACTCAAAGGTTTTCAACATAAATTAAATGATGCCGTAAGGCAAGAAGATATTACTAAAAAATATAACTTTATTGAAAATAATATCAAAGCTATTGTAAAAATTGCGCAGGAAAACAATATAGAAAACTACATTAAAATCTTTTTTGAAGCACCAATTGATGAGTATATGAAAGAGAGCGAAATATATTATGCTATAAAAATATTTAATGACATTACGTATAGTATAAACATTGAAAAAGATGTTTATGGTCTTAGTGATTCTAATATGGGACTCAACGCCAAAAAGCCTTATCTTGAGCAAAAGACAAAAAAAACAATAGCGCCCTTTATGATAAGAGACAGTGATGCTCTCATGTTAAAAAAATTCTTTGATTGGCTTAAGTTTCAAGAGTATCAAAATAAAACACCTCTTGGAAGTCAGTTTTTTATCAACCGTGACTTTAAAGAAAAAGATATTGTGACAGATTTTGATTATTTACCTGCCAAAATAGAAGAGTTAAACGATGAAATAGTGGTAAAAAATCATCTTCATATCAAAGACAAAGAAGATATAAAATTAACAGAACTTTGGCAACTTGAGACTATAGTAGATGAAGTTTTTTACAATGGGCAACTCATTCGTAACTATTTTCGTGATGATTTAAAAGTCTCTGATTTTGTTTCTAAAAAGCTTCAACAGCTTATATTTGAAACAAAATATGCGATGGTCAATTATTTCAAAAAATACGATGAAAAAGAGTTTTATCAAGTCATTCAAAAATATGGAACAGACTTTGTCATTGAGCATTTAAGGCAAAAAAATGAAAAAAAATATTATTTTTCAGAATTACGAGCAAAAGAGAGTTTAAATCTAAAATTCTCATTATTACAACATAAAGGAGAGGCGGTTATGGATATTATGGAAGTGCAAAAAAGAGTTATTACCAAACTTGAAACATCAGATTATGGTGATTTGAGCAGTGAAGAGTTTTTCTATCTTTGTGGGCAAGTGGCAAAATATTTACTGACAAAAAGTAAATCAGGTAAAAAAGATGCTGATATGCTAGAGCCTTTTTTAAGGGCAAAGTCAGTTAAAAAGTTAAAAGATGAAATCAAATTTACATTTTTTAAATATAAACATGAAATTGGACTCAATCAAACAAAATTTAACAATGCACTTTCTCTGATAACTGCGTATGAAAAAGATGATGTGTTTAATAGCGATAGTTTTTTAGTGGGTGTTTTATCTCAAAATTTATTTTATATGAAAAAAGAGGAGAATTAAAATGACTAGAGTTTACGGCGTAATCGGAATCAAAGCAAAAATGGCAAATTGGAATGCGGATTTTACAGGACGACCCAAATCAACCAGTAATGGTGATATTTTTGGAAGTGATAAGGCTCTTAAATATCCTATGAAAAAAATGTGGGAAAACGAAGGTAAAAAAGTTCTTTTTATCAAAAGCTGGAAAGACGAAAAAGGCTCGATTGTACCTAAGCAACTGGCGGAACGCTATACGTATCTTTTTGGAGAAATTACCGATAAAACACCAACACAAGATGTCATGAATAACCTTTTTAAAGCGATTGATGTTAAAAATTTTGGTGCAACTTTTGCAGAAAAGAAGCAAAATATTTCAATTACGGGCGCCGTACAATTTGGGCAAGGATTCAATAAATTTGACGACACCAATATAGAAATTCAAGATATCTTATCGCCCTTTGCTGACTCAACTAAAGATGATGCCAAACAATCTACGCTTGGTACAAAAATAACAGTTGATGAAGCACATTACTTTTATGGTTTTAGTATCAACCCAAAAAATTATGATGAATACAAAGCCCTTTTAGGCGCAGAGTTTCAAGGCTATACCGAATCAGATTACGCAGAATTTAAAAAAGTAGCTTTGGTCAGTGCGACAGCATACAGTACCAACTCAAAATTTGGATGTGAAAATGAGTTCGCGCTATTTCTTACATGTAAAGATGAAGAGTGCTATTTACCTGACTTGAGTGACTACATAAAATTTGATAGCCAAAAGAGAGAGATCGATCTTAGTGAACTTGAGAAGTTAATTGAGGGAAAATATGCGAGTGTTGAAGTGTATTACAATCCTTTTAAACTCGAAGTTAAAACATCGTTGAGTCAGTTTAACATTTTTACCCAAGAGAAATTATAGCCCATGAAAGCGCTTAGGTTCATACTCAGCGGAAAAACGGCATGTTTCAGAAAGCCTGATGTGAATGTATTTGCCTATTTTACGTACAACAACATTCACAAGCCTGCACTTTTGGGAATGCTTGGGGCTATCATCGGGTTGGGAGGACATAATCAACTGTTTGATAAAAATAGAGGATTGAAAAAAGGCTCTTTAAGTTATGACGATGGTTTTCCTGAGTTTTATGAAAAGCTTAAAGAGCTAAAAGTAGCCATAACACCACTTGCATCACATGGCTATTTTAGCAAGAAAATTCAAACGTTCAATAATAGCGTTGGTTATGCTAGTTTTGAGCAAGGCGGTAATCTTGTCGTTCGTGAGCAGTGGCTTGAAAATCCTGTGTGGCAGATACAGATACTAGATGATGGAAGTGACGTTTTTCAAAAAATCAGCGAGTATCTTTTGGGTGGCAAGTCGGTTTTTATCCCTTATCTTGGTAAAAACGACCATCCTGCAAAGATTGACGAAGTGAAGATAGTTGAACTTGCGGCACCTTCAGGAAACTACATTGACTCATTATTTATCAAGAATTTTGACAGGCTTTATTTAGCAAAAGAAGATGAAAGACCTTATCTTTTTCAAGAAATCTCTCCGATGAGGCTTCAAAAAGATCATCACTTTTATGAGTATGAGACTTTGGTATTTACCAATCATGAAGTAACAAACTTACCTCATGATGTTTATTTTACTGACGGTAAAAACTATGCTTTTATCTGAGTTCAAAATAGATGAGCGCTATCTTGCGCATACGCCATGTGAAACGCTCATCTCTCATTCAAATCTGACGCTAGAGTATTTTCATAAAATAGTAGCACATAAAAATCTTCATCTTCTCATAGATAATTTACTGCAAAAAATAGACAGTGAAAATTTTGACTTACTTAAAGAAATGTTTATTAATACAATTTTTCTTCATGATATTGGAAAGACAAATATATATTTTCAAGCAAAAAAGATGAATAATGAACATTTTAAAGACTATAAAAATAAAACAAATAGCAGTGAACATTCTAGTTTTTCATCAAAAATGTTTATTGATCATTACATGATAAAAATTAAAATGCTACCTGATCAAAAGACAAGAGAAAAGTTTAAATTTATACTTTATATATTTTCGTATCATCAAGCAAAGCATCATGGAAATTTGAGTGTTGTTGAAGAATATCAAAAAGAAAAGATATATTGGACTTATTTAGATATGTTTGAAATTCCTCATTTTGAATTTTACATCCTCAACAAACTTCTTTTTTCGCTTCTTGTTTCTAGCGATTATTATGCTACAACCGATTACATGTCAGGTTTAAAAACCGATGACTTTGGAGCATTCTCGAGTTCTAAGAAACAGAAGCTCAATGAGCTTTTTTCTACCTTTACATGTAAACTTAAAAACGATGATGGAATTAACACATTACGAAGTGAAATGTTTCAAGAAGCAGAGGACAATCTACTTAAAAACTTAGATAAAAATATCTTTTACCTTGAAGCTCCAACGGGTAGCGGCAAGACTATTACTTCTATCAATTTAGCGCTAAAACTTTTAGAAAACAATGACCATGTCAATAAACTTTTTTATATTTTTCCGTTCAATACATTAGTGGAGCAAACTAAAAACGTTTTTGATGGTATATTTAAAAAGGAATTGACGATTGAAATTATCAACTCTATAACTCCGATAACTATTGATGAAAAAGACCAAGAAGATGTAGAAAGTAATTACGAAAAATCATATGTCAATCGACTCTTTTTTCATGCTCCTGCCATCATCACAACGCATGTAGCATTTTTTGATATTTTATTTGGCACTTCAAAAGAGGACAATTTTCCACTTTGGCAGTTGGCAAACAGCGTCATCATCCTCGATGAAATACAAAGTTACAATAACCATCTTTGGTGGTATATGGTGGAGTTTTTTGACAAATATGCGGCGTTACTCAATATGAAAATTATCATTATGTCGGCGACGCTGCCTAAGTTAGATTATTTTTTGGAAGAAAAAAACAATTTTGTTGCGCTCATCGGCGATAAAAAAAAGAGAGATTTGTTTCAACATAAGCTTTTTAAAGACAGGGTCAAAATCAATTTTTTGCTTGATAAAACTGAAAAAATGACGATACCAAGATTGGTCGAAATATTAAAAAAACAACCCAAAGATAAAAAAATACTTTTTGAGTTTATCAAAAAACAAAGTGCGAGAGAATTTTACAACGCTATCAAAGATGAGTTTAAAAATGTGTACGAACTAAGCGGTGACGATAATAAAGCATACCGCCAATATGTGATCAACAAAAGTAAAACGGAATCTTTAATCATTGTAGCGACACAAGTCATTGAAGCGGGTGTGGATATAGATATGGACATCGGTTTTAAGGATATTTCAACCATTGACAGTGAAGAGCAGTTTATGGGGCGCATCAATCGTAGTTGTTTAAGAGAAGGCGTGGTTTACTTTTTCGATATGGACGATGTTGAAAAAATCTATCGAGGCGATAATCGTTTGGGGATGGACTTAAAAGAGCCAAAATACCAAGATATTTTAAAAAACAAAGAGTTCGATCTGTACTATGGTGAAGTTTTAGAAAGAATTAAAACCGATAAATCAAAGTTTAAATGTGGTTTGATGACGAGTCATGATTATTTTGACGAAGCCATTAAAAAACTCAATTATAAAAAAATCAAAGAAGAGATGACGTTGATCAAAAGCGATACATTTACGCTTTATTTTCCGTTTCAAATTGATCTATCACTTTATAAAAATGTCAAAGAGTTTAATGGATTAGCTGAAACATTGCTCACGGATGGAAAGTTAGATGGTCAAAAAGTATGGGATGCTTTTATTGCACTCAATGACATTGAGGGTTTTGCAAAAAAAGAGGTGGCAAAGTCGAGTATTCAAGCACTGATGCAATTTTTTACGTTTAATATTTTGAGATTTAATGATAAATATGTCTTACCTCATTATGATGAAGAAAAAGGCGGTATTTATCTTGTAAGCAATTATGCAGAATATATTACTGAAGATGGAAAGTTTAATAGAAAAAAATATCTAGGTTTGAAAGACGATATTTTTCTATGAATAACATTACAGGAACCCTCATAAACTACTATTTCCACTGTAAAACCCAGTGTTGGCTCCACGCCAATCGTCTCAACCTTGAAGACAACAGCGAAGACGTGCGCATCGGCAAAGTGTTGCATGAAATCAATGAAGAAAAAGCCAAGCAAACTGAGATCAAAATCGACAATGTCAAGATTGATAAAATCACCAAAGAATACCTTGTGGAACTCAAAAAATCTGACTCAGACCCAGAAGCTGTGAAGTGGCAGGTGTTGCTTTATCTTTATAAGCTCAAACAAAAAGGGATTGAGCGCAAAGGGAAAATCGAGTACCACGAAAAAAGCACTACGACCAAAAGTGAGATACTAGAGCTTAATGAAGAAAATGAGAGAGAGCTTTTGAGCGTTTTGGAAGCGATTTCCCAACTCGTAGATACCAACATTCCACCGCCTCCTAAGTTTGAAAACAAATGTAAAAAATGCGCTTATTATGAGTACTGTTTTATATAGAGGTTAAAATGGCAAAAAATCATACACGTTATATTTTTTCGATGGGAGAGCTTAAACGCAAAGACAATTCCATCGCATTCAGCAATGAAAAGGGGCATTTCTACTTACCCATCGAAGAGACCAGAGAGCTGTACTGTTTAAATGAAGTGAGCTTCAATACTAAGTTTTTGGACTTCATCGCTAAAGCTGGCATAACGATGCACATTTTTAATTATCATGGTAATTACAGTGGCAGTTTTTACCCTAAAGAGTATCTTATCAGCGGTGATTTGACCATCAAACAGTCGCTCACCTTTGTCAATAAACGCTTAATCATCGCTAAACGTATCGTTTTTGCCATCGCACAAAATATCCATGAGGTGCTTTATCATTATTATCGTCATGACAAAAAAGAGCTTAAACCGTATCTTGATTGGCTGAAAAACGATGTGCCTTCCCTTTTACATGTAACAACAAAAATAGAGCAGATACTGTTCGTTGAAGGTCAGATTTGGAGTCGTTTTTACGACAGTTTTAAGTACTTTTTGCCTGAAGATTTTGTGATGAACAAGCGCGTCAAACGCCCACCTGACAATCCTATGAACGCGCTCATCAGCTTTGGAAATACACTGATTTACACCAAGACCATCGCGTCCATCTACCACACACATCTCAACCAAGCCATTAGTTTTCTGCATAGCCCAAGGGAAGGACGCTTTAGTTTGAGCCTTGACCTCAGCGAAGCCTTTAAGCCTGTCATCGTTTTCAAAACCATTTTTGATTTGGTGGGACGTAAGAAACTTCAAGTGCTCAAACACTTTGATAAATCCCTAAACTACGCACTTCTCAACGAAGAAGGCAAGAAAATATTTATAGACGCTTTTGAAGAAAAACTCAATGAAACCTTCTTACATGTAAAGCTCAAACGCAAAGTTTCGTATAAACATTGTCTCAAATTAGACGGCTATAAACTCATCAAAACCATCGTTGAGGGACGAGAATTTACACCATTTTTACTTAAGGAAAAAGCGTGAAAAAAGACACAACCAATTACAACTATGTCTTTTTATTTTACGACATCGCCGATGAGTTTAGCGACGTTGGCAAATACCGCGTTGCTAAGGTTTTTAAAATTTGCAAAAAATACCTCAAGCATCACCAAAAGTCTATTTTTCGAGGCAATATAACACCTGCTAATCAACTAAAACTGCTCAATGAACTCAAAAAAGTCATCGATAAAGAGATCGATTTTATCACCATTATCAAGATGCTAACATCAGGAAGCTTTAACGAAGAAACACTAGGAAATCCAAAAAAGGAGAGCGAAGGAATTTTTATATGATTTTCCAACCACGTTTTACATTTGTTTAGGTCTAAAGTTGCTAAAATAGGACGTAAAATCGCCTTTTCGATCTTTAACATATCGTTGTTAATTTTAATTGGAAAAAACATTTAAAATGGCTATTTTAAGGGATTTTGCTTTTTAGAAAGCCCCTTAATCTAGCCCTCGAACCGACACAAAGGTTGTATTGAAACAAAAGTAGGTTATTTGATACGGTTGAGGTGCTGTCCTCGAACCGACACAAAGGTTGTATTGAAACTATACCAAGCGTTAAGCTCATCTATATCAGTTTGCTCGAACCGACACAAAGGTTGTATTGAAACATTATAAAAAAACTAAGATGCTTATCGATGTTGACTCGAACCGACACAAAGGTTGTATTGAAACTCACGTAAAATGCGTAAAGCTTCTAAAGTTGGTTATCTCGAACCGACACAAAGGTTGTATTGAAACCGAACTATTGATGCATTAGTTGGTCTAATACACTCTCGAACCGACACAAAGGTTGTATTGAAACATTAGTATCTTTACCATCTGCTAAATGTGAGATTACGCTCGAACCGACACAAAGGTTGTATTGAAACTTAATACCCTTTTACAAAGTAATTAAAGCTTTTTATCTCGAACCGACACAAAGGTTGTATTGAAACGGGTAATTTAGTTGCAAATGATGACGGAACGCTATACTCGAACCGACACAAAGGTTGTATTGAAACTACTAGATGATATTTGATCGGCTGTAATAGCTTTACTCGAACCGACACAAAGGTTGTATTGAAACAGAGGTGGAGCGCATGATGGTTGGTATGGTCGTTTCTCGAACCGACACAAAGGTTGTATTGAAACCTACCTAAATATGAAGTGGAAAATGAACCTTTTTTACTCGAACCGACACAAAGGTTGTATTGAAACTCAATTAAGCCTAGTGAACGCTCACGGATTTTAAACTCGAACCGACACAAAGGTTGTATTGAAACTTAGTATTTGCAACTATGTCAAAATGGATAGTATTCTCGAACCGACACAAAGGTTGTATTGAAACTGCTTCTAAAAGCCGCTATAAGTTGCTTGTTTTTTTCCTCGAACCGACACAAAGGTTGTATTGAAACTTGACAGCGGCAAAAGTTGCAACAATTGAGTTACTCTCGAACCGACACAAAGGTTGTATTGAAACGTTACTGACTTAACATCATCTAAAACTTTCATATTACTAGAACCGACACAAAGGTTGTATTGAAACTTTAGTGTACTTGAACATGACATTGTTAATGCACCACTAGAACCGACACAAAGGTTGTATTGAAACGATAAGCCGCAACATTTAAGTAAATTGGCAATTTTCTAGAACCGACACAAAGGTTGTATTGAAACAGACAAACTTGATGCGATGAAGGAAAAAACACAGTACTAGAACCGACACAAAGGTTGTATTGAAACTTTGTCAAGTCATATGACTTGCTATTGCTTGCTTTCCTAGAACCGACACAAAGGTTGTATTGAAACTGTTTTATTTGGCAGCTTTGGAGCTGATAAAGATGCTAGAACCGACACAAAGGTTGTATTGAAACCTTAATGACCATAACGGCAAGTTCAGGCTGTAAAACTAGAACCGACACAAAGGTTGTATTGAAACCTTAATGACTTATCGCCTAATAATGCTTGATAAGTCTAGAACCGACACAAAGGTTGTATTGAAACGGCAATACCATAGCCATAGTTTCAGTTTGAACGTGCTAGAACCGACACAAAGGTTGTATTGAAACTGCCCAGCATTATCCAAGAAAATTAGTTGTCCAAAACTAGAACCGACACAAAGGTTGTATTGAAACGATTGTGCTTATAAAAATAACGTAGTTCGAGCTTACTCGAACCGACACAAAGGTTGTATTGAAACTGAAACGGGCGTTCCTCATGCTCACGTTTTAATGTACTCGAACCGACACAAAGGTTGTATTGAAACCGGTGGGTTCAATCAAGGCGGATGTGCCACGGAGAAACTCGAACCGACACAAAGGTTGTATTGAAACTATGCGCTTACATTTACAAGTCTATTAGCTCCCATTTCTCGAACCGACACAAAGGTTGTATTGAAACTTGTATGAATTTGCCTACTTCTAAACAGAATGATGCTCGAACCGACACAAAGGTTGTATTGAAACTGTAAAATCAAAAATTTGAACACATTAAGAAAACTACTCGAACCGACACAAAGGTTGTATTGAAACATAATAAGCAAATTATTAACAAATTTTTGAATTAGACTCGAACCGACACAAAGGTTGTATTGAAACATGCTTAAAGATGCAAAAGTAGGCTATTTATTCACTCTCGAACCGACACAAAGGTTGTATTGAAACAAAGGTGATCGATGCGTTAAACGATACAAAGCGTTACTCGAACCGACACAAAGGTTGTATTGAAACCGTTTGGAGCATTAATTAATGCTACTATTGGACCCTCGAACCGACACAAAGGTTGTATTGAAACTCAAAACAGTCTTAATGCAAAACAGGCAAAACAAACTCGAACCGACACAAAGGTTGTATTGAAACAACGATAACCCTGCAATATTCAAAATTTCATCAAACTCGAACCGACACAAAGGTTGTATTGAAACAGAATTGAGATGAAAACTTTTCCGTTTTAGCTTCAACTCGAACCGACACAAAGGTTGTATTGAAACTTCCTGGTTGCAGCAGAACAGTACGGATTAATGCCTCGAACCGACACAAAGGTTGTATTGAAACAGCCAAACACAACAAAGAGAACTCGAAACGGCACTCTCGAACCGACACAAAGGTTGTATTGAAACCATACTGCCAACTATTTACAACCTTTTATTAATAAACTCGAACCGACACAAAGGTTGTATTGAAACAGTTACATCAAACGATGCTTTTAACTATTTCTTTTCCTCGAACCGACACAAAGGTTGTATTGAAACTATAAATTTGGTTCTGTATTGCCTTTAAAATTATTCCTCGAACCGACACAAAGGTTGTATTGAAACTCGTATTGCCTTTGCGATTATTTTCCATGATGTATCTCGAACCGACACAAAGGTTGTATTGAAACGTTAAAAGAGCCTCATACACAGGTTGACAAAACTTTCTCGAACCGACACAAAGGTTGTATTGAAACGCATCCTTTACATAGATACTCCTGAAAAATATGGTGGCTCGAACCGACACAAAGGTTGTATTGAAACCGGGTAACAACATCCGCAAATTGGCGGTATTGTTGCATCTCGAACCGACACAAAGGTTGTATTGAAACTTGCTTAGAGTTTTGAGTAGTTTAACCTCAAAAGGCCCGAACCGACACAAAGGTTGTATTGAAACATCTCTGGCTGAACCAATGGCTTACCACCTGGCATCATACTCGAACCGACACAAAGGTTGTATTGAAACTAGGGCTATAAACGTCAAGAGAAGAAATTTCTTTTCTCGAACCGACACAAAGGTTGTATTGAAACAAGCTTCAGCGATTGAAGTATCAATATTTTGTTTAATCTCGAACCGACACAAAGGTTGTATTGAAACAGTACTCCTTTAAGAGTTCATCTGTTTCAAATAAAACTCGAACCGACACAAAGGTTGTATTGAAACCATCAACAACCTTGGACGCTTTGCCAACTTTTTGGCTTGAACCGACACAAAGGTTGTATTGAAACGAGGATATTAAAAATATACCTACTGATTTATCTACCTTGAACCGACACAAAGGTTGTATTGAAACAGATGTATTAGTTAAAGCTATAGCTCCCCCGCCTGTCTTGAACCGACACAAAGGTTGTATTGAAACATAAAACAACCTTTAAACCTGGCAATTCTCCGCACACTTGAACCGACACAAAGGTTGTATTGAAACTGTAGATACTGCATTTTCTTTATCAAAGAAGTATCTTGAACCGACACAAAGGTTGTATTGAAATCAACTTGGCGAGTATAACGACTTAATCGTAGCCGGCTCGAACCGACACAAAGGTTGTATTACAATTTATATAAATCACAACTAAAATACTCAATAAATTAGAAAACTATTTTCATTAATTTTCTAAATTTTCTCTTACAAAAGAAATCTATTCACAATTCTTATTGACATATGTTCATAAAAATCTTATTATTCTTATCTATTTTAATTATTTTTATTATAAGAGGTTACAATGCAAGAAACACCAATGTGTGAGAAGAATAGAATTAAATTTTTTCCTATTATGATGTATGCCATCGTCATGGGAATGAGTGGAATAACGATTATGTATCAAAAAGCTGCCCTATGGCTTGGTTTTCCTTCTGTCATAGGGATGATTTTAATGGTTGTAACGACTACTATTTTTATTGCTGTCAGTATCCTTTATTGTATTAAGTTTTTAAAATATAGGCCTGTCGTTAAAAAAGAATTTTCACATCCCATAAGAATTAATTTTTTTGCGGCTGTTTCTATTTCTATGTTGATGCTCGCCATTATTTATAAAGAGCATTATCCAATTATTTCAGCGCTCTTTTGGTATCCTGGTACGGTTCTACATTTTTATTTAACAATGTATACCATCTCTTTTTGGATTAATCACAACCAAGAGCTTGACCATTCCAATCCTGCATGGTTTATCCCTATTGTCGGAAATGTTATTGTTCCTGTTGCTGGTGTTGGTTTTGCAAGCCAAGGTATTTTAATGTACTTTTTTACCTCAGGTATCTTTTTTTGGATTATATTATTTGCTATCTTACTTAATCGTATTATTTTTCACCATCAACTTGTTAGTAAATTTATGCCTACAATGTTTATTCTCATTGCACCGCCAGCGGTTGGCTTATTAGCCTATTTTAAAATGTTTGGAGTCATTGACACTTTTGCAATGATGCTTTTTAATCTGGCACTCTTCTTTACATTGCTCATTGCTTTTATGTACAAAAATTTTCTCAAAATTAAGTTCTTTATCTCATGGTGGGCATTTGTATTCCCTCTTGCCGCTATGGCCATTAGTTCCATGCTTATGTATCATCAATCAAAAGATATAACGCTTTATGTGCTCTCTTGTACTATGATTTGTGTTGCGACGATTGTCATTATTATTGTCATTTATCAGACCTTATGGCATATGCAAAAAGGTGAAATTTGTATACAAGACTAAAATCTTAATCATTAAGTAAAAATGCCGTATTTACACTTACTTAACCTAAAAAAAGACATATCGTATTCCACTATTTAAGAGATAGTGGCGTACTTTAAAGCTCATATTGAAGCACATGCTGTTGCAGAATTTATCGCCGTAGTTATTAGACAAAGAAAGGTAGTAATTTGTGAATTGGAAGACTCTTTTATGATCGAATTTCTTGAAGCCATTAAAGAAGAAATGCACACGCTTACGGAAGCTTTGGTTTAAGGGACGGTTGATTAAATTACCATAATACTCGTATATCTTCTTCGCTCATGCTCTCTTTGATCAAGAGTTGGATTCCTTTTGAAGAAAGCATACTTTTAAATCCTTCTCCAAGACTATTAGCAATAAAAAGATTGATTCGCTCTTGTGTAAAAAGTGTTGTAAGTACGATAGCTGGCTTTGCATTTTCTAAGAAAAGTGGATTATTGAGTATCTTGTGGGACTCTATAATGTGATGGTTGAGTGTAAAAATATGTATATATTTACTTTTGGGTAGTGTTAAATAAAAAGGAGCATTAGCACTATCACTGCACAAAGCAATTTTATATGGTGCAGAGGATGGCTCTAAGTTTAGTTGCTTTCCACCTAATAATGCTAAGGCTACTTTATGATGGGCAGATTTGACAATTCTTGCAAGTGTTGGACGAGAAATTTCCATTTTTTGAGCCGCTTCTTCTTGATACATTCCCAATAAATCCATCAGATAAAGTGCTTCTGTTTCTTCCGATAAAAGGCTAATGATTTCCATATCCCCATTATTTTCAGGAATAAATTTATGACATCTTGGTCTAAAAGAGATATGTCGCTTATTTTTTTGTCGTGACATGCAAAGCCTTTGCAAATAAAATAACTATAACACAGATAGATTTAAATTTTCTTGACATATGTTCAATAAAAGTGCTATAGTTATGGACATATGACCATAAAGGATAAAAAATGATTGCTATGCCAGTTAAAACCGATAAAGAGGAAGCTATCCTTGCTCCATTATTTGGACACGCTAAATATTTTGCATTTAGTGATGAAAAAGAAAATGTCACCATTCACCAAAACAGTGCTGATGGCGGTGTTAAAGTTGTACGTTTTCTAGCAGATTTAGGGGTCAAAACAGTTTTTTTAAATCATATTGGTGAAAAACCTTTTCATTTACTTTTGGAACAAAATATCGATGTTTACTTTGCAGGTAAAGAGCGCATCTCCTTTCATGAGGCTTTAGAAAAATTTTATCAAGGTGCTTTAGAAAAGGTCACCATTAAAAACTATATGTCACTCTTGGGTGATGATGAACAACACGACCATGAGGATCATCATCACGGTGGATGTGGTTGCAGTCATTAACTAAAATGTAGCAAGTCAAACGAAGCTCTTACCACACTAGAGTACTTCGTTTGACGTCTATAGCCTATCTATTTGACATCCGAAAATATAGTACCAAGACCTCCAGCAATTCCTTCGATACTATGTTTTAAATCGGCAGGGATAAAGACCACTTTGCTATTTGGAGAATGACTCAGTGCCCCGACACTATCAATGTAACGTTGGGCTAAAAGATAACTTGAGGCATCACCGTGTTTTAGTTCCGATGCAATAGCTTGCATAGATTCCTTATCACCATTAGCAAGTGTGACTTTAGCTTCTGCTTCTTTACGAGACGCGAGTAATTTTCCCTCAGCCTCAAGAACCATTGACTCTTTTAAGCCCTCTGCTTTGGTAATTGCAGCCTGCTTTTCACCTTCTGCTTTCATAATCAATGCTTTTTTTTCACGTTCTGCTGCGGCTTGTTTTTCCATCGCATCTTGAAGTTTATCACTTGGTTTTATATCTTGTACCTCAACTGCCGTCAACGAAAGACCCCATTGCGCTAAATGGTCACCAATTTTTTCTGAAATGGCAGCTTTAATGCGTTCTCGTCCGGAAAGAGACTCATCCAACGTCGTATTACCAATGACTGAGCGAAGTGTTGTAGAAGCCATATTGGCAACAGCAAGTTCAAAATTATCAATCGAATAAAGAGCTTTTTGAGGGTCACTTATTTTGTAAAAAACGACGGCGCTAATGATAACAACGGCATTGTCTTTGGTGATGACTTCTTGCGCTTTCATCTGCTGAATAAGCTCTTTTGTATTGAGCCTGCTTTGCACTTTATCAAGCACGGGAATTAAAAAATTAAGACCTGGTTTTAAAACGGTGTGAAATTTTCCCAATCGCTCAACGACCCACTCTTCCCCTTGTGGTACAATACGCACCATTTGGTAAAGCAGATAAGCTCCTGCTAACAGTAAAATGACAAAAAATGACAAACTCAAATCAATTGAACTATGCATTAATAACTCCTTTTTTATATTTTTTTAACAATAAGATGTGAGCCAGCAATAGCAACAACTTCAATGGGTGTACCAACATCTATATTGTCTTCGCTATTTGAAACAGCAGGCCATTTACTACTTCCAAGAACAGGGACATGTAACTTTACACTTCCCATTTCATCTTCCGATAAAAGCTCTGTCACTTTACCTTTAACACCTATAAATTCATCTGATTGACCAATTTTACTGGCAGGTGTTTCACCCATTTTTTGGCGTTTAAAGACAAATGCACCCACAAACATACCCACCAAAGCGATAATAATCTGTACAGTAAAAGAATCTTCTAAAAGATACGAAGCCAATGCTGAGCCTAAAAAGCCTATTCCGAGAAAACCTGCAAAAAAAGTAGGACTTGAGACTTCAAAGACAATGGCTAAAATGCCTAAAATCGCCCAAAAATACCATACCATATTGTCCTCCTAGGGCATATCATTGTATATATCATAGCTTTTTTTTGTTTGCACCTACGTAAAATCATCTCTTTGACTTCGTTTAGTGCAATACTGCGTTATAATGGTTTCATTACTTCACTAAAGGGCTCGTTATGAAAGATATTAGTATCGAAAAACGTATCGTTGTACTTATTGATGCAGACAATGCCCAACAAAGCAAGATTGAGCTCATATTAGCGGAACTCTCAACCCATGGACGGATGATTGTCAAACGTGCTTATGGTGATTGGTCAAGTAGTTATCTCAAAAACTGGAAAGAAACACTCAATGAATTGGCGGTACAACCTATTCAACAATTCGCTTATACCGTTGGAAAAAATTCTACCGATGCTTCGATGATTATTGATGCAATGGATTTACTCTATACTCAAAAGTTTGATGCCTTCGCTTTAGTATCGAGCGATAGTGACTTTACTAAACTTGCCTCTCGCTTAAAAGAATCAGAGATTTTTGTTTTTGGTTTTGGCGAACATAAAACACCTATTTCATTTCGTAATGCATGTGATGACTTTATTTTTACCGAAAATCTTAAATTTAACACTGAAATATCGGAAGAAGAACCTGAAATTAAAGCAGACAAAGAATCTCATGAAAATGTCTTTAAAGACTTAGCCATTACCTTACATGTAGGCTGGGAAAAAACACAGGATGATGAAGGTTGGGCCAGTGTTTCTGCTGCTGGTGCGTTCATCAAACGCCAATATCCTGACTTTGATCCACGAACCTATGGCTCCAGTAAACTGACAACACTTTTAGCAAAACTGAACCATCTTTTTGAGATGAAACGCTATCCAGGCAAAGGTACAACAACCTTGGTAGATTATCGCCCTATTGAGAAAAAAAGTGCACCTCAAAAAATGACTAAGAAAAAAGTCTAAGTACCACAATCTATGCGAACTTTAGTCATTCTATTTTTCACTACATTATCACTATTCGCTTATGATGCGACCAATGGTACAGTGCTCTTGCTTGAGTTCAATGCATCTCAGAGTATCTCACTGTCTAAAAATGGTATCACTATTCCACTCTTGAAACACCCTAATGATGTACAAAAAAAGATTGCTTTTATTGCTATACCTTATCGTCAAGACCAACCCATAGAACTTCTTTATACAACAACGCAAGGTAGCCAAAAATTATCGTTGCATGTCAAACAAGGTGATTACAAAAAAGAAATCCTTAGTGTAGAACCCTCAAAAGTCTCACCCCCAAAAGAGGCTTTAGCGCAAATTAAAAAAGAAGCCCAAGAGGCCGCTAAAATCTACCAAACCTTTACGCCTAAACGCTACTGGACAACACCTTTTGCTATTCCTTTACAAAGTACGATCACCAGTGATTATGGTAATGCCCGTATTTTCAACGATACCCTTCAAAGCTATCACTCTGGAACTGATTTTAGGGCAAGTAGTGGAACACCTATTGTGGCCGCCAATGATGGTATTGTTGTTTTAGCAAAGACACGTTACTATGCTGGAGGCTCTATTGTCATAGACCATGGAGAAGGCCTTTACAGTGTCTATTATCATTTAAGTTCACTTTCATTACATGTAGGTGATAATGTTAAGCAAGGCGATATAGTGGGATTAAGTGGCTCTACAGGACGTGTTACAGGACCTCATTTACATTTTGGGTTTATGGTACAAGGAATTCCTATTGACCCCCTTGATTTTATAGACAAAATAAATACTCTTTTTGAATAAGGAACTAGGCTATGAACTCTAAAACATGGTACGCCAATTTTACGAAAAAATTTGCAAAATTAACAGGTAAATCCCTGACCTTTGTTTTATCTATCCTTTTGATTGTTGTATGGCTTATCAGTGGACCATTTTTTAATTTTAGCGATACATGGCAATTAGTTATTAACACATCTACGACTATCATTACCTTTATCATGGTTTTTTTAATACAAAATACTCAAAACAGAGACACCGAAGCCATACAAGTCAAATTAGATGAATTGATTCGTGCGACCAAAGGGGCACACAACGCTTTATTAGATCTTGAAGAATTAGAAGAAGATCAAATTGATTTGTTTAGAGAAAAATATGAAACCCTTGCTACCAAAGCAAGGGAGCAACTCACACGAGGTGAGGAAGACACAGATATACCAAGTTAATATTTAGTCCAATTTCTCAAAAGTCGCAATTGTCTTATTGCCCTTATCATAAAAAAGTAAAACACCTTCCTGAATGGTATAACTTTTGACCTCTGAGAGCATCTTCAAAAACTCCGCTTCAAGCGCAAGATTTGGACATGCTCTCTTTGTTGAAGCAACCATTGGAAACTCTACTGAATTTTGAATTCCCAATATATAATTGCCAAATAAAATATTGCATCCACCAAAACCTTGCAAACGGCTATTATCCAATTTGAGTTTAATATAAGGCTTGCTTTCTTGTACCATAATGGCTTTGCCATTGATACCAATCACTTGCCACTGCACTTCTTGAAAATTCATTTCCAAAGGTTCTGAACTATTCGTTTCATTGAGGACCTGACCTTCGACTTCTTCTGTGATTTGAAGTGACACATTATTTTCAGCAGTTTCGTGTGGTATTTGAGTTGAGGAACACCCTGCCATTACCCCTAAAATTATCATTGCAATGACGTAATTATATATTTTCATTAACATTTATCCTCTACATGTAAAGTCATGACTATGTGGTTATCTCACGCACTAAGTCATAATTATTTTTTCGCAAAGAGTCCAATAAAGCTGTAATATCATCATTCATCACACCCAAAAGACTTAAGGCTTCAGCTCCTGATTGGAGGCTACTTTCCAAAGTTTCAGCAATAACCCAACTTGAGCCTGCTAAAAGCAACTTATCCATCGTTTTAATATCCAAAGCACGTGCCAATATTTTAATCTGGGGGTAATACTCTTTAATATGCTTAACAACCTTAATCGCATTAGCACTATGATCGATGGAGACAATAATCATAGAGGCTTGCTCAAGATGAATAGAATTTAAAAGCTTAAGTTCTGTGATATCACCAAAATAGACAGGTAGCCCTGCTCTACGTCCAGCTGTTACTTCATTGGGATTAATATCAAAAACAATAAAAGGAATTGCGTTATTCTTTAGCATATGAGCAATTACTTTACCCGTATTCCCATATCCAGCTATCACTACTTTTTGAAGATCATTGACTTCATTAGATGTACCAAGCATAAACGCCGATGTATTTGAAAATTTTTGTGATAAGTTGCATCCAATGGTATACAGAATGGGTGTCAATAGCATACTAATAGAGATAACACCAATCCCAACAACAAACAGCTGATCATCTATAATATGCAGAGCTTTTGCGCCGCCAAACAGAACAAAGCCAAACTCACCACTTTGATTGAGTAAAAAAGAAAGTTTTAAAGCATTGTCTTTTTGTGCGCCAAATAGGAGCATTAACCCAAATACAATAACAGTTTTTAACACAATAATGACAACAATATGTTCAGCAAAAAGCCATGGAGAAGTCATAATGGCTTTAAAATCAATTGACATACCAACTGCAATGAAAAAAAGGCTCATTAAGATGCCTTTAAAGGGCTCTATACTTGCTTCGATTTGAAAACTATAACGCGATGTAGAAAGAAACATTCCCATGAGAAATGCCCCTAAAGCCATCGACAATCCTGCATTTTCCATCAGAAAGGCTGCTAAAACAACACTTAAAAGTGTAATCGTTAAAAAAGCATCTTTATTACGCTGTTTAGCAACCTTATCAAGTGCTTTAGGAATGATATAACGACCAAAAGTAATCAATAAAACGAACATCAAAATAACCGTTAGTATCTGCTCGAGCCATGAAGAATTACCAGTTCCTGTTGTTTCGGCAAGTAACGGTACAATAGCTAAAAGAGGAACAACCGCTAAATCTTGAAGCAATAAAATAGCAAAAGCATTTTTACCGTGCTCACTTGAAAGTTCACCTTTTTCTTGTAATAATTGCATCACAAAGGCAGTTGATGAAAGCGCAAGTGTAAAGCCTAAAAGCATTGCAACACTGAGTTTATCAATATAAAAACTCATGTAAAAGCCTAAAATAACACCTGAGACAATGACTTGCAATGAGCCCAGCCCAAACACTTCTTTTCTCATGGACCAAAGTTTCGAAGGCTGTATTTCTAATCCAATAACGAACATTAAAAAAACAACACCAAATTCCGTAAAATGCCGTAATATTTCCACTTCACTTGTTACAATGGGGCCAGGTGTATAAGGTCCAAGAATAATACCTGTAATCAGAAGCCCCAAAATGGAGCCTAATCCTATTCTTTTTGAAATCGTCACCATAACAGCAGTAACTGATAAAATTAAAAGCGATGATAAAAGAATAAAATCCATCTATGCACCTTTACATATTCAAAATTAAACAATAATCTCTTGATGAATATTAAGCCCAAAACCTGCCAAACCAACATACTCTTTACCTTGATTTGTAGATAGAAGATTGATATTTTCTATCCCTAGTTTTTTAAGTATTTGTGCTCCAACACCAAATTCACGAATCTCTTGATTTGAAGAATATTCACTATCAATAAAAACCAAAACACCATTATTCATTTTTAAATACTCAATGGCATGCAATAAACTTTGAAATTTTTGATCATTCGCTAAAAGCACATTATCAGGGCTAATATGATGAAATTTAACGGCACTGGTTTTTTCAATCGTCCCAAAAGCATAAACAATATGATGATTACCTTCGTGGTCAACCATATCTATTTTCCGAGCGTCTGCTCCAAAAAATGAAACGTTAGACGACATGACTTCACGAACCAATGATTCATTTTGCATACGGTATGCCACAATATCAGAAATATAAACAATATTAATTCCATGTTTTTTACAAAATAAGTCCAAGTCGTCACGGCGTGCCATGTGACCATCTTCTTTCATGACTTCACAAATAATGGCAACTTCATATAAACCAGCCATACGACAAAGGTCTACAGAACCTTCTGTATGTCCCGTACGAACAAGCGTTCCACCTTTACGTGCAATTAATGGAAAAATATGACCAGGTTTAACAAGCTCTTCAGGTCGGCTCATGGTATCAGCTAATATTTTGATGGTAATATCTCTTTCATACGCTGAAATACCTGTAGAGCAAACACGCGCGTCCACCGAAACAGTGAAAGCTGTTTCATGTTGTGAATCGTTATTGCTCACCATGGGATTTAAATTTAAACGCTTTGCTATCTCTTCTGTTAAAGGAGCACAAATCAATCCCTTAGCTTCTGAAGCCATAAAATTAACTTTTTCAGGTGTAGTAAAGGTTGCCGCATAAACTAAATCGCCTTCATTTTCTCTATCTTCATCATCCACCATCATAACCATTTTGCCATACTTGATATCTTCAATTGCTTGTTTCACTCTTTGGATCGGCATCGTGTCCCCCAATGTTTTTTTGAAGTATACAAAATTACCCTTGACAAACAAATTAAAAATCACTATAATTTCACCTCACTTAAGGGCTTGTTCCAGTCATTAAGAACTAGATTTTCTTTAATATCGCGGGATAGAGCAGTTGGTAGCTCGTCGGGCTCATAACCCGAAGGTCGTCAGTTCAAGTCTGACTCCCGCAACCAATTTATTTCTAAATCTTCTTGGGGATTCGCCAAGCGGTAAGGCATCACGTTTTGGTCGTGACATCCACAGGTTCGAATCCTGTATCCCCATCCACCCTCTTTTAAAATCATATTTTTAAGCTATTTTGTCGGACAAATTACCACTGGAAATAATTTTATCTATTTCTTTTTGATTTTATAGTAATGGTGAAACTTTTTGCACTTATAGATTGAATTGGCACTTTAAAATAAATCATTAATCGTATATTTACTACTATTTTTATGTATTATACTATTTGGCCCTTGACATTATTACTAATTAGTAGTATTATTCTGCCAGGAGAAGGAAATGAAGATAAAAGCAGATAAAACTTATGGTGATTTTGCTGATAGCGCCATGCGAACGTGGATACAACTTTTTCGTTCTTTTAATAAAATTAGAGCAAAAGAGACAACATACATTCAAACGTTTGGACTTACTATTAATCAATTTCAAGTTTTAGAAGTACTTTATCATCGTGGTGATCTCAATGTTGGTGCCATCACAAAATTAACGATGAGCACACCTGGCAATATTACTGTAGTTGTTAGGAATTTAAAAAGAGATGGATACATTCACTCTATTTCTGATGAAAACGATAAAAGAGCTTCAATCCTTTCTATTAGCCAAAAAGGGAAAGAAATTATTGAAAAGTTGTTTCCAGGTCATGCCAAAAATTTTGAAGATTATTTTAAAATGTTTGGAGAAGAAGAATTGGAAACCTTATATGCTTTACTAAGAAAGTTACACAAGTCACAATAGCTTTTTTTTAGTAAAATACTACTAATTAGTATAATAACAAGGAATAAAAATGAAATTTTCAACAATAAGTTTAGCCGCACTTTTGGCTACTGGAGCGTTACATGCAGGTGTTTATAATATCGACTCAACACATTCAAACGTAGGCTTTAAAGTCAAGCACGTTATGATTTCTAATGTTGTCGGTAAATTTGATACATTTAATGGTGTCATAGAATATGATGAAGCAACAAAAACACTGAAAAATCTTACAGGTACTATTGAGACAAATTCTGTTAATACGGCTAATTCACAAAGAGATACGCACTTAAAATCTGCGGATTTATTTGATGTTGCCAAATATGCCACTATTACTTTTGCACTTCAAAAAGCTGACAAAGAGTACGCTTATGGAAAACTCACGATTCATGGTGTCACAAAAGATGTCAAACTCGCTTTTACAGATAATGGCATTGCAACAGACCCTTATGGAAATCAGCGTGTAGGTTTAGAGCTTAAAGGGACTATCAATCGTAAAGATTTCGGTATCACGTGGAATAAAATCCTAGAAACGGGTGGCTTAACCGTAGGTGAGGATGTTAAACTTGATGTTGAGCTTGAAGGTATTTTAAAAAAATAAGTTTTACAATAATGGTGTCATCGCTTAATGTCTGACACCATTGTAATGCTTTAAAGGATAAAAGATGTTAACAAAACGAACAAAAGATAGTCTCTATTTAGCCGAGCATGGCTGGCTAACCAGTCGGTTCCATTTTTCATTTGCAGAGTATCACAACCCAAACAATATGCATTTTGGAGCACTCCGTGTCCTTAATGATGATTTAATTCTTCCTAAAACAGGCTTTGATACGCATTCCCATCGAGATATGGAAATCGTTTCGTATGTTGTCAATGGTGAAATTACCCATAAAGATTCAATGGGAAATGCTAAAGTTCTCAAACGTGGAGAAGTACAATATATGAGTGCTGGAACGGGAATATATCATTCAGAACACAATCGCCATGAGAGCGATTCACTTCGTTTATTACAAATGTGGTTTTTGCCTACCTCGACACACCTTACCCCTGTTTATGGAGACAAACATTATACAAAAGAGGAACGCCACAACACACTATTGCATATTGTTTCAAGTTACCAAGGCGATGCTGCTATTAAAATCAATCAAGATGTAAACTTATATGTTACCGAGCTTGATAAAGGCTTGCATGTAAACGTTTCGATTCAACCTCAACGACAAGTTTATCTTGTGCAAATAGAAGGTAGCTGCCTCGTTAATACTATTGAATTACATCAAGGTGATGCACTAGAAGTTATACAAGAAAAGCATTTGAAAATTGAAGCACTCAGTGATGCCCATATTTTAGTGATTGACCTCGCAGTAGAAGGGTATGCAAGCTAATTTTAATCTTACATTTAGCTCTATACCCTATAATATCACTCCTTTAATTCCAAATAATGCCTTTGTGCACGCTCTTTTGAAAGAAGTCTTATGTCTCACCAACTCTCTGAACGTCAAATTGTTTTAACATTAGCAGCGCTTGCCGCCATTACACCTTTAGCCATAGATATGTATCTACCAGCGATTCCAGCGATTAGTCAATTTTTAAATACTTCTGTTCCTCACGTACAAGTTAGCCTTAGTTTGTATTTTTTTGGAATGGCTATAGGACAACTTATTGGTGGCCCTATTTCTGATGCCTATGGCAGAAGACCGATGATTGTCTTAGGTCTTATCGTTTTTGCAATAAGTAGTTTTTTACTATCGTTTGTCACACAAATTGAATTTTTTTGGCTTTTACGCGCTATTCAAGCCATTGGCGGTGGATTTGCTACCGTCAATGTTTCTGCAACAGTGCGTGATCTTTTCAGCGGAAAAGAGAGTGCGCGGATTTTTTCACTTATTAGTATGATCATGCTTCTAGCTCCATTGATTGCCCCTAGTTTTGGTTCTCTTATTATTAGTATGTTTGATTGGCATACCATTTTTATCATTCTTAGCATTTATGCCATCTTTGCAATGGTCTTTTACATTTTTTTATTTCCACCTATAGAACAAGAAAAAACAAAAATTACGCCTGTAGCAAACTATATTGAAGTACTCACGCACAAACGAGCAATGCTTTTTATTATTTCTCAAACCCTTTGTACTTCTGGCATGTATACGTTTATCACCTCTTCATCTTTTATTTATATGGGACATTTTCATGTGAGCCCAACTGCCTTTTCACTCTATTTTGCACTCAACGTCTTTATGATGATGCTTTTTGGGCGTCTCAATGCTTGGCTTGTTAAACGTATAGACCCCTTTTCATTACTTAAATTTGGAATGGGCGCACAAGCTATTCTTGGCTTAATACTCTTTAGTCTTCATAACGAGGAAAACCTCTATTTATTTTCTCCATTACTTGGTCTTTATATTGGCTCTTTAGGTTTTATTTTTGGTAACTCTGTCGCTTTAATACTTGAATTTTTCCCGCGCATTAGTGCCTCGGCCAATGCTATTATTGGTGTACTTCAATACAGTGTTGGTGCATTGATGGGCTTTATCGCTAGTGCATTTCATGATGGCACTCTTTTTCCTATTACAATTGTTATGATGTTAGTGAGCATATCAGGGACACTTTTATTGATGATTGGTACCCATAATAAAGCTGTTTCTTCGTCATGATTCGAGGGTTACTTGTATGATATAATGCTTTTTTAAGAAGATAGCGTTATAATGAAGAAAATCCAAATGTTTACATGTAAAGAAGCACCGTGAGAAAACATATCGCAGAACAAACCATCATTTTTTTTAGCGTTTCCAAATGGCTCATCCTCTCCTCCATTGTTGGTATTATGATTGGCGCCTTAATGTCTTTCTTTTTAAAGACACTAAGTTTTGCTGAACTCTCTAGAAGTGACCTTCCCTTCCCTTACTATTTTACACTTCCAATAGCACTGATGCTTGCAACATGGATTGTACGAACATTTGACCAAAATGCCACAGGGCATGGCACTGAAAAAGTTATTGAAGCTGTACATAAACGCGATGGATACATTAATGCCAAAGTCATACCTGTCAAATTAGTAGCAACCGTTATCACACTCTTTTCTGGTGGTTCTGTTGGTAAAGAAGGCCCAGGTGCACAAATTGGCGCAGGAGCGGCATCATTTGTTGCAACACTCCTAAGATTTTCAAAAGCTGATAGAAAAAAATTGGTCATTTGCGGTATTAGTGCAGGTTTTGCTTCTGTCTTTGGAACACCCATTGCAGGAGCTATTTTTGGTATCGAAGTGCTTATCATCGGCGTTATTATGTATGATGTTCTCTTGCCTTCATTTATTGCTGGATTTGCAGCATTTACGACCGCTCAATTTTTAGGTATCAAATACACGTATTATGATATCAATGTATATCGGGCCTTTGATTTAGATTTATCACTGATTATGCAAGTTGTTCTTGCGGGCATATTTTTTGGAATTGTATCAGACTCGTTTATTACCGTTGTCAATACCATTGAAACATGGATTAAAAAAGTACCTTATAATCGTTATCTTAAAGCCTTTGTGGCTGGTTTGGTTATGGTTGTTGTTTCTTATATCGTATCCCAAAGCTATCTTGGATTAGGACTTTCAACCATAAGAGACGCACTCAGTCCAAATGGTCTTATCTCTGATAATATTCATTGGTACGATTTCATTTTTAAAACTATCTTTACCGCCATTACCTTAGGTTCTGGTGGAAGTGGCGGTATTATCACGCCTATCTTTTATGTTGGGGCAACAAGTGGTGTCGTCTTTGGTAATATTACAGGGGATCATGTGGCTCTTTTTGCCGCACTTGGTTTTGTCAGTGTCCTAGCAGGAACAACCAACTCTCCCATTGCATCAATTATTATGGCTGTTGAACTTTTTGGTGTACATATGGCCAATTATGCGGCATTGAGTGTTGTTATTGCATTTTTAATTACAGGACACCGCAGTGTTTTCCAATCACAAAAATTAGCCCTTAAAAAAGCCGATAATATCAATATCGGTGAAGGTACTGATATTGAGCATACTCCTATTAGCGTTAACATGAAAGATATTGAGAAAATTCAGCGCATACGTACACACTTACGTTATAAACGTTTAAGATGGCAAGTCAAGAATGCGCATAAAGATGATGAGCCAAAACTTTAAGGTATAGTTTAAATGAGTTTAAAAAAAACAAATGCAGCTCGATTCCTTGATACCCTCAAAGTCACGTATGAACTGACAGCGTATGATGTTGACGAAGAAGACTTAAGCGCCACCCATGCAGCAGCAATGCTTGGGGTAACCCCTAACATCGTCTTTAAAACACTGGTTGCGCGTGATGAAAAGAATCTTCCATTAGTTGCTTGTATCCCTGCTGACAAAGAGATAGATCTTAAGGCTTTAGCACGTTTGGCTAACGTAAAACGTTGCGAACTTGTTGCTGTTAAAGAGCTTTTGGCCATAACTGGCTACATAAGAGGAGGATGCTCACCTCTTGGTATGAAAAAAAAGTATCCAACATTCATTGACATATCAGCTCAAAACTATCCACTTATTTATGTTAGTGCCGGTCTTCGTGGTATGCAATTACATCTTAATCCACAAGATTTACTGAGTGCATCTAAAGGTGTATTGGGTGTTATCATTAAAGAATAGTTTTACATGTAAAGCTATTCTTTGTTCACTAAAGACCTTATATAAATCAATACTTGTCCCCTTATAATGCAGATAAATATTTTCATTCTGTTCTATCAATGGTATCGAATAAACACATTGGTAAAAGCCTAAAGCTATTTTTTATACACAATGCAACACGATTGCAACATTTGTAAGGTAGAATTTCTGAATTAAGCTCATATTGGGCTCAAAATGATAGAAGCTATTATGGTTTTTGGATTCTCGACAATGTCGAGAAATATCTTATTCTTGAAAATATATGAAGTTCTAAATTTTTACAATAGGAATTTTCAATGCAACTCAATGAACAGCATTTTATAACGTATGAATGTGTGAATGCTATTGGTACATCACTTGAATTAAGCCCAATGATAGATCATTTTTTAAAAATATTTTCACATCAAACAGGTGCTCTTGCTTCTGTTTACTGGGAATATCTCCCGGCAGAGAGGCATTATGAGCAACTTTGTATTTATGGTGAAAAATCTTTTGAAAAATTCTTTATTTCCCCTAATAATATGTTGCAAGATTTTGCTGTAATTTGTATTCCTAAACATGAAAAGATTCTCTTACATATAAAAGCCCATGACGATTGGATTGTCTTTTTATTTCACGACAAGGATACTGATATTGAGATCATTAAAACGATTATTCACTCGTTTAAACTCAAACTTGAAAATGCCATTTTTGCATGTAAGAATTTTCTGGAACTCAAAACCATCAATGAAACCTTAGCATTAAGAATTGAAGAAGAAGTCTCTAAAAACAGGAAAAAAGATAAGCAAATTATGCAACAATCCCGCCTTGCGCAAATGGGCGAGATGATTAGTATGATAGCACATCAATGGCGCCAACCGTTAGGCTCCATTTCAACTGTTGCAGCCTCTTTAAAACTAAAAATGGCGCTAAATCGCTTTAATTTAGATGAACAACAAGGACGTGATGAACAAAAAAAATTTATTGAGGACGCCACAAATAAAATCGAAGATTATGTAAAATTTTTAACCCATACAATTGATGATTTTCGCAATTTTTTTAAACCGGACAAGCAACAAGAGAGTGTCACTGGACTTAGCCTTGTTCAGCGTACATTAGAAATTATTGGCAAAGCTTTAGAAATTAATGGCATTACAATCACTGTAGAAAACCATGCAACAAAAACATTTTTTACCTATACGAATGAAGTGACACAAGTCATTTTGAATATTCTAAAAAATGCTGAAGATGTTATCAAAGAGCGCTGTATTAAAAATGGTTGTATTACAATTGTTATCACCGAATCGAATCACGCTCAATATATTTCCATTTCCGATAATGCTGGTGGAATTCCACAAGAAGTATTACCTTATATTTTTGAGCCATACTATTCTACAAAAAGTGAAAAAAATGGTACGGGACTCGGCCTTTACATGTCAAAGACAATTATTGAAGAACATTGTGGTGGAAAAATAACGGCTCAAAATGATGCTCAAGGGGCACTGTTTATACTTGAATTAAGAGAAAAATAAAATGATGACTCATACTTTATCAAACCTTATTAAAACAGAATATTTAAAGTCGATTATTTTCCCTTTAGTAGTAATCGAATCAATGTTGCTTATGGCCTATTTTTGGAGTAATTCTTTTGTCAATGATGTTACTAAAAATGCACTTATTGTGGAAACAAAAGCTAATATTAAAGAAATTAGTCAACACTCTGCAAATGTTATTAATAGTGAATTTATATCCATTGCAAACGTTACTTCTTTATTTCAAAAAGAGCATGAAAACTTTTTTAGTAATTATGATCCATCACAAGTAAAGCTGACGGATAGTTTCTATACACAAATGGCGGATGGTGTTATTTTGAACAAACCTCGTGACAAAAATTCTTGTTCACTTTTCTTTTCCAATGCAGAACAAAATAGCCCTAACAGAATGGCTAAAGCAATCGCTTCAGAAAAATTGGACTACTTCTACAATGCTGCACTAAAAACAAATTCAAATATTGCACAACTCTACTTCAATAGTTATGATTCTATGAATCGACTCTGTCCTTTTATGACCGATGCCTCAGCCCAATACGACCACAATATAAATATTCCTATCTTTAATTTCTATTTTGAAGCTGATTTAGCACATAACCCTGAAAAAAAGGTTGTATGGACCGATGCTTATTTGGATCCTGCAGGGCTCGGTTGGATGATAAGTGCCATTGCACCTGTGTATAAAGGTGACTTTTTAGAAGGTGTAGTGGGTGTCGATGTGACCATCGATAAATTAATACACACTATTTTATCCATCAAGTTACCATACGTTTCAATGGCACTAATGGTAGATAAAAAAGGTAACATTCTTGCGATGAATGGTGATTTGGAGCATGTTTTAGGGATAAAAGAGTTGAAAGAACACGAGTATAAAGAACCTGTTGCTCAAACGATTACTAAACCAAAAGATTTCAATTTACTTGAAAACACTACCAATGCGCTAGCAATGCATTTAGCCAATTCCATAAAATTAAACTTACCTCTCACTGAATATAACAGTGAACAATCAAACTTTTTAGTAACACAAAATACTATCCAAGAAACAGGATGGAAACTTATTCTCTTACTGAATAAAGAATCCTTACTTGCATCAACCGTAGCTCTTAAAAATAAAATTGATTTCATTGGTTACATTGCTATAGGCTTTATGGCTCTTTTTTACCTACTTTTTTTGGCTATCATTATCAAACGCTCCCGAAACTTTTCAAAGCTTATTTTAACACCATTGCATAACTTAGTCGATGCGACTAAAGACTTAAAAAGTACAATGACTATTCGCAAGTTAGAGCATTCGCATATTAGTGAAATAGATACCCTTCTTGATAATTTTACGTCAATGAGTCAAGAACTTCAAGAGTTATATGAATCTTTAGATAATAAAATTCGTGCTGGAATTTTGGAAAATATGGAAACACAAAAAGTCATGATTTATCAGTCTCGCCTTGCACAAATGGGTGAAATGATCAGTATGATAGCGCACCAATGGCGCCAACCGTTAGGCTCTATTTCAACCGTTACCGCAGGTATTAAACTCAAGCAAAAACTTAAAAAATTCGATCTTGAAACACTTGATGGACGAAATGCACAGATAGAATATTTGAATACAGCCGTAGATAAAATTGAAAACTACATTCATTTTTTAACGACAACTATTGATGATTTTAGAAATTTTTTCAAACCAGATCAAGAGCAAGTCGAAACAACTATGAAAGAAATTGTTGATCATGCTTTGAAAATTATCGGTAAAAGTTTAGAAGTACATAATATCACTGTTTTACGTCGTGATGAGTCCCTTAGACCTTTTCTAACCTATAGTACACAAATGACACAGGTTCTTATTAATATTATTAAAAATGCACAAGATGCTCTTCTCGAGCACAAAGTCGAACATGGGCATCTTAGTATCCATTCATATGAAACTAATCAAACATTTATTCTTGAGATTGAAGACAATGCTGGCGGAATACCCGAAGAGATTATAGATAAAATTTTCGATCCTTATTTTTCAACCAAAACGGATAAAAATGGAACAGGGCTTGGTCTTTATATGTCTAAAACTATTATTGAAGAGCATTGCCGTGGAATTCTTAAGGCGATAAACACAGAGAATGGGGTAAAATTTGTTATTACAATACGAGGGGACAGTCGTGCAGATTGAACTTGAAGACCTCATTGCCATTACAGCAAAGATGAACGTTCTCTATGCTGAAGATGATATTGCTTTACGAGAAAACACCTCTGCTCTCTTATCTGATCTTTTTCATACTATTGAACAAACATCTGATGGACTTGAGGCTTTTGCACTTTATACAGCACAACCAGACCACTACGATATCGTGATTACTGATTTAAATATGCCTCATATGAATGGAATTGAGCTCATTAAAAAAATTCAAGAGCTCAATCCACTCCAAGCCATCATTATCATCTCGGCACATAATGAAACAGAGTATTTTTTAGAAAGTATTCGTAATAATGTAAATGGCTATATTTTGAAACCCATTGAATTTGATCAACTCATGGAATCATTATACAAAACAGCCATTACTGTCAAAGAGCGCAAGGAAAATATTGCTTATAAAGAAAATTTGCAATTACTGGTTAAGCAAAAAACTGTTGAGTTAGAAGAAAATTATCAAAAAATGCATGAATTTTTGACGATTGACAAAATTACACAACTGCAAAATGCTACTATGCTTTTTTCATATTTAGATCATCACGATACATCAAAAGCACTAACACTGATGCTCTATAATATTGATGATTTTAATCATATCAACAAAACATATGGTATTGAATTTGGAGATAATACGTTAAAAAAAGTAGGTGAATTTTTAAAATTTAATATTTCTGAAGAAATTAATCTTTTCAAATACAACTCTGATGAATTTGTCATCGTTTTTGAAGCATCTATTACTGACCCTGTCTTTGTAGCAACTCAAATTCAAGCTTTTTTTCGAGAAACACCCATCGTAGAAACACTCGATGCTCCTCTTTATATTACCCTTTCATGTGGCATTTCTACCTCTCAAAATACAAATTTATTATTATCAAGAGCCCGTATTGCACTTAAAGAAGCGCATCTGAAAACAATACCAAACCAATATAATATCTACGAAAACATACCTTCTTCTAAAAAATCTGATGAAGAATCTACTTGGTTACTGAAATTTAGAGAAGCACTAGAGCAAGATAGAGTCATTCCTTTTTTTCAGCCTATTATCAATAACCATACACAAAAGATTGTTAAATACGAATGTTTGGCTCGCATTGAAGAAGAAGGTATATTCATTGGCCCTGCTCATTTTTTGGAAGCAGCAAGACGGACGGGACTGATGTCTAATCTTACACGTTGTATGATCAACAAATGCTTCAAGATGTTCTCCGGCCATAATGACTTAGAATTTTCAATCAATATAACCACTGAAGATTTAATGAATAACTCTTTTATCGATTTTTTAGAGATCAAGCAAATCCACTATGGTATTCAAGCTGATCACGTTATTTTTGAAGTTTTAGAAGATATTATCATCAGTGATCATAATCCTACCGTTCTTGCATCTTTGCAAACACTCAAAAAACGTGGCTATAAAATGGCTTTAGATGACTTTGGCAGTGATAGGTCCAATTACAAACGATTAAAAACACTTGGAGCAGATTTTATTAAAATCGATGGACAATTTATAAAAGATATCGATAAAAATTCTCGCAACCAAAGTATTGTAGCCTCTATTACGGATATGGCACATAGCTTAGACATTAAAGTAATTGCTGAATTTGTTTCAACATTTGAAGAATTCACTATCGTCAATGCATTAGGTGTAGATTTCTCACAAGGATATTTTTTCAACAAACCCCTAGGGCATTTAATTTAGTCTTTTGTGTTAAGTTTATAACCTCTATTTTTGAGATTTGAAATAGCATCAGCATAGCCTAATTTATCTCTTAATCTTTTGACGAGAGCACGTAAAGTAGAATCATTAATGCCATCACTTTGCCATACTTCTTGCATAATTTGTTCATTTCGTACAGGAACATCTCTATTTTTCACCAGAAAACTGAGCAAAAGTTCTTCTTTGAGTGTCAATAAGCTCAATTCACCTTTGACATGTAACTCTTTCGTTTTACTATCAAAACTTACATCTGGGTGTAAGCGTATTATTTGAGTATCAACGATGTGATTGAGATGGTGCAATATCGTGGTCACTTTAATCATAGTATTAATCAGTTGTTGTGAATTAAAAGGTTTCGTGAGAAAACTATAAATACCAAGCTCAATACTCTTTAAAAAATAATCTACTTCTTTATAAGCAGATATGACTATCACATATTGAGACGGTTTTTTCTTCTTTATTTTTTCAACAAATTCTAATCCATTTTGTTTAGGAAGTTGAATATCTGTAATAACTAAATCATACGTAGTTACGACAAATTTTTCGTAGGCATCCTCTGCATTCGTTGCAACATCAATTATTTCAAAAAAATCTTCTAGAAAAATACTAAGCTCATCTAATAAAGAAGCATCATCTTCAATCAGTAATAAAGAAAGCTTACTTCGCATTTTTTCCCTTAATATAGTATGATATGTAATCAGTATATCAAAAAAAGCAACGTTATTACAACACAAATGCAACAACTTAAGTATATAATTATAAATAAAATTTGAAAATGGAGATCAGTATGGACAATGCTATTGATCAACTTATTACGTGGAGTAAAGATCTCAAAGTGCTGTATGTTGAAGATGACATTTCCTTGCGAGAAGAGGTTAGCATCTTTTTATCCGATATTTTTGAGAGTGTTGATTTAGCAAATAATGGTCAAGAAGGGCTTGATAAACTAGCGCTCAACCATTACGATATTGTGATTACTGATATTCGTATGCCCGTTATGGATGGCATTGAAATGATTGAAAAAATCAAAGAACTCTATCCAGAACAACCCATTCTTATCACCTCTGCGCATAACGAAATTGAATACCTTCTCAAGCTCATCAATTTAGGTGTAGATAACTTTATCACAAAGCCTTTACAAAGTGAACAAATTTTCAAAGTGCTACACAAAATGGTTGAGCGTATAAAACAAAAAAATGAATTACAAAAATATAAAGATGATTTAGAAAATGCCAATGCAAAACTGCACAAATTAACCCTTTCACAATCTAAAGATATTGATTTGAAGACTTCTGTGTTAAAATCATATAAAAAAGCATTAGATGCGGCATGTATTGTTTCGCTTACTAATAGTGATGGTATTATCCAAGATGTTAATGAAAATTTTTGTAATGCTACAGGCTATTCTAAGCAAGAAGTTATTGGGCAAAAGCATCGTATTATTACCCATCCATCTACAGATCAAGAGCTTTTTACGAATCTTTGGAAAACAATTTTAGAAAAACGTATATGGCAAGGGCTAATCGTAAATCAAACAAAACAATTAACCCTACTCTACCACTATACAACGATTGTACCTATTTTGGGTCCCAATGGTGACATTATAGAATTTATTAGTATTATTCAAGATTTAACAGAACTTTACAAAGGTAATGAAGCCAAAAACAAAGAAAATATCTCTTGTGCCATTGGAATCAAAAGTGATGAGTTGCTTAAAACTATACCATTTCCGAGTGCTTTGATAGACAATCATTTTGTTTTTCAAACATGCAATACTGCTCTTAAAAATCTTGTAGATGAGCACAGTGATGAACAACTATTGGTCAAACTAACTTCACATACTTTAACACTGAAAGAGTTGGTTTTTTTTGAAGAAATGGATTATTTTGAAACGATTGATTCCATCCAAAACAATTGGCCTTATGAAGGTAATATCTCTTTTAAAGGAATCATTAAATCCTTACATGGCTTACAAGAAGTATTAGTGCAAATATGCAAATACCATGAAAATCAATATATTGTTTGTATTGTTAAACAAGAGGATTTTGAACTATGTTGCCAAGTTCACGAGAGATAATATTACACGCGGCTATTTCGCGTATGAATTTAGCTAATGATAATACGTTACATGTTATTGACAATAACTGTAATTTACATCAAATTGATCTCAAATCACTCAGCATATCAAAAAGTGTTTCATTGGCACAAATTTATGAACAAAATGATTTCGATTACTACAAACGCCCTTTTGCATTGGGTAAGAATAAAGCCTATATCTCTTTTTCAAAACAAGGATGGGAATACGTTCTTAATATTTCTCAACGACTCAATAAAGCATCAAGTTTTCTTTATAACGGTGGTAACGCTTCTGTCACCAAAGCTTTTTTTAGCGAAGACGATGAATTACTGATTACCGGTAATGAAAAAGGACGCACCTATGTTATAAGTGCGGATGAAGGATATATCAAAGCAGAACTCCCACGCTCAAGTGATACAATAACAGCGGTTACAATATCCAATGAATATAAACTTGCAGCTAGAGCTTCTTTTACGAAGAACTTAGTAGTCTATAGAATTGATAGTATGAAAGTTGTTTTCAAGATGAAGCTTCCTTCAGTTATTGAGCGCATTCGCTTTTTAGATCAAGAGACATTACTGATTATCACACGAGATGGCAAAATTTTAAAAATTGATTTCGAAAATGAAAAAATTTTACAAGAAAAAATAGTTTGTGAAAACATGTGGCCATCAAGCATGACCCTTTCGCATAGTAAAAAATTTGTTTATGTCAGTACTAGAGAATCGATGTTGTATGCTTTGCATGTCAACTCCCTTGACACACTCTTTCAATTAAAACTTCCCTATCATGGTATTACTGCAATGGTTCGGTCTCCACAATATTTTATTATTGGATTTAAAACAGGAGAAATTATATTTTATAACCATCGTGAATTTGAAAATGAATTTCTCTCCGCTATTCAACTCAAAAATATTAAAGAAGCATCCATCCTTTTTCAAAAAAATACTTTTTTAATGTCCAACCGTGCTACAAAAATAATTTATGACTATTGGCTCGAAGAAAAAGAGACAATTACGAATCTTCTATCACGAGGTGAAATAGAAAAAGCTAGAACCATTGCTGAGCCCTATTTATTCCATCCAAAATGCCAACTTGAATTTGCAGAACTTGAACTTTTACAGCCTGAGTTAGTAGCACTTCAACGCTATATTCGAAGTATGAGCTATGCTGCGGCTTATGAACTCATAGCTCAAAGACCTGCTCTTCGTAAAAGTACTCTTTATACTAGTTTAGATGCCATTTGGAAGAAAGCTTTACAAAAAGCACAAACCTTACTTTCGCGTGAGCCTATGGCAAATAAAGAAGCTGCTAAAGATAGCCTCAAATTATTTTGGAATATAGAAGAAAAACAACCTATTATTGACCATATGCTTCTTCACTCAGGTATTTTTACAATGGCAGAGTCATGCATTCGTGATAAAAATTTTGCATTATATTTTAAAATTGCTGCAACAAATACTTTTTTGGAACACACTCCTCTCTATCATAAAGTCCTTAACTTAGGAGAAAAGCTACAACAGCAAATTATCACTCATATAGAAAATAAAGATTATGAACATGCTTTAAGTTACTCTGATATGCTTAGTACATTCACACCTTATTTTCATCAAGCGCAGAGATTATCAGAAGTATCTAAAGCCTTGATGCTCGTTGAACATCATATTAGTAACAATAATTTACTCGAAGCGGTTAAACTTCAAGAAAAATATGACCTACAAACGAACTATAGCCTCATTCATACATTAGAAGATATGAAAAGTACCTTTCAAAAGCAACAATTTTTACTATTAGAATCTCATCAATATTCTCAAATTTTGACCAATCTATCGCCTTATATGAAAATTTCACTTTGCGCTGGACTGATAGCAACAATTATGAAGCGTTTTTATATTACTCAATTCAAAGATGCTCATAAGCGATGCAATGAAGCAATAGATTGGGAAAAAACCTTTGAAATATATTTGAATCTTTTTACAATGGATAAATGGCTTGTTGAATTTGCCAAAGAGAGTGAAAAAACTCATATTCTTAAAAATTTTCAGCAAAATAATGAAATTTTACCTTGCACAAACTATCCAAAAAATATACTCGTTACTAAAACCAACGCTCTTTAAACTTTTATTAGGCTTTATACTCCCAGTTTAAATTATCTTGATACTTAAATTTGCACAAAAAGTCCGAACTTGTCTTAGATATTTTTTTTACATCTATTGAGAGCTACATAAAATCTATTGCCTCTATTTTCTTATGCATAGTATTACACTTTTTTTGCATCATTTTTTTATCGCCGACAATGTGCTATAATCACTATACAAATTTTATATAAGGTTATACAATGGCACAACTCAAAGTTTATGATTATTCTAAAGAAGATTTAGCAAAATTTCAATACGCTATTTTTAAAACAGAAAAAGGTGATATTACCATCAAACTTTTTCCAGAAGAAGTTCCAAATACAGTAGCAAACTTTGCAACATTAGCCAATGACAAATTTTATGATGGTTTAATTTTTCATCGTGTTATTGCAGGGTTTATGGCACAAGGTGGATGTCCTAGTGGCAGAGGTACTGGTGGACCTGGCTGGTCCATAGCATGCGAATGTAAAGGTCAAAAAAGCAAACATACGCGTGGAACGCTTTCAATGGCACATGCGGGTCCAAATACAGGTGGAAGTCAATTTTTTATCTGTTTTGTAAACACTCCTCACTTAGATGGTGTACATACGGTATTTGGTAGCATTCAAAAAGAGGATGTTGAGAGTTTTAAAGTTCTTGATAGCATCAAACAAAATGATAAAATTCTTTCTATCGAAATAAAAGAAGTCCTTTAACATTTATGTACATGTAAAGAAAAACCTTTACATGTACATTATTCCTTCCCTCATAATCAATTTTACCTTAATCTGATTACTTGTTGGTTATAATTATTTCTATTATCATTTAAAGGAGTATTATGATTCAACGTATTAACTCGCTCTTCCCCTTATGGGCATTGCTGTTTTCAATTGCTGCTTATACTATGCCAAGTATTTTTATCCCATTTAAAAGTAATATTACTTTTTTACTGATTTCTATTATGTTTTTCATGGGTATAACCTTAAGGCTGGAAGATTTTTCACGCGTCCTGAAACAACCTAAGATTATTGCTATTACAGTTAGTTTACAATTTATTATGATGCCGCTTATGGCTTTGTTTCTTTCGAAAAGTCTTGGTTTTTCAACTGAACTACTCGTAGGCATGATCTTAGTAGGTGCCGTATCTGGGGGGACTGCTTCGAATGTTATCACCTACTTAGCAAAAGGTGATGTTGCACTTTCCATTACGATGACTATAACGTCTACTTTACTTTCAGTGATCTTTACGCCTTTTTTAACATTGATTTATGTTGGCCAAAGTGTGCCTGTCCCAACCAATGATATGCTTTTAAGTATTTTAAAAATGGTATTGGCTCCAGTTGTTATGGGTGTTATTATTAATTATTTTATGCATAACATCATTAAACGTTATGAGCCTTTTTTGGCAACATTCTCAATGATTGCTATCGTCTTTATCATTGCTATTGTTGTAGCACTTAACCAAGGTCGTATTGCTACCATTGGGCTTATTACAGTCACAGGAATCATTCTTCATAATCTATCAGGACTTACAAGTGGATATTGGGTAGCTAAGTGGTTAGGATATGATCATAAAATTTGTAAAACTGTCGCGATAGAAGTAGGAATGCAAAACTCTGGTCTGGCCGTAGCGCTTGCTATGAAATACTTTACACCACTCAGTGCTTTACCTGGTGCAATTTTTAGTGTCTGGCACAATATCTCAGGTGCTATACTAGCTGGCTATTGGTCAAGGCGTACATAATTAAGCTTTAGGTAGGTACATGCACCTCTAAGTACCTACCCATTACAAAAATATATTTATTAAATATTTGACGATAATTTACCTACTACTTTCCCTAAAATCTCAACATTTTCAGCATTAACCAGTTCTAGAGCATACGATTCATTATCGGATACTAATGCCACCATACCGTTTGATTTTAATTGTAAACGTTTAATAAAAAGCCCAGCTGGCGTAGAAACAATATAGATACCTGACTTTAATGCGTTCTTATACTCTTGATTGATAAATACAACATCACCACTGTATAAGGTTGGCTCCATTGAATCACCTAATACATTGATTGCTTGTATGTGTTTAATACTTTGAACTCCACCCAAGCGAGCAACAATCTCCTCATCAAGCAACATAGGTTCGCTTTTCTCTTCGTCATTTAAAGCACCTCCGCCAGCAGAGGCATAAATGTCTTTAAAATAGTTAATACGCGCAAATTTATCTGTCTCGGCTTGTAAACTCTCTACGAATTGATCAAATAAAAGCCAATTGATAGAAATTTTACGTTTCGCACAAAATTCCAATATCTCCTTATAAGGAATTTTATTGCGATTTTTCATCGTAGCCAATGTAATTTGATTGATATCTAGGGCTTCAGCTACATCTTTATCAAAGACTTTTCGATTTCCAACCTCTTCAGAAAGAATATCCTTGATTTTATTTAAAACATCAAAAATATTAGGCATGATAACTCCTTATTAAGATTTTGAAACTATAAATATTTCAATTTGAAATATTATTATAGCATAAATTCTATTTTTATTACAATATGAACAAAAAAGGAGTTACCATGAAAACTTTAATCTGTAAAATGAGCCATACACGCGAAGCCTACAATACCTTTATGAATCGGCTCGAACAAAAAATGTTAGTACTTAGTAATATAATCTTCTAAAACAAACGTTATTAGCTCTTCTTCTTTTGCGTAGCCTTTTGAAGATACGTCCACAAAAGAGCTATGATAGAGAGTAAAATAATAGGAGCATAAAGAGGATTGGCTGAAAAATAAGCCGCTATACGGGTAAGTAAATCTCCCGCTAAATAACTACCAATACCCAATAGTAGTGCCCATAGTGCTGCAGATATGGTATTAATAATATGAAACTTTACAACAGGATATTTAGTTAGCCCTATTGTCACAGGAACAAGCGTTTTCAATCCATAGATAAATTTTTGAAAAAAGATGATTTTATCACCATGTTTTTTCATAAGAATATGACTGAGAGCCAACTTTCTACGGTGTGCTTTAATATACGGCATTAAGACATGTTTATTGTATCTTCCCATATAAAAAAGAAAAGCACTCCCTATCACATTTGCACTAAAGGCTACAGCAATCGAAACCGTTAAATCCATTTTCCCTGCATAAGAAAGTACGCCTGCTGCGATAATAGCAACCATACCACCGCCAAAAGAGTACCCAAATAAAATAATATAACCATAGGTAGAAAGTGAGTTAATAATATCTTCCAAGAAAATCCTTATTTATAAATCAATTGTAATGTTTTAGCAAACTCTTCAACGGCATACGAAGAAAGTAAGCTATCTGCTTGTATAATTTGTTCAGGCGTAATGTTATTCCCATAGAGCTCAATATTCTTATCATAATCATGATTTAATACACTACCATCAAGTGAAAAACCGATAAAAAGTCCTTCAGTTTTTGTATAAGTGTAAATTTCTGATTTAAAGTCTACTTCACTTCCTTTACCAACGCTCTCTCCTGCTGGTCCTACGGCAACTGAAGCATCTACCCCTAATGTTATTTTATCATTCATCATTTTTTTGATACTATCTTTACTTTTAAATACCATTAAAATATCTTTAGATTCAAATCCAAGTTGTAAACCAAAACCAGCACCACCGAGTTTGACAAAAAATGGGTAACTCCATGAACCATCTGATTTTCTTACGACCATTACGCCATTACCAGTTTTGCCACCTAAAAACATACTAATTTCTATCGTTGAAGGGAAAATAGCAATGGCTTGAGCACTCTGGAATACTTTTCGAGGAATTGCCTTACTATCACGTAACATATTTTTAAATGCATTAGAACTATCAAGTAATTTTTCTTCGGCAGAACCAAACACAAAAGTTGTGGCTAGTAAAACTAGCATAAGTATATAGCCTATTTTTTTCATCTTTTTTATCCCTCTCTTCCTTGATTTTTATTCACATAATTGTAAAATGCCCCCTCTTGTGCCAAAAGCATTTCGTGGGTTCCGTGTTCAACAATAACACCTTTATCAAGAACATAAATATAATCTACATTCTTAATGGTACTTAGCCTATGGGCTATAATTATCGTCGTCTTTTTTTCTAAATACGCTTCTAAAGCATAAAAAAGCTTTGCTTCCGTATGTACATCAAGAGCTGACGTTGACTCATCTAGGATGACTATATTGGGATCTTGTATTACCATACGAGCAATCGATAAACGTTGCCTTTGTCCACCAGAAAGTTTAATCCCATGCTTACCAATCTGTGTATCTAAACCTTCATCAAGCTCTGTAACAAAGGTATCAAGCTGTGCAATTTCTAAAGCTTTGTGGATTAATCCTGGCCCTATTGTACCATCAATCATTAAATTTTGAGCTATAGAAGCATTAAAAAGTTGTGGATTTTGAAGGACTAAAAAAACATTATCGCGCACAACATCCATACCTATATCTCGTATCGAAATTCCATCAAAAGCAATATCACCGTGTTCAAAAGGGTAAAGACCTACCAATAAATTAGCTAATGTTGTTTTTCCGCTTCCACTTGCACCGATAATAGCAACTTTTGAGCCTTTTGGAATACTCAAATTAATAGTATCCAAAACTGGTTTCACTCCATCGTAACTAAAGCTAAGATTTTTGACTTCTATACTATTGGTAGTGTCTTTGATAAAAGGATTTTCCACGTGTAGGAACTCTTCTTCTGTTGGAAGATTTAAAATAGCATTAATTCTATCCAATGCCTTTTGTGCATTATGATAGCTGTATTGAATACTCAAAATATCTTGAATAGGTGTCATCATCACCCATAAATAGCCAAAAATTGCCAACATTGAACCAATACTTAAGTCTGAATAGGCTACCACAAAAATACTTGCCGCACGAAAAATTTCAAAACCGGAGAGAAAAATCAAAAAGGAAAGACGGCTTGCACCATCACTTTTATAACCAAATTTAATGGAGCTTGTTTTAATGCTTTTGGCAAGTTCAATCACGTGACCAAAAAAACTCTTCTCTTTATTGGTAGAGCGAATTTGAATAAACATATCAAGTGTTTCACTTAGAGTATCTTGAAATATTTCAAAAGCTTTGTTTTGCTCTTTTTTAAGCAAAGAAACTTTTTTGGCTAACTTTGTTGTCAACAAAATTACGATAGGGTTTAATATCAGTATAAAAAGCCCTAATTGCCAATGAATCATTAACAAAACAGCGCCTACACCAAGAATCGTAAATATAGAAATAATTAACCGACTGATAAACACACCAATAAAATTATCAATGGTTTCAACATCAATCACTAATAATGAAGAGGCTTGCCCTGCACCAAAAAACTCAAAGGCATTCATTCGCACTTTGCTTAAATGAGTCAAAAGCACTTCTCGAATACTGTAAGCAACATTTTTTGAAACTATTGTGAAAAGTTTTGTCTGTAAATAATTTAAGAGAAAGAAACCACATCGCAAGAAAAGAACAATAACAAGAACCACCCCAATATAAATATAAGGTTTTTGTACATCACCCAAGAAGACATCTACCCAATGCACGACAAATCCAGGTTTAGACAATAGCACTTCATCGACAAGCATTGGCATTAAAAGAGGAACTGGGGTGCTTATAAGAACAGCAATAAAAGCAATAATATTGGCAAAAATCAGTTCTTTTTTATACTGCATAATTGCTTTAAAAAGTGTGTTGAAGGTATAAAATGTTTGCATGTTGGTCCGTTTAAAAGCAGAATGTAGAGGAAATTTTCCTCTACATGTAAAGATTACTTAGCGTGCAAAATCTATCGCGCGCACTTCGCGAATCACGTTAACTTTAATTTCACCTGGATACTGAACTTTATCTTCAATCTCTTTGGCTATTTCTTTGGCCAACAAGACTGCTTCATCATCATTAATAAGCTTAGCATTAGCAATAACACGAATTTCACGTCCTGCATTAATCGCATACACTTGTTTGATTCCTGGTTTACTTTTAGCAATATCTTCGATATCATTAACACGTTTTAAGAAGCTCTCTAAAACCTCTCTTCTAGCACCTGGTCGTGCAGCTGAAAGTGTATCGGCAGCACATACCGCAGCGGATTCAACAGAGGTTGGCTCTTCATGACCGTGGTGAGCATAAATAGCATTAATAACAACATCATGTTCTTTATAACGTCTACAAATATCTGCACCCAAATCAACATGACTTCCAGCAGTCTCATGCGTTAGTGCTTTACCGATGTCATGTAAAATTCCTGCTCGTCTGGCTAAGAGTACATCGCCACCTGTTTCAGCCGCAATAATACCTGCTAAATGGGCAACTTCTAACGAATGCCCCAACGCATTTTGACCATAACTTGCTCTAAATTTTAAGCGTCCAATGAGTTTGACTAATTCTGGATGGACTTTGGTAATACCAAGGTCTATAATAATATTTTCGCCCTCTTCGATTAAACTTTGGTCAAATTCATCTTTAACCTTCTCATAAATACCTTCAATACGTGCAGGTTGAATTCTGCCATCTTGGACTAGAAGCTCAATTACTTTGGTTGCAATAGCACGGCGATATAGGTTAAAGCTACTCAAAATAATCGCATTAGGCGTGTCATCAATAATAATATCAACCCCTAAAAGCATCTCAAGTGTTTTGATATTGCGACCCTCTTTACCAATAATGCGACCTTTAAGCTCATCATCTTTGATATTGACTACGTTGATAAGACGCTCCGCTGCAAATTCACCGGCAAAACGTGTTGTTGCTTGCGCTAATATATAATTCACTCTACGTTTTGCATCTTGCTTCGCTTCTTCTTCAAGACGTCTAACCGTATGGGCAATTTCTGCACGTGATTGTTCTTCAACTTTTGTTAAGACAATTTCACGTGCTTCATTTTGTGTTAAACCAGCAGATCGTTCTAACACAGTTAAAGCTTCTTGAACTTTTACACTATACTCATTTTTAAGCTGTTTTCCTTCATCATATAAAGCATTTGCACTGGATTGAAGTATTTGAATATCTTCACGCTCTTTGGTGATTTTTTTAAATTCGTCTTTAAAATTACGCTCTTTTTTCTCAATTTCTAGCATTTTTTCAGAATGCTCTTTTTTAAGCATAATCGTACGATCTTCATACCGTCGTTTTGCTTCTAACTCTGCTTCTTTAACTTTAAGGTTACTATTACTTAAAATGAGTTCCGCTTCATGCTCAATTGCTTTTGCTTTTGCGCGTGCTTGTTCTATATGTATTTGGTAATTTGCCGACTCCATCTTTTTGGCGATGAAAAACCCTGCTACCCCACTTACTACGGTAGCTCCGATTGCTAATGACTCTAAAACCATTGATCCCTCTTTTTAATATAGTTTTGTAGGGGGTTAAATAAATATCTGCTTCAATATCATGTTCTTCGGACACAATGGTCTGAGTGAAACACACTTCTCGCTGAACAAACAATATTGTTGGTTTTGACGAAAAAGATTCGAAAAATCGATCATACATTCCTTTTCCAAAACCAATTCGCTTAAATGCCCCATCCACCCCAATGACAGGCACTATGACTGCATCTATTTTTGGTTTAACTGCAAAAGAGTTCTTAGGCTCTAAGATGTTAAATCTTTTTTTATATAGAGGCAATTTATATTTTACCATCTTAAAACTAATACCTTCCATAAATGGCACATAAACCTTGCATCTTCGCCTAAAGAATTGAATAACGTGTGTAATATCAGCTTCAATTGCCAAGGGAATATACAGTAAAATTGAGCGTGCTTTTAACAAAGAAAGCATCGTAATTAATCTATCAGAAATCAATTTATCACGTTTATAATTATTGCTAGTTTGACATAGTTTTGCCCTACAATAGGCCCGAAATTCAGATTTATTTTCAAATTTAGTTTTTTCCATTGTTGTCACTTTAAGCCTTATTTCAATATAATAGTACCCTTAATATGATTTCTTTGCAATAAAAAAGGATTAGAATGAAATTTTTTTTAGTGACCTTTACCGCCATCAGTTTGCTGCTTTTTAGTGGCTGTTCTTCCGATAAAAAGCAGAGTGAAGATAAAAACACATCCATTCTTCAAGAAAATACAAAAAAAGAGCCTATAACTCTTACCGATATTGATGGACAATCTATTATAGTCACGCCAACGGCAAAAGGATATACTTTCTCTGGCTATGAAAACAAAGTCGTTTTGGTCAACTTTTTTGCGACATGGTGTCCTCCATGTAAAGCAGAAATTCCTCACCTTAATAACTTACAAGACAAATATAAAGATAATTTTGCCATTATAAGCGTTTTACTCGAAGAAAATAAATCCAACGACGAAATTGCTAATTTTGTTAAATATAATGCTATCAAGTACACGATTACCAATAGTCCTGAAAACTATAAATTTGCTAAAGCTGTTGGTGGAGTTAATAATATCCCTTTAATGTTTTTATACGACAAAGAAGGAAACTACTCTACACATTATGTTGGTGCTATTCCTGAAGAGATGATTGATGCTGATATCAAAAAAGTTCTCTAAAGATGTTTGGCTTTATTAAAAAAGGACTTAGTAAAACACTAGGAGCTATCAAAGAGATCTTACCCGAAAAAGTTGATAAAATCGAGAAAACTCTTCTTGAAGAGATTTTACTTGAATCTGATATTCCTTATGAACTTATTGAAGAGATCTTCTACTACTTACCGCCTTCTGAAAAAGTTAACAAAGAAGATATAAGACGTGTTTTAAAAGCCTATTTTATCTATGATACGAAAAATGACAACATCCCACATGCAGGGCCTATAGTTGAACTTATTTTAGGAGTTAATGGTGCAGGGAAGACAACCACTATCGCCAAACTCGCCCACAATTATAAGAAAGAAGGTAAAACTGTTCTCTTAGGTGCGGCCGATACCTTTAGAGCAGCGGCCATTGAACAACTTAAAAGTTGGGCAGACAAGATTGGCGTGGGTATTATCTATACGCAACAAGGTCACGATCCCTCTGCTGTAGCTTACGATACGATTAGCTCAGCCATTGCAAAAAAAATTGATCATGTTATTATAGATACAGCAGGTAGACTCCACAATCAAGTGAATCTTGCCAATGAACTTAAAAAAATCGTACGTATTTGCGATAAAGCCTATGAGGGTGCTCCTCATCGAAAAATTCTTATCTTAGATGGCACACAAGGTACCTCTTCTATCAATCAGGCAGTGGCCTTTAATGAGATGATAGGTATTGATGGTATTATTATTACAAAACTTGATGGTACGGCAAAAGGCGGATCTTTATTTGGCATAGTTAAGGCGCTCGAGTTACCAATTTTATACGTAGGCATTGGTGAAAGCAGAGATGATTTGATTCCTTTTAATGCTGATGAGTACGTCGATACGATTTTAGATTCTATTTTCATCAGTCACAATGGCTAAAAAACAAACTCTTTTTGAGTGCCAAGCATGTGGACATCAGAGTGCAAAATGGCTTGGCAAATGCCCAAATTGTGGAGTCTGGGATCAGTTTATCGAACTTAGCTCCAAACAAATTGAAGTTCTCAAAGAAACAAACTCCAATCCACTGCCGTCCTATTCTGTGGCTATTCCTATCACGGAAGTCAGTTATGAACATTTAGAACGATTTAGCTCTGGTGATACAGAACTTGATTTAGTTTTAGGTGGTGGTATCGTTCAAGGAAGTTTAACTCTTATTGGTGGTAGTCCTGGTGTTGGTAAATCCACACTGTTACTTAAAATCGCAGGCAATTTAGCCAAAGCAGGCAAAAAAGTTCTCTACGTTAGTGGGGAAGAGTCCTCCAGCCAAATTAAACTGCGCGCCGATAGACTTGATAGTAATTATGAACTACTCTATCTTTTATCAGAAATCAGACTGGATATTATCTTTAAAGAGCTGGAGAAACACTCCTTTGATGTACTTGTCATTGATTCGATACAAACCATTTATTCTCAAGATATCACCTCTGCTCCTGGTAGCGTTTCACAGGTTCGAGAAATTACATTTGAGCTAATGCGTTTTGGTAAAGAAAAAAATATCGCTATTTTTATTATTGGACATATAACAAAAGAAGGCTCCATTGCAGGACCTCGTATCTTAGAGCATATGGTCGATACGGTGCTTTATTTTGAAGGAGATGCTTCAAGGGAACTTCGACTCTTAAGAGGTTTTAAAAACCGCTTTGGTACAACAAGTGATGTGGGTATCTTTGAAATGACCAAACAAGGGCTTATGAGTGCTAAAGATATCTCCAAAAAATTCTTTACTCGTGGCAAAGCACAAGCAGGTTCAGCCATTACGGTACTGATGGAAGGTACCCGTCCTATTATCTTAGAAGTACAAGCCTTAGTCAGCGATAGTGGTTACCCCAATCCAAAACGTAGTGCTACAGGCTATGAGCTTAATCGCTTGACGATGCTTTTAGCACTTTTAGAGCGAAAACTTGATTTACCTTTTAACCAATATGATGTCTATATTAACATTGCTGGCGGTATTAAAATCAGTGAAACGTCTGCTGATTTAGCCATTATAGCCGCACTCATAAGTAGTTATCGCAATCGCCCTATCAGTAAAGATACCGTTTTTATTGGCGAAGTCTCACTGATTGGTGATGTAAGGGATATTTTCAATCTTGATGTACGTTTAAAAGAAGCAAAGTCGCAACATTTTGAAAAGGCAATTGTTCCTTCTTTGCCACTAGAAGCCATAGAAGGTATTCGCTGCTATGCGATTGATGAAGTCTCAAAATTAATTGAATGGATGTAAATTTTTATCACCGCATGCCGATATAAAGGCATGAATACACTTAACATGATAAAGGAATAGGAATGGCAGGGAAAAAACCTGAAGATGGCGATATTGTTGTTGAAAAAAAATCTAAAAAAAATACAGTTCTTATTATTGTAATTGCGCTATTAGTAATTCTCCTCTTAGGTGGAGGGTTGGCAGCATTTTTCTTGCTTGGTAGCCATGACGAACAACCAACAGCACATGAGGCTGGCGATACAACACGTCAAGAGGCAAAAATTGAAAAGAAAAAAAGTAGCAAAAAATCAACAGATCATTTAGTTATAGGTCCTATGTACCCTATGACACAATTTGTTGTTAATCTTTTAAGTGAAAGTGGTAATCGCTACTTAAAAGTTGCCATTGATTTAGAACTCAGTGATATTAAACTGCAACCCGAGATGGATCATAAAAAATCATTGATTCGAGATATTATTATTCGCACCTTTTCATCCAAAACTTTTGAAGAAATAAGCACGCTTAAAGGCAAAGACAAGCTTAAAGATGAAGTGCTCGATAAAATAAATGAAAATCTCTCTGATGGACAAGTTAAAAATATTTATTTTACTGACTTTGTGGTTCAATGATTGGCATTGATATTGTTAGTATTGCAAGAATTGCAAAATTCATTGAGCGTTTTGGGGACAAAGCGCTCACGAAATTTTTAGATAATGATGAGATACACCTTGCTAAATCTATTGAAACAATTGCAGGTTTTTTTGCCGCAAAAGAGGCAATTTCAAAAGCTTTAGGACTTGGAATTAGTTCAAAATGTGGTTTTTTTGATATCAAACTTTACAAAGATACCCATAACGCTCCATTCTTCACACTCTCACAACATCTCGTTGATGAATTTGCTATCGCCGATTTAACCCTTTCAATTAGCCACGATGCAGGCTTTGCTATTGCTGTCGCAAGTATTGAAGGTAAAAAAGCATCAAAGTCGCTAAGCCACAACTCATCCACCGCCAACAAATTGTAAAAACTCAACTCTGTCATTTTCATTGAGAAGAAATGTTGCCCAATTATCTTTTTTAACGACATTCATATTTACAGCCGCCGCCATCACTTTTTCTTCGATACCTATTTCTTCTAGTAACTCTTTAATGGTTTGTGCTTGACAATTCTTTGGTTCTCCATTGACTACTAAGTGCATATCAATCCTTTAGTCTTTTCTAAAACATGCCATTTTAAAACGTTCTCCCATAAAAGCAGGGTCTATTAAAATCTTAACTTTGTTCGCTTCTTTTTCATAATTTTCTTTGGTAGCATGGGTGTGAAGCATCTCTAAAAGCTCAATCAATCCAAACTCAATCAAAGCTGTCATCTGCGTCGTAAAACGATGAAGCATTGCTCCACTTTGCTCATAAGCACCAATAAGGTGTCCAAAATGCACATCATATGTAATATCACTGTGACCAAAAAAAGTCTCAAACGAAACAGGCTCTCGTAAACTTTCATCTTCAATCAACGGTGTTAAGGCAAAAAAAGGATACACTTTTTGTTCGGCATAAACACGCAAAGAAAAATCGTTACGTGCCTGTTTATCACCGTAATCAAACGTAACAAACTCATAACGTGTACTGCTTTTTGCCATAGCCTTTGCAAAGGCTTCATATCCAACAGCCACTTCACCTTTTGTGATGCCATAACAATGTGCTAAAGCCTGAGTAGAGGCATCTATAGGCTCAAATACGAGTTGATTATTTTCTTTACATGTCAGCATTTTATTATCATAAACAACCTCACATGTAAAGGCATCAAAAATCTCATTTGCAACAAAGAAGGCTTCTTGACATGTGAGTTCTTCCAAACTCTTTACATGCAAGAATTTTACAGAATCCCCAAAAGAGTCTTTAAAATAAGCTTCTTGCATGAGCCTATTTTCAGTAAAAGGTTCAACAATACAAAAAGTTAAGCTTTCTAGAAGTTCTGGTTTAAGCGTGTAAATAAATTGTATCATATCAGCAATCAAGTAACCTTGATGAGCACCTATTTCAACCACATAAGACTGTGGTGATAAAAACCCACTCTCAATGGTTGAAATAAGTCGTTTAGCGATACTTCCACCAAAAAAGATACTTGTACTAACTGCCGTATAAAAATCCCCTTTTTTACCGATAATACGCTTTTTACTATAATAGCCATTAGGGCCATAAAGCCACTCAGTCATATACGTACTAAAGTTCACCGTTCATCCTTGCATACAGTTCAACAAGTAAACGCTGAATATCGAGTTCAAAAATTGATTTATCCAATATAATTGCCCTTTGAGAATTTTTTAATGTTTCTACATCATAAATGGTTTTTTCACCGGCACTATAAGCTTCATTGGTGGACGTTAATAGAGCATCGTAAACTTGTGCATCGTGCTCAGCTAATACTATTTTTTGCCCTACCAAATATACTGTATTTACTTGTGTCTTGTAGAAATTTTCTTCACTTCGTTTAGTGTCTTTTTCTTGAAGTTGTGCTTTGAGATATTCTAATTTTTTCATCTCAATATTTTTAGCAATATTAATATCAAATAAAGGCATAGAAAGCTTAAACCCATAATTTTTATAACTATTGCTTCCTCTACCATATAAGTCATTATTGGTATCATAATAACCAACTACGGCCGACAGTGTTGGCAGATAAGAAGCTATTGTCATGTCTTTAAGATATTCACTTCTCAAAATTTGGCTTTTTTGTTGCGCCACTAATAATGATGCTTCAAGATACTGCTTTGCATCCATGATGGCAAATAATGGTGGTTTTAATGTGCTGTAATCGCTATCGCTGAGATTGGAAAAAGCCATTAAAGCAGTATAGCGATTAGATTGTAAATCGAGCATTGCTTTTTGCAATGTATTGTGCGATAGCAATGCTTGGTCTAAAAAGCTACTATCAAGCAAACCATGTTCGTACTGCTCACGTTTACGCTCAATATCAATTTTTGCATTAGCGATAAGATAGCCTTGCTTTTGAATGAGCAAATCTGTCTTTTTTAAATCTATCCATGAAGCGATAATCTCTTTGAGCAAGCTTTGTTCATCAATTTTTGTTTTAAGATTTAAAAAAGCACGATTGGCATTGGCATATTTAATCGCATAATAGATACCACCACTTCGAAAAATAGGCTGATCCAAAACAATAGAAAAAGTATCTATTTTTTGCGTGTCACCAAGCTGATTGGTATTGGTCGTACTGTAAGAACCGATGATTTGCTTGACCCAGTCATATTGTAAAGCGTCACTTTCCAGTCTATTATGTTCTTTGTCGGCATTCAATATCTCTTGCTTGAGTGCCGACATTAAAGCACTATTATCTGCTAAAACAGAGCTTAGTGCTATACAAAGGAGGCTAGCAAAGCGTTTTACATGCACTCTCTAACCTTTTAAAACCTTCATCAATCTCTTCTTGACTAATAGTTAATGGTGGCAAGAAACGTAATGTATTTTTTCCTGCTTTTAAGACCATAACACCATTTTCAAATGCTTTTTTAATAATATTCGCTAAAATTTCTGCACTCTTACAACGAATACCACGCATCAAACCAAGTCCTTCAACACTCTCAAATAAATTAGGAAAATCGGCGCATAATGTTTTAAGTTTTTTCTCAAAATAAATCAAAGCTTCATCAAGCATCCCACTTTGTTTATATGAATCTAAGATATCCAAAACCTCTAACCCTGCACGTGTTGCCAGAAAATTTCCACCAAACGTACTGCCATGATCACCTGCTTCAAAGATATCTTTATGCTTTGTAATCACCGCACCGATAGGTACACCACCAGCTAAACCTTTGGCCAAAGTAATAATGTCAGGCTCAATATCGTACAACGATGTTGCTAAAAATTCACCACTTCTAAAAACGCCACTTTGGACTTCATCGATAATGAGGAGTATCTCTTTTTCTTTTAAAAATTTTGCTAGCGCTTGAATCTCTTCTTTAGCAAAAGCTTTCACTCCACCCTCGCCTTGTACCAACTCTAACATTACTGCTACCGTTTCGTTATCAATGGCGGCATACAAATCAGCAATAGCCTTGGTAAATGAAAAGCCTTCAGGATACGGTGCAAAAGCACTTTTATGAAAACTATCTTGACCTGTTGCTTTAACGGTTGTAATGGTTCTACCATGGAAAGAGTGTTCCAGTGTTAAGACTTTGTATCTTTTATTGGCAAATTTTTTCTCACCGTATTTTCGCGCTAATTTGATGGCCCCTTCATTCGCTTCAGCACCAGAATTTCCAAAAAAAACACCGACTTCAAAACCTACTAATTCACATATTTTTTTAGCTAATTTTGCTTGTGGCTCTATTAAATAAAGATTAGAGGTATGGATGAGATGACGTGCTTGCTCGCTGATAGCATCGGCCAGTCTAGCATTGCCATGTCCAACACTAACAACACCAATACCAGCTGTAAAATCAATATAATCTCTACCCTTATCATCAAATAATGTAGCATTTAGTCCATGTTTAAAATTAACATAATTGCGACTGTATGTTTGCAACACATAGTTTTTATCCATCTCTTCGTAATTCATTTTTATACTCCTAAAAAAACTAAATAATATTACCCAATTTTTGGTAAATGCCACTGTTTATAGTAAGCCACCAATCGTAAAACAACACTCACTAAAAAAACCAACGATAAAGACAATAAACCTTCAATATTCCACTGGTGTAAAACAAATAAAATCGTTCCAACCAGTAAAGAGACTGTTCCATAAAATTCACTGGTCAAAAGAATAGGAACACGGTTTAACAAGATATCTCGCATCACACCACCACCAACAGCTGTTAACAAAGCCAATAAAATCACACCAAAAAAGTTAAATCCAACTTGCAAACCAACTAAAGCTCCTGATATTGAAAAAGAGACCAAACCAAGGGTATCACTGATGATAAAATAGAGCTTTTTTTCAATCTCATTTCGGCGATGTAATTTTAACACAATGCTTAATACCAAAACACCTATGACTAAGATAGAAGGCAAAAGATGCGTAAAAGTATAAGGTAAATGCCCTGCAACAGTATCTCTAACGATACCACCACCAAGAGCTGTTAAAAAAGAGGCTATAAAAATGCCCAATAAATCTAGCCTATCTTTAATCGCAACATAAAAACCGCTCAGTGCAAAGGCCAATGTCCCGATAATTTCTGCTACTTCCAATCCTACCATCATATCCCCAAATAGCGTTCTAAAATCACTTTTGCCGCCATAGAATCAATGCGTCCATCTCGTCTTTGACGCACAACACCTTGCATCATCTCTTTAGCTTCCATACTAGAACCGTACTCATCTTGATAGATGATATCGCCTTGAAAGTTAAGCAAACTCACAAAATGCTGAATTCGCCGCTCCATCTCTTCACTACTACTACCACCTTTGGGAAGACCAACGACTAAAAGTTCAATAGCCCACTCTTTTAAAAAAGCGTTCACATCATGAGCAGCTTGGTCACGATTCTTACGCAAAATCGCTTCTTGTGGCGAAACAAGAGAAGGTGAAAGACACAGCGCAACCCCAATGCGTTTTAACCCAACATCAATCGCCGCTATTTTTTTCACGTCAGACTCTTTTGCTTTATTTGACTCTATTTTATCGCAGATTGATTTAAAGCGCTCTTTGTAGCTTTATTTGTAAAAATTAATCATACCAATTTTTGCACACATCAACCCAACCAATGGCATGTGAATGAAACTCTAAGGCCTTTAAATCTAAGGCTATGGCACTATTAGCACTTCCTGCGGCGGGATAGACGATATCAAAACGTTTAAGAGAGATATCAAGGTAAATCGCAACACCTTCATTGATACCAAAAGGGCATACGCCACCAACGCCATGACCAATGAGAGCTTCAACCTCTTCATATTTTAACATTTTAGCTTTTTCTCTGAAGTGCTCTTTGTACTTTTGATTGTCAATTTTTGCATCACCTGCAGTAACAATTAAAATTGCACTATCATCCACCGTAAACGAAAGTGTTTTGGCAATACGTTCAGGTGCGCATCCCAAAGCAAGGGCGGCTAATTCAACTGTCGCACTTGATTGTTCAAATTCAATCACTTTCTCATCCATATGATGCTCTTTAAAATAGGCTTTTACCTTTTCAATTGCCATGTCAAACCTTCTTACATGTAAAGCTTATAAAACTGATGTTAACATCTTAATACTAAGACTCATTAAAAGTAATGCAAAAATCTTTTTGAGTTTACCCACAGGAAGGGTATGGGCCATTTTAGCGCCAAATGGAGCCGTAAAATAACTCACAACAGAGATTAGAATCACACCTGGAATATAAACAAACCCCAAAACCATGTCAGTGCTTCCTCCTGAGTGTATCATACCATTAACCATATAACCAACGGTTCCTGCAATAGAAAGAGGGAAACCAATCGCTGCTGAAGTGGCTATTGCTTTTTTTAAATCGATATTTTGCCACACTAAGAAAGGAACGGTTAAGGAACCTCCTCCAATAGAAACGAGGGCAGAAATGATACCAATAAACATGCCTCCTCCAAAAAGAGCTTTGTTGCCCACTAGTTCACGGCTTGGTTTTGGTTTTTTATCAATTGCCATTTGGATTGAAACATATGCCATAAACACCGCAAAGAAAATAGCTAATTGAGATGATTTCATACTGGAAGCTAAAAATGTAGCACCAAATGTACCTAAAATAACACCACTTGCCATCATCTTAACAATATTCCATTGGACAGCACCACGCTTATGGTGTGCTTGCATACTCGCAAATGAAGTCGTCACAATGGAAGCCATCGATGTACCTAAAGCCATATGCACCACTTGTTCTACAGGAATACCCTGTGCTAAAAAAATACTGGTCAATACAGGTACCATAATGCCGCCGCCACCAATGCCTAAAAGTCCCGCCATAAATCCAACGGCCGCACCTAGTAATAAAAATGCTATGATCCATTCGAAACCAATCATTTACGTTCCTTTATATCCGTTTAATACGTCCATGTTCAACGATTATTTGACCTAAATACTCATATTCAAATACTTTTTCACCGTACAAAGCGATGGCATCATTATACAAAGGATTCGTAGTACAATACGCTAAAAAGTTATCACCTACATGTGGTTCAATATGACCAAACTGCGCCACAAAAGCATCAATATCATAAATAGGTGTTGCAAGTCCTTTTGCCAAGAATGCATTACTTCCTTCACTATCTCCCGTTCGATGGGGCAAAACAAAAATTGGTTTACCCATTTTTTGTGCAAATTCCATACTACGCATACTGCCACTATTAACATCAGCTTGAGTCACGATGAGTGCTTCACCAAGAGCTACAATCACTTCATTGCGTAAGGGAAAATTCCATTTATTGGAAGGGCTGCCTACTTGGAATTGACTAAGAACCAAACCTTGTTTTTCAATTTCTTCAATAAGTATATGATTGACGTGAGGATAGCGCTTATCTAGACCTGTTCCAGCCACCATAATCGTGTTAGAAACCCCTGCCCCTTTGTGCGCCAAAGCATCCACACCCATAGCGCCCCCACTGATAATGCAAACACCAACTTGAGAAAGTTTGTTGGCTATTTCAAAAGTAGCATTTTTAGTATAGTTAATAGGGTTTCGACTCCCTACGATGGAAATTTTTCGCTTTTTTAATAATTCTTGGTTACCAATGCTATATAAAACCGAAGGATATACCTTCATGGCTAAAAGTTCAGGTACCTTACATGTAAGCTCTAAAATCTCCATATTAAGCGCTATAAATCTTTAACAAAAACCAAATCAAGGCCATTGAGCAACTCTTTAGAATCACGTAAAACTTCTAATGTATTTTTATGCGGATGGCCAATGGCAATAGCATATCCATGTTTTCGTGCCGTCTGAACAGCTTTTTTTAACTGCTCCGTAATATCCGCTTTATTTAAGGAATTATCTAAAAAAACATCACGCGATAAAAGTTGCATTTTATGTTGCCTAAATATCTCTGGTGCTTTGCTATCAGGCGCTGTACGACTATCAACAAACATCAAATTCTCATTACGAAAAATGGTTAAAAGTTTTTCCATCGCTGCATAATTAGAGGTAAAATAGCCACCTGTATGGTTATTGTAATAGCTAATATGAGGGAACCATTTTTTAATGCGTTGGATTCGACGTACCATCACTTCAGAACTATCTACTACATTGAGCGTATCCTCTTCTGGTCGCTTGTAATGTTTTGCCTCCAACGGAAGATGTATCATTGCAAAATCAAATTCATGTGAAAGCTTCACTGTTTCAGGATGCCCTGTTGTTGGTGGAAAAAATGCAGGTGTTATTTTATACGGAATCTCCTTCATCAATTTTGTCTGCCATGCAAAAGAAACATCATCAATAATAATCGCAAGCTTAGGCGTTGTTCCAGGGGGATATTTTTTTCTTGTGACTTCACTGACTCTCTTGGTAGGAGATTTATTAACCTCTATGAGACTTGAAGAATAATCACGAACTTCTGAAAGATCATGGTTTTTACTATTATCTTCTTGCTCGCCATTCGTATTGACAGCTTCTGTGCTTGTATTGACATCAATAACACTCTCTTTAGGCAATAAGCTTTGTGTTGTATTACGTTCGACATTTGGCTGAATAACATCAGGGGGAAGAGCAGGTAAAGATACCAATCTCTGCTTTTCATCATCCAGCATTTTTTTCATTTTATGCATAAGCTCATCCGTTGTTGTCTGCTGCTTTTGCTTTATTTTTTGATTTTGCTGATATGCTTCCATATACATATAAGCACTGATTGACAACAAAGGAATAATCACTAAAATAACAAATACTATAATATAATTTTTGTAACTTTTTTGCTTTTGTGAGCTTTGTTTACGCGTCGTCTCTCGCTTTGGTTTTTTTTCTTTGATTCTTCTTGCCATTTATCACTTTACTTTCCCAATATCACTTCAACTTCTAAAAATTCAAGGTTTTGATTATTGTGTGATGTAATTTTAACATCTTCCACTTTTGTATATTTTTTAATAACATTAATCAAATCATTTCTTAAATCGTCCAAATAGGGTAATTTACAACTGGCTCTCTCATGAGAAAGCATAATTGTTAATCTATCTTTAGCCACACTCGCCGTGTTCTTTTTCTTCCCAAAAAGTTCACTGAAAAAACTCATTTGAAGATTCCTTTTAGTGTTGCAATCAATCCCTTCTTCGCCTTGATATCTAAAAATTCTACCTCTTCACCTAAAATTCTTCGGGCAATACGTCGGTAGCTCTCAGCGGAGAGTGATTTATCTTTATTTACAATAGGTGCACCAATATTTGTTGAAGTAATAATATCTTCATCATCAGGAACAACCCCTATCAAAGGAAGAGCTAAAATACTAAGAACATCTTCCACGCTCAACATATTGCCAGCTTCGACCATATCAGGCTTGATACGGTTAATGATGACATGTTTTTCCACTTCTAAACCATTTTTAGCACGTTCACTTTTAGCATCAATAATGCCAATAACACGGTCAGCATCACGTACAGAACTTACATCAGGAGTTGAGACAATCAAAGCACGATCAGCCAAGAAAATTGAGTGTTCAAAGCCACTCTCAATACCTGCAGGTGAATCAATCATGATAATATCAAAGCTCTCTTTAAGACTATCAATCAAAGCTTTTACTTTTTCTTTGCTCAAAATATCTTTATCTTTTGTTTGACTTGCTGGTAAAAAATAGAGTGTTTTAGATTTTTTATCATTAATCAAAGCTTGTGCAAGATTACATCGGCCCTCCATAACATCCACAACATCATAAACAATACGGTTTTCTAATCCCAAAATCATATCAAGGTTTCGAAGCCCAATATCAAAATCTATCGCTACTACTTTTTTACCTAAATTTGCCAATCCAACTGCTAAGTTAGCGGTGGTCGTTGACTTACCAACTCCACCCTTACCAGATGTTACGGTGATAACAATACCCATGTAACCTCTTTTTTATTTTAAAATAGAACGTGCAAAAGAAGCAAAGCTCTTTTTGCACGTTGTTAATTTTTATAGTTTAATTTTTGTCTTTATTGATGATTTTTTTAGATGTAATCCAAGGCATCATAGAACGAAGTTTTTCGCCTGTTTTATTCAAAAGGCTTCTCTCAGTCATAGAACGCTCAGCATTCATACGAGTGTATCCTGCTTTTCTTTCAAGAATAAAATCTTTTGCAAAACGACCATCTTGAATTTCAGCCAAAATCTCTTTCATCGCAGCTTTTGATTCAGCATTAATAACACGTTTTCCACTGACATAGTCACCATATTCTGCTGTATTGGAGATGGAGTAACGCATATCGGCAATACCTCCTTGATACATTAAATCAACGATTAATTTAAGCTCATGTAGACATTCAAAATAGGCCATTTCTGGTTCATATCCTGCCTCAACCAACGTCTCAAAACCAGCTTCGACAAGAGAAGTTACGCCACCACAAAGAACAGCTTGTTCACCAAAAAGATCTGTCTCAGTTTCGTCCTTAAAGGTTGTTTCGATAATACCTGTTCTTCCACCACCGATAGCTGATGCATAACTAAGTGCTATAGCTTTTGCATTTCCTGTCGCATCTTGATCTACAGCAATAAGATCGGGGATACCTCCACCATTGACAAATTCACTTCTAACAGTATGACCTGGTGCTTTTGGAGCAACCATAATACAATCAATACCTTTTGGTGTAATAATTTGGCCGTAGTGAATATTAAAACCATGTCCAAAGGCAATCGCTTTGCCAGCACTCAAATTTGGCTTAATCTCTGCTGCAAAAACATCACCTTGCATTTCATCTGGTAATAAAATCATAACAACATCAGCATATTTTGTTGCGTCACCAACACTCATCACACGAAAGCCTTTTGCTTCTGCTTTCGCCCAAGAAGCACCCTCTTTTCGGAGTCCAACAACAACCTCAACACCACTATCACGAAGATTTTCTGCATGGGCGTGACCCTGAGAACCAAAACCAATCATTGCTACTTTTTTAGAACGAATAATATTTAAGTCACAATCTTTGTCATAATATACCGTTATTGCCATCTTGTATCCTTGCTTTTAATATAGATTTTCGGCATTTTACAAAAAGGTTACTTAAAAAAATCAATTTTACGGATGGCTCTTAAGAGATGAAAGCAAACTATAAACCAACTACAGATAAAATTTAAAACGTAAAATTATATATTTCAATATAGGGATACTCAATGAACGACACTATTTTAAAAAAAATTAAAGCATTGCCACCGCTTGATGATACCATTGTAAAAATTCAACGTATTTGTGTGGATAAAAATAGCTCGCTCAATGATTTGGTTAAAGTTGTTGAAAGTGACCCTATGCTCACTGCAAATATTTTAAAATCTTCAAACTCACCGCTTTATGGCTTTAGTAGAGAAATTAAAAATATCTCTCACGCTGTTTCTTTGTTTGGTATGGCAACGGTAAGAGGTTTTGCTCTATCGAGTGCTATCAAACAAAATATCAAAATCAACTTTGAGCCTTACAATATAAGCAATAATGCCTTTTTAGACATTAGCACTCTTCAAAGTAGTTTTATGTTCAAATGGTATTCTAAAGCCAACAAATCTATGCTTGAAATTTTACTGCCAGCTGCTTTTATGATGGAAGTTGGAAAAATTATCATTGCCAATGAATTAATAGAACAAGGTAAGGATACCATTTTTAAACAAACATTATCAGGCATTAAAACTCCACATCAACTTTCAGCGCTCGAAAAAGAGATTATTGGCTTCACAAACGAAGAAATCACAGCTAAAGTTTTTGAACAATGGAATTTAGAACCTGAACTTGTTGAATCCATTCATTTTTCTAATGAACCATTTTTGGCACAAGATCATATTAAACCTTTTGCTTCAGCGCTAAGCGTTGTTAAAAATACTATTAATATATTTGGCCAATTTGATGAAGCCTCCACTACCCGTTCACTGACACTTATTGATAACTATGGCCTCGACAAAGAACTATATCTACAGACGATAGAGCAATTTAAGCAGTGAGAAACTTTTTACAGACCCTTTGTACAGGACTTTTAGAGGAAAATATTTCTCCTCTTTTTTCTTCTCACCTCAATGAACTTATTCGCCTTAAAGCTGTTATTAAAGTAGGACAACTTTACCTTTTTGAAGACGACTATACAGCAGGAAAAATTGATGTTGCCTTCAGTGGTACAGGCTTTTTAGAATCTTTTGAACCCAATAACACCAAAGATATTCTTATCGAAGCATCTAACCTTAATGGTGCTATGCGTGGCGATTTAGTAGTAGCCAAAAAACTACACGCTAAACGAGGTAGCCGCGCTAAAGCTGTTGTCATCTATATTGCACAACGTGCTTTTGCCAAAAGTATTGTTTATACGAAAATGCAAAAGGGAAAAGTTGTTGGGGCAAATGTCAAAAATGAATCCATTCTGGAAATTGCTGCGAGCCAAAAATCTCTTAAAGAACTCCCATTAGGTACTGTTTTAAAAATTGACAATACCACCAATACATTAGAAGAAGTTTTAGGAATATTAAGTGATCCCTCAGTGGATGAAAAAATATCGTTAGCACTCTTTGATAAACACGAATTTTTTTCCAAACAAGCAGAAGCAGAAGCAAAAAGCCATGGAGACAGTGTCGATAAATCCTATTATCCAGACCGCGTGGATCTTACTAATTTACCTTTTTGTACCATTGATCCTGTTGATGCAAAAGATTTTGATGATGCTATCTACTTTGATGTTAAAGGGCATATCCTTTATGTGGCTATTGCCGATGTTACTGAGTATGTATTTGATATGGGGCCTATTGATAAAGAGGCACGTGAACGAGGTTTTTCTATCTATTTTCCACACAAGTCTATTCCTATGCTTCCGCGTGCTTTGAGTGAAAATATTTGTTCCTTAAAACCCAATGAAGATAGATTAGCATTTACGTTTAAAATTACATTAGACCCTCTTACTTATAAGCCCATCAAAGAAGAATTACTGCAAAGTGTTATTCATTCTCAGAAGCGCTATACATATGAGCAAATTGATCTCTTTTTACAAGGAGATACTCACGGCGCTGATAATGTCGACAAAACAATTCTCACCTACCTTCTACCCCTTTATGCATTGATGCAAAAAGTAAGAGCTTTACGATTGGAACACTCTTTTGAATTTCGTTCATCTGAAGTGCGAATGCATGTTAATGAAGAGCAAAACCTTCTTTCAACGACAATTGAACATGAAACACCTTCACATGGTTTAATTGAAGACTGTATGCTTTTAGCCAATAAAGCAGCTGCAAAACGTCTTAATTATGGTGTATTCAGAACTCATGAGAGTCCTTCATTTGAACGTTTAGAGTCTCTTTTAAATGATTTAGCATTGATTGGTATTCACGCTAAGCTTAGTTCTGATATTCCTATGTTGATTCAAACATTACAAAAACAAGCGGATCAATTACACCTTCGAGAAGAAGTTGATCAGCTTATTATTAAAAGCCAAAAGAAAGCCATCTATGCGCCAGAAAATAAAGGTCATTTTGGACTAGGTTTTGACTCCTATACACACTTTACCTCACCAATTAGACGTTATAGTGATTTAACACTACACCGTATTTTAAAATTACATCTTAAAAACGATGATAAGAAATTACAATTTTTACTTAAAAACATAGCAACCTTGTGTGAAAAAGTAAGCTTTTTAGAACGTGAAAGTGATAAAGTGGCATGGGACTATATGGACCGAAAATTTGCTCGTTGGGCTGATTTACATGTTGGTGAAAATTTTAAAGCCATTGTTACAGATGCGGAACAAAATCCTATTGCAAAACTTGATGATGAACTCAAAGGTGCTCGTATTTTTCTTTTAGACAATGATGTGAGTCTCCTTCAAAAAATTGAAATCAAAATTGTCGAAAGCAATATTGCAACGACAAAGATATACGCCAGAGTTGTTAAAGTCCTCAATGTATAAACGTGAATATGAAGGGCTTTTGAAAGCCAAAAAAACACCAAAGTCATCTCTTTTTTACGGTGCATGTATGTACCAGAATAATTTTTTATTGAATGCAGCACTGCACCTGCTGAATGTTCAAAAAGACGAAAAACTGTTACTCTATTTTGATGAGTACCATTTTGGAACTGCTAAAAATTTTATTGCACAGTCTTCTTTATTTGGAGACAGAAATATCCTTATTATTAAATCCGATAAAGTTATTCCTACAAAAGAAATTGAAAGTTTAGTAGAACTTTGCAGTAAAAATGAATCAAGCTACTTTTTTTATCAATATTATGGTGACGATACAAAAATAAAAACTGCTTCTAAAGTTTTCGATAAAAAAGGTGATGCCACTTTTGTTCGTCTCTTTAAAGCAGATTATAATGAAGCTATTTCTATGCTCATGGAAGATGCTAATAAATATTCTCTATCTATTAGTCGCTATGCTATGCAACATCTTTATATGGTGCATATGGAAGATTTATCATTATGTGTTAATGAATTTGATAAACTCGCTTTATTAGGCCATGAGATTCAGACTCGTGACATTGATTTACATGTCTATGGTCTAGGAACCGTTACATTAGATACTTTTATTTCAAAACTTTTGGATAAAAAAGATATCAAAGAAGACTTAGAACGTATGAGTATCAGTGATGGTCATGATGAAATTAAAATTATCAATGCAATTGAAAATTATATTACCCAATTATTTTTATTCCACGCTTATATCAAACTCAATGGAAGTTTTGATGCAAAAGCAGTTTTAGGATACCCGCTTCCTCCACAACTTGCTAATCAGCGTTCCACACAATCAATTAAACTGGATTTAAAGACCTATAAAGTTCTTTTCAGCCTTTTACTAGATGCAGAGTTTCGCCTTAAGAAATCTTCAAATCTTGAAAAAAGTGCTTTTCTCCTCTCTGTCTTAATTAAACTTCAAAGTTATTTATAACACAATATACAACCCTTTCAAAAGTAGTATAAGCAGACCATAAGATGCATTACGATATAATCTCAAGCTTAACCAAAAAATCCTTACTCAAATCCTTAACGATTTGGGTGAAATCCATAAGGAGAAAATATGCGACATTATGAGTTGCTTATTGTAGTAAAACCTACTTTAACAGTAGAAGAGCTACAAGCAAAATTAAATTTTCTAAAAGAAATTTTAGAAAAAAATGGTGCAGTTATTGCTGCGAAACAAGAGATGGGTACACGCAAACTTGCGTACCAAATAGACAAGTTTGAGCGCGGAAGTTATACTGTGTTCTACTTCACTGCCCCTACAGCTGCCATTGCAGAAGTAGAGCGACTTATCAGAATTACTGAAGAGTTTATTCGCTTTATGACTGTTAAATTTGAAAATCAAAAAGAACTTAGATTCTGGAATAAACAAGTTGAAAAACTTACTAAAAAAAGCGAGCCAGCACCTGTTGCTGTAGCTGCCCCAGTAGCGGAATCTAAAGAGACATCTGAAGACGAAATCGTTACAACTGAAGCTTAATTAAGGAGCCATGATGTTCAACAGAGTAGTATTGCTTGGTAATTTGACTCGTGATTGTGAACTTCGTTATTTGCCTAGTGGCGGAGCCGTTTGTACGACTGGTATTGCGACCAATCGAAAATTTAAAAAACAAGATGGAAGTTCTGGCGAAGAAGTTTGCTTTATTGACATCACGTTTTTTGGTCGTACTGCAGAGATAGCCAATCAATACCTAAGCCGTGGTAAAAAAGTATTGGTTGAAGGTCGTCTAAAGTTAGATCAATGGACAGACCAAACTGGTGCAAAACGCAGTAAACATTCTATCACCGTAGAAACACTACAGATGATTGATACACGAGGCCAAGGTGATGGTGATCACACAAGTGGATATGATGCTCCAGCAATAGGTTCAAATACACCTGCCCAAAAACCATCATACCAAAAACCAACTACTCCTGAATACAGTGGTCATGACATTCCGGACATCGATATTAACGATGACGAAATACCGTTTTAGTAAATAACAAGGATTAAAAAAATGGCAGAGAAAAGAAAATTTGCACGTAAATATTGCAAATACTGTGAAGCAAAAGTAGAATATGTTGACTATAAAGATGCAAAAATTTTAAGACACTCACTTTCTGAGCGTTATAAAATTATGCCACGTCGTTTAACAGGCAACTGCAAAAGACATCAAGAGATGGTTGAGCTTGCTATTAAACGCGCTCGTGCAACAGCAGTCATCCCTTACATCATCGACACTCGTAAAGTGGTTGCTGTACCTTTCGAGCAATTGCAACAATAGCCTCACATGTAATCCCAAATGCAAAAGCATTTGGGATTCACTCTTCATAATCTTATTTTTCTAATGCCAATGCCAATACTTCTTCAATCCGTGATACTGGTAAAATTTTCATCTTCTCTTTAACTTCATCAGGAATCTCATCCAAATCTTTTTCATAATTTTTAAGTGGCACAAGCGCTGTTTTTATCTTTGCCTTATACGCCGCAATGAGTTTTTCTTTAAGCCCACCAATAGGCAATACTTTGCCGCTTAATGTGAGTTCCCCTGTCATCGCGATATCACTAATAACTTTTTTATTGGACAAGATTGAAGCCATCGCCGTTGCCATAGTGATACCTGCACTTGGACCATCTTTAGGTGTTGCACCCTCTGGAACGTGTACATGTAAATCAAATCGTCTGTAAACATCACTTGCTTCAATTTTTCTTGCAGTCTCTTCTTTTTCTGCTGGAACAGTAGGGATAATACTCAGAGGTATATCAATTTTGCCTTCATCAATCAGGACTTTAACAACACTTAAAGCAATTTTTGCAGACTCTTTCATAACATCACCCAAAGAGCCTGTCAGCTGAACAGCACCCTTGCCTTGAATGCGAATAGCTTCAATTTTAAGGACATCGCCCCCAACACTTGTCCACGCAAGTCCATTTACAATTCCTACAAAGTTTTCTTTATCAACTTCATCAATTTCAAAGACACTTTTAGGTAAATACTCTTTAAGATTATTTTGTGTTATACCTACTTTTTGCAATTCTGGATTGAGTAAAAGTTGTTTAGCCACTTTTCGTAAAATATCAGCTATTCTTCGACGTAAATTTCTAACACCTGACTCTCGAGTATAATTAGAGATAATAAGTTGTAACGTAGGCTTGGTAATAGCAATTTCACTATTTTTAAGACCATGCTTTTTTAATTCTTGTGGAATTAAGTATTTTTTAGCTATTTCATATTTTTCTTGAGGGGTATAAGAATTGATGAAGATAAACTCCATTCTATCCCGCAAAGGTGCAGGAATAGAACCTACTTCATTCGCCGTTGCAATAAAGATGATTTTACTCAAATCAATATTAAAGTTTAAATAATAATCTCTAAATTTGTTATTTTGCTCTGGATCAAGCACCTCCAGTAATACAGCTGTTGGGTCCCCTCTAAAACTTCGTGCTACCTTATCAATTTCATCTAAAACAATGACCGGATTCATCTCGCCAGCTTCAATAATACCTTGAACAATGCGCCCAGGCATAGCACCAATATACGTTCGTCGATGACCTCTGAGCTCATTAACATCTTCCAAACCGCCTAGCGCTATACGAATCAGTTTTCGCTTCAGTGCTTTTGCAATCGAATTGGCTAATGAAGTTTTACCAACACCTGGAGGGCCTGCGAAACATAAAATAGCACCACTTCCAGTTTTTTCGGCGATACCTCGTTTTGCCATCAACTCACGAACGGCAAAAAATTCTTCAATTCTATCTTTTGGTTTTTCTAACGAATAATGGTCTTGATCCAATTGGGAACGTACTTCCAAAACATCCAATGCTTTTTTAGATATTTTACTGAATGGAATTTCAATGACCCAGTCCAAATAACTTTGAATCAAATTGGCATCGGCAGAATCAGGATGCATGCGAGAGAGTTTGTCAATCTGCTTTTTGATTTCTTTATACGCATCTTCGTCCATATAATCTTTTTTTGCATCTAACTTTTTACGATACTCTTCGATCTCTTCTTCCCGTTGATTATCACTTCCAAGCTCTTTTTGAATCTGCTTTAACTGCTCTTTTAAAAAATACTCTTTATTCACTTTCTCAATTTGAGAATGTACTTTAGTCTTAATCTCTTTTTTAAGCCTACTAGATTCTATTTCTTCAATCACATAGTCAATTAGCTGTAATAAACGTATTTCGTCATCATCTTCTATAAAAAGCTTATAGGCCTGTTCCTTCTTTAGCTTCATACTACTAGCAATCAAATCGGCAATACGGTTGACATCACTATTGTCTTCAATCGTTTTAAGTAAATCTGGAGGAAATGGGCCACCCAAACTACCAAGTGTTGTCACCTTTTCACGCAAAACTGCTAAAATTGCATCAAGTTTTGCAGAACTAGAAAGCATTGGATGCATAACATCAACAACAGCTCGTAAAGGTGATGCACTTTTTTCTTTAAGAATACGCCCTTTTTGCATACCTTGAAATAAAATCTTCACACGGCCATCAGGTAAATCCACTTTACGCATAATCGAACCAATGACACCGGCATCATAAATAGAAGAAAAATCTCTTCCTTTTTCATGACCTAACTTGGTCGTACAAACCATTATAAGAGAATTATGCTCTAAAGCACTATTGGCAGCAAGAATATTTTCATCATCCGCTAAAAAAAGAGGCGAAATCATAAAAGGATATAAAAAAAGGTTATCTTCTACGAGAATTGGTATTTCTGTAGGAAAAGCATTATAATCACTTAATTTCATCAATGTATCTCCGTCATGTATTTAATTTTAATTGGTATTAATATGTAAGGGTGCAGAATCTTAACTCTGCACCGTTTTAAAGTATTATAGACTAAAGAAGTAAATGGAGAGTTATTTTTCAAACCACGCACGATACCAAGGAATATAAGGGTCAACAATTTGTGCTTCACGCAATGGTGACTTATTTAATTTCTCCTCATAGTGCTTTGCTGCCTCTGGCTTATCAATTCTTTCATAAAGACCTTGAATATTCTCTTCTAAAAAGTATTGCCCTAGTTCAAGTCGTACAAGCATTGTTTCTGCAAGCGGTCGAAATTTTGAATTAGGATATTTTATTATGAACTCTTTAGTTTGGACAATCGTATCAAGTAAAAGTTGTTGATTTCTGTTAGGATTTGGAAAGGCTTCATAGTTTGCTTTTAGTTTCATATAACGCACATGATCAGCATTTTCTTTCGTACCATAACGTTTTAAATACTCATCCAAATAGAAGTTTGCCAAGATATACTCTTCATCTTGCATATGTGCATTAGCAAGCATAATCATGGCTTCTGCAAGCAGTGGAGACTCAACATGCTCACTGGAAAGTGACGTGTAAAAAGAGTCTGCTTTTTCTAAATCTTGGCTTTTAATTTCTTTGGCTATTTGCTCATACCAGTATGTTGCAGGCTTATTAAACACCTCTTTACTTTTAGGCGCACACCCACTGATAAAGGCCACCGATACCGCTATGATAAGAATATTTGTTATTTTCATTCACTTCATCCTTTTGATTAAAAATACTATTGTATCTTCTTTTTTGTTATCTTAAAATAAAAGTCTATTTTTTTTCTTTTTTGCCGATTTGTTTTCTCTAGCACTGTTTTATTTAACAGATAAAATGGTACAATAAAGGTGATATTCACCCGACTTAAAGGAACACTATGGTTTTCACGGTAAAAGCACCCATCCCAGGATTTGAAATCATTAAAGAAATAGAAGTTGAAAAAATTGATGACTTTTTTGTGAGGATTATTTCAAAATCAGACAAAACTACCTTTACAACGATTAATCCTTTTATGATTCGTAACTATATATTTGATATTCCTGAATATTTTCAACTGCTCCTTGGTATTAATGAAAAAACTAATATTTTAATTCTCAATATAATGATTATCGCAACTCCGATTGAAAGTTCAACCATTAATTTTATAGCACCTATCATCTTTAATACTGATAATGGAACTGTAGCACAAGTCCTTTTAGATGCAGGCAAATATCCAGATTTTGGATTGATGGAGAGTATTTCTAATTATTTAAACAAAGAAGAGGTTTAAATCGAGAATATAATATAGACTACATTTTTTATTAAAAATGTACGTGCAAAGGAGGATAATTTAAGATGTTTAGTTTAAATGTTAATGTTTTTATATTTTTTAAAATATTTGCAAAAATAAATTTTTTACTTGCACTTTTTTTGATTCTTTTTTGCTCAAGCATGAATTTACATGCCGGATGGCTCCAAAAAAATGAACGCCCCTTTACACTTCGCAACACCAATGGAGTTACAGGAGATAACATTTATGGTGATTTCAATGTTACAGGTGCACCTATTTTGTGTGTCACTAAAACAAATGGCCAATGTGATTGGAATTATACAGGCATGCTTGCAACCGCTAATAGTAAATACCTTGTAGACAAACCAACCTCACAAATCCCATTAAACTCTTCCAGCGCAGATTTAACAATCCCCTCAGATGCAACTATTATCAAGGCATATTTGTACTGGAGTGGACATATTCATGGAAATACAGCAACGCAAACAGCGTACAATGCTGCAATCGATGGATACAACAGTGTTATTTTTCGTACACCAGATGGCAATGACCATACCATTACTGCCAATATTAATGATACTACAAAAGTCAATTATTATACCTATCTCAATGACACCATTAACACTAAAGGATTTCGACTTTTCTACCAAGCAACTGTCGATGTAACCGATATTGTTAAAAACGGCGGTTATGCTTCCAATAAAAAACAATTTACTGTTGGTAATATTAAAGTTACAGCAGGGCCAGACCAAACACTCTATGAGCCTGAAATTAATGGAAATGTTGTATGGGGTCCAATGGGAGGGTGGTCTCTTGTAGTAGAATATACTAGACCTGTTGCTTCAGGACAAAAATATAAAAACGTTTCTATCTATGATGGATTTCAATTCTTACTTCCACCGACCAATCAAACAGAATCTATAGATATTAATATTAGTGGTTTTTTAACACCTTTGACACAAGTTCCAACAGGTTCAATGGCATTTTATGCCATGGGTTCAGAAAAAAAACTAACTGGTGAAAAAGTTAAACTTTCTAATAAAGCTGGCATTCTCCAAGATGTTTATAATAGCATTAACCCTGTTGGAGAATTTCTTAATGATTCAATTTCCATTTTTGGCACAAATCTAGATGCTACTCGTATTTTTAATCCTGGAATAGACTTAGATGTTTTCAATATCGCAACAAGTTGTAAAAATAGCAGTGGTGCAACTGTAGCATGTATTGATACCAATCAAACCAGTACCACTTTACAGCTTAGTGTAAAGAATACGAATAACACAAGTGATCAATCATTCCCTGGTATGATAGCTTTCTCTGTTGACATCTATCAGCCAAATATCAGCTCATTTAGAAAAGACTCAAATACAAGTGTTACCCAAATTCTCTACCCAAACGATTCTGTAGAATATACTTTAGACTTGAATAATTCAGGAACTGAAGCAGCAGAAAACATTACTATTTTTGATACTTTTTCATCTACCGTTGGTAGCGACATGCTTTTAGATTTGATTGATAGAAACGCAACAGCTATCAAAAACAGTATTCGCCTTAAATCATATTCAGAAGCAAATTACCATTGTGCGATTGGTTCTACTGATCCAGCGTGCGCTACATTAGCTCAAGATGCAAACTGCTCTGTTGATTATGCCGATAATAATATATCGCAAGCAACTAAAGTATGGTGTAATGTTCCTTATATGGCTGTTAATGCAAGAGAACTAATGAAATTTTCTATTACTATACGCAATGATTACAATCAGACTTTAGCAGACCAAAATGTTACCAATGTCGCTTATGCAGAATATTACAATGCAGCAACTCATGAAAAAATATCTGTTCTTGGGCAAAGTAATATTAATACAGCTGGAACGATAGGTGGACTACTGTCCTATAATTCATTACTTGACGTCGTTGACAATTATGATAACACCTACAATTATAATGCCTTAGTTGGACTAAAAACAAAAATCGCTAATTCTACAAATAAAACTCTTGAAGCCGTATATTTAGGGAGTGATCCTACAAATCCTATTCCATCTTTGTATATTGGGCCAACCTATGACATGTTGGTTCTCTTTAGATTATCAAATGATACGTGTACAGAAGATTTACCCATTAGTAGCACAGGGGATGTTACAACTACTTTTGTTGCTGGAGCAAACCAATATACATCCGTATCAAATGCCTTTACATTGGTCAATCAAGCAAAAAAAGTTTCTAAGATAAAAACACATTTTATTGATTGGAATAAAATATCCCTTAATTTAATAGGAAATAACTGTGTCAATAATAGCAGTATTTTGGGCAATCTTAAGGGAGTACCTCAATGTGTCAATGGGAACGAAGATAAAATACAAAATCTTATGACCGTTGATGTTACAGAATGTATTACAGCCCCAGTGGGTAAAGATGCAGCGTGTTATTCTGAAGCCTATAATTCTAGTGGTAGTAAAGGGAATATTTACCCACCAAAATACAATAATACGTATGGATGTTTAATGTGCTTATCAGACAAAGTTAATGGTACGAATAATTGTTCGCGTGACAATTTTGCCATTCGCCCTAATGATTTTAACAGTAGCATCAGTGCTAATCAACTTTTTGTAGCCGAACAAAATAATGCTATTACATTTAGAGCCAATCAATATGGCGGCATAGGAACACTTGATTATAATGAATCCATGAATACTTCGTTTACTGTAGATATTAATATCAGTGATTCTAATAAAACATGTGTCAATCCTTCAATACAACTCAGTCCTAATATTGTTTTTGTAAATGGCTTAGTAACAAATAATTATATGTTCTCCAATGTAGGTGATTTTAATTTGAGTATCCATGATATCAATGGTTCAGAATTCGCATTAATTGATGCAGATGACACTCCTGATAATACCCGTTTTATCACACCTTTTGTACAACAGATTAAAGTGATACCATCTACCTTTCAAATAGATGGTAACTTTACAAATACAGCTAATAATTTTACCTATCTATCCAATTTTGAAGCATTTCCTAACGCGGCAGACCGAAACATGTCAGCCAATTTGGATCTTAATATCTCTGCTCTTGGGGCCTTAAATACCATTATGTCAAACTATACATCACAATGCTATGCTCAAGATGGCAATTTAACCGCAACATTAAACTCAGCATTGGTCATTAATCCCACTACAGCGCTAACGAAAGTTTTATGGTATGACAATCTCCATAGTCTTAATGGCAGTGTACCGCTAAATGGTACAACCTCTTACATTATGGATTTTAATCGTACCCAATTTGATAGTAACGATGCCAATGGTACAGCTCATGTTAATTACCGTATTAATTTTGATCGAAATACTACAAAAACAGTAAAACCAATTCTTTTTAACCTAAATAATGTCCGATTAACCGACGTAAACAGTGTTACGGGAGCCAAAATACTTAACCAAACAGCAACTTTTTACTACGGTCGTACCCATGCCCCAGACTATCGTTTTTCTGGTGTTACCAGTGGCTTAGCAACAATTTATTACGAAGTTTCTTGTAAAGACTGTAATCTTAGTGAACGTACTGCTTTTGGTATTACGGGCAATGAAAGTGTTGATGCCATTGGCTGGTATCAAAATGTTTTACATGCGAATACAATGGGAACAGCTGCTCCTTCAACAATAAGTGCTAACATCACTGTTGGAGCACCAACACATACGGTTGATACCACAACAACCATCACTACAACAACTCTTCCAAATATTGGTAAAATTAATCTCAATGGAGCCAATTGGCTTGTACATTATCCTACAGATTTTACCGTTGAGTTTTTTGGTAGTGGGCAGTGGGCAGGATCGGGTTTTGTCAAACCAAATCAACCTAGTGCAACCGATACTAATACAACGGTGGGTGAGCATGTTCATAAAACAGCACCAATAAGGTCTAATCGTAGGATAACATGGTGATTCGCAAAGCTTCCTCTATGATTGAACTGGTTATTGCTATTGTTGTAATGGGCATTGCTGTATCTGCTTTACCGATGATTTTAGTGCAAAGTCAGAACAATAATGCTTTAGCCCTGCAACAAGAAGTTATTTTAGCAACCAAAACAAAACTTGGCTATCTTTTATCCTATGAGTGGGATATAAATTCTTATGATAACAATGCAAGTGTTTCACGAGTTTTAGACACCAATGCTTCAACAAGTGCAAATTCAGCTTTTTACACTACGACCATAAGACGTATTGGACATATTTCTGCTGATAAAAGACGACGATTAAGAGATGATATGAAAGCACCAACGGTTGTTGGCAGTGCCAATTGGGGCAATATAGCACTCAGTGATCTGGATGATTTTAATGGCAAAAGTGAAACAACAACCGTTGTTTCAGCTGATATGGATTATATTTTTAATTTAGAACTAAACTCTACCGTTAGCTATATTTCAGATAGTCCAAGTTCGGGAACGTATAACAATCAAGATATTAATTTTACCTTCAATGCCAATAGCACTCCAGCTCATCCAACAAATATCAAAATGATTACAATTCGTACAGCCGATACTTCGCATAATGTCAATATCGTCTTACGTGCTTTCGCTTCTAATATAGGCGAAAGTGGTATTGCCAAAAGGGCGTGGTAATGAGAAAAGCCTTCACAATGTTAGAACTCGTTATGGTGATGGTAGTTTTAGGTATTGTGGCTAGTATTGGTGCTGATATTATCGCATCTATGTACACAAGCTACCTTCGCACACGTACCGTCAATCGTTTAGAGTCTCAAACTGAAATCACGCTAGAACAAATTGCAAAAAGGTTGCAATATCGCATTAAAGAGAGCGTTATAGCTAGAAAAACTGGAGATTTTAAAGCATTGGCAGATTCTTTAAACGTTAATAGCACCTATGATATTCTAGAGTGGATAGGCTACAGCAATGAAAGTTTGTTAGGTACTCCCATCCCTGGATGGAGTGGCTTTATTGACCTTGATAGTAATGAAACAAACCGAACAAGTGGTACATTAAAGACATCTGAAAGCAATCTAACAGAAGCGGCCTTGACCATTAATGCATTAACAGATTCAGCTATAGACATGACAACGGGTAAAGAAGCTGCTCTTATTTTTAAAGGTCAACCTTCTAATATTAATGATTTTGGCTGGGGGAATATAACAAATACTGATGGGACGAGTACTCTTAAAGTTAAAGTTGGTACAACTGACGATACATTAGTCATAAGCAATGATACTCTCCCAACTGAAATTTTTGAACAATATTATCTTGCGCACAGTGCTTATGCTATTGTTCCGAGTGACACAAACTCAACTGATTTTAATCTAACACTGTATTACAACTATCAACCGTGGTTAGGGCAAGATTATAATACAAGTGGCTCACCTGCCCTCTTAGCGGAACATGCAAGCCTTTTTCGTTTTAAACAAGATGAGTCTATTTTAAGGTTAAAGCTTTGTTTACACGATGCTAATCAAACAGGAGTTGGAGATTTTATTGTTGTCTGCAAAGAAAAGGTGGTTTACTAATGCGTCAAGGATTTAGTATGATTACTGCTATTATCTTTATGATTTTAGTCGCAACCATTGGTGCATTATCACTGTCACTTTCAAGTGTTTCTGTCAAACAAACTTCAGATCTTTATCTAAGAGAACAAGCAGAAATTTTAGTGCAAAGTGCAACAGAATATGCATTGCTCGCTATATCTGGGCATGATTTTTCTGCAAATTGTTTAAACACGATTAATGCAACCTATACCCCAGATGGAATAACAACTGCCTTTGATATCAATATTACAATGTATTATCTTGGCAATGGACTACCCAATAACTGCCAAAAACCAAGTGGTTCGATTAATGCAATTTCAAGTAATATTGATACCAATGAATCAAATCTCACTGTTTTAATTGATACCATTGTAACATCTACCGCGACTGCCTCAACAGAGCCCATTCGTATCCACCGTCGCACACTTCAAAAACCCTAAAATCAGTACAAAAAATATCCTAGTTGTTTAAGGTTCGTTTTGTTATACTTTTTGTACAAACCCGTTTAACGGGAAGGAAAAGGAGACAAGATGAACACTAGTATCGTAGGAAAACAGTTTGATTTAACTGAACCCATCAAAGCCTATATTGAGGATGCTGTTGAATCACTCAAGAAGTATAATTTAGACGTAATCTCTGTTCGTACTGTAATTTCTGCCGATGAAAAAAACGGCAAAAAAGGCTTTAGTGTTGAATTCGCTATCAATATGGCCCATTTGAATACAGTTGTTATTCAGCAAAAAGACAAAGATGTTTATGCGGCTATTGACCTAGCCATTGAACGAGCCAAAAAAGTGCTTAGACGCCACCATGATAAAATGATTAATCAAAAAAGAGCAGAAGAAATTGTAGCAGAGAATGAAAATACGGAAGGAAGCGATGATGAAATTGTTCCAGTACGTTTAGACAGTTACAAACCTATTGAAATTGAAGATGCAATGAATGAACTTAAAGTATCTGATAAGCAATTTATGGTATTTCATGATATGGAAGATAAATTCCGCGTCATGTACAAAAAGTCTGATGGAAGATTTGGGCTTTACTAATCATCAACCTTCTGTTGAGGGGGCTTCTTAGCCTCCTCAACTCTTTTTTGAGCCTCTTTTAAAATTCCTTCATCTTCGCTCATATCAAACCAAACAAATTTTTTACCGCTTTGTAAAATACCACCCACAATGTCACCGCCTTGTCGATATTTTAAATCAAGCTCTGCGATTTCAAAGCCATTGGTAGTTTTGCAAAAAGCTTCTAACCGTTCACTTTTGCTTTTAGTGGTATAAAGATAACAATATCCTTTAAGTCCGTTACGGCTCACACGCCCTCTAAGTTGATGTAAACTAGCCAATCCTAATCGCTCAGCACCAACAATGACTATCGTCGTTAATCTTGGTAAAGAAATACCTACTTCGACAACCGTTGTCGAAATTAAGATACTACCTTTTTCCCTAAATGTTTCTAATACCTCTTCTTTATATTTATCTTTACCAAACGTCACATAGACATCTTCAAAATTTTTTTCCCAAAATCCACGCCCTTCTTCAATGGATTGATACTCTATCGCTTCACTCTCTTCCACTAAAGGATAAACTACGATACACTGATGATGTAATGAAATCTCTTTCTTAATATGCTCAATCAGTGCTTTAAAATCAACTTTTCCAATGATATGCGTTTCTATCTCTTTTTTAAAAGGAAGTGTTTTAATAAAAGAAAAATCGACTAAGGAAGATTGCATTAAACTGAGTGTTCGAGGAATAGGCGTCGCTGAAAATTGTATAAAGTGCGGAGGTTTAGAGTTTTTAGAAACTAATGCCGATAACATTGAGCGTTGCTTGGTACCAAAGCGATGCTGCTCATCGACCATCACTAAGGCACATTGGGGAATATCCCGAAATAAAAGCGCTTGTGTACCTATGAGAAAATCACTTTTTTCATAATTGGCTTTTACATCACTTTCCTGGACAACTAGCGAACTCTTGACATGTAAAGGCAAATACTTTTTGGCCTCTTCATAAATTTGCATGGCTAGTATAGTCGTAGGAGCCATTAAGACAGATTTGTATGGATAGGCCATCATCACAGCACTCAAAATAACCATTGTCTTTCCACAACCAACATCACCCATGACAACGCGCTTTGTTGCTGTTTTTCCCAAAAAGTCACGTTTAATATCGGCTATAACTGTTTCTTGATCGTCCGTTAAGGTAAAAGGAAGCGCCTTTATAAAAGGTTGTTCATCACCAGTCAAAATACAGCTATTAGGAAATGTTATCTTTTTAGTTGAGAGCTTTTCAAGGTAACTATAGATTTCACAAAATTTGAGTAAGGCTATTTGCTTGGGTAAATAACCATTATTCTCAAATGTTTGAATCTCTTGTAAATTAGGGAAATGAATCGAATGTAATAACCCTATTTCGTGTTCATGTAAACCCTCTTCTTTGAGCTGTTCAGAACTGAGGTATTTTTGCATTAAGGCGAGCATTGTTTTATTTTGAAAAGGAGATTTATATTTAGGGGTAATCGTGTTAAAGGTTTGCAAAATTTTGGGTTGGATGATTTGCATTTGTAAACCACTGAGTTGGAGCTTACCATGTATAATAAGTTCTGAATCTACTTTAAACATAGCTTGATGATAAGGCTTAGAGCCAAAAATCACCCCTTCAATTTTTCGACCCCACACTTCCGAAAAAAATGAAACTTGAAATACTTTAGGTGTTTTTTTGACACTTAATACTTTTACATGCAACGTATTAAGTTGTCCTAATCGTGGTGTTTGCGAAAGGATACTATTTTCGTATTCATAAGGGAGTATCAATCCAAGTTCAAGAGATGTTGATACTCCTAATTTATCCAGTCGCCCTTTGTCGATAGCGTCTAAATCACTTTTTTGCACGCTTCGCTGTCACTATTGAAAAGCTAAGATGATTGATTTCATCGTGACTACGAATAAATTCATTCAACTCTTCAAGCGTTAATTTTTCGATTTTATCTAATTGCTTTTTGGAATGACCTAACTCAAATCCACCATAATATTCAAAAAAGGCACGAGAAAGTCTTTGGGATAATGTTTCATTACGTAAAGGTTCACTTCCCAATAAAAAACGTTTTGCTTGAGCTAATTCTTCCGCACTTACACCCTCATCACAAAAGCGTTTTACTTCATCTTTTACCAATTGTTTTGCTTGATCTAAATTTTCAACTTTAGTTTGTAAATGCCCTGTAAAACTACTGTGTGATTTTCCAACACTTGTACGACTGTATGCCGAATACGCAAGCCCACGTTTAACACGAATCTCTTCCATCAAACGACTACCAAAGCCACTCTCACCCAAAATAAAACTGGCTACCTTTGCCTTATACGCATTTTCATCGCCACTTTTCATATAAAAAGGAGAGCCAAAATAGATATACGCTTGCTCACTTTTTTTCTCAACCATAACTTCTTTGCTTTTTTTGCTGGCTTCAAAATAAGGTAGTTTTTTAGTCGCACCCTTTTTAAATTCTACAAGAATAGGCTGTAACTCTTTTTTGAGTGTTTCTAATTCAATATCGCCCCCCGCAACAACAATGATGTTTTCTAAAATCATATGCTCTTTAAAAAAGTTCTCAACCTCTTTAAGTTTAAGTGCTTTAATACTTTTCACATCACCATTATAGGCATGAGCAAAAGGAGTTCCTTCAAAAAGAATTTTTTGTAAATTAAGATTTGCAAGATAATCAAAATCACTCTCTTTAGAAGAGAGCATCCCCAATGTCATTAATTTAACTTTATCGAAACTTTCTTTCGTAAAATTGGGACTTTTGAGTAATTTTTTAACCATTTCAAGGGCATAAGGAAATTGTTCTTTTAAAGAGGACACCTCAAATACTAAAGTTTCAGTCCCCGCGTGAACACTAAGAGAAATGGCACGAAACTCTAACTCTTCCGCAAAACCAGTTGCACCAAGCTCCTTTGTCCCCTCTCCTAACATTGAAGATAAAAATTTTGCAATTCCTTCTGTCTCACCATCTTCCATACTACCACTATTTTTAACAACGATTTGTAGCGAAGCAATGGGTAAATTCGCCTCTTTTTCAAAAACAATAGGAACATCTATTCCATTGATGGTGACTTTACTTATCTCTTGACTCACTAATACTCCTTGTAAAAAAATCATTAAAAAAATTAACGCTCTCATGCAAACTGTTCCAAGACAGAATAAGAAGTATCCCGTTTTGCAGGAATTGATCCAATATCTTTAATTAATTTGATCATCTCTTCTTGATTCATCCGATTAGCTGCACCAGCTGCTTTCACCACATTTTCTTCCATCATGGTACTGCCTAAATCATTTGCTCCAAACATAAGTGCAAGTTGGCCAATATAACTACCTTGAGTGACCCATGAGCTTTGTATGTTTTCAAAATTATCTAAGAACAGACGACTCACCGCTAAAAGCCTTAAATAACGATTGGATGATTGTTTTTTAATTTCGGGGTGTTCTAACTTTAATTGCGTATGTTCTGATTGAAAACTCCACATAATAAAGGCACGAAAACCACCTGTTATATCTTGTAAATTGCGTATCTGTTCCCAATGTTCTATAATCTCTTCATCACTTTCAAGGGTTCCAAACATCATCGTAGCAGTCGATTTCATCCCAATCTGATGGGCAGCGTGATGCACATCAAGCCACTCTTGGCTACCGAGCTTTTTAGGTGCTATAATATCGCGAACTCTATCACTTAAAATCTCAGCTCCAGCACCAGGTATGCTGTAAAGTCCTTTTTGTTGTAAGCGTAACAGAACTTCTTTATAACTTATCTTTGAAATTTTAGCAATATAATCAATCTCAATCGCTGAAAAACCATGAATGGTAATACTCGGATAATTGGTACTAATCCATTCCACCAAATCTTCATACCATTCAATCTTAAGTTTAGGATGTACACCACCTTGAAACAAAATTTGCGTCCCACCAATGGCTATAAGCTCTTCAATTTTTTCCCCAATTTGCTCAAATGAAAGGACATACGCTTCATCCTCTTTGGCATGTCGGTAAAAAGCACAAAATTTACAATCAACCCAACACACATTCGTGTAATTAATATTTCTATCAACGATAAATGTTGTACGATTTTCGGGGTGGAGTTCCATTTTTCGCTCATATGCCATTTTCCCAAGCGTATTTAAATCTTCATTTTGAATTAATGCTAACGCTTCTTCTTTACTCATTCGTTTCATAGTGACTCTTTATTATGATTTATAAACCACACTCCAAAAAGACTTGAAAGTGGTACAATTCCAAGCCCTATCAAAAAGGCAATGGCATTAAAGGACGTATGTCGTATCAAAAAAAGAACACTTAGACATAAAAAAGCATATGCCGCTAAGCGATATGGAGACAATGCACCTTTATAACTACGCAATACATTGCGTGTACTTTTTTTAAATCCTTCCATTTTAGAAGGATGAACGATCATTCTCTCTTCAGTTTCTTCTTCATATAATCCATGCGGATCTTCTATCGTATCTAATAAATCTCTGTCATCACCTAAATCACCCTCATTAACTCTATGTTTAACCATGGCTTGATACGCCATAAAAGAACTAAGCGTAATCATCATGGAACACACCAGTGCAATTTGAGTGTTTAAAAGCCATGTCTCATTTTGAAAAATACCTATGACGATAACCAGACTATCAACGGCAAGAACAGACCAAAAAAAAGATTTAGTCATCATCGTCTTCAGTATTGTTTTGGTATTTTTTATACCGCACATCATCCTTAAGTTCATCTAAGGATTTTACTTGCTTTTTGTAGGCTTTATAGACATTTAAAATGGCAGCAGCAACGCCCCAAAAAACACCTACCCAAAGCAGCCAAGGGGTATTGAAAAAATTCTTCAGCATAAGGCCTATCCCCACACCCAATAATACAGCAACTACGATGGAAATCCCTAATGAAAGCTGCTCAGCACCTTCTATGATTTTGCCTAGTTTTGGTTTTTCGCTCATTTGATTGCTTTCAAAACTTTTCGTGCTGCTTCAATAGCTTCATCAATCATCTCATCACTCATAACGCTGGAGATAAAGCTTGTTTCAAATTGACTGCATGCAAAGTAAAAACCCTCTTGTAGCATACCTTGGTGGAAAGCGGCAAATCTTTTAGTATCAGACCGTAAGGCATCCTCAAAATTATACACTGGCTTATCATTAAAAAAGAACCCAAACATACTGCCTATGGCATTCACTTGTAATGGGATACCCGCTTCATCGGCAGCTACCTTAAAGCCTTCGACTAAACGTTTTGCTTTTTCTTCTAAGCCTGCATGTAAACCTTCTGTATCTAGTAATTGTTGAATAGAAGCAAGTCCAGCAGCCATAGCCACAGGATTACCACTGAGTGTTCCTGCTTGATAAACTGGCCCATCAGGAGAGAGTTGATTCATAATGGAAACTTCACCACCAAAGGCACCTACAGGCATCCCTCCACCAATCACTTTCCCAAAAGTAACTAAATCTGGCTTCGTATTATAAATACCTTGCGCACCTTTAAGGCTTGCTCTAAAACCACTCATGACTTCATCAAAAATGAGTAATGCACCATGCTTATCACAAAGAGCACGAAGTTCTGTTAGAAATTTAGGATCGGCAGGGACAAACCCCATATTTCCAGCAATTGGCTCAATAATAACACATGCAATATTTTTTGAATTTTTAAAACACTCTTTAACACTTTTAATATCATTGTATTTAGCCAATAACGTATGCTTCGTTAAATCCGCAGGCACACCGGGAGAACTAGGCGTTCCGAAAGTCACAGCACCACTTCCTGCTTGGACCAATAATGAATCACTGTGTCCGTGATAACATCCTTCAAATTTCACAATATCATCTTTGTGGGTATAACCACGTGCTAAACGAATAGCACTCATTACAGCTTCTGTACCACTACTTACAAAACGAATTTTATCCATTCTATCAAACATAGAACAAATAAGTGCCGCTAATTTTGTTTCAATTTTTGTTGGTGCGCCAAAACTAAGACCATTTTTAACGGCTTTAATCACCGCCTTTTCAATGGTTTTATCGCCATGTCCAAAAATTAAGGGTCCCCAACTTTGCACAAAATCAAGATATCGATTATCATCAATATCGACTAAATAGGCACCTTCTCCTTTTTTAATAAATAAGGGTGTGCCACCTACACTTTTAAAAGCACGTACAGGGGAATCAACGCCACCAGGAATGACTTTTTGCGCTTTTGCAAAAGCTTTGATACTCTTTTTGTAATTCATCACACTCTATCCTTCATTTCTTTCAAAAAGTCTCTTTGATTTGAATAATTTTACTTCAATTTGTGTAAATAAAAAGTAAAGCCTTATTTATTGACGTTTGAAACGTTAGAAACGTAGTAATACAAACTATTCACTTCTTGGGCAGTTAAAAAATACGTAGGCATTACCTTATGAGGAATATTCATTGCTTTAAAAAATCGCGCTTTACTAAGCTGTGTAATATTGGGCGCTTCAAGAGTGGCTTTTTTACCTTTTTGGAGATAGTGCGCGATAATTCCACCCTCACCTTTTTCACCATGACATTTATTACATCCAATTCCTCTTGGATTAGAATAGAGCATTTGTGCATACTCTTTTTGCGTGATAAAATCTTCACCAAAAAGAGATGGCATTGCCATCAAAAACAAGATAAAAACTATAAAAAATCCCTTCATTTCGAACTTTTCATCCTCATTGATATCTACCATCTTACTTTCGTAAGGTCAGGTTTAATAGTAATTTGGTATAGTATCAAAAATGAACTAAAAGGGAGTTTTGATGCAACTTCTTGATGGCAAAGCACTATCAGATACTATCAAAATAGAATTAAAAAAAGAAAGCATGGCTTTAAATGAAAAGGGAATTACCCCTGGACTTGCTGTTATTTTAGTCGGCGATGATGCCGCGAGCCAAACCTATGTTAAGATGAAAGAAAAAGCCTGTGACGCCACAGGCATTTATTCAATTATTCATAAAATGCCCTCCACTATTTCGCAAACAAAAATCTTAGAAATTATTCAGATGATTAACCAAAATCCCAATATTGATGGGGTTTTGGTACAACTTCCGTTGCCTAAGCATATTGATACAACCAAAATCATCGAAGCGATTGACCCAAAAAAAGATGTTGATGGCTTCCATCCTTTTAATGTGGGGCGTTTAGTTTCAGGGCTTGATGGCTATGTTCCTTGTACACCTTTAGGTGTTATGCGCCTTTTAAAAGCTTACAATATCGACCCAAAAGGCTTAGATGCCTGTGTTGTTGGTGCGAGTAATATCGTAGGAAAACCTATGATGAATCTTTTGCTTAACGCCTTTGCAACGGTCGATATTTGCCATATTTATACCAAAAATCTTAAAGAGCACACCAAAAAAGCTGACCTTGTGATTGTGGGTGTAGGTAAGATTAATTTAATTACCGAAGATATGGTCAAAGAAGGGGCTATCGTCATTGACATTGGTATCAATAAAACAAGTGAAGGCAAAATTGTTGGCGATGTTGATTTTGAACATGTAGCGCCAAAATGTAGCTATATCACCCCCGTTCCTGGTGGTGTTGGCCCTATGACTATTGCGATGCTTTTAGAAAATACCATTCTTGCCGCACAAAAAAGATAAGGAAAAACTCTTACCTATGAAAAATTCACTCAAAAAATTCTATGCCTTTTCCAATAGTTGGACAGGAACAGTCATTATCGTTTTATTGGTTATTTTCTTTGTGGCTCAAGCCTTTGTTATACCAAGTGGTTCGATGAAACGTACCCTTTTAATTGGTGACCATCTTTTTGTTAAAAAATTTGCCTATGGCATTCCCACACCTCACATTCCTTGGCTTGAAGTTCCCGTTTTACCAGATTTTAAAGGTAATGGACATTTAATCGACGGACCAAAACCACAGCGTGGCGATATCGTTGTTTTTCGATACCCAAAAAATGAAAAGATTCATTATGTAAAGCGTTGTGTTGCAACGGGTGGCGATGAGATTTTATTTCAAGATAAAAACCTCTACATTCACTTTGCTGAAGGTGACGAGTACATCAAAGCAAATTATGACAAAACAAAAATTACGATCATTTCAGGAAAACTATGGGTAAATAACCCTTATAAAGATACATATCACGGTGTTCAATATGATGATACCATAGACCTATTTGAACAAATGGGACTGTACATGTCAGCCAACGAATTAGCAATGAAGCCAGCCATAGTGCAAGAACTTCCCAAACGCGAAGGCTACATGTACAATGCCTTTTACACCAAAGTGGAAGAAGGACATTTTTATATGATGGGTGATAACCGTGACCACTCTAATGATAGTCGTTTTTGGGGAAGCGTGCCGTATAATCTTATTGTAGGCAAACCATGGTTTATCTACTTTTCGTGGGATGATGATTATAAAATTAGATGGAATCGTATGGGAAGATTTGTACAATCTATGCAATTCGATGAGCGGTTTTTTTAATGGATACTATTCATCTTTTAGAAATTGCTGCAACCATTTTAGCCCTTTTAGTGGCTATTATCGGACACGAAATCATGCATGGCTATGTCGCTTATCTTCACGGGGATACAACAGCTAAAAATGCAGGAAGACTTAGTATTAATCCACTTAAACACGTTGACCCCGTTGGCACGCTTCTTGTTCCTGCTGTGCTTTATTTTTCAGGAGCTCCCTTTATGTTTGGATGGGCAAAACCAGTACCAATTTTCATACCTACCGTCGTTCGTAATGCAGGATTAAAAGGTGCTTTACATGTAGCGCTGGCAGGTATTGCTTATAATTTTACATTGGCTATTGTTTGTTCTTTAGCCTTTTCTATGTTCAAAGATATCCATGCTGTTGATGGTTATTTGAGTTATTTTCTTGTCTACTTTTTAGTACAATCTATGATTTATAATGTTGTTCTAGGTATGTTCAATCTCTACCCTATTCCCCCTTTAGATGGCTCACATGCACTCTCTTATGTTGCGGCCATGCTTGGATGGAATACTATCGTAGATTTTTTAGAATCAATGCAACGCTATGGAATGCTTATTTTGATGCTTTTTATCGCAACACCCCTCTCAAAATACTTTTTTGCACCCATACATTATGTTATCAGATTGTTATATTGAATTGTGGATTTTCTAATAATCCTTGTGCTATAATCAAATTTATTACGACTAAAGGATAGGCTTGAAATTTTTTATTGCAACAGACCATGCAGGTATTGCCATTAAGCCAGATGTAATAGCGATGCTTCGCAATAAAGGCCATGAAATTATTGATTTAGGCCCGTTTAATGCTGAACGGGTCGATTACCCTGACTATGCACATGCCCTCTGCCTTGAGGTTCTTAAAGATGATACGACTCAAGGAATTTTAATTTGTGGTTCAGGTATTGGTATGAGTTTAAGTGCCAATAAACATATAGGTATTCGTGCTGCATTATGCCATGATGCATACACTGCGGAAATGGCACGTGCACATAATAATGCAAATGTTTTATGTTTTGGTCAACGCATCGTAGGATTGGGTGTCATTGAATCTATGCTTAATGCGTGGTGTAATACCTCTTTTGAGGGCGGAAGACATGCCCTAAGAGTTGAGAAAATAGAGCTATAACGATGATTTCAGATTGGATTATTACAACTATTTTATTTTCGGCATGTATTTATCTTCTCGTCATGGTGTTTTATTTTAGAACACTTCTACGAAAAGAGAAACGTAGTAATATCGTTGTCAAACGTACTCTCAATGATGCTGAAATCGTAATACGCAAGTACCAAGTCCAATTACAGCGTTCACTTGGCAATATTGATATTTTAAGTGATGAACTCAAAAAGGTCAAAAACGACCTCAAATCCCTTCGTACACGTAATAGTCAATACCGAATGGAAGGCGATAAGTTACGACAACATATTAAAGAACTTGAAGGAAAGATTGAGGCACTATTGTAATGAGTGTAGAAGCAATTTCATATACTGCCTTTTCACTTCTTCTCATTCTTTCTTTATCTTTAAAATTTTATATTTTCAAATAACAAAGGTTATTGTATGCAGACACTTAGTAATGAAGACAAAAACTATTTATTAAACTCTATTCGAGAGGTTGAAGATTTTCCAAAACCGGGTATTAAGTTTAAAGACATCACGACGCTTTTGGGTAATAAAAAAGCCTTTCATCTTTTAATGGATCACCTAGTAGCCCGCTATAAAGATCAAGAAATCGATTATATAGCAGGTATTGAAAGCCGTGGTTTTATTTTTGGAGCGGCATTGGCTGCTTTACTCAAAACACGTTTTGTTCCAATTCGAAAACCAGGTAAATTACCTTATACAACCATTAGTGAAAAATATTCATTAGAATATGGCGTAGATGAAGTAACCATTCATATAGATGCATTTTCAATGCCGAACAATTCAAAACCAAAAGTGCTTTTAATTGATGATTTAATTGCAACCGGAGGCACAGCAACGGCTGCTGTTAATCTTATCAATAAAGCAGGTGCAGAGTGCGTCGAAGCGTGTTTTGTCATCAACCTTAGCTTTTTGCAAGGTGATTTGGATATCAAAAAAGTAACTTCTGTCTATTCCGTCTTAGAGGTTGACTAAATGTATATCCCTAAAGTGTCCAAATTCGACCCTGATTCAAATGGCCATTTTGGTATTTTTGGAGGAAGGTATGTCCCTGAGACATTAATGCCTGTTTTACTAGAACTTGAAAAAGAGTATGAAAAATTACGCTTTGATGAATCATTTTGGAGTGAAGTGGACGGATATTTTAAAGATTATGTTGGTCGTCCTTCACCTCTTTATTTTGCTCAAAATATTTCACAAGAACTCGGTGCAAAAATCTATCTTAAAAGAGAAGACCTGAATCATACAGGTGCTCATAAAATTAATAATACCATTGCCCAAGGATTAATTGCCAAAAAAATGGGGAAAAAACGTGTTATTGCAGAAACAGGTGCTGGTCAGCATGGCGTAGCAACAGCAACCGTTGCTGCCCTTTTAGGCTTGGAATGTGACGTTTTTATGGGTGAAAAAGATGTCGAGCGTCAAGAATTAAATGTTTTTAGAATGAAACTTCTTGGCGCTAAAGTTCATAGTGTTAAGAGTGGTAGCCGAACCCTAAAAGATGCTATGAATGAAGCCATCCGTAATTGGGTTACCCATGCAAGAGATACCTTTTATATTATAGGAACGGTAGCTGGCCCACATCCTTACCCGATGATGGTGCGTGATTTTCAAGCCATTATTGGCTATGAAGCCAAAGCTCAAATTTTAGTCAAAGAGAAGCGCCTTCCTGACATGGTTGTTGCATGTATTGGAGGGGGTAGTAATGCCATGGGGATTTTTAGCCATTTTTTAGGCGAAGAAGGTGTTACATGTATGGGCATTGAAGCAGGAGGCTATGGCATTGAAACCGACAAACACGGTTGCAGTCTTGCCAAAGGAAGCCCTGGAGTGTTACACGGACAGATGAGTTATCTTTTGCAAGATGAAGACGGCCAAATTCTTGAAGCACACTCTATCTCTGCAGGCCTTGACTATCCAGGTATTGGGCCAGAACACGCCTATCTTAAAGAACTTGGAGTTGCGCATTACGATAATATTACAGATCAAGAGGCCTTAGATGCTTTTGTATGGCTTTCACAAAAAGAAGGCATAATACCCGCCTTTGAAAGTGCGCACGCAGTAGCCTATTTGAAAAAAATTCCACGCGATGAAATTAAAAACAAATTGATTATTGTCAACCTTTCTGGACGTGGGGATAAAGATATGGTACAGGCAAAATCCATACTAAACATACATTAATGATCATAAAGGCATAGAATATGGAAGCATTATTTGTAGAATGGATGAAAGAATACAGCTATATTATTCTCTTTATTTGGAGTATTTTAGAGGGAGAAAGTGGCCTTATTATGGCAGGAATTCTTTCTCATACGGGAGATATGAATCTTTTTATATCCATTTTTGTAGCTGGCCTCGGTGGATTTGCAGGTGATCAGATATACTTTTATATTGGTCGATTTAACAAAAAATATGTTTATCGCAAACTCAAAGGGCAGCGTCGCAAACTAGCCCTTGCCCATTTACTTCTCAAACGATATGGCTGGCCTATTATTTTCATGCAACGTTACATGTACGGCCTTCGTACTATTATTCCTATTTCTATAGGCTTGACACGTTACAGCGGAAAACTTTTTGCCTTGATTAATCTTTTTTCTGCTTGGTGTTGGGCGGCTATTACAATTTTACCTGCATGGTATTTTGGAGATGAGATTCTTATAGTGATCCATTGGGCAAAAGCCCATTGGTATTTAGCTTTACCACTAGCCATCATTATAGGTGGCGGTATTTACTACTACTTTCACAAAGTAGCTGATAAAAAATTAGAGGATATACAACATGCAAATCGAACTAAACACTAAAAAACTAAACGAACTTACTGATACAACTCGCATTGTATTTATCGTTGCAAAAAACTTTGAGCATCAATGGATTGAAGATAAAGAAGCATTAGAACTTTTAGGCTTTAAAGCAGAAAATGAGGAATGTTTGTTTGTCCCCACGCACAATATTCTCTATGTTGGTTGCGAATCGCTAGATCCTGATGATATTCGTTTGGCTGCTGCTAAGGCCTATGATTTTCTTAAAAAAACAACCATAAGAGAAGTTTGTATTGGCACCTATTCACTAGATTGTCCTGGTCTAAATATTAAAGCTATGGTAGAAGGTTTTACGCTTGCTAGTTATACCTTCAATGCTTATAAATCACAAAAAGAACCTATTAAACTTCAAACCATAATTCTTTGCTTGGAAGATTATAGTCGTACCGATGTTTCAATGCAAACAGCTTCAAAAGCGCTCAACGCAGGGATGATCATAGCTGAAGCTACTAACTTTGCCAAAGAAATTATTAATGCTATTCCTAATGATATGACCCCACTAGCTTTAGCCAATGTTGCTCAAACTCTTATTTCACTTCCAAACGTTACATGTAAGGTGCTGGATAAAGATTTTCTTGAAGAACAAGGCATGAATGCCTTTTTAGCGGTTAATCGTGCCAGTGTTCACCCTCCAAAACTCATTCACCTTATTTACAAACCCGAAGATGCTAAAAAAAGAATTATCTACGTGGGCAAAGGATTAACATATGATAGCGGTGGGCTCAGCTTAAAACCAAGTGAGCATATGGTGACTATGAAAGCTGATAAAAGTGGTGGTGCGGCTGTTATGAGCATCCTTAAAGGTGCGGCTGAACTGAAACTTCCTTTTGAAATCCACGCCATTATTGGTGCTACTGAAAATATGATTGGTGGCGATGCATATAAGCCTGATGATGTTTTGGTTGCTAAAAATGGTAAAACCATTGAAGTGCGCAATACCGATGCAGAAGGCCGTTTAGTATTAGCTGATTGTTTAAGCTATGCCCAAGAATTCAAGCCTGATCTTCTTATCGACATGGCAACTTTGACAGGGGCGTGCGTTGTGGCTCTTGGTGAATTTACAACAGGTATTATGGGACACAGTGAAACACTCAAAACTTCTTGTTTAGAAGCATTTACTAAAAGTGGAGAGCTAAGTGGTGTACTCCCTTTCAATAAACACCTTAAAAAACTCATCAAAAGCTCTGTAGCAGATATTTCGAATATTAGCTCAAGCCGCTACGGTGGAGCTATTACTGCAGGACTCTTTTTGGATAACTTTATTGAAGAAGAGAACAAAGATAAATGGTTACATTTAGATATTGCAGGACCTGCTTATGTTGAAAAAGCGTGGGGATATAATCCTTTTGGAGCCAGTGGCGCAGGTGTTCGAGCAAACCTTTACTGGATGATTGACGAAGCTAAAAAATAGCAAAACACCTATGCTGGAGCATTATGAAACAAAAAATTGTATTGATTGGGGCATCTACGGGAGGCCCTGGTCACCTTAAAAAGATTCTATCTGCAATGAATCAAGATTTTTCTATGTCTATTGTCATTGCACAACATATGAATAGCACTTTTATCCCTAGTTTTATCAATCAATTTCGTAGTGAACTTCATATTCCTGTACATGCTATTGATTCCTTACTGGAACTCAAAGCATCTGAAATATATATCTGCGCGACTAATTCAAAGCTAAAAAAACATTCTTATACTCTGCATGTCGAACCTATAGCCAACCTTGAAACACCTTACAACCCTAGTGTCGACACCCTTTTTCTTTCTGCTGTCGAATTATGTAAGGAGTATAATATCCTGGCCATTTTATTGACAGGCATTGGGCAAGATGGTGCTCTTGGGCTCAGTGAATTAGAAAAAAATGGGGCTACATGTATCGCTGAAAGCGAAGAAAGCGCTATTGTTTTTGGAATGCCAAAACGTGCTGTTGAAATTAACCCTGCCATACAAGCTCAACCTTTACATGATATTATTAGAACCATCAAAGCTTTTGGAGAGTCATAATGTTATTTTGGAATAAAAAGAAAACGCCTGAACCTTTAAAAGAAGAGATTCGAGAACCTCAAGAGTTTAATACCTTTGGTTTAAATGATATTTTGCACTACATCAAGCGTGAAATTGGCGTTGACCTTTTTTCAAAAAATAGTATCATTGAAACAAAGCTTCGATTGTTTTGTGAAAAAAGAAAAATTTTTAGCTTTCGAAAACTCTATGAAGGCGTTCAACACAATAGTGAATTACGACAAGCACTTATTGATTTAGTAACCGTCAATGAGACCTATTTCTACAGAGAAGAAGAACAACTCGCCTTAGCGGTAGATTTTGCTCTTAAAATTAGTGGTACGATTAAAATTCTCTGTGCACCGTGTGCTTCGGGAGAAGAAGTCTATTCTTTAGCAATGATGCTTCAAGAAAAAAACCGTGATACGTATAGCTTTAGTATTACAGGTATTGACATTAATTCAGAAGCGATTGAAAAAGCTGAAAAAGGAATCTTTTCTGAGCGTTCTTTACACAAACTTGACCAGCGTGTCAAAGATAAATTCTTTACATGTACTGATAAATCTTTTGTCGCCCGAAAAGAATTTTTTTCTTCCATTTCCTTTAAAAAAATTAATATATTTGACTATGATTTTCTTAGCCTTGGTAAATATGATATTATTTTTTCGCGCAATATGTTAATTTATTTTGATGATGAATTTAGAATGAAAACGATTGAACGATTCTCAAAACTCCTTAATCCGGGAGGAAACCTCTTTTTAGGGCATGCAGATATTATCCCTGAAAATATTTTTTTTACAAAATGCAATAACAATAGGCTCTCTTATTACATAAAAAATTAAATTTTTACGTCAAAATTTTGTAATTTTCAGCTTTATCTTTTTTATTTTAGATAAAATATTTTCCTTATTTTCACCAAAGTTTTGGTGAAAAATCTATTAGAAGGAAATCTATGCTGAAGTATTCACTTCTCAAAAATACAGGGATTCAAATTCTCATGGCTATGGTACTTGGTACTGTAGTAGGTGTCCTTATGGGCGAAAATGCGGTTATCTTTAAACCACTGGGCGATATATTTATTCACCTCATTAAAATGCTAGTTATCCCTTTGGTTGCATTTTCTATGATTTCAGGCGCTGCTAATTTAGGTGACAGCCCAACAGCAGGAAAACTTGGTATGTATACCATTTTATTTTTTCTTCTTACTTCTGCCGCAGCCGTTGCGAGTGCCATTTTTGCAGGCACTATTTTTCAACCAGGTATCGGAATTGATTTAAGTAGTGTGGAACATATGTTCTCTAATAAATATGCAGCGCAAGGTGCACTTCCAGGCTTTATGGAAACCATTGTCGGGATGATTCCTGTCAATATCTTTCAATCTCTTGGCGATGCTAATATTTTGCAAATTCTTATTTTTTGTCTCTTTTTTGGTATAGCCCTTTCAAAACTTCCCAAAGAAACACGAACTCCTTTAATCAATGGACTAGAAGGTATCATTCAAGCACTCATTTGGATGGTAAAAGCAGTGATGTATATTGCTCCTATTGGTGTATTTGGTCTTATGGCTGAGTCAATTGGTACATTTGGTTTTAATGCCTTAGTTTTGGTTATTAAACTTTTTATCGTCTATGTTGGCACTATAGGTTTTTTTGGGTTTATTTTTTATCCAGTTTTAATCAAGCTTTTTTCAAAAATGCCCGTCATGAAGTTTCTTTCTGCCATGAAAAAACCTCAAACAGTGGCTCTTTCAACCGCTTCCTCTATGGCAACGCTTCCTGTTACCATAGAAACATGTGAAGTTGACTTGCAAATATCAAAATCTACGTGTTCTTTTGTCCTACCATTGGGAGCTACCATCAATATGAGTGGTAATGCTATTTATTATGGTTTAGTAGCTATCTTTTTTGCTCAAATTTATGGTGTTCACTTAGGACTAACAGAGTATTTAGCAATTATCTTTACAGCCACCCTTGGTGCTATCGGCCAAGCGGGAGTTCCCGGCCCTTCATTCCTTGTTGTTGCTGTTTTACTTGCTGCAGGCATTCCAATAGAAGGCTTACCACTCTTATTTGCCTTAGATAGAATTTTTGACATGATTCGAACAGCACTTAATATTACAGGCGATGCTGTTTGTGCAGTTATTGTAGATGGTCTCAATCCTAAACACGATACGTTAAAAGAAGTATAATCTTTTTCAAGCCCTTCTTAGGGCTTGAACTTTCCTACTGCTTTAATTCAAACTTTAACTCTTCCAAACGTGCAATACGTTCCGCTGTTGTTGGATGTGTTGAAAACAATCCAGAAAATGAACTCTGCATCCCTGCTAATGGATTGACAATAAACATATGAGCACTCTCCTGTGTAGCTTCGTGCATAACCCCTTGTTTGCTATAACGTTCTAATTTTCCAAGGGCACTTTGAAGCCACTCTGGATGATGCGTCAAACGAGCAGCGCCTTCATCAGCCATGTATTCACGATTTCGGCTAATCGCCATTTGTATAATTGCTGCAGCTAATGGTAAAACAATGGCTAAAACAAGCATCATCAATGGATTAGAGCGATTTCTTGTGTTATTGGACATCATCGCACCAAACTGCATCATATGAGCGACCATGCCAATAGCCCCTGCGATGGTTGCTGCAATAGTACCAATTAAAATATCATAATGTCGTACATGGCTTAGTTCATGGGCCAATACAGCTTCTACTTCCTTTTCATCTAAAAGCTCCAATAATCCTTCTGTTACTGCAACAGCCGCATTCTGTGGGTTTCTTCCTGTTGCAAAAGCATTGGGGATCTTTTCAGGAATAATATAAATAGAGGGCATAGGAAGATTGGCTTTAGTTGTAAGGTTCTTAACAATAGCATATAAACCATGGGCTTCTTGTTCATTCACTAAAACAGCCCGATACTGTTTCAGCACCAATTGATCTGAATAAAAATAACTAATAAAATTCATCACTCCTGCCATCATTAAAGCAATTAACATCCCATTTTGACCACCAAAATAAGCACCGAGAAAAACAAAAAGTAGTGTCATTAAGGTTAATAAAACAATTGTTTTAAAAACTTCCATCATAACTCCTTGTATCGTTTTTTAGCATGAAACCAAGAAAAGGCTGAAGCAAAAATTAAACAAAGAGCAGAAAAGCCAAAAGCTACACCAAAATCATTGGTTGCATCCGTAAGGATTCCTGCTGCAAGTGGTCCTATCATTTGTCCAATTCCAAAGAAAAGAGTTACAAGCCCTAAAATACGAGCCGTATGCGCTGTTCCAAAAAGTTCCGCACTGAGTGTTGCCATGATGGAAGGAACGGCCCATGTCGAGAAACCAAAGAGGCTTGCTGAAAGGAATAATACCCAAGAGGGAATAGGCAATGCCAATAGTCCATGCGCACATGCTTGAAGGCTAAATAATATACCAAGTGTTGCATACCTTCCTATTTTATCGCTTACAATTCCAAAAATAGGACCAGAGAAAAGACTTGTCACCCCTAAAACAGCCCAAAAAGTTCCTGAAATTTCTGTACTAACACCCCATTTATGTACTGCGGCACTGACAAAAAATGTCATATACATAATAGCTGTCATACCAAACATAAAAAATAAAAAGCCGGTTTGCCAAAAAGGACCATACATAAATATCTGCCTTAAACTAAGACTATCACTTCCTTTTACATGGGACTCATGAGGCACAAATGATTGTAATGTTTTGTATGTAAAAAAACCTATACTGGCAATAAGTAAAGCAAAAATACACCAATTGATACGCCACGCATAAGGCCATGTCAACTCTATCAAAGGGACCAAGGCCCCACTCACAATAATCGCTAAACCAATACCAGCAACGACAATGCCCGTAGCTTTTCCTTTGATAGAGGGAGGAACAATTTGGGCGATGTAGGTCATAACAGCAATATTAGCCAATGCACCAAAGAAGCCAGTGATAATAAAGGCCAGCGCAACCCATAGGTAGTGAGGTGCAATAGCCATTAAAACCATACTAAACGCCTGTGTCCAAAGAGCCCGGGAAATTAGCTTAGCCACACCAAAAGTTGCATAAAAACGGGCAACGGCAAAGAGCCCTAAAAAATAACCTATAAAATTTGCACTTCCTACAATACCTGATTGTGTGGCATTCATCCCAAGTTCTGCTTGCATACTGGGCAATATCATGCCAAAAGCAAAACGAGCCAAGCCAAGACATGAAAAAACGATTAAAATCCCAGAGACAAGAGGTCCGATATGGGATCGTAATGTCAACAACTACATCCGCAGCTATTTTTGACCATTTCGATTTTATCATCCTGATTAGGCACTAAACATAAAAATTCATAATCTTCATCACCTAGGACATCATATGCATGGGCAATACCTGCAGGGATGAAAAGAACATCATCTTTATGCACCATCATCTCGTGCTCACCAATAAACACTTTAGCTGAGCCGGCTAAAACATACTGCTCATGCTCAACACTGTTCGTATGAAGGGGCATAGAACCACCTTTTTTAATCACAAATTTTCGCATTGCAAAATGAGGCGCTTCATTTGGAGAAATAAGCATCTGCATACTAGCTCCTACTCCTGCGGTTAATGGTGTACTCTCGATATTTTTGACAGATTTAATCATGATTTTTCCTTTGTTTTATTCTCTAAATAAGCTATTATAAACAAATCCCTCCTAAAATAATTTAAAAATTAGAGCTTAGTGATATTTTGGAGCTTAACATACATCATCGCTGTCATAATGGCATCATTAATCGCATCATGCTTCCCAAAAATAGCAAGACCTAAATCCTTCATGATGACATCAAAACGTAAATCAATAGTTCCTTCAGGTATAAATTTTATCTTTTTATCATGATAGATTCCTGAGACTTCGATTTGTTTATTGGGAAGAGTGATACCTAAAAGTGGTTTAAGATATTTATTCACCATTTTCACATCAAATTCAAGGTAATAGCCTACTAGTGGTCGAGAGCCGATGAAATGTAACAACTGAATAATTGCATCATTAGGTTCACAACCATGAAGTAAATCAATATTACGGATTTGATGAATTTTAATGCTCGCCTCTTTGATATCTCGGCTTGGTTTTAAAAATATCTCAAATTTTTCAGAAGTGAGTATTTTATTGCCTTTTATTTTGACCGCACCGATAGAGAGTATTTCATCTACTTTAGGATTAAGCCCCGTTGTTTCAGTATCGAATACCACTACCTCATCTGCAGGGGCATCCTCAAATAAAAAAAGAAATTTTTCATCTTTAAGTCTATTTTTATTGCGATTGGCAAAGAAAGATTGAAACATTTTAACTGACCATCCCTAATTTAAAATGGTGTGTCAAAAACTTTTTAAATTTATTGACAATTTTGAAACTATCTTTGAGGAGCTCAAGTTCCAATTGATTAAGCGTGCTTATTGTAATAAAATTATCATATACTAAAACATTATCCCCTTTTTTAAATCGCTCTTTAAGACGAAGATTTAAAAGTGTATCAAGAGCTTCAATGAGTGTATCGGCAAAATTATCATCAAAGATAGATATTTTTGCTAGTTTTTTAATCCGTGTTACGGTATCTGTTTCTGGGATAGCATTTTCTAAAGCGAGACTTCGAACCCCATGTACAATAGGGAAAATACCCCCTTTTTTGACATCAATTTTATTATCATTCGCTATTAAATTAGTAAACAAGCCAATAGGTGTTTCAAAAAGTACAGCAGCTTTGGCAAAATTAGCCATAAAGGGACTTCCTATTTGAACTCTTTCATAAACGTAGGTTTTAAGATTTGCCAACATTGAAGCATCCCCTGCAACGCAAATAGCATCAAAAAAGATGGCTAATCGTAAATAATCTTCCATAGATGGTATATCAAACCATCTCTTGATTTCTGATATATAAGCCTTTGCATGTTTGCACCAATATGGATTTGAAACCATAACATCACCTTCACAGCGTGGAAATCCAAAATCAATCAATGTTTGTGTATAGGTCTGCATGTAAGGAAAATAAAGGCTTTCATTCATATCATCAGCAATGATAAGTGCATTGTCTTGGTCTGTTTTAAGTAATTGTTCTTTACGTCCTTCACTTCCCATTACAACTAAACACGCTTTAATGGCAAGCTCTTTTGGCATAATCATCGTGTAGAGTTTTTCATAAATCTTTTCATTTATTTCTGAAATAAGTTTGGCGATATAGTCAACCTTGGTTCCTTTAGCCTGAAGCTTCTTAACAATATTAATTAGATCACAACTTGCCTGTTTTAAATCCTCAATACTTTCAGCTTTACGAATTTGTACCGCTACTAAATAAGTATGATTGGCAAAATAGCTTAGTAAATCAAGTTGTTCTAAAATACCAATTATTTTGCGTTCACGCATAACTACAATGCGTTTGATAGAGTATTTGGTAAAAGACAATAAAGCATTAAAAAGATAATCTTCTGCCTCTATTGTAATCATTGGATGCAAAGCAATAGGTCCAATGGGGCCAAATTTATCGTATTCATTAAATAATACATGCCGTCTTACCACACTGTCTGTCACAATACCATAAATATCCTCCCCTTCAAGTTCTACAATGATACAGCTACTTTTTTTAAGCTCCATTTGTTTGAGTGCTTCCATAATAGAACACTCTTTACCCACCACTGTTGGCTCATGTAAATAGCTATCTTGTACCCGTGCCATCATAAATCCAGAAAGCTCTGTCGTGTACTCTTTTTGTTTAGCAGATTGAATTTTATTGGCTAAATCTTGGATGAAATACTCTTTAAAAGGGGTATTCACTTCCAGTAAAAAGAGGAAATCTTCTTTTTTTAATTCATAACAAATCAACTCTTCCAATACAGTAAAAGTCTCTTCACTTTTACCATAAATGAGTGCATCAGCATCAAAGGAATTAGATTTACTATAAACTTTTATCAGCTCCCCTTCGTTATATTCACCCACTTCGCCTTTAATGATGATATACAAAAATTCTGAGAGTTGATGAGGTGCAATAAGTGTCGTATCTTTTTTATAATAAGCGATATTCATCGCATTCATAGCTTTAGCCATTTCTTGGCGATTAAGGAGTTGAAAAGGATGAATTGCCCGTAAGAAAGCTTCTAAATCATACAGACTCATGCAAGACCTTTTTTCTTACTATTGTAACCATCTTTTTGCCTAAAGTCACTTACATGTAACGCAATATTTTTGATATTATTGAAGATTGTGGCATAATTGCACAAAAAATTTAGGATACTCCTCGTGAACACTATTATTGAATCATTCTTATCAAAAGTTAATGCTCTTTATCAACTTGAACCTAAAAATCTTCCTATGGATGTAGTCCGAGAAATGGTGAAAATGAGCCCAGAGGAACTTTTTAAAACATGTTCTCAACTTGCTGTTTTAAGACACAATATTCCAAAAGAACAAAAGCCTGTGAGCCTCAATGAAAAAGAGATGGCCGTTATGGCTGAAGAGTATTTACGAGAATTATTAAAACGTTTTCGCTGAGGGATGATAATTATCGCTCAATAATTGGGCGATATTCAAAGCCATCATACGATAACCTTGCTCATTAGGGTGTACTTGGTCAGATTTGAGCGTATCATTTCCCAATATCTCACTTAATGCTTTATCTTCAATTTCTATTCCATGCGATTGAGCAACATCATAATATAAAGAAGGCACACTAAATGTTAGTAGCTCATTAGTGGGAACACCAACCAACAGAACATAAATGCCTTTTTCTTGAGCCATTGTAATCATTTTAGAGAGATTTTCTTTCATTTTTACAAGGTCTCTTTTACGCAAAATATCATTAGCTCCATGACATAAAACCAATATATTGGGCTTATATTTTTCTAAAACGGCAGGTAAACGTAAAAGCCCTTGTTCACTCATTTCACCTGAAATACCTTCATTGATGACTTCTGTATGCAAAAGGTTGGCAAGCACAGAGGGGTAACTCTTATCCCGCGAAACACCATAGCCAAAGGTCAAGCTATCACCAAAAGCAAGCACTTTAGTATCTAGTGGTACGACGAGTGTATTCATATCGACCTCTTTGTGCGATTTAAAATATTGAATACCTGCAACAATTAAAATAAGGAATATAATGTTTCTGATATTGAAAAGTTCCATAAAAGTATTTTACCCACTATCTCATATTTTAGCAAACAAAAGATACAATTTCACGCACATTTTAATTTATCACAAAGAGTTCTCATTGAAATACGAAAAAATTGATTTACTCGGTATTGTTTTACTTTTAACAGCTATGCTCACCTGGGCAAGCTCTTTCATCGCTCTAAAATCAGCTATCGGCCCCATTGGCCCTATGACAGTCGTTTTTGGACGTATGGTGATTTCAAGTCTTTGTTTTCTTTTTTTCATCAAAAGCTTTATGAAGCTGCACTTTACCAAAACTGATATCAAATACATTCTTCTAATGACCGCCTTTGAGCCTTGCCTTTATTTTATCTTTGAAGCTAAAGCGATGCAATACACCACAGCGTCCCAAGCAGGCATGATTACTTCTATGATGCCTCTTATGACAGCATTTGCGGCTAGTTTTGTTCTCAAAGAGTATTTAAGTAAACGCGTTGTGGCTGGCTCTTTATTGGCAGTTATTGGCGCTGTTTGGCTCAGCCTAAGTGCACAAAGCAGTGAAAATGCCATCAATCCTCTTCTTGGTAATACCTTAGAATTTTTAGCCATGATTTGTGGAGCGTGGTATGCCATCGCGATTCGTTACCTTTCAAAGCGTTTTTCAGCATTGTTTCTAACCGCGGCACAAGGCTTTGTGGGTGCCATTTTCTTTTTCCCTCTCGCAATTTGGGAATACAACACCCTTGAAATGCATGTTACAATTGAGTCACTATGGTGGGTAGCCTATCTTGGTGTGGTGGTTACTTTGGGCGGATACGGGATGTTCAATCTTGCCTTAAGCCGCATCGAAGCCTCTCGCGCTTCTGTTTTTGTCAATCTTATCCCCGTATTTACTGTTATTCTTGCTTACCTCTTTTTAGGTGAAGTGCTTAAACCTACTGAGATTATTGCTAGTGGTGTTATTTTATGTGGTGTGGCTATTTCCCAAATGCCTTCTTTCAAGCGTAAAATCAAAATTATTCTATAGCTTTCGAAGCTTTAAACGCAAGGAATTGAGCACGACACTTACCGAGCTAAAACTCATCGCAATTCCCGCATACATTGGCGTCAACATGATGCCAAACCATGGGTAAAACACACCAGCAGCTAAGGGGATACCGATGATATTATAGATAAAAGCCCAAAATAGATTTTGCTTAATCGTTCGCATCGTTGCGTAAGAAAGATTGATGCTTTTTGTCACACTGGCTAATTCATTGTTAATAAGGACAATATCGCCAGCATCTTTGGCAATATCTGAGCCACTGCTTAAAGCGATACCAATATCGGCTTGTTTGAGTGAGGGTGAGTCATTAATCCCATCGCCCACAAACAACACTTTAGATTCAGCTTGAAACTTTTTAATGACCTCAAATTTTTCATGCGGTAATACTTGCGCATAGACCAAATCAATCCCTAATGTCTTTGCAACGCGCTTAGCGGTTCGTTCATTATCGCCTGTAAGCATCACAGGAATAATACCTTTGTTTTTCAGCGCTAAAACCATCTCTTTGGCATCTTCTTTAAGAGCATCTTGTAAACTAAAACAACCCACACTTTGGCCATTAATGGAAGCGATAATGGCACCATTACCCTCTTCTTGAATCTTTTGCATCGTTGACTGCATGGAAGCATTAATATGAACACCCTCTTCTTCTAAAAACTCAACACTGCCTACGAGTATCTTATGGCCTTCGACTTCGGCTTTAATGCCTTTTCCAGGTAGAACTTCCATTGCCTCTACTTGGTCACTTAAATTAAGATTTTTGTGCTGAGCATACAGCACAACTGCTTTGGAGATAGGATGCTCACTTCGCACTTCCGCAGAGGCAATGAGCCTTAAGGCAATATCATCGATAAAAACGCTTTCTTTAATCGAAATAATTCCTTTGGTTAAAGTGCCCGTTTTGTCAAAAATAGCATATTTGATGTCTTTAATAATCTCTAAAACTTCAGGATTCTTAATTAAAATTCCATGCGTTGCTCCTTTGCCTACAGCACTGATAATAGCAATAGGTGTTGCTAGCCCTAAAGCGCAAGGACACGAGATAATTAAAACTGCCGTTGCCGCCAAAAAGGCATTTAAAAAATTACCACTCAATACATACCATACGATAAAAGTAATAATAGAAGAGAGAATAACAGCAGGGACGAATATATTAGCCACTTTATCGGCAAAACGACCGATAGGCATTTTCTGATTTTGAGCGTCTCCCAAGAGTGCCACGATGTGCGAGAGAAGGTTATTGTCAGCTTTTTTGGTAACGCGCACTTTGAGATAACCCGTTTTTGCAATCGTTCCAGCAATTACATCATCGCCGACGCTTTTAAGCATTGGTAAAGGCTCACCTGTAATCATCGAGGTATCAATATCGGCTTCACCTTCCACGACCACACCATCAGCCGATACTTTTTCGCCTGATTTGATACGAACGATATCGCCAAGTTGAAGCATCTCAACACGTACAACTTCTTCACTTGCATCGTTTAAGCGAACCGCTGTATCAGGAGAGAGATCCATCAATTTCTTTAAAAAATCTGTTGCTTTGGCTTTTGAGCGCTCCTCTAAATATTTGCCCAATAAAATAAATGTAATAATCGTTGCTGAGCCCATAAAATAGATGTAACGTAAATGCTCTTCAAACAAAGAAGGAAAGAGAACAACCATCGCAGAGTAACCATACGCCGCACTTGTTCCAAGGGCAACAAGCACATTCATATCATAATTTTTATTGCGTAAAGCACCATAAGCGTGGGTGTAAAAACGTCGTCCACAGTAAAACTGAACGATGCTTGCCAAGACTAAAATGACCCACATCGCATACGTACCCAAGAAAGTGGTTTTTTCTAAAAGAATGATGCCAACAAGCAAAAGTAAAGAAAGACTAAAAGTTCTTTTGAGTGCAGTTAATTCTAGGGCTTTTTTGGCTTCCAATTCGGCAATATCATTGGCCACACCGTAGCCTAACTTTTTGATTTTCGCGACGATTTCTTCTTTGCTGACCAAATCTAAATCAACGACAAACTCGCCTTTTGAAGAAGCAAAACTTACCGTTGCTTCTTCAACTCCCTTCATTTTTTGGGTCACTTTTTTGACAGCATTGGAACAGTTAACGCAGGTCATCCCCGAGATATTGAGGGTTATCGTCTCTTTTTTAGACATCGTAGCTCCTATTGTGGCATCTGCAATTTCATATGTTTGAGCGTTGATTGAATCACGTCTTCAATACACGCGTCTTTCAAACGATAAAAATACATTTGCCCTACTTTTTTGTACGTCACTAATTTAGCAAGACGGAGGATTTTAAGTTGGTGGGAGGTATTGGAGGGCGATAAACTGAGCATATTGGCGATTTCACCTACGCACATTTCATAACGCAATAAAGCCAAGACTATTTTTAAGCGAGTCGGATCACTCAGCGCTTGAAAGACAAAAGCAATTTCACCCACATGTTCATCGCTCGGAAGCGTTTTGAGGATTTCCGCTAAAACACTCCCATTTTCACAACACGAACGAATGAGCTCAGCCATTATTTAACCTCTTCAATCACCTTAAAACCTAAATCTGCCATCTCATTTTTAAATGTTTCCTCTGCAGTGGCATCGCTAATTTCAACGGTGACTTCTTTAGGACTTTTGGTTAAATCCACTTCAATGGGACCAAAATCATCTTCCAATGATACTTTAATGGTATTGGCACAATTTTGACAGTTGATATTATTTGCTGTAAATGTTTTTTTCATAAGAGGCTCCTTTAATTGTATATGAATATATCTTCATATACAAAATAATATATCTTTACATGTAAAAGGTCTCTTAATCGTTTAGATTATATAAAAAAATATATGTGAAAATGAGTATAAAAGGCAATCTCTTTATCCGTTAAGTTCACATTTAACAACACCGTCAAAAGAGTTTTGCTTTTTTGGATTTGCTCTAAGCCCTACATGTAAAGCTTAGAGCGTAAAAAGTAGTTTTAAACAAATACAACGCACGCTTCAGTTGCGCCGTGTGCTCCAATAACAAGAGCTTGCTCGATATCAGCTGTTTTAGATGGACCACTAATAAAAAGGCCAAAAGACTCACTTCCAAAACTGATGCGCTCATAAGCTTCATGCATGGTTGCAACAAGTTCGCCTTTAGGCACAACTATCATCAATTTTTGAGTAATAAAATAAAGGGCTCGATGACGGGTATTGGCTTCTTTAACCCATACAGCACCATTTTCAGCCACTGCAAATTCACCTTTAATAATCGCTAAATCAACATCCTGAAGTGTATGAGGGTCATCTGTGGTATTGGCATCACGTGTACCAACATCTAAAGCTTCAATATTTGAAACAATGACTTTGGCGTCAGGATAATGCTCTTTAATATACGCTTTGACTTCTTCACTATTCTCCGCAAATACTGCATTGCCACCTACACTTGCGAGTGACGTTGAAAACTTTTCATTGATATTCTCATAACTAGCGTGCGCCATCTCTAAGGAAGGCTTTGGCTTCATAGTTGCAGGTGCATTATCGCGCACTGCTTTTAATATAGCTTCGCGTGAACTCATTTTGAACCCTTTTTCTCTTGGTATAGCTCTTTAAAACTTTTTTTTGGAAACGGTGGTAATTCTCTGGCTCTTCCCCAAACATTCATCTTTGAATACAGGATACTTCTAGGTAGTAATGGAACAATTTTACGAGCCATCAAACCTGCAAAATCCATCAGTTTTGGACGTTGCATCACCCATGTTGTCATTTTTAAAATTCGAAGCTTAGTAGGATCAAGTAAACCCTCATTAACTACATCTTGGCGTCTTAAATAAAGTTCTTCATGCAAATCAACCTTCACTGGGCACACATTTGAACATGAAGCACACAAGGAACACGCAAATGGTAAAGTAGCATACTTTTTCAAATCACGGCTTGGTCCAAGATTAGAGCCAATAGGTCCTGGAATTGTATACCCATAACTGTAACCACCACTGCGTCTGAAAATGGGACAGGTATTTAAACATGCGCCACAACGGATGCACTGAAGTGATTTGATGTATTGCTCTTTGGCTAAAATGTTACTTCTGCCATTATCCACAATAACCACATGCATCTCACCACCTTCAACAGGGCCGTGATAATGTGTCGTATACGATGTGACAGGCTGACCTGTGGCACTTCTGGCTAAAAGGCGTGTGAAAATACTCAAATCTTTTAGACTCGGGATAATTTTTTCAATGCCCATACATGCGATGTGTAGTTTTGGTAAACTTGCGCCTAAATCAGCATTTCCTTCATTGGTACAAACGACAACCCCACCCGTCTCACTAATAGCAAAGTTAACGCCCGTCATTGAGGCATCTGCGCCTAAGAATTTCTCTCGTAAATGTGCTCGTGCGGCGCGTGTAAGATAGGTTGGATCAGAGTTACCTTTTTGCGTTTTCAAAAACTTCTCAAAAGTCGTACCTACATCTTCTTTTTTAAGATGAATGGCTGGTAAAACGATGTGAGAAGGTGGCTCATTTCGCAACTGTACAATGCGCTCACCTAAATCTGTATCCACCACTTCAATGCCACGCTCCTCCAAATAAGGATTAAGATGACACTCTTCGGTAAGCATAGATTTGCTTTTGACAACCATTTTGACATTTTTTGAAGCCAAAATTTCGTGTACAATTTTATTATGCTCTGCACCATCTTTTGCCCAGTGAACTTTAATACCACGTGCCAAAGCATTTTTTTCAAACTCTTCCAAATAGGTTGCAAGATTACTGAGTGTATGACCTTTAATTTTATCAGCAGTATTACGAAGTTCTTCCCACTCATCTAAACTCTTAGCTTGATTATCACGTTTAATACGCACAAACCATAAGGCTTTATCATGCCATTTCATACGCTCGACATTACTAGCAAATTTTGCAGCTAGTTCAGGATGTCCACCATGACTCATTGTACATCTCCTGCTAAGATTTGGGCAATATAAACAGTTTTTAGAGGCATTTTTTCGCGATCAATGATGCCTTGCATATGCATCAGGCACGACATATCAACACCCGTGATATATTCGCTTCCTGCATCTAAATGATCTTGCAAGCGTGCACGTCCCATTGCCGCACTCATGGCTTCTTCGGTAACCGCAAAGGTACCACCAAAACCACAACACTCATCTTTACGTGTAAGTTCTGTATAACTGATACCTTCAACCATATCTAACAGTGTTTTGATTTTTGAAAATTCGGGGACATTTTTTTCACTCATACTGGCAAGTCCCAACTCACGGTGAGCGTGACAACTGTTGTGAATACCTACTTTATGTGAAAATTTTGCATTCATTGAGGTAGGCTTGACAACATCATGTAAAAACTCTATCAGCTCATACGTATGACTTCGCATACGCTCAAACCCATCACGTCCTTTTAAAAATTGTGCATAATTGTTACGCACCATGCTGACACAACTGCCACTAGGTGCTACAATATAATCATAATCTTTAAAAATTTTGAAAAAACGCTCTGCCAATACACCCGCTTCTGTAGCACAACCTGTATTTGCCATCGGTTGACCACAACAGGTTTGTTCAAGCGGATATTCTACATCAAGCCCTAAATTTTCCAAAACTTTGAGCGTTGCCATCGATGCCTCTGGATACAACTCGTTCATAAAACAAGGGATAAATAGACCTATTTTCATCACTGCTCCCACTTATGTTGATATTTTTGATTATCTTATACAACACCACCCGACAAACGTATGACAATTCTAGTTAGCCTAATGTTTTTTGCAAAAAAAGTTCTATTAGTAACACCCCAATAAAAAGAATAAAAATAATGGCCAAAAGTTGTAACTTTTTCATCGCTCAGCCAATGCTAATTTTACAGCTAACAAAGCAAAAATACTCCCAGCTACACGGTTTAAAATCTTTTCGCCACTCTTTGTTTGACTAAACCATGCACCAATCTTCCCTGCTAAAAGAGCAATAAGACTAAAAACTACAAAAGCCCAAATCATAAAAATAGCACCTAAACTAAAAATCTGCAACGTAACATGCCCATTAGCGGCATTGGTAAATTGTGGCAAAAAGGCTAAAAAGAAGATGGACACTTTTGGATTGGTGATATTCATAAAAACGCCTTTTTTATATAAGGCACTTGGGTTCAATGTCGGTTGATTGGTATCCAGTTTCGTTTTGGAAGCATCTTTAAAAGCCATATAGGCTAAATATAAAAGGTAAAGAGCGCCTACAAATTTTAAAAGGTTAAAAGCAACAGCTGATGTTTGAAAAATAACAGCCACACCTAAAGCCACTGCACTGGTATGAAAAATAAGCCCACTACACAAACCTAGCGTTATAATCACGCCTGCCTTACTTCCTTTGACCATAGATTGTGTCAAGACAAAAATATTATCTGGTCCTGGGGCTAAAGCCAATAAAATAGAAGCAAGTGAAAACATCACTAATGTATTGATATCGAGCATATCGTTTCCTTATGGGATAAAAGTTTTTTATTTTAACACTTTTACTATTTAAATAAAGTATAATCATCCTAATCTTTAAAAAGGATTTAGCTTAACATGACAACGTCTTATACCACGATTGAAGAGATTTGGCACGCTATCACGCATGGCTTTGGTTTACTCTTAAGTGTGAGTGCCCTTACGATGTTAGTCATCTTTGCGGCACAAAGCGGTAGTGGCTATAAGATTGCAAGTGCTTTGGTTTTTGGGCTCTCTTTAATGCTCATGTATGGTGCCTCTACACTCTATCATGCGATTCTATCCCCTCGCGTAAAAGCTATTTTACAACAACTTGATCATTGTGCTATTTATATTTTAATCGCAGGAACGTATACGCCTGTAACGCTTCTAGGTATCAGAGGTGTCTTTGGTTGGACACTTTTTGGCGTGGCATGGGGCATTGCTCTTTTTGGTATTTTACTTAAAATTATCTATCCTAGACGCTTCAGTAGACTCTCTCTTTTTTTATATGCTTTTTTAGGATGGATGGCGCTGGTCGCAACACAGCCCCTTTTAGAAAATCTTGATATTTTGACCCTTAGCTTATTGGTAAGCGGTGGGCTTATTTATACCATTGGCATCATTTTTTATATTTGGGATGGACTCTACCTCAACCATGCGATTTGGCACTTTTTTGTCTTAGGCGGGAGTATTTTTCATTTCTTTGTTGTTTTGCTTCTTATATTGCACTAGTTGTACTTATTTATCAGATATTTATCATTATTTTCCTATAAAATAAACTACAGATTTACACAATTCACAAAGGGGATGCGATGAATATGAATGTTTATGAATACGCAATGAAAGTTGAAAAAGAAGGTGAAGCTTACTATAGAGAATTGGCTTCTAAGACAAATGATGTTGGACTAAAAAGCATCTTAAATATGCTAGCAGATGAAGAAGTTAAGCATTACATTGTTTTCGAAAAAATGAATAAAAATCAAACGGTTCCAACACATAAAGGTGCCGATGTATTTGCCAATGCTAAAACTATTTTTCAAAAAATGAAAGATGACAAGCAAGCACCGACCTTCAGTGAAGATCAATTAGATTTTTATAAAGCCGCTCTAAGATCTGAAGAAATGAGTTATAAATTTTACATTGAAAAAGCCCTTATGATAGAAGATGCAAGTCAAAAAGAGTCATTTTTACGTATCGCTGAAGAAGAAAGACAACATATGGTCTTACTTGAAAACCTAGTAGAATACATCTCTTCCCCAGAGCATTGGATTGAGAGTGCTGAATTTAATAATATGGACGGCGGAAAAACAGTACAAGGACAATACGTTAACTAATTCCTCATTCCTTTTATACATTTACATGTAAGGCTCTCCTTACATGTAAATACCTTCAAAATCTCTAAATCAACTTATTAAATCCGATTTTCTGTTTTAATGTTTCGATACCTACAGAAACTACCAAGCAAAGACCCAAGAGTACTGCAAATATAAGGATAGGAGACTGAAAAGAATAAATAAAGCTCCCCCAATAGTAATAGTAGATAAAGGTATGAAATAAAAAGATATTAAACGAGTGAACCCCTATAAACACCAGTGCTCTCTTCGCATACTCTGAAACTAAAACCAACTCCGTTGTCCATAAAATGAGCGCAATACCAAAAAATGTATCAGCTCTCACGCTATCAAAAAGATAACCATTTTGACGGTACCATGCAAAAAATACTGTGGCAACCAGAAGTATCACAAACCGCGCTTTGCCTTGTTTTTCAAGCCACGCAAAAAGCCGTACAAACCCGTTATGTTGGGAGAGATAAATACCCATAGTAAAAGGGAAAATCCAATCATTCACCAAAGGAATATCTGCAAATAAAAGCAGTGCACTAAAGGCCACAAACCAGAGATTAAATTTAGCGGTCAATTTAAAAACAAGCGGGAAAATCGCATACAACACAACAATCAAACTCATAAACCACCACGTGGCATTGTAGCCATAGCCCACATCGGTATACATATGAATACCCAGCATCTGTATAAACAATTTAAAATAGGCATGTTCGCCAAAAACACCCTCTAAGGTTCTGCCCATAAATAAAGTGCCAATAGGGATAAACAATAAAGCGATAAACCAATAATTCATATATAGTTTCATCACGCGGCGCTTGTAAAAAGCGCCTAGGTCAAGAGCCTTATGCTTAATAGATTCGGCCAAACCATACCCACTCAAGACGACATAAATACCAACACACACTTTGGCTAAAAGTGCTGTTTGGTAAACAACCAGTCCCATTTCAGGCTTTTCGTAAAAAAGATGATGCCATAAAATCAACATCAAGGCCATTCCCTTGCTAGCATTTGTAATAGAAACGTCAAATTTCTGCAAAAGCACTTTTACCACCTTGTTTAATCGTATGATTTTTATAGTATAACGTAGTCATCCAACTCTATACTATTACTTTCTTTAAGCCACTTGACTATTTTAAGATCATTCTCTAAAATATGTTCCACCAACCATTTATGTGAAACTATCTTCATTTTTGTTTGTAATGCTTCAATTCCTTTGGTATTTTTAAGCAGATCTGTCATCGCAGTGATAATATCCTCATGTTGCTTTTGATGTACGGTTAACAAAGGATAGTCTATGCTTTGCATGTACAATTCTTCATCAACAAAATGTTCTCGCATATAATTAAAAAATTGCTTTATCAAGGATGCCAGAACCTCTTTTGTTGTCTCTTTGGGTTCAAGGACTTCTACACTATTCGCTAAACGGAAAAGTTCTTGATGTTGCGCATCAATAGCTGCATGGTGTAAACTATAACTTTCACTCCACTCTTTTGGCATATGTTTCCTTTGTTATCTCTTACTGTGGGTTAACAACAACATAAACGACATTCCCATTCTGAACTGTTGACAAAAGATATTGCCCTTCAAAATAGTAATACTGTACTCCATTAATGATGCGTACCTCAGAATCACGAGGGAGATCATAATAAATCGTCCCAATGGGATTATTCATCTGCGTATTTTGTGGCATCGTAACGTTTGTTGGTAGTTCTACGACACGATAGCCATTATAACTCGGTGCCCATTCATAGTATATATTGTCATAAAAAAAATAATCTCTATTATATACTCTCACCATCGAATAGCCCATAGGTAAGCTTGGGACTATCATGCCAAGAGGTGGATTAACGACAATATAAGCCCCACGAGAAGGATGATAAAAAATCCCTTCATGATAATAATACGTTATGCCCCCAAAGGCTAAAATAAATGCAGCACTGGGAAGATTATAAATCACCCATCCTGATCTTCGCTCAGGGGGAAGCACCATTCTATAATGAGGCTCGACATAATGATAGTTATACTCATTTGGACGTATGTTCTTAGGTATATACCGTTCATTATTGACACGTTGGTACTCTTTATGTACAACATATGGCGTTCTTTTTTGTGGAACAGAATATTTCGGAGGAGGAGTATGCCCTCCATGATTATCACCTCGTTTATATTCTTCTCTTGAAGTGTTATCTCTATCGTTATCAGCATAAAGAGTGCTCGCTATCAAAACACCAACACAAAGTGATACAGTCATCAATTTTTTCATTTTCATTTTCTCATTTTTTCTTGAAGCTTTTTAATATTTTCCTCAATGGCATCTCTTTGATAGATAGCACTGATAAGCGCATACATTTCTATACCACTATGCGCAACTTCATTAATATTATCATCATTGATGCCACCAATGGCACAAATAGGAACATGTAAAGTAGCTTTTGCCTCATCTAAAACACTTAATGGAACCACGGTAGAATTTGGTTTTGTAGGAGAAGGAAAGAATGAACCAAAGGCCACATAATCAGCCCCTAAAGCTTCATACTTTTGAGCTCTTTGTATATCCCCATAACACGAAACACCAATTATTTTTTCTTTCCCTAGAAGGGCTCTTGCTTCAACATAATCCATATCTTCTTTGCCTACATGCAAACCATCGGCATCTATTTTTTTTACAAGCTCCGCTCTATCATCAATAATAAAAAGTGCATTATACTGTCTGCATAAGTCTTGTAACGCTTTGCATGTAAGCTCAATTTGCGCATCGCTGGCATATTTTTCACGAAACTGAATCACACTGACGCCAGATTCTAACACGCGTTTCATTTGAGATAATATTGTCTCTTTAGGCGTTAAAGTGGCATCACTTAAAACATAAATTCCTTTTAATAAATCTTTTTTTGTCATCGTTACTCTTTTCAAATTTTTTTACAATTGTACACTCTTGCAACAAAAAGATAAAGCACTGACAGAGATCTTATGCTCTAAAGACGGAATAATGACGTTCTTTTCCTTTGGCTTCATACATAGCATAATCTACTTCTTGGAGCAAGATATCCAGTGTTTTTACACTATCATCTTTATTTAAGCTAATCGTACAATGTATGTGTCTATTTTCTTCTAAAACAACACTAAAAAGTTCAAGAACCTTTTTTGCAAAGCATTACAGGAAAAGATTATCGGTTAAAAAAAATAACCAATAGTTAAGCCAATATTTTAGCTTTTTTGACTTCTAATTTGTCGTAAAGGCTCAGGATATTAGCGTAATGCACATGCAATGTCACATCTATCAAATACGTCAAGCCTTCCACGATACTTCGTGCTGTTGCAACTTTTTGAGCCCCAAAGATAGCTTCCAAACCTTCTTGGTATTCACCAAATTCAAGTCCTTGAATCTTTACATGTAAAAGCTCTTGAAGTACGTGACTGAGTGGTAATTCACTTCGTTGTAACACACTAAGGGCTTCATCTAAATCACCTAATAAAAGATGCAACTGGACTTTTAAATCGCAAATGCTAAAGTTTTGCTCAAAAATAACACCGATATATTTTTCAACGCCTAAAGATTCATCCAAATCTTCTATCGCTTCTAAAAGAAGCGCAACGTCGCCGTGTTTAAAATCCAACACCATCGCTCGTATCGCTTTTCCAGCATTTCGGTTATGGTAGACTAAATCTTCTATCGGATAGACCTCAGAAATACCTGGAACTATCATTTGACATGAGTAAAAATCCAAATAAGTGTATTCCCTTAGGTATATCTCTTTACCCAAAGTATAAACAATGTCCTTTAAATACTGGTACTCAGCCGCACTTCCCTCTCCCTTGTAAACCCATGGAGCATACGCAAAACTTTTCGTGGTTTTCAAAAATGCAAAGCCCATCTTGCCATTAGAATCAATAAAATGGGATTCTAAATTAAAACTATCTGCGACAATGCTCATATCAAACGTAGGTGTTTCAAAGGCATCCAAATTTTCCAATCCTCGCCCTTGCATCAACTCACTCAATGTTCGCTCTAAAGAGACCTCTAAAATAGGATGGGCTCCAAAAGAGACAAATAAGGTAGCATTGGTAGGATTTATCAAGGAAATAGCTGTTACAGGAAACAAACCACCCAATGAAGCATCTAAAACCTCAACGATAAAACCCGCCTTTCGTAGTTGCGCAATGTCGTGGTGAAGTTTGGGGAATGAAGCAATAATCGACTCAGGATAGTGCGGTAATGCGTAACCTTTTTTGATAATTTCTAGTTTAGCATAACGCTCAAAAATCTCACTGAGCGCTTGTACCTTTGCCTCTTGCGCATCATTGCCACTGGCAAGCCCATTGCTGACATAGAGGTTACTTAAGATATTGATAGGAATATAGACTGGCTTATTTTCCGTTGAACGAACAAAAGGCAACGCAACAATTTTATCCTCATAATCACTGTTAAAGTCGACCAAATCTTCAAGGCTTAGGTCACTATCAGCATCGTATAAAGCATGAAGTTCATCGTTTAGATAATCCCCTCCAAACTCAAATACTTTTTCATCAGGATAATACGCTCTGTGGGGTAAATGAAAATCAATAAAAAAATTATTGGTTTGCAAACGCTCAATATATTCGCCCATAGCACTGGCTTTGGAAGAGAGTGAATGCATCCCTTTGCCATTAGAATAGAGATGTGATGGCGCTTCTAGGGAAGCCAAATTGACAGAAAAACAGTGGTTTAAAGGATGCTTCTCTTCAGCCCAAGAAAGACCACATTCCATATCATCCAAAATACCCTGCATCTTTTGTATGGATGCCTCAACGGGTACGTTTTTGGAGAGGATATTTAACAGACTCACGTTTGTATCCATCCACCACCGATAACGATATCATCCTTATAAAGCACTAAGGCTTGACCACTAGCAATGCCATAAACACCCTCTTCAAGCTCAGCAATAATGGTATTTCCTACTTTTTTGACGTAAGCTTTACTTTTTGGACTACGGTACCGCACTTTAACACCATATTCACCATCCACAAAATCTTCGCCTAATGAAAAATTTTGAGCTTTAACGGTTGTGGTATAAAGTTCCTCCTTTTTCCCAGCGACAATTGTATTGGTGGCTACATCAAGTCCTAACACAAAATGCGGATCATGGGCACCATCAATCGTAAGCCCTTTGCGTTTTCCAATCGTATAATGCATGTAGCCTTTATGCTCGCCTATCACCACACCTTTGGTATCTTTGACGAGCCCTTTTTGATCAACATTGCCATGTCTTTTCAAGATGTCAATATAACTTTTTTCTACGAAACAAATCTCTTGCGATTCTTTATATTTCTCTAGACTGCCTAGCCATGGAAGTTTTTCAAAGGCTAAAGGTTTGATATCACTTTTAAGTAAATCGCCCAAAGGAAAAATAATCTTCTCAACAACCTCTTTTTTCAAACCAAAGAGAAAATAACTCTGGTCTTTGCTCATATCAAATGCCTCTTGAATATGCCCCTCTTTAATTCGTGCATAATGCCCCGTAGCAATTCTCTCACAACCCAGTTCTAACGCTTTATCGAGGGCAAAGCCAAACTTCATCAAAGGATTGCAGAAAGCACAAGGATTGGGCGTAATGCCTTCTTGATAAGAGCGTACAAAGTAATCATAAACATTTTTTTTAAATAGCTCTTGTGCATCGATAATATGCGTTTCTATAGCCAGATTTTTGCCTACTTTTTGAACATTTTCTATGTTCATCGCATGTTTAGCTTCATCATCGTGTAATTTCAGATAGATACCTATCACCTCGTGTCCGCTCTCTTTTAAAAGATGCGCAGAGTAGCTAGAGTCCACTCCTCCGCTTAATAATATCGCTATTTTCATGGTTTACTTCTTCGTTGTTAAATTAATAAAGGCTTGTTCTAAATCTGCGATGATATCTTCGCTCTCTTCGATACCCACAGAAAATCGTATCATTCCCTCATTGAGTAAATACTCTTTTTTTAAGTCATCACTGTACTCTGCATAAATCGTATGATACGGTGCGATAGCCAGTGATTTATTATCTTGTATATTGGTTCCACGTTTGATAATTTTAAAAGCATTTAAAAGGGCATACGCTTCTTCTTTGCTTCCTAAACTAAAGGTGATAATCGCTCCACCACCACTCATTTGCGTTTGAGCATTGTCATATCCGATAGAGCCTTTTAACAGTGGATAATCCACATTTAAAACTAAAGGCTTGGTTTGAAGATATGCTGCTACGACTAAAGCATTGGCACAACTTCGTTGTACACGTAAATCCAAAGTTTCAAGACCAAGGCTTAACATGTAAGCACTTTGTGCACTTAAACTGGCTCCCAAATTTCTAAACGTCTCTTTACGTAAGCGTGCTAAAAAGGCATTAGGGCCAAATTTTTGGTAAAAAGAAGCGAGATTTGGATGATTTTTCCAGTTATATGTACCATTATCTACAATCAAACCACCTAAAACATGTCCGCCACCGGAAAGATACTTTGTGGCAGAGATAATCTCAATATCCGCACCATACTTCTTTGCATCAAAAATATTCCACGGTGTCATCGTGGTATCGACTATCAATGGAATGGCATGTTTTTGCAACACCTCTTTGATGGCCAAAAAATCAGGCACAATGAGCTGAGGATTGCTGATACTTTCACAAAACAAAAGCCGTGTTTGGCTATCAATATGCTTTTCAATATCTTCTGTATCTAAAGTATCCACATACCGCACGTCAACCCCAAAATCACTGAAAAGTGTTTGAAATAACGAAAGCGTATTACCAAAAAGATAACGAGAGGTTAGGATATTATCACCCGCTTTTAAAAGTGCCAAAAGGGCATTCGATATAGCCGCCATTCCTGTAGCTGTAGCCACAACACCTAAAGCCCCACTGATAGATTTTATTTTTAATTCTAACTCTTCAATGGAGGGATTGGATGAGCGTGAATAGACATGCCCCATCTTTTGCCCTTTAAACACCGCCTCAATATCTTCTGCTTTTTCAAATTCAAACGCCGCCGTTTGATAAATAGGACAGCGCATTGCGCCGTGTTTATCGTTATAACCAAAGTGTGGATGCAATGCTTTTGTTGTAAAACCCATAAATTTTCCTTACACGTAAATGATTTTACCACTATTAGATGAGGGTAAAATGTTTTCTTTTGCAACGCACTCTCCGATGATTAAAACCGCAGGTGTCTCACATAATTGACTCATTTTATCTAATTTTCCCACAGTTCCCACTATGCTAACTTGATTTGGCAAATCAATTTTAGAGACAAACGCGGCAGGAAGGGCTGGGTCAATCCCCTCTTTTTGAATCGATGCTTCGATTTTTCCTGCAAAACTATGCGCCATTAAAACGATAACCGTATGGCGAGGCTGTTTGAGTAGTGGTATCCAATCATCATTATACAAAGACTCTCGCAAATGTGCTGAAACGATGCTCATGCCTTTAGAAATATCACGAATCGTTGGCACAATTCCTGCAACATTACAGGAACGAAAAGCTGAGCTGATACCATTAATCACTTCAAATTCAATGCCTTGCTCAGCTAAGATACTTTTTTCCTCTCCAAGTCTTCCAAAGAGCATTGGATCCCCGCCTTTTAGCCTTCCAACCACGAAACCCTCTTTGGCATACGCAAGCAATAACGCATTGATTTCATCTTGTGTTTTGCTGTGGAATCCCTTCTTTTTACTGACATCAACCACCTTACATGTCAGAGGTATGAGGGCACGAATGTCAGGTGATACCAGCGCATCCACTAAAGCTACATCCATAAGCTCAAATGCATTAAGGGCATCTAGGGTCAGATTACCTACATGCCCTGTGCCACAACCTATTAAAAAGACTTTTCCAACGCCACCTTTAGCGATTTCTTTTAACACGCCCAAATCTCGATCAGGCTTTGTGCGCTCAATTTTAAGGCGTTCTATCAAACTGCCTAAATTACGTGGCAAAATTTTCTCCACCTTATCACGAATCACTTGTGCTAAAGTCGGAGAACTACCAGCACTACTAACCGAAACTTGAATATCGCCTCTGTCCACAAGCGCATTAAAGTAAAAATCACAATACTCTGGTCTATCAACCACATTTAAAAACAAAGAGCGTTTTTGCTTGATGCTTAAGAGCACTTGTGTAACCGCATCATTGCCTGTGGCGTCAATTATCATCTCATAAGGCAGTGCCAAAGCTTCTTCGAAACACCCAAGTGTTATGCCTTTATCCACAAAATAATCATCCAAAATTTCCTCTGCTAACACTGAAAATTCAAACCCTATGCGCTCCAGTACTTTGGCTTTTTGTGCCGCTACTTTTCCAGCACCGATAAGCAGTGTTTTTTTCTGAGTGAGTGCAACACTTAAACATTTCATTTTTTGACTATCCTTACGCGCCAGCCATTGCCTTCTTTCGTGGTGGCTTCGACTTTATGTCCTTCTCCTGCAACCGATTTTGGCACGTTGTCGATCGGTGCGCCATCATCGAGTAAAATCTCTAAGACTTCGCCACTTCCGATTTTGGAGAGTTCCATCTTGGTTTTCACAAAATTCATGGGGCACGCCACGCCACTAAGGTCTTTAAAATGCACCGCTTTTTCCTCTTTGACTTCTGATGCGGCGGCCGCAAGCTCTTTTTCTTTGGCAAATTTAAGCGTATGGTCCATGCTCGCATAAAGCTTCATCACCTCTTCGGCAAGCTCAATCGATTTTTCATCCGCATCGCCCTCTAGCATTGTGCCAAAGTACGCGTTGAGCAAGGTTGTGTCGATAAAATGCGTTTTAAACGCTTTGAGAACGCCTGCTTTATCGCGGGCATCTTCACCGCGTGTCACCAGAAGCATACGTGCGGAGAGTAAACGAATCAGCTCAAAATCTTTCTCCTCTTTTTCCAACGCTTCTTTCAGTGCTTTTTTATCGGCTTCGATAAGGTCGTACATACCCGCACTACATTCGCCCATCCCTCTTCCTTTTAGGGAAAAAAGCTCCACGGCATTGTAGTCAAAGTACGGGTTTTTATCGTCTTTGAAAGAGGGAATTTCCACGTATTTTTTAGAAATCTCTTCCACGATTTTCAGCCCACCATCGTCAATCCAGTCGGCGAAGCTTTCGTATTTTTTGACATGTAAAAGCCATGTATCCAACACTTCTTCGACAAAAGCAGGCAAATGAAATGCCGCAACATCACCCGCTTTTTGCGCAAATATAGTGCCATCACCACTTGTGCGTGTTCCTGCAACCACGTTGTACGCAGGGTATGAATAGCCTTCATTGCGTTGGACTTTGCCAAAAAATCCAAGATCGCCAATGAGGTGTTTGCCACAGCTGTTTGGACAGCCTGAGAGGTGGATTTTAAAACCTTGCAATGCGTCGTAGTCGCGCTCGTCAAAGAGTTTTTCAAGACGTTTTTGAATCGCATCGACTGCACCACGAGGACGTGCGATACCCAGCTGACACGTTGCCGCACCTGTACATGCGACCATATCACCAAAAAAGGTTGGTTTGGAAACATCTTTGGAAAAGTTGATCAAGATGTCGTGCAAACTTGCCATTTGAGGCGCTGTTAGGTTGCGAATATAGAGGTTTTGATCGCCTGTAAAACGAAGCACGTCTTCACCAAAGGGAAGCAAGGCATTCGCAAGAGCGCGTGCATTGGTAAAGTGAATATCCCCTAAATGAATCGGCACTTTACAACCATAAAGACCCTCTTGTTTTTGGGCGTAAACGTAACGGTTCCACCATTTTGAAATGTTTTCAGGCACACTAAAAGGCTCATGCGTTGTGTCGCCGCTCGTACGCTCGATTTCAGTGGTGGGCATTTCCCAATCACCTTTGGCTTTGAGCGCTTCGATTTCCACATTGACCAGTCTTCTAAACTCATCCATACCCAACTCTTCGATCAAGAAGCGAAGGCGTGCAGCGTGTTTGTTTTTGCGGTTACCGTTTTGATCAAACACTTGTTTAATCGCTTGAGCGTATAAAAAGACTTCAGACTCAGGCACAAAATCAAGAAATTTACTGCCCACGCGAGACTTCGCGCCCATGCCGCCTGCGACAAAGAGTTTAAAGCCTTTGACACCGTTTTCGATTTTGGCGATAAAGCCCACATCGTGAATCGTCGCATACCCACGATCAGCCTCAGAACCACTAAACGTAATTTTGAATTTGCGCGGCAATGCAAACGAATCTTTTTGCTCCAACATTTTAGAAGTTAAGGCAAGCGCGTAAGGAGAAACATCAAAAATCTCATCTTTCGCCGTTCCAGCCAATGGGTCCGCCATCACGTTACGAACGGTGTTACCGCCACCCCCTCGACCGCTAAGACTTATAGAATGTAATCTTTCGATAATGCTGATAATATCTTCAATTTTGACATAATGAAGCTGTGCACCACCACGCGTGGTGATGTGAATCGCCTCGTGCGCGTACTTTTCAGCCAAGTCAGCGAGCGTTAAAAGCTGTTTGGGCGTTACGATACCCCCAGCGAGCTTAATACGCACCATAAAAGTATTAGCTTCACGCTGTTCGTACACACCAAAGGGAACGCGCATCGTTTTGAATGTCAGGTCATCGAGTGTGCCTGCTAAAAATTCGGCATGGTTTTTTTTAAAAACTTCGAGGTCATCATAGACCATTTGGGGGATTTCGTATTGGCTCATAGTATCACCTCTATTTCTTCTTTAAAGACTGTTTTGTCTTTGATTTTAAATGACTTTAGTTCAGGCAACGCCTCGGCTAATGAGACGATAAGATAACTGATATTAGGGTCATAGGCCAATTTTATATCTTCAACGGAAGGACGTGCTGGCGTTAGCGGATGAGAATGATACATTCCTATCAACCTTAAGCCTTCGTTTTGCGTTTTTTTAAACGCGTCAAATTGTTCTTGTGGGTCAAAACTAAAATGCTCAGGACTATTGTCGGTATTTTTCATACGAATGGCATAGGTTACCTCATCGTTAAGTCCTGCTAAATACCCACATGCCTCAATTGGATTTTGCTCTAGAGCATGTGCTACTATGTCATCATAGACGCTTTGAGGTATCTTTATCATTTTTTCATCTCACATACAACAGCTTCATAATCCCGTAATTTTGTGATACCCTCACCCGAGCATACACGACACTTTGGATTTTTCTTAAAATTGATGTTTCTAAAATTCATTGTTTTTGCATCAAAACTAAGTAATCTATTAAAGAGCGGTTCACCCGCACCTACAATGTATTTAAGGGCTTCTGCGGCTTGAATGGTTCCCAGCATACCTGCAACGGCGCCTAAAATACCTGCACTTGAGCATGTGGGAATGGCATTTGTAGGTGGTGGACTATCAAATACACACGCGTAACATGCACTCTCATGAGGTTTTATGGTCATGGTTTGCCCACCAAAACGTAAAATTCCCCCATGTGAATAAGGCTTATTAGCAATAACACACGCATCATTAATCAGAAACTTCGCTGCAAAATTATCTGTCCCATCAATAATAAAATCATAGTGTTCTACAATTTCCAAGATATTGGAAGCATCCAACATCGTTTGATAGACAGTGACTTTCACATTAGGATTAATCGCCTCCATCTTCGCTTTAGCCGAGAGAACTTTGGGCACACCCACTTCTGCGGTTGTGTGAATGACTTGGCGTTGAAGATTGCTTAAGTCCACCAGATCGCCATCAACGATACCAATTTCACCCACACCTGCGGCGGCTAGATACAGTGCTACAGGAGAACCAAGTCCGCCTGCACCGATGACCAAAACTTTGGCATTTAAAATCTTCTCTTGCCCTTCAATACCGACATCTTCTAGGATGATGTGCCGTGAGTATCTTTCTAACTCTTCATCACTAAACTCTCTCACGCGCCACCTCCCATAAAGTATAAAAAGTTAAGGACATCGCCTTCTTTAAGAATAGTTTCCGCATACTCATCTTGTTTCAAAAACGTATCATTCAGTTGAATTGAAACCATTTCAGGCATCTCCACATTTTCAACTACTAATAATTCAGTAATATTAAGACCTGTATTGACTTCTTTTATCTCGCCATTTATTGTTATTTGCATTGTTACTCCTGATGTTAATTAAATCTATGGGGGAAATGCTTACGCAACAACATAAACAATTCATCCTCAAAACTCTCTTCTGGCAAAATATCTTGCCCACTCTCTTCAAAAATATCCGTGACAATGCCACCACCGGCGATGTCATAACCATCGACGATGACAAAACGACCAAGCTTTTGATTCTCGCTAAAATATTCCATCGCCAAAGCATCATGACTTCTAAAAACTACACTCGCAGCCTCATGGCGTGCCACTTCTGGCTCATTGGCCTTATCTAACGTATCACCATCAATCACGCGTTTGATAGATTCAAGATAAACCGTACTTTTAGCACTGCCTATTTTGATCTTATAAGCCTTGTTTTTTTGTAACGCTTTAGCACCTAACCAAAAGATATTGGCTTCAAAACGATGCGCTACATGGGGTGGTTTTTGCGATGCTTTGGCAACAACTTCTCCGTTTTTAACGTAAATCTGCGTTTGAAGGGTAAAACCTATCGCCTCAGCCACTTTTGCGTTACTTTTTACAGATGTATTAAAACTCTCAATACTTGCAACGGTTGAGTGTTTCAAGGAAGGGTAAAACACCACATCATCCCCAATACTTATTTCACCATTGGTAATCGTTCCTGCATAAATGCGCCTATCATCTCCATCGGCTGTAAACTTATACACATCTTGCAAAGGCATTCTAAAATCTGCAATTTCAGGGTTTTGAGTCACTTTAAAGTTATCAAGTATTTCTAAAACGGTCGGCCCTTTATACCACGGTGTTAGCTCAGAATGGGCTATTAGATTGACACCATCACGCGCGGCTATTGGGATAAATACATCGCTTTTGACTCCTAAAGTCGCTAAGTATTCAGTGTATTCTGCCTTGAGTGTTTCAAAAGAGGCTTCACTAAAATCCACTAAATCCATCTTATTGACTACAATGGCCACTTGTTTGATTCCCAACATCGATAAAAGCATTCCATGACGCTTGGAGTTTTCAGCAACACCCTCTTTGGCATCAATTAACAAAAGTGCCGCTTCTGCTCGAGATGCCCCACTGATCATATTTTTTAAAAACTCAATATGACCAGGAGCATCGATGATGATGTACTCTCTTTGTTTAGAGTTAAAAAAGACCCTCGCACTGTCTATCGTAATCCCTTGTTTTTGTTCATCCGCTAAAGCATCGAGTAAAAAAGCATATTCAAAAGGACGTGCATTTTTGGCACACATTGCTTTCACACTTTCGAGTTTACCTTGTGGAAGTGAATGGGTATCGGCAAGCAATCTTCCGATTAACGTGCTTTTACCATGGTCAACATGACCCGTTATGACTATATTCATGCGCTCCATTACATGTACCCCTCTTTCCTTAATGCTTCGAGTGTTCCACCACCCTCTTTATCTTGTGCTCTGCCTGAGCGCTCTGCAATATCTTTAAACTTGCCACTGGTAAGTTCGGTGATAATTTCTGCAGGATTTTGAGCCTCTGAATCCACCGGTGCGGTACAAGGAAAACAACCAAGGGAGCGATAACGTTTGCCACTACCATTGTTAAAATACAATGAGATAATAGGTATCTTCTCTTGTTCGATATATTCCCAAATATTAAGCTCTGTCCACTCTAAAAGAGGATGAATACGCACATGCGTTTGCGGTGCAAAGTCTGTTTTGTATTGATTCCACAATTCTGGTGGTTGCGTACTGGCATCCCATTCACTCTTCTCATCACGGGCTGAGAAAACCCGTTCTTTGGAACGACTTCCCTCTTCATCAGCACGCACACCTACGATAACGCCTGTATACGCTTCACCATTTTTTTCTTCTTCCCATGTACCAAGATGTGGATTGTATTTACGTCGTGCCCATGTGCCATCAAGCGTATGTTTCAAAGCATCGCTTTTAAGCTTTTTACAACAACTAAGTCTATCAAGCCCATCCACATAAGTTTCACCTCGTGCTAAGGCTTCTTTATTTTGCCCCACCACTAAGTTAAGATTCCACTCTTTAGCGATTTCATCGCGGTAACGAATCATCTCTGGGATTTTAAACGCCGTATCAATATGCACCAAAGGATAAGGAACATGTCCAAAAAAAGCTTTTCGTGTCAGCCACAATAAAACGGTGCTATCTTTTCCAATGCTCCAAAGCATCGCTAAATTGGGAAAGTTACGATACGCTTCTCGTAAAATATACACACTTTGTGCTTCTAATTTTTCTAAATGATTCATGATTGTGCCTCTCTATTTCATTTCTATCACGCATCAAAAGCAAAGCTCTTGATACTACGCTAACGCTAAGTTTGCCTCGGCGGCATGCCCACGCTTCGCTTTTACTTTTTCATTTCTATCACGCATCAAAAGCAAAGCTCTTGATACTACGCTAACGCTAAGTTTGCCTCGGCGGCATGCCCACGCTTCGCTTTTACTTTTTCATTTCTATCACGCATCAAAAGCAAAGCTCTTGATACTACGCTAACGCTAAGTTTGCCTCGGCGGCATGCCCACGCTTCGCTTTTACTTTACATGTAAACCGCACTCTTTGTGCTCTGGATTTTCCCACCACCAACGACCCGCTCTGATATCTTCACCCTCCGCTATTGCTCTGGTACAACACGAACAGCCTATGCTTTGAAAGCCTTTGGCGTACAAAGCATTTTGGGGAATATGATGCTCTTGCATGTAATGCACCACATCTGCATCACTAAAAAAAGCTAAAGGGTTGAACTTTTGCATCTGATGAACCGCATCAAACTCTTGCATCACCGTTTCGCTTCGCGTGATTGATTGCGCTGCTCGAATACCGCTAATCCAGCCATCTTTGCCTTTGAGTGCTTCCTTTAGCGGTAAAAGTTTACGTACATGACAACACTCTTTACGCAAAGAACTATCATCAAAGATTCCCCGCTCCCCTACTTTCGTTTCCAATGCCCTTATCGCATCACTATTGGCACTAAAGGAGTGAATAGTTAGATCAAAAAAAGCTTCTATCTCTTTTTGGTACACTAATGATTGCTCAAAAAGCTTGTAGGTATCTAGCGTAAAAACACTCACATGAATACCCGCTTGTTGCGCCAATGAAAGAGCGATAGCATCTTCATTTTGATGGCTGAATGCTACGCTTACATGTAAGCCTTTTTCTTTTACATATAAACGTAATACTTCAAGTGCTTCAGAGACTTTTTCATCATAGCCTTTACTCATATCTGATACTCCGGTTCGATTTTTTTTCTTCCGTACTCTATCTTGTTCCATGCACGCTCATGAAAATAGTACAGAGCCGTCTTTGTGACCAATTCAAAAGCACCAATGGAAACAGCCGCAAGTGGATTTCCGGTCACGATATAACTGATGATAATCGTATCGACAGTTCCTGTTGCACGCCACGAAAGTGCTTTAAGAATGCTTCGTTTTTTTTGTTCAATCATGGTGTTTCCTACAAAATTTTCAGAATCATAGCTGTTTTACCCATCTTTGTCAAGTTTGTTGATTGATTTACTAAACATTAAAGAAGCTTACTTTATTTTTTTTTCTCATTGTTTTATTTGATTAAAAAATAATCCTTTTGTCACATTTTTAACACCTATTTTTTGTGCATTTGTGCTAAAATTAGTTCCAAACTACGAAGGGTACAGGTTACAGTCACATGGTAGAATCACAAAGCCCCCTATACGATGAATTTAAGACCATCTTAAATACTATCGATCCTGACCGCGTTAAAGAGCTCTTATCGTATATGCGCACCGAAGCCATTAACTTTAATCTCTTTAAAAATGGCTCTTTTATAGAGCGAAAATTTCCTTTTGATATTATTCCTCGTATTGTTTCTGCGAGTGAATTTGATTATTTGGATAAAGGCATTCAACAGCGTATTCACGCCTTGAATCTTTTTTTAGAAGATATCTATAGTGAGCAAAAGATATTAAAAGATGGCATTATCCCTTCCGATTTTGTATTTGCTTCAAAAGCATTTTTGCCTGAATTTATGAATACACCTGTTTCAAAGAACATTCGTGTTCATATCAGTGGTATTGATCTTGTTAAAAATAGTGTGGGCGATGGATGGGTTGTTTTAGAAGATAATTTACGTGTCCCAAGTGGTGTCAGCTATCCTCTTTCGATTCGCAAACTTACCCGTAAAGTCTTTCCTGAATTTTTTGAAAAATTACCGATACAAAAAGTTTATGATTATCCTCAAATTCTTAAAAAAACAATGGATTATGTTAACACTGGTGGTATCAATGTTGTCTTAACACCAGGTCGTTATAACTCTGCATTTTACGAGCACTCTTACCTTGCTAAAGAAAGTGGTGCAGTCTTTGCCACAGGCGAGGATTTGTTTGTTGAAAATGATATCCTTTACTTCAAAACTTTTAATGGTAAACGTTCTCGTGTTGGCGCTGTGTATCGCCGAATGGATGATGATGCACTTGATCCTAAGTTTTTTCATGCTGAATCATTGATTGGCGTACCCAATATCACGCAAGTCTACCGAGCAGGCAATATTGGCTTGATGAATAGCATTGGAAATGGCATCGCCGATGATAAGGGTATTTATTATTTTGTTCCTCAAATGATTCGTTACTATATGGGTGAAGAGCCGATTTTACAAAATGCCCCAACGTATTTGGCCTTTTTTGAGAAAGATCGCCAGTACATTATCCAAAATCTTCGTACATTGGTTATTAAAGATGTCGCAGAAGCAGGTGGCTATGGGGTTGTCTTTGGTTCACAACTTTCTAAAAGTGAGCGTGAACATATGAAAGAGGCTATTTTAAAAGAACCAAGACGTTTTATCGCACAAGAAGTTATCGAATTTTATGATATTGAATGCCGTAATGATTTAGGACAACTCATACCTCATAAAGCTGACCTTCGCATGTACTCTTTATATGGTGAAGAGATCGTCGTTTGGCCAGGAGGGTTAACACGTTATGCTATGGACCCTAAAAGCTACATCGTCAACTCCAGCCAAGGTGGCGGATTTAAAGACACTTGGATTTTAAAGGAGAGCAAATGATTCTTATTTCACCACAAACAGCTGAGCACCTTTTTTGGATAGGACGCTATATCCAACGTGCTGAGAGCATGTCACGTTTAGTCATTGATATCTTTGATAAAATTATTGATCATAACCCTCAAGAGAGTCATAATTTTTATGCGAAACTTGGCCTGACTCTTGATTATCAAAACAATCAAGAGTTTCTTCGTCAAGCTACTTTTGATCTTGAGTTTGTCAGCCTTCTAAGCATCGTCAATAATGCACGTGAAAATGCCGTATTAGCCCGTGCATCGCTTCCAAACAGAATGTTTAGCCGAATCAATGGTCTTTATCTTCGTTATCAAATTGCTAAAGATGAACCTAAAACATCTATCTTTTGGTTGGAGTCAACCTTACAAGAGTTGGATGCTATTTGGGGAAATTTGGAATTAAATATTGCACACATGCATGAAAAAGACTTAATTCAATTAGGACGTATTATCGAGAAAATGGATCTTAATATTCGTCTTTTTGACAGCCTAGAAGCAACAGCATTGGATGTTGCCAGACTCAATAATTTACTTGCAAAATTAGGTCAATATAACGCCAAAGTTTCATTACATTCAAGCGACCCACTCAAAACCTTACATACTATCAATTCTGTGTATAAAACAATGGTTGAGGTCCATGAATGATAGAAGAGTTTTTTAACGTTAAATTACCAGTTGATGAGCACCTCATCTTAAAACGTAACCGATTTTTAACGCCTTTACAAGAACTCAATGGTAAGCGTATTAGTATTATCACCGGTATACACGGTGATGAAATAGAAGGGCAATATGTCTGCTATTTACTCGCAAAATGGCTGAATGAAAACCCTGATAAAATAAAAGGCATCATAGACATCTACCCTTCTATGAATCCTATGGGCATTGATAGCATCACGAGAGGATTCCCTTTTTACAATGTAGATATCAATCGTACTTTTCCAGGTAAAACATCTGAATTTTTACCAGGGCAAGTAGCTAATGCTATTGTAGAAGCTATTAAGGGAAGCGATTATGCGATTGACATTCATTCAAGTAATATCTTCTTACGTGAACTGCCTCAAGTGCGTATCAGTAAATCCAATGCCAAAGAGCTTGTCCCTTTAGCGCAGAAAATGGGGATTGATTTTATCTGGGTCCATGATGCTGTGACAGTCTTAGAATCGACTTTTTCACACACGATGAATACACTAGGAACAAAAACTCTTGTTGTTGAAATGGGTGTTGGCATGCGCATTACTAAAGAATATGGTGAAAATCTCACCGAAGGTATTTTAAATCTAATGGCACAACTCGACATTATAGATCGCCCTTTGTCTTTAAGCAAGCCCTCTTTTGTTTCAACCATTAATGCTGAAGTACATTTTATCAACTCCCCCTGTTCAGGTGTTTTTATACCTACTCTTGAGCATAATGTTACAGTGGCACAAGGAGAAAAATTAGGAGATATTATCGACCCTCTTTTAGGTGAAATTAAAGCAACACTTTTAAGCCCATGTGATGGACTCCTTTTTACCATTAGAGAATATCCTGTTGTTTATGAAGGTTCTTTAATCGCTCGTATTTTAGAAGATACCAAAGAGGAAAAAGCATGAGAGAAGAGATTTTATTTGAAATTACCTCGCTAAGCCGTGAACCTATGCGCGTCAAAGCCTTTAAATTTGGCAAAAAAGATGCAACACCAAGTTGTGTTATTGTAGGGCCAATGACAGGAGATGCGATAGATCAGCTTTGGATAGCCTCTCGAATGGTTCGCTTTTTACGCCAAAAAGAGCTCGAAAATCCTTCCTTTATTCTTGGTGAAATCGTTGTTGTTCCTACGGCTAATACCTATTCATTCAATATGGGAAAGTCATTTTGGCCTTTGGATAACACCGATATTGATGTCATGTTCCCAGGCTATGAAAAAGGTGAGACAACACAACGTATTGCAGCAAGACTTTTTGAAAAAACCAATAATTTTGACTTCGCTATTTTGCTCGAAGCGAGAAAAGATCACGCTGAATGCAAACCCTATGTCAGCCTTTTAGCCAATGGCGCTGAAGATGTGGATGATGCCCGTGCTTTTGGTTTAGATTTTATTCATATCAAAGATGAAAGCCCTATTGATACAGTTTCTATCAATTATAACTGGAAAATATGGAATGCAAAATCTTTTTCGATTATTTCAGGGAAAAAAGGCGAATTACGGAAGAATGACGCCAACAAAGTATTTGATGCCATAGTTCGATTTCTCTCAAAGCATAAAATCATCGACTTTCCTATCTTTGAAGGCTCTATTGGAAATGTTGTTACGTATGACAATATCGAAATTATCAAATCTTCTGCAGCAGGACTTTTTGATACTTTAGTGCATGTTGGGGATCGGGTGGTACATGGACAACCATTGGCAAGAATTTATAACACGCTTGATGGAACCCTTATGCAGACTATTATCGCACCTTTTGAGGGCATTATCTCGTGTGCCTATGATTACCCACTCATTTTTCAAAATGCTATTGCATTTCGGATTATCAGACTTGAAGATACACAGTTACCGTAAAAAAATATTATGAACCGCGCACAAAAAGCACTGAAGATGCGCGGGCACTCTACCGAAAAGAACTTAGCATGAGCGTAATTTTTAGATCTTTACGCTAAAAGCATATTACGAATAAAATATAGAATCCTCTCGTCGCACATCCACCATAATAGATAAATCACTTTTACCACTACTGAAAACAACCCCTTTTAGAGGTGAAATATCATTATAATCTCGTCCTGAGCCTAAAAGGATATGTTGTGATGTAGGTATAACATTATTTGTTGGATCAAGGCCAATCCAGCCAGCATTTGGGATATACAGTGCGAACCATGCATGTGAAGCATCAACGCCAAAAAGCTTTTTTTCACCCTCTTTTGGTATCGTTTCAATATATCCACTCATATAACGAGCGGGTAATCCAATCGAACGAAGAGCCGCTATAGCAAATTGTGTAAAATCTTGGCAGACTCCTTGTTTGGCATCAAAAATATCTTCAATGGGTGTCATTACATCGCTAAAGCCTGAAACAAATTTAAAATCTGCATAGATTCTGTTCATAAATTCATACGCTGCTTCAAACAAATCTCTATAAGGAGAAAATGACTCCAAAGCATACTCTTGAATTCGCTTTGATGCTTTAGGAATAAATTCAGACTCTGGCATAAAAAGTTTGACAGACGTATCGTTGCAAGCAAAACCTGATAATATTTCTTGAGCATGAGCATACGTCACACTTTTTGAGCGAACATCAGCAATATGTGTTGCTAAACGATCAGGAAATATTTCAACTTTTGAATGACCTGTAAGTGCTAGTGATTTGTGGGCTTCACGGATGAGTATATGGCTGTTATAATTGCCAAAAATATCGACAAAATCACTTTGTTCATATACCGTAGGTTCTGTTTGCATCGAAAAGCTTAAAAGCTTTTGAAAACGTGTATTTTTGGGTTTGAGCCGCGCAATATTATGACTAAAAGTTACGATACTTTCGTAGTCAAATTCAGTTTTGTGATAAATGGTATAAATCATCGTTACTCATCATAATGTGAAAAATAAGTTTTGCACAATTCAGTAGAACATTCTGCAAATAAATCCGAAAGTGTAGAGAGCATCGTATCAAGTTTTGTATAACTTTGCTCATCTTCTAACTCCATGACATCGCTTAGTTTCGTAAGCTTTAACAATGAATACGCTTTAAACATGGGGGCTTCATGCGCTGTTAAATAAGGTTTTGACTTGGGCAGCGTTTTAAACTCTCCTAATAATTTATTCGTAATATAGCTTAGTGACTTTGGAAATTGTGGATTAAACACTAAAAACTCTATCACATTCTCCAACTGTAAAGCACTTTTATATTGTGTGCGATAAGCATTAAAACTCTCACTCGAGCTTAATATCCCTTCTAAAAGGTCATAAGCAACCGATTTATCCAACTTGAAGCAGAGCATTGAACGCGCTTTTGAGATAAACAATAAAGCATTTTCAATCGTATACCCAATTTCAAAAAGGGTGAGCCCCTGCTCTTTATACATACTCTCATCCACTAATTCTTTATACGCTGTAAAATAAATCAATACTTTATCTAATTCACTGAGTACCGCTCTTTTAGAGTTATTTTGTTTGCGAACAAAGATAAACCACTCTTTTTGCAATTTATCAAAAATTTTTGCCGATTCGACTGCAAGTAAATTTTTGACGGCAACATTAGCATTAGCCAGCATCCCAATCGTATACGTAAGAGAACCTGTTTTATACCTATCTCTAATGACAGAGAGTATTTCATTCATCGGGTTTAAATGCAATTTTTCTTGCATTGTCTCATCTAAAAAACCAGGATACGTCATCGTTAGATGCGTCAAGGCATTTTGTAACATACGTTGTGAGTCGTTTGTTTCCATCTCTTCATAACGATAGGTATTGGCCATGTTTTTGAGTAAATATCGCAAAAAGCGTGAGGTGGTAATTGAGCGTGCAAGATAACGCCCGAGCCAAAAGAGATTTTCCGCTTTAAGGGTTGACATGTGTCTTAGTGATGTTTCAACGTAAGGTGCATTTTTGAAGATATTAGCGTTATCATTTCTTTTATCCGTACCTAATATCCACAAATCTTTGCTCGTTCCCCCTCGTTGTGATGACACCAGTAACGAATCTTTACTGGCTGAAACACGCACCAAGCCACCATTCATCACCGTGTAATTTTCATCGCGTTTGAGACTATAGGCACGAATAACAGCATTGCGTGGTTCTATTTTTTCACTGGTATAATTAGGAATTGTTGAAAAACTAATCTCTTCTTGCGCTGCATAAAAGTTAGGACTTTTGATGATGGTTTCTCTAAGCTCGGCCAGTGCTTCAAATGATAAATTACGGCATAAATATGTCTTGACCGATTCTGTTCTATCAATTTTTTTAACAATAAGCGTGCTTAAATTTTCAAGTACATAGGCTAACTCACTGGGTTGACCACACCACCATGTCGCAATTTGTGGCAGGATGAGCTCTTCATTTAAAAAATACTGTGCAATATTTTCCATAAAAGGATTAAGCCCTATATTTTCTAAAATAGCACTTCCAATAGGGTTTACCATGATTAAATTATCTTGTCGCATGGCATCAACCATGCCAGGTACTCCTAGTTTGGAGTCATTGCGTAGCTCTAGGGGATCGCAAAATTTATCATCTACTCTTCGAACAAGTGTATTAATAGGTTTAAGCCCACTGAGACTTTTGAGCCAAAGAGCACCATTTTTACAGAGTAAATCATCTCCTTGGACTAAATTAGTCTCTAAAAAACTACTCAAATAAGAGTGCTCAAAATAGGTCTCATTATGAGGTCCTGGTGTTAATACTGCTACTTTTGAAATATCACCATCACTCAGTTTATGTAAGAGTGTTTTAAACTCTTCCACAAATAAAGAAAGCTTTTTAACCTCAATAGCAGGGTAAAGCTCTTTTGCTATATTATTCAGCGTGAGGCGATTTTCAACACTATACCCCAAACCTGAAGGTGCTTGGGTACGATCACTTATGACCCATAGCTTTCCATCAGGACCTCTAGCCATATCTACGGCATAAAAATAAAGATTGAAGTTATCTTTGAATCCAAAATTATAAACTTCACTGCAAAACCCTTTATGTCCGTAAATCACTTCTGCAGGGATGATATTATCACGGATGAGTTTTTGCTCACCATACAGGTCTCTAAAAATAAGATTCAAAAGGGTTGCTCGTTGCTTAATCCCTTTTTTAACCTCTTTCCACTCATCCCCTGTGATAACAAAAGGAATAGGATCAAGCCTCCACGGACGATTTCCATTGCCTTCTGGGTTATTATAAATATTGTAGGTAACACCATTTTCTTCTAAGTGCCAATCAATCTCAGCTTGTCTGCTACCTAACTCTTCTAACCCTTTATTCTGGATACTTTCATATATGCCTCGCCAATGCTCTCGTAGATTTTTATTCTCATCGAACATTTCATCAAAAGAAGCAACTGATTTGTAATTTTCAAATAAACCCATGCGTTATTTTGTCCACTTTCGTCTTAAATCTAATGTGTGCGGATACTCAATACTTTTTGGCAATTCTTGGAAATGAAACACTTTCTTTTCAGGATGAGGATGCACGATAACCGCCCGTTTAGCACCATTAATACCCACTAGACTGTGCTCAACAATGGATGCAGAAACAGGCTCAACATCGCCTTGCGTGTGGTTAAAATCCCAAAAGCGGTTAATTCTGCGTGACTCAGCTTCATAGCTGTTCACAGGGAATGAATCATAACTCCTTCCACCAGGATGTGAAACAAAGTAGCTCATACCACCAATAGAGCGATTGTTCCATTTATCGACTACATCAAAAACTAATGGGGTATCTACTTTTATGGTTGGATGCAAGGCAGACCATGGATTCCACGCTTTGTATTTTACCCCTGCAACAAATTCTCCTTCAATACCTGTGGGATTTAAAGGAATTGCTACACTGTTGCATGTAAGGGTGTAACGCTCAGGTGTAAAGTTTGTGACTTTCACTTGCACACGCTCTAACGATGAATCCACATAACGTGCCGTTCCTTGTGAACTGCTCTCCTCACCTAAAACATTCCAAGGCTCAATGGCGGCACGAAGCTCTAAATGAATATTTTCCACCGTTGCCATACCGTACAATGGAAAACGAAATTCAAAGAAAGGGTCAAACCAATCCAAATTAAAAGGATAACCTTCGTTATTTAAAAAATCGACTATATCACGTAAATCCTCTTTAACATAATGCTCCAATAAAAATTTATCGTGCAGTTGTGTTCCCCATCTGACCAATTTATGCTTATATGGTTTCTTCCAAAAGAGCGATACTAATGTGCGTACCAGCAACATTTGCATCAGTGACATTTGAGAATGTGGTGGCATATCAAAGGCTCGTAATTCTAAGATACCCAGTCTTCCTGTGCTTGAATCTGGAGAGTAGAGTTTATCGATACAAAATTCTGAACGATGTGTATTACCCGTAATGTCGGTTAACATGTGACGGAAAAGTCTATCGGTTAGCCAAAAAGGCACTTCTTCATCTTCAGGTAATTGTCCAAAGGCAATTTCTAACTCATACAAGTTTTCCAATCGTCCTTCATCCACACGTGGTGCTTGCGATGTTGGCCCAATAAAAGTGCCTGAGAAAAGATACGAAAGACCTGGATGATGTTGCCAAAATGTAATCAAACTACGCAATAAATCAGGTCGTCTTAGCAATGGGCTATCACTTGGTTTCATCGCACCAATAGTGACATGATTTCCCCCACCTGTGCCCGTATGTTTACCATCTAACATAAACTTCTCAGTCCCAAGTCGTGACGCTCTTGCATCAGCATACAATGTCAAAAGATTATCTGTAAGCTCTTTCCAAGACTGTGCTGGTTGGATATTGACTTCAATAACACCAGGGTCTGGTGTCACTTTGATGCGGTCAATCCGTAAATCATGTGCGGGTTCATAACCTTCCAAGATGACTTTCATATCTAATTTCTCAGCCACAGCTTCGATGCTTGCAATCAAATCCAAAAAGGCTTCAGTATCGTTAAGCGGAGGCAAGAAAAGATACAATTTACCTTCACGTACCTCTGAACACATCGCTGTTCTTACAAACGTTGCATAACGATTTTCATGCGTCGTTTTAGCATCCATTTGGGCACATCGCTTCTGAGCATTTTCGATATAATCCCCAAGTTCAGGTGTTGATGCAAATAAATCAGGCTCAAAATTAAGGGCAAGCTCGACATGTGGTTTTTCTACCAATGAGCCCAATGGTAAGCGTAATCCTAATGGGGAATTTCCAGCTGCTAGATACAAATAACCTCGTCTTAGTTCCCATCCAGAAGTCATCCAACGTGTTTTGTTAAATCCTAGAGGTAAGACATATCCAATGGGAACATCCAATCCTTGAGATAAGACTTTAGCGATGGTTTGTCGCTCAAGTGGGTCTTTAAGATTGTACTTCATAGGGTCTATATCGATAGGAAGTTCAGATTCTTTAATGATATAATACAATGGGTCTTCATAGGCCTCAATGATATTTTTCTCACTGACACCCAAGGTTAAAGAAAGAGTTTCTAAAAATTTTTTGGCATCTTCGGTAGTGTAGCTATAACTTGCATTCATATTGGCCAGTAAAGCATGATTATTCCAAATCGGCTTACCATCTTTACGCCAAATAATCGACGTTTGCCATCTTGGAAGTGGCTCCCCTGGATACCACTTACCTTGCGCATAATGTAACATGCCACCCTTGGCAAAAGAGTTCAAAAGTTTTCGAGAAAGGATATCAGCCAATTTACGCTTATGCTCACCATCAGCTTTAGTATTCCACTCATCTGCTTCCATATCGTCAATGGAGACAAAGGTAGGCTCTCCTCCCATGGACAGCCTGACATCATTGCCTACTAGCTCTTTATCCACTTCAAAGCCTAATTGATAAATTGCGTCCCACTGATCATCGCGGTATGGTTTCGTAACACGCGGGGATTCAAAAATACGTGTAACGGTATTTTCATAGAAAAATTCCGTTTCGCATTTATCACTCATCCCTTCAATCGCGTGAGCACTGTCATACGAAGGTGTACATGCAAGAGGGATATGCCCTTCACCAGCAAACAATCCACTCGTGGAATCAAGTCCAACCCAACCAGCACCAGGAATATAAACTTCCGTCCATGCATGTAAATCTGTAAAATCGGCTTCAGGACCACTAGGTCCATCAAGGGATTTAACATCGGCTTTAAGTTGCACCAAGTAGCCCGAAACAAAGCGAGAAGCAAGTCCTAAATGACGCAATACCTGTACAAAGAGCCATGCATAATCCCGACAACTCCCGAGCTTATTCCCCAGTGTCACTTCGCATGTCTGAACACCTGGATCTAGGCGAATCGTGTAATTTAATGCGTTGTATATTTGTGTGTTTAAATAGACTAAAAAATCAATAATGGTTTTTTGGCTCAAATCAAGGTTCGCCATAAAATCTTTCAAAAGTTTACCATCATCAGTGATTTCAAGATAAGGAGCAAGCTCTTTTTTTAAATCATCTTTATAGCTAAAAGGAAAATCTTTAGCATAATCATCCACAAAAAAATCAAAAGGATTAATCGTAATCAAATCGGCAATAATTTCTACTTCGATGCTTAATTCTTTGGTTTTTTCAGGAAAAACAAGGCGCGCAAGATAGTTTCCAAAAGGGTCTTGTTGCCAATTAATAAAATGATTATCTGGCTTTATTTTTAGTGAGTATGCTTCTATTGGAGTCCTGCTATGAGGGGCAGGACGAAGTCTTATAATATGTGGGGAAAGTGAAATGAATCTATCATACTTATACGCCGTTTTATGTGATATAACTACTTTGAGTGACATGACTTTCCTTTGAATGCAGTTTTGCTTAATATGTTACTATTATAGCATTAACTCCACAAGATTCGTTACCCTAAAAGCGCTATTTTTATACAACATTTTCCCTATCAATTTGCCGATATAGTTATAACTCTATTTAAAGGAGTGAACAATGGATGCTATTAGTAGCAATGTCAGCACAGATATTAGTATCTATGCAATGAAAAAGGCGATCGAGTCTCAAGGAGATGTGATCTTGAAGGTACTTGAGAGTGCTCAAACGCCTCAAACGACTCCTTCACAATCAGGTTTGGCATCTGAGGGTATTGGCCAAACACTGGACTTAAGAGCCTAGAGTTAAAGATACCCACTCCCCTAATTCCCACGTTTTGTGGGAGTTAGATTTCATTTTGAAAGATATTTTCTCTCTTATTTTTTTCTTGCGTATAATAACCCAATCCAAGGAGTTATAACGTGATAATCCATCTTGATTTAGACTGCTTTTTTGTCTCAGCAGAGCGAACGAGAACACCTTTTTTAAAAAACAAACCTGTTGTCGTTTGTAAAAGTGGCGATAGAACTATCTTTAGCGCACAAGACCAAGCCAGCGTTATCACTGATTCGGTGGGGGCGTTTAACAGCATTTTTCAGCAACAATCTCATTTTGAAACGTACAATAAAGAAGCATGGAAAAAAAAGTTTATGGATGAAAACGGCAATATTCACGGTATCGTCATCGCCAAAAGTTACGAAGCAAAGCCTTATGGTATCAAAACAGGCACACTGCTTCGCGATGCACTGATTATGTGTCCACAACTTCTTATTGTTCCCAGTGACCACCTTTTTTATCAACTTCTCTCCACCAAACTCAAAGCTTTTTTACAAACTAAAATTCCCATTTTAGAGCAGTATAGCATTGATGAATTTTGGGGTGATTTAAAAGGCTGGGTTAAAGAAGAAGATACCTACGATTTTATCGCGGCACTTCAAAAAGAGATATTTGAACGCTTTGATTTACCGCTTTCCATCGGCGCTTCTAGTGCGAAATGGATAGCCAAACTCGCCACAGATTTTAACAAACCTTACGGACTCACGATAGTGCCCAAAGAGAATATTCACGCTTTTGTTTCACCTATGCCTATGGAGAGTTTCCCCGGTATTGGAAGAGCGCTTGCAAAAAAACTCTCAGGCTATTGCATCAAAACATTGGGCGACGTGATAGAACATCAAAAACTACTGTGTTCATGGGGCCGCATGGGTAAAGATTTGGTGGCTAAAATCCAAGGACTTGATAATGAAGCCGTAGTCGCGCATCGTGATCGAAAATCCATCGGTATCTCACGTAATTTTCCCATCACCCATGAACGTGACGAAATCAAACGGCGTATCATCATTCTCACACGCCACCTTTCGCATACCATCACCAAACTTTCTCTTTGTCCGTCCACCTATTATCTCAAAATCCGTTACGACAATGGTACGAAAGCACATATTTCAAAAACCATTGAAAGAGGCTTTAGTGAGCATCTCTTTAAAGAAATAGCGTTGCAAGCCTTTACGGAGATAGATGCACATCCCTATTATGGCATTACGCATTTAAGTATTAGCGCTTCTAATTTCATCACACAAAGCCAAACTAAAACTTTTTCGCTTTTTACCGCGCAAGAAGATGAAAAATCTAAAAAGCTCGAAGAAAAAATTACGAAATTACGCGACAAATACGGCATCGACATTGTGCGTTTAGGCGTTGAGAAAAACTCATCGACGGAATAAGGTGAAATATACTACAATAGAAAATCCAAGTGTAACTTTTGTTGCACACTCATCACACCTAAAGGTAAGCCTTGAAAAAAGTATTTAAACTCCAAGAAGAAAACAAAAATAGCGACCGACTCGTCGAAGCCATCAAACATGACATCCGAAAATACATCAAACGTGAACGCACCAAAAAACTTCCTCAAGACTTTGGATTTTGGGATTTTGATTGCCAATTTGGACAAACCAGTGAAACAGCAAAACCCGTACATTCCGCAGAATTAACCGTAGAACTCGACAAAGCCCTTGCTGAAAAATGGGACGCTTGCTACGTCGAAATCATCGCTAAAGCATGCCAAAAACCAAAAACAGCTCCTACCACGAAAGAAGCCTAAATACATTTTAAAGGTTTACATGTAAAGGTTTTTTGTGCTTTTAGAAAGTTTTTGCACGCAAGGATTGTTGAAAAATTGAAAGTTTAACTCAGACCCCTTTTTCTCTTTTAGGGTTAAAAGAATGAAGTCTTGTTCTGCCCGCTTGTACACCACAAAGCAAACCACCCTCTTCGAGCGCTTCTAACTGCTTTATAAGTTGCGAAGGTTTAGTGCCATAAAATATAGCTATTTGGCTGGCATCGCATGCTTTTTTGCAAGGATAAATCGCAAAACACGTTCTTTGTCTATTGAGCCAAAAAGCACTTCCAACATATGTACTTCTTTATGGTTTAAATTACCTACAATATAGTTAATAATACCTATATTGTCAACATTAAATAAGACATTAAAAACGCAATTTCAAGGCTTACATGTAAGGGTGTTTTTGTGCTTTTATAGAAGTTTTTCATGCAAGGATTGTTGAAAAGTTAAAAGCTTAACTCGTACACCTTTTTATGTTTTGGCAAAAAGAATAGTGAGCTAAGTTCTAACAAAATGCTAATACCTTTTGATGAATGTATCAAAGCAATGAACACTATCGTTACTGAATAAAGGAGCGCATTGATATGGAAAATGATTTACATATAAAAGTATTTTTGAGCAGTTTTATGGGAGTATTTGAAAAAAAAATGACTTGAAAAATTACAAGTTTGGCTCTAGTTATTCTTTATTTTTATGTTCCAATAGGCTTAATACATTTAGCTTTTATGGAAGAAAGTCTCACGTCAATTTCACTTTTATTTTTTAATAAATTTTCATTTTCATTTCTATTCTGCCAAATACTATATAGCTCAGCAGTTGCAGTATACGCATGTTTCCCATTTGCAACCTCGCTTATAAGAGGAAGTATTTCACCTATATTTGAACAGTAGGTAAAACTCAAAGAATGATATGCTTGCTCCTCACTTGCTACTCCGCTTGTAAAATATAAGGAAAAGGATTCAATTTCATTAGCTAAAGGAACTAGTTTTCTCACTATTCCTTCAAAATTAGTATCAAAAGCTTTATCAGGAATGAAAGCTTTAGCTTGAAACGCTTTTGTGCCAATTGATTTTATATAAGTATTAAACTCATTCTGTAAAGGAATAATAATATTGTTATAATATTTAACCTGTTCTGCAGTTAATTTTAAAGAATCTCTTGTTGAGTTTATACTAATCGATTCTTTTGCAACTTTTATTTGTTGCAATGCAAAATAGGCAAAAATAGCTATGAATGGTCCACTTAAAAGATATAATATATTTAATATTTCTTTAAAAAGTTCCATATATTTTCCTAATAAATAATTTTATAAGATTGTATCTAATTTCCTTCTATTTCATACATCAAATCTTATCTAAGAACCTTTACATGTAAACCCTTGTCACACTTTTGCATTCTATGTCGTCTTAGTAGTTGATAAAACAAAAAAGGACGTATTATGTTTGATGAGAAAAACGATTGCGTTTCTAAGGTTCATTACCACTACAATACATTAACGTTCAGTATGTTTGCATGTAAGAAAATACTACGTGGACTAATGTTAAAAGTAGTCTCGAAGTATCCTTTTTATGCTAAACTTTTGCCTTATAATTAGACTTTTTGCAAAAAGTCTATTGAAAAATTTGGAGTTTTATGCACGCTATTATTGATTGGATTGTTCAAACGGTGGGAGTTTTAGGGTATCTTGGTATTTTTGTGATGATGTTGATTGAGAGCAGTATCTTTCCGCTTCCAAGTGAGGTGGTGATGATACCTGCTGGGTATTTGTGTGCCAAAGGCGAGATGAGCTTGGGCATCGTCATTGTGCTTGGGACGCTTGGGAGTATCGCGGGAGCTTTACTCAATTATCTTCTAGCGGTCAAACTGGGTCGCAAGTTGATTTTAAAGTATGGGCATTACATCTTTTTCAAACCTGAAACGCTGGAAAAAGTCGAAACTTTTTTCAAAACGCACGGCCCATTTTCAACCTTTACAGGAAGGCTCATTCCTGTCATTCGTCACTACATTTCACTTCCTGCTGGACTGGCTCGGATGAATCTAGGGTTATTTTGCTTTTACACAGGTGTGGGTGCGGGTCTTTGGGTAAGCATCTTGACATTTTTAGGCTATTTCTTCGGTCAAAATGAAGCACTTCTTAATGAATATTTACACAGCATTTCTATCGCTTTGCTTGTTTTTATTGTCATTTTTGCGCTGATATATGTGTGGTTTTATAAGAAAAAAGTCCGTAAACACAGAGCGAAAAAGAGAGATTAAACTTTGTCTAAAAATCCTTACATGCAAGCCTCTCTAGTTTAACTCAAAATCAAATTCAGTTCTACCAACTATCTCGCCTCGATGGTTTTTCACTTCTATCTTATGGTAATGCTCCATTGCATTAAACTCTTCTTTGGTGATATAGCCTAGCTTATAGAGGGTATGCACGGCTAATGCTTCAACGATAGGAATTTTTCCATCTTCGATTTTAAAACTAAGCCCAATGCCTTTATCACGCATGCCTACAGTATAGTAACCATCAGCGCCTAATTTGGCAAATAATTTACCTTGGCATACCAGCATCAAATCGGTACATAATCGTTCCCGTCCTGCAACCATATACGGGTACTTTACCATCGCTTGGGTCATGCGTTTGACATTTTCACATCGCTTGGCTTCAAAGACCTCCGGTTTAGAAAGTTTTGCGATACCGTGTGCAAAACTTTGAAGAGGTAGTGCATGAACGGGAACACCGCATCCATCAACGCCTATGACAATTTTTTCTTTTGGAAATTCACAGATTTGAGAAAGTGCATTTAAAATACGCTGTTGTACAGGGTGTTCAAGGTTCAAGTATGAACTTAACTCATCTCCTAAATAATGCGAGCCAACCAACATACCAGAGTGTTTTCCTGAACAATTAGAATGGGTATTATCCAAAATAACACCTTGCTTTTCAAGCTCCTTGGCAACACTACTCGTCAGTGAAGGATGGGTTCCACACTGCAAAAACTCTACACCAAGCCCTGCCTTTGCAAGAATGCGCTTGATGGTATCGGTATGAATGGTTTCGCCATTATGTGAAGCGCAAAAAAGGGCTAACTCTTCTTCACTGATACCATATGCATCCACGGCCCCACTTTCAAGTGCGACTAAGGCTTGAATAGGTTTTGCACATGAGCGGATGTAAGTCATCCTCTTTGCATCACCATAATGGTGCAATAATTCACCTTCATGACTAACTACCGCGATATGCCCAATATGCGTTAAATCAATAAGAGGCCCTCTATAAACTTTAGCGACGATTGACATGTCCACACCTTTTTTTTAAAAGTATAACATTAAACGATATAAGCTAAAATACCCTTATGAAAACAAAATTCTCTTCTTATCTATTGGTTACTTTACAATTTGTGTTTGTAATGGAACTTTGGCTTTATAATGCTACCTTTTATGCTCATATTATCCCTTTATTTGTTTTTTGTTTGGGACTTGGATTTGGGATTTATACATTAAAGGACAATTTCGTAAACAACTTTAATATCATTCCCGAAATTAAAGAAAACGCTCTACTTATAACGACAGGAGCGTATAAACATATCCGACATCCTATGTATTTTTCACTTTTATGTATGATGGCTGGAGTGCTTATTACGTCGATAAACTTCACCACAATGGGTTTATATGGGCTTTTAATAGTAACACTTATTTCAAAAGCTAAAAAAGAAGAAAAACTCTGGAGTCAGCACTCTCCAGAGTATCAAGCTTACATGCGTAGAACAAAAAGCATTATCCCTTTTGTCTTTTAAAGTTTAAATCCAAATTTTTCAGCTATCTTTGCGTATGTTGGTGTAGGCACATGATACTCATGTCCTAAACGCACCACTTCATAGACAAGCCCATCTATCTCAGAATTTTTGCCTTGTCTTATGTCCCGTAACATCGACGTAGAGGCATTGGTAGCAAGGCTATCGAGCATCGCAAGGTTTTTTTCAACGATGTCTACGGTGAACTGGATATTTAAGGCTTGTGCGAGAAGATTGATTTCTTTAATCAAAGCAATAAAAGTATCACGTGGTTCGCCCTCTTGCTGCATCAAACCTGCATCCACATCAAAATAAGCTCCCGAAGCCGCCATCGGTGAGACAAAAGAGAATTTTTGTAAAGCATCTCTTTGGATATTGTCCGAGATAATGGCTCTAATACCACTCTCATTCATATCTTTTGCCACTTCTTCTAAGCTAGCTCTATACTCACTAGGATTGCGTACGCCAAATACCACCCTAAAAATATCCCCTGCTTGAAAAATAGTTCCCGCTTCTTTAATCTCCGCCGCAATATAAATGCAACCATCTGTGACCAATAAATGAGGTAATTTTTTTTGTAAAGCCCCACCCGTTCCATAGATATTTAGGATTGGAATGACAATGGTATCTTTATGCGCCACTTTTTGGATAAAAGGAATCGTCTCATCCAAAGAATAGCCTTTGACACAAACCAAGATGACATCAGGCTGTTCACTATACGCATCCATTGTACACGCTTTAATAGGATAGACCGTGTAATTTCCTTTTGAAGGTGTCTGCATGTTAAGACCATTTTTCTGCATCATTTCAAGATGCTTTCCTCGTGCAATGACCGTTACATCTTTGCCCGCTTCACTCATAAATGCCGCTATACTACCACCTGTGCCACCTGCGCCTATAATGCAATATTTCATCATTTTCCTCTTTACATGTACGTAATTTATGAAAAGATTTTACTCCAATTCGTTGCTAAGTGCAAATACTTAAGGTTTTTTAACGACATGCAAAGGGAACTTTAAAAGTGGCACGTATTCACCATCGTAGGATGCATCTTGTTCGTGAATAAGCGTTAAAGCATTGCCCACACCTTCCATAATCGTTGCCTCTTTTTCAATTGGCCTATCCGTGATAATATCCCCTAAATGATACGCTGAACCATCCATATGAGTATATCCATTTTCAGCATTGCGATAATAACGAAAGGTAAAAGGTGTTGCATCAAATACATCTTTACCTAAGGTATAACGTTGTGTCGCAACTACTTTACGATAATTGATAGCTCCGTGTAAAGCTTCTTTGGGTGTTGGATAAAATAACTCTGGTGCAATGAATCCCTCTTGGCTCAGATACGCTTTTTTCGCTACAAACTCTTGCATCAGTTTGGCATGCAAACGCTCTTGTTCAACCATCGTTTCAAGGTGCGTTGTATCGCGCTTTTCCCAATCCTCGCTATACCCATTGGCTTTAGTAATATGTTGCATCAAAAATGTTTCCATACTCTGTGGCATCATGCCATACAGATTGGCTCCTACGACGTGTTTTAGAAAATAGCCAAATTCACCTTTGCCTGTTGCTCGGTTGAGTGGGTCACCCATGGAAGTGAGTGCTTTACCATGGTCTGTGCGAAACCCTAGATAATCCATCTCTTTCCAGCCCAACGTTGCAGGAAATTTCCGTGGAAATGCCCACGTCGAATCAATCGTATTTCCCGTGCCAGAGGTAAACGAAGCGGGTTCAAACCCATAATGATCGCTGTGACAGCCGATGCATTGCATCAACTCTTCACTTTTTTGAGGTCGTAAATCTCCTGTTGCATCTTCGATAAACCCAGCCAAAATCCAGCCTGCACCATTGTTAATCCAACCTTGTTTTTCGTTAAGATAGATTGGAGCATCTTCTTCCTTATCGGCGGCTTCACCCGGATAAAACATGCGGGTTTTTACCATATAACGCATCTCTTTTACTCGTTTAGCACGGGTACCTTTGGCACGTAAATCGACATAATGTAAAGGGTGCGCAAACTCGGTATACAGGGGATAAAGACCACGGATGACTTCGACTTTCTTTGCTTCTCCGTAGTAATGCGTGGGATCATTTGGAGTGAGTCTATCGGTCATAGCACGCTCAAGCAAATCAAGATTTTGAGCATAGAGTTGTTCACTCCAATGCCCTTGTTCATCTTTCATGAAGGCGTGTGGTAAACGGATATAAATGCCTGATACACTACCGTTCATGGGGGTGAAGATACCATAGGGCATAAAATTAATCGCTCGCCAACCGGTCATATCTCCAAAAATAGCGCTTTTTTTATCGTTTGTTCTTACAAATCCATCTGAACTAGCAGGTAAATCAACAGGATTAAGGTCTGGGAAAAGTCGCCATGGCGACTCATCAATACCATTTTCCCAGCCCATTTTTCCTTTGCGCTTGGCATAGGCTTTTGCCCAGTTATCTTCTGTCAAATACGATAGCATTGTGTTTTCATCAAAATGATGAGCACTTTTTTGGTACGCATATTCCAGTTTTTCAGGATAAAGTGTATTTTCCCATGGATTGATGGTTGCCATTTTGCTATGAAGCGTGGCTGGCGTAAAAGCGTATGTCGTTTGAAGATTACCTGTGACGCTAGAGAGTCCTGCTTGAGGATTGTTATTGCCAAGACGCATACGAGCGGGTGCATTAGTATGACAAAAAAGGCATGCGTTTTGGGTGCCACCTATGGTTTCAATATAGCACTGAGCGGGAATATTAGCGTAGGGGTTATCGAAGGTTGTGCGGCTGATAAATTCTCCCATCAACGGACCGCCAAAGCCCACAATGGGGCTAAGGCAGAAGGTGAACAGAAAGAGGCGATTAAAGCCCAGGAATGCCATAGATATAACCAATCGGTGCTTGAAATTTATCAATCATCGGAGCTAGTTTTGCCTTTAGCTCTTTACTGGTTGTTTTTGTAAAGTCCGCTTGATGTTGTGCATTGCTCATGATATATGCGTGTCCATTGAGGTTTTCAACCACTTGAAGGCCTGTCGATTCTGCTCCTGCTGGAATAGAGAGGATACGTGAGAGCTTTTTGGTATCGACATTATAGGCCCAAAGGTAGTTATTGACATGGTTTCCACTATCTTCACCGATAAAAAGTGTACGAGCACGTGAAGCGTAAAAGAGGTTGTCGGTATTAGCGATTTTATCAACAACACAAGTATTACCTTGTGCATCCATTGGCATTGCTTCACCTAGTAAAGCAGAAGGCACATGCATAAAGGTTGGGACAAAGTCACTTGGAATGACTTCGTTATTGGTGTCTTTAATCTGAGAAGAGAGTGTTAGCTCATATGTTCCACCACAGCTATTTTTAGCAACTTTGATATCGTCATTGGCAAATGAACTGTCTTTAATCATCCCTTTTTCAATGTAGGACATCGCAATGTAGAGTTTTTTATCTTCTTTATTAAACGCTACACCTTCCATCTTATTAAATTCCGTAGTAGCGCCAAGATATGCTGAGTAACGTCGTGTCTCTAAAAATGCCGCAACACGTTCCATACCAGGTTTTATTTTGAGGTATTCTATTTCAGAATGACCTGCTTTAACCGCTTTAAAACCTTCGTGTTTTTTCGCGTCAAACTCAGCAGGTGCATAAGCTTCAAAGATGTCATTGAAGGTGTATTTATCTTTCCATGCCGCTACTTCATGAGAGGTAGCATGCCCTAGTTTAATCCATGATAGATTGGCTTGTCCACCATCACGCGCACCATCTTCATTGGTTTGTTTCCAAATCGCCGCATACAGTGTTCCACTATCTAAGTTGCCAGCCGCATCGCCTATGTACATGTAAAGACCGACATAGGCACCATCATCACCAAAAAAGGCTGTTTTGCTATCACTCATGATTTTAGACATTTCCCATGTTCCCCGACCCATCGCATAATGTTTGGTAACGGTTGTCTCTCCTTTTGGGCTTACTGCAACTTCAGTAATGTGACCATAATCATATGGATTTGCCTCTTTTTTGCCTTCAAAATAAAGCTCACTCATAGCTTTTAAACCTTTTTGAGCATTTTTATAATTTTTACCACTAGCGGCTGTAAAAAAGAGGTCGTAATCTTCCTCCGTTCCAAGGTGCGTGTTCCATGGCGTTTGTGAGCCCGCACATGGAATCCAAATACCCCCAACACTTGAAAAATCAATTGGCTTTTGTTCAAAAGCTTTGAGCTTGCCTGTTTTTGGGTCTTGTTTGATAGATGTGAGTGTCATACTCATAGGGGCTCGTTCATGCCAAATTTCAGTTTTTTCAGCCGATGAGCCATCGCTTAAAATCCAGTCATATTCATAATGTGTGACTAAAAATAAAGCGCCATTGACATTTAAAAGTGAGTTGCTATCAGGTGTTTCTGCAATCAGTGGTTTTCCAAAAGGGTCCATAAGTGGCTTCATGGACGCAGAATAGAGCTGTCCAGCTGGGTTTTTATTGGTTCCGACTTTATCTTTAACGCCAAAAAGTGTCTGATACGAAAGATTACGCTCAATCGTTCCGCCACTGCTTGTATGAATAATAACTTTAGCTTCAGAGTACGCTTTTGCCATTTGTTCAGGAGTGCTAGGTGCATCCATACCTACAAATTCAACTGAGCTTCCCGCACATAAGCTTGAAGCCACCAAAGAAAGCGATAAACACAATGTTTTTAATTGACGATTCACAATATCCTCCACAATTTTAGTTTTAAAATTGTAGAAGATAAGAGTTACAAATGTGTTACAATCATCTTACTAAGTTTGGCTAAACACTCTTCAAAGCTTTCGGCAAGAACACACGATGCAAACATTAAATTATGGGTCAAACCAAAATCTTCTATCTGCATTCCATTCATATCTCGCAAAGCTTCTCCTAAACCTAAAATGGCTTGTGTTCTTACCTTAAGAGTGCGTTTGTCTGTGCAATACGCTATCACTTTTTTGTTAAGTGCTTGGGCATACCCTATTTCCCATACCGTTCCACTGTCTGGTTCTGGTCCTCTAAAAGGAGAAACATTTGCGATAACCATATCACATGATTGAATCATAGCAATGTTGGCATTTCTAATGTTGTTCGCTATCTCTCGCGGATTAGTACCTGTAATGGTATTGTCCAAAGGGAAGCAACCTTCAAATCCATAGGAATGACATAGAGCTTTTAACCTATTGCCTTCTTCTAGTGCATTAGGGAGGAACACTTCTGGTCCTGCTAAGTATATTTTTTTCATTTGCTATTATAAGAAGAATAGCGTTACGCTACTCTTAATTTAAAAATACTATATGCCATTTATGCTTATAAAATTAAGACAATACTATTTTTTAAGCCATTTAAAAGAGTCTTATATTTTGTGTTACTTTTAGTAATCATATAATTTTATCAAAATTTATCAAAAGCCCCATTAGCAGGTAAATACGGAGCTTTTTTGACTTTTAGTCACAAATTTTGCAAGTCTTCTGCAAGCCTTCGATGTTACCATAGGTAAGTTTTAAAATTAAACATAGGAGTTAATTATGAATCACCCAACACTTCGAGTGTTACAACGTGCCGCTAAAATTTTAGGTGCTGTTACGATTATCAGTAGTCTTTTTGTTTCCTCTGTTATGGCAGAAGATACTTACCCAAGTAAGCCAATCAACCTGGTTGTAGGTTTTGGTATTGGTGGAAGTGCTGATAGGATGACACGTGCTATGACAACACCACTGTCAGAAGCACTCAATGCACAGATTCAAGTCATCAATAAACCAGGTGCCTCATCACAAATCGGTGCAAACTACGTTTTGTCTAAACCTAATGATGGTTACACCATCTTTTCTTCTGGCTTTGCTCCTTATCTTGCAAACACCATTCTTACAGGTGGTGCTAAATATAAAATCAGCGATTTTGATTATCTTAACGTTCAATGGTTCGATTATGATTTAATTGCAGCCAATAAAGATACGGGTTATAAATCTTTAGGTGCCATCTTAAAAGATATCAAAGAAAATCCTAAAAAGGTCAAAGCGGCTGTTGTTCAAGGCTCAAGTGGACACTTACTTTTAAAACTTATTTTTGAAAAATATGGCATTCCAGCAGAAAATGTTAACTTAGTAACGTATAGCAGTGGTGGCGATGCACGCTCAGCCGTTGCTGGTGGGCAGGTTGACTTCATTGCTATTAGTGCTGAAGGCTGTGAAAGTATTAGCGAGTTTTTAACGCCTGTTGCAATTTTTAACGATGAGCGTATTCCTTCATGGGATGTTCCAACGGTGAATGAATCATTGAAAAAAGAGCTAGGCTTTGAAATACCAATGTTTAGTGGTGCAATGCGTGGGTTTGCAGTACGCGCAGGACTTAAAGAGCAACACCCAGATCGCTATAAAGCTTTGGTTAATGCTATCAAAACGGCTTTGGAAAATAATGAGACTCAAAAATTCTTAAATGATAGCCAAATCGGTGGTGTCTGGACAGGTCCTGAAAAATCAAATGCTTTGTTAAACCAATCGTTTGAAGTCTACAAACAATACGGTTATTTACTCAAAAAATAACACTAAAGGAACACTATTATGGGATTAAGTCTTAATAAATTATTGGACCTTGCATTGCTGATGGCAATTTCATTGTTCATTGGATGGTACTTTTATGATGCTTATAGAGAATTGGCGAGTGTCGAAAATCTAATTTTAATTGCACCTGTTGCTAGCCTAACCTTAGTGCTTTGCGCCGCTGAATTCATACGAAACTTACGTGAAAAAGAACTCAACCCAAAGAAAATGGAGAGTATCCGTGATTCGATTCCTGTTATGGTAATCTTCGCAGGCTATATTCTCTCATTAGAATATATTGGATTTGATGTGGGCACAACACTCTTTATCGCTATCTTTTTACGCTTACATGGTGAATTACGTTGGCAATGGATTATCCTTTACAGCGTATTGTTTGGTCTCATAATGTCTTATTTCTTTTCCCAGATGTTACCGTACCCAATGCCTATGTCGCTTTTCCCAACTGATTATTAAGGACAGCCATTATGAACCCTTTTGATTTAATCGATTTTGCTTCAGCCTCTGGTGCTATCCATATGTTATTTTCGGTACCGCAAAATTGGCTCGTTGTTATTCCAGGTATCCTGATTGGTCTTCTTTTTGGAGCGACACCGGGTCTTCAAATATCTATGGCCATGGCCATTTTTATGCCTATGACACTTTATATGGACTTTTTGCAAGCCATGTTGTTTTTAACTGCTATTTTTACGGGCGGTTCATTTGGAGGGGGCGTTCCCGCCATTTTAATGAATATTCCAGGAACATCTTCCGCTATCGCCACAGCTTTTGATGGTTATCCTATGGCACAGCAAGGAAAGCATAATGAAGCCTTAGGCCTTGCTCTTGCCGCTTCAACTTTTGGCGTTCTATTTGGTCACCTCTTGCTTTTTATGCTGATCAAACCTCTTTCTACGATGGTCCTTAAAATTGGTCCACAAGAGATGTTTTTTATCATCCTTTGGGGTATTACGTTGATTGCTAGTTTACGAGGTGATCATATGCTTAAAGGTCTTATTGCAGGATTTGTTGGCTTGCTTCTTGGAACCATAGGATTCAATGAAGAAGGAACACTTCGAGGTGCGATGGGAAGTGAATATTTAATGGATGGCATTCCTGTTGTTCCAGCAATGATGGGTATGTTTGCCGCATCAGAGCTTTTTAGACTTGTGAAAACCGATTATTTACATGAAGATGAATCTGTTCGTCATGTACGACTCTCTAAAATCATGCACGGCTTTAGGTTAGCGTTTAAATATCCTGTGGTTTTAATGCGTGGTAGTATGATCGGTATTATTATTGGTGCAATCCCAGGCATTGGCTCTTCTGTTTCCAATCTAATCTCATATATGGAAACAAAACGCGGCGATAAAGACCCTTCAAGTTTTGGTAAAGGAAATCCTAAAGGCGTTGTTGCTTCCGAATCAGCCAACAGTAGTTCCGAAGCAGGCTCACTGGCAACACTTCTAGCCCTTGGTATCCCAGGTGGTGGAGCAACTGCGGTTATGTTAGCTGCTTTTGCTATGCACAATATTACAGGGGGCCCACAGTTTATCCGTGAGCAGACAGATGTTGTTTATGCCATTATTTTTGCTAACTTTGGGCAGGTGTTTTTATTAATCCTATTAGGACTTCTTAGCCTTCCTGTTTTGGCATCCATTGTTAAAATAAGAATGAACTACTTAATTCCTTCTGTTTTAGCACTAGCAACCCTAGGTGCTTTTGGTTTAACAGGCAATCTTGCTGGCCCTATAACGGTTCTTGTCTTTGCCATTGTAGGATGGTTTTTCAGACGTTATGACTATTCTGTGCCAGGTGCAGTTATTGGTATGTTACTGGGTCGAATGGCAGAGAGTTCTTTATTACATACTTATCAAATAAGCGGTGGTAAACTCTCTTATATCTTTGAGAGACCTATTGCTCTTGGTATTTTGATTTTAATGCTTGTATCTCTTTTCTCACCGATATTAATTAAAAAATTTAAAGAGTATCGTGCTAAATCAGATGTGTTAAAAGCATAACTTTCTATGGTGCTAGAAGAGCGTTTTTTCTTCTAGCATCCTTATCAATCTTTGAGAGATACTTCTATTCAATCATCATAAGGACTAACGTGATGTTTCAATGGTTTACAATAATGCCTAAACTTGCTTTAACATTAATCATCGGAACACTGGGTGCCTTAACTTTTAGGTATGCACATTTACCACTTCCGTGGCTTTTGGGATCTATCGTTTTTACAGCCATTGCTTCACGGTTTGATTCTTTGCCCATACATCGTCCAAAAATTTTGACGGGCCCCGCTCGTACGGTACTTGGCATTACGATAGGCAGTGCTTTTACACCACAAGTGGCACAAGGAATTTTCACATTTTTACCAAGTCTATTGATGATTATTCCTTTTATCGTCATTATTGGGTTAGCCGGTGTATGGTATTACTGGAAAGTGATTAAGTTTGATAAGATGACAGCCTTTTTTAGCACCATGCCAGGAGGTTTAATGGAAATGGTTTCCATCGCTGAAGATATGGGTGCTAATGTAGCCAAAGTTACCTTAACACAATCCACCCGATTATTATTGATTGTTTTTACATTACCGTTTATCATTGAAGCGTTAGGGCATACTCATTTAGGAGATAGAGGTGCTATCACTGCCCCTTTGCATGATGTTTCAAATCATGACTTACTTGCCATGTTTTTTCTTGCTGTTATTGGGGCATGGGGTGCCAAAAAATTGCACCTTTCTGGGGCATATATCCTTGGGCCAATGATTGTAAGCGCTCTTGTTTATATGTTTGGATGGGTAGAAGCAAGACCCCCAGATGAAGCAATTAAATTGACACAGCTTATCATTGGAACAACCATAGGATTTGTTTTTCGTGGCATCAAAAGTAAAGAAGTTCTGAGAACTTTAGCACAAACCTTTGGATTTTTTCTTATTCTTTCCCTTGTATGTGGGCTCTTTATTTACATGGTATATACCTTTTTTGATTTTCCTTTAGTGTCTATATTACTTGCGTTTTCACCAGGTGGACAATCAGAGATGAATCTTATTGCAATCATCTTAGGCGTTAACGTTCCTTTTGTTGCTTTGCACCATGTTATGCGTATTTTTTTAGTGATGGGGATTGCGCCCTTGATTGCTAAATGGTTTAAAAAAGTTTAATGTTCGTTTTATATGTTACCTTTTGTAAAAAAATATTCTTTAGAAATATTTAGCGTATTTTAATAAAAGGTATAGTTGAAGGCTTATATACGACATAGAGCCACTTTTGGTGGTACTTTGCTTGATTTTTTGCAAGCGTCTTGCAAGCCTTGATAGATAGGATATCTTTGTGAAATAAAAAAGAAAGATAGTGTGATAAGTCTCAATTTTACACATTATTTTTCAAATATAAGTCGTGTAAGATTAAAAATACTAGATAGGAGAATTACATGTATGACGTTATAGTCATTGGTGGAGGAAATGCTGCTTTGTGTGCTGCTATAAGTGCGGCAGAAGAAGGAGCGCGCGTTTTAGTATTAGAATCATCTCCCAGACTCTGGAGAGGTGGTAATTCTCAGCATACAAGAAATATGCGTGTAGCGCATCCCGCACCAACACGATGTTTGACAGAGAGTTACTCTGTTGAAGAGTTCTATGAAGATTTGCTCAAAGTCACCAAAGGTGAAACCAATGAAGAATTGGCAAAACTAGCCATTGGACAATCTGAAACAATGTATCACTGGTTAGAAGAGAGAGGTATGTTTTTTCAAAAGAGTATTTCAGGTACCCTTAGTCTCTCTCGTACCAATGCCTTTTTTTATGGTGGTGGTAAAACCTTGGTGAACTGTGAATTTCAAAAAGCAGAAGATTTAGGTATTACAATTCTTTACGACCATGAAGTTGAGTGGTTAAATATTAAAAACGAGCGTGTAGAATCCTTAATCGTTAATACGCCTAAGGGCAAAAAAGAGTTTAAAGCTAAAGCGATTATCGCTGCGAGTGGTGGATTTGAATCTAATCGAGAATGGTTACGAGAAGCATGGGGAGAACAAGCCAAAAACTTTTTAATACGAGGAACACGTTTTAATGAAGGCAAAGTGCTTAAAAGTATGCTCAATCAAAATGTCCAAGCCGTTGGCAAACCAGAACAAGGACATGCCGTAGCCGTCGATGGTCGTGCACCACTGTATGATGGCGGTATTGTAACACGATTGGATTGCGTCCCTTTTGGTATTGTTGTCAATAAAAATAGTCAACGATTTTACAATGAAGGCGAAGATTTTTGGCCAAAACGTTATGCTATTTGGGGAAGACTTGTCTCTTCTCAACCTGATCAGATGGGAAATGTTATCATTGATAGTAAAAGCTTCAACCTCTTTATGCCTTCTGTTTTTGCACCATGTAAAGCAGACACATTGGAAGAGTTAGCAGGACTTTTAGATATCCCTGCAAAAGAATTTATAGAAACAGTTAACGAATTTAATGCCCATGTACAAGAGGGAACGTTTAACCCAGATACACTTGATAATTGCTGTACGCAAGGATTGGCGGTGAATAAAACGCACTGGGCTCGAAAAATTGACACTCCACCATTTTATGGCTATACCTTACGCCCAGGTATTACTTTTACCTACCTTGGTGTCAAAATTGATAAAGATGCACGCGTTTATATGGACAATGGAGAACCTATGAAAAATCTTTTTGCCACAGGTGAAATCGTTGCTGGTAACATCTTGGGTCAAGGTTATTTAGCCGGAACGGGGATGACCATTGGTGCCGTTTTTGGAAGAATTGCAGGAAAAGGAGCCGCTCATGTCTAAAATTCTATCATTACAAGAAAATATGCAAGTTGCACGTCGGGCTATGGAAATTTGTAATGCCTGTCGTTATTGCGAAAGTTTATGCCCAGTGTTCCCAGAAATTACACGTTTTCGTACCTTTAGTGACCACGATTTGAACTATTTTGCCAATCTTTGCCACAATTGTAAAGGCTGCTTTCATGGATGCCAATACGCGCCACCGCATGAATTTGACCTCAATATACCTAAAACTCTCTCAGAGATAAGAGTAGAAAGTTATAGTCAATACGCTTTCCCATCAGCTTTTGGAAAACTCTTCTTCAAAAATGGTACATTGGTAAGCATCATTATGGCCATAAGTCTTGCTTTGGTTTTTATCGCTGGAATCTTGCTCAATAATGCCGATTCATTATTTACAGCATACTCAGGCGTTGGCTCATTTTATCACGTCATCCCCATTAAATTAATGAGTGGTGTTTCGATGCTTGTATGTGCGTATGTTGCATTAGCTTTTTTTATGGGCTTTAAGAAATTCTGGCTTGAGAGCGGCGAAAAAATGAGTGATTTAACCAATGGTTCTTTATGGAAATCTGCTCTAAGCGATATGTTCACGTTACGTCATTTAGGTGGTGGTGATGAAGGCCATGGCTGTACCCATGTAGATGATAGGTATTCACAATCACGCAAATGGTTTCATCACACAACCTTTTATGGGTTTGCAATGACCATCATTTCTACAACCATCGCTGCTATTTATCACTATGGATTTGGCTGGCATGCTCCTTATGATATGACATCATTACCTGTTATTTTTGGTACAATTGGTGGTATTATGATTGTCATTGGGACTATTGGGCTAAGTGTCATTAAAATCAAAATGGATCCTGTTCCTGTTGCACAACAATTTTTGGGAATGGAGTATTCATTTATAACCTTACTTTTCTTAGTAAGTTTTACAGGCTTAGCACTTCTCTTGTTGAGAGATGGAATTTACATGCCACTATTCTTATGCCTTCATTTAGGGTTTGTTTTGGCATTTTTCCTTGTGTTGCCTTACAGTAAATTCGTTCATGCCCTATACCGTTTTGGAGCATTGTTAAAATACGCAAAATACAAAGAGCGATAAAGTCAATTACGCTGCCCAAACGTTTATTGAAAGCCGTTTGGGCGCGCATTATATTGTGTTGATGCATTTAATTTGAGTATTAGGAAAGGAGATATTTTCATGGTTACAATCATAAAAATTTTCTTTCCTAACCTATTTGTAGGTCATCATAAAATATGAAAATACACTATAAACTTCGTTTTATTATTACTGTAGGTCTTTTTTTATCCACGCTGTATGCCAATGATTTTCCTCAAAAACCTATTGAGCTTATTGTAGGATTTGGCGAAGGTGGGAGTACCGATAGAATGACGCGTATCATGCAACCCTTTTTAGAAGAAATCGTAGCCCAAAAGCTTACGGTCACTAATATACGGGGAAAAGGAACACAATCTTCCATTGAATATTTTCTCAAGAAACCTCAAGATGGCTATACTATGCTCTCTTCGACATTTTCTCCCTACATGCAAAATGCCATCATCAGTGGCAAAGCACAGTATAAAATAGAAGATTTTGACTTTATTAATCTTCAATGGTTTGACTATGATTTGATAGCAGTACATCAAGAATCTAAAATAGATACTTTATTAAACCTTTTAGAGACGATGCAAAAGAGCCGAACACCTCTTAAAGTTGCCCTTATATATCGTTCAGCGGGACATCTTAATTTAAATCTCTTGCTTGAAAAATTTGGTATAGAGAGAAAAAAATTAATTTATGTTTTTTTTGAAAGTGGGCAAAAAGCACGAGAAGCTTTAGTCAAAAAAGAAGTCGATTTTCTCATAATTTCCGCGCAAGGCAGTGAGACGATTCGAGAGCATATCAATCCACTCGCAGTAGTCAAAGATACAAGAGCAAAAAAATGGGATGCTCCTACACTGAATGAAGCTATTGCTACAAGCGGTATTTCTCTTCCTATTTTAAGAGGCTCGATGAGAGGTTTTGCTGTTTCAAAAGCCTTTAAAAAAAAGTATCCTGAACGTTATGATTATTTAGTTGAAGCTCTCAAAAAAACCTTAGCCCAAAAAAGAGTTCAACGTGCATTAAAGCTGAATCACATAGGATATGCATGGGTAGGGCCAGAACATTCAAATGCTTTAATGAAGGAATCCTTTGAAATATTTAAAGCGTATGATCATCTTTTTGATGCTCAAAAATAATAGCAACTTTTAGCCCATTGTTGTTCATGGCAATCACTTTCGCTTGATGCAATGCTGCTATTTGTTTGACGATACTCAATCCTAAACCAGAGCCTTGTTTTTTAGAATCGACACGATAATAGCGATCAAAAATATGATTGATATAGTGTTCATCGACGCCTTTTCCTTCATCTTGAACGCAAAGCCAAATAGTATGTTGATGTCGTTGAATACTCAAAGTAATCGTACCAATAGGTTTTTTATTGTCGTCAACGGCATAATGCAGGGCATTATTAATAATATTATCTAACATACTTTCCAACAAAATGGGGTCACTGTTGATATCTATTACCTCATTTAAATCTTGGAAAACATAGTCAAACCCTTTTTGGTAAACCCTTAGTGCTGTTTTTTTACTATAGTTTTTACAAAATTTATTGAGATTAACAATTTTGAAACGCTTAAAATTGATAGTATTAGCATTTGTCTTTGCATATAAAAGAAGCTGTTCCATAATATGCGCCATATTGTCCAATAACCTATTAAGTGCAATGTAGTCTTTATTCTTTTTATCGTATAAAAGTTCTAATTTAACTTTCAATTCAGCAATAGGTGTTCGCAATTGATGGGAGACATCGGCATTAAAATGTTCAATGTATTCAATAGTATCACGACTGCGTTCCAACAAAATATTAATACTCTCTACAATATCTTCCAACTCTTTGGGTGCATCAAATTCAAGGGGTTCTAAATCACGACTATCTCTTTGCTGAATGATTTTTTTTAATGTATTCAAAGGAAGCAAGCCTTTTTTGACAGCTACTAACGTTACTATGATAATAAAGAGTGCTACAAAAAGTAAAATGGAGATGAGAATGGTAAGCATATCTTGAATATTAATATTTCGTTCTTCCATACTTTCAGCTACGGTAATAAAAACAGGATATTGTTTCCCGACACTCACAATAGATGTTTTATAAGAAACAGCCTTTAGGGGAATATCATCATACGTTGTATTGAAAAATATTTTGTTCTGTGTTTTTGGAATAGTTTTTTTTAAAAGTCTCTGATACCCAATAAGTACGTTACCTTTAGCATCTTGAACAGAATAGTAAACGACACCCATATCTTGAGACGATAAAAAATCAATGGAAAAACTCGGAAAATCAACAAAAAGTTTTTCATCTTTAACACCAATACTCTGTTCAATACTCTGAGCAATGGCATAAAGACGTTTATTGAAAAAATCATTGACTTTATTTTGAAGGTAAAAATAGAGAAATAAAGAGAGCAAGAGTGTAAAAACACTCAAAGGAACGATAATCCATACAATAAGCTTACGTTTTAAGGAAGTTTTTTTAATCCTCATGTTCTGCCATCATATAGCCAACACCTCTGACATTTTTGATAAAAATAGAAGTGCCTAGTTTTTTACGGAGTCGTGATATATACGTTTCTACGGCAGTCGGATTTAAGTCATCATCAAGCGATGTAATATGTTCTACAATATCTTCTTTACTGACAATAGCATTAAGATTAAGAATAAGATGCTCAAAAATCGTAAGCTCTCTTTTATTCAAATCAACAAAAATAGTTCCTTTACGAAGAACACGATTTTTTGTATCATAAATTAAATCGTTACATGTAATGGTATAGGAAAGATGTCTTTTACTGCGTCTTAGAAGTGCTTGTGTACGAGCAATGACCTCATCGAGCTCAAAAGGTTTACACAGATAATCATCAGCTCCCGTATCAAGCCCCAAAATACGCTGATCTAACCTATCCCGTGCTGAGATGACAAGTATAGGCAGATTGTTCTGCCACTCTCTCACTTTTTTAATAATGTCAATACCATCAATGCCTGGAAGTCTTAAATCTAAGATAAGCAAATCGTAGTTTTTAGATTCTAAAGCATAAAGACCATCTTCTCCATTGAGAAAAAAGTCAACGATAAAACCAACGCCCTTTAATTTTTGATAGATACCATCGGCTAAAGTTTCGTTGTCTTCAAGTATTAATATATCCATCTTTTTATCTTTTCTTATCGTAAAATGGTAAGCATTAGAATGTAACACAAGAAGCTTGCATGTGACTTGCATCTTATGAATTTTCATCCAAAAGTATACTAAAAATTACATGCTAACACAACAAAAATATCCTTTAAGTAAAATTGAAGTAGCATAACCTTATGACATATTTTCGAAGGAGGATTTTCATGGAATACAAACCCCTTTCTTCATCCGACCTAGAACATATTAATGCTTATTGGCGTGCCGCAAATTACCTCTCAGTCGGGCAAATATACCTTTTAGACAATCCTTTGTTAAAAGAACCTCTGTGTTTAAAACATATCAAACCACGCCTTCTTGGGCATTGGGGCACAACGCCAGGTCTGAATTTTATCTATACACATATGAACCGTGTTATCAAAAAAGATGACTTAACGATGTTGTTTATTGCGGGCCCTGGACATGGAGGTCCTGCTGTGGTTGCTAACACTTACTTAGAGGGCACATACAGCGAAGTGTATCCTGATATTTCTCAAGATGAAAAAGGGTTGCAAAAACTTTTCAAGCAGTTCTCTTTTCCAGGGGGCATTCCAAGCCATGCTGCACCCCAAACACCTGGTTCTATTCACGAAGGAGGCGAACTAGGATATGCTCTTTCGCATGCGTTTGGAGCTGTTTTTGACAATCCAGATTTAATAGCATGTTGTGTCGTCGGTGATGGTGAAGCCGAAACAGGACCACTAGCTACTGCGTGGCACTCCAACAAATTTTTAAACCCCAAACGCGATGGCGTTGTACTTCCTATCTTGCATCTCAACGGCTATAAAATTGCCAATCCAACCGTACTCGCACGTATCTCTCATGAAGAGCTTGAAAGCCTCTTTATCGGCTACGGATATGAGCCTTACTTTGTCGAAGGAGATGAGCCTTTAGCCATGCATCAAAATATGGCGAAGGTGATGGATATCGTTATCGCTAAAATTAAAACTATTTGGCATGACGCACGTATTCAAGGCAATACTATTCGTCCTCGCTGGCCTATGATTATTTTACGAAGTCCTAAAGGATGGAGCGGGCCTAAAGAGATTGATGGACTTAAAATGGAAGGCTACTGGCGCTCTCACCAAGTACCACTCTCAAAATTTGAAGATAATCCAGAACATGTCGCTAGCCTTGAAGCATGGATGAAAAGTTATAAACCTGAAGAGCTTTTTGATGAAAAAGGTCAACTTTTGCCTGAGCTAGCCGCACTTGCCCCTAAAGGTCAAAAACGTATGGGAGCCAATCCTCATACCAATGGTGGAGTATTGCTGCAAGACCTGCACTCACCTAACTTTAAAATGTATGGCGTTAATGTTATAAAACGCGGTCAAGAAACTGCTGAAGCCACACGTATTTTAGGCACATTTTTGCGTGATGTTATGCGTCAAAATATGCAAAACTTTCGTGTCTTTGGTCCTGATGAAACTGCGTCTAATCGTTTAGGTGCCCTTTTTGAAGTAACCAATCGCGTCTGGATGGCAGAACACTACGATGATGACAACCACTTAGCCCAAGATGGGCGCGTTATGGAAATCCTCTCCGAACATACATGCCAAGGTTGGCTTGAAGGCTACTTACTGACAGGAAGGCATGGCTTTTTTTCATGTTATGAAGCCTTTATCCACATTATCGACTCTATGTTTAATCAGCATGCCAAATGGCTTAAAGTCACCAGTTGTGAAATACCATGGCGCAAGCCCATCGCTTCTCTGAATTATCTTTTGACTTCACATGTTTGGAGACAAGACCACAATGGTTTTTCGCATCAAGACCCAGGGTTTATTGATGTGGTTCTCAACAAAAAAGCACATATCGTCAATGTCTATTTTCCACCCGATGCCAATACCCTTTTATGGGTAGGAGAACACTGTCTCAAAAGTCGTAACTCTATTAATGTCATCGTTGCAGGGAAACAACCCGAATTACAATGGCTTGGAATGGATGAAGCAATAGTTCATTGTGAAAAAGGCATTGGCATTTGGGAGTGGGCAAGTCATGATCAAGGAAATGATCCTGATGTGATTATGGCATGTTGTGGCGATGTACCGACTTTGGAAACACTGGCCGCAATCAGTCTTTTACATGACTACGCACCTGAGCTCAAAATTCGTCTTATTAATGTAGTAGATTTAATGCGCTTACAACCTCATGAAGAACATCCACACGGGCTCAATGATGAAGCTTTTAATGCGCTTTTCCCAAAAGAAACGCCTGTCATTTTTGCCTATCACGGCTACCCATGGTTGATTCACCGTTTAGCCTATAAAAGAGCTAACCATGAACATCTACATGTAAGAGGGTACAAAGAAGAAGGAACAACTACCACACCTTTTGATATGGTTGTACTCAACGATATAGATAGATTTCACTTGGTGATGGATGTGATGGATAGAGTACCTAAAATGCATGCGCATGCAGAGTCTATTAAACAAAAAATGCGCGCTAAGCTTATAGAGCACAAGAGTTACATCGAAGCATTTGGAAAAGATATGCCAGAGATAGTAAACTGGAAATATTTAAGATGCTAACAATGCTAAAATCCAGTCTTCTACTTTTTTAAGCGTTTGGGTGTTTTTATTGTTCACAAAACAAATGGATTTAACATTCTAATTTGTTTGACCACTTCCAATTCAAATCCGCTTATACCTACAAACTCTTTTTCTTCGCTGTCACTAAGTAGTTCAATTTTTTTGATACCTAAATATTTGATGATTTGAGCACCTATGCCATATTCACGAACTTGGCACATGTTTCCGACTTCGCCTTCCATAAAAATAAGAATACCACCATATTTTTGAAGATGGGCAATACTGAGCATTAGACTTTGATACTTATCGCTATTACTTAAGAGTTCACTATCTGGCGTGATGGTATGAAATTTAACAGCTGAACACGCACTTATCGCTCCAAAGGAATAGACAATATGATGTTTTTCAAGATGATCTACAAAATCATATTTCTGCACAGTACTCCCCATAAATGTAGTCGCAGATTCCGTCAAAAGTTTAATGAGAGATTCATTCATCATACGATATTCAACAATATCGGAGATATAGATGATATTAATGCTATGTTCATCACAAAAAATATCAAGGTCTGCTCGCCTTGCCATAGTGCCATCTTCTTTCATGACTTCACAAATAACAGCTGATTCACTGAGCCCCGCTAAACGACATAGGTCTACAGAGCCTTCAGTATGTCCTGTGCGAACTAAGACACCACCTTCTTTGGCAATAAGCGGGAAAATATGACCTGGTCGTACCAGTTCCGATGGCTTTGAAGTCTGCGTCGCCAAAATTTTAATGGTCATATCTCGTTCAAAAGCTGAGATACCAGTTGTTGCCGTTCTTGCATCCACCGAAATTGTAAAGGCTGTTTCATAAGACGAGTCATTATTTTTAACCATAGGTTCCAAAGAAAGTCCACTTGCAATTTTTTTTGAAACAGCCACACAAATAAGCCCTTTGGCAAAACTAGCCATAAAATTGACTTTTTCTGGAGTTGAAAAAGGAGCTGCATAAACGAGATCGCCCTCATTTTCTCTATCTTCATCATCAACCATAATAACTATTTTTCCACTCTTAATGTCTTCTATGGCTTGATTGACGCGCTTTATGGCTTGTAATGTTTTTTGATCATTCATGATTGCATTCATTGTATAATTCCTTTAGAGTAGATGCCCCATCAACTCTTTTTTTATTTGAAGATAACCTTTATTGTATTGATTGGAAGGCATCACAATAGGCCAACGCTCAACAATGTCAACTTTTTTAAGAGACTCTATTTTTAGGGGATTATTGGTCAAAAGACGAATTTTTTGAATGTTGAAATACTCCAAAATAAATTCAACGACTTCGTAACTGCGCTCATCAGTTTCAAACCCTAACCGATGATTTGCCTCTATCGTATTTAAGCCATTATCTTGCAGAGCATAGGCATTTACTTTATTAAATAAACCAATATTACGTCCTTCTTGACGTAAATAAATCACCATTCCACCTAAAGTAGCTATATTGTTTAGCGCAAGTTCTAGCTGTTCACCACAATCACACTTCAAAGAGCCCAAAGCATCCCCTGTTAGACATTCACTGTGTATCCTAACTAAAGGTATATTCCCAAAAGGCTCTTTGAAAATCACTAAGTGTTCTTTAATACCTTCTTGAAAAGCTTGTATTTTAAAATTTCCAAACCGTGAAGGCATCTTTGCGATATTTGAGATATTGATTACCATAAGTATCCAATCTACACTGTTTATTGAAAAACTATTCACTAAAAAATATTCTGTAAAATAGTCACGATAGACTCGACGCATTAAAATCATTGAATCAATCAAAGAACCTTGTATTTAACATCAAGTCGTTAAATACAAGGTCAGTTTATATCACTTTTTGACGTTTTATAAAGTCATTTTTGTTTTGACATCATTAACACTCTTACCTGCAGCAACTAGACCCGTAAGTCGCCCGAATGTCATACAGCGTCCATGACCAATTCCTGGGCAGATGGTTGGATAATCGCCAGCAAAGAAGTTACCTTGTGCAGCACCAGCAACATAAAGGTTTGCAAATGGTTTATCATCTTTATCAAGAACAAGCATTCTCTCATCCGTACTAAGACCACCACACATTGTAAGCAATGTTGCTAAAAGTTTACCTGCATAAAAAGGTGCTTTATCAATTGGATATAAGACCTCTGATCTTTTCCCAAAATCTGTATCGTTTTTAGCTTTTACAATTTCATTGTATCTTTTGACAGTTTTAACAAATTCTGCTTTTGGGATATTCATTTTATCTGCAAGCTCTTCAATGGTATTTGCGACTACTACTTTCCCCTCGGCGATATGTTTTTCAAGCATATGCTTTTCATCTTCCATACTCCATTCTGTAACGCCTTCAATTTTGTCTTGTTGACCAAAGAATAAACCACCACCAAGTTTTTTCTTCATCATTTCTTGAGCATAATTAAGACCATTTGCATCATATATAGACCATGCAATACCGTCTTTTTGATACAATTTACCACAACTCATTGATTGCGTATTGATATCTTCATTTTTAAATCTCTTGCCATAGGTATTTACATGAAGGAAGTTGTAGCTTTTTGCACCCGCTTCAAGGTGAATAACGGCCGCGTGGTTTGCATCTCTTTGCATGGCACCACCAATATCCATAGCCATCATATGTCCATCGCCCGTATTTGATTTACTTGGGAAATAGATTTGCGCATCGGCTAATGAAGCTGTTTGAGAGTAGTAAGAAACCATATCATGATTTGAGGCATAGTCTCCTGATGCGATAATAACAGCTTTTTTGGCTACATATTGTACATACCCTTTTTTGATTTTAGCGATTACAGCTGTGACTTTAGTGCCATCTTTAACCAATTTTAGTGCTCTAGCTTCAAAAATAACTTCGACACCTTTTTCTTTTGCAATCTCAACAAGAGCATCTACCATAGGCGCATTTCCTGGTACACCATTTTTATCTCTAAATAAATGTGTTACAGGATGTTCATAATAGTATGGGTCTTTACAACCTTCAAACCATTGACCATTTTGAAAACCTTTGGGTGCCAATATGCCTTCCAACCAATCCATACATGCACCACTTTTTTCAATGAAAAGTCTCAGTAAATTTTCATCAACACGTCCTTGCCCCCATCTTTCGAGTTCTTTGGCAATTTGTCTTGGATGAATATCTTTTGTAATTCCATGTTTATCTTGAAAATTTGAACCAAACGCAGTAATATGTCCACCACGAGCACCTGGTTTTTTATATTTTTCTAAAACAATAACTTTTGCACCAACTTCTGCTGCAGAAATAGCCGCACACATACCCGCAAATCCTGCACCAATAACGATAATATCAGCTTCCATGCTTTCTTTTACTTGGCTTGCATCTACTTTTGGCAAGGTATTTGGATAGGCAGGATTTTTAGAAGGGGCAATGCCTCTTTCTGTAATAAAAGGTTGCGCAACTGCTTTATCTAAATCAGGACCTTTTTCTGCTGCATTCAAACTTGTACCAATTCCTGTTGCACCTAAGACCACCGCACCTGTACCTATGGCACTAGTCTTAAAAAAATTACGTCTTGATTGATTTGTCATCTTTTTTCCTTGTATATGATTTTTATATGTATTGGCTCTTTCAAGCACCTTGTTTTCTTCAGTTTTTAATTTTGTTTTATAACCTATCTTGTTAATTGATACTTCCTTTGCCATATAACTTTTCATTGATTTTTAGTTTCTCTTTTTCTGAGCCTTTCTCATAAAGAGGGTGTTCTGGCTTATAAATATTTAACATGTTATTAAGTCCATGATGCCCTACTTCAGCGTGGCAACTAGCGCAACCTAATTCTTTATCCGTACCAATCAATGCGTTATAGTGCTGGTGCATTTGGCGAGCTTTTGCACTGAATTTTTCATTTGTTGTATAATTTGTATGGCACTTTTTACAGCCATCATCAAAAACAAATTTTGCTCTCCCCTCTCTGTGATTTTGCCAGTCAAAGGTATCAACATCTCCAAAAAAATGGGCACCAACTTCAATGCTTCCATTTTTAGCCTTAGTGAAAATATAGTTCATAAGATTATTATGAGGAAGATGGCAATCAACACAATTTGCTCTAATGCCTGTTTTCCCAGTACCTCCATGGACATCTTGGTCAAAAGATGCTCTCATTGGAGCCATTTCATGACATATAACACAAAATTTTGCAGTTCCTGTGCGTGTTATAGTTTCATACGATATATAAGAGATAATCAGTCCTATGATGACACCTACAAATAGTATCAGTATAAAGATCTTCTTTTTCATGGTGTCACCTTTTTCATCCAATTAGGAAGCTCTTTTTCATGACACTCCAAACACGAATTTTTTGATGGTTGATGCACTTGATGGCAATCATCACAATGATACGCTAACCCATCATGAAATGAATTATGAGGGTTGGTATGAAAAGAGTCCATAAATCCTGTTCTTAATGCAACTTTTTGTTTGCTCCCATGACAAGCCAAACAGCCTTCATCTCCAATAGCCTCAAACTTTTCTGGGTCTTTACCTTGTCCGTCATGACAATGAATACAGTCCAATGATAGCTTCGCATGATGCGGTTTTATAGGGTATTTTTCCCTTAGCTCATGTGTTATAGGCACCACGGTAGACTCATTTACAAGCGCAGTTGATATTTTATTAGCTGCCCCTAACGATACTAATGAGAAAATAAATATGCCTAGCAACGAAAACAATATTCTCACTTTCATCCCGCCTTTTTTAAAGATGTAATTTAATTTCATAGTTAAAGTATAAAAAAATAAAATCATAAAAATCTCATAATAAACTTAATATTAACTTAATATTATTGTTCTTTGTGAGTCTAATTTTAAAAAATTGTGTTATTTTATAGGTACCATTGAGAAGATATTAAAATGATATGCGCAGATGAACGTGTAAGCTATAGCCAGTATTATGTACTTTTTGGTATGCCTTTTATGAAACAGGTGTTACTCTTAAAATATACCCTTCTTTTGGAATATTTTCGATGTCTAATGTACTCAGTTGCTTTTTAATTCTCAAAATTTCATTATACAGTGTGCTTTTGTTGACACATTCTCCATTATAGACGTAATTTTCGCACATATCATAGGAAACTAAGCGACCAATGTTATAGCACAATAACCAAAATATTTTATTACACTTATGCGATAAAAAGATAGGTTCATCATTCCTATAAATAATCTCCTTTTGATAGTCAATATGGACGTCACTACTAAGCGTTTTAGTGGTATATTTTATCCTGCCTAATGTCATAACAAGAGCCGTTTGTAACTCTTCCATATCCAAAGGTTTACGCAAAAAGCTACATGCACCATCTTTCATACTATGGATAAGATTCTGATCGCTATCATAAGAAGTCATAACAATAAAAAGCTGTTCAGGTTTTAGTTTTAAAATCTCTTCAATCATATCAAAACCGTTAATTTCTGGCATATGAATATCTGTAACGATCACATCTATCTGATGCTCTTTAAAAAGTTGCAATCCGTATAATCCATCGCCAGCTTCATAAAAAACTTTGCAATAAGGTTTGATATCTTGTTTAATTGTCGCTCTTGCAATCTCGTCATCTTCTACTATTAAAACGGTCAGTGCATTAAGTAGATTAAGCGTTTGTAGATGCATTATCGTAATCCTTTTTTAACAAATGGTACTTAAATGAAAATCTAAAAGTAGTCGGAGAAGATGATTGTATTAAGATGAGGTCCCCCTCTAATTTTTCTCGTGCTATTTTCCGCGCAAAATAGAGACCAATACCACTGCCTAAATCTTTTTTAGAGCTTTTGATATTGTCAAAAAGTTTTGCTTTCGTCTCTTTGGTAATACCCTCACCCCAATCAGAAATATCTAGAAAAACTAAATCTTTTTCAACAGAAATAAGGATTTGTATTTTATGATGATTGATTTCAGCCTTAGTCAATAAAGCTTCTTTTGCATTTTGCAAGAGCACGAGTAGTACTTGTTGTATAAAGTTATCAACTGAAGTTACCTGCAAATCCTTATGCGTATCATTATGAATTTCGACACCGATATTTTGCCTGCTAAAATCAATATAGAGAACTTGCAAAACACTTTCGATGCATTTTTGTAAAGAAAATTGGCTAATATTTTCATCACATCGATAAAAATTACGAAACAAGCCAATCGTTTTAGACATAAGGACAATGGATTGTTGAGACATTCGAAGGTTCCCCTCCAAGGTTTCATTTGTGAGTGTTTTATTTTTTAAATTGGATAGCATTGAGGTTGTTAAAAGATTTAAAGCATTGAGGGGTTGTTGTAATTGATGATTAATTCCTGAGATAAGTTCACCTATCTCACTCATCCGTGAACGATGTGCAAGAATAAATTCGTATTCATCTTTTTTCTTTTCTACTTGGTGTCTCCAAAACTCATGTACAGCATTGATACCAAGCATTAAACAAGTACCTAAAATAAAAAAACCGAAACTAAGGTATAGTAACTTTTTGGTTTGGGCATTCAAATTGGCAAAGGCAACCTCTTTTTCTAACGTTAGCACTACTTTCCAATGCGTTGAGGCTACGGTATCAAACAATAGAAGGTATTTTTTTCCCAATAATTCATATTCAACAAGCCCTGCTTCTTTAGAGAAAATTTCATCTTCCAACCATTTGAGTTCTGGTATATTTTCAGACAACTTTTTCCCTCGAAATGCAATGGTTGGATCAACGAGAATTTTTCTATTTGCATCAATCAACACAGCAAAAACACCCTCAAATTTAGTTTGAGATACTTTTTCTTCAACATCTTTGATTTCAACAACCAATGTCGCCAAACTCTTTCCATTAAATGGAGCTATTGCCGCAATCATGTTGTCAATTTTATTAATTGGACTTTTAAAAACCTGACTAATTGCTGGTTCGAAATTATTCGCTAACATAGTTGATACGGCATATTTGCTTCCTCATCCTTGGGCGAAAGGTTCCAGTTTCTATCGGTATGAATCAGTGTTTTTCCTTTATAATACACCATAGAAGCATCTATCTTGGCAGCATCATTGACAAGATACAGATAGCTACGCACTGTTTCAGGAGGCTGGTCTTTAAGCGTTTGTACGCGTTTACTCAAAGCAATAGCTATGCGTTGCTTATCGCCTAACCACGCATCAATGCTTTTTGTCAAAGTAGCGGATTTATCTTTTAACTTGTCATAAATCTCTATTGTTGCGGTTTCTCGCATCATTGAATGATTGATAGCAAGGAATAGAATAAATCCTATAAACATTCCACCCATGATAGATAATGTAATCTTTTGTTGTACCTTCATAAGATTATCCCTAGCATCATTGATGCTTATCTTTTGTTTCTATTAAATGTCTTACTTTCAAGCATAGAGAGAGGCTTTTTAGCACTTTTCACCTTTCAATGATTATTGATTCCAAAACTCCGATGATGGCCTTGTTCTCGTCATGGCATTTATCCAGTTAATTAAGGACGCAAGTTCTTCTTCTGCTTGGTTCTTATCAATTTTCTCCGTTTTCAAAGAAAGCCACAAATACTCAAATAAACCTCTGATATTTTCAGGGTAAATTATACTACTGCTAGTAAAAATATGTTCTATGCTCTCATCCCCACTCCACGTAGCATCACTATTTTCTATAAAAGCGCATGTAACTTTTTTACCACTATGGCTCGTTGATATTGTTAACATAGTTTCTTCAAATAAAAATTCATATGTGTCACTATGTCCCAATTTCGGACTAAAAATATCAAAGTTAAGAGTCATTATCGTTTCTACGGCGTATATTGTATAAAGTAGTAAATCTGCACCATCATCGTAGCTTTCAATAACGTTAATAGTGTTCTCAAGCGTCTTAATATCTTTATAAAGTTCGTTCGTTTGAAATATATACTCGACAGCTTCATCTTCTGTTTCAAAAAATTTTTCATCAACTACGGGTTTAAAGCCATATGCAACACCATATCCATTCACCATCATCGGATTTTCATCAGGTTGAGAATACTCAATATTTTCTCTTATCTCTTTTTTAATGTCACCTATAGTCAAAACTCTAATTTCTTCTAACATACGCTTCCTTTAGAGATAGTACTAAAATAGAGTGAACGAGCTTCATCTAACTAATCTCATAATACTATTTTCTCATGGAACATTTTATTGCAATAGGAAAATATCGTGCGTTGTTTACATGTAAACAAGAGAAGAGCTTTATGCAACATGGGAAGCTCTTCTCTTTTTCAAGGAAATCTCATACTACGATAATTTTTTATTAAAATTTGTAGCTACCTCTAAACCACAACTCTTTTCTATCTGCTACCTTATTGGTATCATGACTTTCATCTTCATAAGCAATGGTAGCCCCTAAACCTTTCAGCGCTTTGTCAAATGATATACCAGCATAAACAGTGGTGATATCTGCTTTATCTTCACTCACAGTATAATCTATATTCATATAACGAGCACCTACAAGAAGTCCAATCTCTTTAATAAGATAGTTGGCATCAATAGCATATTGTTTAGACTCTGCGTATTGTCCTGACAATACAACGGAGGAAGTATAAATAAGCGGTATCGTACCAGAACCAGCTGTTCCCCACCACGCATCACCATCTTTGATTTGAGCATATGCAATGTAAGTATTAAAATTAGCGATACCAAGACCTACTTTTACACCATAAAAATAAGCATCATTGATACTACTGTTATCATAGTTAACATTGCCGTACTGAATGGCTGCATTATACGTAAATGCTGCTGCTTTACCATCATATTTAGCATCAGCATACATCATATCAAAAGTGTTATCCAATTGGCCGTAAGAAGCTGTTAATGTTGTATTTGCCAGAGATTTATTGACGATTGCAAGAGCATAGGCATAATCAACATTATTTCCAAGTTTTTGAAAATCAGCAATGTTTCCCTCACCATCTGTCCAACCTTGAAATCTATTAACATAAGCGGCCATAAGAGTCGTGTTTGGAATTTCGTTACTGATTATGGTAGCACCTTGAAAAGATTCAACGGTTAAACGGGATGGAGCACTTCCAATGAGCGGCATATCAATATATTGTCGGCCAACTTTAATAATTGTTTTATTGGCAGTATAAGAAAGATACGCTTGAGAAAGAACAGCACCAGATCCCCACATGTCTTGAAGACCACGTCCTGGCGTTGTACCGTAAGCTTCTTTTCCATCAGTATCAACCCATGGAGCATTAGAAGTTTGTATACCTAATCCTACTTTGAAATTATAAAAAGCCGCTGTTTCATAATCCAATTTTATACCAAAATTGATAATATCTCCATCGAGCTTGTGCGCATTATCATATACGCCATTATATGCAACACGATTATAGTAATAAGCTTTAAGTTCTCCATTCAAAGTACCATTCTTAAAAGCGTCCGATAAAGAATCATCAGCAACCAAAATTGTTCCCATTGCCATTATTGTGGCAAGTGAAAGTTGTAGCAATTTCATTTTTTCTTCTCCAATGATAGTATTTTTGACACGTAAGCCCTCCGAGGAAGGCACAGAGCTCATAACTCTATTTCTACTTGAATTAATGGTTTTAGGATTGCCGCTGAGAAATGCATTACTGCAATCATAGTCGGATTGCTAATTCTATTAACTAAGGGGTCAATCATTACAACGCTACCTCCTTATTCTTGAGTAGATCATTTTGAATACTTAATACAAAAATTAAAGACAAATAAGCGCACTTGCATTCATAGATACTCTAAAACTAGATTTCAAAAGTATCTACATCTTCAATAGTCTTATTAGTTTTAGAGTAAAAGTATAAAAAAAGAAACTCATAAAAATCTCATTTATAACTTAAAATAAACTTATATTAAGTTGTTATTTTTCAAAAAAACACTAAGATATTTAACGGTGTAAGTGTAATATCTTGGAGAATACGTTCATTAAAAAGTAATAATTGCACTATAAATTTTAGGGTGGTAAAGATGTGTTAACCTCGATAAATAAAGTATTGACGTAGAAAAAACCACTCTTTCAAAAATAGTAAAATTAATTTAACTATAAAATTTTTAATTACGCTATTTTCTTGCTATAAATTTAAGCTACAATTCCATTGTTAAACTAGTGTATGCATATAAAAGTTGATATGATAGTTTTGTATGAGTTAAAATGTTCCAGTTTTAACTGCCAAGATTTTATTATTAGTTTGAGTTATCAATTTTTATCAGTTATGTGCCCTTGAAAAGGTTGATATCATCATAACGTCATATAATCATGATAAAGTTCTTACTAATTTATATTAGTTATATTAGTTAAGCTAAATAGTAGAGGACAACCTATGTCTAAAGTTCATAAATTCGTTATTACTAATCCCGTTCTTTGCATTGCATGTAATGCTTGTATGAAAACGTGTATCAAACATGCTTATATGCGTGGAAAGCTCTCTAAAAAAAGACTCGATGTCCTAACGTTAGAGAGTGGAAAGATGCCCAATCAATGCCGTCAATGCGATGATGCCCCTTGCGCTAATGTATGTCCAACGGGCGCTCTTCGTATCGCCAATTCGTGCGTTGAACTTTGTGAGGAAATATGCATCGGTTGTAAGCTTTGCACCATTGCATGCCCTTATGGGGCAATCAATATTGATGCCGAATTCCCCCCTTCTATTCAAGAAGAAGTAGAACGACACTTGGAAGCTGGCTGTATCAGTGGGCTTAAAAGTATCGCTATTAAATGTGACATGTGTGAGGGTATCGAAAGTGGACCTGCATGTGTTGGCGCATGCCCAACAGGAGCACTTGTGATGGTAGATCCTGTTTTTGGTGAATGTAAATTTGGTAAAAAAGTCAAAGGAGATATGACACCCTTTTTAAAACTTATAGTACCAGATGTTGTGTTTAAAGATATTCCTGAGCCAACCCTTAAAAAGCCAAAAGAACCTAAGCCTGAGCTCACGGAGCCCTTAGAAATTAAAAAAGAGGAAGCATAATGCAAAGTATATACATTCTATTTTTGTTAACCTCACTCCTTTCGTTACTCCTTTATAAAAAACCACTTTTTGCGCAAAAAATCGGATTTGGCTTAGCCTGTTTGATTTCGCTTTATGCCGCGGTTTTTTTCTTCTCCAACCTTCATGAAACACTGATGTGGAAGTTACCTGGGAATTTTATCACCGCGCCAACATTTAGACTCGATTCACTAGGAATGTTTTTTAGCTTTTTGATTAGTTTAATTGCCTTTGCAGTTTCTTTATATAGCTTTGAGTATGTGAAATTTTATGAAAAAAAAGCAAACTTAGCTGTTTTTGCTTCACTTTTTAACGCATTTATCCTTTCTATGCTTCTTGTTGTGGCTAGTGATGGTGTGTTCTCTTTTATGCTTTTATGGGAGATTATGACCTTGCTTTCTGCTCTTTTGATTTTATTTAATGACGGTAAGGGCGCAGCAAAAAATGTAATGGTTTATCTAGGCATTGCCCAAATCGGGGCATTTTGTTTGATGGTTGCACTTTTAATTATGGCAAGCTTTGCGGGTAGCTTTGAGTTTAGCGCATTTTCAAAACTGAATATTAGTTTTGGTATGAATCTCACTTTATTTGTCTTATTGTTAATAGGTTTTGGCTCCAAGGCGGGAATGTTTCCATTTCATGTTTGGTTACCGATGGCATACTGCCAATCCCCTTCAAATGCTTCGGCTTTGATGAGTGGCGTTATGATTAAAGTCGCACTTTTTGCCTTTATCAAATTTGCACTTTTTCTTCCTCAAACTGTACAGTTTGGCTATATTCTACTCTTCTTTGGAACACTAAGCTGTGTTTTTGGTGTCTTGTATGCAGTCGTTTCCAATGACTATAAAGCCTCTATTGCATATAGTTCATGCGAAAATGTTGGAATCATCTTTTTAGGACTTGGCGCTGCCTTTTATGGTCTGGGAGCGCATATACCTTCTCTTGCTGTACTCGGTTTTATCGCCGCACTCTTTCATATCGTCAATCATGCCGTATTTAAATCTTTACTCTTTATGCTCAGTGGTAATATTTTCACCGCCACGTTGACACGAGATATGGATGCTCTGGGTGGACTTCATAAAAAAATGCCTATCACGTCGGTTATCTTTTTTGTAGCGGCACTTTCTATTTGCGCACTTCCACCACTCAATGGATTTGCCAGTGAATGGGTAACGTATAAAGCAATGCTCTTGGGTGGTATGGAGCCAAGTGTGATGTCACGGTTTTTATTTGTCCTTGCTGTCATTGCTCTAGCCGTTGGTGGAGCACTAGCTGTTATGGCATTTTCCAAAGTCTATGGCGCCGTCTTTTTAGGCCTCCCCAGAGATGAAAAGAGTTATGAGAATGCTCAAGAAGTGTCTAATATCATGCTAACTCCCCTTTGGATTCTAGCAACTTTTTGTGTGGGTCTTGGTATCTTTATGGGCGATGTGATTGATGTTTTATCTAAAATCGTTTTAAGTTTCATACCCGCTACCAGTTTCAATCAAAATGAATTTATCTCGATGCCTATGGTTATCCTTGTGATGCTACTTTGTGCCATCGTGCCATTTGTTTTACTCTATCTTTTAAAATCAAATAATAAAACCGTGCGTATTACTGACCCTTGGGCATGTGGCTTTATCTACAATAACAACATGCAAATTGGCTCAAACTCTTTTACTGGTGACATACGAAGAGCACTTAGTTTTATTTTAAGATATGAAAGTGAGATTACGATTGATGGGTATTTTTCCAAGGCAGTATATAAACGTAAAATACACGATTTCTTCTGGGATAAGCTCTACGAACCTATTATCCGTCTTGTCATGCTCATCGCTGATAAAATAGGCATTTTCCAAAATGGTCGAACAAATTTTTATGCAGGTTACATCTTAGTTTATTTATGTATGGTGTTAATCTTTGCATATTATTACCTGTGAGGACACAATGAGTTATTTTTACTTATTTTTACAACTGATTTCAGCCATACTCGTCGCTCCACTTTTTGATGGAATAGCCAGAAAGCTAAGGGCCAAATACCAATCTAGAATTGGGCCAAGCATCTTTCAAACCTATCGTGACCTTTATAAACTTCTTAAACGTGGACGTACAAAGTCACACAGTACAAGCTTTATCTATCAAATAGCGCCCTATTTGATGTTTGCGACTACGGCGGCGATGTTTTGTGCTTTACCTATTACCTATGAAAGCTATTCTATCTTTGCAAGGTTTTCAGATATTTTTGTGATTATCTATCTTGGTGCTCTTTTTAGATTTACCTTTATCATTTCTGGCTTTGATACCGCAAACCCTTTTGCAGGAGTCGGCTCAAGCAGAGAAGCTACCATTGGGTTTTATAGTGAAGCGGTTGCTATTTGCTGTCTTATTGTCGTTATGTTGGGTGCGGGAAGTTCTAATATCCCTCTTATTGCAGCCATAATAAGAGATGGAAATTATGGTTATTTTGTTCCATCTTACGCCATTGCTTCAACAGCATTTCTTTGGGTCATGTATGTTGAAACGGGCAGAAAACCTTATGATTTAGCCGAAGCAGAACAAGAGCTTCAAGAAGGTGTTTTAGGGGAATATTGTGGTAAAGACCTTGCTATTATTGATGTGGCTTTAATGTTAAAGCAGTTTTCAATGTTAGGATTTTTCTTAATACTTTTTGAACCTTGGCATTTTAATAATCCTATTTTATCTTTGCTTCTTTTCCTTGCTGAAATTGGATTTCTGTATGTTTTTGCAATTTTTATCGATAACTTTGGCCCACGTTTTACTATGGGTAAATGGATGAAGCTAACAATGCTTTTCCCTCTGAGTATTGCTAGTATAGCTTTAATGCTTTATATTATTGGGGTATAACATGATAAATTATATTGATGTCATCACCGTATTGATGATGGGAACAAGTTTGGCAGTATTTGGTTTACGAAAATACAGGCTCAGCATTTTTGCATATGTACTGCAAACACTGCTTTTAGTCATCGTCTTTTTGCTTTTATATTTTAAATATGATGCTCACGAATTACTTGTTTGGGCTTTTACCGCCTTTTTAATGAAGGTCGTTTTTGTACCACTTTTTTTACTTAGCGTGGTTAAAAAGATTGGCGTCATTAATGAAGATGACCCCGTAGGTGGCTTTTTTATATCACCTATTATTGCGCTTAGCTTTTCACTTGCGGTTGCGATGATGTTTTACAAGGTTTTTGTTCATTTCTCAATTTTCAAAGATGCATTGCCACTCTTCGCGGCTTCATTTATCTTTATGATAGGCATTTTTGGCTTTATTTTAAGAAACTCATTTTTAAAACAAATTCTTGCCTACTGCCTCTTTGAAAATGGCATTCACCTCAGTCTAGCATTGATGGCATACAACTCTCATGAGCTTGTTGAGGTTGGTATCTTAACCGATGCGATTTTTGCCGTTGTCATTATGAGTATCTTGGCTAAGCGGTTTTACACCTCTTACGATAGTCTTGACACATCTAAAGCCATAAATTTAAGGGGATAAAATGAACATTCTTTTATTAATACTCATCGTACCTTTTGTTTTTGGCACCATTATGTTCTTCATGCCACTTCATTTCAAGCTCTTACAAAAGCTCCATATACTGATGAGCTTGGCCGTTTCAGCACTTTTGCTCAGCGCCGTTGGAAAAATCGTTGATGGCGTTGAACTCTTTGCCTTTCATAACTATATTTTTCTAGATTCTCTTGGTGCTATCTTTTTGTCCCTTATCGCCATTACAGGTTTATTGGTCAATATCTACGCCACGACTTATATGAAATGGGAACTTGAAGATGGGCACATTAGCTTAAAAGAAGTCAAAAATTACTTTGCGCTTAGCTTCATTTTTATAGGAACAATGAGTTTAAGCGTTATTTGTAACAACATCGCCTTTATGTGGGCGGCCATCGAAGCAACAACACTTGCTTCAGTGTTTCTTGTAGCGGTAAAAAAGGATAAAAATTCTACTGAAAGTGGCTACAAATACATCGTTTTGTGTAGCATCGGTTTAGCTTTCGCTCTTTATGCAACCATTTTGCTCTACTCAGCAGCCAATGGCAAAATTGATGGTGAAGCGATGCTTTTTACCAACTTACTTGCGAGTGCCACCAGCCTAGATCCAATGGCATTAAAACTTGTCTTTATCTTTGCGTTGATTGGCTTTGGAACCAAAGCAGGATTGGCACCTACACATACATGGTTACCAGATGTCCACGCCGAAGGCCCTGCACCAACGTCAGCTTTGCTTTCAGGTGTGCTTCTTAAATGTGCGATGCTCGGACTTATCCGCTACTACGCCATTGTTGCCAATGGAGTTGGTTTTGATTTTGTACAAATTGTAATGATTATCAGTGGAACGTTGACTCTTTTTGTCTCTTCCTTCTTTCTTATCCGCCAACATAATGTTAAACGGATGTTTGCTTATCACTCTATCGCCCACATGGGTGTTATCGCTTTTGGACTTGGCGTGGGTGGAGCGATTGGGCTTTTTGCAGCATTATTCCATTGTGCGGCACACTCCTTTACAAAAGCGTTAGCTTTTTGTTCTACAGGCAATATCGCCAAGATTTATGGTACAAAAGATATGACGAAAATGGGTGGAATGATACATATTGCACCAGTAACTGCTGTACTCTTTGGAATTGCCATCTGTTCATTAGTGGGTGTGCCTGGCTTTGCAATTTTTGTGAGTGAATTTTTAATCTTTAAAGCTGCCGCTATCAGTGGGCAATACCTTTTAATGGGTATCTTTGCCCTTGCCTTAGCGATTATTTTTATCGCAGATTTTTCTCACTTCTTTCTTGCAACCTTTGGTAAAGTAGAAGGTAAGGTGGAGTATAACAGTGAGATGAAGTTCAGCGAAAACTTTCCGTTGATTGCCTTGGCTATATTGATTGTATCTTTTGGTGTATGGCAATTTGATTCATTTATATTTCTCCTTGATGAGAGCGTTAAAATTATAATGAAAAGATAGGACTCTTAATGAAATGCGATAAATTTATAGAAGCTCTTGGGGCTAGAGTTAAAATTTTAGAAGTGACAAGGCAATATGAAGATCAAGTTACCGCTTTGGTAGGGCTTAGTGATTTACCTGAAGCCGTTCGCTTTTTATATTACGATATGGGTGGTTATCTCTCAACAATGGTTGCAAATGATGAACGCAGTATCAATAAGAATTATGCCCTCTACTACGCACTCTCTATGGAGGGTGGTAAAATGTTTGAGGGTGATGAGATAGCACAGGATGAAAAATGCTTTGTCACAGTCAAAGTGCTTGTTTCTCCTGAAAATCTCACTTATCCATCCGTAACACCTTTAGTGCCTGCGTGTGTTTGGTATGAAAGAGAAGCTTATGATATGTTTGGACTTATTGCTGATGGGCTACCTGACAAAAGACGATTGGTACTAAGTGATGATTGGCCAGAGGATTTGTTCCCGCTTCGCAAAGATGCAATGGATTACCGTTATCGTCCGGATATGAAAGAACACTACAATGAGCCAGAATATGAGTTTTTAAGACCTGAAGGGTCAGGAATCATTGATGTACCTTTAGGACCTTTGCATGTAACGGCAGATGAACCAGGGCACTTTAGACTTTTTTGCGATGGTGATATTATTGTTGATGCAGATTATCGACTTTTTTACCAACACAGAGGTATGGAAAAACTTGCTGAAAATCGTATGAATTATGACCAAATGGGTTATTTGGCAGAAAGAGTTTGTGGTATTTGTGGTTATGCCCACGCAATTGCATGTATTGAAGCGGCAGAGAAAGCGATTAATTTGGAAATTCCTGCGCGTGCTCAAGCCATTCGTATCATCTGTTCCGAGATTGAAAGACTTCATAGCCACCTTTTAAACATCGGACTTGCGTGTGAAGTGACAGGAAACTACACTGCATTTATGCATATCTTTAGAATCCGTGAATACTCTATGAAGCTTGCTGAACTTGTTACGGGTGGTCGAAAAACCTATGGTAATGTTGTTATGGGAGGTCTTAGACGCGATATCACGGGAGTTGAGATTAAAGAGAGTTTACGCATTTTAAAAATCATCGAGACACAAGTGGAAGAAGTTTGGGATGCTGTTATGGATGACAAACGTCAAATCAAACGATGGAAAGGTGTGGGAGTCCTTGATAAACAAGTTGCACGTGACTTTTCCGCTGTTGGACCAAACATTAGAGGCAGTGGTATCAAGCGCGATACACGCTATGATCATCCTTATGATTTTTTCAAACAAATTGAATTTGATATAGCCGTCGTAGAAGGTGGCGATGTCTTTGCAAGAGAAATGGTGCGTTATCTTGAACTTAAAAGCTCTGTCTCCATCATCCGTCAATGTTTTGAGCTCATGCCTCAAACAGCAATCATTGTCGATCCAACATTCCACGTCAAACCTGAAAACTTCGCATTAGCTTATGTTGAAGCCCCAAGAGGAGAGAATGTCCACTGGATTATGCAAGGTAGTGCGCAAAAAGTCTTTCGCTGGAGATGTCGTGCCGCCACTTACAACAACTGGCCAAGCCTTCGTTTTCAGTTCCGTGGCAATACCATCGCCGATGCTGCACTGATTGTCTGTAGCCTTGATCCTTGTTATTCGTGTACAGAACGGGTAACGGTTGTCGACATTAAAAGTAAAAAGAGTAAGATTTTGACAAACAAAGATTTAAAAGATTTTTCAAAAACACTCAAAAATAGTCCTATGAAGGATTTAAGATGATGAAGCTTCTTGATATTACCGAAAAGTATGGTAAAGCGACCCATAAATATCCATTTGAACCCTACAAAGTTGCCACTAATTTCCGGGGAAAACCTGCCTATATTTTTGACCTATGCATTGGCTGTGCAGCATGCGGAATAGCTTGCCCTTCTAATGCCATTACAGTTCAATTTAACGCGGATCAAAGTAAACTTGTGTGGGAATTTGACTGTGGCCGTTGTATCTTCTGTGGTCGATGTGATGAAGTCTGTCCCACTGGGGCCATTAGACTCAGTGAAGAATTTGAACTCGCTGTCAAATTTGACAAATCTGCTCTTATTCAAAGAGGGGAGCTTGATACTCAGTTTTGTACTGAATGCAACAAACCTTTTACGGCTAAGAGACTGATTAAATATAGTTTTGAATGTTTAAGTAAAGCCAATCTAGGCGAAAAAAGGCTCGAAGAGGCTGCAAGTTATCTAAATATTTGCCCAACTTGTAAAAAAAATGCCACGGTAACAAACTTTACCAGTGGTAAAGAGATGGTGATAGAATGAAAACATATGAAATTCCACAAGAGATTCAAGATGCTAATACACTAGAAGAAAAACTCGATTTACTCAAACATATTGGGCGTAGCTTTAGCGTTTATCGTATAGATTGCGGAAGTTGCAATGGCTGTGAGATTGAAATTTTTGCAGCGATTACACCGATGTGGGATCCAGAGAGATTTGGTTTTAAACTGGTTGCCAATCCAAGACATGCTGATATTTTACTCTGTACAGGTCCTGTGACAAGGCAGATGTACTATCCTTTGCTGAGAGCTTATGAGGCAGCACCCGATCCTAAAATCGTTGTTGCTCTTGGTGCATGTGGTGCAACGGGAGGTATTTTTTATGATGCGTACAGTGTACTCAGTGGTATCGATAAAATTATCCCTGTAGATGTTTATATTCCAGGATGCCCACCACATCCAGCCAGTATCATTTATGGACTTGCAACTGCCCTTGGTATTATGGAACAAAGACTTCAAAAAGTCAGTTTTGAGCATGATAGTGAGATGCCACCTCTTGTGGAAGACTCTGTTCTTGGCAATACGCTTTTTGAGAGAGATTTACTGGTAGAAGCTAAAAGGCTTATGAGTTATGTCTTTGGACGACAACTCTTCGATAAATATATCGCTGCCCTTGTTAAAAGTGGTAACGCCAAAGATACTAAAGCAACTAAAATAGCTATCACAGAAGCGATGAAAACAGAAGTTGATCCGCGCTATGCAGAGTGTTTAGGTATCCTACATAATGATATTTATACTCAATATGTTCCTTGCGAAGAAGAAGACAAGATTAGCCTTCATCGAGTTGAGTGGGGGCAATAAATGGTAGAAGTTTACAAGCTCACAAAGAGACATCTTGATGGTGCAAAATCTGGTGATGCTAAACTTGACCAGATAAAAATCTTCTCTACATGCATAGGGCATGGTGTTGGGACGATTGATTTCAGTGAAAAAATTTTAGAAATTGCTAATGATGAATTTCAACAGATTTTGCAAGATGGTGATGAATATCTGAGATTTAAAATTGGTAATTTGAATAAATACTTTGAAATAGAAATCTTTCCTGAACATGCAGTAAAACTGATACCCCATATGATGGAATGTCCTTTTAGAGAGGTCCTTAGGGGTTTAAGTCAAGGGTATTTAGTTCTTAGAAAAGATTTTAAAAATTAGTCAATTCTAAAGGAATATCGGGTGAAAAAAGCGCTTTTATGTGTTGGCAATGAACTTAGGGGAGATGATGGCGTTGCTATCGCTGTTGGTAGAATAGTAGAAAAACATTTGCCAGAATGGAAAGTCTTTTTTGGATATGACACTCCTGAAAGTGAGTTTCTACATTTACGCGAATTCGAACCCGATATCATCATAGTCGTTGACGCCATGAGTGGTTTTAAAGAGGACAAGATAGAGTTTATAGACCTTAGTGATGAACGCACGTATATGTACTCAACACACAACCTCCCTACCCCCATTTTACTAAGCTACCTTAGAGATATTTGTACCAAAACTATTTTTTTAGGCATTTCTGTTTTACTTGAAAATGTCTTACACTTTAACGAAGGCCTAAGTGATAATGCTAAAAATTCAGCGCTTAAAGCTTTAGATAAAATAAAAGAGCTTGATTCAATGATTGAGAATTGAATAAAAAACTAGTTCACTATACATCAAAAACTTCCCAGTTGTGCGCTTCGCTTACACGTATAGAATCTTGTATCAGATGAGACATACGTTTGCATCAATGATGATAGGCCATGGAGAAGATATATTGTGGGTTTCAAATATGCTTGGAGACAAAGATAGCTCAATCCCATTGCAGTAATATGCACGGTATATTAAGAAGGAAAAGATAGAAAGACTCTCTTTTTTAACCCAACCTTGCTAATACAAACTTAGCACAGTTTTAGCACACTTGGAAAGAAAATCTCTTGAAATATCGTCATTTAGGGGATTTTTAAAGAGTGGTGTCAAGAGAGGGACTCGAACCCTCGACCTCCGGCTTATGAGAGAAGAACTCTATCAAATCTTTTAGTTTTTATCAATTCATATTCCCCTAAAATAGACATTCATATTTCTTTCTATTTCCTATTAAGCTATAATTACTTCCAACAAAGGTGTCACCCATAGGTGTCACCCAATTATTATGCCGGAGGTCATCATGGCAATAGACGTAAAAGAATTTCCTAATGATGTAGATGTTGGGTTAAAAGCAAACAAAGATTATACAAAATTCTTTTATCGCTTTAAAATCGATGGCGTTTCTAAACGAGGCATTATTGATTATAGTAACAAAGATTGGGATAAGAGAACTAAAGTATCAAATGCTAAAGTTGAATTGGCACAAAAACGTAAAAATGAAACTGGTGTCAAAGCAAATTTTACAGAAAGCAGTTCTCTAAATACTATTGCAGATACTTATTTTGAAACGGTATGCAATACAAAAGCAAATTGGACAAATGAAAGATTAAATGCTTATAACTTATATTGCCGTAACGGCATTGGTAAAAAGAAAATCAAAGATATAAAAGTCGTTGATATTGATCGTTTACGTAAAGAAATGGAAACAAAAGGACACTCAAAACAAACTGCAAATGGTTGTAGTCCACGGACAATCAAAAAAGTTCTAATGCAATCGCTCAAGCCAATATTGCAGTATGCAATTGATAACAAAACTATCAGCGATATGCCAAAAATAAATATCCCAAAACAAAATAAACACAAAAAGCTTGTGACTGATGCCGGTATCAAATTAGCGACCTTGTATAAAACAATCTTTGATTTATATAATGATGATCCTTTCTATCGTGCCCTCTTCCTATTTGCACTTTATGGCAGAAGATGGAATGAAATTCGAACACTCCAATGGACGGATATTAATTTTCTACAAAACACTTATACGATACGTGCGGAAAACAATAAAATATCAATTGATCAAACCTATGATCTACCAATACCAATAGCAGAAGCATTATCTCAGTTGAACAGCAATGGGGGTTTAGTATTCGAATCCCCTATTACGCATCAAGAACTTTTTACCCCAAAAAAGCAACTTGCAAAAATCAAAAAAACGGCTCAAATACCAGAACTTACTATGCACTATTTTAGACATATATTAGTTTCCGCAATGGGAGAAAGTGGTGTTGCCGGAACCATTCTAAGTGCTTCATTGGGGCACACAAATTTAGATACTGTAAATCAATTTTATCTATCAGCAAACCATAAAAAAGCTTCTGAAGAAGCCAATAAAGCACTTGACTTAATTGTATCGAGAGATTCATAAACTCAACATTTTTTATTTCATGATGCTCTTTTAAATAATTAACGCATATAATCGAACCACTTATGGTATGATTATATCATCTAATTAAACCACTTTGGAAAATGACTATGAAACAATGGATCTGGCAATATGAAAATTATCCACACTTTACCTATCAATTTGAGAAACTAGAACATCTGCTTCAAAAGATTGCTATGGAACAGGGCTATCTTTTAGCACTTACGCAAACCATGAGCCACGATACCATCCTTCAACGACAATGTGATGCTTTGCTAAGTGAAACGCTTAGTACAGCTGCTATTGAGGGAGAAATACTCAATCGTGATAGTGTTAAAACTTCTATTGCTAAGAAATTTGGATTAAGAGAAATCGATGATAAAAAGATTATTGATTCGACAGATAATTTAGTTTCAATCCTGATTGATGCCAATACCAACTATGATAAAGCATTAACCCTAGAGAGACTCTTTGGCTGGCACAATGCACTTTTTCCGAAAGGATACAGTGGATTACGTAAAATCAATACAGCCTCTTTGAGAGGTGAAGAGACGATGCAAATTGTAGGTGGAACAATAGGCAGAGAAATTGTCTATTATGAAGCACCCCCTCGTGATAGACTAGAGCAAGAGATGCTACATTTTCTAGAGTGGTTCAATAGTGAAAAACCTACATTGATTAAAGCGTGTATTGCTCATCTATGGTTTATTATTATTCATCCCTTTGATGATGGCAATGGAAGAATTACACGAGCCATTACAGACTTAGTTCTTTCCAATATTGAAAACTCTAAAATCTCACGGCTTTATTCTATGTCGAGTACGATTAATGAGAATAAAAAAGCTTATTATGCTGCACTTGAAAACACAACGGGATATATTCAAAAAGATGCTAATCAACTAGATATTACATTATGGTGTGAGTGGTTTTTAAATACCCTCTATCAAGCACTATTAGATGCTAGAGGAAGATTGCACCATATTGTCTTTAAAACACAGTTTTGGGATAAGCATAGAGATAAACGACTTAATGCAAGACAGATCAAAGCATTGAACTTTATTTTAGATATTGGCATTGATAATTTCAAAGGGAATTTGAGTAAGAAGAAATACATGAGTATTGCTGATACCGCTTCGACAACAGCATCAAGAGATATAGCAGAATTATTGGAGTTTGGATGTATTGAACAGGTTGAGGCAACGGCGGGTCGAAATGTGAGTTATCGTATTATTTTATAGATACATTACCTTATTATTACTTGAGAGATGATCCTGTGGAATATCCCCCCTCATCTTTTGTTACTTTCCGAACTCGTTGCATCACAGTAGGTACATTTGAACCTCAAATTGTAAAAAAAATCAGACCCATATGTTTGATTAAATAGAGCAAAAGATACTTTCACTCTACGATCTTGGAAAAAGTCGTAGCAAAGTAAGATATCATATTGAAGAGATATAGTTGTTTATTTTGAGAACTTATTTTTTTAAATTTCGATTTTTTTAATATCCGCGTCTCCAACAATCCAAAGTCTAAATCTAGCACGGGAAATAGATACATATAGCATTTTTTCACTCATACTTGATGAATCCAATATCCATAAGAAAATTATCTTAGATTCAAGACCTTTAAATCTTTTAGCTGTTTCCACTAATACTTTGGATTGGGGAGAAAATTCTTTAAAAGCCCATATTTTATTATTCTGAGTCCTTTCTAAAAGTCCTTGTGCCGTATTAAAACTATCCATTACAATAACTGCAATATCTTTTGGTTTAATATCTTCTTTATGTATTAACTCAGCAACTTTTTTATCAATTTCAAAAGCTTGTTGTTCAAGTGAACCTTTAACTATAAACTGTGTTCGTTCACCGTCTATTTTAGGTGCTTCAATCTCTTCACCTTTATAATATTGATATGCCAATTGGTGTATAGGCTTAGTATTTCTACAATTATCAAATAAAAATAACGGCTCACTTTTAATAGGTAACTCATCTGTTGAAGTATATATAGCTTGATTTCCATCTTGAAAAATGTATAATTTAGTGTTATTGTTACTATCTCTTAATTCTTCTATAGCTAACCAATACTCATCTTTAAAATCTTGTCCTTCATCTACAATAATCACGTCATATGTGATAGGTGAAATATCATAACTATTTATTAATGCATCAGGCATCCAAACATTATATTTATCTTCATTATGATAATTTATTTCTGATTCTGCAAGTAAATTCCTATTGGTGTCATTTTGAACCTGTTTTATCCTCCAATTACAAAATTGATGAAAACTCATAGGATGTAAGTTTTCTATTCCTTGTGACTTTTCTTTCAATTTATTACCAAGTTTTTCATTATAACAAAGCAGTAAAACTTTTAATCCCTGTTTGGCTAAAGTTTGAGCATGGTCTAAAGCCAATACGGTTTTGCCAGTTCCTGCCCCTCCCTCAATAATCGCTTCTTTTCTCTTTTTTAATTGTCGAAGTATACTTTTTTGCTGATTCGTCAGAATAATTTGTTGTTCGATTTCAGTTTCAATTTTGCTTGCAAGGGATTGTTGAATAGTTACTTGTTTTCCATATAGTTGACTAGCTATATTAACTCCACTAGGTTCTAATGGATTATACTTTGGTTGTTCTCCTGCGTAAAATTGAAAAATTGAAACAATCCAAGTCTTTAAGTCACTTAATTTATCACTTCCACCTAAAATATTATTGGGGATGGCAGGACTAGATAAGGCATTAATATTAGATATATCAGGAAACAATGCACCATGAGCTAATAAAATGTTTCTTTTCCCTCTTTGTTCTAAATGATTTCTTATTTCATATTTTGCATCTTTAGCTTGACCTAAAGGATCTTTTATTTCATGCTTATTTTGATACCTATCTATAGAATACCATTGTCTAGTTTGCCCATCACATTCTACTCCGCCACCTTTAACTTCTATAACCAAAACTCCATACGCAGGGGCAAATATCACAAAATCAGCTTCTCTATCTCCATGACTATTGTATTGAGATGTTTTTTTTATAAATTCTAATGAATGAATAACTAACCAATTATCTGGTAACTGAGCTTCTAATGCTTTGTAAACTTTTTGTTCTGATTTTGGTTCAATTTTGGATATTTGAGTATCTGTTAGTACAGGTATAATATTAGCCATCAATTTTTTTCCAAGATTTATTAAATTTTTTATTTTTTATCTCTTTTCCAGTTTCTAAAATTAAATCAACTTGAAAAAAAACTCCTCTCGGCTGTACATTTGTAATTACACATGTAGTTATTAAACCTACAATCTCTACCTCATATTTATCATCAATTTTTGGTTCTTGATTCTCTATCTTTTTCGATTGATAGGTCAGTTGTTTCCAACTACTATCAAACATAAATCTATTAGCTTCCAATATAGGATTTTTAAATTGATAGACTTTAGTGTTATCTGTATTGATGTTTTCTACAACAAATAACCACCATTTATCTTTTTCTTTTTGAGCAAATTCTAATTGGTCTTTAGTTATTCCCACGCCACCTTGTGCCCATTGTCCTGTTAATGTTTTAACCTCTATGTAACGAATAATTTGTCCATTTGTATCTTTTTCATATATATCAAAACCTTTGTTATTGGTTGGTGTTTTTTGGAAATCATTATCTTTTGAAAGAAGCAAAGTTTCTTTGTGGACTAAAATATAATTTTCTCCTTTATCCCCTATCTCTTTTGCACTCTCTCTTTGACTTATTTCTTGTGCTTCATCTAGTTCTTTATCTTTTCCAACATATACAGGTTTTCTATCATTAGAGCTTATTATTTTTTTATTAGTCGTATTTGATGAACTTGTACCAAAATAAGTGGAAGAACTACTTTCTCGATGTTTCACGCTATGGTTTTTAGCACTTATGTTCTCGGATGTACTTTTAGGTTTAATAGGAGGAGCTATTTCTCCTTTTGATTTTATATTTAACTGTTCATGATTTTCTTCTTGATTCATAGGAGTATCATAAATAGTCTCTTCATCAAATTGTTCTGTGTTAGGATTTGAAAATAAAGATACTGTATCGTCTATATCAAATTCTTGAGGTAAATCTATGACTTTTTTATTATTTAAAAAATCATGTATTTCTTCTTTACTCATTTTATTTCTCAGGATTCTTTCAATCCATCCATAACTATCTCTTGATAAATTTTTTGTATCGCAAATATATTTCGCGATGATTTCTATCATGTCATCTTCATTGTTGTGTTCAAGGATATAAAGTTTTCCATCACCTTCATAGGTAGTTTCATCACTTTTAAATAGAAAATTCTTTTCTATAGAGAATTCAATAACCAATTTACTTACAAAAGTTAAATTTGAAGGTAATACATCATGTAAAATAGATTCATTTATTTCATTTTCTTTTATCTTTTTTTCATGATATAAAAGTCTTAATATGGCTTCTTTAAAGGAATCATTTTTCAGAATATTTACAATTTCATGACTGCTTTCACATTCTACATAATCATAAATGGCAGAAGTATAATTTTCAGTTAAAGATGTAACTTCTAACCTTTTCGCTAATTTTTCAAATTGGTTTTGACAAAACTTTAAATTTTTATTTTTATCTGTAGCTTTTTTATATGCAGGCAAATCATTTATATATAATTTAGAAGATAAAATGAGTTGATTATCTACTGTTAAAATAGGCAATTGATCATTAATTAAATTTTCATCTTCTTTTTGAATTTCAGTAAGTAATGCTCTCGCGTCTTTTAACTGATTTGAATTTAAATCTTGCTCTTGTGGCAATCTTTTTAGTAGTTCTATTAAAAAATAAAAAGTTGGTTTTTCCTGTACTCCAAGTAAAATTAACCCTTTAGCTAAATTTGATTCTTTGTCATCTCCAACTAAACTGCTCCAACTATAAATATCCGTTAAATGAATTTCAACTTGATAAACATACTTTGGAGCAATCCATTGATTGTTAATCAATATCGTTTTCTCTTCTATATCAAAATCAATTGTTTCATCTTTGAATCTTCTACCTATATATTTATAAATTTCTTTAGTATAATTAACTACTTGTCCATTGGTAGGTGATAGTTTTATCAGTTTTCGAAAGCTTTCAAAAAAAGATTCATTTGGAATATGTGTTATTAATCCCAATTTTGTAGCCATTTCTTTTTCACTAAGGCTACTTTTCTCATCTTTTTTACCAAGCCTAACACTTCTATCTAAAATATGATAGTATCCACCAGCTATTTTTAAATCATCATACAAGATTAATTCATCTGCTTTTTTTAATTCTGTATAGGCATATTTAGGTTTTAATAAGTCTTCTGCTTCTTCCACAGGATACCAAGCATATTTTGCCAAAGTATCTAAAATATTCAGTTGTTCAAATATTTCAAAGTTATTCGCAATATAGTTTAATAATAAAATAGCATCTTTTTTACTATTTTTTTCAATTATTTGCTTTACTCTATCTTCTATATGTTGTGCTAGTATTAAAGGAGAAGCCCCTAAATCTTTCAAGAAAACAACCCAACTTTCTTGCGTTTTTTCATCCTCAAAACATATAGGTTTATATCGATTATCACTTAATATATTTGGTAGTTCAATTGTAGGCATATAAAGCTCTGATGCTTTGTATAAATTTTCTATATTTAAAAAACTGGGGATGATATTTGCATTTTTTAATCTACTAAAAGTATTATCTTCTATTGCTTCTTTTATCTTATTCCACTCTATAGCTAACCATTTTAAGGTTTCTATTTTATCATTTGTGTCATCACTATTTTTTAAAAAAGGAATAATAATATCTTGAATATAACTATCAATATTTTGCTCAGTAAATCCCATTTTTCTATAAAGTTCGTAAAGATTAGAAGTTACTTCCACAGATATAATTTCATATTCGCCTTCAAGACTTTTTATATGTTTTGGTGGCGTAAAATTTGTTGGTAAAAAGAGTTTTGCATCAGTATTCTTATTATAGATATTATCCGTTACAGTTTCAACAAACGGTATAGAGTTTAAAGTTAATTTTTCATACTGTGATAAATTTTCAAACCAAGAAATATCTTCAGCCAAAATATCTATCAGATATTCTCTTGCCTCTTTTTTTTGAAAAAATTCAAAACTATCCAATAGCAGAAGATGTTGAATTAATGTAGCTGATGTTAATTGTGTAATAAGTCCCTCATATTTTAAAAGAGGTTTATATATCTCAATATAATAATGATGAACAATGTTCATTTTAATCTCTTCCAAATAGATTAAATTATTTTCAAGATCTTCATCTCTTGGCATATAAGGCGAATAATTTTTTATATCGCTTTGTATTTTTCCGTATTCACCATTTTCTTGATAAATTATTTGAAATTTTTTGATTTCATCTTCTGCTTCATTATATTCTTCTGAATTTGCATGGACAATTAAATCAATAACTTCTTTAATCCACTCTTTTGAAAGTGTTAAATGTTTCCAATATTCAAGCAATAGAGATAGCTGATTTTGCAATGTTGGCTGCAACCAACTACTAGGAAGAGTATCGTGTTTTTTAATGGAGCCTACTAACTCTGTATCAAGAAATAAATGTTTCATATCTTGAAAAAGTGTTAGATTTGGATTTTTATCAAATAATGTATCGGAACCAATTTTATAAATACTTCTATTTAAAGTTAATTCAAAAGGTAATCCATCGAGTAAATTATAATCTTCTCCATTATTGGCACAATATTTTAAGATTTCAAAAAACCACTCTTTTTTTCTCAATATAGCTATAGGCATTTTATCTATAGATACAGGAAACTCAATAATCTTTGATTCTGTACTTAAATAACCTCTTATATAGTCTGATGTGATTTCAGTTAGTTCAATATCTATATTTGCAAAATTATCAATAATATATTTTTGTGGTTTTGGAAGAATAATCGAAAAATGTTTTTCAAAGGCATTAAGCAAAATTTCATTTTTTTCATCTTTAAAATAATGTAAATCTATTTCTTTTGGAGATAACCATTCTTTTTTTTCTTCAAAGGCTGTATAAAAACATTTCAGCTCAGATATATGTTTATAAAATCCTTTAACTAGTTTATCGTTTAATGAAAATTCTGTCTCTTTAGCCCAAAAATTATAATGACTGTTTTGTTCTATTTTCAAATAATCAATTAGTAATGCCCATGCTTTAGAAACTCCTTCTTCTAAAAGAAGCTCATTCCAATGAACTAAAGTTTCTTTATCATCCCCACTACCACTGCTTGTAATTTCAGTTCTTTTAGGATTTAAATCAAACCAGCCATGAATATGAACTGGATAATTTGATTTAATTGGTAATGGTAAAAAGGTAAAAAACTTACTTTCATTTTTTATAGGTTGATTTTTATCATCTATCTCAACAGCTACTCCTACCCAAGGTAAAACTTTTCTAGGGTTTGGAGTAATTTTCAAAACTTTTTTGGCTTGCTGTATCAATGAATTATTGTCACCCCTTAGCAATCCATTGATAACAGTAAATTTTTTCTTCTCATGCGAATATTGTGCTTTATTTCTATCAAAATAATTAATTTCAAAATGATGTTTATAGGTAAAAAGTGGCAACTCATTACCATGTGATTCCCACCTTTCACAAATCTCGATAGGGCTACCTTTAAACTCTTTTTGTATTATGTTGTTGTATTTTTCAAGCTCATCTTTATTTTCTGTTTTAATATCTAAATGGACTGTTTTTTTACCATCTTCACTAATTTCTTGGAGAATAAGTCTATGCACATGTCTAAGAAATAATAAATTGTCTACATTATCTTGCCACGCATCAACCCATTTTAAGAAATCTTCAAATGTAAATATTTCATTGCTTATTTGACTCTCTTTTGAAGTTATTTCATCTCTTAGAGGTAGTCTAAATATAGTCTTCTCAAAATTTTCATCAATTACATTATTAAAAGTATCTAACCATTCACTTATCTCTTGAGAACTCGTATAGTCCCAGCCTTGGATACTTTTGCTTTTTTCTTTACCTACAGCAGTTCGCTGAACATCAAACCAATAAGCTCTACCGTTTGATACAAAACTAGGATGATCAGAAATACTAAAACTAGAACTAAAGCCTTGACCAAATCTACCAGTAGAATCAGCTTCCTTTGTTTTACCTTGGGCACTTATTTTTACTATGCTTTTAAAATCTTTTTCTTTAAATTGTGAATTATTTTGTAATAAAAGGGCATTAGTATTTGCTGCTTCAAAATCTGTAGAATTCAATTTTGGATACTGTTGCTTATCAAATGTAACTATTAATTCTGTAGCACCAGAATCATCTGCATTTTGAAGATATTCTTTAAGAATAGAATCCTTATCATAACCATCAATTAAATCTCTTATTCTTGGTATTAATTCCTCATCATAATCCACTTCAAAAGATGACACTGTATTCACCTTTATTCCAGAACGAATTCATAGTTACTCCAAATTATTCTTACATATCCATAAGGATACTTTCTTGTATATTTCTAACAACTCGATTGGTTTGTTCTGGAACATAGTATTTTGCAATACTATGTTCCAGAACAATATTCTCTTTGAAAATAATCAACTATTCTTTATACTACCTTGCCCTCAAGGCTCTTTCAAAGCTATCTAGCATCCCAATTCTAAATGCCTCGTCGCCCGCAAAAAGCTTATAAAGCTCAAGCTCTTTTTTTCGTTCTTTATTCATAACTTCAGCAACGATTCTTTCTAATGCTATTCTTCTCGTATGTGTGTCGTTATTGTCTTGGTATTTGGTTTGAAAATCATCATGCGTTTGCACTTTATCCATCAGACTTATAAATTTAACTCTTTGCTCTTGTGGTGTTGCTTCCCAACCATGAAACCACTTTTCGTTAAATGCTTCAATGATGCTGTCCAATAAGTCTTTTTCAGGCTCTCCATGTGTTCCTCTAGGGTTTGCATTTTGTGGGTCTAGTTGTGTCTCACTCTCATCAAGCACTATATTTGCACTAAGCTTTACTCTCTCAAGTCCATAGGTTGATAAATCAACACTATTTAACAGTTCATCGAGCTTATCTTGGTCTTTATCTTTTATAATCAATTTTGGTATTAAAAATTTTAAAAACCAAAAGAGTTTTTCCCATGCAACTATTTCATAAGGCATAATAGAAGCCATCTGCCCATAGATTTTTACAAACTGTTTTGCTTTGATTTTATAATCTACTTTATCTTCATCTTTAAGTTCTAATGCATGATTAAATCTCTCAGCCGCCGTATCTATTATTGGTGAAAGCTTACTTGCGTCTACACCTTTGAAATATTTTTCAAAAAATTCATCAACTTCATTTGATTCGTAAACACCTAAATCATCAAGTGCGTCTTTTAATTCGTGCAACACATTTATATCAGTAGCTTCACTAAGCGTTGTTGATGTATAAAATGGATCAAAGGAAACTTTAATATCCTCTATTTTATTAAAAAAATCTAGTACAAATAAATCTTCTGTTTTTTTACTATATTTAGGTGCTGAGCGATTAAGACGGGAGAGAGCTTGAACTGCTAATACATCTTGCAATTTTTTATCCACATACATTGTACAAAGCTTTGGTTGGTCAAAACCTGTTAAAAATTTATTTGCAACTACAAGTAGTTTATATTCATCACTATCAAATTTTTCACTTATATCTTTTCCTGCAAAACCATTCATTCCATCTTCTGTATAATCAATTCCTTTAACCTCTTTTTTGCCAGAAAATGCGATTATCGCCTTAAATGGATTACCAAGCTCTACAAGTTTCTTATTTATTGTTTGAAAATAAACAATAGCTGTTTCGATATTGGCTGTAACAACCATACCTTTTGCTTTGCCTTTTAGCTTCTTAGTTTTGACAACTTTTTCCATAAAATGGTCTAAGATAATCTCCACTTTTGTAGCTATTGTTGATGGGTTCTTTTCTACAAAACTTCTTAATTTCTTTTGGGCTTTTTTTGTGTCAAATAGTGGATTATCTTCTATTGATTTGGCAATTTCATAGTAACTTTTGTATGTTGTATAGTTTGATAATACATCTAAAATAAATCCTTCCTCAATAGCTTGTTTCATAGAGTACAGATGAAATGGTTTGAAAGTTCCATCTTGTTGTTTGGTTCCAAACTTTTCTAAAGTTGTATTTTTGGGAGTTGCTGTAAATGCAAGGTATGAAGCATTTCCTTTCATTTTACGACTTTGCATGATTTCTAAAATCATATCTTGAGCATCCATTTCTTCGTCAAACTCTTTTTTACCCATTGCTTCATTCATTTTTCCATGAGCCGAACCACTTTGAGATGAATGAGCTTCATCTATGATAACCGCGAATCTTTTATCACTTAGGTCGCTTATGCCATCTACAATAAAAGGAAATTTTTGAATAGTAGTGAGTATTATCTTTTTACCATTTTCAAGATTGCTTTTGAGTTCACTTGAACTATAGGCGGGAGCTACTATATTTTTTTGTTCACTGAAGCTTTTGACATTATCACGAAGTTGTTTATCAAGAAGCTTTCTGTCTGTTACTATAATTACACTATCAAAAAGTGGATAATCCAGACCTTTACTTCCTTGTATATGTTCACTGTTCGGATAAGCCTCTATAAGCTGATATGCACTCCATGTAATTGAGTTAGACTTTCCACTTCCTGCACTATGTTGGATAAGATAGGTTTTACCCACACCATTGCAGCTGACATCATCTATCAGTTGTCTAACAACATCAAGTTGATGGTATCTTGGAAAATAAAGCGTTTCACCATCCAGCCTTACAAAGTGCTGGATGATGTTTGCTAATGAATTTTTACTAAAGATTTCTTCCCAAATATAGGCAGTTTTATGCCCATTTTTATTTACTGGATTGCCAGCCCCAAAATTATTTCCTTTATTAAAAGGCAAAAAGAAAGTTTTATCATTCTCTAGTTTTGTGGTCATAAATGCTTCATCAGTGTCAATAGTAAAGTGAACGATACATCTAGCAAAATTTAATAATGGCTCTCTTGGATCTCTATTTTCTTTATATTGTTTAATCCCATGATACCGTGCATTTTGTCCAGTCCAATGGTTTTTAAGTTCCATTGTAATAATTGGTAAGCCATTTAAGAAAATTACCATATCGAGTTCTAACAAAGGATTGGCATTTGAAAAGGTTACTTGTCTTGTGATACTAAATTGATTTGAAGCAAATCTTCTTTTGAGTTCGTCTCCACTTGAAGCCAAAGGAGCAATATAGAAAAATGTAAAATGAGCATCATCTACATCAAGACCTTTTTTAAGGATTTTTAGAATCCCATACTTTTTAATCATCTTATCGAGTCTTTGGATGACTTTTAGTTTGTATTGAGGATCTCTTTTGAGTTTATTTAACTCTTCTTCTTGAGTGGATTCTAAAAAATTCCAAAATATCTTTTCATCAATCGCATACTCTTTATTAAAGTCTTTGTTTTCGCCTTTATAAAAAGCCTGTGCTAATAAAGATTGTTCAATACAACTTTCTAATGCTTCTTCGTTTGTTTGACTACTCATTTTAACCTCTTTATATCTTCTTCAAGTTCTTTGATACTTTGGAATTTTTCTATTTTCTTCTGTTCATCTTTAAATTTTTGATATTCTAGTTCACTTTTGGCTTTTGCTATTTCGTGGCTTATTTTTCCTGCATGTGTCAATAATTCTCTACCATTCATAGACAATATCATATCGAGTCTGATTATCCAATCTTTCATATACATAGGCATCTTTTGAGATGCCATCGTTTCTGCAAATGCTAAATACTGCTCGACTAAAAGCCCAAGAAGTTTTATCTCTTCTTCGTCCAGATAATTTTTAGCGACACTTACATCTTTTTTGGTGATATTTTTGTTCTCTTTATCAAACGACATCATCCCTAAAAGCGGTTTTGCGATATCGATCCTGTTGTGTACCAGTTCAGCAGCCGTTTGGCTTGACACTGCCCATAAAAGCTTGTTTTGCACTATTTTAAAAAACTCTATTGTTTTTTCATCTGTAGCATCATAGTCAATGCTTGTCATATAGATATCTTTTATTTTTTGATAAAAAAATCGCTCACTAAGGCGTATCTCTCTTAGTCGTTGTTGAAGTTCATCGAAATAGCTCATAGAGTTGCCATTTTTAAATCGCTCATCATTGAGTACAAAACCTTTGGTGATATACTCTTTTAGCTTGTCATTTGCCCAGATACGAAATTTTGTACCAGTGGTTGAGCGTACTCTAAAACCAATGGCTATCATCATATCGAGGTTGTAAAACTTCACATCATTACTTTGAGTTTTTCCTTCAATAGCACCATGTTGTGTGGTTGTTCGGAAATTCCGAACAACCACATTTTCATCTAGTTCACCCTCTTCAAAAATAGCTTTGATATGCTCACTGATAGTTGATTTTGCTTTGCCAAATACTTCACAAATCTGAGCTTGAGAAAGCCACATAGAGCCATCCTCAAACATCACATCTACTTTAATATTGCCATTTTCGTTTTGATAGATCAAAATTTCACTCATTACATCTCCAAAATTGAATTAGCAAGTCTTTTTTCAGGATGGATTAAAGTCGTATAATACCGTTGTTCAATTCCAAACAAAACCAACTTCAAATGATCTTCTGTTTCAATCACAAACTTATCTCCATCTGTTGGAACATCTGGGCAATAAGATTTAGTATAAGTTACAACTTGTGTTACTTCACTATCTGTAAAGCTATTTAATGTATCAATAGCCATTGCAATTCTTTTTCTATTTGCAGTTTTTACACCATCACTAGTAAAATCTGTGCCTAATGAAATAAAACCTTTACCTAAAAAACTATTTACTTCTTCTTGTGTGGCTGTCCGATACAAAGCCTCAATACCCTTAAACATCTGTTTAATTTTTGCAATCTCTTTGAAATACAAAGTATCGCTATCTTTATCATATATAGCATCAATCCATTCATTGATTACAATAATTGGTTGATCTGTTTGCAATGTTGGTGAATCAGTAATCTTAAACCATTTTTTCGATAGAAGTTGAGTAGTTGACATTTTTTGAAATAAATATAGATTATTTTGTTTTGAGCATAAATATTTAATATCTTCATATTTATCAGTAGCTATTTGATTAAAAGTAGTTCCATTAAAAGTTTCTTCTATCAATCCATTTGTATAATTTCTAGATAAAAAATTATCTAAAATGAACCATTCATCATCTTCAAGTTTATACTCTGAAGAATAGCTTTGAGGATTAGCTAAGTTGGGAGTTTCAAGTATAGTGTTTTTTGATGCAATAACTTTTAAAAACTCATCACCTCTACCTTTTAATTTTGCTAATAAATAGTTCATTTTTGTCCTTTATCTAAGTCTATAAATGTGTAATTTGTAATTCTTTTAAGATTATTAAATCTTGCACTTCGAGTAGTTTTTATCTCTTTTTTTGTGATTAACAATACTTTGACATTGTTACTATTTATAACATAAAAAAATTTATAGCCAAAAATAAAAAATATAGGATTGAAGTATGAAATTCTTGAGTAGTAAATAAATATTGCAATGATCCCAAAAACAACAAAAAATATTTCAATATCTGGCACACTTAATGCAACAAAAAAATACGCTAAATAGCTTGGTAAAAAAGTATCATTAGCAGGTTCAATATTGGTAAGTGTATCTTTTTCAATTTCATCATCGGATAACATATTGATAAAATAGACACTAGCAGTAGATAGTGTAACAATAAAAATAAGATAAAAAAGATAAGAGGCTATATTTAATAAACTATAAAAATACTTGTTGATAAAAGGAATTAAAAAATCTATTTTAAGCACTAGGGAACAAATGTAATAAAAGATTGGCTGTATCCAGTCTAAGGTAATATGTTTATGTATTGCAAATATTAAAAATGATAGAGACAATGAATTTACTATCAAAAACAATCTAAATATATATGCCATTAAGCTACCCTCACTTTACCTGTAACTACACTATCAATAAGAGTAGCTTTGTACTCTTTGAGTTTGGTTATGTAGTTTTGTTGTAATTCGATTGTTTTATCGATTTTTGTTGTTTGGTTTTCTATATATTCTACGATTTGGAGTTGTTCTTGTTTTGGGGGGAGAACAATATTAAGCCGTTTAAAATCAACAAAACTTAGATTTTGTCTTAATCCCGAACCAAGTTTATAGATTGCTTTTGTAATATCTAATACATGTAAAAGATAATGCCAATATTCTGAACTTCCATCTTTTACATTCAAGTTTAAATATGCACTTGTAATAATTCCGTCATCTTTTGCTAAAGCTGTTCTAAGGCTTACTTTATCATTTTGTAAGTCCGTACATCTAATTATAATATCTCCAGTTTTTACGATTTGATATGTTTCAAATGATTCAGGAACAAGTCCCACTAACTTTTCTTTTGCCTTTCTAATAATTCGACCATAGGATAATGATAAAACTCTATCGTCAATCATCCCAGTATTTTTTCTTTTATTTTCTTTAAATACTCTAAGCCCAGGTAAAATTTCCCAATGTTTCGGTATCTTTCCAATCCACTCAACACCACTATCTACAAGTTCTACATTTTTATCTAAACCTTTTGTTACAGCTTCGTTTGTAACGATTTGTTTTCGCTCTTTAAGCAGTGCGATAAGCTTTTCTTTTTGGCTGATGACTTCATTAATTTGAGCGGTTTTTACATCAAGAAATAAGGCTATTTTTGTTTGTTCTTGTTTTGGGGGTAATGGAATTTCAAAAGAATTCAAATTACCAACAGTAAGTTGATTGATAGTTGAAGTTAAAAATTTTCCTGATTGTTTTTTAAAAATTTCAGAATTTAATATCTGAAATAAATAAGAATTTAATTTTGACCTAAAAACAGTTGTAAATGCACCAAAAGAATAGCTTTCATCCTCTTTTTTTGCAATTGCACACTTTCCAATTAATTCTCTACTTCCATTTCTTGAACAGATTAAAATATCATTTTCTTTAATAAATAATTTCTTTGGAATATTGCTTTTAACATATACATTATCATCAAATGTAAGTTTCCCATTTTGAATATTTGATGACCTTAATACTAATGTCCCTTCTTCTTTATTACATAAATCATTTGGATTATATGTTAATCCTATCGTTGAAGTTCCAAGATATTTTAATTTGGTAATATTCCAATGTTCTGGTATTTTGCCAATCCAATCAACTTTACTATCTTTGTAAGAAGTATATTTTTCCAATGTCATCTTATACTCCCAAAATCTCTTTGATAAGACCTTCACTAGCCTCTTCAAGCTCAAGGATATCTTTTGCTACTTCTTCAAGCGTTCTTAGTGGTTTATGAGTATAAAAGTATTTATTAAAGCTGATCTCATAGCCTATCTTTACACTATCAAGATTGATCCATGCTTCTTCTACATGTGGTTTTACTTCTTGTAAAAAATACGCTTGGATATTTACATGTAAAGGGATGTTTTCACTGTCTCTTAACTCTGTTTCGCTCTCATACTCTACATATTCATCTTTTTTGCCTGTAGTAAAGTAGCCAAAATGAGCAAGTTCCTTTTCTTTACATGTAAGATGCTCTAGGAGTTGTTCTTTTTTTTCTCCGCTGATTTTAGAGATTTTCTTGATGACTTTTTGTGCATTTTCATCATACCAACTTACCGCATTTAGTATGGTACTTAATTCGGCGTTACTTAGTTTTATCTTTTCTTCTTTTAGTGTTTTTTCAACTTTATCTTTGAAGATATTAAAATCATCGTATTCAGTTGTTCCTATTTTTTCTTGAAGTAATTTTGCTGTATTTTCTAAAGTTTTATGTTTTGTCCATAACTCTTTTGAAAATAGAGATTTCAACTGTTTTGCATTTAGTTCTATGTCATTTTTATCTAAGTATTCTTCAATAACTTTTTTATATTTTGACAAGTCTACATAACACACTGCTTTATACTCTTCTAAACACCATCTCATAGGCTCTTCTAAGGTTTTATCAAATCTTAGTGTTTCTATCAAATCATCTCTAAGCTGAGACTTCAATCTTTTTGGTCTCTCAATATTTACTTTGTAGTATCCAAAATCACTATTATTAAAGGTTTTTGAAGAGATTTTTTTACCATTACACTCATCATCACATGTTTCAAATTTTTTATAAATCTCCATGATTTTGGAGATTTGCTTAGGCTCTAATTCGCAGTTTTTATCACCTAAATTTTTTCGCAATTTTGAGTATAAATCATTTGCATCTATAAGCTGCACTTTGCCTTTTCTCGTTTGTGCTTTCTTATTTGATAAAAGCCAAATATAGGTTGTAATTCCCGTGTTATAAAAAAGGTTGTTCGGTAGCTGGATGATGGCATCAAGTAAATCATTTTCGATGATATATCTTCGTATGTTACTTTCTCCACCACCTGCATCACCCGTAAAAAGGCTACTTCCATTGTGAACTGAGGCTATACGACTTCCTACACTATTTGAAGATGATGGTTTCATTTTTCCAACCATTTCCATTAAAAAGAGTAACTGTCCATCACTACTTCGTGGAGTTGCATCTACATCACTTTTATTTCCCCAATAATCAGCTAAATTTACAATAAATCTTGTATCAATAACATCTTTACCATCTTTGATGTATTTTTGTTCACTTGCCCATGACTTACCATAAGGAGGATTTGAGAGCATAAAGTCAAATTTTATTCCTGCGAAATCATCTACACTTAGTGTTGAGCCATTTTTGATATTTTCAGGGTTGTTTCCTTTTACCATCATATCTGATTTGCAAATGGCATAAGTTTCGTCATTTATCTCTTTTCCATACAAGATAACATCGCCTGTTGCTTTTATCTCTCCATCTTCATCTTTGATAAAATTTTGAGACTCTGTTAACATACCACCGCTTCCACAAGCGGGGTCATAGATGGTCATAACTGGCGGTAGATTGTCTTTTATAGGATCAAACACGATATGAGTCATAAGGTCTATCACTTCTCTTGGAGTGAAGTGTTCTCCCGCTTCTTCGTTGTTGTCTTCGTTAAATTTTCGTATCAGTTCTTCAAACACATATCCCATACCAAGATTTGTCAGTGGTGGAAGTTTTTTGCCCTCAGGATCAAGTGCTTCTTTGTCTGTAAGGTTGATGTAAGAGCTTGTAAATTTTTCTAAAACATCAAGAAGTACATCTTTATCTGCCATATGTTTGATTTGAGATTTTAATTTGAACTTTTCAATAATCTCTTGTACATTTTTACTAAATCCATTGAGGTACTCTGTGAAGTTTGCTTCAAGCATTTGTGATGAGTTTGTTGCAGTATCAAATAGTTTTTGTAAAGTCCATTTACTAGTGTTATAAAATACATATCCACTTGAATCTTGTAATCCTCTCTCATCAAATTCTGTAAAACCAGCTTCTTCTTTTTGAAATCTAAGCTCCTCGAGTACAGCTTCTTTTGTAGGCTCAAGTAGTGCATCAAGTCTTCGTAAAACTACCATAGGTAAAATAACATCTCTATATTTGCCTCTAACATACACATCTCTTAGACAATCATCTGCGATTGACCATATAAAATTTACTAATTTGTTGTGTACTGCTTGATTCATCTACCTTGCCCCTAAAAAATTATTATGTATTGTATTTATTTTTTGTGTTATTTCTTCTATATCTTTGAACATTTTGATTTCATTATGAAAATTTGCGATGATCTGCTTATCTTCTTCATCTATTAACATTGGAACTTTTAACTTTTTAATTTCTATCGTTGCAATTTGTGGCATTGCCACTCCAGACACTAAAGTCGACAGCAACGCCTGTCCCAAGATTGATTTCAAAAACATATACAGCACTATAGCTTTTTGTTTTTTGTTATTACCTTTTAATCTTATAACTTGCACTGCTTGAGATGCAATCATCGTTTCACTTGCTTCACCCACAATTGCCACTTTACCGATAGTTCCTTTTGTACTTAACAGTACATCATAAGGCTCTAATTTATAAGTTTGTAATCTTTTATACTGTGAACCTATTTGTTTGATTTTTCCACATTCAAAAAGAAATCCAGCTTTGCTAAAATCAGATGGTGAAACCTCATAAACTTCTTTTCCCTCGTCCTCATCTTTAAATAATTGTGATCTTCTTATATCTGCTACTGCTTCTAAATTCACTAGCTCAAAACTATTTAGCTTTTGCTGTATTGCTTCAATCTTATTGGAGATGATATACCTATCAATAGCAAAAGAATAATTGTTATTACTTATCTCATCAGGGGATACAAATCTTGAGATATTTTCCAACTCTTCCTTTTTTTCGTAAAGCGATACAATGTAATTTACATCATTTAGGATAAGCTTTCTACCTTCTCTTTGCAAAAAGCTTTCATGTTTAAGATTTAAAAAATAAACATTGTTATCTTTTTTATGCTTATTGATAATAATAAATGTAGTTTCGATTGAAGTTGCATTATGTAAGTTTGGTGGTAATTGTATTAATGCTTCTAAAAGATTATTTTCAATTAGATATTTTCTAAACTCTTCATCTTGGTTGCCCCTGTAAGTAAAGCCAACAGGCATTAAAACAACCGCTTTACCACTCGTTTGGGATAGAATATGCTCAAAATGTGCTACTTCTCTATTTGATTTTACTTTATGGAATCTAAATCTATTGTATTTATCAGTATGTAAGAATTCATTATTGGTCGCCACCCCCATAGGTGGAAATGATAAGACACACTTGAATTGTTCTAGTGAATTTGGAGAATTTATGTTAGTATAGGTTGGTCGTTCTAGTGGATCGGTAAAAGTAAAATCAATAGAAACACCTTCTATGGTTTTCATTAATTCGATAATGAATTCATCGGCAAAAGATTCCGCTAGTATTTTTTTATTAGTATAGTATGCTATGTTATAGCCATTACTAAAAGGCGAATATATTTCAGTACACTCACCGTCTAATAACTTTACTCCAAAATCTGCTATTTGATTTGCAACTGAAAAGCCCGTATAGTCATCTGTAAGTGAAGAAAAAACATCAAAAACTTTTGGCAAAACCAACTCATCATTGACTATACTACAAAGTTTATTTAGCTCATTGCTTTCAATTTTATCAAGTCCAATATTTTGATGCAAAAAGAGTTCAAAAAGTTTAATAGATTTTGACAACTCTTTTATAATAGATTGGAATTTTTTAGTTTCAACCCTTTGATTATAAAAGTATTTAAAGGTAAGTTCTTCTTTATCGATGTGTATTGATATCTTTTTCCAAGCCATTAATAGATAAATAATTTTCGCAAATTGTTCAACTTTTAATCCGCTTTTTAATTCTCTAAGTAAATAAATTAATTGTTTTTCATTCAAAATTTTACTCCAACACAAGGCAAATATGCAATTAGTCTTGTATTTACTAATTGTGTTGAAATGTTATCAGTTTTTTAAAAGCTTGTCAAGTAGTCTAGTATTTACTTATTACATTCTATCCGAAAAGTTTATCTATGATATTTAGCTTTTTTAGTTCCATTTTAGATTTACATTGAGGGCAGATATTTATCATAGCTACTGAATTTAGTACATCACTTTTTGGCTTCACTATTTTACTATATCCGCATTGTTCACAGAGAAATTTAAAAGGCTTTGGCTGAATCATAATTTGTTCCTATGGCTGTTGACGGTAATAACTACAAAAGACTTCTTGTAGCTTTGCAAGAAGTCTTTTGACACGATTGCATTTTTATAATAAACCTCTTTTTCTTGCTTCTTCTTTGGCATATTTATTATTTGGATTTTTTTCCAACAATTCCTTTATTTGTGCATTTGTAAATTTTTCAGCTTGTTTTTTCATTGTTTCATCAGCACTTTTTAATGCTTCGCCACCTATTTCTTTAGCTTTATCCCAAAATCCCATTTTGCACTCCTATTTAATTTATTAATTCGGTTAGATCGTCTTCGTTAAAGCCTATTGTTTTAGCAATATTTTTAATAAACATCTTTTCAGTTACATGAAACTTTTCATCAACCTTTGCCAAAGCAATTAAATCTATTAAAAGATATAAGCCATCTTCTTGATTATCTTTAAGTACAGAATAATCAACTTTGATTTTATCGCTACTTCCAAGTTGTTCAATGAGTTGCATCTCATCTTCATTGGATAAATTTGATTTTTCAATAAAATTTTGAATATAATTCACTTCTTTGTCATCTATATTACCATCGATTTTCATTAAGTTTATTAATGTTTGAATCTTCACTTTTGCGATATGTCCACTCAAATCAGTATTTTCGATAGCTAGATTTGGTGCACTCACCTCAAGCATTTCATCATTTTCAAACTCTATACTTCTTGAGAACACTTCAATTGCTTTATTCCCGATTTGGTGCGTGCTATACTTTGACCATGTTGCCATAGCAATCGCACCCGCAAAAGGTACCCATTTAGCAGCCATAGATTTAGCCATCTGTTGTGTAACTTTTCCACCAAGAATTTTGATGATATTTTGCAATGCCCTTGCACCCACTTTTTTAACCATGATTTTTTGACCATGAACTACAATTAAACTTGTAGCAGCGTTGCCAACCGCTCCAAACAAAACAGCAATGATCAACTCTTTTTCTACTTTTTGATGTCCATGAGCCTTAGCAACATCATAAATCATACTCATTTGGTTTTTTATAACGGCTACAATTTCTGGAATAGAAGCTGCCATCCCCCAAGGTCCGGGAATCATCCCCGCACCACCAGAGATAACGGCATTTTTATTACCATAACTTTGTATTATTTGTGAAATTTCATTTTTACTAGGATTTGAATGATTTTTATAATATGTTTCTCGTTCATTTGATACTTTCTCCACGGCATCTGAAAGCCCTTGAGATAATTTTTCTTGAATCATGTCTCCATTAACTTTATCGAATAATCCCATTGCGTCCTCTTTAAATATATAACCTATAGATTACTAATCTATAGAGAATTGATAAAAGATTCTACTTGAACTACTATTAAACTAAAGTTAACCACTAGGATACTAACCGTGTTTATAGCAAATGCAGATAATGAAGAAATTAGAGATTTTTATAAAACCATTTCTAACAATGTAAAAAAGTATAGAATTGAAAAAAAGATGAGCCAACTTGAATTAGCTTTAACCATAGGGCAAAAAGGAAATGCCTTTTATAACTATGCTGAAAATAACACGAACAATAAACATTTTAATTTGGAGCATTTATATAAAATTGCAAAGGCTTTAGAAATCGATGTCAGTGAGCTTTTGAAAAACCAATAATCTCTCTAGCCCACCATCGGGAGGATTGTCCTATAACAACCCTCAATATTTTTTTAAATCATTTCTAGCATATTGCAATTTATGGCATTACCACGCTATTTTTTAATGCCCCTAGGTCTTCCTTTATTCCCTTTATCTTTAGGGATAGTGCCACGAGTAAAAGCCCTATCTTTTTTGTTGCCTTTTAGGGGCTCTACATCTTGATCATCTTTGCACAGGTATGATATTACATCTTCCTCTAGTATCTTTCTTCTATCACTATCACAATGGTCAAGCAACCCTATGCCATCGAGTTTATACGAATTGCGATGACAGTTATGATAACTACCTTTTCCCTTTGTTATTTCTTCCCAATATTTACCAATTTGATCTGCCTTAAAAGAGCTATTTTGTACCTTTTGTCCATCAAAAGCAATCATTGTATGGAAATGCATCCCTTTATCTTCGGTGTATTCTTTTTTACATATATAGCCTACCTGTTCTTTGAAGACAGATGGTTTACTTCGTCTGTTGTTCATCATACGATTAAAGTCATTATTCGCATCATCGGGTGTTATGCTATTACTATATGGTTTTTTGTAGCCTAAATCAATCCTAACGATATTAAGCTTTGAATATTTTTCGCTGAGTGTATCGATGTACTTCTTAGTACTTTCGATTCGTTTGTTGATAGTTGTCTTGCTGTTTGCCATTTTTTATCCTTTTGTGATTTAATATATATCAACTAAAGGTATGTATACAAAAAATATATCTTTTAATTGCATGATGATATGTTTGACACATGACTAAAACAGATAGATAAAGCAGTAAAGAATATATAATATAATAACAATAATATTAATAACCTAAAGTGGTTCTTTAAAAAATGCACGAGATACCTTGGTATACTAAATTTAAAACTCCTTGTTTTGTAGGCTTTTTGTTGCAAGGATAATATACAAAGTTAGGAATTTCAACAAGAAAAAAATGATACCGTGGGTGTAGTAGAACCGTTATGGCTCTACTACACGCAAAGATAATAATTTAGCCTCAATTTGTGCTTTAACTTCTTGGCTAAGCGTTGAATCGGTTAAGAGAAAAGCCAAACCATGAACTGTCCAGTCTTTGAAATTGGATTTGGCTTCTTTATTGATATAAAGATACTTCATCCGTGCTTTTTGCGTATCTTAGATAACACTGTAGGCTCAAACAGTAGATCACGCTCAACCTTTAAGCCTAATGAACCTTTGATAGAGCGTAATTCGCTTAAACTAAAATAGCCCAGTTCATTTTCAAGTCCTTTCACATAGCCATAACAAATATCTCTGTTGGTTTTAGAAAGCTCAATAACATACCATGTCCAATTGGCATCAGGCGTAAAAAGCTTAATATGACACAAAGGATCTTTTTTATCTTCCATTTCGTAGAGGTTTGGAATGGTGTCCTGTAGTGAAAATGGTATCAGCTCATCCATCTTATGCCGCCTGTTGCTCTATTGGTTTGCACCAATACTTCGAGCGACCATCCCACTTAAATCCACACGCTTTAATGGTGTCTTTTTTCGCAAAAATATCATCACCCATGACAATAAGATTTTGTCCTTGTTGCATAACGCTCAATCCTAAATTGGAAAGTTTGGAATAATCTTGTGATACAGTATTCACTTTGTTGGATGGTTTGGGTTGCTGTGTATATTGTTGTGTGGTTTGATGATTTTTTGTTTTATCATAGAGTGATAATCCAAATTGATTTCCAAAGCTTCGTAATGCCCTTTTTAAAGCATCCGTTACCGCCTCCTTGCTTGCACCCTCATGTGCATCGCAAAGTGTTCTTGCAATACCAGTACCAAATCCAACATCTTCACGGCTAATGTGTTGCGTATGCTGTGCATTGGATATCTTTACAGCAACAACTGCTTTATACCCGATGACAATGTTTTGATTTTGATTTGATTCTTGCGATACTTGCTCTAATGTGGGTACGGCATAGCTCCAATTACCATATCCAAAAATCCTATTAGCCGTATCAATTACATCAAATCCCTCTAAATAGGAAAGCTCAATATCACCTTTTGAGCGACTTTTTATTCTGGTGTTTTCAAGCTCTTTTGCAAGATCTTGGTTTTGTTGTTCGTTAAACATGTTTTTTCTCCTTATGCTGCTTCAACGATGTTGAGCAGTTCCTCTGCTTGCGTGTTTAAGCCAATACGTTTTGCATTGACTTTTACTTTTGCAGGCGTTTTTGTTGTTTTTGTCTCACTGGTGACAAATTCTGCTAACTCTTCTAATCCCTCAGGTGTCATCATCGCTTGTTCTATCGCTTCCGCATCAGGTTGGTATTTGATATAGCCCAAACGCATCACTGCTTCATTATCTAAGATAGTGAAGGATGTTTGGGTGCTTGATGTTTCATTGGCAAGTGTCAGGGAGCTAATGATATTTCCATCAATGCGATCAACACCATTTTCTAAGAACACTGAAGCAATGATCTCTTTAGCAATTTCAAGTGACTCTGATAGTCTCTTTTTGAGGTTTTGAAGCTCTTTAATATCGTTGGCGAGTGTGTCAATCTTTGCTTTGATCTCTTGAAGCGATAAGCCCACGTAATCAGCTCTTTGATAGTAAGGCTTTGTGGTATCTTGCAAGATGGTATGAACATAGTCTGAGAAGTATTGTGTAGACTTAGAAGTCGCCAAACTTTCAATGTGTGTTTGCAGTTGGTAATTGAGCAATTTCATCATCTCTCCTTTATGCTGCCATCATGAGAGAAGGTGTTTTAAAGTTGGCTATCATCTGTGCTGTGGCAAAGAGTTCTTTGTTCATCTTGAGATTAGCATCAATGGCGGTAATCGCTTTAGAAGTAAAGGTTTTACCTGTTACTTTGTTGGAGCCTTTGATGCCTCCTCGAATAATGGCTTCTTGCACACGGTTAAAGACATTCCAAAGCGTTGGAGCTTCATCTTCGTCTCTTTGTATCTGCAAAAACTCTTTAAAATCAACACTATGCACTTCCTTGTCAAATCGAATATCAAGTGCTGCTTTTGCAAAAGAGTGTTGCTCTGCAACGGATAGCTCAATTGCCTTGAATGCCTCAATCTCGTCCTGTATTTTTGGCATATGTGATGTTACTTCTTCAATTGCCATGTGTACTTTCTCAAAATTAAACCCAGCGTGAATGATGGAGTGGTGAGCAAATGTATGAGAAGGCACAACAAGCATATTGGCACATACAAGGCGAAAGATTGCTAGATCAACGCTAAAAGAGGATGTTCTATTGTGCGAATTGGTCAGCACAATATCCGCATACTCTTCATTGGCATTGGGGCGTAATAGATGATCTAAGCTTCTAAACTGAATGATGTGTTTTTGATAGCCTTTATTCTCATGGTTTCTTACTCGACTTTCACCTGCCATGATCGGGTAATAGCCTGCATTTTTGAATGTATCCAACACAGAATAAGTGGGTACAAAAGCATACTTTTCAGAAACACCTTCAATAGGCGTTTCTGAAAAAATGGAGGGTGCAACAGCTCTTAGCTGCTCGTTACTTAATGGTTTTAATTGCATAGTGGTTTCCTTGTGGATTGATGATAAATGTTGAAAGTCTTGTAGACTAAAACATGATTAGTTGTCGTCACCTGAATCAAGTGTTGTTTTAATAGCTGTGGCGACGGCAATGACCAGTGTTAAGATAAAGGATACATCCATCTTTTATGCTCCTTTGAGTGGGTGATGATGTGAATCATCAGTGGTAAAAGTAGTATTAGAATCTGGCAGTTACACTTTCTTGATTTATGAAATAGTTTTAATGTTTTCATAAATCACCTCCATTTGTCTGCTCTTCTACCAAATCTAAACTTTTTGGTTTCGTATAAAACATGACATTTTCATCCTCTGTGTGCATAGATCTCCTTTGTGTGTGGAAGTAAAGAATAGGCTTATTCTTCTTTCTATGGTTAGGATATGTGGTTGAAAAAAAGTGGAAATTAAAATGAAGGATTGATATTTTTTTACGAATATCGTATAATTATAAAAAAGGAGGATACGATGAAATCACAAGATATTTATTCAGTATTAGGTATTGCTCCATCAACATTGTCTGATTGGAGTAAAGAGGATAATAAAAAATATACTCTTGCTAAATTACTGCAAAATATAAGCCTAGAAGATGTTCAAAAAATTCTTAATGCAAAGCAAACATCAAAACCAAAGCCTATGATGCTGTTATCAACAGTCAATTGTTCCATTGGCAATAAGAAAAAGCACTTTACGCTTACAAAACTAAAACAGCTCTTTTATAAACAAGAAAATTTGGATACCTATGAAAAGTATGCACTCAAAGTGATGAAGGAAGAAGCAATAGCAGAAGAAATTGAGGATTTTGCAAAATATTATAAAATCTCTCCAAAAAGAATTAATACGGTATTGGCTTCATTATGAAGAATATTGAATTTTTACACGAGCATTATCTTGAACAGATTCAAGCACTCAATCACTTTATCGAAGATGCCTATAAATTTTTACCACAGAAAGATCACTCTTTAATTCGGTTTGGTGGCGGAACAGCGTTAGCAATTTACTATTATCAGCATCGCCTTAGTTTTGATATTGATTTATTTGTAACAGATATGCAAGTGCTCAATTACTTAAGTCCGAAGCATTGGATTGATGAAACAAACAAATTTAATAGCAGTTCCTATATTGATCTTTCGCACCATATTAGAGTTTTAGAGAAGAAAAACAATATCAAAATTGATGTACTCGTTTCACAATCTTCAACATCTAGTTATTTAGTAGATGACTCCAAAACGTTGTTTAATGAAACGATTTATGTTGAGAGTATCGAGGATATTATTGCTAAAAAGATAGTTTATAGGCGTAATGATAATTTAACAAGGGATATTATCGATATTGCCATTTCGATTAGGCACAAAGAGAATTTTTTAGAAACCATGCTTGCATCAGGATTAATAAATAAAGAAGATTTAGAAGAACTGCATGGTTCCTTGTTACGGCTAGATAAGCAAACATTTGATGAGGAATTGGAAATTGTTGCACCATTTGAGAATTATCTAAATGATGCTAAAAATGCTCCTGAGATTATTAAGCAGGCTTGCCAGAAAATTTTATTGGGAAGATAGTTTATATTTTATACACAAAGGGTATTCAATGACTGATATAGAGCTAAGCCAAAAAGTAAGCCCTGCTATCGCTGAAACATACATATCTGCAATACAATTTATTAAAACACTCCCTGATTATGCTTTGCTTTTATTTAGAACTGTGCTGTCAGACTTATGTGACAATGTAATAGCAAAAAACATTGACACAGTTAAAAAGCCTAATACACTTGAGAAAACGATTGATCTATTGTTTAACCAACAAATGATAGATCAAAAATTTAAAGATGTACTACATAAAATACGTAAACTTGGTAATCGAGGTGTTCATAGAGATTATAAGATAATAGAAGATAATGAAAAATTTATAGAATCTATCAAAAATAATTTATTTGAAGATGCAGAAGAAACAAGAACATTACTGGTTGAAGCTTTTAAGCTACATCAAAATATGCCTTCTATAGATATTGCATTTTCAGAAATTCATGAACAAGAATATAAGCAAACTATTTTTGATGCAATGATTTCCCCATCTAGCAAAGCCAAATTAAGAGCCGGATTACTATGCGAATTACTTGCTGAAGATGAATCGAAAAAATCTCTTTATATTCAACAAGAATCATTGTTTCATATCCAAAGTCTTTATCAACATGCGGTAGCATTTTATAATACCTCTCTTAAAATTAGTGCTGATGTAGAACAAAAAAAACTACGAAAACTTGATCTTAGAAGTATAGAAGATATCATTTTAGAAGATTGCAATTTAGAGCCGCTATACAGATATAGTAAAATATTGTGTCAAAAACTAGATGGAAGTGAACAAAAGGAATTGGGATTAAAATATTTGAAGATTGCCTCAGATAGAAAACATCCTGAAGCAACTGCTTTTTATGCAGCATATCTTTATGAAATTTTGAAAGACTACACTCAAGCCTTTGAGTATTTAAATCAGCCCTATGTTCAAGAAGTTCCTTTAGCCCATCGGATACTTTGTCATTATTACAGTGATAAGATAGTAAATTCCGTCAATCATGAATTTGCATTACAGCATATACAAAAAGCAATTGATTTAGGTTGCGCTGATGCTTTATTTGATCTTGGTAAAGCGTATCATATTGGAAGCTTTGTGGAAAAAGATGATGCATTAGCTGAAGAATTTTTGCAAAAAGCAATTAAGAGGGGTAATTTTGAGGCAAAAAAATATTATTTCTTTGAATTTAAGCAAAATCGTCAAGCTTTAACTGAGTTAATTTCTTCAAAAATGAAAAAAATTGCATCATCACTCCAATGCACACATGACAATAATGCTCCAAAAATAGGGCGTAATGATTTGTGTAAATGTGGGTCAGGTAAAAAATACAAAAAATGTTGCGGGAAAAACTAATAAAAGTTAAGTTTTAAATAGCGATCTTAACGCTCCCTCTATTTTAGGACAATCAATATTTTAGACTATTTTTGGAGTTTTACAGTATGACAGAGAAGATACTGCAAAACTCTTCTGAAGACCATAAACAAGGCTGTTCCAATGATATTTTGAGCATATCCCAAGTAACTACACTTTTACAAGAATAATTAAATGTAATTCAAAATATCGTCAAAACAAGCCTAGAATATGAACTACGAAATGGGCAGAAGATAATATTTTTCAGTTTTTGAAGATCCATCTTTTAGCTTTCGTGTCTGCGGAATGGCTTCAAGAAACATAGAGTTTTTGTCTTTAAGCATTTCTGTGAATTTTCGATTGTCTATTAGATGAGATTGCTCAAATGCCAATTTAAAAACAGTGCCAAGTTCTTGCTGCCTCATCCTTGGCTGTTTTTTATCTGTTTTAGGTTCAAAATAATTAAAATCACTTTCAATCTCTGCAAACCTTTCTGGATCAGATATTTGAAGCTTTTTAAGACAAGATGAATCAGATAAGTCTGCTGATGAGATGGTTGCAGCCATCTCATCAAGCATAATATGCAAATCAGTTTCTGTAGGTTGTGCTACTACTTGTTCTTGGATAGTTCTATAATAATATTTCAATTGATATTGCTTTTGCTCTTGTAATTGTTCATCAGAGATATCCTCTTTCTCATCGAGAAATCTATTTGTATTTTGAACCTTAACAATCTCATTTTCACCTACCGAAATATAAAACTGACCTTTAGACAACTTTTCAACATCAAGTTTTGTGTTAAGTGCTCTATTCATAGCTTCAAGAGTTTCATTTGAATTTTTGCCAATAATTTTTGCATCAGTCATACTTAAGATTATATCTCTAAAGTTTGCAGTTTTATATTGTGACACAGCTGGATTAGCCATTGTTAAATAGAGGTTATATTTCCCTGCTTCAGTTAATATTGTTTCTATGTTGCCATTTGGAGTTATAAAATTATGAGCTTCATCGAGAAATAAGTGTGTTAATACCCTCTCATGCCTAGGAAGTTCAACTCTTTTTAAAGCTAATATTTGGACATACTCCAATATGAAATTAATATAATACGCATAGCTATTTTGCATTTCTCCTTTAGAAATATCAAAAACTATAACTTTTCCAAGTGTATTCATCTCTTTTTCTAAATCAATAGTATTAGTACCATTCATAAGGTTAGAAAATAAAGGATCATTTAGCAAGGTACTTAGCCTTCTTCTTACGGCATCTTTCGTACTTGTAGCAGATGCAAAATAATCGTTGAAGTACTCTTTTTCCAATAAATTCCCACTACCTTTAGCATATTCAACCAAATCTTTGTTTCTCTTATCATTCATAAACCTATAAAGCTCAGAAAAACTTCCTCCGCCTTTTCTTAATAAAATACGAATACAATTTAAAAGTAACTCTTCCATTGCACCACTAAATGATTCTTCCATTTTAATGCTTTTTAAGACTCGTAAAATTACTTGAACTAATTTAGCTATATTTTTTTCACTTTTATCGGAAATCTCAAATAGATTAATGGTAGGAGAATAGGAGCTGTCTAACACTGGGCAAATATACACCAACCTCTCTGGTTCCTTAATTAATTTTATGATTTTTTTAGCTAAATCACTATGTATATCAAATAGAATAACACTACAATCATTTCTAAAAATATACCTTAACATTAATGTGAGCATGAGAAAACTTTTCCCTATACGTGTTAAACCTGTTATAAGGGTATGGTAATCTCCTTGTGGAAAGAGAGTTTCATAGTTTTCATTATAAGGATCTAAAATAGGTAAGTTATTGCTGCTTAAATGTGTATTAGTAGTGACTTCGCTAACTAATTCAAGATATCTTTGATTGTCATTTGTATGTAAATTAATCTGTTCTTTAGGCATAGATGAAATTTCACTTGCATAATAATCTAAAGATTGTTCAATTTCTTTATATAAAAGTACTAAGTTACTTATACCGAGCTTTGAAAGAAAATCTTCATCTTTATTTATAAAAAGTGTTGTCGTTAATTCCATAAAATTTTTAAAGAATGAATCTGCTTCATCTATTGTAACAATCACTTTGATTTGAGTTGGTATTGTACGTTCATCGGATAAAAATGACCTTTGAATAACAATTGAAACAAGTAATTGTTTAAGCTTCTCTCGATCATTTTCATCTACTGGAATATGATCAATATGCAAAATCAATTTCCCTTTTACAATGTTTTCAAAACTTTCTTTTTGCAACATATTATCTGTAAGTGTTGCAATTATGCCTGTATTGAAAAGTTGCTTGATTACCTTATTAATAACAATATCTTTGGATACAGTTTGATTGCCAACTAATAATAAAATAGTATTCGCATATGTGTCGACAATATCTTTGATCCATAAAGATATGGAGTCTGAGTTGCATTGCGTAAGATTTGACATCAATTTTCTGGTAAAAGATTGGTATTGACTATTAAGTAACAATTTTTTTTTTGATATCGCGTGTCTGCCAATAAATTTCTCTTCCAAACGCCATTATAGTCTTGAAATAACTCATATTTTGTATTAGGATTAAATAGCTCTTCTTCTATAATAGGTAAACTATTAATTGTTATTGGAAAAGTATTTATCCTATTTTCATTGTTGTTTTGTAAGACATCATTTATGTCGTTATAAATGCGCACGTTGCATCCATAACGGCTCGAAAGTTCTTTTTGTATTTCGATCTGATTAGCACTGATCAATTGTCCATTGTTTGTGCGGTAGTACAATTGTTTTTGATATCTCCACAATCGTATCTCTGGGTCATTGATTCTATGGAGTAGACTATTTTGAGCATTTATTAATGAGTTATATTTACTCACTTCATTATTCCAAATATGTTGTCTATTAGCCTCAGCTTGCCAGTATCTTTGATTAGTATTTTCCACTGCCGCCACACTAGTGGAATATTGTGCTAACTGATGTCCAAATTGAGTATTATCTATTTGTATAGCATTTGAAATTGCCATCCCATCTAAATTTAAATTCATTTTACACCACCTTTTACCTGGTGTTCTTCAAGCCATTGGTCAATAGCATATCTATCATAACGGATGTATTTACCGTTTATTTTACTAAAAGGTATTGTTGAGCTATTGCTAGCCATCCTCATTTTTGCTTGTGTTGATTTACTAAAGCCATACTCTTTAGCTAGGTCATCTGGAGACAACCACCTTTTACCTACGTTTGCATATAGCTTTGCAAACTCGATAGTTTCTAAATTTACTGACATCATATGTCCTTATGTTGATTCAGAAATCGATTTCCTTTGAGTATAAGAAACAAGTATTGAAGCTTCTTTTTGTTTCCTAACAGTGAAAGTATTCCAAGTAGATTTAATATGTCCAATGGGGAATTTATAGCAAATTTTCCCAAAGTTGAATTATTGCAGTATCGAGTACAGAGCTCAATCTGATATAATTTCAGCAGAAAGATAAGAGTGTGGTTTTTTTGAAATTGAAGTTTTTGATGATGATTTTGAAACTAAAACATTTTAGGTTAGTCAATCAAAAATTTTAACCAAATCTGGTTTATTACTTTTGATAATATAGGAATCTCCTATGATAAGATTTTTATATTTTGAATTAGTATTTTCTTTTTTTTCAGGATCATATTGTCTCTTAAATTTATGGTTCTCTCCTTCTTTATTTATTCCATGAATAAGCTCTTTCATTGTTGCTAAATAATATTTAACTTGCTCTTCAGTTAGATTATCATCTACTAGATATAATATTTGAGTTATTAAATTATTCTTTTCATAGGCGTTTAGTTCTTTATCTGCAATGTCTTTTATATCTGCAATTTTTTCATGATTAATTTTATAAATATTTCTAGTGTCTTGCAGTTCTTGAATTGACAAGCCTCTTGCGTCTATTATGGATTGTCTTTTTTTCTCAAAGAGAGGAACAAAAAATTTATATAAATCATAAATATAAAATGCATATGCTAGACTTTTTTTAAAATCTTCTCTTTTTTTTGGAAATAACCTTTTATCCTTAGAGTCTCTTTTTTCATTTGCAGACTTGATATATATAGGCATTTCTGATAAATCACTTTCAAGCGCTAAATCAAAAAAATACTCCATATTGGTTTTAACAATATTTTTATTCCTATCATAATCATCTTTTATTTGTGAAATATAGAGTAAAAGGTCTTCTTTTGATAAATTTAAATTCATAGGGACATTCGTTAATCTTGCTGCATCAAACATTAGCCTTGGTCTGCTAAATATAGGCTCAGTATCAATATAAATATTTTCTAAGTCTTCATAAGTAAGTGTTTCCAAAAATGAATCATCTAGTAAACTAAGTGAGATATACTTACTAATCTGCATAAGATAAATATGTTCTTCTTTAATAACTTGAATATACCCTTTATTTCCAACTATAGATTGGATACCATCAAATTTAAGTTTTATCATAAATTCATTGTTTGATATCAAATTATCTATTTTTTCCCATTGATATACTTCAGGTTGAGCTAATCGATTTACACATGGAATATAAAAATTTGATGGATTTTCTAATATTTCATTTTTAGAAGCAGTAGTATGTTGAATTTTTTGGTCATATATGAGATTGTTATTCATATGGAATTCTATTAACTTATTTAAACCATTTTTTATATCATTTACATAGTATTTATTCCAAAACTGAGTATTGTAGTATGAAAAATTTGATTTTAATTGTATAAGTAAATCGTTATTTAGATTCTCTTTTAATTGCGATAAAAAATCATCATCTAGTTCTTTTAGATACGTAATATCTCTCAGTGCCCTATATTGTATACTACCTTCTATCGTGTATGGTATAAATAATATATCAACAAGTTTATTTATCTCTGAAATAAGAATATCATTTATAAATTTTATTTGACTTGTTTCTTGTAGTTTAAAAGATATATATTCTTCATTATGTAATATAAACAATGCATTTTTTTGAAGATAAAAGGCAATGAGCATATGAAATATACTGTTAAATCCTAATGTTGGATCTAATTGAAACTTATGCAACATCCTAACATTCCAAGGGCTATGAATAATTTCATCGTAATATTCAATTCTTTTAAATACATGATCATTGTCATCATCACAATCAAAACCCAAAAAACTTGTTTTTTTAAGCCCTAATTCATTCATTCTATTAATTAATTCTCGAAGCTTTGAGAATTCATCATTGGTCATATCATATTTTGATTTGTTTTTAAGAGGTTCATATTCATTCAAAAGTGCATTATATTCATCTGTTCTAATAAGCATTTCATACGCGATGCAGTAAATATATTCAGCATCTTTGAAGTTTTGAATCTCTTTATAAATTTTCATGTCGCGTAAATTATTCGGAAGTTGAATATTATATGCTTTACACAAATCTCTTAAAATATTAACCGCTTCAATATCTTCAATTGATTTCATAAGTAATACCTTTAACAAAAAATGAATTATATCGAAAAGGTACAAAAGTATGTTAAAAAGAAAAAGTGTCACCCAAAGTGTCACCCAAGCAAAACTTAAAGATTTTTATTAGTTGATAATTTGATTAAAACATCTTATTTTTGGGGTTTAGTAGTGGTGTCAAGAGAGGGACTCGAACCCTCGACCTCCGGCTTATGAGACCAGCGCTCTAACCAGCTGAGCTACCTTGACACATTTTTTGTAAGGCTGAAATTATATAGCTTACAAACTTATATTTTGGTTAATTATTACATATTTTTATATAATAATTAACCAACAACACTTTTGATCATAAAAACAACAAACCTTTAGTATAAATGACTAAACTTTTAGTGCTTTTTTCTTGACTTTTTAGTTACTTTGCTGTAAAATTCTGTCACTCATAATAAAAGAGTGCTAAATTTTAGTAAAAGGATAGACCAATGACTTTCAAACCACTAGGGAAAAGAGTTCTTCTTGAGAGAATTGAAGAGCCAACAACGACAGCTACTGGCATTATTATCCCTGACAACGCCAAAGAAAAACCTCTTAGCGGTATTGTCAAAGCGATAAGCGCAAAAGTTGAAGAAAAAGGACTGGTTTCTGTAGGTGATAAAGTAGTGTTTGCCAAATATGCAGGTACTGAACTTACAATCGAGGGAAAAGCGTATTTAGTAATGAATACGGATGATATTTTAGGCGTATTATAATTAATTAATAAGGAAATAAACATGGCAAAAGATATTCAATTTTCAGACAGTGCACGCAATGCTCTTTATGAGGGTGTCAAAAAACTAAACGATGCTGTTAAAGTAACAATGGGACCACGCGGTCGTAACGTCTTAATTCAAAAAAGCTTTGGTGCTCCAAGCATTACAAAAGACGGTGTTTCAGTAGCAAAAGAAATCGAACTTAAAGATACAATTGAAAATATGGGTGCACAACTCGTTAAAGAAGTTGCTTCAAAAACGGCTGACCAAGCAGGTGATGGTACAACAACTGCAACTGTTTTGGCACACGCCATTTTTAAAGAAGGTCTTAGAAACATTACTGCAGGTGCTAATCCTATGGAAGTCAAACGTGGTATGGATAAAGCGGCAGAAGCAATTATTGCTGAACTCAAAAAGATGGCAAAAGAAGTTAAAGGTAAAAAAGAGATCGCCCAAGTTGCAACTATCTCTGCAAACTCTGACACAATTATCGGCGAATTAATTGCTGAAGCTATGGAAAAAGTAGGCAAAGATGGTGTTATCACCGTTGAAGAAGCCAAAGGTATTCAAGATGAACTCGATGTTGTCGAGGGTATGCAATTTGATAGAGGTTATTTATCTCCTTATTTTGTTACTAATCCAGAAAAAATGCAAGCTGTTTTAGAGTCACCATTTATTCTTCTTTATGATAAAAAAATCTCTAATCTCAAAGACTTACTTCCAGTCCTTGAGCAAGTCCAAAAAACGGGTCGACCATTACTTTTAATTGCTGAAGATATTGATGGTGAAGCTTTGGCAACTTTAGTTGTTAACAAGCTTAGAGGTGTTCTTAATATTGCTGCTGTTAAAGCTCCAGGTTTTGGAGATAGAAGAAAAGCAATGCTTGAAGACATCGCCGTTTTAAGCGGTGGAGAAGTTATTAGTGAAGAATTAGGACGCACATTAGAAAGTGCTGTTTTAACAGACCTTGGTCAAGCTACACGTATTGTTATCGATAAAGACAATACAACTATCGTTAATGGCAGTGGCAATAAAGCAAAAATCGACGCTCGTGTCGCTCAAATAAAAGCACAAATTGCTGAAACAAGTAGTGATTATGATAAAGAAAAACTACAAGAGCGTTTAGCAAAACTTAGCGGTGGCGTTGCAGTTATCAAAGTAGGCGCTGCCACTGAAACAGCTATGAAAGAGAAAAAAGATAGAGTTGATGATGCGCTTTCAGCGACTAAAGCCGCTGTTGAAGAAGGTATTGTTATCGGTGGTGGCTCTGCGCTACTACTGGCTAACTCAAAAATCTCACTTAACCTTACTGGTGATGAAGCCATTGGTGCAGAAATTGTTACACGTGCTCTGAAAGCACCACTCAAACAAATCGCTGAAAATGCTGGTTTTGATGCAGGTGTTGTAGCAAACAATGTTCTCACAAGCACAAAAGCCAACTATGGTTTTAACGCAGCAACGGGTGAGTATGTTGATATGTTTGAAGCAGGTATCGTTGATCCTGTTAAAGTATCACGTATCGCACTTCAAAATGCTGTCTCTGTGGCTAGTTTACTTCTCACAACAGAAGCGACTATCACCAATGCAAAAGAAGACAAAGCTCCTCCTATGCCAGATATGAGTGGCATGGGTGGAATGGGAGGCATGGGCGGGATGATGTAATCATCTCTTCCCTTCGCTTTACATGTAGAGCTATTTTATATAGCTCTACACCCTTGCTATCATACAGGAATACTCATAATCAATGAAAATATTATTTATCATGTTACTTTGCTTATCTTACACATACAGTGCAGATACCTTAATCGATGCATTAATGCAAGGGACTTTTGATAAAAAAATTGCCTTAGAACCAACCGATGGCGAAGATGCTAGAACAGAACTCAACAAACAAAAAGTAATATTTCATTACCTCTCAGCACCCATTAGAGGGATTCAACTTGAAGTTAAAAATGATGGATTGGTTGCATATGCTAAAGCAATGTATCGTGGCAAAATCTCAGACTTTGGCTATTCATTTAGCGCTAATGGCTACACTACAAACACCTCATCATACACGATGGATGTCAATTATAATCTGAAAAGAGAACTCACTATTGGATCACGCTATACATATATGAATGAGCTGACCAATACTATTTCTTATGCAGGTATCTACAGTTCCTTAATCTTAGATGAGATAAGTAAAGGTTTAAATGTAAGTCTGTATTATGACAAAGCTGAAAAAGCAAAAGAAAACGATAAATTTAGCCTCAAAATCAAAAATAATTTCTAATAAACTTTTTTTTAGATGCATAAAAGCATCTCATGCTTGACTCTTTTAGCATTTATATTAACGTTTTTAACATGTTATAATGATTTAAATCTCTTTACATGTAAAGGTGTAGTTGTGCAAAAATATTCTATTTTAGTGATGATAATAATGATGCTGTTGTCATCATCCCTTTTTAGCTCTGTTACACTTATTGATAATCTGATTGATGGCGATTTTACCACTGAAATTTCTATTGACCATAGTGAAAATAAAGACTATTTAGGCGCAACTAGAACACAAAATAAATTAGTGATTTTATATTTTAAAGCCGTACCTATTGAAAATCTCTCTTTAGAATTAGCCCTTCAGTCAAGCTCTACCATTGCTCGTTTTGAAACGCATGACAATAGTCTTTATTACGCCGAAGTATTATACGATGGAAGACTTATGGAACTTGATTATAACTTAAGCGCCAATTACTACCTTAAGACCTATGCTACTAGTATCGAAGTTATCGACATGCAAGCCGATGCTTTTGGCATCAAAGCCAATCTTTCCCTTAATGTCTTGGATGTTTATGTTGCGTATTCACAAGTGGGAGATAATTCAACTGATGCCAATAGTTACCTCGATATTCGTCAACAACTTCTACCCACAAATGCTTTACTGAACTCAGATAATTACGAACCTAACACCTCTTCTTATGCTATTGACCTTAGTTTTGAAGCACTTGAGGATATAACCATAGGTTCTCGTTATGTTTTTATGGAAAATGCTCTCTATACTATTTCTTATACAGGCATCTACAGTTCATTTATACTCAATGAATTATCACGAGGTCTATCCGTTGATTTCGCCTTTGATAAAGCAGGTTTTGACAAAGAGGACCACAAACTAAAACTCACCGTAGAAAGAGCTTTTTAATGCCCCCGTCCTAACAATTCAGAAGCTTCCATAACGACCATAAACGCCTCCTTATCTATACTTTGAATCAACTCTTTTAATCGCGGTACCTTACTATTTTCAACCACTAAAAAAATCATCCGCTTATTTTCATGTTCAAAAATTCCACTACCCTCAACAATCGTTCCATTTTTACCAAGTTGCGCGACTATCTGCTCGCACAATGCTTCAATTTTGACAGAAACAATATGCACAACTTTCTTCGATGGCCCTCTGGTTAAGAACATGTCAATACTTTTGGCGCTAAGATAAATGCTCACCAAACTCCAAAGAGCAAGGTCAATATTGCCAAATAAAAAAGCGATGGAGACAATAATCAGAATATCAATTAAAAGCATCACCGTTGAAGCTTTAATGCTTGTACGCGCCGCTACAATTTTAGCGATAATGGTTGAACCACCAGCAGAAGCATGCCCACTTAAAATAAATCCAAGCCCTATACCAATCGCAATACCGCCAAAGATAGCGGCAAGTATCACATCATGGCTGAGTGCCTTGACATGCAAGGCTTCACCCATCACATCAATACAAACAGCCGTAAAACCAATAGCTACAATACTGCGAAAAGTAAAATGCTTACCAAAATATCTTGTGCCTAACAACAATAAAGGTGCATTAATAGCCACCATTAAAATACCAACGGGTAGCTTAAAAATATAATGAAGCAAGATAGCCATACCTGAAGTTCCACCTGTTACCAACGCATTAGGGATAAAGAGAGACACAACACCATAGGCCAAAAAAAGTGAGCCAATGAAAATAAAACTATAGTTTTTAAATTCAGTCGAAAAATTCAAAGCAATCCTTACATGTAAGCTATTTTTTTAAAATGTAATTCTCAACAACCCACTCCGAAAAAGGCATGGAAGAGGTAAATGCAGGGGAAACGGCATTAAGAACATGCACACTTTTTGCATCACCTTCTACGACAAAGTCTTGTACTAATTCGAGTGTTTTAGTATTGAGCAGTTGAGCTCTAATACCAGGTGTACTCCAACTATCAAATCCACGATGATCTATTGGGTGTGTCAATCCTTTTGCAAGACCTAAAAGATGCTTTTTACAATACTTTTTGACTTCACTAAACGCTAAAGAACGAAAGCCAAACGCATTGGTTAAAAAGAGTTTTGCCTCATAAAATAAGATTTGCACCATCTCGCCAAATTTAAAGTTGTCAAATCCCTTATAATTTTCTCTCCAAAAAGCGGGGATGGCAGTTGGTCCAATTTTACTTTCATTTTTAACTGTAAATGTATAATGCACCCCTAAAAAAGGGTTGGCAAGATTGGGAACAGGATAGACATTGGTTGTAAGTCCACATTGATTGGTTTTATCTTTAAGGTAAATACCCTTAAAAGGAATAATGACAAAATCTTGTGCAAAGCCAAAATCTTGCGCAATTTTATCAGCATAAAGACCTGCACAATTAATCAGTTTCTTACATGTAATCAAACCTTGTGATGTCAATACGCTTTCTTCATCAACTCGTTTGAGATAGGCAGTATTGGTTAGAACATTCACACCCATTTCGATAATAAACTTTTTGAACTCTTTCGTCACTTGACTAGGGTCAACCGTTGCCGTTGTTGGTGAAAAAAGAGCTTTTTGATAGGTTTTAATAAGAGGATAATGTTCAGATAATTTCTCTTCACTTATCCATGAGGTCTCCACACCATTGATGTCACCTCTTCTCTTGAGCTCTTCCAGTCCTTCTAACTCTTTATCATTTTGAGCTACAACGACTTTGGCACACGGATTGATTTGTAAACCTCTCTCTTTACAAAACGCTTTTAGGCGTGCATTGCCCTCTTTGGTAAACTTCGCTTTTAAAGAGTTAGCCGTATAATAAAAACCGGCATGTAAAACGCCACTATTGCGCCCACTACTATGCTGAGCGACGTCAGGTTCTTTTTCAATTAAAGTAATTTTGGATTCAGGCTCTTGTATTTTCAAAGCTCTTGCAATGTTTAACCCTATAATCCCGCCACCGATAATAAGATAATCCACCATCTTAAAATCCTAAATCTTCATCCACTACAACAATCGTTGTACGCCCTTCCACATCCGCATCAATATAGGCAAATTTATTACCAATGTTATTCATATTATGGCGTGGCTCTTTTCCCATTGCAATGGCTGTATTATTCATTCGTTCAATATTTTTAGGACTAGCAACATCATGAATACGTTTAAAACCAGCCGCCACGTCATCAACAATTTTATTTTTACCCGTAATAATTAAGACTTTTTTAGGGCCAAAAATTTGTGCAGCAACGCGATTACCACTGCCATCGGCATTAACGATTTCACCGTTTTTTGTCAATGCATTTGTACCACAAATATACAAATCAGCAAGCATTCCTTGACGTCTTCGATTTGTATTTTCCTCCATACTAATACCTTTTTCGTATTGATTAAAAAGAGTAATATCTTTTAATGACGTTACATAATCAAGTAATCCAATTTGTGCAACTGTCGTTGAACCACCCATGCCTATACTCATGCCAGGTTTGATAAAACTCATCGCAACACTCAGTGCTTCTTCTTTGTTAGAGACAAAAATCAACTCAAAACCATGTTTTTTGAAGGCTTGTTTTAACGCTTCCATACGATACTGTCCTTTAGATTAATGTTAAATTTCAAAGATTATAGCAGATTAAAACTCTGATTTTTATAAACATTCTTAAACTAACAAATGGTAAAAAAGTTACACTTTTCTTAAAATAAAATAAAAAGTGTTCATTTTTATACCAATTTGGCAACAAAAACTTTACAATGAAATATATTTATATATCAAATTAAGGAGTTTTTATGCGTCTTTCTTTCATGTTAAAGACATTTTTAGCGTCATCCCTTGTTGCAGCAACCCTCATTTCTGGGGCTAATGCTGCCGATAAAGAGCAAAAATATATTATTGCTACTGCCAGTACAGGGGGAACATATTACCCAGTCGGTGTTGGTATCGCTACAATTGCTTCACTTAAACTTGCCAAAGATCATAAAATGACCTTTTCAGCTATTTCAAGTGCAGGAAGTGGTGAGAATATCGACATGATGGACAAAAAAGAGGTTAATTTTGCCATTCTTCAAGGACTTTTTGGTTCAATGGCATGGCAAGGTAAAGCAAAATATAAAGATCATCCAAAAAAGAATATCCGTTCTGTTTCTATGTTGTGGCAAAATGTTGAGCATTTTACTGTTTTAAAAGATATTGCTACCACTGGTAACATTATGGATCTTAAAAATCTTTATGGCAAAGGATTTTCCATTAGTGAAAGAAACTCGGGTAGTCGTGTATCAGCAGAAGTTATCTTTGATGCCTTAGGTATTGATTATACAAAAATGAATCTTGAGTATCTTGGCTATAACCCAAGCGCAGCAGCTCTTCAAGATGGCAAAATCAAAGGTATGAATACTCCTGCGGGTGCTCCTGCATCAGCTGTTACTAATGTATTCGCCTCAATGGGCCCATCAAAGATTGCTGTTTTAGATTTTTCAGATGATGATTTAGCAAAAATCGTAGCACAATACCCTGCATGGAGTAAATACGTTATCAAAGCCAATACCTACCCTGGTCAAGTCAAAGATATCAATACTATTGCACAACCCAACCTTTTAGTCGCTACTGCTGACACACCTGATGAAGTTGTCTATCTCCTAACAAAAACGATGTATGAGAATCTTCCTTTCTTAAATTCTGTTAACAAAGCAACAGCCGCTATGTCTCTTGAAAAAGCCATAGAAGGACTTCCTATGCCATTACATCCTGGTGCTGTAAAATTTTATCAAGAAAAAGGTATCAAAATTCCTGATCGCCTTTTAATGAAATAACGCTTTCAAACATTAAGGCGGAGTTCAATCTCCGCCATACTATAAGGTAGACACATGACAATTTCTAAACAAGCTCTTAAACCCGTTCTTTTTTGGTATGCCGTATTCATTTCTCTGTTTCATGTTTGGATCAATGTTATCGGAGGAATGAGTAATTTATGGTTCAATGCTTCACATTTTTCACTTTTAGGCTCTCTTGGTTTCCTTACCTATAAAGCGTCTTCTGCATCTAAAAATGATGATGTCCATCTTCTTGATATTATCCTTTCTTTAGTAACGCTCAGTATCGCTGGATATATGATAGGTTACGAAGAGAGTTTATATGCCGTTGCTAATGGTAATATGCGTCAGTCTGATATTATATATGCCACATTGGCCATTTTATTGGCTGTTGAAATGCTCCGCCGAACAACAGGATGGATTATCCCCATATTAATTATGGTTTCTGTTAGTTATGTGACATGGATGGGTAATTATATTAGTGGTGTTTTAGCCTTTGGTGGTATGTCCTATGAGCGCTTTTCGTATCGTATGTTTTATACCGACGAAGGATTATTTGGCTCTATCGCGACTATCTCATCAACGTATGTTTTTATGTTTATTTTATTTGCTGCGTTCTTACTTAAAAGTGGAGCTGGTGATTTTATCGTTGATCTTTCTCGAGCCTTTACCAATCGCTTTCGGGGTGGTGCTGCCCAAGTGGCAGTTTTCTCTTCAGCCCTTATGGGAACGATATCTGGCTCTGCTGTTGCCAATGTTGTTTCCACGGGTTCCATTACTATTCCGATGATGAAACGCAATGGCTTTAGTGGTATTTTTGCAGCAGCCGTTGAAACTGCGGCATCTACTGGTGGGCAAATTGTTCCCCCTATTATGGGAGCTGGAGCCTTTGTTATGGCCCAAATCACCAATATACCTTACACCACGATTGTTTTAGTCTCTATTTTGCCAGCGATTTTATATTATGTTTCGATTTCAGTCTATGTCCATATTTATGCTAAAGAGCATAATATCGGCTCAGATGGTGAAATTATTGCTATCTGGCCTATCATCCGCGAAGGTATGCATTTTTTCATTCCGATAGGTGTTTTAGTTGGCTTAATGGTTTATGGATACACCCCAACCTATGCCGCGGGATATTCTATCTTAGCCATTATTGCCGCTTCATATCTTACTAAAACTAAACGTATGAGTTTTCAACAAATTGTTGAAGCCTTTGCTATGGGGGCTCAAAATATGATAACAACCGGTGTTATGATGATTGCTGTAGGGATTATCGTTGGTGTTATCAATATCTCAGGTATAGGCGTTACTTTTTCACAACTCATTATGGAATGGTCAGCCAATCAACTCATCATTGCCATGATTCTCGTAGCCCTTGCTTCTTTGGTATTAGGTATGGGTCTTCCCGTAACAGCTTCATATGTTGTTCTAGCCGTTCTTTCAGCCCCAGCATTAGTAGGTTTAATGGTCAGCCCAGAGATGGCTGCGCTCTTAAATGCAGGTGTGCAAATTCCCGAAGTGACTATGTATTTTTTAGCAGCACACTTAATTATCTTTTGGCTCTCACAAGATTCTAACCTAACACCTCCTGTCTGTCTTGCCGCTTTTGCCGCAGCTGGAATTGCTGAATCTTCTCCTATGAAAACGGGCTTTATGTCATGGAAATTGGGAAAAGGGCTTTATATTATGCCATTTTTATTTGCCTATTCACCCCTTATAACTGGTAGCTGGTACGATAGATTTGAAGTTTTTGGCTTTGCTCTTATAGGACTCATCGCTTTTGCAGCTACTGTTGAAGGATACTGGGATAGGAAACTACCTTTACTTGAGCGTGCTCTTTTTGGCATTTCATGTTACCTTTTACTCTCACGCGATAAAATGCTAGGGCTTGGAGATGATATCTTTAAAGGAGAAACACAATTAGTGCATCTTCTGGGACTTACCCTCTTTATTATTATGATGTTTTATCATAAACAAAGCACCAAAAAACATTTGCGATTAGCACAAGTATCTTCCTAAAGAGTGGGTTTGTATAAGCCCACTCTTCTAAAACTTAACACTTCTATTGATTCTTTCTCTATTTCATAACCTTACAGCTAATTTTTAGCAAAACATTCTATAATACTAACGCCTTTTAAAATACTATTTAGGAGAAAAAATGAAATCCTTACTACGCAAAACTCTCGCAACGAGTGCTGTGGCAATTTGCCTTGCTGTTCCTATGAATGCAGCTGAATTTATCAATATTTTAACCGGTGGTACCAGTGGTATCTATTACCCACTTGGCGTATCTTTATCACAAATTTATGGTAAAGCTTTACCTGATACAAAATCAACAGTTCAAGCTACCAAAGCTAGCATTGAAAACTTAAATCTTCTTCAAGCAGGACGTGGTGAAGTGGGCATTTCATTAGGCGACTCTTTTTCTGATGCATATAAAGGTGATGTAGAGGCTGGCTTTAAAGCGCCTTTAAATAAGCTAAGAACTATTACGGCACTTTATCCAAACTATATTCACTTTGTTGCGGCGGCAGATTCAGGCATTAAATCTTTTGCTGACATCAAAGGTAAACGTATCTCTGTGGGCGCTCCAAAATCTGGCACACAACTCAATTCTAGTAAAATTCTTGCCGCTGCAGGCATTAAATATGAAGATTTTTCAAAAGTTGAATACCTCTCTTATGCAGAATCTGTTGAGCTTATGAAAAATAGACAACTTGACGTTACACTACTTTCTTCAGGTGCAGGCGTTGCAGCACTTCGTGACTTAGCAACATCTCAAAAAGTAGTTTTTTTAGACATCCCAGCTGAAATTGTTCAAAAAATTAATGACCCAGCGTACCAAGAAGGCGTTATTGCGGCTAATACTTATGAAGGTCAAACAACCGATGTTCATACTATTGCTGTTCAAAACTTCTTAGTGACTCGTGCAGGCGTACCAAAAGAGACCGTTTATAAAATGACTAAATCAATGTTTGAAAACCTTGACCAAATGGTCGCTGCACATGCTGCTGCTAAAAAAATCTCTTTACAAAATGCTATCAAAAGCTTACCTGCCCCACTTCATCCTGGTGCAGAACAATACTATAAAGAAGTCGGACTTATCAAATAAAAACTTTAAGGTATCTATAGCAGTAAAATGCATAGGTACCTTTGTGCATCTTATATTAGCAAAGGAATAACATATGGCTGATATCGCCATTGATGAATCTCTCGAAGTATCTGAATTCGAAGAACATGGACACCAACGTCTTTTAATGGGATGGGCTGCACGTCTTGCAATGTTTTCAGCTCTCTCATTTTCCGCTTACCAACTTTATGTAGCAGCATTTCAACCCTTTTCAAGCCTTACAATGCGTGCTTTACATGTAAGCTTTTTACTTTTACTGATTTTTATGTTTTATCCAGCAACCAAAAAAGGTCACACGAGTACCATTCCTTGGTATGATCTTCTTTTATCTTTTGGTGGCTTTGCCCTTGGCTTTTACCATATGATTTTTGAAGCTGACTTAATTGAACGATCGGGTGATCCAACAACAGCCGATCTTGTCGTAGCGACGTTAGTGACTATCCTTGTTTTTGAAGCAGCTCGTCGTGTCGTGGGATGGGCTTTGACACTTGTGTGTCTTACATTCCTCGCTTATGGTTTTTTTGGGCAATATCTCCCCGGTGACCTAGCACACCGTGGCTTTGGCTTTGATCAGATTGTTGATCAACTTTATCTTGGAAGTGATGGTATCCTAGGAACTCCTATTCTAGTTTCCGCGACGTATATCTTTTTGTTTATTTTATTTGGAACATTTTTAGAACATGCGGGTATGATTCGCCTTTTTAATGCGCTTGCTCTTGGCTTAGTCGGTCGAGCACAAGGTGGCCCTGCCAAAGTTGCTGTTATCTCCTCAGGTCTAATGGGAACGATTTCAGGTTCAGGTGTTGCCAATGTTCTCACCGTTGGGCAATTTACCATTCCTTTGATGAAAAAATTTGGCTACACTTCTGTTTTTGCAGGGGCTGTTGAAGCAACATCTTCTATGGGTGGTCAAATTATGCCCCCTGTTATGGGCGCCGTTGCCTTTATCATGGCGGAAACACTTAATGTGCCCTATGCAGACATCGTTAAAGCAGCTGTTATCCCTGCAACACTTTATTATGCTACAGCTTTTTGGATGGTTCATCTTGAAGCAGGACGTCTTAAACTGATGGGAGTCCCCGAAGATGAATGCCCCAATGTATGGCTTTCACTTAAAGAAAACTGGTATCTTGCTTTACCCTTAGTTGTTCTTGTGTATATGCTTTTTCACGGCTTTACTCCAATGTTTGCGGGAATGATGGGTCTAACTCTTACATCGATGCTTATCTTAGGAACTGCTATTGCTGCACGCATCTCAGCAACGGCTTTTCGTTATACGTTTTGGTTTGCATTGGGTCTCTCCGCAGCTTCTTTTTCGGAGTGGGGTATCAAGCCCGTCATTGCAGTCATTGCGCTACTTGTATTTGCAAATTTCTTTGTTAAAGGCGGAGATGTTACACTGAGCACTATGAAAACGGCTATGATCAATGGGGCAAAACAAGCCTTAGGTGTTGGTATTGCTTGTGCGATTGTCGGTGTTATTGTCGGTGTTTTAACGCTGACTGGTGCGGCATCAAGTTTTGCAGGATTTATCCTTGAAATTGGGCAAACAAGCCTTTTCTTATCGCTCTTTTTAACCATGATAGCATGCCTTCTTTTAGGCATGGGAATTCCAACGATTCCTAATTATATCATTACAAGTTCTATTGCAGCTCCTGCACTTCTTAAACTTGGTGTACCCTTGATTGTCAGCCATATGTTTGTCTTTTATTTTGGTATTATGGCAGACCTTACACCACCTGTTGCCCTCGCTGCTTTTGCGGCTGCATCTATTGCAAAAGCACCTGCAATGAAAATAGGATTTAAAGCAACACAAATTGCGATTGCTGGTTTTATTGTTCCGTTTATGGCGGTTTATGACCCTGCGCTTATGCTTCAAGGCGACCCAACATTTTTAGCCGTGGTTTACATTGTTTTTAAAGCGTTACTTGCTATTTTCCTTTGGGGCGGAGCTGCTATAGGGTATTTATGGGCACCTCTTTCTACACTTCAAAGAGGACTTGGTATTATCTCTGCTATTGCTCTTGTTGCGGCTTTACCAATCAGTGATGAGATAGGATTTACACTTTCTTTGACTTTCATTATTTGGGTATGGTTGACTAGTCGTAAAAAATGATAAGCTTATGTCTTACAGCTGGCGCGCTTAGCGCCACTCTTCATATCCAAGCCTTTACTCTGGCTTGGATGCATTCTGTTGAAAAAATTCGTTGGGAAGAAGACTGGCGAATTGAAGGTAAAAATTTACATATCGTAGAAGCAAGAGTTAAAGGTAGCGGAGCGGGTATGGAACCCCCTTTAGGGTCTGTTTTATACGATGGTTATTGGCACTATACACCTAGTATTAAACCGCTCTCTAGTGTCTCATTGATGCATTCACCTTATACCAAAGGCTATGAAATCTGCTTTGATGCTACATGTAAACCTCTTGCTGATTTTTTGCCGGGTATAGCATCAACCGATAGCATTGTTCTTCACGCATGTGAGCGCTAAGACAAACTAAACCTGAAAAACGCTATAATACACCAATTTTAGAAAACATACAGAAGGAAAAATCCCTATGGGAAGAGCGTTTGAATATCGTAAAGCATCTAAACTAAAAAGATGGGGAAATATGTCTCGCGTATTTCCAAGACTTGGGCGCGTCATTATGATGGCGGCCAAAGAAGGTGGCCCAGATCCTGAATCCAATCCAAAACTAAGAGCAGCAATTCTTAATGCTAAAGCTGAAAATATGCCTAAAGACAATATTGATGCGGCCATTAAACGTGCGGCTGGTAAAGACGCTCAAAGCCTTGCGGAAACAACCTATGAAGGCAAAGGCCCTTTTGGCTCACTCTTTTTTGTTGAATGTGCAACAGACAATAACACACGTACTGTAGCTAACATCAAAAGTGCCTTTAAGAAATCGGGTGGCGAAGTTCTCAATAACGGTTCACTCGAATTTATGTTCTCACGTAAAGCAGTCTTTGAATTTGCCAAAACAGCTGATATGGATTTAGAAGAGTTAGAACTTGAACTTATCGATGCAGGTCTTGAAGAGATTGAAGAAGAAGATGGGATAATTCTAGTCTATGCAGACTATACCAACTTTGGAAGCCTCTCATCAGCATTTGATAAACTTGGCATTGCACTCATTAAAGCCTCTTTGGAACGAATCGCCAATACGCCTGTTACATTCACACCAGAACAAATGGTTGAGATTGAAAGAATCATCGAAAAAGTCGAAGACGATGAGGATGTACAAGCTGTTTATACCAATATAGGCTAATCTTTAGGGCTTTACATGTAAAGCCCTTTTACTCTAGTTTCATCATACCCATAGGTATTTTTCTTTCTTTACGTGTACAACATTAAAGCTTACACATTTGCCTAAATACTTTAAAAATTTCTTCCGCATTCACTTCGATACCTTTTTCATCACATAACTTTTGTACTTCGATAGCAACTTCAATCTGCATGGCTTTGGTCGTCTCAATACCGTAAAATTCTTTAAGTACATACGCCACACCACTTTTACCAGATTGTGAATTGATACGCACAACATCGCGGTAATCACGCTTGATATCCTTTGGATCTATAATGAGATACGGGACGTGCCAATAGCCATCTAACACCACCTTTTGATGCTCTATACCCTTCTTTATTGCGTCTTGATGCGTCCCAGAAAAAGCCGTGTAGATCATAGAACCAACATAGGGATGACGGGGAGGAATGGTACTATGCGTCAATGTAATAATCTCCTGCAAAATTGTGTCAATATTGTAAATATCCAACATCGGGTCGATTCCTTGAGAGTAAAGATTAAATGCTAATGTAACTAAGTCAACATTGCCTGCTCTCTCTCCATTGCCCATTAATGTACCTTCCACTCTTTGTGCACCTGCTAATATGGCCATCTCAGCACTCGCAACGGCCGTACCTCGGTCGTTATGAGGATGAACGCTTAAGATAATGGCATCACGCTCTAACATTTGTTTACTCATCCACTCGATTCTATCGGCATAGATATTAGGCGTGCATGCTTCTAAAGTGTTAGGCAAATTAATCACCATCGGTGCATTTTTTGTTGGCATCCACTCACTGATAACGGCATTAACAATATCGCGTGCAAACGACAACTCGGTTTGAGAGAAACTCTCAGGTGAATACTGAAACATCACGTCACCCTTAAATTTTGCCGCCTCTTCTTTAATAATACGTGTGCCCTCAACCGCTAAAGTAATAATCTCTACTTTACTTTTATCAAATACCACTTTGCGCTGATTGTCCGCGGTGGGGTTGTAAAGGTGCATCGTTACTTTTTTAGCTCCTTTCATTGCCTCGTAAGTCCTTCTAATGTGTTTTTCGATGGATGGCATCAAAACCGCAACCCTAACATCCTCAGGGATTAAATTCTGCTCGATTAACATGCGACAAAAGTCAAAATCGGTTTGCGAAGCACTAGGATATGCTATTTCTATTTCTTTAAATCCCATCTCCACCAATTTTTGAAAATACGCCAATTTTTTGGTCACATTCATCGGCTCTACAAGGGCTTGATTGCCATCTCTTAAGTCGGTACTAACCCAAATGGGCGCTTGCGTGATGATATTACTTGCCCACTCTCTGTGAGCTAAAGGTACCAATGGGTACGGTTTGTATTTTTTAAATGTTTGTGTGTTTTGCATAGTATTATCCTTCAATCATTTTATAACGCAACTTTGGCAAAGTTAAAGTTGCTACGCTAACGCTAAGTTTTCCTCGACGGAAAACCCACGCGCACTTTGCGCTTTAAATTAAAATCTTGCGCCATGGCAAGAAAAACAACAATAAAAATAGACTTCTTGTAAAACAAGTTTTGCAAGAAGTAAGAGCACCAAAGGTGCGTGGGCACTCTGCCGAAGAGAACCCAGTGTTAATGTAGTCTTGGAAGCTTTGCTTCAAAGACGTGTCAGAAGTTCTTGCTATTTTGCAAGAACGCAAATAATAAAAATTGAGCTAAATAGGTAGAGGTATCCTCAGGGCTAAAAAGCCAATCTAAAAATCAACAATGAAAAAAAAGGGGTGAGTGTGAAGGTTTAACGGAGCTTCAGGAGGAGGACGACGAGGACAGAGGCGTTAGAAAATTGCGCTATGTTCTGAGGTTGGTATATGGTTTGATGGGATATAAAAGTTGCCATCGGGTCTCCTTTAAGAAAATTTGCCAAAAGTATAGCACAGAAATTTAAAATAACAAAACACCTTAAAAATCATTTACATTAACGCATCTGACCTCTGTGGTATTTTTGAATATGCTATTTTCTTGCTATAATATTACTATAAAATTCTTAATATAAAACATTAAGGTATAAAAGTTATGTTTGAATTTGAACTGGCTAAAAAAACCTTAAAGTGTTATTTCGTTACTCATTCCTAAGACTATATAATTTTTTATAAAGGTAGTACATGTTATTAACTATAAAATCTAAAATGCTCTTTTTATTATTGCTTTTCCTCCTAAGTACAGGTAGCCTCACCTATCTTTTGATTTCAAATACAACCAATGCGCGCTATACAGCACAAACTATAGAAACTATTGGTTCATTGCGGGCATTAAGTGCCACTCTTGGAACCTATGCCAGAGGTTATCAATTAAACTATGATACAAAAAGTTATGAAGGTTATGTTCAAACGTATAAAGAAATTATTGAAAGTATTAATACATTAGAACTTGAAGTTAAAAATCCATTGTATACAAAGAACCTAGATATTATCAAAGAAAAGACAAATGCCTATTACGCAGGCAATGAAATACGCTTTAAAATCATCAAAGAACATACTTATGAAATTCACTTACCAGATTTTCTCACTACAAAAGATGGGCAACTTCTTAAAAAACTTAGTGAAGAAGGAGCAGAACACTATTTTCAACTTCAAACTATGATTCAAGAATTAAGCAACACTATTCAAACATATGAATTTAAAGCACTTGAAACATCTAAACTTATCGGTATCGCTACTTCAGTTATTTTAACGCTTGTGGTTACATTACTCTTTTTATTTATTATCAGTAAGATTCGTATTTCCATTCAAAAAGCATCCGATGGTTGTACGTATATCGCTCAACACAAAGATTTATATTATAAAATACAAACAGGTCAAAATGATGAAATTTCTCACATGATGAACATATTCAATGCCCTTTTAGTCCAACTTTCAAAAGCTATCGATGAAGCAAAACAAAGTGCCCAAGAAAATGCAGCGGTAGCAGAAGAACTTTCAAGTACGTCACTCCATATTGGACGAAGCACAGAAAAAGCAGCACTTGAAATCGAAGAAACCACGCAAGAAACTGAATCTGTTGTTTCCATTTTAGAAGTTAGTGCCACAAGCTCTGACCAATCAGGTCAAGTCATAGCCAGTGTTTCAAATGAATTGAAAAATGCTTCCGAAGAAGTGCTCGCCGTTTCAGAGGACCTTAAAAGCGTGGTTATCAATCAAACAGACCTCTCTTTAAGACTTGAAAATTTAGATCAAGATGTTGAGCAAGTCAAGCAAGTGCTTTCAGTGATTGCCGATATTGCCGAACAAACTAATCTTTTAGCCCTCAATGCTGCTATTGAAGCTGCTCGTGCAGGTGAACATGGTCGTGGTTTTGCTGTCGTTGCAGATGAAGTAAGAAAATTGGCTGAACGCACTCAAAAAAGCCTTGTTGAGAGTAATGCAACGGTTGCTGTCATTGTTCAGTCCGTCAATGCAGCCTCAGAAATGATGCGTAAAAGTGCCAAAGAAATTGAACACCTTGGAAATCGTGCAGAAACAACACAAACACTTATGCGAACAACGGTTACCAATATGGATAAGGCCAAAACTGTAGCCATTCAAACAGCAAACGATGCCAATTTAGGTCGTGAACAAGCTATGAATATTATTGATCGAATCCGCAATATTTCAACTATTTCTAACTCTAATGCCAGAAGTATTGAAGAAATAGCCTCAGCAGCGGAACACCTTGCTAAGCTCTCAGAGGGACTTAATTTGTCACTCTCTCAATTTAAAACAGCTTAAATATTTTCACACGAGGAAGAGTTGTAACACTAAAGCTCTTCTTCTTTTTTGCGCTATTGTTAATTTCATACTAAACCGCATAAAAATAGTAGAACATGTAGATAGAGTAATCAACAACTTTACAGCATTACCTATCATTAAGATAGTCGCTTTTGTAAAATGCTCAATTTTTGCTGAACAAATATCATAAGTATAGCCATGGTATAGGTTCATCGCCAAGTTCATTAACAATGACCTAAAACCATGTAGGATTTAGTATTATTTCTTCTTACGTAGATTCTAAAGCAAAAATATTGCTATGGATTCAGAAAGAACGCCTATTTTCATCGTTAGTCTAACTTCCAAACCCTAAATGCGCGACCTTTAATCGTTTTATAACCTAAAGCCTCAAAAGCCTTATCGGCATATTTTCGCTCGATGGCTACGTAGGCGTATTTGTCGGTGATATCTATTTTGCCGATAGAAGAAGCGTGTAGTCCTACGTCTTTGGTGAGTGTGCCCAAGATGTCGCCAGCTCTTACTTTTTGTTTTTTGCCACCATCAATACACAAGGTGACCCATTCAGAGCGATAGGCTGAGATATCTTTGGGGGTGAGGCTCTCGTAAGGCTGACATGTAAAGCTTATATTGGCGGCGTTAAGTTCTTCTAAAAACTCTTTTTGAAAAGGCTCATAAAAGCTAATAGCCAAGCCTTCTTTGCCCATTCTTGCGGTTCTTCCAATGCGATGAGTGTAGATTTCTGGGGTGTTTGGGAGGTCATAATTAATGACGCATTGCACATCTTTGATGTCAAGCCCACGTGATGCCAAATCAGTAGCGACAAGGATGCTCATACTGCCATTGGCAAATTGTATTAAACTCTCATCTCTATCGATTTGTTCTAAATCCCCATGAAGGCTGAGCACATCAAAACCGTCTTGATAGAGTTCATCTTGAAGTTCGCTGACGCCTATTTTGGTTTTACAAAAAATAATGGCCGATTTGGGTTGGTGTGTTAAGAGTATGGCTTTCAGAGCTGTATATTTATCGTCTCTGTTGACTTCGTAAAAAATCTGTTCGATTTTATTTTCAACTTCTTCGGCTGTCACACTGATAGTGACAGCATCGCATTGTACTTTTGCACATATGGATTCGATTTCTTTGGGAAATGTGGCGGAGAAAAGCAGTGTTTGCCTTTGAGCAGGAGTCTTTGCGATAATCTTCTCGATATCTTCAAAAAAGCCCATATCGAGCATTCTATCAGCCTCATCTAGCACGAGTGTTTCCACACTGTCTAAAAAGAGTGCGCCCTCTTCTAAATGTTGCAAAATACGCCCCGGTGTACCCACAATGATGTGCGCGCCATGTTCTAAGGAAAAGCGTTGTTGACGACATGGCACACCGCCACAAAGGAGTAAAATCTTAATGTTATGTTTGGAACGTGCAAATTTGCGAAGCTCTCCGGCGACTTGCTCAGCAAGCTCTCTAGTAGGACATAGTACCATAGATTGGATGCTCATTTTTCTGACATGTAAGCGTAAAAGTAAAGGTAGTCCAAAAGCGGCGGTTTTGCCACTGCCTGTTTTGGCTTGCGCCGTAACATCTTTGCCTTCCAAGACAAGAGGTAAGCATACTTCTTGAATTGAAGTCATTTGAGCATAGCCCAAATCTTTGAGGTTTTGAAGCATCGCCTCATCGCTTATAAAGCGAGAAAAATCATTTTTCATTCTTAAAAATTTGCCTTTTGATCCCAGAGATCATTACTAAATTGAACACAGCGATTACGTCCATTTTCTTTGGCTTTATACAATGCCACATCGGCAAATTTTATCACCTGCCAAAAACCATCCGCATCATTTGGAAAATCACTAATACCCATACTAATGGTTTTTTTCAATACGCCCTCATTGGTTTTAAAGTTATACTCTTCAACAGCCAATCTAATTTTTTCAGCCACAGCCATACCATTGCCTACTTCAGAATCAATCAATAAAATCAAGAACTCTTCGCCACCAAAACGAATAACGATATCGGCATCGCGGACACATTTTTTTAAAATATGAGAGGTGTCTTTAAGAACACTATCACCGACATCATGACCAAATTTATCATTAACTTGCTTAAAATAATCCATATCGCACATTAATAAGCTAATTTGTTTTTTACGCCTAAGTGTACTAGCAATAATTTGATTCGAATGGTCTTGTAAAAAGCGACGGTTATAAAGCCCCGTCAATCCATCAACAAGTGAAGATTCTCTGAGCGTATTCATCAAACGCTTGGTTTCAATAACAGAGAGAGAATTTTTAATATAACTCTCTGCTTTAAAAATTTGCTCATTTACGCGCTCTATTTCTTCAGCATTATGTGTTTTATTGAAAACAAATTGTACGACAGCGCCTGCATGCCCAGCAACAATAAGAGGGATACACACATGTTTTTTACCCGCATCATTCATAAACTCTTTACACACTCCATCAAATTCAAATGAGGAGACTTTATGCCCTGTTTTTTGGGCCCGACATAGTGTGCAATCGTGTAAAATTTCCTCATTACATGCCATAAACTCTTTCTCATCAAAAACATGAGGGTACACAACATTCATGGTGCTTTTAGCAGCATTAACATCAAAAATACGATAATTTGAAATGCCTGCTTCTCGCTCAAAAACTTCCCCAAGCCTTGTATAAACAACTTCTAAAGAATTGTCTTCTTCTATCACTTTCTTAAAGACAGTGACGCCATAAACTGTATCCACCAGTTTATTGAACTCTTTAGAAAGTGTTCCTATCTCATCTTTGGATTTGATTTTCAATTTTTTGCTCAAATCAACTTCTCCCGTTCCAATGGAATGGATTTGATGAATCATTGATTCAATTGGTTTGGAAAAAGCCTCGCGAAGCCATCGTGTAAAAAACATCAAGAGCGTCAGAGCCATTACGATAATAATAGCAAGACTATTAATAGAAAGGCGAATAGTATCACCTACTTGTATACTATAGCTTTGATACTGCAACTCCACACGTTTACTTAATGACTGAGCCATCTCTTGTGTATGGCTTACATGTACACCTAACTGTTGCCACAAAAGAGCTTGTTCACTTGCGGATGCGTTAAGAACTGCTTTTTTTTGTGCCTCTAATACCATGCCATCCATCAGATTTATCTCTTTTAAAATTTCTTGAAAAAGGTTAAAACTTTCACTGTCATCTTTAGATAAAGATTGGATTACGGTTTCAAAAATATTGCCATGTGTAGGATTGTTTTGAATTTTTACTAATACATCCGAAATGGTACTTTTGATACCATCCAAGGAAACTTTTGTCATATAAAGAGTTTTAGCATCATTGTGATGTTCTTTGGCATCTATAATGCTATGCTCTAAAGAAGAGAGTTCAGGAGAGAGTGTGTAAGTAAATTTCATATATGGTAGTGTTGATTGTTCAATTTGAGAATAGCGATAATGAATAAAACTAAGCGAAGCTACAGAGAGTAAACCGACCATTAAAAACCAGAAGAATGTTCCCATTTCAAATAATAAAAATTTTTTACGAATCGGTAAATTAATGAATGTAATAAATTCGATAAATTTTTGCCATGATGAGTTCATTTTCTCCATAATCATTTTCCCTTATTTGAAAGTTTTCTAAAAATTTAAAGATAAAATAATATCATAATTTACATCTATATATCAAAAAATACAATGATTTGGTATAATCAAGTTTACTAAAAAAAGAAAAGGTACTAATGAAAAGATTTCCTTTATTTAAAACGTCACTCATTTCTCGAATTTTTGGTTCTTTTGCCACAAAAGTATTTCCACCACTTTATCAATCAGTTATCAACCGACTTTATGTTTCTATCGTACATGCTGATTTAAGTGAATTTGAGCCCGCACAAAGCTATACAACACTCAATAAACTATTTACACGGCAACTCAAAGTTCCCAGAAGTATATCCAATGAGAATGACATTATTATTTCGCCATGTGATAGCCTCATTAGTGCCGCTGGTACCATTCATAATAATCTAGCCATGCAAATTAAAGGCTTTTCGTATGATATTAATGCCCTACTAAGCGATTATATGTCAAAAAAGTTCAAAGCGCGACTCGAAGATGGTTTTTTTCTCAATTTCTACCTCTCACCTAAAGATTATCATCGCTATCATGCACCGTGTGATATGCGTATCACCAAGGCGGTACATATTCCAGGAAAGCTCTACCCTGTAAACTTGACGTGGCTCAAAAAAGTAGATGCTCTTTTTGTTGAGAATGAACGCGTTATTCTTGAATGTTTTACCACAGAAAACACCCTATTTTATATGGTCTTTGTAGGTGCCTTAAATGTTGGTAAAATGGCTTTTACCTTTGATGACACCATCCAAACCAATGCTAAAAATGCACTTCAACAATACTACTTATATGATAATATCTCTCTCAAAAAAGGTGAAGAATTAGGCCACTTTTGCATGGGTTCAACCATTGTAATGCTCTTTGAGAAAGAGAGTTTCACCCCATTAATCCAAGAAGGCTCAACCATCCAATTTGGACAAGGTATAGGTACAAAATAAACGATGAAAGCGCTCTCCTTTGAAACCTTAATGCATACATGTCATGATATTAAATTATTGTATGTTGAGGCTGATAGTACTGTGCAAAACCATACTGTTTCAATTTTAAAAGATTTTTTTAGCGATATTACAATCGCTAAAAATGGACAAGAAGGATTGGAGCTCTACACACAAAGTAGTACACCTTATGGCCTTATTATCACCGCCATCACAATGCCTCTTTTAAACGGTATTGAGATGATACAACGTATCAAAGCAGTGGATAACAATATCGCTATTATTGTTATCGCAGACCAACATGAATCAGACTATTTTGCACAGTCCATTGAAGTAGGAGTAGATGGGTATTTATTTAAACCTTTGAGTATTGAACAACTCAAATCAACGCTTTCAAAAATAACACATGTTATAAACCTTAAAAAAGAAAATCATCAGAACTACTTGCTTTTAGAACAGTACAAAATGATTACCAATAAAAGTTCAATTATTTCAAAAACCAATCCAGCGGGAATTATCACGTTTGTCAATGAAAAATTTTGTCAAATTTCGGGTTACTCTGCTGAAGAACTTTTAGGAAAACCACACAATATCATTCGACATCCAGACATGCCAAGATCGGCCTTTGAAGGTTTTTGGGATACGATTAAAAACAAGAAAGAGACATGGCAAGGTGTGGTTAAAAATAGAGCCAAAAATGGTGATGCTTACTATGTTAAAACCACCGTTCAACCCATTTTAAATGCTCAAGGAGAAATTGAAGAATATATTGCCTTACGCCATGACATTACGGCAGTTATGAGCGATAAGAAACAGCTCTTTGATTATCTTGAAGCTAATAAACTTTCTGTGCTCATTTTAGTACAGATTGAAGACTATAATACCCTAGAAAAATTTTATGACTCAGCCAGTGTCGAAAAAATTGAAAATACATTTGGGAAAACGCTTCTTTATTTGATGCCTAACATGTGGGGCTTTCAAAGAGTTTATCATCTTGAAAGTGGTTTGTATGCCTTTGCCATTGATAGACGTAGATGTCAAGCTAGTGAAAAAGAGATTTATGCTGTACTTGAAAAATTCTTAGTTAATGTCAAAAATTTTATCATCAAAACAGATACCATCGAATATGATATTTCAGCTATTTGTAGTTTCACCTATGGCGTATTTCACATTTTTGAAGATGCTAAAATTGGGATTGAAAATGCCATCAAAAATCGCCAACCTATTGTCTATGCCGATGGTCTTTCTGGGGCAGAATATGAAACCGCTCTCAAAAATATTGAAACTATTCAAACCATCAAAATTGCACTTGATAATCAAAAGATTGTCTCTTATTTCCAACCTATCGTCAATAATCAAACACTTAATATTGAAAAATATGAATCACTTGTAAGACTTGTGAATGAAAAAGGTGAACTTATTTCACCCTACCATTTTTTAGAAGTCGCCAAAAAAGGAAGGTATTACTCTAAAATCACAAAGATTGTTTTGGATAACTCCTTTAATGCACTGTCTAAAACGACAAAAGAGATTTCAATCAATCTCTCAGCCTTTGATATTGAAGATGAAAATATTAAAAAGCATATCTTTTCCTTGCTAGAAAAGCATCCTAAAGATGCTTATCGCATTGTCTTTGAACTACTAGAGAGTGAAAATGTTAGTGATTTTAAAGCAACATATCACTTTATCCAAAAAGCAAAAGGGTATGGCGTGAAAATAGCCATTGATGATTTTGGAACGGGCTACTCCAATTTTGAGAGACTTCTTAACTATCAACCCGATATCTTAAAAATTGATGGCAGCCTCATACGCAATCTTTTAACCAATCAATACAATCGCAATATTGTCGAAACCATTGTCGTATTTGCCCAAAAACAAAAGATGAAAACAGTCGCTGAATTTGTCGAAAATGAAGCTATCTTTTTAACCGTTAAAGAAATGGGTATAGACTATTCGCAAGGCTATGCCTTTGGAAAACCTGAAATATTTTAATCTTTCAGGTGAAGCTATATTTACTTTTTTTTAATACAATTTTTCTATAATAGTGAACCAAATAAAGGAATACCTTGATAACAAAAATAGACATGAACTCACCAGAATTCTTAGTAGAGTTGGAAAAAACGGAAGTCTTTACCGATAAAGTATGTGAACAATTTGGATTTGCCTACACACCACTAGAGGAAGTCAAAGAGTCTATTCAACAAGGCTTAACACGTAATAAACTCATCTACGGAAAACGTTACTGTCCTTGTTTTATGGTAATAGGGAATACCCCCGAAGAGCAAGAAAAAGCTGACAACCGTTTGTGCCCATGTACACCTGCACTGACTCTCGAAATCCCTCAAAAAGGAAAATGCCATTGCACCATTTTTTGCACTCCAGAGCATGCACGTGAACTCGCCCAAGAAGAGAGTACGGAAGAGGTAGCCCATACGCATGCACGAGGGCTTAGCAAAGAAGAGTGTAACGTTTTGATGAGAAAAGAGCAAATTGATGGCAATGAACTTGAAGCACTCTTGGAAGCCAGAGAGCACGGTTCAGTAACTTTCACTCTTGTAGATACCCGTGAGTGGATGGAGTGGATGGGGAATCGTATTAAAGGTACAGACTTTTTAGTCCCCACTACCAGTTTTCATAATGCCTTAACACAGCTCAATGGCAAAGAGAGTACGCCTGTCATTTTATACTGTTACAGTGGAAGCCGAAGTGCCTATTGTCAACGTATTTTGTTACATATGGGCTATAAAACCGTCATTAATCTCGAATACGGCATTATGGCCTATGCTGGAGAATGTGAAAGCGGAGAGTAATTCCAAGTAGAAGCTACTTTGTAGCTTCTACAAGCTCCTCACGACGTAACTCAGTCTTATTGCCTTTTGCATCATAATCAAAACCTTTAACAACATCGCCCTCTTTAAATTCAATGGTGCGAATTAACTGGCCTACTGGGCTGTAAAGTTTTGTAATACCATCGGCTTTATTGTTTTTAAATAAACTTTCACCTTGCAGTTTTCCGCTTGGGTAGTAAAACTTTGTTATACCTTCGGCTATATCATTGACAAAAGTAACTTCCGTTTGCACGATGCCTGATTCATAGTACTCTTTTTTCAGCCCTTCGGTTTTGTCGTTTCTAAAAGGTGTTTCACTTCTGATTTTGCCAGATTCGTAATAACTTTTTCCAAGACCATCCCGAAGGCCATTTTTAAACGGTGTTTCACTTTTAAGTTTACCCGATTCATAAAAAATCTCACCTATACCATTGGCTGGTTTTTGTGTTTTTGTTTCTATTAAAACACCATCATCTCGAACTGATAATTCGCCATTTGTGTAATGAGCTTCTGCCGCACAAAGTATCACTATTGAAAACATTAAAGTCATCCATAACTTCATGAAAAACTCCTTGAAATTTTTTGAAATAGAAAGGAAGAACGGTTACATGTAAAGCGTTACATGTAACCATGAAGAAAATTAAACGTTAAATCTAAAGTGCATTACATCGCCATCTTGGACAACATAATCTTTACCTTCAAGGCGCATTTTGCCAGCTTCTTTGGCCCCTTGCTCACCCTTGCAAGCGATATAATCATCATACCCAATTACCTCAGCACGAATAAAGCCTTTTTCAAAATCATTATGAATGACCGATGCTGCCTTAGGTGCCTTCCAACCTTTTTCAATCGTCCACGCACGAACTTCTTTAACACCTGCAGTGAAATATGAAGCAAGATGAAGTTTATCAAAAGAGAGTCTAATAATTGTTTTTAAACCTGATTCTTCTATGCCAAGCTCTTTTAAAAATTCTTCCGCCTCATCCTCATCAAGGGCTACCATCTCTTCTTCTACTTTGGCACAAAGCACAACGATATCAGCGCCAACTTCCTTGGCATGAGCTTTAACAGCTTTGACATAGTCATTATCGCTTGCGAGCCCTGCTTCATCAACATTGGCACCGTAAATAATAGTTTTATTGGAAAGAAAGCGAAGCTCTTTATCAAGTATTTTAAAGTTTTCGTCTTCTTTTCGGGAAAAGGTACTAACGGGTTTAATATCATCAAGGTGAGCACGAAGTTCTGTGGCAATTTCTGCCATTGCTTGGGCACCCTTTTCTAACTTAGCTTGACGTTTAAGACGGTCTAATTTTTTATCAAGTTGTTGCACATCGGCAAAAATAAGTTCACTTTCGATAATTTCAATATCACGTAAAGGATTAATCCCTGCTTCTACGTGTGTAATATTTTCATCATCAAAACAGCGCACCATATGTAATATTACTTCTACTTCACGAATATTGGATAAAAACTGATTACCAAGTCCTTCACCCGAACTTGCCCCTTTAACCAATCCTGCAATATCCACAAAATCTACCGTAGAATGCTGAATACGCTCTGGCTTAACAATTTGTGCTAGCGCTTCTAAACGATCGTCTGGAACAGGAACGATGGCTTTATTAGGCTCAATCGTACAAAATGGATAGTTTGCTGATTCTGCATTTTGCGCTTTAGTTAACGCGTTAAACGTGGTTGATTTTCCGACATTGGGAAGCCCAACGATACCTACACCTAAACCCATAAAATTACCTTTATAATTAACTTTTTAAAGATGATTTTACCGTAAATCGTCTTAAGAGCTACTCTAAAAAAGGGCATCCTCCAAAAAGTCATCAATGATACTATCTTCACTGCGCCCCTCTTCACGAGAGAGTTTTTGAATTTTACGGATATGTTCATTTTTCAGATAAAGCACCACTCGACTCTGACCTTCCTCGTTTGTACGTAGTTCATCGTAACGTTTCTGCATCGCTATTTTGATCTCATTGTCGATAGGTGAACGCATCGATTTGTATTCTATGAGTTGATTACCTTTATAGACACCAGAAATTTCGGCATACACCCAATAGTATCCACCATCTTTGCGTAAATTTTTGACATAACCTTGCCATTTTTGCTCTTGTGTCACGCTCTCCCAAATCTCTTTGAAAATAGACTTTGGCATATCGGGATGCCTGACAATATTGTGTGGTTGTCCTATCAACTCTTCCACTTTATAGCCCGAAATTTCAGCAAAAGTATCATTGGCATAGGTAATGATGCCATGTAAATCGGTACGTGACACAATCAGTTGATTATTTGGGACTATTGTTTCGATAAACATTTGATACGTTGTTGTCATTACATACCCTTTTTCTTTTTTAAATCTCCATTGTATTGGATATCTTTCAAAGAAACACTCTCATCATTTAAGATAGGAGGAACATTACTTGCAGCTTCAAGTTTTGAACGCTCAGCATCCAATTCATCTTCACTGTAAGCCATCATCATATCAGCACAAATGACATGAGGAATGCGTTCTACGCGCTTCATTTTTTGCATTTCTTCATCAATATTTTCGCCTTCAATGGTTACGACAATCTTACCTTTTTCAATATCGTGAAAATGGTAATCACAAAAATCACTCTGTTTACACGCTTCTACGATTTCTTCAATGTGAATTGACTTTGCCTGTATTACTATGCTTGATATATTCAAGGTAACCTCCATATCATGATAAATTTATCATCACTGCCACTCACAATATCTTTTTCTGTGGCAAAAACAATAGTGTTAAGGGTACTTTTTTGTCCCCGTAATGTATGCATTTGTGTTTGTGTGGTCGTATCAAAAAGAGCTATATCATTTTCTTCATTTATGGCAAAAGCTGCATTGTGTGCCGTTGGGCTAAGGGCCCCTGCATAAATCAAAAAAGATGCATCATACCGTTGATATGCTCCCGTTTGTATGTGATAGATAATACCTCGCCTATCTTGCCCTGCACCTAAAACAAGCTCCTTTTTAAAATCAACCTTATAAACATTGTCCACGTTGCCACCACTGAGCACTTTGAGTGTTTTTCCACTCAACGTATCGGTTATCGTAATTTCGCCTGACTCACAAGAACTTGCTACTTGTGTCTTCGTTTCATTCAAAGCAAAGTCACTAAAATGTGAAGAATTGATCTGCTTTTGGTAGAGAAATTTTTTCGTTTTACGATCAAAACGTATTAGTTCATTACTCATCAGTGCTATTAAAATCGTATTGGCATCAAGAAATTTTGCTTTAGTGATAAACATATTAGCGGAAGCATTGATAAGTTCTGTTTTATGATTTCCTTCGATTAATACCAAACTGCGCGCACCACTACTGGCCTGCAAAACGGCAAGATAGATTTCGGCGCCGTCTACTTTATCAATTGAAAAAACTTTCGGAGCAATGGTATCACCCATAAAATCTTTAATTGCATCAAAAGAAAATTTGAATGTAGCACTGCCATCTTTTAGTGTATAACCTTCCAATGTTCCCACAGATGTTCCCACAAAAATTGTATTATTATCGATAATCATCGACTGAACATTGCCGCCCGCCTCAATACTCATGCGAGGAGAAAGTACCGCGGCAAACAATGAAATAATGGGAATAAGTAGGATGAAAACTAGTTTCATTATTTTTCCTTTACAGTGTGTTGAGCACTAAATACAATAGCATTGGTAGGACATGGAGAATAACACATCCCACATCCTGTGCATTTTTTCATCTCTATCAAGGGTCGTAACATTCCAAAAAAAGTAATAGCCTTAGCATCACATGCATCCGCACAACTTTGACAAATTGTCTGATTCCATGCCATACATTGTACGGTATCTATCTTAAAATTCGCGCTTATTTTGGCTTGGGATGTAAAACTCAACGCTAATACATCATGAGGGCAAGCCTTTGCACACTCTTCACAAAACGTACAGCCACTTTGTGTGAAGACTATGTAAGGGATTTTACCATCATCTAATGCAATAATCTCTTCAGGACATGACGCAAGACATGGCGCATCACTGCATGTAGGGCATATTTGCATGAGCAAACGCTCATCACTATGATAAGGAGGCCGTACCAACGTCTTTAGTGCTTTCTGTGTTTTTGGGCCAAAAAAAGAAGAAAGAGAGGCAAAAGCCTCTCTCCTGGTATTTGACGCCATCACTACTTCACACCCTCATTTAAAGTGTCAATTAAATTTGAACGTGATGCACCATTTTCTTTACGGTAATCTGGTTTAAACTCATTTACCACTAAAGGCTCATTCGCTGATTGTGGCGCGTGACATGCTGAACAGTTATAACGTGCCTCACTCATATGTGTCAACGCTTTTTGAGTTCGCATATCGAAAAAGTGTGACTTTGGCATTGGTGTTGCTTTCACCGCTTCAGCAACTTCAGGCATATGACATCCTGTACAAGAGTTATTTTCTCTCGTAATTGGAAGCATTCCCTCCACATCATGTGGAATCATCGGAGGGGCATTCTCAAAAGCTCTTTGAATCACTTTAGATTCTCCAGCTGCCACAGTTGAATAGGATGTTGTCTCACCTACCGTTGTTTTTTCTGTGTATAAATCTGTCTTTCTTAGCCCCAATTCTTCTTCTGTGTAGGTGCTTGAGACGGCACAACCCGTGGCTATAAAAGCACCCAATAAAGAAGCTGCAATTAACGTTTTTGTACTAACCATTTCTCTCTCCTATCCATTTTTTTATTTTAATATAATGCAAAACTTACTTTTCAGAGGCAGAGCTAATATAATTTCTGACTCCAAAAGCCAAAGCATCGTCTTCGCACACTTCAATGCATCGCCCGCAGTTGGTACACTCTCCAGATACAATCGCACCACTCTCTTTACCAATAATAGAAAGTACTTGTTTCTCTGGACAAATATCCTTACACTTCATACAAAGTGTACACGATGCTTGGTTATGTTTGACACGTATCATACTCATCCGTCCAAGAAGTGCATAAAAGCCACCTAAGGGACAGATATGTCCACACCAACCATTTTTAACCGCAAAAAGGTCAAACAAAAAGATACACAGTACCGCGGCAAAGCCCATGCCCATTCCAAAGATAATCCCACGATGCAACATCGAAATAGGACTTACCATTTCAAAGGCAGCAACACCGCTTAGAGCAGAGAGAATAAGACTGAGTCCTAAAACCCAATACCTTACGTTTCTGCCTAACCATACTTTTCGCTCTATTTTTTCCAAATAAAGCACTTTTCGCGTCCAATTTGCCATATCTGTTACCATATTCATCGGGCAAACCCAAGAACAAAATGCACGGCCACCTACAATGAGATAAAATATTACTACGATAATAGCCCCTATCAGAACATCTAAGCCTAAAATTGTCCCTGCTGCAAATATTTGAAGCACGGCAAAAGGGTCGGCCAAAGGGATATGTTTCATCACTAAAGATGAGCTTAAATTGCCCATTAACAGATGAAAACCATAACTATTACCCGCAATATAGAGTGCCAGAATACCAAGCTGTGTCATTCTTCGCATGAGTAAGAAGCGATGTTTCAATATCCAATATTTCATTTGAACATCTCCTCCCCTGAATTAAGATAGTCCGTTGCACTCTTCTCACTTCGTTTTGTATGCGTTGTCACATCGGTTGAGATACCTTCTAGTCTTTTTTCATCAGCCTTATCCCAACCCCTGATATAGTGTCCTCCTATGCTTCCTTTAGCTAACTCTAAAGGTAACACATGAATGGCGGCTTTTTCAGTCACACATGCTCGCTCACAAAGACCACATCCCGTACATGTTTCACTATTGACAATAGGAATTAAAAAAGCGTGTTTACCCGTTCGTGGATTTCTTCGATATTCCAGTTTTATGGCACTATCCATCACAGGACATGCACGGTAACACGCATCACATTGAATACCCCAAAAAGCGATACAAGACTCTGTGTCAACCACAGCAAGTCCCATTTTTGCCTTCGTAATATCCAAGGTTTCAACGCCTTCAATCTGCGAAGAAACACTCTTTTTATCTAAAGCTCCCGTGGGGCATACTGGCACACATGGTATGTCAGTACACATATAACACGGCATTTGCCTTGGAATATAAAAAGGCGTTCCCATAGGCTTATGGTCTCCTGGTTTTGCCAAGCTCAAGGTATTGTAAGGACATGCACTCACGCATTGTCCACACTTAATACACATGCGTATAAACTCACTTTCCGCCCTTGCTCCAGGGGGTCTGAGTATCAAAGGAGCCGATTTAGCTTCCTGTAAATATCCCGTCCAGACCATACCCCCAAGCGCGCTGAGTCCAACACTTTGAGCCATTAATGAGAGAAACTTTCGCCTCTCACTGATAACGATTTTTTTTGATTCTAGATTGCTCAAAACAATCCTTTACCTAAGTTATTTTATAACGATAAAAGCATTACGCTTTATACAACTTGACCGCACATTTTTTATAGTCCGTCTGTTTTGAGATAGGACATGTGGCATCAAGACACACTTTATTGATAAATACTTTTTCATCAAACCATGGAACAAAAACAAGTCCACGAGGGGTTCTATTTCGTCCTCTGGTTTCAACATGCGCTTTACATGAACCACGACGACTCTCTATCCAAATCAAATCGCCTTGCTTAAAGCCTTTAGCTTTAGCGTCTTCTGGATGCATATAACACAATGCCTCAGGAACGGCGCGATAGAGTTCAGGAACCCTCATCGTCATCGTACCACTATGCCAATGCTCTAACACACGACCCGTACATAACCATGTATCGTAGTCTTTGTCTGGCATTTCACAAGGGTCCATATACGGTCTAAAGAAAATTTTCGCTTTATTAGGAAGTGGGAACGTCTCTGTACTGGTAGGTTTAGTTAAATCACCACGCTTAAGTGCTTTGCCTGCCAATCCATAAAATGCAAACTCACCCGTATTGGCTTTTGCCGCATACGGATCATACTTTGCATTAAATCGCCATTGTGTTTCTTTGCCATCCACAACAGGCCATTTCAAACCTCTTACTTTATGGTAGGTATCAAAATCTGCCAAGTCATGCCCATGACCTAAGCCAAATTTGCGGTACTCTTCCCATAGAGCTTTTTGGATGAAGAAGCCATAACCTTTCCACTCTTTACCATCACTTCCGATAACGGCGCGCTTATCACCAAAGACTTCAGAGTTATCAAAACCTTTACCCACAGCATCATCTGTTTTAAAGGATTTAAAATAATCATTGGCAAATAAAACATCATACAATGTATCGGTTGGCTTATAGCCCATCGCTTTTGCACCTTCAATAACATTCGGTAGTTTGCCACCTTTAACGCTCTGCTCACCCCATACATCTGCGATGGTAAAGCGTTTTGAAAGCTCAACCCACTGCCATGTATCGCTCATCGCTTCGCCGACTGGTAAGACTTGCTGTCTCCAGTGTTGTGTACGACGCTCTGCATTACCATAAGCACCCCATTTTTCATAAATCATCGCCGTTGGTAAAATAAGATCAGATACTTTGGCTGAAATACCAGGATAAGCATCAGAACAAACAATAAAATTATCATCTTTACGTGCCGCTTTGATCCAATGTTCCGCATTAGCAGAATCTTGATAAGGATTACAAACATTAATCCATGCAAACTTGATTTTTCCGCTTTCGATTTGTCTATGAATGTTCATAATGTGTTGATAACCAACTCCGTTAAGGGTACCCGCAGGCAACTTCCATACTTTCTCACACACATCTCTGTGTTTTGGATTGTCAACCACCATATCGGCAGGAAGTCTATGCGTAAACGTTCCTACTTCACGTGCTGTTCCACACGCACTTGGCTGACCTGTTAATGAAAATGCTCCAGAACCTGGTTTGGCTTGCTTACCGAGTAAAAAATGCACCATGTACGATTGTTCATTGACCCATGTTCCTCTTTGGTGTTGGTTCATACCCATCGTCCAAAAACTCACAATTTTTCTGTTTTTATCAACATAGAGTTTAGCAAGTTCTTGCAATTTTGCTTTAAAGCTTTCCAAAGATTCGTCTGGATTTCCTTTAGCAATTTTGGCGACATAATCAAGCGTATAAGGTGCTAATGCTTTTTTGAAATCTTCAAAAGAAATTTCCCAATGCGCACCAGCCGCTCCTGCTTTATCCATTTTCATGGTATCGCCTGCTTTGACACCTAAGTGTGCAAGACCTGGAGCTTCTTTTTCACTGATGACCTTAGCATCTTCTTTGCGGTTAATTTCTAACTCTTTTTCCGAATAACCATTTTTCTTAGCATCTGCTTCTGTACGCATTCCATAACCAATATTGGCAAAACCTGTTGCAAATACAGTGTGCTTTTTAACAAAATCCCAATCAATAGACTCAGGGTAGTTATACACAATCTCATGAGCGATGTAATTCCACAATGCTAAGTCAGTACTTGGCGAGAAGATGATTTCGATGTCTGCAAGATCAGAACAACGGTGCGTGTAGGTAGAGATATTGACGACTTTAACCTTATCGGGTGAGGTTAATTTTCGATCACTTACACGGGACCAAAGGATTGGATGCATCTCCGCCATATTGGCACCCCATGTAACAACGGTGTCAGTTAGTTCAATATCATCGTAACAACCTGCTGGCTCATCAATACCAAAAGTTTGGATAAACCCAGCAACGGCAGAAGCCATACAGTGACGAGCATTTGGGTCAATGCCATTGGCACGAAAACCCGCTTTCATCAATTTTGCAGCAGCATAACCTTCTTGAATGGTGTATTGACCTGAGCCGAAAACACCAATCGCTTCTGGACCACCCACTTTGAAAGCAGCTTTGATGTGTTTTTCCATCTCATCAAAAGCTCTCTTCCAACTAACGGGTTTAAATTGACCGTGTTTGTCAAATTCACCCTTATTGTTCATACGCAAAAGTGGTTCTTTCAGACGATCCGCCCCATACATAATTTTTGCGTTAAAATAACCTTTAATACAATTAAGCCCACGATTAACAGGACATGCTGGATCACCTTTCACGGCAACAACTTTACCCTCTTTGGTCGCCATCATAATACCACAACCGGTACCACAAAAACGACAAACAGCTTTGTCCCAACGCCAATCTTTTTCGGCGTGCTCAGCAGCAGCTTTTAATTCACTAGGTACACTGATACCCACGGCAGCTGCAGCACTCGCTGCTGCGGTTGTTTTTAGAAAGTCCCTTCTGGAAAGCGACATTTTATACCTCCTGATTTGAGTCTTAACTGACCTTGAAGTCCATTCATTGATAGTCTTCAAGGTCAGTCTTAAGAGTATTCTAGCAGTATGAAAAAATGCAATCTATGACCTAAGTCAATAATTAAATATTTTAAAAACTTTGTGTAAAATAGCTGGAAATATTGAAACATGTAAGGAAAAAAATGAATAATGACCTTATTGCTGATAAAGCAGTAGCGTATTTTAATGACGGTTTTTTATGTTCAGAATCTGTTTTAATGGCTTTAGCAGAAGCTTATGGAATTGACTCACCACACGTTCCTTCCATCGCAACAGCCTTTGGAAGTGGGCTTTCACAAACCAATGGCCCATGCGGTGCTTTAAGTGGAGGTATCTTGGCTCTGTCTCTCCTTCACGGGCGTAATAAAGAAAAACAAGATTATGCACAACTGTATAAAAATGTCGCTCTGCTGCAAAAGATCTTTAACGAAAAGTTTGCCTCAACCGCTTGTACCCAACTCCTAGGTTTTTCAATGGCTGATAGCGATGCAAGCGAAAAATTTACCAAAAATGAATGCAAAAAAAATACATGCAACCATTGTGTACGTTATGTTGTGGAAGAAGTACAGCACATACTTTCTTCTCAAAAAGCTTAGACTCATAGTAAATTTTATAGGTTTCATTTGACATAAGTTCATGCATCACCTCTTATGTCATAGCATAAGAGATGGTAGTATAGAGTTGAAAGAAGAAACAGTGGCATTACTGCCACTGTTTTAGGAAAGCTTCGAACGTGTATTTATTAAAATTTATAGTTAGCTCTAAATCTCAAGTCGTTTGAGTTAACCGTTGTAGCTGCCTCTTTTTGACCATCTTCATATTGTAAAGAGAGTGTTAAACCTTTAATTGATGGAAGATCATAAGAAATTTGTCCGTCCCAGAATGTAGATTCTGTATCAACAGATGCACCATTGAAGACAACACCTGATGTACCACCAGCCATATCTTGATTGATTTTTGTATATTGACCTAAGACTTTAAGACCAGTAACACCAACTTTTGCAAAATCATAACTAACTTCAAATTTGTAGGCATCGGTATTTGCGCCAGCAGTTGCTTCAGCACCTTTGATGAGTGGAGCGGTATAGGTTGTTGGTCCATTGCCTGCACCTAAAAGAACAGATTGGTCACTGGATACGGTACTGTAAGCTAAAGAGGCATTAAAACCTGATAGCCCTGTAACGCCAACACGTCCTTGATACATATCTCCTTCAAGGTGTAAACTATCAAAGATAGCATTTGATGTTCTTGAACCACGGTACGTTGCATCCAAAAGCACTTTGGCATTGCTTAAAGGCACTACATAGTTACCCTCGGCATAGAAAACTTGTGCATCACCACCACTTGTGCCTGCAACAGCATTCACAAATAAGTATTGACCTGTTAATGTCAAGTTTGTAATAGAGCTGTTGATAACCGCCGCAGTGTACGCTCCATCAAACCCAAAAACATTTGAGCTACGTGTTGCTCCTCTTGCTGTAGAAGTTCCAGCACCATAGAAGACTGCTTCTTTTTTAAAGCTAGAGATTTCTGAATCAGCACCCGCTACACTTTTGTCATAATCGGATGTTCTACCTTGGAATTTATCAGAGTAACCAGCCACCAATGTTGTATTAGGAAGGTCCGTGTTGATAAGCACAGCTGCTTGAAATGCCTCTTTAATCATACGTGAACCAGAGCTGTTTACCAGTGGACTCGCAATAAATTGGCGACCCACTTTTGCGGTTGTTTTACCAAGTGTATACGTTAAATAGGCTTCTGAAAGTACGGCGCCTGAACCATACATATCTGTAGCATAAAGGTTTTTCGCATCTCTGTCCGCAAAGGGAGCATAGCTTGACTGAAATGTTGTACCCAAACTAAGACCATTCAATGAATCCGTTACATAACCAAGCATAACACCTGTAGAAAAAAGGTCAGCATTACCTTTAGCGATGGCGCCTGTATTTTGATCACCTGTATCTCTGTCAAAATACCAAGCTCTTAATTCACCATTTACTTTTCCATTTTTGAATGCGTCAGCAAGAGTATCGCTTGCCGCAAAAGAACTCGATGCAAGACCTGCAACAACAATAGCCACCAAGCTAAGTTTAGCTAATTTCATATTTTCCCCTTTAAATAAATTAGACTTCTTTTCTAACCTAAAATGATGAAGCATGCAAAGTTAGGAAAGAAGTCTGGTCGAATTTTACATAAAGTATATAGCACAGAAATAGCATTAAAATTTAAGAATAATTTAAAATCAAACAGGGGTTACCGTTTAATCCTCTAAAATTTTATCTTGACATGTAAAGACTAAAATCGCCTCTTCACTTTATCCTTTGATATAATACTCATGCATTAAACCACGGAGAACATTATGTTAGAAAAACTTTTTTGGAACGACCCTTATGCGAGCGAAATTCAAGCAAAAATTGCATCGGTTGAGGGTGATAGTATTTACTTGGATCAAACTATTTTTTATGCCTTTTCAGGCGGACAAGAGAGTGATTTTGGAACCATTGGAGGCGTTGAAGTCTTAGAAGCGACCAAAGAAGGTACCAACATACGCTACACCTTAGCGAGCGGATATATGCTTCACGTGGGTCAAGAAGTAACGGTCAAGATTGACTGGCAAAGACGGTATAGCCTGATGCAACACCATTTTGCAGCGGAATTAATCTTAGAATTGCTCTATCAGGAATTAGGTTCTGTGGAAAAAATTGGCGCACATATTGCCCAAGACAAAGCACGAATTGATTTTTTTTGGCATGAAAATATTAGCACCATGTTTCCAACACTCCTTCTCAAAGCAACGGAATTAATCGATAAAGACCTACCCATCAAAAGTGACTACAGCGACCTTGCCAACCAAAGACGTTACTGGGAAATCGACGGTTTTGCACAAGTTCCATGTGGCGGTACACACCTAAAACGCACAGGTGAAGTGGGGCAACTTTCCTTAAAACGAAAAAATATTGGCAAAGGCAAAGAGCGCATTGAAATTTATTTGCACACGTAACTAAACGTCAAAAAAATGCTTACATGTAAAGCTAAAAGGAGATTACAAAGATAACATCTCCCCAAGCTTTTATGATACCGCTTGCTTTTGTGTCAAAACCCACAATTCGACTTTTTCATTTTCTCGTGCATCGGTACGTTTTGTTTTTTTCGACGAAGCAATCACATCACGTCTTAGATGTAACTCTTTTCTAAAACGGTCATTAGTGCGTAGTTCTTCGATAATGGGATGAGCGCTTTTTTCATCGATGACTTGCGCTAGGTTGGAAAAGAGTAGCACTAATTTACCTTCAGGTGCGAGGTGCTTTTGGGCTTGCTCAAAAAACCGTGGGAAGAGCTCTTTTTCATAATAAATCGCCTTATCAAACCCCTCTTCCAGGGCATGTTTTGCCAGTAACCAAGGTGGATTAAATACAATCACATCCGCTTTAACATTACAATTTTCAAATAAATCGCCATGATTAAGGGTTATCTTCTCATCATAGCCCAATCGCTTACATTCGTGTGCCACACCGATAATCGCATTTTTATTCGTATCGGTGGCAAAGATAGTTTCAAAACCATTTTGGATGAGTTGAAACGATAAAATGCCACTTCCAATCCCAATCTCTATCGCCCTTTCTTTGGAGCCAACATATTTTTTCAACCATTTATCAAAAAGCGTTAAATGGTCAAACCGTGTAGGAAAATACGTTCCATAAAAAGGGTGAAGTGTGATGCCTAATGTTTTGACTTCAATGCCTTTTTTGTACCACTGCCATGCGCTATTCATGCCCTGAATTTCGGGAAAAGAGATATAAAATTCTGAAATTTCAGGGTATAACAACTTTAACCAACCAATTTGCGGAGCTTTTTCAACAAGCAGCTTATGCTCTTGCACTTCCACTAATAAAAGGTGTGATGCTTTTCTAAACGCACTACGATAATCACGTTGTCCTTGAAATTTTTTATCGCTGTAATAATTTAGAAGCGTTCGTTTGAGTTCAGCCAAAATCTCTAAACCATTGCTATAAAACTCTTCAACCAAAATATATGTCCCTGCTATCATTTGCTGGGCAGCGGCTTTCACGTCCGTGTCATGGTAGAAACGTATCACTTCAATCTCTGAGGTGATAATAGGCGGTCTGTCGGGTTGGAGAGATAAAAAATCGTGATTCATGAATTTTGCCTTTGTAGTGTGGTGCAGTTTAGTATATTAAGGCTTTGGTATGGGTTGGGTTTAGACTCAAAAAGAGAAGCAAGGACTCCATATTATCTTTTTACATGTAAAGATTAAGAAAGGGACTCTCCCTATTTATGTTTTAAAGCTATTTTCATGCTACGAACTTAGTGTACTATTTTTTTCATCAAACGTTTTGAGACAAGATATCGTAACCCAAAAAGGTGCGCTGGCTTTTGCCGAGAAAATCCAGCGTTAACGTAGCATTTAAAATAAAACCTTAAATGCGTGTCAAGAGTTCGGCAAGAACTCTTATCAATAAAAACATCAATGAAGGAAAAGTTATGGCAGTAAAAATTACAGATATTTGTATTGCATGTGGAGCTTGTATCGATGAGTGCCCTGTGGGGGCTATTGTGGATGATAGTGAGAACCCAACAGGTGCTGAGTCTTATTATGTCTTTGAAAATAAATGTGTTGAATGTGTAGGTCATCATGACTCACCTGCATGCATGGAAGCCTGTCCTACAGAAGGCTGTATTGTTTATGCTTCATAGAAAATAAGGATTACCTTTAATCTTTATAGGTCAAGATAAAAGGGAAACAGCCTTTTCCCTTTTATCCTAATCATTCCACTTAAACAAAAAATTTCAACGGCTTTTCTTAAGTAAGAACTCTCGTCCTACCTTGACCATTGGTGTGCCACCATAAGCAATGATGTCAGCAGTGGCATTGGTTTCGCTCCATTTTTCAGGCAGAAATGAGCCTGTTCCGATGACGTCAATCGGTGCTTTTGCATACGCCATAGAACAGCATTTTTGCGGTGTAAACCCAGAAGAGGCGATAATGCGCACTTTTGGGAATCCTGCATGATCAAGCGTTTCTCGCATATGCCATATCGCCGCAGCCGAAACACCTGTGCCGATAAGGTCGTGTAGTTCCGCTTCGGTACGATAATCACGCAGTGCTTCGGGAGCATGTCGTCCTAAGACATTGTAACTCTCTTGCGTATCAAGCCCTTCTAAAAAACGTCCTCCGTGGGTGTCAAGACGTACCCCGATTTTTCCATCGTGCGCTAAATCAGAATAGGCATTACAGACTTCTAATGTATCAGTGATTTCACGACCGAAATAATCCGCCAAAATGGGGATATTTTCATCAGGGAAACATGTATGGAACATCTCAGCGGCCTTAAGCGTTGAGCCTGCATAGCCAATAAGTGCGTGCGGAACCGTGCCCAATCCCTTTTCACGACCAAAGAAATGCGCCGTTGCATCGGTGGCATTGCCGATAAATCCCACCGCTCCAAGTGTACGTTGCGCCACTTTAGAACCAACCGATGCCCCATACGCCATCATCTCAGCCATTTGTGTGCCTGCACAATGGCGCGCATCCATCGCTAAAAAAGCAACACTAGGAAGCGTTTGGCACATCTCATAAGCGTTGTAAGCCGCCACACACGCTGAGCCTAACTTTTGTAAAATAAGCGTTTCAAGTTCCACCAAAAGCGCAAAAGAACCACTAAGATAAAACAAAGGCTCACCCGCGCCAACCCAGTCACCCTCATTATGCGTCGTTTCAATGGTAACGCTAAAACCACGACTGGCCGCTTGCGCTTGAATCCACTCAGTAGCTAAACGTGTCGCGCAAAGCACGGGGCGGCGTAAGAAAAAAGCATACGTAACTTTTGTATCACCAAAATGCTCAATAAGTGTGCGAGTATTGGAAAAATATTTATCGGTCCATGCGCTCACATTAATAGCGCTTAGTTCGTTACTGTTTTGCATACAGCTCCTTGTCTTTTCATCTTCACGTTATAGTCTCATTTTGCTATACAATTGCTTAGAAAATGTGAAAAAACTCTTAAAAGTTTTTGAAACGTTAAGCCCTTAGAAGTTTAAAATATCGGACACTCTTTGCCGTAGCAATACTGGTTAAACTTCTTCTGGTCACATGTGACATCAACTTCGGCTAAAAGCTTGACATGTAAGAACTTTTCAGAGAGTTTTGAAGCGATTTTTAACGCTGTCCAGACTTCACGGTGACAACAACGAGCTGCTTCGTATTCGACGATTTTGCCAAGGACGGCATGTGTTACTTTTTGCGCGGTTGTACGTGCGTGGGAAGCGACAGGTGAGGATTCTAACAAAATAGCAAAGCCGATACCCACACCCGATGCCGCACCGCAAATACCTAAAAAACCACATGAGCCACCTATCACACTTGAACCTCGGGAAAGTGCTGTTTTAAGAGCACTTTTAGGAAGTTTTCCACCGCTATTACGATACGCTGTCACGATAATGGCAGGCACCATAGCATGATGTTCAGGTCCATGTTTTGGGATACTTGGATGCTCTCTTATCTGCCTAAAAAGCTTGAGCATATCTTTTTCATATGAATTTTCGCACAAATGCTCAATCACACTTAACGCTTCTTTACTATGGCATGCATCGCACACATAATGTCCCGATTCGCATGTCACACTCGTAGAGCTTGTAATCCCGCAATAATAGCACTCTGCTCTCTCTTCGTTAGTCTTATAGACTAACGCACTTTGGCACACCATACAATTATGCATCTTTTTGGGAGAAAGATAAAAGGTCACTTTGGGCGTCGTTTTGAGTTCGGGTGGCAGAGCACATGCACATGTTTGTTCTTCTTGATTGGTGACATTTCCCTTATCATCCACAATAAAGAACTCATCGCTGTAATGTTCTGCTATATTTTGAGGTAAATAACCTTTTTCACCTTGCATAATAATTGTATCTTCGAGTATAAAGGCATCATGATTTCCTCTATATATCACGGCAACAGGCATGTCGTTTTTAGGTTTGTACGCCATAAAACTTAAAGAATAAAAGGGATGTCCCTCAATAATACGATACACAAAACGTTTTAACAAACGGATGTCACGAAAACCGCTCTCTCGCAACAAGCCAACCAAATGAGTTTGGCTCAGAGCTCCTGCGATACATTCTCCGCTTAGCTTGGCATCATTACGTATTTTGGCGCTGGGTTCATCTTCACATACCACATCCGAAACCACCAATCGGCCACCTGGTTTGAGCACTCTAAATATCTCTGCAAAAAGATTTCGTTTATGATTGGAAAGATTAAGCACACAATTAGACGTAACGACATCATACGCATTTGCTTTTTCAGGCAAAGCTTCGATATACCCTTTGACAAAAGAGAGATTGGCATATCCTAAATTTTGTGCGATAGGTTCAATTCCTTCATGCGCTAGTGTTAGCATTGAATCCAACATATCAACACCGCGAACATGCCCACTACGACCTACTAATTTTGAAGCGATAAAACACTCAATGCCTCGTCCTGACCCCAAATCCAACATCGCCTCGCCCTCTTTAAGATTGGCTTCTAAGATGGGACTGCCACAGCCATATCCACGAAAACGTAAGTGAGGAGGAATGTGTTGCAGGTACGATTCTTCATAGCATACGGGATTTAAAATATCCTCTTTAGTATCTAAAGCGGCTTCGTTGTAAAAGGATTTGACCAAACGAAGCGATGCGTTTTCCCCTGTTGCAATTAAGCAATTGGCATGCGTATGCGCCACACCTTCATGAGCGCCACAGCGGTACAGTACGTCTCCCATTTCTAATTTCACATGTGCCTCGTGGGCATGTAAAGCATACTTTTTAGCTTCGGACGTGATAAGCCAAAGAGCCAATTGTTCCAAAACAATTTCATAAGGGTCATTGCCCATAAATGTTTTAGCATGCATATAACTATGATCCAAATCTCCACCGCCTAAGATAAAGCGAAGCGGATGTGTAAGAGAAAGAACACTTTGCGATTGAATCTTCTGAGCGATACGGCAATGCAATGCTTCTTCAATACTACGCCCATGCATACACACCTCATCGATACCAACGAGTGCCGCACTTGGGTAAAACTTCCCATCAAATCCTAATGCAAGAGAGTTTCTACCCGAACTTGAACCATCATGTACCGTACCTTTAGGAGCATAGATTTGTGTTTTAAGGGCTTCAATATTGTCAATCACAATACCTAGCTTTTCAGCTTTTTCATGAGCTTCAATAAGGATTTTGACAAGTTTTTTAGGTTCAATATAATCCTCTTTACCACCTCTACCACGAATAAAGTACCAAAGCAGATGTAAGTGCTTCGCGCCTAAAGATTCGACTAACGTCACTAATTCATCCATAGTTTGAATATTTGTCGGATGCAAACATACAGAGAGTGAAAAAAGATAACCATTAGCGGTAAGCCATACTAAATTATGTTTAAGTTTATCAAAGCTACCATTTCCGCGTAAGCTATCGTGCTGTTTTGGCAACCCATCTAAGCTGATTTGAAAATGCAACCGCTCTTTTGGAAAATCCTTACGTGTCAAGATTTTTTCCAGCAAAAGTCCATTGGTCAAAATCACAACTTCCGTTCCCTTCATTGCCAAAATCGTCTCTATGACTGCAAGAATTTCAGGATGAACCAAAGGTTCGCCCCCACTGAGGATAAAAAGTCTACATCCTAATGCGTAGGCTTCTTGAAGATATTTTTGTATCGTTTCAAGGCATAAAGTATCTTTTTCTTTGGGTGATGAGGAAAAAAGGCAATGGCTACATGTAAGGTTACAACGGTTAGTAAGATGTATCCAAAACTCGTCTAAATGAGGTGTATGAGGGGCATGCACATACGCTGGAGGTTTGGGTAAGCGTGCGCGTAATTTGCGATAGGCTATACTTTGAGTATCACCCCTTTGTAAAAGGCCATCGGCTTTAGTATCAGGTACGAACCAATCCGCTCCTTTTTGGTACACATAGACACTTCTACCTTCATAACTCAGCCTTGCCCAATCCTTTATACTTTCATTACTTTTTTGAATGCTCTTCATACCTATCCAATCGTTTTTTAACACTATTTTTTAACACCATTGAGAACACCACTAAAAACAGTAACAACGCTACGGCCATATAGAACTCTTTGGTTCCAAAAGCCAGAGACTTCGCACCAATATTAGCATAGACTAAAACTCCTGGACTCATACCTAAAAGGGTCGCAAAGAAAAAATCACGATAGCGTATCGTTGAAAATCCAGCAGAGTAACTGATGATATTAAAAGGGACTAAAGGGACCAAACGTAATAAAAAAATCATAATAAATCCGTGGTTTTTAACACTTTTTTGAAAATGAATCCATTTTTCATGGGCTAGTTTATCTCGCAACCATGTGCCATACGTTCGAGCGAGGTAAAAAGACAAACTTCCCCCACATAAAGCGCCGATAATGATATAAACACTTCCTGCATAAAAGCCAAAGATAAGCCCACCTGCAAGTGCCAAAATACCATCAGGAAAAAAAATAAGTGGTGCGAGAGTAAACAGTAAGATAAAAACCAAGGGAGCCAATAAGCCAAAGCTAAGCACAAAGGTTTTAATTGTTTCAACTTGTTGAAACGATAAAACACCCATCTTATAAAAAACAATCATCAACGCACTAAAAAGGGCAAACATTATCAATTTTTTAATGATGTATCCTTCAACATTGTTATCATCCGACGAGATTGGTAACGGTTATACCATTTTTTGAAACTGCCTTGCTCCACTTGTTGACTTGGCATAGTAGGCGCAAAGATAAAATCCAAAAGGTGTAACCCATTTTTGCCCCCTTTACTCATAGACTCAGTACAACTTTGACAATAGCTCACAATACTCTCACACTGGGTTTGGTTGGCGCGTGTGTGCATTTGTTCATAAGCTAAAACTGGATTTGTCAGTTCTAACATGCCGCCACTACCACAACATAGGGTTTTTTCACGATTCGCTTTAAATTCTTCGAAAGGCAAACCAATAGTATGCATAAGAGCTCGTACATCTTTATGAATTTTACTCTCAAAACGGGTTGGACACGGGTCGTGCAATGCCACTTTGGGTAGATTAGTGTAACGTCCAACCATTTCTTTGGGTACACCAATCTCATTGAGCACCGAGTAAAGCGAAACAATGTTGATATGCGGGGCATTGTTTTTGATGCTCATATAGCAGTTTTCACAAGCCGTCACCACGGTTGTCGCTCCCATAGCAGCGAGGTCAGTCTCAAGCTGTGTATGATACTTTTGAAACTGCTCTATGTCCCCCATCATACGTGTTGGCGTTCCACAACATTGCTGAATGATACCAATTCCTGAAAGCTTAGACCGCAAATAATCAAAAATCGTATAAACCAATTTTGGCGAATACGAAGCAAGAGCACACCCTGGCATAAATGCCATATGCGTGTACTCACCTTGGGTAAATTTTTTGGTCGTCGAAAAAAGTTTTGAAAAACTACTTTTTTGGTGAAAGACCACGGCACCGTATCCGTATTTTTTCAAAACATTTTTTTGCGTTGCGTACTCATTTTTCGACTGGGTAAACACTTCACCAAAGTCAATATCTTTAGGACATACTTGGGCGCAAAGACCACATGTTGCGCATGAAAAAGCCATTGATGCTATTGGCTTTTGGGTCGTAAAATGATGCAAAAGTATTTTGGGAGAGACTGTAAAACTATAAAGCATAGGACATCCCTTCATACAGCTTTTACAATCAATACACTCTTCGTGAAATTTAGTAATTTTAACGTCCACGATAGGTCCTCTTAATCAAATAAACAAAAATTGTAACTGCAAACAAAATAAGCATGCCATATACTGCGGTTTGAAGGCCACCACTAAGCATCTCTCCTGCATACGAATAAACAAGGGTTGCGGGTAGTTGCCCAATACCCGTTGCTACGATAAATGCACCTAAACGCATACTCGTAAGCCCAGCGGCATAACTGACCACATCAAAAGAGATAAAGGGTAGAAGTCTGGCAATTAAAATCGCATATACTCCATGTTTTTCGAAAAAAGCGTCCACACTCTCTAGTGCCATTTTACTGGTCAGTTTTTGAACCGTTTCACGACCCAAAAATTTAGCAATGTAAAAACACAATACCGCTCCGACCATCGCACTTGCCCATGAAAGCATCGCGCCATAAACCCAGCCAAACAGTGCCGCATTGGCAAAGGTAATCAAAAAAGCAGGTAATGGTGCCATAACCGATTGAAATACCATCAAACCAAAAGACACGAAGGGTGCTAAAAGGCCAAACGAGAGAATATACACCTTGATTTTTTCAATATCAAGCGTTTGAAATAAATCAATAAGCATCAAAAAATAATTTCGACTCGTTGGTAAAAGCATGAGAAGAAGGATACCGCCTAAAAGCAGTATCCATAGCGTCATTTTTTTTGACATTATTGGGCTAAAACATCTTTAATTTTATCACGTGGCCAGCCATATTGACCATCTTTGAGCGTTAAAAGATTCTCTTTTTTAACACCATGGGATAAGTAAAAATCATATGCTCTATCTGCACCCCCACCACCTCTTGGACAAACGATAATAACCTTTTGATCAGGCTTAATCTCCGGTAAAAGCGCTGCTAACCGTTCTTTTTCCTCATCTGTTTTAACAGGATACGCATACGTAGAGATAGCACCTTTTAAATGTTCCTCACCAAAGTCTGGTTTTTCTTGGATATCAATCAAAACTAATTTTGAAGCATCTTCACGTATCAACTTAGCTGTTTCATCCGCCGTAATGTAGTTGTATTTTGGATTTTCTTTGACTTTACCGCCACAACCTATAAGCAATAAAAGTGCAAAGGGCAATACCAACCATTGTGCAATTTTCATGGATTTTCTCCTTGGGATAGTACTACATGTAAAGGATGGGGAGTTATCAAAGTGGGAGTTTCATGCACTCTTTTGATGTATGCTTAAACCTTAAGCCATTACATGAGTTGAATAGAATCATAATGTTTTCTTACTTATAAAAACATTAGGTATTTATTATTAAAAATTATGCTAGAATTTATAAGAATATCACATGTGGAGGATAAATCATGCGGCAATTAATAATTGTTTTCCTTCTACTTATGGGAATTCATACGACTATAATGGCCGATGTCCTTGCTTCAATCCTTCAACAAAAAATATTAAAAGTATGCATTTGGCCTGAATATTACGGTATTTCATATGTTGACCCACGAACACAAGAACTCAAAGGAATTGATGTAGATTTGGCCTATGCATTGGGTCAAGACTTGGGCGTGAAAATCTCATTTATTGAGAGTTCTTTTGCAACACTCATCAGCGATATTGAAACAAAACGATGTGATATCGCGATGTTTGCCATCGGTCGCACACCAAAACGCATGGAAAAACTCAGCCTTACAACACCCCATCTCGCGAGTGATATTTATGCAATAGCGGCCAAAAGCAATCATCGTATACAACAATGGGAAGATATCGACAAACCTAATGTCGTTGTTGCTGTTGCCAAAGGCACGTATCATGTCGATGTTATGAAACAGAAACTTAAATATGCCAAACTTCTTATCGTAGATTCATTCCATGCTAGAGAGCAAGAGGTCGAATCAGGCCGAGCGGATGTGTTTATGACAGATTATCCTTTTGGGGTACGAATGATTACAGAAAAAGAGTGGGCAAAACTTATAAAACCATCTAAACCCTTTCACACAACATTCTATGGATGGGCGGTGTCACAAAACGAAGAGTCTTTTTTAGCCCGCATAGAATCATTTATCACAACAATCAAACATGATGGAAGGCTTCTTAAAGCCGCTCAGAAGAACCACCTTGAAGCAATCGTATTAAGCGAATAAACAATGCATGCAATGATTCTTCATTCACATCGCTGGCGATGGCGATATATTTTACCAGCACTCCTTATGATAGGACTTACGATTGCAAGTATTATTATCACCCTTTCAACGCTTCGTAAAGAAGCTATTTCCACCCATCGCAATATTGCGAAGCTTCATTCCTATGCCTTTGAAGATATTTTCACACAAACAATCCAAAGTATTGACCATACGATGGATCGTATTCCTCATTTAAGTGATGACAAAACAACACCTCCAATCCTTGGTGATATTTTTAAAGATGTACTTCAAAATAGTCCGTATCTGCGCTCCTTTTCACTCGTTAATCAAGAAGGTGTTATTGAATTTAGTTCACATCAAGGCAATCAAGGTAAACATATTATTTTAGATCATTTTTTGCCTATTCCTTCATTTAACAACATCCCTTTCCTCCGTATTGGCGCCCCATGGATAGGACGTGATTTTGATACGGCACAGCCTTCTTCCGACCAATCCATCACGCCCTTAGAAAGTACCTATTTTATTCCTATCATCAAAAAAGTTTTTTTTGACAAGCAACCCTATTATCTCCTTGCGGCGCTTAATCCAGACTATTTTACCAACCGCTATACGCAAGTACTACCTAGTCCTAATGGTCTCGTCTCATTGTGGCGACTTGATGGAATTTTATTGCTCTCTACAGACCTGACTCTTCCAATTGGTTTTTCCCATTTTGCTACTATCCATGAACAAGAAGATATGGTAAGGCATCTTGAACGCTCTTCACATAACGCTATTAGCGCTTATCGATTGGCTAAATTAATGCCTTATATCGTCGAAGTTAAGATGGATCAAAACATTGCTTTAGGATATTGGGATCAAGAACGCAATAAGATGCTCCTAGTTAGCATCCTTTTTATCTCTCTGTCAGGAATTTTAGGATTACTTCTGATTTTACGTACCGATAAAGAAGCGCAACGTCAAAAACAACAAAATTCGTATGAACACCAATTTCGTGTTGCCATGGAAGCAACACAAACAGGACTATGGACCTGGAATAGACAAAATGGTGTCATTACATGGGATGAACAGTGTTATCATCTTTTAGGTTATAAGCCTTATTCCTTTGCAGCTTCTTTAGAAATGATTCAGTCCCTTACCCATCCTGAAGATGCTCAGCCTATGTTTTCCTCTAGGCTAATGCAAATTGATCTTCAAGGATGGTTTCTTGTTGAAAGACGGATGAAACATGCCAATGGTGCATGGGTTTGGGTACAAGTTCGTGGACGAGTTATCGAATATGACAAAGACAATATACCACTTTTTTTAACGGGTGTTTATATCAACATTGATACGCAAAAACAAGCTGAACAACTACGCTTAAACTCGGTTGCTTTTGAAACAGAAGATGCTGTTTTAATAACCGATGCAACAGAAAAAATTATCAAAGTCAATCAAGCCTTTACACGAATTACAGGCTACACTTCTGAAGAAGTCATAGGAAAAACCCCTCGTATTCTCAAATCAGGTGAACACAATAGTGCCTTTTATAAAATGCTGTGGGAGTCCCTTTTAGAAAGAGGTTATTGGCAGGGAGAACTGTGGAATAAACGTAAAAATGGTGAAGTTTATCCTGAACATATTACGATTACCGCTGTGAAAAATGCAGAAGGTATCGTGACTCATTTTCTGGCTAATTTTAATGATATCACTTTGCGTAAAGCGGCGCAAAGACAAATCCATGAAATGGCATATCGAGACTCTCTCACGCGTCTTGCCAATCGCCATTTACTCCAAGAAAACATTCTCAAAGCCATTGAAAGAAACCAACAACAGCAAATTTATGGAGCTCTTATTTTTATCGACTTAGACCAATTCAAGCAACTCAATGACACTCATGGTCATGATGCTGGCGATATGTTACTGATTCAAGTCTCAAGACGACTGCAAGATTGTACACGACAACACGATACCGTTGCGCGATTAGGAGGAGATGAATTTGTCATCTTACTTGAAGACCTTGGTTCTAACATTATGCAAGCTACCGAACAAACACACTCTGTGGCGCATAAAATTCTCACTTATCTCAATAAACCTTTTGATTTAGCACAAGGAAACTATCATGTGGGGGCAAGCCTTGGAATCACACTCTTTGGTAAAACAATGCAAGATGCCGAGACCCTTATCAAACAAGCCGATATAGCGATGTATACTTCCAAAGACAAAGGCCGCAATCAAATCTCTTTTTTCACGCCAGAAAGTTAAACATGCCTTTATTCGATGTTTTAGAGTATATCCATTCCACGCCTATTTTAAAAGCATATTTTGGTATGGAGCCTTTACAGATTAAGGAAATAGGTGATGGTAATCTCAATTTTATTTTTAGAGTAGGCACACCATACAAAAGTCTTATCATCAAATATGCCCCTCCCTATCTTCGGTTGCTAGGTAAAAATTTTAAACTCCCACAAGAGAGAGTTTGTGTTGAAATGCACACCATGTCTTACTTTAAATCCATAGCCCCAGAGTATCTCCCCACTATTTATCACCTCGATGAGAAAGCATTTTTATTCGCGATGGAGGATTTAGAAGGATTTGAGACTTTACAAAAAATGCGACTAGATAAAAATATTTCTACTGAAGTCTATGAAAAACTAGGCGATTTTTTAAAAAAAGTCTATACACATACACCGCCTTTACATGCACGTGACTATTATGAAAATGCTACCCTGAAACAAATCAGTGAAAACTATATATTTCGTTTTCCTCATATAGCCAACCATGAAGCGCTTTGCGTACCAGAATTTTTTAAACCACTTCCAAAAGATGAAGCCTTTTTGGAAGGGATAAAAGCCTTAACCCATCTTTTTTTATATGCCAATGAAACTCTTATCCATGGGGATTTGCATACTGGCTCTGTGATGATAAAAGAAAATACCATCGCTATTATTGATGCAGAATTTTCTTTTTTTGGACCAGTAGGTTTTGATATGGGAAATCTCTTTGCACACATTCTTTTTGGTGAAATTTATGCTTTGTTAGAAGGTAAAATTGTTGACTGGGAAGAAGCTATTCGTACACTATGGCAAGGTTTTGGTGGCAATGAAAAAATCCTACAAAGTAGTGTGGGTTTTTGTGGCGCTGAACTTTTCCGCCGTTTACTTGTACCTTCTAAAGCTAAACCTTTAGAAGCTATAACCCAGCAAAAGCATAAAGAAAAAGCGTATCATTTGGTTGATGCCCTTTGTATTGATTTGGTTTCAAACTATACCCATATCACGCATATCGAAGATTTCCTTACACGTCTCAAAAGGTATCTATGAATCAAAATGCCCTCATCTATTTTATCAAAGCACCCCTTTTAGGTAAAGTTAAAACGCGTCTTGCTAAAAGCATTGGCGACGAAATGGCGCGTATGTTTTACGAATCCTTTGTAAAACGACTTTTGAGTCGTCAACCTCAAAACTGTGATATTTTGATTGCATATGATGATGGTGGGCTACCATGCAAACTCCCTACCTATTTGGAAAATCGCACGCTTTTTTTACAAGCCAAAGGCGATTTAGGGTATAAAATGAGTGACTCTTTTAAGCACGTTTTCAACCTTGGATACACCCAAGCTATACTAGTAGGTTCCGATATTCCTGACGTGGATGAAGTGGTTTTAGAAGAGGCTTTAAGCCTGTTAAATGATAGTGATGCGGTGCTCTGCCCTACTTTTGATGGCGGCTATTATCTGATTGGGTTTCATGCAAAGACCTTTACATGTAAAGCTTTCGAAGGCATTATGTATAGTCAAAATGATGTTTTTGCCAAAACGCTACAACAACTCTACCCTTTGCATGTAAAGCACGGGAAGATGCTTAGAGACATTGATACGCTTGATGATATCAAAGCCTACGCACCACAGATTTTGCCACAACTTCCACACATCAGCGTTATCATTCCGGTCTATTATGAAGATGAAACATTGCTTCAAACGATTAAAACAATACACCAAAATGCAGAGCAAAATAACTTCGAAGTCATCGTCATTGACACACTTGAAAATACCACACTCAATCGTTTACAAGTCAAGGATAAGGATAGTCGAATAGGATTTGCACCTAAAGGTAGAGCCTCGCAGATGAATGAAGGAGCACTCATGGCACAAGGTGACATTCTTATTTTTGTGCACGCCGACACGCACCTTCCAAAAGCATGGGATACCTTGATTGAAAAAGCCTTACATGCAAACAAAGCAGGCGCATTTTCACTCGGCATTGACGACACGCATTACGCCCTTCGCGTTATCGAAACCATGGCAAATATTCGCACAAGAATGACGAAAATCCCCTACGGCGACCAAGTCCATTTTTTGACCGCATCGTTTTTTAAAGAACTAGGTTACTACGCAAAAATCCCTTTGATGGAAGATGTAGAGCTAATGAAACGCATCAAAAAACAAGGTGAGCCAATCGCCCTTTTGAAGGAAAAAGTCTTAACATCATCACGAAGATGGCATAAAGAAGGCATTTTTTACACTACACTTCGAAACCGAGTTATCAGCTTTTTATATTGGGTAGGCATTCATCCAAAGCACTTCATAAAGCGTTATAAATCGCACCGTTAAGTTTCTCTAACAAATCTCTTTTTCTAAATTGCTACACAAAACTATTTAAAGAAGTTTAAAACGATATTTCCATCTATTTGAGCGTTTTACGGATGATAAATGGCTCTCATTTTGACTTCTCATCTAAGGCATTGATAAGTCAATTAAATGCTTGAAACTAGATTTTTAGAGATGAGATACAGCACGAGCACACATGCCAGATAGCTTTTGATAAGAAAGGTCACATTGAGCTTTAAAACTTCACGTGTACTGACATCATATCTTGCTTGTAACGTGAGATTGACCCCTGAAAAAGGAGATGTTGAAACAGTCGTTGCCCATGCCATCAAAAAAGTTACGGCAACAAGTGTATGGTCAAAGCCTTGCAACATGTGTCCAAAAATGGAGATGGAGATAATGGCATGCACACCTAACATGGATAAGATGATAAAAACAAACAACACTAAAGCCGCCACTTTATAATCATAATAATCAAAGGGAAAGCCAAATCCCAAGCCTTGAAAAATTGTACTGGCGCTCACACCAAAAACCCCCGCAATGAGAAATAAAGAGATTTCTGTTTTCATACGAGGAAGCTCGGCATGAAGATGGTGTGAAAAACTTTCTATGGCGCTTTGTATCCCCTCTTTGATAGGCAAAACAATACATGCTAAAGCAATGCAAAAAAGCGCAACAAGAACAATGATTTTAATATTGGGGAAAAAATGATTCGTGAGAAGCACACAAAACGCTAACGAAAAAGGCAAAATCAGATTTTGATAATGCAGAGGATACCCCTCAAAGTGAAGCAGATTTTTATCCCTTCGTACTTCTACGTAGGTGAGCAAAAAAGCTACTAATGCCATAAAAAGACCACTGCTTATCACATAGATAAGATTGACTTTGGGTGTAAACGTAACGGCCGCACCAAAAGCAACAAAAAAAGGAGACCAATACGCATCTGAACTAAATGCTCTTGTCAATAAAATAATCTGCAAATGACTAAGCTTCTTGGTTTTTTGGTAAAACTTATCCGCAATGAGTAAAAGCGCTGAAAGGTTAATCACTGAGGCAAAAAGATGTAAACTAATATATGTCTTGATAAAAGCATTTTTGCCTTTAGGGGGATTGGTAATTTTCTCATTTTTGGGCGTTGTGATCAGTCGTAAAAAGCCCACACCAATTAACAGCACAATTAAGTACTGATTAATCGAAGCAAGCGCCTTAATATTGATAGGATACGCATTGATTTTAGCGACAAGGAGGAGTACAACAGAAAACGCTATCAATATTAAAAGGATATTTTTATTGCGCAACGATGAAAAGAGTAAGACAACACTCAACCACAAAGGAAGGGCACTTATGACAACCCACTCTTGATTGAAAAAGTAGCTATAAAATGTCGCTATAAAAGAGAGAAAGATAAGATAACCTGAGATTTTTTGCATGGAAGATTATACCTTTTTTAGTTTACACTAGCTCTAAAAAATATTATTAAATTTTCACCTTGAGGTGACTTTATTCTTCATTTTTTCATCTTGTCTAACAGCATTTTTCCATAAAGTCCAACGATAAGCCCTGAAACAATAAGAATAGCCGCACCAACTTTCCACATCGGTACACTCTCTTTTAGAATAATAGCTGAGGAGCTAAAACCAAAGATAGGCACAAGGAGAGTAAAAGGTGCAACACTAGAAGAAGGATGACGACTAAGAAGCCAACTCCACACGGCAAAACCAAATAAGGTTACAGGATAAACCAGATACGCAACAACCCCTATCGTTTGCCATGAAAGACTTAGGAGTGTTTGGACATTCCAAAGATTGCCTTCAAGCACTAAAGATAACAACAGCAGTGGTGGCCATGCTACAAAGCTTCCCCAAATAACCAATGGTAGCATCTCTACTTGTCCTATTCGTTTGGAAACCAAATTGCCAGCGGCCCATGATAGTGCGGCAAGTTCGACTAAAAAAAGGCCATAAAAATTGACATCGCCTCCCGTATTTGCCCCAACTAATCCAATGCCTGAAAAGGCCAAAATACCACCAAAAATTTGCCAACGGGTAATGCTTTCTTTTAAAAAATAAACGGCTAAAAAGGCTGTAAAAAAAACCTGTGTTTGCAAGCTCAGTGATGCAATACCAGAACTCACACCAACATACATACCCGTGAAAAGAAATACAAAATCTAAAGTGAACATAAATAGTCCGTATAAAAAAAGCATCTTCCACGAAACATTGGGGCGTTTTACAAAAAAAATCGCGGGAAATGAAGCAAAGAAAAAGCGTAAAAAAGTGAGTAAAATAGGTGGTACTTCTTGAAGGCCTATCTGAATGACAACAAAATTGACACCCCAAAAAGCGATAACAAGAAGAGCAAGAAGGCTATGGGAAAAAGGCATGAAACTTCCTTAGGATAGTACAAAGGGAACATCATGGCATCCCACTTTTAAGCAATATTATAGTCCTTCATTGCTTTATCTCTTCATACTGATCTGATGAATTTTCAACCATGACATTCAAATTTTTCTTAAGTTTTTGAAGCATTTTAGTGACATGCATAAGATTTTCTGTTGATTGAATAGCAATATCTTCTGTTGCATTAACATTTTTGCCAAATTGTTTTTTTTCATTTTCGTCAATACCCATATCCTCTATCGCATCTTCAACTTCTTCAGCGATTTGTTGTAATTGGGCAATAGCATTTTCCGCTTTTTTAAGAGCATCTTCGGAGTCTTTCATAGCACCATTAACTTTATGAACAAACTGTGAAATATGGGAAGAGGCTTCTTTAAGCTCATCTTCACTGCTATCGGCTAAAATAACAGGTTGGCTCGTCATAGCACTAATGTCACCGTGGGCCAACTCTTTGGCTTTTTGCACAAAATTTTCCAAGTGTTCAATAATCTCCTTGGTCATTACAAACGCGTATAAAATGATGACTAGGCCAATGATAAGGGCTATGTATTGGAATTTTAAAAACATGTCATTTTTATGCTCACTATGATCGGTATAGAGCCAAACAGCATCATCCATAGCATTCAGAAGCTGAACATTTTTTTCATAGATATAGGCTAAATGCTTATTAATCTCGCCTTCCATAGAAACAAGGCGGTCAAGGTAAAGTGTGTAATCTTCCCAATAAGTATAGGTCTCTTTAACAATGTCGTAAACTTCAGGTGCATTTTTAACGGCAGGGTCCTCTAAAAAATTTTTGAGTGTTTTATCATACAGTGCTTTCGCATCGTTATATACAAGCAAATCTTGGCCACTTGCCGTACGTAAATATCGACTAATGTAAAGCCCCATGCGTTGGGAAAGCATACGTTGGCGACCGGAAAGGTCAATGTGTACATTGCTTAAATTGGCTTTCACCATGTGTTGGACTATACTATCAGATAAAATCAGTAATTTCTCAATGCGCCCTGTTAAAACTTCTGTATCGGGACGAACTTTTTCGATACCATTTTTGAGTTGCGTTATCTCTTCTTTAAAAGGATTCCAATACCCCATAACTTCTTCTAGTTTAGTTTTAATTTTTTCATTTTGCGGAGCGTAAATACCCTTTGTATCATTGCCATAGAGCAAATCATTAAGACTATTTTCAAACAAACTGACCGCACTGTTAAGTTCGCGAAAATCATTGCTGTGACGATGGACAATAAAAATAACCTCTTTGCTCATTTTTTGTGAAAGCATACGCTGTTTACCTGCAATGTTAATAATATACGAATCTTTTTTACTCATCTGATTCATCATTACGGTTAAACCAATAATAAAAACAATAACAAAGGAGAGAAGTCCTCCAGCTAATTTCATCTTAGCGCTAATAGCAGTTGGTTTCATAAAATGCCTCTATTCATAAATATCTTTTAGTTCTTGAATGTTTAAAATGACAACACTATTTTTTTCAATTTCAATAGTGCCATTACGCGTCAATTTATTTAAAATGCGCGAAAGTGTCTCAGGCTGAATGTGCAACATGTAAGCAATTTCATGTTTTTTAAGCTTGTTAAAGGTTTGCAACTCATTGACCAACATGTGAGCCACTTTAGCCGTACCATCGAATACCACATCACGACTGATAATACACTGCATCTGCTGTATCATCGAAAAAGATTCTTCTAAAATTTTGCCCATGAGTTGATGATTGGAATAAATCATGTCACGAAAGGGGGCGCTTTGGATGATAAGAATTTGACTCTCTTCCAAAAATTCAGCATTAGCGTAACAACTCACAAAAAATTTATCAGTTAATTTGGAAACATTGTAAATCAATGAATGGGAGTAGAGTTTATATAAAAATATTTCGTTATCGAAACGGTCTACTTTGTAAAATTTGATAGAACCATGGATAATATAATAGATAGAATCTTTATTATCTTTTTCATAAAAAAGTACATCGCCTTCTTGATATGTTTTGACACTAGAGAAGGAGGCGATTTTATCAATATCACTCAATGATAGAGATTCAAAGAGAGGCAAGTTAGCAAGAATCTCTTGACTTTCAATACTTTGCATTATATTCCTCTTTTAGGCGCTAAGCTATTGAAGTGATTATAATACATTTTTCTTATTTTTGGAAGCTTGCATTTTCAGCGATAATCTTATAAACATAGCCTGAGCCAAAATTTTTATCAACACTGACAACACCTGTTGCAGTGACAATATCTCCGACTTTAACATGTGACTCTGTGGATGTAAATACAATTCTGCCTACTTCATTGTCAATACCTGTTCCATCTTGAATATGAATCCAATTACGACCGATGATATTTTCTGAAAATTTCACCACTTTACCACGAATTTTAATCGTTGTACCGTTAAGCTTCACTCTGTCATTATAAGCTTCAGCGACGCTTAATGTGTCTTTTTGTTTGTAAGGAGATACTTTGACCATCTCTGTAATTAACGCTAAATGAGCTGTTTGTGGTGTTTTGGTACGATACTGTAAATTAGATGCAAAAACGATTTCATCAAAGGTGCGGTTCAAACTTTTACTCTCAAAATTTTTAACACGCATTTCCTCGGTAAAACGAACTTCCATACCCTTGTCTATTTGGACTCCTTCAACGGCTACCCAGTATTTTTTCTTGGCATCTTCAATATACAGATAGGTATAGCCACCACCATTAAGTGTATCCACGACTACGCCCTCATAAATATCACCTGCACTGAGCCTGCTTAGACAAGCAAGAGCTACTAAAAGCAACTTAAACATTTTCATTTTTTTCCTTTATAATTTTATTTTTATACCGTTTGGTACTTAAGTTTCAGAAGACTTCTGAAGCCGTCTATTTTTAAATGATACAGCTATCAAAATGGCCATTGCACTACAACAGCCATAAACCCATGTGGGGATAGGCACAGGGTCACCCGTAGCATACGAATGCATCCCTGCTAAGTAAAAATTAACTCCAAAATAGGTCATCAAAATTGAAGCAAACCCTAAAACAGATAAAACCGCGAAAAGATAGCGTGAATAAAACTTAGGAATAAGCCTTACATGTAAGATAATGGTGTAAATCAAAATAGAGATATACGCCCATGTCTCTTTAGGGTCCCAACCCCAATACCTTCCCCACGATTCATTCGCCCAAATACCCCCTAGAAAATTACCGATGACGAGCAGAACAAGTCCTATAAGAAGTGTCAGTTCATTGATGTCGGTTATATGTTTGATTGTCGCATCAATACGTTGGTTAGTGTTCCGTAACGAAAAGAGCACCAAACTCATGACACCCATAGCACAGCCCAGCCCTAAAAAGCCATAACTTGCCGTAATAATAGAAACATGAATACTGAGCCAAAAGGATTTGAGTACAGGAACGAGATTCGTGATTTCAGGATCAATGTGACCTAGGTGTGCGACAAACATAAAAATACCCGCCATCAAAACCGAACCTGAGAGTGCAAAAAGTGATTGGCGCATAAAAAGCACACTAAAAAGTAAACACGACCATGCAATATACACGATAGATTCGTAGGTGTCACTAAAAGGAGCATGCCCACTCACAACCCAACGAGCGCCAAGCCCAAAAGTATGAACTAAAAACAACAGAAGAACTATTCCAAGAAGAGGTTTATCCCATTGACGGCTAAAGGTTGTAGGACTAAAAATACGCCCAAAAGAAACGATTAAAAGAATCAATCCAGTCAGCATGTAGACTAGTGTCAAACGTTCAAAAATCATGACTTTATTAAAAAGTATCTCACGCTTTATCTGCACTTTCGTAGGCATAATATCACTACCATAACGTGTTTGATACACTGAAAAGTCCTTCACATAAACGAGGGCTTTTGTATAATTCCGAGCAAAAACCTCATCCAAAAAAGTGCGAGAACTTTTACGTAAAGCATTACCTTCTTCACCCTCTACACTCTCCCACATTTGTTGAAAATCAAGCCATGCATGATTAGAACTCTGTGGTGATGGGAAAAACTTAAAAAGGGCCCCTCGATAAACCAAAAAAGCAATGTTAAGTTTTTCATCTACTTTGATAATATCATTTTCAAAGGTACCACGTTGTGAGGGTTTTAAAGCCAATGCTTTTTGCACTTCACGTTCAAGTTTATAGGTTTTACCATCTTCAAAAAAATCGGCAAAGGAGGCTAAAGAAGCACTTTTATCAAGTCTAATAAACTCTTTAAGTTTGGGTGTCTTGACTTTAATTAAAGGAATTTTTTTCCAAATCGTTGGACGTGTAAACATCCCTAAAAGTATCTGCGTTGCATCCATATCGTAAAGGCTATTTTTACCACTTAGTTTATACATCACTTCTTGGCTGAGAGTTGCCAAAGGTTTCATTCTTCCCATGCGTGATTGCACAACCAATTCACCTAAAGCAGTAGTTAGTTCTTTAGAATTTTCACGATGCTCCCGCATATAGGTATCACTATACTCACTGCTGGCATGTAAAGGTATTTGGCCCATAAAAAGTGCTAGGAAAAGCAAAGGTAGCGTTGTGGCTTTGACACGCGTTATGAGTTTTCTAAAACGAGATTTGGTATCAAAGAAATTTAAAATAAGCCCTAAAAAAAGAAAAAAATACCCTGCATACGTCACTTCAACACCAGGATCCTTATTAACCGTCAAAATGGTACCTTTTTCATCAGGATCATAAAAAGTTTGAAAAAATTTATAGCCTTTATAGATAAGTGTATGGTTCATTGAAATGGTATAGGTAAAATTTTGTGAATTATTCGTATCTATCAAGGTTACTTTGCTGGAATATTCCGAAGGTGATCGGCTTCCAGCATACCTTGTCAATTCAAAGTTATCCAGTTTTAATTCAAAAGGAAGGCGTATCTCTTTGCTCTTGTCATTTGAAAAATAGACCTTGCTAGAAGAACCTTCTCGTATTTTCATAACACCATCATCTCCTAAAAAATGAGTTAGTCCTGCACCGATTAAAATCAGTATAAATGAAAGGTGAAAAATAAACTTGGGTAGATGTTTGTAAAGCTTTGTTTTGTGAAGAATAAAGAGGAGATTGAGTGCGCTTAAAAAAAATAATGCTTGATACCAGAGCGCGTGATAAACATTTTTACGTGCCACAGTGGAACCAAAATCATTTTCAATAAAAGTAGCTACTGCTGCCCCTAAAGCAAGGGCTAAGAGCAATACCATCATGACTTTATAAGAGCTAAACACTTTATACAAAAATTCCACCTTAGTCACAATATAATACACTAAAAATGCCCATTGGAATTTTTAGTATAGCATAAGAGAAGAGAGAAATTTCTCTCTTCTCTAGTGAAAACTTACTTCTTATTCCAAGAAGATTTTCCATCGTTGATAGTATCAGCACCTTCGTAAGAAGAGGCATTCAATCTACCTTTTGCAATCGCTTCTTTTTTCCACTCTTGCTCTAATGTTTGTTTAAACTTCATTTTCTCAGCCGCTAATGCTTGAAGATTAACACCTGCAAGTTTTTGCGCTTTTTCTTTGGTATCAAAATCAGGAGCAACAAAATCTATCGCACCATGTTTGGCTAAAACACTCACCAATTTAATACGGGCTTGCTGTGCTTCATCATTTGCTGTTCCTAAGAGTCTTAAAGTCTCCTCAGGAGCGTGGAAGAATGAACCATGACTTGCAACAGCCATATCCCATCTAAATTGTCCATGGCGAAGGTGTGTACGAATATCTGCAAGTTCAGCATCGCTTGCACCAAGCTCAATAGCTTTGCCTGTTTCGAGGTGTGCTTTACCAAGATTGTCCATAGCAATTTTATTTAAGAACTCTTTTCTAACCAGTTTTTGAGCCACGATATCTTTAAGTTTCGCTTCGCTCTCTCTATGACAATTCATACAACTCTTATCCATTTGATCCAATGGATTTCCCACTTGGTGATTTGAGTATTTAACAGAACCTTCTTGAACATAAGGCATATGACAATCCGCACATGAAACACCTTTTTGTCCGTGAATACCTGTTTTATAAAGCTCAAAACCTGGATGTTGTGCTTTAATCATAGGGGTTTTTGAAATACTATGTGTCCAGTCACTAAACTTTGCATCATCATAATATTTTTCCATACCTTCAACACTGAGGCCATTTGCCCAAGGAAGGGTAACAACACCTGCTGTTTTATCAACGCCCTTAGCATCTTTCCATGGTGTTTTTTTGAAATAATATTCTACATGGCATTGCGCACAGACTAAAGAACGTTTCTCTTGGTGCGTTGATTCTTCAAATGTTTTAAGACCAGCCGCTTTTAGTCCACGGTCCAAATGAGGAACACGTACTTGAAGTTGCGCTGTTTTATCATCATGGCAGTTGGCACAACCGATAGAATTAACAACTTGATTGCCGTATTTGGCCCATTTGCCTGTAAAATATTCTAATTCACCATCTTCTTCAATCAAACGAGGAACATCAGGAGATTTACATGTCCAACACGCTGTTGGCATAGGACCGCTTTTCGCATCAGTTGGCGCGCCCGTACGTAGAGAATTGATATTGTCTTGTAAAGCATAGAAGTGTCCACGAGGTTTATTATAGTCTTTTGCAAAACCATACCCAGCCCATAAAATAGCGACTTGAGGGTCTCTTGCGATAACATCCACCAACTCAGTACCTTCTTTGGTTTTTTTCCAAGAATCATACTCACGTGGATAGTATTTTGCCCATTCTTCACTTTTTTCTTTTCCAACGATACCCGCGTTAGAAGGTGCTTTATTGAGCTCCACTCTCTCTTTTTCTTTTTCATTGATATTACTTGCTAAAAGTGCCATTGCACCGATTGCAACCAACGAACCAACAAGTAACAATTTGAACTTATTCATTTTTTACCCTTCCTTTTACTTTACTTCTTTAACACCCAAGTTATTTGGTGTTGTCGCTAGACCTCTTACCTTACCGTGTGGCACACTTTTATGACATTCCCAACAACGTCTGCCCGTAGCAACGCTTGGGTCATCAAATTGATGATTGAGATCACCGTTACTTGCAAGTGTTGAAACAATACTTTTATGACATGAAATACAGTTTGCCTGTACTCGTTTCGCACCATCATCACTAATTTTGATAGCATTTTTATAGGTATTGAACGTAAATGCAACGGTGTGGTTATAGCCATCTTTTGCTTTGGCCATATATTTATCAATCATATTATCACGTGGCAAATGGCACTCTACACAAGTTGCTCGCTCGGCATGTGAACTGTGTTGCCATGTCGCGTACTGCGTATTCATGACATGACAGTTAATACATGCTTTAGGGTCACTTGATAGGTATGACAATGCTTTTGAAATAGTGATGACATAAATAAATAGTCCAATCGCAATAGCAAAAACCAGCAATGCGCCGTACTTTAGGAATTTAGTATTTTTCACATTCCCTCCTTGAAATTTCTTTGTTACTTACATGCAAGCAACAACTTTGACCACAAAACCAAAACACAAAAAAACATAACCTCCTAATTATAAGTTTAGTATTAAATTTAAAATCTAAAAAGTAATTTTATGTAATTGTATAAAGAATGGTGGCGAAAAACATTGACATAAGTCAACACTTTTAAGCGGAGAGTATTTCTTCAAGTTTTTCCTTGTCTAAAATAGATACGTGATGGCGTTCATCTATTGTTATTATGGAAGCTGTTTTAAATTTGCTGAGGGTTCGAGAAAGGGTTTCTGGAGTAATATTAAGGATGGAAGCGATTTGGGTGTTTTTAAGTGTATCGAAGAGCTCTAAATTTTCTAAAATAAACTTAGCGATTTTGGCATCAGCGGTTAAAATAACCTCCTTTTGAATAATCTCAATTAAAATTTTATGTTTAGCAATTAACGATTTAATAATTTCCATAGAAATATCAGGGTTTTTAAAAAAATCCTTCTCCAAAGAAGCATAATCAATACGTAAAACCTCCGAATTACTTGTAAATTCAGCTGTTGCAGGATACGGAATATTTTCAAAATTGGCCAACTCCGCCACCAATCCACCAGGGTAAAACTGATGCAAAAAAATCTGCTGACCTTTAAAATTAGTCTTATAAACTTTAAGCATCCCTTTCAAAAGCGCATACAAATAAACAGGTGTATCGCCTTCGTAAAAAAGTATCTCTTTGGCATTGTATTTTTTTATGACCGATATTTTTTTAAGTTTTTCGAGTTGTTCATCACTCAAGTTTGCAAAACAAGCAATATTTTTGATACGTTCCATGTCATCTTCCTTCGTGTAAAATGTAATGGTACCAAAATATCTTTACATGTAAGGAATTATTGCCTTACATGTAAAGCCTAAAAACTTATAAATCGTTAATAAACCCACCCAACCTGCAACAGTAATTTAGTAGAACGTTCACTCTCACTCTCTACCTTCTCACCCCCAATCACTCTTGCTATCTGAGCTTTTGTGAAGAACTCTTTATAGCGTGCTTGATAGCCTAGTCCCATATCAGAGAGTTGTCTTCCTTGGGTACCTGCGAGTGGGTTTTCCATTTTAGCATACCCCGTATCGGCAAAGATGCTGGCTTTATGGTTTATTCCCTCATAACTAGGAAGGGCATAGAAGAGTTCAGCGCCTAGGATATAACCATTTTCAGCAGAGTATTCACCATTAGGAAAGGCTCGAACTCCATAAGCTCCACCCAAAGAGAAGTCTTCACTACTATCTAGGTTTTTAGCGTTAAGGGCTTTTTGAAATCTAAAACTGGTGGTAAGAGCGTATTGGGGATCAAACTGAATAGATTTTTCGATGCTCCCGCTAAGCTTAGTGTAATCTCCATTCGTTTTTGTGCTTGATTGATCGAATGCAAGGCTTGAGGCATCCTTAAAGCTTAGATTACCATGGGTGAGTGTGATGGTAGCGTTGGTAGTGCTGTCCAAACCAAAGAGAAGGCAACTTTTCATATAGGCTAACGTAAGATGGGTCGCATCAGACTCTTTTTTGCTAAGTGTATTGGTACTGCGTACTTCATCTTTCATATTTTTATGAACATAACTTACACCCATATCTAAACTTTCAAGGCGTGTTTTAATAAAAGGATAGATGAGGGAAGCTTCAAGAGTTGTAACATTGCCAAGGGCATCGAGAGCCGCATACTCGTTGGCTAAAGAGTACGTCGTTTTAGAGGCACTTAGTTCTCCTCTTAAACCATTGTCCATCATAGGAAAGCCATAGGCTATTTTTCCATTTTTCAAATCAGTGGTTGTGGACATTACCCCATTAAGACTGAGTTTATCTCCATAACCTAAGGGTGAGTTTGCATTGAGTCCTATGTTAATTCTGTATCTTCCTGTATACTGAGAACCATAGTTATCCCCTAAGATATAACCGCTGTATGGATTGGTGGCTTCTGTGGTGATAGCAAAGTCACTGACGCCGACTTTACTTCCTGGCATGATATCAGCTCCAGTGACTTTAGCTCCTGGGGTGTCATTAATAAGGAGCATGGCACGCTCTAAGCTGTTGGTACTGATGATGGTATCTTCTTTGGCTCCATCTAAGATTCCTTGAATGGTTTCATTTGAAACTAAGGAGTTATTGGTCAGTTTAAACTGACCATAGTTGCCCTCAATAATAGCTATCTCTAAAACACCTTCTTTGAGCTCTTGTTTAGGAAGATAGGCACGTGCCACAAAGTATCCCTCTTCACGATACGCTTTGGTAATCAATGAGGCAATCTTTTGCAATTGTGCGAAACTATGGCTTTTCCCCTCATAAGGTTTCAACAGTTCCATAAGAGTTTCAGGTTTTATATGCAAAGCTCCTGTAAGCTTAAAATGGGTGACTTCAATCATCTTTCCATGCTCTTCTACCATCGGTTCTTTATACGCTTCATGGGGCAGAGAGGGGATTGTTGTATTGGACTTTTCTTGAACTTCCTTGGGAACCTGGACTTGCCTTTGCATATCACTACTACTAGGAGGTGCTGCCAAAAGAGCGTTTGCGGTTATCAGTGATAGTGCTAGAATATGGGTTGTTTTCATAGTCGTCCTTAAAGAGATTGTTTTTCTAAGAGTGGGTCTTCTTCAAGACCATCGGGTAAGCGAATGCTACCATGAGTAAAGTTCAACGGTGGAAGGGCATTTTCTTTAGAATGAAAATTAAATTCTCGTTTTGCATTTAACGTAGCAATGTGCGCAGCTTCGATGGCGGCAAGACGAGCAGCTTCTTGTTCAGCTGCTATTCTAGCGGCTTCAATGGCGGCGAGTTCTTCTGGGGTTGGGCCCAATGCTGGGGAAATTGTCGCACTCACACTTCCACCTGTCAGTGTATAATTGTTTGCATCACTCAGACTGAGTGTATTGGTCGTAAAACTGGTGTAACTTCCCGTATTTGCACTTGATACGGTTGCACTACCACTATCAATGCTGACGGTTTCACCACTCACGATATTTCCCAGTGTAAACCCTGTGGTAAAATCAGCATTTCCATTATAGTTTTTTGCAACACTGATATTCACAGGGCGTTTAGCGATACTTAGTTCATTGTTTACCGAGGTATCATCCGCAAAGGTATATCCCAATTGCGATGCCAATCCCGAACTATACGCGATATCATGACTTCCAGCGACCCAATGTCCTGAGCCTGATAGTGTACCGCCTAACGTGTACACAGCCGTTCCGCTAATACCCGATGATGCCACATCATCACCATCGATAAACCCACTTACAGTATAACCACTCGCACTAAAGCTATCGCCATAGGTCGATGTTTGTCCACTCGTGGGTGAAACGGTTAAGACAGGAGCTTCGGCATAGAGGAGATTGACACCCGTGGTTGGAAGGGTGCATCCTGCACTTAAACATCCCCCTGCATAGGTGGTATTGTAACGCTTATCATCAACAGTGAGTCCATTGAGTGTCGCATCGGTATGACTTGGCAGATAAATAGTTGTCAAAGCCGCACTAAAAGGTGCGCTCAATCCTGTCGCATTGACAAATTCATCACTTCTAAGGGTAATCGTACCCGTTCCTGTACTCAGTGTTGCATTAGCAGTTTCAAACTTTAACCTATCGGCATTTAAAGCGATATCCCCACTGCCACTGCTAATCGGACTAAACTGGTAAATCCCATAGGTACTGGTGCTAGCGGTCGTACCCGTGAGGGTGATAGAACCTGTGGTAGAGGTGATGGAAGAATATGAGAAGATTCCATGATTATTGGCACCTGTGCCACTATTTGTGCCGCTAATCTCGATATTGCCTGCACCGGAGTTTATGGAAGAAGAAGGATACAACTCTACCCCATCAAAATTATCCAATATTCCTGTATAGGCTCCTTTGATAAAAATATCTCCACCGTCACTGGTAAGGGAAGAGAAGTTCATAAGTGTCACTCCATAGAGATTTGCACTTGTAGCTGCCCCATTCCCCACTGTTAAGCCATGCCATGTGGCGGTTCCAGAACCACCCCCTATCCACAGATGCCCGCCATGGGTGTTGATAGATGCAACACCCATTATATTATTTCCTATCTCAACCCGTCCCTCACCATTGCCATCCGCATCGGCCCACAGAACCAAAGAGGCATTTTCACCTGCCACACCCGCAAGAGTGCCACCATTCATCATAATATCACCCGCCGTTTTAAGGGTCAGGGTGTCGTTATAGGTGGTGGTGCCGTCTATGGTTATCGTCCCTGCGGTAGCACTGCCGATGGTGATACCCGAAAAACTGTTTTGAAAATTGGTACTAAAGTAACTGCTAGGTAAATATAATGTTCTGGATGTGCCTATACCAATCGCAGTCCCTGCCGTGGTAGGTGCGATGCTCAGTTTCCCTGTGCTTGCGAGGATGACACTTCCAATAAGATTTAACCTATCGGCATTTAAAGCGATATCCCCACTGCCACTGCTAATCGGACTAAACTGGTCAATCCCATAGGCACTGGTGCTAGCGGTCGTACCCGTGAGGGTGATAGAACCTGTGGTAGAGGTGATGGAAGAAGCTGAGAAGATTCCATGATTATTGGCACCTGTGCCACTGTTTGTGCCGCTAATCTCGATATTGCCTGCACCAGAGGTGATGGTATCCCCAACCAAATCTACCCCTCTAACATTATCCGATGTTCCGGTATAGGCTCCTTTGATAAAAATATCTCCACCACTGCTGGCAAGGGAAGAGAAGTCCATAAGCGTCACTCCATTGAAATTTGCACTTGTAGCTGCCCCATTCCCCACTGTTAAGCCATGCCATGTGGCGGTTCCAGAACCACCCCCTATCCATAGATGCCCGCCATAGGTGTCGATAGCTGTACCCGGCCCTCCCAATCCTATCTGAACCCGTCCCGCACCATTGCCATCCGCATCTGCCCATAGCACCGTATTGAGCTTATTTGATATTGATGTGATATCACTATAAATAAAAATATCACCACCGGCTTTAAGGGTTAAGGTCGCATCAGTGCCAGAGGTTTTAGAGATGAGAGAGAAAAGAACAATGTAACCATCGGTTGTTATCGTCACATCAGTACCGCCGTTTAAGGCAGTATTGTAAGCAGAGGCATCAGAGATAGTCATATCCGTTGGGTCTATCAACCATGTTTTGGCTTTAACGATTGTCTCATCGGCTACTGAAAACGCTTTACCGCTGGTTTCGATAAAACCATTTTTGGCTTCCAGTGTTCCCTCTACATGTAAAGCTCCGCCATGCGCATAAAGTTCAATTTTTCCTGTGATGTCATCAATGGAGTTTGCTTCCACAATGCCTGTGTTATTGACCACACCACGGAGTAGTTCATCCACCGCATTGGTTGTTAAGTAAACTTCGCCACCATCGGCGTAAATCGCCCCTTTGTTCTCCACGAGCGCATCAAGCACACCTTTGTTTACCGTCAAGCTGACCATTGAGTTACCATTAAGATTGAGGGTCACCTCTTTTGCCCCTGTGAGTTCGACTTTACCCAGTGTGGCTTTGATGATACCCCCGTTTCTCACCTCCGCTCCAAAGAGAGCGGCATAGCCTTTATCTGAAATGTTAATCGTTCCTTGATTGATGATGGAAGCAGAGCTATCGCCTTTGAAGGTGTAGTTGCCTGCTTGAAAGTCTGCATCACTGAGGTTCATGGTCGTAGCGATGAGCCCTGCAGTGTTAATAGAGGCATTTTTAGAAAACAGCAGACCGTTGGCGTTTAGAATCCACACTTGCCCATTGGCATTGAGCGCACCGTCGATGATGCTTTTCTCATTTCCCACAACACGGTTAAGGGTTATCGACGAGGTGGAGGGTTGGTTGAAAGTAACTGCCTCGTTTGTGCCGATGGAAAAGTTTTGCCAATTGATGGCGGCTTTATGGGTTGTTTGGGTGATGTTGGTCACACTACCACTTTGAGCGATGCTTGCACTGCCACTGCTAACCACACCGCCGCTAGGAGCTGCAAAACAAAGCGTTGTTCCTGTAATAAGTGCGGAGATGACAAGGGAAATTTTCCCACCTTTTAAGATGCGAAAGCGTGAGTTATAATCGGGTCTATAGTTCATAGTGTATTCCTCAAAATGAATTATGATAATTATAAGAAAAAAATGTTAGAAAAGTGTCCATTTAAACTTATATATGGCTTAATGTTGTCATAAAAGTGTTTGTTTGGATTGTCCTTCCTTATACTGTAATGAAATTAAGGGCTAATTGGGTTATCATCAAAACGACACGTCAGTGCAAATAGCATCCCTTTTCGTTGATAAAAGTTATAGTTAGAGTCATTGAAACTATTGGCAATGGTTCTAATGAGATTGATTCCAACACTTTTGGATAAATCTACCGAATCAAGGTCAAAACCTCTGCCATTGTCTTTGATAAATAAGGAAAGTTTTGAGTGCGCAAAATTGATTTTAACCAATATTTTCAAGTTCTTCATATTTTTATTGTGTTTGATAGCGTTAGAAACCAACTCAACGAGAATAAGCCCTAAATTGATGGCATCACGCATTCCGATATTTTGTTTATTGCACGAAATATGAATCTTTACATCCGCATCATCAAACATCAACTTAATGGAACGTATAAGCGTGTGAGTGTAGGCAGATAACGAGATAGAGGTAATGTCCGCTGAAGCGTAGAGCATCTCATGAATAGAAGAGATAGATTGGATGCGTAAAATAGTATTTTTAAGGATATTGCTGGTCTCTTCGGATTTTGACTTGAGCATTTCCAGTGAAATAATCGAAATAACCATTTGAAGGTTATTTTTAACCCTATGATGAATTTCTTGCATCAATGCAACTTGGTAGCGGAAGTTTTTTTCTAGCTCTTGATTGGTAGCATACAGCTTTTCTGTTTTTTCTCGAATCTCTTTTTCAAGCTCTTGCGTATATCTTTCTCGTAAAATATCTAACTCTTGCTTCTCTTTTTCCTTTTCTTTTTTCATTTTGATGATATAAAATATAGATAACAAAGCAAAGCCGTTTAGCTCGATGAGTGAACCTAATACATAGAAATATTGATATTTGAAGTTTGGCTCAATAACATTGGAAGACGCCAATAAGTAAATCAGTAAAGAGCTTAATAAGGGCAATAAGATAATTAAATATATTTTGATTATCTTTTTAATTGGCATAAAGAGAAGAATAACAATTGCCGTAATTAAAAAAGTCAAAACAATAAACCCTATATAAACCAATAAAGAGATACCTAATGTCATGTCAATAAACGACAAAAAAGCGGTCACAACTAAAAGCGATTGTAAAAAAAGAACGGCACGATGTAAATGAATCGAAATTTCTTTAAGGTTAATGAAAAACTTGGCAAATTCGATAAGAAGTATATACGAAATAGAGATTGAACACGACAATCTCCACGCTACATAAGAGGGGAAAAAGTACGAATAAAGCCCAGAATTAAGTAAAATCCAAAGTAAACTAAAAAATAAATACAGCGTGTTGACCACCAAAATTTTTTCTTTGATGGTAATGGCGATAATCAAAGAATATATCAAAGTTGTAATCAAAATCCCAAAATAAACAACATACATCAATAGGGTTTCTTTTTCAAATTGCGCAAAATCCTGTTCCGTTGATAGCCAAATTTCTTCAAACGAAGGCAGAAGAGAGTTTATGTGAAGATAAAAAGTAGATTCTTCATGCGGTTGCAAAGTCACTTTAAATGCTATAAGATGCGAGTGAATGGGGCGTTGTTTTATTTGGATAGTCGCGCCAGAGGCTTCTTTTATCCATTGGGTATCTTTTTTGTGATACAAATCTACATATTCGATATTGGTTTCGGTAAAAAAGAAGATTCTCGATTGAGAAGCTGATGTTACATTTTGAAGGGATACTTTATACCAATAGTTTTTTTTGGGGACTAAGTGAACTTTATTGTTTATGATTTCCCATACAGTATTGTCGTTGATTTCAGAAAAAGCATTTACTTTGTCAGCATACTCAAGATTGAATGATTTAAGAAGTGATGTGTTTGCATCTACGTTTACAATTGTGCTGGCGTAAACATAGAGATGAAAAAAGGTCATGTACCCTAAAAACAATCGTACAAAAATGGGTATTTTCATACATCATTCTTCAATGATAAGTTCATATCCAATACCTGAATGATTTTTAATTTTTAAACAAGGGATTTTTTTGCGTAACCTTGAAAACAGTTCACGCACGGCTGAATGAGACACAGATTTAAAATCCCATATATAATTTTGAAGTTCTTCATAGGAAACAATTTGATTGGATTTAGTGCACAATAATTCTAATGCATGAAGCTCTGTAGGTGTCAAAAAGATTTTATCTTCACCACATGTTACATATTTTAACTTTGCATTAAAAATATAATTTGGACACAAAGTGAATAAAGACGTCTTATCTGATTTATTTTTAATTTTATTAATGGCAAGTTTGAGAGAAATTTTGATGGATTCTTCGGTAAAAGGCTTGACAATATAATTTTCAGGATTTTGCTTTATCGCATCTTTCACGATAGAATCATTGCTGTAAGCTGTGATAAAGATGGTTAAAATCTCGTGATGTTTAAGTGCTTCAGCTATCGTAATACCTGCTTTTTTGGTCTCTTCAGTACCAAGATTAATATCGAGCAATAAAATATCAGGACGAATTTGGCTGATTGTTTCGATGGCATTGTCAAATTTATGAATTACTTTAACAACGCTGCATCCCATTTTTTTCAATACTTCAGACATAAAATGTGCAACAACTATCTCATCTTCTACAATAACAACACGTATCATCATAAACCTTTTAATTTATTACACCAATATAAATTATAAAAAGAAGTTTATTATATCGTTTTTTTTTAGTGCTTACAAAAAAGCTTCATACGTAATTTTGCCCTCTTTATGTTGCGTGGTACATTTTAAATTGAACGCTTTAATACACTCTTTATTGCACATAAGATAGAATTATCTATACTCATAAATCCCATTTATTAATATAGAGCATGGTAAAATATGAACTTAATAAAAGTTTTACATCAAAAGGTTTTAGTAACATGAGTGAGAGCAAAGATTTTTTACGTACCATTGTGGAAGAGGACTTACAGTCTGGAAAGTATCACGAAATTATTACTAGGTTTCCTCCAGAACCTAATGGATTCCCGCACATTGGTCATGCTAAGTCTATCTGTATCAATTTTGGCATTGCGCGTGATTATAAAGGGCATTGTAATCTCAGAATGGATGACACCAACCCCACAACCGAAGATATGAAATATGTTGAAGCGCTAAAAGATGCTGTGACATGGCTTGGGTTTGAATGGGCGAATCACGTACGCTTTGCCTCTGATTATTTTCCTAAAATTTACGACTATGCCGTACAACTGGTCAAAATGGGCAAAGCCTATGTGGACAGCCTCAATGAAGAAGAGATACGCGAATACCGCGGTACGATCAAAGAAGCAGGTCGTAGAAGTAAATTTGCGCAGCGTTGTATTGAAGAAAATCTTGACCTGTTAGAGCGCATGAGAAAAGGTGAGTTTAAAGATGGCGAACACGTTTTACGTGCCAAAATTGACATGAGTGCGGCGAATATGAAAATGCGCGACCCTCTACTGTATCGTATCCGTCATGCGCATCATTTTAGAACAGGTGATGAGTGGTGCATCTACCCAATGTACGACTTTGCGCACTGTTTGTCCGACTACATCGAAGGTGTGACGCACTCTATCTGTACGTTAGAGTTTGAAAACAACCGTGAGATTTATGACTGGGTTTTAGATGAACTTGAATTAAAACTCCCTCGCCCTTACCAATATGAGTTTGCACGTCTGGGCATCAACTATACGGTCATGAGCAAACGAAAACTCTTAGAGCTTGTCAATGGCAATTATGTTCATGGCTGGGATGACCCTCGCCTTCCGACCATTGCAGGCTACAAACGAAGAGGCTACACTCCTGAATCCATCTTGAATTTTTGTGACCAAATCGGCATCGCCAAAGCAAACTCCATGGTCGATGTGGCACAGCTTGAATTTTGTATCAGAGACGATTTAAATCAAAAAGTACCGCGTGTGATGTGTGTACTAGACCCTCTCAAAGTGACTATCGAAAATTATGCAGGAGAAGAAGTTATTGATGCTTCTTACTACCCGCATGATGTGCCAAAAGTTGGCTCACGTAAGCTTCCTTTCTCTCGAGAAATTTATATCGAGAGAGATGATTTTATGGAAAATCCTCCACAAGATTATTACCGTCTGACACCTAAACAATCTGTACGCCTAAAACATGCGTATATTCTTACATGTAAAGAAGTTGTGAAAGATGCTAATGGCACGATAACAGAGATAAAAGCTGTATACTATCCTGACTCCAAAAGCGGCGAAGATACCAGCGGTATTAAAACGAAAAGCGCCATTCATTGGGTCAGTGTAAACCATGCTAAAAAAGCCGAAGTCAGACTTTATGAGCGGTTATACTCTAATGAAGCACCGGATGGCTTAGAAGATTTAAACCCAAATTCATTGCATATCATCAAAAATGCCTTTGTTGAACCCGCTGTTATCACTGAAAAAACCGATGTTAGATTCCAATTTGAAAGACAAGGGTATTTTTACGCAGACCCTATTGATTACACCGCTGAATTGCCTGTCTTTAATAAAATTGTAGGGCTTAAAGACTCTTGGGCTAAAAAGGCAGAAGTACCTGAGCCTATGCCAAAACCAGAGGCTAAAAAGCGCCCTATCGTAGAAGGTGTTGTAGCTCCTATGGGTGACGCTGAGCAGAGACTGTTTGATCAGTATACAAAAGAGTTTGGGCTTAACCATGAAATAGCGAATATTTTGGCGCGTGATGCACAACTCTCCGATTTTTATAAAGAGACGCTCTCTTTCGCAAACAGCCCAGTAAGTCTTGCTAACATTGTGGCAAACGAAGTAGCAAGAGAACTTAAACTTGAGGCACCATTAAAATTTAGTGCCAAAGAGATAGCCGAACTTGTCACAATGATTGATGAGGAAACGATTTCCACTAAAATTGCAAAACAAGTCTTTGAAGAGATGGTTATTTCAGGAGAGAACCCAACAGCAATTGTTGAAGCTAAAGGGCTGACACAGATTAGTGATCCTGCAAAATTAAAGCCTATCATTGATGAAGTCATTACCAACAATCCTGATAATGTTGCAAAATATCAAGCAGGCAACACCAATCTTTTTGGCTTCTTTGTGGGACAAGTCCTCAAAAGAAGTGCTGGCAAAGCCAACCCAACCGTGGTCAATGAACTTGTGCAAGAGAAATTAAAACATGTATAGATTTGCCTTTTCACCTACGGACGATATGACCATCAACGACCTTAGGGTTGCGCTTTTAAATTATATCTGTGCCAAACAAGCTGGTGAACAACTTATCGTGCGCATAGAAGATGGCGATAAAGCACGCCTTATCGAAGGTAAAGACCAAGAGATGTTAGAGATGTTAGAACTCTTTGGCATCTCTTTTTCACAACTTTATTATCAAAGTAACAATTTCAAATACCATCTCCAATTTGCCTCCACGCTTTTGGACACAAAAAAAGCTTTTATCTGTTTTTGTCCCCACGAAAATGAGACGTCCCCTTGTGAAGGCACATGCGAGCATTTAAGCCCAGAAGAGGTTTTAAATACACCAAAACCTTTTGTGATTCGTATGAAAAACCTTGAGCACACCTGTGATAACTTTACTATTATGCGCACGGACAAATATCCAACCTACACATTTGCTTGTGCTTGCGACGATATGCTTCAAGGCGTTAGTAGCGTTATTCGAGAAGAAGAGCAAAAGCAAAATGTGCCTAAAGAGGAATATATCCGAAAATCCATAGGCTATGAGCAAACGATACACTATGCGCATGTGCCTTTCATTCAAGGTCAACATGATGAAAGCATGGTTACGTGGCTTTTGAACCAAGGGTTTATGCCTGAGGCGATTGTAAACTATCTAGTCCTTTTAGGTAACCCTACGCCAACAGAAATTTTCACGATTGAAGAAGTAATTTCGTGGTTTGATATCACTAAAATTTCCAATGCTCCTATGACTTTTGACATTGATAAATTACGTTCTATTAATATTGAGCATATCAAACGTATTCCTGATATGGAACTTTCAAAACGCATCGGTTATGCATGTGAAAACATTGGAAAATTGGCCAAACTTTACACCGAAGAAGTTAGCACTACACATGAAATTAAACAAAAAGTAGATGCCATTTTTGCAAAAAAAGCGTTTTGTCCTGAGTTTGAAAATGAGAGCAAACATTTGCAAGAACTCATTTTAAGCGCGCCTTATTGTGACGAATTTGATGCTTTTGAAGCCTATTTATTAGAAAAAAGTGGCCTTAAAAATGAAGCGCTTTTAAAACCTCTTCATTTCTGGCTCACGGGCACAGATCATAGCCCTGAACTAGAACAGCTCTACCCATTTATTAAACATTATCTTAAGGAGATTGTCAGATGATCGTTCTTTCAACATTTATTGAAGCCTTTGCACAAATTTTACACACTATTATCAATATCTATATTTGGGTGATTATTATCGCCGCACTGATTACTTTTGTGCGACCCGATCCTTATAATCCTATCGTACAAATATTGTTTCGATTAACAAATCCAGTATATGCCTTTATCCGCCGCTATATTCCTACTATTTTTGGAGGATTGGATATTGCGCCTATTATTGTAATTTTGAGTTTGCAATTCATTGATTTATTTGCAGTAAAATTACTTTTCACCTTAGTCAATGCGCTCTAAATTATTTCTAGGAGGGTTGTTTGTTTTTATAACAACCCTTACCTCATTTGCCGGTGAACCTTTAAACTTTACTTTTTTCGAAGACAAACCCCAATGTCTCGCTAAAGATTTCTATATCTATTCTTACCTTGAGCAAAACACGACAACACCCGAAGAGGCAAAAGAGCTTTTTGGCATGGTCTATATGATGAACATACGCTTTTTTAATCTCTTTGCCCAAAAAATGGATAATGAAGATTTTAAAAAAATTTCAAAATGTTTAAAGATGGATATTACCGCTTTGCTCAAAGAAGACAAAGAGTGTTTGAGCATTGGGATAAGTATTTCTAAAGCTACCTCTTTACCCAAAAGTCAGTTAAAAATACTCGCTGAAAAAATGCGTTTCAATCCTAGTTTTTCACGACTTTTAGCTATTATGAGCCATGAGGATGTTTTTAATACCCTTTTGAACGAGGATGCACATACGTTTTTAACACTTTTTAATGGGAGTATTACAGCCTATAAAGAAGCCAACCTTAATTTTCCTATCCCAAAAAATAAGATAAATGCCCTTTCGGAGAGTGTAAAATTTAATGCTTTTGTAAATAATGTCATCCAAAATGATAAACTCATTCCCGTACAAAAATCACTTTTACATGTCAACCCCTCTTTACATGTGAAACCAAAAGCTCTCTTCTTTCTCGGCCTGAATGCCCTAAAATACAACGATAAAAAACAAGCTATGCATTTTTTTGCACTCTCTTTTGAACGCACCACTAAGCGTGATGAAAAAGATAAAGCACTCTTTTGGCAATACCTTGTCAGTCAAGACCAACATTATCTTCAAACGATGATGGAAAGTTACGATATCAATATATACACACTTTATGCGCACGAAGCACTCAATATTCCTGTTAAAAATATTGTATCGCCTATCCTTGAAGGCGAACACCCTACCTTTGATGTGAGCGATCCTTTTGCATGGCCTAAAGAGATGGATAAAATTGTAAAGATGAGTCCTGATGAAATAGTAACCGAAGCGAATAGCTTTAAATATGCCAACACACTACCTCAGTACAGTTACTTGATGGAACGTGTGATGCGGTATCAAACCAATTTTTATCCCATTCCTTATGCTGAGTTTTTAAGTGACTACTCAACACAACGTAAAGCATTAATATTGGCTATAGCAAGACAAGAAAGTCGCTTCCTTCCCTCTGTCGTTTCTACTTCTTATGCTCTTGGTATGATGCAGTTTATGCCCTTTGTAGCACGTGATATTGCCAAAAAAGAGCATTTAGAGAATTTTACGCTAGAAGCGATGTTTAATCCTCATATTGCTTACCTATTTGCCAATATTCATCTTGATTTTTTAGAACGAAATTTAATGCATCCTGTCTTTATAGCCTATGCCTATAATGGTGGGATTGGCTTTACAAAGCGATTATTGCAAAGTGGAACATTTAAGAAAGGCCCTTATGAGCCCTTTTTGAGTATGGAAATTATGAGTAATGAAGAGAGCCGCGAATACGGTAAAAAAGTGCTTGCTAATTATGTCGTTTATATGACGCTTTTAGGAGAAGAGGTATCAATTAAAAATCTTTTTGAAATGTTACTGATACCTTCTCAGAGCGATCATTTTCGAAACTAAGTTTCATCTTGTGTTCTTTGTGATAGGGTGCCTCGACAAGGAGGTACTCTGTCCATGGATTGGACGAAGATATAAGCGTCAATAATGGTGCATCTTTTTCTAATTTTGTCACACTAATACTCTCATTTGAATCATTAACTTCAAAATTTGAAAGCTCCATAGACCGTGTTGTTCCCTCACCTGTTGCCACATACGTACCTATGATAAATTGTTCTGATTCTTGGGAATTAATAAGTTCATGCTTGATTGGATTTAAATACGTGACGGTAAAATAAGTTTTTGAATCTTTATCATTGAGTAATTCTATTTTTTTACTATTTACCATTCCGAAATCAAGGAGTTTCTCATTTTCAAAGGAAGCTAATGGCTTTGAAGAACAGCCTAAAAAGACTAATGAAAACATCATCACTATAGAACTATATTTCATAAAAACTCCAAATTTTTAGATGAAAAGCATTGTAAACTTTTTTCCATAACAATCTCATTAAAGAGCTCTAAACCTTTTTTTGCTATAATCTACAACTATTTATCAAATTTAGCAACAAATGAGGTACTATGAAATCTTTAGCTGTCGCATTTACAGGTCCTTCCAATAGTGGCAAAACGACCTTAATTCTTAAAGTCGCCAATATACTCAAAAAAGACAATCATCTAGCCATCATCAAAAATGACCCTAGTGACAAAGCTGTCTTTGATGTAGAAGGTAAAGATAGTTGGAGGTTCTCACAAACGGGAGCTGAAGTTGTCATCACCTCACCTACTCGTACCACCCTCTTTTCTCAACAAACTAAAAGTTTAGATGATATTATTGCTATGCTGGGTGAATTTGATATTTTGTTGGTTGAAGGTCTTAAAACATTACCATTGCCCAGAATCGCTATCTTTCGTAATAAACTTGATGAAAGTTATTTTGATTGTAGTGATGCTATCGCTGTTGACGAAAGTGTTCCTTTAGAGAATTATGCGATTCCTAGCACCATAGCACTTTTAGATCTCAACAAACCAGAACAAATTGTAACGTGGATTTTAGACCATGCTAAAAAGGTAAAATAACGCAATGAATGAGATTATTGAAGCGATTAAACGTTCCGCTATACGTATTAAAGAGGCGATTGAGTTTGATGATACTGGCTATTCTGAAAATATCAACTCTACGGGCGATACGCAACTCAAACTAGATATCAAAAGTGATTTGATTATCGAAGAAGAATTTAAAAAAGTTGTCTGTATCAAAGAAATTGTGAGTGAAGAAAAAGAAACCAAAACACCTTTGCATGCAGAAGGTATTTACGGTGTCGGTTATGACCCGTTGGACGGCTCAAGTTTGATTGATGTGAACCTCAGTGTAGGTTCTATCTTTGGCATTTACGAAGGTGGCTATGCAGGAAGTAACCTTAAAGTAGCTGTTTATGTAGTATATGGCCCAAGGGTTGAATTGGTTATCGCTCAAGATTCTGTGAAGCTTTATCGCCTTAATAAAAAAGATGAATTTGTTTATATTCAAGATATTGTGCTGAAAGAAAAAGGAAAACTCAATGCACCTGGTTCTACGCAAATGTGTTGGGAACCTAAGCATAAAGCTATGATTGATGCTATTTTTGCAGATGGCTATCGTTTACGCTATTCAGGAGGAATGGTGCCTGATTTGCATCAGATTTTACTCAAAGGGGGTGGGCTCTTTTCTTATCCTGCCACCAGTGATGTGCCCAAAGGAAAACTGAGAATGATTTTTGAAGTCTTCCCTTTTGCTTTTGTCTATGAAAAAGCAGGTGGCGAAGCCATTGATGGTCACAATCGTATCTTAAATTTAAATCCAAGTCATCCACACGATACCACACCATGCTTTTTTGGCTCTCATGCTGAGATAGAACGTGTTCGGAAGTGTTATGAATGAAATTTTAGATATCTATGTGCAAGATCTCCTTACTAAAAAAGAGCTTTTGCAAAAATGTCAACAAGAGAAAAGCTTAGAAAGCTGTACTCTGTGTGAACGCATATTTGACTGTGAAACACGCAAAGCTTATGTCAAAGCAGTCTATGAGAGTATGGCTAAAGGACAAGGTGGTGGTTTTGAGTTTTAGAATCTTTACATGTAAAGAAAAAAGCATCAAAGGCATGTGAGCACTTCACAGAGAAAAACACAGCGTTAACGTAGTCTTTAGAATAAGGCTTTAGAGTTTGTATCCAGAGTTCGTAAGAACTCTATAAAAAAATGTTACTAGGAAAAAAAATGTCCCAAAAAGCGTATGTTACTACCCCAATTTATTATGTTAATGATGTCCCTCATATCGGACACGCCTATACAACCATTATCGCTGATACGATGGCTCGCTATTACCGTTTAAAAGGCTATGAAACCTTCTTTTTAACAGGTACGGATGAGCATGGGCAGAAAATTGAAGAGGCAGCAAAACTGAGGAATAAATCACCTCAAAGCTATGCCGATGAAATCAGCGGAAAATTCCGTGCGCTTTGGGATGAGTTTGACATCAGTTACGATAAATTTATTCGGACCACCGACAGTGACCATAAAAGCGGTGTTCAAAAAGCCTTTCAAGTCATGTTTGATAATGGAGACATCTACAAAGGCGAGTATGAAGGGCACTATTGCGTGAGTTGCGAAACATTTTTTACCGATACTCAACTCGTGGATGAAGGTGGATGCCCCGATTGTGGAAAGCCTACTCGCCTTGTTAAAGAAGAAAGTTACTTTTTTAAACTCTCCAAATACCAAGAAGAGTTGCTGAATTGGTACCACAATGATGAAAAATGTGTGCTTCCAAAAGGCAAAAAAAATGAAGTCATTAGCTTTGTCAAACAAGGCTTACGTGATCTTTCTATCACACGAACAAGCTTTGATTGGGGTATCAAATTACCCGCTTCAATGAATGACGATAAGCACGTTATGTATGTCTGGCTTGATGCTCTTTTAAATTATATTACAGCCCTTGGGTATGGTAATGAAGAAGAAAATATGGCATTTTGGCCAGCCAGTATTCAACTCGTTGGTAAAGACATTTTACGCTTTCATGCAATTTACTGGCCAGCATTTTTAATGAGTCTTGGATTGCCTCTTCCTAAACACGTAGCAGCTCACGGTTGGTGGACACGTAACGGGGAGAAGATGAGTAAAAGCAAAGGTAATGTGGTTAATCCTAAAGAAGTTGCTGATGCTTATGGCTTAGAAAACTTTCGATACTTTATGCTTCGTGAAGTGCCATTCGGACAAGATGGCGATTTTAGTCAAAAAGCACTGATTGACAGAATTAACTCAGACCTTGGCAATGAATTTGGAAACCTTTTGAACCGCATTATTGGTATGAGTGGTAAATACAGTAATTTTCTTATTGACTCTTGCGATGTTGTCAAATTTCATGCCAACGAACTCAAAGCAGTCGATGAGATTTTAAGTGGTGTGGAAAACAACCTTTTAGAGCTTCAAACCAATCGCTATTTAGAGGATTTATGGAAAGCGCTTACTATTGCTAACCAATCCATCACGTTACACGAACCATGGGTTAAGATGAAAGAAGGAAAAACCGATGAAGCCATGGCTGTTGTGGCATTGGTTTCTAACATTCTTGCACGTGTCACGCTTTTATTGCATCCCGTTATGCCAAAAACGACAGCAAAAATTGCAGAAGCAATGCATTTTGAAATATCTACAGCCTCATTTGAAACATTGGTTATAGCGAAAAAAATGCTAGATACGTTTAGCATTGAAAAAGTTCCACCACTTTTTCCACGTATCGAAGAAGAGCTTTTAGCACAACCTGAAGCTTCTGCTCCCGTTGTCGTTGAAAGTAAAGCAAAAAAAGAGTCTAAAAAAGAAGAATCCATCATTACCATTGATCAATTTTTTGAAACTTCTTTAAAGATTGGTACTATTTTAGAGGCCTCTATCGTCGAGGGAAGTGATAGATTATTACAACTTAAAGTTGATGTAGGCGAGTCTAGCCCTAGACAAATCGTTGCAGGTATTCGCGAGTACTATCAACCAGCAGACCTGATTAACACACAAGTCTGCGTCGTAGCTAACCTTAAGCCTGCTACCATTAAAGGACTTGTCAGTCAAGGAATGCTTTTAGCCGCTAAAGATAAAGAAGGCCTATGCCTTGTACGCCCTGAAAAACCACGGCAAAGTGGCGCATCTATTGGATGAGAATTGATAATTTAGTTCGTATCGTGGAAGGAGAATTGCAAAGTTCTCCTTTAATTGATGCCTTTGAAGCAATTCATTTCGAATGCCAAAAAATCAATCGTGGAGATCTTTTTATTGCTTATGAGGCTTCTGAAGAGGCTATTGTAACAGCTATAGAAAGAGGTGCTTATGCCATCTTAACAACCGATAGTTTTAGCAGTAACGATACAGAAATCGCATGGATAAAGGTAGCTTCTATCACGCACGCTATCATTCAAATTTTGCGCTTTACATGTACCCAAAAATCACTCAATTTTGTCCTTACTTCTACGGTTCAAGGAGCTTTTCTTTTAGCCCTACAGAATGAAAAAAAGATTAAAAAACTTCCTATCAAATTTATAGAACTAGCCAAAGAATTAATCAAAGCAAAGCCTAATTCTCTTTTTTGTCTTCACGATGAAATCTTAGCATTTCAGCTTAGTCCAAGTACTCAACGTATTGAAAAACCTTACCATATTCATACACTAAGTAAAGGACTGTTTATCTCTACACTTTCCAATGAAACACATTTTTTTCACGAGATAAAAATACCCTCTTTATTTGCTTCTGATTTTTTAGGCGTTATTGAATACTTAGAAGCACAGCACATTACTTATTCCTTGGATTCTTTTTCATCCATTGCCCATTTTTATCCGCAATTCATTACCTCACATTTGCGTAAAAAAGAATTTGGAATGGGTGAAAAAGTTTTAATATTTGAAACGGATAGCGCTTTAATCGAGCTTGAAATTGCCTATTTAGCAGAACGTACAAAAAGAGATGAAACACTTATCTGCATTCCTAAGGAGATTGCTTTGCCATGTGTATACTCTTTTAAAACCGTCCATTTTTCATCCGCTTTTGAATTAGAGACTTTATGTCATACACCCTTTAAGTATGCTCTTATTCTTGGTGATAGAGAGCTTTTTGATGATTTTCTCACCAGAGATTTTTCCACCCAACCTTCCCTCTTCTAAAGGAGACCTAATGTTATTAATAGACAATGAATCCAACATTCCCTTACATGTGAGCTTGCTAGAGCAAATTTGTAGTGCCTATACGATTAAAGAAGTTGAACTGCTTATTGTTGATGCGACAAGTATTAAAGAACTCAATCATGATTACAGAGGTATAGATAAAGCAACTGACGTACTCAGTTTTCCTGTGGAAAATTTTCCGCATTCTCCTTTAGGCTCTATCGTGATTAATTATGCGCTTGCAGGCGAGAAAGCAGAAGAATTTGGACATGCAATTGAAGAAGAAATCACCTTACTCTTTATTCACGGATTACTCCATCTTTTAGGCTATGACCATGAATGTGACCATGGTGAAATGCGTGATAAAGAAGAAGCCCTTATTAAACACTATAACCTTCCCTCAAGTTTAATCGTTAGAACACAAGAGTAAACTATGATAACCATTGGTATCGTTATCTTCCCTGATGTGGAAGAACTTGATTTCATAGCACCTTTTGAAGTTTTAAGCTACATCAACAAGATTCAACCCAACAGTACAAATATTCTCCTTGTTGCTCCTAGCTTAGAGCCTATACAAGCTTTTAATGGTCTTCGAGTTTTACCTGATGTCACATTTGTAAATTGTCCAAAATTAGATATTTTACTGTTTCCAGGAGGAAAAGGTCGCACAAAATGGATGAAAGAGCCTTCTGTTCAAACCCTTATTCAAGTGCAGCAAGAAAACCTACGTTTTCTTGCATCTGTTTGTACCGGTGCTTTTTTTCTTGCCGAAGCAGGCTTACTTAAAGGCAAAAAGGCAACTACCTATCACAGTGCTTTTGATGAACTTTCACGTTATGAAATTACGGTTATCCCTTCCAAAATCGTTCGCGATGGAAGTATAGTAACAGCAGGTGGGGTTAGTTCTGGGTTGGAGCTTGGATTTTATCTCTTACGAGAACTTTTTGGTGTTTCCCTAGCCCAAGAGGTTGCCACTAAAATAGAGTATTCTATTGATGTAGGACTACTCTAGCACAATAAATGACTATTTCTTTTTGGGTGTATCAACCGTGATATAGCCTAATTCATAAAGCTTATCATAAATTTTGGAAGCAATTGGTCCACCTTCACTACCCCCATGGCTTCCATGTTCGACTAAAACGGTAACCACATATTGTGGATTTTCATACGGACCAAAGGTTGTGAGCCACGCGTGAGAGCGTTGGTAATACTCCATATCCTCTTCTTTCATCCGCTTTTTATCCGTTTGTGAGATACTAACAACTTGTGCTGTTCCTGTTTTTGCCGCTATTTTAAAAGGAGCTGTAACAGTAATGTATCGTAAGGCCGTTCCCCCTTGGACATTGGCCACTTCATACATCCCTTCACGTGTTATCTTTAAAAAACGCTTTTCATTTTCACTGACAATATTGGGATCAACAGGAAAATCAATTGCTATATTATTGATTTTATGTAAGAAATGAGGTACAACACCATTCCCTGTTGCCAAAAAGGCAGTATAACGCGCAACTTGTATCGGTGTTACTAAAAAGTACCCTTGTCCAATGGAAGAAATAAGTGTTTCGCCTTGTGACCAACCTTTTCCAAAGCGTTCTCTTTTCCATTGACGACTAGGAACTGTTCCCATAAATTCTCTAGGCAAATCAATATCTGTCTTAGTTCCAAAACCAATTTTAGTCATGAAAGGGGCTATATTATCAATACCTGTTTTAAGACTTGCCTTATAAAAATAATCATCACAACTTTCCCGAATGGCACGTACATACGAAATCATGCCATGTCCCTCTTTTTTCCAATCTCGAAAAACACGACCTCCAAGTTCCATAGTACCCGTTGATTCGAAAGCCATGGAAGGCGTAATAATACCTGTATTGAGCATCGCTAGGCCAATACCCATTTTAATGACCGAACCTGGGGGGTATAATCCATTGACCAATTTATTAGTAAAAGGATGATTCAAGTCATTGGCTAAAACAACCCATTCATCACGTGAGATACCATTAACAAATTTATTGAGATCATACTCAGGAAAGCTTGCTGCTGCTAAAATTTCGCCTGTTTTAGCATTCATAACAACAACGGCTCCACTGTCCGTACCAAAAAGACCCATGATATACTCTTGTAGTTCTAAATCCAAACTCAAAATAATGTCATTACTCACAGGAAGTGTTTTACTAATTTGTTCAATCTCTTGGTTAAAGGCTGTTACCTTTGTCTTTTTTTCACCTTTAGTCCCTTGTAAAACAGCATTATAATATTTTTCAATTCCTGTCTTTCCTGAAAATCCAACAAGCTTTGCCGTGTTATCTTCTTCAATATCTTGTGTATTGGATTTGCCGACATAACCAATGACATGTGAAGCTAAAGAACCATGAGGGTAGTGCCTCTTGGAAGCTATCTCAATTTCTATATTTTCTCTTTGAGAAATTTTTGAAAAACTCGCAATGACTTTATCATACGATATAAAACTTACCACTTCAACAAAATCATGATTGTAAGGAGAATCACTTTTAAGATACTCTTTGGTTAACTCTTTAATACTAGTATCAGGAAGAAGTGAGGCAAGGAAGGCTATTTCATTATCTAGAGTTTCTCGTTGATGCTTCGAACTAAGACCCGGTTTAATACGGATTGAAAAGCCTAATTTATTAACAGAAAGTGGCTTAAGGTTTCTATCCAAAATAAGCCCTCGTAAGGGAGCCAACTCATCCACTTTTACAACATTTTGCTTAGCAATTTCTTCATAATAGGCATTTGATTTTATACTGATATAAAAAACACGTACCAATAAAGCTAACCATACAAAAAAGAAAATGCTCAGAACAATTTTTATTTTCATCGTGGTATCTTTGTAAAAACTAAAAAAGCGACTAAAGAATCAATAGAAATATAGTAAAAATAGTGACTTGAAAAATAAGGAAATGGCATATTGCTAAAATAGGCCAATAGACAATTGATAAGATAATGCCCTAGGTAACCAGTGACGACATAAATTGCCAAAATACAATTACTACATTGTGTAAGGTCGCGAATTTTATAACGTGCAAAATGGTAAAAAATCATAAACAAAATCACATAAGAAAAGAGATAAAAACCTCGATTAATATCATAAAAAATCAAATAGGCAAAAGACAATGACAGTGTAAACATTTTTCCTTCTCTATCGAAATAGAGTAAAATATAACAAAAGAAAAAACCTGTAAAGGGTGGTATCCATGGATAGAGAGAGGACATAATTTGCCCAAGTACTATTACCAAAGAGAGGAAAAAAAGTTTTAAAGATTCTTGATCAGTGCTATTTCGTCGCATATCGGAAAATGTTTGCATTTAATACAGTCTGCCCAAATTTTATGTGAAGGTAATGACTCTTTAGGAATTTCAATAAATCCAACCGCCTCAAAAAAAGCTTTTTTATACGTTAACGTAAAGACTCTTTTGACACCAAGTTGCCTTCCCTCTTCCAATAATGTATTGACTATACCTTTGCCCACACCTTTGCTACGTTCTGTATCTTTTACAACCAAACTTCTTACTTCAGCCAAATCATCAGCATGAAAGTGTAATGCTCCAAAACCAACAATATTGCTATCTTCTTTAGCCAAAATATAGGAGCGTATATTAGTCGCAATTTCATCAGAATTACGAAATAAAATAATCCCTTTTTCGACTTCAGGTTTTACCAATTCTTGCATAGATACAATATCACTCAATTTAGCTTTACAAAAGACTATCATGCGGCATCTCCAAAAAGACTTTTAAGAATCACTTCCATTGCTTTGTCAATTCCTTTTTTATTACTACTAGATACTAAAAGTGCTTGAGGATACTGCTTTTTGATAACACTTATCTCACTTTGTCCCAGTTTATCAGATTTAGTAAAGATTTGTAATATCTGCTGATCAGCTCTTACAATCGAACGTAAATAGGTATCAACTTCTTTATCTATCTCTAGAAAAGGATGTCTGGAATCTATAAGATGCACAAAAAGACGAATAGATGCTCTTTTTTTTATATAGTTAGTCAAATTTTTCTGCCATTCTTCTTTAAGGCTCTTTGAAACTTTAGCATAGCCAAACCCTGGTAAATCAACAAATTGACACGTCAAAGGAACATCATTGCGCAGTATATCCACATGGAAAAAATTAATTAAACGCGTTTTCCCAGGTGTTGAAGAACTCTTTGCTAAGCCTTTTTTATGTGTTAGCGCATTTATAATGGAGCTTTTACCAACATTACTACGTCCCAAAAAAGCAACTTCACTGAAAATATCAGCTGTTGTTTCTTCCATTTTAGAGGCCGATTTTAGAAAATAGGCATCCTTAATTAGTATCACTTCTTCGTATCCTCAACTTTAAAGATGAATTTCACAGGATTTCCATCTTTACCATCAACGACATAATGCCCATTTAATTGTTCTACACGAATATAATCACCATAAACTTTTTTATCAGTTTCTATATCATGTAAAAACGCTTTTTTTTCTAATATATAAATACTTGTTGCAGGCTCATACGTCATTTTTTCTGCTTCACCATAATATTTTTTTTCATTCATCGTCATATTGACTTTAGCATCCCCTGTAGCGATATAGCGAATGGGCTGTTTTTTTTCATCAAAATTAATCGTCACCTTATGTGCCGTTAATTTGTCACTCTCTTTGAGAACTTTGACATTACCATCAAAAACACTAATTCGCTTTGTTTCGTCAGCAAAAAACTTATCGGCTGTTACTTCAACATTGGCTGCATATAGAAACGTTGATAGCATACACAGTGCTACACATTTAACATAGTTCATCTTTTTTTACCTGCTTGAATTACGGAATATATATTATTAGCTGCTATTGTGCCCTCTTTCATCTGATAGACAAATGAAAGCCCAGCTGTACGACTTTGCTGTTGTGTAAATATAAAAGGTTTTTGACTGCTTAATATTTTTTTTTCAATCTCATAACGAATTTCTTCACCATCTAAACTTACGCCATCATTCCTTGAGTAGTGTGAATTTTGTAAAAACGTAATCACACCATTTTGGAGTACTGCTTCGTCAGAAATAATGGTATCAATTAAGCCTTGATTATTTTTATGCTTAACATTGACAAAAAATAGTTGATCAAACTCTTTAAAGCGCGCTACCCGACTTGAGGTAACAATGCTTTCAACACCTGTTTCTTTAATCTGATAATTTTTGGCATTAAAAAGTTCAATGTCAGGTACATTCTGTCCACTAATATCACTACTTTTCAGGGTATATGGTTCTTTAACCATTAAAAATATCATCATAACGAAAAAGAAAAGAGCACTGTAAGTCAGTATTTTTATACCCAAAGTTTTATAAACTCCTCGCTTAGGTTTTCTTTTTCTACAACAATATCTATCATCTCTCTGACAGCAGCTTTGCCACCATCCTTACGTAAGACAATATTGACCTCGTCACAAACTTGTTTTATTGCATCCGCTGGAGCAAAAGACATACCTACAGAGCGAAGTAAAGTCAAATCATTCAAATCATCACCAATAGCAGCTACATTTTGAAAAGTAAGTCCTTCTTTTTCTAAAATACCTTCTAAGACTTGCTTTTTATTTTTGACATCTTGGAATAAGTATGTAATACCTAATTCTTTTGCTCTTCTTTCAACAACACGAGAAGCACGCCCCGTGATAATAGCACTTTTTTTGCCTAGCTTCATCCACGAAACAATTGCAAAACCATCTTTAACATTAAAGGTTTTAAATTCTTCATTATCACTGTTACCATACTGTATGCCGCCATCAGTAAGGCATCCATCGACATCAAAAACCAATAATTCTATCATAGAGTACCCTTGGTACTTGGAATGCCCAATCGTTCATTTTTCACTAAACTGCGTCTTAATGCCACGGCAAATGCTTTAAATGCTGCTTCTAATAAATGATGTTTATTTTTACCACGCTGCGCTACAATATGCGCTGTAATACTGGCATTGAGTATCACTGCTCTAAAAAATTCTTCTGCCAATTCAACATCAAAAGTACCCACTTTGCCATCCATTGGAATATCATATACTAAGTAGGGACGGTTACTTAAATCAAGGGCACACTCTACACTTGCTTCATCCATAACGACAATAGCATTGCCATAACGCTCAACAGCGATGATAGGATAAATAGCTTCATGCAAAGCACGACCTAAAACAATACCAACATCTTCAACACTATGATGAAAATCAATATGCGTATCACCTTGACATGTAAGGGTGATATTAATGAGTGAATGTTTAGCAAATGCTTCTAACATGTGATCAAAAAAGCCAATACCTGTATTTATTTCCGCTTTACCGCTACCATTGATATCAAGTTTAAGTGTGATATCTGTCTCTTTTGTAACGCGTTGAATCTCTTTCATACTTTATTCCTTCACGATAAATGCGCCTTTGAAGAGCCCTTTTGAGATAAAATCCCCTGCCTCATCTTCACTGGCAAACCCTTTAAGCCATACTCTATAGATGGGTTCATTGACAAATGTACCTTCTTTGACGATGGCATTATAGCGATTGTTAACATTAGTATTACTTTTAGCGTAACGATAAGCCCCATCTTTATTTTTAAAAGCGCCAATTTGTACTAAATAATCAGACTGTTCAACACTTTGCTGTGGTGCACCACCCGGTGATATAACACCTGAAAACCCTATAACTTCAAGGCCAACAGGGCCTGTTCCATGTGCGACCAAATCAAGCCTTGTTGCAGCATTATAGGAAAGATCAATGATACGGCTTCCGACAAAAGGTCCACGGTCATTGACACGGACAACAATACTTTTATTGTTTTTGAGATTTGTTACTTTGAGCATTGTATTCATGGGGAGCGTCTTATGGGCTGCTGTCATATCGTTCATATTATAAACTTCTCCATTAGAAGTCTTTTTACCATGAAAATCTTTACCATACCAACTTGCAACACCACTAAAATAATCCCCTACACTAACCATCGTTGGATAATATGTCTTTCCATCAATAGTATAAGGACGCATTGTCGCTCGATGCATGTTTTTTGAATCTATGATTTGACCCGTTGTATTTGTACCAGCATTGGAGTTATTCGATGGGTTAAAACTGTAATTACTTTTTGAAGCGCAACCTGCACACAAAACCATTATCACACACAAAAAGCAAAATTTAATACTTCTTTGGAATGACAATGCTCTCTCCCACTTTTACAAATGCTTCTGTTTTGTGATTTGCTTTCATTAAAGCTGAGACGGAAATGTTATATTGTTTTGCAACTAACTCCATCGTATCCCCAGCTTTAATAGTATAAGAAGCGGAGGAAACAGTTTGCGTTGAAGGATGCGTAGATAAAGGAATGATAAGTTCACTTTTAGGTTTAATATAGCTAGTTTTAAGACTATTGATTTGCGTGATAGCTTCCGTGGTTATGCCATATTTTTTAGCTATTTTATAAAGCGAGTCCCCTCTTTTTGCCACATAAACATCGTATTTTCCACCACTTTTACTACGGTCAAAATTTTGAGAAAATGCAATTTGACGATCTTGAGGAATATAAAGATATGTTTGAGAGCCTTGCGGTGGCGTAAAAACTTGTTTTAATTGTGGATTATACGCTTTAAGTTCTTTAAGCGAGATACCAATACTATCCGATACATCCTGCAGAAGTGTACCACTGTTCACTTCTACTTTAATAAAGGTAGCATTATTGGCACGATTTAAAAGATATTCAGATTCATGATCTAACATAAAGCCTGTACTATTTGAGATAAAACTCATCATCAAAATTTTACGAATATAAAGTCGACTCTCTTTTGGAAGATATTTTTTATTTTCATCCAAAAGTACATTAATATCATCAGTTCCTGCTTTGGCGATGGCCTTGAGAACAGTTCCTTCTCCACAATTATACGCAAGTGCCGCAACATACCATTTATCAAACATGCTGTGCAACCGTTTTAGATAAGCAATAGCAGCTTCCGTGGACTTGACAGGATCTTTGCGTTCATCAATAAAACGGTTATCTACCAATCCATACATTTTACCAGTGGAAGGAATAAACTGCCATAAGCCAGAAGCGCGTGCTGACGAAGAAGCATTGGGACTAAATCCAGATTCTGTCATAGCAAGGTATAAAAATTCTACAGGAATTCCTGCTTCACGCATCATTTTTTGCAGTACAGGAACAAACCGATCCCCATTTTCAAGATCTTGTAAAAAGTGCTTTGTTTTATAAATTTCCAAATCTTCTTTCATACTAATAAAAATGGAATCTTTTAAAAAATTGGCAGGGATATCAAAATTTTTAAGAACGGTGAGTTGTTTTTCGTAGTTATTATCGGTATTTAAAAAAGCATGGAGACTCTGGAAAAGTACAAAAAGAATGATTATAATCCTCTTCACTATGCATCTCCTTTATGTTGTTGTTTTCTTAAGATTCATTAGATTGTATCAAAACTTCTCTTTCTCAAACCTTTAAAGAGCTTAAAAGCATTTTCACTTGTTAACGTGTGAATTTCAGTTACATCTACGTTTAACAATATTGCCATCTTATCAGCAACCAAAGAAGTATATCCTGGTTCATTTCTTTGCCCACGATACGGCATTGGTGTTAGATAGGGAGCATCTGTCTCAAGGAGTAACTTATCTTTGGGTATCAAAGGTAAAACTTCGACTAAATTTTTAGCATTTTTAAATGTTAACACTCCTCCAATCCCAAAATAAAAACCTTTTTCGCCCAATTCAAGAAGATGTTTTGAAGCATTATAACAGTGTAATACACCACCCACCTCAGAAGCATTTTTATCTAACAAGAGCCGTTTACTATCTTCATTAGCATCTCTAATATGTACAATCAGTGGTTTCTTAACCTCTTTAGCCAGAGCAATGTGTCGGGCGAAAACAACTTTTTGTTCCTCTTTTTCCTGAGCTTTTTCATCCTCATTCTCTGGTAATCGATAGTAATCCAAGCCACATTCACCCACAGCAATGCATTTTTCATCCCGTAAAAATTCTCGTAAAATATTTTCATCAAATTGTTCTTTATGATAAGGGTGTACTCCAGCAGCATAATAGATATGTGAATATTTATGAGCTATTGCCTGAGCATGTGGTAAATCATCGATATTAGCCCCTGGAATAATAATATACTGAATATTTTTTTCTGTCGCTCGTGTAATGACCGCATCTAAATCTTCGCCATACTGTTCATCATCAAGGTGACAATGTGTATCAATAATCATTATGCCAACTCCACTCTATTTTTACCATTTTTCTTTGCTTTATACAATGCCAAATCTGCTTCTTTGAGCATTTCATCGATATGAAGAATACCATTAAATGTTACTCCAGTAGAGATGGTAACAGTTAAAACTTTACCATCACTCAGTATTATTTTGTGTTGAGCGATACTATTAGTTAATTTAATTAAATGTTCCAATGCACTTTTTTGTGTGCTATTTTTTAGAACAATACAAAATTCTTCTCCACCAAATCGTGCTGCGATATCATCTTTTTTAAGACTTTTTTGTAGGCCCTCTGAAACTTCTTTCAAGACAACATCCCCAATACTATATCCATACGTATCATTGATTATTTTAAAATTATCAATATCTATCATAGCCACGGCAAAAAATTCATTTTTCGCTTTAGCACTTGGACCATACTCCTCCATTAAGTCAAAAAAGTAACGTCTATTGTATAAACCTGTTAGAAAATCGTGATGCGCTATGTATTTAAATTGTAATCCGTATTCTAACGTGTCCAAGGAGTTATTGATGCGACATGTCAAACCTTCTTTACTAAAAGGTTTATGAATAAAATCATTCGCTCCAATTTTCAAAAATTGAGCATCAATCAGCTCATTACTCGATGCTGTCGTGGCGATAATAGAAATTTCATTTTTATTGTAACGTTTGCGTATTTCCCTAGTTAACTCTAGTCCATTAATCACTGGCATAGTATAATCTGTTAATACTAATTTTATATCTGGATTATCTTCTAAAAAAACCAGTGCTTCTTCTCCATGTGCTGCTACTAATACCGTAAACATTTGCTGTTTTAACATCTCTTTAATCTGTGCACGTACCACCATGGAATCATCAACAACTAAAATTTTAATACCACGATTTTTATGTAACCGCTCAATTAATGAAAAGATATAATTCACATCATCAATATTGCCTTTATAAACATAATCAATAACATTTTTTTTCAATATAGCATTGCGAATTTCTGCATCCATCGTTCCTGTTAAAACAATAGAGGGTACTTTATTTTCTATCATCATATCCACAACTTCTCCATCAGGGGCATCGGGAAGATTTAAATCTAGAAGTGCTATAAAATAATTATTACCCTGATCCAACAACTCCTGTGCCATTGCCAAGGTATAGGCAACGTCTACATGAAAATGGGGATTGTTCTCCATCTTTTTAGCAATTAATTTTGAAAGTGCTTTATTATCTTCAACAATTAGAATTTTTTCTTTTGGCATCAATGTTCCTCATCTTACATGTAGGAATAATTTTAACATAAAAAGTTTGGAAGGGAGATAAAGGAGTAGTGCCACCTCAAAAAGAAGTGGCACTGTATTTGTGAGTCTACACTATCAAACTATGGAATCATCCATGTGAAGATATAAGCTTGTGCCATTGTTAAGGCACTCATCATTAAAACTAAGACAATACTATGCTTAACAGTCATTCTAAAGAGATCCGCTTCTTGACCAACAAGGCCTGCAGATGCACATGCAACAGAGATAGATTGTGGAGAAATCATTTTACCACAAACGCCACCCGTTGTGTTAGCGGCGACATGTAACGTTTCAGAAAGACCTAACTGACCTGCAGTTGCTTTTTGCATTCCACAGAAAAGAGCATTGGAAGAGGTATCTGAACCTGTCAAGAATACGCCTAACCATCCAAGAATTGGAGAGAAGAATGGGAACATAAAACCAGTTCCTGCAAGCACTAATGCCATTGTGATTGCCATACCAGAGAAGTTCATAATATAAGCAAAGCCTAAAACCATACCAATGGTTAAAATTGGCCATCGAAGCTCAAACAACGTTTCTCCAAATGTTTGGATAGCTAAACCAGGCTTGACTTTTAATACGAACATAGAAAGAATAGCTGCTACTAAAATTGCTGTACCTGTCGCAGAAACAGAGTTAAAAGTATAAACTACTTTAAAGTTTGTAGGTTCAGCAACTACTGGTGCCATTTTATAAATCATATTACTAATTGATGTGAATTCAAACGTGAAATTGGTACCCGCCAATGCTGCACCTTTTGCAAAAAGTGCCTTAAAGGGTTTCAATGTCCAAATAGTAACCATTATAGTTAAAAGTAAGAATGGTGACCATGCTTTAAAAATCTCACCTCTAGTATGTACTTTTTTAGTTTCTTCTTCAAGTTCTTTTGAAACAACACCTTTTTTAATGTTTTTTGGCTTCCAAACTTTCAAGAAGAGGTACAATGCAACAATAGATACGATTGCTGATGTAACATCTGGTAACTCTGGTCCAATAAAGTTTGATGTAAAGTATTGAGAAAGAGCAAAACTGCCACCAGCTACTAATGCTGCAGGCCATACTTCTTTAACACCTTTCCAACCGTCCATAATAGCAACAATCCAAAGAGGAATTAAAACGGAAAGAAATGGTAATTGACGACCGGCCATTGCACCTACAGTAAATGGATCAATACCAGTAACTTTACCTGCAACCAAAATTGGAATACCCAATGCGCCAAACGCAACTGGAGCAGTATTCGCAATCAAACATAATGCCGCAGCATAAAGTGGATTGAATCCTAAACCTACTAGGATACCAGCGGTAATAGCAACGGGTGCACCAAATCCTGCAGCACCTTCTAGGAAAGCTCCAAAAGAGAACGCAATCAAAAGAACTTGAATTCTTTGATCTTCTGTAATGGTAATAATAGAATTTCTAATTACACCAAACTGTCCACTTTTAACGGTTAGCTTATAGAGGAAAACAGATGCCACAATAATCCAAGCAATTGGCCATAACCCAAAGAGGAAACCATAAAGAACAGATGCAAATGCCATTGTTGCTGGCATTCCAAATACAAAAATTGCAATAGCCGTAGCTAAAGCCAAAGTAATGGCTCCCGCAATATGTCCCTTCATTCTAAATACAGCGAGTGCCGCAAAGAAGAAAACGATTGGGATTACTGCTACAAGTGCAGATAACCCTATACTTCCACCAATTGGTGCGTAAACTTGTTGCCAAGCCTCCATACAAAACCTCCTAATTAATATAAAACTCTGCGGTCATCGTAATTTAACCGCATGATATTTGTATGATTTTTAGGAGAAGAAAAAGAATGGGTTTCAGAGGTGTTACAAATCTCTACTTTTGAGTAAAGACTTAGCAAAATCGATGGCTTCTTCAGTAATATTTTCGCCACTTATCATACGAGCAAGCTCTTTTATACGTGCATTTTCATCTAGTAAATGCACATTACTTTCATTATTTGTCTCTTTTATGACAATAAAATGCATATCCGCCATCGATGAAAGTTGTGGTTGATGAGAGATTGCAAATATTTGATATTTAACGGAGAGTTGTTTGAGAACATTAGCAACACTCATAGATTCTTTACCACTCAGATTAGCATCGATTTCATCCAAGACCAAAATACCGCCATTCGCTTGTAAAAAGTCATTGTGCGTGGCGATAAAGGCTAAGCGTACACGATTATATTCACCTGAACTAATCTTTTTTAAATCAACCTTCCCTAGCTCTACATGTAAGAGATCAATGCCCAATCCACTGAGTGGGCCCTCTTCTATAGCTAAACTAATCGGCGGCATGTAAAGCTGTTTAAGATAGTCATTTATTTTTTCTTCAAGTAGAGGAAGTGATTCTTTTCTTCGTCGACTAATATGATGCGCAGACTCTGTAATATGGGTAAATTGGCGTCCTACTTCTTTGATTAGTTTGCCTTTCTCAAAAGCAATATTTTCATATTTTTCAAGTTCTAATCGTCGTTTTTCAAGATGCTCTAGTGTCTCGTTAATCGAGCCATAACGTTTTTTTAGTCCAGCAATTTTTTCGATACGGTCCAACATCGCCTCAACATCAATTTCATCCAATGCCTCAAGCTTTTCATTCTCTTTTTCAAACAAGGCACGAAGTTCGTTCATACACTCATCAAAAAAAGCACTTGAAGTATCACTGAGTGCAAAAACCTCTTGAACATAAGATTCCGCACTAAAAATTGCAGAGGCATTTTTAAGTGAAATCTCTAATTTTTCTTTTTTTGAAAGTGATTTTTTAAACGCCAACAGTTCTTCATCTTCTCCTATTTTTGGAGAGACTTCAGTGATTTTAGCTATTTCAAAACGTGCAAACTCTTTGAGCTCTTCTACTTTTTGCTCTTGCTTTTCAAGCTCATCAAGCTCTTCTTTGAACTTTTTATACGTAAGATATATTTCCTCAAAATGCATAACTTCATTGAAGTGTTCAGGTATACTTCTCGCACATACACCATCAAGCAATGTCAATAACTTTTCATTTTCAAATTCACTATTATCTTTAACTGAAAGATAATTCACAAAGGTTCGGGAGAGTTCCATCATTCCTTTTTTGGAAATACTTTGTTCATTCACAAAATAGCGAGCACTCTTACTTTTAACATATTTAAAGATATTTGGATTTGCTTCTTCAAAACCAAAGCCATCTAATCCTAACTCACGCTCAATACTGCACTCCATCACATCCGCCATGGGTTCGCCATAACCAAAAAGTGATAAAAGTCCTTGCATCAGAACCGATTTTCCTGCTCCACTAGGCCCAGTAAAAACTATAAGCCCTTTATCAAAATGAATATCACACGCTTTAAAAGAGAGTTGATTTTTAACGTAAAGTCGTTCTATCACACATTTCCCCAATGTAATTTATCTTTTAACACATCAAAATAGCTACGATTCAAACAATGAATCAATTTAGCACCCTTATGCGCATTTTTAACACTCACAAAATCGACATCACTCATTTTATACGTATCATGCCCATCAACCACGATTACCGTATCATCACTACTTTGAAATGAAATCTCAAAATCTACAGGTAAAACCAAGGGGCGCTGTGTGAGGGAATGAGGACAAATAGGTGTTAAAATAAAAGCCTCTGTTAAGGGATAAAGTACAGGACCTCCAGCAGAGAGATTATACGCCGTTGAACCCGTAGGTGTCGATACAATTAGCCCATCACCATAATAAGAATTAAAAAGAACTCCATCGACAAATGCTTTGATTGTTGTCATATGCGAAATTTTAGAGCGTGAAAAAACTATGTCATTAAACGCAACAAATTTTTCTATTTTTCCTTTTACATGTAATGAGATTTCAAGCATCATACGTGTATCAATGCTATATTTGCCTTCGAAGATAGCATCAATAAAAGACCCTATTTCGCTTGTTTTAATATCTGTTAAAAATCCCAATTGCCCAGCATGTATTCCTAAAACTGGCTTAGCATATTTAAAGCTTCGTCTGCATAATGAGATTAAGGTACCATCTCCACCAAGAGAAATCAAAAAATCACTCTTGTCACACATTTCCTCAAACTCAATACCCTCGCAACCTAACAATTCTGCACTCTTACGTTCTACTAAAAGTGTCGCTCCGTGCTTTGCTAAAGCCACTTTTATCTCATCGACAAAAGAGCCTAGTCTTGTATCGTGTGGCTTGCTCACAAGCCCCACTTTTGTAATAGTTGTTAGTTGTTTAGTTGTATTTGTTATTTTCATGATTACCAATTTTATCGTTTCTTTTATTAAGCACGGATTATGGTATAATTCGCGCTTAACGAATCATGATTATACGAAGGATTTCACATGAAAAATGTTCTTGTTTTGCTATTTGCTCTCTTATTTTTGACTGGCTGTACCTACAAAAATGAAGCTTTAAATCTTGCTTCATACAAGGCTAATTATCCTGGCCCTACAGCAAAAGACAGAAGTACCATCTATTTGCGTTGGGTAAAAGACGTTAGAACCGATAAAAGCAGCGTAGGCTACCTCTTGCAAAATGGTGATAGGTTGGCAACACTTTATAGTGATGTTGATTTTGCAGACAAATATACTGAAGGGTTACAATATGCTTTAAATCTTGCAGGATTTAATACAGATTCTACCGCACGTGCCTCTTCTATGGTTGTAGAAGTTTATATTAAAAATATTGAACTGATCTATAACGATAAAAACTTTGATAAAAATCTTCAAGGAGAAATTGAAATTGAAGTCATCGTCAGAAGAAACAATGATGTCATCACACAAAACTTTAAACAAAAAGGTGGCAAGTGGATTGCGCCCTCTTTTAATTCAAAAGATTTAGAGCCATTTTTATATTCACTTTTTGCAGATAGTATTAACGATATTGTATCAAGACTAACACGCTTCTAATCAGTTCGGTAAGAGGAAATCCTCTTACCAATTACTACAAGCCACCCTATTTCTACCATACTTTTTAGCTAAATAAAGAGCTTGATCGGCTTCTTCAATTAATGCATCCTTATCGGTAATAACAGGGCTAAGAGAGCATACACCAAAGCTTGCTGTCACTTGGATAACTTCTTGCGTCGAATCTATTTTGGCCACCGTTGTTTTTTCAATCACACCTCGTAAACGTTCCGCTAGATTTTCAGCCTCTTTTTTACCACTGTTTGGGGTAATAATCACAATCTCTTCACCACCATAACGTGCTACGATGTCAGTATCTCGAGCAACACGAACAATCAATTGTGCCAAACTAATTAAAACTTCATCGCCTATTTTATGCCCGTAAGTATCATTCACATTTTTAAAATGGTCAATATCTAGTAATATAATAGACAATGGTAACTTATAACGTTTTGCTAATGTTACTTCTTCTTGAATACGTTGATCAAAATAGCGTCTATTTTTAATACCTAATAATCCATCTGTCACACTTTCGTGCTTTAAAATAGCTATATTTTTAATATCATTCATTGTTTGCAGAGCCAGATCACCCACTAAATACGCAAATACACCACCAAAAAGCAACATTGCTGATACAACGATGACAAGATTATTGGCGTGATCACGGTTACTCCAAAGATTATAAGCAAAAACAATATATCCAATGATAAAAAATCCAATCAATATACTTAAAACTTTCCAGCGCGTACGTAAATTACCCGTAGGTAAATCTAGAACCAGTGTTCGTATGGGGAACAATGCACGGATTAAGTATATAGCCCCTAGCCCAATTAGAAAAAGTTGGAAAAATACAGTTATAAGACTCATGCATACCTAACTTTAAAATAAAAATATGTACGCAATCGTAGCACAATCTCTGCCAATCCATTCTAAAATAAAGGAAAGACAAGCAAGTTTTAGTTATAATCTTACCTTTAAAAAGACTTTTATTAGGAATGGAACAATTGAGAAGTCATTATTGTACAGATTTAGATACAACAAATATCGGCGATAGCGTCGTCGTATGTGGATGGGCAAACAGTAACAGAGACCATGGTGGTGTTATTTTTATAGACCTTCGTGACAAATCAGGTTTGGTGCAACTTGTGTGTGACCCAGCAGATAGTGAAAATGCACATACTATTGCAGCACAAATCAGAGATGAGTTTGTCTTAAAAGCTAAAGGAAGAGTCAGAGCAAGAGGTGAAGGCTTAGAAAATCCTCGCCTTAAAACAGGTAAAATTGAGATTGTTGTTGATGAATTAATCATTGAAAATGTAAGTGAAACAGTTCCTTTTGTCATTGGTGATAATAATGTTGGTGAAGATGTACGGCTTAAATACCGCTACCTTGACCTACGTAACCAAAAATCATACGATATTTTCAAACTTCGTTCAAAAGCAACTATAGCGGTGCGTAACTCTTTAGATGCACAAGGATTTTTGGAAGTTGAAACTCCTATTTTAACGAAATCCACCCCTGAGGGAGCTCGTGATTATTTAGTGCCAAGTCGCGTTCACAACGGTGAATTTTATGCTCTTCCCCAATCTCCACAACTTTTTAAACAATTGTTGATGTGTGCAGGATTTGACCGTTATTTTCAAGTAGCAAAATGCTTTCGTGATGAAGATTTAAGAGCTGACCGTCAACCTGAATTCACACAAATCGATATTGAAATGAGTTTTTGTGACCAAGAAGATGTTATGAAAGTCACTGAAACTCTTTTAAAAGATGTCTTTAAAGCATGTGGCCATGAAATTCAAATTCCTTTTAACCGTATGCGTTATAAAGATGCCATGGAAAAATATGGTTCTGATAAACCAGACCTTCGCTACGATTTAAGTATGGTTGATGTCATTGATATTTTTGCTAATTGTACCAACGAAATTTTTAGTAATATTGCCAAAGATCCTAAGAAAAATCGTATTAAAGCCCTTAAAGTACCTAATGGCGACAACATCTTTTCAAAACGTCAAATGCAAGGTTTCGAGGAATATGTCAGAAAATTTGGAGCTTCTGGACTAGGTTATTTTCAAATGAAAGAAGAAGGGCTCAAAGGTCCTTTGACAAAGTTTTTTAGCGAAGCAGATATCCAAAAGATTATTGATGTTGCTGACCTACATGTGGGTGATGCTATCTTCTTTGGCGCTGGTGAGAAAAAACTTGTTTTAGATTATATGGGACGATTTCGTATCTTCTTAGCGGAAGCGATGAATATCATTCCAAAAGATAAATTTGAATTTGTCTGGGTTGTTGATTTTGAAATGTTTGAAGTTGAAAATGGTAAAGTCAAAGCGCTTCACCATCCTTTTACAATGCCAAAAGATATTGACAATACCCCCATTGACGAGATGGAATCCATCGCCTATGACGTTGTTCTTAATGGTACAGAATTGGGTGGTGGTAGTATCAGAATTCATAAAAAAGAGATTCAACAAAAAGTCTTTAATCTTCTTGGTATAACAGATGAAGAGGCCCATGAAAAATTTGAGTTTTTACTGGATGCACTTAAATACGGTGCACCACCACACGGTGGTTTAGCGATTGGACTCGATAGACTGATGATGCTTATTACACAAAGTGATAGTATTCGTGATGTTATAGCCTTCCCTAAAACACAAAAAGCACAATGTTTACTGACACGAGCTCCTAGTGTTGTAGAAAATGACCAACTCAGAGATCTTGGCATTCGCCTTCGAGAAAAAATAAAATAAAAGGATTTGGTAGTGAAAAAACTATTTTTGATTATTGGCGCTCCAGGAAGCGGTAAGACAACGGATGCAAGCTTAATTGCCCAAAATAACAGCGAGAGTATTGCTCACTATTCAACAGGTGAGTTACTTCGTGATGAAGTGGCTAGTGGTAGTGAGCTTGGCAAAACTATTGATTCATTTGTGAGCGCTGGTAATCTTGTTCCTCTTGATATTGTTATCAATACGATTGTAAGTGCTATTAAAAATAGTCCAAAGAATGTTATTTTAATTGATGGGTTTCCTCGTTCAGATGAGCAAATGCGTGCTCTTGATGCACTTCTTTCTAAAGAGACTAGTGTCAAACTTGTTTCTGTTATCGAAGTTGAAGTGAGTGAGCAAGTGGCATGTGACCGCGTTTTAGGTCGAGCACGCGGCGCTGATGATAATGTCCAAGTCTTTAAAAACCGTATGAAAGTTTATACTGATCCATTAGCCGGTATTCAAACATTTTATGGAGCAAAAAATCTTCTTCATAAAATTAATGGCGAACGTGGTATTGAAGAAATTGTAGCCGAAATGGATAGTTATATCAAAAGTAAAATCTAATTATGATGCCCCACTTCTACTCTGTGATTATTGGCACCGAATTACTCAATGGTCGCAGGGTAGACAAACACTTTACCTTCTTAAACACCGAACTTCTCAAACGAGGCTTAGTACATGTAAGCAATTTTGTCATTAATGACAATCCGCAAATCATGCAAAACTGTTTCAATACAATTCTAGCTGACCCACAAAGTATTATGTTTTGCTTTGGAGGTCTTGGGGCAACACCTGATGATTTAACTCGTCAAATTGCTAGTGATGTTTTTACAGCACAACCTTTAGCCTTACATGTAGAGGCAAAAGAGCTGATTGAAATGCAATTTGGCAAGGAAGCTTACCCTCATCGTATTACTATGGCCTATTTACCACCCAATGCTACACTTCTACCCAATGTGGTCAATAACGTACCAGGGTTTCAACTCTTTAACCGCTTTTTCTTTACACCAGGCTTCCCATCCATGGCATGGCCTATGATTACGAACGTTTTAGACACCTATTTCCCGACTCAAACAAAACCATTTAATGTCACATTTAAAATTGAATCTTCCGAGAATGATTTAATTGAGATTATGCAAGCACTGCCTAAAGAGCTTGAATTCTCTTGTCTTCCTCGTTTTGAAGGAGAAAAAAGATCCGTTGAAATCTATCTTGCACATCCAGATGATAACACGCTGAAACTATGGACAGATTTTTTTAAAAGAGAAGCTTTATTAAAAGGGAAAATTATTAGGGATTGTTGATAAAGTATTTATCGATACCATCACTCACACCAGACACGAGTAGTTTTTGATAATTTAGATTAAAAATATTACTTGACTCTTCTGGATTGGTAATATAACCTACTTCTATTAATACGGAAGGCATCGTAGCACCAACTAAAACCCAAAATGGTGCTTCTCTTACACCACCATCTTCAACATTGTATTTTTGCTTTGCACTTTGTAGCATCCCTTTTTGAATATCAATGGCTGCCTTATTTGAAAGCACTATTTTTTCACGATTTAATACATTTAAAAAGGTCTCTTTAGAATAGTAATTCATATCTTCCATATCAGATTTATTCTCAAGTGCCGCCACATTTTTCGAACGCTCTGAACGATCAGGAGAGAGAAAAAATGTTTCGAGACCTTTCATTGAAAGTTGCTTTTCAGCATTGGGTGCAGCATTGGCATGTATTGAAATAAAAAGATCGGCATTCTTATCATTGGCTATCTTTGTACGATCTCTAAGATTAATAAAAACATCTCTATCTCTCGTTAAATACACTTTATAACCGCGTGCTCTAAGTTCTTTTGCTAATTGCAATGAGAGATCAAGAACAAGATGTTTTTCTTGTTTTTGTTTGTATCCAATGGCACCAGCATCTTTTCCGCCATGCCCTGCATCGATAACCACTACTTTATCTTTACGTGTAAACTTTCTAGTTGCTTGTTGTTGCGAAAGAGTGGTTGGACTAACTTTTGGTGTAGATTTATCAGCACTTTGTTTGGTTTGAGAGGCTATAGGTTTGGCCGCATTATTCGGTGTCGATAAAGATAAAATGACTTTATAATCATCAATAGATAGTGTTGTATCAAAAGGTGTCGTATTATCCAATACTACGCGAATCATCTCTTTTGTAAACTGACTAACACGGAAGTTATGAAGTTTTTTAGGCGTCACTAGCTTAGGAGTAGAAAGTATCACAGAAGGAATGTCATAGACTTTTTTGTAGCTATTCGCACTCTTAAGCACAAATGATTTAATTTTTTTTGTCTTCATCTCATCATCAAATTCCAAAATAATCTGGTCATCACTGCAAATGACATTATGGAGAACTGTTTTATCAGTATAAATTTTTTTAGGTTTTTCTTGACTCAGCATAGGTTCGGCGACATGCTGAGAAGGAAATACAGATTCTTCTTTTGGTGTGTGGGATGGGGATGTTTTTTTATTCATCCCTCCTAATTCGGATTCATATTTAGTCGCATCAATTTTTAAGACATGTGCACATTTTATTAAACGCTCTAATGTCTCTTTTTTTAAGCCATCATCATTGGCAATAATCGAGTGAATATAAACACTCTTAAGCCCATGAAATATCCGTAGCATTTCATCGCTGCTAGAATTGCGCATTTGAGCATCATAAGATTCTAACTGCTTTGTATAATTTGTGCTTGCAACAAGAGTCAAACATGTGAACAATAAAAAAAATAGAATTCTAACGTTCTTCTCCATGCACCAACTTTGCTATTAACTCTTTGACACTAATAATTTCATTAAGCTTATACCCATTAGCACCTGTAAAGAAAAGCCCTGTTTCGACTTTACCTAAGTAAGCATCAGATAATCGATCTGCTATACAATACCCTACTGCTTTTGCTTCTTGTCCACGATGACAAGGACTCACACAGTTACTGATACATCGAATGGCAGGGCCTTCTTTCTTTTCTACCATTTGTATAAGATTTGTTCTAACACCTCGCGCAGGGTAACCAACGGGAGATTTAAAGAGTTTAATACTCTCTTTTGTTGAATTTAAAATAACTTCTTTAAAATTTTGATCAGCGTCACATTCATGCGTTCCGATAAAACGCGTTCCCATTTGTACACCATCAGCTCCTAAAGCCATCATTTTTTTAATATCTTCATGGTCCCAAACTCCACCGGCAGCAATCAGTGGAAAATCACCCCATGCTTTTATCTCTTCTTTAATAGGACCTATCAGATTTTCAAGTTGATACTCTTCCATTCCACACTGCTCATAAGTAAAGCCTTGATGTCCACCACTCAAAGGGCCTTCAACAACAATAGCATCAGGTAATCGATTATAACGTTGTGTCCATCGTTTGCAAATAATTTTAAGTGCTTTTGCCGAAGAAACAATAGGGACTAGAGCAATATCTGGATAATCAGCTGTAAACTCTGGCATATTCGTAGGTAATCCTGCACCAGTGATAATAATATCGGCCCCTGCTTCACATGCATCTTTAATAACTCGTGCATAGTCATTAATAGCATAAAGGATATTGACGCCAAGAGGCTTTGTACCGCAAATTTTTCGACTGTTGGCGATAATTGCGTTTAATCCTTCTTTAGAATAAAAATTTTCAACCTCAAAAGGACGTGAACTAATATCTTTTTTACTGAATTTTGAATTGTCATAATAACCTGTCCCTACAGTGCTCACAACGCCCAATCCACCTTCTAAACTCACCGTTCCAGCAAGTTTATCCCAACTAATACCAAGACCCATTCCGCCTTGAACTATAGGGTTTTCAATCGTATGTTTACCAATTTTAAGAGGTTTAAAAGACATTATTCTACCTTTAGTTTTGCAAATTTTCGTTTACCGACTTGTACAATATATACACCTATTTCAAGTTGTAACTGTTCATCTTCAACTTTAATTTGATCAAGCTTCACAGCACCTTGTTTAATATCTCGTCGAGCTTGAGATGTTGAAGCTTCCATTCCACAATCTACGAGTGCTTTAGCAATCCAAATAGGAGCTTGCATACTATACTCTTCTAGATCTGTCGGTATCTCGTTTTGTGCATGTACGCGGTTAAATTCCACCTGTGCTTCTTGTGCTTTTGCTTCATTATGGTATCTCGTTACTAGTTCAATGGCAAGCATTTCTTTGACGCTTTTTGGATGCAATATACCACTTTCAACATCTTTTTTAAGAACATTTATCTCGTCAAGTGTTCTCATGCTCAATAACTCATAATAGCGCCACATCAACACATCGCTAATGCTTAAAATTTTTCCAAACATATCTGTTGGAGCATCAGTGACACCTATATAATTACCCAACGACTTACTCATTTTGTTAACGCCATCAAGACCTTCTAACAAAGGCATCATAATAACTGCTTGCTCTTTTCCTACATTATAAGCTCTCTGAAGATGACGACCCATTAAAAGATTAAATTTTTGATCTGTTCCACCCATTTCAATATCACATTTCATAGCGACACTATCATAACCTTGCAATAAAGGGTATAAAAACTCACTGATAGAAATAGGCGTTTGTGATTTATAACGTTTTTCAAAATCTTCACGTTCTAACATGCGTGCAACATTAAAAGTTGTCGTAAGCTCAACCAAGCCACTTGCCCCTAGTGCTTCAATCCATTCTGAATTAAACATAACAATAGTTTTTTGTGGATCTAATACTTTGAACACTTGCTCTTTATAACTTTGAGCATTAGCTAAAACAATCTCTCGTGTCAATTTTTTACGTGTCTCATTTTTACCTGTTGGATCCCCAATCATGCCAGTAAAATCACCAATGAGAAATTGCACCGTGGCGCCAAATTTTTGAAGTATAGCCATTTTTTGAAGTAAAACAGTGTGTCCTAAATGTAAATCTGGTGCTGTTGGATCAAATCCAGCTTTGACAAAATAGGTTTCCCCTTTTTCAAAATAGTTCTTCAGTAGCGTAATAATTCTCTCTTCATCAATAATTTCACTCACGCCACGTTGAATCTCTTTTAAAGCATTCTCAACCATTCCCATTCATCTATCCTTTATTCTCTTTTACATTATTTTTGTGATTTATATGCATCATTGACTGATACAAATTGAATAATTCTATACTTTCCTTTTAAATTGTCTCTAATGGATTCCATGTTTTTATCGGGTAGCTCAAGAATCATCTCAAAATAATCGGCATGCCCTTCATCTTCAGCTTTTCCAAGTTCAATTGTAACGAGGTTGATTTGCATTTTAGCCAAATAAAGCAGAAATGCCGCTAAAGAGCCTTTTTTGTTTTCTAAGCTTACAATCAATTTATAACGATCGGGTGCTTCTCTAGTCCATTTTGAAAAGACCATTGGCTCTTCATTACTTTCCATTAAATGAGCAGCTCGCTCACATAACTTATGGTGTACAAAGACATCATTACCTCGTTTAAATCCAACGATATCGTCTCCTCGTTTAGGATGGCAACAATAATCAAAATAAACATTGGCAATATGATGATTCGAATAAATAACAATATTTTCAAATTTCTGTTTTTTAATTTTATAGCGGTCTTTTTTCAATAAAGGAAATAAAAGGGTGTCGTGATGGCCATGTTCTTTAAGAATATTAACGACTTCTTGAAAAAAAATAGAATCAATCGTTAATTTAAAAATTTTTTTTGTAAGGAGTTCACGATCTAGCCATGAGATAATACGATCTTCTGCGGCACTAAAAACATACGAAAGAATTTTAATGGCGGCTTTGTGATTGATATCTTTAATTTTCTGACGACAATTGGCTAGAATGGTACTTCGAGCTTTTCCTGTTTTAACGCTATTAACCCAACTGCAACGATACTTTGGTTCTTTGCATGTAACGACCTTAACAATATCACCATTTTTAAGCTCTGTTAACATAGGAACCTTCTGTTTATTTACATAGGCTTCATCAGCATAGGTACCAACTTCTGTATGCACTTCATAAGCAAAATCCAATACTGTAGCACCTCTTGGTAAAGTAAAAATATCTCCTTTTGGTGAAAAAACGGCAATATCTTCACTGTAAAGGTTATCTTTTGCCAGTGCATAAAAATCTTCAATGTTATCTACTTCACCATTTTGCTCATTTAAATCATTTAACCAATCAAGTTTGGGATTCAATCCACCTGATTTGTATTTCCAATGTGCCGCAACACCATACTCTGCTGTTTTGTTCATATCATAGGTTCGAATCTGTGATTCAACAATCGATTTATCATCAAAAACTGTTGTATGAATGGTTTGATATCCGTTTTCTTTAGGGATTGCAACGTAATCTTTAAAACGCGAGATAAGAGGATTAAAATGTTGATGGATAATTCCAAGGGCTCGATAACAATCAATAGGAGTACGTACAATAATACGAATGGCAAGTAAATCAAGAATCTCTTCAATAGAGACGCCTTTTCGTTGCATTTTTAAATAAATTGAATAGTAGTGTTTAATACGTTTTTGTATCGTAAAATCACTTTCTATAAAACCTTCTTTAAGCATTAAATGCTTAATTTTTGAAATAAAGTGATTCAGTCGCAGTTGTAGCTGTTGTCCATGTTCTTTGATATAATTATCGATTTTTGCATACTCATTAGGCATTACATAGTAAAAACTCAAATCTTCTAATATATTCTTAATCGAAGAAATACCTAGACGATGGGCTATGGGAGCATAAACGACTAATGTTTCTTCACTAATACGTTTTTGTTTCATGGCATCCAATGCCTCAAGGGTAAGCATATTATGCAATCTGTCACATAATTTTACAACTAACACTCTAACATCACGAATAGAAGCGATAAGCATTTTACGAAAAGTTAAAGCAGATGCAACCAGGCGATCATTAGATGAAGAGGGGATAAGCTCAACATCACGGATTTCCATGATTTTTGTTAAGCCATCGACCAAATGTCCAACTTCTTCACCAAACAATGCCCTAATTTCTTCACTAGAACAACTCGTATCCTCAACAACATCGTGCAAAAGCCCTGCTATAATTGTTGCTTCATCACCACCTAAATAGGCAACAAAAACACAAACGAGCAGAGGATGAATTACATATTCTTCACCACTTTTACGGTATTGCCCCGTATGCTTTTCCATCGTAAAAGCAACTGCTTTCTCGATATTTTGAGTTTTTTTGATGTACTTGTATAAGAGTTCAACAGCTTGATCAGCCTGCTTGCACTCTTTAACAATCTCAACTAAATCTTCCAATGTAATAGCTACTAAACATCTAAAATTGAATCAAGCTTTACTTTACCTTCTGCGATTTCTAGCAATGCTATATCTGTAAATTTTTGCTTATTTTTATCGGCTTTGATTAACGGCTCTGCACCATTAGCTAATTGTTCAGCACGTTTTGATGTCATCAAAACTAACTTATAGCGATCATGCCCTACTAACGATAATGCTTTTGCGATTGTTTCTTCAATTCTCATTTTAATTTCCTTGTTTATTTCTAACGATTGAGCATCCTGATAAGTTGCCCTCAATAATTTTTAGTAAATTTCCCTTTTCAAACATATTACATACAACGATAGGTAAGTTGTTATCTTTTGCTAATGCAATAGAGGTATCATCCATAACTTTAATACTATCATCCATAGCTCTATCATAGGTTAATTCAGTTAACTTTAGTGCATCTGAAAAACGTTTTGGGTCTTTATCATATACGCCATCTACTTTGGTAGCTTTAATAATCATATTTGCCCCAATTTCAATCGCTCGAAGCGTCGCTGCTGTATCCGTTGTAAAAAATGGATTTCCAGTTCCTGCTCCAAAGATAACAATACGTCCTTTTTCAAAGTGACGTTGTGCTCGTCTTACAATAAATGTTTCACAAATAGCTTCCATTTTAATAGCACTTTGAACACGTACTTCCATGCCAACATGCTCAAGCGCTTCTTGCATAGCAATACTATTAATAACCGTTGCCATCATGCCCATATAATCGCCGCTTGTACGCTTAATAATTCCATCTTTTGCAGCACTTACACCTCGGATTATATTGCCACCACCGATGACGATACCTACTTCAATACCATGCATAACAAGGGATTTTATTTCATCAGCAATAAACTTTAAAATAGAAGTATCTATACCAAATCCATTATCGCCGGAAAGTGCTTCACCTGAAAACTTAACTAAAACTCTTTTTCTTTCCATCCTATTAAACCTTTCATTCTACACAGAAAACTTCTCTATTTTACCCTAAAAGACCTAAAAAGTTACTTTGTACTAATTAATTCGAGTGGGTCAATATGAAAGTTCTTTTGGGTTACTTCAAACGTTAAATCATTTGTCACACGCCCAATAATATAGCCTTTTTTTACTTTTTGTCCGACCTGAATAGTAGGAGCAATTTTATCTAAATGGGCATAAATCGTGTAAATTTCGTCACTATGCTCAATAATAACAACCTTTTCCAAAGATGACGTATCTTTGGCAAAAATGACTTTCCCATTAAGAACACTTTTTACTGTGGCATCGGCTGTTTTTGATGCTAGAACAACAGATTCATTAAAAATTTTAATATTATAAATAGGGTCTATATAATCACCAAATTTTCGCTTCACAGTATAACCGTCAAGTGGAGCAATTGTTCGTTCTCCAACATATCTTTTAACATTGCTATTTTGGTAAGAAGAACCTATTTGTCGTATTCCTGAAGATGCTGTCGAACCCTTAGCTTTATCTTTATGGGCATTTTTTTCTGCAATGAGTTTATTATCTTCTTGAATTTTAATAATTTTCAGTTTTTCAAGTGTTGTGCGTATCTCTTCTTTCTCTTTTTGCAAATCATCTAATTGCTTTTTATACCCTACTTTTTTAGCATTCAAACTCGCAATAGAGCTTTCTCTTCTTTTTTCTAATGCAATCAATTCTTCTTTTTTATTTTTTGCATTTTGTATCTCTTGGCGAATGCTTTTCACTTCATGGGTTTGCGAATAAATTTGTTCATTCACTAATTTATAGTCTGAGGCTAATTTACCAAGCTCCTTTCGAATGATAATATCCATCTTTTGTAAAACATCGTCCACTAAAATACCATCTTCATTATCGACATACCCACTATCTGAAATCAAATAAAAAGAGAAGTCTTCGGCAATAATTTTAATAATCTTATCTTCAAGATCTTTTTTTAAAGAGGAGAGCATTTGAGTATCTTGTGTCAATTTTTCAAGATATTGATACTTTTTTTGCATGGTTTCTTGCGAACCTGCAATATTTTTGACGAGTTCTTCTACTTGTTGCTTAATCTTTTCTATATTTTTTTCTTCATTGACGATTTCACTAGCAATATCTTGCAGTTTACCATGCAAATTTTGTTCGATTTTAGTCGTTTCTTCAAGACTTTTCGCTTTTTCATTTATTTTTTGAGCTGTATTACTTGCCCATAAAGCACTATATCCGAAAAGGAAAAAAAGTAAAAATAGCGTGTTTTTCATGCACGCCCTATTTTTTGTGAAACTAACGTTACTGCGAAAATCGAAAATAAAAAGGCTCCACCCATAAGAGCGCCACCTTCATAGATAATGTTAAACTGGGGTAAAGTAATTCCAAGTGACTCGGCAAAGGCTTGAACCATACTAATCTTTGGTAAAATAAAATAAAATACACTCACCAATAGTGCACTTAGCACCGAATCAACAATTGCCATACGATATAACATAGCACTTTTCATAAAAAAAGAAGCTCCAAAAAGAGACATAATGCTCATACGCCTATTATGTTCATAGACCCAAATACGTACTTGCTTAAAAATTAATAGCATTGAGATAAGTGCAATAAAGGTTGTAAAAACATAGGCTGTCGTTTGTAAAATTAAAAACATTTTAAATATTTTTTCATGTGTTTTGGCAAACGTCTCTATGCGCGTAATAGAGGAAATTGCCCCTAATTTTGTTTTAATCTCTTGTATATTTTTTTGATTGGGCATGACCCCTAATTTAATTGTATAAAATTTAGGTAAGGCTACCTGTAGCAATGCCAAATTTTTTGATGACATATCATTTTTTAAACGATCAAGAATTTTCTTACTACTGATTTCAGAAAGGGATGTGACTTCTGAAATTTGCTTTTTTAGGTCTTCTTCTTTAATTTCAATCGAAGAGACAATAACGATTGAGTAATCATTGGTTATTTTATCTGCATATTCATCAACGATTTTATTAATCACATTGGCAAATTGCAAGCAGAACAGTAATACGAACACTGATAGCATCACCGATAAATGGCTACTAATTGACTTCATGCAAGACTCCACCTTCTAAGAAAAAGTGTTTATAATCAATACCTAAGGTTGCAGGAATATTATGCGTTACCACTAATATTGTTGTACCTAAATGCTCCTTTGCACCTTTTAGTAAATTCCAAATCACTTCACTCGAATAACTATCTAAATTACCCGTAGGTTCATCGGCTAAAATCAATACTGGATTATGGGCAAGGGCCCTTGCCATCGCTACTCTTTGTTGTTCTCCACCACTAAGTTCAAAAGGATATTTATTAACTTTATGCAACAACTTGACGTGCTTTAAAAGTTTATGTGCTTGTTTGATACACACACTACGGGAAAAGCCACCTATGATTAAGGGTAACATTACATTTTGTTCGACTGTCCACTCGTCAATTAATTTATAATCTTGAAAGACAACACCTAAATAGCGACGTAATACATTAAGTTTTGAGCTGGTTATATTTTTAAAATCAACACCACACACATTAAGTTCTCCACGCGTGGGCATTAAATCTCCATATAATGATTTAATAATTGTAGATTTTCCACTTCCACTTTTACCCGTAATAAAGACAAATTCATGCGCCTTTACAAGCATGCTTGCATCGGTAATAATTGGCTCATCTCTACCATAACTAATATTGAGCCCATTGGCTTTAATTACATAATCCATCAATCCACTCTTTTATTAATTTATCGGCTTGTATATTGCTCTGTGTTGCCAAAACCGTATTAGGAAAATACGATACATGCCCCTCTTTAACCCAAAGATAACACTTTTCATTACGCTCATTGGCACCAAAAGAGATGCGAATCAACCCATTGGATATATCTATCAGATAAAGCTCTTCAAAGTGAACAAAGAAGCCATCTCCACGTACAGTTTCTTCTCGAAAAAGTGAACAAAATTTTGGGAAATCAATCTCTTTCGAAAATTGTAATGTCTCAACTCTCGGAATCAAAGGCGAAAGTGTTTCATTGATGAGGGTTACATCATAAATGTCTTTTTCCATCCGAAGCCACCTATCTTCGTATTTACTTGTGATTTCCAGTGCTTCATTTTTCTTTACATGTACGTTAACCTTTGAAAGTTTCATCATTTCACCGAATGAAAACTCAAAATACCGTGGACTGTCAGTGCGGAGTTCTAGCTGACCTGATTGATTTAATACACGCATTGCCTCATCTATAAAAGACTGAGACATCACTCTTCTGTGTGGTTTTTTATCCCATGGTACAGGAAAATGCACAAAAATTTTGCCTACACAATTGGAGGGTAAAAATTCCATAAACAATCTCGCATCATAGTCAAGAACTAAAATATTCTCAATATTTTGAAGTTCACACTGCTTTAAGACTTGTTCAATAGAGGGCTTGTGAATTTCAATCCCAATGAATTGAATATGTGGATGTTTCTTTGCTTGATGTAATAAATGCCTACCACTACCAAACCCTACCTCGACCCAAATTTCACGTGTTACTTCAAAACTAGAGGCAAAAAAATCAATTGTTTTAAGATAAGGTGAGCGCGTTACATGCAAGGCCCGTTTAGGTTCAATATTGGAGCAAATTTCTATGGCTTCACTGACATCTCTAAAATCCATCAATACTTTTTGCAAAATAGATACTTGAGAAGGGCGTGTAACTTTATCGCCTTTAACCAACAATCGATTACCTTCTTTATGGCTTACACGTAAAAGATATCTCTCTCCTTTTGTAGAAGCTACAACTAATTTATTATTCTTTGCGCTTATAGCTTCACATTCAAAGTATGTGTCCCCATATGCGCAAGGATACGTTAATGGTTTAAGTGTGTGTGTTTGAAAATTTGGCATCCCCTCATCTAATCCTTAGGTATCGTAATCACAACACTATCGGAAGGGTCAGATGCAATTCCAAATTTATCAATTGCAATAATATGATATTTATACTCAACGCCAGGAACTGTATCTAAATCGTGGTAATTATTTTCAAAAACCCCTGTATAACTCTGTTTTTTCACACTTCCACCACTTTTAAATTCACGCAAAACATTATATTTAATAGCATTATCAACATTATTCCATGTTATAAAAATTGATCTACCATCGTGTTTAACTGATTGAACAATAGGCGCACGTAAGGCAGAAAGTGTACTTCCACTAATTGGGTTCTCTTGCTGTCTAGACTCTAAACCATCTGTATCAACTGCTGTCACTTTATAGTAATATAACTTTCCATTATCGCTTACGATGTCTTCAAATTCTGTATTTTTAGTCTTACCGTGATAACTGTAAAAAAGACTTGCATTGGAAGATCTGTAAATTTTATAGTGTGAAAAATCACTTTCACTAGAAGGTGCCCATTTAAGAACAATTTTTTTAGGTAAATCTGTTGTTGAACTCAATCCCCCAATCGTTTTTGGGAGTGGCTTTGTATGTGCTTCAACAATTTCACTAGGTTTTGAGACAATACCATCAAACGTTTTAACTTTGACACGGTAGCGATATACATAATTATCTTTTAAGCCGGTATCAATATATTCAGCATTTAATCGACCATCAATTTTACCGATTTCTTCCCATTGTGTTGATTTGAACTCATTACGCTCGATAATGTAAGATTCAACTCTCTCCATTGGATGCGGACGCCATACTAATTTAACACGATTAGGCAAACCCGTAATAGCTTTGATAAACGAAACAGATTCTATTGTACCAATCGTTGCTGCGGTAATAATTTGACTTGGCTCTGATTCTCGCTTTTCAGCAGAGAAGGTTGCAAAACGATAACTGTATTGTGTATCGGGTACTAATTTTGTATCAACATAATGCGATGTATATTTATCTTTGATTGTGGCAATTTTTTTCATTTTATTACCATCAAGACGATAAATCACATACCCTTCAACATTTTCACTGTATGTTGGTGTCCACTCAAACCCAATTTCAGTAATATCTGCTAATGTTCGTACAGTTTCTATACGAGGTAATGAAGAATCAACTAAAGGCTCTTTAGGTGTTTCAAGTGTCTTTTCGCACCCAGTCATTAACAGTATCAAAGCTATTAATGATGCAATCACATGTAATTTTTTCATGAAGCTGTTCCTTATCAAATTTTTTTACTAAATATGCCTTAAAATCATCCATTAATGGTGCATTAACTTGTAGCATTTGACCCGTTCTTGGATGTTTTAGGTACAAAATGTAGGCGTGTAACATAACTCTTGGTATTGTATCATTTTGGCTCTTAAAACCGTATAAACTATCTCCCACAATATGCCTAGACAGTGCACCCAAATGCACTCGTATCTGATGGGTTCTGCCTGTAAAAAGTTTTGCTGCTATCAATTCCTGCTTTTTATCATTAGAAAGTGCTAATTTACAAAAAGCACTTTTGGCGGCCCGTCCCTCTTTTAAAACAGACATTTTAAGTCTATGATTGGGATTTCGTGCAATTGGTAAATCTACAACCATATCTTCTTTTAAAGGTAAATCTATAAGTGCCAAATAATAGCGCCCCATGCTCTTATCTTCTAATTGCTTTGAAAGTGCATAGTGTGCTTCGTTATTTTTAGCAATTACCAGTGCGCCACTTGTTTCTCTGTCAATGCGATGTACAATGCCATGCCGCTCTTCCCCACTAATGGTCGAGAGTGAGATACCTTTATGTTTGAGCCAATCAACCAGAGTCGCTTCTTTAACACTGGGGGCTGGATGAACGGTTAAAAAAGGTGGCTTATTCACAACTAAAAGATCATCATCCTCATACAATATATCGATATCAAAATTAATTGCATACGCACTGGGTATCTCTACAGCTTGCGCAAAGTCATACGTTACACATTCTCCGACATTTAACTTTGTACTGCTTTTTATTACCACTTTTCCATTTATTGTTACGCCTATTGTTTTAATCAATTTCTCAACTTGATTTCTCGGTAAGTTCAAAGCTTCACTCATAGCAGTATCCAACCGATTGGCTTCTTTACATGTAAATTCCATTTTGTGTTATTTTCCTTAAATTTTTTGCTATACTTTTGAAAATTTAAAAGGGATATTTTGTTTCAAATAGATAGACGTATCTTAACACATTTTGATTTTTTAATTCCTATTTTAGTCCTACCAATCATCACAATTTCCTATTTTCTCATTTCAGAAGCGAGTACTATGCTCGGAAATAAACAAATTGTTTACTATATTGTGGGAATAGGTGTCTTTTGCTTGTTTTTTATCACTCCTATACGCAAAATCGAATGGCTTATCCCTTTTCTATATTGGATCACCATAGGTCTTCTCGTAAGTGTTGATTTTTTTGGTATCGCAAAATTAGGTGCTCGAAGATGGTTAGATATTCCTTTTGTTCATTTTACCATCCAGCCTTCCGAAATATTTAAACCAGCATTCATTTTAATGCTTGCCTACCTTATCAAACAAAACCCACCTGATGAAAATGGTTATGGATGGAAAGATTTTTTTAAACTTAGCTTTTACATCGTGTTACCCTTTATACTGATTGCAAAAGAGCCTGATTTAGGGACTGCAATGGTTTTACTTTTACTAGGCTATGGTACATTATTTGTCATTGGTGTCAATAAAAAAATTTGGATATCTTTGGTTATTCTTATCGGTATTAGTGGCCCTTTCTTATACAATAGTTTGCATGATTACCAAAAACAACGTATTGCTGATTTTATTAGCGAAAAGCCAAGTTATCATGTTAAGCAATCCATTATTGCCATTGGTTCAGGAGGGCTTAATGGAAAAGATAAAAGTGAAGCTACTCAAACGCATTACAAATTCTTACCAATCGCTACGAGTGATTTTATCTTTGCTTATACCGTTGAACGTTTTGGTTTTTGGGGAGCTTTTGGTATCATTATTTTGTACGCGCTCTTAATCATTCATATGATGACGCTCAATTTTAAGCTCAAGCATGATTACTTTGCACAAGTCATTACTAGTGGCATTTCTCTTCTTATCTTTTTTTATATGAGTATTAATATCGCTATGACGATTGGCTTAGCACCTGTAGTAGGTGTTCCTTTGCCATTTTTTAGTTATGGCGGAAGCAGTTTTATCACCTTCTTTGCACTTTTTGGTATTTTAGAAAATCTCTTAGCCTTTCGTTTTGACCCAACTTATAAATTTATAAAATATCTAAGATAGCCCTTTGCATAGGGTTTTTATATTGTTTTAACTTTAAAAAGAGTAAAATACTTCTCTTAAAAAATGGGTCCTTAGCTCAGTTGGTTAGAGCACCCCGCTCATAACGGGGTGGTCGAGTGTTCAAATCACTCAGGACCCACCACCTTAATAATAAAACATATAGAGAAGAAACTCTTTCGTAAATAGATATATACTGTTTGATGACAATTTATACTAAAAAGGTCAACGATGAAAAAACTCCTTCTACCCCTTGTCTTTCTTGTACATACTTCACTTTTTGCAGGCTTCTTAGACAATCTTATTGGAAAAGATCACACATTTTTAACTGAAAATGGATTTAAATGTACAGAATTTTCATGTATTACTAAAGATCAAAAATATTTCAATATTAAACTGCTTGATGATACAATAGAATATGTTGAAGTTTATAGTAATGAAAAAGATGAAGTCTATAAAATAGCTATTTATCTATATCAAAATGATAAACTAAAAAATAAAGAGCTCGATGAAGCTTTTTACAAAGCCCTTACAAAACTCAATGAAAAATCAAAACTGGCCTATGAAATCACAAAAATTAGTGACAAATATGGTAATGAAGCCCTTATTACTATGACAGATACTAAAAAAGCTGCTGCTTATATTAATATGCTTAAAGAAACTTATGCCGATAGTATGAAAGAATTTGGTAAAACTGCCGCTCAATAAAATTACTATTTCTTAAGATGCAAAATCATTTTTAAATACAACAAAGATTTTGCATCTCATTTTTCTTTTTTCACTCTAAAACATACTCTTGTGGTGAAGTAACTCTACGCCTTAAGGTCAATTTTTACTATTTATATGATAGAATTAAGATTCGTTATTTATTCACTACTTTTAAGGTACAAAGAAGGATTATGCAAGTAATTATCGCTGGAGCTGGTCGCGTTGGCTACAATATTGCCAAGCATTTAATGGTAAACAATAGTGTGACCGTCATCGATCAAAATGAATATGCTATTCAAAATATACAGGAAAATTTAGATGTATTAGGTATTTGTGGAAATATTGAAAATCCACATACTTATCTTGGAATTAACCCCCAAGTTGATCTTTTTATTGCTGTTACTGATACCGATGAAGTTAATTTACTTTCGTCCCTTATTATTGACAATATTGCAACCGTCAAGAAAAAAATTATTCGTCTTAAAAACAACTTTTTTGCGAGTGATTTGATTAAAGCTAAACTAAATATCAGCGAAACCATTGTCCCTTCCTATGAAGCAGCTCAGCCTTTTAAGTATTTAGTAGATTTCTCACATGCTCACAATGCTAAATCTTTTGACTATTCTAAAGCCTTATTGATTTCAATCCGACTCAAAGAGGATTTTGAACCTCGTATGATTTCTACGTTTATTGGTGAGATTAGCGGAGAAGTTGCCGTAGCAGGTATTGAACGAAGTAAGAAATTTTATATCCCTAAAACTTCTGAGACACTCCTTCCCAAAGATTTGGTCTACTTTTTTGCTTTTCCCAATGCTATTCTTTCTTTACGCTCTATGGTATGCGAATCTAATGAACCTATGACACCTATTAAAAACTGTGTTATTTTTGGAGCCGATACTCTTGGCGTTGAAATTGCTAAAGTACTTTTAAAAAAAGGTATTGATGTTCAAATAATGGATAAAAATATAGAATTATGTCGTAAAGCTAGTTTTGAACTCAAAAATAAAGCAACTGTTTTAAAAACAAATTATGATGCAGACCATATTACTGATAAAACGCGTTTTGATACCGATATGTTTATTGCCGCTACAAAAAATGATGAATATAATATCACAAAATGCATCGAAGCCAAACAAAGAGGCATTAAAAAAATCGTTGGTATCAATAATGATATTGCTTACTCTTCCTTAATGAGAAACCTTAATATCGAAGTTGTACGCGGTGAAAAAATCAATGCATTTTATTCTATTTTAGAAAAAATTCAATCATCTCAAATTATTATTCAAAAAAAGTTTTGCGGTGGCGAAGGTGATGCCTTATTGCGTAAAATATTTGCAAATTCAAGCCTCATTGGTACCAAACTTCATCTTCCTGATAAGGTAGACGATAAAGGCTATTTTATTATCATCAGAGACAATCATATCTTAGAATATAAAACGGTTGAGACCTTTGAAAAAGATGATGTCATTGTTGCGTTTACGAAGGATTCTGATTTTGATGTGGTTTCTAAATGGCTCAATCAAAACGCCTAGAGAGAGTTTATGAGTATTAAAAGTATTTTTAAATTCGTTTCAGCTGTTGGGCTAGTTGTATTCTTTTTGTTTTTAATCCCTCCTTTTATAGGATTTTTATATAACGAAGATGTCTTTATTTATGCTGCATCTATGTTTCTTCTTTTTATTATCAACCTTTCTATTTTTTTAATCCTTAAAAATGATGAAATGATTTTGGGCATTAAAGAGAGTATTATTTCAGTTAACTTTATCTGGATACTCTTAGGAGTTGGTGGTGCAATCCCTCTAATTCTCTATACAAAACTTGATTTTGCCAGCGCTTTTTTTGAAGCAATTAGTGGCTTTACAACGACGGGAGCAAGTGTCTATACGAATGTTGAAATACTCCCCAAATCGATTCTTTTTCATCGTAGTCTTATGCATTGGATTGGTGGTATCGGCATTATTGTTTTAGGTGTTGGATTACTTCCTTTGATCAATCCAAGTGGCTCACTTAGTCTTTTTAAAGCTGAGTCAACAGGAATATCAATGGATAAAATCACACCAAAAATTAAAGACACGGCTAATCGTATTTGGGCAGTTTATATTCTCTTTACACTAACCAATATACTTTTATTGATGCTTTTTGGAATGAATTGGTTTGATGCTATTAATCACGCTTTTGCAACGATTTCAACAGGAGGCTTTTCAACAAAAAATGACTCTATTGGAGCTTTTCATAGTGATGGTATTATTTGGACAACTGTTTTCTTTATGGCTATTTCTGGTATCAATTTTCTTGCTCACATTCGCTTTTTAAGCGGTGATAAATTCAGTTACAATACAGAAGAAACAAAGTGGTATATAGGCCTTATCATTTTACTCTCATTTATTTTAGCCTTTGTACATTTTAGTCAAAGTGAAGACTCTTTTTATTACTCACTTAAACACTCATTTTTTATCATTACCACATTAGCAACAACAACAGGATTTGCTTCTTTAGATTATGAAAAATGGGGTCAATTTGCAATGATGATAGCCATTGTTGCAATGATGGTTAGTGCCAATACGGGTTCAACAGCAGGCGGTGTTAAATTGATTCGCTATATTCTCTTTTTTAAGAATATCGGACTCGAAATTAAACGCGCTGTTCAACCTGATGTCATTACGTCTATTTTTGTGGATGGTAAACAAATTAGAAGCTCTGTACTTAATTCTATTTTTGGCTTTTTTGCACTCTTCATTTTAACAGCTTTTTTAACAACTATGTATTTGTATGCTAGGGGTTTTGACTTTTTAACCTCATTTACAACGGCTATCGCAACCTTGGGTAATATTGGCCCAGGGCTTGGGCTTGTTGGCCCATCTCAAAACTATGCCTTTTTTTCATGGTATGATAAATTAATTCTCTCAGCTATTATGATTATTGGAAGACTTGAATGCTATACAGTCTTTATTTTACTCAGTAAAACGTTTTGGAAGAAGTTCTAAATGTTTTCAAATCTTTACATGTAAAAACTTTTATACGTAAAAATTTCAAATTTAAGCTATTTTAATTTTAGTTTGATGTATAATTCCGCTAAATTAAATTTTGGTTATTTATGAAACGCTTTCGTATGTTATTATCACTTTTACACACGTATTTTAAAGCTACAAAAACCCCGCAGAGAGTTTTTCCTAAGCCCTAATCATGAGTACCTAATCCGAAAAGTTTGCCATGCTACCTCATACCTTCAAAAAAACATTCATTCTCTTCAAACGTAAATTTCACAGAAGTCGCATCCTACAAATAGGCCTCCTATCCATCTTTTGGCTTGTGGCACAAGAGATTTCGCTCCTCTCTCACCTTCCTATTCCAGGCGGTGTTATAGGACTTCTTTTAGTGCTAATGCTTTTGTATTTTCATATCTTGAGCATTCGCTCTTTGGCATTGGGTGCGGAATGGTTTTTAGCCGAGATGCTTCTTTTTTTTATCCCAGCAGTACCAGCAGTACTGAACCACCAAGAATTTTTTGGATGGACGGGGCTAAAGATACTCGCCATTATTATTTTAGGTACGACTATTGTGATTATTGGTACCGCTTTTATCGTCGATTTTAGTTTTTACAAAGTGGAAAAACACTCCAAAAACAAGAATATACAATGAATTTTGACCTATTTTTTACCTATCGACCTCTTTTAATGGCTGCAGAAGTCACACTGATATGGTCTTTTTTGACCATAGGACTCTATTGGCTCTCTAAGTTTTTTCACCGTCGTTACAAACGCTGGTGGACAGCCCCTATTGTCATTACACCCATCATCTTAATCATCATTACGATTTTATCGCACACCAATTACAATGTCTATATTAGCGGCACACATTGGTTGCTTGCCTTACTTGGACCTGCTACGGTGGCTTTTGCTGTGCCTATTTACAGACGTAGAAGCATCATCGTGATGTACTGGCGAACGCTGGGCATTGGTGTTATTTTTGGCTCCGTTCTCTCCATTGCCTCCGCATGGCTCTTAGCCTCCTTAGTTGGCATTGATAGTACACTTCGGTTAAGCCTTTTACCGCGCTCTATCAGCACTCCGTTTGCGATGGTAATCTCAGGAGAAATTGGTGGTACGCCAGAGTTAACGGCTCTTTTTGTGGTCTTAACAGGTATTTTTGGCGCCTCTTTTGGACAGCTTGTCCTCTATTGGCTTCCCTTAAAGTCCAAAATGTCACGTGGTGCCTCTTTTGGAATAGCAGCTCACGTTGCAGGCTCAAGCAAAGCCTATGAATTAGACAGTGAAATTGGAACCATTGCCGCTTTGGTTATGGTACTAACAGGTATATTTAACGTGCTTCTAGCCCCTGTGTTGGAGATGATCTTAGCTTAAATGCTGCACGTATTTTTTTGACGTAGCGCTATGACGGCTTTTTTGATTGCATGCAACAATCGGGCGATCTCTTTTTTCGTGTGGGTGTAATGCAAAGAGATGCGCAACCAACCCGGTTTTTCTTCAAAACTTTGTCCATCACTCAAATGCAAAAGATCGTGCCCGTAAGGGCCTGCACAGCTACATCCTGCTCTAGTTTGAATACCAAAATGATCGGAGAGATACTGTGAAATGTCATAAGGATTGATCCCCTCAAAATTAAGTGAGAAGATGGGAAGTTTATCTTGAGAGTATTTACAATAAAGCTTTACCCCTTCAATGGAGCGTATGCGTGATCCAAAATAAAATTTGAGTTCTTCTTCCACTGCGTGAATTTTATCCAGACCAATTTCATTGCGAAGATTGTACGCCAAAGAGGCTCGTATAAACTGCAAAATAGCAGGTGTTCCTGCATCTTCCACCATCTCAATATCGCTTAAAAACGTATGCGATGTACGCGAAACATATCCGACCGTTCCACCTCCCGCAAAGGTTGGTATGGGTTCGGTACACAACGCTTTTTTCATCACCAAAACACCACAGGAGCCTATGCCGCCCAAGAGTTTATGCGGCGAGAGAAACAGTGCGTCGTAGTAGTGGCAATCAATGTTGATGTAAGGCGACGCAGCTGCCGCGTCAAGGCATAAAATGCCGTTGTAGCGTTTAATAAACGCATAAATGCTTTTGTAATCACTGACAATGCCCGTCACATTGGACGCGACGGAAAAAGAGGCAATGATTTCGCGCTCTTTATTAGCTTCAAGGTGCGTCTGTAAAAACGTCATATCGATTTTCTCATCGCTATCCAAAGGTACACGAATCACTTCGCATAACCCTTCGCGAAAACTGAGCTCATTGGAGTGATGCTCATAAGGTCCTACGAAGACAATGGGAAGGGTTTTGGGTTTACATGTAAAGCGTTTGAGCGTGCGAGAGGGAATGTAAATGCCCATCAATTCTTGAAATTTTTTAATCGCACCCGTAGCGCCAGAACCGCATGGAAAGAGGTAAAAGCTCTCATCAATTTCAAGCGCCACTTTAAGATCATTGCGTGCCTTGGCATAATATTTGCTCGTTTTAACCGCACTCGAAGCGACTTCGGAGTGGGTATTGGCGTAGGTTTTAAGAATCTCTTGCATCTGTTTTTCAATCGGTTTATACGCTTGACCTGATGCAGTATAATCAAAATAAAGAATCTTTTTATCTTTAATAATATTTTTTCGAATTACTTTCACGCTTTTTCCCAAGTTTTTTAATATTATACCTTCTCCTTATCTTGAAAATGTTAAAATTGACTCTATATCCCGCAAAGGACCTCCTTAATGATTGATGAAAGTTTGTTAAATAGTCTGAGTAGTGATGAAAAAGAACTCTTTAAAAAAGGACTTCAAGACCTTATTGACCAAACATATGTCATCGAAGATGAGTATAAAAAGCTAGGCGATTCCTATAGTGCACTACAAAATGTTATCCACCAAATCATCGAAGTACAGCCTAATGCATTATGGGTTTTGGAAGAAAATGGTGAAATTTTTTTGCAAAACAGTGAAGCCAATAGTATTAGTAGCATCCTTTCGCTTTTTTCTACTCAAGAAGGCAATCAAGAAGTCGAATTTGAAGGTAGATTTTTTCTTTTAAAAAGTGTTAAAAAAGGTGATAAAAAAATCATTACTGCTACGGATATTACAGAGGGAAAAAGACAAGAAAGACTTGTATCAATGGGGCAAGTTGCCGCACATCTTTCGCATGAAATTAGAAATCCTATTGGCTCTGTCGCCCTTCTAGCTTCGACACTTTTTAAAAAAGTTGACCCTTCTGTTCGTCCGTTAGTTTTAGAAATTAAAAAATCCATTTGGAGGGTTGAGCGCATTATTAAAGCAACACTTCTTTTCACAAAAAGCTTACAAATCAATCCAACCAGCTTTTTTCTGGATAAATTTATTCCTGAATGTCAAAAAGCCATAGAGCATTACTCCTATAGCAAAGAAATCTCTTTTCATTTCAACCTTCCCCATATTGAGATGAAAGGAGATTTTGAACTTTTAAACCTTGTACTTCAAAATTTTATCTTTAATGCCATCGACGCCATTGAAGAAGGCGATAAAGAATATGGCAATGTTTACATCGAATACCAAGAAAGTATGCATGGTATATGCTTACATGTAAAGGATGATGGAAAAGCCATCGAAAATAAAAATATTTTGTTCGAACCCTTTAAAACCACCAAAACAAAAGGTCACGGTTTAGGATTGGCCCTTTCTCTACAAATTATTCAAGCGCATTGTGGCAAGATAGATTTACTTGAGAACGAAAAAGGATTTGAAATCAAGATAGGGAAATGCAGTGATTAAAGAAAGTCTTACTATCTTTTTAGTTGACTTTAAAAACTCTTTCAAAGACCTATTGCCTATTGTTATTGTCGTTTCATTTTTTCAAATTGTTATCATTCAAACTATTCCTCAAAATTTACTCTCTATTGCAATAGGTTTAGGTATTGTAGCGCTAGGTCTTGCTCTTTTTATTAGAGGCTTAGAGATAGGAATTTTTCCCGTTGGCGAAGGACTAGCCCGTGATTTTGCACGAAAAGGTTCACTCTTTTGGCTCCTCACTTTTTCATTTCTTATCGGTTTTGCAACAACGATTGCAGAACCAGCACTTATCGCTATTGCCAATAAAGCAGCCTTAATTAGTGAAGGCCGAATTGATGCTTTTTATCTTCGTATAACGGTTGCTCTCTCTGTTGGTTTTGCCATCGCATTAGGAGCGATGCGTATTCTTTTAGGCCATCCTATTCAGTATTACATTATTGGTGGATATGTTCTTGTTGTCGCTATCACGTTTATTGCACCTCCAGAAATTGTTGGCCTTGCTTATGACAGTGGTGGGGTTACAACATCAACGGTGACAGTACCTTTAGTAGCCGCACTAGGTATTGGCCTTTCTTCAAGTATAAAAGGGAGAAACCCTCTTATCGATGGCTTTGGACTTATCGCCTTTGCTTCTTTAACCCCAATGATTTTTGTGCAAGTTTTTGGTATTATTGTTTACCATTTTAATGATGCTACTGCTGCTCAATATGTTGAAGTCGTTGCAGAAGGCTTTACAGCTAATGTAATAGGTTATGAATTTTCTTTTTCAACTCTCTTTTTTGATCTTTTAGATGTGGCTAAAGATGTTTTACCTATTATTGCAGTAATTGCTTTTTTCCAGTATATTGTTATAAAACGCCCTATTGCACACCTACCAAAAATAATAGTCGGCATTGTATTGGTGATACTGGGTCTTGATGCCTTTATTGTAGGCTTAGAATTGGGTCTTTTCCCTATTGGTGAGACCATTGCCTACCAATTAAGTACAATGAATAATGTATGGCTTATTTATCTTTTTGGCTTCAGTATTGGCTTTGCCACAACAATGGCTGAACCTGCTTTAATGGCCATTGCCTATAAGGCATCAGAAATCAGTAATGGCAATATTAACCAAAAAACATTGCGTATTGCAGTAGCATTGGGTGTCGCTATTGGAATTGCGTTAGGATGCTATCGTTTAGTTGTGGGAGCACCGCTACATTACTATATCATTATAGGCTATAGTATTGTAATTTTAATGACTTATTTTGCACCCAAATATATTATTCCCATTGCCTATGACAGTGGTGGGGTTACCACATCAACGGTGACAGTGCCTTTAGTAGCGGCATTAGGATTAGGCTTAGCTGAACATATTGAAGGGCGAAGCCCACTGATTGATGGCTTTGGACTAATTGCTTTTGCTTCATTATTTCCTATGATTACGGTTATGGGTTATGGCATTATTGCCAAAATAGTTATATCAAGGAGAGAATTATGAAATTTACCGTCTTAGCGGCCATTATCCCTGACGCACAAGAAGAGTTAGCGATAGAAACAGCTAAAAAAGCAGGTGCTGGTAGTGTAACCATTTTAAATGGAAAAACCATTGGATTAAAAGAGAAGAAGGTATTTTTTGGCTTAACGCTCGAAGAAAATGTTTCTATTTTACTGTTTATCTTGCCTCAACGACTTTCAATGAATGTCTTTAAAGCGATTCGTAAAAAACTAGATTTGTGCAATAAAGAAAATTCTAATGGTCTTATTTTTACGTTTCCTTTAACCCATATTTCGGGAATGGAATCAGAAGAGTTAGGTCTATTTGAAAAAGAATTATTAGATGTATTATAAGGAGAAGAGATGTTAGTTGCCGATGTAATGAAAAAAGATAATTTAGCTATTATTTCCCCAATGGCTTCAGTAAGAGATGCACTTACGATAATGCGTGAAACCAAAGTCAAATCACTCATTGTGAATAAACTAAGACCCAGTGATGCATATGGACTCTTGACCTATAAAAATGTTTTATTTTCCATCGTAGCCAATGATGGAGATATTGATCTTTTGCGCGTATACGATATCTGTTCAAAACCTGCTATTCAAGTCTCTAAAGAGCTTGACTTACGGTATGCTTCTCAGTTGATGGTCAACAATAATGTCAAACGCTTATTGGTCATAGACAATAATAATCTTGAAGGTATTTTAACGATGACTGATATTTTAAGCATGTTTTTGGAGAGTATTAAAAATAATGAATAGAAGTGGTTTAACCCACTTCTACATACGATAAGGTCTCAATCTCTTTATCGATGCTATCATCAACACTATAATTTGTTTCGATAAATACATCTTGAAGTTTAGAGGTTATCTTTAAAATGACATTTCTTTTTCCAGGATGTGCGCGCACCAGTGAATAAAGTATTTCTAACCGTTCTAATTCATCCGCTAAATCAATCATTAATACTTTGGGTTCTTGTAGAATTTCAACGACTTTCGTATCAATTTTCTCTTTTTTAGCGTCACTAAGTTCCATAATTTTAAGCACTCTTGTTTTTGCAAACTGTCCATCATTGGAGACTTCAACTTTAAAACATAATGGCGTATCCAAATCCATTCGGCCCAAAAGTTCTAGCTGTTTTTCAAAAACCGTAATTTCCATACTGCCGTGAAAATCCATTAAACTAACGATGCCAAATTTATTGCCTTTTTTACTGATTTTTTCCGTAATACTTTCAACTTTACCAATAAACAACGCTTTACTTCCATCTTCAATTTGATCTTTTTCGCTGGAAAGAGTATAAGGAATAGCATCAATCTCTGCACGAAAAGCGTCCAAAGGATGTCCTGAGATATAAAAACCTATCGTCTCTTTTTCAAGTTCAAGAATACGTTTATTGTCAAATTCTGCAATATTTTCAATGTTCACTTTAACCGTTGTCATCTCAGCCGTATCGCCAAAAAGAGAATTTTCTGCCATTTTCTTAGCACGGCTGCACTCAGCCCCTGCTTCTATGATAGAATCTATACTCTCCAATAAAGCACGTCGTGAAAAGCCAAAATCATCAAAGCTGCCTGATTTCACGAACGATTCAATAACTTTTTTATTGACTTTTGAGCTATCGATGCGAGAGATAAAATCACTCATATCTAAAAAGGGTGCGTCTACTCTTGCTTCTAAAATTTTACTAATGGCCGCATTGCCCACCCCTTTAATGGCACCTAAACCAAATAAAATAGCACCATTTCCTTCGTCATCTTCAAAGGCACTAAATTCGACTAGACTTTTTTGAATACTAGGAGGTAATAGTTTAATCCCTAAACGCTTCACCTCATCAATGTATTTGACGACTTTGTCGGTGTTATCTTGCTCACTGGTTAAAAGCGCTGCCATAAATTCTTGCGGATAATAACACTTCAAATAGGCTGTTTGAAAGGTAATCATCGCATAGGCCGCAGAATGAGATTTATTAAAACCGTATCCTGCAAACTTTTCAATTAAACCAAAAAGTTCAATAGCATGATTACGATCTAAGCCTTTCTTCACAGCACCTTCCGCAAACTCTTCTGCTTTTTGTTTCATATAATCAATTTTTTTCTTACCCATCGCACGACGAATCAAATCCGCTTCACCCAGGCTAAATCCACCAATGGATTGAACGATTTGCATAACTTGTTCTTGGTAAACGATAACGCCATAGGTTGGCTCCAAGATAGGACGAAGTGGTTCTGTAAACTCATCAAAAAAATACTCTATCTCTTTTTTACCATTTTTACGGTCAATAAAATCATCGAGCATTCCTGATTCCATAGGACCTGGACGATACAATGCTAGAACCGCAATTAAATCCTCAAACGTAGTAGGCTTAAGTCTCTCGTTAAGCGATTGCATTCCGCTGGATTCAATCTGAAAAAGCCCAACGGTATCGCCACTTTGAATCAATTCATAGACTTTGGGGTCATTCATATCCAAGGCATTAAAATTGATGGTTTTTCCATAGCGTATTTTAATGAGTTTGAGGGCATTATCAATAACTGTCAGTGTCTTTAATCCCAAAAAGTCGAATTTGATTAAATCCACATCTTCAAGATAATTCAGTGAATACTGAGTGACTAAATGGTCTTCACCTGATGGCTGATAAAGGGGCGTTTTATGCCACAACTCTTCATCACTGATGACCACACCCGCAGCGTGCATACCCGAGTTTCGATTGAGGCCTTCAAGAGCAAGGGCAAATTTCCAAACACGTTGCATCCGTGGGTCACTTTCAATCAACTCTCTTAATTTTGGCTCTTTTTGAAAAGCGCCAGGTTTATAGCCCTCTTCACCTTCCACACCAATGCCATTCAGCGTAATACCAAGTTCATCGGGGATTAGCTTTGCCATGGCATCCGCTTCTGCGTAAGGAATTGCCAAAACACGTGCCACATCGCGAATCACTCCCTTGGCTAAAAGCTTACCAAAGGTGATAACTTGCGCCACATTGTAACGACCATATTTTTCAACCACGTAGTCGATAATTTCACCTCGTCTGCTTTGACAAAAGTCGATATCGATATCCGGCATACTGATACGTTCAGGGTTTAGAAACCTCTCAAAAAGAAGATTATAAGGCATGGGATCAATGTCGGTAATATAAAGAGAATATGCAACCAAACTCCCCGCTGCAGAACCCCGTCCTGGGCCTACGGGAACTCCTCTGCTTTTGGCTTCACGAATAAAATCCCAAACGATAAGCATGTAGCCTGGAAATTTCATTTTGCAAATAATACCAATTTCACGCTCTAAACGAGCCCGATACTCATCGTGTTTGCTCTCATCCACAAGCTCAAGTCGCTTCTTTAAACCTTCACGACAATGATAGGCAAAAAAGTCATCATCACTCTCAAAACTCAAACCCTCTTTTGCCGCATACTCTTTGGTAAATTTAAATTTTGGAGGGGTAGGATCGCCTAATTTAATCTCTAAATTGCATTTATCCACAATTTCTTGCGTGTTACTAATAGCCTCAGGAATATCAGCAAACAGTTCACTCATCGCTTGAGGCGATTTGAGGTAAAATTCATGAACTGAGTGACGTAAACGATTGGGATCATCGAACTCTTTATTCATCGCAATACACATAAAAGCCTCATGTGCTTCGGCATTATCTTGGACTAAGTAGTGGGTATCATTGGTAGCGATAAGCTTAATACCTGTTTCTTGAGCTATTTTGATAATATCATCATCAATAAAAAGCTGATCTCCAATACCATGACGCATAATCTCTAAGTAAAAATCCTCGCCAAAAATGGCCTTATACTCTAAAGCAATTTCTTTAGCTCTCTCATAACCTTTTGCGCCAAATTGAACATTACGTTTGTTATTTAGATTGAGATGCCAATTCACTTCACCTTGTAAGCACGCACCTGAACAAACCAAACCTTCTGAGTGTTCTATAAGCATTTTTTTATTGATACGAGGATAATAATAAAATCCTTGAATGTAACTCATAGAAGAGAGATACATAAGGTTTTTATAGCCAATCTCATTTTTGGCATATAAACAAAGGTGAAAACGCTGTTTGGTTGTTTTATCGCCAATATCGTCTTGATTATGAATGTAAGCTTCCATGCCAATGATGGGTTTTATGCCCTCTTTTCGCATCGTTTTGTAAAAATCAATCGCGCCAAACATATTACCGTGGTCTGTAATACCAACCGCTTTTACGCCTTGATTTTTAAGAGCTTTGGCTAATTTCCCAATTTTATTGGCTCCATCAAGGAGGGAGTATTCGCTATGTAAATGTAAATGTGTGTAGGTTATATCGCTCATGGTATCTCAATCTATTCAGTTTTTAAGATTGTACCCAAAGAGGACTTTTAAAAGCTTTACATGTGGAGCTTTTGTACCAGAAAAGAGTCTTTTTTACACACCTATTATGAGGATAAAGAGGTGCTTATTTGCTGTTCCTCAAGGGTGACTAATTGCGTTTGCAATGCTACGAGTTGGACTTCTTTGGTTTGGACTAATTGTTGCGTCTCTTTATCGGTCGATTTACGCAAAGTAGCTATTTCTTTTTCTAAAGCAGCTATTTGCTTTTCAATCTTTGCTATCTGCTCATCTAAGGAACTGCTGCTGGATGATGCTCTGCCTACCGCACCGCCACTACCTACTGGTGCACTATCACTTTGATTATTTTCGGTATCATTTTCCTTAAATATAACACTCGTATCACTGGAGGTTAATGCTTTTGCTTCATCTGAAATTTGAACCGTATCTTGAGGGATAGATGAAATGAAATTTTTTTCAGTGGCTACTGAATTGGTTACATTATTGAGTTGTTTTGTTGCTTCCCATAAACTATTACGCGTTGTATAAAATGCATTATGGACGGATAACATAACACACGCTCCTTTGTCAGATACCTAATCATAACTCTAAATCGGTAAATCATCTAAAAAGAGAAATTCTCTTCGTAAGTATTTTTACTTAAAACGCCTATTATTGCATTATCATAATAACTTTATTTTATAAGCTAATAATACGTATAACAAGAACTTTGATGATTAAATAATAGTTAACAAATATGCGTTATAATTCACATTGTTAAATATCTTTACATGTCAAAACATACTATCAAAATTTCTAAATTTTTCTACATTTTAATTTATCAAAAGGTCACGAAAATGCTTTCTGACGAAAAGACCACCCAACCCTCAACCCCCTCTTTAGCCCAAGCCCCTAAAGGTTGTTGTTCGCCTTTTTTTATTATCAAGGTGATAGTCATTTTATTCATGATTGGCGGAGGCTATTGGCTTTATACAAACAAAAGCTCGACTACAACCAATCCTTCTGTTGAAAAAAGTCGCATGAGTCGCACCAGTTCCGTAGTCACCGCCAAAGTGACACAAGGCGATGTTCCTATTTATCTTAAAGGCTTAGGCACCGTCGCTCCTTTAGCCACAGTGACTATTAAAAGCCGTATTGATGGTCAATTAATGAATATTTTGTATACCGAAGGTCAACTCGTTAAAAAAGGTGATATTTTAGCGCAAATTGATGTACGTCCTTATACTATTCTCTTAGCACAAGCGGAAGGTCAAAAGCTTAAAGACCAAGCACTTTTAGACAATGCTTTGATTGATTTAAAACGCTATCAAGATTTGTTAGCACAAGATTCTATCTCAAAGCAAATTGTTGATACGCAAATAGCGTTGGTCAATCAGTACCGTGGAACGCTACAAATCGATACCGCTTCTATTGAAAATACTAAGCTTCAAATTGAATATTGCACGATTAAAGCTCCTATGAGTGGTCGTGTTGGTTTACAAACAGTAGATGTAGGAAATATGATACGTACATCAGATGCTTCAGGAATTGCTGTTATTACACAAACTGAACCAATCGTAGCACTGTTTAGTATTCCTGAAGATACTATTTCACCTGTTCTTCAAAAGTTATACACACATGCGAAACTTCCTGTTGATGCTTATGATCGCGCTGATAAGATGAAACTCAGCAGTGGTCAATTAATCAGTGCCGATAATCAAATTGACTCTACGACGGGTACGCTTAAACTCAAAGCACAATTTGACAATCACAATCAAACACTGTTCCCTAATCAATTTGTGAATATTCATCTTCTTGTTGATACGCAACATGACGCTTTTTTAATTCCGACTGCGGCAGTACAACATGGCGTGCCTGGTACCTTTGTTTATAAGCTCAAAGAGGATAGTACGGTAACAGTTGCTATCATTAAAACAGGTGCTATTGTTAAGGACCATATTGTCGTTGAATCGGGTATTACCTTAAATGATACAGTGGTCGTTGATGGTGTTGATAAACTAAGAGAAGGGGCAAAAGTGACTGTCATAAGTAAAGATTCTAGTGGAGGTAAAAAAGCTGGAGTTTCTAAGAATGCTTCCAAAAGCGATGCACAACCATGAATCCTTCGCGTCTATTCATCCTTCGCCCCATAGCAACATCCCTTTTTATGGTGGCCATTTTGCTTGCAGGAAGTATTGGCTACCGCATGCTTTCTTTATCGGCTCTACCTGAAGTTGATTATCCTACCATACAAGTTGTGACACTCTATCCTGGAGCAAGCCCTGAGGTTATGACTTCCTCCATTACGGCACCTCTTGAGAGGCAATTAGGGCAGATGCCTGGTCTGAATCAAATGCTTTCAACCAGTTCTGGTGGTTCATCAATTATCACTTTACAATTTAGCCTTGATATGACATTGGACGTAGCAGAACAAGAAGTGCAAGCTGCGATTAATGCTTCCACTTCTCTTTTACCTACAGACCTCCCTACTCCGCCTATTTATAATAAAGTCAACCCCGCAGATACGCCTGTTTTAACGCTAGCCATTACATCAGACACCTTGCCATTGCCACAAGTACAAAATTTAACCGATACTCGAATTGCTCAAAAAATATCTCAAATTTCTGGCGTGGGATTAGTCAGCCTCAGTGGAGGACAACGCCCCGCTGTACGTATTCAAGTCAATCCAAAAACACTAGCAAACTATGGCCTCTCTTTAGAAAATCTCCGCACTATCATTGGTACTGCTAATGTCAATCAAGCCAAGGGAAGTTTTGATGGTGTGAGCAATTCCTCTACCATAGATGCAAACGATCAGTTAAAATCTGCTGGAGAGTATCGTGATATCATTATTGCTTATAAAAATGGTAATCCCATTCGTTTACGTGACGTTTCAGATATTATTGATGATGCAGAAAACACCAAGCTTGCTGCCTGGGCCAATGACAAACCTGCTATTTTAATTAATATCCAAAAACAACCTGGGTCTAATGTCATTGAAGTGGCAGACCGCGTCAAAGCAATGCTTCCAAAACTTAAAGAAAATATGCCAAGCGCTATCAATATTAGTTTATTAACAGATCGCACAACCACCATTCGTGCCTCGGTACAAGATGTCAAAATCGAATTAGTTTTGGCTGTGGCTTTAGTGGTTTTAGTCATTTTTGTCTTTCTTCGCAATCTTAGAGCCACTATTATCCCCAGTATTGCCGTACCTCTCTCTCTTATTGGAACCTTTGGTGTTATGTATTTAGCCGGTTTTAGTCTCAATAATTTAACGTTAATGGCCTTAACGATTGCAACTGGATTTGTTGTTGATGATGCCATCGTCATGATAGAAAATATCGCACGCTACATTGAAAACGGTGATTCCCCTTTAGAAGCCGCACTCAAAGGCTCCAAGCAAATTGGCTTTACGATTATTTCATTAACTGTTTCCTTACTAGCCGTACTAATTCCACTTGTCTTTATGGCTGATGTAGTAGGAAGGCTTTTTCGTGAATTTGCTATTACGCTAGCTATTGCCATTATTATCTCTGCCTTTGTTTCATTAACCTTAACGCCTATGATGAGTGCAAAATTATTAAAACATACACCTTTATCGGAAGAGAGTCTCTTTTCTAAAAAAAGTGGAGCCGTGATAGAGTGGCTCATTGCTCATTATGGACGTATGCTACAGTGGGTTTTAAAACGACACAATGCAACACTTTTTGTTGCCTTTGCGACCATGGTCATTACCGTATGGCTATATATTATTGTGCCTAAAGGATTTTTTCCTATTCAAGATACAGGCCTAATTCAAGGTATTACAGAAGCCCCGCAATCCATCTCTTTTAGCGCAATGTCAGAACGTCAGCACTTTCTTGCTGATACCATTTTAAAAGATCCCTCAGTTGAAAGTTTAACGTCATTTATTGGCGTTGACGGGGTCAATACAACCTTAAATAGCGGCCGAATACTTATCAATCTCAAACCGCATGAAGCAAGAAATGAAAGTGCCACTGAGGTTATTCGTAGATTGCGAGCGGCTATTGCATCGGTAGAAGGTATCACCTTATACATGCAACCCGTGCAAGATTTAACCATTGAAGATAGAGTCAGTCGAACCCAATACCAAATGACCATTGAAGATGCCAATGCCAATGAACTGAGTGAATGGGCACCTTTATTTTTAGAAAAACTTCAAAGCCTTCCACAACTTAGTGATGTTGCGAGTGATCAGCAAGATAAAGGCTTACAAGCTTATATCGAGATTGACCGCACGACTGCCAGCAGACTTGGTATTTCAACTGCAGCTATTGATAGTGCCCTTTACAATGCCTTTGGGCAACGCCTAATCTCAACGATTTACACACAAACAAGTCAATATCGTGTTATATTAGAAGTCAAACCAGAATACCAATTAGGACTTTCATCCTTAAATGAAATTTTTGTAGGCTCAAATTCGGGTGCACAAATTAGACTAAGCTCCATTGCCCATATCAGTGAACGCTTTACACCTTTACTTATCAATCATTTAGGACAATTTCCTGCCACTACGATTTCTTTTAATTTAGCGCCTCATTACTCTTTGGGAGATGCTGTTAAGGCTATTAATGAAATTAAAGCACAAATGAATATGCCCGCTAGTATAGAAACACGATTTCAAGGAGCTGCTGCTGCTTTTAATAACTCCCTAACCAATACTTTATTGCTTATTTTAGCTGCTATTATCACGATGTATATTGTTTTAGGTATTTTGTATGAAAGCTATATTCACCCATTAACCATTCTCTCCACACTCCCCTCTGCTGGAGCGGGAGCTTTATTGATATTACTTTGCTTTGGTAAAGATTTAGGCATTATTGCTGTTATCGGTATTATTTTACTGATTGGTATTGTTAAGAAAAATGCCATTATGATGATAGACTTTGCACTTGAGGCTGAACGAGAAGAAGGTAAAACGCCTTATGAAGCTATTTATCAAGCGTGTTTACTACGTTTTAGACCTATTCTAATGACAACTTTAGCCGCTCTTTTTGCAGCAATACCATTGATGGTGGGTACGGGTGTTGGTTCAGAACTTCGCCATCCTTTAGGGCTTGTGATGGTGGGTGGCTTGATGGTCAGCCAAGTCTTAACTCTTTTCACCACACCTGTCATTTATCTCTTTTTTGACAACCTTGCTAAACGTTTTCATACACACGATGAACAAGCCTTAGAGCCTCTTTCATGAATATTAGCGCTCTTTTTATTGCTCGTCCTATTGCGACAACATTGCTTACCATTGGTATTGCCATTGCTGGAATGATTGCCTTTGGACTTTTGCCCGTTTCGCCACTTCCTCAAGTGGCCTTCCCTACTATTTCAGTCTCAGCAAAACTTCCAGGAGCTAGCCCAGAAACAATGGCCGCAACCGTAGCAACACCTCTTGAACGATCTTTAGGGCGCATTGCAGGCGTAACGGAAATGACTTCCTCAAGTTCTCTTGGCTCAACACGTATTACCTTACAATTTGAACTGGATAGAGATATTAATGGTGCTGCACGTGATGTTCAAGCTGCCATTAATGCCGCTCTTGCCATGCTTCCCACAGGGATGCTAAGCAATCCAACGTACCGTAAAGTTAACCCGGCTGATGCTCCTATTATGATCCTTTCATTAACATCCGATACACTGACACAAGCACAAATGTACGATGCTGCCTCCACCATTCTTGCACAAAAGCTCTCTCAAGTCGAAGGTATTGGAGAGGCTATTGTTGGGGGAAGTTCTTTGCCTGCTGTGAGGGTTGAAGTCAATCCTGCCACCATTAACCATTACGGCATTGGCTTTGAAGAGATTCGAACAGCCATCACGAGCAGTAATGCTAATCGTCCTAAAGGCTCGTTAGAAGACACTGAACATCATTGGCAAATTAAAGCTAATGACCAAGCCATGCGTGCAGCAGATTATAGTCCCTTAATTATTGCCTATCGTAATGGCGCGGCAGTTAAACTAAGCGATGTTGCACGGGTGATTGATTCAAACCAAGATCTACGAAATGCAGGTTCCGCCAATGGAAGGCCCTCTGTTATTTTGATTCTTTTCCGTCAACCCAATGCTAATATTATTGCCACGGTTGATAGAGTGCGCGAGCTTTTGCCCCAATTATCTGCTTCTATTCCTAGTGGCATCGATTTAGAAGTAGCAATGGACAGGACACCAACGATTCGTGCTTCATTGCATGAAGTTGAGCGTACACTTACAACATCCATCATTTTAGTGATTCTTGTTGTATTTATGTTTCTTCGTAATTGGCGTGCTGCCTTTATACCGAGTATTGCTGTGCCTGTTTCACTCATCGGAACTTTTTCCATCATGTATCTGTGTGGTTATAGTTTAGATAATCTCTCTTTAATGGCACTAACCATTGCCACTGGCTTTGTTGTTGATGATGCTATCGTGGTTTTAGAAAATATTTCTAAGCGCATGGAAGAAGGCATGTCTCCACTCAAAGCTGCTCTTATAGGAAGCAAACAAGTAGGCTTTACCGTGTTATCCATGAGTTTATCCCTCATAGCAGTCTTTATTCCTATTTTATTGATGGGAGGTATTGTAGGAAGATTGTTTCGTGAATTCTCAGTTGTCCTATCCATTGCCATTTTAATATCCTTGTTTATTTCGCTTACAATGACACCTATGCTGTGTTCTCGCATCTTAAAACCTCCTCATATAATGAAGCATGGAAAGCTATACCATCTGAGTGAAAAAATCTTTCTTTTCTTTTTAAAGGGCTATGAGCATTCTTTAACATGGGCACTCAAACACGCTCGTATTATGCTTTTTCTCTTCTTTTCAGCCATTGCTCTTAATGTTTTTTTATATATTATTATTCCCAAAGGGTTTTTCCCGCAACAAGATACAGGACGCATTGTGGGAGGCATTCAAGCGGATCAAGGCATATCATTTCAAGCCATGTCCCAAAAACTCAATACTTTCGTTTCTATCGTCAAAGCTGACCCTGCCGTTTTAAATGTTATCGCTTATACAGGAGGCTCGCAAACAAATAGTGGGAGAATGTTTATTACACTCAAGCCTCTAAGCGAGCGTAAACTTTCAGCCGATAAAGTCATTGCACGACTGAGGGGGAAATTGGCTAATGTACCAGGGGCTTCTTTATTTTTGGTTCCTGTGCAAGACATTCGTATTGGAGGACGACAATCCAATGCCCAATATCAATACACTTTGCGTTCAGATGATTTAGAGGCATTACGATTATGGGAACCTAAAGTTCGTAAAGCCTTTATGCAACTACCAGAACTTGTCGATGTGAGTAGTGACCAAGAGATTAAAGGCTGGCAAACATACCTTGTCATTGACCGTGATACCGCGTCTAAATTAGGGATTACTATGAGCATGATAGATGCCACACTCAACGATACATTTGGTCAGCGTACGGTTTCTGTCATCTACAATCCTCTCAATCAGTACCGTGTTGTACTCGAAGCAGATCCTCAGTTTACACAAGGCCCTGAGGCTTTAGATAATGTTTATATCAGCACCTCAACTGGTATTCAGGTACCTTTGTCTACTTTTAGCCATTATGAAGCTAAAAATACTTCCTTGGGAGTCAATCACCAAGGTCAATTTGCAGCAGCTACACTTTCCTTTAACTTGCCTGTTGGTATGTCTCTCTCAAATGCTTCAGACATCATCAATAAAACAATAGACACATTAGGGCTTCCGAATAGTGTTCAAGGTAGTTTTCAAGGAACAGCAAGCGCCTTTAAATCTTCTTTACAAAGCCAGCCTATGCTTATTTTAGCCGCTATTTTAGCCGTCTATATTGTACTGGGTATACTCTATGAAAGTTATATTCATCCTCTCACCATTTTATCGACACTTCCTTCCGCAGGGGTTGGAGCACTTTTAGCCCTCATGGCCTTTAAGACAGAATTTAATATCATCGCACTGATTGGTGTTATCTTACTGATTGGTATTGTAAAGAAAAATGCCATTATGATGATTGATTTTGCCATTGACGCACAACGCACGCAAGGGTTAGCACCAAGAGAGGCTATCTTTCAAGCATCAACGTCACGTTTTCGCCCTATTATGATGACAACGATGGCTGCTTTATTTGGTGCAATTCCTCTTGCTATCGGTGTAGGGGATGGTGCAGAGTTGAGACAATCTCTAGGTATTTCCATTGTGGGAGGATTAATTTTAAGTCAATTACTTACGTTGTATACAACGCCTGTTATTTATCTCTATGGCGAGCAATTTCGTCTTTGGTTTCAAACAAAAAATATTAGCAACAAGGTACATCATGATACAGTTATCCATTAAACTTACCACTCTGCTTTGGTGCGCATTTTTTTTAGGTGCGTGCGCAATAGGTCCAGAATACAAAAGACCAACACTCTTAACAGCAGATTCCTATAAGGAAAAAGGCTGGAAAGTAGCTCAGCCTCAAAATGTTATAACACACGAAAAGTGGTGGGAAAGTTTTCACGATACAACACTCAATACGCTGATACAACAAGTCACTCTTTCAAATCAATCCTTAGCAAAATACGAAGCAGCCTATCGGCAAGCACTTGGCGTTGTAGAGAGCTCTAAAGCATCTTTGCTACCTAATCTTAACCTTTCGCCCACTATCAGTAAAACACAAAGCTCTGCATCCCTAGGTTCAAGTACAACGCATAAACTAACGACGGATTATAAAGTACCGTTACAAGCATCATGGGTACCTGATATTTGGGGAGCGATAAGACGCTCTATCGAAGCTAATGAAGCCAATGCACAAGCGAGTTATGACGACCTTGAGGCAGCAAAACTCTCCGCCCAATCACTCTTAGCACAAAGTTATTTTCAACTCCGAGGTTTGGATTCTCAATACCTTGCATTAACGCAAACACTTAAAGCTTATGAAAAATCATTACAGTTAGTTCAAAATCAATATCGTGCAGGTATAGTCACAAAAAAAGATGTGCTCAGTGCGCAAGCTCTTGTTCATTCAACCCATGCACAACAAGTTGATTTAGGCATACAACGCTCCCAGTTAGAACATGCTATTGCAGTCCTTATAGGACAATCTCCTTCGCTTTTTTCACTCGAACGTCAAGCGTTACATGCAAGCCTTCCTTCTATTCCGCCTAGTCTACCCTCAGAGCTTTTGGAAAGACGTCCTGATATTGCCGCAGCGGAACGCAGAATGCAACAAGCCAATGCACAAGTAGGTCTGGCTGAAGTGGCGTGGTATCCAACCTTAAGTTTATCTGCATCCAGTGGATTTGAAAGCTCAACACTATCCAAACTGTTTACGCAACCTAGCTCACTTTGGGCGCTCGGCGGAACATTGAGTGCTGCATTATTTGATGGGGGATTAAGAGAAGGCAATAAACAACAAGCACTCGCACTTTATGATGCTAGTGTTGCCAGTTATAAACAAAGTGTGCTGAGCGCATTTCAGCAAGTGGAGGATAATTTAGCCGCTCTTCAAATACTTGAACAAGAGATTGCGATACAACAAGAAGCACTTAGACTCTCCAATGAAGCACTTACCTTAACGCTTAATCAATATAAAGCAGGGATGCTGAATTATACCAGTGTTGCCGTAGCACAGGCCACAGCATTAAACAATCAAAACAGTATTGTGAGTCTTCAGAGTCGACAACTCGTAGCGTGTGTTAGCCTTATCTCAGCCCTCGGTGGAGGATGGAATATATCTCATCCTTAAAATATTGATGACATGTAAAGAAGATTTTCCTTACATGTCATCTTCGTTTAGTTTAATTTACTCATAATGGTTAAAATAGCACCCGTTTTTTCTTGGATGGTTTCAACATCTGCCGTTAGGGTATGCATCTCTTTAGCGTTAGCACTCATTTTGCCAGAGCTATCAACGATACTATTAACAATCAACCCTATAGTGGCTTTAATTTGTGCGAGTGATTTACTGGTTTTATCGGCAAGCTCACGAATATTATCGGCAACGACAGCAAAACCACGTCCATGTTCACCTGCCCTTGCAGCTTCAATGGCGGCATTAAGTGCTAAAAGGTTGGTTTGATCGGCAATATCACCAATGATATTTAAAATATCATTGGCTTCTTTAGCATTCTGTGTCAATGTTGTGAGGTTATCAGCAAGTGTTTGTTGAGTCACGCCCATCTCTTGCATAGAGGCTGTGGTTTGACTGACAATATGACTCAGCTCATTGAGAGGTTCATTTTTAATCGTTGTGATAGAGCTTGCTAAACGTGTAGAATTTTCATGAATCGCTTGACTCTGTTTTGCATTCTCTTCGATCATTGTTGCCAGTGAATTGCCTAGCGCATTTACACCATCCACTAACTCCTTAAGCTCTCCTTGCGTAGATATCTCTACAGGATGTGTAAAGTCTTGATTTTGAAAATTTTTCAAGGACTTTAAAGTCTCTTGCATGACGCGATTAACACTGGCTATCATCGCATCTATTTCGTAAGAGAGTCGATTAGTCAAGAAATTTGATGAAATATAAGACGTTTTGTTATCCATATAACCATTAGACATTTTTGAACAAATAATTAAAACTTCTCCGACTACACGTAAATCATCTAAACGTAGTTTTTCAAATTCTTTAAATGTTTTGTTAATCACAGCGATGGTTGAGCCTATCTCATCATTAATCTCATCATTGAGTGTATAATCTATTAAGTTCTTTTTATTTGTAACATATAAACTAAAATCTTCTACATATTTTTTAAGATTTAGCATACGAATACCAATTAGTTTTTTACTTAAATATGCTGACAGCCCTGCAAAGAAAAGTACCACAAATAAAAGAATAAGAGTATTTTGTAGAATCAGCATATTGACAGATTGATTCATTTTTGCACGTTCTTGTGTAATTAAAGCATCAATATCATCAACATAAATACCTGTGCCTATAATCCAACCCCACTCTTTAAATGCTTCTACATAAGAAATTTTGGGTTGAGGAGCACTAAATCCTGGTTTTTCCCACATGTAATGTACAATACCTTTACCCTTTTGAGTGGCAACTTCGACCATCTCTTGAAATAAAAATTTTCCATTAGCATCTTTAGATTGACTGATATCTACACCATCTAAGGATGGCTTGATAGGATGCATAATCATTTTAGGTCCAAAATCATTAATCCAAAAATAACCATCTGTCCCAAATCTGAGCTTTTTGATAGCCTCTTTTGCTTTGGTTTGATACACTACCTTTTGAGATGGGTCTTCTTTTTGTGATTCTTCATAATACGAAAATAGAATTTGACGAGCAATTTCTACTTTTGCAGAGAGTGCTTCAATTTTTTCACGTGTCATGTTGGCTTGAATATTCTCAAGACGAGCCTCTACATCGTTTTTCGTCAAAACAACGACCACTAATGTTGCGATGACTGCTGTCATAACTACAGAAATCACTAAAAGTAATGTAACTTTAAATTGTATGCTTAGTGCTTTCATTATTGTCCCTCACGCAAACGCATTTGTTGATACAACGCAGAATATTTTTCGACTTCTTCTTTAGTAGCTTTTTTTCTGACAGAGAGGTAATTCCCTTTTCCAAAAGGAAAAATTGTGGCATAAACCCAATAAAATTTACCCGTTTTTGTTTTATTTTTCACAAAACCTTGCCAAACATCACCTTTTTTAACTGTCTCCCATAAGTCTCTAAAAGCGGCTTTTGGCATATCAGGATGACGAATAATATTGTGATTTTTACCAATAAGTTCTTCTAGAGAATATTCTGAGAATTTTACAAAAGCTTCGTCAGCATAAACAATAATACCCTTACTGTCCGTTTCAGATACTAAAATTGAGGTCTCATCGAGAAACTCTTCTTCTCCTATAATCTGCATTGTACCTCCTATATCATACTGTTTTATAATCGCTACAATTATAATAATTGAATAAGTTTAACATACAAATTGTGCTTTTGTCATAATATTGTATACATGTCGTGTTTTTTACACATATCATTAACAACGATTATGCTAAAATAGACTCTATTATACCCCCTAAATAGCATAAAGGAAGCCCTATGGCACGTCTTACTCTCACTCTTGTTTCCATGATGGCATGTATCGCACTTTCAACAATACTTTTTGCAGAAGAATCTTCTCAAAAAACGCCTACCGCACAAAAGACAGCTCCTGTGCCAGCCGTGGATGTTTACAAAGTATCAGCTCCCAAAGAAGAAGCCTTAAGCCTCACTTACCCAGGTAAAAGCATCAGTTCTCAAGTGGCATTAATAAAAGCCAGAGCCAATGGTATTTTACAAAAGAAACATTTTACAGAAGGTCAAATAGTCAAAGAAGGTGAGCTTCTCTACACCATTGAGCCTGATAGTTATGAAGCGGCATTTCAATTGGCCAAAGCCAATCTTGCAAGTCAAGATGTCATCCTTCAAAAAACAGAAAAAGAGTGGAAGCGTCTTAAATCTCTTTTTGATGCCAATGCGGCAAGTGAACAAGAAAAAGATACTGCGTTCTGGGCTTACGAGAGTGCTAAAGCTTCTTATGAAAGTAGCAAAGCCTCATTAAAAGTTGCAAGTATCAACCTTGATCGAACACGCGTTAAAGCGACGATGAGTGGTATTGTAGGGATGAAACAAACTGATGTTGGCACCCTCGTAACCGATGGTACTCCTTTGGTTGAAATTACACAAGTTAATCCTTTACATGTAGAGTTTTCAATCCCCGATATTGATGTCATGAAACAAAAATACAACATTAAAAATGGCACATGGTCACACCCAAGTGAGGGGAAGCTCAAAGCAACCTTAATGGTTAATAATGTTCAGTATAAAGAGAGTGGTGTTGTCGATTTTCTCGATAGTTCCCTTAATAGTAAAACGGGTTCACTTAAAGCTAGAGCCACATTTAAAAACCCTAACCAAGAACTGCTCCCTAACCAATTCGTGACTGTTTCACTCTTAGGCTTAACACGTAATAATGTTATAAGAGTACCTCAAAAAGCGGTTCTTCAAAATCCTCTTGGGATGGTTGTCTTTATTGTTGTCGACGGTAAAGCAGTTGTCAAGCCTGTAAAAATTGGAGAAACCAGCGGGAATGATTTTATTATCGAAAATGGTCTTAAGGAGGGTGATTTAGTCATTGTCAATAACTTCTTTAGAGTTAAAAATGCTGCTCCTGTGAAAATTGACAAAGTCATCAATCAAACTGAGGCACAATAAATGTTTTCGAAATTTTTTATCAATCGTCCTATTTTTTCGACGGTTGTTGCTATTATTATTCTTATTGCGGGATTGATTGCTATACGCATTCTACCGGTACAAGAATATCCCAGTATCGCGCCACCCCAGATAACAGTGACAGCAACCTATCCGGGGGCTGATGCACAAACGCTTGTATCTACGGTTGCAGCCCCTATTGAAGAAGAGCTCAATGGCGTTAATGGTATGATTTATATGACTACCACCGCATCGCCCAGTGGTATTGTGAGTATCAATGTCTATTTTAACATCGGTACCGATGTTGCCCAAGCCAAAGTCGATGTGAATAATCGAGTGCAAGTAGCAACCAATAAACTACCCGAAGCGGTTAAACGACAAGGTATCGTTACCCGTGAGCGCTCACCTGATATTTTACAAGTTTTAGCACTAACCTCTAAAGACAATGTTCACGACACAACTTTTATCTCTAACTATGCGCTTGTGAATATTTTAGATGATATCAAAAGAATTCCTGGTATTGGTGATGCAAGTATTTTTGGCAATAAAAATTATGCTATTCGCGTGTGGCTTAAGCCTGAAAAACTCTCTATTTATGAAATTTCTACGGCAGAAGTGATTAATGCGATTAAAAACCAAAATGAACAATACGCAGCAGGTCAAATTGGTCAAGAACCTATGGAAAACCAACCAACATTTACCTATACGGTTAAAGCGACAGGCCGATTAAAAACACAGGGTGAATTTGAAAATATTATCATCAAATCCAATCTTGATGGCTCAGCCCTTAGGCTTAAAGATGTAGCACGTGTCGAATTAGGCGTAGAGTCTTACTATTTTAATGGTATTTTCAATAAAAAACCGATGATTCCAATTGGTATTTATCTTGCATCTGGGGCTAATGCCCTTGAAGTTGCGGCTCTGTTAGAAAATAAACTTAAAGAAATTTCCGTCAATTTTCCTCCTGATTTTGAGATTAACTCGGCGTATGACCCAACAAAATTTGTCAAAGAATCCATTCATGAAGTCATTTTTACCTTACTGCTTTCCATTGCTTTAGTTGTTGGTATTATTTATATATTCTTAGGCAATTTGCGGGCTACTCTTATTCCTGTTCTTGCCATCCCTGTTTCTATTGTGGGAACCTTTGCAGGCTTCTATGCCGCTGGCTTTTCGATTAATCTCTTAACTCTTTTTGGACTCACTTTAGCCATCGGTCTTGTTGTCGATGATGCCATTGTCGTCATTGAAAATGTTGAGCGTATCTTACATACCCATAAAAATCTAAGTGTTAAAGAAGCCACGATAAAAGCTATGGGAGAGATTACCAGCCCTGTTGTTGCTATTGTTTTAGTCCTTTGCGCTGTTTTTATTCCTGCGGCATTTATGGGTGGATTTAGTGGAATGCTTTACAAACAGTTTGCTGTTACGATTATCATTTCAGTGACCATTTCAGGTCTTGTCGCGTTAACACTGACTCCAGCGTTGTGTGCTTTGTTTCTTAAACAGCACGAAAGTGAACCCTTTTGGCTGATTCAAAAGTTTAATCAGTTCTTTGAATTTGCCACCAAAACTTTCTCCGCTGGTGTGGCTAAAACCATCCGTTTTGGATTGCTCAATGTCTTACTGTTTGCCATTATGCTCGGAGGAATTTATCTCCTCCTAAATAAAGTTCCAACAGGATTGGTACCTAATGAAGACAAAGGCTCTATCCTTGTCATCAACAATCTTATGCCTGGAGCCGCACTAGGACGTACGCAAAAAGTGGCTGAAAATGCGAGTGATATGATACTCAAAATGCCACATGTGGAAAAAGTAGGAGCGATGTCAGGACTCGATTTTATCACAAGAGCTTATAAAACGGATGCCGGTATTATGTTCGTGCGACTGACTGATTGGGCTGAACGACCACTACTTTCTCAGACTTCTCAAGCCATTGCCCGCGATATGATGAAGGTCTTATCCCAAAATAAAGAAGCAATGCTTATCCCTGTAACTCCTCCGCCTATTATGGGTATGAGTACCACGGGTGGTTTTGAGATGTATATTCAAGACCGAACGGGTGCTGATATACAAGCCCTTGATACGTATGTGAAAGAGATACTCGCTCGCGCTAGTCAGCACCCAGAGCTTACAGCGATGCGTACAACACTCAACACCAATGTACCCCAATATCTTATCGATGTTGATACCGAAAAAGCCAAATCTTTAGGGATAGAAATCTCCGATATTTTCACTACAATTCAAACGACATTTGGTAACAATTATGCTAACGATTTTAACCTCTTTGGTAGAACCTACCATGTCAATGTTCAAGCAGAGAGTACCTTTCGTGAAGGCATTGAAAATTATGGCGATGTCTTTGTCAAATCTAATGAAGGTCGTTTGATTCCATTAAGCTCCCTTGCTACGATTAAACGTGTTGTTGGGCCTTCCATTATTCAAAAATTTAATATGTTTCAAGCCGCACAAGTTTCGGGGCAACCGAGTCTTGGACATAGTTCAGGGGAAGCACTTAAAATTATCGAACAGATTGCTAATGAAGTGCTTCCTTCAGGTTATACTATTGCCTGGGCAGGAACATCGTATCAAGAAAAACAACTTGAGAAGGGTGGCAATACCGCTTTTATCTATGCCATTATCTTTGTTTTCTTAATTTTAGCCGCTCTTTATGAAAGCTGGAGTATTCCCTTTGCTATCGTCCTTGCCGTTCCTTTTGCCCTTTTGGGAGCCGTTGTTTCGGTTTGGTTTAGAGAGTTACAAAATGACATCTATTTTCAAGTCGGCTTAGTTACGCTCGTTGGACTTTCGGCTAAAAATGCGATTTTAATGGTTGAGTTTGCGATGCAGAAACTTAAAGAAGGGCACACGTTAGTCGATGCCACTATAGAGGGGGCGCGCATTCGTTTTCGACCTATCATTATGACCTCTTTTGCCTTTATCGCAGGAACGCTTCCCTTAGCTTTAAGTACAGGTGCAGGGGCCAATAGTCGGCATATTATTGGGACAACTGTTGTAGGAGGGATGGTGAGCTTAACGCTCATTGGAACATTTTTTGTTCCCCTCTTTTTCTATCTTATTATGCGTACCAAAGCACATTTTACACACAAAGGAACGAGTCATGAAGCGTAGTCTTCCTATCCTATCACTCAGCATCCTCTTAGGCATCAGTGGATGCTCTTTAGCTCCAGAACTCACTGTTCCAACAGTTCAAATACCTACATCTTCAACAACAGAAGCTTTACATGTCAAGGCCCAGTGGTGGAAAGATTTTCATGATGAAAAACTCAATGCACTTGTTCATGAAGCTTTATTAAACAGTGATGACCTAAAACTGCAAGCTTTACGAGTCTTAAAAGCCAAACAAGCCTATGGGCTTAGTGATGCGGCTCGTTATCCAACACTCAGTGCCAATGCAGGTGCTTCACGTATCAAACTCAGTGATGAAACCTATCAACACAATCGAACAGAATATTCAGACCACACACTAGGCCTTAGTTTACAATATGAACTTGATTTTTGGAATAAGCTTGAAGGGCAAAGCGAGGCTAACTGGTCTGCTTTTCTAGGAACCAAAGCTGCTCGTGACACCTTAAAAAATACTCTTATAAACGATGTCGTGGTAGCCTATTTCAACCTAGGATCACTGAATGAACGCATTGCGGTGATGGATGATACCATCACCACATATGAACAAAGTTATGCTTTTAGAGAAAAACAACTCAAAGCAGGCACCATTAATGATTTACTCGCTAATCAAGCCAAAGCACAGTTTAACAATGCCAAAAGTACTAAAGCATCGTTATTAGAAACAAAAAGCTTACAAGAAAATGCCTTGGCAATTTTAGTGGGCAAGACACCTAAAGCGTTATTTGAAAAAGAATCCATTGAACCTAATAAACTTCCCACTGCTATTGTCATTCCCAAAGGTATACCTTCGACTCTGATGGAAAATAGACCCGATATCAAAGAAGCTTTGGAAAATCTCAAAAGTAAAAATGCCCTTATTGGTGTTGAAAAATCAGCGTATTTTCCAAGTATTAGCTTAACAGGCAGTTACGGACAACAAAGCCAAAGTCTCAATAATATCTTACAATCAACCGCTAATAAATGGAGTTTTGGCCCAACCCTTAATGTCCCTATTTTTGATTTTGATCGTATCAAAACACGTGTTAATATGTCTGAAACCGATCTTAAAAGTGCCCTTATCGGCTATGAACTCAGTGTCAAGAAGGCCTATAAAGAAGTAAGTGATGCCCTGACACGTTATAATACAGCCCAAAGTAAACTCTCTTTTCAAGCTGAAGAGCTCAATGCCTATACCAAAATGTTAAACATTAGCACCATACGTTTTGACAAAGGAGCAGCCAATCAACTTGAAGTCTTAGATGCACGTAAAGGGATGCTCAATGCCTCATTATCTCTTATTAGTACTAAACAAGCACTCCTCAGTTCAGAAGCAGAACTCTTCAAGGCACTTGGTGGTGGATGGGATGCATCCATATTAATCAATCATGAATAAGGTCAAACAATGAATCAACTACTTAGCCCGTATCAACTGAACTCTATACGTCTTAAAAACAGAGTAGTTATGCCTCCTATGTGCATGTATAAAGCCAACGAAGATGGTCAATTACGTGATTTTCATTTTTGCCATTATGGTGCTCGTGCCATTGGTGGTGTGGGACTTATCATCACCGAAGCCACTGCTATTGAAGCTCGTGGTCGCATTAGCGATAATGATCTTGGGCTTTGGGATGACACCCAGATAGAGGGCCATCAAAAACTCAATAACCTTCTTCATAGCTTTGGTAGTAAAACAGCCATTCAATTAGCACATGCTGGTCGTAAAAGCCTTTGTAAAGCATCTTCTCCCGTTGCACCAAGTGCATTACTCTTTAGTGAAACTGGAGGATTTAAAGTGCCACATGCGTTACATGTAAGCGAAATTGAATCCATCAAAGAAGCCTTCATTACAGCGGCACAAAGAGCTCAAAAAGCAGGGTACGATGCTTTAGAGTTACATGCGGCTCACGGTTATCTACTGTATGAATTTTTATCACCCTTAACGAATCAGCGTAATGATTTATACGGTGGCAGTTTAAAAAATCGTTGTGCTTTAGTGATTGAAATTTGCTACGCTATTATACAAACAACACAAATGCCTCTCATTGTTCGACTTTCTGCAGATGAGTGGATTGAAGGTGGTTGGACTATTAATGATAGCATCTACTTAAGTGCTGAACTACAAAAAATTGGTGTTTCTATGATGCATATTTCTGCAGGTGGAAATCATGAAAAGCAACCACTGATGCCTGCATTGACATCCCTTTACCAAACGGAATATGCAAGAGCTATCAAAAAAGCTATTGGTATTCCGACGATTGCCGTTGGACTTATTACTACCACACAAGAAGCTAAGATGCTCCTTGAAGAAGAAGTATGTGATCTTATAGCACTAGGTCGAGAACTTTTACGTAATCCAAATTGGGTACAATTTGCCATCAAAGAAATTGGCGAACGAGCTTTGTTAGAAACCTCTTATGCAAGGGCATTTTAACTTTACATGTCAGCATTTATCATATTCAATTGAATGTGGGGTTATGAGACTATTTGGGGGAAGATACAACTGAAAAAGAAAGGATGGTATAAAAAATGCATAGTCCTCTTTAAAAGGTGATAGAGATGCAAGAAATACGAGATCGTTATATTAGCTTTCACAATATTGATTGTTATGAAAATGCCACCGATGTATTAGATGCTATGTATGAACTTTTCAACCTTCATCCAGAGGCAAAAAATAGCCTATGGATTCGTTTTGAAACACTCATTCCCAAAGATTATAAAGCTGTTTTTGCCAAACACGATTCTAAAGATATTTTGTACCACATCTGCTCCCATGTTTTTTACCTCAGCGCTTTATTTGAAGAGTATGACTTTGAAAAAGGTATCACTTTGATGGAAAAAGCTGAATTGGAGTGTTGCTAACTTTTTGCTATAATGGCTCAAATCTTCTTTAAAGGCGAACCATGAATAGCCCTATTGATTATGAAAAATTAAAGCTTTTCTACATCGGCAAAGAGAAAAACCCTGATGGCTCATTCAACCCTCTTGTCTATAAGAATAAAGACTTAACCACCCATGCGGCTATCATTGGCATGACAGGAAGCGGCAAAACAGGGCTTGGAATTTCGCTCTTAGAAGAAGCCGCCATTGATAATATTCCTTCCATTATCATCGACCCAAAAGGCGATATGGGCAATCTTCTTTTAACCTTTCCCAATCTTTTAGGCAGTGATTTTGAACCGTGGGTTGAAGAACAAGATGCCATTAATAATGGCCTGAGTCTTAGCGAACATGCCCAAAAAACAGCTGATTTATGGCGAAAAGGTCTTAGTGAGGATTTCCAAAGTCCTGAAAGGATTGCTAAGCTTAAAAATGCCGCTGATTTTACAATTTATACACCAGGAAGCTCTGCAGGTATTCAAATCTCAATTTTACAAACGTTTTCTGCCCCACCTAAAGAGATACTTGAAGACAATGACCTACTCGTTTCACTGGTTAATTCAACGGTCAGCTCACTGTTATCTTTGATTGATGAAAAAAATGATGCGTCCTCTAAAGAGGCAATTTTATTAAGTTCATTGTTTATGAATGCCTACACACAAGCACAAAACTTAACATTGGAAGAGCTTATCACGCGTATCGTCACACCACCTTTTAAGAAAATCGGTATTTTTGATGTTGAAACCTTTTTTACGCAAGATGAGAGGCTCAAACTGGCACTTAAACTCAATGCCATTATCGCCAATCCTTCGTTCAAAACATGGATTGAAGGTGAACCTTTAGATATTTCAAAATTACTCTACGATGAAGCAGGCAAAGCTAAAGTTTCTATCTTTTCGATTGCTCATCTCAATGACACACAACGCATGTTTTTTGTCTCATTACTTCTCAATCATTTGCTAACATGGATGCGCAGGCAAGAAGGAACTTCATCTTTAAAAGCACTTTTGTATATGGATGAGATTTTTGGCTATTTTCCACCCTCTTCCAATCCTCCTTCCAAACAACCAATGCTCACGCTTTTAAAACAAGCCCGCTCGTTTGGTATCGGCATCATTCTCTCCACCCAAAATCCTGTTGATATTGACTACAAAGGGCTTTCTAACATCGGTACGTGGTTTATTGGGCGCTTGCAAACCAAGCAAGATAAGGAAAAAGTGATTGATGGCTTAAGCTCCGCTAGTGAAGGTGCTATTGATAAAAATGCTTTGATGAACCTACTCTCCAACTTAGATAAACGTGTATTTATCTTAAAAAATATCAACGAAGACGGACTGAAAGTCTTTACAACACGTTGGGCACTAAGCTATCTTAAAGGGCCCATTTCTAAAGAAGATATTCGTAAACTCATGCAAGCAAAACAAACGCAAGCACCTGTGGCCCAAGTAAGCAAACAAGAAGCTATAGAGCCTCTTAAAGCTTCAACAAACCAGAAGGTATTGCCCAAGCCTATGATGAGTAACACTTTGGAGCAACGCTACAGCTATAGCTCTCAAAGCAGTTCGTATGATTTACAGCCTAATCTTTTTATGTCCTGTTCCGTACATTTTAATGATGCCTCTAAAAATATCGATCAAACCACAGAATGTATTTATAAAATTGCTCTTAAAGAGACGATGCAAAGCCTCGATATTGAAAGCGCACAAAAAGAAGAAAACATTCCTTTTGAAACCAAAGAACGTACCAATTCCTCGTTCTTTCCTTTGCCAACGTTCATCCAAAATGAACGTGAACTCAAACTTTTACAAAAAGAGTTTACGGATTTTATCTACCGTACAAACAAGCTCACACTCTATAAAAATGATACTTTCAAGCTATTTTCAAAACAAAATGAAACTTTGAGTGATTTTAAAATCAGACTGCAAGATAGACTCAATGAAGCGATAGATGAGGCAGTGGATAAACTACAGCAAAAGTATCAAAAAAGCAGTGATGCCCTGGAAAAAAAACTCGATATGCTTAGCGATAGACTAGAGCGTGAACAAGCGCAAGCAAATGCGGCTACAACCGATACGCTTATCTCCATAGGCTCCTCCATCTTAGGTGCTTTTTTTGGTAAATCTTTAGTGACAAGAACAACCATTGGTAAAATTGCTACTGGTGCTCGTGGAGCCAATCGAGTGTTACGAGAGCGAAGTGATATTAAGCGTGTGGAAGAGGAGATACAAGAGGTTCAAGCAGATATGGATGATCTTAAAAACTCCTTGGAAAAAGAGATAGAAGCAATCAATGAAACTAATCAACTCTCACGCCTCAGTATCGAAGAGTTTTACATTACACCAAAACGAAGCGATATTTTCAACATAAAACAAGCGCTTGTGTGGGAAGAGATATAGTTATCGCTTCCCTATTGCATTACCTGCCACAAAGCCACTCGCCCATGCAAAATGCAGATTATACCCACCACAATCGCCATCGACATCGAGCACTTCGCCTGAAAAATAAAGATTTTTAACGATTTTTGATTCAAAACTCTCAGGATTAATCTCACGCACATCCACGCCACCTGCAGTTACTTCCGCACTTCCAAAGCCTTTGGTATCGTTTACATGTAAGCTTATGTGCTTTAGAGCATACGCCAATTTTTTAATTTCTTTCATCCCTAACATGGAAGCGTTAAGGATAGATTTGGGTAAGGCGGCTTGTTGGATGATAAAAGGGGCTAATTTTTTATTGATAATGCCTTCTAACCACAACACTAAAGATTTATCTTGTGCAAAGCTAAGGCGTTTTTGTAGTAAATTTTCTAGTTGCTCTTTGGAAAATTGGGGCATGATATCGAGCATCACATGAACGCTTCGTTTGAGCGATATTGCCAATGAAATTTCTCTACTGACATCTAAAACTGCACTTCCCGATAAGCCATAATGAGTAAAAAGAAGGTCCCCCACGGCACTTTTCTTTTTCTCACCTTCTATAATAACCGCAATTTCCCCTTCTACTTTCACACCACTGAGCGCTTGAATGCTTTTTTCTTCACACACGATTTGCACTAAAGAAGGGTGCGGATTTATCAGTGTATGACCCATTTTCTTGGCAAATACATAACCACTTTCACAACTACCTAATGTGGGCATTGCAAGCCCACCTGTAGCGACAAGACATGCATCAAAAAGATGTGTAGCATTGTTGACATGTAAACAAAATTTCTCGCCATTTTTTTCAAGAGAAACAACTTCACTCTCTAAAAAAAATTGTACCCCTAGTTGACGGCAAAAGTGTACGAGCATATCTACAACCGTAGACGATTGATGATTCATAGGATAAAGTCTACCCTTTTCACCTTCACGTACTTCAAGGCCAAGTTCTCTAAAATAGTTAACACATTTAGCACTTCCAAAACGGCTGAGTGTTGCATTAATAAAACGAGGTTGCATGGAGTGGTAATGTTCTGTATTAATATTTTGGTTGGTGATATTACAACGACCATTACCCGTGGCTAAAATCTTGCGGCCTAGTTTTGCATTTTTCTCAAATACACTGACATGTAAGCCTCGTTTTGAAGCCTCAATGGCCGCTACTAGACCCGAAGCTCCCGCACCAATAATCGCAAGATTCATAACAGGCGCATACCTTCATTACTGAGAACAATTTTATTCTCTTCTCTTAATTTAGTGAGTGCTCGCTTATATGTTTTTCGACTTAAGCCAAAGGTTTTATGAATTTCTTCAGGATCTGTTTTATAATTGAGTGGTAAACTCCCACCCTCTTCTTTGAGTACAGAGAGAATTTTTTCGCTAGCAAAACTCTCACTTTTATCTGCACCAATAGGTTGCAAAGCAATATCTAATTTACCATCATGACGCAAAGTTTTGATATAACCCTCTTTAAACTCGCCTACCGCAATAGACTCAAAAATCTCATTATGGAAAATCAATCCATCGTAAAGATTATTGACAATCACTTTATAACCAAGCGGGGTTTTTTCACGTACTAGCAGGTCTACTTTTTGATTGAGTGTGAGTTCTGTAAAATCTTTTTTGAGATAAGATGCATATTTGTGTGAACCAATAACACGTCCTGTTTCATCATCAATGCACACACGAAGCACAAACTTCATACCCACTCTAAAAGGAATTTTTTGAAGCGCTTTGGGTACAAATAAATCTTTAGGCAATCCCCAATCCACAAAAGCACCAAAGGTTGTCACATCCACTACTTCAAAGTAACCAAATTCATCCGCCACTGCAAAAGGAAATACGGTTGAGGCAACGATGCGATCTTCTGAATCGGTATACACAAAGACATCGACCTCATCACCATCCACCATTGCTTCGGTAATGTATTGGTTGGGGAGTAAAACTTCATCCCCATCTAAAGAGTTTAGATAAGCACCATGGTCTGTACGTCTTGCAATCACTAAACGATTTTTTTCGCCAATTCTAAGATATTCATTCATTCTTTTTTTGCCTTATCCTTACTGCACTTTTTGCGCATATCACCAAGTTCTAAGTTGAGTGCTTTGGTTGAAAGTGCCACTTCAATAAGAGAAGCCACCAAAGAGATACACATTGAAATTAAACTAAGTCCAAATATTTTTTTCCCGATTTCCAAATATCCTAAAAAAAGTCCAAACATTGAAATCGTACACAATAAAATTGAAAAAACACCAAAAATCTGCATCCACTTCGTTAGTTCCACACGTTGCTTTAGATTTTCTATTTGTGCCGCTTGCTCACAAGATTCGTGCTCTTTTGATTGGTGATTTAACATCCGAATGAGTTGGGAAATAGCTAAAAAACGGTTAGTATACGCCAAAAGTAGTAATGAAACCGCAGGGAATAAAAGGGCTGGTGTTGAAATTTCAATTTCCATACGTATCCTTATTAAAAATATTGACTTATTTTACCCTATTCCACCCAAATGAGTGCTTTATCTCAAACCAAACTTTATGCTTCGATTTTGTATAATAAACTACCTTAGTGGCGAGGATGTAGAATTTTATGGTAGAGAATATCGCAACATTACTCAATTCTAAAGAAAAATTGCTCACCGAAACTTATTTTGATTTGCAGCTTTTTTTTGAAGAAAAGTATGGGAAGAATACGATTGTTTTTATGGAAATAGGCTCATTTTTTGAAACCTATGAGGTCAACAACGAAGCACACCAAATTGGCAAAGCCAAGGAAGTTAGTGAGCTTTTAAACATCCAGCTTACCCGCAAAAATAAATCTATCATTGAAAATTCCCTTCAAAATCCTCTCCTTGCAGGTATTCCTTCCGTTTCACTGGACAGGTATTTAAACCGCATCGTACAAACCAAAAAATACACCGTTGTATTAGTGCGCCAAAAAGGCGAACCGCCTCATGTAAAACGCTATATTTCTAATATCATAAGCCCTGGTACCAACTTTGATTACCTCATAGAATCAAGCGAAAACTATCTTGTTTCTTTACTGATTGACTGCAACCATCAGATTTATTCTGTGGGCTATTCGGCGATTGATGTCACCACGGGAAAAACAATGATAAACGAAATTCATGGAACGAGAGAAGATAAAACTTATGCTCTTGATGAGATTTTCAACCTTTTACAAACCTATAAAACCAGTGAACTGGTACTGACGTTTAATAGTGAAAGCATTGATAAAGAGTGGGTGCAAAACTACCTTGAAATCACCCCCAGTGTGGCACACTCTCACAATAAAACACGTCTCAAAATCGCCTATCAAAATGAACTTTTTGCACGCATTTACGCTATTCGCTCTTTATTGACACCCATAGAATATCTTGATATCGAGCGCTATCCTTATGCAAGTGAATCGCTGGCTATTTTATGTGAATTTATCATCGAGCATGATGCTAATATCATTGAAAAAATGAATCGCCCCATTTTACTGGGCAATAGTCGTTACATGTACATCGGTAACAATGCGCTTGAGCAACTGGGCATTATCTCTAAAAATCCAACAGAGATGACCCTGCTTTCGCTCATCGACCAAACCTCAACGGCTATTGGAAAGCGCCTGTTAAAAGAGCGATTGCTCAATCCTATTTGCGATATTAAAACCCTCAATGAACGCTTCGATTTGAGTGAGCAGCTGCTTAAAGATTATAAGAAATTTGAAATAGCCCTTAAACAAGTGTATGATTTGGAGCGTATTTTACGACGTATTGCGCTTAAAAAATTGCACCCACTCGAGCTTGATTATCTGAATACCTCACTTGAATCTATCTTAGAGATTTTTAAAGAGGCTCGTTTTAAAAAAATAGCCACACCCAAAGATTTATTGGATGAGAGTGAAGCGCTTTTCACTATGCTTCAAAATACGTTTTTACTCGATAGTTGTGCAAAGTTTCGAAAAGATCAAATCAATGAAAATATCTTCGTACATGGTATCTATCCGCAAATTGATAAAATGCAAACTACCAAACAAGCGCGTTTAGGTGTTCTTGAAATTATCGTCGAACACATTGCTAGTTTGTTTGAAGATAATAATAAATCCACCTTAAGCATTGATTGGCTCGAGAGCGAGGGATACTATATTTCCATGAGTAAAAACCGTTTTGCGATGATTGAAGAGCGTTTGATGCAAAGCTTTGTTACCATCGAAGACCAACATCATTTCTTTAAAGATTTCACCTTCCGGCATCTTAAAAATAGTGTCAAGATTACCGCACCTATCATTGAAGAGATTTCGCAAGAGATTACTTTAAGCACCGTACAGATGATAGCTTTAGTGAAACAGCGCTACGATGAGATACTCGATACCATAGAGACACATTATTCATTGACTTTGGAGCATTTAATCGCCTTTGTGGGTACCCTTGATGTTGCCATTAGCAATGCCAAATGCGCCGCACTATTTAGCTATGCTAGACCGCACATTCTTCCACTGACCGATAAAGAACGTTTTGTCGAAGCCATTGGTCTTCGTCATCCTTTGATTGAATCACGTGAGGAAAACGGTATCTATATTCCTAATGATATTTTCTTAGGTACAATTCCAAAAGAACTTTCGCACGACCATATTACCCTTGAAAATACGCGGGAAAAAGAGGTTCAAGGGGTACTTTTATATGGCATTAACTCCAGTGGCAAATCTTCCTTAATGAAAAGTCTAGGCATTGCTGTCATTATGGCACAAGCAGGATTTTTCGTGCCTTGTGCTTCTATGCGCTTTACACTTTTTGACAAGATTTTTACACGTATCGTAAGCCATGATAATCTTTACAAAGGTCTTTCAACCTTTACCGTGGAAATGTTGGAGCTTAAAAATATTTTCAACCGAGCTTCCACAAACTCTTTAGTCTTAGGCGATGAAATCAGCCATGGCACAGAAACCGAATCCGCCCTTGCCATTGTGGCAAGTGCCATTAAAAAACTAAGTAACCTAGGTTCACTTTTTGTTTTTGCAACCCATCTTCATCAATTAGGGCAATTAAGTCTTATCACGGAGCTTAAAAAAATAATTTCCTTGCATTTAGGGGTCAGTTATGATGAAGAAAATGACAAGCTCATCTACAATCGCAAACTTGAACTAGGAAGTGGCAGCTCTTTATACGGTCTTGAATTTGCCAAATCGTTGCATATGGATAAGGAGTTTATTACCACCGCTTACGAAATTCGCCGCGAAATGGCGGGAGAATTTGGCGAAGTAGAACTGCTGAAAAAGAAAAAACGCAGCAAGTACAATAAAAATCTCTACCTTGCCAAATGTGCCCTATGCGATGAGAGTGTCGATGAAGTCCATCATATAAAAGCGCAAGAAAGTTCTGATGAAAATGGCAATATCGAACACTTTCATCAAAATCACCGCTACAACTTAATACCACTGTGCAGTAAACACCACAAAATGGTACATGAGGGCAAAATCATCATCAATGGCTTTGTCATGAGTTCAGAAGGACTAAAGCTTCATTTTGAAGAGAAATAAAGCCTTTTGAACCTTTACATGTAAGCTCGTTAACGCTTATTGTTTTCTTCGTGTAAATCACTCAATTCAACATTAAGTGCTCTTGTGGAGACAGACATTTCCATAAGCGAAATGATGAGCGATACACACATTACTAGCATACTTACAGCAAATACTATTTTACTTAAGGCACTGTACCCAAGAAAGAGTCCGAACATCGCGAGTGTACATAATAAAATAGACATCACACCAAAAATTTGCATCCATTTAGTCAATTCCAGTCGGTATTTTAAATTTTTAATCTGCTCATTTTGCCCAAAGCTATTTTGGTCTTGACGATGTAACATGCGCGCCAACTGTGCGGTTGCCAGAAAACGATTAGTGTAAACTAACAGTAATAACGAAAGAGCAGGGAACAAAAGTGCCGGTGTTGAGATTCCAAATTCCATAATTCATCCTTTAAAAAAAATAATTTTTCATCATTAACTTTACTTAATAATTAATTATAGACATCTGAACAATCATTTAAAACTATGTTGTCTCATTGTCTTTACATGTAACGTATTAGACTGTTTTGAACGATAAGAGTGTTTGAAACAGTCTTTTGGCAAGTTTAGATAGATGTGCTCAAAAACTACAAGAATTTTTTAACTCTTCTCACATTTGAGCTTGAAAGCTCTGTAATAAAATGAATTTTTCAATGACAAAAGGGTTAATAAGTTTAATATTATTTACGATTTAATCTCAACGATATTTGTTTTAAGAATACTTTTAAGAAAACCGCTCATTTTTTTTAGTGTATTTAGGCTATCTACTCTTGTCTTTTTAACATAGAAAAGATAGTAACAATTTAATCTGTCGTGAACCTTGCTTGTATCAATAACAATAAATAAAGTTGTCACCTATACTGAGAGCACACGTTGTATAAACAACTTTTTATGCGGTAAGCAGTAAATCTTTTTGCAGTTTTTCGGAGGCTTCTTTGGAAAGTAAAATTTCTACCAAAGCTATTGCAAAAACCATGGCTGTTCTAGGCCCTTTAGAAGTAGTGATATTTGCATCGCGTACCACATCTACATCACTTTTATAGCCTTGATGGTCAATTGTAACTTCAAAAGAAGGATAACATGTATAACTATTTTTCAAAACACCCGCTGTTTTGAGTGCAAGCGGGGCCGCACAAATGGCTGCAATTGGTTTATGCCTTGCATCAAATGCTTGTAGCATTGTTTGTACACGCAAATCAGCTGCTAAATTTGTTGCACCAGGAAGGCCCCCTGGTAAGACAATCATATCAAAGGCATCAGCATTGCAATTATCTAAGAAAGCATTTGTTGTAATTTCTATGCCATGTGCTCCCATGACGTGTTCATCACGAAGAGAAGCCATCACCACTTCAATACCTGCTCGTCTTAAAATATCAACCACCGTAATGGCCTCAATTTCTTCAAATCCAGTAGCAATTGGGATGATAACTTTTGGCATAGAAATCCTTTAACTTATTTGACTTTTTCTAAGTATTCACCACGAACCGTATCAACTTTGATGACATCGCCTTCTAGGATATGAAAAGGGACCTGAACAACAGCACCACTTTCAAGCTTTGCAGGTTTTTTACCACCTTGTGAATCTCCCTTAAAATTTGGTGGAGTATCGATAATTTTTAGTTCAACAAATTGTGGTGCTTCAACACTGATTGGTTTGCCATTATGGTAAAGCATATCGACATTCATACCATCAATAATCCAATCTGCCGCATCCCCTACTTGATCGTGTGTCAGTGCAATTTGCTCATATGTAACACTGTCCATAAATTGTAAAAAATCACCATCGTCGTATAAATATTGCATGATTTTATCTTCAAGATGTGGTGTTTCACATTTATCACCTGCATGGAATGTTTTTTCAATCACTTTACCATCCATAAATGACTTAATTTTACAACGTACAAATGCCGCACCCTTACCTGGTTTAACATGTTGGTATTCAACGATTTTATACGGAACACCGTTCAATTCTATTTTTAACCCTTTTTTTAAATCGCCCATTCCTATAGAGGCCATTAAATTCTCCTACGTTTAGTTTTTAAGATTATATCAAAATAAAGTTTAGAAGAACCATTAAACTTTTTTTATACATAATGTTGTATAATTTAACTGTTATTAAGTTTATAATATTCTTTAAATTATATATAAATACTGTTTTAATTATTAATATATAAATTAATATGTATATTTTATACAATTTAATTTGTATTTAATACGTTTTTTATTATACTCTCTCAATGAAAACTAGTGATATCATCAATCTTTTACATAATGCTATTGAGGCTGAAAACCTTGGGAAGAAAATTTCTCAACAGAAGATGGCCGATACCTTTGGAATTTCTATGCGTACTTATCAAGAATGGAGACTTGGTAGCAGTGCACCTTTGGCAATTCCAGTGGTATTTAATATGTTAGGAGCATTGAAAGATGAAGATATTATTAGATTAGTGCGTAAAATTAATGCCGGGCAAAAGGACGCTAGATGACAAATCTGTCAGTAACTGAGAAATTAGCACTTGAAGAGGTATTTGAGTGTTTAAAGGACAAACATTGCAGAAAGAATCGTTTTACAAGTAAACGCTTGATATTTTATCGCCTAATGAAGATAGCGCGAAGGTTTTTCTTTGTAAGAAGATAAGGTTGAACGAACTTACCTTCTTACATGTAAGGTTAATGAATATCTTTTGCACTATCCATAAGGACAGGTACAAAGATTAAAGAAACAATGACAGCGGCAACCGTTCCAAAGATTAAGGCCACACCTAATCCTCCAAAGATAGGATCAGAGGCGAGTAGTGTACTTGCTAAAATGATAGCTGCCGCAGTTAATAAAATGGGTTTCGCCCTTGTTGCACTGGCAATCGCTATCGCTCGTTTTTTCTCTATGCCTTTATGAATTAATGACATGCTAAAGTCTATAAGTAATAATGAATTTCGAGAACTTATTCCCATTAAAGCAATAAACCCTATCAAAGAAGTTGCTGTAAGAAAAAAGGTATCTTTGGAAAAAAGATCCATGATCCAATGACCAAAAATAACACCAATAATGGAAAGAAAACTTCCCAAAAGAATAATTCCTGCGATAGAAAAGCTTTTATAATAAATAACCATTAGTAAAAATATAAGCACCAATGCAGCAATAAATGCAGCACCTAAATCTCTAAATGTATCCATGGTTACTTTCATCTCACCATCCCATACAAGCTTATAAATTTCACCCGTTTGTTTATCTTTTAATGATAAATCAAAAAGATGGCTATTGTTAATCTCATAGCGATTGGCTAATTTTTCTTTGATGTTAGCCCTTGCCTCTAATAAAGGATAGACTTGTGAGACCAAATCTGTTTCGGCGACAATGGTCACCATACGTTCCAAATTTTTAGACATATTCGTAGGCTTAGACTGCACTTCATTGACTGAAACTATTTCACTTAAAGGAATCATCATACCTTGCATATTCATCAATTTAAGCGAAGAAAATTTTGAGAGTAGCTCTTCTTTAGAAAAATGATTTATCATCTTACTTTTATCACTCAACACTACAAAAAGAGGTATTTGAGTAGGAGATTCAGCACTATTTTTATGCGTAATAGACATCCCCTCAAAGGCCAAATATAAAATCTCATTGACTTGTTGAATCGAAAGCCCAGAACGCGCTATTTTTTCTTTATCAACTACCAACTCAAATTTTGTATAGATATCATCATTGAGCGTATCAACATCCACTAAATCTTTGGTTTGAGCAACAATTTGCTTAACTTCCAAGGCCAACGCATTAAGGCTTACTTCATTCTTACCATACAATTCAATAACGATAGAAGCCACCGTAGGAGGTCCTGCTGGTTGTTCAACCATTTTAATACTTGTTCCTTTAACCAAAGGTTCACACGCCTTTTGTATCAATGGGCGTAAACGATGTACCATTGTGAAAGAGGCTTCTTCACGCGCATGGATACCGGTTAGATTTACAACAATTTCACTCACATGTTCGCCCATCTTAAAACCAGAACCTTTTACAAGACCAGCATAATCTAAAGGAGAACCCATACCACTAAAGACTTCTATGTTTTGTACTTCTTTTTCTTGTTGCAAAAGGGAAACAATACATGTATTGACATTGTGTGTTTGAAGATGAGAACTTCCATTCGGCAAATCAACATAGATAGAAAATGTATTGGAACTTTTACCAGGGAGCATTTTTGCCAAAACTAATTTAGTTGGAAACATTAAAAGCGACGCAATAAACGCGAGCAATGTGATCAAAAGGACCCATCGTTTTTTAGATACTGACAGCAACACAGAGTAAATAAAATGTTCAATTTTCGCCATCATTTATTCTCTCCTTCGTGGTGCATTGGCTTTTTAAGTAATTTTCGTGCTAAATAAGGCGTAAAAATATAGGCAATCAACAAGGACGACAACAATGCTACAGGTACGTTTAGAGGAATAGGCTTCATGAATTCTCCCATCATTTGCCCTACAAAAGCCATAGGTACCATCGTTAAAATAATGGCTATAGTTGCAATATTGGTGGGAGCCCCTATTTCATCCGTTGCTTCAATCAAGATATGATCTATATCCTTATCGCGAGAACTGTGATCATGGAGATGCCTATGAATATTTTCAATGACGATAATAGCAGCATCAACCAAAAGACCAAGACTCAGTAAAAAGGCAAATAACGTGATACGATTAATCGTCTGCCCTGTCATGTAGGCCACAAAAACAGTAATTGCCAAAATAGCAGGAACGGTAAAAGTTACAATTAAAGATTCACGCCACCCTAAGACAAATACCAACAAAATAGCAATAATAACGATAGAAATAAGCAGGTGAAAAACGAGTTCATTGACCGCTTCATTAGCCCGTTCACCATAATTCCGTGTAATAATATAACCAATGCCTTCTTTATCTAAAGTAGCTCGATGTTCTTCAAGTTTTTCCAATACATTTTCCGCTATAACCACAGCATTAGAGCCTTTTAGTTTGGCTAAGGTTAATGTCACTTGCTCATGCATAGGTGTCATTTTTTCGTTTTCTCGATACGAAATTTCTGCCTTTTTTAAATTTTGAATATCGTAACTCTTTGTTACTTTTGCAATATCTTTAAGATAAATTGGTGAGCCCATATATTGTGCAATCATCAAATTTTGAATATCCTCAACTGTATCAATGGCATTTTTAATGCCAAATACAACTAACTTACCATCACTGGTTCGATTATTGATGCTCGGCACACTTACAGAAAGAGATTTAAGCCCCATTACAATTTGTCCCATTGAGAGGTGAAATCCACTGAGTTTGCCTAAGTCCACTTCAATATTATATTGTTCTTTATGTTCGCCCTTAATTTCTGTTTTAGCCACATTTTTGATTTGTATTAACTCATTACGTAAGGCATCTACTTTCTCATAAAGGTCTACATTACTTATATGGCTGTTTGGTTTTTGATAAAAAGCTACACTCATTATAGGGATATCAATGTCAATATCAAAGGGTCTTACCAATGGTTGCATTGCTCCACTGGGCATTTGATCCATGTTTTGCATCACTTTGTCATAAAGCTTAAGATTGGATGATTCTCTATTCTCCCCAATATAATACATTACATTGACAATACCAACATTATCTGCGGCTATACCATAGATGTTTTCCACCCCTTTTATCTCTTTAATACGTCTTTCTAGTGGCTTAACAATAACCTTTTCAATTTCATCCGCACTTGCACCAGGAAGCATAACGATAATTGTTCCACCACTGATAGCGATTTGAGGGTCTTCTTCACGTGGCGTAATTGTTAAAGCTAAGTATCCCAATAAAATTAATGCAACACCTAGTGTAGAAGTCAAAGGGTTGTGCAAAAAAAGTTTTGCAAGGCGTCCTGCAATATCCGTTATCTTATAGCTGCCATTTTCCATATTATTTTCCTATTCAATGATAACAAGAGCATACATGCCAGGATAGACCGTTTTTACTTGCTTTTCAAAGGCTATTTTAATACGAAATGTATGTGTCATAGGGTTAGAACTTGGGATAATAGATTCTACTTTTCCATCCATCTTGATACCCAAAGATGGAATCTCAACTATAACTTTTTTACCAATTTGTACTGTCTGAAGGTTGCTTTCAGAGACTTCTGTAGAAATTTTTAAATCACTTAAGTCAGAAAGGATAAATGAAGGCATACCTGGCATTGCCATCTCGCCAACTTTAATATTTTTAGCAATCACGACACCATCATTGGGCGCCTTAATATGAAGATAATTATACTGATTTAGTACTTCTTGCATTTTTGCTTCAGCTTGTTTAATTTGCTTTTGAGAAATATCCACCATTGCTTTGAGATTTTTTTCAGCTAATTCAAGATTTTCAACATCAAATTTGGACACCATATCTTTGGCTAGTAAACGTCTATTTCGCTCCAAATTAAGTACGACATTTTGGTACTGATTTTCATACATTTGTGAGGCAAGTTTTGCTTGTGCAATACCTAAATCAACCTGTGCTTTGGCACTATCAATCTCTTTAGAATCAATACTATAAAGTAATTGGCCTTTTTTGACAACGTCTCCTTCGCTCACTTTAACTTCTTTGACAAAACCCATATTACGACTAGTAATCATCTTTTGATTGTCAGAGATGACACTTCCGCTGAGGGATAAACTTGCTGCACAGACATACTGCACCATGAAAGTAGCTAATGCTATTCCTACATGTAATCGTTTCACTTTATTTCTCCATTGGCTATTTTCTCTAACTCAAACAATTTATCATTGCGGCTATTTTCAACTTCTTTAAGCTTTAACACTTTTGCAATTTCTTCTGATTGTTTAATAATCACATCATTGATAGATACTAATTTTTCCGCGTATCGTCCAAGATAATTTTCATAAATAGCACGCGCTAATTCAACCTCTTTTTTGAGACTCTTTGCTTCAAAATCATAGCTTTTAATTTCTGTTCTAAGTTGGTCAACTTTTAAAGCTATTCCTTTTTCGGCTAAAGCCACTTGCTGGGCTACTTTAAGGTTTTCTACACGTGCTTTTTCAATATTAGCTTTATCAATTCCACCATTAAAAAGATTCCATTTAACTTGCACACCAACTGTATAAGCATCGTGTTGAGCAAAGTCATTGAGGAGTACATTATCACTGCTACCATATTGTGCGAATGCTCCAACAGTAGGCATATAGGCACTCTCTTGTAAAGCAATATTCATTTTGGTAATATCCAGTCCTTGCTTGGCTTTTTGAATGTCCAAATTCCGTTCTAATATTTCTTCCTCTTGGGCAGTTATTATAGGTGCATCTTCATAATTTCCTGAAATAGAAAAGACTGTTTCATCTAATAAGAATGAGAGAAAATGATACACTAAAGCTTTATTGGCATTAGCTTGATTTAACATGCGCTCAAGATCTGCTTTACGAGCTTGAACCTCAAGTAAATCAATATTTTTAGCATACCCTTCTTTAATCATTTCATTTACAGTATTTTCAAGGGTACTAATATTTTTTTCAATAATATGAAGATTGTAAAGAAATGTATCTAAAAGAGAAATAGCATAAAAACTTTTTTTCACTTCATAGACTTTTTGATTGGTGAGTTGTTCTCGCTCTAAAGTACTTAAATGCTGAAGAGCTCCCGTAATTCGCCCATACTGTTCAAGCTTTCCACCCGTATAAATAGGTAATATATACTCTACTTGCGTTTGAAAATGATTGCGTGCTTCAGGATAATTTAAATGAGTTGGTTGTGTCGCTAACAATGTACCTGCATTTGCGGGTAAACCACTCATTTGCCCCAAAAATTCATCAAATCCAAAATCAAGGAAACTCGCTTCTCTACTTTGTAGCTTAAATCCAAAAACATTTCCTGCATCATTAGAGCGAAGCGCTAATTGCGTAATATTTAAACTTCCATAATTATATCCACGAGCGACTTGATGGTCTAAAGCTTTAATTTCTTCATCAAATTTTGCAATACTGATTTCTTTGTTATTTTGCTTGACTTTGGCTATTGCATCATTAAGCGTAAGCCCACTCTGAGCATTTAGCGTTAAAAAAAGAAGAAATAACACCCAGACTATTTTCATATAATCCCTCCAAATAGTATACATAATTAAAATAGTAATTATACTATCTAAAGTATCATACGTTTTTATTTATTATGCATAATTAAGTGTTGTATTTTATCAAATGATAATAATAAGTTAGCTTTATGTGTCACTTTAAGTTACAAATTAAAGTGTACTTAGGAGGTGGTGATGCTTATAAAGCATCACCTAAAATTTATAAGACTGCGTATTCTACCCATGCACATGCTTCAAGTTTATTGAGCTCTGCAATAATTTTTTTATCAATATCTGTATCGACCAAAATTACAGCCATCGCAAACTGATGTGCGCCACGACCTAATCTAAAGTCAGAAATATTAATATTTTCTTTCGCTAAAATGGAGGTAATGCTAGCAATGACACCGGGGACGTCATAATTTCTAAAAATAATCATTTTACCTTTTGGTTTAAAATCAAATTTGAAACCATTAATACCGACTATTCTTTGCTCATCTTCACCAAAGACAGTTCCACTAATGCTTGTAACACCCTTCTCCGTTGTAAGTGTAATAGTTATTTGGTTTTTATAACCACTAGTACCATTAAGTACTTCAGATTTTATATCAATACCTTTTTCTTTTGCCACAAATTCAGCATTAACATAATTAACCTTATCTTCCGTTGTTTCGTTGAGTGCTCCCACAATACCAAAAGTTAAAAGGGACTTGGCAAAAGTACCAATCTCACCTTCTGCCTCAATTTTAATCGATTTGAGTGCAGATTTATTGAGTTGTGCTGCTAAGAAGCCCATCTTTTGAACTAATTCTAAATAAGGCTCAACAAATTCTGGTAAGTCTTCTGCCTTAATTGGTAAATTAAGAGCATTAGGGTAACTAATACCACGTGCGGCACTAATGGCATTTTCAGCCGCTTGAACAGCTATTTTTTCTTGAGATTCTAAGGTATTCGCGCCCAAATGCGGTGTCACACAAATATTTTCTAAATCTAATAATTTATGGGATGTTGCTGGCTCTTTTGAAAAAACATCAATTCCGGCAAAGGCGATTTTCCCACTCTTTATGCCATCATACAGCGCATCTTCATTATAAAGTCCACCACGTGCACAGTTAATCAAACGTACGCCATCTTTCATTTTAGCAATCTCTTCATAAGAGATCATATTAATTGTCTCTTTATTTTTAGGAGTATGAATAGTAATAAAATCACACGCTAAAATATCATTAAAATTTTCAGTATAGATCATGCCCAAATCAGTCACTTTAGAAGAAGGAATGTAAGGATCATATGCTACGATTTCCATTCCAAAAGCCTTTGCACGAATTGCAACACGACTTCCAATATTACCAAAACCGATGACACCTAAACGCTTATTGCATAACTCAACACCATACCATTTCTCACGTTTCCATACGCGATCAATTTTAAGATGATTATTGGCATTAACAAAACTACGTGCTGTTCCTAAAAGATGAGCCATCGTAAGTTCTACCGCAGCTATAGTATTAGCCGTTGGAACGTTCATCGCAATAATACCTCGTCTGCTACAGCCATCTTGGTCAACATTATCAACACCAACACCTGCTCTTACAATGGCTTGCATTGATGTTGCGGCATTGAGAAACTTCTCATCAACATCTGTTGAACTTCGAGTGATTGCGACATCACAATCACCTATGACGTTTAATAATTCTTCTTTTGAAAGCGCAACGGCATCAATAACTTCAATATCTTTTTCTGCATGTAAGATATCAAACCCTTTTTGGTGTATCGCATCACATACAATAATTTTTTTTTGCTTCATAACCAAACCTCAATAATTTTTGATTTTATATCATATTTTTCAAGTTCAAGTACTACATTTTCTAACTGTTTGCTACTTTTCTCTTCTACATAAATTATAGGTACTTTATTCTCTTTAATAACCACATAAGAAAGGTGTAAACTAGAGAGCGTTTGCAGAATACAAAACAAAGAGTACCTATCAGCTCGATCAATAACTAGCCTAAAGGACTTTTTTTTGTCAATATTGGGCCATTGAATATCAATCTGCATAAAGAGTTCATTCACAGGAAAGAAAAACTCCCTACTCTCTTGATGTGCAAGCTCTTTAATCCAAGCTTTCTCGTTTGGTTCTTCTTTCTTGCTTTGTGGCATAGGAGTTTCATACTTGGCTTGTTCTATTTTAACTTCTGAACTTTGAGTGAGTAGCTTATACAAAAGAAAAGCTACACTCAAAAAAAGGAGTAAAAAAAACGAGCCAAGTATTTTTTTTTGCATCGCTTATTTCAATTGATCTTTAAGGATATCCCCAAGTGTCATCTTCTCTTCTTTATTAATCTCTTTTAAAACTTCTCGCTCTTTAAGCTTTGAAAGACGTCTAACAGAAAGGCGAATACGATTTTTCTTATCATCAATAAAAGTTATTGCTGCTTCAATCTCATCACCAATTTTTAACTCTTCTGCAGTCACTTGTCCTAAATCTTCTTTACGAATCAAGGCATCAACATTGTCTTCAAGCTCAACAAAAATACCAAATTCTTTAATATCTCTGATTTTACCATGAACGATGTCACCATTTTCGTGTGATTTAGCGTATTTTTGAATTGGACTATCTTCGAGCTCTTTTTTACTTAATGAAACTTTTTCACTCTCAGTATCAATTTTAACAATTTTCACTTCAACTTCATCACCAACATTAAACAGTTCTTTGCATTTATTGTTACGATCCCATGAAGCATCCTCATTATGCAACAAGCCTTCAATGCCACCAATTTTAACAAAGGCTCCAAAGTTCGTTACCGTTGTAACTTCGCCTTTAACGACATCACCCACTTTAAATTTTTTCATAAAATCATCAAATGGCTTTGGAAGAATATTTTTTAGCGAAACACGCAAGCGTCTCTCTTTAGCATCAATTTCAATAACTTCAACATCAACCACTTGCCCCTCTTCGATATAATCACGTGGGTGTTTAATATTTTTATCCCAAGAAATTTCAGAGATATGTAGGAAACCTTCGATGTCATTGCCAAGATCCACAAACGCACCATAAGGTTCAATATTGCTAATCGTTACTTGAATAGAATCACCTGTTTCTAACTCGTCTTTAATCTCATCCCAAGGATCTGGCATTGCAGCTTTAATAGAAAGTGAAAGGTGTTTTTTATCTTTGTCATATTTGATCGCTTTAACAGGAACTACTTCGCCTTCTTTGTAAATCGTACCAGGGTTAACAGGCCCTTTGTAGCTGATTTCACTGTAATGAACTAAACCATCAATACCGCCCACATCAACAAACATACCATACGTTGTAATCTTTTTAATAGTACCTTCAACGACTTCATCTCTATCAATTAATTCTTGAACAATCTCTTTACGTTTTTTACGTTCATCATCTAAGAATTTTTTACGCGAAATGATAATTGATTCAGTTTCTGTATCAATTTTAATAATTTTTACTTTTAATGTTTTACCCACCAAAGTATTCATATCTTTAACAGCTGCTTGAGAACGTGGAAGGAAAAATTCAATGCCTTCTTTATTTTCTGCTATAAATCCACCTTTATTTTTTCCGGTAATTTTAACGTCCAATGAAAACTCTTCATCTTCTTTGTATTCTGCAATAAAGGCTTTAACACGTTCTTTTCGTAAAGCTTTTTTGTGCGAAACGGCTGGCCTTTCATTTCTGAAGCCTGTGATAACCACAGCGATTACATCACCAATTTTACACGTTATGTTGCCTTCTTCATCCATCACTTCAGAAGCATTCAATCTTCCTTCAGACTTCTTGCCCACATCAACTAAGATAACATCTTCTTTGATTGCAACAACAACACCATTGATTAGTGCATCTCTTTCAGAATCTTTAAAAGACTCTTCTAACATAGCCGCAAAATCCATCTCCTCATGCTCGTCTACGGCTTGTGTATGAACAGTTCCGTTCGCCTCATTAACCATTTTGTACCCTTTTTTATTGATTTTTTAATAAGTTTCGTTACATGTGACCATGTAAAAGTTGTCTATTATACTTTAATTTCGCTAATTTTTCCAACTATTTTTTCAATTATCCAATCAGGTGTTGATGCTCCTGCTGTTACGCCACATAATTTCTTGCCTATAAACCAGCTTGCATCTAAATCTTTTTCACTTTCAACTAAAAAACTGTCCACACAATATTCTTTACAAATACTATGTAATTGCTTTGTATTGGAAGAGTTTTTACCTCCAATAACAATCACAACATCAGCTTCTTTTGCCAACTCTTTAGCGGCATCTTGATTTTCAAAGGTAGCATTACAAATGGTATTAAAAACACGTACTTCTTTAAAATGTTGTTCTAAATAACTAGTGATTTCTAAAAATTCATTCACTTTTCGTGTTGTTTGTGAAACGACAGCAATTTTTTGACCCTTGATTTTTACTTTTTTAAGCTCTTCAACACTTTGAATGACATATGCTCCGTGTATAGCATAGCTTTCAACGCCTTTCACTTCAGGATGATCTGCATCACCAAAAATAACAATCTCATACCCTTCTGTGCTCATTTTTTCACAAATCTCTTGAGGCTTTGTCACATAGGGGCATGTGGCATTAATGACTTCAACATCGCTCTTCATAAGTGTTTCTAAATCTTTTTTAGGAATACCATGGGTGCGAATAATGGCTTTTTCAATACCTTTTGCTTCCGAAATATCGTGCAATGTTTTAACATTAAAATTTTCTTTTAAACGATTAATCTCTTCATTATTGTGGATAAGTGGTCCTATGGTAGATGCATTTTGTGTATTTTCAGCTATCTTAATAGCACGCTTTACACCAAAACAAAATCCATAACTTGTGGCTAATTTTATGTCCATTATTTTACGCTTCCTATCTGCATTAAAAGTTCTAAAAAATTAGGAAAAGAGGTATTAATACACTCAATGTCTTCTATTTCCATGCCGCTGATTAAGCCAGCTATGGCAAAGCTCATTGCAATACGATGGTCACCAAAACTATTTATGGTGGCACACGTTAATGTGCCGCCTTCTACTTCGTAACCATCTTTAAACTCTTCAACATTGATGCCACATAAACGTAGATTTTTAACGACGCTACTAATGCGATCACTCTCTTTAACACGTAACTCTTCAGCATTTTTGACACTACTTTTACCTTTAGCACAAGCAAACGCAATCGAAAGTGCAGGTAATTCATCAATCAACCATGAAATGTTTTCGTCTACACAAACGCCGCTTAATTCTCCCGCATGAATGATAATATCCCCAACACTTTCATAGACATTTTGCGTTTCAATAAATTCGACACGAGCGCCCATACGTGCTAATACTTTATACGCTTCAATACGCGTTTTATTAAGAAGCATATTTTTAAGAACGATTTTACTTCCTGGGCAAATGGCTGCGGCAACGGCAAAAAAGAAGCCACTAGACGGGTCATTGGGAACCGTAATAGTCAGTGGTTTTAAAGGGGTTTTCAGAGGATGAATGCTTACATGTAAGCCATTTGATTCAATATTCGCACCCATCCCTCGAAGCATTCGCTCGCTATGGTCACGACTAAGTTCAGGTTCGCTGAATGTTGAAACACCATCGGCTTGAAGGGCGGCTAAAATAAGCGCACTTTTAACTTGTGCTGAAGCAATTTTACTCTCATAATGAAAGGCTTTGACACTTTGCCCGCGAATAGCAAGTGGTGCGTAATTACCATCACTGCGTCCATCAATCAATGCACCAATACTGCGCAAGGGATCAGCCACGCGACGCATTGGGCGGGAACAAAGGTATTGGTCTCCATGGAGTACAAAAAAACCTTTACATGTAGAGAGGTAGCCCATTAAAAGACGAATGGCTGTTCCTGAATTTCCACAATCTAAAATTACAGGCGGCTCTTTTACATCTAAAGGAGGAGTAATCGTGATACGATTACCGTTGTGCTCAACGTTTGCTCCTAAAAGTTTTACAATATTTAGTGTACACAGCGTATCCTCAGCGCCAAGATAATTTTCAATGATTGAAGGCTTATCACTTAAAAGTGAGAAGATAGCACAACGATGTGAAATTGATTTATCACTGGCAATCTTATCCGTTGTGAAATCAAAACATCCGTTAGGAGCAACGATCATTTTTTTCATCGTATGGAGATTCCAAACTCTTCTTTAATCCTTACAAGGATTAATTCAAGAGATTTATTAACATCTTCATCTTCCAGTGTCTTTTCAGTCGATTGAAACTGCAATTTTAGAGTTAAGCTAATATTTTCTCCAAAACTCTCATGCGAAAAAACATCAATGGCCGAGAATTTTACAAGTTCTTTTGGCGCAATAGCTTGGATAAATTTTTCTAATGTTGCATATTGCATTGAAGATGGAACCATCAAACTAATATCTCGAGAAGTAGATGGAAACTTCGGATATTCTTTAGCTACTTTTTGTTCAAATAATAAAGTCTCAAAATTTAATTCACAAATATACGTACGTGCTAAATCAAACTCTTTCTCGATTTGGATATTAACTCGCGCTATATAACCTGCTTCAACCCCATTAATAAACACCCGTGCTGCTTCATAATGGCTCATTAAACTGCTTGAACCCTCAAAAGGTACAAGTGTGAACGAACCAATAACGCTTTGAATTTTTTTGGCAAATTCAAAAAAGTTTATTTCTGATACTTTTCCATGATTACTAACTTCTGGTAAGCCATTTTCTCCACTAAAAATAAAAGCTATTTTTTTATGTTCGTGACGTTCAGCATCAAAAACACTGCCTACTTCGAATAAAGCTATTTTTTTACGTCCAAATTTACTATTTTGATTAACGGCTCGAAGCATATTAGGTATCATTGAGGCTCGAAGTGTATTAAAATCATTCGTAATTGGATTGGCTAACTCTAGGCTTTCAGGCAAAAGAGGAAGTGCAAACTTTTGTGCAATTTGCTTATCGTCAAAAACAAAATGCAAAGTTTCAAAAAAGCCTACGGCTACTGCCTTATGGCGAAACATCTGGCGCTTTTTAAAGCTTTGATACGCCGCATTCATTTTTCGTTTTTCAGCAAAAACAAATGGTTTTGAAGCAATATTATCAATACCAACAATGCGTACAATTTCTTCGCAAATATCCTGCATATTGACTATATCATGACGAAATTGTGGGATTTTAATATTCATAACATCTTGTTCAAATGCAAAATTAACACCAAAGCCTAATTTTTTTAAAATTTTAATAACTTGATTTTTTGCAATCTCTTGACCAATCATCGCCGTTAAATCTGATTGATGAATATTAATCGCCTTTTCTTCATAGTCTTGGATAATTTGTTGCGCATCAGCATAAACCATGACGGATGAATATTTACTCAAGATTTTAAAAAAATAATTTAAACCAAAAGAGAGTTGCGGTTCACTACCTCTTGATGAACGGTAAAGATGTTTATCCGATGAGAGCTTTTTAGTAGCACTTTTAACATTAATAACATCAGGATGTGTGTAATTGGCTTCGATAATAATACGCGCGTTCAAAGCATTAGCCCGACACTCCTCTGCTTGAGAAATACCACATATACCCACTTTTTTACCATCTGCAAAAATAGCATCAAGATCATTCTCATCTTTATTAATAACAATTTTTGCTTTGTCCATTCCTGAACTAAAACACGCGTGATCATAAGCGCGTAGTAAAACACCTGTGACATAAGTCGCATACTCTACTATCTTACCTAATTGACAATCAATAGAAACCTCTGCAAAGCCTAAACGAAGATCAACCAATAAAGGTGTTGTAATCTCTTTAGGATCAAATACTTTATACATGTAAGAGCCGTCCAGTGCTTCACTACCGTTGACATTTAAAACTCTTCCAACACCAGGTTGATTGTCTTCTTCTTCTTTTTTACTTAGGACTTTGACTTCTAAATCAAAATAAACACTTAAATCTCTCGCCACTCCATAAACGCTTTGACAATCTCCTCGATTTGGCGTCAAGCCTATGTCAATGATATCGTCATTAATCAGTGGATATTCTGACAGTTCTTTTCCAATGACCAATTCACCAATACTATCATCTAAAATCATAATGCCATCATTGATTTTAGGAAGACCTAGTTCGGTGGATGAACAAATCATTCCAGACGATTCGATATCCCGTAATTTTGCTTTTTTAATTTTTATCCCACCAGGAAGTTCGGCTCCGATTAATGCAACACCAACCAACTGACCTGTAGCAACATTTTTAGCACCACATACAATTTGCGCTACATGGGTTCCTACATCAACTTGGCATACATTAAGCTTATCGGCATTAGAATGTTTTTCACAAGAAACAACTTTCCCAACAACAACACTTTGTGGTATTCTAATATGTGTAATACCATCTACTTCTAGTCCTATGGCATTTAGAGCCAATGAAATTCTATCGGTATCAATTGCGTGAAGATCTATCCATTCATTTAACCATTGTTTTGTTACTATCATCTAAATTGCTCCAATAATCTCAAATCACCCTCAAATAATGAGCGTAAATCTGGTATTTGGTGTAAAAGCATTGCAAAGCGTTCCACGCCAAGCCCAAAGGCATACCCACTCACATCTTTATAGCCTACTGCTTTAAAAACGTTTTGATCTACGACACCACACCCTAATACTTCAAGCCAACCGGTATGAGAGCAAACACGACATCCTTTTCCATGACAGAAGATACAGCTAATATCTGCTTCGGCACTAGGTTCAGTGAAAGGGAAAAAACTAGGGCGAAAACGCACCTTAACATCACCAAACATATATTTTAAGAAATCTTCCAAAATATATTTGAGATTTGCGAAGGAAACTGCTCCTACTTTATCAACCACTAAGCCTTCTACCTGATGGAACATTGGGGTATGAGTAATATCATAATCTCGTCTAAAAACAGCACCTGGGCAAATCATACGAATAGGGGCTTGTTGCGCTAACATTGTTCGAATTTGTACTGGGGAGGTATGCGTACGAAGCAACATGGCATCGTTAAAATAAAATGTATCTTGCATATCACGAGCAGGATGATGTTTCGGTAAATTAAGAGCTTCAAAGTTATGAAAGTCATCTTCAACGAGGGGGCCTTCTTCAATAGAGAAGTTCATGCTAATAAAATATTCAATAATTTTATCCATCGTTTCCATGACAGGATGAAGTGCACCTGCTGAACTTTCTTGGTTAAAAAGTGTCACATCTACACTGCTTTTTTGCATCTCTTCTTGAATCATCTTTGCTTCGAGAAGCATTTTTTTATGGTTCAAAATTTCTAAAAAATGTTCTTTATTGGTATTTAAATTTTGAGCAAACTCTTTTTTAGCTTCACCTTCTAATGTTTTGAGTTCATTAAATTGCGCTGCAAAATATCCTTTTTTACCAAAAAGAGACACTCTAATTTTCTCTAATTCGACCAGTGATACACAGGTTTCTACTGATTTTTCAATCTCTTTCAACGCTTACCCTTCATAGAGTTATATTTTATGCCCTCCATTTTATAGAAACTTTAATTATAAAAGAGTTAAAATCTCTTAATACCAACGAAAATAAGGAGAAGTTAATGACTATTTTTAGTAAAATTATCAGTGGTGAAATACCATGCAACAAAGTTCTTGAAAATGAAAATTTTTTGGCCTTTCATGATATCAATCCAAAAGCTCCTATTCATATTTTAATTATCCCTAAAACTGAATATAAAAACTTTCAAGAAGTTGACCCAAAAATCATGAGTGAAATGACACAATTTATTCAGCAAGTTGCAACATTTTTAGGACTTGACAAAGGGGGTTATCGTCTCATTACCAACAATGGTGATGATGGAGGGCAAGAAGTATTACATCTGCATTTTCATCTTTTGGGTGGTGCAAAGCTCTCATGGGGTCATCTCTCAGATAGTGACCCCAAAAACCACCTATAACCGTTGTAAAAGGTGGTATTAACCACCTTTTACAATTTCTTAATACCTACTTTTTAACCAATTCTCAAAAATCTCAAGCTGTTTGCATGTAGACTCCGTTGCGGTTCCGCCTTGTGAATTCCGAGCATTCATCGAATGTTCTAAGCTAAGATAGATTTCAACATCATCACCAATACGTGCATCAACCTTTTGTAATTCTACAGCACTTAATGTGCTTAAATCTACACCAAGGCTTTCAGCATGAGCAACGGCACGACCTGTGATAAAATGGGCTTCACGAAAAGGTATATCACATTTTTGTACCAAATAATCCGCCAAATCGGTTGCGCTTAAATGTCCCATTTGGCAGGCACTATGCATTTTATCTGTATTGATGCTCATAGTTCGTACCGCTTCTTTTAAGATATTTAGTGACATGCAAACCGTTTCAACACTATCAAAAACACCCTCTTTATCTTCTTGCATATCTTTATTATATGCAAGTGGCAAGCCTTTAAGTACCGTCAATAACGAAATTAAATTACCATTCACGCGTCCTGTTTTTCCACGCAACAATTCAGGCACATCCGGATTTTTCTTTTGAGGCATAATTGAGCTTCCAGTAGAATACTCATCACTAAGCGTAATAAATTTAAATTCATAGCTTGACCAAAGAATAAGTTCTTCAGCAAACCTTGATACATGCATCATAATGGTAGAAATATTAAATAAAATTTCCAGTGCAAAATCTCTATCACTAACAGTATCTAAACAATTCACACTGACACTATCAAAGCCTAAAAGTTTTGCCACATATTCTCTATCAATCTTATGTGGTGTTCCAGCAAGCGCTGCACACCCTAAGGGAAGAACATTATTACGAACATATGAACTCTCTAGTCTTTCAATATCTCTCTTAAACATTGAAACATAGGCTAATAAATGAAAGGCAAAATTAATGGGTTGTGCATGTTGTAAATGCGTCATCCCTGGCATTAATGTTGTAGTATGTACTTTGGAAATATCCAAAAGCACCACAATAAGCTCTTCCAATACTGAAACAATCACTAAAGTTTGCTTTTGTACATACTGTCTAAAATCAACCGCCACTTGGTCGTTACGGCTACGTGCCGTATGGAGTTTTTTACCCGCTTCACCAATCAAATCTATCAATCTTGTCTCAACGGACATATGGATATCTTCATGCGCGATATCAAAAATAAAATGATCATCTTCAATCTCTTTTTTGATAGCAAGTAACCCTTGGGCAATTTGATCTGCTTCAGCTTGTGTTAAGATACCTTGTTTAGCCAGCATCGTTGCGTGAGCAATGGATCCTTTAATATCCTCTGCATATAATTTTTTATCAAAAGGCAATGAGGCATTAAACTCATCCAATATTTTTGCACCACTTTTGGCGAATCTGCCAGACCATAGTTTTGACATAAGAAAAACTCCTTGATAGCTTGCGGTTATGTAAAGGGACAATATTCCCTTTACATGTAAGAATTATAGTTTGGGACCAGCTTTTGAAAAATCAGACTCTGGTGTAATGTATTTTTTAAAATTGTCAATAAACATCTGCGCTAATTCATCACGCGTTGCATCATAAAGACTTTTATTTTCCCATGTTTGGCGTGGATTTAAAATCTCGGTTGGAACACCCTCTAAACACGTTGGCACTTCAATATTGAAAACAGGAATTTTTTCAAATTTACATGCATTAATACTCCCATCTAAAATAGCATTGATACATGCTCTGGTTGCTTTGATGCTCATGCGCTTTCCAATGCCATAGCTCCCGCCACTCCATCCTGTATTAACCAAATAGACATCAACTCCGTGTTTGTCAACTTTTTCACCTAATAATTTAGCATAAACCGTTGGGTGCAATGGTAAAAATGCTTCACCAAAACATGCACTAAATGTAGCAACTGGTTCAGTAATCCCTCTTTCTGTTCCAGCAACTTTAGCGGTATAGCCACTAAGAAAATAGTACATGGCTTGTTCTTTTGTCAATTTAGAAACAGGCGGTAATATTCCAAAAGCATCTGCGGTTAAAAAAATTATTTTTTTAGGGTGGCCTGCTTGCAATGATTTTTCGTGATTCTCAATATGATAGATAGGATAGGAAACACGTGTATTTTCCGTTTTAGAACCATCATTATAGTCAATAACACCTTTTTCATCCATCACTACATTTTCTAAGAGAGCGTCTCTTCGAATAGCTCCAAAAATTTCTGGTTCACTGCTAGCATCAAGATTAATACATTTAGCGTAACAACCACCTTCAAAATTGAATATCCCATGATCATCCCAACCATGTTCATCATCACCAATCAATTTGCGTTTAGGATCCGTTGAAAGTGTCGTTTTACCTGTGCCTGAAAGACCAAAGAAAAGTGCAGAATCACCAAGTGCACCCACATTGGCCGAACAGTGCATGGAGAGCTTTCCTTCTAAAGGAAGCCAATAGTTCATCATTGAGAAAATGCCCTTTTTTATTTCTCCACCATACCATGTACCACCAATAATCGCGATATTTGCTTCTACATTAAAAACAACAAAAACATCTGAATGTAGACCGTGCTTTTTGTAATCGTCATTGACTATTTTACATGCATTGTATAATACGAAATCGGGCTTGAACTTTTCTAATTCTTCTTTTTCAGGCCGAATAAACATATTTTTTACAAAATGTGCTTGCCATGCAATTTCAGTCACCACTCGAATACTTTTCCGACTGCTTAGGCTACCGCCACTAAAAGCATCTTGTATATAAATATCTTTGCCTGAGAGTTGCTCTTTGACCTTGGCAAAAAGTTCGTCAAAAACTTCTTTACTAACTTTATGATTTATTTTTCCCCATGAAACATACTTATTAGAAGGTTCTTGGTCAACAAAATACTTATCGTTAGGACTTCTTCCTGTAAAAATACCCGTATCTACACTAAAAGTACCATTACTCGTCACACGCCCTTCTTGGTTTTTAACTTCATGCTCAAACAATGTATTGTAATCAAGATTATAATACACCTTTCCCATATTGCTAAGCCCAAGCTTTTCTATTTCATTAATTTTCGACATAATCGTTCTTCCTAAAAAGTTTATTTAAAAATAGACAGCAAGACACCTGCTGCGACTGCTGAGCCGATAACACCAGCTACATTTGGACCCATGGCATGCATTAAAAGCATATTGGTTGGGTCTTCTTTCATACCTTCTCTATTGGCC
>JAQUGO010000006.1 GCA_028684065.1 Sulfurospirillaceae bacterium
TGGTAGTGGATCCCAAGTCTTCTTCATAGCACCCAGTGCTAGAACCCCACCAACCGCAGCAACTCCGCCGAATGCCATGCCTATAAAGTCGCGTCTACTTTGCTCAACAGCCATCCTTCGTTCCTTTAATTAACAATTTTAATTACTTTTGAAATAATATTTTATAGGATGTCTAGTTTCTTTTGAGTCGCTGATTTAAGAAAACATGCAAAGAATGTAAAAAAGTAGTTATTTAATCGTATAGCCTAAGTTGCCAACCGTTTGGATAATGTCATTATTCATTTTTTTGCGCAGTTTGAAGATAAGATTTTTAAGCGCAGAAGGTGGTGCGTCATCATAGATATACAGTTGATTTTCAATGACTTGTCTGGTTACTAGATTTCCTCGGTGTGCTAGTAATAGTTCAAAAAGCTCTATCTCTTTGGGTGTGAGTATAATCGTAACGTCATTTTGGATGATGATTTTATTATTGTAGTCATAGGAGTTTTCACTGTCCAGTGTCATAATGGTTAAATGATTTGAAGCGAGAATCTCAGCACTGGCTTCTAATAATCGTATCAATTCACTCTCTTTAATAGGCTTTATAATATAGTCAATTAAGGAAAGTTTGATGGATTCAAGTAAAAAATTGCGATCTGTGTAGGCGCTGGTCACAATAATGGGAATCGAATGGTTCTCTTTTCGTATTTTTTTAATTAACTCTAAACCATTCAGTTTGGGCATTTTAATATCCGTAATAATAATATCAGGATGCTTTGTTTGATACAGTAAAAAAGCCTCTTCTCCATCGGCCGCCGTGTGGACTTTGTTAACATAAAATAAAAGTATTTTGGCAAAACTATTGCGAAGATTTTCTTCATCTTCAACCAATAAAATAGAGCTGTTATTTAAAATGAGTTCAAGTTTTTTATTCATAGTTTACCTCCACAGTTTTTAATTATAACATTAATATTGCTACAATTAGCAGAATTGATACGATGTTATATTTTACTTCCAAGGGATTTTATATGCCTCAAAGATTTAATCTTACCAAACGGTATGTCCTTGCTCTTTTGATTATTGCGGTACTCTCTGCTCTAGCGTATTACAATTTGAATCATCTCATTATTAGTCGTGCCGATGATGGAAAAACGATTAACATCAGCAGTAGGCAAGGGATGCTTTCACAACAGATAGCCTTATATGCCATTTACTATAAAACAGAAAATTTACAAAACAATATTAAACTGATGGAAGATTCGCACCAACTTCTAATAACAGCTCCTATGACAGAAGAGCTCAAAGCAATCTATTTTGATGAACCTATCCTATTGGATGAAAAAGTGAAGCGTTATTTATACCATGCTAAACGATTTTATGAAAATAGAGACGGTAGAAGTTTAACGTATGTGTTACAAAATTCTCAACACTTATTACATGATTTAGAAAAAGCCACATCTATATATGTGTCGATTACAGAAGCCAATACACGAAATTTGAAACAGCTCGAGTTACTGATTTTTATTTTAACATTAGTGACATTGGTTTTTGAGGCACTCTTTATTTTTAGACCTGCCAATAATACGATTATTAAAGATACGCAAGAGATTATTAAGCAAAAGGATTACTCAAATGCTATTATTGAATCCAGTACCAATGCCATTGTGACATTAGATTCTCATTTAGAAATCAAAACGTATAATAAAATGGCGGAAAGAATCTTTGGGTATGAAAAGAAAGAGATGCTTTATTCTTTGGGTTTGGAAAAAATTATTCCCGAACATTACTATGCCATTCAAAAAGATGGTGTTAATAGTTATGTCAAGAAACTCGAAAGTGGTCATCCTGATGCTGTACAAGAGCTTGAAGCAATAACAAATAAAGGTCAAATCTTTCCTATTAGACTTTCATGCGGTGTCAGTGGTGAAGGAGAGGAGTTGCTGTTAATTGCTAGTATTCAAGATATAACACGTGAAAAGTTAAAAGACAAAATTATGATTGAACAAGCAAAATTTGCAGCTCTTGGGGAAATGATCGCTATTATCGCACATCAATGGAGACAGCCATTGGCGCAGCTCAATTTTAATTGTATGTATATACGTAAAATGCTTAAAGATCCTGAATTGATTGCTGAGACAGAAAAGAATGAAGATATTATTCAATTTATGTCCGAAACGATTACCAATTTTGAAAATTTTTATAAGCACGTTGACAATACTATTTTTAACCCAGCACTTTCGATTAATCAGGCATTAAAATTAATCGAAACGTCATTAAAACACAATCACATTATACTGACGCAAGAACTTGATGTACCGATGAATATCTATGGCAATTCAAATAGTTTGGCACAAGTGGTATTGTCTATTGCTCAAAATACCATCGATATTGTCAAGGCTTCAACTATTGATAAACCTTTTATTGAAATTAGGTTAAAGCAAGTCGATGAAATGGTGGTTCTAACCATTAGAGATAATGCAGGAGGTATTCAATTAGACCCTATTGATGAAATCTTCAAACCTTTCAGAAGTAATAAAAAAACACCTTCCACTGGAATTGGGCTTTATATGTCTAAACTGGTCATTGAAAATCAATTTCATGGCTTTATTGAGGCAAGTAATGTTGAAAATGGGGCACAATTTATCATAAAACTCCCAAGCCATAGTCAAATAAGATAAAAAAAATAGATTATTTTTTAATTAAAAGATTGGCGACCAAAAAGAAACTGGAGTTGGTATAAAATTCCATTGTTGAGTTAAATGTTAAATTAATGTTAAATAAAAGTAAGCAAAGCATTGTTTTGGAAATTGCTTTTATCTATCGATGATGTTAACGTTATCACGTATTTTCAAAGGAGGAAATATGGAAAAAGGTTTAAAACATCTTTCATCCCTTCTGCTCTCAAGTGCTTTAATGGTAACTGCTTCAGTTGCTGCTGATGGCACTTTAGATAAAGTGATGAAAGAAAGAGGTTTGTCTGAGGCTGATGTTGTTCGTGCCGCCAAGACCTATAATCCAACGGGTGTGCATGACAAATATATGGTTTTCAGTTCAGGCGGTCAATCCGGGCAAATGATGGTTTACGGTGTACCTTCTATGAGGTTACTCAAATATATTGCTGTATTTACACCAGAGCCTTGGCAAGGATATGGCTTTGATGAAGAGAGTAAAAAAGTTCTTAGACAAGGCAATATTAGAGGTAAAGAGATCAATTGGGGTGATACCCATCATCCATCTTTATCAGAAACCAATGGTGAAGTAGATGGAAAATGGCTCGTTATCAATGATAAAGCCAATCCAAGAATTGCAGTTATTGACCTACATGACTTTGAAACAAAGCAAATCGTTGTTAATCCTGTGTTCAAATCTGAACACGGTGGCTCTTTCTTTACACAAGATTCAGAATATATCATTGAAGCATCACAATACGGTGCGCCATTTGATAACAACTACCACCCCATTGAAGAGTATAAAGAGACGTATCGTGGTGGTGTAACCATGTGGAAGTTTGACCCAAAAATTGGAAGAATTCAAGATAAAGATTCTTTTACCATTGAGCTTCCTCCGTATATGCAAGATTTGAGTGATGCAGGTAAAAAAGTAAGTCACGGTTGGGGCTTTACGAACTCCTTTAACTCAGAGATGTACACCGGCGGTATCGAAGTGGGCATGCCACCAAATGAAGCAGGTATGAGTCGAAATGATACGGACTTTTTACATGTGTATAACTGGAAAAAGTTAGCAGAGCTTGCAAAAGACCCTAAGAATGTCAAAATTGTCAATGACCATAAAGTTATTCCTATGGACGTTGCGGTTAAAAATGATGCGCTCTTTTTAATTCCAGAGCCAAAATCTCCTCACGGTGTTGATATTGATCCAACGGGTGAATACATCGTTGTTTGTGGTAAATTAGATACGCATGCATCAGTGTATAGTTTCTCAAAAATTCAAGCATTGATTAAAGCAAAAGACTATGTCGGAAAAGATCCGTATGGTATTCCTATCTTAGACATGAAAAAAGCGCTTCATGGGCAAGTAGAGTTGGGACTGGGACCATTGCATAATCAATACTCTAATGTTGATGGTGAGATATATACCTCATTGTATGTTGACTCTCAAGTGGTTAAATGGAACTTTAAAACACTTAAAGTCATTGACCGTGTTAATGTTCACTACAACATTGGTCACCTTTGTGGCATGGAGAGTAATACATGTGATCCTCAAGGTGAATATATCATCGCACTTAATAAATTGTCGATTGATAGATTTGCCAATGTAGGACCATTGCACCCTCAAAACCATCAGTTAATTGATATTCATGGTGGTAAGATGGATATGTTGGTAGATATGCCAATACCTCTTGGTGAACCGCATGATGCTGTGGCTATTCGAGTGAGTAAACTCAACCCAGAAGTGCGCTACCAAATGGGAACCAATTCTCGTACGGGTGAAATGAGCATTGGAAAAACATTAGCTGGACAAGAGAGAATTGAGCGTAAAGGCAACAATGTAACCGTTTATGCTACCTTGGTTCGTTCACATATCAATCCTGAGCATATTACTGTCAATAAAGGTGATAATGTTACGATTTATATGACCAACCTTGAGCGGGCAGAAGATGAAACGCATGGTTTTACCGTGGACAACTATAATGTTCACGCTTCTGTAGAGCCAGGTAAAACATCGACTGTGAAGTTTAAAGCAGATCTAGAAGGTGTATTCCCTTACTACTGTACAGAGTTTTGTTCAGCACTACACCTAGAAATGATGGGTTATTTAATGGTTAAAGACCCAAGTAAAAAATACGAAAGTGCTCAAAAACTTAAAATGGCAACGATGAGTAAAGAACAACTTAAAGCAGAATATGACAAAACGGTTGCGGTCAATAAAGCAACTGATGATGTTATTCAAAGCGTTGTGAAGTTCTTGAAAGATAATCATTTTGAAAAACACGAAACCATTAAAAACCTTGTAACAGATGCACTTGACCAATATGGCAAAATTCCTGAGCAAAAGAAATTCTCAGATGCTGCGGTCAAAGCAGGTGATTTGGAAAAAGCTGTCTTATTTGAAAATATGATTTGGCAGTATATGGTGAAAACAGCAGACGTTGGTATCCGTGCCAAAGACTTACTTGTGAAAGCCGTTGCAACCAAACAAACACCAGAAGCGGGTCGTGGTGAGCTTGCCTTCAATGAAGGTGGCTGTTCAGGTTGTCATGTTATTGGAAAAGTAAGTTCAGGTCCTGATTTGACAGGTGTTTTAGGCCGTCATGAAAATGGTGAACAATGGGTAGCCGATTTTATCAAAAACCCACAACACAAATACAATGACCCTTATGTTAAAGCGATGATTGATTACTTTAATCTAAGAATGCCAAATCAAAATATGAAAGATGCAGAGATAAAAAGTATTATCGAGTATCTTAAGTGGATAGATAGTAACGCAAATCTATTCTAGTATACACATCAATAAAGGAGGTTTCCTCCTTTATTGATTGATGTGTGTCATTGTGAAATCGTTGAAATACGACTACAATATATTTACATGTAAGTTATTTATACCTTACATGTAAGCATTTACAATAAAAGGACAACGATGCATCCAAGTTTTTTAAAATCAAAAATTTTTGCTGGACTGGCTTTGGTGATTTTGAGTGTAGCTTTTACAATACCGATGGTTGGATTTCATGGTGCTTTAAATAATATCCATGAGAACAAAGCAGTTTCTTCGGTATCAACAACGCTTTGGAATATTTATAATATAGGTCGATACAAGAGTACCACAACGCCCAAAGCGGCACATAATAATTTGCAAAAGATGATTGATACTAGCTCAGAAATAGGTGTCGCATCTATGCCAATTTGGGCAGTTTCTTTGGAGGCACCTAATTATCCTAAAGAAGCTTTCCCTGAGGGAATTCCTGTTTATTTCCATTTTGATGGCTTTAGTGGAGAAGTGCACGAAATGAACACTATCAACCACTATATAGGAATGGATCCGATGTGGAGAGGGGGAATTTTTGAGCGTGAAATAGGTATTTATGCCCTCTTAGGCTTAAGCTTGGTCATGATCTATTTTATAGCCTTTAATCATAAAATTTTTACCTATTTGATGTATATCCCCGTAAGTGTTCCTGTGTTGTTTATTGCGGAGTATTCATACTGGCTTTATTGGTTTGGACACAACATGCACGATTGGGGCGCTTTTAAAATCAAACCTTTTATGCCAACAGTTTTTGGTGATGGTAAGGTTGCACAATTTACAACTCACTCGTATCCAACCATTGGATTTTATCTTTTGATGGCTATTAGTGTCCTTAGTTTACTTGCGATTCTTGCACGAAGTAAAGCTATTAAAGAGAGTAAACAAGTTCAATGAAATATATTATTTTCTTTTGCATCATCACGCTTTCGTTGATTGAAGCGACAAATTATTTTCAATATGATGTTCAAGAAAAAGTAGCTACCTATAAAGGTCCCACGGCAGAGTTACACAGGAGTGCGATTCAAGATGCCATTGATAATGCCAAAGAAGGCTCCATTATTAAGCTCAAAGCAGGGGTATATAAAGGAAATATCGTGATTAACAAGCCTCTGACACTCATTGGTGTAGAAGAGGGTGTTATTATCGATGGCTTGGGTACAGGTAGTGTTATAACCGTTCAAAGCTCTTATGTGACATTGAAAAATTTAACCATTACAAACAGTGGTGATAGACCTGATTTGTTGGATGCTGGAGTTCAGCTAAGTGGCAATTTGGCTGATGGAAAATCAATCAGTCAATGTGAAATTAGTCATTGCAAGATTACGAATTCTTTGTTGGGAATCAATATGGAGATTGTCAATAATTCTATCATTCACGATAACTACATAACCTCTAAAAATTATGATTTAGGTTTAAGAGGGGATGGACTGAGATTATGGTATGCCAATGACAACATTATTCGCAAAAATCATCTTTATAAATCACGCGATATGGTGGTGTGGTATTCGCATGGAAATACGATTGAAGAAAATCTAGGAGAGTACGGGCGTTACTCGTTACATTTTATGTATGCTGGGAAAAATATCGTGCGTAACAATGTCTACCAATACAATTCAGTGGGCATTTTCTTTATGTATTCTAACGATACGATAGCGACGGGTAATTTAATTAAAAGTTCCATTGGGGCAACGGGTATGGGCATTGGTTTTAAGGATGCTAGTAATTTTACGATTGAAAATAATACAATTTTGTATAACTCACAAGGGATGTATATTGATAGGTCACCTTTTGAACCAGATACGCATAATTGGATTCGTAATAATAAGATTATGTACAATTCAGAAGCGATGCATTTTCATTCTTTATGTGAGAACAATATTGTATCTGAGAATATTATTATGGGCAATATCGAGGATGTCGTCAATGATTCCCGCAGTGAAAAAGAGTTCAATAACTTTTTTACAAAGAATTATTGGGATAGTTATGAAGGTTTTGATAAAGACAATAATGGCTATGGCGATACGACGTATAAGGTTTATCAATATGCCGATAAATTATGGACATACAATCCTTCGGTGAAGTTTTTTTACGGTTCACCCGTGATGACACTGCTTAATTTCCTCTCAAAATTGGCTCCTTTTTCTGAGCCAATTTTTTTACTAGAGGATAAAGAGCCTAAATTTATGATTAAATAAGTTGGAGTGAAAATGGCATTACATGTAAAGAAAGAACGACGGGATTTTATCCATTATTCAACACTGGGTGTGTTAGGTCTTGCGTTAGCTGGGGGTGTTGTAGGTGCTCCTTATCTCAAACGTGAAGAGAAGCACCTCAGACCACCAGGAGCTGTAGCGGAAGATCGCTTTTTAGCATTATGTATCAAATGTGGGCAATGTTTGCAAGTATGCCCTTACCATTCAATTCATTTAGCAGATTTTATTCAAGGTTATGGAATAGGTACACCGTATATTGATGCTCGAAAGCGTGCATGTTATCTTTGTGGAGCAGTGCCTTGTGTCTTAGCCTGTCCGACGGGAGCCTTAGATCATCATACCGAAAAGCCAACCGATGCTAAGATGGGAATTGCTGTCTTAGAATTTCCACAATCTTGTTTGGCGATGACTGGTACGCTTGTTCCAAAATCCGTTGTAGAGCGTATTTCGAGCCATCCTCACACACGAGCTGTGGAAGAGGATGTTTTGAAAAAATTGGCGGAATTTGTAGATAAGCCATGTACTATATGTGCTGACATGTGTCCCCTTCCAAATGCTATAAATGCTATTGAGATGGTGAAAGCAGCTACTGGAGAAATTCATCCAGAAGTCAAAAGTGGATGCGTGGGTTGTGGTGTTTGTGAAGAGTTATGCCCAGCATTAACGCCAGCGATTGTCGTCAAGCCAAGGTTAAATTATGAGGATTATTATAAAGGGGGAGCAGCACACTCATGAAAATATTTATACTGATGCTTCTATGTGCTTTTACGTTCATAGGATGTTCTGACAAAGAAGAAAAAAAAGAGGCTAACACTTCATCAGCCCAAGAGGGAAAAATTGAAGTGGTGCAAAATGATAACTTTAAAGAAGAAAAAGTCCATGCTAAAGCTAAAGAAAACAATGTAAGTAAAGACTTTTACTATGACTATAACCAAGATAAAAAAGTGATGAGCGAAGAAGTTGAACAACACACACCTATAGAAGCAGCTTTAAAAGTAAAAAGCCCTTATGAGCATGTTGAAATTAGTATGTTGGTTAGCAAACTGAGTAAAACATTTATTTTGAAGTGTTCGGCATGTCATGATGACTATGCTAATGGAATTATCGGTCCTTCACTTCTCTCAAAAGACAGTGCCTATATTTATGGAACCATTGTCAAGTATAAAAGTGGTGAAAAAAAGAATGTTTTGATGAAAGAATTGGTCATGCAGATGAATGACAAAGAGATTAAGGCATTAGCGGATGAAATTTATACCTTCAACCAACAAATTAAAAAATTAAGAGAGAAATAACCATGAAAAATATAATCGTCGGTATTTTAACACTTATCATTATTGCATTGATGGGGTATACGGCCAGTAAAGGTGGTGCATGGCAAGGTGGAGAAGCTGGAAAGATTACTGAAAATGTGGCCTCTATGCAGAAAGAAACGGTTGCCACTCCTGTTGTTGCACCAATTGAGCAAAAGAGTGATCGAGATATTGAAAATGAGAAACTCAAGTCACTCAAAGATAAAGCGGGCAATGCTGTCACTTTTAAAGTAAGTGATAAATACAAACAAAAGTGTGCATCGTGCCATGGTGCTGGGGGAGAAGGTATCGTCGGGCTTCCTTTGTTTGGACAAAGTGCTGAGAGTATTTATGAGAAGTTGATAGATTTTAAAAGTGGTAAACGACAAAACCCTATTATGAAGGGTGCTATTATGAATATTGGTGAAGCTGATTTTAAAGAGTTAGCACAAGAAATTAGTGAGTTTAAAGCACGCGCGGAAGCATTGAAGCAATAAAGGATTGGATGTGGGTAAATACGAAGAGAGACGAACCATCGCCAAAACAACGTTTTTATCAACGTTTTTAGATGAAACTAAAGAAGGTAAAAAGAAACTAAGCCTACGTGCAAAACGCTGGCTAGTGATTATCAGTATCCATCTATTGTTTTTTCTATCGTTTGCGATTGATATTCAAGTACTTGAAGGCACACTCAGTGGTTCACGGTTTTTAGGATTTCACTTAATTGATGTCTATGCAACACTAGAAGTCTATCTCGCAACGTATCATATGCCTATTAATATGGTGATTGGTACAGTGACGATTATTATAGTGTACCTCATTATCGGAGGACGTACTTATTGTTCATGGGTCTGTCCGTATGGATTATTGAGTGAGATTGGTGAAAAGCTACACTCCATATTAGTAAGTAAAAAAATCATCAAAGAGCGTAGTTTTGATAACCGTGTGCGCTATATTTTTTGGGCTATTTTTTTAATTCTTTCTTTTAGTAGTGGTTATTTAGTGTTCGAAGTGATTAATGTTGTGGGAATTTTAAGCCGTTTTATTGCGTATGGGTGGAGTGTTGCTTTAGTGTGGGTTTTGGCAGTGTTTTTGATGGAAGTTTTTTTCGCCAGACGTGCATGGTGCCGATATTTGTGCCCAATAGGCACAACTTATGGTTTCTTGGGTTGGGCGAGTGCTACTAAAATTGAATGGAATGACAATTGTGATCACTGTATGGTGTGCCATGATGTCTGTTTTGAAAATCAAGTGCTTGAAATTACCAAAAATAAGTATGATGAGCAGAGAAAAGAATTAGGTATTAAAAAAGAGGTTGTCATGAGTGGAGATTGTACTTTGTGTGGAAGATGTATAGATGTCTGTCATTCTGATGCGCTTTCTTATACGTTTAGATTAAAGTCTCTCGTATGATAGATATCAAAAATGCTACCAAAAAATTTGGTTCAACCCTCTCTTTGGATGATGTTTCGTTGACCTTCAATACGAATGATTATGTAGCTCTTATGGGTCCCAATGGGGCAGGAAAAACGACCCTTATTCGTTTAATTCTTGGTTATTATCATCCTACCAATGGCGAAGTGCTTATCTATGGTATGAACGCTATTAAACACCGTTTAAAGGTATTAGAACATATTAGTTTTGTTCCACAGCTTCCACCTCCTATTAAGCTCAGTTTGGATGAACTGATGAGTTATGTGTGCGCGAGTGCCCACATTAAACGAGAAGAGATTGTGCACTTTGCGAAAGAAATGGAGCTTGATTTGGAACCTAATTTAAGTAAATCATTTTTTAAACTCAGTGGTGGTATGAAGCAAAAAATGCTGATTGCCATTAGCTTGGCTAAAAAGAGTGAAATTATTATTTATGATGAACCAACAGCCAATTTAGACCCAAAAGCACGAGATAACTTTTATCGATTGCTAAAACAAAATGAGAATGGTAAAATTTCTCTTTTTGTAACGCACCGATTGGATGAAATCAAAGAGATTGTAAATAGACAAATCTTTATGGATTTAGGTAAAGTAGTGAGTGATGAAAAAATATAGTTTTTTATTGTTTATAATGGCTTTTTTCTTTATCGGATGTGATACTAAAATAGACCATAATCCCCAAAAAATACATTGGGATCGCGACATGTGTGAACGATGTAAAATGGTTCTCAGTGATCGGAAATTTTCAGCGCAAGTCGTTAACCCTGAAAATGGTCGAAAATATACTTTTGACGATATTGGATGTGTTGTTTTATGGTTTAGAGACGATAAAATTGCATGGAGCGATAAAGCTATTATCTGGGTCAATGATGTGCATACAGGTGAATGGATTGATGCGCGAAGTGCGTGGTATGATGTGGAAAACATAACGCCTATGGCATATGGTTTTGGAGCACATAAAAGCAAAGAAGCGTTACATGCAGAAGATGAAGTAGTGGATTTTGCTGAAATGTCACGCAGGATTATTAAAATAGGAAAATGATGTATAAAAGTAGGGTTCTTCTTTTTTTGGGATTGGGTATTGTGTTATTGAGCTTATTTCAGTGGAGCTATTTTAAAACACATTCTTCATTAAATACGCATACTTTAGCGCAGAAAAATGCCTTTGTTTCCCTTATAGGTTTACCTGATTTAGCCTTGGTGACAGAAGCCCATTATGTGAGACACCGAAGTTTGAGTGATGTTTTTTCTTTTTTTGCAGACTCGCCAGAATTGCTCGAATATTTTCCTTCAACCTTTGTTTACATGTATACTCCAAGTATCGTTAAAACGCCTTCAGAGGTTCTCCATGAAAAATAAAATCAATTTATTTTTAGTAGAGTACGCTATTAATGCTCTTGTGCGAAGGGGTGGAAAACATTTTTTTATTGGTTTTATTTTTACGTTTTTAATTTTTTTACTCTCTTCAACACTCTTTATCAGTGATGCTATCAAACTAGAGCTAGGAAGTGCATTGCACGCTTTACCGGAAATTACTCTACAACGTTTTGTTGCGGGTAAACAAAGTGATGTTCCTATCCAACGTGTCGATGCTCTTTTGGATATTGAAGGTGTTAAAAGTGCTATTCCTCGTGTGTGGGGATATTACTATTTTAAGCCAGCAGGCGTCAACTTTTCAGTCATTGGCATGGATGCCTTTAGTCGTCAATATACCCAAACATTGCAAACCATCGTTGATGGTATAGATATGAAAGCCTTGGAAAAAGAGAATGGTATGATCGTTGGTGAAGGGGTGAAAAAAATATTGGGAGCCAACTACTATCAAGACTTTTTTAATTTTGTGACCAGTGATGGGCAGTGGAAAAAAGTCTTTATTGCCGGTACGTTTAATGCCTCTATTTCGCTTGAAGCCAACGATATGATTCTTTTACCTAAAAAAATAGCCTATGAGATTTTTGGGATGGACACAACAAGGGCTACCGATATTGTTGTGAGTGTTTCAAATCCTAAAGAAATTTCGATGGTTGTGAATAAAATCAATCTGCTTTATCCAGATATGCGTACAATTACTAAAGATGATATTCGTGTAAGTTACCAGAATATTTTTGATTATAAAAGTGGTTTTTTCCTAAGCCTTTTTATGGTGTGTGCTTTTACATTTTTTATCATTGTTTACGATAAGCTCAGTGGCCTTAGTTCTGAAGAAAAAAAAGAGATAGGCATCTTAAAGGCTGTAGGTTGGAGTATGGACGATATCATTAAAGAAAAATTTTATGAAAGTTTCATCCTCTCTTTAGGTGCTTTTATGTTAGGAATATGCTTTTCACTTTTCTTTGTTTATGGTTTACAAGCACCGCTATTGCGCGATATCTTTATGGGCTATTCAAATCTCAAGCCTTCTTTTAATCTTCCTTTTAGTGTGGATGGTGGAATGTTGTGCCTTCTTTTTTTATTGAGTGTACCTATTTACATTGGGGCAACCTTGATCCCGACGTGGAGAGCATCTATCTTAGATGCTGATGAGGTGATGCGATGATAATGCTTCGTGATATTCGAAAAGTTTACACCAGTGCCAGTGAAGAAGTGGTTGCGCTTAAGAACATCTCTTTGCATGTCAAAGTTGGTGAGTTTTGTGTGCTTAAGGGTGCTAGTGGAAGTGGCAAAAGTACGGTTTTATCGCTTATTGCAGGCCTCAGTAAGCCAAGTAGCGGCGAGGTTATGGTTGATGGCAAACAGATTTCAAAATTGCCCGATACTTTTAGTGCACATTTTCGCCGCCGAAATATAGGTTTTATTTTTCAAAAATACCATTTGATTCCAACACTCAGTGTTAAAGACAATATTATCGTACCTTTAATTCCTGAGAATTTACCTTTGGCACAGATAGAACAACGTGTACAAAACGTAATGGAAAAATTCTCCATTGCGCATAAAGCGACGAGCATGGTCAAATATCTCTCAGGTGGTGAACAACAACGTGTCGCTATTGCAAGAGCTTTAGTCAATCATCCTAAAATTATTTTAGCGGATGAACCAACAGCCAATTTAGATGCGACACTTTCGATGGAACTCATGACCATATTTGAAATGTTAAAGAACGAAGGCGTGAGTATCATTGTGGCCACACATGACCCTCTTTTCTTTGATTTAGCCTGTGTCGATAGCATTAAAGAGATGAAAAACGGTGAGATAGTGTCATGACTTTAACCCCTGAGATTATTGCTCTATTAATGCTTGATGCGCTTTTTTTATTTTTTTCTCTCATTGCTTTAGTGCTCAGTGTGCGCATTTTTTTAAAATGGGATATGCACTCAACCCATGCGTTGCAATACAGCCTTGAAAAACAAAGTTATCTTGTTTCTGTAGTTATTAAATACATCTTTACCCTTAAAATTCCACTCTTTTTATTTTTTATCTTTACATGTAATAAACTGTCCAACATTATTACCGGGGCTATGTGTGCCGCTGGTGTTGTCAATTCCGTTGATTTTGGGCTTTATTTGACTGTATTTAAAATCATCAATCTTTATTTTTTTGGTTTTTGGCTTTTACTTAATCGCGCAGATATGAAAGAAGAAAAACTTCCTTTTACGAAGTTAAAATTTTTGTTATTTATCCTTTTCTTTGTGCCATTATTGGCTGAAATCGTGTTGGAAATTTCATTTTTTTCCTCGTTAAATATCAGTAAAATTGTGAGTTGCTGCGGAACGCTCTTTTCGGCGGCAAGTACCTCTTATCTCTCCTTACTTTTTAAAGTTGATAAAACATTGGTCGTAGGTATTTTTTACTTTTTTGCCTTTTTGATAGGGATTGCCTATTTTTTGAAAAATAGTGTGGTTTTTATATTTGCCAATGGGATGTTCGTTATATTCGCCATTGTCTCTTTAATCGTTTTTTTTAGCACCTATGTGTATGAACTTCCGACGCATAATTGCCCCTTCTGCTTACTTCAAAAAGAGTATTATGGTGTGGGATACGTGATGTATGTTACGCTTTATATTGGCACTTTTTTTGGTATAGGAGGGACTATTTTAAATGGTTTGCTTCGAAGTGACGATAGACTTTTTTTGAAAATTTCATTGCTATTTGATACGCTTTATGTGCTTATCGTTTCAGCGTACCCTCTGTCTTACTATCTTAAAAATGGAGTTTGGTTGTGAAAAAAACGTTCTCAACAGCTATTTTAATAGGCTTTCCACTGGTGGTTCTTATCACGCTTGGATGGTATTTAGCCCATCGTAACCAATCACCTACAGATATCATTAATCAAGAGCAAAAACCTCTCACCTATAAAGACAATACGGTGCAATGCCCGCAGTGTCACATGTACTTAGTCGGTATGGTGCATACGGCTCAAATTATTAGTAAAGAAGGACAAACGCATTTTTTTGATGATATTGGTTGTGCCATTTTATGGAGCAAAGAACACCATATCGACGTAGCGAACGTCGTTTTCTGGGTTTACACGGTAGATACTAAACGGTGGATTAAAGCTAAAGAGGCTCACTATTCATTAAATGATGAAACCCCTATGAAGTATGGATTTGGAGCCTATGAACAAGAAAAAGAAGGAATGATAGCCTTTGAAGAGATGCGCCTTCGCATGTTAAGAGGCGAAAATATGAGTGACCCCAAAGTACGAAAAAAATTATTAGGAAAATAAGATGCAAAATGTAATGTTAATTGCCTATTTAGATATTAAAGAGTCTATACGGGCAAAATGGTTTTTAGTGTATTCATTTGTTTTTGGTGGACTTATCGCACTGTTTTTTATAGCTGGTGTTACTGAATCGCAGGTGATGGGGTTTAGTGGACTTAGTCGTTTATTGTTGATGTATATTCAAGTGACGATTGTCATCTTACCTATTTTTATTTTGATTACAACAGTACGTTCTATCTCTGGCGATAGGGATACTCATATTTTAGAGTACATGCTCTCTTTTCCTATCTCCCTTGCACAATATTATTGGGGGAAAATTATTGGGCGCTTTGCGACGGTTTTTTTACCCGTTTTTTTGGCAATGGTGATTGCTCTCATTGTTGGTTTTATGAAAGGTGCATCGATTCCGTGGAGTATTTTTTTACTCTATACGGGTCTTTTATTTTCATTGAGTTCAGTTTTTTTAGGAATTGCTTTTTTTATCTCGTCAATTGTCAAATCCTCTGAAGTTGCGTTGGGTCTATCTTTCTTTGTATGGATATTTTTATTGGCATTTTTGGACATTGCTTTGATTAGTTTAATGATGCAGCATAGAGTTTCAGAAGAGTTAATTATCTTAGCTTCATTACTGAATCCAATGGAAATTTTTAGGGTTGCCGCTATTAGTCTTTTTGACCCTGAATTAACCGTTATGGGCCCAGTTGCTTTTTATATTTTGGATTCTATTAAGCATACAACTTTTGTTCTTTTTTCGATTGGGTATCCTATCCTTTTAGGTTTGGGATTTGCGTTTTTTGGTTTTAGCATTTTTAAAAAAACAGATTTGGTTTAGGAGAAAGAGATGAAAAAATTATTACTGATAGTTTTGTGCGTGGCGACTTTATTTGGCGCCCATATGGAAATTAGCAAAGATGCAACCTGCTTAATACGCAAAATTAAGCTCTATACAGCGCCTGAATGGGCAGCCAGCATACAAGTACGGAGTGGAAAAATAGCCTATTTCTCAAGCCCAAAATCAATGTTTGAGTTTTATTTTCAGCCTGGAAAATGGCCTGAATATAATGTCAAAAGCGAAGATGATATGAGAATACATGTAACAAATTTTAATACTTTAGAAAAAATACCCGCTAAACAAGCTTTTTTTGTCTATGGTTCGAGTAAGATAAGTCCCGCAGGAGATGATTTACCTGCATTTTCAACCAAACAAGAGGCCGAAGCTTTTTTAAAAAAATATAACGGTTCACGTGTGATGGACTTTTCGCAAGTTTCAGATGGCTTGATTAACCTTTTGAATGGACGAACACGTTAGCCTAAAAAAGGATAGATATGAAAGTAGCCATGAGTGGCGCAAGTGGTTTTGTAGCAAATGCTTTAAAAAAAGCATTCCCTGAGTGGATAGCCATTGACCGTACGGATAGCGTTGAGGCAATAGTTGTAAAACTTCAAGGTGTGGATGCTGTTTTTAATCTAGCAGGTGCTCCTATCGCCGCACGTTGGGATGAAGCGTACAAAAAAGTGTTACTTTCCAGTCGTATTGATACGACCAAAAAACTTGTAGCGGCCATTAATCAAAGTGATGTGAAACATTTTATTTCAACTTCTGCGGTAGGTATTTATCCCAATAATATACCATGCGATGAAGAAAGTGAAAAAATGGGTGATGACTTTTTAGCAGGGCTTGCCTTAGCATGGGAAAGTGAAGCCCGAAAATGCCAAAAGCCCACAACGATACTACGATTTGGTGTCGTACTGGGTAAAGATGGTGGGGCACTTGAAAAAATGGTTCCAGCCATTCAAGCTTACATGGGAGGGACCATTGGTAATGGTATGATGATAACCAGTTGGATTGACATCGATGATTTGGTGCGTATCTATCAGTTTGTTTTAGACAATAATACTGTAGGTACCTTTAATGCAACGGCTCCAAATCCTGTGAGCAATTTTACGTTTACCAAAATATTGGGCAAAATACTCAAGCGCCCGACATGGTTGCCTTTACCTCCTTTTATCATAAAAATGCTCTTTTCAGAAGGAGCAACAGTCCTTTTAGATAGCAAAGAAGTTTATCCTAAAGCGCTTGTCAAAAAAGGGTTTAGTTTTAAATATCCTGATTTAGAGGGTTCTTTACGTAAAATTCTCGCTTAGTGTTTTTCTAAAAAAAGACGAATGCCAAGGGCGATCATTACGATGCCAGAGATGGCATCAAGGCTTTGGCGTACGCTTCGTTTCGTGATAAACCCATTGGCTGAAACAATGGTATAGACTAAAATACCTTGCCAAATAGTACCAATGATAAAATGAAGGAAGGCTAGAAAGAGTGATTGCGCCAAAACAGAGCTTTCGTGTGAGATGAATTGTGGTAAAAAAGCCATATAAAAAATAACTGCTTTGGGATTAAGTACATTGGATAAAAAGCCTTCTCGAAGAGAAGTCCAAAATAAAAATGGTTTTTGAACAACAACTTTTTGATGCATCTTTTTAGCGTTCCAAAATGATTTAAGTGAACCAAATCCTAACCATAAAAGATACAGCGCTCCTATACTTTTTAAAATTATAAAAGCCGTTGCTGAGTAGAGTAAAATGGCAGAAATACCCACGGCAGAGAGCGTTGCATGTACAAAAAGTCCCGAGCAAATGCCTAAACTTGAAACTAAGCCATCTTTAACGCCACCTCTTAATGTATTGCGCATGACAATCATTGTATCAGCTCCTGGTGTCATCGTGAGTAGTGTAATGGCAATCAAAAAAGTAAATAAATCTAATGGCATGGTTATCCTTGATTATAGAGGTAAAAAATCTTTAAAATAGTACTGGATTATTCTTGAAGTAAGACTTTATGCGGGTTAATAATCTGCGGTAGACTCTGGCATTGTATATACTGTTTGTTTTCATATGTAAAGTAGCACTAAAATTTGTTCAATAATCAACCAATGCGATGAACTATTTTGGGTTATAATAGTGCCTTTATTTACAATAAGGTTTTATATGGTTTCACAGCTTATACATTCTGGCACAATAAATATTCATTTTCAGCCTATTATTTCAATTCGCTGTTCACGCGTGATAGGGGTTGAAGCGCTCATGCGTGCTTATGACGAAAATGGTGAGTTTTATTCGCCAGTTTTTGTTTTTGCGCAGGCTAAAAAAGAAAATATTGCATTTGAATTTGATAAGCTTGTTCGCCAAAAGGCATTGGAAGCTTTTGCGCCACTTTATCAGACGAATAAAGAGTTATTACTTTTTTTGAATTTCGAATCGTATCTTTTAGACAGTAAAATAGATTTCGAAGCTTTTGAATTTTGCATGACAGCAAAAAAATTAGGTGTGCCTCCATCACGTATCGTTCTTGAAATCAAAGAAAATCAAATCAATGATACCGAAAACCTTAAACGTTTTAGTGAATATTATAAAGAGAGAGGCTTTTTGATAGCCCTTGATGATTTTGGCGCTGGTAATGCAAATTTTGATCGTATCGCTACCGTTCGCCCAAATATCGTAAAAATAGACCGCTCCATTGTCTTTAATGTTCACCAAAATTTCATTAATAAAGAGATACTTAAATCCATTGCCAATATGTGTTTTAACATAGGGGCATTGGTTTTAGCGGAAGGGGTTGAGAGCGAAGAAGAGATACTGCGTTCTTTAAAACTTGATATTGATTTATTTCAAGGATTTTGGTTTGCAAAGCCCCAAGGAAGGCTCTATGATGAAAAGATATTGCTGGATAAAATTAAGAGCATAGGGTATCAACATACCAATAATATGAAAGCAAGTATGCAAAAAAAAGAGGAGTTGATTCTCAATGCAAAGCAATATGCAGGGATAATTATAGAGGCACTTTTAGAAAATATAAAGGTTAATATTTACAGTTTTCTAGAACATTATAAAGCCATTGAAGCTATTTATTGTATAGATGCACGCATGGGTATTCAAGAGGGTAATACCGTTATTAATACAGATATTCAAGAGTTTTTTCGTCCAGCACAAGCGGGAGAAAGCCATGCTTTAAAGGAGTATTTTTATATTACCAAAGAGTCCAAAAGAGGTAATTATTTGAGTCAAAAGTATATTTCAAGAGCTTCAGGAAAGATGTGTCGCACTTTTGCTCAAAAATTTTACTTAAATGGAGAAGAAAAAATTATTTGCTTAGATTTAAAAGTTGATCCCTAAATGATTAGAGTTCTTACAAAGTAATTTTTGCAAGAACTCTATTTATTTTTTTTTCTATCAGCTTTGGATTTTTTAGCCTTGGCTTTTGCTTTTATTTTTTGAGCATCACTCATTTTTGCCTTATCGGAATTGACTGCTCCGGGCTCAACTTCTTTTTGTTTTTGTGAAGCAACGATATTTTTTCGTTCTTGACTGTAAAGCGCGGCTAATTTATAACCTTTTTCCATTTTGACACTGTTATTAATAATGGCACCCATTGTATGTTCCTATTGTTATTATGTTTTTGAAGAAAGAGCTGAAAGGATTTTTGGTGGAGCATAGCGGGATCGAACCGCTGACCTCAACGCTGCCAGCGTTGCGCTCTCCCAGCTGAGCTAATGCCCCACGTCAATTTGTGGAAATGAGATTTTATCCAAGCAAAGCTTAAGAATAGCTCTATGCTGCACATTTTTTATGTTTTTCGTTTTTAATCGTTTCATAAGCCTCTTGAATTTTCTGAAACATCCCTACCGTTTTAGATGTTGCAGTGCTATCGGGGTGGTATTGTTTTACAAGGCGTAGGTATTTTTTGCGGATACTCTCTAAACTCTCTTCTTGGGTTGCTTCTAATAGAGCATAGCATTTTGCTAAAGGGCTTAAATAGTACGGTTTATGAGATGCAGTGTTATTGTTTCTCAGAACAACTTTAATAGGCTTATCATGCAAGGCTATTAAACGTTGGAGAAAATCCAGATTTTCTGTTTGTGAATTAAAGGCACATGTATAATAAAGTGAAGTTAAAAATTCTTTACGTTTAGCTTTTTCTTTTTGGGTAGGAAGATTAATCAATGTTTTATTAATCCAAAAAGATTTACTAAAGTGTTTTGAAAGCGTTTGGCTTACATGTAGGAAGTGAGATGAATGTTCGTAAAGATCGACCGTTATACAATGTTCACTTAAACGTAATTGCATCATTTCCCCCTTAACTTTTTACATAACATTAAGCAAAAGTAGTTCCTCTTTTGCACGTTTGATATTTCCCACCACTAGTTAACTTTTTTTTAATTTTTTTTGATGTATAGTAATTAGATATTTTTCATCAAGTAAAAAGAGCCATAATGGCTTAAAGGAGGCTCTGTGAGTAAACGGGTAATATTAGTAGATGACTCCAAAACAATTCTTGCAACAGCAGAAATGGCATTGGAGGATATGATTAGTAAAGGCGTCATTGAATTTGCTACATATCTCAATCCAGCAGAGCTTTTGGAAGCATTACTAAGTGGCGCAGAGGATTATGATCTTCTTATCAGTGATATCAATATGGCGCAAATGAGTGGGCTTGACCTTTCCGAGCAGTTAAAAAGTCATGATAAATTTAAAAATAGACCTATATTGATACTAACAACGGAGAGTTCTCCGGAGATGAAGGCGAGAGGCAAGGCTATCGGTGTAACAGGATGGATGGTAAAACCTTTTAGTGATGAGAAGCTAATCAAAGCTATAACTATGGTGCTAGGACTATAACTATGGAAGAAAAAAAAGCAAAAAACATTGGTTTAAACACCAACCGATTTCTGACATTTTACCTTGATGAAGAGATTTACGGTGTTGATATCTTTGATGTTAAAGAGATTATCGCAATGATGAAAACGACACCAGTTCCTAAAACCCCTCCCTTTATCAAAGGTGTGATGAATCTGAGAGGTAATATCATTCCCGTGGTTGATATGCGTATCAAATTTGATATGCCAGAAGTTGAGCCACAGATGTATACTGCTATCGTTATCATAACGATAGAAAATAAAAATATTGGTTTTATTGTTGATAAGGTTGAAGAAGTCGTTAATGTTGAAGAAGACAATATATCAGCCCCACCTGAATTTGGGGCAAGTGTTGATACACGATTTATCAAAAATATGGCAAAACAAAAAAATAAGGTCATAATGATTCTTGATTTAGTAGCTCTTTTTGGGGAAGAAGAGCTTAGTTTGGTTCAAAATTTAAGTAAAACAATCAGTGATAAAGGATAGAGGATGGGTAGTAATATGACTTTAGGAAAAAGAATTTCTATTGGTTTTGGTATTTTAGTATTTATCACATTAGTCTTAGGCGCAATTGGCGTTTTCAATATGAGAGGTGCGGCAAGCGATTCGGCAAATCTTTCAGAAAAATATGCTCCTGAAGCACAAGTTGCCGTTGAAATTTTTAAATTAGCCAATCAAATTCGCTATGATATCCGTGCATTTACGATGAGTGACAATGAGCCCGCTCTTGCCAATGCCAAAAAAGGGTTAGTAGAGATTCAAAAACAACTCTCTCTCGCAGCTGAATTAGGCAAAAAATACAATCTCAAAATTTTACTCGAACAAGAAAAAATTGCTTCCAAAGCCGTAGCGGAATATATCGCTTCGGTTGATCGTAGCGAAAAAACGTTTGCGAAGAAGAAAAGTTTTGATCTTACGATGGCTGAGAATGCTACTGTTCTTCTCAAAAATGCCAATGATTATCTAGACTCCCAAGAAGAAGCTTTCAAAAAAGAAGCGGCTGAAAATGCAGGAATAGCCAAACTTGTTAGTAGAATGGAAAAGATTGCGCTAATTAATCATCTTCTCGAAAGTGTTGGCGATGCCCGTGTTTATGGTCAAAGAGCACAAGTCAAAAATGACTTGACACTACTTGATAGAGCGCTTAAAGATTTTGATCCAATCTATCAAAACCTTGCTCAGTTACGTACTGTCTCGACACGTGCAATTAATATTGAGCAGCTCAAAAATATCGAAGCGGCTGCAAAAGCTTATGAAGTTTCACTTAAAGGGTTTATCGTTGTAATGAATGATATTGCAGCAGAATCTATCTTGCGCCGTAAAGTAGCTAATGACGTGATGAATGCCGCTGAAGCAGTTGTTGAAATAGCGCTTAAAAATGTTGTTGACATTTCTACAGAATCGACAGCTACCCTCAATATTGCATCATGGGTAATGATTATAGGCCTTATTGCGGCACTGATGATAAGTATTACAGTAGCATTTTTTATTATTCGAAGTATTGTTAGAATCGTTATTGAATCCGTTAAGTCTCTTTCTGAGGGAACGACTCAGGTGGTGAGTGCTAGTGAACAAATAAGCTCCGCTTCGGTTTCATTAGCTGAGGGGGCAAGTAGTCAAGCTAGTAGTGTTGAAGAAGTCAGTGCAACGATAGAGCAAGCAACTGCTAGCAATAATCAAAACGCTGATAACTCACGTGAAGCTAATATCTTAGCGCAACACTCGAATGATGCAGCAAAAGTAGGAAATCAACGTGTTGTTGAATTGATGGGAGCTATGGAGCAAATCACAGCTTCGTCTCAAAAAATTGCTAAAATCATCAAAACGATTGATGAAATTGCCTTCCAAACCAATCTTCTAGCTCTTAATGCAGCCGTAGAAGCCGCACGTGCAGGTGAACATGGCTTAGGCTTTGCCGTGGTAGCAGAAGAGGTTAAAAACTTAGCAGAGCGAAGTGCAGGCGCTGCAAAAGAGATTACTGGTATTATTGAAACCAGCATAGATCAAGTTAAGATGGGAACGGATGTTGCTAATAAAACCAAAGATTCTTTCACGGATATCCTTAATGGTATTAAGAAGACGTCAGACCTTATTGGAGAGATTGCAATATCGGCTAAAGAGCAAGCGGAAGGAATGAACCAAATCGCAACGGCTATGGGTTCTGTTGACCAAATTACCCAGCAAAATGCTTCAGCATCTGAAGAAACGGCTGCAGCAGCTGAAGAGCTTAATGCTCAAGCGATTTCAATGTTAGATAGCGTTGCTGAAATGGCTGCTTTAGCAGGATTTGATATGGGTAAAGAGAGTCGAAATGCTCCAAAAAGCGTAAAAAAACTCTCTTCACCAACCCTTTCAGCACCCAAAAGACTTGTCAATGTACCAAACCGAAAAAGCAAGCCAATGCAAAATGTGACTTCAAAGCGTAATCATGAAGATGTTTTTCCACTGGATGAAAGTGATTTAAAAGAGTTTTAGTTTCACGTTGTAAAGAAAGAAGCGTATCGCTTTTTTCTTTACTGATTCAAAGTAGTGCTAAAACAAGCTCAACAAATGAGCAGAAATTCTTTTGCAAAGGCCTTACATGTGTATTGATGGTGATGTTTTAGAACTAGATATCGAAATAGACTTAGAAGAAGTGAAGGCATTACATCTTTTTGTGAAAGATAGGTTGGAGTATATTGAAGAGATAAGTTTGTTACGTTCTTCGACAGGGCTTCCTTCTACGTCAGCACTTTTTTCTCTCCTTTTTTGTATTAAAAAAATGAAACCTTCCATAAAAATTGATTTAATTGATGCTACGAGCTTTGATTTAGAATCGTATGGGAAACTCTATTGGATGAACCATGAGTAAAGAAAAATTAAAACAGATATTTATCGAAGAGGCGACTGAAATCATTGAGAAGATGGATATTGATATTCTCAATTTTGAAGAATCGCCAAGCAATAAAGACCTTTTAAATGAGATTTTTAGAGGTGTTCATACGTTAAAAGGTAGTGCTAATGCTTTTAACTTTTCACGATTAGGAGAGTTTGTTCACCATTTTGAAGATGTTTTAGATTTTTTTAGAAGCAGTGACATTGTGCCTAATTCAACTCATGTGGATACCTTTTTAGAAGGTGTGACTGTTATTAAAGAGACATTGACGTATGAAGTCGAAGAACATGAGGGAAAGCCTGAGAGTTATGAAGCGTGCTTACGCAAAATTCAAGAAATCTTATTACACGTTGAACCCCATCATGAAGCAAGTGTCGTAACATGTAAAGACCTTACTGAAGAATTTGGCGATGATTTTGTTTTGAGTGCGCCACAAGGAGCAAACGAAGCAGAATTAAGGAGTGCTTTAAAGGCAAATGAACACCTTTATAAAATCACTTTGACGCTGGATACCGATATTTATTTACGCGGGTTTGATCACTTTTTATTTTTCAAAAACCTTTTACACGAAGGAAAAATTTTAGCATCTAACTGGCGTGAACCGACATGTTTTGATTTAGAAAGTTTTGATGTCGAGCGTAATGAAATTCAAGAGGTTGTGCTTTACCTTGCGAGTGAAAAAGAACGTGATGATATTGTGGATGTTTTTGCCTTTTTAGAAGAAGAAGAGTTTCAAGTAGTGTTGATGGAGCCTTTGAAAACAGAAACAAAAGAGCCACAAAGCATTCAACCTTCAGAAACGACAGTCGAACTAAAAAAAGACGATAAAGAAGAACACAAAGAAGAAAAAAGTAAAAGTATACCAACACAAAAAAGCTTTTTAAAGATTGATTCACAAAAATTAGATGAACTGTTTGATTCTATCGGAGAGTTGGTTATCGCACAAAACTATTTGGGTGAAAATGGGAAAATCAAAGCAGTTAAAGATGCGGAAGTCACTAAAACAATAGAAAACCTTTCAAAAATTACGAAATTAATTCAAAACCGCGTTATGTCTTTGCGAATGATACCTATTCGTGATACGTTTGAAAAAATGAAGCGTGTTGCACGTGACTCTTCTAAAAAGGTTAATAAGCAAATTCATCTTGTTCTTGAAGGTGAAGATACGGAAATCGATAAAACGATGGTAGAGGCCTTAGCAGATCCACTCATTCATATTATTCGAAATTCTATTGATCATGGCATCGAAAGTGATGTACAAGAACGTATTAATGCGGGCAAAGGTGAAGAGGGCGTTGTCACATTGAGCGCTTATCATCGTGGTGGCAATATTATCATTGAAGTTAGAGATGATGGACGAGGTATCAACAAACAAAAAGTTTACCAAAAAGCACTAGAGAGAGGACTCATTAAAGCAGAAGACGAACTGAATGATGCACAGATTTATGGACTCATTATGCAGCCTGGTTTTTCAACCGCTGATGTCATTAGTGATATTTCAGGGCGTGGAGTAGGTCTTGATGTGGTGCGCAATGCGATTGAAGGTGTTCGAGGTAAAATAGATGTTACATCAATTGAAGGAAAGGGAAGTACTTTTTCGATTGTTTTACCATTGACATTAGCAATTATCGATGGCATGATAGTTCGCTGTAGTGAAAAGATTTATATTCTTCCAACACTCTCTATCACGGAGTCCTTTAGACCTCAAATGGATTGTGTGCATGTAGCAGGGGGCAAAGATGAATTTGTGCAATTGCGTAGTGAACTCTTGCCGATTGTGAGGCTCAATAAAACATTAATATTAGATACAAAAATGCCAAATCCTTGGGAATCAACTCTCGTATGCATCGAAAATGAAAAAGGAAAATTTGCTCTTTTAGTAGATGAACTAGTGGGCAGGCAACAAGTGGTAATTAAAACGTTAGGTGAATTTTTTGCTAAAACAGAAGGAGTCAGTGGTGGAGCTGTCATGGGTAATGGCGAAGTGGCTCTGATATTGAATGTTGAAGAGTTGTATTGATGGAGCAGATCAAACTCAGTAAAAAAGAATTTGATCTTTTTAAAGCTTATATTTATGAGCATATTGGTATTTCACTGAGTGATCAAAAAATTTATTTAGTACAAGCACGTCTAGCAAAACGTGTAAAGCAACTTAGTTTGGATAATTTTAGCGAATACTATACGCTTTTAGTTAATGATACGACGGGCGTTGAATTAGAATACCTTTCATCGCTGATTTCAACCAATGTGACCTCTTTTTTTAGGGAAGGCAAACAATGGGAGTTTTGGAAAAACAATCTTTCAGCAATGATGGAAAAGAAAAACAACAAGCTTCGTATCTGGTCAGCGGCATGTTCGACAGGAGAAGAACCTTATAGTATAGCGATGTTTTTAGCTGAAAATGCTCCAACGATAGATGTTAAAATTTTAGCGACAGATGTTTCACCTCGCGTCCTTAAACTAGCGAGTCTTGGAACCTATAATGAAAAATCAGTCGCTTCACTTGGAGCTACGTATCTTAATAAGTATTTTATCAAAGACAAGAATGAAAAAGGTCATAATTTTACTATCAATGAGCAGTTAAAAAAATCTATTCTTTTTCGAGGATTTAATTTGGTTACAGGCAACTATAATCTTTTTAAAGAGAAGAAATTTGACATTATTTTTTGCCGCAATGTGATGATTTATTTTGACAAACCAACACAAGCAGCATTAGTAGAGAAGTTTTATCATATGTTGCATAAAGATGGATATTTATTTATTGGGAGTTCTGAAGCACTGACAGATATGAAAATAGGGTTTAAATCCAGAAGTGCGTCTATTTATCAAAAAGTCTAAAAGGGTTTTACATGAATATCGAATTGGCTAGTGATGCTATATTATTAGATGAGGTTAAACGTCGGTTTGAACAAAAAAATACCACGCTTGAAGAGCTCGAATTTACCACTAAAAAGTTGTATGACCTCAATGAAAAGCTCAAAGAAAATGACTCGGTGAAAGGAGAGTTTTTATCGCTTATTAAAAATGTTTTTAATAATCCTATCAGCTCTTTATTAAATCTCTCTACGATGATACAAAAAAATCAAGATTCCCCTAAAACTGAAAAAATTAAAAGCTTTATGAATACAGAGTTATTGAAGCTAGATTTTCAATTAAACAATATTTTTACAGCGGCAGAAATAGAAGCAGGTGAGATTGGTAACTATTTTAGTGAAGTCAACGTACCTGAGCTTTTTAATGAAGTTATGAATGCTTTTGGCTATTTGATTGAAGAAAAATCATTGGTGATTGAGCCAATGATTAATCTTGAAGCACCGATTGTAAGTGATGCTAAAAAACTGCATTGTATCTTTGCAAATATTTTATCCAACGCGTGTGAATACTCATTTAGAGGTAAAAAAGTAGTATTCCGTGTAGATATTGAGCATGAACGCCTTGTTATTCGTATCAGTAATGTCGGAGATGTCATTTTAAAAGAGTATAAAAAAGAGGTATTCAATCGTTTCAAAAAGGTAGACAAACAAAGCAAAGCTCGTGAATCTGTGGAAGGTCTTGGTTTGGGTCTTAGTGTGGTTAATGCTTTGGTTGAATCATTGGATGGGGAAATTGATTACGATTCTTGTGAAGAGGAAACCATCTTTACCATCACACTGAAATTGCATGATAAAAGTATTTCAGAAGCATTGTTAGGCGAGAGTGGCAATGAATTTATGTTTGATGATTTTGATGATATGAAAGAATTTTAATGTTACCTCGAAAATTTATTCACGTAGGAGAGATTTTTGTTGCGATTAATCCTAGTGAAATCGTAACTGTACTAGGCTCTTGCGTGAGCGTATGCTTATACGATAAAGTGCAAATGTTAGGTGGCATGAATCACTATCTTTTACCACTTTGGAATGGTAATGGGCTTGAAAGTCCTAAATTTGGCAATATTTCTATTCCTAAGATGATTGAAAATATGGAAAATATTGGTTGTTCAAGGCGCAATATGGAAGCCAAGATTTTTGGTGGTGCTAATATTCATAAGAGTAATACCGAAGGGCAAATGATCGGACAAAAAAATATTATGATTGCCAAAGAGATTTTAAGACAATACACAATTCCCATTAAGGCTGAAGACACAGGTGGTAATAATGGAAGGCGCATCATGATGATCAGTGATGCCAACAGAGTCATTCTTAAATACGTACAAAATGAGATTATGGGCAATGATTAGAGTTCTTATTGTGGATGATAGTGCTACAGCACGGCATATTTTGAGAGAAATTCTAGAAAGCGATAGTCGCATCGAAGTCGTAGGACTTGCAGCAGATGCTTATATCGCCCGCGATATGATAGTAGAGCTTAAACCTAATGTGATTTGTTTGGATGTAGAAATGCCACGTATGGATGGGGTAACATTTTTACAAAAATTAATGACTCATTTTCCAACTCCTGTTGTAATGGTCTCTTCTTTAACACGTCAAAGTGCTCAGGTTACGCTGGATGCATTGGAGGCTGGAGCGGTGGATTATGTGGCAAAACCACACTCAAATATTTACGATGGCAAAGAAGAAATTAGGGATGAGCTGATTCAGAAGGTCGTGGATGCTTCGTATGCAAGAGTACAAAAAGTTATTCCTCTTGCTAAGATACTATCCAATCGACTGAGCATTGCGGAGACAACCAATAAAGTGATTGCAATAGGCTCTAGCACAGGAGGTACAGAAGCACTTAAGGTTGTACTTCAAGGGTTCCCTAAAAATTCACCGGCCATCGTGATAGTGCAACATATGCCCGATAGCTTTGTAGGCCCATTTGCCTCAAGGCTAAATTCTTTATGTGATATAGATGTTAAGGTGGCAAGTAGTGGAGAGTTTTTAGCAATGGGTACTGCATACATTGCACAAGGCGGTCTGCATATGGTTTTGCGTCGTTCTGGAGCACGATATTATATAGAGATTGGTGAGGGACGAAAAATTAATGGGCATTGCCCCAGTGTTGATGTACTGTTTAATTCTGTAGCAAAGATTGCAGGCGCAAATGCATTGGGAGTTATTTTGACAGGAATGGGTAATGATGGCGCACGAGGTATGTACAATATGCATCAAGCAGGAGCTCAAACAATTGCTCAGTCTGAAGAAACCTGCGTTGTCTTTGGGATGCCTAAAGAGGCGATAAAGTTAGGAGCTGTTGATTTTATTGTTCCCTTGGGTGAGATTAGTAGTGTTATTGTCTCAAAGTTATCGCAAAAGTAGCTTGCTATGAAACATGTTTTTTACGAAGCTAACCAATTATCGGCACTTATCATTGGAGATATAGCCAAAGATGAGGAATTTATCTCTCTTGCTCGCAATATCTGTAAATCTTTACATGTAGGCATATTAATGCCTCAAATTCAAAAAATAATTTTGGAAAATAGAGTTGATCTTGTCTTTGGGACACTTACTTATGAAGGTATTTCATATTTAAAAGTTCTTGAAGAAATTAAGCAACGGAATCCTGATATGGGAATCATCCTTTTTTTAAAAGTATCAGATGCTGATGATTTGTATGATGCTCTTGCCCTTAAATGTAGTAGATATTTTTGCATGAAGACGGAAAAAGAACATTTATTTAAACATTTTAAAGATGGGCTAGATGTTATTTCAAATAAAGATATTTTTCTCAAAGATACTCAATATTTCAATGCTCTTATCGAATCTTCCGTTGTTTCACAGTCAGATGCAAAAGGCAATGTGACGTATATTAACAGCAATTTTACAAAAGTGACGGGTTATACGCAAGAAGAGATAATAGGAAAAAATCATCGCATTTTAAAACATCCATCAAATGGACCAGAAATATTTCAAGATATGTGGGAGACTATTAGCCAAGGAAAAGTCTGGCGAGAAAGAGTTCTGAATAGAAATAAAGATGGCAGTGATTTTTGGGCAGATACAATTATTATCCCTTTTAAAGATGAAAAAACAGGGGAAATTATTCAATATATTGCTATTCGTCGTGATATAACACAAATGTTGCTTGAACGCCGTGCCGTTCAAGCGCGTGAGATAAGAGCCAATGAGCAGACCAAACTTTCTGAAGCTAAAGATTCTTTTTTAATTCTTTTTACCCATGAACTTAAAACACCCCTTAATGCTATTATTAACTTTTCGCAATATTTGTATAAAAACATGTATCGTATAGAAGAGATTCCAAAAGAAAAAAGGCTTCATCTGTTGAGCCAAATTTATAAAAGTGCCTCTATGATGCTAGAAAATGTGACTCATATTTTAGATTTAAGTAAACTTAGAAACCATAAAATAAATTATACGTACACACTTTTTAATCTCAAAGAGAGTATTCAAGATGTCATTGATAAGCACGAATCATTGGCTTTGGAAAATAAAAAAGAAGTTGTATTTCAAGATGATGGAAGTGAAACCTATATTAGTAGTGATGAGTTTAGATTTAAGCAAATCATCGCCAATATCCTCTCCAATGCTATAAAATATGGCACTTCTTGTGTAGAAATCTTTTTACTCTGTGATAAGGAAAAGATAGAGATTATTATCGAAGATGATGGTAAAGGTATTAGTGATAAAAAAGGTGTTTTTGAACTTTATGAACAAAGCGCTAATGGTAATACTACTATGGAAAAAAAAGGTACGGGGATAGGGCTTAATTTTGTCAAATTACTTTGTGCCGATCTTAGCTTTAACTGTATCATTGAAGATTCTCTCTCTCTTGGTGGAGCAAAATTTATTATAACAAAAAGATTGAAGGACTAAAGAATGGTTAAAGTACTAATTGTTGATGACAATGATAATAATAGACTCACCCTCAATCTTCTTCTTGAAGATATAGCAGGTGTTGAAGTATTCGAAGCAGAAGATGGCCAAGTTGCTGTTGAGATGTGTGTGAGAGAAAAATTTGATTTGATTTTTATGGATATTATGATGCCCAACTTAGATGGCTTTGAGGCAACCAAATTTATCAAACAAGTGCAAAAAAACTGTATGATTATCGCACTTAGTGCCCTTGATGACCAAGCCTCTAAAAATACAATGCTCTCTTTGGGTGCGGAAGATTATCTGACTAAACCTGTTGATGCTGAACTTTTTAGCACTAGAATTAAACACTATCTTCGCATCATTACTCTTAGAAATAAAGAAACCACTGCAGCTTCACAAGTAATAAACCCTTTTGATACTAAGGTGTATAGTCGAAGTACTACTTTTAAAATTGACAAAGAAGAAGCTTTAGGCGAGTTTTGGGATTATTGGCTTAAGGGTGAAAAAAATATTATTGACCTCAGTGATTGTGTGCGATTAATTTATGGATTTAGTTTATGGTTACTCAAAAATGATAAAACTTTTACGATAGTTATGGAAGAAAGTAGCGATAAAGTGTATATGATGCTTTTACACCAAGGGGCGATTAAAAGTGTCATTATCAAAAACCTTTTACTCAAACATTTTGCACAGGCAAAGTATATTTTAACCAAAGAAATGCTTTCATTTCAGCTCGATTATGAGGTTAAAAAAGCCTCTATTGAAGTCAGCGATGAAGCTAAAAAGATATTAGGTAAAACTCATAATAATACTATTTGCGCTGCTGAATATATCGAAAATAGCGCTATCTCGTTTATGGGTAAAATAGATGGGCTTGAAACTATTAATGATGAAATGGATAAGGCTATTTTAGATTTTGAAAAACATCCAAGTAAACAAACAGCAATGATTATTTGTGATAACTTTCAAGAGTATGCGAATGTATTAGAGGAGTTGATGGATTTCGCTCATTTAGGATTTGCTGTACAAACATTGATTAATTTTCTTTCGACTTTAACAGAAGAGCAATTTGATAATACCAAAGTTAAAAAACTCTCATCAATGCTTCTTAATCTTCTTCATGACCTTGCTTCCTGGAGGGAAAATGTTTTTATTACGCAAGTAGCACGTGATGTTCATTATCTTGATGCTTCATTGCTCTCTTCGTGTATTCAAATCGAAGCGATTTTTGAGGAAAAAAGTGCCGATGTAAGCGGAGATGATGATATAGAGTTTTTTTAATGACTCAAAAATTTATCAAGCGCTCATCAATTCCTCTTTTTCACCGATTGATAGTGGCTTTAGTCGTCGTATTGTTTTCTTTATCTTTTGGACTAGAAGCTTTTATATGGGACCACTACCGCGCACATATTGACGATCACGTAGAGCATAATAGTGTTGTTATCGACGAATATTTTTCAATAATAGTAGGGGAAAATGCAACAGCTTTACACATGGCTTTACTGCCTATCAGCCTTGACATTAACTTACAAAGAGCATTAATTACAAGAGATGTTAATGCCTTAAACACAAACTGGAAATTTATTTTTAGTGCTATGCAACAATCTCAACATATAACCCATTTTTCTTTTTTGGATGCTCATCGTACAGTCATTATTCGTTTCCATGATATGGCTAGGAAGGGTGATATCGTTGAGAGAACAACTCTTTTGAAGGCAGAGCAAAGTGGTAAAACATCGTGGGGTATTGAGGTCGGAAGTTTTGGAACCATTACTTTAAGAGTAGTACAACCTGTCTATGAGGGAGGTATCTTAGTTGGATATATAGAAATTGGGCAAGATATCGCTAGTGTCATGAACACTTTACATGTAATCTTAAAAAACGATTTAGCCATTTTTGTTCATAAAGAATATGTAGAGCAAAATATATGGGAAAAGAATACCCATATATTAGGAAAAAATTCTCATTGGGATGAGTATTCCCAAAGCGTACTCTTATATTCTTCGATAATGCCTTTATCTAAGTCACTTGGTCAAGTCGTTGAGTATCACCAAGATGGTCAACATTACCAAGTTTCGGTTGATGAAAAAGAATGGATTGCTTATGCTATACCTCTTCATGATATCAAAGGAGAAGAGATTGGTGATATGTTAGTAATGCAAGATATCACCAATGAAACAGAATCTTTTATACATTTTATTCTTAAAAGTAGTCTCATTGGGGGGTGCTTATTTTTACTAGTGGCAGGATTTATTTATCTTTTATTACGGCAGACCAATAAAAGTTTTTCAGCACAAGAAGAAGCGTTAAGTAGAATTGAAAAAATAGCCAGTCGGATACCAGGTGTTGTTTATCAGTATCGTCTGCGCCCAGATGGTAGTTCTTCTTTTCCTTTTGCCAGTGATGCGATTGAACAGATATATAGAGTCAGTGCCAAAGAAGTAATGGAAGATGCCAGTAAAGTTTTCCGGATATTACATCCTGAAGATTTTGAAAATATCATTGATTCTATTAATCAATCAGCAAAAAATCTTACGCCATGGAAACTAGAGTATCGCGTTCAGTTTGATGACGGGACTGTACGTTGGCTTTTGGGTAATGCAATACCTGAAAAAGAAAAAGATGGCTCAACGCTTTGGCATGGCTTTATCGATGATATTACTGAGCAAAAAGCGTTAGAATATAAACTCAAAAAGATGAATGAACTACTCGATATTCAAGTTGAAAAAGAAGTTGCCCATAGAATGAAAATCCAAAAAGAACAAGAAGTCGAGAGACAATTTTTGGTTCAGAAGTCTAAACTCTCTTCGATGGGTGAGATGATGGGAGCCATAGCGCATCAATGGCGACAACCTTTGAATGCTTTAAATATCAATATTCAAAATTTGGATGATGACTTTGATGAAGGTCTCGTTGACAAAGCATTTATTAATAAATTTATTGAAAAAAATAAAAAAACTATTCATTTTATGAGTAGGACGATTGATGATTTTAGAAACTTTTTTAAGATTGATAAAGAAAAAAAAGAGTTTTCACTAAGGGATGCTATCTCTGAGACACTCTCTTTACAGAGTGCCCAATTTGAAAATCGTAACATTCATGTAGATTTAGAAGGGGAAGATAAAAAGTTTTATGGATTTAAAGGGGAGTTTCAACAGGTTATCCTCAATATCATAAATAATGCAAAAGACGCTATTATAGAACAAAAAATAAAAGAAGGAAGGATACGTATCATTTTAGATGATAAGAGTATCGTCATTGAAGACAATGCTGGAGGTATTAAAGCAGAGATGATTGAGCGTATTTTTGAGCCTTACTTTACCACTAAAGATCAAGGAGAGGGAACTGGCATTGGGCTTTATATGTCAAAGATGATTGTTGAAAAAAATATGGGTGGAAGACTGATGGTTGAAAATGTATCGCAAGGTGCAAAATTTACTATTTTGTATGGATTTTAAAAGGCTATGTCACTTTCTTTAAAGCACTATTGATGACTCTCTTGAGCATTGCATGATAAATCTAGAAAAATATAAGTTTGTACTAGTTCATAGTCTGCCCCCACAAAAAGGCTATTAGCATAAAGCCAGTAGCTTTTGCTTGAGCCATCAGGTGTAGGAAGTTTGATTTTTTGTCGTTCATTTTTAGTAATGTCAAATTGGCTAACAAATGCAGTTTCTTGTTCGATAGATTCTATTTTTACTTCTTCAAGCATCTTTGCTGCTACAGTGTTGACAAAAATGAGTTTGTTACTTTTGTAAAAAATGGTGGGAAAAGGTAGTAGGTTTGAAAGTTCTTGGATAGATTCTTCTGCAAAGTGGTTTATCTCATCTATCTTTTTTTGCTGTTCTAGTTCCTTAACTTTTTTGGCATTATAAAGGTGCTGAATGTTTTTTAAAAGGTGATCAAAAAGTTTTTCTTTGTCGATGGGTTTAAGTAAAAATGAATCAACATTATTTTCAATTGCTTGTAAAAAGTAGCGCTCTTCATTAAAGGCAGTAGTAATGATAATAGGCGTTTGTAGAGAGAGTGCTTTGATAGCTTTACTCATTTCAATACCATTGCAATGAGGCATTTGAATATCCGTAATAACGATGTCGGGTGTATGTTCTTTAAACAGTTCAAGCCCGATAAGTCCATCATTGGCGACAAAAACTTCTTTAAAAATACGTTTGAGAGTTTTACTTACTTCTTCTTGCGTTTGAAGGTCATCTTCCACATACAAAATAGTGTAATCATTACAAAGTGCTTGTAATTGTTTTAAATCAGTAGACATTTTATTTTTCTTTATTCCTTAAAAAACAAAATGTATTTTTACCTTTTGTTTTAGCTGAATAGAGTGCTAAATCAGCATTTTTAAGTAGTTCATTAAAACTTATACCATCATTTGGAAAAATGCTAATACCAATACTGGCGGTTATTTGTAAATCGATATTTTTTATTTTTACAGGGTTTTGGATAGATGAGATAATTTTTTGAGCAATGCTGGCTAAGATTTTATCACTTTCGATATCATCCATAAGAATAATAAATTCATCGCCACCAATGCGTGCAACGGTATCTGTTTTGCGGGTCGCATGCAAGAGTAATTTAGCAACATGTATGAGAAGTTCGTCACCAATATCATGCCCTAAAGTATCATTGACCTCTTTAAAGCGATCTAAGTCTAAAAAGAAAACACCAAATTTTTTATCATTTTCGGTTGCCCTTTGAATTAAAAGTTGAAATCTTTCGTGGAGTAATGAGCGATTTGCCAAAGAAGTAAGTTGGTCATAATGTGCTTGTTTGTAAATAATATCTTTTTGTTTAACTAAAGTACGTTGAGCATTTTCAAGTTTTTTAATCGTCTCATTAGCGACTTTGACGGCTTCTGCAAGGGAGGCGCTTTCTTTATGGCATTTTGCTTTTTCTTCCATAAGCGTTGTTTGGTCATAGACTAAAAGAGTCACTTGTCTTTTGGCTATATCATAGGGAACTATAGTTACATCTTGCTGCATAAATTCAAAGATAGATTTAATGGTTAAAGCGTGTTTCATTGCAAACAAATAGTGATTAGAATCGGCAGTATACAATGATGGGCTTTTCAGCGTGAGCGCTGCTTTAATATGGCGTTTGAGTGTTTTAATCTGTTCTTTATTAAGCGCAAATATATCCAAAAGATTCAAAGGCTCATTTTGTTGATGAACGATTTCACTATGAACACTAAACCATTTATTCATATAGAAGATATTAAAGTCAGTGTCAATGGTCATAATGCCAACATTGATGGAATCAATGATTTTTTCACAGTTAATCATGATAGGGTATCGATTACTTCTTTAAGATGCTTAAACATTGCATTATCCAATAAAATAAACATATGCCCTAGGATATTTTCTTGCTCAATATCTAAAGCCGTTTTGATGATGATGACATTATCATAGCCTTCACTTTTAGGGTAGCTATTGATTTGTGAGAGGAAACGTTTTTCAATAGAAGGTACTTTGAAAATCGTCTCTCCATGGATAATTTCACAAAATTTTCCAATACATGCAGAGGTGATAATATTAGTCAGTTCCATAATAGAAGATTTGATATCAGCATCATCAATTTCACCTTCTTGTTGTAAAAGAAGATTACAAAAAACATTTGCTGACGTACTGTCAAATACAAAGAGTACCTCACCATTGAAAGAGCCAAGAAAACGTTGCTTTGTCAGATAGAACTCTTCATTATCTCCTAAAAATTCAACTATTTTGTCATCAAAATCTTCAATTTTAATATTGGATATTTCAGGGATATGAAGCTTTGCGTGACTATCCAGCATATCTCCAATGAGAGAAGCAGAGAGTCCAAAAGACATATTGACGAGTTCTCTGAGTATATCTTCTTGTGTTGGATTAAAATAAGTATTTTTCATATTAAAAGACTAATTTAAGGAGTGTAGCTCGGAATTCATCTGCATTAACAGGCTTAGCAAGAACTGCCGATGCGCCTAGTGTTAAAACTCTTTCTTGTGTACTTTTTTGTCTATCTGCTGAAATCATAATAATCATGGCATCGTTATTTAATGCTTTGATTGCTTGCAGGGCCTCAATGCCATTCATAATAGGCATTGTAATATCCATAAAAACAAGATCTGGTTGGTGCTCTTTATAGAGGTCAATGGCTTCTTGTCCATTTGTTCCTTCAATAATAGTTGCGTGCTCAAGGATTTTTGGAGGAATCATTTCAATAAGCCATTTACGTGAAATTTTTGAATCATCAATTACCAAAAAAACTATTTCACTAAATTTCCCCATTGTTATATTTCCTCACGTGTAATTATTTTTAAAGAATTTATATTATCCAAATAAAGCTTTAAATTCTTATAAGATATATATTTTTGCCTTATCTCTTGTAGCGTATGGGCTAGCGTGAAAGAGTGTATCACGAAAGGAAAGCGTATAGGTCTGCTCAGGCAAAGCTTTGGTAAAGCTAAGGATAATTTTACAAGCTTCTTGGATGTCCGTTTCACTTGCATTATGCGAAAGAAGGGCACTTGGTGTATTGAAAGAATCCTTTACATGTAAGGGTAAAAACATTTGAGAGTGCAGTGATTCTAAGACTGAATTTTCAACTTCATCACGACCGACAACGAGTTTTGCACCATCAGCAAGTCTGAAATGGCGTCCATTTTTTAGAAGGTTAATATGTTCAAGTTCAAAGGTATCGTAAGCAATAAAATCTCTCAAACGCAATGAAAAAGAGGCTTCAGTTAAAAGGCACCCTCCTGCAGGACTAGGGTAATCTTCCCAACCATAATTTTTAGCTAGTTCCAACTGTCGACTTCTGCCTCTCCCATTGATGTCAAGCAGCTTTTCTCTATCCACCCAGCCTTCTCTTTCCGCTTTACTAGGGGGCATTATTTTAGCGCATAATGGGCGTAAAATAAGGTCATCTTCCAAATCCTTGGCAAGACGTTTAACCAGTTGCATTGCATCTTTTTTTTGGCTCATCGGTCGCTGACCAATGACTTCACCTGAAGCGATAAAGGAAGCATCATATTGAGGAAGCAACGCAATGGCGACTCTAAACATAAAGCCATGACAATCGATGCATGGATTAAACTGTTTTCCATACCCGTATCGTGGGGTAAAAAGCACCTCTTGTAAATAGGTGCTACGCACATCTATAATTTCTAAAGGCGCACCTGCTAAAGCCGCACGTTGTTCTAAGGCTGTTATATTTTCTTTTTTAGAGTTAAAGCCGATGTTGATGTGGATGGCCACAACGTCAATATTTTGTTCACGCAGAAGTTTGATGGCCAGCATGCTATCAAGTCCGCCGCTAAAGAGTACTAATGCTTTCATAGGGTACGAGTTCACCTTGTTTTAATTTCATCATTTTTTCTTGTATTTTACGAATGAAAAATTGTTTTTTTTCATAACTAAGTAGCTTGGCTGATTTTATTGCATGAAATTTTTCATTGTAATAGCCATATAAAAAGTTAATCATCGATGAAATGAGTTCTTTTTCATCATATGTTTTGATATCTTCCCACATAAGGATGCGCCTAAGTTTTGGATGCTCAAGTTGATTGGCGAGGAGTAATGCAAACTCCTCGCCATGGTTTTTAAACATAGAACTGTCTATCGTATCTAAAACTGTATCTATCAAGCTAGGTTCTTGTAAAATTGTTTTGATAATGGTCAGTTCTAACATATCTTCAAATACACGCTCTTTTTGATTAAGACGTGTGGGTTTATGTGTTTGTACTTTCACGAGATTTTGATTGATATTGAGTGTGCTTGAAAGAAGCCCAAGATAGCTCTCTTGCACGGCATTGGGCAGTGTTTTAAGAAAAGTCATAGCTTCATCTAAGGCTTGTTGTTTAACCAGAGGGTCTTTAAGGTTATATTTTTTCAAAATACGCTCAATCGCAAATTCAATAAAAGGTTGTGGGGCATGAAAAAGATGGTTCAATGCCTCACTCATCTCATTTTGAACCATATCAGCTGGGTCCATACCGCCACCAAAAAGTACCACGCCCCCTTTAATACCATGTTGGCTTAGAAGCATCGAAGCCTTGAGTGCGGCGTTAATACCTGCGCTATCACCATCGTAAGCGACAATCACATCAGGTGCTCCTCGTAAAAGCAGAGGAATATGCTCATTGGTTAAAGCTGTCCCAAGGGTCGCAACAGCGGTGTTAAAACCTGCTTGATGAAGCATGACAACATCCAGATAACCCTCCGTGACGATGATGGATTTTTGACGCATAATATTCTCTTTGGCTAAATGGTAGCCGTAGAGCAGCTGAGATTTATTAAAGTGTTTGGTTTGTGGAGAATTGACGTATTTGGCAGGATGATTGCTGAGGGTTCGTCCCCCAAAACCTACAATCTTTCCAGTGGCTGAATAGATAGGGAAGGTCAAGCGTTCGATAAAGCGGGCATAAGGAGCATTACCTTCTCCAAGCCCTGCCACACCATATTCAATGGCTTCTGCCATCGTATAACCTCTGGCTTTGAGAAAATCAAGCGTTCCAAAAGAAGAGGGTGCATAGCCTAATTCAAATTTTTCGACAGACGCTTCAGCAATGCCTCTTTGATGCACATATTGCTTTGCAACGCTGTTGGTATCAAAGGTTTTGATGTAAAAAAGATTGAGATTTTCCATCAGTTTTCGGTCTTCTCGCTTTACCCCTTCATTGGAAGTGTAACTCAGAGAAAAGTTGACCATAGAGGCGAGTTTTTCAATGGTTTCAGGGTAGCTTAGTTTTTCGTATTCCATGACAAATTTAATGCTATCGCCACCTGCTCCACAGGCAAAGCAGTGGTAAATCTGCTTAGAGGGGCTGACCACAAGACTTGGAGAGGTGTCGTTATGGAATGGGCAGACGCACTTAAAATTTGCCCCATTTTTTTTCAACTCCAAGAAGGTGCCAATGACTTCAACAATATCAAGACGTTGTTTTAAATTTTCTATGGATGCTTTGTCAATCATTTGTAAATTATAGCAAGTTTGGTATAATAGACTTCTTTATGTTGCCTTACATGTAAATCTGTTAAAAGGGAAGTCTTTGGATAATTTTTTTATTGAATACCGTGATCCACTCTTTGGTATTATCATCTTATGTGCGATTGTTTTTGTAATCTCTTTTTCAAATTACTGGTGGGGAATTTTTAAAAATAAAGAAGAGAAGCAAAGTATTGAAAAATTTGTTAAAAAATTTGAAATTGTCACCGATGAAAATGAATACAAAAAACTGTTAGAAGATTTTTCAATTCCTTTAGAATCTTTAGCCCTCTTAGCCCATGCGTACAGCAAAAGCGGGGATTATGAAAAAGCAATCAATATCTATTTAGTGGCACTCAAAAGGGTTAAAGGCAAAGATGAAAAGCAATATCTTCTCTCAACACTCGGTAAAACCTATTTTAAAGCGGGTTTTTTAAGACGTAGTGCAGAAGTTTTTTTAGAATCTTTGCGGCTGCATCCCCGAAATGCTGAGTCTTTGAAGTATTTAACGGTGGCGTATGAGCAGTTACAAGAGTATGAAAAAGCCCAAGAAGTGCTTGATTCGCTGGAAGAATTAGGTGCCAAAGTCACACTTCAAAAACACTTTTTATACGCACTTTCCATCGTTAAAGATGCATCATTAGGCGATTTACAAAAGGTTGAAAAACTCTCAGAACTGTGCAAGAGAGTACCTTTTTTAAAGCGAAAGTTATTTGAGTTTATGAATGAAAAATGTCTTCCCATCACGACAGAATTATTTGAAAGCCTTCCTTTTGAAAACATGGTTGATACTCTGTGGTACATGGATGCTTCTATTTACGATATGCTTGCATGTAAGGATGATATGGTTCAAGCTATTGCCATGGCGAAAGGCTTAATGCCTTATACCCCAATACCCAACACCCCCTTTGCTTTAGATGTACTTGGAAAATTACAAAGCCTTGGCGATGAGAGTGCAACGCTTAGTTTTGATTATGTTTGCAATGAATGCAAGCAAGTTTTTCCGATTCATTTTTACAGATGTCCTCATTGTCAAAGCATCAACAGCGTTCAAATCCAAACCTCTATTACGAAAGTGAGTGATGAAGAAAATATCTCTTTTCTGTGATGGCTCCTCGCTTGGCAATCCTGGTTTTGGAGGCTACTGCGCGATTTTACGATATGGTGATAAAGAGCGTATTGTTAGCGGTGGGCAAGTCGATGCAACGAATAATCAAATGGAATTGATGGCAGTGATTAAAGGCTTAGAAGCGCTGAAGGAGCCGTGTGAAGTGCATATCACTAGTGATTCAAGTTACGTAGTAAAAGGTATCAATGAATGGCTAAGTAATTGGGTGAAGAAAGATTTTGCTAAAGTAAAAAATCCTGAACTTTGGCAATATTATATGGACGTTGCCAAAAAACATAAAATCAAAGCAACATGGGTGAGGGGTCATGATGGACACATTGAAAATGAACGGTGCGATGAAATCGCCAAAAATGAAGCAACACAATTAAAAGGATAAAAAGATGAATATGCATCACACAATAGAAGCGTTGCAGAAGCGTCTGGGTTATCAGTTTACCGATCAAAATCTGATAATCGAGGCTCTTACGCATAAGAGTTCAAAACAGCCTTACAACAATGAGCGTTTAGAGTTTTTAGGTGACGCTGTACTGGATTTAATCGTTGGGGAGTATCTTTACCATACTTTCAAAGGGGTTGCTGAAGGAGAACTTTCCAAACTTAGAGCTTCATTAGTGAATGAAAAAAGTTTTGAAAAGCTGGCACGTTTACTGCATTTAGGAGAGTCTATCTATATCTCTATGGCCGAAGAAAATAATAATGGTAGAGAAAAACCCTCTTTACTTTCCAATGCATTTGAAGCGATTATGGGCGCACTTTATTTAGAGGCAGGACTTGACAAAGCTAAAAAGTTGGCAATTGCCCTCTTAGAAGAAGCGTATCCTACGATTGATATGGAAGCTATTTTTAGAGACCATAAAACCACCTTACAGGAGTTGACGCAAGCTTATTTTGGTGTGACACCGGAGTATCGTTTAGTACGTGCTTTTGGACCTGATCATAAAAAAGAGTTTGAAATTGCTGTGAATATTAACGGACGAGATTTATCTATGGCAAGTGGAAAAAGTAAAAAAGAGGCGCAACAAAAAGCAGCGATGATAGCCTTAGAAATTCTCAAAAAGGAAGCACGATGAATCGCTTTGGTAAAGCCTTTAGTTTTACAACCTTTGGTGAATCGCATGGTCCTGCTGTTGGGTGTGTTATTGATGGTATTCCTGCGGGGCTTTGTATTGATGAGGCGTTTATTCAAAGTGAACTTGATCGCCGCCGACCGGGGCAAAATAAATTCGCCACAGCTCGAAAAGAGGGTGATAAGGTAGAGATTTTAAGTGGGGTATTTGAAGGCTTAAGTACAGGTTCCCCTATTGCTTTGGTGATTTTTAATGAAAATCAAAAGAGTGGAGATTATGAAAATGTGAAAGATCTTTTTCGTCCTGGTCATGCGGATTTTACTTATTTTCACAAATATGGTATTAGAGATTATCGTGGTGGCGGACGTAGTAGCGCACGAGAAACGGCTGCACGAGTAGCAGCTGGTGCTGTCGCAAAGTTACTGCTAAAAGCCTTACATGTAGAGGTGAAAAGCGGTGTTTGTGCGATTGGTACTATCGAAGCGATACAATATGATTTTTCACGCGTTGCTCAAAGTCCAATTTATGCTTTAGATGCAAGTGTTGAAAAAGCGCAAGAAGATGCCATTATGGAGGCTAAAAACACTCACGATTCGATTGGTGGTGTAGCCCTTGTTCATATCGTTGGAGCTCCTGCGGGTTTGGGTGAACCATTGTATTATAAACTTGACGCACTTTTAGCAGAAGCGATGATGGGCATTAATGGAGTGAAAGCAATAGAAATAGGTGAGGGTTTTCATGCCTCTTCGCTTAAAGGCTCAACCAACAACGATGCCATCACTAAAGAGGGTTTTGTGAGCAATCACAGTGGCGGTATTTTAGGGGGTATTAGTAATGGTGATACCATTACATGTAAGGTTTATTTTAAACCAACACCTTCTATTTTTATCGCTCAACAAACGATAACCAAAGAAGGCGAAGAAGTAGAGTGTTCCCTCAAAGGCAGACATGACCCTTGCATCGCCGTACGTGGAAGCGTAGTAGCTGAGTCAATGGCTGCTTTGGTGGTGGCAGATTTACTGCTTTTAAATATGGGCTCACGACTTGAGCACCTTCAAAAGGTTTACATGTAAAGGTTAAAATGAGAATTTTAACCACAACATTTTTTAGCTTTTGAACGTGGAAGCAGTGTTTGATACAGCAATACAAGAAGAACAATGGAGCTAGCAATGCTCAGTAATGAAGGTTCTTCATGATGCTCTGAGAGAACATTGAGCGTGATAAAATCCTTAAAAAAAACATCCATAAGATAGCCAAAAACATAGCTACATGTAAGAATGGAGCTTAAGTAAATCATCAAGCCTTTCATCCCCACTAATTTTTTAATAACACTCATGGTAATAAGGCTCGTAGCCGGTCCTGCACTTAAAAATACAAAGGCTGTACCAGGGCTAAAGCCTGCTAAAATAAGCGATAATCCTAACGGTACACTTGAGGTGGCACACACATAAAGAGGCATAGCAATCGCTATCATCAGCGTGTAGGAGAGAAAAAGATTTTGCGTCAAGACATTATCGATTTTTGTTGGGATAAAGGTACTTAAAAGACTGGCTAAAATTAAACCAATCAACAAAGGTTTGGCTATATCTTTAAAAATACTATAGTATCCATAGCGCCAAACTTGCGTCAAAAAATTGCCCGAAGAAGCAACACTTGATGTATGACACGAAGTGTTCATTGCTTTGGGCTTTACTGCTGTAAAAAGCATAGGCTTAGGAGCCTCAACACTACTATCGAGCCATTTGGAAAGTATCCCTGCGATGATGGCAATCACAAAGGATGTGACCATGCGATAAAGTGCAAAAACCCACCCTAAAGCGCCTTGGGTCACCAGCAAGGAATCTATGCCACTAATAGGGGCTGAAATCAAAAAAGTTTGTAAAGCACTTTTACTCGCACCATCTTTTTTAAGCGCTGTCGCAAAAGGAATCACACTACAAGAACATAGAGGCAAAGGAATGCCAATAAGCGCTGTTTTAAATATGCTTGCGTGTGAGTTTTGACCAATATGGCGTTTGATAAAAGAGTCTGGCAAAAGTTTTTTCATAAGACCTGCTAAGAGTAATCCCATTAAAATATACAAAGAAATTTCGTTTAACATGTCCCAAAAATTTAAAATAAAGTGTTCAATATAATACATCATATGTTCCTAATAAAGGTAGGTAGCCAAAGCTACCCACTAGGTTAAATAAAAATAGCCTGCAACATGAAAGGCTAAAAACGAAAGTGCCCATGCCGTTGCAAAAGTAAATAGTACCAAATAAAAGGTGTATTTCAAACTCTCTGCTTCTTTAGCAAAAACAACCGTTGCTGCAATACATGGTAGATAAATCATAACAAAGACGATAAATGAAACTGCCGCAGGCAAAGAGATACTTTTGGCAATGGTATCACGAAGTGAACTGTCATCTTCACTGACCTCGCTTCCTAAAGAATACAACACCCCCAAAGTGGAAACAATGACTTCTTTCGCTGCAAGACCACTGATAGTGGCAACACTCATTTTCCAGTCAAAACCCAGAGGTGCAAAAAATGGCTCAATTGTTTTGCCCATCATCCCTAAGTAGGTTTTTTCCATCAATTTTTCGCGCATCTCATTTTCCATTGTGCTTTTTGAAGCATCATCTTGAAGTGTTTTAATGTGTGCAGTGTAGGACTCTTCAATCAGTGTGTTTTTAGGATACGAGCTAATAAACCAAATCAGCATCGACGCTAAAAGGATAAAGGTACCGGCTTTTTTGATGTACATCATGGATTTGGAGTAAACAGCAAACCAGATAAGTTTTAAGCTTGGTAAACGATACTTTGGCATTTCCATGACAAAAGGCTCATCTTCTCCTTTAAATGCGGTGATACGAAGGATTTTCCCTGCAATCAATCCCAATAAAGCACCACTAATATAGATGATAAATAAAATATTGCCTGCCATATCTTCGTCAAAAAAGGCACCTGCAAAAAGCACATACACAGGCAATCTTGCGCCACAACTCATAAAGCCAATGATAAACATCGTTAAGAGTCTATCTTTTTTATTTTTAAGGGTGCGTGCCGCCATGTAAGCAGGAACAGAACATCCAAATCCTGTGACAAGTGGGATAAAACTTTTACCGTGAAGCCCAAATTTATGGAAAAATCCATCCAATAAAAAAGCAACTCGCGACATGTAACCCGTAGTTTCCAGTAAAGAGATACCTAAAAATAAAATCATAATATTAGGTAGGAACATAATAACGCCACCCACACCCGCAATCATACCATCCACAATTAAAGATTTTAAAATCTCATTGTCAATACCAGCGCCCACACTCTCTCCCAGCCAACCAAAGCCAGCCTCGATCCAATTCATTGGAAGCTCTCCGAGAGTAAAGGTGAGTTGAAAGAGTCCCCACATCAAAAAGACAAAAATAGGTAAGCCTAAAAGCTTGTGTATCAAAAGAGCATCAATACTTTGCGTGAGGTTCTTTATTTTTTGTGTTTTTAGATGCATAACATCCATCGTGATACCTTTGGCAAAAGCGGAATGCTCTTTACTGATAACATCTTCAATATCCTCCGTTTGGGCGTACATGTAAACATAGCCTAAAGCATGATTTAAAAGAGGTTGAAGCTCTACAAAGAGTGGAAATTCATGCATTAAAGCGTAGATATGTTTGCGTTGCCAAAGCAGACCGAGGGCAATATTTCGATTGCTTAACATTGGATGGTTAAAGTGTTTTTCATTAAGAAATGTTGTTATCTTTTGCAGCTCTTCTTCAATAATATCACTGAAAAAGAGTTTAGGTGATTCCAAAGTAGATGAGCTTACATGTAAGATACTTTTTAAAAGTGCAGACATGTTAAATTTCGTTTTTGAAGAGACTTTGATACATGGTACGTTGAGTAATTTACTCATGTACTCAGTGTCGATATCAATACCTTCTTTTTGGGCTTCATCATCCATATTTAAAGCGATAACCATTTTTTTACCCAGTTCCATCAGTTGGGTACTAAGGCTTAGGTTTCGCTCTAAATTGGTAGAATCAATCACATTTAAAATAAGGTCATAATTCTCTTGCAATAAAAAATCTTTTGTCACTTTTTCATCGGCTGAAAAATCATCTAAAGAGTAAAGGCCAGGAAGGTCAATCATTTCAATAGAAAATCCCTCTTTACTAAAAGTTGCAAGGGCTTTTTCAACGGTAACACCCGCAAAATTACCGATTTTCAAATTAGAACCGCTTAAGGCATTGGCTAAATGACTTTTGCCAACATTCGGTTGCCCTACAAGGGCTATGGTTAATTTTTTCATACAATCGCCTCTACTTCAATCATTTTAGCTTCTTCCATCCGCAAAGCAATGGAACTAAAACCTAATGCGATTTTAATAGTGTTCTTTTGCAAACTAATCTCTGTAATTTCTACCTCTTTGCCAGAACCTAAACCTAAAGAATATAAACGTTTTTTGAGCAAAGATTGCGCAGTAATGGTTTTAATCATAACTTTTGTATTTTTTGATATTTGTGATAAATTCATTGTGTCCTCTTTATTTAACATGTTGAGCCATTTTGTTGTATAAGATCAGATTTCATTACTTGCCTCCAAGATACACCATTAGGTGCAGATAAAATTTATTTATTTTTGATAACTAATATCGAAATAGTAATGAAATAAAACTTTATTTTTACTTATATTGATTGTTATTATCAATTAAAGACGGGAAAAAGATCTTTTATGACTATTCAACTGTTAGCAAAAAGCTAAAGAAGGGTTTAAAACAGAGAGGGTTGCGAAAGGCTTTTTATTTTAAAGGATTTACGATGAAGGTCACAATAGCCATATTGTTTAATTTTTTCTACATGTAAAGCACTACCATAGCCTTTGTGTTTGTCAAAGTTATAGTGTGGATACTTGAATGCTACTTCGTACATAAAGCGATCACGGCTCACTTTTGCCAAAATACTTGCAGCACTTACTTCAGGTATTTTAGCATCAGCTTTGACCATCGTCTCAATACCTTGCACACCAAATGTGCAGTTACCATCCATTAAAATAGAATGTCCTTTGAAGTGCTCTTGAATAGTAAGAATGGCATATTTAAGGCAAAAGCTCAAACCCTTTTCATCAACCATAATATTGTCACAAAAGACGATTTTGTAGGCTGCTTTAGCCTGAATGAGCGTAAAGAGGGCTTCTCTTCTTTTTTCGCTAAGTATCTTTGAATCTGCGAGCCCCAAAATAGGTTCATTTAACACAACTCCAGCTACTACCAAAGGTCCTGCTAAACACCCACGTCCTGCTTCATCAATTCCACACATTGTGCCTCCTCTTTAATATGTAAGGATTTTAATATAGATTTGCTAAAATAATCTAAAGGATATGACATGATGCTTGAGCAAGAAGATTTAGATCGTGCATTTAATAAAGAACTATTTATTATACGCAATGATATTTACTATCAGCAGCTAGAGTTTAAAAATAAGGCTGCAAAGTCTATACTACGTGTAGATATATCGTATAAACCACAGCAAGCATTAAGCGGTGATAGTTACTCTTTACGTAAAACTAAAGATGGCAGAATCGTTGGTTTTATTGTAGATGCAATGGGAAAGGGAATTTCTGCAGCATTGACATCGATGGGAGCTACACGTTTCCTCAACTATATTTTTGATGAACTTGAAGAAAATAGATCATTTGACTTTCAGCTATGGACACAAAAGTTTGTTCGATTTATGACACAAAATTTGATGGATGAAGAGATGCTTAGCATTGCATTAATGGAGCTAAATTTTCATCAATCCACTACACAGTATGCTTTGTGTGGCATGCCTGCTTTTTTAGTCGCGACGGATGATAGTGAATTTACTCTTATCAAAAGTAATAACCCACCCATGATGCGATACACTACAAGTTTAAAAATATCTAGTGCTCCTACTTCCAATATTCGTAAAATACTTTGCTATACAGATGGTTTAAGTGAAAGTATAACACGAGAAGGCATCCCTTATAATATGCAAATGCGTCAAGATTTTTTCGATAGTGCGTGTGTAGGTGAATTTAATGATTTAGTGAAAAAAGCCATTGTAAAAGGAGATGATGACATTACATATTTTTATATCCACAAAAGTGAATGTGGATTTGATAGAAAACAATTCTGCATACAAAGTAGTTATAAAGCTGTAGAAGAGACATTGCAAGAAATTTCGACATATCTTAACAATCAACAAGTAAACCGTAAATGCGCGAGTGAAATTATTTTGGCTTTTTCAGAATTATTACTCAATGCATTGGAACACGGTAACTTTGGGATTTCTAGAGAAGCAAAGAATGAGTTAATTGCCAAAGATTTATTCGATGATACAATGATACGTTTAGAAGCACGCTATAAAGAAAAACCGATTAAAATTACGTATCGTATGATGCAACGAAAACGAGGAAAAATATTTGAAGCCACGATTGCTGATAGTGGAGATGGTTTTGATGTGCAGGTTTTGAAAAATATCGTTGTAAATGCAGCCAACTTTAATGGGAGAGGCTTTATTATTGTGAGAAAGTTGGTCGATCGTTTCTACTTTAATGTTAAAGGTAATGCTATCACGATTCAAAAACTTTTAATATTTGATTCAAAGTTGTAGTGCCCATTCCCAAAAAGGTGTGACTGAAAAACTAATTGTATCTAGTTCAAAAGAACCTTCATTACCTAGACTTACAATTTCTACTTTGTTGACATGTAACATATGAAACGTTGAACTCAGCTTTTTCATCCGTAGCATAATGGCTTCTTCCGTTGCAAATGCAATACAAAAGAGTGCTGTTTTTTCTTCAGGAAGATAAAGGTCAATACCTTCATCATAAAAAATTGTTTTACCCCTTTTCATAAGCTCTAAAAATACCATATTTTCAAAACGTTTAAGAAAATCTTTTTTAAAACTTAGAGCATTTTTTAAAGCAAAATCAATAATATAAACTTTTTTGGCTGCACTAGGCTGGTTGTACTTTTCCACTAAAAAAAGTAAATTATTTTCAATAAATAGAAGAGTAGTAGCATACAGTTTGTCTTTAGAGAGTTTTATCATAGGTTTGAGTTGATTGTAGATTTGAAAGAGTGTCACTTTTGTGCTTTGTAACTCACAGAAACGTTTATAAATTGTAAAAGTTGTTGGTTCTGGTATTATAAGATGCACCATAGCTTGCATTTGTCTGTGATGATCAGCTTCGATAAGTTGATGAATATATGGAAACGTTCCATGATTAGCAAAAAGATTAAAAAGATGTTCAATATTAGAATGCTTCTTATCAAAAGCGATAAATTCTTCAAAATCAAGAGGGTAGAGTGTTTGTTTATCAAATCCATTGAGTTCTTTAGATATCCATGTTGTTGTAATGATGATTTCAGAAACATCAGGGAGAGCAAAACTAAAATCAAAATGCTCTAGTATTAAGAGAGTAATAGGATGAGATGCTAAAAACAATGGTAAGTGTTCAGCAATGGAATCGTTTTCAACTCGGGCATCTGAAAAATCAATATACAGATAGCTCCCTTTTTCATAATGGCTGAGATGATCAATAATCAAATGAGTTTTTCCACTTTTGCGTGGACCACACAACAAAGTTTTTTTATGAGAAATAGTAATTTTTCTATCAACAAATAAAATATTTTTTAGATGTGTTTCATAAAGTATTTCTAAAGTTTGCATCTGTTATCCTTTACTTTAATCATAATATTTTCCTTATTAAAAGGAAATAAAATTGTCTTAGAAGTATCAAAAACCCCTATATAGCTTGACTTTTGTGGTATCTTTTAGTAAAATCACAGTCCTTAATTCAGTCACCAACAGGGTGGCAAGTTCTTTACAGGGGTACTTAATGGAAAAAATTAGACTTAAACTCAAGGCGTATGACCATAGAGTTTTAGACAGATCTGTTGCAGCTATCGTCGAAGCTGTCAAACGAACTGGAGCCGAAATAGTCGGACCAATTCCTATGCCTACAAAAATTAAGCGCTATACAGTGCTTAGATCACCGCACGTCAACAAAACTTCAAGAGAGCAATTTGAGATGAGAATTCACGCACGTATGATTGATATCGTATCTGCAACGACTGATACAGTTGATTCGCTCATGAAACTCGACCTTGCACCTGAAGTGAATGTCGAAGTTAGAGCAATGGGTAAATAAGGGGTAATGATGGAATATATTATTGAAAAAATCGGCATGAGCCGAACAATCGCAGTACCAAGTGTTCCGGTCACTTTACTCAGAGTTTTAGAAGCAAAAGTATGTGAAGTTAATGAAAACAAATCAGCTTTAGTTTCTTATGCGAGTGGCAAAAAAATGAACAAAGCGATTGCGGGACAGCAAAAGAAATATAGTCTTTCTGCTGAATTTAACCGTTTTGTAACACTTAAAATTGCTGATGTTGAAGCAGGTGAGTTAAGTACAGCACCGCTTAGCGAAGCAAAAACATTAAAAGTATCACTAAACACTAAAGGTAGAGGTTTTGCTGGTGTTATTAAACGCCACAATTTCCAAGGTGGTCCTGGTGGACATGGTAGCCGTTTCCATAGACAACCCGGTTCAATCGGTAACTGTGAATGGCCTGGCCGTGTACAAAAAGGCAAGAAAATGCCTGGTCACTATGGCAACACTCAAGTCACCGTTAAAAATGAAATTGTTTCATTTGATGCAGAAAACGGCATTTTAGCTGTTAAGGGTTCAGTCCCAGGCGCAAATGGATCATTAGGCAGAGCAAGGATTGTTAAATGAGTAGTGCAATCGTACTAAATGAAAAATTTGAAAACAGTGGCGTTTTAGCTCTTCCAGCATGTTTTGAAGAGATTAATTCACACAACTTATATCTTTATGTCAAATCTTACCAAGCGGCACTTCGCTCAAATACTGCAAACACCAAAACAAAAGGTGAAGTAAGTGGTGGTGGTAAAAAACCATGGGCACAAAAAGGTAGAGGTGGCGCTCGTGCAGGTAGTAGAAGAAGTCCTGTATGGGTTGGCGGTGGTGCTGCATTTGGACCAAAAGCTAACAAAAATTATGATTTAAAAGTTAACAAAAAACAGAAAAAATTAGCACTTGAATTTGCATTAAATGAAAAAGCAGCAAACAATGCACTTTTCGTCGTTGATAGTTTAACTATTGAATCAGGTAAAACAAAAGACGCAGCAAAAATCATGAAAACGCTAGGTGCAAGAGATGCGTTAATCGTTAAAGAATTAGTAGATGACAATACCTTTTTGGCATTTAGAAATCTACAAAATTGCTACATCATTGAAGCAAATGAGCTCAATGCTTATCTAGCGACTGCATTCTATACTGTTGTCATAGAAAAATCAGTGCTCGAAACACTAACAAAAGAGGGTTAATAATGGCTGATATAACCGATATTAAAGCAATCCTTTATACTGAAAAGAGCTTAAGCCTTCAGGAAAATGGTACTGTGGTTATCCAAACTTCATTAAGAATGACTAAAAATAGTTTGAAAGAAGTTTTAAAACAGTACTTTGGTTTTACACCACTGAAAGTTAATTCACTAAGAGTAATGGGTAAAGTAAAAAAGTTTAAGGGTATCCAAGGCAAGCGTAACGATTTTAAAAAGTTTTATGTTCAGTTGCCAGAAGGCGCTCAACTAGAAAATTTGGAGGCGTAATATGGCAATTAAATCATATAAACCATATACCCCAAGTCGTAGATTTATGACTGGTTTGGATTCAAGTGATATTACAGCAAAAGCTAGCGTTCCTTCACTATTAGTGAAAGTAGCGGCAACAGCTGGTAGAAACAATAATGGTAGAATTACTTCTCGCCATAAAGAAGCTGGTGTTAAAAAACTCTACAGGATCATTGACTTCAAACGAAGAAAATTTGATATTGAAGGTAGCGTTGAGGCTATTGAATATGATCCAAACAGAAACTGTAGAATTGCACTTGTAACGTATGCAGATGGCGAAAAAAGATATATTCTTCAACCAAAAGGCTTACAAGTAGGTGATAAAATTCAAGCAGCTGAGAGCGGTTTGGATATTAAACCAGGTAATGCTATGAAATTAAAAAGCATTCCAGTAGGTACTATTTTACATAACATTGAAATGAAACCAGGCAAGGGTGGCCAAATTGCACGAAGTGCTGGTGGTTATGCCCAATTGATGGGTAAAGAAGAGCAATACGTTATGGTTAGACTTCCAAGTGGTGAGATGCGCAAAATATTGTCTGAGTGTATGGCAAGTATCGGTGTCGTTGGGAATGAAGATTGGGCAAACATTGTTATTGGTAAAGCAGGTCGTAATAGACATCGCGGTATTAGACCTCAAACACGTGGTTCTGCGATGAACCCAGTTGATCACCCACACGGTGGTGGTGAAGGTAAGACAAACTCAGGAAGACATCCAGTAACACCATGGGGTCAACCAACAAAAGGTTCTAAAACTCGTAAGAAAAAAGCGAGTGATAAACTGATTATCTCTAGAAGAAAAGGAAAATAGATGGCTAGATCGCTAAAAAAAGGTCCTTTTGTAGACGCTCACGTAATGAAAAAAACTGTTGAGGCAAAAGAGACAAAATCTAACAAGCCGATTAAGACATGGTCTCGTAGAAGTACTATTATTCCTGATATGATCGGATTGACATTCAATGTTCATAATGGCAGAAACTTTGTACCTGTATACGTTACTGAAAACCATATTGGTTATAAGATGGGTGAATTTGCACCTACTCGTACGTTTAAAGGCCACAAGGGCTCAGTACAGAAAAAAATTGGTAAGTAGGTAGAAGATGAGTACAGCAATATTAAAATTTATCAGATTATCTCCTACTAAAGCTCGTTTGATTGCACGTGAAGTTCAAGGTTTAAACGCTGAATTTGCTATGGCAAGTTTGGAATTCATGCCAAACAAAGGTGCAAAAATTATTTCTAAAGTCATCGCTTCTGCAGTTGCAAATGGCGGTTTTGAACCAAATGAAGTTGTGGTTGCTTCTTGTCGTATAGATGCAGGCCCAGTTCTTAAACGTTTTAGACCAAGAGCAAGAGGAAGTGCAAGTGGCATTAGAAAACCGACTTCTCATATATTTGTTGAAGTAGCCAAAGCTACAAAGAAGGAAGACTAAGATGGGTCAAAAAGTAAATCCGATTGGTTTAAGACTTGGTATTAATAGAAATTGGGACTCAAGATGGTTTCCAGGTAAACAAAACTTGGCTACAAGCATCGGGGAAGATTATAAAATCAGAACATTTTTGAAGAAAGAACTTTATTATGCTGGTGTTAGCCAGATTTTAATAGAGAGAACTGCTAAGAAATTAAGAGTTACCGTTGTAGCAGCGCGTCCTGGTATTATTATTGGTAAGAAAGGCTCTGATATTGAAAAATTAAGAGCAAAACTTAACAAGCTTATCGACAAAGATGTTAACGTTAATATTAAAGAGGAGAGACGTCCTCAAGCTTCTGCTCAGCTTTGTGCTGAAAACGTTGCAATGCAACTTGAACGTCGCGTAGCCTTTAGACGAGCTATGAAAAAAGTCATTCAAGGTGCGCAAAAATCTGGTGCAAAAGGTATCAAAATTTCTGTTTCTGGCCGTTTAGGTGGTGCAGAAATGGCAAGAACAGAGTGGTATCTAGAAGGACGTGTTCCACTTCATACCCTTAGAGCAAAAATTGATTATGGTTTTGCTGAAGCACATACAACGTATGGTGTTATCGGTGTAAAAGTATGGATCTTTAAAGGTGAAGTTTTAGTCAAAGGGCTTGTTCCTGAAAAAGAAGAGCAACCTAAAGATAAAGATGCTACACGAAAACCAAAGAGAAGAGGTAAAAACTAATGTTAATGCCTAAAAGAACAAAATATAAAAAGCAGATGAAAGGCCGCAATCGCGGTGAAGCGCATAGTGGTGCTTCAATCTCTTTTGGTGAAATCGGTTTAAAAGCTGTTGAAGCGGGCCGTATTGACTCTCGCCAAATTGAGGCTGCAAGGATTGCATATACACGTCACGTTAAGCGTCAAGCAAAAACATGGATTCGTGTATTCCCAGATAAACCTCTAACCGCTAAGCCTATTGAAACAAGGATGGGTAAAGGTAAGGGTTCTGTGGACAAGTGGGTTATGAATGTTAAGCCAGGTAGAATTATTTTTGAAATGGCAGGAGTGTCTGAAGAGTTAGCGCGTGAAGCTTTAACCCTTGCAATGCACAAACTTCCTTTTAAAACCAAGATTGTAACTCGAGAGAGCGAAAATGAAGTATATTGATTTGAATAGCAAAAGCGCAACTGAGCTTTTGGAGTTATTAAAAGAGAAGAAGGTTCTTTTGTTTACATTAAGACAAAAGTTAAAAACAATGCAACTGACTAATCCTAATGAGATTAAAGAAGTTAGAAGAGATATCGCTCGTATTAATACGGCAATTTCTGCTCAAAGTAAGTAGGGGTAACTAATGACTTTAAAACGAGAGATTCAAGGCGTAGTTGTTCAAAAGGCTGGTGATAAAACAATCACTGTCTTGGTAGAGAGACGTGTTATGCATCCACGATATCGTAAGTTTGTTAAGCGTTTTAAAAAATACTTAGTACACGATGAAAGCAATCAAGTAAAAGCAGGTGATACTGTTAGTGCAATTGAATGCCGACCACTTTCTAAAAGAAAAGCTTTTAGACTAAAAGAAGTTGTCAAAGTGGGAGTTGAATAATGATACAAAGTTTTACGAGATTAGCCGTAGCTGATAACAGTGGCGCTAAAGAGATTATGTGTATTAAAGTTCTTGGTGGCAGTAAGCGTCGTTACGCAACAGTAGGCGATGTTATTGTTGCTTCTGTCAAAAAAGCACTACCAAGTGGTAAAATTAAAAAAGGTCAAGTTGTCAAAGCAGTTATCGTTAGAACACGAAAAGAGATTCAAAGAGAAAATGGCTCATTGATTCGTTTCGACGAAAATGCAGCGGTTATTCTTGATAATAAAAGAGAGCCAATCGGTACAAGGATTTTCGGACCAGTCGGAAGAGAAGTTCGTTATGCTAACTTTATGAAAATTGTATCTTTGGCACCGGAGGTACTCTAATGGCAACTAAGATGAAAATTAAAAAAGGCGATACAGTAAAAGTAATCGCAGGGGATGACAAAGGCAAAGAAGCAAAAGTACTTCAAGTACTTCCTAAAGCTTCAAGTGTTGTTGTTGAAGGATGCAAAGTAGTCAAGAAAGCTATTAAACCAAGTGAAAGTAACCCAAAAGGTGGTTTTGCGAATGTTGAAAAGCCAATTCATGTCTCTAATGTGGCTAAAGTAGAGGGTAAATAATGAACAGATTGCAAGAAAAATTTACTGCTGAAGTACAGCCAGCAGTGGTTAAAGAGTTTAATATTACGAACCCTATGCTTACGCCAAAACTTGAGAAAATTGTTATCAGTGTTGGTGCCGGTGAAGAAGGTAAGGATACAAAGATATTACAAAATATCACCGATACAATTTCATTGATTGCGGGACAAAAAGCTGTCGTTACAATGGCAAAAAAATCAGTTGCTGGTTTTAAAGTACGTGCTGGTTATCCCGTTGGTGTTAAAGTAACGTTACGAAATGAGCAAATGTATGCATTTTTAGACAAACTTATTTCTGTAGCCCTTCCTAGAGTGAAAGACTTTAGGGGTCTTCCAAGAACTGGTTTTGATGGACGTGCTAATTATAACTTTGGTCTAAATGAGCAATTGATGTTCCCTGAAGTAGAATATGATAACATCATGAAAACACACGGAATGAATATTACAATCGTAACAACTGCGAGCAACGATAAAGAGGCATTTAAACTTCTTGAACTTGTTGGTTTGCCGTTCGCAAAAGGTAAATAATATGGCTAAAAAATCTATGATCGCAAAGGCTAATAGAAAGCCTAAGTTTCAAGTAAGGGCATATACACGATGTCAGATTTGTGGACGTCCACATTCAGTCTATCAAGATTTCGGTATTTGTAGAATTTGTCTAAGAAAAATGGCAAATGAAGGTCTAATTCCCGGCCTCAAAAAAGCAAGCTGGTAAGGAAATAAACTATGATTAATGATCTAGTCGCAGATTCTTTAACGAGAATCAGAAATGCATCAATGCGCAAACTTGATGTCACAAAATTAATGCATTCTAAACTGGTTGAAGCACTTTTAGTTGTTTTCCAAAATAAAGGTTATATCGAAAGTTTTAACGTTATTGAAGAGGGTCCTAAAAAATTTATCAACGTTGTTTTGAAGTATGATGCTCATGGTAACCAAGTTATCAATGAAGTTAAAAAAATCTCTAAGCCTGGACGTAGAGTCTATAAAGGCAGTGATGAAATAAAGCGATTTAAAAACGGCTATGGTACAATTGTTGTGAGTACATCAAAAGGTGTTCTCAGTAATGATGACGCGCACAAAGCGGGTGTTGGTGGCGAAGTTATCTGTAGTATTTGGTAATGAGCAGTTCTTTTATGGTATTCGATATCCATTCTAAGATTTGTAAGCTTATCGTAGACAAGTAAAAGGAAAAAGTATGTCTCGTATTGGTAAAAAACCTATTGCTATTCCATCTGGTATAGAAGTATCAGTTAATGGCGATATGGTAGAGTTTAAAAAAGGGAGTGTCCAAAAGATTTTGGATACTAAGGGAAATGTTGACGTTAAAGTTCAAGATCAAGAGATCGTTTTTTCATCAAAAGGTGCTGATAGACAAAGTAGTGCATTTTGGGGTACTTACCGTGCTCTTAGTCAGAATATCATCACAGGTTTAACAGAAGGCTTTAAAAAGCAACTTGAAATTAACGGTGTTGGTTACAGAGCTGCAGTTAATGGAAATGTACTTGAGCTTCAACTTGGTTATTCTCATCCTATTAATTATGAATTTCCACAAGATGTTCAAATTACAGTTGAGAAAAACGTAGTTTCTATCCATGGTAATGACAAACAAGTTGTTGGTCAAATTGCTGCCGAAATTAGAAGTTTTAGAGCGCCAGAGCCATATAAGGGCAAAGGTGTTAAGTATAGTAATGAAACCATTATCCGTAAAGCCGGAAAAACTTCCAAGAAGTAGGGGTAGGACATGAAAGCAAATATTTTAAAACGTAAACTAGCACTCAGAGCAAAACGTAAAAAAAGAGTAAGAGCAGATATATCTGGTACGGAGCAAAGACCTAGAGTTTCTTTCTTTAAATCAAACCGATTTATCTATGCACAGGCAATTGATGATGTTAATGGCATCACATTAGCAAGTGTTGATGGAAAGAAATTAGGATTTAACTCTAGCAAAGCAAGTGCAATTGAAATTGCCAAAGTTTTTGCAGAAACGTTAAAAGCTAAGAACTTAACTACAGTTGTCTATGATAGAAATGGTTATTTGTATCATGGTGTTGTTGCTGCTTTTGCAGATGGCCTTAGAGCAAATGGCATAGTGCTGTAACGAAAAAAAGAGGAAAACGATTCAATGGAAAAATATAACAGAGAAGAGTTTGAAGAAGCCATAGTTAACATCGGCCGCGTAACAAAAGTTGTTAAGGGCGGTAGACGTTTTAGATTTACAGCGCTTGTTGTTGTAGGTAATAAGCAAGGCTTAGTAGGCTATGGTTTTGGTAAAGCAAAAGAGGTTCCTGATGCGATTCGAAAAGCCGTTGATGATGCATTTAAAAACATCGTTAAGGTAAATATTAAAGGTTCTACAATTGCACATGATGTTGAAGTGAAGTTTAATGCGAGCCGTATTATCCTTAAGCCAGCCAGTGATGGTACAGGTGTAATTGCTGGTGGTGCAACGCGCCCAGTCGTTGAACTTGCAGGTATTAAAGATATTTTGACAAAGTCATTAGGATCAAACAATGCTTCAAACGTAGTAAGAGCAACTATTAAAGCTCTTAGTATGATTAAAAGCTAAGGAAGGATAGATTATGGCATTAGATAATCTTACACCAGCAGAAAACTCTACACATAAGATTAAACGTGTCGGACGTGGACAGGGTAGTGGTATGGGTAAAACAGCAAGTCGTGGATCAAACGGACAAAAATCTCGTACAGGTTATAAGCGAAAAAGAGGATTTGAAGGCGGTCAACAACCACTTCAAAGACGATTACCAAAAGTAGGTTTTACAACAAAAATCGTAAAACCATATATTATTAATATTGATAAAATTAAAGCGGTTGCTGAACTAGCTGAAATAACTATGGATAGTATTAGAGCTGTTCATAAAATTGGTAGTGCTATTACGACAGTGAAATTAATTGGTGCTGGAGCGAAAGAGCTTGCAAGCAAGATTAAAGATGAAAACGTAATATTTACTGGAATGGATAAATGAGCCAAGATCTCACCAAGAAGATTTTAGTTACATTAGGATTCATTTTTGCATATAGGATACTGGCATATGTGCCAGTTCCTGGTGTGAATTTGGACGTAATTAAAGAATTCTTCGACTCCAATAGCTCAAATGCTTTAGGTATGTTCAATATGTTCAGTGGTAATGCTGCACAACGTTTGAGTATCATATCTTTAGGAATTATGCCTTATATTACTGCTTCCATTGTTATGGAACTTCTTGCAGCTACTTTCCCAGCCTTAGGTAAAATGAAAAAAGAACGTGATGGTATGGTTAAATACATGCAAATCATTCGCTATGCGACGATTGGCATTACGATTATCCAAGCTATTGGTGTTTCTGTAGGACTTGGTGGATTGACAGGACGTGCAGGTGAGAGTGCGGTGATGATTGATATGACAACCTTTACAGCCTTAGCTGCAGGTAGTATGCTTACTGGTACCATGTTACTCATGTGGATTGGTGAACAGATTACGCAGCGTGGTATTGGTAATGGTATCAGTTTGATTATTTTTGCAGGTATTGTTTCAGGTATTCCTCGTGCTATTGGTGGGACAATAAATCTCGTTAATACAGGTGAATTAAACTTCTTAGTGGTTATTGGTATTTTAGTTGTTATTTTAGCTACTGTTGGCTCCATCATCTTTGTTGAAATGGGAGAGCGTCGTATACCAATCTCTTATTCACGCAAAGTTGTTTTGCAAAATCAACATAAGCGTATTATGAACTATGTACCTATTAAAATGAACCTTAGCGGTGTAATTCCTCCAATTTTTGCAAGTGCAATTTTGATGTTCCCATCAACAATTATGCAAGCAAGTACGAATCCAATTGTTCGCTCTATTCATGATTTCTTAAATCCTAATAGTTATGTTTTTAATGTTCTTACATTCTTGTTTGTTATTTTCTTTGCTTATTTTTATGCATCAATTGTATTTAATGCTAAAGATATCTCTGAAAATCTTAAGCGCCAAGGTGGTTTTATCCCCGGTGTTAGACCAGGAGAAAGTACAGCACTATTTTTAAATGAAGTGGCAAGCAGATTAACATTTTGGGGTTCAATTTATCTTGGACTGATTTCAACGTTACCATGGGTTCTTGTTAAGGTAATGGGTGTACCATTTTACTTTGGTGGTACAGCGGTTTTAATTGTAGTTCAAGTAGCACTGGACACAATGCGAAAAATTGAAGCACAAATGTATATGAACAAATATGAAACATTAAGTGCGGTAGGACTTTAAATTTTATGGCAATTACAATAAAAAAACCTAATGAGATTGCTAAGCTCTCAGTGGCCAATAAAATTGTTGGTAAAACCTTAGAGTATCTTACATGTCATGTAAGCCCAGGCATGAGCTTGAAAGAGCTCAATGCCATGGGAGAAGCGTATATACATAGTTTTGGAGCACGTCCTTCTTTTAAAGGTCTATATGGCTTTCCTGCTGGAATATGCACCTCTGTCAATGAAGTCATTATCCATGGTATTCCAAACAAGTATTGTCTTAAAGAAGGTGATATTGTAGGTTTTGATATAGGGACAGAAATTGATGGTTGGTATGGGGATGCCGCTGTGACGGTTGGTGTTGGTGAAATATCTAAAACTGATGCTTCCTTGATAGCATGTGCTAAAGATGCACTCTATTTCGCCATAGATATTATTCGACCAGAGATGCGTTTTAAAGAATTAAGTTTTGAAATTGAAAAATTTATTATCGCTCGTGGTTTTGTACCGTTGCGTGGCTTTTGTGGTCATGGTATTGGCAGAAAACCGCATGAAGAGCCTGAAATTCCTAATTATTTAGAAGGTACCAACCCAAAGAATGGACCAAAAATTAAAAATGGCATGGTTTTTTGTATTGAACCCATGATTTGCCAACAAGATGGGACCCCCAAAATTTTAGAAGATAAATGGGCGGTTGTTTCCAAGGATGGTTTAAGAGGTAGTCATTATGAGCATACTGTTGCTGTTATTGATGGAAAAGCCGAGATATTGTCTTTAGGCTAAAGGGACTCTTTAAAATTATTATTTTGGACATTTAATAAAAAGATTAAAAATACTTTTTATTAAATGTCCTATTAAAGCTGATATATGCTTGTATAGTATGTATTAGCTTTAAAAGCGTCATTAATGATAGATAGGTATGGGAGGTAAAATGGCAAAAGATGATGTTATTGAGATTGATGGCAAAGTGATTGAAGCACTTCCCAATGCAACGTTTAAAGTAGAAGTGCAGAATAGCCATGTGATTTTATGTCACATTGCGGGTAAGATGAGGATGCATTATATTAAAATAATGCCAGGAGATACCGTTAAGGTTGAGTTAACGCCTTATAGTTTAGATAAAGGTCGTATAACATACCGCTATAAGTAATCTATTAGCTTAAATTGTGTATAATATGTCCCTTTTGTAAAGCTGTGTGAAGAATAATTGAAAAAGAACCACTGTTTTTTCAATTGTTGGTTTGAGATTCATCATCAAACCTGTGACAGTTTAACTCAAAATTCCAGTGGAAAAAAAGTTCAGGAGTCACGAATGAAAGTACGACCTTCTGTAAAGAAGATGTGCGATAAGTGCAAAGTGATCAAACGAAAAGGTATCGTTAGAGTCATTTGCGTAAATCCAAAACACAAACAGAGACAAGGATAAGCATGGCAAGGATTGCAGGTGTAGACCTTCCAATGAAGAAGAGAGTAGAGTATGCTTTAACATATATCTACGGAATAGGTTTGACAAGTTCTAGAGCTATTTTAACAGCAACTGGGATTTCATTCGACAAAAGAGTACATGAGCTCAGTGAAGACGATGTTGCTGCCATTCGTAAAGAGATCCAAGCTGGATATCCAGTAGAAGGTGATCTTCGTAAAAAAGTGGCCATGGATATTAAAGCATTGATGGATATGGGTAGCTACAGAGGCCTTAGACATAGAAAAGGCTTACCAGTTCGTGGTCAAAAAACAAAAACGAATGCGCGTACCCGTAAAGGTAAAAAACGCACCGTTGGCGCCAAAGCTAAATAACGAAGTCTCAAAGGGAATCAGATGGCAAAAAGAAAAGTAGTACGCAAGAAAGTTGTTAAGAAAAATATTGCTAAAGGTATCATTTATATCTCTGCAACATTTAATAACACTGTCGTAACTGTTACCGATGAGATGGGAAATGTTATTGCATGGAGCAGTGCAGGTAGTTTAGGCTTCAAAGGTAGTAAAAAATCTACTCCTTATGCAGCACAACAAGCCGTAGAAGATGCACTCACGAAAGCAAAAGAGCATGGTCTCAAAGAAATCGGTATCAAAGTGCAAGGACCAGGAAGTGGTCGTGAAACAGCTGTAAAAAGTGCAGGTTCAACAGAGGGAATTAAAGTATCTTTCTTAAAAGATATTACGCCTCTACCACACAATGGTTGTAGACCTCCAAAAAGAAGAAGAGTTTAATTCTTAAATATAGAGTTTTACTATTTGTAAAAAAACAAAATAATTTTTTCGTTTATGCAATAGATTAGGAGAAAAGATGGCGAGATATAGAGGACCAGTCGAAAAGCTCGAAAGAAGACTTGGTGTCAGCTTAGCCCTTAAAGGTGAGCGCAGACTTGCTGGCAAAAGTGCGTTAGATAAGCGCCCATATGCCCCAGGACAGCATGGTCAAAGAAGAGCAAAGATTAGTGAGTATGGCCTTCAGTTAAGAGAGAAGCAAAAAGCTAAATTTATGTATGGAGTTTCTGAAAAACAATTCAGACGAATTTTTGATGAAGCAGCAAGAAGAGATGGTAATACTGGTACAAACTTGGTATTATTAATCGAAAGAAGACTTGATAATGTTGTCTACCGCATGGGTTTTGCAACAACAAGACGTTTTGCTCGTCAATTAACAACACACGGACACATCTTAGTGAATGGTAATAAAGTAGACATTCCTTCATATATGGTACGTGCTGGTGATAAAGTGGAAGTATGTGAAAAATCAAAAAACAATGCCCAAGTTAAGCGTGCTCTTGAGTTAACGCAACAAACAGGTATCGTTCCATGGGTTGATGTTGAAAGAGACAAAGCAATGGGTGTATTTACACGTATTCCAGAAAGAGAAGAAGTAGTTATTCCGGTTGAAGAAAGATTAATCGTTGAGCTATACTCTAAATAATTAAGTAGGTAGCATATGAAAAAAATCAATACATCAGCTTACATGCCGACAGAAATAGAAGTAGAAAATGTTGCGACCAATAAAGTCCAAATTTCTGCTTTCCCTTTTGAATCAGGGTTTGCTATTACATTAGCACATCCATTACGACGATTACTGTTAAGTAGTACCGTAGGTTCTGCACCAACGGCTGTAAAAATAGATGGCGTTACCCATGAGTTTGATAGCATGCGTGGTATGCTTGAAGATGTTGCTCTTTTTATCATTAACCTAAAAAATATACGATTCAAAATCAAAAATGATGAGAAACGTGTAGAAATTAACTACTCATTCTCTGGCCCAAAAGAGATTAGAGGTAGTGACCTTTCAAATGCTTTGGTTGATGTCGTGACACCAGATGGTTATTTAGCAACAATCAATGAAGACGCAGAATTCAACTTCTCTTTAATTATTGAAAAAGGAATGGGTTATGTTCCTAGTGAAATTATTAGAGAGATTGTAGGTGAAGACTATATTGCACTAGATGCTTTCTTCACGCCTGTAAAAAAAGCAGTTTACGATATTGAAAACGTTTTGGTAGAAGATAATCCTAACTATGAGAAGATTGTATTTACAATTGAAACAGATGGTTTAGTGTCACCTATTGAAGCATTTAAAAATGCATTGGAATCGATGTATTCACAAATGTCAGTTTTCAATGGTATTTTAGATATTGCCGTAGCCCCTAAGAGTGAAACCTCTGGTGAAAACGTTGAATTAACTAAACTGTTACAGAGTATTGAAGAATTAAATTTAAGTGCACGTAGCTTTAACTGTTTAGATAGAGCAGAGGTAAAATATATCGGTGAACTCTCTTTGATGAGTGAACTTGAGCTTAAAAACCTCAAAAATCTAGGCAAAAAATCTTTAGAAGAGATTCGACAAGTTATGGAAGAGAGCGGTTATCCAGTAGGTTTTAACTTCTCAGAAGATATAGCAAGTCAACTCAAGAAAAAAATTGAAGATTTAAAATCTGAAGCCAACGAGGGTTAATTTATGAGACATAAGCACGGATACAGAAAGCTTGGTCGTACATCTTCACACAGAGGCGCTTTGTTGAAGAATATGGCTATTGCTGTCATTAAATATGAAAAAATCGAAACAACACTTCCTAAAGCAAAAGAGCTTAGAGGTTTTGTTGAAAAATTGATTACTAAAGCAGGTGTTGGTGGCGATAACGCACATAAAGCAATTTTTGCAGCACTTCAAGATAAAGAGTGCACTAAAAAATTAGTGAATGAAATCGCTCCAAAATATGTAGAGAGAAATGGTGGTTACACTCGTATCATCAAAACTCGTCTTAGAAAAGGCGATGCAGCGCCAATGGCTTTTTTAGAGCTCGTATAACGCAACTTTTTGTTTGGGAGGCTTTTCGCTTCCCGAATCTCTTACCCTCCCTTCATATCGCTTAGAGCTCACTTTGAGTTTTGAGATTAAGTCATTTTTAACGCAAACTATTGTTAAATTAGATACTTTTGCTATAGGAGATTAAATGATACCATTTACCGATGAAGAACTACTTCCTGTTGTTGAAAAATCACTTGAAAAAATAAAGCCTATGCTTGCCTTAGATGGTGGTGGATTGACATTGTTAAAAATTGAAGATGGCCGCGTTTTTGTACAATTACAAGGTGCATGTCAAGGTTGCGCATCCAGTGGTCAAACTTTAAAATATGGTGTTGAACGACAATTACGTATTGATATTCATCCAGAAATTGAAGTTATTAACGTACTTCCAGGTACGGAAAATGAAATAGAGAGTCTAAATCACTAATGATAGATTATTTTAAACAAGGCATTACTGTTTTCTTTGAAAAAAAATTTGATGAAGCTATGCGTAATTTTTCATTAGAGCTTAGTCAAAATCCACTCTCAAAACAAGCAAGAATAGGTGCTATTTTATCTGATATGGCACAGCACTCAGAAGAGCAAGCTATAGCTTTATTTGAATATTACCTAGTGACAAAAGATAATGGGACAGAAAACTGTGAAGAGATGATGGAAGAAATTATTAATGCCGTAGAAAATAATTTAGACACGATCTCCAACCTTTTGAGTGATAGTAGTTTTGAGGATAAAATTAATGCTGAAAATGGTATTCGTTATGAAGATTTTTTAACATTAATTGAGTCACGTGGTTCTTTTAAAGAGGCTTTTGAAGATATTATGTTTTCAACAAAAGTCATTATTTCTAAAAAAGAAGATTTTGTAGATTTTCTAGCACAATTAATTGACAATGGTTTTGTCGAGATTTCCATGAATTATTTAGAAAGTGCTGTCTCCATTTTTCCAAACGATGAGCAACTACTGACGCTTATCAAAAAAGTACAAAAATAAGAAGCTCCCTTGAAAATAGATATACCTAATCAATACCCTTTTTTACATGTAACGGATAACTCGCATGATTGCTGTGCTCAAAGTATTTTTATGGTTACCGACCAAAATAGAGCCTATCTTGATAGTGCAAAAGCACAAGGCTGCACTAAAATTATTACAGCAAAAGAGTGTTTAGATCTCTTTGGCATTACTGATAAAATTAAGATTATCGGTATTACAGGCACCAATGGAAAAACGACGACCGCCGCTGCTATCTACTCTATATTGTTAGATTTGGGTAAAAAAGTAGGCTTACAAGGAACACGAGGGTGTTTTATTAATGAAAAAAAAATAGAAGATAAAAGTTTAACCACGCCACCTATTTTACAAACAATTTATAATTTAAAATGTGCCGTTGAACAAGAGTGTGAGTATTTTGTTATGGAAGTCAGCTCTCATGCTATTGTTCAAAATCGCATCGATGGCTTATCTTTTGCACTAAAAATCTTAACTAATATTACACAAGACCATTTAGATTTTCATAAAAGTCTTGATGCCTATATAGCAGTTAAAAGTAGCTTTTTTAGTGATGAAACACCTAAATTAATTAACAAAGATGAAACTAAAATTAGATTTAATCGTACGAATTGTATGACATATGGTATCGAAAATCCTGCCACGTATAAAGTATTGGCGTATGCATTAAAAGATGGTATTAGTGGTGCTTTAGCTAAAATTGAAAAGGTCTACGATTTTAATTCTTCCTTGCATGGTTTCTTTAATCTTTACAATCTTTTGTGTGCTATTGCGGCAGTGGATATGCTAGGTGTTGCAGAGATGGAAAAGATTTGTGACGTTGTTGATAATTTTGCAGGCGTTGAAGGTCGGATGGAAGTTGTGAGTACAGAGCCTTTAATTATTGTCGATTTTGCACATACCCCTGATGGTATGGAAAAAGTGCTTGAGAGCATGAAAGATAAAGAAATAATAGTAGTTTTTGGAGCAGGTGGTGATAGAGACCGAACAAAGCGTCCTAAAATGGGACTTGTTGCACAACGGTTTGCTAAAAAAGTAGTGGTAACAAGTGATAACCCACGTTCCGAAAAACCAGAAGCTATTATCTCTGAAATTTTATCAGGAATGAAAGAAAGCAAGGCTATTTGGGTCGAAAAAGACAGAGCAATGGCCATTAAAAAAGCATTATCATTGCGAGAGAATAATGAAATCGTCATGATTCTTGGAAAAGGTGATGAAACCTATCAAGAAATTAATGGTGAGAAATTTGCATTTGATGATAGAGAAATAGTAAGAAGCCTATTAAGTCAAATAGGGTAGAATAAACAAATATCTTTTCTGAGATATTTTAAAATACTAAAGAGGGTAAAAAGCGATGACGCTTGATATGTTATACAGTAAAATTCACAGAGCCACAGTGAGTGATGCTAATTTAAATTATGTAGGTTCCATTACAATTGATAAAGAGCTAATGAATGCTGCAAAGTTACGTGTAGGTCAGAAAGTAGAAATTGTCAATATCAATAATGGCGAGAGATTTTCGACATATGTGATTGAAGGTATTGCCGGGAAACGCGATATTTGTTTAAATGGAGCAGCTGCCCGAAAAGCTCATGTGGGCGATAAAATTATTATTATTGCGTATGCTAGCTTGAATGAACAAGAGATTGAAGCCTTTAAACCAGCTGTGGTTTTAGTTGATGAGAAAAATAATATTGCAGAGATCAGAGATTTTATCTAATGTTTGAAAATTTTGATTTATCCAAAATGGGAGCCATGCTTGAAGAGGCTCAAAAACAAGCGCAAAAAATGCAAGATGATGCATCACAAAGAGAGTTTATCTCCAAAAGTGGTGGCGGACTTGTACGTGTTAGCATGAACGGTAATGCTGAAGTTATTGATATATCGATTGATAATTCACTTTTAGATGATAAAGAATCTCTTCAAATTTTGCTAATCAGTGCTGTGAATGATGTCCTTAAGATGGTGGAAGAAAATAAAAAATTGGCTACGACTCAAATGCTCTCAAGCATTGGAGGCTTTGGCCCAAAAAGCTAAGGAGAACGGTATGGTACGTTTGCTCTTGTTGTTTAGTATAGTATGCCAAGGATTGGTATTCGCACAATCAGAAGCAGTGCCTGCACCTGCTGATACACAGGCTGCATCAGTAGTTATACCTAGTAAAACGGAATTTATTTATCCAGATTTTTCACAATGCTATGAAAAAAATCGTCAATCAATTGTCTATTTTGGTAAAACACGTGCTGTCGCCATAGATGAGCACCGAGCTATTGCTTATTCAAAAGAGAAGCCCTCCGTGCCTTTTATAAAACATGATTATCTTTCGCATCTTTACCTCTTTGAAACTTCCAAAAAGTTAACACCTATTAAATTAAAGTCAACCTTGGAGTTAAAGCCAGGTGAGTGGTTAGGGAGCATGACGGAGAATTCACTTATTGTGGTTAATGTTTCTAAAAAAACAAGTAATACTAATGACTTGTTTGAGCATAGCGGACGTGGTGAAGTCAATAGTATCATCGGTGGCTTATGCTGTGAGATGACGGGGTTAGGCATCGGTGATAAGTATTTTATGGGTTCAGAAAGTTTACAGAAATTTCTTTTTTCTAAAGAAGCTGCCTATGAAGCATTGGGTGCACGTTTGGAAGAGAACAATGAAAGTATTGTGGTAAGTTTTGTGGATGCTAACAATAAACACACCAAACTCAAAGAGGGTGATAAAATTTTAACTCTTAACGGTAATAAAGTTAAAACGCTGGCTGAAGTACAAACTGCACTTGCTAATTCTATGAAATCTCAAAAATTAAGTGCACAGATACAAAGAAACAAGGGATGGATAGAAGAAAATATTTTAGCCATTGCTCCAAAAGTCATTAAAAAAGCTCCTGTAAGAACAGGTGGTTTTACTGAAACAAAAGGCCTAAAGTTTGGCTCAAATCTTACATTAATTTCTGTGCCTATGGGCTCTTTTGCAGAACGAAGTGGTCTTAAAATTGGCGATAAGCTTATTCAAATAGATGAAATAAATATGGAAAAAATTGTGGACGCAGACATTTATTTAGAAAAGTCACGTTTAAAAGAGAATAGTTTGCTTTTTGAAAGAGATAATTTTCAGTTTTTTGTCACACTAAAACGTTAAAATAGAGGGTTCCTTTGAGGTCGAATAAAGAATTATTAAATCAATTTGAATTTTTTTTACAAAGTCATTTACCCCGTACACAGAGTTTTCATCCTTATTTTGAAAAAGCATTAGGGGAAATGTTAGATGTGGGTGGAAAACGTTTTCGTCCTTTGTTGCTTTTAAGTGTTGTTGAAAGTATCAATCCCTTATTGGTGGAAAATGCTTTGCATGTAGCCCTAGGGATGGAAATGATGCATACATATTCACTTATTCATGATGATTTACCTTGTATGGATAATGCAGAGCTTCGCAGAGGTCATCCAACACTACATGTAAGTTATGATGAAACTACGGCTGTTTTAGTCGGGGATGCACTGAATACCCATGCTTTTTATTGTATCGCGAATGCTCCATTAAGTGCCGAGATTAAAGTAAAATTAGTCTCATTACTTGCGAGTGATGCTGGTATTTTTGGGATGGTTTTAGGTCAAGCTATTGATTGCTTTTTTGAAGATAAAGTGTTGAGTGTTGATCAACTTAGCTTCTTGCATGTACATAAAACAGCAAAGCTCATTGCTGCTTCTTTAGCAATGGGTGCACTCATCTGTGAGCTGGATAAACAAAATTATGAAACGCTTTATCAGTTTGGACTTAAACTTGGACTTTTATTCCAAGTGCAAGATGATATTATTGATGCAACGTATTCTAGTGAAGAAGCAGGTAAACCCACAGGTAATGATGAGCATAAAAATTCTTTTGTTAATTTACTTGGACTAAAGGGTGCAGTAGCAGAAAAAATGCGGTTATTGAGCGAATTAGATGCTCAGTTGGCAAAACTAGATACGCGATTAGCCGGAACGCTTAAAGCAGTCATAGATGATTATTTTAAAGGATAAGTAGGAATATGGAAAATATAAAAATGTTAAAAAAACAAGCAGATACAATTCGATTTTTAGCGGCTGATATGGTACAGCAAGCAAATAGTGGACATCCTGGAGCTCCTATGGGTCTTGCAGATATTGTCACAATTCTTTCTCGTCATTTACGCCATAACCCTAAAAATCCAAAGTGGCTTAATCGTGATCGTTTGGTATTTAGCGGAGGACATGCTTCAGCACTAATTTACTCTTTTTTACATCTTAACGGATATGATTTAAGTATTGATGATTTGAAAAACTTTAGACAATTAGGCAGTAAAACTCCAGGGCACCCTGAATATGGTGATGTTCCAGGCGTTGAAGTGACAACAGGTCCATTAGGGCAGGGTATTACCAATGCGGTTGGTTTTGCTATGGCTTCAAAATATGCACAAGGTATTTTAAATACAAAAGAAGCTCCCGTAATAGATCATAAAGTATACTGTTTGTGTGGCGATGGAGACTTACAAGAAGGTATTAGTTATGAGGCATGCTCACTCGCTGGACATTTAAGTCTTGATAACTTAGTCGTTATTTATGATTCGAATGCCATTACTATTGAAGGCGATACATCATTAGCATGGAGTGAAGATGTTAAACGTCGTTTTGAGGCTCAAGGCTGGGAAGTCTCACGTATTGATGGTCATGACTATGATGAAATTAATGATGTTTTAGTTCATTCAAAAGAGCAAACGAAGCCTTATTTGATTATAGCTGACACTTTAATTGCAAAAGGAGCATGTGAGATGGAAGGTAGCCATCACGCCCATGGAGCTCCTTTAGGCTGTGAAGAGATTAAAAATTCTAAACTGAAAGCTGGATTTGATGGTGATGCAAAATTTATTGTAGATGTAGATGTAAAAGCTCGCTTTGAGTGTGCGATTGAAAAAGGTGACTTAGAAGAAGCCAAATGGAATGAGATGATTAAGACTAAACTCTCCCAAGAGCAAAAAGAGCTTTTGGCGAAACTTCTTAATCCTGATTTTTCAAAAATACAATGGCCAAGTTATGTCTCTGGAAGTGATGTCGCAACACGTGATAGTAATGGTAAGATACTTAATGCCATTGCTAAGGCCATCCCAGGTTTTATTGGAGGAAGTGCTGATTTAGGGCCATCTAATAAAAGTGAGTTAGAGGGAATGGGTTCTTTCCCTGCGGGAAGAAATATTCATTTCGGTATTCGCGAACATTCTATGGCCGCGATTTGTAACGCATTTGCCTTGTATGGTTTATTTATTCCTTTTAGCGCGACCTTTTTTATTTTCAGCGACTATATGAAGCCAGCAGTTAGACTTGCTGCACTGATGAAACTTAAGAATTTTTATATCTGGACACACGATAGTATTGGTGTAGGTGAAGATGGTCCAACGCATCAGCCCATAGAGCAGTTGAGTCAGTTTAGGGCGCTTCCAGGATTTTATGTTTACCGTCCATGTGACGCTGTTGAGAACGTTAAAAGCTGGCAAAAAGCATTGAGCATGAATGCTCCTGCCGCCTTTGTATGCTCACGACAAAAACTTAAAGTCCTTAAAGATGACAGAGCTTATGGGGATGTAGAAAAGGGCGGTTATTTGGTGAAACGAAGAGAAAACGCAACAGTGACTTTGATGGCAAGTGGAAGTGAAGTATTCACGGTATTACAAGCAGGTTGTCGTTTAGCCAAACTAGGAATTAATGCTAATATCGTCAGTGTGCCATGTTTTGATTTGTTCGTAGAACAAGATAAGGCGTATCAAGAAGCAGTCGTGGATAAAAGTACAACCGTTTTTGCAGTGGAGGCCGGTTCTGGAACGGAATGGTATCGTTATGCAGATGAAGTGATAGGCATGACACGTTTTGGCGCCAGTGCACCTGCTGAATTATTGTTTGAAAAATTTGGTTTTACTCCTGATGCTGTTACGAAAAAAGTGTGTGTCACAATGGGTTTAGCTTACCAAGATGCAGGCGTAGATTGTAAACTGTAAAATGACAAAAGCAATTATTTTTGATTTGGACGGTACGCTTCTTGATACATTAGAAGATATTGCCATCAGCGCTAATTATGCTTTAACAACCCTTGGCTTTCAAGCAGAGCCAAGGGGTAAATATCGCTATTATGTTGGCGAAGGTGTCGTCAAGCTTTTTGAAAATATTTTTGCCGCAACCCCTCAAGAAAATAGAATCATTCAAGAAGCAGTTAGACTTTTTGAAGAGCATTATACAAAACAGTTTAACCAAAATACCAAGCTTTATGAAGGGGTAAGTAAAATGTTAAGCTTCCTTCAAAAGAGAGGTTACAAAATGGCAATTTTATCTAATAAGCCTGATAGCTTTGTTAAAATGTGTGCTTTCAAATATCTCAAAAAATGGCACTGGGAAGTGGTTTATGGTGCAAGAGAAAATATTCCTCGCAAGCCAGATCCACAGGGAGCATTTGATTGTGCACAAGCTTTACATGCAAGCCCTGAAGAGTGTTATTATTTAGGAGATACCAGTATTGATATGCTCACGGCAAATCAAGCTGGGATGATAGCCATCGGTGTATTGTGGGGATTTCGCGATAAAGATGAACTTGTGGAAAATGGGGCAAAATTTATTGTAAAAGAGCCAAGCGAGGTTATCAAACTCCTCGCCTAGTGTATACGTATTAAGATTTAAATTTTCCTAATTCATTATTAAGGTTTTCTGTCATTGCGTGAAGATGCTCAGATGCTTTTGAAACATTATCGATGCTAAACACATTATTACTTGCTATTGTATTAATTCTCTCAATTTCTTCGACAATCTGCTTGATTTTAGTTGCGGTATCGATAAAGTTTGCAACTGTTAAATGAGTATCACCAAGTGTTTTTTGAATGGTATTATCCACATTATTCATGCCATTTTGAAGCTCATGAGAAATGGACGCTAAGGCATTAACATCATGTGCATTTTGTATAATGTCCGTGTTGGCATCCATAATTGATTGTACCACGACGTTAATCGTTGCATCAATCTCAACCAAGCTTTTTTGGGTACGTTCTGCAAGTTTTCGTACTTCATCAGCAACGACTGCAAAGCCACGCCCATGTTCTCCAGCACGCGCCGCTTCAATAGCAGCATTAAGCGCTAAAAGATTAGTTTGATCTGCAATATCTTTGATAATATTTAAAACATCTTTGACTTCATTTGCATTTTGACTGACTGTATTAAGTCGCTCTGCAAGACTTTGTTCTTTTTGTGCCGTTAATTGCATAGTCGTTTCAAGTTCTTCAACTTTACGTTTAACCGCACTAATGTCATTTTGTGTATTGGTTAGAACGATTTGTGAGTCTTGAGCTTTTGCAACAGAAGACTCAATAGAGGAAACAAGGTTGGTTCCTTCTTGTTTCGTGTTTTCAACAATTTTTGCCTCAGCATCTACATTGCGCACCACTTCGGAAGCCGTACGAGAAAGCTCTTCAGAGATAGAGGCGTTTTCGCTGCTAATCTCTTTAGCTTTTTTGACAATATCATGAAGTTTTTCAATAAATTTATTAATATTTAATGAAACTTTCCCAAATTCGTCGTTATTATTTGTTTTTAATCGTTGTCTAAGGTCACCTTCACTGCTTGATAATTCTTGTACTATAAGGTTAAGGGTGTCAAGAGGTTTAAGAAGTACTTTAATTAAAATAATAATTAGGCTGATTGACAGTATGAGCATAGCTACACCCATAAGCATAAGCTCTTTAATTTGATTGGATAAAAAGGCATAAGCTGACGCTTTGCTAAATGTAATACCTACTCTCCAACCACTTTCATCCGAAATTTTATAGGTATAAAGTTTATCTTCGCCTTTAAAGGTATAGTTAAGGAGAGCTTCTTTTTTATCACCAAATTGATTTGTTAATTCAGGCATAAGCGTTGCAAAGTCTTTTCCTAAAAATTCTTTATTAGGGTGTGCGATAATAATTCCTTTAGAGTCTTGAAGGACACTGTATCCACCATTATAATTGATATTGCTGATAGCTTTTACGAGCATATCCAAACTGATATCTATACCAAAAACACCCACGAGAGATTTTTCACGAAAGATAGGTGCCATAATTGTTACTATAGGACTTTTGGTGGTGGCATCCATATAAACATCAGTGATACCTAATGTGCCCGTTTTTTTAGCTTGGATATACCACGGCCTTAAGCGAGGGTCATAGTCTGCAGGCAGTTTACTCTCACTTCCAAGAGTCATTGTCCCATCTTCAAGACCAACATAGGCATCCATAGCCCCTAGCATTTTCATAGTTTCTTGTAATTTTTCTATGAGGTCAGTAGGCGTCATAAGGTCGATATCTTTCATAAAACGTGCAGTACTGGCGACACCACTTTTTTTGGTACTAATCCACAGGTTAATATAGTCGGTTAAAGCACTCGAAGCCATTTGTAAGCTTGATTCGACTTGAATGACACTATTTTTTTTTGTATCAATGTAACTGAAAACGCCAAAAGTAGCCAAACTGATCAACATCAATGCTGAAATAGCCAAGATAATTTTTGTCTTGAACAACATAGTCTCTCCTTAAATTTAATTTATTTTAACATAAAAATTTCGATGCTTTAGTTTAAAATATAGACAGCATAAAAAATGTATATCTATTATTTACGAAAAACTAGCTAAAGAAACAACAAGCAATATTTTGCTAGAATCTTAACCAAATACTAGACTATGAGGACTCTGTATGTTACTTCTAACTCCTGGCCCAACACCCGTTCCTGAGGCCATCCGCGTTGCTATGAGCACGCCAACTATTCATCATAGAACTCCAGAATTTGAAGCAATTTTTGCCGAAACAAGAGGCTATTTAAAAAAACTTTTCGATATGGAAGAAGTCTTGATGCTAGCAAGTAGTGGCACGGGGGCGATGGAAGCGTGTGTTCTAAATTTGTGTCACTCTAAAGCATTAGTGGTTAATTCTGGAAAATTTGGTGAGCGCTTTGGCAAAATATGCGAGGCCTATGGGAAAGATTTTGTAGAGATAAAAAATGAATGGAATACGCCTGTTGATGTAGAAATACTACTTGACATGGTACGTAAAGATGAGCAGATTGATGCTATTTTTGTACAAGTATGTGAAAGTGCTGGTGGACTTAGACATCCTGTTGAAGAGATAGCAAAGCGCGTTAAAGCGTTACGCCCTTCAGTGATGGTGGTTGCTGATGGTATTACCGCAGTAGGTGTTGAAAAAGTCGATGCAACGTATCTTGATGCGCTTATTTCTGGTAGCCAAAAAGCATTAATGCTTCCTCCTGGATTAGCACTACTGGGTTTAAATAAAGCCGCACTTGAGATGATTGAAAACAAAGGTGTTGGTTACTATTTTAATCTCAAAATTGAACTTAAAAATCAACGTAAAAATACAACAGCATGGACAGCTGCTACCACATTAGTGATAGGACTTAAAGCGATGCTTGAGTTACTTGAAGTTGATGGATTAGATAAATTTTACAGTGATACTAAAAAAAGAGCATTAGCGACGAATGAAGCTCTAAAAGCAATTGGTTTTCATATTTATCCCAAAGTGCCTGCTCTTGCGATGAGTGCTGTTCTGGATGATGATGCAGCAAAAATAAGAAAGATTTTAAAAAGCAAATATGGCGTCAATATTGCCGGTGGACAAGATCATATTAAAGAGACACTTTTTAGAATTAATCATATGGGATTAATTGAAGTTTACGAAACAGCATGGACACTCAATGCTATTGAAATGGCAATGAGTGAGTTAGGAAGACGTACATATGATGGTACGGCAAATCGGGTTTTTACCCAAGAATTTTATAAGTAGGTTGTTGAATGATTTATGAGCACGAAATTCCTACGGGAAGCAAGCTCTACTTTGGACAGAGTGCAAAACTGAAACGAGAAATAGAAGCTGTAGCAAGTAAGCTTTTTTATAATGCTTCTTTTGAAGAAATAGTAAGTCCATTTTTTTCGTATCATCAGCATCAAAGTATTGATGAAAAAGAGTTATTACGCTTTTCAGATGAAGAAAACCATATTGTTTCATTACGTGCTGATAGTACAATGGATGTAGTCCGTCTATTGACAAAGCGTGTAGGAAGAAGTACGAACAATAATAAATGGTTTTATATACAACCTGTGTTTCGCTACCCTAGCCATGAAGTACATCAAATTGGTGCAGAATTGATTGGAGAAGGCAACCTTTCTTTGAGTATTCAAATGTCTTTAGCCATTTTTGAACAGTTTAAGCTTGTTCCATTGTTACATGTCAGTAATATAAATATTCCTAAAATGCTTTCAAAAATGCTTAACATTGATTTAAAAGTCTTTGAAAAAGGGGAATTGCAAAAACTTTTAGCATTAAATATTCCTTGGTTGACAAAGTTAACTTACTTGCAATCAGTAGAAGAAATTGATGAGATTTTAGAATTGGTGCCAAGCGAGTTAAAAGTTGAACTTCTACGCATGCAAACACTTGCTAAGACAATAAACTATACGAATATTGTTTTTTCACCTTTGTATTATGTTAAGATGAGATATTATAATGCGTTATTTTTTCGTTTTATTGAAGAAAATTTCACGTTAGGTGTGGGTGGGAGTTATGATTGTGATGGTGTCGAATCTAGCGGATTTGGACTCTACACGGATGATTTGATTGAAATATTAATAAAGAGAGTGGGATAAGTTTATGAAAGCAGATATGATTGTTGGTATTCAGTGGGGTGATGAAGGAAAAGGTAAAATTGTTGATTTGATGGCGCAAAATTATGATGTTGTTTGCCGTTATCAAGGCGGTCATAATGCAGGCCATACTATTTGGGTCGATGGTGTGCGTTATGCTTTGCATCTTATTCCTTCAGGTGTACTCAATCCTAAAGCAATTAATATTATTGGTAACGGGGTCGTTGTCTCTGCAGAAGCCTTGATTGAAGAGATGAAACAATTTGAAGGGCTATTGGGAAGATTATTTGTTAGTGATAAAGCTCATATGATTTTGAAGCATCACATTTTAATTGATCAAGCGAAAGAAAAATTGCGTGGTGAAAAAGCCATTGGTACTACTGGACGTGGGATTGGACCAAGTTATGGTAGTAAAATAGAACGTAGTGGACATCGCTTAGGGGAGCTTCGTGATACAGCAAAGCTTGCAACAAGTTTAGTTGAATTTTATACAGAAAATAAAGCACTTTTTCAAGCGTTAGATATTATAACACCTGATTTTGTAACACTAAAAGCAGAACTTGATGGCTACGCAGATGTTTTATTACCATACCTTGCAGATACAACGCAAATGGTATGGAAATTTTTAGATGAGCAAAAGCGTGTTTTACTCGAGGGGGCACAAGGTACGCTTTTAGATATTGATCACGGAACTTATCCATATGTTACCAGTTCTAATACGATTAGTGCAGGTGCTTGTGTAGGATTGGGTTTGAGTCCTAAAGATATTGGCAAAGTAACAGGTATCGTTAAAGCATATTGTACTCGTGTTGGGAATGGTCCTTTTCCAAGTGAAGATTTCGGTGACGATGGTGTAAAACTTCGTGATAAAGGTAAAGAATTTGGCACATCCACAGGACGATCTAGACGTTGTGGATGGTTTGATGCCGTTGCGTGTCGCTATGCGAGTCGTATTAATGGATGTGATGACCTTTCTATTATGAAGCTGGATGTTCTTGATGGATTTCCACAAATTAAAATTTGTGTAGCATATGAAATTAATGGGCAAAGAGTTGATACATTGCCTGAAGATTTGGAAAATGCTAAACCAATTTATGAAGAAATGCCAGGTTGGGAAAGTGTTGTTGGGTGTCGAAAATATGAAGATTTACCTCAAAGTGCCAAAGCATATTTAGCGCGATTAGAAGAGATTACAGGAACCAAAATAGGCCTTATCTCAACAAGCCCAGATAGGAACGATACCATTATTTTATAAGTCTATAGGTAAGGTGCAAAGCCGTGAAAAGTAAATTCTCAAAAATAGCAAAAGTGCGTAAGCAAAAGCGAGATGCTATTGAGCGAGAATTGATTAAAAGCCAAAATAAAGAGAAGCTATTGCAACATAAAATAGCTTCTCTTTATGAAGAAATTGTAGCCATGCAAACACCTCAGAATGGTACAATTTCATTACTCTCTTTACTTAATGAACAAAAGAGAATTCTAAATCGCGATAAAAAAGAGCACGAAAGAGCTTTACATGTAGCGCAAGACAATAGTCAAAAATTGCAAGCAGAATATCACAAAGCACATATTGAATTTGAAAAAATTAACTATTTAGAAGAGCAAGACATTAAAGCATTTATGTACAAAATTAAAATGCAAGAGCAACTTGAGCTGGATGAAATTTCAACCATGCTCTTTGCTAATGGCAAGAGTAAAAAAGGCGAATGATGAAAAGTATTGCACTATTGTTATGTTTAAGTATTTTAATGTGTGCCGAGACAATAGATTGTACGCAAGTATTTGAAGAACGCAAAACAGAGTTGCTTAAAGAAGTTGAAAAAATTGATGAAGCAAGACAATCATTTGAAGCTCTCCAAGCAGCGACGAATGCATTGTTTGAAAAACAAAGAAGTGTGATTAAAGAAAAAGAAAATGCTATTGAAAAAACAAAACAAGCAATCGATGATAAAGAGAAAAAAATTGCGTTAATGCTCGAGGAAAATAAGAAACTTTTAGAACTTATCGACTCGAAAAAGAATGGCAAAGTTGATGAAACATATACTAAAATGAAAGAAGCTTCAGCTGCTGCTATCTTAGAAAAACTTCCATTACATGAGGCTGCTGCTATTATCTTTAGTTTACCAGCTAAAAAAATATCTCAAATTTTTGCTAAAATGGATGCCCAAAAAGCATCAGAAATTACGCAACGCTTGCGTCAAGGCCCTCCATTTATTGAATTAAATCAGAACAAATAAGTCACAGTAGCTTTTCTAAACAGATATTTACCTTTCATTGGATACAATATTAAAAATTCTGAAGTAAGGTTTGTTGATGAAAATCAAACTCCCACACGCCCCATACATTGCCAATAAAATAGCTATTGATATTTTTAATTGTGGATTTGTCACAATGATAAAGGGCTTAGAGCCTGTTACGAAGGTAGCAGAAGATTTAATTGTTGCTGACATAAAAAAAGAGACTGCACTCGAAGAGAGAGTGTCTGAAATTCTGGACCAAAACGAAGATGAAATGGAGTTCCAGCGCGTTGATAGGCGCAGTATGTTTTGGCTTATTAAGAAGAAACTTGCCAAAGAATACGGTGTGATACTGTCTTATGAAGATAGGTATAACAACCTCTCCCATGAAATATTAGAAACGTGTTGGAAAAATGATCTCATTGAATACAATGTTACTGAAAATCGCATCAAAAACGTTGTTTATACGTCAATTGAAAATTATATTGATTCTTTTCAAGAAATTGAAGATGTTGTGGCAGAAAATATTTCACATTATAAGCGAAAACTTGTCCCTGGTTCTGAAGAATATGATATGGTTTTTGAGAGACTTTATGAAGAAGAGCTTAAAAAAAGAGGGATGATGTCATGAGCATAGACTTAAAGCCTATATGGATTTATCTTGAAAATGATGTTTTTTTAGAAGCAAAAAGTTTTGGAATAGAGGGCACAAAGACAGGTGAAATAGTTTTCAATACTTCGATGAGTGGGTATCAGGAAATTATGAGTGACCCAAGTTATGCAGGGCAGTTTATTGTTTTTACGATGCCAGAAATTGGTATTGTTGGAACAAATGATAATGATATGGAAAGCCACACAGTACATGCTTCTGGTATGTTTGTTCGTAGTCTTAATGAAACACCTTCAAACTTTAGATCAACCCATTCTCTGCCAGAATTCTTAACAAAAAATAATAGTATTGGAATTTGTGATATTGATACACGCTATCTTACTAAAATGATTCGAGATTCTGGTCCTAAAATGATGATTGCTTCCACAGAAGTTAGTGATAAAATGGCACTTAAGACGCTATTAAAAGCAAGCCCTCGTATTGAAGATGTCAATTACATTGAAAAAGTGAGCACATCAAAATCTTATGCCCATGTCAGTGGTGTTTGGGATGCAGAAGCACAAGCCTATAATCTTTCACCTAAGCGTATTGGTAAAAAAATTCTTGCAGTTGATTTAGGTATTAAACGTAATATCTTAAATGAGTTATGTGAAGTAGGTCTTGATGTTGAAGTTATTCCCCACAATTTTAGTGCTGATGATGTTATCGCACGTTATAAAAAAGGGGATATTAATGGAATATTCTTATCCAATGGTCCTGGTGATCCACTTATTTTAAAAAGTGAAGCGGTGGAAGTTAGCAAGTTAATTGAAGCAAAAGTACCTATGTTTGCTATTTGCCTAGGGCATCAATTACTTGCTATTGCCCATGGATATCCTACTTACAAACTTAAATTTGGGCAACACGGTGGTAATCATCCTGTTAAAAATATGAAAAATAATGTTGTTGAAATTACAACACAAAACCATAATTATAATGTTCCTGATACCATTTGTAAAATTGCAAAAATAACGCATGTTAATTTATTTGATAATACTATTGAAGGTTTAGAGTACAATAACGAACCTATTTTTTCAGTCCAGCATCACCCAGAAGCTAGCTCAGGCCCACAAGAGAGTCGATATATTTTTCAAGAGTTTGCAAATAGACTTTAAGAAACACAAAGTGAAGGAGCGCCACCATTAGTCCCGTTGATTTTACTGCAATTATTAGTGTTGCGCTACTTGGTAGTGTTGGGCATTGTATAGGGATGTGTGGAGGCTTTGTCATGGCATATAGTAGTGCAAAGATAGATGCATCAACGTCAAATATTCGTCAACTGTTGAGTCATATAACTTATAATATTGGCCGTGTGAGTGCTTATATTTTTCTGGGTATACTTTTTGGTAGTCTTGGTAGTATATTCTCTTTTTCTTCACAATCCCGTGGATATTTTTATTTTTTGATTGGTCTTATGATGATTTTAATGGGATTATCAATGTGGGGTAAACTCAAATTTTTAACCTCTCTTGAATCTTCTATCGCGTTTAACAGTACCATTAAAAAACTTTTTTCTTTTTTGATTCATTCAAAATCTTTTTGGAGTTTTTACGGACTAGGGATACTAAATGGTTTTTTACCATGTGGACTTGTGTATTTTTTCTTAGCCTCTGCTGCTATTACGGGATCTTGGTTTTGGGGTGGAGTTACGATGGCTATTTTTGGCATTTCCACTATGCCCTCTTTAATAGGTATTGGTTTTATTATTGGTTTTTTAAAAAGTAGTGGCTTTCGTGAAATTATGATTAAATTAGCTTCTTTCGTTATTATAGGCTATGGGCTTTATATGGCATATTTAGGTTACTGTGCAGTAATAGCATGAAATTAGAACAGTATCAATCTGCCATTGAAAATAGTAATATTATTTCAAAAACAAATATTGATGGTATTATCACATTTGTTAATGACGAATTTTGTAATATTTCTGGCTACACTAAAGAAGAATTAATCGGGCAAAACCATAATATTGTCAGACATCCAGATGTATCTACTTCCGTATTTAGACAGATGTGGAATGCTATCTTGAATAAAGAAACCTATAAAGCTACGGTTAAAAATCGTGCGAAAGATGGTAGTACATTCTATGTTAATACAACAGTTTTCCCTATATTAGGTGAAAATGGAGAGATTGAAGAGTTTATTGCTATACGGTATGATGTGACAGAGAGTATTCGTTTGAATGAAGCACTCTTGCAAAAAGATCAAGAATTAGAGCAACTCAATACAACACTTGAGCAAAGAGTTGACGAGCAAACTAAAGAACTTTTAGCATTAAACCAGACACTTGAAGAGCGTATCCAGCTAGAGGTTGAAAAAAATAGAGAAAAAGATCGTTTTCTCTTTCAACAGTCTCGTTTAGCTTCCATGGGTGAAATGATAGCCAATATTGCACATCAATGGAGACAACCTCTTTCAGAACTTAATATTACACTTTATAAAATGAATAAGCTCCACTATAAAGATAAAAATAAGCAAGATGTTTTATTTGAAGATAGCTATAGTCATGCTAAAAAAATTATCGCTAAAATGTCAGAAACGATTGAAGATTTTAGAAACTTTTTTAACCCTAACCGTGAAAGTGAAGAGTTTTTACTAAGTCATGTTGCACAAGAGGCTGTTGACATCATGCATGGTACATTAGAACATAATGAGATTAAAGTTACGATAGAGATAAAAGAGGATATGCTTATTAAGGGATATTTCAATGAATTTTCCCAAGTTCTTATTAATTTAATGAATAATTCTATTGATGCATTTTGTCAGAAAAAAATAAAAAATAGATTAATTTATGTCGAAATTGACACATCTGGCTTGGGAGATGCTATAATTAAAGTCTCAGATAATGCAGGTGGAATTGATCAAAATATTATTAATAAAATATTTGAACCTTATTTTAGCACAAAGCACGCAAGTGTAGGAACAGGGCTTGGATTATATATGAGTGAAATGATTGTAAAAAACAGCATGATGGGAACACTTTCTGTCAAAAATAATGATGATGGCGTTTGTTTTACCATTATAATACCACGAAGTCATAATGAGGGGAAAGAGAATGAGTGAATTAGCTAAACTGACAGTTCTGTTCGTAGAAGATGAACAGGATTTACGCAATGCACTAGAAAGCGCTATTGGGGATGAGTTTGGTAAGTTCATTGTAGCGCGTGACGGTGACGATGGACTCAAAAAATTTAAAAAGTATAAACCCGATATTGTCATCACTGATATTATGATGCCAATAATAGATGGACTTGAAATGGCTAAAGAAATCAAGCATATTTCTAAACAAACACCCATTATCATACTTAGTGCCTTTAGCGAAAAAGATAGGCTACTAAAAGCTATTGATGTAGGTATTGATAAGTACCTAATTAAACCGATAGACCCAGATGAATTATTAATGACACTTCGTCTTCTTGCAAAAGAGCTTTTTGAGCAAAATGATGTTATCGATTTAGGGCACGCGTATCAATTTGATAAAAATAGACGTGTTTTGATAAAAGCAGGTAAAACAATCTTTCTTACAAAAAAAGAGTTACTTTTTATCTCTATTTTGGTTAAGAACTTAGGTGTATTCGTTTTACATGAAGAGATTAAAAAATATGTCTGGACAAATAAAAATGTAACAGATTCAGCAATTAGGACATTTATTAAACGCGTGAGAGAAAAAACCGATAAAGAGTTTATTAAAAATATTCCTGGACTTGGTTATAAAATTAAAACAGAAGACGAATAACTGCGATTCACAAAGGCTTTTGAATAAAGAGCCTTTATAAAAAAAAGTTATATAAAAAAATTCTTAAATTATTTTGTTTAACACAAATTTAATCTTATTAAGCTTCATTGTAGATAAGCTTCACTATAATTCCAACATTATGTGATATTTTTGTGACATAAAAACACAAGCAGGAGGAATTGATGCAGGAAAAAAATGCATTGAACTATGACTATTCTGTAGCCAAATGTTTCACATACGCAACGATTCTATTTGGAATTATTGGTATGTTGATAGGTGTGGTAATCGCCTATCAGATGGCTTTCCCTCAGTTGAATTACTTAGCTGGTGAGTACGGTACTTACAGTCGTTTAAGACCGCTACACACTTCTGGTGTAATTTTTGGATTTTTGCTAAGTGGGATCTTTGCCACGTGGTACTATGTTGGGCAACGAGTACTCAAGGTTTCCATGGCAGAATCAAAGTTTTTAATGGTGGTTGGTAAACTCCACTTTTGGATCTACATGATAACCATCTTAACAGCGGTTGTTACATTGTTTATGGGTATTAGTACGTCTAAAGAGTATGCCGAACTCGAATGGCCTTTGGATATCGCAGTTGTTGTATTGTGGGTATTATGGGGTATCAGTATTTTTGGGCTTGTCGGAATTAGACGCGAAAAAACACTTTATATTTCTATGTGGTATTACATTGCAACCTTTTTAGGTGTTGCTATGCTTTACCTCTTTAATAATATGGAAGTTCCAACGTATTTTGTTTCTGGATATGGTAAATGGTACCATTCTGTTTCAATGTATGCTGGTACAAATGATGCTATGGTTCAATGGTGGTACGGGCATAATGCGGTTGCTTTTGTCTTTACCGTGCCAATTATTGCAATGATATATTACTTTTTACCAAAAGAATCTGGTCAGCCAGTGTTCTCTTATAAATTATCACTTCTTTCTTTTTGGGGATTGATGTTTGTTTACCTTTGGGCAGGTGGACATCACTTGTTGTTTTCAACGGTTCCTGATTGGGTTCAAACAATGGGATCAATCTTCTCTGTTATTTTGATTCTGCCATCTTGGGGTAGTGCCATTAATATGCTTTTAACGATGAAAGGACAATGGGGTCAGCTTAAAGAAAATCCATTAGTCAAATTTATGGTTTTAGCATCAACATTCTATATGCTTAGTACCCTTGAAGGTCCAATTCAAGCAATTAAATCAGTTAATGCACTTGCGCACTTTACAGATTGGATTCCAGGTCACGTACATGATGGTACTTTGGGTTGGGTTGGCTTTATGACGATGGCCGCACTTTTCCATATGGCTCCACGCATGTATAAGCGTGAACTTTACAGTAAAAAATTAATGGAATCACAATTCTGGGTACAAACAACAGGTATTGTGATGTATTTTTCAAGTATGTGGATTGCTGGAATTACACAAGGTATGATGTGGAGAGCAACAGACCAATACGGGAACTTGGCATATTCATTTATTGATACGGTAACAGTTCTTATTCCTTACTATGCACTCCGTGCAACGGGAGGACTACTATATCTTGTAGGTTTCTTTATGTTTACCTATAATATGTACAAAACGATGACTGCAAGTAAAGCAATTGCGAGCGAGCCTCAAAATGCTTCACCTATGGCAGCTTAAAAGGAGGGCAGGATTATGTTTCATTGGCTAGAGAGAAATCCATTCTTTTTTGCAGTAGGTGTATTTTTAGTAGTTGCTTATGCAGGCGTTGTTACCATTCTTCCAGATTTTATGGAAAGTGCACGTCCTGTTGTCGGGACAAAACCTTATAGTGTACTTGAATTAGCAGGTCGTCAGATTTACATTAAAGATAGCTGTAATGCATGTCATTCACAATTAGTACGTCCCTTTAAGTCTGAAACAGATAGATATGGTATGTATTCTTTAAGTGGGGAATATGCTTATGATAGACCATTTCTATGGGGTTCAAAAAGAACGGGTCCAGATTTAATGAGAGTAGGAAATTATCGAACAACGGATTGGCATGAATATCATATGCTAAATCCAAAAAGTGTCGTCCCGGGCTCTATTATGCCAGCGTATAAGCATATGTTTAAAAATAATGCAGACATTGACACAGCTTATGCTGAAGCATATACTGTTAAAACAGTCTTCAATGTTCCTTACGATAAACCAGATATGCCAAAACTTGGTACTTTTGACGAGGCTAAAAAAGATGCTTTTGAAGCTGCAGCCGTGATTGTTGCTGATATGAAAAGTACAGAAGTCAAAGAGGCATTTAAACGAGGTGAGATTAAAGAGATTGTAGCTCTTGTCGCCTATTTAAATAGCTTAAAGTAAGGTGTTATCGGTGAATATGGAAACAATTAGAGAGCTTCAAGCGTATGGTTATATATTTTTAACAGTTTTTTTAGCAATCGGTTTATATGCATATATTTACCATCTTTATCGTGCTGAAAAGAAGGGGACAAGAAATTATGAGAAGTATGCAGATATTGCCTTGCATGACAATATTGATGATGCTCCTGTTGAAGCAATATCACCACTAAACAAAGAGAAAGAATAAAGAGGAGCAATATATGAATTGGCTGAATGACAATGTAAACGTTTTGGCATTGATGGGCGCAGCAGCTATACTAATTCTTACTATTTTTGTTGTCGGTAAATATATGAGACAAATGCAAAATGACAAAAGTAGTGGAGAGTTAACCAAAGATAACTGGGATGGAATAGGGGAATATAAAAATCCTTTACCTATTGGCTGGGCACTTTCATTTCTAGGAACAATAATTTGGGGATTGTGGTATTTCCTTGTGGGCTACCCTTTAAATTCATACTCTCAAATTGGTGAATATAATGAGGAAGTCAAAAGTTATAATACGCACTTTGAGAGCAAATTTTCAAATCCAGATAAAACAACACTTATGGGCATGGGTGAAGGCGTTTTCTTAGTACAATGTGCGCCGTGTCATGGTGTAACGGGCGATGGTATGAATGGCAAAGCTTTAAACCTTTCTAAATGGGGAAATGAAGACGCTGTCGTTGCTACTATCTTAAATGGTGCAAAAGGTTCAGACTATCCATTAGGAGAAATGCCAGCAGGCTTACTTGATGCTGAGAGTGCAAAGGCAGTTGCAGCATTTATGTTTAAAGAAATTTCTGAGGTTAAAAATACAAAGCATCCTGAGCTAATCGAATCAGGGCGTGCACTTTGGGCAACATGTGCAGCATGCCATGGTGATGATGGCAAGGGTATGGCTGGAAGTTCTCCAGATCTTAGCACTTATGGCGCATCAAAATTTGTTGTTAATGTCCTTGGTATGGGTAAAAAAGGTATGATTGGAAATATGCCTAAGTTTAATGATGGGCGTTTAACAAATGTACAAAAACTGGCTGTTGGCACCTATGTCAACTCTTTATCTAAATAAGGATTAACATGGAAAATACAAACAGAAGTGTATTTGGACTTCATGGTGTAACAGGTATGCTTATTGCTACGGTTCTTTTATTGTCTATTCTTGTTGGTTTGACTATTCTTGGTATTGGTGCACAACGTTCAGTTGCTGATAAGCCTTATAAGATTACAGATCCACAAGCATTGAAAATGAGAGATACTGCTAATGCAAATCAAAAAGCTTTAGCGAAGTAAGGGGCTGATATTATGGAAAAAATCATTGCGATTGGTTTAGTAATCATCGGGTTAGTAAGTGCATGGGCTGTTTTGACAGCAAATCACTTGTTTATAGGCTAATGAAAAATCATTTATCTATAAAGGCAAAAGAGCTTATGCTCTTTTGCCTTTTTTTAATACTTCCTATACATATTTTCGCACAAGAATTTGTTATTAATGAAAATGTAATAGAAGCGCGCACGGCTCAAAAAATAGAAGAAATGGGACAAGAATTATTTTCTAAAAGCGGTGTTAAAGTCTATCTTGTTGCCATGAAAAATGGTAATGGAAAAAACATTATTGATTTTGAAAAAGAATTTTCTCAAACACTGCAAGCTCCTTATGCCATATTAACACTTTTTTTAGAAGACCAAAAAGTAGATATTTACCATTCTGAAGGTCTTGAAAAAGAGTTTGACAAAGAAGCAATGCTTTCACCTCTTCCTTGGAATGGGACTATTATCCCTCTTTTGACAGGCAAAAAGAAAGATGTGAGCGTCAGTGCAGCACTCTTAAATGGTTATGCTGATATGGTTGAGCAAATCGCTTCTACGCGCAAGATAGTGCTTGAAAGTGCTATAGGTAGTTCCAATAAGACAACGCTGTTAGTTATAAAAATAGGTGTTTATGGTTTTGTAGCAGTTCTCTTATTATTAGTATTGGTTAAAAGGATTAAAAGACGTGACTAAAATAAAGAAAGAGCGCAACTATTGGCCTCATGCTATTATAGGAATGATTTTATCAGTCGTTGTTGCTGGTGGTTTTACGATTAGGCTTGCAATTAAAAATCCTGTTGAAATGGATACTTACTATATGGAGAAATACCAAAAAGTAGATCAAAATATCAATGAAATTTTAGCATTACAGGCCAAATTTGATGCAAAATTTGATATAAAATATTCGACTGAAAATTTTGTTTTAGGCAAGAATAGTATTGTGATTAAAGTGCTTGATAAAAATGGGCAAGCGATTACGGATGCCTCTGTTACTCTCTTACTTAGTCGCCCAGAAACCAATCAGAATAATCTTGAAATGCAACCCTCAAAAGCAGCTAATGGAAACTATACATTTGATGATATTACGATAGAAAAACCTGGTCGCTGGCAGATATTAACAAAAATTATTGTAGGTGAATTTCAAGGTTATCAAAAATACGAAGTCTACGCAGCAAAACAATAGAAAAAGTAACCCATTAAAAAACTTTATAATGGGTTATATGTTCACTAAAACTTCAGTCCTTTGAGAAGGTTTTGAATAGGCGCTTGCTGTGTCGTTGTGTTACTGTCATTCGTTCCCCCTCCTAGTAAACCTCTTAAAAGAGCCTTTGAATCCATTTTTACTTTAGGATTATCTATTTTTCCACTAACTTTTGCTGTATAGTGATTCTCTTTGATTTTGATATCAATTTGACTGGATATATCATGCGTCATTTGGTTAATACGACCATCCTCCGTTTTAATTTGAGTATTTTGGCTCACCATATTAGCTTTAAAGGTAATTAATTCTTTGATGATATTGGCATCAAAAATGATATTTTTATAAATTTCATTGGTAATATCTAATCCTGTTACAGCGAGTAATAAAGCCCCTAATTGATTTTGTTTAAATCTACCATCATCTGAAGTTGCTTTGAGTGTACCTTTGGCATTTTTTAGATCATAATCAATGTTGGCAGCAATGGTTGAGGTAAAAAAATCAGGATAAACAAGCATTGCAAGTAGTTCAGAGAGTTGTGCTTTTTGCAAAGTAGCTTTAAAAATATCATTCTCTAGTTTAAATTCTAGTTTTCCACCAAAAATAGTGGAATCACCATCGACCATTAAGGACTCTTTAGCTTGCTTCACATGTCCATTAAGTACAATTTTCCCTTTCAGATCTTTTTTTGCAATTGTATTGAGTTTTGATAAATCATCTATTGAAAGCGCATAGTCAGTCTTAAGTGTTAGATTTTTCAAGTCATATGTAACGTTTGGCAATGTTATATTCGCCAGTGAAGTGTTGAGAGAGGAAGTAGCTTTGAGCTCATTATTAGCAAGCGTGGCATCAGTTTTCATAGTGTATGTTAAATTTGTTGGTAAGGTTTGATTAAAATCTTTATTGACTAAAGCTGTATTTACATTGCCGTTTTCAATACGCTCCGTTAGAGTACCTTTAAGCTCTTTGATGCTATCAAGTTTAGCTTCTAAAGACAACTCTCCTTGAGTATAGGATGATTGATTTAAGAAGCTCATTAAAGAAGCAAGTTTAAGGTTTGCAATAGAAGCGATAAGTGAATCATTAATAACATGAACTTTGGTATCGCTCCCTAAAATACCACTATTAAGTGTTATATCATAACCTTTTGGGGAGTAGTGAACAAGTCCATCAAAAGAAGCTTCGCCTTTAAGTTTGATTTTACTGAGTGTTTCAAGTTTTTCAAAATCTGGTATATCAAAGCGATAGTCACTGCTTAAAGATTGTGAAGCGACATTAAACAATGTTTTGTGTGTTTTAAGAGTAGCAAGCGTGGTTAAAATAGTCAGTGTAGATGTGATGGTTTGACCTTCTAACAAAGCATTCATATCTACTTGAGCCGTGGTATTTTTAGGTAAATTAATAGCAAAAACCTTAGAAATAGCTTCAGAGTTGAGTGTCGTTGGAAGTAGTTTGAAATCAACCGCGCCATCCACTGCCGTTTGTGTGACATTTTTTAAATCAGCTTTAAGATCAAATACCCCTTGTGCATAAGGGGGTTGGGCAAGAAGCAATAAAAGTTCTTTAAGTTCAATATGATTGAGTGTGACTACAGAGTTTTTAAGAGAGGTTTTGTTGAGCAGATTAGCATTAATAGCAATGGTTCCTTGCAAGGCTTCACCATTTGCGATAACTTGTAAATCTGTAATATCACCCTTGGCTGTTCCTTTGAGATTCATTTTGGATGTGATAGTAATGGAATCAAAGGTGATATTTTGAAGTGATGTATCAAACGTTAAATCAAAACTTTTATTAAAAAGGCTATATGTCCCATTCAGTTTTACAAAAGATGTTTTATCAATAGTTGCGGCTAGATTGATATTTCCCATACGAAGTGCAAAGGTATCAAGCGTGACAGTTTTTTTGGTTTCTGCAGCAATCTTTGATTCTACGAAAGGTTTTATGATGGCATTTCCTGGGGAAGTAAAGAGAAGGCCAAATAAAGTAACACTCAGAATGAGAATAAATCCAAGTATAAACACTATAAATTTTTTCATAATTATATCCTTTAGTTTGAATGTAACAGCATTGTAACAAATTTTTCATGAGAGCGTGAAAAATTTACTTAATACATCCTTCACATAGGTTTTGATAAAATAGGTATTATAGGTAGGTGACATGTTAGAAGTATTTTCCACATCGCGCGCAGTGCGTTCTTTTTACGAAACATTTTTAGAAACCAATAGGCTTTTGCCCAAGGCTATTACGATTGCTGAGTTAGAACAAAAAGCCATTTTAGTGCCCAATAGAGTTATGGTTGATGAAGATAAACGAACCCTTTTGATGAAAGAAGCTTCGCAGTTTGCCCGTTTTGAACTGTTGCATATTGAGCGAGAGTTTTTTGTCTTTCTTAAAAATTCGCAGTATCTGTTTCGCTTTTTTGAGGAGCTTTCTCTTGAAAAAGTAGCGATGGAAGAGCTTGTACTAGCAGACACCTATGCCCATTATGCTGAACATTTAGAGGTTTTAAAAACCTTGCTTGAAACCTACAAGAATCTTTTGTTAGAACAAGGGCTGTATGATAAAATAACCCTGCCCGAATGCTACAACCTTAATGAGGCATACATTATGTCACTAGGCAGTATCCGCATTCATTTAGAGGGTTTTTTAAACCGTTTTGAAGTGGAGTTACTCAGCCAAATAGCGCGCCTTATCCCTTTACATGTAACGCTCAGTGTAAACGCTTACAATCAAAAAATGATAGAACTTTTTTCACATTTCAATGTCGCCTTGAGCATTGGGTATCAGTATGAAATCAATCTCAGTGAAGCAACTATTCTTGCACAAAAACCACTGCCTAAGTTAAGCCCTAACCAAGAGGTTCAAAGCTTCTCCAATCGCCTTGCACAAATTGGTTACCTTCACCATACACTTGCACGCTGGATAAGTGAAGGGCTTAGCCCAGAAGAGATTGTAGTGGTCTTGCCAGATGAGAGTTTTGCGCCCACACTCAAATCTTTTGACACTTATCATAATCTTAACTTTGCGATGGGTTTTTCACTTAAAGAGAGCTCTTTTTACAGCCATCTATCCGCCCTGGAAAAACGCATCAAATACGATAGCATTGAGGATAAATTGCGCACGGAGCGTTTGGGTTTTAGTGAAGAATTTATCCTTACATGTAAGGAGTTGTGGCGCCAAAAAATTGAGCTTACCAAACTGTTTGAACTCTTAGATACCATTGGTGCAATGGACGCTAAAGAGATGCAAGAGAGCGTTTTTAGCGAAGAGTTATTTGCCTTTCGCCATTTTTTAGGAGGCATTGAACCCTTAAAAATGGAGCACGCGGTAAAGTTGCTACTCAATCGCCTCGCACAAGCCAGTAGAGATGATGTTCGTGGTGGAAAAGTAACGGTTTTAGGAATCTTGGAAACCAGAGGTGTGGCGTACAAAGGCGTTATTGTACTTGATTTTAATGATGATTTTATCCCTAAGCGCAGTCAAAAAGACCTTTTTCTCTCCTCTGCGGTAAGAGCTCATGCGCATTTGCCGACCAAAAAAGATAGAGAAAATTTACAACGATACTATTACTATCAACTGCTCTCACACGCGGACAATGTGGCTTTATGTTATATTGCTAATGAGATGTCGATGCCTTCACGCTTTTTAGATGAGCTTGGATGCAAGGCATCACAAAGGGTGGATGAAAAGCTCTTTTACCCGCTTTTATTGGATGTGCATACGCCAAAGCCTCGTTATGAATGTGAGTTTATTGATGTGAGTTATTCACTGCAAAGTGCTCCACTTTCGGCTACGAAGTTAAAATCCTTGCTAAGTTGCCCAAGACAGTTTTACTTTCGTTATATTGCAGGCATTAAAGATGCCAAAATGCCAAGCAGTAAAATTGAAGAGGTTGATGTGGGACGGGCGTTGCATAAAGCACTTGAAGTGGCTTTGAATGAGCTTACATGTAAAGATGAAACGCTACTGTATCAGGCGATTGAACAGGTGTTAAAAGAACAAAATGGCCATGTGGTGTGGAGTTATTTTAGTGATGTTTGGATGCATCGGTTGACTGGATTTATCGCACACGAAGTGGCCCGTTATAAGGATGGTTATCGCATAGCTCATCAAGAAATTTCACTTAAAATGGCCTTTCAAGATTTTATACTAGAAGGGCAAATTGATAGAATCGATAGGCGTGAGAATGCTTTATATATCATTGATTATAAAAGTGGCGCTATCCCCTTGGTGAATGAAAAAAATATCGACAACACTGTGGATTTTCAGTTGGAGTTTTACGCTCTTTTAGCCCAATCATTAGGGCAAGTTGGTGGTGTATATTATTCTGAACTTTCCAGTGGAAAATTAATAGAAAATAGTTTTTTAGAGGAAAAATTAGCCCTTTTGAAAACAAAATTAGAAGAGCTCAAAAAGCCCTTAACAGGTTTTGAAAAGTGCGAGGAAATCAAGCATTGTCGCTTTTGCCCGTACGTGATTTTATGCAATCGTGAGGAGTTGGTATGAGTGCTTTTAAATCGTATCTTGCTCTTGAAGCCAGTGCGGGCAGTGGTAAAACTTTTGCTTTGAGCGTGCGTTATCTCTCTTTGCTGTTTTTGGGAGCGCATCCGCACAGCATTGTGGCACTCACCTTTACCAATAAATCTGCTTCCGAGATGAAGCAACGCATCTTTGAAACGCTCAAAAATTTAGAGTATAAAGACGAATTGCATGCTATTGCGGTGCAAACCAATCTCAGTGTAGAAGCGTTGTTACAGCGCAAAGAAGAGGTGCTTGGAAAGCTCTTACAGGCCGATATCAAGATAGCCACGCTGGATGCTTTCTTTGGTTCAATCTTGCGACATTTTGCCTTACATGTAGGCTTGCTTCCTGATTTTAAAATCGGGCAGCGCCATCTTCAAGAGGAGATGGTGGAACGTTTTATCGCGCAATGCAAAATGGAACACTGTTATGAAACCTTGATTTCTTTTGGACTGAATGAAGATAAAAAACTTAACGATGTGTTTGAGCTTTTAGCGTTTTTATACAAGAAAAAAGGGGAGTTTGATGTAGCAACTTTGCCTGAGAGTCCTTTTTCGCCATTGAAGCCAGTGCTTGACATTCTTGAAGCGATAAAAGTAGCGTTTAACCTTTTAGGACTTGGAAGTCGTGGGCTTAAAAGCCTCGAAGCGGAGAGTCTTGAAAAGCTTTTAGATAAAGGCTTTTTGGCGCATGAAGATTTTGGCTATTGGGATTATAAAAAATACGCCAATGAACATGTCAACGCACTTTTAGATCAACTCAAAACAGCTTTGAAAAAGCATTGCGAAGCCAAAGAGGCTTACTTTTTAGGTGAGCTTGGCAAACTTTTTGGGGTATTTGATCGCACACTTCAGAGCATCGCCAAAGAGTTTGGAGAGCTTGGCTTTGATGATGTGACCAATATGCTCTACACGTTATTGCGTCAAGAGATTTCCAAAGATTTTCTTTATTTTAGGCTTGATGGGGCGATTGAGCATTTACTGATTGATGAGTTTCAAGACACGAGTGTCGTGCAGTACAAGATACTAGAACCCATTATCGAAGAGATACGCGCTGGCGTTGGGGTGAAAAGTTTTAAAACGCTCTTTTTTGTGGGTGATGTGAAGCAGTCGATTTACCGTTTTCGAGGTGGGGCCAAAGAGCTTTTTGGTTATGCTAAAGAGTCCTTGCATTTGGATGTGGATTCACTCGATACCAATTATCGAAGCTGTGGGCGCATCATCCACTTTGTGAATGAGACCTTTGAGGGGAAAATTCGTGGCTATGAAGCGCAGAAAATAGCCAAAAATCATGAAGATGGCTATGTGCGTGTTGTTAAAAATGATGACATTGAACACAGTGTACTAGAAGCGATTGAAAGCTTCTTAGCAGCAGGTGTGCAAGCCAAAGATATCGCCCTTTTAGTGCGTACCAATAAAGATGCCAACGTGATGAAAGAGAGGGTTCAAGAGCATTTTAAAAGCTTACATGTAAGGCTTGAAGCAACGCTTTTGTTGGTGGAGCTTAAACGCATTAAAGCCATCATCGCTTTTGTAAAATACCTCTATTTTAAAGACGCTCTTTACCGTGCGCAATTTTTAACTTTAGTAGGGCAAGAATGGGGTGAAAAACTGGGTACAGTAGGCTTTAGTCTTGATGTTCATCCACTGCTTTTGGTTGAGCGCATCATTAAAACATTTGAGCTTTTTGATAACAGTGTGGATATGCTTAGCTTCCTTGAAGTCGTTGCACGCCATGAAGATGTTGAGTCATTTTTATTTGCCCTTGAAGAGATGCGCGATGAAGCTAAAAGTGAAGAGAGTGAAGGGCTTCGCATCTTAACCGTGCATAAGTCCAAAGGTTTGGAGTTTGAACATGTTATTCTGTGCGATGGGCTTTCTAGGGAGCTGAATCGAAGTGAGAGCATTTTGTATGAGTACGACGAGATTGCTATTAAAGGTGTTTATCTTACGATGGGCGGGCGAGAGCATGTGGACGCGCTGTATGCTAACGCAAAAGAAAAAGAGGCTGTTTTACGCCTTGAAGATAAACTCAATGCCTTGTATGTTGCTTTTACTAGAGCCAAGCGTTCGCTAGTCGTGTGTGCAAAGCAAAGCACGAGCACCTTTGAAGCCTTAGGCTTAGAGGAGCTAGAAATCGGAGTTATAAGTTCACCTCACCAAGAGGAGCCTTTTTCTTATGATGCTTACCGTGTTTATACGCCTCAAAAATATGGTGCTCAAGTCAAACAAGAAAGTGAAGAGATAGAGGAGTCAAACGATATAGCTTCGATTCATTTTGGGGTGGCTTTGCACTATATGCTAGAAATCATCGATAGTTTTGAAATGCCAAGTTTTGAACGGGCTAAAACAGCGCTATTCAATCGTTATGCTTCCATTTTACCATGCTTAGCTTTAGAGGAAATACTTAAACGCGTTTCAAATTTGCTTACATGTAAGGCTTTTTTATCTCTGTGTGAAGGTGCTCAAATTTATAAAGAACAGGGTATTGCATATGAAAAAGAGCGTAAACAGATGGATTTACTTTTAATACGAAGCGATAAAGTTATCGTCATAGACTATAAAAGCTCTTCAAAATGGAGTGAAAAACACGATGCACAAGTACGTTTATACAAAGAGGCTTTAGCCCATATTTATACGATTCCGATAGAGGGTTACATCTGCTATCTTAAGGCGGATACGGTAGAACTTATTCCATGTCAATAAAACTTACATTACACTTAATTTAAGCTATATATAAGTTTTATTTGACTAAACTTGCACTTCGATAAATAAATAAGTCAAAGGTTATGACAGATGAAAGCTACACTAGCGATTAAGCCAAGCGAAGTTAAACGCGACTGGATCGTAGTGGATGCTGCTGGTAAGAGATTTGGTAAAGTCCTTACAGAAGTAGCTACACTGCTTAGAGGAAAACATAAGCCTTACTTTACTCCAAATGTTGATTGCGGCGATTTCGTTATCATCATCAATGCAGAAAAAGTAGAGTTTAGTGGAACAAAATTAGACACAAAATTGTATCACAGACACACTGGATATTTCGGTGGTGTTAAGACTGACAAATTAGGTGATCTTTTGAACAATAATCCAGCAAAATTGTATAGACTTGCCGTAAGAGGTATGTTACCAAAAACAAATCTTGCTAAAGATATGATTAAAAAGCTGAAAGTTTACGCTGGTAGTGAGCATCCTCACACAGCACAAATTAGCAAGGCAGAGGTAAAGTAACATGGCAAAAGTATATGCAACAGGTAAAAGAAAAACTGCAATTGCTAAGGTTTGGGTTACAGCTCCAGGCACTGGTAAAATTGAAGTTAATGGTATTGATTTTGAAGCATGGTTGGGTGGTCATGAGACTATCAAAATGCGCGTTCGTCAACCATTAGTATTGACTAAACAATTGACAAGCTTTGATATCAAAGCTAATACATTAGGTGGTGGTTATTCTGCACAAGCAGATGCACTAAGACATGGTATTTCTAAAGCACTTTCTTCTATGGATGCTGATTTTAGAACGATTTTAAAACCATTTGGTTTATTGACTCGTGACTCAAGAATTGTTGAGCGTAAAAAATACGGTCGCAAAAAAGCAAGAAGAAGTCCTCAGTTCTCAAAACGTTAATGATTTCCTCAAGGGAATCATTCAAAGTTTCCTTGAAAACGTTAATCGTTTTTTATAAAAGTCTCTCAGACTTTTGTACTGTGTGCAAGAGATTTTCTCTTGCACATTTTTCTCTTTAAAAAATTTAGGAGAATATCATGAATGGTATTCGTCTTGCAACCATTGATGACCTAGAGAGTATTCAAACACTCTTAGCACAACTTGATTATCCTGACACCCAAACATTTCTTTCCCCAAAGCTGCCCACTATATTAAAACATCCTGATGCTATCACCTTGGTTTATGAGATGAATGACGTGGTCGTTGCCTTTCTTTCCTTGCATTTTATTCCTCAAATTGCGCTTGAAGGGGATTTTGCACGCATCAGTTATTTTGTTGTCGACAAAAGTGCTCGTGGTCAATTTATCGGGCAAGAACTTGAAGCGTATGGTGAAATGGAAGCTAGAAAACGACACTGCAATAGAATCGAAGTGCATTGTCATACAAGACGAAAAGATGCCCATCGTTTTTACGAACGACAAGGGTATGTTGAATCTCCCAAATATTTTATAAAATTACTTAATACTTAGCTAACTCCTGAATCAGCATTTTGACTTCTTGCTCATCAAAAAAAAGATTAAATTCCAATTCCTTCGCAAACACTTTTAATAAAGCAATTTTTCTTTTTTGCCGTTCATCGGGATTTGTTATAGAAGAGAGTTCGGTACTCAGTTTTTTTTGATAGCTTAGGCGTATTTCCTCTTGTTTTTGCTCTTTTGATTTGGGTCGTTTATGGGGTTTAAATAAAAGAAATAAAAAACCAATGAGAGCAAATATAATCAGTATGTTTAAAAGTGTGTCCATAAAAAGCCTTTACATGTAGCTACTTTTGTAGTTTATATACACTAACAGTATCCTAAGCCTTCTGAGCTTCCCATTAACTCTTAAACAACTTTTTTGTAAAATTGACACAATTAAACACAAAGAGGAAATCATGCAATTTACAACTCCCCTAAAAAGCAATAGTATTAAAATCATGTTAGTTGGCAGTGGCGAACTGGGTAAAGAGGTGGTTATCGAGGCTACGCGTCTTGGCATTGAGACGGTTGCAGTTGATTCGTATCCACAAGCTCCTGCACATTTAGTTGCCAATAAAAGCTATGTTATCAATATGAAAAACAAAGAAGAACTTTTAGAGGTAATTCGCCGTGAGAAGCCTACGTATATACTTCCTGAAATCGAGGCTTTGAGTATTGAAGCGTTGATAGAGGCAGAAAAAGAGGGCTTTTGTGTGATTCCCAATGCGGACGCCGTTAAAAAGACGATGAATCGTAAAAATATCCGTGAGTTTGCCGCAGAAAAATTGGGACTTAAAACCAGTAAATATCTTTTTGTTAAAACGCTTGAAGAACTAGAAAGTGCCACCAAAACAGTGGGCATCCCTTGTGTTGTTAAACCGGTTATGAGTTCCTCCGGTCATGGGCAAAGTGTTATTAAAAGTAAATCAGACATCCAAAAATCATGGGAAATTGCCAAAGAAGCTAGAGGCGATGCAAGCGAACTTATCGTCGAAGAGTTTGTACGATTTGATTACGAAATTACACTTTTAACGGTTCGTAATGGCAAAGAAACGGTCTTTTGTGAGCCAATAGGACATATCCAAGAAAATGGCGATTACGTGCTCAGCTGGCAGCCTGTGCCGATGAAACCAGAAGTTTTAGCTAAAGCGCAAGTCATGGCAAAAACAGTGACCGATGGTTTGGGCGGTCGAGGATTGTTTGGTGTTGAGTTTTTTGTCAAAGATGATGAGGTCTATTTTAGTGAACTCAGTCCTCGTCCACACGATACGGGAATGGTCACACTCATCACCCAATCTCAGAGTGAATTTGCTTTACATGTAAGGGCAGTTTTAGGCTTACCACTTGATTTTACATTTTACGGTGCAGGGGCGAGTGGGGCGTTTAAAAGTAGTCAGGAAGCTCATTTACCAGTATTGAACATCCCTAAAAGTACCTTTTCTAAAAACTCCTTCGTGCGTGTTTTTGGAAAACCTGTAAGCCATGTGGGTCGTCGTATGGCGGTTGCTTTGGTACTTGATGAAGTGGAAGCGGCCAAGAAAAAAGCCAAAGAGATTGTCTCGGCAATCATCGGATAAATGAAGCCAAAAATCTTAATCAGTGCCTGTTTGGTAGGCGAAAACGTCAAATACGATGGCGGTAATAATGCCTTACATGTAAAGATTTTGGAGCAGTGGAAAGAGGAGGGTGTTTTGGTGCCTCTTTGTCCCGAAGTTCTAGGAGGACTCAGTGTGCCTCGCCTTCCTTGTGAAGTGCTTGCCAGAACGCATACGGTCATCAACAGGCGTGGTGAAGATGTCAGTGTTGCCTTTGCCAAAGGAGCTTGTGAGAGCTTGCATATTGCCAAAGAAGCGGGCGTTTGCATGGCAATTTTAAAAGCCAGAAGCCCTTCGTGCGGTAAAGATGTCATTTATGATGGTACATTTACGCACACACATGTTAATGATTCTGGCATTACATGTAAACTTTTGCAAGAAAATGGCATTATGGTTTTTAGTGAAGAAGAGCTCGTTTTAGCCGAAGCGTTTTGGAAGCAAAAAGGGTAAACCCTTTTTGCCTTTGGCTATGCGTTATGTAAAATAGTTTCGATAACTTCTTGAGTGTAAACTTTACTAGCGCCTTGTCTTTGCGCTGCTAAAAATACATTTGCCGCAATATTAGGAATAGAATCTGTACTAATTCCAGCCTCTTTTAAACTCACAGGTGCGCCAATTTTGGCGAACCAGCTTTTAAGTGCAACGATGCCTTCTTCTGCACTGTTTTCCCCAAAAATCTTCTGCGCAAAACGTTTGAATTGTGCAGGATTTTGTGTGTGATACCACGTCATCCACGCAGGAATGACAATCGCCAAACCTGCACCATGGGCGATGTTGAAAAGCGCTGAAAGCGAGTGTTCGATCATATGGTTAGGAAAGAGCGTTGGATTTGTTCCAGCCGTTGTTGAGCCATTAAGCGCTTGGGTTGCCGCCCACGTAAATTCAGCTCGTGCATTGTAATCATCAGGATTTTGAAGCAAAATTTCCGTCGTTTCCATAACCGTTTGGATGATGCCTTCTACCATACGTGATTGAAAATGCGGTTGAATGGATGCCGTTAAATAGCCCTCAATGACGTGTGCGATGATATCAACGGCAGAATACGCGAGGTAATTTTTAGGAACACTTTTGGTCAACTCTGGGTTGAGAATGGAGAGTCGTGGATAGACGTGAATGGAGGCGATATTGTACTTTTGTTGAAGGGTATCGTTGGTGACAACCGCAAAACCGTTCATTTCACTGCCTGTGGCGGCCAGTGTCATGATGGCATACACAGGGAGCGCTTTTTCAATGACAGATTTGCCAATAAAAAAGTCCCAAACGTCGCTATGGTATAAAGCCCCCGCAGCGATACTTTTGGCACTGTCTAAAACAGAACCACCACCGATGGCAAGGACGGCTTCAACCTTTTCTGCTTTAGCGATGGCAATGCCTTCGTGCACTTTGGAAAGAATGGGGTTGCTAATAATCCCTGAGAGTTCCACCCAAGTGATACCTTTTTCTTTTAAACTAGTAATCACTTTTTCGTAGAGGCCGTCACTTTTAATGCGCTCACTACCGTAGCAGAGCAGCACTTTTGTGATGTTGTCTTCTACGATGGCTGAGCCGATGAGTTTTTCTTTACCTTTTCCAAATTCGATTTTTGTAGGGTTGTGATACATAAAATCAACCATAGCTTCTCCTTTTATTGGTAGTGTTCTATTATAGAGCAAAAGCGTCTAAAAGCGATAGAACATTTTCTCAGAATTCTTGCCTATTTCTGCAAAACTGTTTATTGACCGATATACCCTCGATCCAATGCCCCTTTTTGGTCTTTAAAAATTGCCATTGCGGTATTCATTTTATAAAAACCAAGTTTGGCGTAAAAAGGTTCTTTCCCGATATTGGCATAAAGAATGATTTTAGTATGCTCTTTAGAAAGTTCTACGAGTTTCATCACAATAGCTTTACCAATACCTAAACCTTGAAACTCTGGATGGATGGCAATATCGCAAAGGTATGAACAGTCAACGCCATCCGCTAGTGCTCTTCCCACTCCCACTAGAAGGTCATTTTCATAGACAAAACAGACATAGCGGCTGTTTGAAAAAGCAATTTTTAGATTTTCGGGCTTTTTATCGCCTAAGGGAGCGATTTTATAAAGGTATGAGAGTTCTTGCCAATCGATAGAATCTAATGTGTAATGCCATATTTGCGCCATAGAAATCCTTTGTTGTCACATGTCACTTTTTGATGTAAAAGTGTAGCATAATCAATGCTGCTGTAGCTATCAAAAACATTCCAATACCTATAGGGAGGAGCGTTTGTCCATGGAAAAGCACGACCAGTGAAGAGATAAAAGAGGCCAAGCCAAATTGAATAACACCAGCAACAGAAGAAGCAACGCCTGCATTTGTAGAAAAATTTTCAAGGATAAGGGCTGTACAATTACCATAGATTAAGCCATTCATCGAGATAAATATTCCAATAAATAGCATGGCAAGTGGTAAACTCATATTTGCGTGGTTAAGTGCAAACAGTATACCCGCGATGATTTGTATCAAAATAGCAGTTTTGACAATGTTGACTTGTGAAAAATAACGTAAAAATTTGACATTTAACCCTGCCATCAGCATTAATCCTACATAATTTAGCCCATAATAAAAAGGAAAAGCATCGGTACTTAATTTATAATATTGAATATAAATAAAAGAGGCTTTGGAAACAAGCGAAAACATCCCTGAAAAACTAAGGGCTAAAACAAAAATCATTAACATCGCTTTTAAATGGGTAAATACTGATGTATAGGATTCGATGATACTTCTTTTGGTATAGGTAAAGGTTTCTTCAAAATCTTTGATAATAAAGAAAGCGACGCTTAAAGCATAAAGGGTTAAAAAGATAAAGATTGCTTTCCATGAGTAAAAATGAATGATTGCAGCACCAATGGCAGGTGAAAAAAGGGGTGCAAGACTTCTCACGGTACCTAGTAACGAAAAAACTTTAGCCGCTTCTTTTCCTTTAAAAATATCTCTTACGGTTGCTGTACCGTTAACAACAATAAAACCTCCAAAGAAAGCTTCACAAAAACGATAAAACCAAAGTTCATATACAGAATGACTAAAAATGATAATGAAACTAAAAAGAGCAAATCCAAAGAGCCCCATAAGAGAACTTTTCTTACGGCCCATTCTATCAGAAACAATACCTCCAAAAATTTGTCCAATGGCAAAGCCAATTAAAAAAATGGATAAACTTAGTTCTATTTTGTCAATATTGCTATCAAAGTGTATTGCCATGCTCGGCATTGCTGGAAGATACGTAGCAATAGACACAGGTGCTATTGCAGACAAAATAGCCAACAGTACAATAAGATAAAGGTGGTTAATCGATTTTTTCAAAAGCTTTTCTACGCTTTACACATACAGCTATTTTCGTGGTCATTGACCATACCGCATGCTTGCATAAACGCATAAATTGTAGTAGACCCGACAAATTTAAAACCTCGTTTTTTCATATCTTTTGTCAGTGCATCCGAAATAGAGGAGGTGCATACCGCAGTTTGATAATCAGGTACATCATTGAGGATAGGCTTTCCCTCAACAAAATTCCATAAATAAGTATCGAGTGAACCATATGCTTGAATGATAGTTTGTGTACATTTTGCATTGGCAATAATGGCGTTTATTTTTGGACGACTTTTGATAACTTCACCCGTAGACATAATACGTTCAACATCGGCTTCCGTATAGAGAACAATTTTTGAAAGTTCAAAGTTTTCAAATGCTTTTCGGTAACCTTCTCTTTTTTTGAGAATCGTGAGCCAACTAAGGCCTGCAGATTGCGTTTCAAGGCACAAGAGCTCAAATAAGGCTCTGTCATCATGTAAGGCTTTGCCCCATTCTTCATCATGATAGGCAACGTAGATAGGATCACTTAGTTTGACCCAACCACAGCGTGAGATATTATGTAACATGACTGACTCCTTAAATAAAAAATTATAACAAAAAAAAGAGAAAATAACTCTTATTAACTTTTTATTTACAATAAGTTAATTTAGTGTTTAAACTATCATCCTATACTTCTCTTACCAAAACAATTACCTCCTTTTTGTGTAGAACGTAACAACTTTAAAAGATGAGCTCTCAGATTGCCCGGTCTGAGAGCGACACCTTTACATGGTGACTTCCAAAAATGTATAATCCCTTTATGAAAACACTTATTTTAATTATTTTTTTATCACTATCCTTACTAGCTCAAACACTGCATTTAGCTATATCTTCGAATCCTAGTCGTATCAATCCGATACTTTCAACAGACTCGGCAAGTAGTGAAATTACCCGTTGGATTTTTAATGCGCTGATTACCTACGATAAAGATGCTAAGATTATCCCTGAATTGTGTGAATCGTATGAATTTTTAGATGATACAACATTAGTATTTCACCTGAGACGTGATGTTTTATGGAGTGACGGTGTGCCTTTTAGCGCCAAAGATGTATTATTTACCTATCAAACCATTATTTCTCCCACAATTTATACCCCTTATGCTTCGGGTTTTACCCATATTGATTCCGTTGAAATGCTCGATGACTTTACTCTCAAAGTACACTACAAACACCCTTATTTTAAGGCTCTTGAAATTTGGATGATGGAGATTTTACCTGAACATATTCTTGTGGGTGAAAAAGATTTGATGACGAGTAAATTTAATCAAGCACCTATTGGTACGGGACCTTATATTTTAACGCAATTTGCAATTTCTCAAGATAGTGTATTGCAAGCTAATCCAAGCTATTTTATCCATAAACCTAATCTTGATAAAATTATTGTTCATTATTTGCCTGATAAATCGGCGGAATTTTTAATGCTCAAGTCCAAACAAATTGATGTAGGTTCGCTAACGCCCTTACAGCTTGAGCGACAAATTGATCGAGAGTTTCGAAAAAATTATGCTATTTACGAAGATATAGCGCATAATTATTCCTATATGGGATTTAATTTAAACAATGAAAAATTTAAAGACCCTAAGGTTCGGCAAGCGCTCTCTTTAGCAATTAACCGTCAAGAGTTGGTTGATATTCTCTATTTTGGGCATGGCAAAGTATGTACGGGGCCTTTTTTGCCAGGGACAGGAGCCTTTAATGCTTCTGTGGCTGCTCCTAAACAAGATATTGCCAAAGCCAAAGCCTTATTAAAAGAAGCAGGGTATGATGAAAATCATCCCTTCGAGTTTGAACTAAGTACGAGTGCTAGTGGCAGTGGAAGTTATTCGGCACAAATTTTGCAACATCAGTTGAAAGATGCAGGCATTGTAATGAAATTACGCGTTATGGAGTGGCAGGCATTTTTAAATACGGTTGTAATGCCTCGTCATTTTGATGCAGTACTGATGGGGTGGTCCTTAGGGCTGAAACCCGATGCTTATAGTATTTGGCATAGTGAATCGTCACGAAAAGGTGGCTTTAATTTTGTGGGTTATCACAATGAAGAGGTTGATACGTTGATTAAAGAGGCTGAAAAAACAGTCGACCAAAAAAAGTTTGATGCCATTTATACAAAGATTTTCACGCTTATTACAGAAGATAATCCTTATCTCTTCTTAGTCATTCCTAACAGTATTACCGTCGTCAATAAAAAGATTTCGCCTGTTTCTAGCTCTATTATAGGGGTTATGCATAATACAATTGATTGGTTTAAAGAAGATTTCTAGTACATTTTCCCCAAATATATGGTATAATGTGTGACTAAAATATGAGTTTTAAAGGAAAGAAAAAATGAAAAAGCTTTTATTGTCATTGGCGGCGATATCTACTTTAATGTTTGCGAACACAACAGCTTACAATTATGAAGTTACACCAACTATTGGTGGTGTTTTACCAGAAGGAAACTTGGATTTAAAAAGCCAATTAACTTATGGCCTACGTTTTGGTATTAATCTTGATAATACGATTTTTGACCAGTTTGAATTAGGTTATGACAGAACTAATAACACTAAATATGATGCTATTGGTGCCACAGAGAAAACTGCATTTAATCGTTACTATGGTAACTTGGTTAAAGAATACAAAATGTCTCCAGAGATGGCGCTTTATTCATTAGTAGGTATTGGTTATGAAGATGTTAGAAATGAAATGTATGATAACAGAGATAGTATGTTTGCACAATACGGTGGTGGTGTAAAATATTGGGTAACTGATAGTTTTGCCCTTAAAGCAGAAGTACGTCACGCTGTGAAATTTCATGGTGGTGACAATAACCTCTTTTATAGTCTAGGTTTTGTGATTCCTTTTGATGCAAAAACTGCTCCAGTGGTTGCTAAAGTTGAGCCAAAACCAGTTGTTGCTCCAGCGCCTGTGGCAAAAGCTGCTCCAAAAGACAGTGATGGTGATGGTGTTTATGATGATAAAGATCAATGCCCAAATACTCCAAAAGGTGCAGTTGTTGATGAAGTAGGTTGTGTAAAAATTATTCGTTTACATGTAAACTTTGATTTTGACCAATCAAACATTAAACCAGAGTTTAAAAAAGAGATTGCTAAGGTAGCAGATTTTATGAAAATCAACAGTGGTTATAAAGTTGTTTTAGAAGGTCATACTGATTCAAAAGGTAGTGATGCTTACAACATGAAACTTTCTGATCAACGTGCAAAAGCGGTTGCTAAAGCATTGGCAGAGCTTGGTGTTCCAAATGCGAAAATTACTACTGAAGCGTATGGTGAGAGTAAACCTATTGCGACAAATGATACTGATGCAGGTCGTGCAGAAAATAGAAGAGTTGACGCTAAATTTAATAAGTAATTGAAAAAATGGATTTAAGCTGGGATAGTATTTCAGAGTTTTCCACATTGTATGGGATGAGAGCAATCGTCTCTCTTCTCATCTTTGTTATCGGAAAGAAAAGCGCATCATTTTTAAGCTCTTTAATTATTAAAGGGATGCGTAAGTCTCAAATTGATGAGACGATTATTAGTTTTTTCTCTAACGTTATCTACGGTGGCTTTTTAGTCATCATTATTCTCGCTTCTCTAAGCAATTTAGGTTTTGATACCACTTCTTTTATAGCTGTTCTTGGTGCTGCTGGACTTGCCATTGGCTTAGCTCTTCAAGGCACTCTTTCCAATGTAGGTGCTGGAGTTCTTATCGTTTTTTTTCGCCCTTTTAAAATAGGTCATTTTGTGACCATTGCAGGCGAGAGTGGAACTGTTGAAACGATTAATCTTTTTAGTGTCATCATTAAAACGCCAGATAATAAACAAATTATTATCCCAAATTCTGCTGTTATTGGTAAAAGTATCGTAAATTTTTCAGCTAAAGAGACGAGACGTCTTGATATAGTCTTGACGATTAGTTATGAGTCAAATCTGATGCATGCAAAAGAGGTCCTTCAAACTTTGATTCAACAAGAATCAAGAGTATTAGCTGAACCAAGCTCTTTGGTTGTGGTAAGCGAATTATCTGATATAGGTGTTAAGATAACGATTCGAGTCTGGGTTAAAAATGATGATTATTTTACAGTGAATTGTGACTTTCTAGAAAAGACAAAATTTGCTTTTGATGCACGAGGGATTGTTGTTCCTCACATTCAACCCCTCATCAAGTGATTTATTTCCCAAAAATATCTTGAATAACTTTACTTCCACTGCTTAATGGGTTGGCTCGTAAAGCTTTCTCTTTTTCTCCTATCATGTAAAAAAGTCCATCGAGTGTTTTTCTCCCAATATAGGTTTCAATATCTTCATTTTCATTAGGTAAGGCATCACCCATACCAAATGATTTTGCTACACCAGAAGCCTGCCCTAATAAATTTGACCCAGGAATGGAGCCTTTATTACTAGAATAGAGACTTGTCAATGTTTGATAAGAGGAAAGCACTTTATTTTCTTTTGCACTCTCTTTAACGATAGGCATAATGGCTTCTAGGAGTTGTGCGGAAGATTTACTTTTAAAATAATCTGTTGCCGCAGTTCCTGTGCCATTTGCGATAGATTTCGCATCTTCCATACTCATATTGGAGACAGTCTTTCCCAAAATATTTGCCGTTTTCGGTACGGCTTTGGATGCTGCTGTATTCATCGTTTTGACAAGGTCATCAACATAGGCTTTTCCACCTGCTTTTTCAGCAAGACTTGCAACAGATTGTAAAGAAGAGGGTAGAGGAATTTTAACAGCACTATTGTTTAAAAAACCGCCATCTTTACTTAATAGGGAAATGGCTTGATTAACACCAAGTCCAAGTGCTTCTTTGAGCCCTTTAGAGGTGTAGTCTTGACTTAAGGCCGAAGATGTCGTAGAAGTTGAAGTTTTTTGCGTGTTAGGCGAAGTTGTTTCTACTACTGATTGTAGAGCATTTTGCCAGCCAGCAAACAAGAGTAGAGGAAGACTTAAAAAAATTGTTTTTTTGAGCATATGAGTCCTTTTTAATGAGCTATTGATTATAATACATCCTTACATGTAAAGAAATACTAAAATAATAGGGATAGTGGAATGAAGACAATTTTATTTGACTTAGATGGGACGCTCATTGATTCAACTGAAGCTATTATAGAGAGTTTTGGTGTAGCGTATGATACTTTTACGCGTTTAACTCCTGCCGAAGATGAAATAAAAAAGCTTATAGGGCACCCTCTTGATATGATGTTTACAATGCTTGGCGTTCAATACAAAGAAGTTGATTCTTATGTTTCAGCATATAAAGGGCATTATCGTTTGATTTCACGCGCAAAAACAACCCTTTTACCTTTAGCAAAAGAAGCCATTAAACAAGCCTCATGCATTGCAAACTTAGGAATCGTAACAACTAAAACGGCACAATATTCGGAAGAGCTTTTGGAACATTTAGGTGTGATGCAATACTTTGACGTACTTATAGGTAGAGAATCTGTTGATAATCCAAAGCCTCATCCAGAACCCATATTGAAAGCTTTAAAGCATTTAAAAGCAGATGCAACTCGTACATGGATGGTGGGAGATACTCCAATGGATCTTATTTCAGCCAAAGAAGCAGGTGTTATAGGTATAGGAGTGTTGTGTGGATATAGTCAAAAAAGCGATTTGGAGGAGCATTCAAGACATATCGTGCATAATGCTTTAGAGGCAGTTCAGCTTATCGCCAAGCAGTCGTGAAATTGTTATATAATTATCATTTTTTTTTACTATTATGCTTTATATCGTTTAGTTAAACTTTGATTAAATACTGCGTGCTAAACTTCTATTTATGAGTTATTAAGAGAATGGCAAGTAGAATAAAAAAGTTATCAGTAAGACTCTAAAATGAAAATAAAACAAGGGGAATTTAATGGCTAAAGTCATGAAAACTATGGATGGTAACGAAGCTGCAGCATATGCATCTTACGCATTTACCGAAGTTGCTGGTATTTACCCAATCACGCCTTCTTCACCGATGGCTGATTTTACAGATATCTGGGCGGCTCAAGGAAAGAAAAACTTATTTGGAATGCCTGTTAAAGTTGTTGAAATGCAAAGTGAAGGTGGCGCAGCTGGAACGGTTCATGGTTCTTTACAAGCTGGAGCTTTAACGACTACTTATACAGCTTCTCAAGGCTTACTCCTAAAAATACCTAATATGTATAAAATGGCTGGACAATTACTTCCAAGCGTTATTCATGTTAGTGCAAGAACTTTGGCTACTCATGCCCTTTCTATCTTTGGTGATCATCAAGATGTTTATGCCGCTCGCCAAACAGGGTATGCCATGCTTTCATCTGGTTCAGTACAAGAAGTTATGGACTTAGCGGGTGTTGCTCATTTATGTGCTATTAAAGGTCGTGTTCCTTTTATGCACTTCTTTGATGGTTTTAGAACCTCTCACGAAATTCAAAAAATTGAATTAATGGATTATGCCGTATTTGATAGATTGTTAGATAAAAAAGCAGTTCAAACATTTAGAGATGAAGCGCTTAATCCAGAACACCCAAAAACTCGTGGTACTGCACAAAACGACGATATCTATTTCCAAGGCAGAGAAGCACAAAACAAATTTTATGATGCCCTTCCTGATATCGTAGCGGATTATATGGCAGAAATCTCAAAAGAGACTGGACGTGATTATAAGCCATTTACATACTATGGTGCGCCTGATGCTGAGCGAATTGTCGTTGCAATGGGTTCCGTCACTGAGTGTTTAAAAGAAACTATTGATTATTTAATGAGCAAAGGTGAAAAAGTAGGTTTAATTACCCCACATCTTTATCGTCCATTTAGTGTTAAATACCTTATGGATGTTATGCCTGAATCGGTTAAAAAGATTTCAGTACTTGATAGAACTAAAGAAGCAGGTTCTATTGGTGAGCCATTGTATTTAGATATGAGAGCAGCTTTCTATGGACAAACTAATGCTCCTATTATTGTAGGTGGACGCTATGGTCTTTCTTCAAAAGACGTTGATCCTGCGCAAATGCTTGCAGTATTTGAAAATCTCAAACTAGACACTCCAAAAAATGACTTTACTGTTGGTATCGTTGATGATGTTACGTTTAAATCTCTTGATGTTAAAGAAAAAATGAGTTTAGGTGACGCAGCTACAAAAGAATGTTTATTTTATGGACTTGGAGCTGATGGTACGGTAGGCGCAAATAAAAGCTCTATTAAAATCATCGGTGATGAGACGGATATGTATGCTCAAGCATATTTTGCTTACGACTCTAAAAAATCAGGTGGTTTTACGCGTTCTCACTTACGTTTTGGTAAACAACCAATTCGCTCAACATACCTCGTTTCTAATCCTCACTTTGTAGCATGTTCTGTTGCTGCGTATTTGGAATTATATGATGTTATTGATGGTATCAGAGAAAATGGTACATTTTTATTAAACTCTATTTGGGATGCAGACGAAACGATTAAAAGAATTCCTAATAAAGTTAAAAAAATTCTAGCAACTAAAAAAGTTAACTTCTATATTATCAATGCAACAAAACTAGCACATGATATTGGCTTGGGAAATAGAAGCAATACCATTATGCAATCTGCATTCTTTAAACTCGCCGAAATTATTGATTTTGAAGAAGCACAAGCCTTTATGAAAAAACAAGCGTATAAATCTTACCACAAAAAAGGTGACCAAATCGTTGAGCTTAACTATAAAGCGATTGATGTGGGTGCTAATGGTTTGATTAAAGTTAATGTTGATCCTTCATGGGCTAACTTAGTAGATGAAGTCAAAGAAGTAGAAGACAAATACATCGGTACTGCATTTGTTGAAAAAATTGCAAAACCTATCAATGCCGCACGTGGTGATAGCTTACCAGTTTCAGTGTTTAATGGCTATGAAGATGGTTCTTTTGAGCATGGAACAACAGAATATGAAAAACGTGGTGTTGGTGTAACAGTTCCAAAATGGATTGAGGAAAATTGTATTCAATGTAATCAATGTGCCTTTGTATGTCCTCACGCAGTTATTCGTCCATTCCTTATCAATGATGCAGAATTTGCTGCTGCACCTGAGGGTGTTAAAGTCCATGCACTTGAGGCTAAAGGTAAAGAGCTTAAAGGCTTAAAATACAAAATTCAAGTTTCAGCGCTTGATTGTACTGGATGTGACCTTTGTGTTGCTGCTTGTCCTACAAAAGAAAAATCACTTGTTATGGTTCCACTAGGTGAGAGTATTGATGCTGGTGAGCAAGTAAATGCAGATTATTTATTTAAAAAAGTAACCTACAAAGATGACATTCTGTCTAAAAATACCGTTAAGGGTTCACAGTTTGCAAAACCACTTTTCGAATTCCATGCGGCATGTCCAGGATGTGGTGAAACTCCATATATTACGCTTGTAACACGTTTATTTGGTGAGAGTATGATGATTGCCAATGCTACTGGATGTTCATCTATCTATGGTGGCTCTGCTCCTTCAACGCCATACCGCAAAAATGACGATGGTAATGGTCCTGCATGGGCAAACTCATTGTTTGAAGACAATGCTGAGTTTGGTTTAGGTATGCATGTTGCTGTTGAAACAATGAGACATAGAATTCACAGTGTTATGGAAAGCTCACTTGAAGCTGCTCCAAACGCAATTGCTGCTCTTTATAAAGATTGGATTGAATTTAGAGACGATAGAGCTAAGAGCACAGAAATTAGAAATCTTTTAGTGGCACAATTGGAAGCGAATCCAACAGCTGCTGGTGCAGAAGTTATTTTAAGTTTAAAACAATATCTTTCTAAAAAATCCCAATGGATTTTTGGTGGAGATGGTTGGGCTTATGATATTGGTTACGGTGGACTTGATCATGTTATCGCAAGTGGTGAAGATGTCAATATCTTAGTTCTTGATACAGAAGTTTACTCAAATACAGGTGGACAAAGTTCAAAATCTTCACGTACAGGCTCTATTGCGCAATTTACAGCAGCAGGTAAACCAATGCAAAAGAAAGATCTAGGTTATATCGCTATGACTTATGGAAATGTATTTGTTGCACAAATTAACTCCAATGCCTCAGCGGCACAAACGATTAAAGCGTTTGAAGCAGCAGAAGCGTATCCTGGTGTATCACTTATTATTGCATACTCTCCATGTATTGCACACGGAATTAAAGGCGGTATGGGCAAATCTGGTAACCAAGGTGAATTAGCTACAAAATGTGGTTACTGGCCAATTTATACCTATGATCCAAGACTTGAAAAAGAGGGTAAAAACCCTGTTAAGATTACAGGAAAAGAGCCTGATTGGTCATTGTATGATGATTTCTTAATGAACGAAGTTCGTTATGCATCACTCAAAAAATCAAATCCTGATCATGCGCAAGCGTTATTTGAACATAACAAAAAAGATGCACAAAGAAGATGGAGACAACTCAACCGTCTAGCAAATGCAGATTTTTCAAATGAGATGGGTGAATAACAAGACGTTATATATTAAAAAAGGGTTAGGCAAGTCAATCTTGCCTAACCCTTTTTCTGTAGTTTTAAAATAGTCGTTGAAATTATTGTTGAAATTCTGCAGCTACCGTAGCATTAGACTTGACAACATCGCCACTGCCATGAATAATATGAGGAATACAGCTTGTACAGACGTGTATCTCTTCACCATTTTGTACTGCTTTAATAAAAACAGTTCCTTTACTTTCCTCGCTTGAACGCATACAAACATTACATATTTGAATATTATTGATTTCCATTGTCTCTCCTTTTGAATTTGAGATATTATAGTCAAAAGATCGAACAAAAGAAATGAGGTAAATCAAGCATTATAAAAAGAGTGCAAAAGTAATCATAGTTTGAATACCAATGTCAACAGGCTCTTCACCAATGATACGTGCGCTATTCTTAACATGAAATATCATTTGACTCAATAAGACCTCAAAATTAAAATTGGAAGGACTGTAGAGCATCTCAGTATTGTTTAGAAGTGAAGGCAGATTCTCTATCATTTGCCAGGAAGGAAGATTGCCTTGTTTAATTTTTTTTTCGAGCTCAATTTGCCAATTGTTTTGCCACGTTATAAAAAGGTAATTTCCATTGGTGTCTTTGGCCGTTCTGATTTTCCAGCGAATGACTTCAAGATAGTAATAAAGCCTCTTAAATTCTTCTTTTTGATACGATAATGTAGTCAGTTGATGTCCTTTATCTCTTTGATATGTTTCCCAAATAAGTTTATGTAATCCAAGAATTAAAAAATCGTTTCTGTCATTGATATTTGGATTTTTGTCAAAGGCAATACGCAGATAATCATCATAGGTTTTGAGGTAAGTGTTATTATAATTGATGCGAATAGTATTGCGTGATTGTTGGAGGTTATTATAGATATAGGCTTTTTGTGTTTTACTGTAATGTGAAGGATTACGAAGGTCTAGTTTTTCCTTATATTGCACAAGAAGGGAAAGCAGTGATTTATAGTCTCTATTGACTTGTGTGGCACCGTGTGATTGTAAGACTTCTGAAACCTTTTCTTGATGCGTTGCACAGCCCGTTGACAATACAAAAAGTACGAGAAGTCCAAATAAAGATAAAAATCTATTCATTTAAAATTTCTTCTGCTTTTTTAATCTGTTTTTTGATAATTTTTATACTATCTTTGAGTGTTTCCCTCTTGATAATATCGGTCTCACATTTCATCTCTTGTTTCAGAACAATACGTTTAGCTTTAAGTTTGTACATTAACTCTTTGATAGCAACTTTTTTGGATTCATCACTATGTGGTTCCAATCCAAAGAGTTCTTGAACTTTCGTGATAAATTTTGATTTACTCATGAAGCATTCCTTTTCTCGGGGGGATGAGTTATTTCATTGACTTCGTTTTCATTAAGCAAGAGCGCTTCTCTTCCTTCTTTAAGCGTGCTATCTTCATGGACAAAAAGAGTATGTGCCACTTCTGAAAGCTCTGAAGAGATGGTATAAGCATATGTCGTATCATTCATTAGTGACGTTGCCATCGCAAAGGTGATTTTATTGGTACGAATAAGATTGTCTAGTGATTTATTTGCAGCGATATCGTATTTTTGAATATCGAGTTTGATTTTACTTAACAAGAGGATAGCCACATCTTCTTCGCTTGCATTGATGATAAGTTGCATATTGCGTAACAGTTTGATAAGGTTTTTTCGAATATGATTGTATTCTTCTTTGATGTATTCATTATCCGATTCAAGGTAATGTATCATATTTTTTTGCATATGCTTAGAGGCTTTAAATGCTTCAATGATTTTAATATTAGCATTCTTGATAGGAATCAATTTAATATTGGCATCTTCTGAAAATCTACCTTGTGCCATAACCGCAAAATTAATAATTTTGCCATAAATATTTTTAATTCGATTTTCATAGAAGAGTTCCATATCGACACGTAAGGCTTGATGGCGAAGTTTAATCATGTCTTCGATTTCCATACCTGAGATAATATCTTCCTTTGTAATACTCATCCCTTTAGCGATAATTTCAAAGACATTATTATATAAATGTTTGGTTTCTTTAAAAAGTACGGCTTGCGCAGTGTCTGGAAAATCAAGGGCCAAGTCATTGAGATAAAGTACATCATCGGTAATACTCTCTTCACGGGCAGGTTTTTTAAACACCGTGTCTAATAGGTAACTTACTTTAGAAATAAGCGGGGCAAACAAAGCCACACAAAGTAGGTTGAAGTACGTATGATAAAGCGCAATTTTTAAAGCAAAATCATTGGGGTTAATACCCAAATAAGGTGCAGTCAGTTCTATTAATTGTATAGACTGTGGCACTAAACCAATAACTAAAATCCCTGTTGTAAGGTTGACAATACAATGAGCCCCCGCTAGCTTTTTGCCCTCCAAACTTGCACCTATAGCACCAATAATTGCTGTAATTGTTGTACCCATATTGGCGCCGATGGTTAGTGCAATAGCATTTTCATAAGTAATTTGTGATGCGGACAGTGCCGTCAGGATAAGGACTAAGCTCGCATGAGAAGATTGCATAATAATCGTTGCAATAATACCAATAGCCACAAAAATCAAAGTTCCATGAAAGCCAACGATAGCATATTTGGTTAAATCAATGGTCTCTTTAAAGGCATCAAAACCTTCTTTCATATAGGCAATACCTAAAAATGCAAAACCCAGACCCGTAAGGACATAACCAAAACCTTTAAGCTTTTGATTGCTTTGAAAGATAAATATGGTGCCAAAAACCAGCATGGGCATGGCATAGGTTGCAAGGCTAATTTTAAGCCCATATCCAGCAATCAGCCAAGCTCCCGTCGTCGTTCCAATATTAGCGCCCAAAACAATTCCAATACCTTGAGTCAGTCCGATAAGACCTGCACTAATAAAGGATATGGCAATGACAGCGACAAGGCCACTAGATTGCATAAGCGTGGTTGTGATGGCTCCAAAAATGATGCTTTTATAGACTCTATTTGTGAAAGCTTTTAAAAATTTGTCTAAAAGACCTCCTGTAAAAAAGCGAAAGCCCTCTTCCAAAGAGAGCATTCCAAAAAGGAAAATAGCCACACCCGCACTAATGCTTAAGATGTTTTTACTTTGGATAAAAGCATAGCTAAGTGTCACAATCATCAAAAGTAGAAACAGGCGTTTCATAAGGCATTTCCTTACATGTAAAGATGTCGTATGCGTGAATATTGTATCACTTTTTTGATATAATCAAAACAAAAAAGGATTACGATGCCACTACTGGATAGTTTTTGTGTAGATCACGTCAAAATGCCCGCACCAGCGGTTAGAGTAGCCAAAAAGATGAAAACACCAAAGGGGGATGAAATCAGTGTGTTTGATTTGCGTTTTTGTAAACCCAATCAAGACATTTTACCAGAGCGAGGTATTCATACCTTAGAACATCTATTTGCGGGTTTTATGCGTCAGCATCTTAATGGCAATGGTGTGGAAATTATCGATATTTCACCTATGGGGTGTCGTACTGGATTTTATATGAGTCTGATAGGAGACCCATTAGAACAACGTGTCATCGAAGCATGGGAAGCATCTATGAAAGACGTTTTAGGCGTTAAGAGTGAAGCGGATATTCCTGAGCTTAATATTTATCAGTGTGGGACATGTGCCATGCATTCCTTAGATGAAGCGAAAGTGATTGCGCAAAAAATCTTAACACAAGGAATTGCTACAATGGATAATGACGCTTTAAAGCTAGATACTTCCAAACTTTAAAGAGAGTTTTCACTCTCTTTAACATACTCGAGTTTTGTGCCAAAACCTAGCGTATTATCGGTGAATTTGATATACTCAATGACAATGCTCCATAGTGATGGATTCATCGCTAAAGCATAAGGGAAGCGTTTAAAATAAGTTTTAATTTCTTGTTCATTGGCCTTTTGGTAGTGCCCTGTAAATTGAATACCTTGAATTTTCCCTATCACTTTGGTTTCAAGTGCGATAGTTCCTGATACAGCAGTATTTTCTACTGCTTCCCGTCCATGTCTTGTCTTTTCATCCGTGGCAATGACAAGGCTTGTATTTTGTTTATCAAAGGCATAAAAGCATGTCGCACAGTAGGGCTGATTGTGCTTACATGTAGCCAGTGTTAAAAGATGGTGTTTGGTGATAAATTTTTGAATAGAAACATCAATCATTCTTACTCCAAGGTCTTTTTAAATCGTTTGGCTGCAATGATAACAAAAAAACTGCCCAATCCCATAAGTGCAAAAAAATCTTTCCATATATCCATAAATTCTGCTCCTCGAAGTACAATGCCCCGCATAATTTCAATATAGTATGTTGCCGGGATAAGATAGCTAAAGGCATAAATGGCTAAGGGCATTTCTTCGCGCGGGAACATAAAACCTGAGAGTAAGACAGAGGGAAGCAGTGTTAAAAAGGCATATTGAATGGCTTGCATTTGGTTTTGCGCTTTGGTAGAGATAAGAAGCCCCAGACCAAGTGTACAAAAAATATAGGCTAAGCTCATGAGTAAAAGAAGTAATATACTACCGACAATAGGTACGGCAAATAGTGTATTCATAATCCCTACAACCACAAGGATTTGAATAAATGCAATGATAATGAAGGGGGCTAATTTCCCCAACATTAAACCCATGGGCTCAACGGGGGTAACTAAGATTTGCTCCAAGGTACCTTTTTCTTTCTCTTTGACAATAGAAAGAGATGTGAGAATTACCGTTGTAATCGTAAGGATGATAGCAATCAGACCAGGTACCATAAAATTAGCCGTCTTAGACTCAGGATTGTAAAGCATTTGGGTACGCACATCGAGCGCTTTGGGAGCTTCATTAAATGTTTTGAGATTTAGGCCATAATGAAATCCCACCAATGAAGCGGCTTGTTGGGCTTGAGAGGCGATTGTTGAATCACTACCATCTATTAATACTTGTACAGAAGCTTCGCGGTTGTCTAAAAGATTGCGCGTATAGTTTTCAGGGATGATAATACCTACTTTAGATTCACCTTTGACAATACTTTGAAGAAGCACTTCTTTACTGTTCGCTTCTCGTTGGATTTTAAAATAGCCACTGTTGGTAAATTGCCACAACAATTCACTACTTTTTTGAGTACGGTCAAGGTTAAGCACAATAGTTGGTATGTCGTGAACTGTCGTATTAATAGCATAACCAAAGACAATAAGTTGAAAAATAGGAATTAAAAAGATAAAAAAAAGTGTGCCACGATCACGGCTTATTTGTTTGCTCTCTTTGTAAAAGATGGCTTTAAACCCTCTGAACATTTTCATCCGCCATAGTCGTTAAGCTTACAAAAGCATCTTCTAAGGAAGCTTCAAGTGGTATAATTTTTTCACATACAACGCCATCGTTTTCCAACTGCTTTATCATTGTTTGAATGGAATAATTTTCATGATATAAAAGATGCACAGAGCGCCCAAAAATAGTTGCATCTTTAATAAAATCATAATTTTTTAAACACGCCAATGCTTTAGCAATCGGTGTGGCAAAAACTTCAGCACGAAGGTAACCTTTAGGATTAAGGCATGGATGATGTCGTATCTCATCTAAGGAGCCATTAATAACAAGCTTTGAGAGATAGATATATCCTAACCGTCCACATCGCTCCGCTTCATCCATGTAGTGAGTGGTGACAAAAAAAGTGACACCCATAGCGGCATATTCAAAAAAAATGTCCCATAATTGACGACGTGCTACTGGGTCAATACCTGCAGTGGGCTCATCCAAAAAAAGCACTTTTGGCTCGTGCAAAATGGCACATGCAAAGGCTAAGCGTTGTTTCCATCCACCGCTGAGTTTCCCCGCCAAACGCTCTTTGTAGGGTAGAAGTTCTAATTTGGTGAGCAAAAAGTTTATGCGTTCATTAAGTTTGGTAGCTTCTAAACCATAGATAGAGCCATAAAAGCGCATATTTTCAATAACACTTAAATCTTCATAGAGGCTAAATTTTTGAGACATGTAGCCCACGTTTTGACGTATCATCTCGCCTTCTTTTTGGGCATCAAAGCCTAAAACAGATGCCTTGCCTTCACTGGGTGCTAAAAGACCGCATAGCATTTTAATAACAGTGGTTTTACCCGAACCATTGGGTCCTAAAAAGCCATAAATTTCACCTTGCTTGACCTGTATATTTAAGTCGTCAACTGCTAAGAAAGAGCCAAAACGCTTGGTTAGACCTTCCGTTGAAATGGCATTCACGGAGCTAATACCTCGATAAACATGCCACTTTTTAATTGAGTATCAGTGATGGTCGCTTTAATGGCAAAAAGTAGGTTGGCTCTGTCATTTTGTGTGGAGATATTTTTGGGTGTAAATTCGGCACTATTGGCGATATAAAACACTTCGGCATTAAAAAGCTTAGGTGAGCCATCGATGCGTAGTGTGACTTTTTGTCCAAGATTAATCGTGTGCAAAAGTGTCTCAGGAACGTAAAATTTTGCATACATGTTTTGAGGAGTGCTAAACTGTACGGCAATTTGATTTTTACTGACCAAATCACCTACTTGCACAGAAATTTTTTCAATTCTTCCATCCTCTGGTGCGATAATCGTGGCTTCATCTAATGCTATCAACCAAAGATTAAGTCCTGCTTGACTCTCTTTCAAAAGAGCTTTTTGCAAAGCAATATCTTCTACTCGAAAACCATTTTGGTAAAGAGTGAGTTTTGCAGCACTTAATGCGTAATTTGCTTCGGCTTCATGCAAAGATTTTTGAGCAATGTCATATTCTTGTTGTGTGGTAGCCTTAGCAAGAAAAAGTTTATGCTGTCTTTCATATTGTGCTTTTGCATTGATACGAGTAGCATTTTTAGCATCCATTTCTGCTTTGACCATCATAATTTCTTCTTTTTGGTAGCCATTGTTGAGTTTGTTAAGGGATTGTTGTATGGATTCTATTTTGGCTTTTAAGGCTTCAATGTTAGCTTCGGTCTCTTTTGTGTCAAAGCGAAGAATAGCATCGCCTTTTTTAACATTTTCGCCTTCTTGTTTGAAAACGTGTTCAACCCTTCCACCAACTTTGGAACCAAGATAGGCATCGTGTGTCTCAATTTGTCCGCTAAAAGTGAGGTGAGTAGGTGAAAAAAATGAAAATCCAGAAAGAAATCCAACCAAAAGAACTAGTAAAGAGCTGTCAAATAGTCGCTTTAGCATTATCCTATCCTTATATACGCGCCTAGTGTGCCATTATAAAACAATTAGCTGCTTTGGTCAAGTAGTGTGATAAAAAATAAACAATTTAAGTTAAATTAGTTTTTGTGATAACTTTAAACATCCCCATACTACAATATAAGATAAATTGATAGGTAAAGGATTGAGAATGTTCAAAATAGTTTTATTAGCGTTTGTAGCATCCTTTTTATGGGCAGAATACAATCCTATGGTTCTTCAATTAACGGGCGTTAAAACAACACATGAATATAGTAATGGCACTCAAAAAGAGATTGATATTCAGCGTGAAAGTCCCAAAGAATGCCTTAATGTTGGCATTGATGTAGCCCTTATATTTAATGGCAATTTTGCAAATGAAAAAGTGCCACAAGCGTGTGTTAAAAGTTTTGTAACGACTGTTGGTAAAGCACAACCAATAATAGTAGCACCAGGTGTTCGGACTGTTGGAGAGGTGGAGGTGCTCGATTTTATCAAACATAAATCAGGGAGTATTCCTCGTGACTATATACTCGTAGATGCTCGTGGAACGGAATGGTTTGAGCAAATGAGTATTCCTAGTAGTGTCAATATTCCTTATACTGACATGGAATACGATGAGGTCGTACCAGAAGATTTTGCACGTACCATGAACCTTTTATCGTTTGAAAAAAAAGGAGATACCTATGATTTTAGTCATGCTAAAACGGCATTGTTATTCTGTAATGGTCCGTGGTGCTCACAATCACGACTTGGAATTCAAAAGTTATTGAAAATCGGCTATCCCAAAGAGAAATTATTGTGGTATCGAGGTGGAATGCAAGATTGGCTTATCTTTGGTTTTACAACCGTAAAGCATTCTCCTCATTAAAATAGTGGTTGAATATCACCCATGGGAATATAAGTATTTTTACGCCATTTCTCAATTTTGATATCATTTTCGAGAATGTGTTCCACTAGCCATTTATGGGTGATATACTTCATACTTTCTTGTAACGAAAAAATGGTTTTTTTTTCTTTGAGCGCAGTCGTGATATCTTTGATAATATGTTCATGTAGTTTTTTATGCTGTGCAAAGTGTGGGTATTCTATGCTTTGCATGTAGGCTTCTTCTTCTGCAAAATGTTCTTTCATATAGGTAAAAAATTCTTTAAAAAGAGCGGCTAAATCTTCTTTAGTTGTTGTACTTTTATCCAATTGGCTAACACGATTGGCGAGCTTAAAAAGCTCTTTATGCTGTGCATCTATTTTGTTATGATTGAGGCTAAAACGTTCTTGCCACTCTATCGCCATATCCATTTCCTTTTATGAAAAATAATTATATTGTAGCATTCTTTTTAAATTTTGTCGTCTTGGCTAAATAGTATTATGTTACATATTATCTTTGGTTCAGCTTCTTCATTGGTAGGAGCAAAATTACCAAAATACCACTAAGAATAGAGAGAATACACCCTAAAATCATCGTCTGATGTACGCCATCCACAAAAGCGTTATCGACAAGATTCAAAAGCTTTTCGTGAAGGGCACTGTTTGGAAGTGCAGTGATGGTTTGATGAGCGGATTGAATAGACATTTTTAGCGCTTCTAATAGGCTCGAATCTGTCTCAATGGTATTTACATGTAAAAGGTAAATACGGTTAACGTAACTGCCCAAGATAGCAATGCTCATTGCAGCAGAGAGCTCTATGGTTGTATCGTTTAAGGCACTTCCCACACCCGCTTTTTCGCTAGGGATTGAGCCCATAATCGAATCGGTCGAAGGTAGCATGGAAAGTCCCATCCCCAAGCCTTGAACAAAAAACCCAATCAGAATTGCCCAAAGCGGCATATGCACATCAATCGTAAAGACAAATATTGCCATTCCGAGCGCTGAAATGATCATTCCACCGCCAATAACTATAGGCGTTCCATACGCTTTGACGGCATTGGATGCAAACTTAGAGCCTAGTGCAACACCCAGTGTCATCGGCATAAGCAGTAATCCCGCTTCCAAAGCGCTGTAGCCTTGCACCGTTTGAAAAAGTTGTGAGAAGAAAAACATCGAGCCGACCATTCCAAAAACAATGAGCGCAATCGCCAAAGAGGGAATGGTAAACGTGCGTTTTTCAAACAGCTCAAAAGGAATCATGGCATACGAACAACGCCTCTCCCAAAAGATGAAAAGAAGACAAAATATCAGCCCAAGCATCAAACTTATATGAACAGTGGTATCACTCCAGCTTCTAACCCCCGCTTCGATAATGCCATATGTCAGTGCAAATAAGAAGAGCACACATAAAAACATGCCAACAATGTCGGCTTTAGCGCTTTGATTGTGCGATTCAGGCAAGAGCCATGAGGCGTAGAGAAAAGCGATGAGTCCAATAGGAAGATTGATAAAAAAGACCCAATGCCATGACGCATATTCGATGATGATACCTCCCACTAACGGCCCAATGCCTTGGCTTAAGCCAAAAATCATCGACCAAAGGCCAATCGCTTTCATGCGCTCATTGGCATCTGTAAACATATGCGTGATGATGGAGAGTGTGGAGGGCATAATAAATGCGGCTCCAAAGCCACTGAGACTACGAAAAAGTATCAACTCTTGCGTTGAGCTTGACAGCCCTGCCCCTAAAGAGGCAAAGCTAAAGAGGACAATGCCAATTTTGAGAAATAATTTTCGTCCATAATAATCTCCCAAAGCGCCAATCGTAATTAAAATGGAGGCAAATACGAGGATGTAAATATCGACAATCCATTGAAGTTCACTCATGCTAGATTTTAAATCAGTTGATATAGAGGGAAGGGCAACATCAAGGACAGTATTGTCCAATGTGATAACGGACATAGCAAGGCAAAGTGCGCCCAGTCCTGCCCATCTTTTTTCATAGGTATAAGGCATTTAAACGGTTCCTAGAAGTGCAAAAAATTGTAATTTTATAGGAGATGATAATATCAAAAATCAGCTTAGGCACTGATTTTTGATACGACAACAATATCTTTACATGTAAAAGAATTTAGGCCACTTTGGTCTGTTGTGTGGATAACGCAGCGTAGATAATAATGGCTAAAGAGAGGACACTTAAGCTTAGGAGTTGAATGGTCACAAGCGCCCAACCACCATGTTCCCAACAATAGACGCCAATAAACGTTCCAAACGCACCTCCTACAAACATTGAGCTCATGTAAGCAGTGTTGATACGGCTGTGCGCGCGCTCATCTAAGGTGTAGATTTGCGCTAAGTTATTGATTTGCACCGCTTGAAAGCCGATGTCAAGCAACAAAATTGCTACGATAAAGGCGGCGAGGCTGGTATCAAACCACTTCATGATAAGAATACTAACAACAATCATTCCCACGGAGAGTATTTTAGTAAAGGTTGGGTTGACCTTGTCTGCTACTTTGCCAATATAAGGGGCTAAAAGTGCTCCTGCGGCTGCAAGGATTCCAAAAAGACCGATGATATCGCTCTCAAAATTAAAAGGTGATTGGGAGAGTTTAAACGTCAGTGTTGTCCAAAAAGAGCAAAATACACCAAATAAAACGGTAATCAACAGCGCATTGCTACGTAAAAGTGCAAAGCGTTTGAGTTGGTACACAGAAGAGTAGAGCAGGGAGGCGTAACTTTTAGAGAAGTTTGGCGTAACATTAGGAAGCATTTTAGCCACCATCACCATACAGCCAAGTACAAGGAGCGCTGAGAGTGCAAAAATAACATGCCAGTTGTCAAACCAATCGGTGATGTATCCGCTCAGCGTTCGAGCCAACAAAATGCCTGTGAGTAGACCGCTAAAGATGGAGCCTACGACTTTGCCTTTGTCTTTGCCACTCATGGCTGCTGCCATTGGGATAACGATTTGTGCGGAGACGGCAAAAAGTCCTGCAAAAAGGCTCAGAGCGTAGAGCACATAGATGTTCTCCACAAAAGAGAGTCCAATCAAGGAGAGGCCCAATAAAAAATGTGAAAGCAACAGGAGCTTTTTTCGATCCATTTTATCGCCAAGGGGGCTTACAAAAAAGAGCCCTAAACCGTACCCGATTTGCGAAAATGTGGGTAGATTTCCAACGGCTAAAGCGCTTACATGTAAATCGTGAGCGATGATATTTAAAATGGGTTGATTGTAGTAAATATTGGCCACATTAACGCCCGCAACCGCAGATATCACGTAGATCTGTTTTGGTGAAATCATTTTCTTTCCTTATCGATTTTTATTAGAGTCCTTTACACGTCTTTAAAGCAAAGCTCTAAAGACTACGTTAACACTGGGTAATCTTTCGCAGAATGCCCATGCATCTTCGATGCTCTAAGTAATGAAATAGTACCTGATAAGGAAGATTTTTTAAGTGCTAGATTCAAGCGAATCATTGCGCAAATCAAACATTTTGGGTTTGTCGATAGATTTGCGGTGTTTGGTTGAGCTTTTTTTTGAAAAAGTTGATGAAATGCGCCGACTCTTCGTAGCCTAACGCATAGGCGATGTCACCCACACTCCATGAGGAGTGTTTGAGCAAAATCTTCGCCTCTTCCAACACGCGCTGTGCGATGCGCTCGGTGGTGGTTTTTTCGCTCACCTCTTTGAGGGTTCGATTCAAGTGATTGGGGTGAATATTAAGAAGTCTGGCAAAATCACTGGGGTTTTTAAGCTCAAGGCGCTCATAGGGCGATGTGATCGGGAATTGTCTTTCAAGCAGTTCGTTAAACAGTGAATCAATTTTGCGTTTTTTATCGCTTTGCACATCGGGAATGATACTCGCAGGCTCCATCTTAAGGGCGATATGAATGAGCTCCATCGTCCAGTTGCGCAACAGATCATCCCTATAAGCATAAGTGGAGCTAATTTCTGTGAGCATCTTTTCAAAAAGCGCTTCGACCTCTTTGGCTGTTTTATCATTGAGCAAAAACAGTTTGGGGTGCTCAGGTTTGTAGATGGGATAGTTTCGAATCGCTCCGTAGTTGTAAAAAAAAGCTTCGGTAAAAATACAAAAATAACCGCACTTCTTACCATCAAGTGACTCCCAACTGTATGGCACCAAAGGGTCTGAAAACATCAGTGCGTACTGGTCACTTTGCAAAGTTTTATCGGCGTAATGAACCCTATGTTTGCCTTTTAAAAACGTGATTTTAAAGTAATCCTTGCGACTGTAAGGGATTTCAGCACATTCTTGTCTGGTAAAGACATTGAAGTGCCCGATGCCATTGTCTACGTTTTGGGGCAGTGGGTGTGTGATTCGTTTGTAAAATGCTTCCAGTGTTTCCATAAAATAATTATACATAAATTGTTTGACCTATAAAAATTTTGCATAATAAAACAACACTCCTTTTGTTACCAAGTTGATATAATGTTTGCATATAATTACTGTGTGAAAGGAAGGCAGATGTCAGTCAGCAAAGCTTATGTGCTTGATACCAACATTATCTTGCATAACACCAATTTTATTAAAGAGTTATGTGATGGTGGCAATAACATCATCGTGATTCCAGAAACCGTTCTCATTGAATTAGAGGACTTTAAGAAAAACTTCACAGAACTGGGTTATCAAGCCAGAAGTTTTGCACGAATGTTAGCCTCGTGCACGGTGTTAGAAGTAGATATTAGAGAAAATGTACGCATCGTTAAGATGCAACACGGCGAAGATGTTTTCATCCATCTTTTCTCAAAAAATCTGTACGAATCTGATTTAGATGCACAGTATATTAATGAGTCAAACGATAAACGCATTATTGAAGTAGCCGCTTCTGCACAAGAGTATTATACGGATAAAAAAGTCGTTTTTCTCTCTATTGATGTTTATGCACGAATGTTTGGTCTTTTCTCTAACGTCACAGTGGAGTCTTTACGAGAAGATAGAAGCGATGTACCTGATTTTGAATTTGTCAAACAACTCAAACTTGATTCGGCACTGTTTAATACCCTTGATAAAAAGCTGATTACCGAGTATGACCCAGAGTATCGAAGTGGCAATTACAGTTATGAATTTCTCAGCGATGATGGCAACAGCACCTATGGCGTAATATCCCCTGGTGGGGTGATACATATCATCAATGAAGATTTGGATTTTAGAGGTTTGGAAGTTAAGCCTATCAATACCAAGCAAAAGTTTTTTATGAAAGCCCTTCTGAGTAATCTCTATGATATACATGTCATTGATGCTCGTGCGGGAAGTGGTAAAACTTTGATGGCCTTTGTGGCGGCGATGCGTTTAGTGATGAAAGGAAGTTACGAAAAGATTGTGTATGTACGAAACTCCATCGAAAGTGTGGATAAGGGTGCGGATATCGGATTTTTATCGGGCAATGATGAAAAATTTAGAATTTACAATATGGCCTTGTACGATACGCTTGAATTTATCGCTAAGAAAAAGATGAAAAAACGTGATGTAATGGAGCCTCAAGTGGCAATTGAGAAAAAGGTTGCTGAGTTGATTACGAAGTTTAACATCGAAAAATTGTGGCCAGGTGAAGCGAGAGGGCGAACACTCAGTAATGCCATTGTGATTTTAGATGAGTGGCAAAACAGCTCCAACAATACCACACAGCTTATTCTCTCACGCCTTGATAATAACTGTAAAGCGATTGTGATTGGCTCAAACAGACAAATCGACAATATGTATCTCAATCGTTTCAACAATGGTTTGACGTCGCTTTTAAAACAAACGAAAAAAGAACAAACACATATCTCATTGTTTGCGATAGAGCTTGACAAATCCGTTCGCGGTAAGTTTTCACATTTTGCCGATGAAATATTTGGAGATATTGATAAAAATAAATGACAAAACACTATTTTGCCCAGCATGAGGAACCTTTGCATTTTCGTTCTATCTTTATTTCGGATGTGCATTTAGGGACAAAATTTTCGCAAACCGATGAATTGTTAGAATTTTTCAAATACACGAGGTGCGAAAATCTCTATTTGGTGGGCGATATCATCGACGGCTGGGCAATCAAGCGAAAACTCAAATGGGCACAGTCTCACTCTGATGTGATTCAAAAGATTCTTCGTAAAGCACGTAAGGGAACTAATGTTTTTTATGTGACGGGAAATCATGATGATTTCTTGCGCTCATTTTTACCTTTAGGTTTGGGTGAAAATTTTACGATTGCCGATGAGGTTGAGTACATTTCACTCAATAAAGAGCGCTTTTACGTCACGCATGGGGACTTCTTCGATAGTGTCACTATGACAAAACGTTGGCTTGCCGTGCTGGGTGATTGGGGGTACGATGTACTCTTACATGTCAACCAAGTCTTAAATTGGTGGCGTAAAAAATTGCATTATAAAAGCCATTGGTCGCTTTCAAAATACGTCAAAGACAATGTCAAAAGTTCAGTGAGTTTTATCACCGATTTTGAGCAGATACTGAGTGAACATGCGAAGCGACATTCTTATGATGGCGTGATTTGTGGGCATATCCATAAAGCGGAGATTCGCGAGATAGATGGCATAAAATACCTTAATTGTGGGGATTGGGTGGAGTCTTGCAGCGCTATCGTTGAAACAGATGAGGGTGAATTTAAAGTCATCCATTGGTTGGAAGATTGAAAGTTTCCCTCGCTCTCTCAGGTGGCGCGGCACGTGGCGCTTTTCATCTAGGTGTTTTAAGCGCCCTTGAAGAGTGTGGCATTGAAGTAGGAGCTATCTCTGGTACGAGCATTGGTTCAGTTATTGCTGTGGGGTATGGTTCAGGGTTAAAACCCCGTGAGATGTTGGAAATTTTTAAATCCAAAGATTTTAAAAAGGTGTTACGTTTCAACTATTTTCAAAAAGGGCTTTTAAAGATAGAAGAACAGCATTCTATCCTTCATACATTTGCTCCCATTAAGAGATTAGAAGATATGAACATGCCTATTTTTATCACATGTGTCGATGTATTGAGTGGAAAAATTGTGCGTTTTCATAAAGGAGATGCTATTAAACTCTCCATTGCTAGTTCAGCCTTAATACCACTGTTTAGACCCATTATTTACGAAAATTACCTCTTAATTGATGGAGGATTTATGGATAACCTTCCCATAACACCACTTAAAGCCTTTAGTAGCCCCATCTTTAGTGTTGATTTGCATCCATTATTACTAAGCAAGAAGCACCATTTTTTTGCGATGTATTTTCGCTCTTTATTTTTAACCTTTATCGCGTCCTCTCAGAGACAGAAAGATGAGAGTGATTTATATATAACAGATTTTAGATTGGATGGTCTAAGCCTCTTTGGCTTTCATGATTTGGATCAATGTTTTACATTAGGCTATGAAAGCGGAAAGGCACAAATTTTGACATACCTATCCCAAACAATGTATAATAATAGTTACAAGAGCGAAGGAATAAGATGACAAGCAAAGAGTATTTAACACAAATGTTCACACTCCAGCAAAAACTCAATGATGATACGAATGGCATTGGCTGGGAAAACGGGTACACCAAAAATAATCGTATGATTAATTGGAAACGTTGTATTTATATGGAAAGTGCAGAGCTGATTGACAGTTTTAGTTGGAAGCATTGGAAGAGCCTCGGCAAACCAACCGATTGGGACAATGCAACGATTGAAATCGTTGATATTTGGCATTTTGTGATGAGTTTATTACTGGAAGATTATAAGGTCAATCATAGAGGTGATTTGGATAAACTTATTTTAGATGTTTTAGATGTTCAAGGCTTTGAAGCATTTACCAAAGAGCCACAATCTAATCAATCTGCTGATATTATGGAACTTATTAATGACATCGAAAGAATTATCCATGAAACGACTGGGTTCGAGCTGGACTTATTTGATGGTTTAGCGAGACATTATTTTGGACTTGCGCGAAAGTGCGGTGTGAATTTAAAGATATTGTATAAATTTTATGTAGCCAAAAACGTACTCAATCAATTTAGGCAAGATCATGGGTACAAAGAGGGCACCTATAAAAAGATATGGAATGGCAAAGAGGACAACGAAGTTATGCTAAGTTTTCTTGACGGCGAAGACGCTCCTACTATCGAGGTACTATACCAACAACTTGAAAAAGCGTATAAGTAGTGGTTATCCACTACTTATAAACGATACTTCTACTTTTAGGCGTTTCCAAAAACTCTACATGTGAGACTTCCACCCCCAGTTTTTCCATTTTTGCTTGTATGATATGCAACAGCCACGTTGAGATATTTTCACTCGTTGGTACAAAATCAACGATAATATAGCCTTCATACATTTCAAAAATATGACTAGGCTCATCTTTAATGCGCGTTAAATCAGGCGTTTGATAACCACTGTCATGCATAATAAGCTGTTGCTTATCTTTATAATGGGGTAACAACGTTTCAAAGAGTGGGTCGTGAATATCAATAATAAACTTGTGATCTAAGGTGTTATCTAAAAAAAGTTTAAACCAATTAAGATGATTAAAATCTGTCACCATGCCATTCTTTAGTTCGCCACTTTGCAAATAAACAATAATTTTACCTTGATGCCCATGTAAATGCCGACACGCTAAGCAACCACTCAGTGAAAATTCTGGGTGTAACTCTTGCGACCATACACGATGTCCATAACAAAAATCAAATTCTTTACTAATTTGCCAAATCATAGCTAACCTTTTATGTATTCTGCTGATTATAATATCTAAAAAGAGATATAAAAATAATTCTTATCCATTTTTTAGAGAAACTATATTATTATAAAATAAAAAAGAGTCTTATGGTTAATGTTGTAGAAGTATTTTATTCAATTCAAGGGGAAGGTACTCATGTGGGTGTTCCTTCTATCTTTGTTCGTTTACATGGTTGTAATTTAGCCTGTCCTTTTTGTGATGAAGCTCTTCATAAAGGACCATATACAGTTTACACGCATGAGGAAATTTTGTATCAATTGAAGCAGTATCCTTCCATGAATATTATTATCACGGGAGGGGAGCCTACATTGTATGACTTAAATGGGCTTATTGAGTTTTTACAGGCGCATATGTACAGTGTTGCGGTAGAAACCAATGGTTATAACTTTTCCAATATTAGTAGTGCTAATTGGGTTACATATAGCCCAAAAGATTGGGACAATATTCAGAAATTTGGCTATGATGAGATTAAATTTGTGATTAATAAACACTCGAAAATGGATAAAATTTTAAATTTCAAAAGTTATAAACCAATGTATTTACAGCCTGAAAATGAGACCGATACTCTCAACCATGAAAATCTCAAATTTTGCATTGAATGCGTTAAACAAAATCCCAATTTTATTCTCAGTGTTCAGTTGCATAAATTGTTAGGAGTTGAATAATGAAACGTGCTTTGGTTGTATTCAGTGGTGGACAAGATAGCACTACATGCCTTGGTTGGGCCAAAAATCGCTTTGATTATGTAGAGAGTATTACCTTTGATTATGGTCAAAAGCACCGTGTTGAGATTGCCCAAGCTTCTAAGATAGCGAAAGCCTTACATGTAAAGAATACGCTCTTAAGCTTGGATGCTTTTTCGCAACTTAATGATTCCGCATTGATTGATAGCTCTTTAGATATTTCAAGCAGTCATAAAACGCACACCAACCTTCCTTCTTCTTTTGTTCCTAATCGCAATGCGATTTTTTTCACTCTTGCCCATGCCTTTGCCCAAAAGCAAGGGATTGAGCATATCATCATTGGTGTGAATCAAACAGATTATTCAGGTTATCCTGATTGTCGAGAAGCCTTTGTAAAGGCCTTAGAATTAGCACTTAATTTAGGGAGTGAAGCGACGATCACCTTCCATTATCCACTGATGCACCTGACAAAAGCAGAGACTTTTAAGCTCTCAAAAGAAGAGGGCGTATTGGATTTGGTGATTAATGAGTCACATACATGCTACAATGGGGATCACACCCAAAAACATGCGTGGGGATATGGTTGTGGTACATGTCCGGCGTGTATTTTACGTAAGACAGGTTGGGAATCATATGCAAAATATTAATTTTCATCTTTAATTCAGTAAATTGGAATATAATTAAATAGTCATTGAATTCTCTAGTTAAAAGGGATAGGTTTGAGTGATTAGTCGTTTATTGATTTTTCTGTTTTTAAGCGTTACAACGCTTTTAGCAGAAAAAAATATTTTAGTTTTACACTCTTACCATCACGGTTTAGATTGGAGTGACTCTATCTCTCAAGGCCTGCTTGAAAGCACGTCTAAATACCCAGAAAAAATTAATCTTTATTTTGAATACCTTGATGCCAAGCGTAATTCAGGCACTAAGTTTTTACTTCAAACATTTTCATATTTTGCATTGAAGCATTCACAATCTCACTTTGATGCTATCGTGGTTGCGGATAATGATGCGCTAGAATTTATGAATTTATATCGTGACCAACTTTTTCCTGGGACACCTGTTGTCTTTTGTGGTATCAACGATTATTCACCGACTATGACCTCCAATCTTACGAATGTTACAGGGGTAAAAGAGGTGGTCGATTACACCAAAACACTTGCCCTTGCGAGAGAATTATTCCCCAATCGTACGAAAGTTTTAATGGCACTTGATGGTACGACGACGGCACAAAAAGTTTTCTCTGAATTACAAGAGATGAAAAACCAATGGGATAAAAAGTACGAATTTAGTTACTTGAATGATTTTAATGAAAGTTCTCTCAAAGAGTTTGTTGCCGCAAACCAACATACAATGATAATTTATATATTAGCTTATAATAAAGACATGCAGGGTCATTTTTTTAATTTTGAAGATGGGGTTACAAAAATCGAGGAACTTGTAGGTAAAGACGTACCTATTTTTGGTTCATCAGAGTTTTTAATGGGGAAAGGAATTGTAGGAGGAGCTCTCATTAAAGGGTATGTACAAGGTTCAAAAGCGGCTTCTTTATTGATGCAAATCTTAGATGGAAAAGAAACAACAACCTTACCCTTACAATCAAATCTCAACGAAAATAGCCTAACACTGGATTACCATATGATGCAAAAATTTGGTCTCAAAAGGCCCCCAGATATGGCTGTCAACATTATAAATGAACCCATCAACTTTTTATTGCGCTATAAAATAACCTTAATTGGGTTAGTAGGACTGGTACTATTTTTTATCCTTACTATTGTTATCTTTGAATGGCGTAATCGCTTTAAAAATCGAATGCTTAAAGAGCTTAATGCTTCACTGGAAAATTCGGTGCAGTTAGCATTGCAAGAGAGTAAAAGAAATGAAGAGCTTTTTAAATTTATTGCTGATTCGGCACACTATGTCATTTGGGTCGTTGATGTTGACCATACCCTAACATATATCAATGCTAAGGCAAAAGAATATTTTATGCACGAACAAAAACCTTCATTGGGGAGTCCAAATTTTGAGTTTTTACCTCCAGAATACTACGATATGTTACAAGGACATTTAGAGCAACTCAAAGCAGATAAATCGTTGGAATATGTAGAATTTGATATGTATTGTGCCAGTATCGAAAAGCATATGAAAAATTATATTGTCCCTATTACTGATCATGATGGTGGAATTGCAGGGTATAAGGGTGTTATTCATGATATTACCCAAGACAAAATCCAATTAGACTCTCTTAAAATTGAAGCACAAACAGATTATCTTACCGGAACACTTAATCGTACAACGTTTGACAAAGAGTTAGAACGTTTATTGATTGAATATACACGGTTTTCCAAAGATGTGTGTGTGATGATGTTAGATGTGGATTACTTTAAAAAAGTAAATGATACCTTTGGACACTTTATGGGTGATTATGTTCTTAAAAAATTGGCGCATTTAATCAAAGCACAAGTACGTAAAAGTGACTTTGTTTTTCGTTATGGTGGTGAAGAATTTGCTATTATCTTACCTGATATAACATTAGAGCATGCGCGAATTATTGCAGAGAAAATACGCTATTTGATTGAGAGTCAAAATTTTAAAGTCGAAGATAGAACTATCGAGGTGACATTAAGTATAGGCCTCTCTTTATTTGAGAAAGAAGATCAAAGTATCAGTAAGGTTGTTATCCGAGCTGATGAGGCCTTATACCGCGCTAAAAATAATGGCAGAAATCGTGTTGAGGTTAATTACGAAGGTATTCTCTGATTGATTTCGAGCGCTAAAAGTTCATTTTGTGTGTAAGGTATCTCTTTTTTTTCTCCACTGGCATCGACATTGACGTAGGTAATGATAGCACTGGTAACATGGACACAGCGTCTAGAGCCATCATAAGAGCGTTCTGCATTAACTTCAATTTGTGTTGTAATAGAGGTTTTACCTACTTTTGTAATTTTAGCGTAACAACTCAGGACATCACCCACTTTGACCGCCTCACGAAATTCCATAGAATTAACGGCAACCGTCACGACCCTGTGGACATTGAGATCACGCGCCGCAAGACTACCTGCAATGTCCATTTGGGACATAATCCAGCCACCAAAAATATTACCTGAAGGATTGGTATCCTTTGGCATGGCGACGATTTTAATGCGAGGTTCACCCATATTGTACATGTAAAGCCTTTAGTGATAAAAGTGTGATTTAAGAGGTTATAGAAACTTCTTTCGAATCATAATACAATATTGTTTTAAGGTAATTTAAACGAAAAATCTGAACCTTCTCCAAACACACTTTGAATCTCTAATTGAGTGTTATGTAATCTGAGGATATAACTAACAAGAGCAAGGCCTAGTCCCATTGAATTATCCCACGTATGGCTATTGGCACGGTAGAATTTTTGAGTCACTTTTTCGAGTTCATCACTTTTTATACCTACACCACTGTCCTGTACATGTAAAGCACCTTCTTTAATACTCACGGTTATTGCTTCTTGAGAGTATTTGAGGGCATTGTCGATAAGATTAGATATGACTATTTCCATCATTGTTCTATCGGCGGTTATAATGGATTCAGGTGCTTCACATGTTACGATACGCCCTTTATTTTTTTCTCTAAAGGTTTGTACGATTTCATGCGAGAGCTTGCCTATATCAAAACTTGTATTTTGTGCTTGAAAATCACCATTTTCAAATTTTGTCGTTAAGGTAAGCCTATCAATCATAGAAGATATTTTTTGGCTATTTTGAACAATCTTACCCAAAAAACGTTCTCGTATTTGAGGATTGGCATCACCATCATCCATCAAGGTTTGTGCGTAACCCATAATAGAAGCGATAGGGTTTTTAAATTCATGGCTAATGGCAGAGATGACATCACTTCTTTGTTGGCTAATGAGCTTAATTTTGGCCGTATATTTACGTTTTTGGCGCGCTCGTTTTTCGAGTTTTGAGGCTAATTTTTTGAGAAAATTTGCGATTTCAAAAAACTCTAAACTAAAATGTGAGGTGATTGTGATACGATAATCTTTATCCGCAATTTGTTGTAGATTGGTCGTAATTTTATCAATTTCTTGACGTACTTTTTGACTTAAAATATAAGCGCCATAAAGTCCTACTAAGATACTCATACTAAAAATGAGAGCGATTTTAATCCATAAGTCATAGAAGTTATGCATAATATTATTAATATTGGACGCTAAGCGCAGATAATAGATTTTACCATCATAGTCAAGGCGGTTAGCCACGTATAAAAAATTACTTTTAAGAGTGTCTGAAAAACGTATGGCAGAACCAAATTCTGTATGTTGAGATTTGAGTATTTCTTCACGGTGTGCGTGATTGTTCATATCTTCAACAGTGTGATCACTTTCGGCGATAACTTCACCATTTTCTTGAATAAGGGTTAATCGAAAACCAGTATTTTCTTTAAAGGCTTGAGCAAATACTTCTTTATCCACTATGGTTGGAAGTTCAAGCTTGATAAGCTTAATATGCGTTTGTAACTCTTTTTCGTAACGTGCTTTGTTGTCATTTTTAATGGTAATATAGCTAACGACTCCCGAGAGTAAAAGCGTTGCTAAAAAAAGTGCTAGAAGAGCACGGGTAATATGTTGGTGCAGCATCAGCATAGGGTATATCCTACTCCCCAAATAGATTTGATGTATTCTTTTTCTTTGGTAGGGTCAATTTTACTTTTAAGGCGATTGATAGCAACATTCACCGTTTTGTCTTGAAAAAATTCTTCATTTTTCCAAACATTTTCCAACAAAAAGTTGCGACTTAAAACAGAATTTTTGTTCTCAATAAGGGTTCGGAGTAAATCAAATTCGAGTTTGGTTAATTCAACCGCGAGAGAGTCTACATGTAAAAGGTGTGCTTCTAAATCTAAACTCAAATCGCGGTAGAGTAGAAGAGTATTCTTTTCAGGTACTGTTCGAGCCAGAATGGCTTTAATACGTAAAAGAAGTTCTTTCATATTGTACGGTTTCGTGACATAATCATCACCTCCGCGCAAAAAACCCTCTTCAATATTCATATCACTATTTTTGGCGGTGACAAAAATAACAGCTTGGTTCAGTCCTTTTTTACGAAGGCTTGCTACAAATTCACTGCCCTCTGCACCGGGTAGATTTCTATCGACGATGAGCATATCAACACGCTCTTCTTCAAGGCATTTTTCAACATTTTTAGTCGATAAAAAGCCCAGCGTTTCATAGCCCTCTTTTTGGAGATGATATTCTAAAAGTTCTAATAAATCCTCTTCATCTTCGATGATTAAAATAGTGTGTTTACTCATAGTTTAGTAGGTTTTCATCTCTCCGCCAACGCGGGCAAATATCATTAATTGAACAATATTGACACTTCGGTCTGCCATGCGCTCAAGCTTTCGCATAGTGCTCAACATTTGGATAAAATCACCTGATTGTTCTACGGATTTGGCGATATCAACTAAAATATTTTTCTCTAAAATAGAATACAAATCATCACTTTTACTCTCTTCAACTTTAACTTTTCGGTAGATATCTTCTAGAATTTCTCTATCGCTGATTTCGATGGTTTCAATGGCAAGGGTCACTGCTTTTGAAGCACTTTTGCAGAGGTGTGTAGAATATTCGTGGAGAGAATTAAAAGAGATATCACTTTGTAAATGATTTGCCATACGCTTGCTAAAGCCGCGGATATTTTCAGCAATTTTGACCATTTCGTTGGTGATTTTAAGATAGGCAACTAATTTTCGTAAATCTTTGGCTTCTGGCCCAAAAAGAGCTAAGGTAACGACAATTTCATTGTCAATAGCATTAGCACGTGTTTCAATGTTTTTTAGTAGCATTTTTGCTGAGTCAAAACGTGAACTATCAAGATTTTCCATACCACCAAGCGCACGCTCAGCTGCCATAATCACTTCAGAACCTAGCTCTTGAAGCATTTTTTTGATTTCTGCGAGCCTTTCTTCATATTTTTGAAGCATTCCATTTCCTTATAATAAATTGCTACCATTTTATTCTGAAACGATTACAATATGGTAACATAAAAAGCTCTCTTTGTTATCAGCTTGTAATCCATCTCCTTTATAATAAGTGAAAAATAGAGGAGGAGTCGTTATGGTTGATGTTGAAAAAACCTTACACTTAAAATACCCTAGCATTGTTAATTATCCTACATTGATTAAAAATTTTTTGGTTTACTTTTTAAAAAAAATATTACATCAAGAAGAGATAAACCATTTTATGATTCACGGTGAGGCGTATAAGGGATTTGATTTTGTAGAGGCTGTGTTAGAGTATTTTAATTTTGGTTATACTATTTCAAATAAAGACAAGACCAATATCCCCTCTTCAGGCCGTGTTATCATCATCGCCAATCACCCTCTCGGGGCACTTGATGCTTTATCTTTAATCGCCTTGGTGAAAGAGGTACGTAGTGATATTAAAGTGCTAGCTAATGATGTTTTAATGCAGATAGAACCGCTTAAAGAACTTTTGATTCCTATTGATAATTTGTCAGGGACAACAGCAAAAGCTTCCATTAGAAAAGTTCATGAAGCATTGGAAAATGATGAAGCAATTATCGTTTTCCCTGCTGGCGAAGTTTCAAGGGCTCGTCCAACGGGTATTAAAGATAGCAAGTGGAAAAAGGGGTTTTTAAAATTTGCCCAACGCACCAATTCGCCCATACTGCCAGTTTTTATTGATGCTAAAAACTCACCTATCTTTTACACTCTTTCCATGATTAATAAAAAACTTTCAACTTTTTTATTGGCGCGTGAAATGTTTAAGAAACGCTCTAAAGTGATAAATTTTAAAGTGGGAGAGATGATCGCTTACCAAACACTAGAAAAATCAAAATTTAATGACTCTATGATTATTAATTTACTCAAAAAACATCTCTATCGTATTAGTAAAAATAAAAAAGGTATTTTTGCGACACAAACCTCTATTGCCCATCCAGAAGAGCGTAAAGAGGTACGTAATGAGTTGAAAAAATCATCTCTTTTGGGTGAAACAAGTGATGGGAAAAAGATTTATCTTTATGAATATGCATTTGGCTCATCTGTGATGAAAGAGATAGGACGGTTGCGTGAATTTACTTTTCGCAAAGTGGAAGAGGGCACAGGATCTAAACGTGACCTTGATACATTTGATGAGCACTACAAGCACATTGTTTTGTGGGATGAAGAAGACCTTGAAATTGTGGGAGCCTACCGTGTGGGAGAGTCCAATTTTATCAAAGAATATTTTGGTGTTGAAGGATTTTATTCACAAAGCCTTTTTGAATTTACAGAGACTTTTAATCCGTATCTAAATAATGCCATAGAGTTAGGAAGAAGCTTTGTCCAACCACGTTATTGGGGCACGAGAGCACTTGATTATTTATGGCAAGGTATTGGAGCATATTTGGCTCAAAATACGCATATTCGTTATATGTATGGCCCCGTAACGCTAAGCGATATTTATCCTAAAATAGCGAAAAATCTTATCATTACCTTTTATCAGCTCTATTTCCCCGCAGATAAGGCGTATGTCAAAGCACGTAATGGCTTTTTTATGAGTCGATTAGAAAGGGAAGAAGCACTCTCTTTTTTCAAAAAAAATGATTATAAAGAGGATTTTACAGTTTTAAAAGAGCAACTTTCCCATATGGATTTAAGCGTGCCAACACTGTATAAGCAATACGCAGATTTATGTGAAGAAGAGGGTATTGCTTTTGTAGACTTTAACATTGATAAAGATTTTGCCAATTGCGTGGATGGATTCATCATCGTTGATATAACGAAAATCAAAGAAGCCAAGAAAAAGCGTTATATTAAGTAGCCTTTGAAGCGTAACTCTACATAACTAAAAAGCCTCGCATACTGAGTGAGCCATTTTGAAAAAAGGGCAGTATTGAGCTAATGGTATCTTCTTTGCGCACCAACCCTGCAATGTACAGTAGTGGTAGATAATGGTCAATGGATGGGTGGGCTATTTTAAAATCAGGGCATAATTTTTCAATGTTAATGAGGGCATCATTATCGTGACATGTAAAGGCTCTCTCAATAAACGCATCAACATTTTTAGCCCATTGTGGTGGTGTCGCGTCCATGTTTTGAAAATCAATGCGTCCTAAATTGTGGGTGATATTGCCACTTCCTAGGATTAAAACGCCTTCATCACGTAAGCTTTGAAGTTCCTCGCCAATCTTGACATGTAAGCTCATAGGTAGTTTTTGGTTAATACTCAGTTGAATGGTGGGGATAGAAGCATCGGGATAGAGAAAAGACAATGGCATCCACGCTCCATGGTCAAGGCCACGCTCTTTCATTGGGATATTAAGTTTTTTAGAGATATTTTGTGCTAAATCAAAAGCTGTGGGAGCCGGATAGCTCAGGGCATAAAGCGCTTGTGGGAAACCATAAAAATCATAAATGAGTTCACGTGTTGGTGCGTAGCTTACAAAGGTTCCAGTATCATACCAATGAGCAGAAATGACTAAAATAGCTTTAGGTGTTGGAAAAGGCTTCGTAAGTTTTTTTAATGACTGGGTAAAGGTATTGTCTAAAATGAGATTCATGGGTGAGCCATGTCCAACAAAAAGAGCAGGCATCGTAGCTATAGGCATTGTGACTCCTTTTTGAGAAGTATATCTAAAAAAGGAGGGAAGACTTATCCAAATCTTCCGGTAATATACTCTTCTGTAAGTTTTTCTTGAGGATTAACAAACATATCTTTGGTGTCACCAAGTTCGATAAGCTCACCTAAATACATAAATGCTGTATAGTCTGATAAACGAGCCGCTTGTTGTAAATTGTGTGTTACGATGATGACAGTGAGTTGCTCTTTAAGCTCTACAATTAACTGCTCAATAGCCAGTGTAGAGATAGGATCAAGTGCACTGGTTGGCTCATCAAAAAGCAATACTTCAGGTTCTACGGCAACTGCACGAGCGATACAAAGGCGTTGTTGTTGACCACCTGAGAGAGCAGAAGCACCATCTTTTAAACGATCTTTTACTTCATCCCACAAGGCAGCACCTTTAAGCGCTTTTTCGACTTTTTCAGCTAACAATTTTTTATCTTTCATTCCTTGCAATCGAAGACCATAGGCCACGTTGTCAAAAATACTCATCGGAAAGGGAGTAGGCTTTTGAAAAATCATGCCGATTTTCATACGCAAAGCAATCAAATCAGCATCTTTATCTAAAAGGTTTTGGTTGTTATGATTAAAATGAATTTCACCTTCATAGCGATTACCAGGATAAAGATCATGCATACGGTTAAAGGAACGTAGTAGCGTTGTTTTTCCGCAACCACTCGGGCCAATAAGTGCCGTAATTTTCTTTTTAGCTATTGGCATATTGATTGATTTTAAATTTGGATCACTCTTTCCCGCATAATAGAAATTAAAATTTTTAACTTCTAATTCAAGAGGATCTACAATGTGTGCTATAGTAGCCATAAAATTCCTTTGTTTATTTTTTCTTAATAATAATGCGACCACCAATGTTAATCGCAAGAATAGCAAATGCTAATATCGCCGCACTTGCCCAACCGATAGCTTGCCAATCTTCAAAAGGGCTCATCGTATAGTTAAACATGGTTACGGTTAATGATGCCATAGATTGTGACATATCGAGTGAATAAAAATTATTATTAAAAGCAGTAAAGAGAAGTGGTGCTGTTTCACCAGCAACTCGTGCAACACCTAAAAGTACACCCGTCGTGATACCTGTAATGGCACCCTTATAAACGATTTGAACAATAACCTTCCATTTTGGAGCTCCCAAGGCATAAGCTGCTTCGCGAAGTTCAATAGGAACAAGGGCTAGCATATCATCCGTAGTTCGGATGATGACGGGAATCATGATAATGGCTAAGGCGACACTGCCTGCCCACCCTGAAAAGTGGCCAAGAGGCATAACGAGGATACCATAAACAAAGACACCGATGATAATCGAAGGAGCCGACATCATAATGTCAGAAATATCCCGTGTAAAGTTGGCAAAGCGTGATGAACGTCCATACTCGCTTAAGTAAGTACCTGCCAATAGTCCAACAGGCACACCAATAAAGGTTGCTGTTGCCGTTAACATTAAATGTCCAATCAGTGCATGGCGAAGTCCACTTGGCTCAATGCCTGGAGGTGCTCCATCAACCATAAAAAGTTCCAAAGAGATGTGTGATACTCCATTGACTAAAAGTACACCCAAAATCCAGATTAGAAAGAAGACACCGATAAAGGTAGCGCCTGAAGCTAAAGAGAGGGCAATGATGTTTGCAAATTTACGTTTTGCATAGGATGTTGGCTTAGCCATTTTTTCTCACTTTTCTTAAAAAGGCAAATTTTGCAATTGCAATAACAATAAAGCTCACAACAAATAAAATGAGCGCTAGATAAAAGAGACTAGAATAGTATAAATCGCCATCAGCTTCGCTAAATTCATTGGCTAAGATAACGGGAATACTGGTTGCTGGGTCAAGAATGGAGGAGGGCATGTTGGTACTATTACCCATTACAAAAGTGACAGCCATCGTTTCTCCAAGAGCACGGCCAAGAGAGAGAATAATGGAGCCTATAATGCCCACTTTTGCAAAAGGCATAATAACATCTTTGATAACATCCCACTGCGTTGCGCCTAGAGCATAAGCAGATTCTTTGAGAATATCGGGTGTTGTATCCATCGCATCACGTGAAACGGCTGCGGTAAACGGAATAATCATAATCGCTAAGATAACACTCGCTGTCAATGTACCGATACCTGAGGTGTGTGTTAATTTTTGAATGATAGGCACAAAGAAAAATAATCCCCACATACCATAAACAATGGATGGAATTGCCGCAAGCAACTCAATCATCGTTCCAATAAAAGCTTTCACTCTACCTCTAACAATTTCAGAAAGAAAGATAGCAATACCTAAAGCGACAGGCGTGGCTAAAATCATGGCTATGGTTGTACTGGTAAGTGTTCCATAGATAGCAGGGAATGCTCCAAATTGCTCCAAATTAGGAGCCCATTCTGTATCGAAAATAAAACCAAGACCCAGAGTATCAATTGCTAGTTTTGCGTGGTCATACAAAATATAAAAGATACTGACAAGAATGACCAAAACAGAGATAGACATAAGTCTGGAGACATTTTCAAAGAGAAAGTCACCGAAGTTAAAATTCTTCATAGATACATCATTTCCTTAGCGGTATGTAAATTTATAAAAGCATAAAGCTTTAGGGAAATTCTCCCTAAAGCTTTGGTATAAGGGTTACTTGACGCCTTTAGCTGTCCAGTAAGCATTGATAACATCGGTTGTCGCTTTAGGCAATGGAATATAACCTAATTTCTTAGCTTCATCTGCACCTTGTGTGAAAGCATAGTTATAAAATGCAGTAACTTTTTTGTTTTCAGCCGCTTTTTCAACAGGTAATAAAATAAAGGTAGCTGCAACGATTGGATATGTCTCTTTACCAGGTTCTAGTGCTAAGATCTCATAGAAACCTTCATCTGCTTTCCATCTGGCATTAGCAGCAGCAGCAGCGATGGTAGCTGTTGTAGGTTTTACCCATGTTTTTTCAGCACTTTGAAGTGTTGCCATAGGAAGGTTGTTTTTTTCAGCATACGCTGTTTCAATATAACCGATTGAACCTGGAGTTTGTTTAATCATATTGGTTACACCTTCGTTACCTTTTCCACCGATTCCTACTGGCCATTTAACCGTTTTGCCTAGACCAATGGTATCATGCCATTTTGTACTGATTTTATCTAACCAATACGTAAAGTTCCAAGTCGTACCACTTCCATCTGAACGGTGAGCAATAGTTACGGCTAAATCAGGGAGTTTGACACCAGCATTGTCAGCAGTAATAAGTGGGTCATTCCATTTTTTGATGGTGCCCATAAAGATACCTTCGATGGCTGCATTTGACAATTTGATTTCTTTACCATCAAGAGCAGGGATGTTATACGCTAAACCAATAGCTCCAACAACGGCTGGGAATTGAAGTAATTTATCTGCTGTTAAACGCTCTGGTTTAAGAGGCTCATCACTTGCGCCAAAATCAACGGTACGTGCTTGGATTTGCTTAATCCCACCACCACTACCAATAGATTGATAGTTTACTTGGGTACTTGTTGCAGCTTCGTAAGCATGTGCCCATTGGTAATAAATTGGAGCTGGAAAACTTGCACCCGCACCACTAATTTTATCTGCCGCAATAAGACTGACAGCTGCCAGAGCGGAAAGAAGAAGCATTTTTTTCATTATGAAAACCCCTTGTTTTTAATTTGTTTTAACGATTGAAGTTTAATATGAATTCATTACAAATTGGTTACATACCAAAGTTTAATGCCTTTAGATTATAAAATCTTTTTAGTAACTATTTATTATATTTTTGTTACTATACTGTTAACCCGAAATGTGGATGTACTATGCAAAAAATGAAGTTAATCACAGGTGTGATAGCGAGTTTATGGGTACCGCAGATAATGGCTCAATCGATGGATACTTTGCTGGATACTCTTGCCCAAAAAGATGATTTATCCGTTTATACAAAAAATGAAGTCGCAGGGTACATTAAGATTTTTACCCGTGAAGATTTAGATCGAATGAAAATCCGCTCTTTTGATGAATTGATTGATAAAATTCCTTTTCTACGTAATCGACAAGATAATTTAGGCTTAACAGACCCTAATTACAAATATTTTCAACCAAACAATCCAGCCACCATTCGTTTTTTTATTAATGATAGAGAGATATTAACACCTCTTTTTGGTAGTGCTTTTAGGATGTTGGGTCAGTTGGATATGAGTTATATTGACCACGTTGAAGTTTACCACGGATTTCCGTCGTATGAGATTTCGATGGAGCCAACAGGTATTATTATTAAAGCCTATTCAAAAGTAGGCAAACGTGAAAATATTGCAACACTAGGCTCTTCAATCGGTAATTATGGGACTACTGATACGTATGGATATATTTCTGAAACACGCGATGATTATTCTTATTTTGAATATGTTAACCATCGTGATTTAAACAGAGCCAAAGTAGAAAATTTAGGAAGTGAACTTTCCCGTGATAAAGAAGCAACCAGTTTATATTCTGGGCTTTCCAATGACACCTCCCTTTTTGAAGTGCAATTTGTTAATGGCAATCTTGATAACTTTGCAGGTAATAGTTGGACGATGACACCCCTTAATGTCACGACAAATTTTAAATATTTTGGATCTAATTATGCGTATACTTCTTTAGATAAAAGCTTAAAAGCTTCATTTCAATACACGTATCTTACCGATGAATATTATGATACTTCATTATCCCCTCTGGGTATAGTTTCAAGTACAACAGCTCCTTTTTATATGCCTTACTATACTCAAAAACAAGGATTTACAGAGCATCTGTTTGACTCTCAAGTTACCAAGCGATATATCTTTGGTGATACATCCGTCTTGGTGGGGCTTAAAAACCGTTATAAAAAATTTAATTTTGATACCAATGAATTGAATGGTATTTCCTACCTCCAAGATATACCCTATAACAGTGAAGATGTTGCGTCACTGTTTACTGAAGTGAAGCATACTATCGATGATAAGCATCAATTGATTTTGTCTTTGAGTGGGCAACGTTATTTTGAAAAAGATGCTATTAAAGAGGATAATTTATGGGGAACTCGTTTAGGTTATATTTATTCAGAAGGTGATTTTACGCAGAAATCATTTATATTCTATGGTTCTCTTCATCCCTCCCCTTATGTATTACTGATGAATAATCAGTATTCATTAGGACTTAATACCCTTGAGAATGAAAAGATATCTGCTATATCGACTCAATCATTGTGGAAAGCAGGTAACAGTGAGTATTCACTTTTAGTATCTCACTTTACCTATAAAAATCAAATTATCTATGATATAAGTGGGTATCATAATTTGCAGGATACATTGTCTTTTAATACAATTTCCTTTACAGATGTCTATATGTTTAATAATACAGATAGGATTGATTTTAATGCATGGATTTTGGATGCATCCTATGATAATAATAATTTTGAAAGTGGTGGTTATGTTGCTTTATATGCAAAATTTTTAGGCTTAGATACGTATAATTCACTCTCTTATGTTAATGGTATTGATGATATACCCGCTGGATGGAATTATGATGCAACGATTACCTACCCCTATTCTAAGCAATTAAGTATCTTTCTTAAAGGGCGTAATTTACTGCATAAAGCGTTCAAGAGTAATTACATGAGTATCAATCCTTTAACAATGCAAGTCAGCACGTTAAATCATATTTCTAATGTTGATAGAACGCTTTGGCTTGGATTTGAGTATTCCTTTTGAAAACGATCATAGCATGTTGCCTGAGTGCAACCTTACTTTTTAGTTTGGATGTTTTGCAGGTTAAGGCTCAAATTGTATCAAAAATTGCGCACGCCTTTGTTCTCAAGGATATTATTAATATTTATATTAGTGAGCAGGATGATTTGGCACAGGTGAAAGGCATGGATAGCTCATTACTCTATACGTCTTATGAAGAGGCTGATATCGCCTTTATCGATAAAAAACGGAGTTCTACAGAATCAAAGAATGAGCGCTATATTTTTTCAACATCGTACTATCTCTATCAAAATGACCCACATGTAATAGGAACATTTTTTTGGCAAAAAGGAAGGCCCACCATTCTTATTAAATCTTCCATCTTGAAAGAAAAAGGTATTGTTTTACCAGATGAGTTTACCAAGTATGAAGAATAAGACACTATGAAGAATTTTTTATTTCAAAGTCGCACTCTTTTTTTTGGTATTTCATTGATAACACTTTTGGGAGGTATGGGACTTTATATTAATTTTATGCATTTGATTGATAAAAATAATGAGGCTATCCGTCATATCGAAATCGAAAGAGCCCATAGGGTATCGCAAACGATAGTGTCAAAACTACACGAAAACACATTTTACAATCTTTTACAAAGTTATAAAACGCAAGATATTAGTGATAGGATTAGCACACTTTTATCGTATTATTGTAATCATGAATTTAAGTATGTGTATATACTTTATAAAGATGCTAAAGGTGATTATCGTTATTTGGCAGATGGTTCAGTAGAAAGTGATAGATCCAATGTTAATCAAAAATTTATACCCACAGCGCCCCTTCTTTTACAAAAAGCTTTAGATGAAAAAGAAGACGTTTATGATCTAGTATCTAATGCTGATGGGTTATGGCTGACGTATTTAAGTCCAATTATGAATAAGGGAGTCGTGGAATCTATTTTAGTTTTAGATATTTCTACCCAAGAATATGAAGCTTTTTCCAACATAGTCATACCATTAAGTCGTTCATTAAACTTATTTTTAGTTGTTCTTTGTGGTCTCTTCCTTGTTATTATTATACAAGGTGGAATGTTTTATAAACAAGTGAAACGCTCTATGGTTGATTCACTGACAAAGCTTCATAATAGGCACTATCTGAACTATTTGTTATCACAACGTAATATCGATACAATGATTCCTTTAGTGATTGATATTGACCATTTTAAAAATGTAAATGATACCTATGGGCATATAGCTGGGGATAAAGTGATATCTTATGTAGCGCGCCAAATGATGTTTGCAACACGTATTGGGGATCATATCATTCGCTTTGGTGGGGAAGAATTCCTTATCTTACTTTCCGATAGTAAAAGTGATAATGATATTATACAAATAGCAGAACGCATTAGAGAAAGCATTGGTAATAAACCTGTTCGTATTGATGATACGCTAAATCTTACGGTAACTATTTCGATTGGCATTAATCTTTCGCGAAAAAATATTCCTTTGATGGAATCGATTAAAAAAGCGGATGAAATGCTGTATGAAGCTAAAGAAAATGGGCGCAATAGGATAGAAGTTTTTAAAGATTGATTCTATTTTCTTCATTATTTTTCTTACATGTAAGGCTAAATGTATTAAGAGGCTCTTTAGACATAGCGTGTTAGAATAGCTGAGCTTTCAGTTGCTTTGACTATCTAAAGGAATCATTGCTTATGGATACAGCTTCACTCAAATTGCTTATTGAAAACTGCCAAGACAAGCGTGTACTCTATCTTGAAGATAATGAATACGTACGTGAGCAAACACTTAAAATCTTACATCTTTGTTTTAAAAATGTAGTGGTCGCTTCCGATGGTGAAGAGGGCCTCTTTCTTTTTAAAAATCAAAAATTTGATATTGTTTTTACGGATATCAATATGCCAAAATTGGATGGACTTACTTTTATCGAGCGGGTACGTCAGAGCCATCCAACTCTTCCTATTGTTGTTTTTTCAGCCTATGATAAAACAGAGTATTTTCTTAAAAGTATTCAGTATGGGATAACAGGTTATATCTTAAAGCCTTTTCAGTTAGAAAATATTGTAGAAATTCTAGAGAAAATCATCAAAAATGAGATTCTCCCTTCTCCTGTAAAACATAGTATTGAACTTGTGGGAAGGTATTATTGGGATCAGGCGACGCGAACATTATGTTTTGGCTCGGAAGAGGTAAAACTAACACAGCATGAGAGTGCACTTTTTGAACTTTTGACCTCTTCAAAACAAAAGGTATTTTCTAGTGAAGAGATTGAAATCGCTGTCTTTGATGATGATTTTAGTGACAATAAACGTGTACGCAATCTACTCACTAGACTGCGTTCAAAATTAGAATGTGAACTAATTGTAAGCATTTATGGGCAAGGGTATAAACTTCAATGGTCACATCAGTAAACGAAACAGCACAGTTATATAAAAAATCAGAACGTTTTAAACAACTTTTTAATAATAGTGGCGTGGGTATTTTTATTGTTGATAAAGACCGAATTATTATAGAGTCTAATGCGACATGTTGTAAAATTTTTGGATATACCTATGAGGAACTTATTCACCAATCGGCATTAACAATGCACCTTTCGTATGCTTCTTATGTCAATTTTGCCAATATTGCTTTTAATAAAGTGCGGCAAAATGAGGCTTTAAATTTGGAGTATCCTTTTAGGCATAAAGAAGGACATGCCATATGGCTTAGAATTGCAGGTGACTCCATTCCTTCTAATGAAGAAGTACTATGGACAATTACTGATATTACCAGTCGTAGAGAAGCTCAAGAGCAGTTAAAAGACAGTATGGCCCTTTTACGTGATGCAGAAGCTATAGCACATTTTGGGAGTTGGGAGATACTTCTCAATGAAAATAATACAATGAAATGGTCCGAAGAGATGTATCGTATCTATGGAGAAGAGCCAAATACCTTTAGACCTTCTTTAAAAAAATTAGAGCAGTTTTTAAGCGAAGAAGATATAGAGCGTATGCGAAAAATCAATCGTAAAGCTTTACAGAGTGGTGTGGATGAAGAGTTAGCCTATGAAATTGTTCGTAAAAATGGAACACGGGTGTATATTCATACGCATCGTAAGGCAATTTATAATGATAATGGGGTGCCCATTAAACTGGTAGGGACAACACTTGATATCACCAAACAAAAAGAGAATGAATTAAAAATTCAATATCTCAATGAAAGCCTCTCTCTTGAAGTGGCACTTCAATTGGAAAAATTACGCGAAAAAGATAAACAATTACAATACCAATCCAGACTTGCTCAAATGGGCGAAACACTCAGTATGATAGCGCATCAATGGAGGCAACCTTTAGCCGCTATCTCTGCTACTACGAGTTTTCTTTTGGCAAAACTTATGTTAGAACAGGTACATCCTAATGAATTTAAAGAAGAGATAGAGCACATTGAATCGTATTCAGCGCATTTATCGCATACGATTGATGATTTTAAAAATTTCTTTAAAGCAACGAAGCAAAAAGAGCTAACATCGCTTGAGCGGATTGTCAAAAAAACATTAGCCATTGTTTCTCCAGTTTTGAACAATCGCAATATCCTTATCACGACAGAGTTTCTGTGCCATAAGGAATTAGTGACGTTTGAAAATGAGTTAGGGCAAGCCTTGCTCAATATCATTAAAAATGCGGAAGATGCTTTGATTGAGCATCATATCATTGAACCGTTTATTAGCATCAAAACCTATGCTAGCGATACCCATGCTTATTTAGTGGTTGAAGACAATGCTGGTGGCATCGCTGAATGTGTGATGCCAAAAATCTTTGAGCCCTATTTTTCAACAAAGCTCCACAAAGATGGTTCAGGCATTGGGCTGTGCATGTCAAAGACCATTGTTGAAGAGCATTGTGGTGGACATCTGTATGCTAAAAATAGTGCAAAAGGAGCACGTTTCACCTTTAGTCTTCCTCTTTCGTGAGACATTTGCGAGACAGTTTTCTTTTATTACTCGCTCTTTTCTGAGACAATCCCCAGACACTCTTCTCCTATAATGACATTATGAGTTTAAATTCTTAATGTAAGGAGCAAATAATGGAAACACCTCTTTATCTCGAAGAGAGAAGTTTGGTAAAACGCTTCAATGGGCCTTGGCCATTGATCGCCAATACCCTTTTTATCATGGTACTATTTTATGCAAGTTGGTGGATAGTTCAAGATCCAAGAGGCATTATGCGTCTGTATACACCATTTGTGGGGTATATGTGGTGTCGATGGTTATTGGTTGTTATTATATGGATTGCCTATATCTTTGATTTTTGGCCTTTTAGTAGGTCATGGCTTAATAATACACATCCCGTTATAAAAGGTGTGATATTAACGACACTAACCGTTACAATATTTGCGATTGTCCTTAAACTGTTTTTTGAGACTCTTTTAGGTGAGTATGCTATTACTTATTTTAGTCCTGCACGTCTTCAAAAAGAGGGACTTGTTGAATTTTATGCTTTAGAGTATTCTGCACAAGCGATTTTGATGTTTGCGGCCATCGCTTCATGGCTTAGCCCTGCTTGGGTGGTTGCCGCAGAGGGTTCACCTTGGGGAAATCTTAAACAACCAGTAAAAGGTTTTTCTATCTTTGTTGTCACCTTTTTGCTTAGCTTTATTGTTTATTTTGTGGTTTACCACTCCAATATGGGCATTTTGTTTGATCCTTGGCAAAAATACGCCGCAGTGACTCCTCCATGGTGGGAAAATTTTGCAGGAACCGTTCATGGTAACTTTAATATCGCTTGGGTTATGTGTTGTACGGTTATTGTTTGGATGCACGAAACCATTTGGGAACGCTACCCTTTTGCGATGATAGAAACACCATGGATTCGTAGAGTTGCTTCTTTCTTTGGTATTATTGCTGTAGCCGTATCACTTAGTTTCTTTTTATATTTTGCTCAAGAGCTTATTTGGGGCGAAGCGATTAGAGGAACAAGACGAGATGCTGCACCGGATTGGAGATGGTTACATGTAGGTGAAATGGCAATTTTTTGGCTACTTCCTACCTTGTATATGCATTTTTATCTCAATAATGGTTTCAATCGTTTTAGTAAAACGGTCAATATCCTTCTTCGTACGATTGTAACCGCTTTGGCTGCCATTGCACTTTATTATGTCTATTATAAAACCTCGCACCTCTTCCTGGGAACACAAAAAGGCTTTTCACACCCTCAACAATTTCCAATGATACCTTTGATTTGGTTTATCAATGTGATGCTCATCAACTATTGGTTTATGGATGGTTGGCCTGGTTGGCGTTTAGCCGCTGCGGGTGAAGTTGTTAAAGTCCACCCAGTTTATGAAAAAACAGTCTTAACCGCTTCTTTTTACAGAGGTGCATTGGGTGGAACACTCGGAGGTATTGCGGTTTACTTCGCCATCATTTATCTTTTGCCGTATATGGGCAAAGTCTTAACAATTTTTTAACTCAAGGAGGAACAAATGTCAACACAAACCGAAGATACAAAAAGACGCGATTTTCTTAAAGGTGCTGTGACTGGGCTTGGCTTTGGGACATTGGCAACGATGGGTATTTTTTCCTATTCACCGATGCGCCAATTCTTTTTGCCACAAATGGTGCGAAAAATGACTGATTTTGGTGCATGTAAAAGCATTAAAATCACCAATATTTCGGAGACAAGCTGGTTTGACAATGCTACTTTAATGGGTGATATTAAAGGAGCAGGTGGGCTACTTGTGAATCAATATGTGTATAACTGGCCACCTTTTGGTGATGGTACGGGACTAGCTAAAGGAAGTTATGAAAAGGGAATTGCAAAAATTAAACATTTGCTTCCCAATAAACTAGATGAAGCGTGGAAAATTATTGAAGCCAATAGTGTTAATCCTCAAAATGCAGGCGGTTTTGCAGCACTCATTGAGATAGAAAGACTCGATGGTGTAAAGAAAAAATACCTCCTTGATAGTGGATGGTCGTATCAGTGGATGGATGCATCTTTTAAAAGAGAGGGCATTGATAAGATGCTTGCCAATGGTGAAATAGAAGCTCTCATTCTATCGCACGAGCATTTTGACCACTTTTTTGGACTACCCGTCACGATGAAGTATGCCCCCAATATTAAGATTATTATTCCTGAGGGATTTTATAAAGAGGGCTTGCAATATATCAAAGACTCAGGACATAAAGGTGAGTTAATGGTGCACAAAACGGGTATGAACGATATCGAACCAGGCTTATGTGCCATTGTTTTTGATGTGCCTATTATCTGTAGGGTTTTTGGCGAACAATCACTCTTCGCCAATGTTCAAGGCAAAGGCTTGGTCAGTATTTCAGGGTGCTGTCATCAAGGTATTATCCAGTTTATTTCAACGGCTAAAAAAGAGTTGAAATACGATAATGACCAAATGTATGGCATGTATGGCGGTTTGCATATTTCTCCTTTTGAGGATTGGGATCCCAAATACGATGACTTGGTTATTGGTCTTGCCAAATGGGATTTTAAATCCATTGGCTGCAATCACTGTACGGGTTTACTGACAGCTCAAAAATTTGTAAGAGCGGGCTATCCTGTCGTACAAGGGACGGCACGTAATCGCTCTAAAAGTAAAGTCTACCTTGGTAATGGAGACACTATCACCTTTGGTTAAACACTATATCTAAAGCCGAGGGTGTAACCTTCGGCTTTTGAAAGGGGAAAGCGATGAATATCCAAGCACTCTATCCAGCAACCTTTGATGGGACACCTGAGAGTTTTAATGCCCTGTTGCGAACCCTTTTAATTCGAGGTACCTATGATACGGTTTTAAAGAAAATAACAGGCTATAAAGGCATGTATTTGTACCAGCAAAGTAAAGAGTGCTGGACCGTAAAATTTGATAATTTTGCAGGGATTTTTGGAATACTATTTGCCGAACTTCATGAAGATGTTGGAGTCTTTCATCTTTACTATTTTCCCTCTCCCAACGAAAGTATGCTCGATAAATTTTCGCTTGCAGAAGCCATTACAGCTCAAGATGAAGCGTATCTTGAAAAAGTACGTGAATTTGCTTTGCATCCAGCGTTATTTAGACAGTTTCATATAGCCACGTTACGCTTACATGTAAGCATTCAAAATCAATCATTATGGCTCTTTTATGAAACGCATATTCGTGAGCGTGTTTATGCCAAAGAAGGTGTCATTGACCCAAGGAGTGAAGAAAAATCGTATTTGATTGAACCAGAGGGACTGGATAAAGACTTACCTTCATTTCGTTTACTACTTCCTTTGATGAATTTTCTTAATACAGCTATTACGCGAATGAGTTTATGCACCCCTTCGTATTTTAAACTTTTTAAAGCTAGCAAAGCCAGCGTCGCATATGATAGTATAGGGAATTTTAGCGATGTCAAGGATGGGGCCTCAGCAAAAATTCTGATAGCTTTGGGCTATGGCGAAGGGGATTTTATCGAATTAACCGAGCGTGCATTGGTGGGCCATCATGCGGAGGTCGTGCATGAGGCAATGAGTCTTAATTGTTTTTTGCAAAAAGCGCCATGGTATGATATCAGTGATGATATCAAACAACTATCGACACACACCGTCGTACAAAATAAACCTAAGCTCATTGTCGTGACAGGTTTTTTAGGCTCAGGGAAAACGAATTTTTTACAAAACTATATAGAGTATGAAACAGAAAAAAATCGCTTTGTAGGCATTATCCAAAATGAGATTGGCAAGACGGGGTTAGATGGGAAATTACTAGATTATACCTATTCACTCGTTGAGCTTGATGAGGGATGCGTCTGTTGTAGTTTAGCAGGACAGTTACGCATGGGTGTCAATACGCTTATGCGAACCATCGCTCCTGATACGATTATCCTTGAGACAACAGGTGTGGCAAATCCTTTTAATTTATTGGCCGAACTGCATGAGTTAGAAGATATCGTAGATTTTGAAGTGATTGTGACGGTAGTTGATGGCGTGAATGCTTTGTATCTGTATGATGAATTTCGTGTATTTAAAGACCAAATTCGCTCGGCTGATGTCATCTTATTGAATAAAATTGACCAAATGAGTGAATCTCAAATTGACTCTGTCAAAGTAATGTTAGAACAAAACAATCGATGTGCCAAGATTATACCAACCGTACAATGCGATATTCATCCTAATCTTTTGCACAACAGTATCGTCGCATCAACGTCTCAAATAGCTTCGCTTATTAGTGAAGAAGAAAAAAATCCTGAAACAAAATCGACGCATGTACAAGATGGTATTTCAAGCATAAAAATACCGCTAAGTAAACCTTTAAATCGTGAAAAATTTAGAGATTATTTAGAAAAATTGCCTAAAAACATTTTTAGATTAAAAGGAATTATTGCTTTTGAAGCCGAAGATAATCAGTACGTGGTGCAGTATGTCAATGGTGTTTTTGAATTTGTAGAACAACAAAGTGAGCAATGTACTGAAACCTTTTTGGTTTATATTGGTAAAAATATAGAAAAAAGTTTTGTGCAAAACCCATGTTCTTTGTAAAATATTTACACTTCAAACTCACTCATATAGGTACGATACAACAGTGGAACCCAACTTTGTTGCAGTTTTGGATTGTAACGGCTTTGTATGGCTGCGGCTTTAAAAAAGCTTTTCCACAGCGCTTTAAAGTGTGACTCTTCCTCGGAATAGGTAGGCGTGTCAAAGGAAGCGATGGAGCGAATTTCTCGTAAGTCATCATTTTTTACAAAGGCAAGAGAACGTTTGATGTCATGAATGATAAAAGGGATATTTCCCAAACGTTTGCAAAAATGGTCTCCTAAAAAAGGCACAATGTTAAATTTTGTCTCAATTTTGGCATAGAGCGTACCATCTTCTAACTCCTCAAAGCGGGTAAATCCGTACATCTTATGCACCAAACTTAAAAGTTCTTTTTCAAGATTTTGAATGTAAAAAAGGGATGGATTGGTAATATTACGAAGCTCTTTAGGATTTTTAAAACCGATGCGAATATACTCTAAAAGTGTCATCTCATGTGCTTTTGTATCGCATAAAAAGATATTGCAAATCGTGCGTTGTTGCTCCTTGCTAAAGTGTTTAGCAATGCCCTCTAAGACTTTGCGTGCTTTGGCTTCATCGGTAAAGACTTCATGAAAACGCTCAAACAAAAGCGTTTCAGGCATTTTTTTGACAATAGCGTTTACATGTAACTTTTCATAATAGACTTCATACACCAAACTCAAAAACCCTTCAAAACTTCCATCATAAAGTAAAATCATCACAGCTCTCCTGTGTAGATGGACATATCAAATAAGCTTGGCTGAATAATGTTGGAGCCTTGGTGTATAAGGGCTAATTTAATTTTTTCAGTATACAGGCTTGTAGCTCTGTAAAAATCTTTACCTGCAACGATAAAATAGCGGGCTTTTTTGAGCGAAATTTTTAACGTGAGTAAGTCTTCAAAATTTAACTGTTTAAAACGTCTAGCTTGCAAGATTTTCAAAGCCCCACGAATACCTATACCGGGGATGCGCACCAAAATTTCTTTTGGGGCGTGGTTGACATCAATGGGAAAAAGATGCATGTTTGAAAGCGCCCAAAAAGTTTTAGGGTCAAACTGAATGTCAAGGTTTTGGTTTTCACTTAAAATCTCATCATAGCTAAAACCGTAAAAACGTAATAACCAATCAGCTTGATAAAGCCTATGTTCCCGAAGCAAAGGGGGCTTTGAAAGTTCAGGGACGGGCAGATGTTTGTGGTTGTTAACGGCAATATACGCGGAGTAATAGACTCGTTTTAACAGCGCTTTTTGATACAGTGATGCAGAGAGTTTAAGAATCTCAAAATCGCTCTCACCCGTTGCGCCAATAATCATTTGTGTGCTCATGGAAATAGGTTTTGCACTTCGCTGTAAACTAATATCACGAGCGTATTTAAGAGGGGAGAGTAGCTTTTCTTTGGTTTTGTCGGGTGCTAAAAGAGCAAGGCTTTTGGAGCTTGGAAGCTCAATATTAGAGCTGACACGATGCGCTAAAAGGGTTGCTTCTTCGATGAGCTCCTTAGAAGCACCAGGGATAAGTTTGACATGAATGTAACCATTAAAGCGATACTCATGGCGTAATATACGCAAGGTTTGAAGCAATAAATGCATCGTATGGTCTTCATTTTTAATGATGCCAGAGCTTAAAAAAAGCCCTTCAATGTAGTTTCGTTTATAAAAATTAATGGTTAAATCGGCCAGTTCTCGTGGGCCAAATGCCGTTCGTACAATGTCATTGCTCACGCGGTTAATGCAATAGGCACAGTCATAAACGCAGACATTGCTAAGCAGAATTTTCAACAGTGAAATGCACCGTCCATCGCTGGTGAAACTGTGACAAATGCCGCTGTTATGGGCACAGCCAAGCTCGCCTGTTTTGTAGTTGTTCTCACTGCCACTAGAGGAGCATGAGACATCGTACTTGGCACTTCCTGCTAGGATGGAGAGTTTGTCTTCAGTGGTTAATTTCATACAAGTATGATAGAATTTTTTTACATGTAAGGGTTAAAATATTGCAAAATGAAATGAAAAAGGTCTATAGACTTCGTGTAAAACTCTCTCGTGAGGCTCAGACCGTAGGGAGGATTTGTCCTCTAAGAGAGAGTTTTACACGAAGTCTAATAATGATCCATAAACGCTTCAACATCGTGTACCGATAGAGGTTTTGAATATAAATACCCTTGGATATTGTCACACCCATGAGAGAGTAAAAAGTTTTTTTGCTCTTCTTTTTCAACACCCTCAGCGATGACTTCTAATTGTAAATTTTTAGCCAGTTCAATGATAGTTTTAGTGATGGCAATATCATCGTTTTTATAAGGGATATTGTCAATAAAGGATTTATCAATCTTAAGTCCACTGATAGGTAATTTACTCAGATAGGACAAAGAAGAGTATCCCGTGCCAAAATCATCTACAACGATTTTAAAACCTGAATCGCAGAGTTGATTGAGTCGTTCTATAACCTCTTGAGGTTTTTGCATAAAATGCCCTTCTGTTATTTCAAAAATAATTGACTTTACGTGGCACTGTGTTTGTGCCAAAATATTTTTTATAAAATCATAACACAGCGGGCTTTCGAGATATTTTATAGACATATTGATAGAGAGTTGCCCATAGTTTCTACCGCTTTTGTGCCATTGCGCACTTTGTTTAAAAGCATTTTTGATCACCCATTCATTCAGTTCTATAAGGAGGCCTAACTCCTCAACTAAGGGTAAAAATTGTGCGGGTGTTAGGAGGCCTTTTGTTGGATGTTGCCATCTTATAAGTGCCTCTAATCCTATTAATGTTTCTGTTTTAGCGTTTATTTGAGGTTGATAATAGAGTAAAAATTCATTTTTTTCGATGGCCTCTCGCAATTCTTTGGTAAAATTCATTCGGTTGTAAGCTAATTGTGTCAAGGAGGTATCATAAAAGCTATAAGAGTTTTTTTGTTTTCGTTTTGCCTTGTACATAGCAGCATCTGCATTTTTTAGCAATGTGTGTGCATCTCTTCCATCATTTGGGAATAGGGCAATACCAATACTCATCTGAGGGACAATAGTTTCGTTGGCAAGAGTGAATATCTCATTTTCTATAGCAATATCTTGGTATATGATTTTAATGATGTCATTTTCACTGTGTATATCATCGAGTAAAATTACAAATTCATCACCACCAATGCGTGCTATTGTATCGCTCGAACGTAGTTTATCTTTGATTTTAGTGGCAATTGCGATAAGGTATTTATCGCCTATATGATGTCCTAAAGAGTCGTTAATAAATTTAAAATCATCCAAATCTATAAATAAAATTGCGATTTTATGATGTTTACGTTCGGCTACATCTATCATTTTATTTAATCTATCCAGTAATAAAAAACGATTGGGAAGTCCCGTTAAAGGGTCGTGAAAAGCTTGATACTCTAAACGTTTTTTCTGACTTTTGAGCAGTATCTCCGTCTCTTTTTGATCGGTTACATCGACAGTTGCACCCGTGAGCTTAATCGCTTTACCATGTTCGTCATAAATCGTTTCGCCTTTTTGAAAAATATAACGCATTTCACAGTAATTTTCTCTGTGTATGATAGCACGTAGATTGATGCCCTTTGTTTTGACCCCCTTGGGAAGATAAGCAATAGAGGCAAAAATGATGTGTCGATCTTCAGGATGCAGTGATTGTAGATAAGTTTCAAGGGTAATTTCTGTAGCTATTTTTAAGCCCATAATCGTGTAAAATTCATCCGAGGCCTTAATCATCATAGTGTGTAAGTCAAGCTCCCAAGTTCCTATATGAAGTAAAGTTTGTGTTGCCACTAGGAGTTGGCTTTTGGCTTGAAGTTGCTGGGCAAGTGATATCCTTTGTGATATATCATTAATACCCCATAACACTTCATTTTCAACCAAATTACCAGAGATTTGACACCAAAAAATAGTTCCATCTTTATGTTTAAATTGATAGTCGAGTCGCGTAGGTATACCATTGATGGTTTGTTTAAAAGCGATGTCAAAAAACTCATTGTAGGATTGGGAGTTTACATGGAGTATCTCTTCGGATTGGTTGAGTATTTCTTCTTGTGTATAGCCAAACAGTGTGCAAAAATGAGGATTTACATCGATAATAGTGCGTTTTTTATTCACAATTAAAATACCAATATGCGAATTATTGAAAAGAGGGTTAAACCATCGTGTTTGGTCATGTTTTTTTAAGTTGCACATGCATTATTATACAAAATTAATAGAAGTATTGGTATGAAAAAAATAAACCTTTACATGTAAGCCATTTATGCCACTTCTTCAGGGTTGTTGTGAACTGCTTTAGCATAGGCTTTTGGTGGTAAACCAAACATACGCGTATACTCACGGCTAAATTGTGAAGGACTTTCATAACCTACAGCAAAGGCAATTTCCGTGGCGTCTTTGTCTTGTGTTAACAATATCCGTCTAGCCTCTTCAAGTCTCAGTGTTTTTTGAAACTGCAGTGGGCTCATGAGAGTGACTTTTTTGAAGTTATGGTAAAGCGAAGATTCACTCATTGCAAATGTTTTGGCAAGCTCTTTTATATTGATATTTTCGGCAAAATTATTTTTAATTTTTGAAATAACTTTCACAACTTGTTGTGTACTACTGCCATCCATCAAATATTTTCGCAAAAATTCACCACCTTTATCGCTCATCACAATGTATAACAGCTCTTTCATAATAAGAGGAGCCATAAATTTGATGTTTTGAGGTGTGTCTAGTAGGCGTACTAAGCGCGTGAGTGGATCAAGCAAAGGCGTGTTGTTTTCTCCAAAACAGAGCCCACGCTCAGGTGTTCGCACCGATACATTCATTGCTTTAGGTTCTGCCTCTTTCATCACTTCAAAAATATCTTCCATCGTAAAAGTAAGTTTCAATGAGATAAAAGGATGCTTGGTTGAAGCTTCTGTAATGCGAACGCGCGTGGGCATGTGCGTGGAAGAGAGCACATAACCCGAAGCATCATACCGATAGTACGTTCCTCCCAAGAGTAAAATTTTAGCGCCTTGTAACACAAGGCACAAGGAGGGTTCATAAATGGCAGGGATACACTCGGTGTTTGTCGTTGTGGTGTAAAAACTTAACGAGGGAATGGCAGTTTTCATCGCGCCTTCTTCATCACGTTTTGCCAAAATAATTTGAATGAGCTCTTCTTTGTAGCGTTTGGAGGATAGATCCATCAGTAACTCCTTATTAGAAAATTATAACACGTTCACAGGGATAAAGAATTTTCAATGCCATTTTCGCGACAAGAGTAATAGCGCAAGTGCCACCAATACAAAAAAAATGGCGATGCCATACAGAGAATGAATCGGTAAATGGGCAATGCTGATGCCTCCAAGTGCTGCACCAGTGGCAAAGCCAAATTGGACAAACGAGATATTCAGGCTTAACAGTATGCCAGAAGCTTCAGGCGCAATAAAGGCTAAATGAATACTCTGTGCGGGTCCAAATGTCCATGCCGCACTTATCCAAATAAGAAGTAAGAGCGATGTCAATAGCAGTGAATGGGACACCAAAAGAAGAAGTACAAGCATGACACAAGAAAGCGACATACTACCTATGAGTGTGGGTGCAATGCCGACGTGATCGGCTAAAAAACCTGCGAGTTTTGTTCCAATAAAACTCGTAATTCCCAGTGCTAATAAAATCGTGCTGATTTCGTGTTCGCTGATCGTACGGACGGAAAATAGAAGTGGCATGATGTACGTGTTAATCACGGCATAACTGATAAAAAAGAGAAATGTCACCCCAAGGGCAGACAAAATTTTGGGCTGTTTTAGATATAACAGTTGCACCTTTAGCGCAATAGGCGTCTGCGAAAGTGTTTTTGGAATACTTTTATGTATGACCACCAAACAGAGCAGACTCACAATGCCAATGATCCAAAAAATAGTTTGCCAGTTCGCCACAGCCGTAATCATACGTCCTAGAGGAATTCCCAAAACCAAAGCGAGGCTAAAGCCCATGGCGATGTTTGCCATGGCAACCCCTTGTTTGCCTTTTTCGGCAAGTTGCGCACTGATGCCATACGCGATGACGATAAACACACCCGCACCCGCACCTACAATCATACGAGAGATGACAATGAGAAGGTAACTTTGAAACAACAGCATCGCAAAGATGCCGATAATGAAGATAATCAACGAGAGGATGAGTTGTGTCTTTTGACTCATTTTTGCCGTGATCATTATGATGAAAGGAGCAACAATAGCGCTGGCAAGGGCATAAACACTGACCAATTGACCCGCTTTGGAAAGCGAAATGTTTAAGGAAGTGGCGATCTGGTCTAGCACCCCTACAATAATATATTGTGAGGTGCCGACCAAAAAACTCATAAAAGCGAGTAAGTAGATTTTTTGTTGGTTGTTCATAGGCTACTTTTTGACAAATTTGGTTTCGCGTTCACTATAACGAGGTCCCACATTAGGATAGCGTTGAACGATAGCTTCTATGGCTTCTAAATCCAAAAGGCTTAAGCTCACATCAACTGCTCCAGCATTGTCTTCCAAATATTTTCTTCGTTTGGTTCCAGGAATAGGGATGATATTATCGCCTTGAGCGATGACCCAAGCAATGGCTAGTTGTGCAGGGGTGCAGTTTTTCTCAGAAGCAAACTGTGCAAAAGCTGCGGCAAGGTTTTGGTTGTTTTCTAAATATTCACCGTTGTAACGCGGCAAGGTTTTTCTAAAATCGCCCTCTTTAAGAGTCGTTACATCCAAAGCATTGCTCATCAGTCCACGACTGAGCGGTGAAAAAGGGATAAAACTGATGCCAAGTGCTTTGGTTAACGGTAAAATCTCGGCTTCCACGCCGCGTGTTAAAAGAGAATACTCACTTTGTACGGCACTGATGGGATGCGTCGCATGGGCTTTTTTTAAATCCTCAGGCGTGCATTCGCTTAAGCCCAAGTAGCGCACTTTTCCCTCTTTGATTAGTTCACTCATCGCTCCTACGGTCTCTTCAACAGGAATATTCGGGTCAACACGGTGAGCATAGTAAAGGTCAATCGTATCAATACCCAGTCGTTGAAGGCTCTTTTCAACCGCCTCTTTGGCGTGTTTGGGTGAAGCGTCCACATACATCTCAAAGGCATCACCGTGTGTTTTTCGTGTGCGGAAGCCAAATTTAGTTGCGATAAAAATTTTGTCACGATTGGGAACGAGGACTTTGGAAATAAGCTCTTCATTCACACCATTGTCATAAATGTCCGCCGTATCCCAAAAATTGATGCCAAGTTCCAAAGCATGGCTCAGTGTGGCGAGGCTTTCCTTATCATCTTTTTGCCCATAGGCAAAGCTCATACCCATACAGCCAAGACCGATGCTTGAGAGTTTGGTATCGGTGTTTCCGAGTGTTTTGTAATTCATTGCAATTTCCTTTTCTTTGGCTTCATATCAATAAAGTAAAAGCACCAAAGGTGCGTGAGCACTCTGCCGAAGAGAACCCAATGTTAACGTAGTCTTTAGCGCTTTGCTTTAAAGACGTGTTCGCAGTTCTTGATGAAAGTATAAAATAAAAGAGGAAGGATAGGGTAGAACGATAGTGTAAGATGATTGCCTAATTCTGCAAATAAAAAATAGTCTGTAAAGCCTTCAACCAGCGTTATTGCTTTTTTGCAAAAGGGCATTGAGCGCATCGGCGAAAGCTCTTTTTTGCTTTTCGCCAATAGCACTAGGCCCGCCTGTTATCTCTCCGGCATCACGAAGTTCTTGCATAAGATTACGCATGGCAAGCAGGCTTTTGATATTGTTTTCATCATACAGCGTGCCACGTGGGTCTAATCCCAAAGCTCCTTTGGAGACGATGCGGTCAGCTAGAGGAATATCGGCGGTAATAACAATATCCCCTTCTTTACATGTAAGGGCAATAAAATGATCGGCTTCATCGGCCCCTTGTGGGACAATATGCATGGAGATGTAAGCAACATCAGGGATGCTTATCTTTTTGTTAGCCACAAAAATAGTGGGGAGGGTGCGCTTATGCACCGCTCGTAATAAAACTTCTTTTAATGCATTCGGAAAAGCATCGGCATCTACGAAAATCATCATTTGTTGCGTGGTTTCCTTTTTTCAACATATTCACGAGGCGCATTATCACGACGCTTGGGTTGTCCGCTTGGTCGCTGTCCTCGTCCTTGCTGAATAGGCTCAGGCTTAATGGATAAATCGGGTTCAAAGCCACTAACTTTTTCGCGTATCAATTTACGGTTAATGAGCTTCTCAATATCTTTGAGATATTCAAACTCATCTACGCACACTAAAGAGATGGCTTCACCATTGTTTCCTGCTCGTCCTGTTCGTCCAATGCGGTGGACATAATCTTCGGCAATATTAGGCAGTTCAAGGTTAATCACAAAAGGTAATTGGTCGATGTCTAGTCCACGTGCGGCAATGTCGGTGGCAACGAGTACTTTAACTGCACCCATTTTAAAATCACTGAGCGCTTTGGTTCTCGCACTTTGGCTTTTATTGCCATGAATGGCGGCGGAGCTGATGCCTATTTTATTGAGATAATCGGATACTTTATTGGCATGATGTTTGGTGCGTGTAAAGACAAGTGCTTGCTCCCATTTATGCTCTTGGATTAATGAGCCTAAAAGGGCGGCTTTTTTCTTACAATCTACAAGTATGACGCGTTGATTGACCAGTTCACTAGAACTGTTACGCTTAGCGACTTCCACAATGACAGGATTTTTCAAAATAGACTCACAGAGTTTTTTAATGTCATCGGAGTAGGTAGCTGAAAAAAGAAGGTTTTGACGTTTGGCTGGCAAGATAGAAATAACACGGCGAATGTCTTTAATGAAGCCCATATCAAGCATCCTATCAGCTTCATCAAGCACAAAAATATCAATGTGTTTTAAATCAATCGTTCCTTGAGAGACGTGGTCTAACAAGCGTCCAGGAGTGGCCACTAAAATGTCAACGCCTGAGCGAAGGGTGCGGATTTGAGGTTGAATGCCAACCCCTCCAAAGATAACGGTGCTTTTAAACGGAAGGTATTTGCCGTAGTTTTGCACACTCTCACCCACTTGAGCGGCAAGCTCACGCGTGGGGGTAAGAATAAGCACACGGATAGGGCGGTGAGGTGTTTTAGGATAATTTTTTTGAGAAAGAATTTCTAAAATTGGCAAGGTAAAACCTGCTGTTTTTCCTGTTCCTGTTTGTGCACCTGCGAGCATGTCGCGGCCTTCTAAGATAGAGGGGATGGCTTTTTCTTGCACAGGTGTTGGAGTCGTATAGCCTTCTTCACTGACGGCTTTTAAAATGGGTGAACTTAAGTTCAATTGTGAGAATAACATAAAATTGGGGTTTCCTATTGGTTTGTTCAACAGACTTTGAGTCATAGTATTAAATCTATGATGTAAGGATATTGTGTATAAGCTATTTTAGCGTTTTTAAGACTAAAAAGGAATAGCAATCAAAATTTTGGCATTTTAGCCAAGAGATTAAAAATCAAAACTCATATTTGATGAAATCAATTAAGAGATAATAATTGTTGTATAGCAACCAAAGTTAAGATCGGAAAAATACCGACCTTACAGAAGAATTCCTCGAATCATAAAATAGAAAATGGCAGCCAAAACTCCTGACACGGGAACGGTAATAAGCCATGCCGCGATGATCATTTTAAGGGCTGAGCGTTTGACAAGTTCATGCTTTTTAACTGCTTTTAATGCTTTCTTCTCTACTTTACTAAGCTCGATTTCACCTTCATAGATATTACGAATAATTGCTTTTTCTTCATTGATTTTACTCATAAGATTTTTAATTAAAAAGGGGTCAACTTTTTTAAGTTTTCCTAAGGATTCTAAAGAGTGTTTGTATTCCTCTAGCTTTTCCATTTCTTGATCAAGCTTAATTTGTTGCAAGTCTTCTTCTACTTCTTTGACTTTATCTTTCATAAGATATTCTCGTAAAAAGCCAACACCAAAAACAGCACCAACAGCAATGTGTGTTGAGCTAACAGGAAGACCTAATTGGCTGGCAACAATAACCGTAAGAGCCGCAGACATAGCGACACAAAAAGCTCTAATTTGGTCTAATTCGGTTATTTCACTTCCAACGGTTTTAATCAATTTTGGTCCATAAAGAGCAAGTCCTACTACAATACCTGTAGCTCCGACAACCATAACCCACAATGGAATAGACGCACTTGTGGAAATACCGCCACTGATAAGAGCATCATAAATACCAGCTAAAGGTCCAATCGCATTTGCAACATCATTAGCACCGTGAGCAAAACTAAGAAGGGCTGCTGAAAAAATAAGAGGAATATTAAAGAGTTTATTGATGGCTTCTCGTGTATTGGGTAAGCTATCCGCCATTTTGGCGATAGCAGGCTTGACGATAAAAAAGAGTATGATAGAAAGGGCCAGACCAATGGACGCTGCAGATAAAAAGTTAACATGAGTAAGGTGGTTCATACCTTTAAGGATGATATACGTGCTAAAAGCCCACGTCATAATCGCTATCATGACAGGAACATAGGCTTTAGCGGCTAAACGTTTGTCTTCTTGATTGACAATCATTTTTTTAATAAAAAGAAGAAAGGCAGCTGCGATAATACCGCCTAAAAAAGGAGAAATAATCCAGCTTGAAACGATTTCCCCCATCTTCCCCCAACTTACCACATTGAACCCTGCCGCAGCAATACCTGCGCCAGTGACACCCCCTACAATGGCATGAGTTGTTGAAACGGGTGCTCCAAAAGCAGTCGCAAGATTGAGCCAAATAGCCCCTGCTAAAAGAGCCGCCATCATAATCCAAATAAAAGTATTGGTGTCTTTAATTAAAGCGGGATTGATAATACCATTTTTGATGGTTCCAACAACATCTCCACCTGCTATTAACGAACCAGAAGCTTCAAAAACAGCAGCGATAATAACGGCTCCAAAAATAGTGATAGCTTGTGCACCAACCGTTGGTCCAACATTATTTGCAACATCGTTTGCCCCAATATTAAGGGCCATGTAACCACCAAAAATAGCAGCAACAATGAGAAGCGTTTTTTCAGGCATACCACTTGAAAGTTGTGATGTGTACCAAATGACGAGTAAGATAAAAATAAAAGCTCCAATAAGTTTCATCACGTCAGCAATGCCAAATTTTTCGGCACTTTTAACATCTTTGATGGATCTTAATTCCATTAATTTCCTTTGTGTAATCAATTTGTAATCATATTATTGCAGAATGCTAAATGTAGTATATTTTCTCTTTAAAAGACGTAAAACGAGATTTAATATCTAAACGATTCCTCTAAGATATTGCTTAAGATTAACCAATAATCCATTTTGTCGTAAAGCAATATACTGTCTTAATTTAGACTTCATAAAGACATTGGGTGAAATGTTGAGAACGATCATTTCATTGATAATACTAAAGATAACCGCTTTTGTAGAAATTTTTGTGAGGAAGCTTTTATCCGTTGGAATTTGAAATTCAAGCTCCATTTCTTTATCTAAAAAATCTTTATCCAATAGTTTTTCAATATCACCAATTTTTGCATTTATCGCAACAGAACTTTCTGATATATTGGCAACAGCAGCATCAAGAATTTTTATTTTGTTGTGTAAAAGAGTGGCATTAATGCGTCTTTCTGGCTGGACTCTGATATCACCTCTATCGACAGGGGAAGCATCCAGAAATTCTAAATGATTAAGCACAAGTAGTGATTTAATAGGATCAACTTTGATAATACGCGCTTTCATAATATTAGGAATTTTTTCATGTTGGATAAAAGTAAACTCTTCTTTGGCGTAAAAATGAATTTTTGAAGAAGCTATTTTAATCTGTGCCACACCTTCTTCAAATTTTGCAATATTGATTTCTTCTTTGATAGGCAGACCATTGTATAGATTGTACAGCGTTGCTTTATTGTCTTTTTTTAGAATGGTTGTGAGAGCATCATTGCGACTTTGTGTTTCATAAAAATCAAAATCTAATGTGCCATAAAAGATTTTCTTACGACTAGAAAGTTTGGACATAATATAGTATTTATCGAGCCTATCTACAAGAGATTTGTAGGTATCACTTGTGTCAAAGAGAGTGATGCCAATATTTTTAATCTCAATTTTAAATTTATGTTTAATGGCATGCTCGAGTTTATTCATCAGCATTTTGGCATTATGAATTTTATAATCTCTTAGAAGTAGTAAAAAGGTGTCATTAGGTTGTTGCAAAATGACATTAAAACTAATTTGGGTATGGATAAATGAAATAAGCTCTTTAAAGAAAAAACCATCTTCCAAATCAACTTCAAAGCCAAATTTGGCAAGGCAAAATGAGGTTTCAGCATGTTTTGCAAAATCAATATTGGCTTCTATAATGCCTTTGCTGAGATAACTGTTGATAGTTTCGTAACGATTAGGCATACTTTCCTCTTTATGTACTTATAGAGTATTTAAGGCTTGATTAAAATCGGCAATAATATCATCGCTATTTTCAATCCCAACGGTGACTCTAATCAAATCAGGCGTAACACCTGCTAGAATTTGTTCTTCTGAGGATAACTGTCGATGTGTCATACTAGCAGGGTGAAGCACACCTGTTCGAACATCGGCAACATGTACTACAATAGCTGCTAGTTTCAGAGCATTCATCACTTTTTCACCCTCAGCCATGCCACCTTTAACACCAAAGGTTAACACACCACTGGCTCCTTTGAGGTACTCTTTGGCACGGTTAAAATGCTTATGACTTTGAAGACCTGGATAATTGACCCAGCTCACATTCGGATGTGTTTCTAAAAATGTGGCGAGTTTTAAGGCATTTTCACAGTGGCGTTCCATCCTTACATGTAAGGTTTCCATTCCAACATTAATCAAAAAAGCATTCATAGGAGACAGGTATGAGCCAATATCCCGAATCCATTGCACACGTGCTTTGATAATGTAGGCAAGAGAGCCAAATTTTTCAGTGTAGACGATTCCGTGGTAGCTTTTATCAGGAGTTGTAAATTCAGGAAATTTACCATTTGTCCAGTCAAAATTACCACCATCAACGATAGCCCCACCAATACTAATGGCATGTCCATCGAGGTATTTGGTGGCAGAGTGAACCACAATATTGGCACCAAGTTCCAGTGGGCGGCACAAGAAAGGCGTTGCAAAGGTGTTGTCAATAATCAGTGGTAAACCTGCCTCTTTGGCAAGTGTTGAGAATTTTTCGAAATCAAAAATTTCTAGGGCAGGATTGGCAATTGTTTCACCAAAAATAGCTTTTGTATTAGGTTTAATAGTTGTTTTTAACTCTTCTAATGAAAGATTAGCATCCACAAGAGTGACGTCAATGCCCATTTTTTTCAAGGTATTGGTAAAAAGAGATACGGTTCCTCCATAAAGAGCACCTACCGCAATAAAGTGATCCCCTGATGAGCAGATATTCATAATAGCAATCGTTGAAGCATTTTGACCTGAAGAGGTTACTAAGGCGCCAACGCCTCCTTCAAGAGCTGCGATTTTTGTTTCTAAGGCTTCACATGTAGGGTTTGAGATACGAGAATACATATGACCTGCAGCTTCTAAATCAAATAACATCGCGACTTCTTTTGCGCTATCGTATTTGTAAGTAGTGCTTTGATAGATAGGCAAAACACGAGGTTCACCGTTTTTTGGTTCCCAACCACATTGTATGGTTTTTGTTTCAATTGCCCAGTTTTTAGCCATGTATTCACTCCTCGTTTAAATGAATCTATTATAGTATTATAAATAATCTTGGTTAATACTTTATAGATAAAAATAGCGCTAAAATTATACTTTAAAATAACAGGATTGAACAATGACAAAAACATTTGAAAACGATTTACAACAATTGTATCTTTTTGTAGGAGAGAGACAACGAGAACTTGGCCGCTATTTTTCTATAGTAGAAAGTGAAACCTACGATAAAACGATTGAAGCTTTTATCGATACTTTTTTAGATCAGATTGAGCTGACATGTAACAAAGAAAATCGTGTTGCCCTTTTAAGTCGTTTGATAGGTTTGCGCGATGAACAAATGGTACAAGCGTTAGAGAAGGAGGGCAAAGATACGCTCTTTATCACACAAGCTAAAGAAAAAGCGTATCTTTGGGTAAAGGACTTTTATATCAAAAGACACGCAGAGTTAATTGCCTATATTGAACAAGAGTGGTTATTGTCTGCTTTTTACAGGCGTATTTTACGCGGCGTTCATGAAGTGGGCGTTGCTATGAGCGTATGGCAATCAGAATGGACAGAGCACATTATCAATACTATCAATCCTCTCCTTGAAATTGAGTACAACAAAGATTCTGAAGCGATTGCCCAGATGTTACATGCCAAGGGTTTGTATGATCCTGATACTTTTGGCAATGATGGTGACCGATCCTATTCGGTATTAGAAAAAGTACCCAATGGCTATGAAGCGAAAGCCTATGCGAGTGCGTTTACGCAGCATGTTTCTCAAGTGAAAGAGGCTTTAGAGCGAATGATTGATGATCTCAAAGAGCTGAAGGATGATGATTATCATCAAAAAGAGGCATATATTGCTTATTTCCAAGCCTTATATCAAGCCTTTGGCGAAGAAGATAGAAGCGCTTTAATCGGACGATGGGCAGAGGTCGATAGAAAATGGATGTCTGTCACATCACCCTTGCAAATAGGGCATCCTTTAGAATATTACGAAGATCACTACAAAAAAGCAGTGGCTCTTGAATGGGATGTACGGCTCTCTAATCCTGAGAGTCAAGGGGCACAAGCAGCTCATGAGCGTGTACATGCTATGTTTGTAAAGCTTTTTGATGAGAGTGGTTTTAATGGTTTACATGTCAAGGAAAATGTGCTTGAAAATTTAGCACGTGTACAACTTTATATCGGTCGTCCGGCACTTTTTTATGCGGCTGAGTTTAATGGTCTTTTCTCTGCGCAAGTGGTACCCAATGATGAGGTTGTCACACGCGAATTTGGCAAAAAGATTTTTGCTTTTTCTGATAATATTTTAGACTCCTTGCGCGCCAAACCTTTTTTAAAAATTCATCACGAAGTATTTGGTAAGGCCTTTATGGATAATGAGAGAGAGCTTGTTTTTCATCAAGAAAAACGCTGGCATCAGGTTTATGAAGTGACAACGATAGGGCATGAACTAGGGCATATTTTGTGGATGGACCATGACACTGAAATGATGATGAATAAGAGTGGGGTTTTTAAGAATATTGAAGAGTTTAAAGCGACGACAGGAGGTTTGGTGGCTTTTTTCCTTAATGAAGACACAAGTCTATCTGAGGCCGTTTTTGCCGATACGATTAAGCGTGCTGTAGGGTTGATTGGGTGGATGAAAACGGGTGAAGTTGAGCCTTATTATTGTGAGGGATTGATTCATCTTGGTGGCTTGTTCGCCAGTGGCGTTTTGCACTTTGATAACAAACTTATCATTGATATGTCAGAAGCAAAATATGAGCTACTCAAAGCGTGGTATCAACATACGTATAAAAACTTAGCACTTCACTATCTCTATAAACAAGATGCTAAAGTATTTTTAAATCAATTTGCTCTAAAAGATGGCGATTTTTATCAGCCTATTGATGAAGAAATAAAACGCTTTGTTGCCTATTATTGGGAGTTGCATCAAGCGATGGGACGCGATATTGACGAGAGTGTTAAAAGGTCTGATTGGCTTTAATCATACGTACAAAAAAATGTCTAAAAATGACATAATTGGTGCTATAATCGCGGAATTATTTTCCCCAAAGGAGTACCTACTAGATGAAAAAGATTACCAAAGTCTTGATTGCAAATAGGGGTGAAATTGCCCTAAGAGTGATTCGTGCATGCCGAGAATTAGAGATCCAAAGTGTCTCGATTTATTCCAGTGTGGATGTGGCAGGTGTTTGGGTACGAAAAGCAGATGAAAAGTACCTACTTGAGGGTGATCCTATTCAAGTGTATCTTGATTATAAACGTATTGTGGATTTGGCTATAGAGATTGGTGCTGATGCCATTCACCCAGGGTATGGTTTTTTATCAGAAAATGCAGATTTTGCGGAATATTGTGTTTCACGAGGGATTATTTTTATTGGTCCTAAGGCCGAACACATTGCTCTCTTTGGCGATAAGATGGCATCTAAAATAGCTATGAAGGCAGTTGGTGTTCCCATCCTTGAAGGAACCGAAGAGGCCATTACCGATACAGCCGAAGCCATCAAAGTCGCTAAAGAGATAGGCTTTCCTGTTATCATTAAGGCGGCCTTTGGTGGTGGCGGTAAAGGGATGCGCATCGTCAAAAAAGAGGAAGATTTTGTGGCTATGTTTGAAGCAGCGACAAAAGAGGCAGAGCGCTTTTTTGGTAAAGGGGATGCGTTTATCGAAAAATACGTCTTAAATCCACGTCATATCGAAGTGCAGATTATGGCCGATCAGTATGGTAATGTGATGCATTTAGGGGAGAGGGATTGTTCTATCCAAAGAAGGCACCAAAAAGTAGTAGAAATAGCACCTAGCCCAAGACTCAATGATAAAGTACGTAAAGAGTTACTTCGTACCTCTAAAAAAGCAATGTTTAAACTGGGCTATGAGAGTGTGGGAACCGTTGAATACTTGGTGGATGAAGAGGATAATTTTTATTTTATCGAGATGAATACCCGTGTACAGGTGGAACATACCATCACCGAAGCCATTACGGGTATTGATATTGTGCAGAGCATGATTTTGATTGCAGAGGGTGAAAAGTTACCGATGATGCAAGAAGAGGTTAAATTTCGTGGGTATGCGATAGAGTTTCGTATTAATGCAGAAGACCCAAAAAATGGTTTCATCCCTTCATCTGGGCGTATTACTTCGTATCTTTCTCCTGGTGGGCCAGGTGTAAGATTGGATTCAATTGGGCATAAAGACTATATTGTTCCTACCAATTATGATTCGATGATTGGTAAATTAATCGTTGTGGGTATAGATTGGGATGGCGTTGTACGTAAGGCAAGGCGCGCATTGGGTGAATTCCTTATCTCTGGTATTCCAACCAACATTCCACTCCATCGTCAAATTGTTCGAGATGAAGATTTTAAACAAGGTATTTTTAATACTACCTTTTTAGATAAAAAACTGCCAACGTTTACGTTAGATGCTATCCAAGATATTCAAGAAGATGAAGCTTTTAATGAAAGTATTGCAGCTATTGCCGTCGCATTAAAAGCATTTAAAAAATAGCTAATGCTAGAGGAAGGCCATAGTCTTTTCACGGCTATGGCTTTGAAATAGGAGTTTTTATGCACATTATCCCTCTTTCTCATTTATTGTATATGTTTTTGCCTTTGTTGGTTGTAGGGTATGTGTACTACCGTTGGACAGAGAATAAAAAAGAGATACTTTTAGCAACGGCGAGGATGAGTATGCAACTGATTGCAATTGGTTATGTGCTGACCTCTTTATTTGCCAGCAATTCGCCATGGCTCTTAGCTTCTTTAGTGTGCATGATGATAGGGGTTGCATCCTTGATTGTTAGACGAAATATCAAAGATCAGTCTTTAAAAATGTATGGGGTTATTTTAATCTCTATTTTAGTGGGTGGATCGCTTAATCTTCTATTAGTGCTCCTTTTTGTTCTTGATTTAGACACTCTTTTGGAACCTCGCTTTGTGATTCCTTTGGCGGGCATGATTTATGCTAATGCGATGAATGCTATCTCGCTAGCGGCAGAGCGTTTTGAAAAAGAGATACTCCATCACGAATATAACAAAGCACGTGCTATCGCATTTAAGGCTTCTATGATGCCTCAAATCAATCAATTTTTGGCGGTTGGCTTTGTCTCTTTGCCTGGAATGATGACAGGACAAATTCTCTCAGGCGTTGACCCTCTTGTTGCTGTACGTTACCAGATTGTGGTCATGGCGATGATATTAAGCAGTGGTGCTATGAGCAATATGATTTATTTGACGGCACTCAAAAAAAAGTAAAATACTTTTCTGTTGTTAAAGTTGCGTTATAATACTTGAAATGAATTTTCTATAAAGGCTATTGTATGCAAGCTCACATGTCTGAAGCATTCCAAAATATTTCCATGATGGAAAATGAAAAAAAGCATTGTTTTTTTACTTATCTTAAAATCATCACGCTGCCTACGGGTGTATTTCTTTATTTTTTATTAGGATATTTAGGTGTGGCACATTTTAAAGTCGGTCCACACAGCATTATCTTAATAGGAATGGTCTATCTTGTTGCCTTACTTTTTGCACGGCACAATGCTGAGTTTGGTGCGTGCTATTTTAAGCGCTATTCGAAAGAGTTCACGATTGAATTGAATGAGTACATCCGCAAAAATATGATGCGCATTGGTGAGCATACAAAATCCAATGCTTCTTTTGAAGATTTTATCAATCAATACTCTAAGCGTATTCGCAACGACAATTACGCTTCTGTGGGTGCAGCCATCTTCCCTACGATGGGAATTTTAGGAACTTTTTTATCCATTGCTATTACCCTTCCTGATTTTTCTTCTCAAACAGCTTCAGCCTTGGAACAAGATATTTCACTCTTGCTCTCTGGTGTGGGTACGGCGTTTTATGTTTCTATTTATGGTATTTTACTTTCACTTTGGTGGATTTTCTTTGAAAAACGAGGATTGAGCCATTTTGATAGGGATATTGAAGCGATTAAAGAAGAAACAGCCATCTCTTTTTGGACCAAAGAAGAGATAGAACAAGCGTATTTAAAAGAGAATTTACAACATTTTGAAAAGATAGGTGGTATGTTTGAGCGACTGAGCTCCAATGATTTTTTTGAACGCCTAGGTAAAAGTATCGAAGAAAAATTTGGTTTATTTGATGAAATGTTGAAACTAGAAGCACAAGCCGTTAAAAAAGGTGCTGAACATCTAAAAGAAGGGATGGAAGCTCTGTCTCGCTCGCAAGAAAAACAGCGAGATTTGGGCAATATCCATGCGGGTATTTTAACTCTTTTGCAAGATTTTACGGAAACAACCAAAGCTTTACATGTTAGCATTTCACAGGAACAAAAAGAGCTTTTGGCATCCAATAAAGAACTTGTTGAATCACTGCAAGAGCGCGTTGCTCCAACAGAGCCAAGTCTCAATGATGAAGAAGTCGTTTCTTTAAAAGAGAGTCTGAAAAAAATTGATGCTGAAACAGAGCATATTATTCAACAAATGGATGCGTTAAAATAATGCGTTACAACCGTTCACGAAGCAGTGATGAAAGCTTTTGGGTCTCCTATGCTGATTTGATGGCAGGATTGCTTTTCGTTTTTATCCTATTACTTGGGGCAATCATCATTAAATATGGTTACATGCAAAGCGATTTGCGAGCCATAAAAACGGATTTGGATGAACAAAAACGTGTTTTACATATAAGTGAAGAAGAGCTAGCCCAAAAGAAACGTGATGTTGCCAGTGTGACAGATCAGCTTATCTTAGCCAAACAGCAAAATTTAGACCTAACCTTTACGCAAGCAGAGCTTCAAAAAGAGCTCGATAAGTTACGTGTAGATGCTAATGTTACCGATGAATCACTTAAAGCTGCACGAGCACTTTTAGCACAACAAGCAGATGATTTAAACCTTACCCATACAAGTCTTACGCTTTCAGCCAAAGAGATAGCATCCTTAAAAGCCTTATTGTTGGATGCGGAGCAAACACGTGATGTTGCGACAGGAGAGTTGTTGGCAAATACGAAAGCGCTTACGGACGCAAGCAATACCTTGAAGCTGAAAGAGGGAGAACTCGCCCTTTTGAGCAAAAAACTTTTAGATAAAACTTTGGCACATCAAAAATTGGTGGAAGACCTTGATTTAACCAAAAGACGAATTCAGAATTTAACAGGAATTCGTCTTAATGTTATTGCTGATCTTAAGGCAAAATTAGGCAATGCTATCAATGTTGACCCAAACAGTGGCGCCATTCGTTTACCTTCATCCGTTCTTTTTGATGTGGGTTCATTCGAGCTAAAATCAGAAGCAAAAAAGCAATTACGCGAGACATTAGAGCCTTATTTTGAAGTCCTTTTGGGCAATCCAAGTATTCGTGAAAATATCGATCGTATTATGATTGAGGGGCATACGGATTCGGATGGTACCTACATGCACAACTTAGATTTATCGCAAAAGCGTGCACTTTCTGTGATGACATTTATCTATTCATGGGATGAAAAACGTAATCCTCTGTTACAAAATTATCTTAGTGCCATTGGGCGTTCTTACAGTGATCGCATTTATAAAAATAATGTGGAAGATAAAGAAGCTTCAAGACGTATTGAGATTAAATTCAGCGTTTCTAATAAAAAAGCTATGAGTGAAATCGAGACATTTTTAAAAGGGAATTATTAGCGTTTTTATTTGAGATACGCTTTGAGTGAAGGTAATTTAATTTAGGTAAAGGGTGTTACATGTATAGATTATGGATGGTATTGGTGCTTTTTGTATTGACGGGGTGTGGACCTCGATATGTGATTCAAAATCAGTATATCCCCCCCTCTTCAAGTACTATGAATGGGTGTCTAAACAACTGCACCGTTGTACGTCAAAATTGTCAAAATACATGCCAAAGAAATTATCAATACTGTTTAGATGACGCCTATGGTAGGGCCCAAGTGGCACAAAGAGAAGCCTTAAGAGACTATGATATGGCTTATGCAAATTATCGTATGGAGTTTTCACGCTATCAACACGATCTTCGTTCTTGGGATAAAGATTATTATGATTACAGTCGTGACTATAATCATTTTGCCCTGAAATGCGATAGAGAAAAAGATGCATATGCTTGTAAAAAAAGAGATGAACTTAAGAATTATCTTAAACGGTTAAGTCGCGATAAACCACGACAGCCTTGGGTTCCAGTCCAACCCTCTTTCGAGCAGATATTAGCCAATCAACAGCATCTTTGTTCAACCGACTGTGGCTGTGATAATGGCTATGATCATTGTTATGTGGGATGCGGTGGGCAAGTGATACCACACAAAATATGTGTTGAAAATTGTGACTAAAGCCTCAAATACTCTTTACATGTAATGCTCTTGTAATCGACACAGTGTATCATTCTCCTATCTCAGAAGGAGAATGAATCCATCATGCTCAGTGAACAATGGAAAAAATTGGTAGATGAAGCAGATTTTGCCTTTCAGCCTATCGTCAATATTTATACGGGAAAACTTTACGCGGTAGAAGCGTTGATACGCAACTATGAAGGAGCTGGATTTATCGGTATAGATTGTATTTTTGATAATGCCTACAGTGAAAAAGTTCTTTACCATATCGATATTTTATTGCGTGAAAAAGCGATTCACAAATTTTCATTATTTCCTTTTGCTAAGTCTATCAAACTCTTTTATAACCTAGATAATCGAATTACTATGATGCCAGATTTTAAGCCAGGGTATACATGTTCTCTGCTTCAAGATTATTCGATGGAGCCATCGAATATCTGTTTTGAACTCTCTGAAAAGCATCAATTAGGTGGGTTTCCTGGTGTTGATAAATTGGTTTTAAGCCTTTATAAGCAACAAGGCTACAAAATGGCTATTGATGATTTTGGGGTAGGATTTTCTGGTCTTCAAATGCTCTTCAATGCTGATCCCAATTTTCTTAAAATAGACCGCTTTTTTATCGATGGTATTCATAAAAGTAAAAAGAAAAAACTCTTTGTAAGCTCTATCGTTCAAATCGCTCAAGCCATGGGTATTTTTACGATTGCTGAAGGTGTTGAGTGTGAAGAAGAGTACATCGAATGCAAGCGCCTTGGATGCAATATGGTGCAAGGTTTTTTTGTTCAAAGGCCAACACAAAATGTGTGGGAAATTTTACCAGCGTACGAAATTCTCAAGGAAATTTCTCAAAATGAAAAGCGTAATTCGGGAAGAATCAATAATATAGAAAAGTATTTACAAAAAATTCCTCCTGTCTCGGTAGATTCTAACATTGATACAGTTTTTGAATTATTACGTGCTAATAAACATACCAATTTTGTTCCTGTTATTACCAAAGATGAGAGTCCTCTAGGTATTATACGTGATACTGATATTAAGTCGTATATCTATTCAACCTATGGTAAGGCGCTTTTATATAATTTGACACAAGGAAGTTTGCAAAAAATTATATCGCATTGTGCACGTGCTGACATTAACGACCCTGTTGATAAAATATTGAAAATCTATGCGTTTGATGATGATAATGATGGCATTTTAATTACTAAAGATGAACATTATGTTGGGTATTTGAGTTCCAAGGTTTTGCTGGATATCATTAATGAAAAAAATATCGTTGATGCAAAAGATCAAAATCCATTGACAGGACTTTCTGGTAATCGCATTATCAATGAGTTTGTCTCTACGCGCATGGAATCAAATGAAAAAGTGATGATGGCTTATTTTGATTTCGACAATTTTAAACCCTTTAATGATTACTATGGCTTTCGAAAAGGCGACCGTGCTATTACGTTGTTTGCTGATATTCTTAAAAGCTCTGTTGGTTTTGATGATTGTTTGGTGGGGCATGTTGGTGGTGACGATTTCTTTTTAGGTTGGGAAGTAAAAGAGGGGGATTCGTTTGAAAAATTTTATGCCATCATTGAAGATATTACCATTCGTTTTGCCAATGATATAAAAAGTTTTTACTGTGAAAATGGAATTAGCTCAGGCTTTATTTTGGCTAAGAATAGGGCGGGAGAGATACAAAAATTTCCATTGATGACGGTCAGTGTTGCTGTTATTTGCAGTGGCTTTGGACATAAACACTCTATTGATGATAATTCCCTCAATGAGATTTTTGGTATCCTCAAAAAAGGAGCAAAAAACTCGCCCAACCACATTACATGTATTGATTTAGGCGTTATTAAACAGCAGCATTCAGGTTTATGATGAGATTTCTCCATGTTTTTTTGATTCCCTCGCTAACATAAAGACGAAAGGAATACAGATAAAAGCGCATGCTGCTGCTATTTTATAGGTTGTATCCAGCCCAATCGTATCCCCTGAAAAACCTAATAAATAAACGACAATAGAACTAACACCAAAGTTAACGCTCATGTAGAGACTATTGGCAAAAGTGGGCATAGAAGAGTTAAGGTCTTGTACACTTGCCATTAAGACAGGCCCCGATGCTAATAAGAAAAACCCAAGAACGGCTAAAATAGGAAATAAAAAATTTTCGTGGTAAAAAATAAAAAGAACCATGAAAATAGCAGATAAAATAGTTGACGTTACAAGCATATTGGTACGACCGATTTTATCTGAATAGGAACCGGCGAACATCGTGCCAAGTACTCCAAAAAGCTGTAAAACAGAGAGGGAAATACCCGCATGCCACAATCCAAAGCCATGTTGTGTTAAGTAAACAGGAAGGTATAAAACTAGGGCCGATTTCATAGCTGATTGGAAAAGTAAGAAACCACCCATTGCACTAAAAAAAGGAAGATAACGGATAAGAAATTTTTTAGTATCACCTTTTTCACGCTTTTTTGCAAAGGAAGCATGCATAGTTAAATTGCGTAGTCGAAAATAGAGCAATAAGGATGCGAGTAGACCAAAAGGTACTAAGCGGTACGTTCCTTCTAATCCCCACAAAGAAATACCTGCTGTAATGATTAAAGGTCCAAGAGTACGCGCACTTTCCCCTCCGACCATAAAAAAACTCATTCCCATTCCTACTTTGTCACCTGCTGCTTCTTTCATCATGACTGGAGAGGGAATATGATAAAGTGCCGCACTAAGCCCTGCGACGAAGAGCAAAATAAGCAAAACAGTATACGAAGGTGCTAGCCCCACTAAACTCATTGCAATAGCTGTAATTGCAGGCGCTAAAATCACAAAATATTTGGCATCTGTACGTTCTGCCATAAGCCCAAAAAGAGGATTGAAAAGAGCGGGAATACGCCTAGCAATATCCAAAAAAGCTGCCTGTGAAAGAGTAATACCTACTTTTTCAATTAAAAGAGGTAACATTGGAGCAAGAAAAGAAGAATAGATATCGTGCGCTAAATGGCTAAAAGATATCGTAAAAACCTCCGCTTTTTTAAATGGTTTCATCATACTACCTTTGGTATTGTTTATTTTAGGAGCGTATAGTTTTGAGCCAATTATAAATTGTGGCTCTTGAAACATTCAGAACTGTACATAAATAGGCTACGGCATTACGTATCGCAAAAATGCCTTCAGAGTTTAAGAAAAGCACTAGCTCTTTTTTATCCTCACTACTAAGTCCTGAAAGAGAGATGTTTTTCGTGTTTAAATATTTTTCGATGGTTTCATCTGTATGCTCTCGCCAACTTTGTGAAAAAAGTACGGGTGGTTTTGGGCTTGAGGTATCGACATGTAAAAAGCCTTTGAGGGATTCAAAAAGAGATTCGATGGCTTCCGTGTTGTAGTTAATACAGATCATTCCAATAGGCACATTGTGTGTATCGCGAAGGATAATACTGACAGCTCTAAGTCTCTTTCCATCATAATTTATTTTATCATAAGGCCCAACCCAATCTTCTTTAAGAGCCGTTATGTCTTTGATGTCACTGAGCATAGTATCGCCCATACGACGTTTTGAGAAAGCATTCACGATATGTACTAATGTCTTCGTCGTGAGGTCATGCATAACCACTTCAACATTGGGGTAAAACAGCTTTCCAATCGCATCACACAAAGCAATATAAGGTTTAAGTTCTTTTTTCATAGTGTTATAGTAACACATTTTAATAAAAATAGATATTGTTAATTTGTCTAATTTAGACTATAATTCTAAAAAACAACCAAAAGGAGCATATATGGCAATTGGATTTATTGGATTAGGTAATTTAGGAAGCGCGATCGCAAAGCGACTTTCTGATATGGGTGAAGAGGTTATTGTTTGGAATCGTAGTGTTGATAAAGCAAAAAAATTAGGTTTTCCTATCGCTTTATCCCCTAAAGAGTTGAGTGAAAAATGTGATACCGTATTTATGTGTCTTTTTGATTCGGCAGGTGTTCGTAATGTTATGTGCATGGACAAGGGACTTTTAAGTAGCTCCTTAAAAGGTAAAACTATTATCGATTTGACGACCAATCATTTTAACGATGTACTTGAATTTCATGCAATGGTCGAAGCTAAGGATGGAAACTATTTAGAATCACCTGTCTTTGGTAGTGTTGTTCCCGCAAGCAAAGGAGAAGTGACGATTGTAACAGCAGGAAAAGAAGAAGTATTCCTGACATGTAAGCCATTACTTGAAAAATTTGGGCAAAGTATTTTTCATCTCAAAGAGCCTGGAATGGCATCTAAAATGAAACTGATTAATAACCTATGTCTTGGTTCGTTTATGGCAACGATCGCTGAATGCACAAGCCTTGGCGTTGCATGTGGCATCGATAAAACACAGTTGCTAGATATTTTAGGTGTTGGTGGTGGAAAATCTTTGGTTTTAGCGGCAAAAACACAAAAATTGATTAATGAAGATTATAGCCCTCATTTTAGTAATGCAGCTATCAATAAGGACTTACATTGTTTGCAAGATTTAGCTTACAGTATGAATCGCCCTTTGTACACAGCCAGTGTTGTCAAAGAGTTATACTCTAAAATGCGAATGATGGGAAAAGGGGAAGAAGATATTTGTTCAATTTACCAACTTTTTAAGGCCTAAAATAATCACACGAGGTGTTGGTAACAACGCCTCATATTTCAGAATCTTGATCCGTAAACTTATCCCGTATCATCAAAAATTCATCTAAATTTTCTAGAAAAAGCTCCATCAATTTAGGGTCAAAATGTTTGCCTTTTTCAGCCTCGAAAAGTTCTAATATACGGGGTAATTCCCATGCTTTTTTATAAGGTCTGATACTGCCAAGAGCATCAAAAGCATCAGCAATGGCCGTAATACGTCCAAAGATATGAATCTCCTCACCACTAAGTTGGCGAGGGTAACCTGTACCGTCGTATTTTTCATGATGTTCATGGGCGACAATGGCTGCGGCTTGAAGGATTGGTCGATTGGAGCCATGGAGGATATTAAAACCTATCTCACTGTGTTTCTTCATAACCTCCCACTCTTCGGGCTCAAATTTACCAGGTTTTAACAAAATATGATCAGGAATAGCAATTTTACCAATGTCATGCATTGGTGAAGCTGTAAATAAAATATGTGCCTCATCAAATGGTAGACCAGCCTTAAGCGCTAGTAAACGGGAGTAAAAAGCTACTCTTCTAATATGGTTTCCTGTCTCCTTATTGCGTGATTCTGCCACTTCACTCATCCTAAAGATAAGTTCCTTTTGTGTCTCTTCGATTTCATAATGTGCACGAATAAGTTCTGTAATATTATGACGAATTGCCATATATTCTATGATTTCATTGTGTGCATTATAAATGGGTAACATAACGGTATCAAACCAAACAGTATGCCCGTCCTTATGGATGTATTGTAGTGTGCCTTTCCAGATTTTTCCCGCTTCAACTATTTCCCACATGGTATTTATCTGTTCAATATTATCTGGATGATGCATCATATCATGCGTTTGTCCTTTTAACTCACCAAGCGTATAGCCCATAGTTTCACAAAAGAGCTCATTTGCATAGATAATACGTCTTGATGTATCAATACGTGTAAGAACAGTGCTTTCCTGAATAGCCTTTTCGTACTCTTTATGAAGATTTAAAGCTTCTTGGTAATGGCTGTCTGAAATATCAAGCTCATACCGTAATTTTTCTTTAAAAAGTTCATGTTCTGTAATGTCTGTTCGGATTCCAATGTATTCGATCAAGTTATTGTTGCCATCTAAGATAGGATGAATAAAGGTGTCAACATAATAAGGCATTCCATCTTTTTTACGATTTTTGATAACCCCGTGCCATGGTTTTTTTGCCTGAATGGTTTTCCATAATGTTTCAAAAACACTTTGGGGCATATCGGGGTGTCTTACTATGTTATGAGGTTTACCTATCAACTCCTCTTCCCGGTATCCAGATATTGTGCAAAACATAGGGTTGACATAGGTGATAATGCCTTTAGCATTGGTTTTAGAGACAATAGAACTGCTATCGATGGCCGTTTTATAGTCCATTAAAATAGCTTGTTGGCAGGCGAGTTCATTCGTTTTGCGACCATAATCAATCCAAAAATCAACTTTTAAAGAGATTTCTTCATTGACAAAAGGTTTTTTGAGAAATTCAGAAGCGCCTAGTTTGTATAGTTTACTGATCAAGTGTGCATCATTATGACCCGATAAAACCAGTACAGGTAGTGCAATGTAGTGTGGATTTTTTTTAATAATATCGAGTAATTCAGCACCATTCATTCCTGGAAGCTCCAAATCAAGAATAACCAAATCAATGGAATGTTCTTTCATTAGAGGCAAGGCTTCTTGGACCGTTTTGGCGATGAGTAAGTTATAGTTTCTAGGTTTAAAAAGATTACTGAGCTGGCGATGTACCACAGCAGAATCATCCACTATTAAGATTGTTTGACCTTTGTTCTTTTCGAGGCGTTGAATCAGTTGGTGAATTTCAGAAATCGTTTTAATGATTTTTTTGTCTTTAATAAAATAATCTATGACACCATATCTGAAAAGTTCATCTCGTCTCAATTGGTCATCATCAGAGGTAAAAACAACAATTTTAGTATCGGAGAGATGATGAATGGCCGATAAAAGTTCTTCACCTTCACCATCGGGTAGATGTAAGTCTAGGATAATTAAATCAAATGTTGTTGTAAAAAGTTGTGTAATAGCTTCTTGTAATGCAAAAGCTTGGGTACATGTATGCCCAAGTTTACTTAATCCTGAAGATATATAGTTATTGATGAATTTCGAATCTTCAACAACTAAAATAGATGCTACGATAGGACTACTTATTTTATTAGTTATTTTTTTACAGTTCATGTTCACCCTAAACATTAAAATACAAATTTTAAGTAATGATTGTAGCGAAAAAAAATTAAATATTTTTAATAGTGCCAATAGTAATATTAAACTGAAGATAAAAACAAAGGAAGTGCTACAATTAAGAAGAGGTGGTGGCTGGAGAC
>JAQUGO010000011.1 GCA_028684065.1 Sulfurospirillaceae bacterium
GCATGTATAGAAGCAAAAGAGGCGGGATTTGATGGCATTGAAGCGCAAGCACCCAAAAATATCAAAGAGACTTTAGTCTGGAAAGCTTGCTTGGAAAAATACGAGCTTTCCTATATCGCAGAAATCGTGACAGGTGGGGGCTATACGCCCAGACGTAATGCAAGTGTTCAAGAGCATTTAGATGATTTTCAAAGTGCCTTAGAAGCAAGCCAGAGGCTTTCACCTTTGTTCGTGACATGTATTGGTGGATGTGATGCATGGAGTGAAGAGCAGAGCCTTCTCTTTTTTGAAAGTGCTCTACATGTAGCCCAAAAAGCTCACTGTGTGGTGAGCTTTGAAACCCATCGTAGTCGTACTTTATTCAATCCATGGGTTACCAAACGCATGGTTGAAAAACTACCGGCATTAAAATTGACACTCGATTTGAGCCATTGGTGTGTCGTGTGTGAACGAAGAATGGATACTGAATTAGAAACGATGCAAGCTCTTTCATCCCATGTACACCATATTCACGCACGCGTTGGGTATGACCAAGGCCCTCAAGTGCCTCATCCTGCGGCACCTGAATATAAAGAAGACGTTAAAGTGCATCAGCAGTGTTGGGAAATTGTTTGGAAGGCACAAAGGCTTCAAGGCTATCAAAGCACGACAATGACACCCGAATTTGGTCCAGATGGTTATTTACATACGCTTCCCTTTACGCAAGCACCCGTAGCAGATTTATGGGAGATTAACTGTTGGATGGCGGTACAAGAACGTCAGCATTTTAAAACTTTTATCACTACACTGGAAAAACAATGAAAGGCTATCTTCCTGTCATTATTTTACTTGGGGCTTCCATTTTATGGGGTCTTTCATGGCTGCCTTTAAAAGCCATTAATGCGATGGGCATCGAAGGTATCTCACTTAGTTTTGGGGCGTATGGCATTATCGCTTTGGTCATGAGCTCACGCCTTTTGAAACAAAGAGCTTTAGGATGGAAACATCGTAAAGTGATGTTTTTAATAGCCCTTTTAGGCGGAGGGGCCAATCTTGCGTTTACCTATTCACTTATTAATGGTGAGGTCATCCGTGTGATGGTTCTTTTTTATCTTTTACCGGTTTGGGGCGTTTTGGGTGGATACTTTTTTTTAAAAGAGCGTATTGATGTATGGCGTTGGTTTGGGGTTATTGCGGCTGTTTTAGGAGCTTTTTTAATTTTAGGTGGCTTTAAAATTTTAGATACACCGCCATCATGGATTGATGCGTTAGCCCTTCTCTCAGGATTGCTATTCGCACTCAATAACCTTCTTTTTCGTTTTGCGCAACCTGTACCTGTAGCCTCTAAAATAGGAGCGATGTTTTACGGCTGTTTTATTTTAGCGGGTCTTTTGCTATTGGGGCATGTAGAGCCTTTCCCTGTGGATGTGGGGTTTAAGGCTTGGGGCGCATTAGGCTTGTATGCACTGGTTTGGCTACTTATAGCCAATATTGGTTCGCAATGGGGCGTGACCCATATGGAAGCGGGGCGTTCTTCCATCATCATCATTATGGAGCTGATTACTGCGGTGATTTCGGCAACATTGATTGCAGGTGAGACGATGGACTTCGTAGAATATATCGGTGGATTTTTAATCCTCAGTGCGGCATTAATAGAGGCACTACGCAATCAAGAAGATGAGATAAAGGACAGATAATGACAATGTTACATGTAAAGCAACTCTATACTACCCATGCGTCTACTCCACGTGAGCTCGTAAAACAGATTAAAGAGCGCATTACGCAATGTGCAGATAATCCTATCTGGTTACATGTCTTAAGTGATGTAGAATTAGAGCCTTATTTAGAACGGCTTGAGCATTCTAAAATGGAAGATTTACCTCTTTATGGTATTCCTTTTGCTATAAAAGACAATATTGATTTAGCAGGCATTCCCACTACCGCTGGGTGTCCTAATTTTACCTATGTGCCAAAGCGTTCTGCTTTTGTGGTTGAAAAACTGATTGAAGCGGGAGCGATTCCCATCGGCAAAACCAATCTTGACCAATTTGCCACAGGCCTTGTGGGTACGCGTTCACCGTATGGGGCGTGCCAAAACAGCATCGACAAACGCTATATCTCTGGGGGTTCTAGTTCAGGCAGTGCGGTGAGTGTTGCGCTTGATATGGTTGTTTTTTCTCTAGGAACCGATACGGCAGGTTCAGGTAGAGTGCCTGCGGCGTTTAATAATATCTTGGGACTAAAGCCTAGTAAAGGGCTTTTAAGTACCTCTGGCGTGGTGCCAGCATGTCGTAGTTTGGATTGTGTTTCGATTTTTACTAAGAGCACAGAAGATATGATGGCCGTTTTTAACGTGGCAGCTTCGTACGATAAAGAAGATGTTTACAGCCGAAAAATGCCTGTGAATGGTAAAACCTTTTCATCTTCGTTTCGTTTTGGTGTGCCCAAAGCCGAGCAGTTGGCTTTTTTTGGGGATACAGAAGCCGAGAAGCTTTTTTATCAAGCTATTGAGGCGTTTGAGCGTCTTGGAGGAGAAAAGATTGAAGTGGATTTTTCTCCTTTTTTAGAAGCGGCCAATCTGTTGTATAGTGGGCCATGGGTTGCCGAGCGTTATGTTGCTGTCAAAGCACTTTTAACCCAAAGCCCTGAGAGTTTTATGGATGTGACCCATACTATCATAAGTTCTGGCGCGACTAAAAGTGCTAGTGAGTATTTTGAAGCAGAATACCAACTCAAAGCCCATAAACGTCAGAGTGAAGTGGTGATGGAAGGTGTTGATTTTATGCTGACCCCTACGACGGGAACGATTTATTCGATTGAAGAAGTTAATGATAATCCAATAGAGCTCAATACCAATTTAGGGTATTACACCAATTTTATGAATTTGCTTGATTTTTCTGCTTATGCTATCCCAGCAGGTAAACGACATAATGGTTTACCTTTTGGTATTACCCTATTTGCAGATGCTTTTGAAGAGAAAATATTAATGCATTTTGGAGCCAATTATTTACAAAAGGAAACATTATGAAACCAACGATATTACTGGCCGTTTGTGGTGCACACATGCAAGGCTTACCGCTCAATTCTCAATTGCTCAACTTAGAGGCTGTGTTTGTCAAAGCTTGTAAAAGTGCCGTGGGATACCGCCTCTTTGATGTTCCAGAAAAAATACCACCACGCCCAGGAATGCTAAAAGATGCCACAAGTCCTTATGCATTAGAACTTGAAGTATGGGAAATGCCTTTAGAAAACTTTGGGGCATTTATCGTGCAAATTGCTTCACCTTTGTGCATAGGAACCGTTTTTTTAGAAGATGGAAGCCATGTATATGGTTTTTTATGCGAAGGTGACGCCCTTAAAGGGGCCCGTGAAATCAGTGAATTTGGTGGATGGCGAGCTTATATAAATAAGGCTTAAAAGAGGGTTTAACCCCTCTTTTATTTATTGATAAATTCTTCAAAATGGCTAATATTAAGTACAATAAAACGATAACTGGCATAAATTAAAATAGGCCATGCCGCTAGCCATAAGATGCCTGAGGTATAATTAATAGCTTCCATACTCTCTCCTAATAATGATGTGCATCGGAAGCTATCTCTTCTGATGTTATTTTTTTTCTATCCATCACGCGCCATACAGCAATAATATACGCCAAAACGAAAGGAACACCGAGTGAAACATAACTCATTGTGCTCAGTGTATAATGACTAGCTGAGCTGTTTTCAATGGTCAAAGAACTCGCTAAATCGCTCAGCGAAGGATAAATCGCCGTAGCATTAAAACCTAAAAGGCAAAAGAAGCTTAAGATAACTAAAACTGTACCAATTCCACTAAACCAAATACCTTTAGTACTTTTTCTAAAAAATGTGATGAAAAGGGCAAATAAAACCAAAAATGTTCCTAAAAGAAAAAGTGCCAAGAGCAAAGGAGTGTTAAGGAAATTATGTAAAAATTTATACTCACTGACTACAAAAAATGTGTTATGGTAAGAGACACCACTCATCACTAAAAGCATTACGATGGTTGTTATGAAAAAACCTAAAAACAATAAAGCATCTCTAAAGAGTTGAATTTTTGCATTTTTGACGATGCTGTCATCGGCGATATTGTTCATGAAATAGAGTGATGCTTGTACACGTGCTAAGAAGAACAGTGTAAAACCAAGAGCGACGTTAAAAGGATTGAGGGCGCCTTCTAAACCATAAGAATGCATCGTCCACGCCGAGAGATTCATCTCATTTTTAATAAAATGACCGCCCGTAAAAAGTGTACCTACGGCGATACCAATAAGGATGATGCCCACACTACCATTGATGTATAAAAAACTCTCATACACGCGGCTTCCCAAAAAATTATTGGGTTTTTTGCGGTATTCATAGGAAACGGCTTGAATGATAAAACAAAAAAGTATGGCCATCCACACATAATACGCCCCTCCAAAACTGACCGAGTAAAAAAGAGGAAATGCTGCAAACAAAGCCCCACCAAACATCACTAAAGAGGTGAAGGAAAGCTCCCATTTTCGTCCCAAAGAAGCCACCAAAACATTACGCTGTGCTTCATCTTTGCCGATGTTGTATAAAAGCGTTTGGCCGCCTTGTACAAAGGTGATAAAGATAAATAATGCCCCTAAAAGCGAAACGATAAACCACCAATACTGTTGTAAACTTAGTAATGACATATTCTCAAACATGGGCTTCTCCTTCAGGTCCTATGGAAACTTGTTTAAGCATAATTTTGATTTCAGCAATAAGCAAGCCCGTAAAGATAGTTGCAAATAAGCCTAAGGTAATCATAATTGATATAGGGTCAATGCTTGATGTTGCAATACCAACAGGTAACATACTTTGAATTGCCCACGGTTGCCTACCAACTTCTGCGACGATCCACCCTGCTTCTCCTGCAACGTAGCCAAGAGGAATACTTAAAAAGGCAAGTTTTAACAAAAGAGGTTTAGTCTCAATTTTACCCACCATACTAAAGTAAAGTACAAAAAAGAACAGAGCTAAAAACCAACTGCCCAAACCGACCATTATATGAAAGCTATAAAAGGTGATTCCAACGGGAGGGATAATCTTGGCAGGGTCGTTGAGATAGCCGTACCCTAAAAAAGATTGATTTTCCCGAAAGGATTGAAAAGCTATCGTTGCTTTCGTATTATCATTTTCTCTCATGGCCTCTTTATAGGTTTTAAGCGAAGCGATAGCAACTTTGCCTTTATCTATCTTGCTTTGCGCTGGTTCGATGGAAAGTGTTGGATTGCCTAAGACCAAATCATCGATTCCCGGAACAAAGGCATTAATATTGCGAAAACCCAAAAAGGAGAGGGCATAGGGAATTTCAATTGACCAGATAAATTCTTTTTGACCATCTCCTATTTTTTTATCAGTATTAAGTTGGCCAATAGCAACGATTCCCGCGCGGCTTTTACCGTCATACAATCCTTCCATAGCGGCTAGTTTAGTGGGTTGTGTAAGGGCCACTTGATGAGCAGATTCATCACCGGTCAAGGTTAAAAATACAGAAGCAAGTAAACCAAAGGAAGCAGCCACAATAATACTGCGTTTAGCAAATAAAATGTCTCGTTTTTTTAAAAGATACCAAGCACTAATACCCACAACAAATAATGCACCCATCACATAGCCACTGCTCACAGTATGTAAAAACTTTGAAATAGCATTGGGGTTGAAAAGGACGTCAAAGAAGTTTTTCATCTCAAAACGTGCCGTATTAAGGTTGAATTCCATGCCTACAGGATGTTGCATCCAACCATTGGCAACTAAAATCCAAAGTGCTGAGAGGTTTGAGCCGATAGCAACGAGCCATGTAGAGAGAAGATGTACTTTTTTGGAAACTTTATCCCATCCAAAAAACATAACGGCAAAAAAAGTTGATTCCATAAAAAAGGCCATAATTCCTTCAATGGCAAGAGGTGCACCAAAAATATCGCCAACAATCCACGAATAATTGGACCAGTTTGTGCCAAATTCAAACTCCAAAATAATGCCAGTTGCCAGTCCAATGGCAAAATTGATGGCAAATAAGCCCATCCAGAATTTGGTAATTTTCTTCCACGTTTCATCACCTGTTTTCACATAGAGACTTTCCATTATGGCAATAATAAAAGAAAGACCCAAAGTAAGGGGTACAAATAACCAGTGATAGAGTGCGGTGAGCGCAAATTGGGCGCGCGATAACTCTACAAGTAACGTACTATCCATCATGTTTTCCTTTAAGGGTTCGTAAGGTTTTTGATTACAAAATTAGCTCTGTCGGTATCGTTGGAAAAATTAGTTTGAAGGACATCGTGGAAAAAGAAGAGTTTAAGGAGAATAAAAAAAAGAAAAAATTTAATGGCGATAATAAGCCATAAAGTTTTACCCACCTTCATCTGCTTAAAACCATCACTGTAAAAAAGGACGATTCTTTTAATCATATTCACAACTATAATCCTACATAATAGAGCAATTCAATAGGGATTATAATCTTAAGAACCTTAAATCACTATAGAACTTATTCTTTTGATTAAAAGTTAGTCTCAAACATGCTGTAACAGTTTTTAAATTGGTATATAATTTTATTTTATATCTTTACATGTAAGGAGCTTTTATGAGCGTAGTATCGTTACTTTCATTTGGATTGGCGATGTTTGTTTTAGCAGTAAGTCCAGGACCAGGTGTTTTTGCTACTATTGCTAGAGCACTTGCTTCGGGATTTGCTTCGACACTTATTTTTATCGCAGGCATTGTGCTTGGGGATATCATCTTTTTACTAGCGGCGATTTATGGTTTGAGTACCATCGCTATGTATATGGGTGAAGTATTTATCGCGGTCAAATATCTTGGTGGAGCCTATCTTATCTATCTTGGTTACACTATCTTGAAAAGCCATGCCAAAGCGGCCAATATTCACGCCCTACGTGAGCCGAGTAAAAAAGCCAATTTTTTAAGCGGTCTTAGCATTACGCTGGGAAATCCTAAAGTGATTTTATTTTATTTGGGCTTTTTACCGACCTTTATGGACCTAAAAGCTTTAACATTTAGCGATGTCATGATGGTTGGTAGTGTTGTTGTTGGGGTGCTTTTTAGTGTGATGGCTGTTTATGCGTATGTGGCAAGTCGTGCAAAACATTTATTTCAAAGTCCTCAAGCAATCCGTAAACTCGACATTGGTGCGGGAAGTGTGATGATGGGTGCGGGAGCGTATTTAATCGCAAAACCCTAAGAGGAGAAAAATCTCCTCTGTTGCTTAAAGGGTGATTTTAGTGCCTAAAACAACTAAAAACTTTGCAATCCATTGTGGATGTGCAGGCCATGCAGGAGCGGTGACAAGATTACCATCGACTGTGGCTTCGGTGACTTCGATAGCGGCATACGTACCACCTGCTTTGGTAACTTCAGGTGCGCATGCAGGGTAAGCTGAACAGCTTTTGCCACCTAAAACATCTGCTGCTGCTAAGAGTTGTGCTCCATGACAAATCGCTGCGATAGGCTTATTGGCTTTGGCAAAATGGCGTACCATTTCAAGAACTTTTTCATTTAAACGTAAATACTCAGGGGCACGACCACCTGGGACAACAAGCGCATCAAAAGAGTCAACTTTGATGTCGTCAAAACTCGCATTGAGGGTAAAATTGTGACCAGGTTTTTCACTGTATGTTTGGTCTCCCTCAAAATCATGGACCGCAGTTCGGATAAACTCACCTGCCTTTTTGTTAGGGCAAACAGCAAAGACTTGATGACCCACAGCCGCTAACGCTTGAAAAGGAACCATTACTTCATAGTCCTCCACATAATCACCGACAATAAACAAAATACGTTTCGCCATAGTTTCTCCTTTAAAATTATAATGTCACATCATTATAATGCAGAAAGATTACGAAAGAGTAAATGAAACTCTTCGTTACTTTGTATTTTCATCTTTATACTGTTCTGCAAATTCCTCGACTAAGTAAAGAATAGATTCTTTGACATCTTCTTCTGGATTTGTACTTTCAAAAGAGTCTTCTTTTGTGTAGGTAATAGCGATAGCCTCAATTGTTTTGTCTCTTGATATACGAACGCTCTCAACCAGTGAAAGCGTGACATAATAAAGAGTACTTTTTTCAATAGTGACTGTTTTAACTTTAATGAGAAAATTGGAAAAACTTTTACTGGTTGTTTTAATGTTGAGAGCATGGAGTTTTTTTTCTACTTCGTCTTTAAGTGTTTGTTTGAATGCACCTTCGAAAAGTTTATCTTTTCCTAATACAGTAACATTGACGGCTTCAATACCTTCGAGTGAAAAGGGTGTAAGTACAGCGGCTTGAGCGTTTAGAATAAAAGAAAAGAGTGCTATAAATACAAAATTCTTCATGGATGCATCTTCATAAATGTTTCATTAGCTTCTTGAATAAGCTCTAAAAATTCTACGGCTGATTTATAGCCTAAAATATCATAAAACTGTTTTTCTTCTTTAGGTTCGACAAAAAAGATTGTTGGAGACACAACGGGTAAAAGTGATTTTGGAAAAGAGTCAATGTCTTTGTTTAAAAAGACTGGGATAAAATGGGCTTGTACATAAGCATTAACAGACTCTTTTTTAAGTGTTTGGCTCTCCAGTTTTTGACACCACGGACACGAGGTCGTTACAAAAAGAATCATAAGGGGTTTATGTGTTTCCACTGCCTTTGCATGAGCCTCTTTATAGGATGTAAAATAGTGATATTGTTTTTCAAATGATTCTTCATTGGCATGGCATAAGCTTGCTAAAAACAGTAGTGCAACGCCAAGATTGACGAAAAAACGCATGGACTCTCCTCATAGTGTAATATGTGAAATTATAGCGCGCAATAGTAAATATAAGTATGCTGAAATGCTAAAATACATCTTATTGACCTTATATAAAAAGAATCTATAAAAGTATAGTTAGTAGTCAAATTGTCTTTGTTGTTAAAGTTTTCTCTACTACAGTTCTTAAAGAGATAATTTTTATCTTATTACTTTATTAAGAAAGGTGCAAAAATGGCATATTCTAAACCAACATATAAACCTCGTTATGAGAACTTCATCGGTGGTGAGTGGGTTGCTCCACTTAACGGTGAATATTTTGATAATCTTTCCCCTGTCGATGGTGAAATTCTTACAAAAATCCCACGTTCATCTACAGCAGATGTTGATGCAGCTGTCGCAGCTGGCGTTAAAGCATTTGAGACCTATAAACATACTTCCGTTATTGAACGAAGCACATTACTTAACAAAATTGCTGACGCTATCGAAGCTAACCTGGAGGCTCTCGCTGTTGCTGAAACACTCGATAATGGTAAAGCAATCCGCGAAACCCTCAATGCAGATGTTCCTTTAGTAGTAGATCACTTTAGATATTTTGCTTCTGTTATTCGAGCAGAATCAGGAACCGTTTCAGATTTGGATGAAAACACAATTTCTCAAGAGATTCATGAACCACTCGGTGTTGTCGCACAAATCATTCCATGGAACTTTCCACTCTTAATGGCGGCATGGAAAATCGCTCCTGCCATTGCTGCTGGTAACTGCGTTGTTTTAAAACCAGCGAGTGCAACACCAATGTCAATTTTAATTTTGATGGAAACTATTCAAGACATCTTGCCAAAAGGTGTTGTAAACATCATTAACGGGGCAGGCGGAAAGATTGGTAAACACCTCTCAACACACCCTGATATCAAAAAAGTAGGCTTTACCGGTGAGACGACAACAGGCCAGCTTATCATGCAATACGCAACCGAAAACATTATCCCTTCCACACTTGAACTCGGTGGTAAATCACCTAACGTTTTCTTTGAATCTATCATGGCAAAAGATGATGAATTTTTTGACAAAGCGATCGAAGGACTCGTGCTATTCGCCTTTAATAGCGGTGAAGTCTGCACATGTCCATCACGCGCACTCATCCAAGAGTCTATCTATGAGCCATTTATGAAACGTGTTTTAGAGCGCGTTAAAGCGATCACACAAGAGAACCCACTTGACCCAACAACCAAAATGGGAGCACAAGCTTCAGTCAATCAAAAAGAGAAAATCTTAGAATATATTAAAATCGGTAAAGCAGAAGGGGCTGAGTGCCTTATTGGTGGGGATGAGTACAAAAATAAAACTTTCCCAAAAGGAAATTATATTCAACCAACTATCTTTAAAGGTCACAACAAAATGCGTATCTTCCAAGAAGAGATTTTTGGACCAGTATTATGTGTCACAACCTTTAAAGATGAAGCCGAAGCACTTGCCATCGCCAATGACACTATTTACGGTTTAGGCTCAGGCGTTTGGTCAAGAGACGCGCATCAACTTCATAGCATGTCACGTGGCATTGAAGCGGGACGTGTATGGGTCAACTGCTACCATCTCTACCCATCTCATGCTTCTTTTGGTGGGTATAAAAAATCAGGTATTGGACGTGAAACCCACATGATGATGCTTAATGCGTACAGACACACCAAAAATATCTTGACATCATTCAATAAAAATAAATTAGGCTTCTTTTAGTCTTTACGAGTGTGTAGCCTTTAGGTTACGCACTCCTTTTTCAAAGGAGAAAGTATGCAAGTTCAACGACTTATAGCTACTGTTGAAGCGTTAGAGGTTATCGAAAAGCTTAAGCGTGAGTATGGCGAACTCGTCTTTAACCAAAGTGGTGGCTGTTGTGATGGTACAGCTCCTATGTGTTATGAAAAAAAAGATTTTCATGTGCCCTCTCGCAATATCAAAATGGGCGAAGTCGGTGGGTGTGAGTTTTTTATCGATAAAGACCAATTTGAATACTTCCGTTACTCTCAAATTATCTTAGATGTTAAAGAAGAGAAAGCTGCGTTTGGTAACTCATTTTCACTTGAAATTGACGAAGGATATCAGTTTATCACTCGCTCACGTATATTCACTGATGAAGAGAATAAAAGTCTTGCCTAAGCTTTACATGTAGCGTTGCTACAACACTTTTCACTTAACTACGTGCATTACACATGCTATAAAATCGTGCTTATATATCAAGAAAACTTATCGTTTTATCAGGTCTTTATCTACAATAATACATGGAGAGTTGAACCCTCTTAGATGAAAAAGATTTTTGCATTTATGTGTAAGTTATGAAAGATGAAAGTTATGATTTATCGTTGATTGTAATTAAGTGGCGGGTGTAGCTACCTAACATAAGCCTTTAAATCCCTAAATTTAGGCGTTTAAGCTTTGTTAGATAAAGTACAACGTACCTTAAAACGTACACAAAATTCAACGCTTACCACTTTTTAATTCCCATTGATTGAAATTTATTTTATCACAAAAGGGGTTACAAATGGGAAAAAGTAAGCTTTTAAAAAAGATTACTGAATTAGAAGAGATGGTAAGTGATTATCAAAAGTTTGAAGAGAAAAGTTTTAAAATGCGTATTGATTTTGAAGCTCTACAAAAAGAGAACATCGAATTAAGAAGAAAGATTGATGCGCTAAATGCTCAAATGAGAGAAATGGGTAATAGCAAAAAATTACATGATGAAATTCAAAGATGCAGGGATGCACGAAACTTAATAGCTATGAACCACGAAAATGTATGGAATGCGCTTACAAGTGCCAAAGCACGTTATAAGTTCATGCTTGAAGGTGTAGAGCCATATTTTGAAAAGTTAGAGAACGATATTCACGCTTTATCGGATGAGTTTTTAATTCCTTTTGATAAGTTTTCATCAAGTGGATGCAATCAGCCCGAAAAAAGAATAAAAGAATGGGATGCAAGATGCAAAAAGGTTTTACAAGATGCTTAAAAAGCTCGTTTGATATTTTCAAAGATTAAAAGGTAGTCGGATTTAAAATCCGATTACCTCAACGGTTGAAACTTAACTCAAAAAAGAGTGATTTTTTTTCATTTCTTAAGCTATTTTACTAATTAATTGTAGTTTTCAGTCAATTAACCTTAAAAAATAGTACCTTAAACGCTTAAAAGCCCTAAAGTAGGCACTTTCAGCAAAAAAGTTAATTATTGAAAACAGTAATTTTCATCAGTTAAAGCATAAAGAAGAATGATTTCTTGGCTTTTAACCTTAAGTGAATACATTTTGATTAATAGCCCGATTTTATGATTTTTAACACTTTTTTATTATCATCATTTATTCAACAAAAAGCACTTCTCGTTCATTATTCAGTAACACAAAATGACTAAAAAATCATAAACTCGGGCTATTGCTTTGTAAATATGAGAAGCAAGAACTAAATAGAAGATATTCGACTTGAAACTTTACTTTTACTCTCTCTCACTGCCCCTACAATCAACTTTAAGACCTTGGGGCGTGTATTGGTATGGCTTTGGCTGTTTGGTGGCTGTATTGTAACTATGAAGTAAACACTATGATAAAACATTTATAAATATTATTTTTTCAAAGACTTTATTTATTTACCCCTATGGGGTAAGATTGAAAGTGGTATGAATATGAAGTAATAAAATTTTGTGCGACTAAGATTGTCGTGGGGTTGTGCGTTACCCGTGTACCAATTTTATTTACAGTACCTTTTAGTACCCCACCCACTGTTACCTATTTAGTATTTTTGAAAATTGATGTGCATAAAATGGAGGGTAAGGACGCGGTCTTTAGGGGCTTTGTTCGTAGAGATTTGACCCACCCCTTAGTCTTTGCATAATAAACCATTTCGCCTAATGTATGTATCTTTGGAACTGATACACCCTCTTAAATGTTAAAAATGGTTACTGTGTAAACTTTAGCAGGGGTGCGCTTGTAAAGCTTTGCTTTTGTAGCTATCGCATAGCCCCTATGTCGTCCTCATTATCTCCTTAAAATACATAAAATAATACATACTTTGCTATTCCTTTTAGCTCAAAATGGGACTTAAGCTATGCGTATAATATAATGCACTACTTCGGATAAAATAAGTCTTATTTAACCCCTCTGAAACCTCGTATTTATGGGCTTCTTTTAAAATGGGACTTAAGCTACCGGTATTATGGTACGCATTCAAAAGAGTAGCTAAATGAATGAAGCCAAAGAAGCAAAAAGCTAAAAGAGTTTTCATTATTCTTTGAATAGTTTTCCTATTTAGGTTAAGCGCATCTGCTAAAGAAGTTACGTTTACTTTGCCACTTGGTTTTACATGTAAGGGTAACGCCTCTTTCACTCTTTGCACATTTTGGGCGTGTTCATCTTTGCGCTGCTTACCTCGTATCTTTCCACCATCTTTTAAACGCTGTACCACTTCATCTTTTGTCAAGCGTGGCTTTGCATTCTCTTTGATGTAGTAGTAAGCGATTGAAGCCTTTTTAAGTGTTTCTCTATAACTGTATCCATCTTTTAGTTTATCATTCATCCTAAGGGCTGTGGCGTTCATTAAATCACGTTCCAACAATCCTTTACTATGAAGCCTCATTGCGTACCATACTAAACGCTGATAAAGTTCTTTTTTGTTTGAGGGATAATAGATTGTAGGATACTTCACAAATTCAGCTTTAAAGAGTTGTGAGAGTTCATAGAGTGAATAAATAATGCCCGTGCTTTGTGTTAATCTGTTTATGTGCACCTCATCGATAAAGTTTAAAGGTATGATGAGGTTTCTTTGCCACGTTCTTTTAATCGTACTAATCCATAAAAATTGCTTTGCTGTGGTTATGTTTTTATCGAGTAGATAAACGATTATTACATTTTGCGTATGAAGCCCGTTAAGGGTGATTGTGTGTGAGGGTGTAGGTAATTGCCCCGATACTTTAGAATAGTCATTCTTTGCCATTTGTAGGGCTAGAAATGCGCTATTTAATTTTATCGGGGCGTGTATCATTTACGCTTTTGCCTGATTGTCAAAAAAAGCTAATATCTTTTGTGAGTGTATTTTGTTTTTGATGATGTAATAGTGCTTTAATCCTTTGCCTTTTGGTACGGATACAATCTCAACACCGTAACCATCTCTTAGCTCATTAGCGTAGTTTGCTAACCATGAAACGCCATAACGTCGCCCATCACTTGCGCCGACTGTTTCTCCGCTTAATACATCTCTTAAGAAGCGTCTTAGGACTTGCCTTTTATATGCTTGGCTCATTATTGCACCTTTTCATACTGTGCTAAATTCCATTCCACCTTATTTTCTTCCCAAAGGTCGTTAATCTCTTTTTGCATCTTCTCGTTAGTTTTGAGAAGCTTTTTGATGCCCTTTTCTGTGAAATGTAGTGCAACATCACCATGTGCACCTGTTGCATCAATAACGCATGATAAACAAGGCTCATAATGCTTTTTATAGGTAAGTCTTTGAAAGTCCACTCCATAAAATTTTCTTGCATTTTCGGTGCTGAAAATAGCCCCTAAACTCTCCTCTATGTGTAACCTTTGTAAGATTATGTATTTGTCAAAGGGCTTCATTTTTGCGCCTCCATTGCTTCTAAATTCGCATAGAGATTAGTAAGCACATCTTTATGAAATAACGCTACGATTTTATAAAGGACGTGGCTTTGAGGGTGTACTCTCTTAATGGTTAATACCCTTTTTTCTAAGCTTTCAGTTAAAGGACGTGCTATAAAGCGGTCTTTATTGATTATCGCTTCTTTGGCTTTTTCGATTGTTTCTAACAACTCTAAAACGAGCTCTAAATTATGATTATTAGTCATTTTTTACTCCTTATAATTTTAAGTTTTAACCCACTTTTTAGAGTGAGCTTTATTGTTTAGTATTTGTCGCTTTTTAGATTTTTAACTGTTTGATTTATGATGAGGTTTTAGGGTAGAATTGCACTGCTACGTTACAAAATGCCCCGACCTCATCATTTATCTTTTGGGTCGGGCTTCATGTGCTATTCATTGTGATACCTCCATTTTAGATTTACCACTAAAAAACGCTTCTACTTCTTTTCTATCAAAAACCGTGACACCTGCAGTGACCTTAATGGGGGTTAATTTGCCTTGTTTGGCGTAAAGCCATATTGAGGCCGGAGATGTTGGGAACTCGTTTACTATGTGTTTCACTCGCATTTTTTGCTGTGGGGCTGAGGTGTTTGTCATAGTGTTTACTCCTATTTTGTTTTAATTAGGAGTATTTTAAGACAAAAAATAAATTTGATAAATGATTGTTTTGATGGGAAAACCCCATCATTTTAATTTAAGTGGTTAAAAGTAGTAAAGTATTCTTGGCTCATTGTAGCCATTTTCGTAAAACTCTTTCTTTTGTGGTTCGTCCTTTGGGGTAAAGTCTATCGGCTCATTAGCTATGAGTTCTACTAAGTGACGTGCTGTCATAGTTGCGCTTTTTTCTTTTTCAATAAGTTTTGAATCAGCTTTTAAGGGCACGTGGCCATTATGTAATAAATGTTCTTCTCCATCAACTTTTAAAGTGTCACGTAATGAGCTGTAGATTTGCCAAAATAGATTTCTAAAAAGTATTTTTTCTGTAATTAAATCTTCTTTTTCGATAAGCTCTATCATGTTATGGCATTCATTAATTAGGTGGTGGTTATTATATCTTGATGCAATTTCTAAAGCTTTTTTAATGTGCTTAATATTTTGTTCTTTTCCATCACGTAGATTTTCGCTAAATCGTTTTTGATTATGCTGCCTGGTAAATCTTAGAAAAACTAGAATGTGCTCCATGATTTCTACCGATAAACTAAACATTTCGATTGACGGGCTACCTTCCAAAAAGATTGACAAAATAATTTTTGCTTCTTTTGTGCTTCCTTTTTCTTCATCTAATAAAAGATTATGGATATTTTCGGCTAATTTCATCATTTCATCATTTGAATTATGAAATAGCTTTTCTTCTTGTCTGTAATTTTGAATAGTAGCCGTTAAATATTTAGTGGCTCCAATTTTGGACGCATCACAACAATTTAAATTTGTAACTTTTTCTAATTCAGTTTGCCTTATTTGTATCTCATTACTGCGATCTGTTATTCTTAATTTATCAAAAAACATTTGAAGCTTTTTTTCTATTTCTTTAATGCTAGGCTTTGCAATCGGCGTATTTACCCAAAAATCAAACTTTTTCATTTTCTCACCTCATCGACCATCTTTAAAACGTACTCACTCCACCAGGTAAGCAATATCTTTATTTCATCGTAGTAAATCGCTTGGTGTGTGTAAGCTCTTTCGGTTTTGTCACCTACGCTATGGTCTAATACTTTCTCTTTTGCTTCAAAACTACATTTGTGCTCTCTTTGGTGAGTATCTGCAAGGCTCCTAAACGTGCCTCTAAAGCTGTGAATAGTTTGTTTTCGTCCGTTTACCTCATCACCAAAGCCTAAACGCTTTAAAGCCATGTTAGGGCTTTCCTGATTAAGATGTGTGCCGTTAATGTGGAAAACATAATCAAGGTGTGACGTGAATAAATACTGCTCTTTTAAAATACTGATTGCTTCATCTGTGAGAGGTAACATAAAATCTCTTTGGTCGGCGTTCTTACTTTTCATTTCAGCACGTGGAATAGTCAAGGATTGATTGTCAAAGTCAATATAAGCCCATCTAAGGGTTACAAGGTTAGAAGCTCTTAATGGAACATGTAGGACTAATTTAAGCGCATTCTTTGAGCTGTAATGTCCACCATACGAATAAATAGCTTTTACAAGTTCTTTTAAAATAATAGGGTCTGTTATTTTTGGATAGTGCTTTATCTTGGGTTGAGGTAGTGTGCTTCGTCTGTGGATGTTTGCGGTAATATTGATGTTACAATATTCACGGCTACACGCATAACGCCAAAGGTCATCAAAGTTTGCAAATAATCGTCTTGCTGTTTCGGGGTGTTGCTGTGCTTTCACTTCTAAAATGGTGGTAAGCTCTTTGTGTGTAATGTCCGCTATGCTTCTATCTCTAAATACAGGAACGACAAAGTTTTCAAAGAGTGCCTTTTTACGTTTAAATGTTTCTTTGCCTAATCTGCTCTCTTGAGCGTTTAGCCATAGGTTGACTACGTTTGAAAAACTGCTCTCTAAAGTGCGTTTCTCTTCGATTTTGACCTCTTTTTTCTCATCAATGGGGTCTATGCCTTGAGATATGAGTTTTGCGTACGTTTCTCTTTTATTTCGTGCCTCTTTTAGTGACGTTTTTGGATACGTTCCAAAGGTCGTTTTACGCCGTTTGCGTAGGGTAGGAGAGAGATAAACAAATTCCCATATTTTACGCCCATCGGGTTGTATGAGTATTCTCAGGCCGTTGGTATCTGGTTTTGTGTACGATTTCCGCTCTGAATTGAAACTTTTTATCTCTTTATCGGTTAGCAAAGAAGTGTTTATTTTAGGCACTTTATACCCCTTTTGTGTACGTTTAAAGTGCGTATAAATACCTATTTTTTATAAAGGTGTCTAAAAACGTATCTAAAAACGTAAGATTAATTGATAGTAGTTTAAGCTAATTAAGATTAGAATATGTTTAAGAGTTTCGATTTTATAGGGCTTTTGAGAGTGTTTAAGATTGATTTATTTTAGGTCGTGGCGAGAGGGTGTAGGAATCGAACCTACCGTCAGACGGTCAACCGCCCAACCAATCGGCTTTGAAGGCCGTGATGCACACCAGAGTCATATACCCCCCATAGAAGAGGCGTATTTTAACGCAGTTAAAGTAAAAAAAAGCTTATCATTTTTTTTGGTATAATAGAGATAACTAAAATCACGAAGGGGAAAAGATGATGAAATTTTTGATGCTCATGTTAATTCCTCTGTTTTTGTTAAGTGCAACGGAAACGATTTGGGAAAAAGTAGGCAAAGTTTACAAGATAGAACCACGATTATTATACTCTATTGCCAAAGTTGAGAGTGACCTAGACCGCTATGTTGTTGCTTTTAGTTACACTAAAATGACACCAGAGCAGGTTAATAAGTTAAGTGAATTTTTGAGTCTCAATCATATTGAAAGCAGACAATATTCTCAAGTAATCTCTATAAAAAGTAAAAATAAACACGAAGCAAGCCGTGTGGTCTATTTCCTCTATACCAATCGTTATCCTCGCTTTGACATGGGTATCATGCAGATTAATTCGATTCATAAGCCCTTACTCGATAAAGCAAAGATTTCATTTTATGATTTGTTTGACCCAAAAGTTAACATCCAAGTCGGTGCATATATCTTAGCGACGTGTTTTGAGAGACATAAAAGCACTAAAGATGCCATCAATGCGTACAATGGTAAAATCGATGACAATCCTTATTCTGCTAAGGTGTTTAAAGAATTTAAAAAACTCTACACCAATTACCAAACGGGAAAAACAAAACTTTATTATCGTTAAGTTAATTTTTTTCCTAGCGTATAACCCACTTCTTTGATAATTTCAATCGCACCCTCGGGCAATTTACGACGAAGCCGTTTAATCAAGGCACGCATGTTTTCCACACTTGTTTCTTCACCTTCCCACACGTATTCTTCTAATTCACTAAAGTTAACGACTCTATTCCTGTCTTTGATAAAAAGGTCAAAAAAGAGAATTTCTTTTTTTGCCAGTTTAATTTCTTCTTTATTGGCATCTAAAAGGCGATGATGGATATAGTCGTACTCAAATCCATCCCAAAGTGCAATGGATTGTATAGGTTTGTGGCATAGCTTCCTCACTTTTTGAACCAATTCAAAAATAAAAAAAGGTTTTTTCAAATAATCATCACAGCCTATTTCGTAAGAAGTTTGAATTTTTTCTAAATCATGGTTTGAACTGATGATAATGACAGGAATGTCTTTATGGTAAATACGAATTGTCTCTAAGATCGAAATGCCATCCAGAGAGGGAACGTTAATATCAAGAATAAAGCAATGATAACCGCAATTAAGGACTTCCAACGCTTCTTCCCCATCCATGAAAACATCAACACTATAGCCCTCTTTGTTGAGAGCACCTTTGATAACTTTACAGAGTCGTTCATTATCTTCAAGAAGCAGAATTTTCATTTGATACTCTCCAGTGCAATAGTGAAAGAGGCACCATCATTTGTATTTTTAACATCAATTTTACCTCCCATTTTGTCTTCGATAATTAGTTTTGACATGTAAAGCCCAATGCCATGACCTTGCTCTTTAGTGGTGAAGTAGGCATCAAAGATTTTGGGTAGCATCGCTTCGGGAATGCCTCCTGCATTATCATTGATTTCGATAAAGATTTTACGTGCGGTATTGTAGAGCTTGATAGTGATAAGACCTCGTTTAAGTTCTTTGTGCTCTCTTCTGTCTTTGATTTGGTCCTTAGCATTATTAACGATATTGAGAAGAGTTTGCATAAATTCATTTTTATAGCCACTGACCATTAAATTGCTTGCATTTTTTTTGTCAATAATGACATCGATATAATTATATTTAATATTGTGATTGATGATTTTCAACATCGTTTCAACGGCTTCATTCACATCGAAGATGGTTTTGGCGGTTGAGGGCATAATAAATTTTTGGAAGTCATTGATAGTATCAGTCATATAGCGCACTTGTACCATAATGTCGTGGACATATTGATTACTTTGTTCATCGCCTTGATCTTTGCATGAGTAAACATGGTCCTGTGCAATCGTGGCAATTTCGACTAAGGGATGTTTCCATTGGTGGGCGATAGAGGAAAATACTTCACCTATTTCAGCCAGTTTGGACTGTTGAATAATAAATTGTTGATGTTTGTTTTTTTGAAGCTCACTTAGACGCAATTCTTTCTCACTTTTGACACGCCTATAGATATTGTGTATAAGCCCCAATATCAAAAAAACCAGCACGGGTGAAATGACGAAGACAAAATCAATAAATTCACGGTGTTTGTCAAAAAAACTTAAAGGGGCATTGACAACGGAAAATTGTGTTATGCCAGTATTGGGATTGAGCTTGAATTGCTTAATTTTAAGATAATCAAATTGATATAAAAATGTCTCAGCTGTGCTGACATGTAAAGGTATATCTTCCTTGTTCAATACTGAAAGTACGAGCTTTCCAGTCTCTTCTCCTAATTGTTGAATAGGGACAAGTTTGCCACCATAGGCGCCTTTTTGAATAAAAAGGGTGTCGGTGACAAAAACGGGTAAAGCACTTTGATCAATCATCGAAGCAATTTGATTATTTTTGTAAAAATTATCATCTTTATCGTTATAAAAGCGGATAAAAAAGACCGCTTCATCGGGATTAGGTTTTGCAAAGCGTTTTTTTAGTTCTGTTAAGGTTGATTTTCGAATGTATTCAATGCTAAAGCGGTGGTTGTTTCTCTGCATCGCTTCTTGAATAAACGGCTCACTATCGTCGCCATTTGAGCTTGCATCATTGATAATATAGAGCTTTTTAAGCGTTGGGATAATGTCACTTATCATTGTAATCGTATCGCTGATAGCGCGTTTTTCTAAAATGCCATAAACCCTATCTTCTAGGCCTTGCTTTTGCACTTCAGCACGTGAAAATTGCTCCGTCCCCGTGAAGACAATCGGTTCATTAGTAAAAAGTTTATGATAGTATTTAAGCACAAAATCATAAGCAAATTTATCGACGCACAAGATAAGGTCATATTTTTGTTTTTCAAGTTGAAGCTTGTAAAGCTCGCGAAGTTTTTCATAGTAAGCAACAGAATTGATGCGTTTAGAGTCCATATAAAGGATATGTGTAGTGATATTGGTATGCTCTTCAAAAGCAGTATCAATGCCACGAAGTACATCATCGCTCCATTGAAAGCCTTTATGATAAGAGTTGATAATAAGGATTTGCTTTTCAGCGGCATAGAGGTGCAAAGGAAGTGATAGACAAAGCATTAAGAAAATAAAATGTAAACATTTCATAGGGTGTATCCAGCTTTATAGTTTTCATCAATTATAACAAAATGTTTTATGTATCTGCTGTAGATATGCTTTACATGTAAAGTATGGATTGGGTGTGAGATAGCCCAATCCATATTATCCTTAATACTCTAAAAACATTTTTTGCAACGTTGCTTTGTCATGTGTCTTAGTTAACCCTAACATTAAAAGAACCCTTGCTTTTTGGGCATTGAGACTATCGACCGCAATAAAGCCATATTTAGCATCGTCCACTTCACCCTCAAGTGTTGTACTTCCTGTTGGAACACGTGAACTACGTGCTACAATAACACCTTTTTTAACAGCCTCTGCAAGAGCATCTTGGGTTAATGGGAAAGGATTGCCATTGCCCATACCCGCATGAATAATTCCTTTGGCACCATTGGCAACGGCTGCTTTAACAAGGGCATCGGTATCTTCTGGGTGAGCAAAAAGAACATCAACACGAGGAAGATCTTCAAGTTTGCTAATATCAAATTCAGTAGCCACCGTATGTTTACGTGTTGGTTGCATTAAAAACTGAACATTACCATAATAAACTGTTCCAATTTTACCTGCATTGGGAGAGGCAAAGGCATTAACTGAGCTTGTATTAACTTTAGTCACTTCTCTTGCGCTGTGAATTTCATCGTTCATAACGACCACTACACCTTTACCTGTTGTATCTTTATTGATGACAACATTAACCGCATTAAAAAGGTTCATAGGACCATCAGCACTCATAGAAGTACCTGAACGCATTGCACCGACTAAAACAACTGGTTTTTTACTTTTAACGGTTAAATCAAGAAAGTATGCTGTCTCTTCCATTGTATCCGTTCCATGGGTGATGACAATACCATCAATCTCTGGCTTGGCAAGAAGTTCATTGACTCTTTTAGTCAATTTGAGCCATACTTTATTGTTCATTTCTTGTGAACCAATGCTTGAGATTTGTTCACCCTTAATCGTAGCTAACTCATTAATAGCAGGAACGGCTGCCAAAAGTTTATCAACCGTTACCGCACCCGCTGAATAACTGCTTTTAATCTCAGAGGTACCAGTACCCGCGATGGTTCCACCTGTTGCTAAGATGGCAATGGTAGGTTTTGCCATCAAAGAAGAAGCACCAATCAGTGCCAACATGATAAGTGACTTATGCAAAAAATTCATACCTTGCTCCTTGTGAAATGTGTTTTTAGAAACGCTAAAATTTATAGAATAAATCCACCAATCGTAAAGGCAAATACAACGGATAAAGAGATGGCAATAACTCCAGGTATTACGAAAGGATGGTTGAAAACATACTTCCCAATTCTTGTTGAACCTGTATCATCCATCTCAACAGCTGCGATCAGTGTTGGATAGGTTGGCAGTACAAAAAGCGCACTGACTGCGGCAAAAGATGCTACGACGGTCAAAGGAGAAACACCTAAGAGAAGTGCACTTGGAATCAATGCTTTTGTGGTTGCTGCTTGAGAATAAAGAAGCGTACTTGCAAAGAAAAGAACAACCGCTAATAGCCATGGATAAACATTAAGAAGGTCGCCCGCCAATGCTTTGATTTCTTTGATATGGTTAACAACAAAGGTATCGCCTAGCCATGCTACACCAAGTACACAGATACATGCACTCATGCCTGATTTAAAGGTTGAGGTGTTAAGTACTTGAGCCGCATCAATTTTGGTGAAAAATGAAATCAATGTTGCAGCAACAAACATGAAAAGCATAATGGCTTCATTTCTAGGGACGACAGGGTTTTTGATAATGCCCACTTTGTCACTAATGAGCGTTGCATAGGTGACAACAAAAAGAATAGTGGTAAGAAAAATAGCCACAGAAAGACCCGCACCTTTTTTAGTTTCAACTTTGGTTGCTCCTCTCATTTTAACAAGCCCTTTAGCAACTCTGTCTTGATAGACTTCATCATCTTTAAGCTCTTTTCCCAATTTGTTGGCTACAAAAGCAGCACACATACACGCAAGAAATGAAGAAGGAATACAAACAGCGAGTAATTCCAAATATCCAACGCCTTGTTTTTCCAAAGCGCCACTTAAAAAGACAACAGCCGCTGAAATAGGGGAAGCTGTAATGGCGATTTGTGAAGCAACAACAGCGATACTCAAAGGACGAGATGGACGAATACCTTGCTCTTTAGCCACTTCGGCGATAACAGGAAGCGTTGCAAATGCCGTGTGTCCCGTTCCTGCTAAAAATGTCATCACATACGTAACGATAGGGGCTAAAAAAGTTATTTGCTTAGGATTTTTACGTAAAATTTTCTCAGCAATCCCAACCATATAATCAAGCCCACCAGCAACTTGCATGGCACCAATGGCCGCGATAACAGACATAATAATCAAAATAACATCCATAGGAATGGAGCCAAGCTTTAACCCTAAACCTAATGTCAAAACAAGAACGCCAAGCCCGCCAGCGTAACCAATACCAATACTACCCAATCGTGCACCAAAATAAATGGCACCAAGCACTACGATAACTTCTAACCATAACATGGTAGTTCCTTTATGTAATATTTTTTTAAAACGCATCAAGGAGTAATCCTTGATGCGTTCATGATTAAATTTTGATAAATTTATCTTTCTCAGAGAGCCCAAAGTTTTTAGGCTGAATCATATTTTCTGGCTTAATGATTTCATCGAGTTCTTCTTTACCGAGTAGGCCTTTGGCAAGGACAATGTCATAGACTGAGCCACCTGTTTCTAGTGCTTCTTTAGCCACGATAGTGGAGTTTTCATAACCTAAATAGGGATTGAGTGCCGTTACAAGACCAATACTATTAAGCACAAGATTGAGGCATCTCTCTTTATTAGCAGTAATGCCATCAACACATGTGTATGCTAATGTTACAAAAGCATTTTTCATCATATTGATAGAATTGAAAAGGTTGTAGGCGATTAATGGCTCAAACACATTAAGTTGTAATTGTCCCGCTTCACATGCCATCGTTACAGCGATGTCCGTACCAATCACTTGAAAACAGACTTGGTTGACCACTTCTGGAATCACAGGATTGACTTTACCGGGCATAATAGAGCTACCTGGTTGCATGGCTGGAAGGTTAATCTCGCCAAAACCAGTACGAGGGCCTGAGCTTAATAAACGAAGGTCGTTGCATATTTTAGACATTTTAGTCGCAACGCGTTTAAGCACACCCGAGATTTGCACGTAAGCACCTGTATCTTGGGTTGCTTCTACTAAATCCCCAGCCGTTACAAAAGGACGACCTGTCACTTCTTGCAGTTTGGCTTCCACCATTTTGGCGTAATTTGGATGTGCGTTGATGCCCGTACCAATGGCAGTAGCACCCATGTTCATCTCACGAACCAATTGTTGCGCTTCGATAACACGTTGAATATCTTCACCAATCATAACAGCATAGGTGCGAAATTCTTGCTCAAGCGTCATAGGAACAGCGTCTTGCAATTGGGTTCTTCCCATTTTGATAACATCTTTAAACTCTAAGGCTTTTTTAGCAAATGAGCCTTTAATGATTTTCATAGCATCTGTAAGTTCACCGAGTTTTTCATAAAGGGCTACACGAAGAGCCGTTGGATAAGCATCATTGGTGGATTGTGAGAGGTTAACATCGTTGTTAGGATGCAAAAATTTATACTCACCCTTTTTATAACCCATACTTTCAAGGCCAATATTAGCGATAACTTCATTCGCGTTCATATTAGTGGACGTTCCAGCCCCTCCTTGAATCATATCGACGACAAATTGGTCGTGGTATTGACCTGCGATGATGGTGTCACATGCTTCACAAATAGCAGTTTTTTTGTTTTCTGCTAAAAGACCTAATTCATAATTTGCCAAAGCGGCTGCTTTTTTAACTTTTGCTAAAGACTCTATAAAGGTTGTAAATCCTGAAAGGGTTACGCCAGTAATATGAAAATTTTCTGCGGCGCGAGCGGTTTGGACACCATAATAACACTCATTGGATATTTCTTTGTCTCCGATGAGGTCATGTTCGATTCTGGTTGACATGTTGTCTCCTTAAAATTTTAAACTAATGAAAGTTTAAGACCTTAAAGAGACTTCAAGAAGACTTTTTAAAAAGAAATGATGTTTTTTGATAGAAATGTAAAAAGAGGATGCCAAGAGCTAAAACCCTTGGCATAGAGCTATTTTGGAGTAGTTTAGAGGTGTTTATTTTTTTCTGACAAGCCAAAGTTTTTAGGCTGAATCATGTTTTCAGGTTTAATGATTTCATCAAGCTCTTCTTTTGCCAACATGCCTCGCTCTAAAACGATGTCATAGACAGATTTTCCTGTCTCCAACGCTTCTTTAGCGACGATAGTGGAGTTTTCATAACCTAAATAGGGATTGAGTGCCGTTACTAAGCCGATACTATTGAGTACCAATTCTAAACAGCGTTCTTTGTTCGCGGTGATACCATCAACGCAGGTATAGGCCAACGTTTCAAAAGCATTTTTCATCATATTGATAGAGTTAAAAAGGTTGTAAGCGATTAATGGCTCAAACACATTAAGTTGTAATTGTCCCGCTTCACATGCCATCGTTACAGCGATGTCCGTACCAATCACTTGAAAACAGACTTGGTTGACCACTTCTGGGATAACAGGATTGACTTTACCGGGCATAATAGAGCTACCTGGTTGCATGGCTGGAAGGTTAATCTCACAAAAACCTGTTCTGGGGCCTGAGCTTAATAAACGAAGGTCATTACAAATTTTTGACATTTTAGTCGCAACGCGTTTAAGCACACCCGAGATTTGCACGTAAGCCCCTGTATCTTGTGTCGCTTCGATAAGATCACCTGCGGTGACAAAGGGACGACCTGTCACTTCTTGCAGTTTGGCTTCTACCGTTTTAGCATAATCAGGATGCGCATTGATGCCCGTACCAATGGCGGTTGCGCCCATGTTAATCTCACGAACGAGTTGTCTTGCTTCATGCACACGTTGGATATCTTCACCAATCATAACAGCATAAGTACGAAATTCTTGCTCAAGCGTCATAGGAACGGCGTCTTGCAATTGGGTTCTTCCCATCTTGATAACATCTTTAAACTCTAATGCTTTTTTAGCAAAAGATTTTTTAATGATACTCAAAGACTCGCCAAGTTCGCCTAATTTTTCATAAAGCGCCACACGAAGAGCCGTTGGGTAGGCATCGTTGGTCGATTGTGAGAGGTTAACATCGTTGTTAGGATGCAAAAATTTATACTCGCCTTTTTTATGGCCTAAAAGCTCTAAGCCGATGTTAGCGATAACTTCGTTGGCGTTCATATTAGTCGAAGTTCCAGCCCCTCCTTGAATCATATCAACGACAAATTGGTCGTGGAATTTTCCTGCGATGATTTGCTCGCACGCTTCAACGATAGCATTTTTTTTATTTTCAGCCAAAAGGTTTAGCTCATAATTGGCTAAAGCGGCCGCTTTTTTAACTCTTGCGATGGACTCGATAAAGGTCGTAAACCCTGAAAGTGTTACGCCTGTGATGTTAAAATTTTCTACTGCGCGCGCTGTTTGCACACCATAATAACACTCATTGGATATTTCTTTATCACCGATTAGATCATGTTCGATTCTGGTTGACATGTATTTGCTCCTCGAGTTTAAGACTTGTTTTAGAGGGGCATTATAGCATGTAGAGTTTGCAAAACCTTTATAGATAAAAGTTGATTTTTATTGGAAAGAATAATCTATTTTGATTTGATAGCCAATACCATTGACGTTTTCTAAAAAGTCAGCTCCGCAAATTTCTCGTATGCGATAGACAACCATTTGTAACTTTTTAAGATTTATTTCATCGTCCCAAATAGAGGAATATAATTTTTCATAACTCACACAAATATTCTTATTGTTGCATAAGATTTGAATTAATTTTAAGGCTTTGGGTCCAAGCTTAACAGCTTCTATGCTTCTATAAAGTAATTTTGTCTCATAATTAAAATAAAACCCTCCTGAAATTTTGCAAATCTTTAAATGAGCATTGGTATGTTTCGCATTTAAAAGAGAAAGCGTTGCTATGATTTCTTTTTCATTATAGGGTTTAATGATATATCCATCTGCTTTAGCCTCCATCGCATAATTGATCATCTCTTCGTTGGCATAAGCGGTTGTGAAAACGATAGAACATTGGCTAATTTTACGTATCTCCATGGCAACTTCACAACCACTTTTTGGACCTTTAATCATAATATCCATCAAAACTAAATGGGGATTATATTCATGGATATTTTTGATAGCATCAACACCATTATCAACAATATTAACAACAGACCAGCCTCTTTTGAGTAAGATACTTTTGAGATACTCAGCGGCAATAACCTCATCTTCGACAATCAAAATTTTAAACATGTTGCTCACTTCTTTTATAGGTAATCTTATAATGTAATCCATTATTGTAATGGACTTTCAAATCGCCTTTGAGTTGCTTGACATTTAAAGTCACCAGTTTCAATCCTAGGCTTGGCACATTATTATCAGCAAGTCCTATTCCATTATCAAAATAAGTCAATAAAACTTGATCTTTGTGAAGTGTTAAGCCAATAATAATTTTAGGGTTTGGTGTCTTTTTGAAGGCATATTTAAAGCTATTGGTCAGAAGTTCATTGATGATAAGACCAATGGGAATAATTTCATTGAGTGATAATTCTACTGTTTTGAGTCTAAAAATAATGGTGATATTCGTATTAAATGTTTGACTCAGAGTAGAAGAGAGTTGTTCTATAAAAAGCTTTGCATTGACTTTTTCAATACCTTCTGAAACATAAAGCATAGAATGAACCATTGCCATAGAGTCAATTCTGTTTTTACTGACATTAATAATATCTTGAACTTTTTGCTCTTCAGTTTCTGCCTGAAGAGCAAGCATTGAAGAGACAATATTGAGGTTGTTTTTGACTCTGTGATGTATTTCATTATAAAGTAAATCTTTTCGATAGTTGGAGTTTAATAACACTTTATAAGAGTCAACACGGGTCGTTTCATAATAAAAAGCAAAGACAGAGATAATAATAAGAATGAAGATAAAATTAAAAATAGCGATGTCATTGTGTAAAAAAATACTACTACTAAAATGATTGTAGTACTTAAAAATGATAAGGATGAGTATAGAAAGGAGTATTCCGCTATAAATTAAGCCTTTTTTCCAACTAAAGAGAGAAAATGCGCCTAATATAAAAGGTAAGACAAACGTTGTCGAAGAATTATCAAATTGACTAGTAACGGTGATACCTATAGTCGCAATAGCAAGGATTATTAGAACGGCGTAAGAAGCTTTTTCATAGAAGAAAAAAAATGAAAGTAAAAGTAGGAACATCATGATGATTCTGATAGGAATAATATGATAATTCAAGTGTATTAAATCACTCATATTATGTGTAAAAAATACAACAAAGCAAAGGACGTGCATCACTAATAAAATTTTTTGACGCCTCTCGTGTATAGCTCTTTTGCTTTCAGGGGTTAAGGATAAATTTGATAATTCCATGGGGATAATTTACCCAATTTTTACTTAAAGGTATTTAGTAATAAAAAAGAAAGTAAAACGTGACCAAAACGTGGTTTTTGCTTTATATCATTTTAATGAAAGTTGCTATGTTTAAAAATAAGATTTCTTAAAGACGCGTCATAACGCTTTTAAGAGAAGTTTTGGATAGTGATGATGTTATTGAAAGAATACAATTAATCTCAAAAGGAGAAACGATAATGAGGTGTACAAAATCATTATTTATTTTATCAATGTTAGTCCCAGTTGTTGCCTTTTCACTCACACTAGAAGAGAGTGTTAAGTCCATTCTTTTAACGCACCCCAAGTTTAAAGAAACTGTTGAAAATTTCAACAGCATCAAAAAAGAATATAACATCGCCGAAAATGGTTATTATCCAACGTTGGATTTAATTGGAACATATGGACCAGAAAGAGTTAAAAGCCCTTCAATCAATAACGAAAAACTTTCCAGCACAAGAGATGAGACTTCCCTTGTATTGACACAAAATCTTTTTAATGGCTTTGCAACAGATAATACAATCAAGCAACAAAAAAGTAGGCTTGATGCAGCGGGTTATAGTGTTGCAGAAAAAGCTGATAGATTAATCTTAGAGTTTACCAATGCTTATATTAATCTCTTAAAACAAAAAGAACTTTTGACATTATCTGAAGAAAATGTCAAAACACATGAGGCTATTTTTAGTCAAATTAAACAGCGTTCTGATTCTGGTTTTGGGCGTATTTCAGAAACACAACAAGCAGGTAGTAGGTTAACCTTGTCAAAGTCTAATTATATTGCCCAAGAGAATAATTATAAAGATGCCGTCAGTACCTTTGCCAAACTTTATGGTAGCAAGATGGAAGCAGATGCTTTAGAAAAACCTGTTTTTAAAGTAACCGTTCCAGAAAACTTTACAAAAATTGAAGAAAATAGCTTTACATGTAATCCAACATTGAGAGTCCAAGAGTCTAATATTCGTTATGCAGATGCAATGCATGAAGGTAGCTATGCTGCATTTTATCCAAAATTGGATTTAGAACTTGCTCATACGGTAGGTCATGATATTGCTGGGATTGATGGAAGGACAGAAAGTAATTCGGCCTTTATAAGAGTGAAATACAATCTTTATAATAAAGGTGCAGATGAGCTCAATCAAGAAAAATATGCAGTGCTTATTTTGCGTGAAAAAGAGACGCTTGCAAGTACAAAACGCGACTTACAAGAGAGCGTTAAATTTTCATGGGAAAATTATTTGGCGACGAAAGAGCGCATTGTTTTACTTGCAGAACATAAACAATACAGTAAAGATACTTTAGATGCTTATCAACAAGAGTTTGCGATTGGTAAACGCGATTTAATTAATCTCTTGGATGCAGAAGGTGAATATTATAGTGCAAGACAAGCATTAGCAGAGGCTGTTGCGGCCCATGAATATGCTCAATATCGTCTGTTAGATAATATGGGGATATTAACCAATTATTTTGATCCTGAGTTTGCAGAAACCTATAAAGTTGAAGTGTGCTCAGTCAAAAGTGTTCTTTAAAAAGTTATTTTGAAATGCAAAAGTGGGTAAGCATTGACACTTCTTTCCCACTTTTGTGTCAAATGTAAAATATGTAGAGCAGGTTAAAAACTTTTTAGGTAGAATAGATTCTTAAGCATAGAGCAAAAAGCATCAATGTGAATTTTATAGTATAGAAAGTTGAAATCTTGAAAAATAGAGATAACAGTTCAGTCCATATTTTCTATAGTAAGCCATTGACTAATCGTCGTATAGTGATGTTATGATGCGTAAAATATGTTTTATTTTTCTATCCCTAATAGTATTAACACTCAATGCCGATCCTGATTTTATTAAACAAGAAACCCTAAAGATAGTAGAAGCCAAGTATGGGCAATTCGCTAAGAAAAGGGCTGAAGCACTCAATAAGCTTATGAATGAAATCATAACGCTTAGTGCGGCTGAGAAACTTGAAAAAGTAAATGCTTTTTTTAACCAGATGCAGTTTGTCTCAGACAAAATGCTTTGGGGTGTGGATGATTATTGGGCGACTAGAATGGAATTTATAGGAAAAGGTGCAGGAGATTGCGAAGATTTTGTTATCTCAAAGTATTTCACCTTAAAGCAGCTAGGGGTTCCTAGTGAGAGGCTTTTTTTTACGTATGTTAAAGCCATAAAATTCCAACAGGCACATATGGTTTTAACATATTATGAAACACCAACCTCTATTCCTTTAGTTCTTGATAATATTAATCGTAAAATTATGCCAGCGACACAACGAAATGATCTTATTCCAGTTTATAGCTTTAATGGTGATGCTTTGTATCTTGCCAAGCAACAAGGCTTAGGACAGATTGTCCCTTCTGGAATGAAAAAGAATAAAAAATGGCAAGAGCTCGTAGATAAGATTAGGAGAGAAGGATTATGACACTTTTTAAACAAATTATTCTAATACTATCCATTTTTCAGACGATTATTTTTGGAGCTGTGATGTGGTTTAATTTTAATAGCTCCAAAGAGTATGTACAAGAGCAAGCATATACGGATGCTTTACATACCGCAAACTCGCTAGGGCTTTCTATCAGCTCTGTTGCTTCCTTGGACGATGTGTCTATGTCGGAGACAATGATTAATTCAGTTTTTGATAGTGGGTATTATGAAAAGATTATTCTTGAGGATATGAATCGAAGTATCCTTGTAGAAAAAGAACAAGAAGTAGTTTTGGCTGATGTCCCTGCGTGGTTTATACGGCATATCAAGATAGATTCTCCCGTGGCAACTTCACAGATAATGTTGGGGTGGACACCGTATGGTATCCTTAGTGTACAGCTTAACAGTGGACATGCTTACCGACAATTATGGACAATTTTTAAAGAAGTTTTGACGATTTTCATCGTGGTTTCCATTGTAGGGTTTTTCTGTTTACAATTTCTTCTAAGTCTTATTTTAAAACCATTAAAACGTGTACGAGAACAAGCAGAAGCTATTTTAGAGAGTGACTTTATCTTTCAAAAAGATATTCCTTTTACAACAGAACTTAAAAACGTTGTCTTTGCTATGAATAGTATGATTAACAAAGTCAAAGAAATCTTTGAAAAAGAGATTGAAGCCGTTCGTAAATACCATGAACTTCTCTATCAAGATACTGTGACAAAAATGTACAATCGTCGCTATTTTAATATTAAACTACAAGAGTATCTTGTGAGTGAAGAGACCAATGCACGAGGGGCACTTGTTCTAATTTCTTTAAATGATTTTGAAGGTTTAAAAAATACATTAGGGTATCAAAAAGGTGAAGCATTTATCAGAGCAATGGCCGATTCAATCAATCATACTATTTGCCATAATCAAGAATATCTTAGTGCAAAATTGAGTGATACTGATTTTGCTATTTTAGTTCCCAGCACGCAAAGTGAAACCTTTATGTGCTTGTGTGAAGAGATTATTGTAGCGATAAAATCTAACCTTAATAATGTTGAATTAGATGAAAGAGAATATTTTATCAATATTGGTTATGCCCAATATTTTACAGCTATAACAGCCAAAGAACTTTTTTCAAAAGCTGATTTTGCCTTAACAGCCTCTAAAGCAAAAGGCGCCTTTCATATTATGCGTTTTGATGAAAATGAGCAAGGTCATGTGATATTAGGGAAGGAAGCATGGGCTCAAGAATTACGCAGTGCTATGGATGAAAAGCGCTTCAAGCTTGCTTATCAAAATGCCGTTAATAGTGATGATTATACTGATATATTTCACAGTGAACTTTTTTTGAGGTTGCAAGATTATAATGGCTATCTGCATAATGCGGGTCATTTTATGCCAATGGTGATGGAGCTTAAGATGGGCGCTTTAATGGATCATTATGTTATTGATCAAGCTATCCATGTTCTTCAAACGAATACCTTCACATGCAAAGGGCTTTGTATTAATTTGGGTAAAGATATCTTTTTGCAAAGCAACAGTTGGGCATGGCTTGAAGATAGTGTTACGAAGTTTAAAAAGATTGGAAATCAAAAGCTTTATTTTGAAGTACAAATATCTTTTATTCCAAGTGAAATTTTGATTAAGTTTTCAAAATACCTCAGAAGTTTTGGCTATGGACTTGGACTTGATAACTTTACGATAAATAGTGAAAACTTAATGTTAATGCAGTTGATTAATCCTTCGTATATCAAAGTACAAGCCTCTTCTTTACTTGATTTATTAGGTGATAATGCCTTAGAGATGCCAACGCGTTCTTTAGGGATTATTACAGATAGTATGGATATCAAAATTATTGCTGCTAATGTCGAAGATGAAGAGCAAAAAGAGCAGTTAAAAAATCTTGGTATTAACTATATTCAAGGTAGTTTAGTGGCCAGACCTGAGATTATAGGATAAAGTATGCAAGAAGAATTGAAACACGATTTAAAACAGGACCCTTTGTTAAGTTGCTTGGTTATTTTTACTAAGTTACACAATACGCCTTACAGTGCTGAAGCCCTTACCGCGGGTTTGCCTATCGAAAAAGGCCTTAAAACCATAGAGCTTTTTTCACTCAAGCAAGGTTCCAAATCACTTTTTACGCGTGCTGCGCAACACGCTGGATTTGCAAGTAGGCTTGCTAAGAAAGAACTTAAAGATATTTCACCTTTAGTATTACCGTGTATTTTAATTTTAAAGAAACAATCTGCGTGTATTTTGCTTGAGATTAACAAGGAAACCAAAAAAGCTAAAATCATTCATCCTGAGGTTGAAGGCGGAGAGAGTTGGGTAGACCTTGAGGTATTGGAAGAAGAGTATCTAGGGTTTTGTTTTTTACTTAAAAAAGAGTTCTCTGCTGAAAATGCAACAAAAAGTGTTCTTAAAAATGGGGATGAGCATTGGTTCTGGGGAACGATAAAGCGTTCTAAAAAAATCTATTTTGATGTTGTTATTGCATCTTTAGTGGTCAATGTCTTTGTCCTAGCGAGTCCTCTTTTTACAATGAACGTTTATGATAGAGTCATTCCCAATAATGCCATTGAAACCTTATGGGTACTCTCATTAGGTGTTATTGTGATTTATGGTATTGATGTTTTGCTTAAGTTCACACGTTCATATTTCCTTGAAATTGCAGGTAAAAAAAGCGATATTATTATGTCCTCAATCATCTTTGAAAAAGTTATGGGCTTAACAATGGCATCACGACCTAAATCTGTTGGCTCTTTTGCAAGCAATTTACGCGACTTTGAATCGGTGCGTAATTTTCTTACGTCCACGACAATAGCCGCTATTATAGATTTGCCATTTGCCATTATTTTTCTTATGACAGTGCATTTTATCGCGGGACCTTTGGTGTTTATTCCAGTTGTTTTAATGATTATTATTTTGTTGTATACCTTTTCAATCAAAAAATCTTTGCAAGAGAGCATTGAAAGTACGTATGCTGCAACATCGGTGAAAAATGGTATTTTAATCGAAAGCCTAAATGCCCTAGAAACACTTAAAATGCTCTCAGCTGGAGGGCAAGCACAATGGAAATGGGAAGAAGCAACGGGTGAAATCGCCAATAAAGGGTTGAGGTCAAAAATTTTATCCAATTCTATTGGAACGGTTACCTCTTTTTTAGTCCAGCTCGACACGGTTATTGTGGTTATTTTTGGTGTGTATATGATACAAAATATGGATTTAACGATGGGCGGGCTTATTGCTTCTATCATTTTATCTTCACGAGCCATTGCTCCCATGGGACAAGTGGCTTCTTTGGTTTCAAGCTATGAGCAAACAAAAACGGCATATAAAGCCATCAACGACATTATGAAACTCCCCGTTGAGCGACCAGAAGGGAAAAAATTTGTGCGCCGAGAAAAATTTATGGGCAAAATAGAATTTCAAAATGTTTCATTTGCCTATCCAGGCGCTACCAATAATGCCTTAGAAAATGTCTCTTTTAAAATTGAAGCGGGTGAGAAAGTCGCTATTTTAGGGCGTAATGGTTCAGGTAAAACGACTATTGAAAAATTGATTTTAGGGCTTTACGTGCCAACAAGTGGTTCCGTTTTAATCGATGGTATCGATATCAATCAAATAGATCCCGTTGATTTACGTAAAAATATAGGTTATGTACCGCAAGATGTATTGCTTTTAAACGGTACCGTACGTGAAAATATAGTCTTTAGGGCACCCTATGTTGATGATGAAACCTTTTTACGGGCTAGTAAATTGGGGGGTGTTGATGAATTTATTGATTCGCATCCTTTAGGTGCTGATTTGCCTGTTATGGAGCGAGGTGATGGCATCTCGGGTGGACAACGCCAAAGTATTGCTATTGCGAGAGCCTTTTTGCTTGATTCTCCTATTATCCTTTTAGATGAACCAACGAATTCTTTGGACAGTAGTTCCGAAACTAAAATAAAAACATTATTGAAAGCCAATATGGAAGGGAAAACAACCATTTTAGTAACACATAAATTGACTCTTTTAGATTTAGTCGATAGGCTCATTGTTTTGGATCATTCACATGTCTTGATAGATGGGCAAAAAACAGAAGTCTTATCGAAGTTAAATGGTGTAAAACGATGAGAAAACAACAATACGACGAACAAGATTACGCATACATGTCAAGCTTAAGTGAAGCTATTTTACAAAAAGCTCCGAGCGCATCACGTAAGCTTATTTGGTTAGTGGGCACGGCTATTGCATGGCTTATTATTTGGGCGAGTATCGCAGATATAGACGAAATCACAAGAGGTCAAGGTAAAATAATTCCTTCACAACAGTTACAGGTGGTACAAAACTTAGAAGGTGGAATTGTTTCTGAGATTTTAGTGAAAGAGGGCGATTTTGTTAAAAAAGACCAAGTTTTACTCAAAATTGATGATAAAAACTTTGCGAGTTCTTTTGGAGAGAGTAAGCTTCGCTATATTGAGCTCAAAGCAAAATCATTGCGATTAGAAGCTGAAGCGAATGATTTGCCATTTGAAATCTCTTTGAATGAAGATGAAGCGATGATAAAACAAATTGCGTATGAAAAAAGTTTTTATAACTCCAATAAAGAGCAGATTCAAAAAACATTGCAAATTTTTGAAGAACAAATTGGACAACGAGAAAATGAGCTTAAAGAGTTAGATGCCAAAGTAGCACAGTTACAACGAGGATATGACCTCGTTACTCAAGAAATGAAGATCATGAAGCCATTAACAGAAAAAGGTTTGGTTTCGGAGGTAGAGTTTTTACAGCTCAGTAGACAAGCCAATAGTATTAGAGGAGATTTGCAAGCTGCTAAGCTTTCAATTCCTAGGGTAAAATCAACGAAAGATGAAGTTCAGAAGAAAAAAAGTGAAGCAATATTAGGTTTTAAAAATAGAGCGAAAAAAGAGCTCAATGAAGCTGTGGCAGAGATGTCTAGGCTGAACGAAACACAAACAAGCTTAGAAGACAGAGTTAAACGAACATTGGTTCGAGCACCGATGGATGGTACCATTAAACAATTACTGGTCAATACGGTTTCAGGTGTTGTGAAACCGGGCATGGATATTTTAGAAATTGTTCCAGCAGAGGATACCTTACTTGTAGAAGCTAAAGTGAAGCCTTCTGATGTAGCCTATTTATTGCCAGGTTTGAATGCTATGGTTAAATTTACAGCATATGATTTTTCCATTTATGGAGGACTCAAAGGTAAGCTCACATTAATTAGTGCAGATACCTTAACCAATGAAAAAGGCGAAAGTTACTATATCGTTCATATTAAAACGGATAAAAGTTTTTTAGGTGATGAAAAAAAACCTCTTCCTATTATGGTCGGTATGACCGTTACAGTTGATATTTTAACAGGTAAAAAAACAGTGCTAGATTATCTTTTGAAACCTATTTTGAAAGCAAAACAAAATGCACTAAGGGAGCGTTAATTATGATTCTCTTATATTCACCACGATCTGAAGTTATCAATCATTGGATAGGTGCTTTTATGGATTTTAAAATGGCAATTTGTGAAAATGAAGATGAAATGTATTCAAAGATAGATACTCTTGATGAAGAAATTATTTTACTTTTAGAACATCGACAATATCATTCGATAGAAGATTTTTTATCTCTTTTTCAAACCACTTATCCTGCTGTTAAAATTATGCTTTTTTCAAATAAACCTAGCTATGAGCAAGGTTACCAACTCTTACCATTAGGGATAAAAGCATATGCAAATACCTATATGGCACATGTGCACCTTTGTGATGCTTTAAATGCTGTTCTAGCAGGCAATGTATGGTTGTATCCTGAATTTATTCAAATGATGATACACTCACTTTCCACACCGCATCCTACCTTACACAGTAACGATGCGATGTCTTTGTACCATCTTAGTACGCGCGAAATGGAGATTGCAACCTTGCTTAAAAAAGGACTTAGCAATAAAGAAATAGCGGAATTAACAGGTATCTCAGAACGAACAGTCAAAGCACACCTAAGCTCAGTATATGAAAAAACAGGGATAAAAGACCGTCTCGCACTTGCGCTCGCACTCTAAGCTTTATATTGTACTTTAGTACAATTGTCAATCCTTTATCGCCGTGTTATGATTCCTTATAATATCAAATAAGGAGTCTACTATGGCACACGCAGTTGGAACAATCAAAAGTATTACCGGTCTAGTAATGGCTAAAAATTCACAAGGTGAAGAGAGAATTTTAAAAGTTGGCGATAGAGTTAATATTGAGGATACCATAAGTACCGTGGGTGCAGGCTCCCATGCTACGCTGGCTTTGGCTAGTGGAAAAGAACTTATCATAGGAGGCAATGATACACTGTTTTTAGATAAAAGTGTTTATGCCTCAGAGAGTTTTGGCGATGATGCTATTGTATCCTCCGATACCATTCAACACGTTGCTGCTACCAGTGATGTAGAGGCTATGCAACAAGCTCTTTTACGAGGAGAAGATGTCACTAACCTTGAAGCAACAGCTGCAGGAGAGGGTGGCGGAATACCATCAACTTTAGGGACTTTTGGTTCAGCACAGTATTTGGAAGGTGGTAACGAAAGTAATGTAAGTTCTAGCCTTAGAAATCTTGGAGGCGGAGTAGGTGATACAACCCTTTTTGTGGCAAGTAATGCCGCAGATGTTAATGATGCCCCAATTGCTATTGATGATAGTATTGGAGGTGTGAATGAAGGCAGTGAGGTTCCTGTAAGTTATACGTATGAAAATGACGCTGCTACGATTGATGTTCTTAATAATGATTATGACTTAGATGCTAATGATATTTTGAGTATCAATAGCTTTGATACGACAACCGTATTTTTAAAAGATGGCGTTCCCACCACGGGTGGAACTGTCAGTGAAGTTGATGGTAAATTAGTCTTTGAACCGGGTAATGATTTTGATTATCTAGCGGTAGGTGAGACACAAGTAGTGACCTTCACTTATGATATCATTGATGATTCTGGTGCAGCCAATGCTATTAGTAATCGTGCTACGGTTTCTATCACCATCACTGGAACGAATGACCAACCTGTTGTGAGTGATATCAATATCTCTGGAACACAAAGTAGCTGGTTACTTGTGGCTGGTGGTGACTCTGGTGATTCATCAAGTCTTAAAGATATCAATACATTTGTCGGTGGCGATACAGTCGTTCAAGATTTATTTACGGCAAATGACGGTAATCATCCAACAGATGGTACCGCACTTAAACTTTCTGTTTCTACGGAAGCGGGTGAAGCTGTTTCATTTAATTGGACATTCTATGATGCTGAGGCAGAAGGTCAAAATGACTACAATGATTTTTCATTTGTCATTGTTGATGGTGAGCGTATTGATTTATTGGCCAACTCTTTTATGGCTGGAAGTGAAAACAGTGGCATCTTTACCTATACTTTTACAAATGCTGGAACCCATGAGATTCTTTTTGGTGTCATGAACGATGACGATACCTCCGTCGACCCAGCACTTCGTGTAACACATGTTTCAGGCGGTGAAATCATCGATGTTCATAGCATCGGTACTATTCAAGAAACAACCTTTGATGCACTAACTCTTTTTGAAACCAATGATACGAGTGCGGTTGATACGAATGAAGATGGTATTGCTTATAACGATGAAGCGATGAATGTTCTCGCAGGAACACTTATCGCAAATGATATGGATGCCAGTGATACTCATCTTTTCCGCCTTGTAGATATCAATACGGGAGAAGAAATTCCTAATGAAGAAGGACCTAGCGAAGCATTTTACATGCAACTTGCGCCAACAGATTACGTTTCTGTTCAATACATTGATGCTAACAATCCTGACCTTGATGCCAATAGCACAGTCACTATTTCTGTTGCATCGAGTGATGTAGATGTGAGCAAGTTAGATATTCAAAGCATTACACTTCTCAATAATGATGCTGGTGATAGCCACAGTGACTTTGAGCTTCGAGGCGATTTTGGTGCACTAGGTGCAGGAGAGAGTGCCACCATAACTTTTAAATATTATGCTGATGATACCCATGGTTTCGATGGTACTGATGGGTTAAATGAAAGTTCTATTAGCGAGCCAAAAACGGTTACAATGACGATTACTGGAACCAATGATCAGCCGGTTGTTAGTAATATTAATGCCAATGCAACTGTAACTGGAGGTGAAGAGCACACTGATTTAGATACATTATCCAATACCAATGTTCACTGGTCACCGTTTGGAGAAACAAATACCGCTTATTACGCGCAATCATTTGTAGCAACGGATACTGATTTATCCAATGTGAAATTTGCTTTAGCCTATCAATATGGTGGCGATAATGTTGAATTTCGTGTCTTAGTGACAGAACTTATTGAAGATAGTACAGGATTAAGACCTGGACAAATATTGTTTGAGAGTGGCGATTTATCTTTACCTAGTGATAGTAGTGGTGACGTACCATTCTCTGTAGATATTGATTTGTCTTCAGAGTTAATCGTGGGCCACAAATATGCTATTGTTTTTGACTCTTATGTTTTATTTGATGGTTCTGCTGGCACAGCTGAGTTTGCTTCTCAAACGGGTAATCCAGATCCAAATGGTGAGTTCTTCTATTATAACACGGATGGTGGTGATAGAGCATCTCATTTTGCAAGTGCAGACTGGAGTGAAACAGGTAGTACTGGTTATGATGCCGGTTTGATTCTTTCTTATGCAAGCGGTGAAGCCGTTGTTTTTGAGAGCCATGATGCAACAGATGTCATAGGTGTAGATGATACAAAAGAAGATGTATTAACACTCTTTACCGGAAATCTGGCGACTGCCATAGATGACGATGTTAACGACACGCCTACTTATCAAATAGTAGATAATAGTACAACAGTCAATAATGCTTTAATTACAGAACCTGTGAACGTGATTGTCAATAGTGACGGAACTTATAGTGTAGAAGGAAACTTTAACGCTCTTGCAGCAGGTGAAACGGTTACGATTACATTCCAATACGTCGCAAATGACGGTAGAGGTTTTGATGGAAGTGATGGACTTAATGAAAGTTCTATCAGTGAACCAGCCACTGTCACACTAACGATTACAGGAACTAATGATCAACCAGTCGTAGAAAATGTAACTATTTATCAAAATGAAGCTCTTGATGGAACCAATACCTTTGAAGGTACCTTAGTTGCCAGTGATGATGATACTACAGATAACCATTATTTTTATGGCGTAATGGATGAAGGTGAATCAATAGCCTACACAGTAGATTCTCCAGCAGAAGTTACGGTTGAATCAATCGTTGTTAATACCAATGGAACCTATAGTATCGAAGGTGATTTTAATGCTCTTGCTATAGGGGAAAGTGCAACAGTTACTTTCCAATACTATGCAGTAGATACTAGCTTAACGCAAAACAATGGTGAATCTAATGTTTCTGAATACAAAACCGTAACACTAACGATTACAGGAACCAATGATCAACCGGTAGTTGAAAATGTAACAACTACGGTTACGGAAGCTTCTTTGATAGATACTGACCATCATGAAGATGTAAGATTTGAAGGACAATTACATGTAAGCGACGCAGATACTTCCGATAGCCATACCTTTAGTATTGAAAATAATAGCTTCCATGTCAGTATCACAACAGTAGATGCACAAGGTAGTGAATCAACGACAGAACTTCCATCGTGGGCAGTAAATTTACTTATTTGGTCACACCAATTGAGTGTTGATCTTAATGCTGCTACGGGTGAGTACAGTGTTTCAAGCACCTTATTTAATACTTTGGGTGCAAATCAAAGCATGAGTGTTTCATTTGATTACTCTGCTAATGATGGTAGAGGATTTGATGGAGACAGTATTAATGAAAATTCATTAAGTAATATTGCTACAGCAACTTTAGTTGTCGAAGGAACCAATGACCAACCAGTTGCATTCCCAAGTAGCTCGATACAATGGGAACAGTTCTTGAGTGACGTCCCAAGTGAAGATGCTTTATTTAGAGGAATATTACCGCATGCTACAGATGAAGATGCCAGTGATCAGCTTAGTTATTTTGGTGTGGATGCCGATGAAAATGGTTTAATTGATGTACAAACCTTTAGTCCTGTACAAATTTCAGATGGTATAACACCTGTCGTTGATCCAACACAAACCGTGGTGAGTATAGATGAAAATGGGTTTTACACTGTCAGCAATCCAACCTTTGATGCACTAGCCGCAGGCGAGAGTGCGACTGTGACATTCCAATACTATGTCGATGATAATTCTGGTGCTATTGCAGGAGCTAATCCTCATGAATCAACACAAAGTGAGCCTCAAACAGTCACCATTACGATATTGGGAACCAATGACAAGCCAATTGTGAGTGATGTCAGTGATGCTCAAAATGAAGTGTTAGATGGACACAATACCTTTACGGGAACACTCGTTGCAAGTGATGCAGATGTTAACGATAACCATACGTTTGCACTTAAATCACACTCTATTGTTTCGGAAAATCCATTGGTAACAGATCTTCATGTTACGCTTAATTCGAATGGTACCTACACTGTCAGTGGAGACTTTAATGCCCTTGCTGTAGGCGAGAGTGCAGAAGTGAGCTTCCAATACAGAGCTGACGATCATTCAGGCTCTCCATTATGGGATGAATCACGTTATTCTGATTATGAAACCGTTACTCTCACCATTACGGGAACGAATGACCAACCTGTAGTTAGTGATGTAATTGTTTCTCAAAATGAAGTCCTTGATGGACTTAATATCTTTACTGGAACATTGTCAGTCACAGATAGTGACACGAGTGATGGACATACCTTTAATGCTGTTGAAAATAGCTTACATGTAGAGGCTCCAGTAGCAATAGGAACACCAACATTGACATTGGATGGCACAACAGGAGAATACAGTATTAGCGGTGACTTTAACGCACTAGCAGCAGGAGAGAGTGCAACAATCACCTTCCAATATTATGCAGTTGATGATAGTGGAGTAGGAGGTGGTGATGCAAATAATGAAAGCTCTATTTCAGAGATGAAAACTGTAACATTAACCATTACAGGAACCAATGACCAACCAGTTGTAAGCGATATCAATGCCAATAGTGAAGGAATATCTGGTGAAGCAGTCTATAGCAATGAAACAGATATGCGAATTCCAGAAAGTGGAACAACAGGGACTATTTATTCTACGATAGAAGTTGCCGATGGTGCTACTATCACGGATTTAAACGTTCAAATTGACTTGGCACATTCATATGACCAAGACCTTATTATCACATTAATTGCACCTGATGGTACTGAAATATTGTTATCGAATCGTCATGGTGGAGGTGGCAATGACTTTATAGATACACTCTTTGATGATGAAGCTAGTACATCAATTGGTTCAGCTTATGCTCCATTTAATGGTGTCTTTAGACCTGATGGTGATTTATCCGTGCTTGATGGCATGGATATTCAAGGAACGTGGACATTGCGCATTGAAGATGTTGCTCATTTAGACTCAGGTACACTTGATTATTGGGCACTTCATTTTACAGCTGATGGTAGTGAATTGGTTTATGAAACTTATGATAGCATAGATGTAATAGGCGTAGACGATACTCAAGATGATGCGCTTACAACTTTTACAGGCAACCTAGCAACAGCAGTTGATGATGATACCAGTGATAATCACACCTACGCATTGTATGGAACACCTGAAGGTATTAATGTCAACGTCTTAACCAATGGACAATATACGGTTACAGGAGATTTTAATTCATTAGCCGTAGGTGAGACACGAACTGTTACCTTCCAATATGTAGCCATAGATGATAGTGTAACACAAGTCAATGGTGAGTCTAATACATCTGAACCAGCTACTGTAACACTTACCATTACTGGTACTAATGACCAACCAGTGGTTGAGAATGTCACTGATGCGCAAGACGAAGCGCTTAATGGTCTTAATACCTTCACTGGGATATTGGCAGCCAGTGATGAAGATACCAGTGATAATCATACCTTCAATATCAATGGAACACCAGCGGTCGATAATCCTTTAGTTACGGGATTAGATGTTAGTATAGAGGGAAGTACCTATACCGTAAGCGGGGACTTTAACGCTTTAGCGGCAGGCGAGAGCGCCATTGTTACCTTCCAATATTATGCGGTTGATGATAGTGGTGTCGGTACAGGTGATGCGCATAATGAAAGTTCTATCTCTGAAATCAAAACAGTGACCTTAACGGTAACAGGCACTAATGATGCTCCTATTTTTGTAACAGATGACAATACTCCACAAGAGTCTTATAGCTTCAGTTATGATGAAAATAGTGCTCCAAATACCATTATTGGTACTGTGTATGCTACCGATATTGACCATGGTAATGTAGTTTCTTATTCTATCCAGAGTGGTAATGATGCAGGTTACTTTGCTATTGATTCTGCAACAGGTGATATTAGCCTTACAGAATTAGGAGCGAGTGCTTATACTAATGATTTTGAAGCACTTAGCAATGTTCATAATCTTGTTGTAGGTGCCAGTGATAGTATCGTAACAACTTTCATTGATGTAACGTTGAGCGAAAATAATGTGAATGATATCCCAGATGCCATTGATGACTATGGTGTCTCAGGTATTCAAGCTCAATACTATGGCTACCAACAAGGAACAGATGGTCCAAATATAACTAATATTGCTCAGATTAGAGCTTTTATAGCAGACCATGCCCCAGATGCGACATTTACGCCAACTTTGTTAGATTATAACTATGGTACAGGTGATTTGGCAAAAGGTCATCATCTCCAAAATTTCCTTGGAGTCGATGCCGCTTCGCTTAGTACAGATCCGAGCAATGCAACGGATGGTATTATCTATATGAATGGGTATGTGAATATGGATGCAGGTACCTATGAATTTAAGGTTTACGCCGATGATGGCTATACAATTTTGATAGATGGACAAGCGGTTGCGACGTTTGATAATATTCAAAGTCCAGCAACACATTTTTACACACCTTTCACGATTGAAGCGAGTGGCTTGCACCATGTCGAGATAATTTATTGGGATCAAGAAGGGGAATATGTCTTTAAAGCTGAAATTAGTAATGATGGTGGAAATACCTATGAAGTGTTTGATATGAGTGGCGGTAGTCAGTCATTAGTGACACCTGAAGATACTGCTATTACGCTTACAGCAGCAACATTACTGGCTAATGATACAGACCAAGATGGTGATACTCTAAGTATCATCAGTGTTCAAAATGCGCAACACGGAACCGTTGAGCTTAATCTTGATGGTACGGTTACCTTTACACCTTCCCCAGATTATTATGGCGATGCAACATTTGATTACACCATTAGTGATGGCAATGGAGGGGAAGACACGGCAACGGTTCATTTAGTCGTTACGCCAGTCAATGATGCACCAGATGCTGTGGATGATGGTGCAGAAGAACCGTTTACAACCGATGAGGGTATGATGCTTGCTAATATCAATGTCCTTGGCAATGATACTGACCCAGAGAATGATCCTTTACATGTAACGGATGCAAGCAGTGCAAATGGTACCGTTACAATTAATCCAGATGGTACGCTCAACTTTACACCAACAGATGGATTTAGTGGTGATACAACGATTAGCTATACGATTAGTGATGGCAATGGTGGAGAAGATACGGCAACGGTTTTCATTACGGTTAATGCCGTTGACCATGATCCTACTATCGTTGTAGATACTGGAAACATAGAGAATGCTAATGATGGTGTTTCTGAAGCAGGTATCGCAACGATTGGTTCACATGCGGGAGATGGCTCAGAAATCGCTACGGGTACGTTTACTATTGGTGACCCTGATGGTTTAGGGGATATTCAATCTATTACACTAGCTGGAACTACGTTGACAATAGGTTCTGGTATTGGTGAATTCTCTGATTTTGTTGCGATGATAGGAGAAGCGGTCAATACAACCAATGGAACCGTTGAAATTACAAGCTATAACAATGGCGTTTTTGGTTATACCTATACGCTAACATCTGCCACTAATGGAGCAGATACAACTGATAGCTTTGATGTTAGTGTCTCCGATGGCAACACCAGTGCGACAGAAACGGTAATCATTGATATTACTGATGATGCACCAATTGCTTACGATAATACTATTGCTTTAGGAGAAGGCTCAGTTTCAGGTGCTGATGGAACCGCAAATCTTCTATTGATACTAGACTTTTCTCGTAGTATGGCAGGGGATAATTTAATTGCAATGAAAAGTGCCGTTAGTAGTCTGATAGCAGCTTATGATAACGTTGGGGACTTTAACTTAAAAATAGTTACATTTGGTACCGATTCTGGAACGTCTGCCGTAACTGGAATCTTTACAACAGTGCAAAGTGTTAACGATTGGCTAACCACTGTAGATGATAGTGATTTGACTACTGGAACCAATTATGATACGGCTATTAGTACAGCAATGAGTGCATGGACAGCTGCCAATATAGTGGGTGCAGATGCAAGCAACTCGATTGCTTATTTTATCTCTGATGGAGAACCTACTTATACACACGCTTTAAATACAACGGAGCAAAATACTTGGGAAGATTATGTGGATGCGCATTTTTCAAAAGCCATTGCGATTGGTATGGGGGCAGGAGCTCCTAACGATAGTGATCTTCAAGCTATTGCCTATACGCCAAATGGAGATGATGAGATTTATATCGTATCAAATCTAAGTGATCTTACAGATACCTTGGTCAGTACCGTTATCGTTCCTGATGTTGTTGAAGGTAATGTTGTCACACAAGATGGTGTACTCAACATCATAGATATACCAGGTGCAGATGATTGGGCTGACCCTAAATTGGTATCGGTAGAGTATGATGGCACTATCCATAATTTTGTAACTGAAGGTGTAACATCTTTCACTATTGTGACAAGTGCAGGAACCGTTACTATCGACAATCAAGGCAATTATAGCTTTACATCGTTGACAGACGTAGCCAATGATGTAACAGACCATATTACCTATACTGTGGCCGATAGTGATGGTTCAACTGCGCATGCTGATTTAATTCTAACGACACTAGATAGTGTTCCAACAGCTGTTGTTGATACAAATACGGCATCCGAAGGTTACTATACAGCAGGAACTGAAATTTTAATTCCTGTGACGACTGTGGTATCAGCAAGTTGGGATCCTGCAACCATTATAGATAAAGGCCCAGGTAGTAGCACCAGTGGTTGGGGCAATATAAACGATAATACCACATCTGATATTGTTGCTATCGTTGCGGATGTTAGTCATTCCACAACGGTAAGTTTTACCTTGGGTGATACAAATAGAAATGGTACTGCTACCTTATACAAACAAGTTAATGGTCCAGACACAGTCATTTCTACAGTAAATTTCACGAGTAGCAGTGATAATCAAACGATTAACTTTGCTAATGCCATTACAAGTAATGGTAGTTATTATGTTTTATTTACACGTGAAAACCAACCAGGAGCGGAAAAGGTTAATATTTCAAAAGTGACGTATAACACATATACGTATACACCGGCATCAACAACAACGAATTATGTTGCTCAGGCTGAGATGGAATGGGTCGCTGCTACTATAGCTATTGGCAATGTATTGAACAATGATATAGCAGGAGCAGATGGCGGTTTAAGTGTTACATCGGTTCAAGGTGTTAATGGCATTGATGTTGCCGTCATTGCAGGCGGTGTTGATATTGCAGGTGCTAATGGGGTTTTACATATAGATGAAACAGGTGCTTACACGTATACCCCTAATGCTGAAGATATGACAAACACAGCATTAAGCACTCCGGATGTCTTTAGTTACACGATAACAGATGCTGATGGTAGTGTGTCACTATCAACATTAACGATTAATGTAACTGACCATGATTATAGTACAGATGCCACTATTATTGGTGGAACAGATGGCAATGATACATTGAATGGAACAGATGGCAATGATGCCCTTTACGGTGGTGCAGGTGACGATCATTTATATGGTGGTGCTGGCAACGATGTTCTTCATGGCGGAGACGGTAATGACTACTTAGATGGTGGAGCTGGTAAAGATGCTCTATACGGTGATGCTGGCAATGATACCTTGGTTTACGATGCCCTAGATAGCATCATAGACGGTGGAAATGGTATTGATACTTTATTGTTCCAAGCGAATGGTTTGGTTGACTTTAATAACATTGTTGGTGGTACAATACAAAGTATTGAGGTGCTTGATTTAACACAAGCAGATGTAACGCTTGCCAATTTAAATCCTGATGATGTCTTAGATATGACAGGTGATTCTAATACGATCTTAAAAATAGTAGGAGACAGTGCAGATAGCATTTCAAGCAGTGTACCTGCAACATGGACTGCGACAACAGGTGCTGAGGCAGGTTTTGAGCGTTATGAGGGAATTGCAGATGGGCATACGATTAAAATAGATATTCATCAAGATATCCAAACAGACTTCTAACGTTTCATAAGCATATCCTTCAAGGTTTACGTGTAAACCTTGAATAGGGAGGAAAATTTTTCCTCCCTATTCTCTATTTTTTGCTATGATTTCTTTTTAAATTCTTTTTTGGAGTCACAGAAGTGCATGCAATAGGAACAGTTAAAAGTATCAATGGTGCAGTTTTTAGTGAAAATACAGTTGGTGAAGAGACTTTTTTAAAAGTAGGCGATGTCGTCAACAGTGAAGATACTATTGCTACAAAAGGGGAAAATTCCCACGCTGTTATCCTCTTGTTGGATGGACAAGAGCTGACTTTAGGAAGTGATGATTCTCTTCTTTTAGACCACAGTGTTTATAATGCTAAAAGTTTTGGAGATGAGGCGATTATTTCGAGTCAAACAGCCTATGATATCTTTATAGAAAAAGGGGGACTTTCTTTTTTTGCCGATGATCCCTCTGTCAACCTAGATGCTCTTATTGCCTTAAATAGTAGTGATATAGAGAGTAGCAGCACCCAAAGTCAAGCTATTAATCCTTTGGATATTATTAGTTTGCCAGAGTCTGAAACTATTATTAAAATAGAAGGTTTTGATTCTGATATGAGTGCAAACTATAATCCGTCAGAATGGGCACCTATGGCAGATCAAAGTAATGTGGATACCGGTTATATCCGTTATGAATACTTTGGAGAGCATAACAGTAAACACTATATCGATTTGAAAGATACACTGATTCTTTCCGATTTTGTATGAGAGCCAACAGAGCTGTTATTATCGCACTTTTTATAGGCTTACATGTAAGCCTATTTGGAAAAGAGTTTAGCCTCTCCCCTTCTTTTTTTAACTCCTTACAAACCGAAAAATCTAAAGCCATTTTTAAAGACTATGAACGCTTTATGAATGAAACAGCGCCCAAGCCTTTACATATCAAGCTTGAGGCAGTGAATTTTTATATGAATGCTTTTGTAGGCTCCTATGATGAACAGACGTATCAAACAGAAGATTTTTGGGCAACACGTGCTGAATTTTTAAGCGCAGGGCAGGGAGATTGTGAGGATTATACAATTGCTAAATATGAGACATTGAAAGACTTTGGAATAAAGCCTAAACAAATGGGTGTTTGCATCGTTAAAGAGCGTTCTTCTCAGTACTATCATATGGTTTTACTATTTTGGCAAGAAACTAAAGTAACACCTATGGTACTGGATAATCTTAGCTTTAAAGTGCTTCCTTTGGATGCTAGAGTTGATTTGTCAGTAGAACAGTGCATGAATGAAGAGGGCTATTTTAAGTTAGATACACACAATCAGCCGCAATCTTTTCAATCACATTTAAAAATAAAAACCTACGAAAGAGTCAAACAGCAAAGGCTACAAGAGCATATCTGGCAAAAATCTAAACCCTAGTTTTTAGGGTCAAATGATTATATATGCCACAATACTCTTGATATGTAGAATGACGATGCCCATTAATGAGTTTACAGTGTTAGTTGACGACTTCAAACCCGGAAAGTGCTGCACCAACAGCGCCGATAAGTTGCGGATGTTCGGGAGTGAGGATTTTGCGCTCAAGCTTGAGCTCCAACATATGATGTAAAAAAGGGTTGAGCGCACCTCCTCCAGTAAAGACGATGCAGTCGTTTTCTTTAACGACAAATTTTTTAGCCATGGACGCTAAGCGTGAAGCGATGGATTCGTGGACTCCCCAACAGATATTGGCAAGGCTTTCTTTTTTAGCGATGAGAGAGATGACCTCTGATTCGGCAAAAACGGCGCACATACTCGAAATAGTCAGCTCTTTATCTGCTCCAAAGCCTGCGTTGGCAAAGGTTTGCATGTCTAAGCCCAAGCGATTGGCGGCAATCTCAAGAAATTTGCCTGTACCTGCCGCGCACTTGTCGTTCATGCGAAAGTCGGTAAAGCCACCATTATCACCCATTTTGATAACTTTACTGTCTTGTCCGCCAAGGTCGATGACGGTTTTGACTTCGTTGTGAAAAAAGTATGCCCCTTTGGCATGGGCTTTGATTTCGCTAATAACGGGGCAACCAAATTTATCTTCTAACATGTATCGGCCATATCCTGTGGAAACAAGCATCTTGACCTCTTTATCTTCAAGATATTTGCCCACAATGCTATCTTGGTCAAAGATAGTAGGGATCACCGCGTGATGGGTGATCTCCTTGTCTTTTCCAATACCAATAATTTTTGTATAGGTCGAGCCTATATCGACGCCCCAGAACATTATTTGTTGGCGAAAGCTTGCGCTTTTTGTTTAAAACTGATGCTTTCTAAAAAAGCTTCAACCCGCGTTTTAATTTGTCCTGCATCTTCAGGAGAGTAGTCAGATTCGATGACTAAACATGGGATACCCTCTTTAGCAAGTGCTTCCGTGACAAGGTACGACTCGACATTATACGTGTGGCAAAAAGAGAGCGTATAATAGATAACACCATCAGCCTTACGGTCTTTGTACATTTGAATAATTTTTTCGGTTCGACCGGTATTGGGTGTAAAACAAGCACAGTCAATTTTAGAATAACGCTCCATCAAACGTGCATAAAGTTCATCTTCATTTTGAACACCTTCAACATCAACATTGTCTTTATAGTAGCGATGGCCAATACATGATTCTTCATTAATGATAGCACCACCTGTACCTTCTACGGCAGTGTGTAATTTCCAGTTTGGCGGTGCTAGCGGTGTGCCTAAAACCATAATACGTGGTGTGTTGGCAGGAAAAACACTGACACCTTCTTGAACACGAAGTTCAAGCTCATCGCAAAGTTCATTCACTTTTTTGGTGTAGCGAACAGGGTCATCTAAAAAGCCCATTTGTGTGATAAAAAGCGCATCTTTTCCACTTATGGGCATCACTTTTGGATTCATGCCACGAAGTGCATCAAGGCGTTGAAGTGCGGCACGCTTAGCGTTAATAATTTTGACACCGTTGAGCATCTCTTCAAGAGAAAGTTTTTTTTCAGTGACCTCTTCGATGTGCTCTTTAAATTCTTTAATCTCTTCTTGCCACATTTTGAGGTCTTTTTCACGCTTCATATGAGGAATATTCATGACATGTACCGGGTGGTGTTTATTTAAAATTTCCCATGTTTTTTTCTTTGCTTCACATGTCGTTTCACCGTAAATGAAATCGCTAGATTGCGTGTAAGCACATGTACGTTGGAGTTTGAACCCGTGGGCAGATTTGATAAGAGGGCAAATATTGCGAGGAAGTTCTGTTTCGGCATCCGCAACAGTTGCATTGGAGCCACCGCATAAACCATAACACGCACCACCAGCTCCTGTTACAATCTCTTCAGGAACGAAGATACAAAAGGTACCAACAGCAGGTTTTTTTGCTGCACGAAGCGCGTTGATTTCAGCAATGCGCTCACCTTGAATTTCACTCATAAACCAATCAAAATAAGCCATTGCTTTAGGACGATTAGGTTGGCTCATAAAGCCTGCTTTATATGCTTCAAGGCCAGCGCCCATCATTTTTGCGTGACGTTCAACGTCAACACCAATGTTACCGAGTAAATCTTTGTGGAGTTCAACACCCATTGTTTTTCCTTGTATGAAAGTGTGTGCTGTTTCTTACATATAAAGAGGGAAGCAGAAAAAAAGGAGTGCTACTTCATGTATGTCTAAGCCTTAGACCAACAGCATTTCAAGTATAATAGCGGAGTTTTCTTTAAGTTTAGGTAAATTTTATTTTACCTAAATAAGAGTTTATTTCTCTGTTTTAAAACAAAAATGGCCTTACATGTAAGAGAGGCTATGCTACACTTTCACAAATAAAATAAAGGAAGTATGAGTGGATATAGCGCAATCAATCATTATGAGTGTCGTAGAAGGCTTTACCGAATTTTTACCTGTTTCTTCAACAGGGCATATGATTATTATGGCAGATTTTTTAGGAATCAAACAAGATAGTGTGACCAAAGCTTATGAGATTATCATCCAATTCGCAGCGATTTTAGCAGTGGTTTTAAATTATAAAGATAAATTTTCCCCTAAAAAAATTGACCTATGGATAAAACTTGCTGTGGCATTTTTTCCTATTGGTGCCGTTGGATTTTTGCTAGCAAAGCAAGTTAAAGCACTTTTTAGTGTGGAAATTGTGGCGGTTATGTTTATCATCGGAGGGATTGTTTTTTTAATTGTTGAAAAACTTTATCAACCTAAAGAGCATTTTGTTGATGATGTTGAAGCTGTAAGTTACAAACAAGCTTTATGGATAGGCATTGCGCAAATTTTTGCCTTAATTCCTGGAACCAGTCGTGCTGGTGCTACAATTGTTGGGGCTATGATGGTAGGTTTGACACGTAAAGCTAGTGCAGAGTTTTCATTTTTATTAGCCTTTCCTGTGATGTGTGCGACGACGGGATATGATATAGTCAAACATCATAATGAGTTTAGTGATACCAATTGGCTGGTATTAGGTGTTGGATTTGTCGTATCATTTATTGTAGCCTATCTGACGATTAAGCTTTTTTTGAAATTTTTAGAAAAGTTTACATTTGTGACATTTGGTATTTACCGTATTGTTTTTGGAATAGTATTACTCATGATTTATTTTTAAGATAATTTGTGATTTTAGTTATAATTAAATTAAAAATACAGATGGGATAAGAATGAAACTTAATGCAAAACTATTTGTTTTAATGACAGTTTTGTTTTTTATTGTTACGTCTATTTTATGGTTCTATTCAGTTTCTTTCATTCAATCTATTAATGAAGAATGGGTACAAAAATTTGTCAAAAAACAGATTGTTTTTGACAAACATCGAACATTATTGCCAATACTTCGAGAGTTGGACGTTGTTAGAGAAATGGCAAAAAACCATGATATTGTAGCGATGGCACATAATGATACGAATTTAGAAGTGAGACAAAAAGGGATTAATGCTCTTGAATATTATCGTAATAAATTTATAGATCGCAGCTATTTTGCAGCATTTGAATCCTCCAAACATTACTATTTTAATGACAGTTTAGGCCACTATGAAAACAATCAATTACGTTATACGCTCTCTTCATTAAACCCAGATGATAGCTGGTTTTTTTATACACTTTCACAAAAAGACAACTATATCATTAATGTTAATAAAGATACAGAGTTAGGTATTACAAAGGTTTGGATAAATTATATATTGAAAGAAGGCAATAGACGTATAGGTATTGTGGGAACAGGATTTGATTTTGACACTTTTCTCAAAGAGTCCGTTGGTCTTGAACAAGAGGGTGTACGAAACTTTTTTATTAATAAAGATTTAGCGATACAGCTGGCACGTGATTCACAGTTAATAGATTATGCTAGTATGACCAAAAGCGATGGACAGCACAAAACGATTGATCTATTTTTACCTGAGGCTAAAGATAGAGAAGCGGTAAAAAAAGCAATGCAAGACATTATTATCTCACCCGATAGGGTTCAAACACTTTGGGTCAATTTTGAAGGTAAAAAGCAACTTCTAGGTATAGTATATTTACCTGAAATCGGTTGGTTTAGTTTAACTTTGATTAATCCAACAGAATTAACCCTCCTCAATAGCTCGTCACTTTTTCTCATCTTAAGTGCTGTCTTTTTGAGTATTTTATTCATTGTAGGAATGGCCAGTAACATCTTTTTTATTTATCCTTTAAATCAATTAAAACAGATGATGCGCCGTGTGGAGCATGGCGAGTACAATATTCATCCTACTTTGGTGGGTAGTGGAGAGATTAGGGAACTTTCTGAACAATTTAAACATATGGTGGAATATGTTCATAGTACGAATCTAGCACTTGAAGAAAAAGTACAAGAGCGCACTAAAGGACTTCTTGACAGTGAACAAAAACTTCAACAGCTTTTAGAAAAGGTACAAGAATTGGCATTTTACGATGCCTTAACACATCTTCCCAATCGACGCATGCTCGAAGATAGACTCAATGTCGAGTTGGCTAAAGTGAAACGAACGCAAAAAATTGGTGGCTTGATGTTTTTAGATCTTGATAATTTCAAACCATTGAATGATGCCTTTGGCCATAATGCAGGTGATTGTCTTCTCGTGGAAGTTGCGCAAAGACTTTTAAGTGTTGTGCGCGAAGGTGATACTGCGGCACGTTTTGGCGGTGATGAATTTATCGTTCTTCTCAGTGACATCGGTAATGATGTTTCAACAGCACATGAAAAGATGCAGCATGTGGCAGATAAAATTCTTGAAGCATTGAGTGCCCCGTATACAATTGATGTGCATTATGAAAATGGTTATAACGAGATACTGACACATTATTGTAGTGTGAGTATTGGTTTAACACTTTTTAACAAGCACGATACTGAAAAAGATAAGATATTACAGCGTGCTGATAGAGCTATGTATCAGGCTAAAACTAATGGTAGAAATCGCATTGAAATAGGAGAGCTGGAAGCATGAAGGTGTATGGAATTACAACGTGTGGTAGTGTAAAAAAAGCACAAAGTTTTTTAAAAGCTAAAGGATTAGCTTATGATTTTGTGGATCTTAAAAAAGAAGCCGTTGGTGAGGAAAAACTGACGCTTTGGCTTAGCAAACAGCCGATGAGCATACTTTTTAATACCAAAGGAACAAAATTTAGAACCCTTGGCCTTGATAAAACTATAAGTGATGCAGTCAAAAAGACATGGCTACTTAAAGAGCAATTGCTTTATAAGCGCCCTATTATTGAATGTGATGACGGAGCGCTTCTTGTTGGTTTTGATGAGGAAATATACCAAAAAACCTTTTCTTAGCTTTTGTTGGCAGTAGAGACAAAGAGTGCGGCCAAAAGTAAAAAACTTCCCGTAATGCGGTTTTGAATCGTAATCGCACGGAGTGATTTGACCATAAATTTCAACTTTGAGGCTAAAGAGCTATACCCTGTCATGACGATGATGTCAACCCCTACTAACGTAGCACAGATAATGCTAAATTGTCCCCAAAGCGATTGGTGTGGGTCTAAAAATTGAGGGATAAAGGCAACTAAAAAAACGGTAGCTTTGATGTTGGTTAGGTTAATCAAGGCGGCTTGGATAAATGCTTTTTTAGCAGAGAATACTTTGATATTTTCTTCTTCATGCGGAAGCATCGGCTTTTCGATAAATTTCATCACGCCTAAGAAAACAAGATAAGCAACGCCCACCCACTTGATAATGCTAAAGAGAATTAACGATTGTGCAATCAAGGAACCAAGTCCAATCACAACAATAAAAGTTTGTGTAAGCAATCCTAATTGTAATCCAAATATAGCCGCATAAGAGCGTTTAAGCCCGTAACGCAAACCATAATTCATCGAAACAACCGCACCCGCTCCAGGTGAAACACTAATAGCAATGGCAGCGAGTAGCATGGTTAACCAAATATCAAGATTCATTTATTCACCTTTACATGTAAAGGCGTAGTATAATCAAAAATAACTTAGAATCAAAAGAGACTAAGGCGTTTGCTTCGTCTCTTCACTAACAATGCCATCATTCACGCGAAGGATTCGATCAAACAGTGGAATCATCCGTTCATCATGCGTCACAACGACAATGGCGACATTTTGTTCCGAAGCTAATTTTTTAAGTAAATGCATGACTGAAAGAGCACGTTCACCATCCAGTGCTGCGGTGGGCTCATCGGCTAAGATGATTTTAGGATTATTGGCTAAGGATCTAGCGATGGCTACTCTTTGACTTTGCCCACCCGAGAGCTGAGATGGTTTAGCACTCAGTTTGTCACCCACACCTAAATAATCCAAAAGCTCTTTGGCTTTTTTGCGTGCGATGAGATGATTGGTTTGATTCATCAGTGGCACAAGTGTTATATTTTCTTCGACGTTTAAAAAAGGGATAAGATTATGGGATTGAAAAATAAATCCAATTTTTTCACGGCGTAATTGTCTGGTATCGCTGATGCGCCATTTTTGGTCATATATTAATTCTCCATCAAGGGTTAATTTTCCATGCGTTGGCTCAGTGATGCATCCTATCATGGTAATAAGTGTTGTTTTTCCTGAGCCACTAGGTCCCAAAAGAGCAACGGTTTCGCCTTTGAAAATTTCAAAAGAGCACTCTTTAATTGCTTTGACAGCATTTTCACCTTTACCGTATGTTTTGGAAAGTTGTTCTACTTTAATAACGCTTTGCGAAGTATTTTTCATCTCATCCTCCAATGGCACTAGCAGGGTCAATTTTAAGGGCTGAGCGTACGCCAAAAAGTGATCCTAAAACACTCACAATGGTGACTATGACCAAGAGCATCAAGGCATCAGAGCTTATAAGAATGGTTCTTTTGGGGAATAAATCCACTAAAGTATGAGAAAAGAGATTGGCGGCTAAAAAGGCCAATACCCCTAAAAGAACAGATTGTTGCACAATCATTTTGACAATGACAGCGTTAGAAGCACCAATAAGTTTTAAAATAGCAATTTCCTTGATTTTCCCCATAGTCATGGTATAAATTATTAAAGAGATAATCACAGAAGCCACCAGTAATAAAATGACGGTAAACATGCCAATTTGTTTAGAGGAGCGTTCGATAAGATTTTTAGTTAAAATCGTTGATTGCTCTTCTTGTGTAAACACTTTGACATGTTTCCATTGTTCTATTTCATGGGCTAATTGAGAGCCATTAACCCCTTTATATAACGTTGCTATAATGGCATTGGCGGTTGTTGTTGATGTGTCTTTATTGCCTCGTGCACGGTCGTTTCGGATTTGTTCATTGCTTGAGAGAAACTGTAGTTTTTGAGCATCAGGGAGTGAAAAATAGACCATCAGATCGCCACTCGAAGAAACAGCATCTTTTGTGATACCCACAACGGTGAAGATATCTCTTCCAATGAAAATAGTTTCATGCAATTTAAAGCCCGTTTTTTTATCCACGATAATCTCAAAATGTTCAGCAATAAGAGGTCTTCCCTCTATCAAAAGATGCGGTGTATAAAATGAGCCAACATCATAGCCCATTGCAAACACCCTGATTGCTTGATTGTTTCGGTAGAGTTGCAGACTTTGAAAAGTTACTGCTGAGACATCTTTTACACCGTTAAACGCTTTTATTTGATTTTTAACATCCTCGTGAATACGAGAGCTTTCCGCAAACGGTCCTAGGGTGTCTTTTTGCACAATCCATAAATCTGCACGGGTGTCTTTTAATAAAATATTGGCATCGTCTACCAATCCTCGATACACACCAATCATAATTAAAACTACACCTAAAAGCATACCAACACCTGCGGCAGTTGTGAGAAATTTACCCAAAGAGTGGGTGATATCTCGTTGTGCTAGATTGATCATAATTTAACTCGCATACCTTCACTTATATCACGACCTGCAGGTAAAATGACCGTATCCTTTTCATTTACACCCTCAATCATTATTAGCCCATCAGGACTACTTACATGTAACGTAAGAGGTTTGAAATGAGCTTTACCTTCATTGTTTACCCAAACACCATTTTCTCCGTTTACCGTGGTAATAGCGAGTTGTGGCAACGTTAAAACACTTGGGTGTGTAGCTATGTGAATGGTTGCTTCTGCCCTTTCTCCTAAATATAAAGGAAGAGGTGGATTATCCAGGGTGATATTGATTTCTCGCTCCTCCGTTACGCGGTCACTCTCTAAGCCAATTCTTGCAATATGCCCTTTGTATATTTTTTCAGGGTGAGATCTTAAATGGACAGAGGCAGATTGGCCTACATGTAAAGAGCCACTTTGTCGTTCATTGATATAAATTTTAACCCAAATGGTATCCGGATTGACAAGCCTAAATACTGGTACTCCTGCAGGAACAGTCGTCCCAATTTCAGCATCACGAGAAATTACCAACATGTTTGAAGGAGAACGAAGTATGAGATCTTCGATTTTGGCACTATTGCTTTTTGTAAGAGATTCATTTCTTTTCACATCCGCTTGCTGTACGCGTATTTGTGCGGTTGCATTTTCTAATTGTGCTTTAGCACTTTGCTCCGCAGCGATGGCGATGTCAAGTTCGGCTTGTGCTGCAAATCCTTTTGAAGTAAGATTTTCATATCGCGTAAGCGTAGTGTGTGCTAAATGGTATTTTGCTTCTAGTTCTTTAATAAGACTTTGCTGTGCTAAAAGTGACATTTGACTCTTTTTTAGTGACATTAAAGCCTCTTCTTTTACCGCTAGTAAATCAGAGGGATCCATGGTGGCAAGTATCTTTTCTTGACCAACTGTATCTCCTTGATCGGCAAAAAGTGAGAGTACTTTTGACGTTGTTTTCGGGGCTAAAAGTATGATTTCTTTGGCTTCAATGGTGCCTACACCAAAAACTGTTTCATTGATGTCTTTAACCATCACAGAGACGGAAGAAAAGGTAATTTTTGGTAAGTAAACTTTGATATAAAAAAAACTTCCAATGGTTATAATAGCGAGTAAAATCAATGCATTTTTAATAATAGATGAAATATTCATAGGGAGACTCCTTTAGGAATTAGTCTTTTGATGCGTGCCAATGAGGCAATTTTTTGTAACATCGCCGCATATTGTGTGATAGAAGCGTTGTCGTATGCGCGTTGCGCGTCAAGTACTTCAATATACGTCGATAAGCCCTCTTTGTATCGGCCTTCTGTAATGGCAACCGTTTTGGCTAAAGAACGTGCTATCATTTGTTTGGCTTCAATGGTAGTATCAAGGCGCTTAGTGTCTAAAAGGGCTTCGTAAAGCTCTTGCCAAAGTGTAAATTCACGCGAATGCAAAGCTTCTTCTGTCATCATGATAGAAACTCTATCCTTTTCTATTTGATGAGACAGTCTGCCTCCTGTATAAAGAGGAATAGAGGCTTTAATGCCAATTTGATTACTAGAATAAGAAGAGATGGATGTATCACTCCCCAACGAGGCAACAGAAGCAATCGTACCGTAGCGTTCTGTTTTAGATGATTCGTATAATGATTTGCTTTGTTTTATTTTAAAAGCTAGTGCTTCAAGCTCAGCATTATTGTCTTTAAGTATTTGGTGCCATTTTGCATCTGTAAATGAAGGAGGTGTGCCGACTGAGCGTTGCGTAAAATCATCTTCAATGGTAATTTCATTTTCAACAATACCTGTTAAAACACTGAGTAAATGTGTAAATTTACGACCTTCATTACGACTTGTCTCCAGTAAATCTTTAGCTTCAAGCAAAGAAGCATAAAATCGCTCACTATCAGCTTCGGTTTTTAAGCCGATATTTTTCATTTGAAGCGCTTGCTCGTAGAGCGTTTGATAAAAGCTAAGCGATAAAGCATTGGCTTTATTGACACGTTGAATATAGGCCAAAGAGTAATACGCTTGCCATACTTTTTCACTCAGTAGTGCTTTTGCATTTTCATTGAGTGCTACAGCAGCGTCCATCTCTTGATGTGCCGCATCGATATGTTTTTGACTGCGACCAAAATCCCATAACGTATACGTTAACGTGACATCAATATGTGTTGAATAGTGATCCCGAGTTACAAAACTGCCATTGCTTTGGGAAACTAAAGTTTTAGTAGGAAAATAATCTGCATTAAGACTCAGCTCTGGATATGCTGAGGCTTGGGCAATACCTAAACTTTCACGAGATGCATTAAATTGATGTAATGCTAGTTTAGCATCAGGATGAGATGAAAGTGTCGCATCAATAGCTTCTTGCAATGAAAGTGTTTTAGAAATAAGCATTTGCGTTGCAAGGAGCATTAAGAGAAACAGTCGTAATAGGGTTATCATAAGCTCTCCATTTTTTTAATGTAGTGCATTGTACTCTACTAACGTGCAGCCTTACTTGATATGCATCAATGTTGTAAAAGGGTGTGATAATAAGCGCTGAGGGCTTCTTTATTTACCAAAGTAATGGAATGGTGTTTGTCACTGTGGATAAAGCCTAAAGATTTAAATTTAGATAGCATTCGTGAGAGTGTTTCAGGCGTTGTATTCAGGATGGAAGCTATCTCTATTCTTTTGAGGGTGCTTAAGAAAAGTTCATTCTCCAGTAAAAATTGAGCAATTTTTGTTTCCGTGTTGGTGCTAAGTTCCTTTTGAATAACATTTAAAAATATTCTTTGCTTTTTGATAAGGGATTGAATGACATAAAGGTTTAGGAGTGGATTGTTGAACATCTCTTTTTGAACAGGAAAAAAATCTATTTTAAGTACTTCACCTTCAGTGATAAATTGTGCCGTATTCGGGTAGGTACTATTTGCATAAAGTGCAAATTCTCCGATAATTTCTCCTGGCTTGTTCAGAAAAAGAATAAATACTTGATTGGCTTTGGCCGTAGTTTGATAGACTTTGAGAGTACCTGTTAAAAGGATATACAGGTATTTAGGAGATTCTCCTTCGTAAAAAAGAATTTCATTAGTTGAGAATTTTTGACGTGAAGAAAATGTGTTTATTTTTTGAAGTTCGTGGGGTGGTAGATTGGAAAAATAGGAAATATTTTTAAGCGTTTGCATAATGAAGTTAGTAAAATATTATAAAGTATGGGCAAGTAAGCTTGCCCATAAAAATTATTTAAATGAAGCGATGGTCGCAGCTACGGCATTTAAGTCATCAGCACTTAAACCAGAAGCGATAGGTTTCATCACCGCTTTCATAGGGCCACCTACACCGTCTTTGTAACCATTGACAGAAGCGATAATTTTTGCAGCATCCCAGCCAGCAATAATTTGCGATTTGTTTAGGGCTGCTTTACTAGCTTTTGCTCCATGACAAGAGAAACATTTGGATTGATACAATGCGGCACCATCTGCTGCTAAAAGAGCGGAAGTAGAAGCAATAATAAGGGTTAAAAGAACTTTTTTCATAGGATTTCCTTTGTGTAATAATATATAATAAAAATATAGTATAAAATGCAATGGATTGCATTGACGAGCATCAAGTATTTACCGTTTTACCATGAGCCACTCCTTTAGGTAAGTCGTAATCATAAATTTTTTTAGGCACTTTTCTCTAAATAACTTAAAATTTTTTTATCTAAGGCATTGGTTACGATTTTTTGTTTTTGAGTCAGAGATTCAATGATTTCTTTTAGTAATGTTGGATATTGTATTATTTTTTCTTTAAATAAATCAAAGCGTATAACCAAAGCTTCTCCAGGGGAAAAAAATTTAACCGTTTCAGGATAGCATATATTGGCAAAATTAGCTTGTGCTCCGATACATTCTCCAGCAATACAGTCCATTATTTGTGTTGTTTCTTTAAAAACTTCTAGGCGCCCAGAAAGTAAAATGTAGAGATTTCGAGGAGCATCTCCTTGGTGATAGAGGGTTTCATTATAGCTATACTGTTTGATATAAGAACAATGGTGAATTGTGTCACAAAAGAGATTTTTGAGATTTAAAAAATAGGGCTCATAATGAGATTTAGACATTGTCATTTCCTTAAAAAAGTAGTAGAGCCACCATTAAGCGATGGCCCAATAGATTTTTAGTGTACTTCTCTCCAAACTTTAGCTTTCCAAAGATAAGCAAGTAGGGTGAAAAGAGCC
>JAQUGO010000002.1 GCA_028684065.1 Sulfurospirillaceae bacterium
TTACAGCTATTATTTATTACGGTGTTGAGCCTTTCGCTCATTCTCAAATGCACCCTCACGTCGCCCCTGCTGATTTCGCTTTTAAAGATTTAGGCCATACCGATAAAGTGGGTGATCCTGTGAAAGGCAAAGAATTAGTCAGTTCTAATTGTACGGCATGTCATGGTTTACAAGTGGAAGGATTTCCTTCCCCTATGCCCAATGCCGATGCCGCCATGGCATACGGTGTTGTACCTCCAGATTTAAGTACAGCAGGTGCATTGTATGATGTCAATTATCTTGCTGGTTTTATTAAAGAACCAACAAAAGCGGCACATTTGCAGCATAAATTCGATGATACCAAGCCGTATCCAATGCCAAATTATAATTGGATGAGTGAACAAGAGATAGCTGATATGGTCGCTTATTTGGAAAGCATTGCCCCTAAAACAGTTAGCGATAAAGAAGTTTTCAAAGATGCCTGTGGAAGATGCCATAGTATGAACTACGATAAAGTTTCAGCACTAACAACTCCTGAGCAATTAAATGCTTACATGGGAGCGCCTGCGCCTGATTTATCCATTATGATTCGTGCCAAAAGTTATGAATATCTTGAAACATTTATTAATGAACCTCAAAAGCTTTTAGAAGGCACGTCTATGCCTCGTGTTGGCCTGACTGAAAAAGCACAAACTCAAGTCATTGCCTATATGGAAAAAACGGGTGATAGAAAAAAAGCTGAAAGAGAAGACTTAGGCTATAAACTTGTGGGCTTTATGGCTCTCTTTACACTGCTAGCCTATCTTTGGAAAGTTAAAATTTGGAGAGAGGTGGAATAACCACCTCTTGCTTTTTCAAACCTACGTTATAGATTTTTTTGCTCTTTTTTTCCCTTAAAATAATTTCACGAAAAACTTTTGGTACTTTATAGGTCTTTTAAAGAACAGAAGTTTAGAGCGTCATGATAGTGCGGTATCGACCTGTTTGTGTGCCGATACCGGGTTGTTATATGTTTAAACGGGGGTTTAAAGTGATAAAAGCAACCAAGCACATGGTAACACAAACCTATTTTTGTTTTTATTAACTAATAAAAACACCTCATGTACCAAAAAGGATTAAACATGAAATTTGCAAAACTAAGTTTGGTGGCTATCGGCGTTGTAGGGTTGTCTGTCAGTTCGTTTGCAGCAGATACGCTTGCTGATGCATTCAAAGAAGGAAAAGTAAGTGGCGAGCTAAAAGCTTTCTATTGGAACAGAGATAGAAATCCTGCAATTTCGAGTGACTCTATCTTTAACACGGGTGTTATGTTAAATTATAAAACGGCTTCTCTCAATGGCTTTAGCATGAACGTTACAGGGCAAAGCAATCATGCGGCTTTTGCCAATAAGAATGCCAAAACACAATTTGATTGGGATGAATACGGCTCAGGTGCCCAACTCTCCGAAGCATATCTTGCTTATAATACAGGCAAAACAACGCTGCAAGTGGGACGTATGTTTTTAAATACTCCACTGATTGCTTCTCTTGGAAACCGTATTGTTAAAGAGGCATTTGAAGGAGCTATGCTTGTCAATACTGACCTTCCAAATACAACATTAACTGCGGCCTATGTTCAAAAATTTCAAGCACAAACAGATGGTAACGGCAATATAGGACAATTTACAACGTATAACAATCCTTATGGAACATCTCCACTCTTAAATGATGGTGCCTATACTGTTGTTGCTGTGAACAAATCAATCGCAGGGCTAACATTGACAGCGGCGTATGCTGAAGATATGGATACTAAAGGTCAGATGGCCTATACCGAAGCAGCTTATGCTGGACAAGCCAATAACTTTACCTATGGTTTAGCGGCACAATACTATTACAGTGATAAAGATATCACGGGTTCTAAAAGTGCTAGTTTAGTAGGCGTTAAAGCGAACATTGGCATGGGAGCTTTTAGTGGTTATGTCGCCTATAGTACCGTTAGCAAAGATGCTGCTGTAACACCTGGTATTGGTTGGGGTGCTGATCTTGCTTATACAGGTACGATTATCTTATCAAGCAGTTATGGTGCTAATACCGATGCGTATACAGCTGGCATTGGTTATGCGCTTAATGCATCTACCTCTATTGGTGCAGCATATACGGTAACAGATGATGAAGGTCTTGGTTGGGCAAAAGGCAAGGCGACTTACGTTTCACTTACTGGAAATTATGCTTTTTCTGGAGCGCTTAAAGGTCTAGGTATTGGTGTTATGTATGATAATGAAAATACGGAAAATGCAGCTACGAAAGACAAAGACGAATTTCGATTTAGCGCTAGTTACAAATTTTAATTCACCACATCTTCTTCTTAGTGTAGCCATTGTTTAAAAAAATGGCTACCGCTCTCAAAAAATAAAATTTCGATTTTTTTGCTTCTTTTTTTCTTTAAGATGCTTATGTAAGTTTCGAAAAGGGAGTAACCATGAAGAAAAAAATCGAGGAGAATGCGATACAGCTCTCCAAAAGATTACAGATGAGTAAGACACTGCGTGACATTTTCACCAGTCAAGATTCAACTTCCCTCAAAATCGCATTTGATGCCTTAGAATCGCCTATTGCCATTTCAGAAGAACTACTAGAGTCTGATTTTAACCGTTATTTCATAGGACCACTCTCCCCTATCGCTGATCCTTTTTCGTCTATCTACTTAGATGAACTTGACCAAGTGATGTCCAAAAGTACCCTTAAAGTTCGAGCACTTTATGAGACTATGGGGTTTTCATTTCCACAACAAAACCAAATTCCTGATGACCATATAGGAATAGAGTTAGACGCATATTACCAATTACTTTATATCGAAGAGGTCAAAAATATTGACTATCTTAGAGAGCTTCGTCACTATTTTTTACATGAACATTTGAATCTTTGGATTCCTCTTTTTATCGAAAGAGCCCTTGCATGTAAAGAAGGGCCTTCCAAGGCTATGGTCTATATCTTAACACAGCTCAAATCATTCTTGATAAGAGAAACCAATACACAAGGAGTCCCCGCATGAGTTATTCGAAAGAAAAAGTCGATACCCTCTTACATAACGGTATCAGCAGAAGAAACTTTCTCAAAGGGTTAGCGGCGAGTGGCGTTTTATCTTCATTTCCAGGAGGATTATTAGAAGCTAATGAAGATTTAAATACAAAAATCCCTTACTTAGGTGAAAAAAGTTACGAAACATTTAGAAATGCCTGTCCTAGAAATTGCTATGATACATGCAGCATTAAAACCTTTGTTAAAGATGGTGTAATGCAATTTATCGAAGGTGCGCAAGAATCTACGTACACACGTGGTGGCTGTTGTGTCAAAGGTAATTCGTACGTCAAACGTGTCTATTCCGCTCGTCGTCTTAAATACCCAATGCTTCAAGTGGGCGGTAAAGGTTCAGGTCAATGGAAGCGCATTTCATGGGATGATGCGATGGAAATTATCGCTAAAAAACTCCTAGAAATCAAAAAAGATGATGGCACGATGTTGGGTGCTGCGTTGACAAAATACTCTGGTAATTTTGGTATTACACATTATGGTATCGAAGGGATGTTTAATTCTATCGGTTATACGACACGACTTGCAGGAACCCCTTGTTGGCCAGCGGGTATTGATGCACAAAACCTTGATATGGGAAATATGTGGTGTAATGATCCTGAAGAGATGAAAGACAGTAAATTTATCATTCTTTGGGGTGTTAATCCTGCCAGCAACTCTGTTCATTCTATGAAATATATATATGAAGCAAAAAAGAAGGGTGCTAAAGTTGTTGTTATTGACCCTGTATTTACTGAAATGGCTTCAAAATCCAGTCAATATATTCAAATAAAAACAGGAACTGATGGCTTACTAGCGCTTGGAATGCAAAAGATTATTATTGATGCAAAATTGCATGATCAAAAATGGCTTGATGCAAATTCTAAAGGCTTTAAAGAATTAAAAGAGTATTTGGATAAAGATATTAAGTTAGATGATGTTTCCAAAGTTACAGGTATTCCTCTTGAAATGATTAAAGAGTTGGCTTTATCATTTGCAAAAGCAAAACCGGCAACGATTTGGATGGGTTATGGAATGCAACGCCATACCAATGGTGGTTCAATGATTCGTGCTATTGATGCATTGGTGGCAGTAACAGGTAATGTTGGAAAATATGCAGGTGGTGCTCGTTATGGGCATTTGAGTACATGGGGCTTTAATTATGCCGCACTCAGTATGCCAAAACCTGAAGGCAGTGTTGGTTACACTGGACCAGAGGGCGCTAAAGGTGAATTTGCACACGGAGGTGGTGGTGAAAAAGCGGCCTATACTGATCGTTTTTTAAACATCAATAAAACAGCCCGTGAACTTTTAAATTCTAAAGGTCCAAAAGTTCGCTTGTTATGGGTAGCTTGTAAAAATCCATTTTCACAAGATTTTGACCGCAATCAGCTTATCCGTGCTTTCAAACAACTTGATATGGTCGTTGTAGCGGATCAATTCTTCAATGAAACAGCTAAATGGGCAGACATCGTGCTTCCTGTAGCAACACAATTTGAAGAAAATGATGTGAACGTTTCGTACTGGCATTATTGGTTGAGTCTTAATGAACAAGCTATTAAACCTATTTTTGAAGTTAAATCCGATGTGCAAATCGCAGCACTTTTATCAAAGCATATGAATAAGCTAGAAAAGGGCTCATGTACCTTCCCACAAAGTGTTGATACCAAAGAGATGACTATCAAAGAGTTTAACCCTGGCATTTATGCACAATTTGGCATCAAATCATGGGAAGAACTTAAACATGGACCGGTTAAAGCCAAAGCGGTTATCCCTTATGCTGATGGAAAATTTCAAACACCAAGTGGCAAATATGAGTTTTATTCTGAAAAAGCTTTGGAACTCTTTGGTAGTGCCTTACCAAAATACCTAGAAGTGCGCAAGCCTTATGATAAATTTCGTATGACATCGCCTCATAGTAGATGGAGTCTGCATTCACAGTTCCAAAATTTAGAGTGGATGGAAGATGTACATCCTGAGCCTTCTGTTTATATCAATCCTGATGATGCCAAAATGAAAATGGTAAATGAAGGAGATACGGTTGCTGTCTTTAATAAACAAGGACTCTTAAGGCTAAAAGCGAAAATCACCGATAACGTTCAGCCTGGAACAGTTTTGATGTATGAACAGTGGTATAACAATAATATTTACAATGTCAATGAACTCGTTGATGACACAAGCTCAGATATGGGTGCGTTCAAAACAGGAGCCCCTGGTGTTGCGCTTCATGATACATTTGTAAATTTTAGAAAAATATAAGGGAGATTATTATGCAAAAAGCTTTTTTAGTAGACGGCAGTATCTGCCTTGGTTGTAATACATGTGCAATGGCTTGTAAAAATCAGTATCATCAAGATACTGGAATTTTGTGGAGAAAAGTGAGAGAAGTGGGAGCGGAAGATTATCTTATTGATAACAACAACATCCTCCCGACACTTGTTTCCTATCAAAAAGCACCTAAAGTAACCATGCCAATAGAACGCTTTTATTTCTCTTTGGCATGTAATCATTGTGAAAACCCAGCGTGTGTAGCTATCTGCCCTGTTGGTGCTCATACCAAAGATCCTGAAACGGGTATTTGTAAACATGACCAAACGATTTGTATTGGTTGTGGTGGGTGTGTCAAAGCGTGTCCGTTTGGTGCTTCTAAATTTAATGCCAAAATGGGACAAGCTGAAAAATGTAGTATGTGTTGGGAAAGACAAGCGGATGGTAAAACAACCGCATGTGTACAAGCATGTCCTGTTGGAGCAATTGCGATTATTGACTTGCATGACCCCAAATATAAAGAGTTAGGAACATCTGCTCCAGTAGGTATTGATTATGCCATTAATGCGGAAACAAAACCTAGTACACGCTTTATTCATCCACACATGCCTAAGGAGATATACCGACAGCCTAAAGGATAAACAATGAAACAATTTTTATATATCGTGTCACTATTCTCTTTTATATTAACACATAGCTGGGGCTCTCCTGCCCCAGCTATGTGTAACTTTGGTGACCCATTATTTGGCGAGCTCTCACACCAAAAAGTTAGTTTTGAGAAGCCAACAGCGTATAAGGTTGATAAAGAAAACTTGGTTATAATAAAACTTGAAAAGCCACATTTGCCTTCTGGTTATATGGTGAGCGTCTTTGTGGACATACTCAAATCACCTAAGAAAAAACCAGAAACGCAAGGATGGTATCCATCAACCATTATCATGCCCAAAGAAGCTGGTGTTCATGAATTGGGTATTCAGGTTAATCTAATGTATAAAGGGAGCTGAGGTGGGATACAAGTTGCAAGTCTTGCAAAAACAACACTATCTTTTGTCGCACATTAGCTTTTTGGAGAATTAAAATGGATACACTTTTTTTAGAGCGATTAAAAACATTAAGAATTCTCTATGCCGAAGATGAGGAAGGAATAAGATCAAATATTTCCGCCTCTCTTCGCTATTACGTTAAAGAGGTCATTGAAGCTGAAAATGGCAAAGCAGCTTTAGCCCTCTATCATAAAGAAAAACCCGATATTGTCATTACCGATATTTTAATGCCTCTTATGAGTGGTATTGAACTTGCTAAAATCATTCGAAAAGAAGATGAAACCACTCCCATCGTCATAATATCTGCACATACAGACAAAGAGTACCTTCTGAATGTTGTTGATTTACATCTAGAGCAATATATCGTTAAACCCGTTAATTTAGATGAATTAATGGCAGCGCTCTCTCGCTGTTTAAAGCGCATATCCAATACCCATACTATCGTCTATGAGCTTCCTTGTGGGTATCTGTATGACTTTGATTATAAACATCTCACCTACAGGGGTGAGCTGATTCATCTTAACAAAAAAGAGTCTGCTTTTTTAGAACTTTTATTGCATAATAAGCAACGTATTGTCACCTACGAAGAGCTACAGTTACAAGTATGGCAAGATGATATTATGACAGACAGCGCATTACGCTCTTTAGTGCGAAATTTGCGCAAAAAGCTCCCTCGTGATTTTATTACAAATCTTTCTGGAGTTGGGTATCGATTTGAAAAGTGCTAAATTTTCTCTTTTTATCCTTCTATTTACCGCGAGCGTACTCTTTGCTAATGATGGAGTCTCTTTAAATTATCGAAATAATAATAGTGATTCAGAGCTTATTTCAGAGCGTCTTCCTGAGTCACACATTAAGGTTTTTTTCCCAACCATGCCCTATTTATATCTCTCAAAACTCATTAATGGAACTTTAGTACGCTCCAGTGGAAATAAGGATGGATGGGAATACATGCTAGCAACATCGTATGTTAAAATTGACCCATTGACATATGAATTCACATTAAGGCAAAATGTTCATTTTCAAGATGGTACCCCGTTTAATGCTGATTCTGTTATCGAAAATTTTCACTACTTTCAAAAAGATCCCATTGTGTATTCAGATATTCACAAGCGACTTAAAAGCGTTACTAAAGTTTCTCCTTATACGGTGCGCTTTCACCTCTTAAAACCATATGGAATGCTTCTTAATGACTTAGCAACGATTAATCTCTACACATCTTCGTATCTCAAAAAATTCGGATGTAGTACAGGTGAGGGCTCTCAAAGTAATTGCAATAGCATGCAAGCTCCCGGTCTCTATGGCCTTGGCCCTTATATTTTAACAGAAGGATTTGCCACGGGAAGATTTCAAACACCTATTATTAAACTCAAAGCCAATCCTTACTATTACGAAAAAGGAATGCCCTATATTGAAAATATTACTATTTTTACAGAACTAACCTCTAAAGAAGTGATTCATAGAGCACTTGAAGAAGAAGGAGCTTTAGATATAGCCCCCATTCCATTTAACAAAAAAGTGGAAACGGTTCTTTCAAAATATGCAAGACTTTATACCAAACCTTCTACCAATAATATCTCGATTTACTTTAATATGCTCAAAGCCAATAGCAAACTTAACGATAAGCGGATTCGTATAGCTCTCAATAAAGCCATCAATCAAAAAAATCTTCTTAATTTTGTATATAAAAAAGAGGGTTTTTTAGCGCCTACAGAATCTTCTGTCAATTACCGCTCTGTCAAACTTGCAACACAAGATATGAAGCCATGGGGAGAGGTTGCTCTTGAAGAAGGAGAAAAGGAAAAGAATGAACTTCACATGCTTCTGAATGGCTTACATCTTAAAGTTGTTACTTTGGAGCGTTTTATGTTTTTATGGAGAGGCATTGAATACCAGTTAAAACAATACGGTGTGACTTTGGAGTATTTCATTACACCTAATGAAAAAGAAATTTATGGACAACTACTTACGAATAGAAAATCACCCAAAGATTGGGATATTTTGACGTGGGGAAATGATGATTGGTCCAGTAACCATCCATGGACCAGTCTATTTGCTTATCGAACATCAGATAAATGGTCGTCGATAGAGAGAGATGACATTATGCAAGACTATATTGAGCATTTTTTTGATGTGGATTTTCAAAGTAATGCTTTTGATGCTATTGTTAAAAAAATGGTACAAAGAGTATATGACCAAGCCTATATGCTTTTTGTGCCCTCCCCCAATATTGTCTTAGCTGTCAATAAAGAAATTTCCTACGATCCCTCTTCTGTGTTACTAATGCCCTTATGGAAAGCCAAACTAACACGTTTTCATTGGTCTATAAGAGGCAACATACCGTATCCACAAAAGAGGCAACAACCAATGCGCCCATTAAGGTTTAGTCATGATTAAATATCTATCCATGCGATATAAGTTTTTCGTAATGGCTTCATTAGGAGTGTTAGCTATCGTTACACTCTCTTTTTTAGCATTCTCTATTACTGAAAAAGGTGTTTTAAATGTCAATAAGGTTTTTGAAGATTCTAAAAGAGTACAAAATATTCAGCAACTCTATATTTTGCCACTTTTCAAACTTAGAGAACTTTCACTTTCTCTGGTAATGGCACCTAATGAAGATTTGAGAAAAGACATTACAACACAGATTGCTAAAGCAATTCATGATATGGAACCCTCCTTTTCAAAACTTGATGCTTCTGTTTATAAAAATTGGACCTATTATGTTCAACTTATTTCTACAACGGAAAAGTATTTGAACCAAGGATTTGATGAAGGCGCTTTTATCAGTGCGAATACTTTTGAGCGGGATCAGTTTTATTCACTGATGCATACTTTAGAAATTTTACAACAAAATGAACTCAACAACTCTTCAAAAACATTTAACGATGCCAACAAACAAGCAATTAACTCTAAATACTTTATTGCCAGTTGGCTTGCAGTCGTCGTTTTATTGACCCTATTATGTGGTTTTTTAATTGCCAAAAATATTGTCGAATCTATCGAAAAAGTTCAGCAAGGCTTGCGACAATTCTTTGACTATCTTCAGTCACCTTCAACAGAAGAAGCAAAGCGAATTAATATTTCTCTCATCAATAAAGATGAATTAGGCGATATGGCACGCAGAATTAATAAAAAAATAGAAAATATTCAGCGTAATCTTGAAAAAGACAGCTTGCTAATCGAAGATGCTACAAGTGTTGTAGCAGATTTAAAAAATGGCAATCTCAATCGTAGACTTGTAAAATTAGGTAATTCAGAACAACTCAATTTACTCAAAACAGTCATGAATGAAATGCTCGACAATCTAGAACTCAGAATTCAACAAGAAATAGATGAACGAACGAAACAAGAACAACTTTTGATTCAGCAAAGTAAGCTTGCTGCTATGGGAAATATGATAGGCAATATTGCCCATCAATGGCGGCAACCATTGGGTGAAATCAATGCTATTTTGATGCTCTTACAAGTTCGTTATAGTTTTCATGATTTTAATGAAGCTTTTTTAATGCAAAAAATTAATGAATGCAATAAAATTACCTCTTACATGTCGAATACTATTAGCGATTTCCAAAACTTTTTTAAACCCTCAAAAGATAAAGAAATTTTTGAAATCAATGAAGCATGCAAACGTGCAAGTGCTATATTACATGCATCCTTAAAATACCATGCTATCACTTTTCGCTTTACAGAATCACCTGAGTCTCTAGCTTTAGGCTATCCAAATGAATTTGCACAAGCTCTCTTAAATATCCTATCGAATGCCAAAGATGTCCTTATTGACAGACAAATTGCTGATCCCTACATCGAAATGAGCGTTAAAAATGGTGAAAAATATATCTTGATTAAGATTGAAGATAACGGTGGAGGCATTGCCCCAGAGTATCTAGAACGAATTTTTGAGCCTTATTTTACAACAAAACATGCAAAACAAGGTACAGGCATTGGTTTATATATGACAAAAATGATTATAGAAAATAATATGAATGGGATTATCGTTGTCAGCAATACAGAAAAAGGCGTACTGTTTACCATCAAACTGAAACATTTTACTGAAACATTATAATTTAAGTGGTGTCCCCAGCGCGATTCGAACGCACGGCCTCAGAATTAGGAATTCTGTGCTCTATCCGGCTGAGCTATGGGGACAAAAATTGAAGTAAAAAAAAAGCCGAATGCGTGAAAACACATTCGGCTTTTAAGTTTTGGCGTATTAGCCGTTACGTTTTTTGATAATCTCTTCTGCAACGTTTCTTGGAACTTCATCATAATGATCGAATTCCATAGAATAACTTGCACGACCTTGTGTTTGAGAACGAAGATCGGTTGAGTAGCCGAACATTTCAGCCAATGGACAGAATGCGTTAACAATTTTGTTACCACTTCTATCATCCATAGAGTTGATTTGTCCACGTCTTCTGTTAAGATCGCCGATAACATCACCCATAAAGTCTTCTGGAGTTTCAACTTCAACTTTCATGATTGGCTCAAGAATAACGGGTTTTGCCTTACGACAACCTTCTTTAAAGCCCATAGAAGCAGCCAATTTAAATGCCATCTCAGATGAGTCAACATCATGGTAGCTTCCATCATAAAGTGTAACTTTAACGTCTTCTACTTTATAGCCAGCAAGAACACCTGCTTGAAGTGATTCTTTGATACCTTTATCAACAGCAGGAATAAATTCTTTTGGAATTGCTCCACCTTTGATATCATTAACAAATTCATAACCCTTACCAGCATCTTGAGGTTCAATTTTAAGGTAAACGTGACCGTATTGTCCACGACCACCAGATTGTTTTGCGTATTTGTATTCTTGGTTAACTGAGGCACGAATAGTTTCACGGTAAGCAACTTGCGGTTGACCTACTTCGGCACTTACTTTAAATTCACGCAACATTCTGTCAACAAGAATTTCAAGGTGAAGCTCACCCATACCAGAAATAATCGTTTGACCACTCTCTTCATCGGTTTCAACTCTAAAGCTAGGGTCTTCTTGCGCCAATTTTTGAAGCGCAATACCCATTTTTTCTTGGTCAGCTTTTGTTTTAGGCTCAACTGCAACAGAAATAACGGGGTCTGGGAATACCATTCTTTCCAAAATAACGTGATCTTTATCGCCAGCAAGAGTATCACCTGTTAGTGTCTCTTTAAGACCCACAACAGCACCAATTTCACCGGCATGTAAAACTTTTATCTCTTCTCTTTTGTTCGCATGCATTTTCAACAAACGACCTACTCTCTCTTTTTTATCTTTTGTCGTATTGTAAGCATAACTTCCGCTTTCCAATGAACCACGATAAACACGAACGAATGTCAGCTGACCAACAAAAGGGTCCGTCATAATTTTAAACGCAAGAGCAGCAAATTCGCCCTCATCTGTTGAATCTACAACACATTCTGTACCATCTTCATATTCACCTTTAATCGCATGAACTTCCGTTGGTGAAGGCATATAGTCGACAACAGCATCAAGAAGCGGTTGAACACCTTTATTTTTAAAAGCCGTTCCACAGATCATAGGGATAAATGTCATAGCTAAACATCCCGCTTTAATACCAGCTTTAATTTCTTCTTGGCTTAATACTTCACCACCGAGGTATTTTTCCATTAATTCATCACTTGTCTCAGAAACTGCTTCTACCATTTTTTCACGGTATTCTTCAGCTTTTGCACGTAAATCAGCAGGAATTTCAAGAACTTGGTAATTTGATCCCATTGCAGCATCTTCATCCCAAATTAATGCTTTCATAGTTACTAAATCGATGACACCTTTAAAAGCATCTTCTGCACCAATAGGAATTTGAATAGGAACAGGATTTGATTTAAGTCTATTTTTAATTTGTCTCTCTACTTCGTAAAAATCTGCTCCAACACGGTCCATTTTATTAACAAATACCATTCTTGGAACTTTATAACGATTTGCTTGTCTCCATACGGTTTCTGATTGTGGTTGAACACCACCTACCGCACAAAATACAGCAACTGCACCATCGAGAACACGCATAGATCGTTCAACTTCGATCGTGAAATCAACGTGGCCTGGGGTGTCAATAATATTAATTTGGTGGTCTTTCCATGTACAAGTAGTTGCAGCAGAAGTAATTGTAATACCTCTTTCTTTTTCTTGTTCCATCCAATCCATAGTAGCAGCGCCATCATGAACTTCACCAGTTTTATGAGAAATTCCGGTATAAAAAAGGATTCGCTCAGTCGTGGTGGTCTTACCGGCATCAATATGCGCAGCAATACCTATGTTTCTTACCATGCCTATAGGTGTATTTCTTGCCATTATAATTTCCTTGTATTCTTAGGGGTGTAATTCTTGAAAGAGAGGGAATGCCTATGTATAAGTACAGACATCCCGATCACCATTTTACCAGCGGTAATGAGCAAAAGCTTTATTCGCTTCAGCCATTTTATAAGTATCTTCTTTCTTTTTAAATGTTGCACCTCTAGTGTTTGCAGCATCTAAGAGTTCATTTGCCAATCTCTCAATCATTGTACGTTCACTTCTTTTTCTTGCATAAGAAACTAACCAGCGAAGGGCTAATGCTTGTTGTCTTGAAGGTCTTACTTCAACAGGAACTTGGTATGTTGCACCACCTACACGTCTACTTTTAACTTCCATGACTGGTTTAACATTATCGATAGCTGCATTAAAAATTTCGATGCCTTTAAGGCTTCCGCTACGTTTTTCCGCTAACTCTAATGAACCGTAAAATACTTTAGTAGCAACGCTTTTTTTCCCATCAAGCATTAATGCATTGATAAACTTTGTAATAATTTTGTTGTTATAGATTGGATCTGGCAGAACTTCTCTAACGGGAGCTTTTCTTCTTCTCATTGTGTTTTTCCTTCAAATTTTAAAAATTTTACTCAAATGATGTCAAAATCTAACGAACATCACCTGTGCTTTAAATTTATTTTGCTTTTGGTCTTTTTGTACCGTATTTACTTCTAGACACCGTTCTTTTTGCAACACCTGATGTATCAAGCGCACCACGTACAATGTGATACTTAACACCTGGTAAATCTTTTACCCTACCGCCACGTACTAATACAATAGAATGTTCTTGTAGGTTATGTCCCTCGCCACCGATGTAGCTAATGACTTCAAAACCGCTTGTCAATTTGACTTTGGCAACTTTTCTCAAAGCTGAGTTTGGTTTCTTAGGAGTGGTAGTATACACTCTTGTACAAACGCCTCTTCTTTGAGGGCACTTATCAAGTGCTGGTGATTTTGATTTTTTAATCACCTTTTTTCTCTCATTTCGGACCAGTTGGTTAATGGTTGGCACAATATTTCCTTTGTTACTTTTTTACAAAAATAGGAAGCCATTTTATTTAAAAATAGCTTAAAAAAAGGTTAAGTTAAGGAGAACCTTAACTTAACCACGACTTGGATTCAACTCTAAAGTTATCTTTTTATTTTGATAAAGTCCTGTTCCTACTGGAATCATACGACCCAAAATAACATTTTCTTTAAGATCTTCAAGATAATCCATCTTGCCTGCGATACTCGCTTCTGTTAAAACCTTTGTTGTTTCTTGGAAAGATGCTGCCGAAATAACACTATCACTACCAATTGCAGCTCTTGTTACACCTAAGAGTGTTGGCTCAGCGATAGCTGGTTCTCCTCCCATTTTCATAATCGCTTCATTTTCTTCTCTGAAACGTCTACGACTAATCAAATCACCCATAATAAACTTAGTGTCCCCACTATCAACGATACGCACTTGACGCAACATTTGAGAGACAATAACCTCAATGTGTTTATCGTTAATTGCAACACCTTGTCCACGATAGACTTGTTGAATTTCACTAATTAAATAATAATGCAATGCTTTTTCACCCATAATACGTAAAATATCATGACTTGAAATAACACCATCCGTTAATCTCTCACCAGCATGTACAAATTCACCTGCTTGAACATGAATTTGTGTACTTTTATCGACCAAATACTCAACACTTGTTCCATCATAGGCTTCAATAATAATACGCTCTTTTGAACGTAATGGCTTGCCAAAACGAATCGTTCCATCAATCTCTGCAATAACAGTTGCATTTTTTGGACGACGTGCTTCAAAAAGTTCACTAATACGTGGAAGACCACCCGTGATATCTTTTGATTTTGCAATCGCTTTTGGTGTTCTACCAATTAAATCGGCTAAGCCAACGGTTACACCATTTTGAACGAATATTGCTGTTTTTGGCTCCAATTGGTATTTAACAATTTCACCATTTTTATTCACAATAATAATCGTTGGCTTCATGCCACTTGGTAAATATTCATTAATTACCAAACGACTCTGACCTGTCATCTCATCAAATTGTTCTGTAGCACTAATACCTGGTTCAATATCTTCAAAGGTAATCGTACCTGCATCTTCTGCAATAATTGGTGTAGAATATGGATCCCATTCAGCAATTGTAATTTGTTCACTCGTTGATGGGTATGAAATCAATGTTTTAGCTTCAACCGGACTATTATCCCCCACATCAATAATAGAATCTCGTGGAATATAATGACGTATTGCTTCTCTATCATCTTCATCAGCGATAACAGAAAAAATACCTTTTTCTTTAACGATATCACCTTTTTTAATTTCATGAATTCTGTGAAGGTAATCACCTCGAAGCCTATAATACTTTGCAAGGCCTTTTGCATCAGCATGAATTTTTTGGATAATGGGCTCACCATTTTTAACTTTTAATTCACTCGCATAAGGAATACGACTTGGAACGTTCCAGCCCTCTTTAATAACTTCAACAATACTTTCATTTTCTTCAACTATATCGCCGTTATTATAAGGAACATAGAACTTACCTTCGATTTTTCCACTTACACCCGCAAGCTCGTTTGGCTTTGCAAAGTCACTTTTACGAAGCGTGTATTTAATGGTATCAGTCGCACTGACAATAGTGATAACAGTCTCTTCGTGCGCACTATCAACTTCTATCGTTCCTTTAAATGGTGCTTTAATTTTTGGCTCCACCAATAATACCGCTGCATTTCTACGATTGGCAACGATATTTTTGCCTTCTTTACTAATATAAGTTTTAACGTTGTAATAACGAATAAAACCCTCTTTTTGTGCGATAACTTGTCTATCTTGTGATTCTGTCGACGCTGTACCACCGATGTGGAATGTACGCAATGTCAACTGTGTACCTGGCTCACCAATGGATTGAGCTGAAACGATACCTACGGCTTCACCAGGACGGACTAATGTACCCTCAGCCAGGTTTGTACCATAACATTTAGCACAAACACCCTTCTTAGCTTTACATGTAATCGGTGTGCGAATCACAACTGATTTAATGCTTGCTTCTTTAAGCGCATTAGCACTTTTCTCATCAATAAGTGTACCTTCTGTGAAAAGTACTTCATTGGTAATCGTATCAATCACATCTTCTGCTAAAACACGCCCTGTTGCTCGCTCATACAATGATTCAACAAGCTCACCACTTTCACTGATTTCTGTAATTTCAACGCCTTCATGTGTACCACAATCATCCATCGTGACTTTCACATTTTGGGCAACGTCAATAAGCTTTCGTGTCAAATAACCCGCGTTCGCTGTTTTAAGAGCCGTATCTGCAAGACCTTTACGCGCACCATGCGTTGAAATAAAGTATTCAAGAACATTAAGACCCTCACGGAAGTTTGAAATAATCGGTGTTTCAATAATACTTCCATCTGGCTTGGCCATAAGACCCCTCATACCTGCAAGCTGGCGGATCTGTGCTGCAGAACCCCTCGCTCCAGAGTCTGCCATCATATAAACAGAGTTAAATCCACCTTTATGGCTCTCTGTTAGTTTCATCATTTCAGAGGCTACATCGTTGTTCGTATCGGTCCAAATATCAATAATTTTGTTATAACGCTCTTGTTCCGTTAGCAAACCAGAACTGAACTGTTTTTGAATTTCACGAACTTTTTTCTTCGCTTCTTTGATCTTTTTTACTTTTGTTTCAGGCACTCTAATATCATCAATAGAAACTGAAATTCCTGATTCTGTCGCATATTTAAAACCGAGACTTTTTAAGTTATCTAAAAAGCCTGCAGTGATTCCAAAACCGCCCTCTTTATAAACATGATCAACTAAGTTACCGATATTTTTCTTCTTTAAAACTCTATTCCAAAGCTCCTCAGGAACAAAATCAGGTAAAATTGATTTTAAAATCAAACGACCTGCTGTCGTAAAGAGTACACGTTTATTCACAATTGTTTTGATTTTTGCGTGAATTTCTAAATAACCTGAATCAATCGCAATATGGACTTCATCAATGTTTGCAAAAATCTTATTTGAGCCTTTTGCATCTTTTTTTTCTAAAGTTAAATAATAAAGTCCCAAAACCATATCTTGTGTTGGAACCGTTACCGCTTTACCTGAAGCTGGAAGCAAGATGTTCATAGAACTAAGCATCAAAATCTTACACTCAGCAATTGCCTCTTGTGACAATGGAACGTGAACCGCCATTTGGTCACCGTCGAAGTCCGCGTTAAAGGCAGAACAAACGAGAGGGTGCAAACGAATTGCTTTACCATCAATCAAAACAGGGTGAAATGCCTGAATTGAAAGTTTGTGAAGTGTTGGTGCACGGTTTAGCATGATTGGATGGCCTTTAACGACCTCTGCTAAACACTCCCAAACTTCATTGGTTTTCATATCAATCATTTTTTTCGCTTGTTTAACCGTTGTAGCATAGCCTTTTTCTTCAAGACGCGCTAACAAATGTGGTTTGAAAAGCTCTAATGCCATCTGTTTTGGAAGACCGCACTGATCCATTTTCAAGTTTGGTCCAACAACAATAACTGAACGACCTGAAAAGTCAACCCTCTTACCGAGTAGGTTTTGACGGAAACGTCCTTGTTTACCTTTGATGATTTCAGAAAGTGACTTCAATGGACGCTTATTGGCACCCTTTACCGCATTCGCACGTCGTCCATTATCAAACAACGCATCAACAGCTTCTTGAAGCATACGTTTTTCATTACGAATAATAATTTCAGGCGCATCTAGCTCCATCAAACGTTTGAGTCGAGAGTTTCGATTAATAACACGACGATACAAGTCATTAACATCACTAACAGCAAATTTTCCGCCATCAAGAGCCACAAGTGGTCTTAAGTCTGGTGGAAGCACTGGTAGTATTGTAATCATCATCCATTCAGGACGATTGCCACTGTGTAAAAAGGCTTCAACGACTTTAAGACGTTTAATAATCGTTTTTTTCTTAGCTTCTGAATTCGTTTGGTTAATATCCTCTTTAAGTTGCCCCAAGAGTTCAACTAAGTCTAAATTAGCCAAAAGTTCACGAATAACCTCACCACCCATTTTAGCTACAAAGCCTGTATCAACAAAACGTTGCTCTAAAGATTGGTATTGTTCTTCATTTAAAATATCATATTCAACGACTTTATTTTTGTTTTCCGCATCATAAAAAGCTTCGCCCGCTTGTTGAACGATATACGCTTCATAATATAATACGCGCTCTAAATCTTTCATCTTAACACCAAGAAGCGTACCTACACGACTTGGTAATGAATTGACATACCAAATGTGAGCTACTGGTGTAACCAATTCAATGTGGCCCATACGTGAACGGCGTACTTTTGTACTCGTCACTTCTACACCACATTTTTCACATTTGATGCCTTTATAACGCATCTTCTTATATTTACCACATAAACATTCATAATCACGTACTGGTCCAAAGATTTTGGCACAAAAAAGGCCATCACGTTCTGGCTTTAAGGTACGATAATTTATCGTTTCAGGTTTTTTAACCTCTCCATAACTCCATGAACGAATCTTCTCGGGACTGGCAAGCTTTAATTGAAATGCTTTAAAATCTCTTGGTCTACTCTCTTCGTGTATTTCAATTGGTTCTAATCGTTTCATCTTCTTCCACCTCGTCATAAATCTCAACATCTAAAGCCAAAGACTTCAACTCATTTGTTAAAACATAGAATGTTTCAGGAATTCCAGTTTGAGGTACATTTTCGCCTCGTGTGAGCGCTTTGTACGCTAGGATTCTACCTTCTACGTCATCAGATTTTACTGTCAACATCTCTCTTAGAGTATGAGCTGCGCCATATGCCTCAAGAGCCCAAACTTCCATCTCACCAAATCTTTGTCCACCAAAGAGTGCTTTACCACCAACGGGTTGCTGTGTCACAAGTGAATATGGTCCTGTGCTTCTTGCGTGTACTTTTTCATCAACTAAATGGTGAAGTTTTAACATGTACATATAACCGACATTTACTTTTTCATGCATTTTTTGACCTGTCATACCATCGTATAACTCAGTCTTTCCATCCATATCGATTTTTGCCATCTCAAAGAGCTTAACAAACTCTTCGGTATTGACACCTTCAAAAATAGGACTAGCAAAACGAACACCTTTACTCCAATCACGCGCATACTCAAGCAATTTTTCATCACTGAGCTTGTCAACAAAATTCTTTGCATCCATCAAGCGTGCAATATTAGCAATACTAATCATTTTTTCACGAAGTGTGTTAATCCAGTCACCTTGTTTTTCTTTGAAAATTTCTTCAAGTTGGTTACCCAAACGCTTTCCAGCAAGACCTAAGTGTACTTCTAAAATTTGTCCAATATTCATACGACTTGGAACACCTAGTGGGTTGAGAACTACGTCTACAATTTCACCATTTTTTAGATAAGGCATATCTACTTCTCTAACAATGTTAGATACAATACCTTTATTTCCATGACGACCAGCCATTTTATCGCCTACTTTTAACTTACGTTTTGTAGCGATATAAACTTTAACAAGCTTGACAACACCACTTGGTAAGATATCATCTTTCTCGATAATATTGAGTTTATCATCATGCTCTTCTTTAAGCTTCTTCTTCTCATTTTGGAAGTAGGCTTTAAGATCTCTATACTCATCTTGAACGTCATTATCAAACGCTTTGACGATTGTATTGATAGAAAAACGATTGACGTTTTGAAGATCTTCCGCTTTAATAAATGAACCATGCGTATAGGTCTGTTTGTTAATTTCTTGGTCTTCTTTTAAAGGATTTTTTAATAATAAAGAATTGATACGTAACATCTCTTCACGATCCAACATTAATAGTTTATCGTGATGTTCTCTATCTAAAATCTCTTTTTCTTGCTCGTATGCTTGAACGGCCCTTGGATCTTTATCGTAACCTTTTTTAGTAAAGATTTTAACATCAACGACGATACCTTCAAGTGAAGGAGAAGCATACAATGATTTATTAACGACATGTCCAGCTTTTTCACCAAAAATCGCTCTAAGAAGTCTTTCTTCAGGTGTAGGTTTCACTTCACCCTTAGGTGAGACTTTACCCACTAAAATCATTCCTGGTGTAATATAGGTACCGATTTTTACAATACCACTATCATCAAGGTGTGCTAAATCTTCTTCTTTAACATTCGGAATATCTTTGGTAATTTCTTCAACACCATCTTTAAGTTCGCGTGCTTCAATTTCTTTTTCATACGTATGAACACTTGTAAAAGCATCTTCACGGATCATACGCTCACTGATAACAATCGCATCTTCGTAGTTATAACCATTCCAAGGCATAAAGGCAACCATTGCATTTTTACCAATAGCAAGCTCACCCATATCCATACTTGGGCCATCCGCGATAATATCATCTTTCTCAATAACATCGCCACGTCTAACAATTACTTTTTGGGTAAAAGTTGTATTTTGGTTCGTTCTAAGGTTTTTTTGCAACGCATAATGATCAATAAAGGCACCATTTTCATCTTCACCAAGAATATAAATATTTTTATTATCGACTTTTTCAACAACACCTGAACGTCTTGCTTTAATAGCTTCCCATGCATCTCGTGCAGCTGTTTTTTCAACACCTGTTCCAACAATTGGAGCTGTTGATTGTAAAAGAGGTACTGCTTGACGTTGCATGTTAGAACCCATGAGTGCACGGTTTGCATCATCATGCTCCAAGAATGGAATGAGTGATGCGGCAACACCCGCTATCATCATTGAAGAAAGGTCAATTAAATCAACTTTCTCTTTTTCAATCAATACTGTCTCACCATCAACCCTAACCTCAATCAAATCTTCAACAATTTCGTTATTTTCATTGATTTTAGTACTTGCAGGAGCAATAACTAAGCCTTCTTCTTGCGTTGCAGTAATGTAAATAATCTCTTCCATAATTGTCGCATTTTCGACTTTTCGATATGGTGCTTCAACAAAACCAAGATCATTAACTTTTGCATACATAGAAAGAGTATTAATCAAACCGATATTTTGACCCTCTGGCGTTTCAACAGGACAAATTCTTCCGTAATGCGTTGGGTGAACGTCACGTACTTCAAAGCCTGCACGCTCTTTCACCAAGCCACCTTCACCGAGTGCTGAAAGTCTTCGTTTATGAGTAATTTCACTCAGTGGGTTGGTTTGATCCATAAATTGAGATAATTGACCACTTGAGAAAAATTCTGTAATGGCAGAGGTTATCATCTTTGAATTAATTAAATCATGAGGCATTAACTCTTCAACACTTCCGCTTAACGACGTAAATTTATCACGAATAGCTTTTTGCATCTTAATTAAACCAGCATGTAATTCGTTGGCTAGTAATTCACCTATGGCACGAATACGTCTGTTTCCTAAGTGATCTCTATCGTCAATACGACCTTGACCATTCTTAACTTTTATTAAGTATTTTGCTGTTCTGATAATATCTTCGCTCGTCATAATGGTCACATATTCGGGAACACTAAGTCCGAGTTTATGATTCATTTTCATACGACCAACTTTAGTTAAATCGTAACGCTCTGAGTTAAAGAATAAATCTTTTACAAATGTTTTTGCTGTTTCTTTAGTCACAGGCTCACCTGGTCTCATAACTTTGTAAATTCTAATAGCAGCTAAATCATTTTCGTCTTCTATACTCTCTGTCTGACGCAATAATTTCAATGTTTCCGTATCGGCAATAAAGGAGTTAATAATGGCATCATCTACACCACTTGCAAGGTCATTCGCAATTTCAATACTTTCACATTTCTGCTCAATAATCTTTGCTAATTTACCTTCATCGAGTTGTGACAAGGTATCATAAAGTACTTCACCACTCTCTTTATCAATAATTGGAGAAGAAAGAAAACGATTGACTAAAATTTCAACAGGGTATTCAACTACTGTTACTCCATCTTCAATCAACTTATCCGCTTTTTTCTTCGTAAGTCTTTTTCCTGCCGTGATAAGAAGATTCCCTTTTTCATCTTTAAGGTCAAAATCTATACGTCCAACAAAATTATCTGCAAAGAAATCAATAAAAAATTTATTATCTTTAATTTGAATATTAAGGACTGGATAAAAAAGTTTCAATATATCTTGTTTACTGTATCCAAGTGCTCTAAAAAGTATCGTGATTGGTACTTTTCTTCGTTTATTTATTCTTACAAATAGTGTATCTTTAGCATCATATTCAAAATAGAGCCAAGATCCACGATCTGGTATAATTTGAGCATTATAAATAAGCTTATTAGCAACCGTTGGGCTCTCTTCTTCTTTAAAGATTACACCAGGGCTTCTATGAAGCTGATTAACAACAACACGTTCAACACCATTAATGATAAATGATGTTCTATCCGTCATTAACGGAATTTCACGAATAAAAATTGCTTGTTCTTTAATATCTTTTACTCCAGCTTTTTCACCGGATTTTTCATCTTTATCCCAAAGGATAAGACGAATGTTCATTTTTAAACTGACAGAATACGTAAGTCCTCGTTCCATACATTCGCGGACATTATATTTTGGTTTTCCAACTTCAGAGCCAACATATTCGAGTGTTAATCTGTTTTGTGGGTCATGAATAGGGAAAATAGATTTAAATACCTTTTCTATACCGCTCTCTTCTTTGAGGTCTTCAACATTTAAAAAATGTTCGTAACTCTTTTGTTGAAGTTGCAATAGGTTTGGTACATCAATTTTTTTTGGGACTTTGGAAAAATCAACCCTTAGGCGATTTCCAGATTTTAAGCTATTTAACATGAGTCTACCTCGTGTAGTTGTTTGAAAAGGGCAGTAGATCATCCATCAGAGGACGGAATCTTTAACGACTATAATATTGATTTCCTGAGAAAAAATTTTTAGGGAAGTTCTACAAAATGTAGGCTTCCCTAGTGAAAAATTACTTAATTTCAGCGACAGCGCCAGCTTCTTCAAGTTTCTTTTTGATTTCTTCAGCCACTTGTTTAGAAACGCCTTCTTTAATAGTTGTAGGAGCACCTTCAACAGCATCTTTTGCTTCTTTTAAGCCAAGACCTGTGATTTCTCTTACGACTTTAATAGCATTGATTTTCTTCTCACCAGCATCTTTAAGAATAACATCAAACTCAGTTTTCTCTTCTACAGCTTCAGCAGCTACAGCAGCACCACCAGCTACCATTACAGGAGCAGCAGATACACCAAATTTTTCTTCGAAATCTTTTACTAATTCACTTAATTCAAGTACACTTAGACCTGAAATATACTCTAATACGTCTTCTTTTGAAATTGCCATTCCAAATCTCCTAATTATTATTTTAAACAACGCCAAAAAAGCAAAGCTTCTTTGACTGCATTAGCCACTAAGGCACTAAAACTAACCAACTTTGTTGGCAGTGTTTTTTAATTGCTTTACATGCAAACCCATAAGGTTTACGCTGATTCTTGTTTTTTAGCGCGAAGTGCGTCAAGACCGATTGTAAAGTTTGTAATTGGTGCCATCCAAGTTGATAATAACATTCCAATAAGCTCATTACGTGATGGCATTTTTGAAAGTGCTTCAACTTTAGCAGCATCAACCACAATACCGCCAGCAAAACCAGATTTAATAATAAAATTTGGATTTGTTTTAGCAAAAGTTGCTACAACTTTAGTTACGGCTAACTGATCTGCACCCCAAACAAAAATGTTGGTATCTTTAAGCTCAAGCCCATCCATATCAGCATCTTTCATTGCGATCTTTGCTAAAGTATTTTTTATAACTTGAACATTAACATTTTCAAGACGTGCATTATTTCTTAAAACTTCAATTGCTTTAACATTAAGACCTTTATAGTCACAAACTATTAAGCCGTCGGAAGCTTTAAACTCTTCAGTTAGAGAATTAATAAATTCAGCTTTCTCTTTTCTTGTCAATTTTTCTCCTTTCCAACTGGTGATTTCAAGTAGAGCTGAGTTTCCTCAAATTAAGCTTTCGCCTCTACTCTCTCCAATCAAGATATAATTCTAAATTTTAACGCGTTATCTAAGGTCAATAAGTTCTTGGTTATCGAGATACATAGCAGGGCTCATTGTTAATGAAATAGCACCGCTTTTAATATATTTACCTTTTGAAGCAGAAGGTTTATGTTTGTTAATCGCTTTTAAAAATGCATCAAAATTTTCTTTAATTTGTTCACTTGTAAAACTAATTTTACCAATTCCTGCGTGGATATTTCCTTGTTTATCAACACGGAAATTTACTTGGCCACCTTTGTTATTCATAATTGCTTTAGCAACATCCATAGTAACTGTACCTGTTTTAGGATTTGGCATAATACCTTTTGGTCCTAAAATACGTCCAACTTTACCCACAAGACCCATCATGTTTGGTGTTGCGATTAAAACATCAAAATTGATACGACCTGCTTGAATCTCTTCAATTAAATCATCGCTACCAACAATATCAGCTCCTGCAGCTCTTGCTTCATCCGCTTTTTCGTCTTTTGCAATAACAGCAACACGAACTGTTTTTCCCGTACCCGCTGGAAGAACAACTGAACCTCTAACCATTTGGTCCGCATGTCTTGGATCAACATTAAGTTTCAACGCAATTTCAATTGTTTCATCAAATTTTGCAGAAGCTAAATTTTTAATATTTCCTAATGCTTCATCAACAGAATATTTCTTTTCTTTTTCAATTTTTTTCAAGAGCTCTTGAAAACGTTTATTTACTTTCTTTGCCATTACAATCTCCGCATAATTTTGCTTCCGCCTTTTTTAAATCCCGACGGTATAGGATTTGAATTAATTAACGACGTTAATACCAATACTTCTTGCGCTTCCAGCAATAATCTTAGCAGCCGCTTCTTTATCAGTCGTATTTAAATCTGCAATCTTTTGATCAACAATAGCAAGAATTTGTGCTTTTGTAAGCGTTCCTACTTTGTTTTTTAAAGGGTTGCTTGATCCACTTGTAATTCCAGCAGCTTTTTTAATTAAATCTGTTGCTGGTGGCTGTTTTGTGATAAATGTAAAACTTTTATCTGCATAAACAGTAATAACAACAGGGATTCTATAGCCCGCCATATCTTTTGTCTTTTCATTAAATGCTTTACAAAATTCCATAATATTTACACCTTTTTGACCTAGTGCTGGGCCAACTGGAGGTGATGGATTTGCTTTAGCAGCTGCAATTTGCAATTTAATCTCGCCAATTACCTTTTTTGCCATCTTTTGTCCTTTAAACTTAAACTATTTTTTCAACTTGTGAGTAGAGTATCTCTACTGGTGTACTTCTGCCAAATATCGAAACATTTAACGTCAACTTTCCATGAACCATATCATATTCTTCAACTGAACCCGTAAAGTTAGCGAAAGGACCTTCTGTAATCCTAACACTCTCGCCGTTTTCAAAGAAAATTTTTGGTTTAGGAGCACCTTTCTTTTGAGCCTTTTCCAAAATTAGTGTAATATCTTTTTCACTAAGTGGTGTTGGCTTTTTGGCCTCACCAATGAATCTTCCTACTTTAGGTAGAGACTGGATGAGATGCCATAATGCTGTGTCTAAATCCAAATTTGCAAATGCATATCCTGGATATAAACTTCGCTCACTAATCTTTTTCTTACCGTTTTTAACCTCAATAACATCTTCCGTTGGAACAATAATTTGATCCACTTTCTCGGATATACCGCGGTCTTCTACAAGATTTATAATCGCTTTCTTAACTGCTTGCTCACTCCCTGCATAGGTTTGAATTGCATACCATCGATGTGCCATTGTTTATCCTTAAATAATCGTTGACAACGAAAACGACATGATCGCATCAATCAATGCTAGAAATAGAGAAATGACGGTTACTACGACAAAAACAGAAATGAATGCATTTCGAATCTGCTCTTTAATCGGAAAAATAACTTTCGACAACTCAGCTTTAGAATGGTTATAATACGCTCTTAATTTTTCCATTTGTATTACCTTCGACTAGTGGCAGGGCAGGGGGGATTCGAACCCACAACCTACGGTTTTGGAGACCGGCGCTCTACCGTTGGAGCTACTACCCTACATATAAGTTAAGTCTTTTAAAGACTTAACTTTTTAATTTAATCTCTTTATGAACAGTATGCTTTTTAAGGCGTGGACAGTACTTACTTAATTCCATTTTTTCAGTAATTGTCTTGCTATTTTTAGTCGTTGTGTAGTTAATGTCACCACATTCTACACATTTTAGTCCGAATTTAACGGTCATTGGATTTCCTTACTTTAAATACAAAAGAGGAATAATCCTCTTTTGTATGACTTAATTTACTTAATGATTGTTGAAACAACACCCGCACCAACAGTTCTACCACCCTCACGGATTGCAAAACGAGTACCCTCTTCAAGAGCGATTGGAGCAATCATTGCTACTTTGATTTTTACGTTATCACCAGGCATAACCATTTCAGTACCTTCTGGTAATGTGATAGAACCTGTTACGTCTGTTGTACGAACATAGAATTGTGGTCTATAGTTGTTAAAGAATGGAGTATGACGACCACCCTCTTCTTTTGACAATACATAGATTTCAGCTTCGAAATCAGTATGAGGAGTGATAGATTTTGGCTTACAAAGAACCATACCACGCTCAACGTCTTCTTTTTTGATACCACGGAGTAGAATACCACAGTTATCACCAGCTTCACCACGCTCCATCTCTTTACGGAACATTTCAACACCTGTAACTGTTGTAGTTTTTGTATCTTTAATACCAACGATTTCGATAGTTTCACCAATCTTTACAGAACCTCTGTCAATTTTACCAGTAACAACGGTACCACGACCTGAGATTGAGAATACATCTTCGATTGGCATCAAGAAGTCTTTTTCAGTTTCACGAACGGGCGCTGGAATATAAGAATCAACAGCAGCCATAAGTTCAAGAATTTTTGAAGCCCAAACGTCAATTTTACCAACTTTAGCTTCTTCAAGTGCTTTAAGCGCTGAACCAGCTACAATTGGAGTATCATCACCTGGAAAATCATATGCTGAAAGAAGTTCACGAATTTCCATTTCTACGAGTTCTAATAATTCTTCATCATCAACCATATCGGCTTTGTTCATAAATACAACGATATATGGAACACCAACTTGGCGAGAAAGAAGGATGTGCTCACGAGTTTGAGGCATAGGACCATCTGCTGCAGAAACAACTAAGATAGCACCGTCCATTTGAGCAGCACCAGTAATCATGTTTTTAACATAATCCGCGTGACCAGGACAGTCAACGTGTGCATAGTGGCGATTTTCAGTTTCATACTCAATATGAGAAGTAGCGATAGTAATACCTCTTTCTCTCTCTTCTGGAGCATTATCAATACCATCATAATCTTTAAAATCACAAAGACCTTTTGATGCAAGAACTGCTGAAATTGCTGCTGTAAGTGTAGTTTTACCATGATCAACGTGACCGATGGTTCCAATGTTAACATGTGGCTTGGTTCTAGAGAACTTTTCTTTTGCCATTTTTTCCTCCGTATTGGGTTTGTTTTTAAATATAGACTTTTTTGCTTTAAAGTTATTGAAAACTTTTTAAGTGAATGGAGCTCATAGAGGGACTTGAACCCTCGACCTCTTCCTTACCAAGGAAGTGCTCTACCCCTGAGCCATATGAGCCGACTACAACAGGGTAAACCGATATTCTACCAGCTAATAGTAACAATTTGATTTCATAGTGATTGTGAGAGTGAGTCTACTGAACTTGTTCTGTAGTGCAGTGTCGCAGAAAAAATTCAACAGCTCCCAGTTTCGTATAAAATCATGGAGCGGGAGACGGGACTCGAACCCGCGACCCCCAGCTTGGAAGGCTAATGCTCTAGCCAACTGAGCTACTCCCGCATTCAATGGTGGTGAGAGAAGGATTCGAACCTTCGAAGACATAGTCAGCAGATTTACAGTCTGCCCTCGTTGGCCACTTGAGTATCTCACCGTATTTTTACCATTTTTATTGCTGGTCAAACACTGTTTTTTCACAAAAAATGGAGCTGGTGAACGGAATCGAACCGCCGACCTACTGCTTACAAGGCAGTTGCTCTACCAACTGAGCTACACCAGCATCTTTTTATGTGAGGTGAAATTATAGCTCAAAAGAATCGCAAAGTCAATACTTTTTTAGTATTTTTCTAAGATTTATGCGCTAAACTATATTTGTTATATTAAGACTCTTAAAACTCTATTCAAGGTTAATGTTATGAAAATTCTTTTTTCTCCAAGTGAAACTAAAACATCACATGGTACTTTTCAACCCATTTCAGAACAAAGCTTTCTTTTTCCAGAACTTTACAGCAAACGACTTGAGGTACTCAAACGTTATCAAGATATTTTAAATCAATGTGATTTAACAACCTTACAACAACTCTTTGGTATTAAAGATAAAAGCAAATGTTTGGAACTTGCTACTAGTGATATTTTTTCTACTTTAACGTATAAAGCAATTGAACGCTATAGTGGCGTAGCTTATGAGTCTCTCTCTTATCATACCCTTTCACAAGAAGAGAAAGATTTTTTAGATCACAATACTATTGTCTTTTCTAACCTTTTTGGTCCTCTTTTAGCAAACAATCTTCTTCCCGATTATAAATTACACCAAGGCATATCATTGCTAGGATTTAGACCAGAGCTTTTTTACAAAGATATCTTTACCCCTGCATTAGATAGCTTTTTAAAAAATGAATTTATTATTGACTTACGTGCAGGTTTTTATGAAAAATTTTACACTCTAAAACAACCTTATATTACTATGAAATTTCTCAAAAATGGTAAAGTAGTAAGCCATTTTGCAAAAGCATATAGGGGCTTGATGTTACGAGAATTAGCACACTATAAGCCTATCAATGAAGATGCTCTACGCTTGATTCGCTTTGAAAACCTCAGTATTTATGAAATTGTAACATCTAAATTGAAAACAGAATATGTTTTTAACATTATTGATTGATTTATTTTAAAAAGGTACAATGTTGAAAAATTTAATTACAAAGGATTATACAATGGGAATTTTACAATGGGTTATTGTTGGTGCATTAGCTTATGTTATCTACTATCTAATTAACAAATATGAAAAAAGAGTAGAAGAATTAACACGCTTAATAGAACTTAACCGTGAAGAAATCAAAAGCAATCGAGAAAAAATAGCCAAGAATGCTGAAGCTGTTGCAGTACATCATGAAAAAATTACTAAACACGAAGAAGTAGTGGCTGTACATCATGAAAAAATTACAGCAAATGCAGAAGGCATTTCTCACAACAAAAAAAGACTTGAACTTAATCAAGAAATCATCGAAAAACTAAAATAATTTTTATCAAATAAGCTTTAGAAGGAGGAGCAAGATGCTCATCCTTCTTTTTTGTGGTTTGTTTACTGCTTATTAGACCATGTTCTCCCACCAATATTTCCATAACGATGATAGCTATGTGATATACTTTGTTCTAAACAATAATGTAACAACTCAATGCGACCTTCCATCATAGGCTTTGTTCGTACAATAAACTTTGCCATTTTTGCTGCTTCTGTATAGACCAAATCTGAAATCAAGTCTACTCCACTGTAAAATAGTTTATCTACGTCGGCAAAACACTTAACAAAATCTTTCTCACTTTCTCTCGCTATACTATCTTTTGGTCCAAAGAGAACTTCTTTATTTTCATATAAGAAAGAGACTACTCCATTTTCAATAGGCATATCAATGCTTATATGTAAAGCTACTTTGCAAATTTTTGCTGCTACAATGCGACTCATAATATCAAATAAAGTATCTTTTGCCGTAATGCGTAAGGCAATTTTATGTAAAGGAAGATATTTAAAGATATTATCCTCACCTCTAACATTGGCATAATCTTTGGCTTGGCTAAACTCTTTTTCATAATTCTCAACATAACTGGCTGTAGCAAGTTGTAATTTGGAAATATCCTCTTTAAAACTTGTATGAGCTCCTTTTTGAGAGGCATTCATCCATTTCTCAACAAGATTTAACATAGGATGCTTAAGTGCGTTTACGACAACGGGTTCGGACACTTCTTCAAAATCCATAAATTGGGTAATATAATTGTGTACACCTGCTTTTCGGCCTGAACCAATAGCTGATTTTCCCATACCTCCAAATGGCTGACGTAGAACGATTGCACCTGTTGTTCCACGGTTAATATAAAGATTCCCTGCCTTAATATGCTCTCTCCAATAATTGACTTCTCGCTCATCTAATGATTCGATACCTGAAGTTAACCCATAACCGGTTGCATTAACAATGTTAATGGCATGCTTTAAATCTTTAGCACACATAACAGATAATACTGGTCCAAAAAGTTCATTCATGTGACAGAAACTTCCCTCTTTGACACCCCATTTAATAGCAGGTCTTAACATATATTCATTATCGCTTGCGTACTCTGGCTTAAGGGCCCAACTCTCTCCATTTTCTAAATTCTCGATGGCATGTTTAAGAGCACCGTCCACTTTATTGGCTAGTGTTCCAATACGATTTTTAAAGTCCCACACAGAACCTACATGAGTACTTTTTGCCGTATCTATAAGTCCTGCTTTGAAACTTGGATCATTGAAAACCTCTTCTTCTAAAACCAATAAAGAGGTTGCTGAACATTTTTGGCCACTATTTGAAAAAGCGGAATGTGCTACATTTTTAATGGCTTGCTCACGATCAGCCATAGCAGTGACAATCGTAGCATCTTTACCACCTGTTTCAGCACTTAACATAAGATTAGGTCTGCTCTCTAACATCTTATAGGCGGTCTCTTCACCACCTGTTAAAATGACAAAATCTACTTTTGGATTTTTAATCAAATACTCTCCTGCTAAAGCACCAGGGCAGGGAACATACTGTAACGTATTTTTACTAATACCTGCATCCCAAAAACATTTGCATAATTCGTAGGCACATAAAGCTGCGGCACTTGCTGGTTTCATAATGACACAGTTACCAGCGGCCAAGGCTGCTGTTAATCCACCTACGGGAATAGCAATAGGGAAATTCCACGGAGGTGTTACAACGCCAACACCCTTACCTTTAAATTTTAAATTGGTGTATTTTTCAAAATAACGCGCACTGTAACCGTAAAACTCTAAAAAGTCGATAGCCTCACTCACTTCTACATCCGTTTCTGTGAAAACTTTACCCACTTCTGCCGCTGCAACCCCGATAAGGTCACCTCTTTTTTTACGTACTTCAATTGCCACATTACCTAAGATTTTTTGACGCGCTTCATGGCTGAGACTTCTCCATCCATCTTTATCTGCATGGGCTACTTCAACGGCGCGTGTTAAATCTTCAGCTGTTGCAAGAGAAAATGAACCACAAATAACACCCTCTTTTAATTGTGATTTATCAATGACTACTTTACTTTCTCGCTCAGTAATCTCTTCTCCACCCACTACAATAGGCGCAACACTCAGTGCATCACCTGCTTTTTTCATCCACTTTGTTCGAATCTGTTTAACCCACTCTTTATTAGGAGGTAAAATAAAGTCTGTATCCGCTTCACCGTGATACTCACCTGTATAATAGCTACCACCTTTATAATCATCCCATACCTCTTCAAGACGATTTTGCTGTCGTTTGGCTCCAATAAATATATTTTTGGTGTTTTCAAAAGATTTTAAAAATTTCTCTTTTTGCTCTTCCCATGCAGGTGTTCCAACTTTCATACCAAAGGAATAACGAATAAAGTTTTCAATCCCTGTATTTTCATCTAAACGGCGTACCAAATAGGCAATAGCGTTGGTAAATTGCTCTTTTTTAGCGGTTGGAGCATATAAAATAATTTCACCACTAATCTCTTTAATTGCTAAACGTGCACTTTCGCTCATACCCTCTAGCATTTCCATCGTAAAATATTCGCTAGTACCATATTCTTTGGCTAATTCAAAACCATAAGCATGTTCAAAAAGATTGTGTGACGCAAAACCTATATTGACATACGGTGCATTTTCAGGACGTAAAGCAAATTCACCCATCACTTTATAGTTACTATCGGTATCAATTTTACGTGTATGTGTAACTAGTTCCCAATGGCGAAGAGCTGATTCAGTCTCTTCCATCTCCATATTAGCACCCTTAACTAAGCGCATTTTAACAGGCACGCCACCATTTTCTACACGTTCTTTCGCCCACGCAATCAATTTTTGTTGCCATAAATGAGAATCTGGCAAATAGGCTTGTAAAACAATCCCTGCGCGAAAATCTTGAAATTCTGGCTTGTCAAGTGTTTTAGTAAATGCATTAACCGTTAAAGAAAGGTCACGGTACTCTTCCATATCAAGATTGATAAATTTATTTTCTTGCTCACCTTTGGCATTCGTAAAACTGTATTTTTTGGCTTGTGCATAGATACGGCTCAATCGTGCCACTAACTCTTCAATAGTATCTTCGTATGCAAGGGCATTGATTTGCGAAAAAATAGTCGAAATTTTTATCGAAATATAATCCACATTAGGATTTTCTAATACTTTAAGATATTTTTCTATTCGTTCTTCTGCTTCATCTTCTCCCAAAACAACTTCACCAATCAAGTTTAGGTTAATACGTGTCCCTTCTTTATGACGTTTAATCAAATGGGCATTAAGCAGTTCATCTTCACCTTTAAGAACAACTGTTTGGGTGTCATCGCGTACACTTTTGATAAAAAGAGGTACTGATATTTGAGGTAAATAAATTCCTGCATTGAGAAATAAAAAAACCAAAAAACGTTCAGATGTTGTAAAAAACGATGCCATTTCGTATTTTGCAAAAAGATACTCAATTTGATTGGCAACACGCGTAGGATTTTTACTACGAAAGCTTTGATCCATGAGTTCAATTAAAAACACTTTATCTTCTGGATTACTTAACATCTTATTCATTTTAATATGAAATTTTCTATCGAAATCACTCACTAACTCTGTAGCTCTGGTTTGCCATTTTTCAGCGAGTAGAACAGCTCGTTTGATGACCTCTGGATTATGTGACACGTTTTCTCCTTTTGAGATTTTATAGTTTTAGTTTCATTTTTATTTTAATACGCAAAATGAGCCAAGCTCATTTCACTACGTTGCACTGGGCGCTAAAGCTTTTCTCTTCCGAGAAAGAACTTAATTCTTTAATACGCAAAATGAGCCAAGCTCATTTCACTACGTTCGCACTGGGCGCTAAAGCTTTTCTCTTACGAGAAAGAACTTAATTTTTTAATTCACATTAATTCACAAAATGAGCCAAGCTCATTTCACTACGTTCGCACTGGGCGCTAAAGCTTTTCTTTTATAAGGAAAGCTCAAATAAGTATTACTAAAAGTAGTACCTTTTTTAAAATATGAAAATTAGGCAAAAAAAACCGCCTGCAATTTGCAGACGGCCTTACATCATATATACCTACTTTTTCTTACCCAAATAAGCCTCTTGAATCACTTCAGAATTGAGTAATTCGTCACTACTTCCTTCATGGCTAATTTTTCCTAATTCCAACACATAACCTCTATTGGCTAAGCGAAGGGCTGCTTTAGCATTTTGCTCGACCAATAAAACAGTAACGCCTGTATTGGCGATTTGTCTAATCGCTTTAAAAATAACTTTTACCAAAACAGGGGCCAAACCAAGACTTGGTTCATCTAAAATCAATAGCTTTGGTTTACTCATAATTGCTCGACCAATGGCCAACATCTGTTGTTCACCTCCACTAAGCGTTCCCGCTAATTGTCCGTGACGCTCTTTAAGGCGTGGTAATATTTCATAAATCCATTCTAAGGTTTTAACATCATGCTTTTTAAGGCTATATGCACCCATCATCAAGTTTTCGGCCACACTTAGCGTTCCAAAAACACGACGACCCTCAGGCGAATGACTCATACCAAGACTTACAATATCGTGTGCTGGTGTTTGAGTGATGTCTTTACCATCAAACATAATGCTTCCCGATATAGGTTTGAGTAATCCACTAATCGTTCGAAGTGTCGTTGTTTTTCCGGCCCCATTAGCACCCAAAATTGTCACTACTTCGCCCTTGTTGACATATAAATCAATGCCTTTAATCGCAGCGATGGCACCATAGCTTACATGTAGGTCTCTGACTTCTAATAATTTTTCAGTATTACTCATGTTCATCTTCCTCATCACTACCAATGTACGCTTCCACGACGACAGGGTCATCCTGCACAAAAGCAGGTAAACCAGCACTGATTCTGGCACCGAAATTGATAACGGTAATATACTCAGTCAAACTCATAACCATTTCCATGTCATGTTCAATCATCATAATGGTTACACCCATTGCTTGTATTTTGAGAATAGTTTGTGTTAATTCTAAGGTTTCATTTTCATTCAAGCCTGCGGCGGGTTCATCTAAGATGAGAAGTTCTGGTTCAGCGGCCAATGCTCGCGCCATCTCAATGCGACGCTGAATACCATAAGAAAGATCACCCGCTGGAATCGTTGCATATTCGGAGAGATTAAAAAAGTCCATCAATTCGCCGACTTTCTCCCAGTTTTCTTTTTCATCTTTATAGTAAGCTGGTGTATGAATGATACCGTTGTACCATTTTTGTTTGGATTTGATATGTCGACCTGACATAATGTTCTCAGCCACACTCATCTCAGCAAATAAACGAATCGTTTGAAACGTTCGCAAAATTCCAAGTTCAGCAATTTTAAAAGGAGTCGTTCCTTTAATTTCTTTGCCTTTCCAAAGAATTTGACCTTCTTCAGGTGTGTAAATTCCTGTGATACAGTTAAACAAGGTTGTCTTACCAGCACCATTAGGTCCAATAATGCCATATATTTGACCTTTTTTGACTTTCATGGAGAGATCATTGATTGCAACAAGGCCGTGAAAATATTTGCTGACGTGCTTAATTTCTAAGATGTACTCACTCATTTGACATCCTTTTTCAAGAAACTTGGGATATTCCCAAATTTAACCGGCCAAATACCGCGAGGGCGTAAAATCATCGTTAAGATCATTGCTAAACCAAAGACTAAATAACGCGCTGTTGCAAACTCTCTAAAGACCTCAGGAAGAACAAACATAATGAACGTTCCTATTAAAACACCTGGCAAGGAGGCTGAACCACCCACTAAAACAATTGTAAAGAACATAATGGATTGGGTCACGTTAAAGGCTTCGGGGCTTACCGCTGAATATTGAACAGAGAACATACTCCCTGCCGCCCCTGCGATACCTGCACCCAAAATAAATGCATAGAGTTTATAATAACGAATACTAATGCCCATACTTTGCGCGGCAATTTCATCTTTGTTGATATAAAACATCGCCCGACCAAATTTACTTTTATCGAGATTGCGCATAATAAAGAGTGTAATACCCAAAAGGATAAATGCCATATAATACATGTACGTCTGTGAGGCAAATTGAATACCAAAAAGTCTCACAATATCAATGCCAAAAATCCCATTTGGTCCACCGGTAAGGCCAAAGACATCATTTTCTAATATTTGAATAAAGATAATATTAAATCCAATCGTGGCCACCAAAAGATAATCACCTTTTAGATGGATAATGGGTCCTGCCAATAAAAAAGCACAGACCATAGGAATCAATACAGAAGGTGCCCATGTAGCCAAAATTGGCCAACCAAACTGGACATTTAAAATCGCTGTCGTATAAGCACCCAATCCAAAGAACAAAGCGTGTCCCATGTGAAAAACACCCGCACGTCCTAAGATAATATCTTGGGAAAAGGCCACAACGGAGAACACTAAAAATGTTGTACCAACTGCTAACCAAGCTGAATCTACAAACATAGGAAAAAATCCCATAAAAATCAGTAGCACTAAGGCTATCATACTTGTTTTAGTCATCATACTTTCTCCGCTACTGTTTCACCGAGTATTCCCGTTGGTCTGAAAACTAAAATGACTATCAAAAGAATAAACGTAAATGTTTCTGCCCATTGAGACGAAATGTAACCTGTAATCATGGCGTTAAAAAGACCTAAGAGAAGCCCACCAAGCATTGCGCCTGGAATATTTCCGATACCACCCATAATGGCTGCAACAAAAGCATTAAGGCCATACATCCATCCCATATCAAATGTTATACCTCGATAATATGCACCAATGAACAATCCCGCTACGGCACCAAGAGCTGAACCAATAATAAAGATAACCATAATGATACGATTGACATTGATACCCATCAATTTTGCGGCATCTTGATCAATGGCTACGGCGCGTATCGCTGTTCCCATTTTTGTACGATTGATAAAGAAAAAGAGAGTTACCATCAGCATGGCAGAAATACCTAAAATCATGACCTGTGTAAACGTAACGACAATGCCCCCTATTTCCCAAATCGTGGAGGGGAATATTTCGGAAGGAAATATTTTCATATTAGGTCCCCAAATAAGCATCACAGCATTTTGAATCACAAGCCCTGCTCCCAAAGCTGAAACGACTGCACTTAATCGCGGTGCCGTTCGTAAAGGCCTATATGCTAGACGTTCAAGAAGAACACCAACGACTGCAATAATCGCTGCAGTAAACATAAAGACAGCAATGACAGCAACAAGGGAGGTAATTCCCTCTCCAAAAATCTGTGTATATACGGTTAGTCCTACAAAGGCCGATAAGGCTACTAAATCTCCATGGGCAAAGTTAATCAATCGCATAACCCCATAAACCATTGTGTAACCTAAAGCGACCAATGCATATAAGCTTCCTATTGTCAAACCGTTGACAATTTGTTGAAGAAAAATATCCATGGGCTTTGTTTATCCTAACATTTGATATAGGCAGACAAAGAAAAACTCTTTGTCTGCTTTGTAACGTATCCGATAAGTTCGGAAATTTCTCTATTTATAAACGATTTTATAACTTTTGTCGGCTTGTACTTCATAAGTCATATAACCACCGCCTAATCTTTCGCCATCTTCTCTAAAAGTAACTGGACCTGTAATTCCTGGGAAATCTTTGAGTTTATGCATGGCTGCTGCAATCACTTTGGTATCTTCTGATTTGGTTGTTTCCATACCATTAAGAACCGCACGTAGACCATCAATGTTCATAAGTGACCAGATAGATGCTGGCATCATGTTGTATTTTGCTTTATAATCTACTAAGAATTGCTTTGCAATGTCATACGGTAATATATCTGGAGTTGGTACATTGATAAGGAATGTTCCTTCGGCACTTCCGCCTGCAAGTTTCATAAAATCTGGATTATCATTTGAATCTCCACCAACGAAGTCTGCTTTAATGCCAAGTTGAATTTGTTGTGCACGAAGTAATCCACCATCTGTGTAGTATCCACTATAATAGATAACATCTGGATCCATTGATTTGATTTTAGTCAAAGCCGCTGTAAAGTTTTGTGTACCTGATTTGATTTTACCTTCATAAATGATATTTCCATTTTTAGCTTTAAGCGCTTTTACGACTGAATCAGCGAGATCCGTTGAATAACTAGAATAATCAGAAAGAACAACGATTTTTTTGTATTTTTTCCCATCTACAAAATATTTCGCTGTATATTCAGCTTCTGCACTATTAGGGAATGAATTTCTAAAGAATGTCCAATACTTGTGCGTAATCAAAGAATCACTTGTACCATCACTGGTTTGAAGAATACCTGCTCTAAAATAGGTTGTTTGAGCTGCTTCTGTTGCACCTGAAGTATAGGAACCAATAACCGCTTTAACACCTTCGTTTACCAATTTTTTTGCACAAATCGCAGCTTGTTGTGCTGTACCTTGGTCATCACAACTTACAACTTCGATTTTTTTACCTAAAATACCACCTTTAGCATTGAATTGATCAACGATAAGTCTAACACCGTTATCAATACTTTGACCTTCACTAGCATACTGACCAGTAATAGGTGCTTGCACACCGATTTTAATTACATCAGCAGCAACGCTTGCTGAAACGAGGGCTGTACATACTGCAAGTGATGCAGCAAACTTTGGAAACATTTTTGTCATTCGTTCTCCTTAAGATTTTTTAAGCTCTATTAAAACCCAATGAGAGAAGCCTTACATGTAAAGCTTCTCTCATTGAATTTCCACTTTTGGTTCAATGATATAGCATCCCGCCATCCATTCTCCTACATCTACTACTTTATGAATTGGCGTAGAAACAAAACGTGAAGAGAGTGAATCAAACCCCGCAACAACATTATCAAAACTAGCAATAATTTCAGGTAATCGTTTATCTAATTTTTTACGCGCTAAAGATGACAAATCAGCATAAAAGGCAAATACACCATAATCGAGTGTTGAATCTTCTCCCTTTTTACGATGAATCATTTTACAGAGTCGTTCAATTTCACTGGTGTATTCTGGTTTACTATTACGAACACCATTTTTAATCGTTGCAATCACTCGCGAAATCGAATCATTATTGTTTTGGTGCACAAAACGCTCGTCAAGCGTAATGCTAAAAGTACCTTGGGCAAGAGCATTTTTTTCCATAAATGTTTTAAAGGCTTTTCGGTCAGGTAGCGAACAACGTAATATATCCGCTACAGTAGCATCAATAAAAATTTCTGGTGCATTTTCCATAGCACTAAGAGCTTGTGCTACATGAATGCCGATAATTTTATGTGGACCACTGGAGAGAGAAAGACGATTGTTTGTCCAAAAAAGAAAATTTTGCTCCGCATTTTGGATGCCTTGCAAAAGCGCTTCAATAACATCTTTTTGGTGTGGGAAATTACTCATAATAATTTTCCTCCACTTCTTGCATAATGCCACTTTCAAATAAAATATCTTCAATTAACCTATTTTTAGAGATATTTAGCGCATTGGAAAGTTTACTTAGAGCATTGTCAAGATTGCTATCTATTTTAATCGTTAATTGTGCAATTTCACGTTTTTTAGTCTGATTTTTTTCGATAACACTCTGAATAATTTCACGACCAAATTTTTGCTTTGCCACGTTTTAACCTATTAATATAATTTAGGTACTACTAAAAGTAATACTTTTTAATAAACAAGAAAATCATAATATAATTTTTTGATTTCTGTATCCTTTCGAGTGATGAAATTTTACGCATTTAGTATGATTTAATTGAAAGTTGTTATAAAATTGCCCATTTTAAGGCATTATTAATATAAAATGACATTTTTTAAGCATTCTAGAGTCGTTACAAAAAGTATCATTATAAGCACTAAAAAAAATAGTATACTTACAAAAAGTAAATTTAAAAGGAAAAATATGTCAAAAATTGTTCTTATTACAGGTGCAACTTCAGGTTTTGGCGAAGCAACTGCAAAGCTTTTTGCTAATGCTGGGTATAAAGTCATTATCACTGGTCGTCGTAAAGAAAGACTTGAGGCCTTTAAACAAAGTTTACCGCAATGTGATATTTTGTCACTTTGTTTTGATGTTACCAAAAAAGAAGAAGTTTTTAATGCCATCAATACTTTGCCTGAAGCTTACAAAAATATCGATATTTTGGTCAATAATGCAGGTCTTGCTCTTGGTCTTGGACGCGCACCAGAAGCTGATTTAGACGATTGGGATACAATGGTTGATACCAATATCAAAGGATTATTATATGTCACAAGAGCTGTTTTACCGACGATGGTTGCTCGCAAAAGTGGCTATATCTTCAATTTAGGGTCTATCGCTGGAAATTGGCCATATGAAGGAGGTAATGTTTATGGTGCAACCAAAGCGTTTGTCAAACAATTTTCCCTCAACCTTAGAACAGATCTTAAAGGTACGAATATCCGTGTTACCAATATAGAACCTGGTTTTTCACAAACTGAATTTTCTGATGTCCGTTTTAAAGGGGATAAAGAGAAAGCTGATCAAGTGTATAAAGGTACAAAAGCCTTGGATAAAGAAGATATTGCCAATACGATTTTTTCACTTTCACAACTTCCAGAGCACGTCAATGTTAACCGCATCGAAATTATGCCAACCAAACAAAGCTGCGGCGGTTTATTTGTCGAGCGCGATTAAAACTCTTTGCATGTAAGGGTTACCCTTACATGCTTTCTATCTTTTTCACGCGTGTCCCAATGTCCACAGGCTTAGCAAAATAAGGTGCACTACTGACTATCACATCCGGGAAACATGCGGCATATTCGCGCACATTATGTTCGTTAATACCACCGGCTAATGCTATGATAATACGAGGATTGAGCGTTCTTAGTTGTTCAATGCTTTTTTTAAGCACACTTGGCTCTTCCTTATCAAGTTGTATTATATCCACCTCTTTGACATAGCGAAGTGCTTCTTCAATACTTTTAGCCTCAAAACCAATCTTTTTTTCACTAAATTTTTTGGATTTCCACTCTTTATTGTTTTTGAATGCAAAATAATAGGGGAAAATTAAAATTGAATCATACAAGCCCAATCGATGAGGAATACCTCCGCCTGCAATTGCTGCGTTAATGGAGAGTTTCTTAGCCCCAACAATATGTTTACGAGTGGTTGCTATTTCAATATCTGGAGCGACTTCTTTCGCATAAGTCACCATTTTATTTGTTCGCTTGGCGATTCCACAGCTGTATTCTAAGACATTTTGTGCCACTTTATGCATCTTTAATAGCTCCACACCATTACCATGCGCAACTAATAATGACTCATTAGCCTTGACATGCAAGCCATCTTTTTGCGCAAAAACAATCGTTGCACCAAAAAGCTCACACATGCGCTTTGCCACATTAACCCCTGCACAAATGGTATCTTCACGTGTAAAAAAGGTTACTTCTCCTAATGCGCTCGTATCAACCTCAAGATATTCTGCTGTCAAATCATACAAACCAACATCATCATACACCATGGCTAAAAGTTCACTATCTAAAAATTGAATCATTACCTTACCTTTTGTTTTCATAAAGCAAAAATTATACAGCGACCTTTTAGTATAAGTCAATGACTTAAAGGCTCATTGGCTTTTTCTTTAGTAACACTTGGTATAATTATCAAAAAATTTAAGGCATCTTTGTGAGTATAGAAAATCCAAAAAATCCACTGCATGGCATTACTCTGGCTATGATTATTGATGAATTGTACCAACTCTATGGTTGGGAAGGTTTGGGTGAAAAACTAAATGTCAACTGCTTTAAAAGTAATCCCAGTGTCAATTCAAGTTTAAAGTTTTTTAGGGCCACACCATGGGCACGAGAAAAACTCGAAAAACTTTATATCAATACTAAAAAAAACCGATAAGCTTTGCAAGCAGCCTATTCAAAAGCTTTGCTTTTTACCGTTATTGGTGTTTTTTTAATGAGTTTTGAATCATGGCTGATTCGGATAGCAAACGTCTCTGCGCAAACGGTGACTTTTTATTTCGGCCTCTTTATGTTTAGTGCGACATTTTTAGCACTTCTTAGTATTGAAAAAAGTCATATTTTCAATGTTTATACCAAAAATCCTAAACCTATCATCTTAAGCGCCCTATTTATGGGAACAAGCAATCTCTTTTTTGTGCTTGCTATTAAGCATACAACCGTAGCCAATGCTGTTTTTATCCTGAGCTCTGCCCCTATGGTTAGCTCTTTGATTGGTTATGTACTTTTTAGACGCAAAACGCCTCGCCGTATTTTTGTCGCTACTTTTTTTGTTTTTATTGGACTTTTTATGATTCTCAGTGATGGTTTAGGAATGGGTCGATGGGAAGGAAATCTTTATGCACTTTTGTGTGTGATCTCTTTTTCCTCTCTTTTTGCCGTTCTTGAAAATTATAAAAAGGTAAGCCGATTGGCATGTATTGGAGGCGGTGGTTTGTTCGCTTCTTTTTTAGCCTTCACAACAGCAACCATTGTGATTCCAGATACACATTCATTTTTAGTCATTTTATTTATGGGTGGAATTTTAACACCGATTTCTCGTGTCCTTATTGGTGCTGGGACCAAAGTGCTTGCATCGGTGGATGTAACGCTTCTTACGCTGATAGAAACGGTTTTAGCACCGATTTGGGTGTGGTTATTTTTAAACGAAGTCCCAGCATCTAGCACCCTTTATGGGGGTGCTATTATTATTGTAACACTGGTGATAAACTCATTACAAGCGCATCGAAGTTATACTAACTATCCATAACGTTGATTTGACCGTACAATGCATTTAGGTCACCGAGAACCCACGCATCAATAATCTTATCATTTTCAAATTTAAAGAATGAGGCACCCGAATAGCGAATGCGATTTCCTGTGGGTTCAAAACCAAATAAACGTCCACTATGTGTTCCTGTATAAACAACACGAACAGCTGCTTTATCGCCTTCCACAACCACATCTTCAATCACATGGTAAAGATTAGGAAAAGCACTAAAAAGCATTTTGGCATAATCACAAAAACCATTAATTCCTTCAACACGCATGCCGAGTGAACCGCGAAAACTAATCGTAGAGTGTAAAAAGCGATTGGCTTGGTCTAATTTTTTCTCGTTCCATAGAACATCATAATACTCTTCGATAATTTGTCGTGGATTCTTTGACATTTACTTTTTTCCCTTTTCTAAAGTCTCTTTACTTGGAGCTTTGTGCGCACTTTGTGTACTGCTCCCACCTTCATACCAACTCTCATATTCATCATATTCATAAACAAACACTTTATCAAAACCTCGTGCTTCGAGTTCCGCATCAATATTTTGAGGACTAATACCCTTCTTTTTGCAGATTTCTAAAATATCTTCAATATCTTCTTCAGGAATCCCACCGTAACGCATTTCTACTATTGCTTCATGTATCGTCATAATTTATTCTCATCAAAATAAGACCTGTAAAACAACAGGTACAAGACGTTTGAACATCTTCCAAACACAGCCAAATAACAACCATTGCTAAAATACTGAGCTAAAATTTCTGTACAAAACTCCTTACAACTATTTTTGAAATTATAGTCACATTTTTACAAAAAAAAGATAAAATTATTCACCAATTAAAAGAGTTCTGATGCTTAAATCACTTTTTTTTCTTCTTTTGCTCTCATTGTCGCTTTTTGGTATAGAAAACTATCAGGTTTTCATTAAGCAGTACCAAGCGGAAGATGGCCAATTATTTTTAACACTACGCCAATTTACTCGTGATTCAAAAACTTTTTATCTCACACTGAATACCTCAACGCTACAAACACGTATCGAACCTTTAGAGGTAATACGATTAATGCCGATAACCCAACAATGGCAAAAAAGTGAATTTGGAGAATTACTTTACAACGCAACAAAGCTCTCACGTTTTGGGGGAATTCGCGAAGCTACAAATCCCTTGCCTCATACCATTTTTTTAACGATGGATATGTGTCCTTCTCAAAAAAGTGGCTACGAAGAAGAGTTTGTACATCACCTTACTCAGCGTTTTGGTAAAACACCTATTGCTATTGCGATGACATCGGCATGGCTCAAAGCGCACGAGAAAGAATTTGATGCACTTGCAAACAATCCTCTTTTAGATATCACGTGGATCAATCATACTCATACCCATTTTTACGATCGAAATTTACCCAATGAAGAAAATTTTATGCGTCATGAGGGAACCAATGTCAAAGAAGAGATTTTGGGATTGGAACAAACATTAATCGAAAAAGGGGTAACGCCTTCAGTCTTTTTCCGTTTTCCAGGTCTTATTGCCGATGAGAGCTTGATGAAAGCATTACGCGATACTTACTTTTTAATTCCGATTAGTTCACATGCATGGATTGCCAAAAATGAAGCGATTAAAAGGGGAAGTATCATTCTTATTCATGGCAATAAAAACGAACATCAAGGCATTACGTTATTGGAACACAAACTTCCCTCTTTGGCTTCGACTTTTACATTTAAACCACTAAGAGAAGCTTTTGTCAAATAAGCCTTACATGTCAAGCTTATTCGTAGTATTCACTGTCCATGACATCACTGACAAACATATGTCCTGGTGCATGCGTAATAGCAAAAGGTAATTTCATCTTTGCAATGACATTTTGAGGTGTAACACCACATGGCCAGAAAAGAGGAATTTCATCTGCCTTTATCTCTACACTATCACCATAATCGGGCTTTGCGATATCATTTACACCAATCATCTCAGGGTACCCCACCTGTATAGGGGAACCATGCATTCTTGGAAAATGACTGGTCACCACACATGCATCGGCTACTTTTTCTTTTTTGACAGGACGCATACTGACGACCATTTCACCACTAAAGCCATCTACTTCATTGAGTTTGATATTAGTCCGATACATAGAAACATTTTTTTGCTCATCCACATAACGAAGCGGTATGCCATTTTGTATCAAGGCATTTTCAAATGAAAAACTACACCCGATTAAAAAGAACACTAAATCAGACGTATAATACGGCGTAATATCCGTCACTTCCTCTACTACAACTCCATCTTTGAGTATATTATAACGTGGAATATCGGTTAAGATATTAGCACCTTTGGCGATTATTTTTGAGGTAAATCCTTCATCAATGACTTCCAACACAGGGATTGCCTTGGCATTAGCACGTGCAAATTTTTCAAAACTTTGAGCATATTCTCGTGGTAAGGCTACCATATTAGCCTGAACATACCCAGGGCACTGTCCACCTGTTGGTTTATCAAATTTTCCTAGCGCAATTTGTTCACGTAATGCTTTTGGGTTCATGTCTATCCTTTTACATTATAAATTCAACTTTTTCATGAGATTGTAGCAGATTTTAGATACAATTTTCGAATAAACTTTTTACATATAAAGGTAGTACTGTGGAATTTAAAACAACAGAAGATATTATTTTACAACACTCTACACGAGGTATGGATAAGATACAAAAACATTTTCCCTACCAACATTGTCACAAAGCTGTAGAAGCTTTTTTAAAACAACCCAAAGGATGCATCTTTATTTATACTGGTTTTTATGTCGCTGGTTTTGCAGAAACCGATGGCCCAATCGGTGCATACTTTTTAGCCAAAACTTTTAAAACATTAGGTTACCGCCCTATCATTATTACGGATGCTTTTTGTGAAGGTTATTTTGAGCCCTATGAAACCATTTTTATTCCTATTGAAGGACTGGATAATACAGGCTATGAAGCCCTATTAGATACTTACCAACCAATGTGTCACTTCTCGATTGAACGATGTGGACAAAATAATGATGGCAACTACCTCAACTCTCGTGGTGTTAATATCAAAGAATTTACAGCTCCGGTGGATGAGCTTTTCAAACGTGGCAATAAGCGTACCATAAGCATTGCTATCGGAGATGGTGGCAATGAAGTGGGTATGGGAAGCTTTGAAGAAGTGTTGCGTAACAAAGAGGACTTTTTTGATTACTGTGCTGTTCCTTCTGATTTTCCAATTATTGCCTCTGTATCTAATTGGGGAGCATACGGCTTTATTGCGGAGCTTGAAAAAGCTTTACATGTACACCTTTTACCAAGTTTCAACGCAGTCGATGCTTACTTAGAATTTATCGTTTCAAAAGGCAGTGTTGATGGCATTAAACGTGAATCTGTTAAATCCGTTGACGGTAAAGAGTGGTCTATTGAAAAAGAGATATTAGATGCTTTAGAACATTTTGTAAAAGGATAAAAAATGAAAGTGATTTGTCCCCATTGTCTAGCAACCAATAACATTCCAAAACTTGAAGTCTATAAAAAAGTGGATTGTGGCAAATGCAAAAAATCGTTTTTTGATGTTAAGCCAATTGAACTTAATAGCGATACCATGGATAAAATCATCAGTCGCTCAGAAATTCCGGTTATCGTCGATTTTTGGGCGCCATGGTGTGGCCCATGCAAAAGTATGAGCCCCGTTTTTAAAAGAACAGCCAATGCCTTTCCTCTTAAAATGCTTTTTGCTAAAGTGAATGTTGAAGACGAAAAATTTCTAGGCACTCGCTTTAAAATTCGCTCCATCCCCACCATCATCGTCTTCAAAAATGGTGCTGAAATCAACCGTACCACAGGGGCTATGGATGCTGAGAGTTTAGAAAAATACGTCGAGAGATTTATCTAAACTCTTCGAAGAGCCTTACATGTAAGGCTCTGACACTTACTTTTTGTTGGCTATGTTTAACATCCACTTTGCTATTTCATCGGTTGATTCACCTGAAGCGTTTAGGTGCGTAGCGTTTGGTTCATACAATGTGGCATAAGGATTTGGGAGTAGTGCTGTAAACATCTTTTGTTTGACTTTAAGCAAGTCCGGATACATGTTGTGTTGGTAACCCACCTTTACCATGCATCATGACAATACCAATTTTAGAAGAGAGTAATTCTTCGGCCAAAGCATGGGAGCTTAAAGAAAAAATGCAGAGTAATACAAGCATACTACGTAAATAGAAATAGTGCAATATGATAGACTCTTTGTCACTTTAATTAGGCGCGTTAACCCATTTTTTTATCTCTTGAGATAATTCTAAAGGTTTTTCTAAAGGCAACATGTGTGAGCCTCCTTCAAACTCTACAAATTCTGCATACTTGCTCTGTTTAGCAATGATTTGTAACCACAATTTACTAATAAGCTCATCTTCTTTACTGTAACAAAAAGTGATGGGAATATGAAGCATAGCAATGTCCATGAGAAGATTTTCTCGTTTAACCATTGCATCGATTTGCTTCGTTAACACATCAACTCCTAATTCCATATACATCGTCTGAATCATATCAATCAAGGCTTGATTGGAATGGTTTTTTTTATCTAAAAGACTCATAATCCTAGTGTGACTTAAAGCTCTAAAACCATTGTTGAGGATATCATTTAATCCCTCCTCTCGCTTTCGAATCTCTTCAGGAGGAAAAGAACGAGGAGCGCTTCCTGCAAGAAAGAGTTTCCCTACTTTATGAGGATATTTTACTGTAAAAAAAGCAGAGAGATAACCACCCATTGAAAAACCAAAAAGATTGATTTTTTCTTCTTTAAAGTAAGGTAGCAAAGCATCCGCCATAGCATTAAAATTGTCTTCCATAGGAATAGGGACATGGACCAATTCGTAATGCTCATCAAAATAGGTGTAGAGCTTATCCCACAAGCGTTCATTGCACATTGAACCTGGTAAAAAATAGATTTTTGTTTTCATAGTAAAATGGTATCAAAATGCCTTTAAAAATACGGCTATTTAGCTGTAATTTTTCAAAATGAAATATTTTTAGGTACCTATTTACACATTTGTTATTATAACAGTACATTTTAAAGAAGGAGACGTGATGATAATTGGGAAATGTCCCTATTGCGATGGCAATGTCATCTCTCAAAAAATAAATGTTCAAGGCCAAAATGTTATCGTATATGCTTGTGAACATGCGAGAAAAGAGTATGACCTTACCGAATCTTACGTTTTTAGTGCTGAGTCTACATGTCGATTTCGCATTTATTCCAATGCTTTAAAACGCTGGAATAAACGCTCGATTGGACACTATGAAATCAAAAGTCTTTTAGAAGAAGGGCAAATCAAAGTCAGGCTACACGGACGAAAAGGAACAAGAGAATATTTTAAATATGCCATTACAGATGAAGAATATGGTATCTCTATTCTCTGGGATGAAGAAGTTTCTCTATAATTTTAGGAGAAGGTTCATCAATATAATAACCTTGTGAATAGTCAATGCCAAGTTTTTTTACAGCTGATAGAACTGTGCTGGAGTGAACAAATTCTGCAACCGTTTTAATGCCTAATTTTTTGGAAAAATCAACAATCGTTTCTACTACAATTTGTGCATTTTTATCGGTATCTAATGCTCTTATAAGGCTTCCATCAATTTTGATAAAATCTGGATGAAGATTGATAATATAGGAAAAATTTGAAAATCCACTTCCAAAATCATCTATTGCAATTTTGACTCCATACCGTCTAATCTCCTTAAAAAAGCGCATGACCTTATCAAAATCATCTACATTTTCTGATTCAAGTAACTCAAACGTAACACGCTCTCCCATCTTTGAATCTTGAAGCACTTTTATAATATAGCCGTAAATTTGTTCGTTGATAATATCTTCAAAAGAGAGATTGATACTAAAATCATACGGTACTTTTGAAAATATATCAAAACTTTTTTGGATAATTGTTTTGGTGATGATGTCATATACTTTTATCTTTTTAGCTACAGGGATAAAAGCATCAGGCGCGTGAATAGAACCTTGCCCATCAATCAGTCTTGAAAGTGATTCGAATTTAACAATTTTATTACTCTTATTATCAATAATAGGTTGGAAATAAGGAACAATACCCGATAAATCTACAATAGCTTTACGAATTTTGGTAGCATAGGCAAGATTGTTTTCATACACTTGCGAAAGTTTCATTGTATCTTCATAAATCCAAAATTTCAAACGCTCTTCTTTAGCATATTTAAGTGCCATATTCACCTTCGAGAAGATATCACTTTGCACCTCTCCTGAACTCGAAGCAAAAGTACAATCCACAAATATCTCTGTTTGTGCATAAGCATACTGTAAATGGGCTAAGTCTTTGGAGAGTTGTACCAAATAGTCTTTGAGTGTATAAAAGCTCATATGTTCTTGCTTAACGATAGCAAATTCATCTCCTGCAACTCTATAAATTGTTGCATCTTCAAGTGTTTGTTTGAGTGTATTGGCAAATGATTCCAAGATGAAATCGCCAACGATAAAACCGTAAAAATCATTCAAAAGTTTAAAGTTATCAATATTTACAACGATAAATGTAAAATGTCTTTTTGCTTCAAGATCGTGGCGTAATTTGTAAAGATTGGGAAGGGAAGTTAAAGGGTCAATGTAAAATTGCTCCATTAACGTTTTGCGTGTGCTGGCTAACTCAGTGCGTAGTTGTTTGCATTCTTTTTCATACAATAACTCTTTTTTCACACAACGTTCCTTATCATAAAAAGGGCCTAAGGAGTCATTGTATCCAAATTCTGATAAAATTGATTCAATATTGTCGAAGGTTTTTCGCCTCGTTTGCTCATTTCTTGGAGTAATTGTAACTTATACGCCGCAACTTGAGTATCAAAGAAATTACTCTTTGTGAGAAAATTTAAATTATCAACACCTAAGGCATCCATAGCACCTAAAACCTCTGGAGAAGTGATACTTGCAAAGGTATCTTGGTTTATTAAATTGGTTAACCAGCTATTATCACCTTCATTAACACTATGAGAATCATAATGCACTAAAAAGTCCTCAAAACTGCCTTCGCCTTTTTTCATAGCATTGTACAACCCGTAGTTAATCGCCGCCAGAGGGTCTACTTCAAATAATCTATTATCCATGGTTTATCCTTTGAAATGTAGAAGCAAAAAATAGTCCCTCTGGTACTTTTTTTAGTGTAACGTTTCTTTTAAAAATTCACTAAAACGTCTCCATGATTTTTTATCGGCATCTTCACGGTATCTATCGGTGTCAAATACCGTAAAAGCATGTGGAGCTCCACTGTACGTTGTCATTTCATGCTTGACACCTGCTTTTTCCAACTCTTTTGCTAAGGTCGCAAATTCATCTAAGCTTACACTTTGATCGGCTGAGCCATGAAAGACAAGAATAAAGCCTTTATTTTTAGAATAATCTTCATCTTTTGGGGTAGCTAGACCTCCGTGAAAACTCACAAAAGCTTTCATGTCTGCACCCGAACGAGCCATTTCTAAAATCGCTGCGCCACCAAAACAATACCCTATTCCCACAGCATTGTTAACATTAGCACCTAAAGATTTTGCGGTACGCAACCCTGCATCTAAAAGTTTGCGCATTTTTGCACGGTCTTTATAAAGAGCTGCAGTAAATGCTTTTTTTTCTTCAAGGCTTACAGGTCGTGTATCTTTGCCAAAAAGGTCCACGGCAAATGCAGCATAACCTAGTTTATTGAGCATTTCTACTCTTTTGATTTCATAGGCATTGAGTCCATCCCAATCGTGAACAATGAACACTAAAGGTGCTTTTTTGGAAGGGCTACTGTAATATCCTTCATAGACTTTACCATCCACTTCATACGTCACAAAAGGACTTGATTTGGCAATCGCACCGACAGTAAAAAGAGAGACCATCAATAAGGCATAAAAGCTTTTTTTCATCGAGCACTCCTTAAATAATATTGTTGTGATAGTTTAAGATAGATGAGTTAAAAAAGTGTGTAGAAATTTATCTAAGTAGGGATTTTAAGTCTAAAAAAAAGATGGAGCGGGCGACGGGAATCGAACCCGCTACTTTCAGCTTGGGAAGCTAACACTCTACCGATGAGTTACGCCCGCATAAAGAGTTATTGTTGCTCCGCCTTAAGCCTTGCATATTCTTGCTGGCTTAATTCAAAAGTCTGTCCATTGTCAAGACTTTTGAGTTTTTTTTCAACTTTATGCCTCTCATAAAACTCATGTAATGCTTGTGCAATAACCTCTTCTTTGGAGAGTTCAAGGTGTGCTGTGACATTGTCTAAGATATTACATGTAGGACGATCAAGTGTTAAAGATAAAAGTGGCATAGATAAAATATCCTCTCGGCTATAAAATTTTTAAATTGCGTTATTATACTGTATCATTCCCAAAAAAATAGCTAAGTTTTACACTTAGTACCTCTCCCTAAGCATCTAATACTTTTTACCCGTATAAGCCCATAAATCTTTCTCGCTAATATCTTCAAGAAGCACTTTGAGACTTTTTAAGGTAAATAATTTCACCGTTTCACTTTTAAGAAGTTTCAGCTCATTAGTAAAGCCATTTTTTGCAAAAATAACTAAGATATCAGGTTTTAACTCAGCAAGAGTACATTTTTCTTTGAGTTTACTCAATTCTGTTTTTTTCACTTTAGCATTACCGTATTTGCATACACCTGCGATTAGTTTTCCAGATTTTGTTGTCGCTAAAATATCAATTTCAGTATTTCTATCCCAATAAGCACCTACTTTAACGATAGGGTCATCTTCAAAGCTTTTTTTGAGTAGCTCTTCGCACAATTTTTCAAAAATCAAATCTGAAAAACCTTGTTCTCGATTGACCAATCGCTCTTTCACTTCTTTGTAATTTCCCTCTTTGATGCTTTTATAAAAAGGCGAGATAAACGCAAACCAAAACCGCAAATACTCTTGCATAAAATGTAATTTATCCGAGATATTATCTTCCTCCCGCAGGGGAAGTTCCGTAGAATACTCTATCTCAATCAGTCCATTTTCATATAAAAAATCAACTGCTCTATCGCCTTCTTCACGACTAATCTTAGCCCTCTTAAACGAAGAGAACATGCGACGGTCCCCTGTGGCAATGGCACTTAACAGGGCATGGGTTATTTTATTGCTCTGCGTTATCTTTGTAATATCACCGTGAATATACGCATAATTTTTGAGAAACTTTGATTCGATTAAGTCTAAAAGTGGTTTTTGCATATCTACATGCCAACCACTCCCACCAAAAACTGAAAAATACTCAATGGCTTGTTCAATGTCTTGAGGTTTGTTTTGAATATAAAAAGAACGAAAATGTTGTAAAAAAGTAGGTTGTTGTACCATAAAAAAAGCCTTTGATAATTTTTTAAATTATACTAAAATAAGCCTTTGATGATAAACTAGGTATTATCTCATCATCATTAAAAGATACTAATGTTATAATTTTTTCCTAAGTCAATAACCTAAATAATACCAATAAGGTGCGAAATGTTTGCAAAATTTATCCGTTTATTTAAAGTTAAAGAAGACACAACACTCGATTATATGGATCCAGACAAACTCCTTAAACCCAATAAAAAAGTATTGAGAGACCCTTTAAACCAAGAAGATGAAGATGCTTTTTTTCGTGAACTTGATGCAGAAAGAGATGCCCTTGAAAGCTTTGAAGCTCAAGATAAAATCCCTCTTTTCAACGAAGAAGAAGCCCCTTTCAGAGAATCTGTATTAAAAAAAATGCGTCAATGCATGCAAGAAAAAGACTGGAATCCCAAGCATCACCCTAAATTATTACTTTCAATAGCTTTTATCCTTAGTGCAACAGCCCTAACGATTTTTATCCTACATGAAACACCCAACCCTCTCCTCGGCAAATGGAAACCCTTAGGCAAAAATATCTTTTTACCCACAGGCGATATCGAATTTAGCAAAGATAAAGTGCAGGCTATGGGCAACAGTACCCCCGTGAAATACGACATCGAAGAACATTCCATTGAAGTCATTGACCTCACCACTAAAATGCGCCTCACTTTTTTCATCAAAGATGAAAAAAATATCGAACTGACTATTTTAGGCGTCAAGACGTCTTATAAAAAGGCAGATAAATAAACATTGTGCTTGTAAAGAATTTTGTTTTTTACTCGTGTTCGCATCAATTTTCATCCATGATGAGCTTTCATCTCATTATAGTATGGACTACACGTTCCAGAAAATTCCTTGAACACTATCATTCATTAAAGAGATTTGGAGGGTAATTTTTGCTAAAATACACATCTAACATGGATAATAGTGAATCTTATAAGCAAACGTCGAAAAGGAAAAATAGTGTTAACATTAAATGAATTAAAAACAACTGGTATATGGCCAAAAAATAAACCTTTTACTGAAAAGCCAGGAGAAAAGGCACTCAACGAACTAGGTTTGGTGATGTTTTATTCTGGTAAAAATGGTGATCTTTATCTTATCCCCGATGCCAATAAAGATGTCGTTTTACTGATGAGATCCGACAGAGTTTCTGTTTTTGATATCCCTATTGGTGACGTCGTCGAAGGTAAAGGTAAAATTCAAAACTCTATTTCTACGCTTGGCGCAAATTATGCTAATAAATTGGGCATCAGAACAGCGTTGAATACGAACTACGAAATCAAAAATCTTCCTGAAGAATTTAAACAAAGAAGTCAAGTGATTGAGCTTTGCCGTCCTTTTGAAATTGATATGGATGGTGAAACGGTGCAACTTGAACTTATTTTTAGAAATTATCTCACGGGCTCTTTGTATAAGGCATATAAAAATGGGCAAGACCCATACAACTTACACCTTGAAGATGGCCTACAAGAGTGGCACAAGTTCGATGCACCTATCTTTACACCCACAACCAAAGGCGAAACCGATGTTCCACTTGATGGCTCTAAAGTCGCACTAAAAATTCCAGAAATTGCGAAGACTTTAAAAAGTCTTTTTATCGATTTTTCTAACTATGCTCACGCTCGTGGCATTACAATTATTGACACAAAATTTGAAGTTTTCCTCAACGCAAAGGGTGAATGGGTACTAGGCGATGAGATACTGACTCCTGAGAGTAGTAGATTTATCATGAGTGCAGATTTTGACGCTGGTAATTTTAAATCAATGGACAAACAACTCATCCGAAACTATGCTATCAGTGATGGCTGGAAAGAACGATGGCTCAGCGAAAAAACAGCCAATCCTAGTCAAAAATTCTTAAAAGCGTCTATTCCTGCAGAAATCAAAAAAGCAGTCATCAAAGGTTACGAGTATATCTACTCTCTCCTCAAAAATTAAAAGAACGCTTACATGTAAAGATTTTCTTTACATGTAAGCCACTAAAGTTTAAACTTCTTTCAATTTCCTAAGCACCTTCACCATCGCCAAAGTATCGAGTTCACAGTACTTCAACAACATATTTTATGCTTGTAAATTTTCTACATGCAAAGATATATTTTCATGTTTTTTCAACTCTTTTCTACCTATTTTGGCAGAAATAATATGGCGTAAATTATAAAAAAGAAAAAAACTAGCAAACAAACAAATAGCACTCAACACAAAAGTAGGTATAGACGTAACAATAGAAAAATTGAAAAATCCATAAAGAAACGAAGCTATTCCAGAGAGATAGAAGAATACAGTAAAAATGGCGTTTGCATAAAAAATAATAGCATCAACTTTTGAAATTTTTACTTTTAAAATTCCATCTTCATAATCAAAAAATTGTAGTCCTCTTTGAAAATGCCTAAATCCAACTTCTCCTTTTGCATCTTTATACGCTTTTATAATCACTTCTCTAAATTCTTTTTCTACATTGAGTCCTAGTGTTGTTGAAAGATACTCTTTTGTAAGTTGATCCTCTAAAAGCTCTCTATCTAAACCTTTTATATTTTCATGTTTTAAAGCTTCTTCTATTTTTATAATTTTTACTTTTTTTCTGCTATCTATAAACTCAATGATATTTTTATAATTTATAATCAACGCTATAAGTATTATCAACAGCACAATTAAAACATTCCCTTTTTCAATACTGTCTATAAGTTTATTTATTAATTCCATTCTTACCCCTTATCTTCAAAGAATTCAAATCTCATTCACACACTTTTCTTAATTTCCCCAATACTTTCACCATCGCCAAAGTATCGAGTTCACAGTACTTCAACAACTGTTCTCGCACTTTCATTTGTTCTTCCAAACTCTTACCATATAAAGAGGCAAAGGCGTTCATAGCATCACCGCCATTTTGGATGCCATCAAGTTTTTTATAGGCGAGTTCCATCTCAGGTACAAGCGCAGGAAGGACGTATTTGATGGAGTAACTACCTTGCATGACTGGGGTGACGTAGTGTCCTTTTTGGAAAGGAAGCATCAAATCTTTGATGGTGTCGTGTAGGTGCATAAGCCTTACATGTAAGTCCGGAAACAGCTGCGCAAGTGAGGCGATGACGCCTTTTTCGAAGCTCATATTGTATGCCAAAATGTTTACATGTAAAGGTATATCTTCGACCAATTTCTCCGCCAAAGTGCGTCTTGGGTCGCTTCCTGTCTCAGCTAAAAATGCTTTATGCTCCAATGTGCCATCACGGTGTTCTACATGTAAGGAGTATTGAAACGGTATTTGTTTGTAAGGGCTGACACCGTTCCACTCTGGCACGGCTTGTTGAAAGGTCTCAAAGTCAAGATGATAGATCGGATACGTGAGGGTTTCTAAAAACTCAGCGATTGCGGCATGGTCGATGAACGTGTGTTGCTTTTTCCAGTTCTCGACCTTTTGCCACTGCAAAGGTGTCATCGCAAAGTCTTCGGGGATGTCTTCGATAGCCACGATATTTTTGGCATAAAGCTCTTGTTGTTTTTTACTGCCAAGGTTGAAGATATTGAAGATGCTGTACTCTGGGATATTTCGCTGAACTTTCCAACAATACGCCTTTGCATCGCACTCGTACGGGTCATTGCACTGTTTGCCAATGTCGATGTTTGGCTCATGAAATTTATCGTCTAAATACGCCTCAAACGCTTCAAGTTTTGCAGGGATAGAGCCTTGCAAATCTCGCACCTCATCTGTGACATCGACCACCACAAAAAGTTTTTCAAGTTCCAACGCTTCTTCTCGCACATAACTAGAGTTAATATGCACCACATGACACGCCCCAACCCTAAAACCAAGGGCTTCTAAAACATACAGCTGAATGGAAATATCATGCAGATAGATAGGCTTCACATCGGTGGAACTCTTCACTTCATACAGCTCTAAGCCAAGAGGCGTTTGGCGCAAGATGTCCACCATCACCACGATGCCCTCGTAAATAAACGTCGCCTCGTAGATGTTTTCCACACCCTCATCAAAATACGTTTTTGTAAGCCTCGCCATGCTTTTAAAATCGTGTGCATCAAAAGGTATCTCACGCCCATTTGGAAACAACTCACACGCCAAATCCCCCACAACATTACCCGTTTCAAACCGTGCTTTAGCACTGGCATCGGGCGGGCTCAATTCCTCTGGCTTGTACTTTTTCAGCCAAAGGGACTTTGGGCATTGAATGGCTCGGGTGTAGAGGGATTTTGAGAGGGTCATGTTATTTATTTTCCACCTCTAGCAATAGTTTGTCAAAATCACTCCTAAAAAGTCTATCTTGAACCACACGGTATTTTTCAAATTCGCTCAAAGCTTTTTCATCGGCTATTTTTTTAGTGATTTGCCCTGCATCGTGCAAAATCTCTCTATCATCAAACTCCAAAAAGGCATCGAGTCTTTTAGCCCAATCGTCCATGCTCATAGGAATATTTCGTTTGGCTCTACTTTCTGCAAGGTCTAAAAAAGCATTGACAATTCGCCCAAGAGAGTCAAGTTCTTCTTTTGAGAGATAGTTTTTTGCTACAGTGACATCAGATTTCAGTACCTTTCCACTAGGTGCATTTTCCCAAGACGTTAGCCCCATATATTCTTTCTCACTATCTGCTCTATTGTGGATGAGTTCCGCCGCCGTATGTCCGTGAATGGCAAAATGAAGTTTGTTCTGCACCTTTGCAAAAAACGTTTTGGTTGTCTCGTCGTCTTTGTTGTAGTCCACACTTGTGGCATAAATATCGGTAATCTTTTGGTAAAACATCCGCTCACTCAGTCGTATCTCTCGTATCTCTTCTAAGAGCTTATCAAAATAGTTTTGTCCTAAAAACGAACCGTTTTCAAGTCGCTTTTTATCAAGCACAAACCCTTTAATGGCAAACTCTTTCAGTACGCTTGTCGCCCACTGTCTAAACTGTGTCGCTTTTTTGGAGTTTACTCTATATCCTACGGAGATGATGGCATCGAGGTTATAGTATTTTGTGTTATAGGTTTTACCATCATTGGCAGTATGTCGGAATTCCCGACATACTGATTTTTCAACTAACTCTTCACTTTCAAATATATTTTTAAGATGCTCAATTATAGTTGTTCGACCTTTATCAAAAAGCTGGGCTATCATCGTTTGAGTAAGCCAAACGGACTCTTCAAAAACTTTTACCTCGATGCTGTTTTCTCCACTTTGTGAGGTAAATATCAAAAATTCAGCAGTCGAGTTTCTTATGAGTTTATCCATCTATCTTAGCCTTTTATTCATGTGTAATATTCTTTTTAGCAACTATTTTACTCTTCATCGCTCAATGGCTTTGAAAAAATTTCAATATGAAATGCCTTACAACGCAACAATCCACACGCTAAAGCCCATCGTTTTTTTTACATGTAAGAATCAAAAAATAGCCTGTCACATTTTTCTTCTTACATGTAAACACACTTTACTCATTTTATCAGCCTACTAACCACGTTATCGGTTAATATCTGCATCTGTTGGATAGCAATTGTATTGAGCTTTTGAAGCCTCTCTTTTTGCCCTAATCCTTCTTGGATAAATAGCGCATTAAGTGTTTCTAGATTTGCCAAACAGACAAGCTGGCTGACATCGGCATCGTCGCGGATATTGCCTTTTCTCTCAGGATTTGCATCACGCCACATTTTTGCACTCATGCCAAAAAGTGCTACATTTAAGATGTCAGCTTCACTGGCATAGACATGGCTAATTTGTTGAGGCGTAAGAGTTTTTGGTATGAGATTTATCTGAATTGCATCGGTGTGAATGCGGTAATTAATCTTGGTGAGATTCCTTCTGATATCCCAACCCAACTGTTTTTGCTCATCATCTTTGAGTCTTTGAAACTCTTTAATGAGATAGAGTTTAAACTTGACCGAAATCCACGATGCAAACTCAAAGGCGATGTCTTTATGAGCATATGTGCCACCGTATCTGCCTGATTTTGAGACGATACCAATGGCATTGGTAGCTTCAATCCACTTTTGAGGACGCAGGGTAAAGCTGTTGAGTCCGGCTTCTTTTCTAAACCGGTCGAATTCGACCGGTTTAAAATTTGGATTGTAAAGATGCTCCCAAATACCTAGAAATTCTATGGTATTTCGGTTGCGTAGCCAATTACGAATAATTTCATTGGCTTCGCTGTCTTCTTTGTACTTTGCGATGTCTGTCAGGGAGATATAATCATCTTTATTGATTGCTATGCTTTGATCAAAAACAGTTATATTTGCCATGTTTTACCTTTTTTAACAACTACTTTACTATTAATTGTTCAATTTCTTTGAAAAAATTTCAATTTGAAATGCTTTACAATGCAACAATCCACACGCTAAATTCCCCACAACATTACCCGTCTCAAACCGTGTTTTGGCACTGGCATCTGGTGGAATTAAAACCTCTGGTGTACTTTTTCAGCCAAAGGGATTTTGAGAGGGTCATGTTATGTTATTCATTCGATTTTATATCCTGGAGGAATTTTAAAGACTTTAGACGTAATTTTTTGTTGAGCTTGAATTAATTCATTAACGGGTAAATGCACTACTTGAGTTGCAAATAAATCAGCGCCTTGATTTCTAAAAATCATTCTTTTGTAACTATCACTATATGGAGAAAACACCAATGAGTCCCCGAACTTTCCGGTATTGCAAATTAGGACATTACACATCACTAATCTAGCAATTCCTTCAGCTAATGAAAAAAAAGAATTCGTATCTTGATTGTATGCAATAATAATCATATGTTGAACTTTTCCTTTGTACGCAACATATCGTTCTATATCATAAAAATCTGCACAAATTGCAAAACCTATTTTCCCATACTCACCAGAATCAATCAAATACATATTTTCGTCAGAATCAAACGTAAAGTCTTTAGTTGAATATTCATTAATTGTTTTTTTTTCAGCATTTGCAGGATATTTTTTACCTAATAATCGAATAGTAGTTGAAGATGATTTCATATCTTCATTCCATTTATTTGGGACAATTAAAATTGCATTATTCTTAACTTTTTTTTCTTTGTTTACATCCCAGTCTAGTCCAGCTATTACAACAGCATTCATTTCCTGAGCAAGTTTTCTAAGTTCATATTGATACCCATTTGGAACTGTAAGTTCGGGCATTACAATAATATCTGGCTTTGTATGATGATTATATAGTTTATGAAATCCTTTTTTCATTTCTTGCCAAATATAATTTTCTGCTTCTTCTTTCATTCGCAAAGTTATATTTTCCCTAGGCCCCCAAGCAATGTCATTATCAAGATTTGTTTGAATAAATCCTATTTTCAAATACTCAGTCATTACTTTCACCTTGTTGAAAAATATCTTTTTTAATTTTATTCAAGCTAATAGGCACAAGATAACGGGCATTATCTTTAAATACATATTTGTTTTCTTCTACCAATCGTATTGCATTATTAATAGCATCACGTAATTCATACACAGTATAAAAAATCAATTCATCTTTTTCATCATTATCAAAATCTGAGTCATACTCAAAAGGGTAGGACTTAAATTTACGTGTTTCTCTTTTTCTTTTAGAAAGGCTACTTTCAATTATTTCAGCTGTATACGAAGATATAGGATATTTTTCCAGTTTAGAAAGGAAGTACCCTAGATTAAATAATTGCGTACTTGGTAGAAACATTGCATTTGGCAACCATCTTGTTTGAGTCACTAATTGAAACATTAAAATTCCAATTGCAAATATTTTACGTTCTTCTTGATGTGTAGATTCAATAAAATCAGAAAAATATCTATTGTCAATTATTTCTTCACAATCTATCATATTAATTTCATCATCCTTTTGCAAGACTATATTGTAAGGGAATGAGGTAAAAATTTTATCAGGACTTTTTACATCTTCGATATTTACATTACAATATCTATCAAGTATTTTTTTGATATATCCTAGAATTTTTAATTCTTTATCCTGTTGAAAATCCTTATTTTTTAAGAAATCTAAAATAAATGTTTGTGATTCTTTAGCTTTCATATATTTTACATATTTTAATGCATCTATATTTACGATAACATCTTTAGAAAAATTCACACTTCTATTCTCAAATACTTTATACCACCATGAAAAAGCAAGATATGAATTATTTTTTTGCTGTAAAAGTTTTTTAATTCCATTATCATTTATTGAATCTGGGTATAAAGCAGCAACAGCAGTGAATGCGAAGTTATTTTCAATATTTGCACTTTCTAAATAAAGCTTAGCTATAGATAAATGATTATTTTCATTTTGACTTGAAAATTTTTCAATTAAACTCCAAATAATCTTATCTGCATCTAAATTTTTATTTTCTAGATATTCAATAGGTGAATTATTCCAATCTATAAGTTCAAAATTATTTATAAGGGTATCACTATTTTCAAGCTTTAGTTTGTTGACTATATTGTCATTTAATTCATTTAAGAGAAAAAGTATCGTGCCAATTGTAGTTTTTAAATATTCTTGTGATTGCTTAAAATAATATGTCTGATCGCTTCCTGGAAGTATCTTTTTTAAAAAATTTGGACTCAAGATTTGCCTAAAATAACTACATTTTCGATTTATCTCTCTATAAGAAAGTTGTGTATTTTGCAGTAATTTATAAACACGTATTAAAGAATGTATTAATAAATCATAAAAAAAAGTTTTGATATAAATATTAGATACTTCATTAATAATCTTGGATTCTTTCATTTCATTTACTAAATCCCAAATTGTTATAAGTTCATTTTTATAATGGGTATCTTTGATTTCTATTTCTGAAAAGCCATTTTTTTCACAAAACAGCAGAGCATTTTTCCACAATCTTAATTTTTCAGGATGCTTATGGATAGCATAAATCAGAAGTTTAAATATTCGTCTTCTATCTTCTTGAATATTCTGTTCTAAGTCATTCTTTGTTTGTACCAAATCTTTATTTAACTGTTCCACTTTTTTATCATTTTTATCTTTATTTAACTGTTCAAATAATTTTCTTTTTTTGAGATATATTTCAGAAAAATCATGATTTTTTCTGGATGTCAATAATGCCAATCTTGAAGCAGCATACGAAACTCTAGTGTCTTTTCTAATTTCATCATCAGGAAAGTCAGTAATTAGTAAATGCTCTAAATCACCCAAAACTCGTTTTCCTTCAGCTTCATCCAATAAATCAAATGGAGTATGGTTTATCATAGACATTTTTTCAAGTGTCAAATTCATTAGCGTAGATGGGTAGTGAGGATCTAACCTCATTTCGTGAATTGCTTTTTCTCTCAATTCCTCTAACTTATCATTAGTTTGTCCACTCTTCGGATTGAATTTTTTGTCTAAATATTCTGCATATTCATCTGGTTTTGTTTTCTTCCAATTTATTTCAATACATGATCGGCCTGATGAATCCTTAAAATGCGTTTCAAGTAATGATTTATATTGTTCAACCCAATTAACGAGATTGTCCACATTAGTAGATAAAAAAGTATGATCATCCACAAATCTAAAATGTGCAATTTCTTTTTTTTCTTCAATGAGTATATTAGCCTCAATATCAACTTTAAGCATAGCGATATTTGAAAGAAATCCAGCACTAAATAATCCTGTTGGGATACCATTGTAAATTAAATCTTTTGCACCCAAACCAATGATCTCAAAATATTTATCATCTAAATGTTCTAGCCCATGATATGAAATTTTAAATTTCAATAATAATGATATAAGATTTTTCAACTTGTGGGAATCTGTATAATCTTCTTTTAGTTTAACTCCAAAATTTTCAAAATTTTGTTCAATTATTTCAACTTTCGCACTGGGATAAAACTTTGTTAAATCAATACTACACCAATATAAATCAGATTGGTTTTTTTTCCAATAGTTTGGTTCTTTATATCTTACTTTATGTGTTTTATTTAGATGATTATTTTCTTCAATATTATCTTTCTCTTCTTTATTTAAAGTGCCTTTGTTGCTGGTCATAAGTTTTGCTGTGAGATAAATATCTTTCCTAAATCTTGGCCAGCTTTGCTGAAAACTTCTATATGCATTTGTTATTGTGTTACGATAAGGTCCATATCCCCATACTATTTTGCCATTTTTCTTTTTTTCTTTAGGGAACATACTAATATATAATCTATTTCCATAGCTCCAAAATGGCATTTGTTTATCATAATATCTACCAATAATATTCATGACAGCTAACCAAACCACTTGATCTCTCACTGCAACCCAAAACATTTGACGACTCTGTGCTTCGCCCTTTTCATCTTGTCCTTTTGGAAAAAAAATAGGTTGTAAAGGAGTTAGCGTATAATTTTCTTGTTGAATTTCTTGTACTATTTTTTTTAACTCGTTTTCATAATTTGCTGAGAAAGAAGCAAGCTCTAATTGATCATACCAATGTTCATGTTTTTGATAAAAAGATTTTGCTTTTTCCCATGCCCAGTGAAGATTTTCTAATTGAACAATTTCCGCAATAATAGATTGGTTCATATAATACGCCCTTTTATTACTTCATTTAAATCATTGTATTGCTTAGGTATTTGTATACGCTTAATTGTTTTTATTTGGCTGAAAAACCTTTGAATACTTTGGAAAAATTTTTCTCCACCTGCATCATTGTCTGGTGCAATATAAATATCATAATTCTTCAATATTGACACATATGAACTTTTAAAATTTGATGCACCCATTATCCCAATTACATTCCAACCAAATTCTTTTGCTGAGAGCGCATCAGTTAATCCTTCTGTAATAACTACTTTTTCACCTACTTTTAGATCTTTTAAAATTTGTTCATTAAATATTGTTGATTCTATGGAAGATAAGTTCATCCAACGAATTTTAGGATGGTCATAAAATCTTCCTTGTAAATAGTTTATTTTATTTTCATGATTATAAAAAGGAAAAACAATAACATCTTGCCACCATATGGGTCTACTTTTCTGGTCATTATTAATCCATAATCCACATTGCACTAATCTATCAATCCCCCACCGTTTTTTTGCTTCATTAAAAAATTCATTTGTTAACAGAATATCTCTAATATTGAAATATCTAAGAGTATCTTCATTTATATTTCGTGCTTTAAAATAGTCAATCGCTTTTTTACTTAACGTTGTATTATTAATTATCCACTCATATATTTCTGCGTTAGGTTGATACTCATTAGTTTCAATTTTTTTTATATCTTGTTTGAATACTTTCTTTTTTATACATTGATTTGAAGAATCATGAATAAATCGATCCATTAGCCATTGGCAAGCTTCTTGAAAATCAACTCCGCCATATTCCATAATTAAATTAATCGGACCTCCACCAATTCCACAACCAAAACATTTGAATTTATTTTTTGAATACTGAAAAGAAAGACTAGGTGTTTTTGTATCATGTCCAGCAAAGCACATCGCCTTTGTATTTTTATTTATCTCTATCCCTAAGATTTGCGCTACTTCTTTGATGGGAATATTATTTAATAATTCCGTATCATATTTCATTTTTAAGAACTTTTGTACAACATTTTTTAAGTTCAGATAATGAAGAACAAATAGCTCTCAATTGTTCTTCATTAGATATTTCTCCATTTATTCCTTGAATCAATTTTTCAATAGGAAAAATAATTAGTCTAAATTTTTCACTTTTATAATTTTCTTCGAATTCATAATAAGATTTACAAATCCTTTTTCCATTTTCATGACTTATCATCATTTCTGCAATTTGCCGTTGTTGCAAGGAATAGATAGGAGTCATAAATGCTGTAGACCTAAGATTCACATTCACGGAATGAATGGCATTAAAAAAATCTTTTTCATCTTTTTTTTCGTTAAAAATTTCATAGTTAATTTCTTCTTTTAAAACTTGTATCCAACACAAATATTGTGCAAAATAATAAAGTGAACTTGGCATATAATAGTTATATTCTAGTTCATCCTCCAGAAGAGCTTTCTTACCATTTTTATTAATAAAATAATCCAATCTACCTATCAATCCATTGACTGAACTTAAAACAGGATTTGTCCATTTTTTTAGTTCTTCAAATTTTCTATTATCTTTTTCATACAATTTTTTAATTTCGTTTTTTTCATTTTCTAATTCTATCTTTAACTCATTTTTATATTTTTCTAATGTCATTTTTGATGCTGTATCTAAAATCTTTTTACCAAGAAAAACTACTCCTGTCGTAATAACTGATATGCTAGAAAAATAAACAATTATTTCTTGAATCATTATAATTACTCCTATTTAAATTTAAAGTTCCACAACTCTCTCAAACATCTCTTTTATCTCCATTTCATGGCTTATCAAAAATATCTGTCTGTACTGTTCTTTTATGGTATGAAATGCTTCTAAGATTTCCATTCTTCGGTTTTCGTCTTGACTTCCAAAGACTTCGTCAAACGCTAAAAATCCCACGCTACTGGCACCGTTCAGTTCACTCAGTGTTTTAGAGATGGCGATACGAAGCACTAAGTTAGCAAGGTCTATCTCTCCGCCGCTGAAGCGTTCTATGGGGTAGCATTTGCCCTCGTCGTAGATGAAAAAGTCAAAGTCGTTGTTCACTTCGATGTATTGGTATTTGCCTTTGGTGATGGTGGCGTACATCTGCGAGGCGATTTGCGAGATGCGTGGGGCTATTTTTGAGTTGAGTTTGGTTTTAAACTCACTAAGGCTCAGTTTGATTTTCTCATAGTCTTGCAAATCGTCTTTTTTACTCTGTACTTTTTTAAGTTGTATGTCGTTATTTTCCAGAGCGTTTTGCAAGGTTTTTATCTCGCCTTCATTTTTGGCTATCTTTTCTTTTAGCTCTGAGATAACGCTGTATTGTTTCTCTTTTTGCTTTTGAAGTTCGTCGTATTCACTTTGTTTTGCGGTGTGTTTTGGCTCATCGTAGAGTGTTTTTTGCACTTCCAATTCTTTCTCTTTTGACTTTACATGTAAAGCTTCTGCACTTTTTACTGTAAGTGCCAAATCCTCTCTCACGCCCTGCTCTCGTTTGAGTTCTGTTTCAAGACTTAGGACGGCTTCATACTTTGGTTTTAGCTCCAAAAAGCTTTTTTGTAGGCTTACATGTAAGGCTTCATTGTAAGTGTGTTTTGAGAGAGTGTCAAGTTCTTCTTTGTTGCGTTTGCCTTGTTCACTGACTTTTATAAAATGCTCTTTGGCACTTGCCAAATCTTTTTGCTTACTTGCTATCAAACTAAGTGCCGTCTCGTTTACATGTAACGCTTTTTGCGTTTGCTCTTTTTGAAGTTCGAGCTCTCCTATCTGTTTATTTAGGAGTTCAAGTTTTTCTTTGGTTTTGTCTATCTTTTGAGTTTGCGTTTTTTGCACTATCTCGTTTAGTGAAGCGATGACATTGTCATACTCATCGAGCAATTGCCTTGTACATGTAGGGCAGTTTGATTCTCGACCTAGGCTTTGTATCTTGGCTATCTTTTGTTGTGTGTCTGAGACTACTCGTTGTTCGGCTGAGAGTTCATTTTGAAGATTTTTTTGCTCTGTTTGCTTGCCCGAAAGTTCGGTTTTTAGCTTCGTTGACAAGGCTTCATTTTCTTTTTTTTGCCCTAAAAGTGTTTCATACGGTTTGATTTGCTCTTCCAAAGTTGCGATGTCTGCTTTGGCTTTGGTGTACTGGGCTCGTAACTGGGTTTGCTCTTTTTCCAAACCCTCTTTTTTGATCTGTATATTTTTGAGAGTTTCTTGCTCTTTTAACTTTACATGTAAAGATTCGTACTCTTTTTTGACGGTGCTTAAACTTTTAAGTTCTTTGGCTTTTGTTTCTAAGGTTTTGAGCTCTGTGGTAAGTTTGGTTTGCGTGGCTATGTTTGCGTTGATGTCGTTTTTGATGAGAGAGAGTTCGCCCATCAGCTTTTGTTTTTGCTCTTTTGTTTTGACAAAGAGTTCTAATTCTTGCTTTACATGTAACTCTTGTTTTTTGGTGGTTTCTAGCTCTGTTGATTTAGTTTTGACTTCTTTTTCAAACGCTTGTTTTATGGCGGTAGTTTCTTTTATCAAAGCTGTTTTACTTTTTAGTTCTTCCTCGCCTAGAAGAAACTCTGCACTTGCTGCGATGTCGCGTTTGAGTTCTCTGCTTTTTTCGATGAGTTCATTTTCCACAAAGTCTATTCTTTCAAGCCCAAGAAGTTTGCGTATCATCTTTTTTCGATCTTCATTTTTAAGCGTGCTGAGGCTGGTAAGCTCTTTTTGAGAAGCGAAAAGTGTATGCAAAAACGCCTCTTTGCTCATCTTTGTGAGTTTCGTGATAGCCACGGTAACTTCTCTCGCTCCACTAGTGGTCAGCTCACCGTTTTTATACAGCTTGGCGTTCGCACTGAGGGCTTTTCCACGAAATTCACGCATAACTTTGTACGCCATACCTTCAAACTCAAAATCAAGCTCCACCAAAACAGCATCTTTATCACTCGCACTAGCATTTCGTATGACTTCTTTAAATTTTTTGTTTCTAAGTTCGCCATACAAGGCAAAAAGAATGGCTTCAAAAAGGGTCGATTTGCCACTGCCATTTTTACCGATGATGCCGATAAGTCCCTCACCAAACTCAATGTCAAAAGTGCTGTAGCGTTTGAAGTTTTCAAGGTGAAGTTTAGAGAGTATCATCGCTCACCTCTTCGTAGGCACTAAATAAGCCTTGGATTTTGCCTTTGAGCCTGTCAAACTCTTCGGGCTTACTCTCTTCTTTGATGTGTTCCAAAAAGTACGCTTCTAAAGAAAGTGCTTCGATGTCATTTAATGTGGCTTCTCCGCTGGTTTGTTTGAACTCTCTTTTGATGCTTACATGTAAGGCTTCACTAAAGAGATTTTTGATGTCACGGGTTTGGATGTCGATGGACTGCAACGGGGTGAGATGGGTCAGTTTGACTTCGATGAGAGCGTCTTTTGTATCGTTTACATGTAAAGATGCGACAGCGTTTTCGTAGTCTTCACAATTGATTTCGTAGGTTTTAATCGGACGTATTTGTATCTCGTGGTAGTTTACATGTAAAGAATCATCAAGTGCGACTTCAAGAAAACCTTTTGAGTTTCGTTTGTCATTTAAACTCGTTCGCTCAGTTGAGCCTGAGTAATAGACGTTTTCGTGTTTGCCGACTTTCCCAAAACCATGCCAATGCCCAAGGGCAACATAATCCATTTGAGAAAAAAGGCTCTCTTTATCGTGTGGATAGACCCACTCCCCAAACTCCGCCATAAGATAGCCAGCCCCAACAGAGCAGTGAAGCATCATGATGTTGCGTTTTGTGTTATCAAGGTTTTCTTCGCATAGTTCTATTTGAGAAAGAGCTTTACTTTCATCGTGCATATGCGGTAAAGTGTGAAAGACGACATCTTCAAACTCAATTTTTTTGTACTCTTGATTGTATGAAACATAGATGTTTTTGAAGTTTTCAAATATTTTGAGTATGGGAGAACTGAGATTGGTACGTGGGGTTGAATGATTGCCCGCTATCATGATAAACGGGATATTCAGTGCTTCGATAATTTTAAATTGCTCTAACGCAAAGGTGATCGCTCGATTACTAGGCGATGGGCGGTGAAAAAGATCGCCTGTGTGGATGATGTAGTCAGGTTTTAAGATTTTGATTTGCTCGATGACCTGTGAGAAAGCATCGTAAAAATCAGCCTCACGCTGGTTAATGCCTAACTCATTGATAATGTCTAAATCGTTAAACCCTAAATGCGTGTCCGAAAAATGAATCAGTTTCACAGTGCTTCTTTATGATTAATTCATTCGATTATAGCCAATAATATGATAAGTGAAGAGAAATTTGTGATAAACAAAGAAAGTATATGAGAAGTTTAGAAGAAAAAGAAACGCTCGGACCGGGCAATCCGAGCATTTGTCTTTTAAAATTGTTAGGTTCTACACAAAAAGGAGGTAATTGTTTTACAAGTGAAAGTATAGGCCTTTAATCTAAACGAGAAATGAACCATTTGTAAATAGAATCTAAATACACTTTGATTATTGCCCATTGTATCGCGCAAACTATTGTAGTTTAAGCCATTGTCACCTCAACATAAAATTGGTTATAATTGTGTCATGAATGGCTTTACATGCAAATGGGGTATAGAATGAATCACGACGACGACCGTACGCTAACACTTATGGAAAAATACCCTAAACCCAAAAAAACAACGAAAACAAATAGTGCAAAACCTAAATCCAAAGGGACAACTGTATCAAAGAGTACCCCAAAAGTGCGTAAACGCATTCCACAGAAGCGTTCAAAAATACCTTCTTTTTTCATAAAACTTGCACTTGGGCTAATCGCTTGTGTCTTCATCATTTTTGGAGGCAGGTATCTTTATGACCATACCATTAACTATAATCCACTTTTAGGTACATGGCATGCGCAAACGGTGATGGGCATCATGGAAATTTCATTTGAACGAGAAAGCGTCTCAAGTTTTGGCGTGCAAAGAGCTGTAAGTTATGATGTCAAAGAAAACGAAGTGATTGTTATGGATGACAATATTAAAATAGGAGAGCGCTATCGTATCATTGATGACAATACGATTAGCGTACAATCTGGCGCTTCTAAAATGACGTTCAAGCGGGTTAAATAAATTCTTGTTTTTCTTTACATGTAAGGATATAAACTTATTTCCAACAGCATCCATCTCTATCCCAAAGGACATTTTCACCTTTTATTTTATTGAATTCTCTTAAAACTTTTCGATCGATTGAAAGAGTCCCATGATTGTTCGCAAAAACAAATTCATCACCAAATAACTTCTGAATTTTTTGCACTAGCCCCTCTTGATAGAGAATACCATTTTGAGCTAATTCTTTTACCATAAATTCAGCAACGTCTTTTGTTTTCATTATCATTTCCTTTTTAATGTATATCATTCATTTTAACATTTAATTCTAATATTAGAGGTGTGAGAAACTTTTGAAATAGGGCTAAAGATGAAAATAATTTCTGGAGTATTGCGATTTGGGAGACATTACAGTGTACACCCTTAATTAAAGTTCTTTGGCGTTATTAGAAAAAGTTGTTTTAAGATTTTATCGAATGATTGGTTAAAACCCCGTAATATAGGGGTCAAAAAGAAAGTGGCTCCGAATGCTGGAGCTTAAAAATAGCTTAATAAAAAACTAAAAATGACCATAAATACGGACTTTCGTAATTCTATCTTTTTTAAAAAACTGCATTTTTTATTCTTTTTGGGCACAATTTGGGCACAGTGAAATAGTCAATTATTTTTTAAATATAGAATAATCTACAATAAAATCTTTGCCAAGAAATCATTTCGAATTAATCTTTCTTTTTTATTATTAACTCCTTCTTTAGCAGCTATTCTATATTCTTCAGGAAGATTAGATTCAAAATTTTCTAATTTTTCTTTAATATTCTTTTCATCTATTTCTATAATTTTGTTAAAATTTTTATAGGAAAATACAATAATTGAAAACATGTTAGCTTTGTTAAGCCAATATGATTGTTGATTAAACTTCATTTTAATTATTTTTTGTGAAATTCTTTCTAATTTTATTAAAATATCACTTTTATTATCTAGCTGGTCTGCAAATTTTTCTAAAAATTTATTTGATAAATCATTCCTATTAAAAAACTCATCCATTATTGTTGATATTATATTCATAGTAAACAATAAGTGTGATTGTCTTGATATTTCATAAGATGAAAAAATTTTTCCTTCCAATATTAATTTATAAAAATATTTAATTGGATTTTCTTTTGCCCATTCTATAAACTCTATTGGAATATTTGGGTTTTTTTGCATAGGAAGTACAATATTCTCTTCATCAGTTTCGTTAAAAGTTTCTTCTTTAACTAAATATTTACAGAATAGCATGAATTCTGAAGATGCATACTCAATTGATAATTTTTCTATTGTCGATAAAGAGTAGAATGTTCTATTTAATCTTTTAAAAATTTCTTGAATCTCAGGATCATCATGCTTAATTTGTAAGTCTATTATAGGAACTTGATATTTGAGAAATTTTTCTTTTGTTGAATTATCTAATTGACTAAAAAATTTCCCATCAACTTGAAATTTATCATTACAAAAACGATATATCGTTGTCATTCTTTGTTGTCCATCGACTATACTTGATGTATTAATCATATTATCGATATCTAAGTCACCTTTAGCTATAAAAATTTGCGGAAAAGGATATTCTAATAAGATTGTTTTGATAAAGTCGATTTGATGCGAATCTCTCCAAACAAAATTTCTTTGAAAGAAAGGTGCAAGAATGAGTCTTTTTTGTTTTATATCATTAACTAAATCGATTAATTCTTTTGATCTAATATCGTACTTTATCATATTGTGTATCCTTGATTTTTTTTATATTATCTACTTGTTTTAATATCATACATGTCTCAGAAAGGTATATTTGTGCATTTATATTTTTGAACCAATTATAATATGAATTTGATAATGTTCTAAAAAACTTTTCAAAATCGTCAATTGTGTCAATACTCTTCAATAAAGTAAAATCTAAAATTCCTTTAGATACTTTATATCGAAAAGTTTTTGGTGTGTCACTGTATTTACTACTAAAAAATGTTAGATTAGAATAACTATCGGTAATTAATAAAATTTTTTGCAAATAAAAATTGAATATTCTTTCATCAATAATACTGATATCTAAATCTGATTTTGTTTTACAAAAAATTTTTTCTTTGAAGGGGCTTGATCCTATATGTGCTGAACCCACTATTTTTATTGAGCTGAAGGGGATAGAAAAATGGTCGGCAATTTTTTTTTTAATTTCAAATTCAATATCCAATTCTTGTTCTAAAACTTCTGAGTGAGCCAATGCATAATATTTTTTTGTAATATCAATAATGTCTTTATCATCATTGGTATCTTGTTTTATTTTTTGTGTCATTGATAAAAACATTTTTTCTCTTACTCCCCCAATTTTTAGTATTACCTATCTTCTAATGTAATATTACTATAAATCATATTGTTTTAATACAACTTTTTTGTATTAAATTTTTGATTATCTCTCTGCTCAAAAGATAAAAGATTTTTAATTTTTATTGATTCAATTCCACTATTTATGATTTTATTAACCCAATTATTTAAGTAATTGCTCTGTAAGAACACATCAATTGTATCAAAATTTATTTTTTTTTAGTTAATATCACTAAATAAATAATTATCGCTGGGTAATAAATGCAAAAACCAACACTCCCCAATAAACAGCTTCTAAGCGATATAGAGCTTTTATACAATTGTCTAAAAGCTCCATTGGTTAGTCAAGATGAGTTTATTCATTATGTGATGAACCTTTTAACTGAAACCTATCAATTATCCATTCATCTTGAAAAAAAAGATATATTTAAAACGACCGCTAGCAAACTTGAAAAAAGTGGTACAAATGTTAGTCCATTGATCTTAAGTTATCAAAAACTCTCTCAAAGCGCAAAAGAACGAGAAGATGAAGATTTGCATTGGGGATATGAATTAGCGGTTAGTCTTTTGCAGTTATTTCAAGAAAATCAATCAAAAAGCCTCTCTGCGTTGAAACTTATTCTTGGTGCAAATCTTTTTTTACAAAATCATGACTTCTTTGAAGCTTATATTAAATATCAACAAAAATATAATCCCAAAATAGCAAAAACTGTCTTTAAACATCACGCAAATATAGATCTATTAATAGAACTATATGGGCTTTTTGAAGGCTATCAAATCTCACAACAAAAGCTTATCAAATCAACAGCCCTTAAAATCTTTCACTATTGTCTTACTGTTGCAGATTGTACAATGACAGAAATTGCCACCCAGATTGATTATATCTTTATAAGGCTAGAAGAAGATATAACGCTTGATCCCAAACGTGCTGTTAATGTAAAAAAAATCGGTGAATATAAAAATATGATTTTATTGGATTATGGTGATAATAAAAAGAGTATTCTTTATGACTTTGGATTATCAGAGATCATAGAAAAATCTATACAGAGTATGATTAAAATTCTCAAATCCCAAAAACAAAAGGATAAAATCCACCAAATTAATACAAACGTTAAACTCCTAGAAACCGCATTTATAGGCAAACTCCTCTCTTAAAAACAAAAACGTCGAAATTTTTCCCAAAAACGCCCCCTTTTTTTTACGAATTAACTGAACCCATAATGCGATAATTCTACTTGTCAGACAAATAAATCTAAACGTTTAGGTTAATTCAAATAAAGGAGTTAACCATCATGTTAACGCTCAAAGCAAATCTAATCAATATATTCATGGGAAGTGATTATATTGATAAACAAACGGGTGAAGTCACTAAAGGCAAACCCAAACTTCAACTCTTGGCAAAAATACCATTGAAAAATGGTGAATATAAAAGCCAATTGATTGATCTGTCTATCCCAATAGAGAAGCTAGCACTCTATAAAGATAAGGTCACAGAAATAGTTGAAGTTGAAGTAGGCTTGATTGGTGATGCTAAATTCTACGGCATTTAAAACAAGAGAGAAATAAACGAAGGAGTAAGGGACTTTGTCCCTGATTCCTTCGTGTTTCTCCAAAGGGGGTTCTAGTAACACCCCCTGACGTAAATCAAAGTTACTCTAAAACAATAAAAAATAAAAGGTAATAAAGAAATGAATAGTATAAAAGAAGCTCCCTATATAAGTGGCACAGATGCTTTATACTACTTTGCACAAAGTGGTGGTGGCTATGATGCTATCTACTTAGATATTCTTAATCAAATAGAAGATAGGAAAAAAGAGTTTGAAGCATTAAACTATGCCTATGTAGACAATGAAATCATTGTCACTCTTAATGAGATAGATATCAAGTACAGCGGTAAAGGAAGAGATGGTTTCTTGTGGTTTAACCACGAGTTTTTTCGTGTAGGATTCAAAGATTCACAGAAGAGTCCTAACATTAATGATATTAGAGTACAGCTTAATGCTGTTGGTATTTATACTTTAGGCATAAAATCCCTTCTTGAATATATCAATACACAGTTTTTACAAGGGGCTCTTTTAAAAGGAAATACATTCCCTATTACAAGAATCGATGTAAATATGTTTATCCAACATAATTTTAACTATCTACGTAAGGAGATGATTGTTTCTAAAAAGAAGAATCACTCAGCCAACATAGCCGAACATTCAAGTGGTTATGAGTTAGAAACATACTATGTAGGAAAGAAGCCTTTTAAACTAAGAGTCTATAACAAAATGCAAGAGTTAAAAAATGCCTCAGAGGTTAAAAGAGAGTTAATGCTTAATTACTTTGGTACGCATGGACTGGATATTAATGAATCCATCTTTAACGTTGAATTTGAACTGCATAGAGAGTTTTTAAAAGAGTATGGCATTGATACTATAGAAGATGCTTTGGAACGTTCTCAGTATCTCTTTGAGCTAGGCTGTGATTTAATTAAGATTATTGATATAAGCTCCCTTAGTGAAGCACAATTACACTCTTCTAATCGTAGACGTGCTGCGTTATTGCCTATTTGGGAATTTATTGCAACACACTATGATAGTAAAGAGTTTATGCAAATTACAACACCGCTTGAAAAGATTGAAAAAATCTCATACAGATACAATCTTGAAGATGCAAAAAAGCCTCTTAAAAGAGTGATTACACGTTTGCTTATGCATAACAATGCACCAACCTTGTTGTACTTCTATGACTTGTTACAGAACACTAAGGAAGATTATCACTTACGTTGTGAGATGAAGAAGTTAAAACAAGCCTTCATTCATCCTATCAGAGAGAATTTTGCTGAAGATTTAAAAGCATATTCTAATGAAGGATTACAACGTTTTAAAGAGAAACTTGATAAAGAACTTAGCCAAATGGATGATGAAGCAATGAACGGCTCAACTCTCTATCAAGAGCTATTTCAAAAGTATCAAGATATTCATCGTGAAATAACTTTAAGAGGCTTAGAACATACGCCAACACCTCTTTATGATGTTGATGATGAAGAACCCTTTTAGGAGCACAATAATGATAGAAATGGAAAATATAAACCTCATCAAAGAGATGGCAAAAGACATTGAACTCATTAAAAAAGCACTCAGCAATCAAACGGATAAACGCTGGCTTAGTGTGAAAGAGTTATCCGTATATCTTGGCTATTCTAAAGATCATATCTATAAACTCAAAGAAGATACTTTTTTAGAGAATATTCATTTTTACAAGAAAACGGGTAAAATAATATTTGATAGAGTTGCGATTGATTCGTGGATGGTCGGAAAGGAATCCGATGACATTAACCAATCGAGAAGGCAAATTGTGGATAACATTTTATCATCAGTCAAAAAGGTTTCGTAAATCACTTAATCTTGATGATACAAAGGCAAACCGCAAATTAGCCCTCAACACACTTATCCCTGAGATTCAATACAAACTGAACTCAGGGGAGTTCTTTAACATAGAAAATGAAAAAAAAGTTCCTACTGTTGGTGAGTTCGCTAAAATCTCATTCTCTTTGCACTCAGGTACGAGGAAAGCCTCTACTCAGTACGATTATGAAATTTGTTTTAGATTACACATACTCCCTTACTTTGGAGATACCCCTCTTGACGCTATTAAGCCATCCAATATTGCTTCTTGGCAAAGTCAACTTTTGCAGAAGCTTTCACCTAGACGGGTAAGAAGTATTAGAGCTACATTTAATACTATCTTTGAAGATGCCCTTAACGATGAGATTCTTGAAAAGAATCCTATTGCTAGAGTGAAAACCCCAAAGATTGAAAAGATAGAAGCAAAAGCTTTTTCACTTGATGAAATCAACCTTATCTTATCAAAAGCACAAGGTGATATTAAAAACTTTTGTGCACTTGGATTTTTTACGGGTATGAGAAGCGGTGAAATGATAGGTCTAAAATGGAGTGATGTTGATTTTAAGAGAAAAGAAATATCTATCAAACGAGCTATTAAAATGGGCGTAACATCTACACCTAAAACACAAAATAGTATTCGTACAATTGATATTATTGAGGCGCTAATGCCTTATCTTGAAAATCAATATACCCTTACTGGCAATCAAGATTCTTATCTGTTTCTAAATAGCGAAAATTCACACTACTATGATATAAAACGCATCAGAAACAATAAGTGGAAAAAACTCTTAAAAGAATGTGACATTCCTTACCGAACAGTCTATCAAATGAGGCATACATTTGCCACGATAATGATAGAAAATGGTGAGGATGTGTTGTGGGTTTCAAATATGCTTGGTCACGTTGACCCTTCTATGACACTAACAATGTATGCTAAGTACAGAAAACGTGTTGAAAAGGAAAGAGCTACATTCTTAATGAGTGCTTGACACACTTGGTCACAATCTGGGCACAGTACGTAAATATGATTGGCTAAAACCCCGCAATATAGGGGTTAAAAAGAAAGTGGCTCCGAATGCTGGATTCGAACCAGCGACCAAGTGATTAACAGTCACCTACTCTACCGCTGAGCTAATTCGGAACATTTGTTTATGAACGAGGTCGAAATTATAGTAAAAAATATCTTCAATGTCAAGGTTTTTTGCTTTATAATAAAAATTAATAACTTATGTAGATTTTTTATACAGTGTTGAATACTTTATTACTCAATATTTCAAGGAAAAGTAAGTGTAAAGATTGTAGGATTAATAGTATTAAAAAACTTATAAGGAGTTCATATGAACAAAAGACTTGCTATTTTAGCTCTTGCTGGGACGATGAGTGTTTCTATGGTTGCCGCTGAATTTATTACTATCGGAACAGGTGGTGTTACTGGTACTTATTATCCAACGGGTGGCGCCATTTGTCAAATGGTAAACAAAAATAAAAAAGAGACAAATCTCAGATGTTCTGTTGAATCCACAGGTGGTTCTGTTTACAATGTAAACACCATTAAAGCAGGCGAATTGGATTTTGGTATTGCACAAAGTGATACTGCATACCAAGCATACAAAGGTGAAGGTAAATTTAAAGATGCCTCAGTTCCTGAACTTAGAAGCGCTATCGCTATCTATCCTGAACTTTTAGCACTTGTTGTAACACAAAAATCTGGTATTAAAACCATTGCTGATCTTAAAGGGAAAAAAATTAACTTTGACTCCCCAGGTTCAGGCACTAGCATGACAGCTGATGTTGTTCTTGAAGCGTTTGGTGTTAAACGTTCAGACGTAGCTTTAGCAAACGAACTTAAATCTTCAGAAGCTCCAACTATGATGCAAGATGGACATATTGATGGTTACTTCTTTGTTGCAGGTCATCCAACGGCTAATATCAAAGATGCGGCTAACTCTGTAGATATTAGTATTGTTCCTATCGCAGGCCCAGGTATTGATGCATTAATCAAAAAATATCCATACTATGCTAAAGGCACTATTTCAGGTACATTCTACAAAGGTGTCACTACTGATGTCCCTAGTCTTGGTGTAAAAGCTGTTCTTGTTACTAGCAGTAAAGTAAAAGACGATGTTGTTTATCATGTTGTTAAAACTATCTTAGATAATTTTGATAAATTTAAAGAACTTCATCCTGCCTATAAAACAATCACAAAAGAAAGTTTACTTGAAGGCTTAAGTGTACCTCAACATCCAGGTGCTATTAAAGCGTTTAAAGAAGCGGGGCTTTTAAAGTAATTTTTTACACGTAAGGTTTCAGTAAAACTGAGGCCTTACACTTTATTTCTCTATAAAGGGTATTTATTTGAAAACATTAACTGAGAGATTAGATGACGAAAAACTCATCAACGAATTTGAAGGACAAAGAGATTTTGAAAAGAACAGCTGGTATTTTTGGTTTGTTGCTGTTGTTGCCTTTTCATGGTCTTTATTTCAACTTTATATTGTTTTAGAACCTGGTAATAGCGCACATATAAGAGCCATTCACTTGGCATTTGGTGTTGTTTTGGGCTTTTCTATGTATGCTATGCGCAAAGTTAGCAAACTAAAATCTATCATTACCTGGTATGACTTTCTGATAATGGCTATTGGTCTTACGGTGGTACTCTACCAAGTCTATGCTTATGAAGATTTAGCCAATCACGCTGGTAATTGGTCGCAAACGGATGTTATCGTTGGTATTATAACGATTTTCGTCGTTTTAGAATTGTCACGTCGTGTAATGGGCTTACCTTTGATGGTGGTGGCAATTGTCTTTTTATGTTATGACTATTTTGGTCCCCTCCTTCCAGATGTCATTGCACATAAAGGCGCAAGTATCAGTAAAATTGTTGGACAAATGGTTTTAACAACCGAAGGTATTTTTGGTGTACCCCTAGGTGTTAGTGCAAGTTTTGTCTTTTTATTTGTACTCTTCGGTGCTCTCCTTGAACGTGCAGGTGCCGGTGAATACTTTATCAAACTAGCGTATACTTTACTAGGGCGTTATGATGGAGGTCCAGCCAAGGCAGCTGTTGCAGCTTCTGGCATGATGGGTATGATATCTGGTTCTTCCATTGCCAATTCAGTTACTGTTGGTACCTTTACCATCCCTTTGATGAAACGCTTAGGCTTTAGTTCACACAAAGCTGCGGCTGTAGAAACGGCGGCTTCTGTGAATGGTCAATTGATGCCACCCATCATGGGTGCGGCAGCATTTATTATGGCAGAATTTTTAGGGCTTGATTATACAGATATCGTTTATGCCGCATTTATTCCTGCATTTACATGCTACATTGCACTCTTTTATATCGTACATTTAGAAGCCAAAAAAGCAGGACTCAAAGGGGAAGACCCTAAAATATTAGGTAAAGCATGGCCTATTTTTACAAAGGGTATTCATTACTTTATTCCTATTTTCTTTTTGATGTACAACTTAATTATTTTACGTCATTCGGCGCAAAGTTCAGCCTTTAGTGCGATTATCTTTATCATGCTTATTATGGTCATACAAAAACCTTTGAAAGCGTATCTAAATAAAGAGAAAATTACGACCTCTATTATTTTAGAAGGCTTTGGTGACATTGGCTATGGAATGGTTACAGGTGCTAAAAATATGGTTTCTATCGCAGCAGCAACAGCCGTTGCAGGAATCATTGTTGGTTCTGTGACCTTAACAGGAATTGGGCTTATTTTGGCCGAAGTCATTGACCAACTCTCAGGTGGTTATATTTTAGCCGTCTTATTTATGACAGCATTCGTTTCTTTAGTTCTTGGTATGGGACTGCCCACAACAGCTAACTATATTGTTATGGCCGCACTTACGGCACCAATTATTATGGATTTAGCAGGGAACAATGGCTATGTTATCCCTTTGATTGCAGCGCATATGTTTGTTTTCTACTTCGGTATATTAGCCGATGACACGCCACCAGTGGGAATGGCCGCCTATGCCTCGGCAGCAATCGCAAAGAGTGATCCTATAGTCACAGGTATTCAAGCGTTTATTTACGATATTCGAACGGGTTTATTGCCGTTTATGTTCTTTTTTAACAATGAACTTTTATTGATTGGTGGTGTAGATAGAGGTGATCCTAACGATCCAAGTAAATGGATATGGATAACCAATCCTTTTGAAATCGCGCTCATTTTTGGTGGAGCCATTTTGGGTATGTTTGCCTTTACATCAGCAACACAAAGCTTTGTACTAACACGTATCAATACTATTGAACGTCTGATGTTAATAGCGGTTATTCCTTTTATGATGCTTCCAAAATTAGTCGCTGAAACGATTGATCTTCCAAGCTATTATCTCTCCTATGCTATTGGTTTAGCCATCTATGCGGTGGTCTACTTTGGTCAACGTGTTAAATATAAAAAACAGCACGCTTTAGCATAATACATTAGAGTAGAAGGGTTAAATTAACCCTTCTACATATTTTTGATGTAAAAATCCACTCCAGCAACTGTTTTGACACCAACCTTCTTATCAATGACCAATTGTGATAATCTATCTTTACTGGCGTTATCAAATGAAAATTGAACATCTTCAAAACTTTGAGGTCGTCTCTCCAATAAGCCTAAAATTTCTGCCTTACTGAAATATCTCGGCAACGGAGCATGCTCTTTTTTATAGGCGATGTTGACATGTAAACCTTTTAATTCATCTGCCAACTCAATGACTCGTTGTAAACTGACACCCTTGACATTGTAAGCGGGAGGGCGATCAATCGTTCCTACATCAATTCGGTCAGGGCGTATCTCTTGCAAGACAGTATTTAAAGCTCTAAACTCAACTGGGTTATCATTAAGCCCTTCAACAATTAATATTTCTAACACCAGCTCTTTATCATAGTATTTTCGAAATGCTTTCATGCCTTCAATAATAGCATCTATATGTATTGAAGCATGCGGTCTATCGAGCTTTTTAAAACATTCATGCGTTGCACAGTCTAAAGAAAGTTTTACAATATCTACATGGACTAGTATTGATTGTATGGTAGGATTTGAAATGGTAGAGCCGTTGGATAAAATAAGAAGTTTTATACCAGTTTTTAGTGCTTGTATACCAAGTATTAGCTGTTCCAACTCTGGATATAATGTTGGCTCACCATTAGCCGTTAGTGTGATAACATCAATATGATGATGCACTGCCAAAGCTTCCGTTAGGGCTTCCAATACTTCTTTACATGGAGGCGTTTTTGTTACACTATTAACGGTTTTGGCACCTTTAAGTTCACAATAAAGACAGTCAAAATTGCATTGCTTTTCGTCAGGACTTAAATCTATACCTAAAGACTGACCAAAACGCCGTGAGCTTACAGGTCCAAAGATAATGTTACTAATGGAAGGCTCCTACATATAAAGGGGATTGCTAGGGAAAAATCCTAGCAACTCTTATTTTTTAGTGAGTTTTTGTACTTGTTTAATAAAATATTTTGCGTGTTCAACAGGGATGTCTGGTAAAATTCCATGCCCTAGATTGAAGATATGACGTTCGTTTTTCATTACATTAACGATATGTTCAATCCCTTCATCAATAGCATCTTTGTTATATAAGCGGGTTGGTTCCATATTACCTTGTAGGATATATTTGTCTCCAAGCTTTTCTTTAGCTAATTCCATAGGCGTTGACCAATCCACACCAAAGACATCAAAATCACCATCTATTTTATCCAAATAACCACTGATACCTTTCGGGAAAAGTATCACGGGAACATCTGGAAATTTTGCCTTAAGGTAACTACTGATTTCTTTCATATAAGACCAGCTAAATTCAAAATAAGCACTTTCTTCAAGTGCTGAGGCCCATGAATCAAAAATCATCACAACATTGGCACCGCTTTGAATTTGGCGCTCCATATAAAGTTTTAACACTTCTGTCACTTTCTTTAAGAGGGCATGCATAAATTGAGGATTGGAGTATATCAGCTTTTTAACCAAAGCATACGTTTTAGTACCTTGCCCTTCTATCATATAGGTTGCAAGTGTCCAAGGTGCGCCACAAAAGCCAATCAATGCTTTATCTGCGGCTAACTTACCACGAATAAGCTTTATCGTTTCATAGACGTATTCCAAACCTTCTACAGCTTTTTCAACGCTAAGTTTATCGAGATCTTGTTGATTTTTAATAGGCTCTGAAAAAACAGGACCTTCTCCTTTTAAAAATTGAAGTTTCATGCCCATTTCCAAAGGAACAACTAAAATATCACTAAATAAAATAGCTGCATCAACCCCTAAAATATCAACGGGTTGAAGCGTGACTTCACATGCTTTCGCTGGGTTTTTGCATAAAGAAAGAAAATCCCCTGCTTGCGCTCTTACTTTCATATACTCAGGTAAATATCGCCCCGCTTGACGCATCATCCAAACAGGTGTGTACGGTGTTGGTTTTCCAAAACAAGCATCTACAAAAATCATTCGTGTTTTCCACCCTTATGTAATAAAAATAATCCTAAAGAGAGTGCTGTAATGGAAATAGCAAAATAGAACATCTCTTGCGCACCTTTGTATTCTGTATGTAAAACTCTTTGAAAAAAGCTTACCACAAGAACCATCACAATAACTTTGGCGATTTTATCTTTAAGTTCATCCAATGAGCTAACATATAAAATCTTATCACCGCCTGTTCCTTTGGCAACATCAATTTCTGAAATGAAGAGTTCATAAAGTCCAAATCCAAATATCAACAATACAACGGCAATCAAATACAAATCAATGGCTCCGATAATATCAGCCACAATATCAGCATGAAAATCGGCTGGGTGAACACCCATAAAAAAATATTGATAGGTTGCAACGACAACATGGTATAAATCTGCACTGGCCAAAAAGAAAAGTGCAAATGCGGCTAGGATACTAAAGATAACGGCTAAAAGAACAATGAGCCGGCTGGCCCATAGTCCTTTTTCGAAAAAATGTTCTAACATTATTAAGCTTCCTGATGAATCCATTTAAGAGCGATGCGCACTGCATTGGTTGCAGCCCCCACTCTTATCTGGTCAGCAACGCACCAAAGGTGCAATATGTTGTCACGATTGATATCTTTTCTGATTCGTCCAACATACGTGTCATTCGTATCGGTTGAGATAATTGGCATCGGATACTCTTTTTTAGCAGGATTATCCAATACAATGACATTTTCTGCATTTTTAAGTGCTTCGATTGCTTTTTCTAAATTGACATCTTTTTCAAAATGAATGGTAATAGCCTCAGAGTGACTTCTCATAACGGGGACACGCACACATGTAGCACTAATTTCCATTGTTTTGCCCAAGATTTTTTGAGTCTCATTGACCATTTTCATCTCTTCTTTGGTATAGTCATTCTCTAAAAAAACATCAATATGAGGAATGACATTAAGAGCGATTTGATGTGCAAATGTTTTTGGCTCACACTGGTCAAGTTTAAAGGCAAAAAAGTCTTGCATTTGGTTCACAAGTTCTTCCATACCACCTTTTCCTGCACCACTAACCGCTTGATACGTTGCAACATCCACACGAGTAATGTTAAAAATATCATCAAGTGGTTTAAGCACTTGTACCATTTGAATTGTTGAACAATTTGGATTTGCGATAATGCCTCTATTTTTCCATTCACTAATTGCTTCAGGATTGCATTCAGGAACGACTAAAGGGACATCGGCATCCATTCTAAAGTGACTGGTATTATCGATAACGACAGCACCTGCTTCTGCCGCAAAATGTGCAAAATGCGCAGAAATATCGCCACCTGCACTAAAAAATGCAATTTCTACGTCATTTTCTTCAAAAACAGTTTCCGTTAATTCAAGAACCTTATAATTTTTACCTTTAAATTCAATATCAATTCCAGCACTTTTACTGCTTGCTAATGGAACTAAATTATTGATGGGGAAATCAACCTCTTCAAGAACTCTAAAAAGTTCTTCACCAACTGCACCCGTAGCACCAACGATGGCTACATTGTACTTTCTCATAACTTCGACCTTTTGTTTTGTATTAAGACTTTTTTAATAACCTAACACGCATGTTAAGTTATCAAAAAAGTCTATGAGTATTCAGGTGTGTTTGCTCAATGTAAAAACACACCTGAATACTAAATCCAGCTTCGACTTTCTAAAAATAAATCTTCTTTACTAATAGCTTCTGCGTCACTCAAAATAACTGCACGCTCGACCACTGAGATTAGCTCTCGAATATTCCCTGGCCAACGATATGTATTTAAAGAATCAATTGCTTCCTCTGAAAAATGACGTTTTCCAAGTGTATATTTAGCGCAGACTCGCTCTAAAATAACTTCGCAAATCGGAAGAATTTCCTCTTTTCTTTGGCGTAAAGGAGCTATTTCAACAGGTATTGTATTGAGCCTATAATACAAATCCTCTCTAAATCGACCTTCTTGTATCATCTTTTTAATATCAGCATTTGTCGCTGATACTATGCGTACATCAATGGGTATCTCTTTTGTACCCCCCACTCTTACCAACATTCGCTCTTGAATAGCTCTAAGAATTTTAGCTTGAAGCGCAACAGGCATCTCGCCAATTTCATCTAAAAAGAGCGTGCCCCCTTGTGCCACTTCAAAATAGCCTTTTTTCTCACTTGTAGCATCTGTAAAGGCTCCCTTTTCATACCCAAATAATTCACTCTCCAATAAATTTTCAGGAATTGCCGCCATATTAATAGCCACAAAAGGATTTTTAATACGTGGTGAGTTCTTATGAATATAATTTGCAAAAAGCTCTTTCCCTACACCACTCTCGCCTAAAAGTAAAACACTTACGTCTGTTTTAGCCGCTTTACTAGCAATATGCAATGCCTTTTCAAGTTCAGGTGATGTTGCTATAAAATCACCATGTTGTTCTCTGGAAGCATCTATTTTATCAAAACCAACTTTAATTTTATCACGCACTTTGACATGCCTTTTGATGGCTTCTACAAGTGTATCGATTTCAAACGGTTTGGTTAGGAAATCTTTAACTCCTAAGCGCACTGATTCGATGGCACGATTAAGGGTTGCATTTCCCGTAATAACAATAATATCATATTTCCCATCTAATTTTTTAATGAACTCAATACCATCCATTCCTGGCATATTGATATCGGTAACGATTAAATCTACACTTTCATCTATCTTTTTTAAAGCATCAATAGCGCTTTTATAGGTCGAAATAGTAAATTCTTCATACTCCCCTAAAGCAATTTCAAGAGATTTTCGCATATTAATATCATCTTCTACAATCGCAACATGCATTTAAACTACCTATTTATCGTTATCTTATAGCTCTTATAGTAGCAAATTCCTCTTTAAACTCTACTGTGAAGTACGTAGGTTCTATTACCATTTCTATCCTATCATTACTAGTTTTTAAGCTTCGTTCATCCCATGATATAAGATGTGATTTAGAGGAATAAAAGCATGGTATAAGAGTATCAAAGTGTTTTTTTAAAAGTTCTACTGTAGAAAATTTTTTATCTTCTTTAAGAGCAATTGTGCAGATAAACTGTGTTTTTGCAGGGTTTGGAACCATGATTGGAGAAATATTTTTTTCTTCAAACACCACCACACTATTAACCGTAACCACTTTATATGAAAACCAAAAGTGTTCACTGCCAAAGAGTGATGGTGTCAAGCATCCTATAATTAATAAGAGAAGATTTCTAGCCACCTACGTCCGCTCATAGTAAGTTCCATTCTAACACTGTACAAGCCATCTTTAAAAGTGGCATCCGTCACAGCAGCATCTTTGACGACACCATTGACAGATGAAACTATTCTAGAATCTTTCAAAGCAGCATCTTTGACAGTATCGGTAGAATTAATTTTGGCACCATAGAGTTTTTCACCCAATTGGCGGTAACCATCAGCAATAGCAGCTCTTTTTGCCAAAGCCATTGCTTGTGCTGGAGAGATTGTGTGCTGAGGTGCAATACCTTCACCATAAACTACAAATGTTTTTTCAGAGCCAGTATCCATATAGGCCATTTTTTGCTCATCCATTACTTTTTTGGCCTCTGCACGACTAATTTTCTGTACACTGTCTCTTTGCTGATCTGGACCTTCTACTTGTTTAGAAGAACATCCTGCAAAAAAAACAATACTAGCTAAAAGCGCTACAATCCCTTTATGCATAGCTACACCTTTTTCGATATTTTCTTTTCTTAAGCAACTATTATTCCATTACTCTTCAGGTGTTGTAGTATCTTCTGATAACAAAGAACCTTCTTCACCTTCTATCATCTCATCGTCAAGGTCAGATTCAATCTCATCTTTACCCTCTTTTGGACAACGAGCAACACTAGCAACAATATCACTTCCTTCAACAGAAACAACTTTTACACCACTGGTATTCCGTCCAGCTTTTCGTATTGTTTCCATATCGACACGAATCATTTTTCCATTACTAGTCAACGCCATAAGATCTTTATCTTCATCAACAATGACGACACCTACTAAATCGGCAGTTTTTGCTGTAAGTTTCATAGCAATAACACCCTTACCACCACGACCTTGTAATCTATACTCTTCTGCCGTTGTTCGTTTGCCTATACCTTTTTCAGTGACGGTTAAAAGCTCTTCTTGGTCATTATAGATAACCGCTGCACCAACAACACGATCATTTGGCTCCTTAAAGCGAATACCTGTTACACCTCGAGCCGTTCTACCTATTTCTCTTGCATCACTTACTTCAAAACGAATACACATACCTTTTTTAGTTACAATGAAAAGATTTTTGGTGTCGTGAGTAACCACTTTTGCTGTTACTAATTCATCATCGTCATCTAAAGTAATGGCACGTACACCTACTGAACGGATATTTTTAAACTCACTGAGGTTTGTACGTTTAATAACACCATTTTTTGTAAAGAAGGCTAATGATTTGGTCTCATCAAAATCTGTCGTTGGGATGATAGCCATAATCTGCTCATCGGCTTGGAGTTGAACTAAATTCACAACTGCTTTGCCTTTTGCAGTACGGCTTCCCTCTGGGATTCGGTACACTTTTAACCAGTAGAGTTGTCCACGATCAGTCACGAACATTAAAGTATCGTGCGTATCAGAAACAAAGAAACTCTCTATAAAGTCATCATCATACGTTGTGACTGCAATCTTTCCTTTACCACCACGTTTTTGTTTTTCGTACTGTTTGAGTGGTACACGTTTGATGTAACCACGATGTGTAATGGTCACAACCATTGGCTCATTGGCAATCAAATCTTCCACATCAATATCATCATAATCATCTACAATTTCAGTAATTCGTTTTGATTTAAATTTGTCTTTTATCTCTAAAAGCTCTTTTTTAATCATCTCATTTAAAAGAGCTTCACTTTTTAAAATGTCACTTAGATATTGTATTTCTTTGAGTAATTCTGCTAATTCATTTTCGATTTTTTCACGCTCTAATCCCGTCAATCGTTGGAGTCGCATATCCAAAATGGCACCTGCTTGAATCTCACTTAGACTAAATTTCTCAACTAAGCTATCTTTGGCACTTTTAGTATCGGGACTGCCTTTGATTAACGCGATGATTTCATCGATATTATCAAGTGCAATTTTAAGACCTTCTAAGATATGTGCTTTTGCTTTTGCTTTTTCAAGTTCAAAAATTGTACGACGGATAATAACCGTTTTACGATGACGCAAGAAGAGTTTGAGGAGTTCTATCAAGGTGAAAACTTTAGGCTCTTTATTGTAAATCGCCAAAAGGATAACACCAAAAGTAACTTCAAGATTGGTTGATTTGTAAAGGTTGTTAAGGACGATTTCGCTCATCGCTTCACGTTTTAGCTCAATGACTAAACGGATACCATCTCTATCACTTTCATCACGAATTTCGCTAATTCCCTCAATCATTTTCTCTTTGACAAGTGCTACGATTTGCTCAATCAAACGTACTTTATTCACTTGATACGGAAGTTCATCGATAACGATAATATCTTTAGTGCTTTTTTTCTCGATATGAATTTTAGCGCGCACTTTAACACGACCACGTCCTGTTTTATAAGCCTCTAAAATACCTTTTTTACCAAAGATAATACCACTTGTTGGGAAATCTGGCCCTTTAATAAATTCCATCACTTCATCGAGCGTGGCTTCTGGATTTTCGATGAGAAGCAAAAGCGCATCTAAAAGTTCATCTAAACAATGTGGAGGAATGTTCGTTGCCATACCAACAGCAATACCGCTTGATCCGTTTAACAATAAGTTTGGAACACGACTTGGCAAGACATCTGGTTCAATCATACTATCATCGTAGTTGGGTACAAAATCAACCGTGTCTTTATCTAAATCACGCAAAAGCTCTTCAGCCAAAGGAGTCATTCTAGCTTCGGTATAACGCATAGCCGCTGCATTGTCGCCATCAATTGAACCGAAGTTTCCTTGTCCATCCACCATCGGGATACGCATGGAAAAAGGTTGCGCCATACGAACAAGCGCATCATACACGGCAGTATCTCCATGGGGATGGTATTTACCGATAACATCACCGACGATACGGGCTGATTTTTTATAAGGACTTCTTGAAGAAATGGCGAGGTCATTCATCGCATACAAAATTCTTCGATGAACGGGCTTTAGTCCATCTCGCGCATCTGGAAGTGCACGCCCGATGATAACGCTCATCGAGTAGTCAAGGTAACTCGCTTTTATCGAATCTTCGATATTGATTGTCTTGATATCTTGGTTAGAATCAAAAATATTATCCATTCACAAACCTTACATGTAATGATTTTTATTTATTATACTTTATATTTCTTTTGCATCAGCTTAGTCCCAAAATAGGGGTCAGAGCTAAACTTTTAACTTTTGAGGATTTTACTCACACCTGCGACGCTTAGAGAAACTTTCCTCGCAACATCACTTTTACTATACCCATCTTCAAATGCTTTTTTTATCGCCTCATTTCTTTGTAGTTTACTTTTTACATGTATGAAATAATTTTCTAATGTGTCTTTATGAAAAAAACTGGTTTGCCCATTTTCGTGTTTGTACTTAGACTGATGAAAGGCATCTATAGTTAAGTGCTCATCTTCACTTATGGGAAGACCCAAAAGAGCAAATAACTCTTGGGTATTATAATCCCTTAAAACAAATGTATTTTGCAAAAAAGTGGGGACAGCATCTTTATATATACTGTAGCTTGCACTGTACTTGTACTCACCAATGACACTGGTCATTTTGGCTTTTACGGGGTTTGATTCGATGTACTTAAAGAGTGTGAAGAGATATTTTTCATCTAAGACATACCATGATTTGAAACGGTCTTGCCACAAATGCCCCACTCTTTTATGACGTTTATTAAAATAACTGGCGTACTGCCCATTGAGCTGGCGCATGCCTGTGGAGAGATTTTCATTTAAATTTTGTATTAATATATGATAATGATTGTCCATCAAACAAAAAGAATGAATGTTAAATTTATACTCTCGTGCCACGCCTGCCATGTACTCTATAAACTTTGCTTTGTCCTGCTCATCTTCAAAGACTTTCCCTTTCGCAACACCTCTATTATACACATGATGATAGCCTATGCTTTCAATACGCAATTTTCGTGGCATTTACACCTCTTTTTTAATAGAAATTATAGCAAAACAGTTTTAAAAGTTAAAAGTTTAGCTCTGACCCCTTTTATTTTCTTGTGCCTTTAGTATCTCACTACTAGATGATGATGTGACATTTTTTACTACAAAATAGACAGAAGCACTCATAAAAATTATGAAAGTAAAAAGAATAGCTGAAACAAGATAGATATTATATTTGTTTTTGTCTAATTGCATCGGCTCACCTCCTTTACAAAATTTACTATAAATATTCTATATCTATATTTCTATAATTTTATAATTGATAATTTTTGTAGTTTTTTTATTTATTTTAATTTTAATTTTCTTTTGCATCCGCTAAAACTAATGCAAAAAGAACATGAACATTATTTTTTTCGAGTACTTTTTGTGCCTCTTCCAATGTAGTGCCTGTTGTCACGATATCATCTATTAGAACAACATTCATTCCTGTTTGACACGTAGAGATAAAATTGCGTTTATGGCTTTGTCTAAAAGCCAATTTTTGTCCTGAATAGGTTTGATCATTTTGAGCACGAAGAGATTTGTACAAAGGCTTAATGATGCTTCTAAGGGCATGGGCCAAAACAGCACTATGGGCATATCCATGGCGCACGTGATCGTCTATGGGAATACCATAGGCACCTTTTGGGAAGTTGACTTGTTGTAAAAAAGGTAGCATAGAATTTTTGGCAAGTTGCGCGAAAATTTTGGCGCCAAGGTAAGTATGTTTAGTGTGAAGAAAATTGGCGATTTCTGTGTATTGATAAAAGGAGTAGACTTTAAGCCCACTGTGTAAAACACGTTTTGCTGGGGTTGGTTCTAAAATAGTTCTAAGGCAGGTTTTGCAAAGCGGTTGCCAACTCCATTGTAAACAAAGATGGCAACGCATAGCACTGTCAATCTAATTTCAAAATGGTTAAAAACGCCTCTTGCGGTAATTGTACTTTACCAATTGACTTCATACGTTTTTTACCCTCTTTTTGTTTTTCAAGGAGTTTTCGTTTTCGGGTAATATCACCGCCATAGCATTTTGCTGTCACGTTTTTACCCATGGATTTAACTGTTTCACGCGCAATAACTTTGGTGCCGATGCTTGCTTGAATTGCCACTTCAAAAAGCTGTCGTGGAACAATCTCTTTCATCGCTTTGACAAAGTCTCTGCCTCTGGTTTGTGCACTCACACGAGGAACAATAATGGAAAGAGCATCCACAGGCTCACCCGCTACCAATAAATCAAGCTTCACCAAATCCCCCACCTGATAACCTATCGGCTCATAATCAAAACTCGCATAGCCTTTGGAAACAGATTTGAGTTTATCGTAAAAATCCATAACAATTTCATTGAGAGGGATTTCGTATTCAAGTAAAACGCGCTCAGGACTTAAATAATCCATCTTTTTTTGCGAACCACGTTTGTTATTCATCAAGGTAATGATATTGCCTAAAAATTCTGTCGGAGTTAATACCGTTGCTTTAACGTAAGGCTCTTGAATTTCTTCATACTCATTAACAGGAGGTAATTGGCTTGGATTTTGAATGTCTATGACCACGCCTTTAGTTGTGGTCACTTTATAGGTAACTGTAGGTGCAGTAGCGATTAAATCTAAATCAAACTCACGCTCTAAACGCTCTTTAATGACTTCCATATGTAAAAGCCCTAAAAAGCCAACCCGAAAGCCAAAGCCAAGAGCGGCGGAGGTTTCAGGCTCATAGGAGATACTTGAATCATTCAGTTTGAGCTTATCAAGAGCGTCACGAAGCTCTTCAAATTTATCAGTTTCAATCGGATAGAGTCCTGCAAAAACAAATTGTTTGACTTCTTTAAAACCAGCAATTGCTTCTTTCGTTTTATTACGAAAATCCGTAATGGTATCGCCCACTTTAACATCGCCTACATTTTTAAGACCTAAAACCACGATGCCTACTTCGCCCGTTTTAATCTCAGGTGTTTTTTCAAGCACCAAAGGATGCGGGTACATCAGGTTTAACACTTCATGTTTTTTACCCGTGCCCATGACGTAAACTTCTTGCCCTTTTTTGATACTACCATCATAAACACGTACCAATGCAAGCGCTCCTAAATAGTTATCAAACCAGCTATCATAAATTAAAGCTTTCGTTGGGGCATTGGTATTCCCTACAGGAGAAGGAATTTTATCAACGATAGTGTCTAGCAGTTCTCTTATACCTAAACCGCTTTTGGCACTAACATTTAATGCATTGCTGCAATCAAGTCCAATTGTATGTTCTATCTCATCTTTGACACGATCTGGGTCTGCAGCGGGAAGGTCGATTTTATTGATAACGGGAATAATTTCAAGATTGTTTTCTAAGGCAATGTACACATTGGCAATTGTTTGAGCTTCAACGCCTTGTGAGGCATCCACGACGAGTAAGGCACCATCACTTGATGCTAGAGAGCGACTGACTTCATACGAGAAATCAACATGGCCTGGGGTATCAATAAGATTGAGGATATAAATTTGCCCCTCTTTCACATAGGTTAATCGCACGCTCTGCGCTTTAATCGTAATGCCTCTTTCTTTTTCGATGTCCATTGTGTCCATCATCTGAGCGGTCATTTCGCGCGCACTGACTGCACCACACTCTTGAATCAGTCTATCGGCTAATGTGCTTTTCCCATGGTCAATATGGGCAATGATTGAAAAATTTCTAATATATTTTTGCATTAAATGAACAATCCATTGACACTTTCATTGTGGTAAACACGTCGAATAACTTCTGCAAAGACAGGAGCAACACTGAGGACTTTGATTTTATCAATGTTTTGTTTGAGAGGAATGGTATCGGAGACAACAAGTTCATCTAACTCGCCTTTTTCAATGCGCTCATAAGCAGGTCCACTAAGAACCGCATGGGTACAGCACGCCATGACACTTGCCGCACCTTTTTTCTTTAAAACCTCAGCCGCTTTGACAATGGTTCCAGCCGTATCAATCATATCATCGACTAAAATAACATCCTTACCTACCACATCACCAATGATATTCATGACCTCAGATTCATTGGCTTTTTCTCTACGTTTATCAACAATTACCATATCAACTCCTAAAAGCTTCGCAAAACTTCTAGCACGTGCTACGCCTCCAATATCAGGACTTGCGATAATCGGATTTTTAAGATTTTTTGCTTTAACATAGTCATTAAAGACAATAGAACCATAAAGATTGTCCACAGGTATATCAAAAAAACCTTGAATTTGACCCGCATGTAGATCAATGGTTACAACCCTGTCAATACCTGCTGTTTGAATCATATTGGCAACAAGTTTAGCTGTAATTGGAACACGAGGTGCAGCTTTTCTATCTTGTCTAGCATACCCAAAATAAGGCATAATCGCCGTAATGGTACTCGCTGAACTTCGGCGTAACGCATCGGTTAAAATTAATAATTCCATTAAGTTTATATTGGCTGGAGCACATGTTGATTGAATGATAAACACATCTTTACCACGAACACTTTCACTCACTTGAACACTAATTTCACCATCGCTAAATCTTTTAATTTCAGCCGCTGAAAGTGGTAATGAAAGATGTTTTGCCACTCTTTTAGCAAACTCTGGATTTGCCGTTCCTGCAAAGACTTTATAGCCTCTCATAATAAATATCCTTTACGTCAAAAAGTTACTTATTTTACCCCAAAGGGACTTAAAATCTCTTTTTGAAACATTCAAGATTAGTTCATTAACATTCTCTTAACAAAAGAGTGCCATAATAACATTACTTCAATGGAGAAAGGATTTTTTAATGAATAGTTTAAGACGTTTCATATCCTTATGTATCACATTATCTTTTTTAATCATGAGCTATACAGGTATTTTACTCTTTATATCACCAAAGGGACGTGTAGCAAATTGGACAAATTGGGAACTCTTCGGTTTGGATAAAACACAATACACTAACTTACATGTTAGCTTTATGGTACTTTTTTTAATAGGGATGATGTTTCACCTTTATCTCAATTGGTCACCACTAATATGTTACTTAAAAAACAAAGCACGCACGTTTAGCCTCTTGACCAAAGAATTTTTATTTGCTTTTGGTATTAATTTACTGTTTATTGTTGGAACGCTTTACTATTGGACACCTTTTGATCAGTTTTTAGATTTTCAAGATGATGTCAAAGCCAGTTGGGAGCAAAAAGCTAATAAAGCACCTTATGGCCATGCAGAGCTTTCAAACATCAAAGATTTTTCGGAAAAAACAGGTGCAAATACCGCTGATATTGTCGCACAATTGACTGCTAAAAAACTCAAAGGTGTGGATTTAGAAAAGAGCATCGCTCAAATTGCACGAGAAAATGGTCGTTCACCTGCACAACTCTTTGAAATGATTGATATAACCAAAAAAAATAATTCCAATGCAACCACAAGCACTACTATGGTACCGTTAAAAGAAGGTGGAGGCTATGGAAAATTGACCTTACAAACAGCATGTGAGCAATATGCACTAGAATTTAGCACCGTGCAAACTCAGCTAAAAGAAAAAGGCTTTGAAGCCAATCCAACAAATACATTACGCGAGATAGCTGATGCGTTACATGTAAGTCCGATTGAGCTTTTAGATATGCTTCGTAAACCATAGAGTTTGACAAGGACTCTAAGCACCAAAGGTGCGCGGGCTTTCTGCCGAAGAAAACTCAGCGTTAGCGTAGTTTTTAAAGCTTTGCTTTAAAAACGTGTCAACCAAATAAAAAAGGATACGTTATGAAACATTATTTTCGTTATGTGGCACTATTAAGTGTCGTGGCAAGTCTTTCATTTGCAGTCGAGGCACTACCAACAACAAGAGGGCCTATGAGTTTTAGTGTTTATGATACTAATAAAGATGGCGTTATCAGCGAAGAAGAGTTCTACGCTGTTAAAGCAGCTCGTATGCAAAATAAAGCAGATGCAGGAATGCCAATGCGCAATGCAGGAAATTCCCCAGACTTTACTTTTTTTGATACCAATAAAGATGGAAAAATAACCCCTGAAGAGCTTCAAAAAGGACAAGCAACACAAATGCAAAACCGTCCTAAAGGAATGGGTAGAGCCCAATAACACTAGGGCGATTATTCGCCCTAACCTGCTCGACTTGAAATAAAAATACCAAGTACCACTAATGCTAACCCTAAAATTTTATAAAAATTTACGCTCTCTGCAAATAAAAAAACCGATAAAATAAAAACAATTACAAACGTAAGTCCCATAAAAGGATAAGCATAACTCAACTCAAATTTTGTCATCGCTGCCATCCAACACATAGAAGCTAAGAAAGCAGAAACAAATCCACTTAAGATAAAAGGATCTAAAAAAAGTTTGAGTAAAAAGATAATTTTAGCCAAACTCTCATCGGGTAGGTGTCCAAAAATAGGTATGCGCCATTTGATAATCAATTGTCCATAAACAGTAAAAAAAATCGTCCCAAAAATATATAAATGTGCCATTAGTGCTTGCTCCATTCTACGATGACATCGCACACTTCTGCAATTTCTTTTTCACTTAAGCCAAAATACATTGGCAAGCGTACCAAACGCTCACTCTCTTTGGTTGTGTAATTATCATTTTCAAAAAAACGTCCAAATTTTAAACCAGCAGGGGCCGAATGCAATGGAATATAATGAAAAACAGCACCAATAGAAAGTGCTTTAAAAGCATCTAAAAGTTGTGTTCTCGCATCTAAATCTTTGACTTTTAGGTAAAACATATGTGCATTATGCACACACTCTTTAGGCATAAAAGGAAGTTCAATGAAACCTTTTTTGGCAAGAGGAAGTAACGTTTCATAGTAGCATTTCCAGTTTTTCATACGCGCTTCTTGAATCACATCGCTCATCTCTAATTGTCCCCAAAGATACGCTGCTTGCAATTCACATGGCAAATAACTACTTCCAATATCAACCCAACTGTATTTATCCACCATTCCTCTAAAAAACTGACTACGATTAGTTCCTTTTTCTCTGATAATTTCAGCTCTCTGAAGGAAACGCTCATCATTAATCAATAAAAGACCACCTTCACCACCACTTGTAACATTTTTAGTTTCATGAAAACTATAAGCACCCAAGTGGCCAATTGTTCCAAGTGCTTTACCTTTATAGGTGCTCGCAAAACCTTGTGCAGCATCTTCAACCACAAAAAGGCCATGTTTATCAGCAATCGCCATAATTGTATCCATCTCGCATGCAACACCTGCATAGTGAACCGGAACTATCGCTTTTGTTTTGGGAGTAATAGCACGCTCAATTAACTTTTCATCGATATTAAGTGTATCAGGTCTTATATCAACAAAAACAATAGTAGCACCACGAAGAGCAAAAGCATCAGCCGTACTTACAAAAGTATAGCTTGGCATAATGACTTCATCACCTTCTTTGATGTCCAACAAAAGTGCGGCCATTTCAAGAGCATGTGTACACGAAGGAGTCAATAATGTTTTCTTACATGACAAACGCTCTTCAAACCATTGTTGGCATCGTTTGCTAAAAGCACCATCGCCTGAAATTTTTAAACTTTTCATCGCTTCTAAGACATATTTTTCTTCAAGTCCTGCAAAAGGGGGTTTATTAAAATGAATCATACATTCCTACTTTTCATAAAATTTATGGCATTTTCGCCTTCATTCAAAATCAAATCAACGATGCTCACACCATGCTCAAACGGTGGAAACAACTGATGATATTCTTCATACCCACTATAATCCATCCATTCAACCTCAATTCCTGCTTCTTTAAAAATAGATTCATCCAAATAATCCCGTGCAGCAGGGCCACTAAGGTATGTGGTAGCACCCAAATCTTGGCATAAAGCTAAAAGTCTTTCACTTTTACCATCTGCCAAGACAAATTCTCTCGAATCTCTAATCACTGTTTTAATTCCTACCATCGCACAAATAGCATCTATAAAATGACGATTTATTTCACTAATGCCTTCTTGTGTAGCACCCATATATAAGCTTTCAAATTGCTCTTTATAGGCTTTAAAATGAGGAGCTTTGGCATAATTTTGTGAAATACTTCGCCAGTGATTGATATGCCATTTTGCATCTATAATCTTCGTTTCATTGATTTTCTGGTGTAAACTCTCTTGACGTACAGGAATACTTAACCACTGCAAACCATTTTGTGTTTTGATTTTATTGCGATTACGCCAGTCATTTTTAGTGTATTGCATGTCATCATACAATACAAACTCATCCACACTGCCGATAATGTCAAAATATCCCTTCCAAGGGATATAATTGGACTGTAAAATAGCTACTTTTTTCATAAATTGATTGTTTCCTGAATGATATATAAGGGACGATGCTTGACTTCATCAAAAATTTTACCAATGTAAAGACCAGTAATACCAATAATGGCAAATAATAGACCAAACATAAAGAACATAGAGACCATTAAACTCGTCCAACCCTCTGCTGGGGTATGAAAGAAAAAGTAACGCACCACTAACCAAAAAGCAAACAACATACTTATCGTTGAAATGGTAAAACCTAATTCAATGGAAAGCCTAAGAGGTTTGTTAGAATGTGAAATTATCGAGTCAATTGCCAATTTAATCAGTTTTCGAAGATTATAGGAAGACTGTCCATGGGCACGACTGGCGTGGGCAATTTCTATCTCAGTTTTCTTAAAACCTACCATACGTGCAAACAGTAAAAAATCGCGACTGTGTTCACGGTAACGATTAATTGTATCGACCACTTTTCGAGCATAAATACCAAAATTGGCAATCGTATTGTCATGTTTGGTTTCTGTAAAATATTCGAGTACTTTATTAAATATTTTAGAGCCCAATTGCTTAAGAAAGCTGTCTTGTCTTTCAACACGTCGTCCAAAGACAATGTCATAACCCTCACTTGCCTTAGCATAGAGTTTTAAAATCTCTTCAGGTTGATCTTGTAAGTCACAATCCATAACAACAACCCATTCACCTTTGGCATAATCAAGTCCTGCTGTTATCGCATAGTGCTGACCAAAATTTCGGGAAAGATTGATACCTTTAACGCGACTATCTTTATGACAAATTGTTTCAATAACTTCCCACGAGTTTTGAGGACATGCATCATTAACAAAAATAATTTCGAACTGGTCTGTGATTTGTGAAAGTGCATTGACTAAGCGTTCATGCAGTTCAAACAAACATGCTTTACACCCATATATTGGAGAAACAACGCTTATCTTCAGAGGCTCCACGACTAACCCTTTATATGTAAAATTATGGAGCCATAATTATACGCTTTTTCTTCCTAGGTTCAGCTTTAGTTTTTTGAACATAAAGTGGATTTTTTTCGAAGACAATAATCGTATAGTTACCAAATGTAAATTGTTCAATGGGGTCTGGCATATTCATCTTTTTCATACCATTGTAAAAGTCATCAATATCATCCCCGTTGGCCAAAAAGAAGACTTTGCCTGGAGTTGAATCTTTTTGATACCAGCCATCACTGGAAAGCCATGTTTCTGCACTTAACCCCGTATCAGTAAATTTAATCGGCCGTATATCGACTTCACCATCACTAAATACTGTGTACATATGCGAGTCCCAATACGTTGCATAGCCAAAATGTAAATCATGGTTTTTGAGTTCCTCAACCAAGGCAATACGCTCATCAACAATACATCTCCAACCCTTAGGTGAAACATAGTTCCACGACAAAGCAAGCGAAATAGCTAAACATAAGGATAAGACGAGCTTAACAAAGACAGGGAAAAAGCGCCACATAATAACATTTGAAAGCAATATCATCATAATAAAAGGAGAAATATAACGAATATTATTGCGTGCAGCCCATGCATGCTCGTGTAGTGATGTTGTAGAGTACAATAACATAATAATGGCAAACCCAACATAGGAATAAAGAACGGTCATACGCTCAGATGAGCTCATCTGATAAAAATATTTTTTCACATACAATGCGGGAAAAAGTAAAACCATGGGATAGAGAAAAAATTTGGCTAAAGAAACAACACCCTCGACAGAAGAGATGAGTACACCATCATTCCACTCTCCTCCTATAAAATTGATTAACCCTAAAAAGGCGTGGGCTACGTGAACGGGAAGGGCTTCAAGTGGCATTAATTCTGCTTTATTAGCTCCACCAGAAAAATGTAAACTCTCCAATAATGAGTAATGTGCAATGGTTGCAATACCAATGACTGCCATAGCACATATAAAAATAACTACTTTTTTAATCGATAATAATTTCATCACCGATTCATTAAAAGTTTTGACACTATCTCTTGCCAAATAGACCATCAGTGCCAGTGCTCCAAAAAAAGGTGCCACATAATAGACAATAAAACGAATAGGATTGGCTAAAACCAAAAGATACAAGAGTATCAGAAAAAGAAAAAAGGCTTTAATTTTAGTTGATTTACGAATTACATGAGGACTGAGCTTTCGAAACATGTACAAAAAAGCAATCATAAAGATAAAATACCACGTATACGCCGCTTCTCCATAAAGCTCTCGCAAATACATCGGAGAGTAGCCAATGCAAACAACAACGCTACCCATTAATGCAGAAGCGCGAGAGAGCATAAGTGCTCTAAAAAAATTGTAAATAAAAACAACCATAAATATACTGACGATAAAAACAGTGAAAGCATGTGCAAAATAGCCATTTTTGCCTAAAAGAACCCAAGGAATAACTAACGCTTGTTTATAAAATACCCATAAATCATTATTAACATACCACCAGTGACTGGGAAAAAAACTGCCCTCTAGCACAATCTCCTCAGCTAAAATATTGGCTATAGCTGCATCTGAATTAAAAAAAGCACGGTAGGTTTTAAAAATATAAAAACTAATTTCATAAAGCACAAAAGAAAGCAATACTGCCGCTAAAAAAGTAGGTAAATACTGTTGAAGCCATTGTAACTTGGTTCTTTTATGTGAAAGACTACTTATTTTCTCTTTACTTGATTTCATTAACACTCTTTATTGGATAAAAATTCTATAGCCTTTTTGTAATACGCTGAATTCTGAAGCCCAGCATTTTTTAATTCATTGAGATACAATACAAGCCTTTCATCAATCTGCGTTACTATTTCTTCTTTTGAGTCACTTACGATAATAAGTTCTAAATCTTTCACAGAAATAGTATGATGTTCTACCATGGTCGTTTGAATAAAATCCATCAGTTTTTCCCAATATGATGCCCCATAAAGAAAAATACTAATTTTTGCAATTTTACCTGTTTGTGTGAGTGTTAATGCTTCAAACAACTCATCTAATGTCCCAAAACCACCTGGAAAGATAACATACGCAAGTGAATATTTGATTAACATGACTTTTCGCACAAAAAAATAATCAAAACTTAGCTGTTTAGTTGTGTAAGGGTTACTTTGTTGTTCATGAGGGAGATTAATATTGAGCCCGATTGATTGGCATGCATGGGAGTCATATGCTCCTTTATTGGCCGCTTCCATAATACCGTGAGAACCACCAGTAACGATAGAATACCCTTTAGAACCAAGCATATTTGCAAGCGTGTAGGCCTCTTTACAATATGGGTTACTCTCATCAAATCGTGCGCTTCCAAAAAAAGTAACAGAAGGTCCTAAATCTTCAAGTTCATCAAAGCCTTTTGCAAAATCTGAAACAATACGAAAAAGGCTTGATTCTGTCGAACTTTGAGTATCTTTAATATAGTTATGATGCATCGTATCTATCTTAACTTTTCAAGTCTCTCTCGTTTGGTCCCAATTTCACCTATTTGTACACCAAAGTTACCGTCGACAATGACCACTTCACCCATAGCAATAACTTTATCTCCTACGAGGATTTCAAGTGGATCATTGGCTAATTGATCTAATTCTATCACCGAGCCTATATCCATGCTCAAAACATCTTTCAGAAGCATTTTTTTGGAACCTATACGTACGCGAATAGGTAATTTGACATCTTTAATAAGCTCAATATTACTTATCTCTTCAGGGCTCATGTTGGGTACTGATTTTTTTGGTTGTTCACTGACTTGCTCTTCTTTCATAGGATTTCCAGAAGTTGGAGCGTCCCCTTCAATAACACTACTCAACCCATCACTAAGAGCAAAAGCCATCATATCATGGGAATTATGAATCGCTAAATTATAAATAAATAATTTTTCATAGCCATGAAAATCAACACCCCCATCAATCGCAATATAATCTACTTGATCTACAGAAAAATTGAGTTTTGGCATATTTTTTTGACTACCCAAAGAACGTGAAAAAGAACTTAATATATTGGAAATAATTTCTTTAGTTGCATCTAAATCATCTGCATCCATCTCTTCTTTTTCATTTCCTTCACCACCTAACATCATATCACCAATAGCAGTTGCTAGGGAGGTGGCAATAGTGACTCTCATTGTACCACTTAAATCACCACTAACTCTGACATCAGCTTTAGCGAGAGGAGGAACAAGTTTTATCTTACTCTCACCACTTTCTTCTTTATTGAGTTCTACTTTAGGTGCAATACCCGTTAATCCCTCAATGGTTGAGATTATCTCTTGTTCTAATAATTGTACAAATACATTCACCTTATTCCCCTTATCCCTGTGTATCAAATGAAGAAATTTTTGATATTCTAAATTGTTCTAATTTCTCAAGAGCACTCTTAATTTCATCTTTATCTGTTTTAACTAATTGCTCAATTTTAATAGATTTTCGAAAACGATGCAAACCAATTTCCGCTAAGAAAAGCTCTTTCTTGTCAATCATAACGATGGCTTTATCATCGGCAGCTCTATCCAAACGGATAATATCCCCTTGCTTTAAATCAAGCAATTCACCAACGCTTAATTCTGCCTGCCCAATGATAGCCTCATTAAAGACTTCTGCACGACTGATTAACGTATTAAGCTCTTTGTTACGACTTTTTTTAGCACTGGTTTCACCCAACATAATATCACGATTCGCAAGACGAGAGAGAATCGGTTCAAGATAAATAACAGGATAACACAAGTTTATCATACCACTAGAATTTCCAATGATAATTTCCATAACCACCATAATAACAATCTCATTTTGAGAAACGATTTGAACAACATTGGGACTTGATTCTTTGGTTTCAACCGTTGGGTACATGTCGGTAATCGGTGCCCACGCCTCTTTAAGCCGTTGCATCACAATACGCAAAATGGCATCTAAAAGATTCAATTCTATATCAGTGAGTTCTCTCGTAGACTCGTAAGCCTCACCTAAACCACCTAGAAGTCTATCAATCATTGGAAAAGCAATCGAAGGGTTGATTTCAATAACACAATTACCATCCAATGGCTTAATCGAAAAGACGTTAAAACTGGTAGGACTTGGCAAGGACATTAAAAATTCACCATACGTCATCTGATCGACTGAATGGAGTTGAATTTCGACGATACTACGCATAATGGAGGAAATCTGTGATGCTAAATTTCGCGCCATCTTATCATGGATACCTTTGACGGCACGAAGCTGTTCTTTGGAAACACGATTGGGGCGCTTAAAATCATAAAGAATAATCTGACGCGTATCGCTACCATCATTATCAAGGCCTACAGGAGCATCTCCCTCTTCCTCAACAACTTCTAATAAGGCGTCAATCTCTTCTTGACTTAATATATCAGCCATGTTTCATTCCTAACTGCTCTTTAATTCGTGACAATAATTTCTTATGAATTTGTGAAATACGTGACTCACTAATTTCTTTTAAATTCAATTCCTCAAAATAGTATAATTGTATAATAAGTTGTTCGCGTTCTTCAAATCCAGAGAGTATCTGAGTAACTAAGGTAAGAAGCTCATCACGCTCTACTTTTTGAACGGTATCTTCTTCTGACAGAATTGTAATCTGCTCATTAAGAGACATCACAGAAACGATCATTGCACTGTTACGTGCTTCGGCTATTTTTTCAATATCTTCATTTAAAACCTGCGCTAAATAAGCATCATCTGGTTCATTTCCATGCTCACTCAAGTAATTCATAATTTCATGATCAACCATTTTAATCAATCGTCTATTGGCTCGGCTCATCGTATCCAAAGAGCGTAAAAAATCGAGCATTGAACCATACACTCGTTTCTTTCCATAGCCCCAAAAAGAATCATTCTGATCTTTATCATATCGACGAGAAAGCTTAATCATCTCTTCAGTTCCAATAGAAATCAAATCATTCACATCCACAGAAGCAGGTAAACGTTCACGCAAGCGATACGCCATCGCCCTTACGGCTGGTAAATATTGCAAGACTAATGCGTCTTGCTCTTTTTTAATATTCTGGCTATAAGGATTAAGCTGCTTTTTGACTGTGTGATTCATTAATTTCTGGCGAGCCTTTCATAATCTTCTCATACTGTTGGTTCATCATATCTAGACTGGATAATAACCCATCAATAACCTTTTCACGCGATTCAAGCTCACTAATAAAATAATCTCCAATTTGTTCGTGGTCTTGCTTATTAAACACAAACCGACCAACACGCTCAAAATCAAAAAAGTTCATAACGGCAACATGGATAATTAAATAAAACACTAATGTTATCTCAAGAGTATAAAATAAGATATTCTCTGGTTCTGAAAAGTTTAATACAGAAAAAATTAATCCTATGAAAAATCCACAAATCGTAAAAAAATAGATGAAATTTTCTGAACTAACCATGCAATACCTTTTGTGAAATTTATCTAAAATTGTTCAATAATACGCTTAAAGAAGCTACCAAAGCTTTTTTCTGTATCATTTTGAAGCACTTTTCGTTCCAATTTATAAACCAAATTATTGACGACACGCTTCATATCCATTGCTGGAAGTGAATTGGGTGCATCATTGGTAAAAAGCGTTCGCTGTTTAATACTCCTAGAAATGATTTTATCTTCAGGTAATTTACCAATTAAATTGAGTTTTAACTCATTCCCAATATTGGCCATAGCGACTTTATTAATCTTATCAAAAATAAGTTGTGCCTCTTTTTCATTTTTGGTCATGTTAAGTAAAAGATGAATATACGGCTGGCTTTTGCTGGTGATTTTAATCGTAGCATAGGCATCTGTAATGGCCGCAGGGTCAGGTACAGTAACCACAATAACCTCATCAGCAGCTTCTAGGAAAAGTTGTATGTGCTCACCAATGCCAGCACCTGTATCGATTATCATAAAATCCAAATCATCTAAAACTTTAGTCTCTTCAAAAAATCGTTCGTATAAAAATTGCTCAGAGTATTTTAAAATCTCATCACCACTTTCACCAGGAATTAAAATAAGATTTTTTTTCACATGCACAATGATATCGTTGAGTGAACATTCCCCTTTGAGTACATGTAAGATATTTTTATCAATCCGAACATTTAAGATAACATCTAAATTGGCCAATCCAATATCAGCATCAAAAAGAGCGACTTTATAGCCATTGTTGGCTAAGATATTGGCCATATTGGCACTCACGGTACTCTTGCCAACACCACCTTTACCGCTTGTGATGGCGATAAACTTGGTACGGCTATTTTTTTTGGTAGTGCTATTGCCTACTAACTCGTGAAGCTTATTTGCCTGATTTTCCATGTTCGCCTCTCTTTTTTTCAAACCCGTCTAAAATGCACTCTACTAAAAAATCACTCGAAGCTGCGACAATATCATCAGGCACCTCTTGCCCAATGGAAAAATAACTTACTGGTTTATCAATATCGTATATCAAAGAAAATATCGTTCCAAAAACCTTCGTTTCATCAAATTTTGTAAAAATAAGGGTATCAATATCTAAAAAAGAGAAATTTTTATAAATCTCTTTAAGGTCTTCAAGTTTTGTACCCGCTGAAAGTACAAGATTCACATCGATTTGATAATTACTACTTTGAATAAATTTATTAAGTTTGACAAGCTTTTCTTTATCATATTGCGAGCTACCCACGGTATCAATCAAAATAACATCACAATGAGCAAGGGAAGTCAATGCTTTGTTAAAATCTTCCGTATCAACAACATCTTCTATCGGTAAACGCATCATTTTTGCATACTGAAACAACTGCTCCACGGCACCAATACGATAGGTATCAAGGGTGATAATTCCCACCTTTGAACGTTTTTCTTGAATATACGAATACCGAGCCGCTAATTTGGCAATCGTTGTTGTTTTACCCACTCCCGTAGGCCCTACAAACATCATAATACGCTTACTACCTTTGGGCATCTCCGCTTCCATTCGTACAGGAATGAGTTTACGAAGGAGCACTTGAAAATAGCGTTTGATAGTTTCACTGCTATTTTTCATACGACTTGGCATATGTTCAAGCGTTAAATTCATAATATTTTCAAGGTGATCTTCACCCATACCGCTAAATTTGGCTAATTTATAAATCTCTGAAAATTCTGAAGGAATAGCTAAATTGTTACGGTGATGTGCTTTTTCTTCCCAAAACATTTCTTGAATCAGTTTGATTTTATCGGCTAATTTTGTAATCTCATTTTTAATATCGCCCAAACCTTCATTATTAATCAATTTTTGAGTATTCTTTGGAGGCAAAAAATCCGCATTTTCATTCGTTGCTTGAGCAATTTGTGTTATCTGTTTAGCCGCTTCGGAAAGGCTAAAAAGCACATCATCACTGCTTTGGTAGCGATTTTGTTGTGGTTGAACGTCTTTGATGGGTTGAGGTTTTTGATTTTCATCAATGGCGACAACCACTTCATAAAGGGCGGAGGAGTTAATTGTCTTTTTTTTAACCTGCTTGGTACTAATTACTAAAGCATTTTCACCACACTCATGTTGCGCTTTTTTGAGTGCTTCTGCTGGAGTTTCACCACTAAACGTATGAAATTTCACCATCTCTTCCTTTACAAATTGTGTAACATACTTAACGGAACGCACACCGATAAACGCTCCATCCATCTTGGGTGAGGAACGATTAAACCCTTTTGATGAATACGTTTATTGCTAAAAAATATTATATCCAAATCCAATGTTCTTGGTCCATTTTTGAAGACTCTTACACGCCCAAAAAGAGCCTCTACATGTAAAAGTATTTTTAGTAATGCTTTAGGCGCTAGTGAAGTTTGCATCACAAGAACAGCATTGTAAAAATCATTTTGTTCCAGATAACCAAATGGTGGATTTTTAAAGACTAAAGAACTCTCAACGACATGTAAACGTCTATCGTTTTGCAGATAACGCATAAGCTTTACAAACCGCTTTTTGACATCCCCTTCATTACCACCAACACCTACGACAACTCTGTATTTAAAAGCGGTGTTTGACGCTTGTATATTAGGGAAAAAAGAAATTCTTTCTAACTTCAACCAATTACCTCAGCACCCTTACTGGTCATAATAACCGTATCTTCAATGCGCACGCCAAACTCATCAGGCAGATAAATCCCTGGCTCAATCGTAAAGACCATATTTTCTTCAATGCGTGTTAAAGAACGTGCACCAATCACAGGTAACTCGTGAATATCTAAACCTACACCATGGCCTGTAGAATGGATAAAAAACTTTCCAAAGCCCGCGTGCTCTATCACTTCACGTGCTGCTTTGTCGATTTCGTTGGCTAGAACACCCACTTTTGCTGCCTTAATGGCCGCTTCTTGGGCGAACAAAACCGTATCGTAGACTTTTTGTCGATGCCCATCACTGAAGATTTGCTCTTTTTCAAAACCAAAATACTCACCAAAACTGCTTGTTCGTGTACGATCCGAACAATAACGCTGATACATCACACCTGCATCTAACAAAACTAACTCATTTTGTATTAATTGTGTTGTCGTAGGCAAGGCATGAGGTTTGGCAGCATTGGCTCCAAAAGCCACAATGGGCGAAAAACTTAGTCCCAATTGTCCGTGGTATTTAAATATCGCTTCGGCTTCAAAATGTGCCATTTTTTCATCAATACCTAAACCATCCTTTTGTAAAAACTCACCAAAACGGTAAAAGGCATCTTTGCCATACTTAGCGGCTTGTCGTAAAATATTGAGCTCGGCATTGCTCTTAATAATGCGCTTTTGTTGTGAAAAATTAGGTTTTTTTTGAAATGTAATGGAAAGTTTATTGCTTAAACGTGCAAACTCATCCACACTCCATTCACTAGGATTGTACGCGATGGCTTTGATACCACTTTTACGAATGAGCAATCGTACCGTTTTGAGTAGATCACGTCTATCGCCCTCTAAAACAACTGCATGTTTTACAACTTCAGAAGCTTCCGTGGTATAGCGTGCATCCGTGATAAAAAATGCTTCACTTCCTAATTTTAAAAAAACTTCATTATCACATGAAAAGCCGCACTCGTAATAGACGGCATTTTCATTTTTGAGAATGTAATTCACGTTAGGCTTTTTGGCTTTCTTGTGCTTTTCTAATCGCTTCGATTTCGCCAAGCATTTGCATCATTGAGATCATCGCTAGGTGGTAACCGAAAGGACCAAAACCGCTAATTTGACCCGTACAAACAGCTGCTGTTAAACTTTTTTGGCGGAACTCTTCACGTCTGTAAATATTACTAATATGTACTTCGATAGCTGGTAAACTGACCGCACTAATGGCATCACGAATCGCGATTGATGTGTGTGTATATGCCGCTGGATTGATGATGATACCATCAGCATCACCTAAACACTCTTGAATTTTATCAACTAATTCACCCTCAAGATTGGATTGAAAAAATTCGATTTCAAAATTGTTTTGTTTCGCAACAGCTTCCATTTGAGAGTGAATCTCTTCAAGTTTCATGCCACCATAGATATTTTGCTCTCTATGACCGAGCATGTTTAAATTTGGTCCTTGAATTACAACAATCTTCATTGATTACCTTTTTATTTAAAATTTTGTTCTATTATAGCAAGGCTTAGTTTAGGATACAATTACGTCAAAAGAAGAAGGATGAAAGTGAAGATTTTAGAAGCAGATTTTGTGCTGACATGTAACGAAACGTTTGAGATAATTCAAAAAGGTGCAGTGGCCTTTGAAGAGACGATAATCGAAGTGGGAGAAAGTGAGCAACTCAAAGCTAAATACCCCAATGCAACGCATATTTTTACACCACCACATAGTGTCATTATGCCTGGTCTCATTAATGTGCACGTACACTTAGAATTTAGCGCCAATGCCACGATGCTACACTATGGTGATTTTATCCCATGGCTACAATCGGTCATTAAGCATCGTGAATCTCTAAGTCAAATGGCGACAACAGAGTTGATAGCCGAAAAATTACAAACAATGTTACGCTCAGGTACGACCTCTTTAGGGGCTATTAGCAGTTTTGGAGCTGACCTAGAAGCCTGCTCACAAGCACCACAGCGTGTTGTTTTTTTTAATGAAGTTTTAGGCTCAAATCCTGGCACAGTAGATGCCATGTATGGGGATTTTTTAGGGCGCTATCACCAAAGTAAGGATGAAGCTTCCTCGATATTTTTCCCTGCTATTGCGATTCATTCGCCTTATTCAACACACCCTATTTTAGCAAAAAAGGCGATTGAATTGGCCTTTAGCGACCATGTCAATCTCTCAACCCATTTTATGGAGAGTCAGGCTGAGCGTGATTGGCTTGATGAGGGAAAAGGTGATTTCACACAGTTTTTAACCGCTTTTAACCCTTACGCTAAACCGATGTGTTCAGCCGAGGAATTTCTCACGCTTTTTAATTCACTGCCTACACTTTTTACGCACAGTGTTCACGCTAGTGCGCAAGAATATGCAACGATAGCGGCACAGCATGGAACACTGACGCATTGCCCGATGTCCAACCGCCTTTTGGGTGTAGGTGCCCTTGATTTAGAAGCCGTCAGCAAACACGCTATTAACCTTACCGTAGGCACCGATGGCTTAAGTTCGAATATCTCTTTAAGCCTTTGGGACGAACTGCGTGCGGCTTTAATGATGCACACGAATAGTCCTCTTGAAGCCTTGTCAAAAACGCTTCTTAAAGCCGTTACATGTAACGCTTCAAAAGCTTTAAATCTGCCTGCTGGAAAACTTGAAAAAGGCTTATTGTCAGACATTATCGTTGCTACTTTACCACAAGAAGTCGATAGTATTGAACAACTCCCAGCTCAGCTTATTTTACATACCCATCAAACACACTTAACTTTTATAAACGGAGAACTTGTATGCTAAATGTGATTAAAAAACCTTTTATCTGGATAGGTGCCATTCTAAGTTATATCCAAAACCATTTTAAAGCGATGCTTTTTGTCTTGCTTGTGATTCTAATTTTTGGTTCTATCGGTGAAGATAAACTCGATACTCCCAATTTAGGCGTCATCAAAATTGAGGGCGAAATTACCAAGGTCGATGACATTTTAGAAAATATTGACAAAGCCATCAAAGATGAACGCATCAAAGGTGTGCTCTTGCATGTAGACTCTCCTGGTGGCGCGCTTGCCCCTTCCATCGAACTTTCTATGGCGGTTAAACGTTTAGCACTGAAAAAACCTGTGGTTGCTTATGCCGCAGGTAGTATGACCAGTGGAAGTTACTACGCTTCGATTTGGTCAAACTATATTATCGCCAATCCAGGTGCTTTCATCGGCTCTATCGGTGTACTGTTTCAAGCACCTAATGTCTCAGAATTGGCTAAAAAACTGGGCATTTCAGAGCAAATTATCACTGCAGGTGAATACAAACAGATGGGTACCTTCACCCGTGAATGGACACCTAAAGAACGTGGGGCACTCAAAGAACTTATCGATGATGCATATGGTTTGTTTATCAAAGATGTTGCTTTAGCACGTGGGTTGGATGCGACTAAGCCCGAAAGCTTCGCGAATGCGCGTGTTTTTATCGCCGAAAAAGCCTTACATGTGAAGCTCATTGATGAAGTAGGTTCCATCGCTGAAGCCAAAGCAAAACTCGTCGAACTGACAGGCGTTAAAACAGCCGTTTGGGAAAAACCTGATGCAGTGGATAAATGGATGAAAAAATTAGAGAGTAGCAGTAAATTACCCATTTTTAATTTGATGGGCTATTTAAAATAATAGTGAGACAACCTCTCTTATGAGGGGTTGTCTCTTTAGGTTAAAAAACCTCGGCCATAGAACTGCGGTATGGATGTTTTTCATAAATTCCTAAAATTTTTATCTCTTTAGCAAAATAGCGTAACTCTTCTAAAGCTAAGTGTAGAGCTTTTTCATCAGGATGACCATTGATGTCAAGATAAAAATGGCTTACATGTAAGGTTCCCATTTGATTATAGCTCTCCAGTTTTATCAGGTTTACTCCATTGGTAGCAAAGCCACCGAGCGCTTTATAAAGGGCGGCAGGAATGTCTCTAACTTGAAAAACCAAAGAGGTAATATAGTGTTTTCCAGCATCATAGGTCGGAATATGTTCATTCTTGGCCAACACAATAAAACGTGTGACATTGCCACGATAATCGCCAAAATCATCGTTTAAAATTTCTAAACCATAAAGCTCTGCAGCTATTTGTGAAGCAATGGCCGCGCGTGTAGGATCATTTAATATTTTAAGCTCCTGAGCAGAACCTGCGGTATTAAACTTTGCTTCAGCCTTGAAACCTAATTTGGTGATATTCCTATGGCACTGGGCTAAGGCTTGAGGATGTGATGCAACCGATACAATACCCTCTATTGAGCTTCCTTTAATACCTAGCAAACAGTGACGTACAGGTTGAAAATGTTCTTCCACGATATGAAGTTCCATGCGAGGAATCAGCCGATAAATCTCTTCCACGCGCCCTGCTGTTGAATTTTCAAACGGTATCATTGCCAATTGTGCTGTTCCAGATTCTACCAGTTTCATGGCATTTTCAAACGTATCACAGGCAATGGTTATGGATTGTGGAAAGGCATTTTTACATGCAAGATAAGAATACGCACCTTCAACGCCTTGATAAGCAATTACAACATCATTCATTGATAAACCCTTACGTCATAATAAGCGATATTGTACTGTGACTCGTGTAAAGATGGGATAAATTCATCATCAAAAAGCTTCTTTATGGCATAATAGCCACAAATTTATCACACTTTGGACATCCCATTAATGGCAACTTTTGATTTTTTAAAACATAAAACCTATCTCATGCTTTTTATTGTGGCTCAATTTTTTATCATGCAAAGCCAATACAAAGCCTATGTGGATAATACAACAATGCTTAAACTGGGCAAAGAAGCGATTGTTACCAATATTTATGTACGAGAAACACAGCAAATGAGGCATCGTACTAAGGAGATTTTCTTCGATTATTTCAATGCCGATGTCAATAAAATCATAAGAGGCTATGATGCGGATGTTCCCGACATTCAGAACATCGAAAATACAACATTGCTCAAAGTTCTTTACACCACCGATAGTGCCAATGGTTTTACACACACTAAAATGTATGATAATGTCATCGCACATCTCAAACCCTCTTATATCATCCTCCAGACTCTATTTTTGCCTATCATGCTCAGTGTGGGTATTTTGATCATCGCTTTTGCGCTTTGGTGGAAAGAGGAAAAAGTAGACTTAACTATCTTTAAAGCATTTTGGCTGGTTTTTATCGGCGAAGATAGACCTTTAAGGACTGAAATTATTCAAAAAGTAAAAGAGCATAAAAAATGACAATTCACCATTTCTCGAAACTTTTATCTGTAAGTTTACATTACGGTTGGTTTGGTCTCGTCTATGGTATCCTTTTTTCACTGATGTTAGAAGAATATGGTTATGCCGTACCTTTATGGATACGTATTATTATAACGGTTGGAACATTGATAGTGAGTGTTGGCGTTGCTTATGCCATGGAGATGCGTTATCACACCCCTTCACAAAAGTATTGGACGATTGCCATTGTTACACTGCTGTGCCTCTTGGGCTTAAGTTCTCATCCCTCTTTATATCCACTTTCTTTTCTCTTTTTTTTGGGAATGATTGTTTACCGCTGTAAAGACTGCGTAGCCTATACAAGAATCAAGCGATGAATGAAACAATACAAAAACTAGATGTTTTACATTCGCTCAAACGTTATGAAGCGTGCTTACATGTAAGTATCCCCTTGTGTTCAAGCATAAGCGATAATCAAGAGGAAGCGTATCGTTATACGATTTTGGCAATGATTGGATTAGAGCGCTTTGATGAAGCGTTACACTGGGTACAGCAAGCTTTAGGAGATTTTCCGAATGAGCCTTATTTCTTCTATCTTAAAGCCTTTACACTCTTTAGTGCTAATCGCTATAAAGAAGCACTTTTTGAGATAACGACATTACTGGGCATTGAACCCAATAATGCCTCCTATCATCATCTTCATGCGCAAATTTTGACATCTCTTTCATTGTATGTAAAAGCAAAACGCGCCATTGATAAAGCACTTTTGATAGACAGCCATCACGTAGATTATTTGTGTACCTTGGCGTTAATTACCTATCATTTAGGCAATACACCTATTGCTTGTGAGATTATCGATTCTGCTCTTATGCAAGAGCCGAATCACTCTTTTGCACTCTATTTGAAATCTGCCATCGGCACATCTTCTTTAGACACACAAGGAAGGATTTTAAAAAATTTACTGTTTCAAAATCCTTTTGATAAAAGTACGCAAGAAGGCTACGAACGTATCCGTCGCTACTATACTCTTGTGCCTGTCATAATGCTTGCTTTTATTTTATATGCTCTAGGTGCAAGCTTAGAGATGTGGGAAAAGGGCGAAGAAATAGGTATGGCTTTACTAATTTTTTCAACCTATGCATGGCGTGATTGGCGATTGAGTCTTCCTTTTTTTGCTTTAATATTTACCCTTTTAAGTGAAACTTCTCTTGCTCAATGGTATATTATTCCCATTGCTGCGCTGCTTTATTATTTTATAGGGCGCGTTACAGGACAAATTGGGATGATGCTTTTAGCTACACTACAAAAAATGATACACAAAGGTCAAAAATGGCTGAACCCTTAAAAAACAAAGTCGATGAAGAAGCAGGCGTATGCCTTTTTGAGCCTTTATCGGAAAAATACAAAATTACTTTTGAGGCTATTGGTGGATTGGAAGCGTTAAAAAAACAAGCTTCAATGAAAATCATACAGCCATTTAAAAATCCTGAATTATTTAAAAAATTCAAAAAAAGCGCAGGGGGAGGCATTCTTCTCTATGGCCCTCCAGGATGTGGTAAAAGTTATTTTGCCCGTGCCATTGCTGGCGAATGCAATGCTTCTTTTTATAATATTGGCATTGATCAGATTTTAGATATGTATGTGGGCAATAGTGAAAAAAATATCAAAGCGCTTTTTGATACGGCGCGCGCCAATCGACCAACGGTTATTTTTATCGATGAAATAGATGCTCTTGGTCGTAAACGTGAACTACTACGTCACACCAATATGACCTCCACCATCAATGCTTTTTTGGCTCAAATGGATGGTGTGGAGAGCGATAATGAAAATATCCTCATTATTGGTGCCACGAACGCTCCGTGGGATGTCGACAGTGCCTTTCGTCGAACAGGGCGGTTTGACCGTATCTTTTTTGTGCCTCCACCAGATGAAGAAGCAAGGGAGCAAATATTTTCACTTTACTTACATGAACTCCCTATTGGCAAACTAAATTACAATACCTTAGCAGCACAAACAGCCAATTATTCTGGCGCGGACATTCATGGTTTGATTGATAGAGTCAGTGAAAAAGTGATTGAAGATATTTTAGAGACTGAAAAAGAGTGCTTGATTGAAGAAACACACTTAGAAGAAGAAATTGTGCATTCAAAACCCACTACAATGGAATGGTTTGCTATGGCAAAAAATGTCGTAGAATATGCCAATGAAAACGGTATTTACGATGAATTAGCGCATTATATGCATAACGAAATGAATAAAAAATCGAAAAAAATGGGATTTTTATAATCATCTAACAACATTAAAATTTATAAAATAACACAGACGTAAAAGCAGTGTTTCTGCTTTAAAAACTCGTTGAATACAACAGACAGTGAAGTCTTTTTATATTTAATGACACCTCTGCTAACCCGTTAGCATTAGTCTCCCTTGGTAACTCATTTTGCACAAGGTAAATATGACAAACTAACATTGAATAGTTAGTAACAAAGTATACCCAAAGTGATTGTTCGTCTTTATCAGCAAATTCTATCTTTTTATAAAACCTTACAAGGAGGTGTTACCCTAAAGCTAACACCTCCTCAAACATTAAAGCGCGTGCTCTTTGCGATACGCAATAATTTCATCAATACTGACGATAGGAAAGTTGTGCTTTTGTGCAAAGCTTACAATCTGCTCGCCCACACTCATTGTTCCATCAGGATTGGTGAGTTCACACAAAACGCCATACGGTGGAAGCCCAGAAAGGCGCATCAAATCTACCGTTGCCTCTGTATGTCCTTCACGTTCTAACACACCATTGGCTCGTGCTCGAAGTGGAAAAACATGCCCAGGAGAGACGATTTTCATTTTGCCCTCAGGATGAATAGCCGCGTGAATGGTAGTGCATCTATCTTTAGCACTTACACCCGTAGTAACGCCCTCTTTAGCTTCTATGGAAACCGTAAATGCTGTTTGGAATTTAGACTCATTGTGCGTAACCATCATAGGAAGGGCTAGTTCATCAAGCTTTTCAGAGGGTAAACACAAACAGACAATACCACTGCATTCACGTATCAGTAACGCCATTTGCGCAGGAGTAAGAGAGTGGGCAGAGAAGATAATATCGGCTTCATTTTCGCGATTGAGACTATCCATCACGATAACACCGTTTTGATTTTGTAACGCACTTATGGCTTGCACTACAGAGTTGGTAAGCGAAAAATTCGCACACATTTGATTCATGGGTTACTCCTAAAAGGTGAGTAAACTTACCAGAATCAGGGCATCTTTAAATATAGACACACGATTTTGTCATCAACAATGGCAACAATGCACTACATTCTCTCTCATCCGGACTTTAACCGTTGGTTTTGGAGTTACACCAAATCTGCTTGACCTTTTACATGTAATAGACTTCTTACATGTAAAAGCGCTCGCGGACTCTCTTTGTTACAAGATTACCGCCAGTAGGGAATCACACCCTGCCCTGAGAAATAAGTTTCGGTGAAAGTATACCCCTTTGTTCTTAAAAAAAATAAATCGGTGTTACGAAATACGCATTAAATTTTGTTTCATCAACTTGATATCTAGTGAGGGCGCATTACCAAACACTCTGGAATATTCTCTGCTAAATTGTGAAGGGCTTTCATAGCCTACTAAAAAAGCGGCTTCGGCTACTTCTCCAATCTCACCCAGCAGTAACTGGCGCGCTTGTTGAAGCCGTAGTAGTTTTTGATACTGTATCGGACTCATAGTTGTGGTATTTTTAAAATGTCTATGAAACGACGCCACACTCATACCTACTTTTTTGCATAATTCATTGACCCGCAAAGGTGTGGCGAGCTCTTGTGAGATGTATTCGATAGACTTTGCAATGCGATACGCGTTACTGCCTTTTAAGACAAATTGATGCAACATCACTCCGTATTCGCCTTGCAACACACGGTACAGTATCTCTTTGATTATCAAAGGTGCAAGCGCAGTAATCGCCTCTTTTTGATGCCACAGGCATACCAAACGAAAGCTCGCATCTAAAAGCTCCACGGTAGTGTGCCCCACACCAATGCTTGAAACACCATTCTTAGAAGGCGTTTGTAAATCTGTCGTGTACTGCATCATCTCAACAATCTGCTCCGGCTCAAAGATAAGCTGTAACGACAAAAAAGGCTTTTGCTCGCAGGCTTCTATAATTTTCCCAGTAACGGGCAGATGAAGAGAGGAAACCAAATACGATGTGGCATCATACTGATAACTGTTTTGACCCAACATGACCACTTTAGCCCCTTGAACGATGATAAACAAAGAGGGCTCATACACCGTATGCATCATTTCAGAAAGAGACGATGCTTTAAAAATATTCAGATGTGCAATCGGTGTGGCATTGAGCCCTTCGTGTAATTTTTCATTGTTTAGAAGCTCAACCAACGCTTCCAAAAGTGATTCTATCGTTGTGTTTGTTTGCACCTTTTTCCTTTCGTTTATAATCGCATACCGCCTGAGACTTCAATGCGTTGTCCGTTAATCCACGTGGCATCATCACTGACCAGCAAAGAAACCGCCGCACCGATATCTTCAGGCAATCCCACGCGCCCTAGGGCAATTTGAGAAGCGATGTATTCGTTGATTTTAGGATTATCCCGATTGACGCCGCCTGCAAAATCCGTTTCAATGGCACCTGGGGCGACCACATTCACACTGATACGACGTTTTCCTAGTTCCAATGCCAAATAATGCGTCAAAACTTCAATGCCCCCTTTCATCATGGCATATGCGGCATACCCAGGAATACTAAAGCGCGTTAGACCCGTTGAAATATTGAGAATTTTACCGCCATTTGCGATGAGAGGCAATAATGTTTGCGTCAGAAAGAAAGGACCTTTGAGATGAATGTTCATCAACGTATCAAACGCTTTTATGCTTGTTTGTTCAAAGGACTGGTTGATACCAATACCCGCATTATTAATCAGAATATCAAACTGATTTTTGTGCCAAACGGTATCTAAAAGCAATGTTAGCTCTTCGCTAAATGTTGAAAAAGTGTCGCTTTTTGAGACATCCAAGGGCAGTGCCGCCGATTGACGTCCGTAGTGTTTGATTTCTTCCACGACCTTCAATGCTTCTTGCTCAGACGTTTGATAGGTAATGATCACGTCAAATCCCTTTTGTGCGAGAAACAACGCCATACTTTTGCCTAAACCTCTACTACCACCGGTGATAAGAACTGTTTTCATATCTTCTTCCTTTGAAGTTATTTGATATGAAAGTCTATAATGAATTGTACCTTTTCGGTTAGCACAGAATGCTTATAGATTTGCCTATTTCTATCAATTAACGTTTTTTAAGGCTATTGGCAAGTCCAGAGGAGACAATGAGCGCAAGGCCGATAAAATAAATAGGCAATATAGGTTCATCAAAGACGATAATCAGAAACGTCGCTGATAAAATCGGAGTGATAAAAATAAACGGTGCAACAAACGATGCATCAGCATTTTGAAGTGCTTTTATCCAAAACAGATACGAAACACCATTAAGAAAAACACCATTGATCAGAATATAAAACCACTCTTTTCCAGTAGGAAGCACAAACGAAGAGAATATTTGCATTGCGATAAACGAGTAAATAATCGCTGTTAAAAAATAGATGGTAACGGCATTAGCAAGATTGATGTTCACTTTTTTGCTCAAAACTGAAAACAATGCGAACGATATTGCTCCTAGTAAAACCATGCCGACAACACCCATATTGGACAAATCAATCGAAGCAAAGTCTCCTTTGGTTATCACAACAACAACACCCAAAAATCCAAGAATAAGTGAAGCCGTTTTATTGATCGTTAATTTTTCTTTTAAAATGCCTAAAGAGAGTAAAACAATAAAAATCGGCCAAGTATATTGCATAACAAGCACTTCTAAACCATTTGATTTCTGATAACCAAAATATAAAAGTAAGTAGTAAAAAAAATCTAAAAATCCAAGTAGCACTAAAAAGAGATACATTTTTCCAGAATATTTTAACAGCTCATGTATTTTTTTCGTGTAAAGTGCCACTGCTAAAAGAGAAAAAAAAGAGATAACACTGGAGTAAAAAAGATACTGATAATGATCCAAACTTGTTTGTCCAAGCTTAGCAAAAACAGGAATCAGTGACCATAAAAAAATGCACAGTGCCACATAAATAATCCCTTGAACATTGTTAGAAAGTTGCTTCATTATAATCCTTTTAAAAAAGGATTATAACCAATTTTAAATCTTTGCTATAATTTCATAAAAAGTTGAGTCATGAAAGAACTGATCGCCAAACTCCCCAAAGCTGAACTACACCTCCATATTGAAGGCACACTAGAGCCAGAGCTCATGTTTGCCTTAGCGCAAAAAAACAACATTCCCATTCCTTACAAAAATGTCGAAGAGATTAGAAATGCTTACAACTTTACCTCTCTTCAATCGTTTTTAGATATCTACTATGCAGGTGCTAATGTGCTCATCACCGAATCCGATTTTTTTGATTTAACGTGGGCATACCTTCTTACATGTAAAGCTCAAAATGTTGTGCATGTAGAGATTTTTTTCGACCCTCAAACCCATACGAAAAGGGGTATTGCATTTGAAACCGTTTTGAATGGCATTTGCAAAGCACTTGAAAGGGGCGAAATAGAACTTGGTATTAGCTCTTTTTTGATTATGAGTTTTTTGCGTCATCTTAGCGAAGCAGAGGCATTTGAAACTTTGGCACAATCGTTGCCGTTTAAAGAGAAAATTATCGGCGTAGGACTTGATTCAAGTGAAGTCGGGCATCCACCTTCAAAATTTGAACGCGTATTTGAAGCCAGTGCCAAAGAGGGCTATAAAATCGTTGCTCATGCAGGAGAAGAAGGCGATAGTTCGTACATTTGGGAAGCCATTAATCTTTTACATGCCAACCGTATTGACCATGGGATTCGCTGTGATGAAGATGAAAAGCTGGTGGATTTTCTCATTGAAAAGCAAATCCCACTTACTGTTTGCCCTCTTTCTAATGTCAAACTTCGTGCTGTTAAAAGTATGAAAGAGCACAATATTGTAAAACTTCAACGCAGAGGTGTTTTAGTCACCGTTAATTCCGATGACCCTGCTTATTTTGGGGGATATGTCAATGAAAATTATGAAGCCATTGTGAAAGCTTTATCAATCAGCGAAGAAGAGTTAAAAGAGCTTGTTAAAAACTCTTTTAAGGCATCCTTTTTAAGTAAAGAACACAAAGAAAAGTATATCTTGTCTGTTTAAATAGAGCGTTTGGCAAGCCCTCCTAAAGAGGTCTCTTTGTAGTTAGTATTCATATCTCGCCCTGTTTCAACCATAGTTTTGATGACCTCATCAAAACTCACCCGATGGCTACCATCGGTGTAGGAAGCATATTCTGCCGCACTGATAGCACGAATCGCCGCTGTTGCATTGCGCTCAATGCATGGCACTTGCACATACCCACCGATGGGATCACACGTCATGCCAAGATGGTGCTCTAGCCCCATCTCAGCGGCATAATCTATCTGTTGAAGATTACCGCCAAAGATATACGCCGCCATACCCGCGGCCATCGAACACGCTACGCCTACTTCGCCTTGACATCCCACTTCTGCACCTGAGATAGAGCCATTAAATTTCACTAAATTTCCCAGTAAGCCCGCAATGGCAAGAGCACGCAAGCACTCTGTATCATCTAAATCATACACCTCTTTGAGGTAACGCAGTACAGAAGGAACAACGCCTGAAGCCCCACAGGTTGGTGCGGTGACCACGACATGCCCGCTGGCATTTTCTTCACTGACCGCTAGAGCATAGGCAAACATTAAACCGTGTGCTTTTTTATCTTCTTTACGCGCTTTGGAAAAAAACATTTTGGCTTTACGTGGATACTGCAAGGTTCCAGGCAAAACGCCTGTTTGCTTTAAGCCTCGTGCAATCGTCTCTTGCATGGTTGTCCATACTTCCGCCAAATAAGGCCAAAGCGTTTCATCTTCATAGCGTTCAACGTATTGCCAAAGTTCTTGATGCTCTTTGTCGCACCATGCCATAATCTCTTTCATAGACGTAAGTGGATAAATGGACGCTTTTGTGAGAGCTTCGCCCTCTTCTTTAAGCGCACTGCCACCTACGCTATAGACTTCCCACGACTCTTTACATGTAAGGCTTTCATCCAAGGCTTCAAAGAGCATGCCATTGGAATGAAAGGGTTTCATAATATCCATCCTAAAGACAACTTCTGTAGGTATTGGCGCTAAGGTTTCGATAATTGTGACATCGGTTAAGTGTCCTTTGCCTGTTAAGGCTAAAGAGCCATATAAAGTGACACGATACGAAGTGGCATTAGGAGTTTTTTGTTTGAAGTGGAGGGCTGCCTTTTGAGGCCCCATTGTATGACTCGAAGAGGGTCCGTGCCCGATGCAAAAAAGTTGCTTGAGAGAGTCCATTACATTCCTTTTTGCAGGTGTTCAAAAAGTTGCCAGCCTTCATCCCAAAAACCAAGCCCACTATCGGCATTGATATGCCCTTTGTCACCAATGTTGACAAAGTCGCTACCCCACATTTTTGCCCTTTCTTGAGCATATTCAATAGAAGCATATATATCATTTGAGCTCGCAATAACCACGCTGGGAAAATCAAACGGGGTAGAAGGTGTATTTTCAAACCCTAAAGCACTGGGTGGAAAAGTAGGGGCATTCACATCAGGAACACCGACAAGTAATGCCCCTTTAATAGGCCGATGTTTTTGACTTGCCCAATGTGCTACAACCAAACATGCCATACTATGCGCGACTAAAAAAACCTCAGAGCTTGCCTCACTCAGTGCTTTTTCCAATGAAGCAACCCACTCATCACAAATAGGATTGAGCCAATCTCTTTGCTCAACTCGTTTAAAATAAGTATGTTTTGTTTCCCATAAGCTTTGCCAATGTTCATGCGATGAATTACCATACCCTGGTAATATTAGAACGGTCGGTTCCATCCAAATGCCTCTCTTCTCAAAATATAAAAATAGTGTAGTGAATCAGAACTTAGAAACAGGCTTTTTTCGTCATTGAGAAGTATCTGACTCATAAAACTCTATCGTATTTTTTCCAGCTTCTTTGGCCTGATACATAGCTTTATCAGCTTTTTTCAATAACTCATCTTTAGAATCACTATCACTTTTGAACAATACAATTCCAATGCTCGCAGTACAATAATGCTCAATGATATGACTTGTAATATCTGTTTTTGAGATACTTAGATGATAAGGCTTGGATAAAGAAATACGAATTTTTTCAGCAACCTTCTTGGCAAGTTCTTTTGAAAGTCCATTTTCGGCATGAAGATCTTGAAGAATTATGACAAACTCATCACCACCAAAACGGGATACGGTGTCTACTTCTCTAACACACCCTTTGAGTCTGTGAGAAACTTCAATCAACAGCCTATCGCCTATGCTATGGCCATGAGTATCATTGAGGGATTTAAAATTGTCGAGGTCAAGGAATATTAAAGCACAATATTTATTGTTACGTTTACTGCTTACAACCGAAAGCGTGAGCCTTTCAGACAACAAAAGACGATTTGGTAATGTTGTTAAAGTGTCATAAAAAGCCAATTGTTCTACTTTAGCTTGCATCATTTTTCGCTCAGTTACCTCACGTGTAATGCCATGGTATCCAATCACTTCTCTTTGTTCATTAAACTCTGCTTTTGAGAGAATTTCACCCCATATTAATCTTCCGTCTTTACAACGATGCTGAATTTCGTACGTTACAAAATCTGTCTTAATACCTTTTTTTTCAGCCTCTTCTCTTTTGCGGATAGCGCCCATGATAGTTTCAATACCCTCTTGTGTAAACATCTCAAAGACATGGCGACCAATAACTTCTTCCATTTTATAGCCACGTAACCGCTCATCCGAGGGACTGATATACGTAATGATTAAATTCTTATCTGCTTTCCAAATAACATCACTCACATCTTCCGTGAGATGACGATAATACGCTTCTCGCTCTTTGAGTTTGGCTTCGGCATGGTTTTTTTCAATAATAATACTTTGAAGCTCCTCACTTTGCTCTTTGTACGCTATTTCAGAAGCTTTTCGTAATTTTATTTCACGTTGTAGGCGTAATGTCCAAAAACCCAAAAGAAACAAAAACAGTAAAAATATCACGCTGTAACTTACTACCGTTTTAAGTGCAATACCTTGTTCAATACGAACACTCATCCAACGGTTAAAAATAGCATCCGTCTCTTCTGGCGAAATCACATGCATTACTTTTGAGAGAATTGTTGCTAATTCTCGATTTGATTTAGCAACACCAAAGCGATGTTGATTCATAAAATCGGTTTGTCCTGAAAAACGTAAATTTTTAAGACCATAACGTATAATCGTATAATTTGTACTGCTAATATCACCTACATAAGCATCCACTTTACCATCACAAACCATCGTTAAAGCTTCTAAGGTATTCTTCGCTAACACCAATATGATATCTGAATAATTTTGTTCAATAAGCTCTTGGGTAAAATAGCCTTTTTCGACAACAACACGCTTACCATGAAGCCGTTTTAACGTTCCAATAAAATCACCCTCTGCATTATCCACAATCACTGTTTGAATATCTCGGTAAGGTTCGCTAAATATGAAATCTTTTAAACGTTCTGGGGTTTCAACGATACTACTTAGCATATCTATCTCACCTTTTTTTGTCATCTCTATGGCTTGAGTCCATGAAATATTTTTAACAATTTCAAAATGAACACCTACTTTTTTTTCAATCAAGGCAAGATAATCAACGGCCATACCTACATACTGACCCTTTTCATTCAGCCACTCAAAAGGGGCATAATCAGAATCCATTCCTACACGAATGACGGGGTGTTTTGCAAGCCAATTTTTCTCGCTAGCACTTAATGTGAGATTGGTATCAAATGAAGACGTCATTGTTTCTGAACAAAGAGAGGTTAAAAGAAGTGTAACGATACAAAGATGCCATTTTATAAATTTCATTCAAGCCGCCTAGCTTTTTCTAAGATATAATGGTTTTTTAAAATTTACGTTTTATCTGCTTTAATACAATAACTGTTAGTGTACCCAAAAACTTTACATGTTAAGCTTTTCACGGAACATAACTTGCAATCCTTAACCAATAGATACAAGGAGTGCCATATGGATGAAAAAGAACTCAAAAAAGAGTTAGCGAGACTCAAGCGCTTAGCCGTCGAAATTGCTGGAGAAATTCACGATATCGTCGAAGATACCTTATGGGTAAAATACACCGAATTGCCTATTTTATCAGCAAAAATTGTTGAAGCCATTAAAACAGCCGAAACATTCAAAGAAAAACATAATCTTTAATAGGCTTCATCGCAATCTATATTAAAAAAGTTTTTTTTCTAAGGCTTTGGCTTTTAGAATAACATGAGGTGTTTGCAATTCAAAAATCTCATCTTCACAGATGTTTTCAAGTGCTATTTTTTTGCCCTCTTTGACAATTTGGGCATAACACTCTTTGAGTTCACGTGTTGGCTCTTTAGCATGTAATGCTATCGTAAAAGAGGAGAGTATTTGCTCTTTTTTAGCAATATTTTGCTTGGTTTGAAAACTAATCTGCTCTTGCAATTGAAGGAGCTTTTGGGCTTTTTCACGTAATAAAATGCCTATTCGTTCATCGTATTGGCGCTTGAGCATATTGATTTCACTGCGCCATAGAGAGAGTTTTTCATCCATGGATCGTTTAGCAAATTGCATTTTTAAGTGAGTCAATGATTCCATTTTAGTGCGTAGTAACCTTGAAAAAAGACCACCCATTTGCTCCATCATGCCATCAATACGCATCAGCATTTCGCTCTGATCTGGAAGTATCATCTCCATCGCTGCAGAAGGCGTTGGCGCTCTTAAATCGGCCACAAAATCACTAATCACATAATCTATCTCATGCCCAACTGCTGAAACAATAGGCGTCTTACATGCGAAGAATGCGTCAGCAACTATTTCTTCATTAAATGCCCACAAGTCCTCGATACTTCCGCCGCCTCGTCCCACAACAATCACATCGGCATTTAAAGTATCAGCCAAAGCGATATTGTGAGCAATAGCAACTTTTGCGCCTTCGCCTTGAACTAAAGTATCCAACAAAGTTATCTTCACGAGTGGCCATCGTTTGGTTGCAACACGAAGCATATCTTGAAGCGCGGCACCTGTACCTGATGTTACAAGCGCTATGTGATTGATAATTTTTGGAATGACTTTTTTATGTGAGGCTTCAAAATAGCCTTTGGCGCTCAATTTTACTTTGAGCTGTTCGTATGCTTTAGCCAAAGCGCCACTACCAGCGGGTTCTAAACTCAAACAATTGATTTGATAACTTCCCCGTGGTGCAAAAACTGAGATGGAGCCGTGAATGACCACCGCCATCCCTTCCTCGACTTGAAATTTAAGTGATTTGGTATTGCCTTTAAACATGACACACGAAATTGATGAATCGGCATCTTTCAGCGTAAAATAGAGATGACCAGAGCTATGATAAGTGGGCCTAGAGACTTCACCTTCCACACATACATGTAAAAAGGTGCTCTCCAGTAAAGACTTTATTTGATTGTTAAGACTGGAGACACTTTGGGGTTGGCTCATCGTTTTTTAGCAATAACCAAGGTTGAAATATCCATTGAAAAACTTTTGACAAATTCTGTTTCAAAACCCGCCACATCAAGCTCTTTTTGAAGCATAGAGGATGTTAAAAAACCTTCTATGGAATTAGGTAAATACTCATAGGCTTCTTTATTTTTAGAGATAAACCCACCTAAAATGGGTAGTATTTTATTGAGGTAGAAATCTTTAAGTGCGAAGAAAAACCCTTTTTTATCATCTTTAGTAAATTCTAGAATCACTACATAACCGCCCTTTTTCACCACTCTTGCAAACTCACTAAAAGCTTCTTGACGCTTAACGACATTGCGAATGCCATAGCTAATGCTCAAGATATCGGCACTGGCATTAGGAAGGGGAAGCTCCGTTGCTTCGGAAATAACAAACTCAAACTCAGGAAATTTTTGCTTACCGACATCGGTCATACCAACAGAAGGATCAATACCTAAAATTTTTCCAATATTGCGTCCTGCTTTTTTGGCTTGCTTTGCCCAATAACCCATCATATCACCCGTTCCACATGCTACATCGACAATCAACTCAATAGGCTTTGTGTAGCGTGCAAAGGTTTCATCACACGCTTTCTTTCGCCATTGAATATCAATACCCATACTCAAAACACGGTTTGCTGTGTCATAGGTCCCTGCAATATCATCAAACATCTGGACAATTTTTTGTTGCTTGTTTTGTTCTTCCAAAATTCTTCCTAATTCTAAAATAGTTTGCCAAAGAATTGACTAACTTTGCTTAAAAGCGTATCAAAGTATTTCTGCCTCACATGAGGTTAGCTTTAGCACCTAGTGTAACGTAACTTTCCAAGCAAAGCTAGGGAAGCGTGTAAAATTAAAATAATCCAGCTATTTGCTGTGCTATTTTTTGCTCTAAAATAGGCGTTGCCTCTTGAAGTGTCAAATCCATTTTTGTGGCTTCCGCGAACATCATTGTACGGTGTTCTATAAAATCACTCTCATACGATTGACTGCTGTTATTGTAAGTATTAGAGTTGATTCTTCCACTGGTATCATCACGAACTGGTCCAGCAAAGCTATTTTGAAAGCCACTTTTTTGGCCATCTCGGACATACGCTTGTCCACCAACATTACCCGTACTGGCCATCACTTTGCCTTTAGCTTTTTCACGAATCACGATATCCACTTGCATTTGAAAAATGGTATCTTCAGTTGCTTTACCGATGAGTCCACCTACAACGGCACCCGCAAGACCAGCAGCTACCATGCTTCTGCCATTACTCCCTGAATTACCAATGGCTCCAGCCATACCACCCATCATCGCACCACTGGCAGTATTGTTTTCACTTTTTTTGTTGCAGTAGAGGATATTGGTCATCAAGACATACGTTGCCATCTCTGGGTCTTCCACAACCATGTATCCTTTAGCGTAAAGGGCTTGAACGATGCGTTGTTCAAGATTAATATCTGTCCCACTGGTATTTTTTGTGGAGATAAAAATTGTTCGCTTATCTTTGGCAACAGGATTAATAAAAACACTCTGTGTCATCTTTGCACTGGTTTGAAGTTGAGATGTTGCACATCCTGTAAAAAGGAGCGTTGCTGTTGCTAAACTGATTAAAATAAAATTTTTTTTCATATGAATTCCTTATCTAAAATAGATGTAAGATTGTAACGCTATTATCCAAAATTATTGCTAAAGTTTTTTACTTGTTTTATACGTATAATATAAATTTATTACTGTTTTTTAGACTCAATCAAAATCACATAAGAGCTTTTAGGCCAATAAATACAACATGTCCTAGAGTCCAAACACTTTTTATTATATCTAAGCAGCAATAGTCTTATTTTAGGCAGTTGTGATGTTATTGAACTTGCTAACAAGTTCCTCTTATTTTCCATGAGATAATGCTATATTGATTTTAGATGAAGGTATTAAAAGAGTAAAAGAAGTAGATTATGCAACCAACAATAGACTCATTTAGTACAAAGAGACTCTTTATAAAAACTTATGAGCTTTATGTATCGCGATTTTCAATGAGAGACTTTTTAATTTTTTTTGCCATTCTAAAATACTCTTTATGTAAGTGTTTTTTGACAAAAATCCGTAAAGGTTTTTCACCAGAGTTTTCTAAATAAAAAGCACTCGGTTCATAAAAGAAAAAATGCAAATCAAATAATAAAGCAGGATAATGTATCTGTAAAAAATCTGATAAAGCTGTGGTCTCTTTCATTTGCACAATAGTTTCAAATATCACAAAACGCTCTTCATAGCTTTCTATAATGGTACTATCAAAGACATCTTTAGATATATGAAAAAGATAGATAATATTTTGAAGTGTTTTTGTTAGTTTCTTTAATGCATTAACTTTTTCTTGGTGTAATTTAGCAAGACGTAATTCGAGAAATTGTATTTCGCGGTAAAGGAGGACTTTGAGTACTTTTTGGGTACTCATCCCTCCTTGAAGAACGAAATCAAATTGACGTGCACCAAGCTTGTCACATCGTTTGTAAACGTCAATAAGATTAAAATCACAATTTTTCACGTAACTGTTTCTAAAATTGCTTTTCCAATACAGGAATGACTTGTTTTTTACGACTTAATACTTTGTTAACCCACATCTCATGATTGGTAAGTTTGGTATTAAAAGCACTTTCTATTTTACTTTCATCATCACTCACCACTAAAAACTGAGAGCCTTCAATCATAATATCTGTTAGTAAAAGCATAACCGTATGGCGATTGCCCTCTTCTTTATAGGCTTTCATATCTGCAAATAAAGCTTCTTTCATACCATCAAAAACTTTAAGGTCAACCACTTCAAGCTGACCGATGCCTATCTTATTGCCACCCATTTCAAAATCTTTATAATCACGAAGTAAAAGTGTACGTGGACTTGCCCCAATCACAGCTGATTTAACTAAAAACATCTCCATGCCAAGGGCTTTAAAATCTTCCACACCTGCGATTTTAGCCAACTCTTTAACAGCTTTAGTATCGACTTTAGTGCAAGTTGGTGATTTAAATAAAACTGTATCACTAAGAATTGCCAACATCATCGCACCTGCAATATTTTTAGGAATTTCAATCTTATAATGATCGAACATCTCTTTGACAATAGTGTTCGTACAGCCAACAGGACGAATCCAACATTCAAGCGGCGATGTTGTCGTAATATCACCTAATTTATGATGATCCACAATACCTAGTATAGTGGTCTCTTTAAGATTATGAGGTGCTTGTGCAAGGTCTGAATAATCGGTAATATAAAGGTTATGGCCTGAAAAATCATTTTTAAGTTCAGGTTTTTCAAGTCCAAATGTTTTTAAGATAAATTCCGTCTCAGGGCTTAATTCGCCTTGACGTGCAGGCGTGCAAGGCTCGCCCAATGCTGTTTTTAAATACGATAATGAGATTGCTGAACAGATCGAATCAGAATCAGGATTGATATGCCCACATGCATAGGTTGCCATGATAGTTCCTTCATTGTTTTTAAGGATATTATAGCGCGTTTACACTATATTTTAAGTCACGGCAAAATTTTTAACAAAGTTTTTAAACTCTAGAAAAAGTTTACTTTGGTACTTGTTTTTGTTGTAAATCAGATAAAACTTGCGCTCAATAAGTAAATTATGTAACTTAACTTCATAAAGCTCACCTCGTTTTAACTCTTTTTCAACCACCACTTTTGAAAGACATGTAATCGTTTGAGGGTTTTTTAAAAGAATCGTTTTAGCCTCTTCAAATTCGGAAAATTCCATACAAATTTTAAGCTCTTTAGCAAGCTTGCCAATCGACTCTAAAAAAACTTCCCTCGTGCCTGAACCTTTTTCTCGTACAATCCACTTTTTATACAATAGTTCATCTATATAAAATATTTTTCCTTCTAAATCTTTGTCACTGGTTACTAAAATTAATTCATCATTACCCATTTCTTCCTTGATAACATCCTCATCACAACAAATAGATTCAATAAAACCAATATCTATAATACCATTTTTAACAAGATTGATAATATGCGCTGAGTTTTGAATATCTTTTTGAATCATGACATGAGCATGCGTCTCTAAAAAATGAAAAACGATTTGTGAAGTGATAAAATCACCAATAGTTTTACTGGAAGCAATCGTAAGAATCCCAGAAATTTTATTGTCTTTAAAAAAGTTTTCTGCATCCATAAGGGCTTGAAAGTGAGGATATGTTTTCTCTTTAAAAAGCCTTCCTATCTCATTAATAACCAGTTTTTTACCAATGCGATCAAAAAGTGGTTCCCCAATTTTGCTCTCCAAAGATTTAATAGCAAGCGATACAGCAGATTGTGTGATGCCCAATTTTTGGGCTAAATTTGAAAGATGGGCATCTTCACATAGTTGATAAAATAGGCTTAGTTCTTTAAGTGTCATAATCTCTTCTTTAATTAATTATATTTATGATTATATCATATTTAATTTATTTTACTAATTAAATAAATTGCTCTATACTTCTTTAAATTTTTTAAGGACTCGTATGTTTCAAAAAGAACACCGCAATAATACGCTCAGTGGCATCTTATTTGTAGCTCTCTTTGCTATGAGTGCTACGTACCTTTCGGATTTTATCCTCTTTAAACATTTAGGGATTAGCCCTTTGATTATTGGTATCGTTTTAGGCATGATTTATGCCAATACCCTTCGCAATAAACTACCCAAAGAGTGGGTTCCAGGCATTCTATTTTCAACTAAAACAATCTTGCGTACAGGCATTATTTTATACGGTTTTCGCTTAACCTTTCAAAATATTGAAGCTGTTGGAATAGCGGGTATGTTTACCAGTATCGCTGTTGTGAGCTCTACTTTTACTCTCGGCTATTTCGTTGGGACACGCTTTTTAAAATTAGATAAAGAGACAACGATTCTTACCAGTGCAGGCAGTTCCATCTGTGGGGCTGCAGCGGTTTTGGCGACGGAACCTGTGATTAATGCAGAGCCTTACAAAAGCGCTATTGCTGTTTCAACTGTCGTCGTTTTTGGAAGCATCGCGATGTTTTTGTACCCATTTTTATACAAAGCTGGCTTTATCCCTTTAAGTGCTGATGCGATGGGCATTTATATCGGTGGCACCATTCATGAAGTGGCCCATGTGGTTGCCGCGGGTAATGCCATCAACCCCGAAGCGGCGCAAACAGCGGTGATTGTTAAAATGATACGCGTTATGCTTATCGCACCTTTTTTAATCATTTTAGGATTTTGGCTTACACAAACCGCCAAGCACATTGGGCAAAAAGCAAAAACAAACGTTACTATTCCTTGGTTTGCCGTTTTCTTTATCCTTGTTGCTGGCTTTAATTCTTTTCATTTTCTACCCCTTAGCCTTGTTTCGAGTATTAATAGCATCGATACTTTTTTGTTAACGATGGCGATGAGTGCGTTAGGAATGGAAACAAGCATTGATAAATTTAAAAATGTTGGAATGAAACCTTTATATTTAGCGGGTATCTTGTTTATGTGGTTAATTTTCGGGGGATTTTATATCGTTAAATTATCCCTTAGTTTTTAGCTTTTCATCGCGTTGGCGCGCGATTTCTTTATCACTCCATACTAAATAAGGGTCATGATACGCTATACCTTCTATCTTTTTGATTTCACTCGTAGGCTTTGCAACAAAGCCTACAATATCTGTTTTATCAATCGCTACAATTTCAACCTCAAACCCCGCTTCTATCAATGCAACATGTACAGAGCGCAAAGAGGCTGAACACACCAAAACACCATCAGTTTTGAGCAATAGATGAAGCTTTTGTAAAAACTCTACACTAATCAAAGTAGGATTGTTACTTTCCAAAAAAGGATCAAGAAAAATAACATCAAAACGCTCTTTTAAAAATCTTATCGCATAACGCGCATCTGCGTTAAGAAGTTCAATGTGAACACTACCATTCGTCCAAAAATTTTGCGCATAAAGGCCTTCAAGCATTTTTACATGTAAAGGCTCAGCGATGACTTGGGCGCTTTGCAACAATAGCATTTTATCATGCTCAATAGCGCTTACATGTAAGCTATTCTCGCCTAAATTTAATGCCATTTTAAGAGCTGAAAAACTGTTATAGCCCATGCCAAAACCAATATCTAACAGCCTGACATGTAAGCCTTCAAGACGCTTTTTTAAATGGCTTTTTGCCACAAACAATTGCTCTGCTTGGCGTAAAGCACCCTCCTTTGGATGGTAATAGTCCTTAAATTCATGGTTAAAAAAAGTCGTACTTCCATCTTTTAGTATTATTTGTGGTCGGATTTCATTATTTTTATTTTTTTTAGGCTCCATCAAATCACCTTGAAAAATTCCTCGCAAATACATCGTTTTAACAAAGTATTTACTGAATCCATTTTTACTTATTTTCCATAATGGCGCAATTAAATCTTTATCTGGTGTATCAGTTGCTAAGCGCAAAATAGGTATTGAAGAAGGAATACGCCTAAGCAAATCTATTAAAGCCTCAGCATACTCATATTCATCCATAGTATGAAAAGGAATTTGCGCATATTGTTGTGCAAGGGCTGTGTGTTTAATGATATGAAGATTGTGAAATTTTATACCATCAATTCCTTGTTCTACCAAAATATCCACACTCTCTTGCCAATGACACATACTCTCATTAGGAAACCCTAAAATTAAATGAGCGTGTACTTTAAGATGCCGTGCATGCAATCTTTCAATCGCTTCTTTAGACTTTTGAGCATTATGCCCACGATTTATCGACCTAAGTGTTGCATCATGCATACTTTGAATGCCTAGTTCAATGTGAACCTCTATACTTTTATCCAATTCTTGCAGATAATCCAATGTCTCATCGCTCAGACAGTCAGGTCTTGTACCAATATATATGGCTTTAAATGGGTATATCTTTAATAATTTTTCATAGATTTTTTGTTGTTGAATTAGTGAGGCAAATGTACCTGTATAAGCTTGAATATAGAGTGCAAACGCTTTGGCATTGTAGCGTTTTTGCGCAAAAGCAATAGCATGTTCAATCTGTTCCTCCATGCTTTTGGCCTCTTTGGTCTGCGCCGCACGCGCACCGTCTTCAGGACAAAAGGTACACCCACCACGATCATCCTTATTTCTATTAGGGCATCCAAATTTTAAATCTACAGGAATACTGTACAGCGCTTCACCATAGTGCTCGAGCATATAATTTTTATACGTCAAAAAAGGAGCGTGCATTATTTTGAAAAAAACTTTCGCATTTTCACGAGCCCTAAATACATACCACTGTACATCATCACTTTTGCCATTTTCTTCCACATACCTCGTTCATAACATGGTTTAGGGCATTTACGACAACTTGGCTTTGGTTCATGTGGGCATGCACTTAAACGTTCATGCGCATACTGTAATAATTCTTTACACTCTTCACATAAGTGATACTCTTCAAAGAGATATCCTGTTTCTTTATTTCTATCCCGATGCTTTCGCTCGCAATAAAGTCCAATGAAGCGATGCAAAACATGTGTATCTTCGTGGAGTTTTTCTATTGTCATACTATTTCTTTTTAATGAGTTATAACATACCCGTAGAAAACGTATCATAAATAATGAACTGTAATCTCACAAGCTTAGTAAAATTTTACTTTTTTGAGTATTGAGAGAAGATGAAAAAAAGGAGGGGAAAGGAAGCAGAAGAAGAGAGACTCTTCTTCTGTAGAAATTATAGAGCTGTTACGTTCTCAGCTTGTGGACCTTTTTGTCCTTCGCCTAGTTCATAAGTAACTTTTTGACCTTCGTTCAAAGAAACACGACCATAACCTGTTTTATTGATTTGACGAAAATGTACGAATACATCTTTACTGCCATCATTTGGTTGAATAAATCCAAAACCTTTTTCGCTGTTGAACCATTTAACGGTTCCTTCCAATAGTGCCATACAATGCTCCTGTATAAAATTACACTTTATTGCTAAAGTGTGGTCGAAAATATAAAATTGAGTATTTTGGAGTATTTTAGACTGCTAACTGAAAGGTTGACATATATAAAAAAACTACCAAAGATGAACTCGAACCTCATCTTTCTGAATAAGCAGTTTACCTTAATTTTTTAAATAAAGCAACTCTTTTAATATTTGTTATACTATTTACGTATAAAAAGTAAGGAATAGTGATGTTAGCGATTGAAAATTTTTTAAAAGTTGTCTCAAAGAACGAATTTGTAGAAGGCCATGAGGTTTTAGAAGAATTATGGCATCTTTACAAAAAATGCTATGAAAAAGAAAATGAAGGCAAAATTCTCAAAGGTCTCATTAATGCTTCAACAGCATTAGCTTTAGCATCTAAAGGGAAAATGGATGGTGCGCAAAGAGTTTGGCAAACTTTTGAGAAGTATCGTCCACTTCTTCGCACAACGCCTTGTAAAGACTTGCCACTTTATCAAGAAGCCGAAGCGCTTCTTGATATGAAAAAGCGCCTTTTTATGTAAAACACTAGACTATTTTCTTTCCTGAGATTAAAACAGGACCATAATAAGCTCCCCAAACACTAAAGAGCACAAGCCATAAGCTAATGGAGAGATCAAATGTCCACGAAGCATTAATACTGAATCCACTTGTTATTGAATAAAGAATACGAGCTATTAATACAATTTGCGTTAGGACAAATAGCCCTACTGTAAAACGATTGGCACGTGGAGGCTGGCTTGCATGTCCTAAGGTAACACGGGTACCAAAGCCAATAAAAATTGTATTTAAAAAACCTAAAGCTAAAATATGTGCATCTAAAGAAGTAAAAGAGATATCAAAATAAAGTTCTCCCGCTTTGCTAAAGGCACCGACAATTAACCCTACTGGTAACCAATACAAAGCTAGATGCAAAATTCTTAAGATAGCTGGCGAGCTCATTACTGGTAATTCCCAACGTAAAATCTCTTTTAACAGAAATAGCCCCAGTACAATATCAATCACGATTTCAGTCCATTCAAATGTCATCACAATAGTCAATGATTTAAGAAAGAAAAGTGTGAAGACAATCGGAAGAAGCTTTGGAATTTTGTGAATTTGTACATGAGAGAAAAAAGGAATCATCCGTAGTGCTATCACACAAGTTAAAAAAATAGCATACATATAAAAACCACTTGCATAGGCGATATCATACCAATAAAAAGGAATAGTGTAAGCATCAATCATAAATCCAATAGCAAACATGCCATGTGCAAAAAGCCCAAATCCATAAGCTACAATAATCCAAAAAGGATCTTTTTTAATATGAGATTTACCATGCTTAAACATTATATACAATTGGTACAATACGCCTACATGTAAAGCAACCAAAATAGCAACCGAGACAAATAAAAGCTTTTCTGATAGACAGGCACCAATTATCACGCCCAAGGCACTGATTTCATAAAGGATAAACGTGCGTAGATAAAAATTTCTTGAAGCGTTCATACTCGCACAGAAGCGAGGAAATGTAGTTAATAAAAATCCTAAAAAGAACTGGCTAAAAACTATAAATATCAGTGAATACCCATGAAAATATATTGGACTGATAACCAAGGAAATGACACCTTTAAACCCTAACATAAAAATAACCATGCTCACAATTGCCCATACAACACCAAAAATGAAAAATGGTTGATGGGGTTGTGAAAGAAAATAATTCTCTTTTGGTTTGAATTGTTCTGGTGGTTGTGTAGTAAATTTTTGCATTAAAATCCTTGTTAATGACTGTAAAATGTAGCATATATTAGATATGCTGATAAAAACCAAAGGGATATATTCAATAACTTTTTGTAAAGTTCTTCATCTATTTTATCTTGAATTTTACTGCCTACGCTGAATCCAATAACGGCAATAAGTGTCAAAGGCAAAATAGCTAATAAACTTTCGGTCGTAAAACTACCATGATAGCCAAAGATAATAATTTGTAGTGATTTATTAGTAATAAAGCAAAGGTTCATCACCCCAATAGCACGTTTTTTTTCTAATTTGAGCTCAATAATTAAAATGAGTAACACTGGAATCATAATATTAACAATGCCACCCACAATGCCACTTGCAAAACCCAATATTAACGTGATTGCTAACGTATGATGTTCCATATAAGGTGTTAATGAAATTTTAAAACGCTCTTTATTCAGATACATCAAAATGACAAAAGCTAAAATTAATTTATAATAGTCACTATAATAAGCAACAAGTATATGCGTCCCAATAAGACTACCGGCCATAACAGAAAGAATCAGTACCTTGTACTCTTTCCATATTTGCGTAAAAGAGTTATTACGTTTAATGCTTGTACTATTGACAACCAATGTAGGAATAAGTGTGTATAGTACAGCTCGTTTAAGGTCCATAAAAGTGGCAAGTAAAGGAGTTGCTATCATTGGAAAACCAAATCCTACAATACCATGCACCATTCCAGATGCAAAAACAATCAAAACTTCCCAGAAAAAATAATCATCCATGGTTGACTCTTTTATACCAACTCATTGTATCTTCACCTATAGGCATTGAAAAAACTTTTTTGAGATGAGGAAGGGTAATCGGCTTGCCTTCTTTTTTGTGTGGAGACTGAAAGATGAGATACCATTCAATAAAAGGACTCAGAGCATCTAACATTCCCTGCCCTCCTTCAACCATAATATTGTGGTGGTTTTGTATCTTATCCAATGAATTTTCAACCCATACATGTCGCCCTTCCACATGAAAAAGAGGAATTGCTTTATCAAATGTCTTGTGATGCGAATAAATTAAAATATTGGGTGCTTTGCCTTGAACAAAACGTGCATCCAATACGGGTCTATCAATACGCACAGTATTACCACCAATGACCAATAAATCACAAACATTACGCAATTGATGGACTCTTATACGAGAGTCCTCTGAACTAATAAGCCCGCCTGTTGCAACACCATTTTGACTAAGGGCTAGTTTAAAAAAAGCAAAGGGCTTCTTTTCTTGCCATGCTAAAAAAGGCTCTATCAACGTTTGACACTCATCTTCAAGACAGCCAAAAAGAACATCAACGCCATTGTGTTTTAAAAAAGCACCACCGCCTTGTGCATGTGCACTTTTATCGGCCATCCCTATAACAACACGTTTGATACCAAGAGTATAAATCAATTGAGAACAAGGAGGTGTTTTACCATAATGATGACAAGGCTCTAGGCTTACATGTAAATAGTGAGAATGAAAAAGATTGTTATGATGAATTTGTAAAAAATGATGGATTTGTGCTGAGGTTTCACATGCTAAAATGCGTTTATCACCACTGAGTTTCAGATACGCCTCTTTAAGTGCTTCTACTTCTGCATGAGGCTGACCCGCCGCATGATGAGCACCAACCCCAAGAACATTACCTTGTGCATCACTAAGGACTGCCCCAACGCAAGGGTTTGGGTAACACAAACCTTGATATTCCCATGCACGCTTAAGTGCAAGTCTCATCAAGGCTTTATCGTTCTGGGTTACCATTCAAAATAGGTTCTAGCTTTATCAATATCGTTAAGAGAGATTTGCATTTTTTCATCTTTTTCAAGCGTTAGACTTACAATATTATCACTAAAAGCCTCTAAAGTACCTATTATCTTCTCTTTATTATTAAGTTTTATTTTTACTTTTTCACCAATAGAATACAAATAATGTTCAGGTTTAGTCAATTTTCTCTCAATCCCAGGAGAGCTTACTTCAAAAAAATATTCTCCCTCAAGTGGTGGCTCAAGGTCAAAAATAGGCGATAAAATGCGACTGACTTCTTGACATTTATCAAGAGTAATGCCTTCTTTTGACATGATATAAAGTCTAAAAATTCGTTTATCAAATTCTGTTGTCACTTCTGTATCATAAAGGTTTACACCGCACTCTTCTAACATTTTAGCTAACGTTTCATTATTCATCATGCGCTTTTTTACCTTTTTTCAACTCTTCTTCTACTTTGGCAAAGAGAGTATCAATTTTATTTTGTCGCTCTAAACTCTCATCAAATTCAAATGTAAAATTTGGACAGCGGAACCATCCTTCTGTTTGCATACAATGGTTTTGGATATGCCTTTTCACCTTATCTAGGCGAGAGAGAATATAGCCTTTTTCTTTTTCATCAAACATCATTTTATCAAGATAAACAGTAGCATCGTATTTACCACGACTACATACCACTTCAGTCACACACAAACCTCGTAACATCTCATCACCAAGTGTTGAGAGTGCTTCAGGAATGAGTTCCCTTAGCACGCTTTGCGTTCGTTGAATTTTTATACTTTTATCTATCATAGTTTTGCTTTTTCTTGAACCTCTTTAAAGCTTTCGATATAATCACCTACTTGCATTTCACTAAAACCTTCAATACCAACACCACACTCGTATCCCTTAGTGACTTCTTTTACATCATCTTTAAAACGTTTTAATGAAGAAACAACACCTTCAAAGAGAATGACACCATCACGAATAACACGCATTTTAACACCACGATTAATCGTACCATCTGTTACAATACAACCAGCGATATGGCCTAATTTAGGTACAGAGAATACTTCACGAACTAAGGCTTGACCGATATTTTCTTCTCTCATCACCGGAGCCATCATACCTGTCACTAATCCTGTGACATCATCAATTAAATCATAAATAATATTATAGGTTTTAATCTCTACACCCATACTTTTGGCTTTTTCTTTGACAATACCTGTTGGACGCACATGGAAACCTAAAATAACACAGTTGGAACTTGCACTTGCTAAAGCAACATCGCTCTCTGTTATACCACCGATCCCTGCACTAATAATATTTACTTTGGTTTCTGAGTTTCTAATTTTTTCTAAACTACCTTTAATGGCTTCAAGGCTTCCTTGAACATCTGCTTTAATAATAACAGGTAAAGTTTTTAATGCACCCTCGGCAATCATCTCACTTAAATCATCTAAGCTTACTTTTGTTGTTTTTGAGAGTTCTTTTTGACGTAAATATTCTGCTTTTTTCTTAGCATACTCACGTGCAATTTTATCTGATTTAACACTCACCAATGTTTCACCTGCACCGGGAACTTCACTCAAGCCTAATACAACAACTGGCTCACCTGGTTTTGCTTCTTTAACGGCTTTGCCCATATCATCTAAAAGTGCCTTTACTTTACCAAAAGCAACACCAGCAACAACAATATCACCTATTTTAATCGTACCATCTTCAACAACAACAGTCGCTACTGGGCCTCGACCTTTTTCAAGAGAACTTTCAATAACTGTTGCTTTAACTTCACGACTTGGATCTGCTTTAAGTTCTAATAAATCTGCTTGTAATAGAATTGTTTCTAATAAATCTTCAATACCCATACCTGTTTTGGCTGATACATGAACAAATTCATGCTCCCCACCCCACTCAACAGGTGTCAATCCTAATTCTGCAAGTTGTGCTTTAACCAAATCTGGGTTAGCGGTTTCTTTATCCATTTTATTAACAGCAACCACAATAGGTACGCCTGCAGCTTTGGCATGTTCAACAGCTTCTTTGGTTTGTGGTTTTACTCCATCATCAGCGGCAACAACGACAATAACAATATCCGTTACTTTAGCACCACGAGAACGCATTTCAGTAAAGGCTTCATGTCCTGGCGTATCAATAAAGGTAATATTTCTACCATTTTTCTCCACCATATAAGCACCCACATGCTGAGTAATACCACCTGCTTCACCGGCTGCAACTTTTGCACTTCTAATATAATCAAGAAGGGATGTTTTACCATGGTCAACATGCCCCATAATGGTAATTACAGGTGCTCTTTCTACTAAGGTGGCACTTTCTAAATCCTCTTCATCATCATAGGCTTTCACGTAGTCAAATGCATCTTGGTTATTCACTGTCGTTACAGCAACTCCAAATGTTTCAGCCAGAATTTCAATAGAGTCTTTATCTAAAAAGTCATTTTTTGTAAACATAACACCTAGTGCAAAAAGCTCTTTAATAATTTCACTTGCAGGTTTATTGATTTTTTCAGCAAATTCATAGACTCTAATCTCTTCTGGAATTTCAATGGCATCAACAGCGACACTCTCTGTTACTTGCATCGGTCGTCTACGTTTACGTCTCCCTTGTCTTTGGATACCTTGCATCACAAAATTGGTTTTTTTAGTGGTTCGAATTTGACTTGGGTCTATCTGCTTTTTCTTTCTATCTTCTGCAATAGCAAGTCCCATATTTAAATCCGGAAGTACAATCACATCTTCGTCTTCTGAATCAATATTAATATCTGCCATTTCAATATTAATGGCCAAATCAAGTTTTTCTGTTGTATTTTTCTTTTCTGCAGGAATTTTTTTGATTTTTTTCTTTTTCTTTGCCATTTCACTTTGAGAGGCAAATACTGCTTCCATAGATTTTGATTTATCCAGCGTACCAAAGAGAGAAGCCGCACTAGGTGCTACTTCGATCTCAAGTTCTTTAACTTCTGGCCTTCTTTTCTTAACAATAACTAAGCCTCTGCGTTTCTGAACATTCGTAGAATCTGCTTTATCCAACACTTGTTCTTCTACTATACTAGTCTCATTATTCAAGGGACTGATTTCTTGGGTCATTTCCAATATTTTACTTGCTCCAAGTAAAGGCTCATTCTCTTTTTCTTTTACTGTCTTTGTTTTAGGTACAACAACAGGACTATTTTCTTTAACTTTTTCAACTTTAGTCACAGGTATTTCAACTTTTGGCTCAGGTATTTGAACTTTTGGAGTTTCTGGAGTTTTAACACTTGGAGTTGGTTTTACGCTTTGAGTTGTCTCGCCAGTGAGAACATAGTTCATCAATTTTTCAGCATCTTCGGTATCAAGTGAGCTTGATGCTGCTTTAACATCCATGCCCATTTCTACTGCTCTTTCAATGACATCTTTACTTTTCATGCCAAGTTCTTTCGCTATCTCATTTATACGGACTTTATCCATTCGTACCAGTCTCCTTAAAAAGTTTCCCAAATTCCATCAAGTTTTTGTGATTTGTTTTGCATTTGTTATTTAATATTTTTATTAGCTTTTTTTCATTCTTCATAACGCATGGTGTGCAGAGGTAAAAGCTTCTACCTATTTTTTTAAATTCAACAAGCACCCCATCCTCTACCTGCACTCTTTGCAACTCTTTTTGTAGCAGTCGTGTTTTGCAAATAATGCACATACGTATAGGATTACTCATTTTGTTCCTGATTATACCAAAATTTAGCTGTCTTTCAGCTTTTTAAGATTTGAAATCCACTATTGTCAAACTCAAATTCTTCAATTCTAAACATTTCAAAAGCGTTTTTAAGGGCATTTGCCACTTTTGGCGCCTCCTCAGCTCGTACTAAATTAAAAAAAGATGACCCACTCCCTGAAAGTGTACTCATTAATGCTCCATTTGCTAAAGCAACCTCTCTTACATCAAAAAGTTCTTTAAGCTGGCGCATACGTTTTTGTTCATGCATACAATCCTTGGATGCAACACGTAGAAAATCCCAGTTTTCACTGAAAAAAGCCGCACTTAATAAGGAAGCGCGAGAAAGATTGTAAACCACATTTTTCATCATATAAGACTTGGGTAATTGTGTGCGAGAATGCGCTGTTGACATAGAACGATCAGGAATAACCATCACCACTTTAATATCCGAGCTTAACTCTTTCCTAAGTGTTTTTACTTTTCCCATCTCTACAACAGAACTCGTAAAACCACCATACACAGCAGGTGCAATATTGTCAGGATGTGTTTCATAAATAATGGCTTTATTTAAAACAACCTCTCTACTGGCTTTAATTCCAGCCATCTCATAGGCACTTGCAATGGCTCCAACAATGACTGCTGAGCTACTCCCTAAGCCTCTGGAAAAAGGGATTTGATTGTCAAATTCAAAGCGAAAAGGGTCTTTTTGTCCTGTTAATTCTTGGTAAATTTCATAAAAAATAGAAACAAAAATATTATTTTTTTTCAACTTAACATTTTGCTCACCCTCGCCTTTTATAGAGACACTATAATAGCTTGATGGTTTGATACAAACACTATTGTAAAGAGCAATGGCTAAACCCAAGCAATCAAACCCTGGACCCAAATTTGCGCTTGTAGCGGGTATTCTTATCTGCACCTATTTTCTCCTACACAGCTGGTAATATATAAAGGGGGGTAGTATCATCGCTAAAAATCGCTTCATTCAACACCTTTGGCAACGTAAAAATTTGTTCCACTTCTTCTGTAAAGTGTTGCGTTTCAATATTCCCTGATACATCTTTTAAAAAATAGAGCGTGCGCATCGCACGAATAGGTCTATTGTCATTAAATACAAATCCATCACATGCAAATAATGGTATTTTCAAGGCGATGCTTAATGTTCGTAGAAACACATAGCTTATTTTTATAGCCATAAAACTCCCTGGCCCTTTAGCAAAAAAGAGTTTTCGACAATAGTATTGTGCCAAAATAGTTTGAAATAATTGAGGCAATGCTTCACTGGTTTGCTCTTTTGTTTCATAAAAATGGATTAAGTGATGATTTTCATAAATGCCTATAAGTAAAGGCGAAGAGAGTGAAATCACTACTATATCAACCGTTGGTTTTATGCGTAAACCTTTTCAAACTCTTGTGCACTTTCCACACTAAGCGTTTTAATTTCATAATTACTAGGATCTCTTAAAATCGCCTTGGTTAGTTCATGGTTAAGATTATGGCTACCTGCAAAAGATTCATAATTACCTATAAAGGCAGAACCCAATAGTGCCAAATCGCCAATGGCATCTAAAATTTTATGGCGCACAAATTCATTTGAAAAACGAAGACCCTCTGGGTTTAATATTTTTTTGTCATCTAAAACGACAGCATTATCAAGTGAGCCTCCAAGACCTAAACCGCGACTCCGTAGCATCTGTACATCTTTTAAAAAACCAAAGGTACGTGCACGTGAAATTTCTTCAATATAACTTTTTTTACTAAATTCAAAAAGATACTCTTGTCGACCAATTACAGGGTGCGTAAAGTCTATCGTAAAGTTATATGCAGGCGTTAAACTCGGAATGACGCGTGCAAATTTCTTCCCATCAACCACCTCAACTTCTTTTTTGATAACCATTACTTTTTTTGTCGCATCCAATTCTCTTTTGCCTGCTTCGTCAAGCATCATGCAAAAACTCGCACTACTACCATCCATAACTGGGACTTCAGCGCCATCTAAAACGACGCGAATATTGTCAATACCATACGCATAAATAGCTGAAAGTAAATGCTCAATAGTTGAAATATAATGACTTGTATTTCCAATCACCGTTGCCATTTGTGTATTAACTACATTCTCGGGAAGAGCTTGTACTAAAAGCCCTACGTCACGTCTGTAAAAAAGTATACCGCTATTTGCCTCAAGGGGTTCAAGTAAGATTTGAATAGGCTCACCTTTATGTAAACCTATCCCAACTCCACCCACTGCTTTGGCTAATGTGGTTTGTTTCACACCATTTCCTTTATCTCAATCACTGAATCACGCATTGTAATTTTTTGTAAAACATTAAGCTTGACGCTCTCTTTATCAATAATTTCACCCTTAAATATTACATTGCCTCTTGGACTAATTCCACTAATAATCAGGTACTCACCATCACATTCAACCAGTCCATCAACAATTCCGTAAATATTCATACTTTCTTCGCAAAAAATCTTAGCACCACTATTGACTCTTCCAAAGATTGTAATTGGAACCGTTTCGTAAATTTCTTCACCAGAACGTATTGTTCTATCCAAAATTCTTAATTTTTTGTTCTGCTCAACTAACGGTTTTTCTTCTTTTTTCTCATGTTGTTCAGTATGAAGCTCTTTCATATCTGCTGGTATATCTTTTTTGATAGCACCAAAACGCAAGGAACATGAGGTAATATCTTTATAGCACACACCACTTTGTTCAAGAACAAAAGCAATACTCTTAGTAATATTTCCTTCTATAAGCAAAAAGAATTCCTTCAGAAGTATACTATTTTTTCTAAAATATTCTAAAAAAAGAGCTTCTTCATCAATACTAATATGAAAAACTCTAATATTTTTTTGTGTTACTTTCATCTGTCTATGATTTTCTTTGCTGAATTCATAATAGAAAAGATATTGTCTTTGAGCCAACTCTCATCCATCCACTCCTCTGGTCGTACATCTATTCCTTGAACATACATTCCAAAGTGTAAGTGATCTCCTAGTGCCAATCCTGTCATACCTGTTTTAGCAATCACATCACCGGCTTTAACAACATCGCCTTCTTTCACAAGATAACTTGAGCAATGTCCATACAACGAATAAACCCCTAAACCGTGAGAGATAATGATATTATTGCCATATATGCCGTTTTCTCTAGCAAAAACAACGACACCATCATTGGATGTTTGCATTCCTGCTTGGGCATTACTTGCTAAATCTAACCCCAAGTGATACGATTCACTCACCGGCACTTTGTCATATTCATAAAATCGATAATCACCAAAGCTTGCAACAACCTTTCCATTACGTAATGGATAAAATGTTTTTACAGCAAAATCATTTATCATTTGTGTTGGAACATTTGAAGTCACTTTTAAAATATTATTTTCATTTCCTATACGCAAATCTTCATTTACAAATTTAAACTTTTTCAAATGCTCAAGGCCATTGTTTTCAGGGGCTACTTCAGCCGTTAAATCTGCAATTTTACCATCTAAAAATTTGTCTTGCAATGCAATCGTTGAGGTTTTATATTTTTTGTCCTGTAGAAAATAAGGGATATGCGCTTTAGATATATTACCTGCTTTGTCAATAGCCACAATAGAGGCACTAAAATTTTCTGCACGAGATGGCCATGCTACTAATGAAACATAGTAACCGTTTTTATAAAAAGGCGTTGGATAAAACTTCTTACCAAAATTCGTTTCAATATAAAGTGCCTTCATTGCATCATCTTCAGCTTTAAAAACGACACTTGCTGCACCACCCTTCATAATTTTATAAGAACTCCCTATAATGGCCAATTCTGGTCGCCTTGTATCCACTTTGATAACAGATTTAGCAACAAAGCTATTCCCTTCAAAAAAATTCCACTTACTGGCATCCGTTGCTTCAACAGTCAATTCAAAAACTTTTTTATTAGCACCAAATCCTGTTCTTGGAAATGTTAAATTTAAATCAACACTTTCTTCAAGTATTTTAAACTCACGACTTTCTAACACAGCATTTTTTTCGCCATCACTAAGCGTAGCGCGCACAAAACGTAATCCTCGATTATCTTTAACATGTACAACTATTGGTTCTTTTAAATTCCAATCTATCTCTTTTTCTAATACTATTGATGGGGGAATACGTTCAAATAAACTTGAATTATAAAGATAGGCTACTCCACCAACCATTGCTAACAAAAGCACTCCCAATATTAAAGAGGCTGATGATTTTCTCTGATTTCTCATACGTTATGAATCCTTTTTATTTTTTTGACTATTTCATCTCGTAATAGTTTTGGATTACATGGTGCGACTTCAAACCCTGCTGCGGTTTTATGTCCTCCGCCATTATACTCTAAAGCAATTTGCGAGACATTAATGTCTTTACTTCGAAGTGAAATTTTATATCCACCTTCTTTCTCTTCCAATATCATCAAAGCAATCGTTACATTAACCATTGTTCGTAAAATATTGATGATATTTTTTGTATCATTACGACTAGCTCCTGTTGCAAGAAGCGCCTCTTGATCAATAATAACTGTTGCGATAGTACCATCTTCGTGCAACTCAAAATGTGTTAAGATATACGCATACAAGCGAATTTTAGATAACGGTTCTCTTCGCTTCACTTTCGATGCAATTTCTTTAGGATTTGCACCGCATTTAACCAATTGTGCAACAATGCTAAAAGTTAATTCATCAATATCACCGTAAAGAAAAAAGCCCGTATCATCCGCAATGGCTGTATATAAACAAATGGCACATGCTTTGTTAATCTCAACATGATTCGCTTTTAATAACTCATATACTACCATACCAGCACTCGTAAAACGATCCACAACAAGATTTTGTGTGCCAAAATAAGTATTGGTGATATGATGGTCAATATTAATAAGCTGATACTCCCCTTGCGGGATTTTCAGCCTATCGAAAGTTGAACAATCACAGCTTACAACCACATCAAAAGATTTTGGCAAACTACTTTTTATCTTGGAAAATCCGGGAAGAAAATCATAAATTTGTGGTAAAGTCAGCGTATGATTATAATGAGTCACTTTTTTCCCAGCATCAACTAGCGCAGCATAAAGAGCTAGTGTACTACCTAACGTATCGCCATCAGGGTATACATGTGAAACTAAAACAATATGTTCAGCAGTTAGCATTGTCTGCCATGCTTCTTGATACATGTAAACTCCATTTCTGTCACTACACGAATTGCGCATAAAAAATGGATTATACTTAATTTTTTCTGAAAAGTTATTGAGGGGTGTTAATTAGCGTGCTTTTTTTGAACTACGATAAACAAAAGCAAGAACCTCAGCTACGGCTTTATAAAGATTCTCGGGAATAGTTTCTCCAAGATTGCATTTTTTATAAAGTTCACGCGCCAAAGGAGGATTTTCCACAATCTGAATATTATAATTCATGGCAATTTCTTTAATTTTAAGCGCTAAAAAATCAGTCCCCTTTGCTAATACTTTTGGGGCTGCTTCTTTTTCTTGATCATAGCGTATTGCAATAGCATAATGTGTGGGATTTGTAATAACAACATCAGCTTGAGGAATCTCTTGCATCATCCTTTTTTTGGTCATTTGCATCTGGATTTGCCTAATCTTTGCTTTAATTTTTGGATCTCCCTCCATTTGCTTATACTCATCTTTAATCTCTTGTTTACTCATACGAAGATCTTTAAAATAGTTATAACGTACATAAAAAAGATCAAACAAAGCTAATATTAAAAAAATAAAAAGCATGACAGAAGCGAGAAGAATAACTTTCTCTTTAAGCCAAGAGAGTTGTTCAAAAATAGGAAAATAGATAACCGTTGGGAGCTCTTTAGTAAAGGCAATTAAAAAATAGTAGCAAACCCATAAGACAATCGAAACTTTTAAAATGACTTTGATTGTCTCTACAAGTTTTTTGATAGATAAAAGATTTTTTAGTCCTTTAATGGGATCTATCTTACTGAAATCAGGAATGAGCGGTTTAGTTGTAAAGATAAAACCTATTTGCATGACGCCTGCTAATAAACCCGCAATAGCAACGGTAATCGCTAAAGGAATGACCATAAAAATAACTTCACGAAACGTTACAATCGAAAGCTGCAAGACGACTTCTTTGGTAATTTCCACGCCAATTAAAGATTGATAGTAATAATATAAATAAACCATTCTATTCTCAATCCACGAGAGCAATGACATAAAGGCAACAAAGGCAACGACCAATGTTACAAAACCACTGGCATCCTGGCTCTTGGGAACATTTCCATCTTTATAGGCATCTTCAATCTTTTTGGAGGTGGCTTCTTCGGTCTTTTCTTGATCGTCAGCCATTACATCACAATCCTATGACTACATCGCAATTTTATGCGTAACTTTCATTGAAAAATCAAGCCATACTGCTTGGTGAATCAAACTTCCACTGCTAATAGCATCAACTCCGGTTTGTGCATATTGCACAATATTGTCTTTAGTGATATTGCCACTGGCTTCCAACAATACATGTGGAAAATGTCTCTTTTTATATGCAACGACATCGCAAATCATCTGAGGAGTCATATTGTCACACATCACAATATCAGCACCACATTGCATCGCAAATTGTGCAAAAGCAACATCTTCGCATTCAATTTCAACTTTACATGTAAAGGGTAATTTCACCCTTGCTTCTTGCATAAAAAGAGCCAAATTATCAATCGTTTGCAGGTGAGTATCTTTAATCATTAAGCAATCATCCAGTCCCATACGATGATTGGTTCCGCCCCCGCAACGAATCGCATACTTTTCAAAAATACGTAAATGAGGTCTGGTTTTGCGTGTATCTAAAAGCTTAATAGGATACTCTTGTAAGACTTGTTTATAAGAGGCTACATTGGTGGCGATACCACTGGCATGTTGCATCATATTGAGCATCACACGTTCACATTTTAAAATCGTAGTAGATTTGCCCTCAATGGTTGCCACTTCATCACCTTTTTGAAGAGTATCTCCATCTTTAACATAAAATTTAATATCTAATTTATGCATCTTACAAAGTTCTTTAACATAACTTCGTCCTGCAAAAACACCCATATCTTTACATACAATAGTAGCACTGGCAAAACTATCTTTACCGACCAAAGAAAATAAATCACCTCTTCCGATATCCTCTTCCAAGGCTTTTTTAACAAATTTCCGAATCATAGCTCAAACATCCGATTAAGTGCTTTAAAGGCCCATTCTCTCGTTTCTTCAGAAATCTGTATCTCATTTTCAAATCGCTCTTCTTTGATACTTAAAAGAGTATTGTAAACATCTTCAAGTGTGGTTTCATTCATAGTAGGACATTCTGGTTTTGTGGAAGAAAGTACATACGTATTTTCTTTACGTAAGCGTTTGATCATATTATATTCCGTACCAATGGCTACTTTTTGTGTCAAAGGTAGTTTGGCTACATACTCGATAATCTGACTGGTTGAGCCTACAAAATCAGATTGGTCACAAACCTCAGGTTTACATTCAGGATGTGTTACTATTAAAATAGTGGGATATTTTTCACGGTAAAACGTAATGTCTTCAACATCAAAGAGTTGATGCACAGAACAAAATCCATTGTAACAAAGAATATCTGCATTTTTCGGGTCACTACCATCGCCAATCACACATGCCTTCAAACCCATCTCTTTAGCGATATTTTGTCCCAAACAACGATCTGGTACAAACATAATTTTTTTGTTACTCTTCAATGCTTGGGTGATAATCTTTTTGGCATTCGAACTCGTACAAACATATCCACCCATCATTCCGACGCGAGCTTTAACTTCTGCAGAGGAATTGATATACGTTATGGGTAATATATTTTCATTAGGAATTCCAGCCTCATTCAGTAACTGAACATTTGCATCAAAGTAATCTGCATCTATCATTCTGGCCATCGCACAACACGCAATTTTCGGCATGAAAACACGTTTTTCTGGAGCTAAAATTTTGACACTCTGTCCCATAAAACCTACGCCACAAAAAACTAAAAAAGGATTTTTATCAAGGGCTGCCCATTGAGCCAATTGTAAGGAATCCCCTGCAAAATCGGCTAAGTCGAAAACTTCATCTTTTTGATAAAAGTGAGCGACGATGCTTACATGTAATTCATTTTTTAAAGTAATAATGCGCTCTTTTAATTCAGTATTATTCACTCTCTATCCTTAGAATCATTCAAAAGTTGATTATAGCGTTAAAGGAATAATAACAAAATTATTGCTATACTTTTCTTACTTTAACTAAGGATACCGTGTGGACTTTTTAACAAATATCAATATTCAATTTTATATTATTGCGTATCTCGTAGGAGGAATTCCTTTTGGGCTTTTAATAGCAAAATACTTTGCAGGTAGTGATATCCGACAAAGCGGTAGTGGTAGTATTGGGGCTACAAATGTCCTACGTGTGCTTAAAGAGAGCAATCCAACTTTAGCTAAAAAACTGGCTATTATCACGCTTGCACTCGATGCACTTAAAGGAATCTCTGTTCTTTTGGTTGGCAAATTTCTTGGACTTAGTATCGAAACATTATGGGCCATTGCTATTTTTGCCGTCATTGGTCACTGTTTTAGCCCTTACCTCAAATTTGAAGGAGGCAAAGGAGTTGCAACGGGCGCTGGTGTACTTTTTGTAATGTTGCCTATCGAAACACTTATTGCATTGGTTGCATGGTTTATCGCAGGGAAAGTCCTTAAAGTATCATCTCTTTCATCTTTGATTGCTTTAATTGCACTGCTTGTTTCATCATTTATCATTCACCCCAATATAGAAGGCATTAAAACACATGCCCCTCTTTTAATTATTGCTTTTATCATAGTTTATAAGCATATCCCCAATATTATGCGATTATTTCAAGGCAAAGAATCAAAAGTTATCTAAGTGCGTATTTGTATTAAAAAGCTCACTTTCAAAACAATTATTGGCATTCTAGAAGTGGAACGAACAATTCCCCAGAAAGTTTGTATTTCTCTTACTTTGGATTATAATTATGATGGTAATTATTTTATTAATTATGCAGACGTTTGCACGTTTATTGAAAATGATATGATGACATCTGAGTATAAACTTTTAGAAGATGCCCTTGAATCTTTGTGCCAAAAACTAAAATTCACCTATCCAAATATTAAAAAAATGAAATTAAAAATTCTCAAACCTAACATCGTGCCAAATGCGATAGTTGGCCTAATCTTAGAGAAAACTTTCTAAAAAATTAAATTTTTATTAAAAAAACTTTAAATCTAGCTAAAATTATGGTATAATCCCGTTTAAATTTTAGCACTTAAGGAACCTATAATGCGAATTTTAATCGTAGAAGATGAAATTACCCTGAATAAAACTATTGCTGAAGGCTTACAAGAGTTTGGCTACCAAACAGATAGTTCAGAAAATTATAAAGATGCAGAATATTATATTGGCATCCGAAATTATGACCTTGTATTGACCGACTGGATGCTCCCTGATGGTGATGGCGTTGATTTAATCAACCTTATCAAGCAAAAATCTCCACGCACGGCTGCTGTTATAATTTCAGCAAAAGACGATAAAGAGAGCGAAATTAAAGCGCTTAAAGCGGGTGCTGATGACTATATCAAAAAACCATTTGATTTTGATATCTTAGTTGCACGTATTGAAGCAAGACTTCGTTTTGGTGGAACCAATGTTATCAAAATTGATGACTTAACTATTGATCCAGATGAAGAAAAAATTACCTATAAAGGTCAAGAAATTGAACTTAAAGGTAAACCATTTGAAGTGCTTACTCACCTTGCTCGCCATAGCGACCAAATTGTTTCTAAAGAACAACTTTTGGATGCTATTTGGGAAGAGCCTGAGCTTGTCACTCCAAACGTCATTGAAGTTGCCATCAACCAAATTCGTCAAAAAATGGACAAACCATTAGAAATCTCAACGATTGAGACAGTAAGACGAAGAGGTTATAGATTTTGTTTTCCAAAAAAAGTATAAGAGATAATTTTATACTCCAATTAGTGTCTGCTTCGGCGACACTAATTGTTATTTTCTCCGTTATTCTCTACAACTATATTAAAATCTCTATTTTTGAAGATATTACGCAAGAACTTACTAAACAAGCCTCTATTATAGCCACTTCACGTATGAATTCCATTGAACGCATGGGTATTAATATCTTTGATCCTTCACTCAGTTCAATAAACAACCCAGCCGATACACATGTAACGGTTGCCATTCGTGTTAATCAAGGCAATGTCATCTCCTTTGAGCACAGTGAAAAGGAGGGAGAAAAATTTCTCACTATTTTTTATCCGCTTGAAAAGCGTCAGCATCATTTTATTTCTATTACAAAAAATATATCCAATACAGATATTTTACTGGATAAAATTTTTACCAATATCCTTATTATTAATCTTACAGCCATTTTTCTCATTCTTTTTTATGCTCTTTTCCTCTCTCGTATGCTTATTTTACCTATTCGTTCATTAACCACAAAATTAGCAACTATGAATGAAAATTTCTTACAAATTATTGATACCAAAACACTACCAAGTGAATTTCAACCTCTTGGTAATAGCATCAATAAACTCGTTGATCGCATTCAAATCTTTGTTAATTCACAAAAAGAGCTTTTTATTGGAGCTGCCCATGAACTTAAAACTCCTTTAGCGGTTATGAAAACAAAAAATGAAGTGACCCTTTTGAAGCCAAGAGAGTCTGAAAAATATATTGACACTCTAAAAACCAACAATCAAACAATCAACGATATGAACAAAATGATTAGTAATATCCTCGAAATTGGACGTCAAGAAAGTGCTCAATTTGAAAAACCTGTTGAAATTAATTTGATTGCTTTTTTAAATGAACAGATTAATAATTACGCGATTTTAGCAAATATGGAAGAGAAACATATCCTCACAGATATCTCGCCAAAGTCTTACAAAATTACTATACAACCAACACTATTAGTTCATATTCTTCAAAATTTTGTTCAAAATGCTATTAAATTTACTCCTAAAGAAGGAAATATTACAATTCAATCCTATACCAGCAAAGAAGGTTTTCATATTATTGTTACTGACGAAGGTATTGGTATTGATGAAAGTAAAGATCTTTTTGCTCCTTTCAAACGTTATGGTAATCAAACGGGCGCAGGGCTAGGACTGTTTTTAGCAAAAAGTGCTGCTGATGCCATTGGTGCTAAAATTTCTTTAAAAAATCGTCAAGATAGACAAGGAACCATTGCTTCATTAACTATTCCTTCCAAAAAAACTTCCATTTAAATTTTCTTAAAGTATATTTAGTGTATAAACTTCTCCAAAATTAGACTTTAATGAAGGAAAAAATGTATGTCTTTGATGATTACTGAAGAGTGTATTGCGTGTGACGCATGTAGAGATGAATGCCCAAATGGTGCCATTGAAGAGTCCGATCCAATCTATATTATCGATCCAGATATCTGCACAGAGTGTGTTGGTCATTATGATGAGCCCTCTTGCATTGCTGTATGCCCCGTAGAGTGCATTATCCCCGACCCAGACAACATAGAGAGTGTTGAAGAGTTAAAGCTTAAATACGAACAACTAAACAGCGAAGAATAATGGCTAAACGTACTGCCATTATCGACATTGGTTCCAACTCTGCGAGAATGGCAATCTTTGAAAAAAGTAGTCGTTTTGCTTTTCACTTAATTAATGAAACAAAAAGCCGTGTTCGCATTGGAGAAGGTGCGTATAACTATGGAGGAATTCTTCAAGAGCCCGCCTTAAAAAGAGCTTTTAGTGCACTTGAAGAGTTTAGTTATATTATTCATAGCCTTAAATGCCAAAAAACAATATGCATTGCTACCTCTGCACTTCGCGATGCACCAAACGCTTCAGCATTTATTGCCAAAGTCAAAGATGAACTTAACATTCATATTAAGATAATACAAGGAATGCAAGAGGCCTACTATGGTGCTGTTGGTTCTCTCAATTACCTTATACCCATTGATAATGCCGTAACCATTGATATAGGAGGTGGATCAACAGAGCTTGCCCGTATTGAACATGGAAAAATTGTTGATACCATTTCTCTTAATATTGGCACCGTAAGACTTAAAGAGCTCTACTTTGATAAGCGAAAATCACTTGAAGAAATACGCGCATTCCTAGATAAAGAGATCCAAAGTATTCCAGAACAATTTGCTTCATCCATGATTATTGGCATTGGAGGAACACTCAGGTCTCTGTCTAAAATGATTATGGAAAAAATTAATTATCCTATTAAAACAGTTCACGGTTTTGAGTATGCTATCGAAGAGTATCATTCTCTTGTTAATACTATTGTCACGTCTGATGTGCTTGATTTAAAAAATCTAGGCGTTCGTAAAGATCGCTATGATACGATGCGTGAAGGCTGTTTTATCTTTCAAGAACTGTATCAGAGGTTTAATGCGAAACACCTTATCACAAGTGGAGCAGGTGTACGAGAAGGTGCTTACTTATGTGATTTATTGCGTTCATGCCATCATCGCTTTAGTCCCAACTTTAAATTAAGCCTTCGAAGTCTAAAAGATCGTTTTTCAATTTATGAAAAAGATGACCTTTATGTGAAACGCATTGCAACACAGCTTTTTGATGTTTTAAAACCTTTACACAACATTGATTCATCGTATAAATTTGAACTCTCAATTGCTTCTGAATTGAGTAATATTGGCTTAAAACTGGGCTTTTATCAAAGCAATCTTCATGGTTTTTATTTTGTTATCAATAATCTTAACTATGGATTTTCACATAAACAAAAAATCCTTATTGCAATGCTTATTAAATACCATACTAAAAAAATAATAAGCTATGAAGAGATGGATGCTTATAAGACACTATTACCTGATATAACAATTATTAATTGGTTAGGCTTTTTATTAGCACTGGCTAAAGCTATTAACAGGGATTTGGGAAGAGGAAAAATTACCTTGAGTTATGAAAATCATACCCTTTGTATTAATGCAGAAAAAAATCTTTTCTTAGCCAAAGAAACGATTAAACAACTTCTGAAACCTGCCTCATTCGCTATCATTATTAAATAAAAAAGTGATTTTTAGTATTGAGTAAAGAGGCTAAGAGCCTCTTTACATGTAGATTAAAATTTTTGTCCAATCGTAAATTCAAATGCAGCCGTTCTATCACCTGATTCTTCCATTAACGCTTTAGAGAAAACTAGTCCGATAGGTCCTAGTGGAGAAATCCACTCCAATGCCACACCTGTTCCTGCACGTTTAATATCAAGATTATCTTGACCAATCATACCATAGTCTAAGAAGATAGCGCCACGCATTTTCATACGCTCAATCAATGGGAAGCTCGCTTCTACAGAGTTGGCAAACATAATGTTACCACCGATTAAATCGCCGTAACTATTTTTAGGAGAAAGTGAATTGGATTCATAACCACGAAGGGAACGGATACCTCCCATATAATATTTTTCACCATATGAGTATTTCTCATCTGCAGCATTCATTGCAAGATATTTAAATTGTGCTTTGTAACGTAAAATCAAATCATAATCAATCAAATCTTGCATACCATAATACGTTGCAAATTTAGAAATACTACTTATAAATTTTTCATCACCGCCGAGTCCTGCAACTTCTAAACTTGTACTTGCTGCAATACCTGTTCTTGGAAGATAAAAATCATCTGTATTATTAAAAGAAAGAGAAGGGATAAGAGCACTTTTTAATACTTGATCCGTTGTATAAAGATTTTTGTCAATCGTTGCAGAAACATTAGAGAGTTGTGATTGTTGTAAAACATATCCTAGAGATGCTCCCCAATTTCGACCTAACTTTCGACCCGCTACAATGCTCATTCCCATTTTATCTTGATCATAGTAGAGATAATCATTTTGTGAAGCGTACAAACTACCACTTAAACTATAAATAGAATCAAATACTCTAGGATTGGATAATGAAATAGCGCCATTAAGTTCGCTATCAGAACGCTCAACTTCAATGCTTGCTTTCATACCTGAACCAAAGATATTACCATCTGAAAGACTAGCACTGAGTAGCAATCCATCTGATGAACCATACCCAATACCGCCACCGATAGAGCCTGTAGCAGCTTCTTTAACAGTAATAACTAAATCCATACTATTTTTACTGATTTTTTCTTCTTTAATCTCAACGTCTTCAAAATAGCCTGTTCGTTTCAATGAACTTTTTGAATCTATCACATCTGTGCGTCTATATTGATCCCCATTGGCTAAATAAATTTCACGGCGGATAACTCTATCAATCGTACGACTATTCCCAGCGATTCTGACATTGTTAATATAAACTTTTTCTCCAGGAATCACTCTGTAGGTAATATTGGCTAAATGCTTTTCTTTATCATTTTTAATATCAGGGATAACTTTAACAAAAGCGTATCCTAAATCGGCTACTTTAGTTTCAATCAACGTCATATCTTTACGCAATTTTGAAACGTTAAAAACTTTACCATTTTGTAAGAACATTTCTTCTATAGTAGCTGCTGTATCAATCATATCGGAGGGCATGTCAATTGCGATTGAACCAACGGTATATTGTTCACCTTCATCAATTGAATAAACGAGATGTGCTGTGTAACTATCCAAATACGTTTTTAAGAAAGGGGCACTAACTTTTGCATCTAAATAACCTTTTTGTAAATAGGTATCTTTAATACGTGCAGAATCATGTTCTAAATCATTCATACGAAGCTTTCCATCATTAAAGCCCCACATCCATGGAAGCCATTCTTCTGATTTATTAGCAATATTTGGTTCAATATCTTTATAACGTAACTCTTTAGCTCCACATAAATCTACTGTTTTAATAATAATATTCTCACCCCGATTAATGACAAAATCTAATGACAAGGATAATTTTTCATTTAAAGGTGTTTTTTGAACCTCAACAACCGTATCAAAATACCCTTTATCTTCAAAGAATTTAACAATTTTTAATTTTGAGAATTCAGCCTTTTGCTCATCATAGACTTCACCTTTTTTAATCCCAGCAAGCTTAGCAATTTCATCTTTATCATTTTCACCAATACCTACAAAATCAATTTTGGCGACTACTGGTTTTTCTTTAACATGAATAACCAACTCACTCTCAGCTACTTCTTCAATCCAGACATCTTCAAAGTAGTTTTGCTTATAAAGTGTTTTGACGGCTTTATCTAGTTTTTCCATATCCACCACGTCACCTGCGTGAATATCAATCATCTCTGAAGCCGTTTCTGGGGAAAGATGGATCATCCCTTCATAACTAAGGCTCTTAAGTGTGGCTGAATACAAAGAGGTAGCAACGATCAACGACATAACGGCTGTTTTTTTCATTCTTATGTGCCCTAAATGGAGTATTTTTAGATATTTTAAAATATAATACCATCTCTAGAATTAAGTGCCTATTAAATCATCTTGGTAGTGCAAAAAGGAGTTGGAATGACTGTTGGAATTGTGGGGCTAGGATTAATGGGTGGATCATTGGGATTAGCCCTTCAACGAACTAAATTAGTAACAAAAATTGTAGGATTTGACCGCAATCTTAGTCACTGCGAAGAGGCATTAAAACTAGGGTTAGTCCATGAGATTGTCTCTTTTGATGACATTAAAACGTGTGACATGATTTTTTTAGCTATCCCCGTTGTAGGTATCATTCACGTTCTTCAAGAACTCAAAGATATCTCAGAAAAAACTACAATAATTGACTTAGGAAGCACAAAAGAAGAAATCATCAAGGCAACACCAGCTCAAATCCGTAAAAATTTCATAGCCGCTCATCCTATGACAGGTACTGAAAAATTTGGCCCAAGTGCAGCTATTCCTGACCTCTATCACGATAAAATTGTTGTCCTATGCGATACGGATAATAGCGGAGATTTACATAAAAACAGAGCTATCCAAATTTTCTCGCATATTGGTATGAAAATTGTTTTTATGGACCCTGCGGCTCATGATGACCATGCATCCTTTATCTCCCATCTACCACATGCAATTAGTTACGCTTTAGCCAATACCGTTATGGGGCAAGAAGACCCTAAGAGCATCCTCTCTCTTGCCGCAGGTGGTTTTCGAGATATGAGCAGGGTTGCTAAAAGTTCTCCTCTCATGTGGGCAGATATCTTTAAACAAAACAGAACAAATCTCCTACACTCTATTGAAATTTTTGAGCAAGAGCTAACAAAGTCCAAAAAAATGATTGAAGATGAAGATTGGCAAGGACTCGAAGCATGGATGAGTAAAGCCACCACCCTACACAAGATTCTTTAATAACTTTTTGATAACCCTCTTGGAGAGTTTATGCTTGGCATTGCCATAGATATTCTCTTCAAGCAATATAATCATTTGCGTTGCTTCTTCATTTTTGCCTTTGTATTTAAGCAATTTTTGCAGTAATTCTCGCTCTCCTTCAAACCGCATTTTTCCTTTTCTTTCGTAATGAAATCCCCATTGTATGAATCCAAAAAGCAGCATACCTAAACAAAGGCCAATCCCTATATTGACCCACTCAAACTTAAATGAGACTTTCTCCATTGGAGACGTAACGGGTTCAGATACCCCTCGGCTTGATTTTCCTGCTTTTTCAGGATGTAAAATTTTAATGTCAATCGGCTTCGACATAAAATACTCTATTTTTTTCGTATCTGGGTTGTAAAAATGAAGTTCTATGGGCTCAATGCGAAAGTCTTTTTGGGCACTAAGCGAAAACTTTTGGACAAATTCTCCTTTAAGCGTATCACCCTCTAAAAATGTTTTAATTTTAGGCTCATCCGCGAAAACAGTTGCGCCTTTAGCATTCAATGCAAAAGGCGCTATATCTTCAAAATTGCCATCACCTAGAATCTTTATTGTCACATTTACCGCACTATTTATCTCGACCTCGGTGGCATCAACCTGCACTTCAACGTTAAAATGTCCCAAAAGCGTTGCCCCAACTAAAGGGCTTACATGTAAGGTTAGTTCATTGGAAGAAATGCTTTTCCATTGAATCTGACTTAAGAATATTTCACGTGAATTTACCTGTTTGGCTATATCAATTTTTGCTTTAGGAATGACTAGTTCACCACTTCTTTGTGGGAAAATATAGTAACTAATCGTATGAATGATGTAATCACCCTCAACATAAGGAGTATCTTTTTGTCCTTCTTTAACCCAAAATCCCTCTAAAGAAGGTTTTGAAAATTTCATATCAACGAGATTTTCGGTTCTATCACGCTTAAAAATAAAAGTAAGTTTAACTCCCTCTTGCTGCAGTGGTGAGTCATTAGATACATTCATCTCTAATGAAAAAAGTTGATGTCCGACTGGTTTAGCACTGCTTGCTTGCATGTTTAATTCAAGTGCTTCGGTTTGTTCTTTTTTACCATCAATCGTTATTTCAAAAGAAGGAATGCGTATATTTTTGTCAGGATAAAACGTATAGTACATATCCAATTGCCTGTTTAAGACCCCATTGGTAAGCTCCATACTTTGCCTACTTTGATGTGACACAACAGGAAAACCAGCTATGGCTTCCATTTTTGGAAAATGTATTTTGTTTCCTTTTGCACTTAAAACTAGGGTTGCACTCTCGCCTACTTCAACGGAATTTTGTAACAAATAAGCCTTTGCGCCAAAAAGCTCTATGCTCAAAAAAAGAAGAAAAAGTATCCTACCAACGAATGGCATTATCGGTTTCATGCTTTTCTCCTTTGTACAGTGGCATTGGTTTTGTCTTGGGGATTGTGGTGTTGAGCATTCTTTCCCATTTTTGCGCTTCTTGTTCACTCATTTTTTTCTCTTCAACTTTTTTAGGTTCACTTGCTTGAGATTTTTTTTCATCTTTTTTAGGAGCTTGTGCCTCGCTCTTAGTATCCTCTTTTGGTTTCGGCTCTTCTTTTTGATTCTCTTGCTTATTTTGTTCTTCGTGTTGCTTTTGCTGTTTAAGAAGCTCTAAATTATAGCGCGTATCTTCATCCTCATGAATACTCAGTGCTTTTTCATACGCACTGATGGCTTCATCAGTTTTATGCATTTGGGCTAAAGTATTGCCGATATTGTGCCAGCGACTGTAATTAAGCGCTATATCCTCGGTGTGCATCCCCTGATACAATTCAAGTGCTTTTTCATACTCTTTTTGTTGATACAAGGTATTGGCAAGGTTATACGCTGTTTGGGCACTCTTTTGTTCTTTATCTAAAACGCTAAAACGCTTCGTTGCCTCAGCAAAATCTTGCGCCTTATACGCCTTATGGGCTTTATCGATTTGCCAAAAATCAAGTATACCACTGTGCAACGGTTGCCATGGTAAAAACACAAGCACTATCCATGAAAATTTCTTTACATGTAAAGGATGAAGCGCTAAGAAAAGTGCTAGTAAAGCCAGTAATAAAGGATAGTAAAAAAGCTCTTGGGCATTAATATTTTTCTTTTTTGGCACATCATTTTTATGCACCTTTAAACGTATTTGACCACATAACCACGCAATATCAGCGCTATCGCCATTGGTAGAAACATACGCTCCTCCTGTTTCGAGAGAGAGTTTTTGCAAACCATCATAGCGTTTACTGATAACGATATTGCCTTTGGAATCTTTAAGTAACTCTCCAGATTCTTGTTTGATGGTTGCTCCTTTGGTTGAGCCAACCAAATAAAGATGTACTCTTATATGCAACTCTTTTGCTTTTGCAATCGCACTCTCCAAATCTTCGCCATCGCCGCCATCGCTTACGATTAAAAGGTCTTTTTGTTCTTGTTTAAAGGGGCTAAATAATTTTTCACTGGACATAATAGCCGCTAAAACGGAACTTCCTTGGCTACTCATCGAGTGTTGGTCTAAATGTTTGAGTAAAAATTGCAAAGAGTTTGTATCTTCGCTAAAAGGGGCTACTAAAAAGGCATCATTGGAAAAAGCGCTCAATGCAATTTTAAAATCACTTAACTGATTCATCATCGTTTCAATTGATTGTTTGGCAAAGGCTAGGCGATTGGGGAAAGCATCTGTGGCAAGCATGGATTGTGACACATCAAGGCTTATGGCAACCATGCCCATTTTTACCATTTCATTTTCATGCGTATCTTCCTGCAAAAATTGAGGTTGTGCAAGCGCTACAATCATACATGTAAGCGCACCATAAAACAATTCTTTACGGTACAAAACGAAGAATGTGCCTTTATGGCTACTTAAACGCTCTCTTACGGCAGGTGTGAAAGATTTTTTTTGATGATGCACGAAATGTTCAGCCACTATTAAAAGAGGAATACCGACTAAAAGAATTAAAAAGAAAGGCGATGCAAAACTCATAAACTCTCTTCTCTCACGCGTATCCACACATACCAAAATAACGCCAATATACCTACTAAAAGAGGGTACATGTAAAGATAATTTGTGCGCATAGGCGTTTCACTTTTTTGTAAACTCTTCTGCATTGCATCGATTTTTTGATACACCTCCACTAACATCTGCTCACTGCTCGCTCTAAAAAATGCACCACCACTTTTGAGTGCAATGAGGCTTAGTATCGTTTCATCATACTCGCCACTTCGTCCAATACCTATCGCGTAAACTTTAATTTTTTCACTTTCTACCGCTCGAAGGGCAGCTTCTAAGGTAATTTTGCCTGCTGTATTAAAACCATCGGTCAATAAAATAACCACTTTCTCTTTGGCGCTATTTTTTTGCAGTAACCTTGTTGCAAGAAACAGCGCATCATACATAGCCGTTCGTGTCCCAGCGATACCTTCATTAAGGTTTTGTACGATACTCGAAGCACTTTGATGATCAAAGGTCAAAGGCGTTGCCACATACGCAAAATCTCCAAAAACAATAACCCCCACATTATCATTTTCTCTCTGCTCAATAAACGATGCCGCAAGCTCTTTGGATGTGTTAAATTTACTTTTAGAACTTCGCGCATCAATTCCTGCTCGGCTCATGGACTCACTCACATCCATAAGTAACATAACCGCATGGGATAACTTCACGCTATTACTTTGATACTGTGTAATTGGAGAAGAAAGAGCCAAAATCATCATCACAATACTAAGCCATTTTAAAACAAAGGAGAGTTTATAACGCTTTACATGTAAAGGCATTGAAAGCAAATGAGGGATATACAAACTCTGGCTTTTACGCTTGCACCACACTGAGCACACGATAAAAAGCACTACAAGGAGCCAAACAAAAGGGTATTCAAAATGCACATCAAACATGCGACTTGCCTAAAAATTCTGCCAACAATGCTTTATCACTCTCTTTAAAAGCAGGAACATCAAGTTTGTATTTATACCGTTCAAGCGCATGTATTAATTGCTCAAAAAGCGCTTTATTCTCTTCGTTAACAAAAAACCGTGCACACTGACTAATCCCATAAGCCGCGGCTTTTGCCTCTTCAAAATCTACGTGATTGAGGTAGTGCCATGCACTTTTTCGCTCTTGCGTTATTTTTGTTTTCCGTAAGTATTTTACACCGTAGATTAAAAATAGAAACATCAAAAAAGCGATAAAGCTTATTACTAAAATAAAAAAATAAAGAGAATAATCTTCAATTTGGACAAGACTTTTAATACCCCTTAGCGTTTCCACTACAGCATCCTCAGTGTTGCAAAAAGTTTCACAAAAGGGTCTTCATTGGTGTAAATCGAAATCGTTTTAATACCCTCTTTTTTAAAACAACTCTCTAAGGCAATATCCTGTTCTTTTTGCTTGGCACTATAACGCTTAATAAAGGCCTCATCGAGGATGACTTTATCTTCTTTAAGGGTGATGGGGTCTTTTACATGTAAGGCTCCCATTGACCATGGTTTTTCTTCAAAATGATCACGCACTTTAATTGCAATGACCTCATGTTTACGGGCAATGGCTCCTAATTTTGGAAGTTCAAAAAAATCACCAATGATAAAAAGAAGGGAAGGTTTTTTGATGTGATACAGAGCATATTCTTGGATATAATCCCAGTTTATTTTTTCTCCCAAAAGTGGTGTTTGCAGTGTTTTCAAAATAGACTCACGCACCATAGCCTCTTTTTTAGACGCTGGACTTTGCCATAATAGTTTATCACCAAGTAAAGAGAGCGCAAAAAAATCGCTGTTTTTAATAGCACTTAAGCCTAAAAGAGCAACCACTTCGCTCATCACCTCTTGTTTGGAGTGTTCAATGCCAAAATGCATACTGCCATTCATCAAGCCAATGACATGAAGATGAATCTCTTTTTCTTCAAAAAAAGAACGTACTTGGATTTCACCATTTTTGGCGCTTTGTTTCCAATCAATCCGCTTAACATTTTCACCGTACATGTAAGGCCTGATTTGCGCAAAATCATACCCATCGCCCTCTTTTTTAGAGGCATTGGAGCCTACCATTTCTCCAAAGATATGTTTACGTGCCCGTTGTACGATAAGATTGTAACAAAGAGGCATCATACGTTTTAGGGAAGCGGCAGTGCTTCGATAATCTTATCAATCACATCATCAATTTGCACACCTTGTGCTTCGGCTTCATAACTTAAGATAAATCGGTGACGAATCACCTCTTTGCAAACGGTCGCCACATCCACAGGCGTCACATACTCGCGCCCACAAAGTAGCGCATAAGCCCTACTTGCCTTATGCAAATCTATCGTCGCGCGAGGACTTGCACCAAAGCGAATTAAATCTGAGAGATGCGCTAAACCATACGCTCTAGGCTCACGTGTTGCAAAAACAATGTCAGCCATATAAACTTCAATTTGTTCATCCACATGAATCGCTTTCACGCGCTCTTGAAGCGCTAAGAGCATCGGTGCATCCATGACTTTGGCAACGCTTTCACATTCACCTTTAGAGATACGCCTTGCAATGAGCATCTCCTCTTCTTTGGTGTTATAGCCAACGACTAATTTCATCATAAAGCGATCGAGTTGTGCTTCGGGCAAGGCATAGGTTCCAACCGATTCGATAGGATTTTGCGTTGCTAAAACAAAGAAGGGACGCTCTAATGTAAAACTTTCCTCCGCAATCGTCACTTGGTACTCTTGCATCGCTTCTAAAAGGGCTGATTGCACTTTGGCTGGAGCTCGGTTAATTTCATCGGCTAAAAGTAGGTTGGTAAATATCGGCCCTTTTTTAGTGATAAATTCACCACTTTTTGGACTGTAAATTTGCGTTCCGATGATATCGCTTGGGAGTAAATCTGGGGTAAACTGAACACGGCCAAACTGTAGACCCAAAGCTTTTGCTAGCGTGTTTATTGTAGTTGTTTTAGCAAGTCCTGGAACGCCTTCAATAAGTACATGTCCTTCGCATAAGAGTGCCACAAGCAAAGAATCTATCAAGGCAGAATGACCAACAATCACTTTTGAAATTTCTGTTTTTAAATGCTGTAACTCTTCAATCATAACATTTCCTTCCGAGTTAAGAAGTGTAGGGTAGAAAGATACTTATTTGCCACCAAATCGTACAAGTGCGCTGGCCCATGTAAAGCCGCCACCAAACGTATCAAGAAGCATTAAATCACCTTTTTGAATACGTCCTTCTTCATAAGCATCATTAATCGCCATAGGAATAGACGCAGCAGAAGTATTACCATATTTAGCAACTGTCAGAACGGTTTTTTCAATAGGAAAATCTAGTTTCGCACGAACCGCTTCGATAATGCGAAAATTGGCTTGATGAGGAATGAAATGATCAATTGCAGAAGCATCTAAATTATTTTTTTCTAAAATATCAATCACATCATTTGTAAGCGTTTTAACGGCAATCTTATAAACATCATTGCCCCGCATTTTAATATAGTTAAGTTTATTGTCTAAGGTTTCTTGCGAACATGGAAATTTTGAACCACAACCTGGGGTTATTAGATAATCCCCATAGCGCCCATCCGAAGAGGCATGAACATCTAAAATTGCTAAATTTTTATCTTCAGTCGCACTAATAATAGCCGCACCCGCGCCATCACCAAAAAGAATACATGTCCCGCGATCCGTATAATCTATTACACTGCTAATTTTTTCAGCACCAATAAGTAATATATTTTTTTTAGCACCTGATTCAATAAATGCTTTTGCTAATGAGAGCATATAAACAAACCCGCTACATGCGGCACTGATGTCAAAAGCCATGACATTGTGAATCTCTAATTTTGCGGCTATCACGCATGCTGTTGAAGGCATACACAAATGATCTGGAGAAAGAGTGGCACAAATAATTAAATCAATTTCTTCTTTTTCAATTCCCGCTCGCTCTATTGCAATTCGAGCAGCCTTTTCACCCAAATCACTGGTTGCTTCATCAGATGCGGCAATACGTCTTTCTTTAATACCTGTACGCTTTTCAATCCACTCATCACTCGTGTCAACCATTTTTTCAAGATCAGCATTGGTTAAGATTTGAGAAGGAGCATAACTGCCTATAGATTTTAAAGACGCGTACAAAATTATTCCTTTTCGCTTTCTAAGCTCGCTAAACGGGCTTCTATATCTTCATTAATTTTAGAATTTGAAAAATTAATGGCTTGAAAAATAGCATTTTTAACAGCTTTTGGATTGCTTTTACCATGACCAATAATCGCACATCCATTGATTCCAATTAAAGGAGCTCCACCATATTCAGCATAATCAACTTGCTTTTTCAAAATACTAAATACCTTGCGCATCAACACCGAACCTGCAATCGCTAAAGGGGAACGTTTCACATTTTGTTTAATAATCTTCGTAATAGAATCAGCAACACCTTCACTTGTTTTGAGTAAAATATTGCCAACAAATCCATCGCAGACGATAACGTCAACGGAACCATCAAAGATATTATTCCCTTCTACATTTCCCACAAAACAATCGAGTTTTTTAAGCGATGCAAATGCTTCTTTAGTGACTTCGTTGCCTTTGCTTTGTTCTTCACCATTTGAAAGAAGACCAACTTTTGGCTGAGCTATTTTTAAAATATCTTTAGCATAGGCTTCACCTAGGATAGCAAACTGAACTAAATGTTCTGCTTTGCAATCTACATTAGCACCCACATCTAAAACAAGACTTAGCTTTCCAGAAATAGCTGTTGGCATAATAGTAGCAATAGCAGGTCTTAAAACCCCTTTAAGTCTACCTATACGTAGGGTTGCTAGACTCATCGTTGCACCACTATGTCCCATTGAAACAACAGCATTAGCTCTTTTATCTTTGACCAAATCTACCGCTTTATAGATAGAACTCTCTTTACGTTTAAGAGCATTTGTTGCGGCTTCGTGCATATCTAGCACATCACTGGATTCAATAAAAGTGACACTATCTAAGAATTCAGAAGGTATAAGAGGTTTTAGGACTTTAGAATCACCAACCAAGAGAGCCATGAACTTACGTTCACTTAACGCTTGAATCGTTCCTTCGATGATAGGAGTAGGACCGAAGTCCCCTCCCATAGCATCAATTGCTATGCTCAACATTTAGCTTTTGTATTCGCCTGTTGTTTTATTAATTCGGTGAGGCATTTTCCATGTACCATCACTATCTTTTACGGGCATTGGAAGAGTTACTGTGTAGTGTGTTCTTCTTTTTGCTGCTCTTGTCTTACTTACGCGTCTCTTAGGAACTGCCATTTTATACTCCTTGTATTTGTTCGCATGTACCACAATAGTGGTAATCACTCTTCAAAGCTTCTAATTCACTTTGAAGTATTGTATCAAAATTTAGTGAACCATCAAAAAATTCAATCACATTTAAAAGTTCTTCACCTTCTTTGTCCTCATAAAGTCCATCACTGGCAAAAACTTCAACTTCCTCATTGACACCAAGAGTAAAAATTTCAGCACATCTATCGCATGTATGTTCTACTGTACCTATCAATTTACCTTTACATGCAACGATTGTTTTATCACTCTTGAGTGCATTACCTACTAGCGTAATTTCTTCACATTTAACTTCAAAATCAACCCCACTATTGGGAATTTTTTTGAATTCTATGGTCATAATTTAGCAAATCTCTCTTTGAGCAAAAAAGAAGTTAATTTCATTTTTTGCGTTTTCCAAACTATCACTTCCATGAACCGCATTAGCATCAATACTTTCAGCAAAATCTGCTCTTATAGTACCAGCTGCTGCCTCTTTTGGATTAGTCGCACCCATTAATTCACGATTTTTAGAAACGGCATTATCGCCTTCTAAAACCATAACAACAACAGGGCCACTGGTCATAAATTTAACCAACTCACTAAAAAATGGTCGTTGTGCGTGCACCGCATAAAACGCACCTGCGTCTGCTTCGCTAAGTTGTATTTTTTTCATCGCGGCAATTTTTAAACCATTTGATTCAAATCTGTCTACGATTTTTCCTATTACATTTTTAGCAACGGCATCTGGTTTGATAATGGATAATGTACTCTCCACAATAGTCTCCTAGGTGTTAATTTAATACGTCAAGTTTTCTTAGGGAATTAGAACGTGGGAGTATAGCAGAATTTTTATTTAATATCAATTAACTCTCTAACAGCATATTATAGAGAGGAGGGAAACCCCTCTCCTCTCTATTGATTTCACTTACTCAGCACAAGGAGTGTTGCCACTTCTCATATCTGCAGTAATTTCATCACGACTTGGTTGTCCAGCAAATGGTGCATCCCAAACAATACATCCTTCTGTTGGGCACGCTTCAGCACATGCTGGTGCATCATGGTGACCTACGCACTCAACACATTTATCTGCATAGACATAATAAATGTCAGCGCCTGTTGGATTATCACTATCATCAACAATTGCTTCAACCGGACACTCATCAATACAAGCACCACATGAAATACATATATCAGTAATTTTTACTGCCATATTTGCTCCTTTAATTAAACATTTTATATAACCTAAAAACTATATCCTAACTAAATTGAAATTGCTATTAAAAAGTATCAGAATCTATCAATTCAAATGAATTAGTAGGTTAATTTAACTTAACATTATTCTCTAAATTTAACTTTCATAAAAGGAATATTCCTCTATGATATTTGTATGACATCTCAAGGAGTAAGAACATGAATTCGTTGGCAAAGAAAGTAACGCTATTGCAAGTTTTGATAGTCTCATTATCAATGTTTGTATTTATTTTTTATATTAGCATTTATCTTAACAATTATATTACTTCACAAATAGAAAACAAAATAGAAATAGAAGTTGAGAGCATGAAGCAAACAACGAAAATCTATAATGGTGCATTAGAAGATATGGCAACTAAGCTGGCTACAATTTTTGAATCACGTTTTGGAAGTTTCTCTGTGAATCCTAATGAAAAAATAAAAGTCAATGGCATTGATACTCCATTAATGGCCTCTGGAGGGTATACAATTAATAACAATTTTGCAAAAGTTGAATCATTTACAGACTTAACTGGTGCTGTTGCTACAGTATTTGCAATAAGTGGTGACGATTTTGTTCGCGTTTCCACCTCTCTTAAAAAAGAAGATGGTAGTCGTGCCATGGGAACTTTCTTAGGTAAAAAAAGTCCTGCCTATGAACCCATCATGAAAAAACAAAAATACGTTGGTATGGCTAAATTATTTGGTAAAAGCTATATCACGTCTTATTCTCCTATTGTAGAAGATGACAAAGTGATTGGTATTTTATTTATTGGTTATAACTTTTCAGACGGCCTGAAGACACTTAAAAATGAAATGAATAAAATGAAAATTGGTCAAAATGGATACTTCTATGCTATTGATGCTAAGACCAAAACCTACGGCGCTCATCCTAAAAATGATGGTGAGCCTATAACCTCTGAAATTGATCGAAAAGTTTTAGATGAACAAATTGGAACCTTACATGTCATAGAAGATGGACAAGATAAAATTATTAGTTTTACGCTGTGTGAAAAATGGAATTGGATTCTTGTAGCAAAAGCCAATGTGAGTGATTTTCAAGAAGCTAGTCAAAATTTGCGTAACAAACTTATCTATGTTTCACTTATTATGACATTCGTGATGCTCATCATCATTTGGATTGTTGTTAAAAAAATCATTACCAATCCACTCAATAATCTTATTGAAAAAGCCCAAGAACTTTCCAGCGGTGATGGTGATTTAACACGAAAACTTAAAATTACAGGAAATGATGAAATTGCCCAAGCCAGTCAACAAATCAATCATTTTATTGATAAAGTCCGTGCCCTTATTTGCGATGCTAAATCACTCTCAAGCGAAAATTCTTCGATTTCTCATGAACTTTCAACTACATCCTTACAAGTTGAAAAACTCGTTGAAAAATCTACCACTATTGTTTCTGATACAACGTCTAAAGCCAACTCAATTCGTGAAGAGATGTCTCAATCTATTGAAAAAGCTAAAAGTGGTAAAGAAGATATGCTTAAAGCCAATAGTTCACTTCATTTTGCTAGCAATTCCATTATGGAACTCACTGAAGAAATACAGCGAAGTTCTGAAGTTGAAATAGAGCTCGCTTCTAAAATTCATCAGCTTAGCAACGATGCGGAGCAAGTCAAAAGTGTCCTAACGGTTATCAGTGATATCGCTGATCAAACAAACCTTCTTGCCCTTAATGCGGCCATTGAAGCGGCACGTGCAGGTGAACATGGACGCGGTTTTGCTGTTGTCGCCGATGAAGTGCGCAAACTTGCTGAGCGAACACAAAAAAGCCTTATTGAAATTAATGCTACTATCAATGTTATTGTTCAATCCATCATGGATTCAAGCGAGCAAATGAACAGTAATTCTAAGAAAATAGAAACATTGGCACATAGCGCTAGCGATGTTGAGAGCAAAATCAAAGATACCTTTATTCTCATTGACGCAGTCACTGCTATTAGTGAACAAACTGTTGATAATTATATCCGCACAGGGAATGATCTTGATACCATCATCAGTAAAATTAGCGAAATTACTAAAATTTCCAGTGAAAACAGCCGAAGTGTTGAAGAAATTGCAGGCGCTGCTGATCACCTAAGTAAAATGACGGAAGATCTCAACAGTAAATTGGGAGAATTCAGGACATAATTGTAAAAACTTATAAGACAAAATTAGTCTTATACATTAAAGCTATTTTTTTTATATTAGTTATATAATTTATGTACAAATAAAAATTCTTATATGAGGTGATTTTATGTTAGTAACCAATAAAGCTCCAGACTTTACAGCAACAGCCGTTCTAGGTGACAATCAAATTGTCGATAATTTTAATCTTTATGCAAATTTTGGCGAAAAAGGTACCGTTGTATTTTTTTATCCCTTGGATTTTACTTTCGTCTGTCCTTCTGAAATTATTGCATTTGATAAACGTTTAGAAGAGTTCAAAAGTCGTGGCATTAATGTTGTTGGTGTCTCTATTGATTCTCAGTTCTCACACTTTGCTTGGAAGAATACACCTGTTAATCAAGGCGGAATTGGTCAAGTACGATTTCCTTTAGTTGCCGACATTACTAAACAAATTTCGAAAGACTATGATGTTTTACTCAATGGAAGTGTTGCACTTCGTGGTTCATTTTTAATTGATAAAGATGGTACAGTAAGACATGCTGTTGTGAATGATTTACCATTAGGTAGAAATATCGATGAAATGCTTCGTATGATTGATACTATGCTCTTTACAAATGAGTATGGCGAAGTATGCCCTGCTGGATGGCAAAAAGGTGACAAAGGTATGACAGCAAGCACAGCAGGTGTTGCTGATTATCTTGCACACAATTCTGATAAACTCTAAGTTTTAAAAGTAAGAGAAGTTTTCCTTCTCTTACTTCTTTTGACACAGTAAACAAGACTCAACTGAGGCTACAATATCGAGTCTCTCCACTTTTATCTTTTCATCTAATTCTAATTTATTTTGATAGTCAAATAGATTTTCATTATAATCTATATCCCTAATACTTTGACAATTTTTGCATACAATATGAATGTGTGGCGTTGAGTAAATATCGTAACGCATTTTACCATCAGCGATATTGACTTCAATAACGACCCCTTTTTCTTTGAGTGTGGCAATATTTTTATAAACTGTAGCCAACGACATGGAGGGATTTTCGAGTTTAATAGCTTCATATAAGTCATCCATTGTTGGATGCTTTTTTTTGGTAAGCTCTTTTAAAACAGATATTCTCTGAGGTGTAGCCTTAAGCTCTTTTTCTTTCAAAAGGATGATAAAATCTTGCATTATAACACCTACTTTATTTTTTCTAATCATTCCATGTATTCTATCAATTTATCTAAAAATAAACTAACTAATACTTTTTATTAATTAATTTTTTTAATTTCAACAATAGAATGAGCTATTTGTTCTGGTGTAATATGAAGTTTTTTTTCAACCAAATGTGTTGCCCCGTGCATAATAAAATGGTCTGTATATTCAAATGATGTAATACTAACATGTAGGTCATTTTCCTCTTTAAGTGCCATCAACAAAGAACCAATGCCTCCTATTTTTGCGCTATCACTAATAACAAACCATTGATTGTATTGTTTTGCTAAATGAATTAAAAGTTCTTTATCTAAAGGTTTAGCAAAACGTAAATCTACAATTCCAACATCTACCTGTTCTTTTTCTAAGAATGTTGCACATGAAATAGCTTTACCTACGCCACTGCCATAACCAATTAATAAAATCTTATCTTTGCCTTCTTTAAGGAGTTGTGCTTTACCATATTCAAAAGGGCGTGTTTCATAACTACTTCTGGACAAAAATGAACCTCTAGGATATCGGATAGCCAATGGCCCTTGATGGTGATATGAATATTCAATCGCTGCATGCATACTTGCTTCATCACTAGGAGCCATGAGCGTCATATTAGGAATAGCACTTAGATAAGAGATATCAAAAGCACCTTGATGTGTTTCACCATCTTCACCAACAATACCTGCACGATCAATAGCAAAAACAATATTTAAGTTTGAGATACACGCATCGTGAATAATTTGGTCATAGGCACGTTGTAAAAAAGTCGAATAAATACTCACATAAGGTTTGAACCCTTCTTTTGCCATCGCACACATAGAGGTTACTGCATGTTGTTCAGCAATTGCAACATCCCAAAACCGAGTGGGGTAAGTTTGTATTAATTTACTAAGACCTGTACCACTTGGCATGGCGGCTGTAACACCCACAACATTATCGTGTTTTTGAGCCAATTCAAATAAAGCCTCACTATACATTGTTGTTGCATTTTTTGAGACCCCTTGTTTCAAGGCTTCTCCACTAGTAACATCAAAAGGACCCACGCCATGCCATTTTTCATAATACCCTTCAGCCATCTCGTAACCTTTACCTTTAAGCGTTTGGGTATGAACAATGACAGGTTTTTTAAGATTTTTTGCTGATTGTAGTGCTTTAATTAGGCTTTCTAAATCATGCCCATCAATGGGCCCAATATAATCGATTCCTAGCTCTTCAAAGAGCATACCAGGCGTAATAAGTTTTAAGCTCTCTTCGAATTTTTTAGCCATATACGTTGCGCCCTCAGGCAAATACTGTAATATCTGTTCGGTTATTTTTTTAATTTTTTGGTAAAAATTACCGGCCATTGCTTGGGATAAAAATTTGCTAACAGCACCAATAGGTTTAGCAATGCTCATTTTGTTATCATTAAGAATGATAACAACAGGATAGCGCCTATCGCCTAATTCATTGAGAGCTTCATATACCATTCCAGCGCTTAATGAACCATCACCAATTAAAGCAATAGGTACTCGCTTATTTTGTTCTTTCTTCAGAGCGATGGCTTTTGCTGCCCCAACGGCCAAAGAAATAGAAGTAGAGCTATGTCCTGCTATAAAATAATCATACTTTGATTCATCGGGTCTTGTATATCCACTAATACCATCAAGTTCTCTAAGTGTCGCAAAACTATCCCATCTATCTGTTATCAATTTATGGGCATAGGATTGATGACTTACATCAAAAATAAAAGGGTCATGTTCAACATCGAATACGTAATGCATTGCAACAATAAGCTCAACAGCGCCTACATTACTACTAAGATGACCTCCATTTTTACTAACGGTTTGAATTATTTTTGCTCTGAGCTCTTCACAATAATGGGTTAAGTCTTCAATTGATTTTTCTCTTATTTTTTTCATCATAGGTACTTTTAATTCTCTTTATCTTGTATTAAATATTTGACTTTTTCAAGTCTCATTGTCAAATTACCATCTAAGTTTCCAATATCACTGAGAACAACAATGCCCCCTAATGTTATGGAATCATCGGAAGTAACTTTAATCTTTTCATCTTTTAAATAACTCTCTTTTAAAACCTCAAAATCTCTTGGATTAACTTTCAATTCAATCTTGCTTGCATCTTTAAGTTCCTTGATGAGCTCTTTTGAAAGTGCTTGTGCAATTTGTGCACTGGAAGTTTTAACCTCTTTTTTGATGACTTCTCTTGCAATTTCACATGCGGTTTCTATCAAATCTGATTCTACCTTTGCAATTGAGTTTTCCATCTGTTTATACAATGTTTCTAATTGACTAATTGATTTTAAATACCGTGATTTTATCTCTTGATTTTGAACTTCACTCTCTTCTTTTGCTTTTTGGTAACCTAAAGAATAAGAGCTTTCTCGTTCTCTTTTAAGCTCTTCATTCAAACGATTACTAAACTCAAGCTCCTGCTTTTCGATTTGCATTTGTAATTTAATAATATTAGAAGAGAGTTCATCTGTTTTTTTAAGCAACTCTTCTACGAACTGATTTTGTCCTTCATCTAAACGAGAAGGAGGTGTTGTCACCTCATCGAAGAGAGGTGCTATTAGATCATCTCTTGTTTCTATGGCATTTTCTTCATCACTTGAATGTGTTTGCCCTTCCGTAAGACTTGAACCTAAGACTTTAAACCGATACCTTTGGACTGAATGATCATCAATCTGTTGTTTATCAATAATATTATCTGCCATCTTAACTAATCATCTCTTCTGCTTCACCAATTTGCATGATGCCTTGTTCTGCAAGTTTTTGAACCTCTTCTACAATTTTACGCTGCGCTTCTTCGACATCTTTAACTCTCACGGCACCTAAGAAATTCATCTCTTCTAAGAATGCCTCCTGAGCACGTTGAGACATATTATCCAAGAATTTTTTACGTAAATCATCTCCTGAACCTTTGAGTGCAATCATTAAATCTTTTTTGTCGGCTACTTTGAGAATTTCCCGAACCGCATTTCCATCAAGTCTCATAATATCTTCAAACGTAAACATCATATCTTTAATAACTGATGCAAGCTTTTCATCAGCTTGTTCAATATAAGCTATCGTTGTTTTAGAGGCTTTTTGTCCTAAACGATTTAATATCTCAGCAACCGCACGAGGGCCACCCACTTCGACTTTATAAGAGGTAAGAGATTCAAGTTTATTTTCCAAAACAGCCGAAACACGTTTAACAACCGAAGGTGAAATCTCACCTAAATTTGCCATCCTAATGGTGACTTCACTACGTAACTGATCTGGAAAGAAAGAGAGTGTTTCCGCCGCACTCGTAGCATCCATATGCGCTAAAATTAATGCCACTGTTTGAGGATGTTCATTGATAATGAAATCACCTAATTGTTGCGGTTTGATTTGAGAGAGGTAACCAAAACTTTGCGTATTTTCCATTGATTTTGAAAGTTTTTCCAAAATTTTCTGTGCACCTTCAGCCCCAAATGTTCGGTATAAAATCTCTTTGGCATACTCCATACCACCACTTCTAATGTATTGATTAGATTGCAAAATAACGTAAAATTCTTCCAATACAGCATTGGCTACTGCTTTATCAATATTTTTAGCTGTTGCTATAAATTTTGAGATATCTGTTACGACATCTATTTCCATATGTGAGAAAAGGTTGGCTGTTGCTTCTTCTCCAAGCTGGATTAGAAGAATAGCTGCCTTTTCAGCCATAGTAAGTTCATTATAAAGGTTTTTTTGCTCTTCACTTAGTTTCATTAGTTGAGTTCCTTAGAACTATTTTTGGTATCATAATCACCTTCATTGCGTATCATCGATTGTAAAAGACCTGCAAACTCTTCGCCTTTTTGTTCTGCAAGATTTTTTAATTTCTCTAAAAGTACATCATATTTTAGAGCTTCTTCATTAAATTCATGTCCAATACCAAGCTGGTCTTCCACTTTTTTACGGGCTTGTTTGAATTTTTCCAAGGTGTCCTCGGCTCCTTCTTCCTCGCTTTGAAAAGGTTCCATCTCTTCTTCGTACTCTTCCACTTTATTTTCGACCATTTTTTGACTAAATGGCACAATAACTTTTTTATAGAAAATAAACAAGAGAACACCGACAACAAGATATTTTATCAATGGGACCAATGGTGACATATAAATGGATATTTTATCCATAAAATCTTTGGTAGGAGCCCGTGTACCATCACTTTGCAGAGGTTTAAATTCAAAGTTACTCACGGTAACCTCATCTCCTCTGGTTTGGTTAAACCCAATAGTCTGTTTTACTACATCACGAATAGAATCTAATTGCTCCTTACTTAAAGGAGTGTATTCCATCTCATTTTTTTTATTTCCATTAGCATCAAGACCATATTTGTAAGCACCATCAACAACTACCGCAGCCGTTAAGCGCTTTATTTTGGCAAATTCATCTTTAGAATTAATCACTTTTTTAGAAATTTCATAATTGGTTGTTACAGAATTTTTTTGATATGTTTCTGCTTTTTTAGTGTTTTCAAGTCCTTGTACAGGACCAATATTACTAATGGCTCCGGGGACTCCCCCTACATCTTGAGGTTCTTTTCCTTCTCTTTTTTCTTCAACACTTTGCTCACTTCTAGGTACGGAGTTAGGGTCATAAATCTCACTCACCGAATCTTGTTGCGAGAAATCAAAATCTATTGTCACTTGTGCCTTAACTTTATCAACACCCCCAATAACGGGTGCTAGCACATTAATAATCTTTTGCTCAAAACTGTTTTCAAACTCTTTTTTATAACGTACTTGACTTTTAACAAGCTCTCCTTGGAACATGCCATTTGCATTTTCACCCAAGGGTTCACCTTCTTGATTGACAATAGAAACATTTTCTGCTGTTAAATTAGATACAGAGGCTGCTACTAAGTTTTTTATGCCGACTATTTGCTTGATAGTTAAGCTCATGCCTGAGCGAACATTTAAAACGATAGAGGCTGTTGGAGAGGATTGTGTTTGCGCAAATACCGTCTCCTTAGGAATAGCGATGTGCACACTTGCGTTGGCTATGGGACCTAGGCTTTCAATCGTACGGGCTAATTCGCCTTCAAGTGCACGAATATATTTTATTTTTTGTTCAAAATCAGTTGCTCCAAACTCTGCTTTATCAAAAATTTCAAATCCAACTTTACTATTTTTAGGAATCCCAAGGGCTGCTATTGAAATACGTTGTTTATAAACCATATCAGAAGGAACTGCTATTGTGCCTTCATTTAAAATTTTATAAGGAACTTTATCTTTATCTAATTGCTGAATAATCAGTGCGGAATCGCCTGCCGTAGTGTTGTCAAATAAAACACTATAACCACTAGCAATACTTGAATTTGAATTTTTATAGAGTGTTAAAAACACTAAAAAACCAATGAGCACAGCAATTGACGCTGCTGCTACAATTTTTTGACGCAGTGTTAAACTTTGTAGTAAAGCTGCTATTTGATTTAAAAGTGTTTTGAAATCCATTTAGCCTTCTCTTACTTATAAATTGTTGTAAACAGTTCAAAGAAACGACTGTTTTGCTCTGGTGTTCCAATCGTTATACGAATTGCATTCATACCATATGAGCCCAAGTTTCTAACGATTATACCTTTTTCCATCAGCTTTTGTGCAATTTCTCCCGAGTTTTTTGATGCATCAAATTCCAAAACAATAAAGTTTGTGTAACTTTCAATCGTTTTAAATCCTAGCTCTTTTGCAAACTGCTCATATCTCTTCATCTGTTCAAAATTTTCTTTCACTGAAGCATCTACAAAGGCTTGATCGGAGAGTGCTACAATAGCTGCTTTAAGTGTAAGTGTCGTGATATTAAACGGAGCTCGTAGCTTTAAAAGAACTTGAATAATTTCTGGTTGCGCAATACCATAACCACAACGCATACCACCAAGCCCATACGCTTTAGAAAATGTCCCTGTATAAATAGTATTAGGATATTTGCTGATTACATCACGAGGATCGATTTTTTTTGCTGGGTCTTTAAAGGCTCCATATTCTAAATAAGCAGCATCAATAACAACCAAAGTCTCTTTGTCAATTTGATCTAAGAAAGCATACACATCTTTAGCATCCAAACATTCCCCTAATGGATTATTAGGAACGCAAAGAAAAATGACAGAAATATCTTTATTGGCTTGATAAATTTCTAACATTTCTTTGAGATTATGTTGCGATGAGGGTGTTCTAAGAACCGTCGCACCTGTTTGCAATGTATAAATCTCATACATTGCAAACGTAATTCCTGCCATTAAGACCTTGGTATGGGAATTTGCTTTAGCATGAATAGCAAGTTCTATCACTTGATCGCTTCCTGAACCTATAATAATATTCTTATCTTCCACATTATATTTTTGAGATAAAGCCTCTTTGAGTTCATACATGCTATCATCAGGATATAAATTCATTTTAGTTGCTTCAGCACGTACAGCTTCAATAACCTTTGGGCTACAACCTCTTGGATTTTCATTGCTTGCTAGCTTGATGACATCTTTAGGCTCAATACCGTATTCACGTACTACTAGCTCGATTGGTTTACCCGCTTCATAGGTTTTTAAATTATCTAAAACACTGTTAAATTGCATTCTTTATCCTCCACAAATATAGCTTCCAAGCCATTTAATATCATATCTATCACGATTTTCATCTATCACTTTTTGAACATTTTCATCATCAATATGCCCTTCAAAATCCATATAAAAAATGGATTGGAAACCTCGTTCTTTAGTTGGGCGAGACTCTATTTTGGTCAAGTTTACTTTTTGAGCTTGAAAAGTTTGTAAAAATTCTACCAACCCACCAGGCTTATCATCTGTTTTTGCTAAAATTGATGTTTTATTCGTGATACCTTTTTTGTTCTTAAAATCACTCAAAATCAAAAAGCGCGTTTGATTGGCTAAGTTATCTTCAATTTTGCCAAATAAAATCGGAAGATTACACAATTTAGCTGCAATGTGAGAGCAAATTGCAGCGGCATCATTATCTTCACTTGCTTTTTGTGCCGCTTCCGCAGTTGATTTTGTGGGTATAAACTCAACACCTAAAAGCATATGCTCTTCTAAAAATCTTCGGCACTGATTGTAACCTTGCGGATGAGAATAGATACGTTTAATTTTTTTAATATCTTCGCAAGCTGTTGCAAAAGAGTGATGAATATCCATATAAATTTCTGCTACAATTTTAGAATTAAATTTACCTAAACAATCAAGCGTCGTTCCTACAGCACCTTCAGTGTTGTTTTCCACAGGGACAACACCGTATTTGGCTTCGCCATTTTCTAAGACATGAAAAACTGCTTCAATTGAACTAACACTAATATAATTTCCCATAGCACCAAAGCGACTTTCGGCTACTTGGTGAGTATAACTTCCTTCTGGTCCTAAATAAGCAATTTTTTCTGGGAATTCGAGATTGCGGCTTACGGCAAATACTTCTAAAAAAATAGCATCAATGGCTTGATTATTAAGCACCCCTTCATTAAGGTTTTTAAGACGATCTAATATCTCTTTTTCACGTTCTGGTCTGTAAATAGCTGTTCCGCTAGTTTGCTTTACGCGACCAATTTCTTTAACGCGCTCCATACGTTCATTCAGAAGTTTTAAAATTTGATTATCAAGGATATCAATCTCTTTTCTCAATTTATCTATTTCTTGCACACGTATCCTTTCATAGATCCAATGGTAGGTTCAATGGCATCTAAAAATTTCTTTACATGTGAAACTTCAAGCTCATTTTGACACTTTCCACTGAGCACTAGTATTGTTTTCATTCCTAATTTTTTTGCACCAATTAAATCCCCTATTGCATCATCACTAATCATTGTCACATCATTAAAAGTCATGCCACTTTGTTGACTTTTTAACAATCTTAAGGCTTCATTGTAAAAAGGTTCGCTTGGTTTGCCAACAACGTCATATTCCATCCCTGTAGCATAAGAGAGCATTTGTAAAATAGCGCCAACACCTGGATAGCGGCGTTTATCTTTAGCATAGATACTTGTTGCGTGCATCCCAATAATCTTAGCTCCACTCATCACGGCTTCTATCATACTTGCATAATCTTCGCTACTAAAATCTTTTTTACTTGCAATAACTATAGCTTCAGGTTTCAATGCGTTTTGATTGTAACCCAATTTATCCATCACAGCAATAAATTCATCCGCACCAAAGCTTTTAATATTCTTTACATGTAAGATTTTTTCCAAGCTCATAAAAGGATCTAAGTAATGATTTTTAGGAATCATGAAACCCAAATCACATAAAAATTGAAAAAACTCTAAGCTTGGAATTTTAGTATTATTAGTAACAACGACATAAGGAATATGAGCATCATTTAAACAATTGATAAAATCAATCGATCCTTCAATAGGTTTTTTATTCACATCATCAATGAGTGTACCTTGCACATCAATCAAAAAACTCATAAATACTCTTTTTCCAAATGAATCATATCTTCAAATGTTTCGCGCTTGCGAATGAGCTTATCTTCTCCTTCTAACACAGCAATTTCGGCAACACGAGCACGCGTATTATAATTACTACTCATTGTGAAACCATATGCTCCTGCACTTTTAACCACTAACAAATCATCATGTTCAAGTTTTGGAAGTTCGATATTTTTGGCAAAAAAATCACCACTCTCACAAATAGGTCCTACAACATCACATAAACTTGTATCTGATTGTTCTTTTTTATCTACAAGAATTTCATGGTAAGCCCCATATAAACTAGGACGAATTAAATCATTCATGGCACCATCAACGATTACAAAACGTTTATAACCATTATTTTTTTCATACAATACACGTGTTAAAAAATAACCACAATCACCCACTAAATACCGTCCTGGTTCACAGACCAACGTAACATCAAGTCCACCAAGTGAGGCAAAGATGGATTGAGCATAGTCATACAATGAAATAGTAACTTCATCTTTATATTGGATACCAACGCCACCACCCACATCAAAAAATTTGATATTAATATCTAATGCTTTTAAATTTCTCAATAAATTTGACAACACGAGCGCAGCTTCTTTAAAAGGTTCAACTTGTGTAATTTGGCTACCAATGTGGAAATGAATACCAATAGGCTCTAAAAATTGACTATTTTTGGCATGAATATACATGCGTTTTGCAGTGTCAATATCCACACCAAACTTGTTCTCATGTAATCCCGTTGAAATATATGGATGCGTTTGTGCATCAATATTAGGGTTAACACGAATACTAATACGTGCCATGACTCCTAATTTTTGAGCAATACCCTCAACACGCATCATTTCTTCTTCGCTTTCAAGATTAAGCATTAAAATATCTTGAACTAAAGCTTCTTCAATCTCATCATCACGTTTACCTACGCCACTAAAAATAACTTTATATTTAGGAACTCCTGCAACTAATGCTCGTTTGACTTCACCTATAGAGACACAATCGCAACCCGCATCCAGTTTTGCTATATGTTTTAAAACGGATAAATTTGAATTTGCTTTCACTGCAAAACAAACGAGTGATTTACGTGCTTTAAATGCTTCTTTAAGTGCAGAAAACTGATGTGTAATCGCATCAAAATCATAAACGTATAAAGGCGTACCATATTTTTGTGCCAATGCGGAGAAATTAACCATAAAAAACCTTATAGGTAGAGTGTAATATTTATCTATTCTAGCAAAAAGATTAGAAAAATATGATTAAAAATAGGGGATTTTAGCGCTTATAGTAAAAATTTAACGATATCAAAGAGAGTATGACAATGGGCAATAAAATTCCAATCTCGGAGAGAATAACCCCATTTGCTGAAAGTTTACTTAATAAATATAAACCACTCCAGACAACTAAGGTGACAAAAGCAAAAGAAGAAGCCATCAATGTTGTATTAAAATAGCGACTCATCAAAGGTGCTTTTGCATAAAGAATAATGATGAGGAAAGGGGCAAAAAATGGGAAAAAAAGCTGATAAAAAAGTGTGGCTTTAATCTTGCTAGTATTAACATTTTGTGTAGCAAAAAATCGTAAAGCCTCAATACCATCTGGAATAGAAAGCGCATAATCACTTTGATAGACATTGTCCATAATTTTTGGCTTAAAATTCTCCAGTGCACGTAGCTTTTCCAAACTCTCAACACGTAAACCTGCATCATTCAAGGACTGTACACTTGATTTATGTGTAATCGTAGCATTTTCTAAAACCCAATGGTCTTTTAAAAAAAATGCTGTTGAAGCATGTATCACTTTAGTCAAATCGACACCGTTGGTTTCAAAAATTGATACATCTGTGGCCACTTGCTTAAAAGGATCAAGTTTTTTAAAATAGATATATTGATTATTATTTTTTAAAAAAAGATCTTCTGAACTGGTCGATATACGATTAAATTTTTTTAGATTTGTACTATACTCATTTGCATAAGCAAATTCTGTACAATTTAGTCCAACGTAAGCTATACTAATGACTAAAGAAGTAATAAAAAAAGGCTTGGCCATAGCTTGTTTACTAATGCCAGAAGCATACATGCAGATAAGTTCATTCGATTTAATCATTGCAAACACTGTCACGATCATACCAAAAATAATAGAAAGAGGTAGTACATAATTCACGGCATTCAATGCTTGAAACAATGCATATAATATTTGTAAGTTTGCCGAATCTGGAAGTGTCGCATAATTTGTAAGAAGATCTACACCAACGTAAAAAAGATCAAGTGCTAAGAATATAATCATACTGTTTTTGAGATAGTTTTGAACAATATATCTCTCAAACAATCTCATCGTTTCTCCTCTGTACACCATGTTTCTTTTAAACTGTATTGTACTGAAACTTCTTTTAAATCTTGGCGCATTAGTGCTTTAACGCTCTCCTTAACATGTACAATTATTTTAGGTAAATACTCTTTTTGACATGGTGTAAAATCAGATAAAACATAATGGGCCACATCACTTTTATGTTCAGGTTTGCCAATACCTATGCGAACACGAATATAGTCTACTCCAATATGTGCATCAATAGAACGTAACCCATTATGCCCACCATGCCCACCTCCACATTTAAAACGTAGTGTTCCAAAGGGAAGATCTAAGTCATCATGTATAACAATAACCTCATCAGGTTTATAATAATCACACACAGCGCGAACGCTTTGTCCAGAGAGATTCATATAAGTAGACGGTTTTAAAAAAAGATTTGAGGAACATTTGAAGAGTTCTCCTTGAAAAGCACTTTTAGAAATGTTTTCACAAGGAAGGTCGCCGATAAAGCTATCAACGACCATGAAGCCGACATTATGTCGATTATTTTTGTATTGAAAATCGGGGTTGCCAAGTCCTACTATAAGTCTCATTAGATACTTATTACTTCGCTTTAATAACTCCGGCTACTGAAACTCTATCTTCAACCATCATTTTAACATTCGCAGCGACTGGAACATCACGTACCAATATTGTTTCACCAACATCAAGTTCACTAACATCAAGTGTAAAATTATTTGGTAAATTTTCAGCAGTACATTTAACAGCTAAACGCTTTTTAGATTGGATAAGAACACCTTTATTTTTAGTGCCTTTAGGAATACCTACAAGTTTAACAGGAACCAAATACTTAGTCAATACACCAGGAAGTGCTATACGTAAATCAACATGTAACAATGTACTGTTAACAGGATCTCTTTGGTAATCTTGGATCACAACATTATATACTTTGTCTGCAAGTTTAACTGGGAAGATTAACTCTTCTTTGTTTTTTGCGGCCTTGATGAATTCGTTTGCTTTAAATGCAGCATTGATGTTTTGTTCACCCTTACCGTAAATGTTTGCAATTAGATATCCATCTCTACGAAGTGCTTTAGTAGCCTTCTTCTCGATACTATCTCTAATGATGCCTTCTAGCATATCTATCCTTTATAAAAAATAAGAGAGCCATTGTACACAACTTAAACTAAAAACTGACTAAATCTACATTTTTAGACCAATAATGTCTTTATCTCTTTCTTCTGTTTTTATGATAGCTTCACTTTTTCGTATCTCTTTTTGTGATTTGTCAGCATCATAAAAATCTAATGCCATTGTAATATCATTGCGGCTGGTTGAGCTATTGATTGCTTCGGCTCGTGAGATACGTCCATTTGCATATAGTTCTAATAACGCTTGATCAAATGTCTGAGTTTTGTAAATATCTTTTCCTTCTTTTAAAGCGTCTGTAATTTCATTCTCTCGTCCCTCTAAAATAAGTGCTTCAATACGTGCATTTTTAATTAAAATCTCAACAGCAGCAGTTCGCCCTTTATCGATAGTTTTAACCAACCTTTGCGAAACAACCGCTTGCAATACTGAGGCTAAAGACATTTTAATACGATTTTGCTCACTGCCTGGAAACATTCCTATGATACGACCTATGGTCTCCTTTGTATCAATGGTATGTAAGGTTGAAAGCACCAAATGCCCTGTTTCAGCTGCATGCATTGCAGTTTCAATCGTTTCAAGATCACGCATCTCTCCCACTAAAATAACATCAGGGTCTTCACGCAATGCAGCACGTAGCGAATCTGCAAATGTTATTGCATCTTGTCCAATGGCGCGTTGATTGACGATACACGATTCATCTTTATAAATAAATTCTACTGGGTCTTCAATCGTAATGATATGTTTTTTATGGATTTTATTGATACGATTAATAATTGAAGCGAGTGTGGTTGTTTTACCACTTCCCGTAGGTCCTGTTACCAAAACAAGTCCACGGGAGAGATCACATAATGAGTTTATAACTGGTGGTAAATGGAGAGCCTCAACAGTAGGTAAAATCATTGGAATTGTTCTAAAAACAGCGGAAACACCATCCACCTGAAAAAACATATTCACACGAAAGCGATAATCATCATTTAATTTAAAGGTAAAATCAATATTTTTTTTCTCAACGAACTCAGGAAAACGCCCACGTAATAACTCTTTGGCAAGAGTGATGCCATCAGCATGAGTTAGCATCTCTTTAGAAAGTGATACTATTTCACCATTAATACGCCCTCTGATATTCGTCCCTGTTTTAACATGTAAATCACTTCCATTATGTTCAACGAGCTTACTAAGATAAAATTTAAGCTTTTTTGTCATTTCGAACGTTAATTCACTGACATTGACACTCTCTTGCATAATGTTTCCTTGCTATCTATTTTAATGCTTCCATTATTTCGTTAAAAGCTTCTTTAAAAGCATGTAGTCCCTCATTCATTAATTCATCACTTACAACGTTAATATCAATTCCATTTGCTAAAAGAGAAGCAAAGAAATTATCTATAACATCTTCTTGCCAAACGATTTCAGGCGCTATTTCTGAGTTTTTAATAAATGATTTAATCGTTGCTAGAGGTGCTGTATTAATAGCATTTTTACACAATAACTCTTTAATATAATAATCTTCCCTTAATGTATCACCCTTAGTTCCCGTACTTGCAAAAAGTGCACGGACATTTTCAAGATTTGCCTGACAAATTATTCCATATGATTTGAGTGCATTCATAATACCAACACGTGATTGAATAAAATCTATTTTTTGTAGCTGCGCATCTAATTTTCGATCAAAACGACTTACAAAGATACTAATCACTGCTTGTGGCAACTTTACATTTGGTGCTTGCTTTTTAAAATGCTCTGTTGCTTTTTTAAAAGCTTCCAAGCATCCTTTAGTTTGTGAGGCTGAAAATACCAATGTTGCATTTACATTAATACCTTCACTTAAAAGCACTTCCATAGCGCTAAAACCTGCCTTCGTTGCAGGGACTTTAATCATAACATTGGGAAATCCAATGGAATGAAAAAGTCTTCGCCCTTCTTCAATCGTTCCTTTGGCATCATCGCACAAAAAAGGATCTACCTCCATACTAATAAAACCATCATCTCCTTTTTCATATAAAGGCAATAATGTACTTGCAGCTCGTTTAATATCACTAATGGCCAATGCTTCGTAAATTGCTTTTGGCTCTTGCCCTATAAGAGATGCCTTTTCTTCAGCATAGGCACTTGAAGTCAAAAAAGCTGCCTTAAAAATAGAAGGGTTGCTCGTTGCTGCATTAACAATACGCTGATTGATGAGTTCGACGAATTCTCCTTCTAAAAAATTTCGCTCAACAAAATCACACCATAATGAAAATCGTAGTTCGTTTCTGTACATTGTTTACTCTTTTAAATAAATTTGAGAAGATTGCGCATATCTTTCTCATCGATAACTATATTGGCCGCATTTCTTAAAATGGGTTTGGCACAAAATGCCACTTTTTTAGAAGCTCTTTCAAACATTGAAATATCATTGGCACCATCACCTACTGCCATCGTATTTTCAGGTGAAATGCGTAGAAGCTCTTGAACACGTTTTAACATATCCCCTTTGGAAAATCCAAACATCATGTCTCCACCAACAAGTCCACTCAGTTTTCCATCCCTTACATGTAAGACATTTGCAAAGTCTGCATCGAAGCCTAATAGTGCTTTTGCAGGTGTGGTTGCGATACGAAATCCCCCACTAAAAACCACAACAGTATAGCCATTGGCTTTAAGTCTTGCAATAGCTTCTTTAGCACCTGGCATAAACGGTAAATTTGCACATATTACCTCAGCTTTTTTGGCATCTAGTCCTTTTAAAAATCCTACTCTGGTGGTTAAACTCTCAAAAAAATCCAACTCGCCTCGCATCGCAGATTCTGTGATAGCTGAGACTTTCTCTTCAATACCATACTCTTTGGCTAAAAAATCTATCGTCTCACCATCCATCAATGTAGAATCAAAATCAAAAACGCAGAGTTTCATCCACACGCTCCTTGTCAAGCTTTCTTATTTTCATTATAATACTTAAAAACAAGTAACAAATGGATAAAAGTATGCTAAAAAAATTTATTGAAAAACTCCAAAACGATACGTTTTTAACGCTCGAAACAACGCCGATGCATGAACCAACATTCGAACCTATTATTGAAAAGATAAAACACTTTGGACTTCAACATAAAATTGATGGTTTCAGTACAACAGATAACCCTCTTGCCCGCCTCAAATACAATGCTTTTTTTGGTTCACTAAGCCTTCAACGAACATTTAATAAACCTGTTATCACAACGATGAGTATGCGAGATCGCAATAAAATAGCACTTCAGTCTGACCTTTTAGGGGCAAATGAACACGACTTGCGCACTATTTTGTGCCTTACCGGAGATCCTGCAAATGCGAGTGACCAGCCTTCACTCAAAGGAGTATTTGAGGGAAATAGTACCCTTTTATTGGAAATTATTAAATGCTTTAATGCAGGTCTTGATTATTCAGGCAAACCTTTTAAAACGCAACCAAAACCAATTTACCCTTTTGCCGTTTGTAATGCACATGCAAATATTCCTAAAAATCTTATCAAAAAGATGCATACTAAAATCGAACATGGTGCTATAGGGATTATCACACAGCCCGTTTATAGCGTCGAAAATGCAACTCTACTTTTAGAAATGCTTCAAAGCGCTAAAGAAGGGTTGAACGAAGAAGCACAAAAAACAGAACTTATTTTAGGGTTTTTCCCCATAGTAAAACTTAGGACAGCACAATTTTTAGCAGCACATGTTCCAGGAATTCATGTTCCTGAAATTTGGATGGAACAACTTATAAAAGCCAAAAAAATCAGTGAAGAAGAAGAGAAAAAAGTAGGGTTCGAACTTTCGCTGAAAACATTCAAACAAATTCAAGCAATTCATCCAAAAATTCATCTAATGAGTGCCAATAATTTCGAACTTATTGCAGATATTTTACATTGACACTATTCCCAAAGATATTTTACTATCTTTGGGAATAGTTTGACTAGAAATCTCTTTTAAGTAATGCTTCGACTTTAAGAATCGTTAAAATATTATCATCACGCATACCAATACCATAAACCATTCCTTTATCCGCATGAATCGTTTCAGGTGGCGGTCCAATTTTACCACTTTTAATACGAATCGCTTCTGTTAATCTATCGATAACAAAACCTGCTGTATTATCACGCCCTTTCATAACGATATAGCGTGTATCTTCACTTTGGCGCACTGATTCCATTTTAAACTTTCGGCGTAAATCAATCAAAGGGATAACACTTCCTCGAAGATTAAAAACTCCAAGAATATAATCAGGTACGCTTGGAACCCGAGTGTATTCAATCGGTTTAATAATCTCTTGAATACTCAAAATAGGCACAGCATACTCTTCTTGCCCAATGATAAATCCAACCAATTGAACAACATCTTCTTCTTTTTTATGCGGCTCTTCAATCTGCTTTTGCTGTTTCTGGATAATATTATTTAGTTTATCGTTCATGGCTTAGCTCCGCTTATAATTTTATATTTTTTCGAACAACACTCTCGAGGTATTCTGGTGAATAAGGTTTTGTAATATATTCACTCATCCCCGATTCAACACCTCGTAATCTGTCCGACTTAGATGTTCGTGATGTAACCGCGATTAATGGTAAATTCTTATACTTAGAGTATTTTCGAATCTCAGTCGCTAACGTATAACCATCCATTCTTGGCATTTCAATATCAATAAGTACGGCATCAATACTGTGTTCTGCTGATTTAAGCATGTTTAGTGCTTCTTGACCGTTCGAAGCTTCTAGTACTTTAACTCCGATTGGCTCCATTGATTTTTTCATGATATTGCGATCCATGGCGCTGTCATCAACTGCTAAAACAATGTAATCACTTGGGGCGCTTTTAACTTTAACCGTTGCCTCTGCCGCAGCGCGAATATCAACACTAATACCTTTTGCAAGAGTCATCAGTGCTGCTACATCAATAATCAATGTGACACGACCATCCCCTCTAATCGTAGCACCTGCAATACCCTCTATGCCTTGTAAATAATCGCCCAAAGATTTAATAACAATCTCTTCTTGCCCTACAAGCGTATCGACAATAACACCTAGTTTTGCTTCAGCAAGACCGATTACAACAACATAGGCATGCTCACTATTTTCATAAACTTGTTTAACGCCAAAAATATCCGATAAACGAACTAATGATAAAACTTCATCACGAAGTCGTAAGACATTTTTACCTTCAATCGTATAAATTTCATCAAGAGGAATACGTACTGTTTCTAAAACAGAAGCTAAAGGAATTGCATAATACTCTTCTTGAGCTCCTACGAGTAAGGCTTGAATGATAGCTAATGTCAAAGGAATTTTAAGGCGAATAACTGTTCCCTGACCTAATTCACTATCCACATCAATGATACCATTGAGTTTTTCAATATTGGTTTTAACAACATCCATACCTACACCACGACCTGAAACATTGGTCACTACTTTTGCCGTAGAAAGAGCTGGTTTAAAGATAAGAGCATAGGCCTCTTTATCACTCATTCCATCTGCTTCACGCTCGGTAATCATTCCTTTTTCAATCGCTTTAGATCGCAAAATATCAGGATCTAAGCCATTTCCATCATCAGTAATCTCAATGACAATATTATTGCCTTCGTTATAAGCTTTTAGCTGAATTAACCCCGTTTCTGGCTTGCCTTTGGCACGTCTGGCTTCCATTGTTTCGACACCATGGTCACAAGAATTTCTAATAATATGCACCAACGGATCGCCAATCTCTTCAACAATTGACTTATCAAGTTCTGTCTCTTCTCCAGATATTTCAAGTTCAATTTGCTTACCAAGCTCACGTGATAAATCCCTAACCATTCTTGGGAATTTATTAAATACTTTTGCAATAGGAAGCATCCTTGTTTTCATAACCGCTATCTGAAGATCTGTCGTTACAAGAGAGATAGAAGATACTACTTGATTAAGTTCTTCTAAGAATTTTTCACCTTCGTAACGCTCTTCCACATCATCATAAATTTTGAGTAATCTATTTTTTCCCAAAACAAGCTCACCAATAAGATTCATTAAGTGATCAAGTCGCTTAACTTCAACTCTAATGGTTTGCTCCATCGCACTTGCTGTCTCTTTTTTTACAGGAGTTGCTGCCGCACTTGATAAATCTTCTCGTTTAGTAGGAGCACTTTTTTGTACCACAGGTACTTCACTCTCATTTTTAGCAGGTGCAGATGATGCAGTACCACTGCTTTCTTTGCGCTTTTTATCTTCTTCTTTACGCATTTTAAGCAAACGTTCTATCTCATCTTCTACTTCTTGGTCGCTCAACTGTGAATAATCGGCTTCTTCTTCAAGGGTAGGAGACATAGCTTCTTCAACACTTTTTGATGTTGACTCAGGAATGACATCACCAGTAGATATAGCATCCAAGCGGCGACAAATATCGGTAATATCAATTCCAATTGAAGTATCATTACCATTGTCACGAATCGCGTGTAATAAAGCTTTCATTAAATCAATTGATTCAAGGACAACATCCATTACATCCGGTGTTAATTTTAGTTCACCACGACGCGCTTTATTGAGAACATCTTCCATATGATGTGTAAGACCCGTTAAAACATCAAAATTTAAAAATGATGAAGAACCTTTAATGGTGTGAGCTACCCTAAATATACTATTAAGCAATTCCAAATCATCAGGATTGGATTCGAGCTCTACTAGGTTTTGATCAAGTTGTTCAATAAGTTCGAACGCTTCAACCAAAAAATCTTCTAAAATTTCTTGAATATCTTCCATCGTTCTACCCCTACTGTGCTATTTTAACATGCGATTTAATTACTTTAGAAACTTCTTTGTAAAAAACCGATGCATCAAATTTGGTTAAATAGGCTTCGCCGCCCGCCTCTTTGCCTCTTAGCTCGCTGAAATGATCACTGATTGAAGAATTAAACACGATAGGAATATTTTTAAATCGTGGATCTTCTTTGACATTAGCCGCAAAATGAAATCCATCCATTTGTGGCATTTCAACATCACTGATAATAATTTTAACTTCATTTGTCATTCTATCAGCATAAGAAGTATAGAGTTCATTTAAACGCTCTAATCCTTCCAATCCATCTTTAGCTTCAACAACGCGCATTCCCATTTTCTTCAATGCGTCACTTACAAGTTTTCGAGCAATGGCACTGTCATCTAAAATAAGTGCTATACCTTCAACTTTCATAATTTCATCATCATGAACATCAATTTTTGGTTGATAAATACCCAAGGCTTGAACAACGCTTTCAAGGTCTAAAATCAAAAGTACTTCATCATTTTCAATACGTGTTACACCCGTAATTTGACTTTTATCGAGTGAACCCATACCTGCGACAAATGATGCTGGTTCAATATCTTTCCAACTGATACGACGAATGCGCTTGGCTTCATGAACAACAAAACCTATCAAAATATCACTAAACTCAGTAATAATAATACGAGGTTTAATCGATCCATCATCTGGCTCTGTAATATTCATCCATTTTGCAAGATTGACGACAGGAATAACAACTCCACGTAAATCAAAAATGCCTTCAATATATTCTGGTACGCCTGGCAATTCTGTCAGATTTGGAATTTTGATAATCTCACGAACTTTGGCGACATTCACGCCATAAATTCCTTCATAGACACCTTTTTCTTCTTTTTTAAAGATACGAAAGTCTACCAGTTCCATTTCATTGGAACCTACTTTTAATATATTGTCTTTAGCCATTGCAGCCCCTTACTTGCATTTGTGCAAATTGTGTCTTCTGCGACGATTGTACACTAAAATAGCTTTGATTGCACGCAAAAGATGAAAAATTAAAATAGTTTATTCCATTTGTTTCAAATTGACAATTTTGATGATAATGACCTTCGAGTACCCACGTTATATTCTCTAATGGATATCGAATGATTTTACGTGCTATTATGGTTTGAAAATTTTCTATTTTTCGACATAAATTTTTTCGCTTTTGACTTTGTTCTATTGATTGCGAAATAAAGTTATGAAAATGTTTGTCTAAAAAATTTAAAAGGGTGAGTACCTTATGATGACGAATCAAATAAGTATACAATCGGTGTTTAAATTCACCATATTTATCTCCATGTGAGAGTAAGGCATAAGTGCCATCAGGCAAACTTACATGTAAAGGCTGTTGTTCAATAGGAATAATATGCGCGTACGTAAAGAGTGTAGAGAGATTAAAATCGTGATTGCCTTCTAAATAAAAAAGTTCTGTCTTCGTAGCAATGTCATCAATTAAGGTCACATACTGTTGATACTTTTTAACCCCATAGGTCACATCACCTACAAGTAAATCCACCATATCCCCCATCAAAAAAAGTTGTGGTGGGGGATTTTTGGCTATTTCGCATAAAAAATTCAAGAAGAATTTGCGCTCTGTGCAATCATGCGCATCAGCAATAAAAATCGCTCCTTCTTTAATCTTAATATCACGGAACATAGGCAATGATAGGAATACCTGCAGCTTCGTCCAAACCGCACATAAGATTGGCATTAACCACAGCTTGCGAAGAAGCACCACGTAAAAGATTATCGATACTACTTGAGACAAAAATAGATGTTCCTTTTTGCGTTACAAAAATATCACAAAAATTGGTTCCTGCCGTTGATTTAATATCTACGGGTACATCGCGTACACGTACAAAAGAGGATGCTTTATAAAAATCTATTAAAATCGCTTTGGCATCAATAATATCCTTGGTTTGCAAGTAAGAGCTGACCAACATTCCTCTGCTCACAGGAATCAAATGAGGGATAAAATTTACCTCGAATGCATGCCCACTTACGAGTTGCAATTTTTCAGCAATCTCAGGTTCATGGCGATGCTTCAAAGGGTTATATGCGAAAATATTTTCATTAATAGTGACAAAATGTGCTGTAGGTGTTGGTTTTTTTCCCGCACCAGAAACACCACTTTTGGCATCAATAAAGATAGGTGCCTCTTTTTTAAGATACGGTAAAAAAGGCAAAATTCCCAAAATAGAAGCTGTCGGATAGCAACCAGGATTGGCGATGAGTGAGGCTTTTTGAATTTTACTTTTATTAATTTCAGGTAAGCCATATATCGCGTGCTCTAAATTTTCTTTATCTTCATGCTCACAATAGTGTTTTTCATAGGCTTCCAACCCTAAACGATAGTCTGCTGAAAGATCCACAACCTTGACATGTAAAGCTAAAAGTTCCTTTGCAAAACCCATCGCAGCTTTATGAGGTAACGCTAAAAAAGCAAGTTCTGCGTGTTTAGCAACTTCTTGGGCATCTGCTTTCTGCACTTCTTGCTCAAATACTTTAGTTAAAGATGGATGTAAATCAGTCGCTTTGACACCGCCTTCGGTAGTTGCAATATATGTTATTTCAAAATGGGGATGAGAAATCAAAATTTTCATTAACTCTAATCCCGTATAACCACTTGCGCCAATAATCGCTACATGTATCTTTTTCATCATTTAACTCTCAAAATCAATTTTATGGTAAGCAATCTCTAAGATTTCATACACATGTTTTCCACCAGGTAACGCCACGGTTACCTCATCACCTTCGGCTTTACCCATTAACTGCTTAGACAAAGGAGAATGATACGAGATCCATCCTTTGTTAGGATTGCTTTCCGTACTTCCTACAATTGTATAAGTAATTTCTTCGTTACTTTCCATATCCTCCAACATCACTGTAGAACCAAAACGTACCTTGTCATGCTCATACGTTGAAGGATCAATCACTTGTGCACGTGAAAGCAATTCACTCAGCTCACCAATGCGTCCATCGATAAATGCCAGACGCTCTTTTGCAGCATGGTATTCTGCGTTTTCTTTTAAATCCCCGTGGCTTCGTGCAATATCAAGCTCAATAACTGTTTCAGGGCGTTGCTTTTTTTTCAAATCTGCCAGTTCATTGGTCAATTTTTTATAACCGTATTCGGTCATAGGTTCTTTATTCATACTATTCTCCTCACGCTAATCTTCTTATTATACCTTCATTATGCTTATCATCGTATCTTTACTTCCATGCCCTAAAATACGTCGCAGTTTTAATGCATGTTCAAAAAATGCTTCCCTGTCTATGCTGGCATAGGCTTCCAAAAGATTTTTGACACTCACCTCCTCTTGCAATAACTCAGGATGTAACTCTGGCATTTTTTCAAAATCAAAGATGATATTGGCAAGTCCTACATGACTCAGCTTCACAAAATGCTTCGCTATCCAATAATCAATCAATTTCGCTTTGTACGCTAACACCATCGGCACACCAATCAACGCGGCTTCCAATGTTGCCGTACCTGAACAAACAAAGGCAAACTCACTTTGTAAAAAAGTTTCGTACGTATTTTTTGAAAGTGTAAATTGACTAATATCACCATAAATTTCAATTATCTCCTGTTCACTAAAATGAGAAGGAATAACTAAAATTTTCTCTTTATCAATACTTTTGGCGACTTCTCGATACAGTGGCATCAAAGCTTTAATCTCACTTTTACGACTCCCTGGCAAAAAGGCTACATGCCCTGTAGGTTCATATTTTTCTTTGCATGTAGGAATTTCATCCAAAAGTGGATGCCCAACATAAGTGGCTTTGGTATAAAACTGTTGCTCAAAGGGCAAAATAGAAGCAAGTACATCACAATATTGCTCAACTTTAGCAACCCTTTTGGCTTTCCACGCCCAAACTTGAGGCAAAATATAATAGATAATTTCTATATTGGGGTTAACTTTTTTAATCGCTTTAGCGAGCGGTAAATTAAACGCTGGCGAATCAATCAACAACACTTTATCTACAAAGCAACTCATGGCAGCCATCACTTTAATGGCCTTTTGCGCTTTTTTTATTTTTGGAATTGCATCTAAAAACCCCATTATTGAAAATGCGCGACTGGGAATGACTGGTTTTCCGAAGCGTTCATCAAAAATTCCAAATAGCTCACACTCATGTAATGCACTTAAAATAGGCTCAAGATGAAGGTTGGCAGAAGGTTCTAGTGCCGATACAAGTAGTTTCAATCCTTTTCCCTTATAAAATCTTTTTAAGATAATATACAAAAATCTCTTAAAATTGTAAGCCACTTTCGTTATAATAGCCCTAAAAAAGTAGGCACATTTTAATGAAACATATTTTGATTACCAATGATGACGGCTTTGAAAGCAAAGGCCTTCATGCCTTAGCCCAAGCATTGCGCCCTTTAGGACATGTTACCATCGTTGCACCCACCACTGAAAAATCCGCTTGCGGGCACTCTCTTACATTAACACGCCCCCTTCGTTTTATCGCTATTGAAGATGATTTTTTTAAGCTGGATGATGGCACACCAACCGATTGTATCTATCTCTCTTTAAATGCTCTTTTTGAAGGTGATAAAAAACCTGATTTAGTAGTGAGCGGTATCAACCGAGGTTCAAATTTGGGTGAAGATATTACGTATAGCGGAACCGCAAGTGCTGCCATGGAAGCAGCTATTCATGGTGTCCCTGCCATTGCAATTTCGCAAGTCTATGAAGGAAATCCGCAAAATATCGAAATACATGGCTATTCTTTGGCACAACAAGTTGCACACGATTTAGCTAAAAAAATCTTAGAAGGCGAGTTTCCACTTGCGGATAGACGCTTTTTAAATGTCAATATCCCAGCTCTAAAACCAGAAGAATGTAAAGGTTATAAAATCACACGCGCCGGGTACCGTATGTATGGCAATAACGCCCATTTGCACCGTAATCCAAGAGGCGAAGAGTATTATTGGTTAGGTGTGCATACTTTAGAATGGCGAAAAAGTGCCTTAGAAGATTGTGACCTTAGTGCAATTGATGCGGGCTATATTTCTATCACCCCTATTCAATTGGATATGACGGCACACGATGAGTTGGAAAAACTACAACAATGGATTGAGAATGGACGATAGGTACTCACGCGTTAGAAAGATTTTTAATGAAGATTTTGAGCTACTTCAACATGCAAAAGTTCTCCTTTTTGGTGTCGGTGGTGTCGGTAGTATCTGCTTAGATGCCCTTTTTCGCTCAGGCGTTACAGACATCACCATCGTTGATTTTGACTGCTATGATATCACTAACCAAAACCGCCAGTTAGGAAGTGAAGCCGTGGGTGAAATCAAAGTCAAACGCCTAAAAGAGCTCTACCCAACCGTAACACCTATTGAGCAAAAAGTAACGCCTTCATGGATTGAAAATTTTGATTTTAGCCCTTACGATGTGGTCATCGATGCGATTGATGATATGCCTTCAAAAGTCGCCATTGCACATTATGCCAGTGAAAAACTCATCAGCTCCAGCGGCGGCGCTAAAAAAATAGACCCTACCAAAGTACGTTATTGCTCTGTGTGGAAAACACACGGCGATGCGTTAGCTAAAAAATTTCGTTATGAACTCAAAAAAAGCGGCTTTAGCAAAGATTTTCTCACCGTTTTTTCCGATGAAGAACCCAACTGCAAAGACTTAGGCAGTTTGATATGCGTCACAGGAACCTTTGGATTAACACTTGCTTCTTTGACAATTCGAAAGCTTACCAACAAGCTGTAAGCTTTCCATGTCAAGAGTATCTAGCCGTTTAATTCAAATCACCATCTTTCCAGTATTTTGTTCCTTGTATAGTCGCTTGAAGAGCTAAACCATTTTTGGTGAGTTTATAGAGCTTTATCCCTGGTTGTACGGTAATCGCACCTTCTGCTGAACCACCTTTTTTGTCTGATTTTGCGGCCGCATCTGCTTGTGCATTAGCCTCCCAGCCACTATTTACAAATGATTCAAGAACTTCTTTATTGTCAAAAACAAAAATAGCTCTAAAGTCTTTGACGCCAAGACCAATACCGATACCTCCAGAAGCCATCTTCATGTATGTTTTTTTACCGGTTTTATTATTAACGGCTATGCCACTTCCACCCTCAGCAGAAAAGAAGATAACATTGACACCAATATTGCTAAATGTGGCATACCCATAAGCTTGTTTTATTGCACTTGCAGAGCCTGGATACGCTTTATAGAGCATTTTTAATGTCTCTTGACTATCACTATTAATTGCCTTTTTCTGTTCGGCAACCGATTCAGCATATGACAAAGTAGCACACAGTAAGATTAACAGTAAAGCTTTGATAATTTTCATAACTTCTCCTTTTTACTTTTTATTCTCTTTCATCTAAACATACATCAAGATGAAAACCTTATTTTAAACTTGACTCTTCTTCCATAGACATCATTAAAAATCCCGTAAATCCAGCGTTATCATTAGGGCTTATCTTCTTGCTGACTTCCTTTTTCATGGTTTTTAAAACTTTTGTATACTGCACGTAAAATTCATAACTGGGTCGTGGTTTGTAAACCAAACCTTCTATCTCAAAAAACGTGATGATATTTTTGGTAGTTGTCGGTTTGATGAAAAATTCTTTGTCTCTATAAAAATAATAAGAAATAAGTGTGACGAGTGACCATTTGGCTAAAGTATAAAAGGATAATATCTCTACCATGATGTCAAATCCCTCTTTTTTATTACCATAAAGCATTTCATACAAGCCAATGGAAAGCATATCTTTTCGCTCCATGCGCATATCTTTAATCATATCTCGTACTTTTGGTTTTTCGAATAACGATATTAAGGATGATTTTGAAACGATTTTGGTGAAATTTGCGCAGATAATGTCAGGCTGTGTAAAATTCTCTTTAGAGAACATTTCGCGGACTTGTTCGCCGATTTTAGCGGTATTGTGTCTTTTTATGATGGGCAAAAGTCCAACATCTTCAAAACCTTGTGGGTATAGTTCCAAAAAATAGGCTTCTGCTTCTTTGAGTTTTTGGTGATTCATGTTTAATTCTTTCATCATGACAAACTTTCAAATTTTACCAAATTTTTCATTTTTTGCGTATATAAATACTTCGTGTTTACGTACAATATTTTGATATACTATGCATATATCTAAAGTATCTTTGTAATCAGTAGAGCACTTTTTCACTAAGCTCTTTTAGATGATGAACACCAATGGCACGAATCCTACCAAGTCAAAGAGGTCGATACCGTGAAATGTGTTTATGATATGATTGATAATTTAGGCGTAGTCAAAGATTCTTTATAAAGTTTATAAATTGGAAAAAAATCAAACATTAGCATATAAATATGCTCTAATATCCGTTTTACTATGGTCAACAGTTGCGACTGCTTTTAAAGTTTCTCTCAACTTTATGACTCCTTTAGAACTTTTATTTTACTCTTCGTGTAGTTCTCTTTTTATTTTAGGTTCTATCCTTGTCTATCAAAAGAAGTTAACAGAAGCTTTTTTACATGTAAAGCATCAGCCAATTTTGGTTTTGATTTTGGGAGCCATAAACCCTTTTATCTATTATCTACTCCTCTTTAAAGCCTATGCCATTTTACCAGCACAAGAAGCGCAAGCAATTAACTATACGTGGGCCTTAATGTTTGCCTATCTCTCTGTTATATTTTTAAAACAAAAACTTTTCAAAGCGGATATTGTTGCTGGGCTTATTTGCTACTTTGGTGTTTTAATAATTTCAACAAAAGGTCATCCTTTAAGCTTACATTTCTCTGACATGTACGGTGTCTTGCTTGCTCTATTCAGTACAATATTGTGGTCACTGTATTGGATATTTAACTCAAAATCGCATGCCGATTCTGTAGTCGGTCTCTTTTGTAATTTTTTTGTTGGTGTCATTTTTATATCATTGTACATTGTGTATAGTGGCAGTATCAAACTACCTAATATTGAGACTAGTTTAGGTGCTATCTATGTAGGATTGTTTGAGATGGGCATCACTTTTGTTTTTTGGCTCAAAGCGGTTAAACTAAGTCACAGCGTTTCGAAGATATCAAATCTCATCTTCCTTTCGCCATTTTTATCGCTTTTTTTCATTTATTATTTTGTAGGCGAAGACATTCTGCCTTCAACTATTTTGGCATTAGTATTGATTATCTTGGGATTAGTAATACAACAAAAGTATAAACAAAAGAGTGAGATATAGTTCTTTCGCTGATTAACATTAGAGTGAACTTTCCAATGCAGTATATGGAGCTAACGACGGGACTCGAACCCGTGACCTGTTGATTACGAATCAACTGCTCTACCAGCTGAGCCACGTCAGCACCATAGGCAAAATTTTATACTATATTTGCTTTATTTTTCATTGCACTACAAAGTACGAATACTGGGGATTAGCGTAATTTTTGTATTTTTGTTTTTCTAAGCTTATAAATCGAAGAAGGGGCGGACTCAAAAAAACCTTGACATGTAAAGAGTATGGCATCAGCATTTTTTTGAGCAAACTTTTCATCAAATCCTTTGCCACTTGGATTAGAAGAGGTGGAATAACTCCATTTTAGTTTTTTTAAAAACTCTAAATGAGCTTCATCTTTGACCACACGAATTGCTAATCCACAAGGATAAGCAAAAGTAGTCTTTTTTGCCCTTCGCACTTTAGATTTATGCTGTTTGGGAACACGCGTAAACTGGTCTAATGTTTGGAGAGAATCAACACTCATAAGAAAAGGCTTTCCTAAAGGGCGTTTTTTAATAATGCAGAGTGCCTCAGTATTTTGGGAGAGAAACCCTGCCGTTGTTTCTGTTTGTGCTAAATAAACAAGGTCAGGGTTCATCATTATTTTAGTTTAGATAATCTTGTAATGCTCTAGGTTCTAATGCGCTCTTATCTTGAATATATTCTATTGCTGTAGTTGCAGCAGCAGCAGCGGAAACCGTTGTAAAGTAGGGTATATGAAAACGTAAAACTGCTTGGCGAATTTTTTTCGCATCATCTTTACTTGATTTATTGTCACTGGTGTTAATCACTAGTGCGATATCCCCATTTTTGAGTTTATCTTCGATATTGGGTCTGCCCTCAGAGATTTTATACACGAACTCCGCATTGACACCTGCGTCTTGCAATGCTTTATGTGTTCCTCCTGTTGCCACTACTTTAAAGCCAAGTGCTTCAAATTTACTTCCAATCTCTTTTGCAAATGATTTATCAATATCTACAAGAGAAATAAAAACCGTTCCAGTTTTTGGAAGCACATTGGATGAAGCGATTTGACTTTTAGCAAATGAAGCTGGGAAGTTTCGACTAATACCCATAACCTCTCCAGTCGATTTCATCTCAGGCCCTAAAATCAAATCTGCCCCTTGAAGTTTATTGAATGGGAATACGGCTTCTTTAACAGCAACATGATCGAATTTTTTAGGTTTTAGTATGCCATTGCCTTCACGAACAACATCAAATTTATCATAAAAACTGAGCGCTTCTCTTAGGTTTCCTTGGTACATAACGCGCGTGGCTACTTTGGCCATTGGAATACCTGTGGCTTTACTGACAAACGGTACAGTTCGGCTCGCTCGTGGATTGACTTCAATCATATAAACATCATCTTGATAGATGGCATATTGGATATTCATCAAACCAACAACGCCTAAATTGAGGGCTATTTGTTTGGTTTGTGCTTCTATTTTACTCAATATCACATCGCTTAACGAAATAGATGGCAATGAACAAGCGCTATCACCACTGTGGATGCCCGCTTCTTCGATATGTTGCATAATGCCACCAATGTACACTTCTTTGCCATCACAAATTGCGTCCACGTCTACTTCAATTGCACGGTCTAAAAACTGGTCAATAAGTACAGGTGAATTGTGACTAACACTAACAGCTTCGTTCATATAGGTGCGTAATTCACTCTCATTGTAAACGATGCGCATGGCACGACCTCCAAGCACATAACTTGGGCGTACTAGAACAGGATAACCTATTTCTTTGGCACGCTCAATAGCTTCTTCTTCGCTCGTTGCAGTCGCATTATTGGGTTGTTTAATGTTATTTTCTGTAATAAATTTTGAAAACTTTTTTCTATCCTCTGCCATATCAATGACGCGGGCTGTTGTACCGATGATTTTAGCACCGATAACCGTTAGTCTTTTCGCTAACTTAAGTGGTGTTTGTCCACCAAAATGTACGATAATTCCATCTGGATTTTCTTTTTCAACCACGCTTCTAACATGTTCAAAATCAATCGGCTCAAAATACAAAATATCGCTGGTATCATAATCTGTTGAAACGGTTTCAGGATTACAATTGTACATAATCGTTTTAATACCCATATCATTCAGTGCATACGCCGCATGAACACAACAGTAGTCAAATTCAATGCCTTGTCCGATGCGATTTGGTCCACCACCAATAATCATCACTTTTTTAGCACTATCTTTTTCTTTGGCAACGATAGGTAATTTCGTAATATTGGTTGTCGAATACAGATACGGTGTCAATGCTTTAAATTCTGCAGCACAAGTATCCACTTCGTTATATTCAAAATCAATGCCTAATTTAGTACGTGCAAAATAAATATCGTTTTGTGTTAATTCTAAATTGTCTTGTTTATTGATAAGTTTTGCAATCATCTTGTCCGAAAAACCTTGTGTTTTAGCAGAACGTAATAGTACTTCATCGTTTAAGATAAACATATCAATTTTCTTTTCAAAATCAACAATTTCTTTGATTTGATTTAAAAACCATGGATCGATTTTACATAAATTAAAAACATCCTCTACGCTGTAGCCTCTTCTGAATGCTTCTGCAAGATAAAGATATCTATCACTATTAGGTCGTCTAATCTCATTTTTTAGTTTATCTTCATCAACTTTTAATGATTCAAAACCACTAAGATTAGTTTCCAATGAACATAAAGCTTTTTGAAATGACTCTTTAAAGGTACGTCCGATGGCCATAACTTCACCCACACTTTTCATAGATGTGGTCAAGGTAGAATCTGCCATGGGGAATTTTTCAAAAGTAAAGCGTGGAATTTTGGTTACGATATAGTCGATAACAGGCTCAAAACTTGCCGCCGTTCCTGTAATATCATTTTGAATTTCATCTAAAGTAAAACCAACTGCAAGTAAAGTTGCAACTTTAGCGATAGGATAACCCGTTGCTTTTGAAGCAAGGGCTGAACTACGACTTACACGAGGATTCATTTCGATAACGGTCATACGTCCTGTTTGAGGGCAAATCGAAAATTGTACGTTGCTTCCACCTGTATCAACGCCAATTTCACGCAGAATTGCAAAAGACGCATTACGCATACGTTGATATTCTTTGTCAGTTAACGTTAGTGCTGGTGCAATCGTAACGCTATCTCCGGTATGGACACCCATCGGATCAAAGTTTTCAATAGAACAAACGATGATACAGTTATCCGCACTATCACGAATAACTTCCATTTCGTACTCTTTCCAACCTAGCAGTGATTCTTCAATTAAAATTTCATTAATAGGACTCGCGTCAAGTCCAGCTCCTGCTAATTCTTTAAATTCATCAATATTATAAGCAACACCACTACCACCACCAGCTAATGTATAAGAAGCACGGATGATTAAAGGAAATCCTATTTTTTCAGCAGCAATAAAAGCCTCTTCAAGATTATAGGCATATGCGCTGATAGGTAAGTCCATTCCTATCCTTATCATTGCTTCTTTAAAAGCCTGTCTATCTTCACCTTTTTTAATGGCCGCAGGATTAGCACCTAAAAACTTAATACCTTCAAGCATTCCTTGTTCATGCATTTTCATCGCTGCATTTAAGGCTGTTTGCCCTCCCATCGTAGGGAGAATAGCATCAACTCCTTCTTTTTCAATAATACGTGCAATGACTTCAGGTGTAATAGGTTCTATATAGGTTCTATCAGCAAATTCTGGATCTGTCATGATAGTTGCAGGATTAGAATTTACTAGAACAACTCGGTAGCCAAGCTCTTTTAATGTTTTAGCGGCTTGTGTCCCAGAATAATCAAATTCACATGCTTGACCTATGACAATTGGGCCTGATCCAATTAATAGTATGGTGTTAATATCTTGACGTTTTGGCATCTCTTTCCTTTGAGCTTCTCTATAGTGTTCAATCTAAGACCCTTAAGATTTTAGATTCAAGACTATTAGGGATTTAAAATAATATGCATATACGAAGGAATACTTGGTGTTGCATAGGGCTTAAGAACAATGGTCTTTGAAGATTCTTCTTCGATAACTTCCGTTACCACACCTACTTTAATTCCTTCAAAAAATATACCATCCAAGCCACTCGTAACCACTTCATCACCTATTTGAGGTAATAACCATTGTGAAATATACTTCACTAATACCTCTTTGCGATTGCCTTGTGCGATACCTGGCATTTTTTGCTCTCCAATAGAAACTGAAAAAATAGACTTTGGATCGTTAAGCATCAGTGCTTGTGGGTGCCCATCACTTTCAGCAACGATACCCGCAGCATAACCTTGATGTAACAAGCCATAAATTTTGCTTCTGTTAAAATCATTAAATTCTATCCACACTTTACCATAGTCATTCAAATTTGAATACCCTATCGTCTTCACTAACTTTACATTGGGTGAATATTCAGTGCTATTGTTTTCCTTGAGTAGAGCGTTCAATTTGCTCGCAAATGCTATCGATAAAATGGCCGATGCTTGCATTTTTTGATTTTCTGCTCGTAAACGAATAATCTCTTCTTTTTGTGCAAAATGTTCATTAATTTTCTCTTCAAAGCGCATCTTCATATCAACATAGGTGGCTAAAATCTTATTATTTAGCCCCCCTATAAAATGCCTTGCTTCCGTTCCATAACGTAATGAAACAAAAATGAAAAGCGATAGAAATAAAACGATTTTAAATTTACTATTCATTCGACAATTGTTGGAGCAAATCTATCTCTTCGAGTGCTTTTCCTGTACCTTTTGCAACAGCAAGTAATGGCTCATCTGCAACAAAAACAGGTAATTTAACAATATCAGAAAGATATTTATCAAATCCACGAATTAATGCACCACCCCCGGTTAATACAATACCATTTTCAACAATATCACCTGCTAAATCAGGTGGCATTACTTCTAAAACATCTTTTAAAGCATCCGCAATTTCTTTAAGTGGCTCTTTAATAGCATCTCTTACATCTTCACTTGAAAGCTCAATACGACTTAAAAGTCCACTGACCTGATCACGTCCTTTAACTACCATTAAAAGTGGTTCATCCATAGGTACTGCTGTTCCTATCGCTATTTTAATCTCTTCACCAGTTCGCTCACCAATTAGTAAGTTATATTTTTTCTTTACATAATCCACAATGGCCATATCAATTTTATCACCCGCAACGCGAATCGATTTACTAATAACAAGACCACCTAATGAAACAACACCGATTTCAGTTGTACCACCACCGATATCCACAACAAAACTTCCTTGTGGTTCACGAATTGGAAGTCCTGCCCCAATAGCGGCAGCCATTGGCTCTTCGATTAAAAATACTTGGCGAGCCCCTGCACTCATCGCAGATTCACGTACCGCTTTACGTTCCACTTGCGTTAAGCCATATGGCACACAAATAATAATACGTGGACGTAAAAAACTTTTTCTACGGTGTGCTTTTTCAATGAAATAACGAATCATCTTTTCTGTCATATCAAAATCGGCAATAACTCCGTCACGCATTGGACGAATTGCTTCAATATCACCTGGTGTTTTACCCACCATGTTTTTAGCCTCTTTTCCGACAGCTAAAATACTTTGCTTGCCATAACGGTTACGTTGAACCGCTACTACGGAAGGCTCATTGATAATAATCCCTTTACCTTTGACAAGAACAAGTGTATTAGCAGTTCCCAAGTCGATACTCATATCGCTGGAGAAAAACCCTATCAGTTTGTCTAAAATCATTTCATTTACCCTTTTTTAAGCACTTTTTTTATTTTTTTTAATGTATAGTGGTTTAACACCATGACTAACCACATCTTTTGTGACCATGACTTCATAGCCAGCAAGTTCTGGTAATTCATACATTACATCAACCATCACATCTTCCATAATGGTACGAAGTCCGCGAGCACCTGTTTTGCGCTTAATCGCAAGTTCTGCCACCGCATCTAGTGCCTCTTTTTCAAACGAAAGCTCAACTTCATCAATTGCAAATAACTTTTTGTACTGTTTATAAATCGCATTTTTGGGCTCTGTTAAGATTCTGACCATATCATCTTTAGTGATTTGCGCCAAAGTTGCAGTTACATGCAAACGTCCAATCAATTCAGGAATCAAGCCATAATGCACTAAGTCGTCCGGTTCGGCAAGTGAAAACATATCAGTTTCTTGTGTTTTAGTCCGTTTTTCCTGCTCAAAACCAAGTACATTTTTACCAATACGACGTTTAATAATTTCTTCTAAACCATCAAAAGCTCCGGCACATACAAATAAAATATTGGTGGTATCAATTTGAATAAAATCTTGGTTAGGATGCTTGCGTCCACCTTTTGGTGGAATATTAACAATACTTCCCTCAATAATTTTGAGTAATGCTTGTTGTACGCCTTCACCAGAAACATCTCTCGTAATTGAACGATTTTCACTCATGCGTGCAATTTTATCGATTTCATCAATAAAAACAATGCCTTGTTCTGCTTTTTTAATATCCCCATTGGCTGATTGTAAAAGTTTTGTTAAGATGTTTTCAACATCCTCACCAACATATCCAGCCTCTGTTAGGCTTGTAGCATCCGAAATGGCAATCGGCACATCTAAAAAGCGCGCTAATGTTTGCGCCATCAATGTTTTACCACTACCTGTTGGCCCAATCAATAAAATATTTGATTTTGAGATTTCAGTGTCATCTTTAATCGTACTTTGTTTAAAAATACGTTTATAATGGTTATAAACGCCCACTGAAAAGATTTTTTTTGCCTGATCTTGTCCTATGACAAAATCATCTAACACTTTTTTTAATTCTTTTGGTGCTAATAGTTCTTGATTGATCGATTCAGCCTCGACAGTATTCTCTTGGACTTCACCAAAAAATATTTTATGGGCAGATATTACACAATGCTCACAAATAAAAACATCTTCACCTGCGATGAGTCTTGTGTCGCTACTCTCTTTTGAGCCACAAAAACTACATTCTCTATTCGTCATTCGTTTTCCTCTCGTATGGAATGCCTCGTTTGGACTCCATTATAAAATTACACAGTTGTAATACTTTTTCGTTTTTTTCACTCATCAGTAACTGTGTTGCTGTCTCTTTAATCGCATTTTCACTTCTAAATAGCAATCTATATGCTGCTTGAATAGCTGCAATATCCTCTTTTTCAAAACGCCTTTTTAGTCCAACTTTATTAAGCCCACGAACAACTGCACGATTTCCTTCTGCTAAACAGAAATGAGGGATATCTTGGCTTATAGCACTCGCTCCACCTATCATAACACCTTCACCAATATGAACAAATTGATGTATAGGTGTCATACCACCGATTACGGTAAAAGAACCCACATGAACATGCCCAGCTAAAGTAGCATTATTGGCCATAATCACATTATTCCCTACTTGACAATCATGCGCAATATGGCAATAAATCATAATAAAACAATTATTACCAATACGCGTGACACCACCACCTTTTTGCGTACCTGCGTTAATGGTTACAAATTCACGGATGGTGTTGCCACGTCCTATCTCAACACTAACATTGTCCTCTTTTTTATACCCAATATCCTGCGGTGGCATGCCTATCACGGCATAAGGACAAATCTTGGTATCTTCGCCGATTTTAGTTAAACCATAAATTTGAGCCCCTTGCATGACCTCAACACCACTTTTGAGTGTTGTGTTTTTAGAAATAAAAGCATAAGGACCAACGATGACATCGTCCGCTAAGTTAGCACCCTCTTCCACAATGGCAGTTGCATGAATACTTGGCATGTTATTTGTCCACAATCATAGCTTTAAGTTCTGCTTCCGCGACTAATTTATCATCGACATAGGCTTTTGCATCCAACACCCATATGTTTCCACGGTGCTTTAAAACGTTTAATTTATACACGAGCTTATCTCCTGGTTTTACGGGGTTTCGGAACTTTGCATTATCAATACTCATAAAATAAACTACTTTTTCTTTCGTATTCTCTTGTCCTTCTTCATCCATACTTTTAAATGCTAAAACGCCACCAGCTTGTGCCATACCTTCAATAATCATAACGCCTGGATAAATGGGATGTCCAGGAAAATGACCTTGAAAAATCTGCTCGCCAATAGTGACATTTTTATACGCCTCAATTAATTCACCAGGGACAATCTCTGTCACTCTATCAATAAGTAAAAAAGGAAATCTATGGGGAAGTATTTTTTGAATTTCTACAACATCTATCATCTTTGAACCTTCTAACAAAATTCTAATATTTTATCTAATTAATGCTAAATTTTCTCTAATATCCTGATATGTTTTAGATATTGCGTAGATTTCATAATGTCCCAAATCTACCTTATCTAAAACAATTATTGGGGATGAAGAGAATAAAAAAGAATCAAATAATGCCTTGCGGCACATTATTTCAACCTCAACAGAAGGCGGATATACCAACATTTCTTTAACATTTTGATAGGTATTTTGGGTGAGCGTATTAAACAATTCTAGACTTAAAAATAGCACTTCTTCTTTTGAAAAATACCCCTTTCCTTCACTGACATACTCAACTTTCCCTTTAATTAACTCTTTTTTAAAGTGTGAATAAAATAAAAAGTAACTAGGAATCACTTCCTTAGTGTTAGTCTTAACCCATGCTCTTTGTAAACGATAATTCAAAAACTTTTCACGTACCAGTCGAAAAGGTATCTGTTGTTGTTCACATGTGATAACCTCTTTATAGAGTGCTATTCTTTCTTCAATAGAGGAGGGAAGAATGTGAAATGGCATAGGAGAACTAAGCTCATCCTGTAGGCGATGCTGTTGGTCACGTTGCACGTGTAAAGCAAAAAGGCATCCACAATAATCTTGATGGTACAAATTAGCTTCTTTTGCCATACTAAACTGTTCATTCGTACCCCCTCCTTTTCGAAAGTCAGGTGCGACCATGTTTAAATCATATTTTTTAACAATCTCAAGTAACGATTTTTGTAAACTTTCAATAGATTTTTTAGGGCTTGTTAGCAATGTTGTTGTTATTGTTTTTTCACCAATATCTAGGGCTTTGAGAGCAGTTGTTTCTAACCTGTTATCAAAACAAACATTACATCGTTTGCCTTTTTCTGGCTCTTGCTCTAACCCTCTCACAGCATTGAGCCATCCTTCATAGTCATAGTCTCCTACATGTAAAGGAATGCCCAGTTTCTGGCAACTTCTTTGAACATCTAACAAACGTAATTGATACTCAGAATAAGGGTGAATGTTTGGATCGTAAAAAAAACCTATTAAAGGTTCATTAGGAAATTGCAATTGCAATTTTTGAAGAAAAAAATGACTGTCAACAGAACAGCAGATGTGTACAAGCATGCTCAACTTTCATTTTAATTTTGTTTCAAAGTATAACACATGTTGACCTAAGGATAGTTAATGAGATTCTTATACTCTTTATCTGTCAGATGTTTTATAGTATAATATTTTTAGCTACTAATAGGAGACAACTATGCTCATAAGGTATTTAAAAAATATTCGATTTTGGTTGATTTTCCTTCCTCTGTTTTATACAATGGTTGGTTTTATTATCGTACCGTGGATACTTAGTTCTCAGGTACCTCCGTTACTCAAAGAAAAGCTCAACCTAAATGTACATATCAAATCAGCTACCTTTAACCCTTTTACTTTTGAGGTGACCTTAAGCGATTTCTCTTTATCAGATGCAAATAACAAACAACTTTTTGGCATCAAACATCTTTATCTCAATTATGAACTATCTCACTTATTTCAAAAAGAACTTTTCATTAAGTTGATTCGTATTGATGAACCAAGTGCCTTATTGCAAATTTCACCTGAAGGAAAACTCAATTTAGCTGAATTAATTCCTCCTTCTAGCACAGCAGTAGATGATACATCCACAAATACACCTCTATCACTTGCCTTTTTAATTGAACAAATTACTATTTCTAACGGGCATCTTCTTTTTGAAGATTTGAGTGCTCAAAAACCTTTTTCTCTCCCCATAGGTCCCATTGACTATACTATTAATAATTTTGGTTTTAATAAAGATGATCTCAGTATTCATACCCTTGAAATACTACTGAAAAATGAAGAAAAAATTACTCTTGCAAGTAGTCTTTCCCTTAGCCCTGTTAAACTTCACGGTGAATTAACACTTAATACCATAGAACTACAAGACTTTTGGCCTTATATTATGCCTAATGCAAAAGCACAATTAACACAAGGTACTGTGTCTATCAATTTGCCTTTTTGGGTTGACTTAAGCCAAAAAGAGCCTTCAATAGCCATTAATAAGGCATCTTTAACACTCAATAATCTTGAATTTACAGATGATAAACAACATAAAATCATTTCACTTCCTAAATTAACCCTTAACGCCTTGACATTTATGTGGCCACAAGCCACAGGAGAAATTGAAACCTTAAGCTTGAGTAATCCCTTTGTAGATGTAGCATTTGAACATAATTATATGCCTACCTTTATTTCACTTTTTTCATCATCCAAAGAGCCTACAAAAACATCCAATAAGACTTCGTCACCCAATAACGCTTTAGGCACAATGACACTTCGTTCTTTAAAACTTGATAATGGTGAATTAACTATCACTGATAAAAATGTAAAAAACAGTATCCCTTCTAAACTGACGCATCTCTCTTTAGAAGTCAACAATATTTCAACCGATACCAATCAAACACTTACATACACTCTTGCAAGTACTCTTGATGAAAAAAGCACTCTCTCTTTAGATGGGACTTATTTGCAAAAGAATCATGCTGTAAAAAGTACCTTTGAAGCGACTGCTTTAGCACTTTCAAAAATACAACCTTATATTTCACCTATAACATCATTACATGTCAAACAAGGCCTTTTATCCCTTAAAGGAGATATTAAAGCCTCTTTTGAATCAAAACCAGCCATTGCTATTAATGCCGATACCGTTGGTATAACAAACCTATTAATTCACGATGCCACTCAAACATCCTTTGTTGCTTGGGAAAATTTAGTGCTTAAAACCATACACTATAAAAACCTTCCAGAATCTTTACATATCGAAGCAATTGCGTTAACAAAACCCTATGTCAATTTAGATATTCATAAAGATCACACTACCAATTTTACAAATATCATTACCACTCATGAAACGTCCAAGGAGACGAAAAAACCAGTAGCTCCTATGGAGCTTTATATTGGAAAAGTCATGTTACAAGATGGACATGCCAATTTTAAAGATGCCTCCTTACCGATATCTTTTGAAACCTATATGAATAAACTTAATGGTTCAGTCTCAACACTCAATACAAAAAACACGAAACCTTCCCTTCTCTCATTGGAAGGCAAAGTGGGAAAATATGGATATACGAAAGTCGAAGGTTCACTGTTACCTTTTGATTTTAAAAATCACTCTAACCTAAAATTACTTTTCAAAAATATTGATTTACACTCGCTCACCCCTTATTCAGGAAAATTTCTTGGCTATGCTATTGAAAAAGGCAAACTCTCTATGGATTTATCATACACCATTAAAAAAGGTGTTATGGAAGGAGCGAATAAAATCAATTTAGACACCCTCACCCTTGGTAAAAAAATTGAAAGTCCTGATGCAGCAAATTTACCATTAGAATTAGCCATTGCTTTGTTAAAAGATTCTAATGGTCAAATCGATATTGACCTACCTGTGAGTGGTAATTTGAATGACCCCGATTTTAAATACGGTGCTTTAGTCTGGAAAGCTTTTGGTAATCTTATTGGAGGAATTATTACTTCGCCCTTTAAATTATTGGGCTCCATTGTAGGAGTCTCCCAAAGTGAAGGACTTAAAAGTATTGATTTCCCAGCGGGAGATGCCTCATTAGTGGCTTCAGAAGAAGAGAAAATGGAGCAATATCGCCTTATCTTAGAGAAAAAAATAGGATTAAAGCTTATCATTGCACCAAGCTATAATGAAGAAGCAGATACGTTTGCATTGAAAAATAAAGAGCTCTCTTCTGCCATTGAAAACTTAACAGGTAAGAATAAAGAAGAAAATAGTTATGGCAAAGCTATTAAAACACTTTTTATTCAAAAATATAATGAAAAAATTTATGAACAGTTGCAACAAACCTATAAAGAAGAAAACCGTGATAAAGCTTATATCAATGATGCACTTAAAACGAAAATATTAAGCACCATTAGTTTGCCAAATGATACTTTACAAATATTGGCAACACAAAGAGCCCAAAATGTCATTACACTTTTGACAACAAAATATCACATTAACCCTTCACGTGTTCAAATGGGTGAGTTAAAATCATCCGATGCGATGCGAGATGCATGGATAGGATGTGAAGTAAGTGTTAGCAATTAAGAAGAGGCGCTTACTTTTGTAAGGCCTCTAATTGGATTTTTACAGCATTTGCATGTCCTGCCACTTTAACACTTGACCAAATATGAGCGATTTTACCTTCTGGATTAATCAAAAAAGTTGAGCGAACGATGCCCATGTACTCTTTTCCACAAAACTTCTTTAACTGCCACACACCATAACTCTGCGCAACCTCTGTACTTTCATCGGCTAAAAGTGTAATGTCTAATTTTTGTTTTTCGATAAAACTACGATGCTTTTTGGTACTATCAGGGCTAATGCCTAAAATAACCGCACCTTGTGCTTCAAATTGTGGTAAAGACGCTGTAAAATCACACGCTTCCGTTGTACACCCTGGTGTATTATCTTTTGGGTAAAAATAAAGGACTATCCATTTACCTTCTAAATCTCGTAATGAAATCTCCACATCATCTTGATTTGGCAAACTAAACGCAGGAGCTTTGTCACCTATTTTTAACATACTTTTTCCTTTTTCCTTTTTTAACATATTACCACAGATTTGATTTGGGTGTAGTCATCCATAAGCGCATATTTTGGTCCTTCTTTGCCAATGCCACTGTTTTTACTACCGCCATATGGCTGTAAGTCAAACCGTAACGTCGGAATATCATTTATGACAACACCCCCTGCTTCTAGGTTATCAATAGCATCTTGCACCATTAAAAGATTATTGGAAAAAATCGAATATTGAAGCCCGTATGGCGAATGGTTCATTTTGCTTTTGGCTTCTTCATAGCTTGCAACTTTTATTAACGAAACAATCGGTGCGAATACTTCTTCACAAACGATATTCATCTCTTCTGTAACATCTACCATAATCGTTGGTGTAAACATTAAATCCTTACATGTAAAGCCATATTTGAGCTTGGCCCCTTCATCAATCGCATTCTGCACCCAACGTTTTGCTTGTGTTACTGCTTTTTCATTAATCATCGGGCCAATAAAGGTTTGTGCATTATAAGGAGAGCCTACATGTAAAGCTTCTGTTTCTTTCACCAATACCTCCGTAAATGCTTCGTAAATACGCTCATGCACATAAATACGTTGCAGAGAGATACACACTTGCCCAGAGTTAATAAACGCTCCAACAGCACATTTAGAAGCGGCTAACGCAATTTCTGCTGAACTATCAATATACGTTGCTGCATTACCACCCAGTTCCAATGCTATTTTTTTAATCCCCGCCTTTTGGGTAATTTCACGCCCCACAGGAACACTCCCTGTAAAACTAATGACTCTAGGAATAGGGCTTTGAACTAAAGCGTCATTCACACCATCCCCACTGTAAATAAGGCTTAATGCATCTTTGATAGCAAAAGGACTTTCAATAAAAAGTTGTGCCAATAAAAATGCTGTGCGTGGTGCTTGTGATGTTGGTTTTAACACGACAGCGTTACCTGCAACCAACGCAGGTGCAATTTTATGTGCCACCAAATTGAGTGGAAAATTAAAAGGCGTGATGGCTAAAACAACACCTACAGCTTCACGTTTATAAAAAGCTAAAGTTTTTTTACCACTCGGCGTTGCTGTGGTGTCAAATGTTTCACCATTGATTTCGACTATCGCACTAGCAGAAAGCTTGATAGTTTCAATACATCTATCCACCTCAATACGTGAAAAACGGATAGGTTTCCCTACTTCTCGAGTCATTGTTTGGGCTACCTTTTCTTTCTCTTTTTCTAACTTTTCAGCCACATCTAAAAGCCAATGAATGCGCTGATGTAGAGGTGAATTTTTGGTGTCTTTAAAAGCCTTATGCGCAATCCTAAGTACCTCTAATGCATCATCTTTATTGCATACAGCGACGTGAGAAACGACTTCTCCATTATAAGGGCTGTGTACCTCTTTATAAATACTTTTTACTGTACATGTAGAGCCAAAATAGACGTCAGCTTGCATCATTTTTCCTTTACTTTAGTGTGCAAAATTATACTACTAAAAGAACATTTAATCAAAATTGCGGTATTATCATAGTTCTTTATATAACACACAAGGTGTCAAGAATGGATCAAGCAAAATATATTTGGATGGACGGAAAACTCGTTGCATGGGAAGATGCAAAAATACATGTTTTAACACATACGCTTCACTACGGTAATGGTGTCTTTGAAGGTACGCGTGCTTATATGACCGAAAAAGGTTTAGCAATTTTTAAATTGCGTGAACATACTAAACGTTTACTTAACTCTGCTAAGATTACACGTATCAAGCCTACCTTTAGCCTTGAAGAGCTAGAAGCAGCTCAAGTGGAAGTACTTAAAGCCAATGATTTTACTTCAAATGTCTATATTCGCCCATTGATTTATTTAGGCTATGGGATTATGGGGTTAAACCATGTTCACGCACCTGTAAACACAGCGATAGCAGCATGGCAATGGGGTAGTTACTTAGGTGATGAAGGTATTGAAAAAGGAATTCGTGTCAAAATTTCTTCTTTTACACGTAATCCTGTTACCTCTACTATGGGTAAAGCAAAAGCTGCTGCAAACTATCTTAATTCGCAACTAGCTAAATACGAAGCCGTAGAAGCAGGTTACGAAGAAGCGCTCTTACTCGATGCGGATGGTTTTATTGCTGAAGGAAGTGGTGAATGTTTTTTTATCGTAAGAGATGGTGTTTTAATCTCTCCACCTAATGATACGTCATTAGAGAGTATTACACAAGGAATGGTTTTAGAACTTGCGAAAGATGCGGGGATTCCAATCCAGCGACGCCGTATTACACGTGATGAAGTTTACATCGCAGATGAAGCCTTTTTTACAGGAACAGCGGCAGAAGTGACACCTATTCGTGATGTCGATAACTATGTGATTGGCGATGGTGCACGTGGACCAATGACAGAACAGTTACAAAAAGCCTATTTTGATGTAGTATATGGAAAAAATCCAAAATACAAACATCTTTTAACCTATATCTAACCCAAAATACAAAGGAAAATTATGCCAGCAGATTTAAACGATTATTTTAAAAAGAAAAATGGTGGCGGTGGAGGAGGCAGCCGAGGAGGCGAAGAGCCAAGAGTTCCTCTTAATATTGAGCCGCCAGAGTTTTTGAAAAACCTTGGTAAGAAAGCTGGCTTTTTTTATACGCTTATCGCGCTTATCGTTATTGCTGTAGTCGCTAAACCATTTGTGATTATCAATTCTGGTGAGATGGGAATTAAAGCCACCGCTGGTAAGTTTGAACCTATACCAATGGACCCTGGGTTCCATCTTTTTATCCCATTCATACAACAAGTTTTTATTGTAGATACGAAAGTACGAATTATGAACTATTCTTCTACTGAAGATCTTGGCGAAACAATGCAACGAGGCTCTGGCATCAAACGAAATGCTGCTATTTCTGTTCTCGATGCAAGAGGCCTTCCTGTTTTAATTGACCTCACCGTTCAATATAAACTCGAACCTTCCACCGCACCGCAAACTATTGCGACATGGGGTATGGCATGGGAAGATAAAATTATCAATCCCGTCGTACGTGATGTAACCCGTAGTGTTGTCGGTAAGTTTAATGCTGAAGAGCTCCCTCAAAAACGTAACGAAATTGCAGTTAATATCGAGGAAGGTATTCGTAAAGCGATTGATGCACAGCCAGGACAACCGGTTGAGCTCCTAACCGTCCAACTTAGAGAAATTGTTTTGCCAGCTAAAATTAAAGAACAAATTGAACGTGTTCAAGTCGCCAAGCAAGAAGTTGAACGAACCCGCTACGAAGTTGAGCGAGCTAACCAAGAAGCACTAAAGCGTGCTGCTGAAGCAGAAGGTCAAGCCAAAGCTAGAGAAATTAATGCTCAAGGTCAAGCCAATGCCATTAAAATTGAGGCAGATGCAGATGCTTATGCTAATAAAGAAATTAGCAAAAGTATTTCTGAACCATTATTAAAACTTCGTCAAATAGAAGTACAAGGTAAATTCAATGATGCTCTTCGCGAAAACAAAGATGCCAAAATCTTTTTAACCCCAGGAGGCTCAACACCGAATATTTGGGTTGATACCAAAGATACCCAAAAAGCGGTTAGCGTAAGCAAATGAAACCAGCGCTTTTAAATTCTATTGATTGGGGAAAATCGCCTCTTTTACCTGTTATCGCTCAAGACTTCACAACCAATGAAGTCTTGATGCTGGCTTATATGAATGAAGCCTCTCTTCAATTAACACTTGAGACTGGCTTAGCACATTATTTTTCTAGAAGCCGTCAAAAGCTTTGGAAGAAAGGGGAAAGTAGTGGACATTTTCAATATCTCAAAGAGGCTTATTTAGATTGCGATAGCGATACACTTTTACTAAAAGTTGAACAAGTAGGCGTTGCTTGTCATACGGGTAGATCCACATGCTTTTTTAACCGAATTGATGTTAGAGAAGCACCTAAAGAGCCCGCGTGTAAGATTGAAAACTATAACATTCAAGATAAAATCTATCATATCATTCAAGAGCGTAAAAATGCTGATCCGAAAACTTCTTATGTAGCTTCTTTATTACATAAAGGCGAAAACAGTATTCTTAAAAAGGTGGTTGAAGAAGCTGGAGAGTTTTGTTTTGCCATCAAAGATAATGACTCCAAAGAAATTGTCTATGAAGCTGCTGATTTAATGTTTCACACACTTGTTGCATTAGGAGCAAAAAATATTCATCCAGATCTTATCAGCCAAGAGCTAGAGAGACGTTTTGGATTGAGTGGTATCGAAGAGAAAAATAGTAGAAATGACAGCAATAGCCATTAAACTTTCTTTTCTAACCTACCTTAGAAACCTTGGGCTATATGATTATTTAGCCTTTGGTTGGCTTATATTCACTTTTTTTATTCTTATTTTTTTAGCAATATTAGTAGCACGTAGATCGGCAACATTATCTTTACTCCTTATTATCCTTTCTTTAATTATTTTTGTCTTATCGCCTTTTTTAATAAAAATGAAACTTGCTGAAATACTTAGACCTGTCACTGTGCAATTAGAGAGCATCAAAAAACTAACCTTTTCTGACACTTTAATTGTGGATGCAACTCTTATTAATCAAGCCCAAAAAGACTTTAAAAAATGTCTTGTAACAACAAGTATCATCAAAGATACAGCACAAACTGGCTATAAATATTATCTTAATCAATTAAAACCAATTGATAATCAGTCGATATTAGTAAACGAGACTCTCACTAAAGAAGGTACATTAGACTATAGAGTAGTTTTTGACAATTATAATTACGAAGGAAATGTCACCGCTATGATACATGCGGAATGCTATTAAAGGAGATTTATTGAGCTATTTTACATTTCTTCATTGGTTTGCATTAGTCATTATCGGAGTATTATTAATCCTTTTTTTAGTGCTTATTTTTCAGAATTCAAATGAAAAATTTCCACTTTCATCCATTTTTACTGCCATTCTTTCTGCTGTTATATTAACTGTATTTTCTTTTTATGCGCTTGATAAGTATACTAAATCTGCTATCCTCGAGCACGTCATTATTAAAAAAATTCTTATTAATGAATCTTTTTCGATCTCTGGGCAAATTCGGAATATAGGTAATTTTACAATTAGCTCATGTTCACTAGAAGTCAAACTCTCAAATGACTTGACAGGATATGGGGGAGAAGGGGCTCCACGTTTTGAGCCAAAATCGGTATTTGATAACTTATTTAAACGAGGAAATGAGACTAATACCATAGAAACTAGCAAAACATTTGTTATCACTGAAGATCTTTATAAGGGAGAAATGCGAAATTTTTCTGTCTTTATGCGTTATCCGCCCTCATTTTCTAAACCTACCGTTAGGTATGAACTTTTCTGCCACTAATAAATAATATTTTCTCTCTGAAAAGCTTCTCTAATTTTAGCCATCTGTAAATGTTTATTTCCACACCACAGCGGGGCTAAAAGAGTGTCATTAGAGATACCAGCACTAATTCTTTGGATCATCACTTCTTTAGGTACCATCAAAAGTGCTTTGACCAATGTGTCAATATATAACGCTTCACTAATTGGTAAAAATTTTCCTTTTTGGTAATCATTGGCAAGAGCTGTTTGTTTTACAACATATAAAGGATGTATTTTTAATGATTTGACCCCATGTTTGAGTGAAAATTGAACACTTTCAAGCATCATATCTTGTGTCTCATCTGGTAGTCCAAAAATTAAATGAGCGCATGTATTAAGCCCATATGTCTTACATGTGCGATGCAAAATTTCAGAAAGGTTAGCTACATCATGCCCACGATTTATTTTTGTTAATGTCTCATCATAAATCGACTGTACACCATATTCGACCCAAATCTCTTTTTTTATTGAAAGCTCTTGAAGGTAAGTAAGTACTTCTTTGGTAATACTATCGGTGCGTGTCCCAATACTCAGTCCAATAACATCTTCTAAGCTTAATGCTTTTTCATAAAGTGCTCTTAACGTCTCTAGTGGGGCATACGTATTAGTAAAAGATTGAAAATAGATAATAAATTTCTGGGCACCAAACTTTTTTTGAAGAATCGATTTTGTTTTATGATATTGTGCTTCAAGTTGTCGTAATTGAAAATCGAGATAAGGATTTTCTGGTTTATTGGGATGGAGATAGAATTTTTTGGATTGTTTATGTTCTAAATTAGGGCTAAAAGACTCATTCTCGCAAAAAATACACCCTCCACGAGCAACCGTTCCATCAATATTTGGGCATGTAAACCCTAATAGGGAAATAGGTATTTTATAAACAGTAGCACCAAACTTTTCTCTCCAGTATCTACCAGCCGTTAAAATCTCATGCATTATTTAATGAAATAGTTACCATCAAAACTAACTAATGAATAGTTCATATCATTGCCTATACTCTCTTTGAGTGCATCAATACTTAAGAAAGCCAAAGTATCAGCACCTATATATTCTCTAACTTCTTCAACGCTCTTATTGGCACTAATAAGCTCTTTATAGCTGGGTGTATCAATCCCATAAAGACAAGGATGCTCAATGGTTGGAGCCGCGATACGCATGTGTACTTCTGCAGCACCAGCTCTTTTTAAAAGTTTAACGATTTGATGCGATGTTGTACCTCTTACAATACTATCATCGACAACAACAATTTTTTTGCCTTCTAAAATTTTATGAATAGGTGAGAGTTTGAGTTTAACTTTTAAATCTCTTACCGCCTGTGTTGGCTCAATAAATGTACGACCAACGTAGTGATTTCGTACAATTGCCATTTCAAACGGAATCCCGCTTTGTTGTGCATAGCCAAGAGCAGCACTCACTCCACTATCAGGAACAGGAATGACTAAATCAGCTTCAACTGGCGAAAGTTCAGCAAGTTTCATACCCATTTTTTTGCGAGTAGCATAAACATTCTTACCTTCAATAACACTATCTGGACGAGCAAAATAGATAAATTCAAAGGCGCATATATGAGGATCTGGCTCAAATAATTGTATACTCTCAAATGTTTCTTTACCATGCTCAAAAATAACCATTTCACCAGGGCGTACGTCTCTCACAAACTCGGCATCTACCAAATCAAGAGCACATGTCTCGCTCGCAACGATGTATCCACCTTCTTTAAATTTACCAATTGACAAAGGTCGAACACCATATTTATCTCTTACAGCAAACATTTTTGAGCGGCTTTGAATTAAAAGAGAATATGCTCCCTTAATCACATTGAGGGCCTCGACAATTCTATCTTTGAGCTTGGCCTCTTGACTGCGTGCGATTAGATGAATAATGTTCTCAGTATCCATAGAAGATTGGAAAATAGCACCTTGTTCAATCAATTTACTTCTAACTTCATGTTTATTAATCAAATTACCATTATGTACAATCGAGATATCACCTAACTTATAACTAGCAGCAACAGGTTGTGCATCTCGCACTGAATCACTCCCAGCAGTTGAATAGCGATTGTGACCAATAGCCATATCACCATGCAAGAAGGAGAGTTTCGCTTCATTAAAAACCTCTGTTACAAGTCCATTATCTTTAATGGTTCTAATTTTTTTTCCATCACTCGCACTAATTCCTGTTGCTTCTTGACCACGATGTTGCATTGAAAAAAGAGCATAATATGCTATTTTAGAAGCATGCTTTACATCAAAAATACCTACAATCGCACACATTGATTTGACCTTTTTTACAGACCTAAACAGTCACTAATATTATAGAGACCATTTGGTTGATTAATAATCCACTTCGCCGCTTTAATGGCGCCTTTTGCAAATGTATCACGACTGGTTGCTGTGTGATTCATTTCAATAAACTCACCGTCATTGTAAAAACCTACCGTATGACGTCCAACAATATCGCCACCTCGTAGTGCCATAATAGCAATTTCATCTTTACTACGCTCACCAATCAAGCCATTTCTTCCACTGACTCTCACATCATCCAGATTAAGGCCACGGCCCCTTGCTGCATGCTCCCCAAGTGTCAACGCTGTACCACTTGGTGCATCTTTTTTATGGCGATGATGTTGCTCAACAATTTCAATATCAAAGTCATTTAAACTTTTTGATGCAAGCTCTACCAAGCGATTAAGAACAGCAACACCCAAAGACATATTGGTTGAATATAAAATTGGCATATTGTTGGCAGCTTCATGAAGAAGATTTTGCTGATGTTCATTTAATCCCGTTGTACCAATAACGAGCGGTGTAGGATTTTTTAAAGCATTTTCTAAAAGAGCCTCTGTGCCCATAGCTATTGTAAAATCTATCACAACTTCACTTTTTCTCAATAATTCTTGTAAATCATCAGTTATAATAGCGTCTTTAGGAGTTGTAAAATTAAAAGCCTCAATGGCATGTAAAATATGAGGTCTTGCTAATGCATCTTTTTGTAAATTTTCAATTAAAAGTCTTCCAACGCGACCAGTTGATCCGTGAATACCAACTTCTATCATCTCCGTTTCCTTTGTTAAGAATGATTAACGTATTCTAAAGCTTGAATACCAGCCGTTGCACCATCACCTGCAGCGCATACAACTTGTTTAGAGGCTTGGATACGAAGGTCCCCTGCAGCAAAAAGTCCCTTAACTGATGTTTTCATCGAAAGATCAACCTCAACATTACCATTTTCATCAACATCACATAAAAAACTTCCATCTTCTTGTTTTAAAATAGAATTATTAACATTCATACCAACAAATACAAAAACACCTGGAACAGCGATATCTCTCTCTTTTCCATCTGCGTCAATCACGATTAATCCATTTAGACCCATTTTATCACCATAGGCTTTTTTGACTTTTGCATTTAAAACAAGTTCTATATTTGATGCATTTTTAACGCGTTCAACGGTACTTGGACTTGCTCTAAAGGTATCTCTTCTGTGGACTAAATAAACTTTTGAACAAATATGAGAAAGATAAAGTGCTTCTTCAAGTGCAGTATCGCCACCACCTAATGCGATGACTTCTTTATTTTTATAAAAAAATCCATCACATGTAGCGCAGGTACTTACACCTTTACCAAAAAACTCCGCCTCTCCTTCAAAATTAGCACGTTTCGGGGTACTCCCAGTACACACAATAACACTTTTTGCTTGTTCACTTTTACCACCGTTTAACGCGATTGTAAAAGTTCCATCTTCATTTCTTGAGACGCGCGTTACTTCTTCCATGGCATGTTTCATTCCAAAACGCATACATTGCTCAGTCCAAGGAGCCATAAAATCTAGTCCACTGAGGACTTCCGCACTTCCTGGATAATTTTCAATTTCACTACTACTGGTGATTTGCCCACCAGGCATGCCTTTTTCAAACATAACCACATTTTTCAACCCGCCACGTGTTGCATATAACCCTGCACTGAGTCCTGCAGGTCCTCCACCGATAATTGCTAAATCTAACATGCTTATTCCTTGTAGTCTCTTTTACAATTGTACTAACTTTTATTTTAAATATTTTACCATTTTGCTCTTTAATACTTTATGTAAAAATTTGTATTGTGGCAAATAAGGAGAACTATGAAGATAAGGGGGAAGTATTTCCTCCCCTTTAAATTTTATTTTAGAGAAGTGAATTTATTTTATCAGCTAATACTTGTTTTGATGATGCACCAATCATTTGGTCAACTAACTCACCATTTTTAAAAAATAGGATGGTTGGAATTGAACGAATACCATACTTGATAGCAACATCTTGCTCTTCATCCGTATTAACTTTACAAATTTTTGCTTTTCCCTCAAAATCACCTGCTAATTCATCAATAACGGGAGCAATCATACGACAAGGTCCACACCATGGTGCCCAAAAATCAACAAGTGCTACACCTTCTTTAACTGTGCCATCAAAATTTGATGCGTTTAATTCTAAATACTTACCCATTCTTTTCTCCTGTAATTTATTATTGTTTATTCTAAAGATGCCTTAATTATACTCACTCTAACTTTAAAATTACCATAGCAACCAAGTTTACTCTTATTTAATAACTAATATTTTTTATTAGTTCCAACTTTTCCTCGGTCACTAAAATTGCGTCTATTTCATAATCGCATGATACTTTCATTTTTAGAAAATAATAATCGATTGTTTTACTAATTTTTGCCATTTTAGAAGGTGTAATACGTATTATTGGGTCATATAATTTCGAGTATTTTACTTCACAAAAATGTAAAATATCTTCTTTGTGTGCAATGATGTCAATTTCTCCAAATTTTGAATGAAAATTGCGTGCAAGTATAGTATAACCTTCTTGTTGCATATATAAAGAGGCTCTATCTTCCGCCTCTTTACCTACTGCTGTACTCATTTAACTTTCAATGCGTATCATTGCTGGTGAACATACAACAAATTCTAAGTTTTTAAGTTCCTGAAGTGCATTTTGAATATCTTTTTCTTTGCATGTATGGGTAGAAAAAAGCAATACAGCACTATTTTCCTTAACAATATCCTGTTTTTGTAAAAAACTACTAATTGAAATCGTGTGTTTACCTAATATCTCAGAAATCTTAGATAGTACACCTATTTTATCAGCAACTTTAACGCGAATATAATATTTCGTTGCTATTTCATCAGAAGGCATCAAACTAAGGCCACTATTCTCAAGGGGTTTAATAAATCCTAACATAGGTGAATTTTGCGTGTGGCGAGCGATATCTATCAAATCAGACACCACAGCACTGGCCGTTGCACTTCCCCCAGCACCTGGTCCATAATACATTGTTTCACCTACTCGGTCACCTATCACACTAATACCATTCATAACACCATCTACTTTAGCGATCATTTGCTCTATTGGGACAAGTGCTGGATGCACACGAAGTTCTACCTGATGACCACTTTTTTTAGCAATTGTTAGTAACTTAATGTTATAGCCAAACTCTTTGGCAAAATAAATATCTTCACTATTAATATTTTCAATACCCTCTATGAGAATCTCTTCAGGTTTAACATCAAGCCCATATGCAATACTCGCTAAAATTAACAGTTTATGTGCTGCATCAAAACCACCCACATCAAAGGTAGGGTCAGTTTCTGCATAGCCTAATGCTTGCGCTTCTTTAAGCACATCAGCAAATTCAGCCTTTTCATTCATCATCTTAGTTAAAATAAAATTGCATGTACCATTCATAATACCTTTGATGGCTTCAATATGGTTAGCACTTAATCCTTCTCGAAGCGCTTTAATAATTGGTATTCCACCTGCAACACTTGCTTCATAACCAATGGGTGTATCACCTGCTAAATCTTTCAATTCATAGCGGTGATATGCTAACAAAGCTTTGTTAGCAGTTACCACTGCCTTCTTATTTTTCAATGCTTTTTTAACAATTTCATAAGCCTCGTCAACGCCACCCATTAATTCTATAACAACATCAATTTCGGGATTATTTAATACATCATCAACATTATCACTTAAGGCTATATTGACATCTCTTTTTTTGCTCAAATCTTTAACAATACCCAGAACAGGAACAATTTTTTTGCCACTTCGTGCCGTAATGATTTCTTCATTCTCTTGAAGTATCTTTATAACGTTACTTCCAACAGTACCTACACCAATAATCCCAACTTTAATCATTACTTTTAACCTTCTAAACTCTTTAAATATTTCTTCACATTCCGTGCCGCTTGGCGGATACGGTTTTCATTTTCAATCAATGCAATTCTGACATACCCTTCGCCTGCTTCACCAAAACCAATACCAGGACTGACTGCTACTTTAGCTTCGGTTAAAAGTTGTTTTGCAAATTCCATACTTCCTAAATGTGCTGCAACTTTAGGAATTTTTGCCCATACAAACATTGTAGATTGAGGTTTCTCCATAGGCCAACCAGCATTGATAAAGCTTTCTACTAAAACATCACGACGCTTTTTATAGATATTGCGGATTTCTTCAACACACTCTTGTGGACCATCTAAAGCAATAGTTGATGCAACTTGAATCGGCGTAAACATCCCATAATCAAACCACGATTTTATTTTTTGAAGTGCACCAACAAGTTTTTTATTACCCACAACAAAACCTACGCGCCAACCTGCCATATTGTAGCTTTTTGAAAGAGTATAGCATTCAACGGCTACGTCTTTAGCCCCTTTAACTTGAAAAATTGAAGGTGTTTCATACCCATCAAAAGAGAGATCGGCATAAGCAATATCACTAATTATATAAAAGCGCTCTTCTTTAGCATAAGCGACTAAGTCTTCATAGAAAGAAATATCTGTCGTAACACATGTAGGATTATGCGGAAAATTAACGACTACGAATTTTGGCTTAGGCGCTGATTCACGAAATACTTTTTTCAGTTTTATAAAAAATTGTTCTTTATCAAGTTCATATTTTTCATTATAGTCCAATCCAAACTTGTGAACATTTCCTCCTGCTATCATAAAGGCATAGGCATGAATAGGATAAGCAGGGTCAGGGACAACGACACCATCACCAGGGTTCATAATCGCTTGTGCAAGGTGTACAAAACCTTCTTTACTACCTAATGTTGCAACAGCCTCAGTGTTAGGATCAAGTTCAACACCATATTTACGTAAGTACCAATTACAAATAGCCAAACGTAATTTATAAATACCTTTACTCACAGAATAGCCGTGTGTGCCATCTTTTTGAGCTGATTCTACAAGTTTATCAATAATATGTTGCGGTGTCCTACCATCGGGATTTCCCATTGAAAAATCAATAATATCATCTCCTGCTCGCCTAGCGGCAAGTTTGAGGTCATTAATCTGGGCAAAAACATAACTTGGTAATCTTTCTATCGTATTAAATCGTATCTCATCAAACATTGCTTCTCCTTTTTAATCTTTAGCCAAAACTGCTAAACCATGTTTTATATTTTCAAGCATAAAAGCATCACTAAGTTTGAGATAAATAGCTCCACTAGGTACCTTAACTTTAAGACTTTTCATAGATTCAACAGATTTAATATCACTTATAACATGTAAATTTTCATCAAAAAAGACAACATGCGGGAACCATTTATCACCTGCATGTGCACTAATAGTAATCTCTTTAATAGCTCTTACCCGTACCCAATAAGGTTTTAATGGCTTTCCAAGATTTGTATTAACTCCAAATTCAAGTTCTTTTGCACCAAGAGATGCATTCTCTGAATTAATATCATAAAACCAGTAGTGGTTATCATTGTTAATAACATTATTAACACTACAGCCTCTAAGTTCCAATGCTTTTGCGAAAGCAACAGGATCTACGATATGCTCTGTCTGTAAATATATTTCCCATACAAACCCTGTACTATCCCGTAGTGCATTGTTCGTTAAAAAATAGTTATATCCCATACTTTCTAATGTTTCATTAATAATTTTAAGAAAAATGATAGGGTCCTGCATTGTTCTAAAAGCCAATCGAAGATGCACTGGATTATCATAGATAAGCTTTAAAAGACCATTTTGTTTGAGTACCTTAATCACTTTGATACTATCAACACTGCCATTAATTTTTACGAACTCTTCACTGTGTGCAAATAAGACGTTGATAAGATTTTTTTGTGTTTCGTATTTCGTGGCACCAATATAGCTTTTAATTTTTTCATCCAATAAAGGATTAGCATACAGTGCAAGTGAAAACCACACTATTGTTAATAGTAATTTCACCAATTTTTACCTCTATTGAGTTCTATAAATTTCTCTTCTGAGATTTTTTTGATACTCCCTTGATCAACTAAAAAACGCGTCGACCCTTGCTCTATAAAATCTTCCACACTACCATCATAAACTAAACGAAAAAATCCATTGCCTGTCTTAATTAACTGTTTCTTAGTTAAATCAATAGTGATATTGTCTTCATTAGAAGTCACTGTACGGTTGAAATTATCTAAAGAAATAATTCCTACCCAAATTTTACGTGTTGGGACAATTATGGCTCGTGTTTTTGGTAATTGTGCTGTTAGTTTTGAACTATTTTTTTCTTCACTTAAAGGCACAGTGGCACTTGATTTTATTATAACTGTTTCAATCGACTGATTGACTTCATTATCAACACTGGTATTAGTATCAGTTTTTTTGCTTCCATTAAAATCGATCGGTACAATGATGGTTTCAACAGTGACATTGCTACTATTACTATCTACCACGCGTTCTTCTACTTTTACACCCAATGTTTTAGCAGCTTCTTGGACGACTGGAGCACTTTGATAACCTGCTATTTGTACGTCGACCTTTGTTTTATTTATAAGGCTTGCTAAATCAATATCAATTTTAAAGATTGAAAAAACAGCAACAATCCCTGAAATTAAAAAAATCAATAAAATAGCCCATACAACGCGTTTATAAGATCGCTCACTTTTGGCTCTTACAAAAATTTTCTCTTTTTTAGCATCTTCTTCTACTTTATTGTCATACCAATACTCATAAAATCCTTCAAGCCAATCACTCAAATCAAGCTTATATTCGCGTGAAATAATTTTTACAAAACCAACTGTATTGATTTTATTTAATTTTTCATACTGATTATTTATCATATATTCAAGTTGTTTGACTTCAATATGTGTTTTTTTGCAAACTTCTTGCAAACCAATTTTTTCCAATACCTTAATATCATTATCCATTGGCAATCCTATCACAGAATATGGCAGCAGCAGCACTTACATTTAACGAATCAAATGGTCTTCCCATCTTAATTGATACAATTTTATCTAAACGCTCTTTGATTTTTGGAGGAATTCCACTTCCTTCACTTCCCATCATTAAGGCTTTTTTAGGTCCAAATTCAACCTCTCTTATATCAACACCACCCATATCTGCCCCATAAACATTAAAACCTACCTGTTTAAGTTCATTGAGCATATCAAGTGTTGAGGGATAAACAACAATAGGAAGTTCAAATGCAGCGGCACTACTGGTTCGAATAACACCTTCAAGATTAACACTTTTGACTCCGCTTAGAATAATACCATCCGCACCAAAAGCATAAGCACTTCTGATAATTGCACCGATATTACCAACATCCGTTACTTCATTAAGAATAATTAAGAACGTACCTTTTTTAACATCGTTAAAATCGGCTAATTCAATATCCGCAATTTCTGCAATAAATCCTTGATGGTTTCCACCATGACAAAGTGCCTGTGCCTTTCTGTCATCAACACTGCATATTTTATTTGTCACTTTTGCGATTTGTGAAAAAAGTTTTGGATCGCATTTTTTGGACAAAAATACAGTTATTATCTTTTGAGGATAGTTTTTTAACAGATGTAAAAAAAGTTGTTTTCCATAAATAATCATGGTAATTATTGTATCTAAAATGTCTTAAATTAACACTAGCTGTGCAAAAATTGATACCTTTTTAGTCTTACATGTAACGAATTAGTTTTGAAGTTTGCTGTACCATTCTTTAACACTCAAACCTGTGAGTTTTGAAAGAAGTTTTGCTTTTTGTTTTGGGGGAAGATCGAGGCTTAAAATATCCTCTTTGGTGATAGCTTCACCAGCCATTTTTGGCTCTGGTTCAATCACAATAACCCATTCACCCTTAAGGTTGGCCTTAATGCTTAATTTTTGTAATTCAAAGGCTGTTGCTAAAAAACGTTTTTCATAACGTTTGGTCGCTTCTTTAATTGCAAATATTTTTCGTTCTGGTGCCAATTGCGCCAATTCTTCAAAAAGTTTTTCAATGCGATGCGGAGATTCATAGAGGATAGCGGTATAAGGTGTATTTAGCACTTCAAATAATTCATTTTGACGCTCCTGTCCCTTGTGAGATAAAAAGCCAAAGAATAAAAACTGATGACATGCTATGCCACTGGTTACATAGGCCAATAATGCGGCATTTGCACCAGGCAAAACCTCATAAGCAAAACCATTTTCTTGGCAATAACGAACCAATGTTGCTCCTGGGTCACTAATACCGGGCATCCCTGCATCACTTAAGTACGCAACAGTACCTTCAAAAAGTGTCTTATCAAGTGTTTCTAAAACAGCTTGTTCATTATGAGAATGCATAGAAATAAATTTTTTAATGTTGTGTTTTAGTCCGTGTCTTTGAGAAAGGAGAGAAAGGAGTTTTTTTGTAACACGCGTATCTTCGCAAAAGAGCGTATCACATATAGCAAGAAGCTTTAAGCTTCTTGCTGAAATATCATCTAAATTTCCTATCGGTGTAGGAATAAAATATACCAAAGTGTTCTAAGATAAAATTATTTTAAGCTATATTTTTTCTTAAACTTCTCAACACGACCCGCAGCATCAACAATCTTCTCACTGCCCGTGAAGAAAGGATGGCATGAACTGCAAATGTCAATTCTTAATTCTGACTTGTTTGACATAGTTTCAAAACTATTGCCACAAGCACACGTTACGACGCACGCTACATATTCTGGATGAATATCTTTTTTCATATCGTTTTTCCTTGTATTTATCATAAAAATAAAATGTATTATTGGCTCATTGTACCAAAGGGTGCAAATTATAGCACAAAAGATTCATTATTTCAAGTCATGCGATGATTTTAGAAGTAACCACTACCACAGCTGTTTCGCTTCTTAATATCGTTGGACAATCCAAGCCAAAAACCTCTTTTTGTAAAAACATTTCGCGCTCTTTTGCACTAAATCCACCTTCAGGTCCTATCAATATCGAGGTAATACTGGTTTCATTCGTTAAAACATCTGCTGAAAAATCTAAAATGACACTGCTTGGATATAACTCTAAATAATTTTTTACATTTTTGAGTACTTCAATACGCATCAAATTACTTCTACCGCACTGTTGTGATGAATTAATTAAAATACGTTTTAAACGCTCTTCATCAACTTTATACTGCTTTTGTGAAAAATCCGAAAATACAAAGCTAATCTTTTCAACCCCTAGTTCATTAAGCATAGGGAGGGTCTTTTCAATGCTTTTAGGATCAACGACACACCATCCTATATGTAAAGATTTTGAGGCAACTATCCTAGACTCTTGCTTGGCTACTTGCTCAAGGTGGGACTCTTTTTTATCAATACGTGTAATCGTGTATTCATAGAGATAATCGTCCTCTAAATTACGCCATGTTAAGGTATCTCCTATACTCACACGACGTACTTTAAAAAGATGAGCATATTCTTTGGTATCAACAATTAAGGGATTTTCTCCTGCATTGGGATGGTAAACAAACTGCATCTTATTTATTTTCCGTAAGCTAAAGCAATGACAACCAAAAGAAATCCTAATTCAACACTATATTTTTTAAAGGCTAACTTTTTGTAATTTTCTTGTGCCTGAGCATCTGTTTTGAGCATTCGCTTGTAAACTTTATGATTTTTAATACCAAAGACCACACCATAAAGCCACACGGCAAGCATAGAAACGACTTCCATTGAAAAAACAAATTTTGTAACAGATAAAACAATAAGTCCTGTAAAAAAAATTGCCGCTAATACGATGTAATATTGAGGTGTAATCAGCTCTAAGAGTTTAGAAACTTTAAAAAATGTTCTATTACTCTTAAGAAGATAAAGATTGATTCCAATAATAACAACCAATAAAACGATAAAAACCACATGCAACTCTATCGACAATGCAATTAACTCTTCCACTTTAAGGGGCTCCTTACTAAACTAATGCAAAATTTTACCATTTTAGTATAATATTCTTCATAAACTATGAGGCTGAGGCATGTTAATATCCTATTCTAAAGCATTAGAAATTATTCGCGCAACAATTTTACCTTTGCAATCAACATATAAAACAACATTACTTGAGAGTATTCATCGTATTGCAAGCCAAGATATTTTTGCAAAATGGGATATGCCAAATGAGACTATGAGTCTCAAAGAGGGGTTTGGCCTTCATCTTGGTTCTCTCCCAACTTACCACCTCATAACCGAAGCCAACCCCTTGTTTGTTCCGCCAAACTATGCAATAGAACTCTCCACTGGGTCAACTCTCATTTCTGGTATTAATGCTGTTATCGCGAAAGAAGATGTTGAATTTAATGCTGATAGTACCCTAAATATTCCATCTTCTCTTCCTGTAGGACACAATATTAAACAACAAGGTGAAGATTTTTGCCGTAATCAATGCATTGTAAAACGTTGTGAGTCTATTAATGCCTATACCTTATCTGCTCTTGCCAGCCAAGGGTTAACCCATATTGAAACATTTTCTCCTCCCAAAGTTTCCATCTTAAGTATAGGCAATACTCTACTTTCCTTAGGTGTATCAAAGCAAGATGGTATGGTTTACAATTCTAATGCAATGAGTTTAGCAGCCCGAATATTAGAGCTTGGAGCATCCATCCAAAGTATTGAAGTTTGTTCTGAAGATACCTCTTTGATTGTTCAGAAGCTTGCTGAATTAAGTGAAGAAGCCGATTTTATTATCACAACAGGGGGAATGGGAACACAGGATGTTATGCATAAAGCACTAGCGCAAGAAGTATTATCTGTCTTATTTCATTATGTTCAAATTAGCCCGGCCAGACCTAGTGCTCTTAGTTTACTCAAAAACAAGCCTATCTTGCACCTTCCTGGACTTCCATTATCATGTCTATTAGGCTTTGAGATGCTTGGAACTCCCATTCTTAAAAGGCTTCAACATATTCCACTCAATCAACAACCGCCCATTGCCCTCAAAAACCAACAAATGATTACATGCAAAGCTTGTTCGACGAGCGCTATACCGGGCGTAAGTGATGGTATTACGTTCACAAATGCACCTGCTTATCAAGCCGCCATGCTCAACACTCTTTCTACATGTAATGGCTATATTTTAATTGAAGGGCAAGAACAAATCGAACCTGGCGAAAATGTCCTGTTTTACCCGTTTTAATCATCCCCCTGTTTCATAAAAAGCGCGATTTGATGTTTCATTAGCATCATCTTCTGTCCACTTATTTTTTTCAGGTTTATTGCGTAGAACCTCTTTTAAAATTTCACTCGCACCGATAACATCACCGTTTTGTACCGCTTCTTTGATACTCATCGCTTCATCAAAATAAAGACAAGGTATCAACATTCCTTCAGCTGTCAATCGAATACGATTACAATCTTCACAAAAATCATGTTTATGCGGATCAATAATGCCAAAACGATACCCATCGTCAAATTCAAATAATTGCGCCGGGCTTGAACCCTCTCTACCAATTTCTTTAAAATGATATTTTTTTGCAACAATTGCCTGTACTTCGTGTGCACTTAAACCTTGTAATTTTTCTTTCGCAAATTTATTTTCCATATACTCAATAAATCGAATGGACATGCCTCGTGCTTTGGCATACTCTAAAACATCCAATATTTCATCTGCATTTATCCCTTTGATAGGGACCATATTGATTTTTACTTTCAATCCAACTCTTAGTGCTTCATCAATACCTGCCATAACCTTGGGTAAAACATCTTTTTGTGCCATCTGCATTGCCACATTCGGCTTTAAACTGTCAAGCGAAATATTAACACGTTTTAGTCCCGCATCTTTAAGCTTTTGCGCAGCCTCTTTCAAAAGATATCCATTACTTGTTAGGGCCAAATCTAAGCCACTTTTATGCTTATTAATCATCATAATAAAAGCATCTAAATCTGTCCTTAGTAAAGGCTCTCCTCCTGTAATTCTAATTTTAGTAATACCTTCATCAATCGCTACTTTAATAAATAAAAAAAGATCTTCAAAACTAAGTAAATTTTCCTTAGGAACCCAAGAAAATGGTTTTTCTGGCATACAATATTGGCACCTAAAATTACATCGTTCTGTCACTGAGACTCGAAGATAGCTTACTTTTCGTCCATGTCCATCTATTAACATCTCTTTCCTTTACGTTTAAAACACTTATTATACAAATAAAATATTAAGTTGAAGCTATTTGTAAAAATTATTGAGTTACAATTTACTCACTTTTAATAAACCGTTAAACAAAGGAGTCAACAGTGCAAAAGCCTGTTCCTACTGGCAAAGAACACTCTGTTAATGCGGAGGCGTTTTTAGTTTCCAAAACTGATACTCAAGGAAAAATTACTTATTGTAATGAACCGTTTATCAAAATTGTTGGTGCAAGCGAACAAGAGCTCTTAGGAAAGCCTCATAATATTGTGAGACACCCTGATATGCCTCGCGTTATTTTTAAATTACTATGGGATAAGGTTAAAAATAAAGAAGAAATTTTTGCGTACGTCAAAAACTTAAGTTTTGATGGAGGCTGTTACTGGGTCTATGCTAATATTACTGCTTCCTTAGACAAAAATGGACAAATTGTAGGCTATTACTCCGTTAGACGTAAAGCCAACCCTAAAGCACTCGATGCGATTAAGCCTCTTTATGAAAAGTTACTCTCTCTTGAAAAAACAGGAGGTATTGAGGCATCGTTTCAATATTTGACAGATTTATTACGCGAAAAAGGAGTTAGTTATGAAGAATTTTCAAACAATCTTCAACGATTATAAGCTACCAATTGCTTCACTTTTTGTTTTTGCAATTGTCGTTGCTTTTCAATGGAGCAATGACGGAGAATTTTTAACGTCAACCCTTCTTTTTGGTGTAACTGTTGGCTCTTTTTTTGGGAATCGAAAAACAATGCAATGCAATGCTGAATTTTATGAAAAAGTCTTAACTGTTGTTAAAGAAGCTGCACAAGGAAATCTTGAACCTCGTATTGTTAATGTTGACATACACGCACCAATGGGTAAAGTCGCACTAGGAATTAATGACCTCTTAGACCAAATTGAAGCCTTAATGCGTGAAACTAAAACATCTATTGAAACAGCAAGTGCAGGAAAAACACACCGAAATATCTTTAATGAAGGTTTCCGTGGCCTTTTTGCAACCAATGCACGCTATATTAGCGAAGGAGTTAAAGGCATTACAGAAGGTCAAAAAGGAAAAGCTAGAGGTATGCTCTCTGCTGCTTTTTCAGACCTTGGTAATGGAAATCGTGGCATCATAGAAGTTCAACATGATTTATCCGATGATATTCACAGCATGACGAGTATTAAAGAATCTTCACAAGCAACTGCTAAAAAGTCTGACGAAAGCCTTGAGACTGTTATAACATTATCTAATGGAATCAAAGAACTTTTGGAATTATTAATCAGTACCAATGAGGCTATCACATCATTAAGTGAGCGAACAACAGAAATTTCGTCTGTCGTTAATCTTATCAAAGATATTGCCGATCAAACCAATCTTTTAGCTCTCAATGCCGCCATTGAAGCAGCACGCGCTGGCGAACATGGGCGAGGATTTGCTGTCGTTGCTGATGAAGTACGAAAACTAGCAGAACGCACACAAAAAGCTACCCAAGAAATTTCAATGACTATTCAAACACTCCAACAAGAAACGAATGGTATCCATGCTAATTCTGAACGTATCAGCACTATTGCCAATACCAGTGGCGATAATGTCATTCATTTTGAGGAAGCCCTTAAAGAGTTTAGTACCGTTGCCAATCGAACAGCAACTATTTCTCAGACCTTAGAAAATAAAATATTTACTACCTTAGCCAAAATTGATCATATCGTTTTTAAAACAACAGCTTACTCTGCCATCCTTAACGAAAAAGCCGATACTATTATCGCTGACCACAAAGCATGCAGACTAGGTACTTGGTATCAAAATAGTGATACCAAAGAGAGATTTGGGTCAACAAAATCTTATATTATGCTTGAAGAACCACACAAAGTTGTTCATACATGTGTTTTAGAAAATGCAGAGCGCGTACAAAATGGCTATTCTATGAATAATCTACATGCCTTCATTGATACTTTTAAAACAATGGAAGATTCAAGTGCTAAACTCTTTAAACTTTTGGATTCAATGATTTCTGAAGTTTCTGCACATAAGTGAAAATTGTATAAAAGAAGGGGCTAACGCCTCTTCTTTTATTTTAAATTTGCAAGCTTTAAAACCAAATCTATTTCACCTATTCCCACACGTAAATCTTTAGCAATTTCTGCTTCACTTTTCCCTTTTGCAAACTGAGCCACTATCATCTTTTCATTTGAGGAAGCAGAAGATGTCGGCATACAGCTCATCTCTTTGGTACGACTTTCAATGCGGTCAATACGCGCCGTTTGTTCTGTTTGAAATGTTTGCATGATAGATTCGATATCTTGCAAGGAAGAGACCATAGGAATGACCGTATTTTGTATTTCATGTTTTACTTTTTCCAGTATTCGCTGCTCTATTTCTTGCGGGTCAATCGCATTATGCTGCGATAACTCTTTGATACTCTTACTAAGTTGGTGATTTTGAAAATTCAGTTCTTCAATACTCTTTTCATACATCAGCAATTTCTTATTTACTTCAATATCTCTGATATAAACCATTAAAAAAACAATGATAACAAGTGCACTTAAAGCTAGAAAAGCCAAAGTTTCAATACTCACTATGTAATCCTTTCATCTGACGTATCATAGCACGTTCACATGCTACCATATAGGCACTCCAAGTTTGTTCATCATCGTCATGCATCATTTCTATTTTGGCCAAAGTTTCACTTTGTGCTCTAAAAAATACAGGTATATTTCTTCGTGGAAATGTCGGCAAATCAATTCTACCATAGTAGTGTTCTCCTGCACATAATGCAGGCGTATCACATTGAAAATATCCATGACCAATAGATTCTATACTTGCCTTACATGTAAGGATAGAATCATCATTGCTATCCGAATGTAATGAGTGAGTCAATGTATCTATTTTTCGATGAAGCTCGATGAGTAATGTTAATAAAACTTGATCACTATCATCAGCTATTTTTCGTATTTTTGGTGTTTTTAGCCATGCGCCAAGAGGATCATCGTTCATTTGCATTAAACTATAATACTCCTTCATAAAATCCGAATTCTCGACAGTACCCTTGTCAAATACAATGGCTAAAACTGCAGGAACCAAACGAATTTCGCTCATCTTTATATCCTATCACACAAAATAAAAATAAAAAATATAATGCCCAAATAACCATTTAGAGTAAAGAATGCTCTGTCAATCTTCGAAAAATCTTTAATAACTATTCGATGTTCTGCATAGAGAATCATAGCTGAAATAGCCACACCACAATATGCCAACAAGCCTAACTTCGCAGTAATGACAAATAACAACCAAAATAAAATCGTTTGTGCGTGAAATAATCTTGAGATAAAAAAAGTAGCATCCTTGCCAAAACGAGAAGGAATTGAAAACAGGCCATTTTCCTGATCATATTCCATATCTTGCAAAGAATAAAGTAAATCAAAACCTGCTACCCAATACATCACACCAAGTGAGAGTAATATTGCCCATAAAGGGATATTTTCACCAACGGCAACTGCTCCTGCAATGGGTGCTAAACCTAAAGAGAGCCCAAGAACTAAGTGAGCATAAGGAGAGAAGCGTTTGAAGAGTGAGTAGCCTGCTAGAATACCTAAAATAGGAAACGATAAATAAAAGGCTAATGGATTAATCAGATAGGCAACAGCACAAAAAATAAGTGCATTTAGTAGAATAAAAAATTTCATATTTCCAGAACCTACACGCCCATCGACACTAGGTCTCATCGCTGTTCGCGGGTTATATTGGTCAATATCTCTATCGGCATAACGATTAAATGCCATTGCAAAATTACGGGCACTTACTGCGGCCAATAGACCAAGCACGAGAAGCGTCCATCCAAACCAAAGTGAGCCATTAAGCTCTTTGGCATAAACAATCATTGCTATAAAAATAAAAGGTAATGAAAAAATTGAATGCTTAAACATAATCAATTCATTAATATCTTTAAGTGTATTCCACCATTTAACCACGTATGACCCCAAAAATTAGATGAATTAATTTTACAACAAAACGGTTTAAAAGTGTTATAATTAATCTTGTAAAACACGAGATTAAGGGCTTTTTTGAAAACTATTGCTATTTTAGGACCTACGGCTTCGGGTAAAACAGCACTTTCCATTGCACTTGCCCTTGAGCATCAGGGAATTATCTTATCGCTTGATTCACTGAGTATTTATAAAGAAATTGATATAGCCTCTGCCAAACCAACCCTAGAAGAGCGGCAAGGAATCCCCCACTTTGGTATTGATGAACTTTTGCCTAATGAGCCGTTTAATGTTGTGATGTTTTTTGAACTTTACAAAAAAGCTCTTACTTATGCAAAGTGCCACGATAAAAATCTTTTTATCGTTGGAGGAACAGGGTTTTACCTTAAAGCATTGATGGATGGATTAAGCCAGAAGCCTTCTATTTCTTTACATGTCAAAGAGCAAATTCAAACACACCTGCACAATCTTCCTGAAACGTATGCGATGATTGAGCACTACGATAGCGCTTATGCACAAAAAATCGCCTCAACGGATCGTTACCGTATTGAAAAATGGCTAGAAATATTTCTCTCAGCAAACACCATTCCTAGTGCATATCTTATATCGCACAAAAATAAAGCTCTTTTAGAAGATGTTGAACTATTTGAGATTGAAACGGACAAAGAAGCTTTGCGTAAAAAAATTGCGCTTCGTACGGAGCTAATGTTAAAAAATGGTCTTATAGATGAAGTTTTTGCTTTGGAGAACCACTATACTAGAGCGCCCCAATGCATGAAATCTATTGGCATTAAAGAAGTATTAGATTATTTTGATGGTAAATATGCTCTTAACTTACTACACGAGAAAATTACTACCAACACGGTACAACTTGCTAAACGACAACGCACTTTTAATACCTCTCAATTCCCTCCCCATATTAAACAGCCTTTAGAGAAACTATATGGTATCATTTCTGAAACCTTACATGGAGAGCCATTTTAGAAAAGTTTTAAGTTCTCTTGGCAAATAGATTTCCATGAGCTTGTTTCATTATTGTCAATGCATTGTGAAAAATACTCTTTTGCTTTTTGCTCGTCTTTATTTTTTAAGCTAAGTTCACCCGCATTATAATACGCTCTAATTTTATCTTTACTCTCTAACTTTTGCTTTAGTAATGTCTCTACTAAATTAAGGGCTTCCATGTCCTTTCCTAACCGTTTAAGTGCTTCAATATAATTAAATTCTACCCATGGTGAAAGCGTTGATGATTTAAAATCTTTTTGTAATTTTAAAATACTTTGTGCATATTTACTAAGCATTAAATCATCTTTGGTGTCATTACTATAGCGAATCATTTCAGCATAGATATCGATAGAACTAAAATCATGTGGATAGTCCTTATCTATCAAATCCACAATACTCAAGGCATCTTCTATTTTTTTGAGTTTCATTAAAGCAAAAAACATACTATGCAATGTTGGTTGTGCTATTTTGCGTTTGACACTTTGTGATAAGGCTATAATATCGTTTTTAAAATCTATTACTTTTTGAAATTGCCCCATTTTGTAAAGAGCATCTACCTCTTTTTGCGACCACGCAAAACGCATCTCTAGCTTTGGCTCTTTAAGATGTTTGACACTAATTTCTTCAGCACGATCAAAGCGAGATAACTTCATAAAGCAGTCAAAAAGCTTTTCTTCACTTTGAACACCATCAAAAATTAATTTATACTCTTCCGTTAAACCAATCACTTCTTGGCATTTATTTTCTTTCAAGTAGTTCAATGAAAGTGATTTTGCCGCACTGTAAATAAGCTCTTCGGGCTTTTCATCGTACGTACCACTGACTGCCAAAAGTTCATTCTTCATGGCTAACAATTCACTAAATTTTTCTTGTTTGACTAATAGTTTCGCTTTTTCTATTAATGCTTTTTCACCAATTGGATTACTCCCGTAATTCTTAATAAGCTTGTCATAATAACTGGCTAACTTAGTTTCATTTGACTCATTGAGTTTAAAAAAGAGCGCATCAAGACTTTCTTTTACATCTCCTACAAACTCTCCATTAAGTTTATACTCACTTAAATATTCTTGATATTTATCATAGGCTGCTTGGACTTCATTACCCTTTGCATGCCAATCTCCACTCTCTTTTAAAAGCTGTTCACGCATCTCATCTTTTTTTGTCAAATTTTCTAACAATAAATCCGCTATTTTTGCAGCCAAATCATATAAACCGTGTTCATTAAGCCTTTTTGCTAATTTGTGACTCTCTTCTTTATCTTTGAGTAAAAAATTTGCATTAGCATTGAGCACTTTCAAGAGATACTCTTTAGCTTCTTTTAGCTTTCCTGCATCCATTTGATGATCACCTAAGCGAATAGCCGCTTCTGATGCAATATCTAGATCACGGGCACTGTAAAGCACTTCTAAGTAGAGCTTAAGAGCTTTATCTTTCTCTTTTTTTGCAAAAAGATTGTCCGCAAAAAGCAAAATAGCTTTTTTAGTAAAGTTGCTCTCAGCATGCTCACTCACTAATATATCAATAAAATAATTAGCATCAGCCTTTGAGCCCATTTTTAGATATGTCTTTGCCATTAGCATAAATACTTCAGGAATATTTTCATCACTGGTGAACTCTTTAGACCAACGTTTTGCCATGGTAATAAGGTCTTCTGAATCAAAACTTGCTGAGGCACTATTTTCATCTTGTGCACTTAACACTTTATCCATAGAACGCATACTATAAAGCTCTAATTCACTTCGAAAAATAGAATTAGGAAAAAGCGTTAAAACTTTTTTAACATCTTTTACCACTTCCTCAAATAAACCATTTTCATACTCTTTTTTAATATCTAAATAGAGTTGTATATCTTTGCTTTGTGCATAAGAAATCGGGGCACCGTTCAAATCAAGTGCACCAATATAAGGACGCTTATATTTTTCAAAATTAATAGGAAAATCTAAACCATTTAAGACAGGTTTTTCTGCATATAAAGAAGCTTCTTCTAAAAGAATAATCCAATGGGTATAATATTTTTGCACGGGTTGAGCTAATATAGCAGTAGTATTATATAAAGAATCTTCTACAGGAAGAATTTTTGAATTAACTTTGGGTTCAATTGCAATATAAAACTCTTTATCTTTTTCATAAAAATCAATTTCTGCTAGTTTAAGTTTTTTAGATTCAAATGTTTTATGGATACTTTTATCAATTTTGCAAATATAATGTTTTTTTTCAAAAGCATCAGAAATTGTTTCACAAATAAGTGGCTTTGTATCAATAATATGCAAAATTGCATAATTAATTTTGCTCTCTTTACCACTGTTAAAGACAATATCTAGGGCAAATATATGTACCGATAAGACAAGAAGGATTAAAATTAATTTCATGGGTACATTATAGCAAAATATGTACCCATTTTTTTAAGAGCAATGAAGTGAAAGCGGTGTAATAAAACCTCTTTTTAAAATCCGCTCGCGATAACGTATTTGGTAATGACATTTAAAAGTGGCTCAACGAATAAGACTGCAAAAAGTGTCATCATCGCTGCAAAACCTACAATAACCTTAAGAGGTGTTGATGCATTTGTTGCATAGATACCGGCATCATTACTCACTGGGTCTTTTAAAAACATGTAGATAACCAATTTCATATAGTAATAGACAGCAATGGCACTGTTGAGAACAATAATAATAGCGAGCCAAATAAACTGACTATTGACAGCGGCACTGATGAGATACAACTTACCCCAGAAAACAGAAAATGGTGGCATACCTGCAAGTGCAAACATAAAGACACCCATAATGGTTGCTGTTATTGGCATGATTTTAACCATACCAGAGAATTTAGTAAACGGGTGTTGATAACGCTCATCCCAAAGATTTTTCTGATGTCGCACGATCCAGAGCATCGCAAATGCACCAAGATTGGTAAACATGAAAAGTGTCCAATAAAGAAAAAGTGCTGAGTTTGCTTGTGTTGTACCGATAAGGATGGCAGCCATCATAGAACCTGCATGAGATATGGAACTAAATGCAAGCATTCGTTTCACATCTTCTTGCACTAATGCCGTAATATTTGCTAATGTCATTGTTAATACCACAACACCGTACAATATATATTCTAACCATACTACACCGGAAAGTACCAACATTTCAAATAGACGCATAGCAACGACAAAACCAGCTATTTTTGGCACAATTGACATATAGCCAGCTAAAGGGGCAGAACTTCCTTCATAGACATCAGGAGTCCATGTATGAGACGGTACTAAGGAAAGTTTAAAACCAAGTGCACCAATCATAAAGACAGTACCTGCCAAGACACCGACTAATGGTTCAAAATCTCTTTCGATTAAGACTTGTTCAATTTGATGAATTTCAACACTTCCTGTTAATGCATAAAAAATAAGTGCTGAGAGTGTATAGAAACCTGCGGCTAATGCACCCATTGTAAAATACTTAATGGCTGCTTCAAATGCTTTAGCACGATTGTGTAAAGCAATCAATGTATAAAGCGCCAAACTTGATGTTTCAAGTCCTAAGAATATAAGAATTAAATTGTCACTGGCAACCATAAATTGGAAGCCCACAATCATGAACATAAACAAGGCATAGTACTCTGCCATCTTAAATTCTTTGAAATGACGATGACTTAATGAAAGGGGTACAAAGAAAGCTGAGGCAACCAAGATAATCACTTGTGCAATCCGTGCAATGCCATCAACTAGCATAACATCAAAAAAACCTCTAATAGAACCATTATAACCGATAACTGCTCCTAAGTCGAGAAGGATAAAAAGCACTGTAATCATCGTGTAAAAACTTCTATTGAGTCCCTTTGCCATCAAATCGATACAAATGACACCTAAAGCCCCTACTACTAAAATTGCCATAGGAAGAAGGGCTGGAAGATTGAGGCTTGCCATACTGATTGAGATTGGCTCTAACATTATTTGGTCCCTCCTATACTATTAACATTTATGATAAATTTGCTTGTATTCGGGTCTATCGCTTTTTTCTCCATCAAAACAAGCATTTTTTTAACACTCATATCAATTGTTGTTAAAATTGGTTTAGGATATACACCTAAAATGACAACCAATGCCACTAATGGCACCAACGCTGTTAATTCTTTACCATTTAAATCTTTTAAACCCTTATTTTCTTCATGTGTGACTTCTCCAAAAAAAGATTTTTTATAAAGAGTCAGCATATAAATTGCGCCTAAAATAATTCCTGTACCTGCTAATAAAGTCATAATCCAGCTTACTTTATAAAAACCCGCTAAGGATAAAAACTCTCCAACAAAGCCAATGGATAAAGGAAGTCCAACAGAAGCCATTAACATAATGCCATATACAGTAGCAAACCCTGGCATTACGCTTGCAAGCCCACCAAAATCTTTCATTAGTTTGGTATGGCGTCTATCATAAATAACACCTACGAGCATAAAGAGTGCACCACTGACGATACCATGACTCAGCATTAAAAAGATAGAACCAGTAATGCCTTCAGCATTCATAGCAAATGTTCCAAGAACCACTATTCCCATATGTGAAATAGAACTATAAGCAATAACTTGCTTCATATCTTCTTGTGCATAAGCTACCATCGCCGCATAAATAACCATGATAATTGCAATAATCGCAATGGGATATAAAAAATAAACTGCAGCATCTGGAAATAATGGAAGTGAAAAACGAACAAAACCGTAACTTCCCATTTTCAATAATACTGCCGCTAGAATAATAGAACCAATCGTTGGTGCTTGTCCGTGCGCATAAGGCAACCACGTATGAAAAGGAAACATTGGTACTTTGATAGCAAAGGCTAAGAAAAAGGCACCAAAGAGCCATAATTGTGTATCGAAAGGAATTTGTAACAAGTACCAATCAGGCAAAGCAAAACTCCAAACACCTGTTGCATCGTGATACAAAAATGCCATATATAAGATACCTACTAGCATCAAAACTGAACCAGCAAAAGTATAAAGGAAAAACTTAACAGCAGCATACAAGCGCTGTGCACTACCCCATGCACCAATAATATAAAGCATTGGTACCAAAGAAAGTTCCCAAAATGCATAAAACAAAATAACATCTAAAATAAGGAAAACTCCTACCATTGTCATTTCTAAGAAAAGAACAGAAATGATAAGATTTTTTACATCTTTTTCAATACTAAGGGAAATGAGCGCAATCATGGTAATAAAACTTGTCAGCAATGCTAAGAAAAGCGAAATACCGTCTACACCAAGATAATAACTCATACCAATACTTGGAATTAAAGGTGAATATTCAACAAATTGATACCCAGCATTACTACCATCAAAGCCGATCCATAAAACAAGGCAGAGTAAAAATTCGATAGCACTGACGCTTATACCATAAGCCCTAGCACTATCTTTATTTACCATAAAACCTAACAGACCTGCAACAGCGGGGAAAAATACGATTAACGATAAAATGTGATCCATTACTAACTCCTACACCATTGGTCTATAAAAAATTGCAAGAGCAAGCAACACCACCATGCCAACAATCATCCAGCGTAACATGTCTGAAAGATTACCGTTTTGCATTTGTCGTGTTTTCGTTCCTGTTCCATACACTATTTTAGCAATCATATCCACCGTAGCGTCAACAATTTTAACATCAATTTTTTGCCAAATAAAGTGAGAAAGTACAGTAAATGGACGCATAATATACATTGCATATAATTTAGGAATAAAATATTGATTGATTAATAATTTATAACAAGCTCTATTTTCAAGTGATTTACTAAAGCCTCCACGACTGTACATGTAAATAGCAAAAGCAATGCCACTAATTGCGATAGCTGATGTTCCTGCTATCAAGGCCCATTCTGTCCCATGGCTCAGATGAACTTCATAATGACTGAGTAAGCGTGTTACAAAGCCTTCAAAGCTATGTTCAAAGAAACCTGCGATAATCGCTAGAAGACCTAATGGCATTAAGGCATAAATGACAAAAGGTTGTGCTTCGTGCGGATGAATACCATATTTTGGATGCTCTTTTTCACCAAAGAAAACCAACATCACTAAACGGAAGCTGTAAAATGCTGTCATACCCGCACCTATAAAAAGTGCAAACCATAGGTAATATGCGCCATGGTTAAAAGCAACTTCTAAAATTTTATCTTTTGAGAAGAAGCCTGCAAATGGGTAAATACCAGCAAGTGCAACTGAAGCAACACTCATTAAAATAGCGGTTGCTTTCATCGAGCCATAAAGTCCACCCATTTTTTTAATATTGAGCTCATCGTGCATCGCATGCATAACATTACCTGCACCTAAAAAGAGAAGTGATTTAAAGAAAGCATGTGTCATAAGGTGGAAAAGTGCTATCCAATAAGCACCAAGCCCTGCAGCCACAAACATATAACCTAACTGTGAAAGTGTGGAATATGCAATAATACGTTTTAAGTCATTATTAACCAGTGCCATTGATGCTGCAAATACAGCAACAAATGCACCCAATGAGGCAATAGCAAATCCAATATGTGGAATTAAGGTATAAAGCTCTCCACAACGAATCACTAAATAAACACCCGCCGTTACCATCGTAGCGGCGTGAATGAGTGCAGAAACGGGCGTTGGGCCTTCCATCGCATCAGCAAGCCATGTATGGAGTGGAAATTGTGCTGATTTACCCATTGCACCAATAAATAAGAAAGTACCAATTGTTGTTACTATCGTAATATCCATTGATTTAACAGCTGCAAATACGATATCGTATTGGAATGAGCCAATTTGCCAATAAATAAGGAAAAGACCCATCAACATGCCAAGGTCAGCAATTCGGTTCATAATAAATGCTTCATTTGCAGCCCATGAGGCACTGTGTTTGTGATACCAAAAACCAATAAGAAGCCATGAACAAAGACCAACGCCTTCCCATCCGATAAAGAGTCCTACAAAGTTATCACTCATCACCAAAATCATCATTGAAAAAACGAATGCAGATAAATAGGAGAAAAAGCGGTTAAAGCTCTTATCATGATCCATATACCCAATTGAATAGATATGAACAATGGTTGAAACCAAAGTTACTGTGACCATCATAATCACTGATACTTGATCCACTACAAATCCAAACGGAACATGAAGATTTCCAGCATCAATCCAATCCATCATCTTGACATGTAAAGCGCCATTAGCATTAACATCAATCAATAGAACAAAAGATGCCACCATGGAAAGACCAATCAAAGCTGAAGCTAAAATACCCGTAAAGAGCATTTTAGGGCGTGCTGCAAAAAGTGCTACCAATAAGGAACTCAGAAGGGGTGCAAAAAGTGCAATATAGACAAATTTTTCCATTGATTATCCCTTCATCATCTGTAGACTGTTAAGATCAATGCTTCCATTGCGCTTGTACCATAAAATCAATAGTCCAAGACCAACGGCAACCTCACTTGCGGCAACTGCAATGATAAAAAATGAGAACATTTGCCCACTTAAATCACCGTAATATTTAGATACAGCCACAAATCCTACGTTGACCGCATTGAGTAAAATCTCTGTTGAGAAAAATAGCATTAAAAGGTTTGTTCTGCGCATGACACCAACTAAACCAATCGAAAATAAAATACCTGTTAAAACAAGGTAGTGGGTTAACGTTATCATTTAACCTCCTTTACAACATCACATTCTTCACTCATTTCTTCTTCTAAATCCATTTTTTTACTGGCTAAAACAATACCCGCAATCATCGCAACTAAAAGCATAATAGCAGCTAATTCAAATGGCACCAAATATTTGGTAAATAATACAAGTCCTATCATTTGAATATTGCCCGTATTTTGTAAGGATGGGTAATTTGCTTGAATGGCTCCAGAAAAGAACGGAGCACATAAAATTGCTAGTATCAAAATCGCACTCAAAATAGAAAGCGTATACGCTATCTTTTTATTTTTGATATTTTCTTTGACATCCCGTGTGGTATCAAAAAACATCATACCAAAGGCATAAAGCGCCATAACGGCACCTGAATAAACCGTGATTTGCACCACGCCTAAAAACTCTGCACCCAAGATAAAAAAGAATCCAGAGATAAAAATCATTCCGCCCGCCAATGCACTCATCGCATAGAGTGCATTTTTACTAAGCACCACAATGGTAAACATACCAATGGTCAGTGCCGAAAAAATATAAAAAGCTATAATTTCATACATGGTAACCTCAATACGCTAATGGTGTTTTTTTAACGAACTCATCTGCATTATCACTCAATGCACCAAATCCTGGGAACTCTTGTTGTTGTTTTGCTTTGAAAGTATCAAGAGGGGTTAACATATCCTCTTTAAGTCCAAAATGTGCACGTTGTTCGCTAGCATTTTCATAGTCACTTCCGTGAACAATTGCTAACTCAGGACACACTTCAGCACAGTACCCACAAAAAATACAGCGACCAAAGTTAATGGAGTATTCACTCACCACTTTACGACTTCGTTCATCCACATGTGTGTCCATGCGGATACAATTTGAAATACAAATTTTTTCGCACAATCCACATCCGATACAGCGCTCACTACCACTTTCAAATAAACGCAACAATCTATGTACAGCACGATATCGTGGTCCCATCTCTAACTTTTCAGCAGGATATTGCACGGTATGAATATCAAAACGTATCATCTCACGAAACACTATCCAAAGACCGACAAAAAGTTCCCCTTTGATACTACGTTTAACCGTACGTTTAAACATCTGCCAACCATTTTCAGGTACTTTTTCACCTTCAAAAAAGATGTAGCCAGGAGCTATATTTCTATTTTTAAAATCTTTTAATTCCATCACTACTCCTTCTAGACCAATGCAAGACCGGTAATTACAACATTAATTACCGCTAGAGGCATAAGCACTTTCCAGCACACCCACATTAACTGATCTGGTCTGATATGTGGCCACGCCGCTCTTACCCATAAAAACAAGAAAACCCAAAATGATACTTTGAAAAGCATCACTAACGCCCCTGGAATAAACCAAATAGGGTTATATCCGCCCATAAAGACAATACTTACTAAAACCGAAATGGTGATCATATTGGCATATTCACCTACGAAGAAAAGACCCCAACGCATGCCAGAGTATTCCGTAGCATACCCAGATACAACTTCTGCTTCGAACTCTATCGTATCAAATGGAGAACGATTTGTTTCCATAAAGCCAGCCATTGCAAAAAGAAGGAACGCTAAAGGTTGTTTCCAAATGAGCCAATTTGTCACACCACCACTTTGATAATCATTGATATCAATGAGTGAAAGCGAGCCTATCATCATAATCGGTGCTAAAACAGAAAGTCCACTAACCACTTCAAAGGAAAGCATTTGCACAACTGCACGTGCTGCACCCAAAAGTGACCATTTGTTAGCACTACTCATACCGGCTAACAACGGTCCATAAACACCAACAGATGATACACCCATTACATATAAAAGCGCTACATTGATGTCTGAGACAATCGGTGTGATTGTATAGCCAAAAAGTGTAAACTCAGGAAAATAAGGAACGGCCGCCATAGCTGTAAATGCTGTCGTTGCCGCAATCACTGGCGCTAAGATGAAAATTGGTTTGATAACATTTTGAGGGATAATATCCTCTTTGGTAAACAACTTAATACCATCAGCCGCTAGTTGTAACACACCATAAGGGCCTACATGCATAGGTCCAAGTCGACGTTGCATAAAAGCCAATACCTTTCGCTCAATCCAAGTGGCAAAAGCACCCATACCTGCTGTCACTGAAAGAACAATGACGGCTTTGATAATCGTTTCAATTACTACAGCTGTTTCATTCATGGTCTACACCTCTTATCGTTAGCTTCGCAAATCTATATCCATTTTCAAACAATGGCGCAATATCCAGTTTCGTATCAAATGTTGGTAAATACGGAATTAACCCACCGATATGCGCATCACACTGAACAGAAACTACCAATTTAGCCCCTGTATCATTACTAATATGTACCACTGAACCCTCTTTTAACTGATGGGCTTCTAAAAATTCTGCTGAGGCATAAAGTGCACCTGTCGTATTCAATTGATGTGCTCTGTTTGTAAAAGCGCTAAATTGTAAAATAGGGTTTGCTAAATATACAACATTTGAACCAAACTCTTGTACCTCAGATAAAGGTTCAACATCAGTGTTACATGTAAGCGTTGAAACAGAAAGCAAATAACCTCTATTTTCGTAACCGCTATTATCAAATACATTCGGCAGCGTATCAAATTCTACAGCTTGATAGCCTTTAGCCAGAGGTAATGCTTTGGTATAGTCTATAGTCCACTCACTTTCCAAACCAAGAGCAATGGCGATATCATTTAAACAGTAGCCTTTAAAAAGAAGTGCTGCATTGGTTGGAACGACACGTTTATTCATTGAAGTAAACGTACCTTCTTGTTGGTTAAGTGCAGGCATTGCCAAATCTCCATTACCAAGTGCACTTAAAGTAAAGTCAGCTTTCACATTATATCCCAGCGTAAATTGGCCTTTTGCTTCATCCAAATCACAAATTAAGGCAACACCTAAAGTATTGGTGCGACTTGGGATAATTAAGACATTAAAATCAGTATATTTTTCAATAAGTCCTAAAAGTTTTGCAATATTTTCTGCACGAGGATGTGCGTATAAATCTTCACCTACAATTAAACTAAAACTATCTTTTTTCTCAAGAAGTTTTTGAATTTTTTCATTCAAATCAGCCTCTGCGCCAATTAGTTCAAGCAAGGCATTAGTATCAACGTCAATCTCTTTATCAATGACTTTGGTAACACTTTTCACAACCTCTTTTTCTTCACCACTCTCTTCATCTTTGACCATCTCTTTGACATCTTCTTTAATGCTTTCTTGAATGGTTTTTTTACTTATTGTGTGAAATGTTGCAAGATAATCAACTAAGGATTGTGGCATAGCTGCTTTATTTCCAAAAGTATCCAGTAAAAAATAGGCAATTGCTTCTTCAGCCCCAACTTTATGCGTAATACTTAAAAGGTTTTTAGAATATGCCGAAACAACAGGATCAATGATAGGGTGGAAATAAAGTCCTGCACCTTTGTTGATAAGCAGTGCATTGTTCATTGCATAACCGCTATTTGGGCTATCTGTTTTAAGGGCTGAACCAAAGCTAACCACAAAATTGCTTTCGCGTACTTTGTTCAAATCACCATTGTAAAGATTTGTGCCACTTGTTTGTGAAAAAGCTTTTAAAAATTTCTGATATGAAAGAGCATCGGAATTAATCAAACGATAACCAAATTTTTCTTTGAGTTTTTGTAAAATGAGTGCTTCTTCATTAGTAATGTAACTGTCAAAAGCAATTGTATCAACTTTGGTTTTTAACAATTCAACCGCATGTGCAAATGCTTTTTCATCTTTACCTTCAACTACATTTTCGAAATCAAACCCATAACGTGCGGCACCATGCAATGGAGCATAGTTTTGGTCACTGCTCACACGGTAGATTTTTGGTTGTGAATCTTTAATAGAAGAGTGTTTTATATCATAATACATAAGTGAGCAGTCACTACTATGAGGATTACTCGCAGGAATTTTTTTAAGTTCCCAAGCATTTGATTTGTATTGGAAATCACTTCCAACCAATGCCCCTACGGGACAAACGGCTGTACACTCACCACAAAATGTACAATCTAAACTGTCAGCACCACTGGCAACACCAATGATAGACTTTTGAAGTTTATTCCACATCGCATAGGCATCTTTTTCCGTGTTATCTTTCCAGCTCTTATCAAGCTCTGCACCACCTCTTGGTACGGTTTTAAGAGCACTATCACCAATCATATCTTTACAAACTGTGACACAACGTTCGCATACAATACATAAAGATGAATCATAATGTATCAATCCCCAGTTTTTTGTTGGGCGGTGTGTATCAGCGATGCAATGACGTTGTGAATCTACACCCATTTCTAGGGTATAATTTTGCAATTCACATTCACCACTTTGATCACATACACCGCATTCTAAAGGGTGATTGATATCATAAATCTCCATGATAGCTCTTCGCTCTTTTTCAATATCTTCTGTTTTGGTAATAACGCTCATTCCCTCTTTGGTTCTGGCATTACAGCTATAGGCGCGCTTTCCATCTACCTCAACCAAGCATAAACGACATGCAAGGGTTGGCGAACAGTTAGTAACATAACAAAGAGCTGGTATGAAAATACCATTCCTTCGCGCAACATTTAAAACATATTCGCCCTCTTTGGCAACACACTGTTTTCCGTCAATTGTTATTACAATATCGCTCATTGAACTTCTCACTTCACAATTTTTGCTACACTGTAGCGATAGGATATATCCTCATTTTTGGCACACGGCATCAAAGCGATCGTTCCTTTCAAACTCTCGTCTAAGACAAATGTACGTGGATACATCGCTTGATTTATAGCAACCTGAATTTTTTCTCCATGTTGCACCTTTGCTGCCATTTGAAATTGTAAGGATCCCACTAAATTACCCTCTTCTTCTTTATCATGTGCGGGACATCGATAGACCACGACACCATCAAAACTTTTTAGGGACTCAACTTCTTCAGGTATAATCTCTTTTGTATCTGTTATTTCTAAATCTTCAGTATGTGAAAGTAAAATTTTGGCTTTTCCGTATGAAGCGAAAAGACCTGCAAGACGTGCTATATTTTTTGCCCGAGGGTGATTATAAAGATCATCGCCCAATACAATCACAACACGTGCACTTTGCTCATAAAGAGATTGAATTTCTTCAATTTCTTCTTCCCCTATATTACTTTCTGCACTTAAATATCCGTCATCTAAATTTTCAAAATAGACTTGTAAATCATTGGGTAACACTGTGTTTGCTAAGAATGCTTTGGTCAATAATGCTAAAACACCCTCTTCTGAACCTGCTTCATAACGACTAAAAAAAGTTGTTTGCTCACGTAGTTCTTTTTCTTCCATCGTACAAAGATAGACTAGCGATGCTTTTTCAACTTCAACACACGAGGCTATTTCTTGAAGCATTGTTTTATTATCACGTGAAAGCAGAGTTCCTAGCACAATAATCAAATCATTACCCTTACATGTAAAGGTGAAATGCGTTACATCATGGTGCATAAGGGCGGTTATAAAATCTGCTTTTGCGTTTTTCACTCGCTTTTGCCTTTAACTTTTTTAACCACGATAGTCCAATCGGTTTCGTTAAACTTCAAAGAGTTCATAAGAGTCCAACCTGCCTCTTTAATCACATCAGCACTTTTCTGAATCGGTGTAAAATCACCAATTTCAAACATAAAAATGGAAACTTCGCCCTCTTTGGTTTCATTTACAATTTCTAGCATTCTTCCGTAAAAATCATCTTTAAGATGTCGTAAATCATAACGTTGCATGCCTTCTCCTATCTGTCGATTTCGCCAAAGACGATATTACTATTTCCAATAATAGCAACAACATCTGCAAGGTATTCACCCACCAACATCTCTTGAAAAAAGCCCGTATGGAAGAAACTTGGTGCTCGTAGTTTTAAACGATATGGATACGGGTCACCTTGAGAATTGATGTAAAAACCAAGTTCACCTTTAGGTGATTCAGTTGCAACATACACTTCGCCTACTGGAGGACGCATACCTTGTGTCACTAAAACAAAATGCTGCATCAACGAATAATTTTGTGTCATCACTTGCTCTTTAGGCGCAGAAATGTATTGAGGGGCATGAGCCATTATTTCTGGACTTGTTCCGGCATACATTGGCATAAGTTGTTTTAAAATACGGATACTTTGGCGCATCTCTTCCATGTGCAATTTATACCTTCCATAACTATCACACGTGGTACTCACAGGCACATCAAATTCAACTTCATCATAGAGTTCATAAGGCTCTTCTTTACGAATATCCCATGCAATTCCTGAACCTCTAAGCATTGGACCACTCAAGCCCCAAGATTGAGCTTGTTCAGGTGTAACCCTGCCTACATTTTCCAAACGCATTTTCCAAATACGATTTTGATCTAACAGACCTTCGTAATCGGCAATATCAATCGGTAAATGGTTAATAAATTTATTGAGTCTATCTAACCAGCCTGCTGGTAAATCTAAAGGAACACCACCAATTCTAACAGAAGAGTGAGTCAATCGAGCTCCACAATAATCTTCAATCAAATCTAAGGCATACTCTCTTTCTCTAAACGCATACAAGAAAATGGTCATTGCTCCAACGTCAAGTGCGTGACATGCCAACCAAAAAAGATGCGAAGTAATACGGTTCAGTTCTAAAAGCAACATGCGAATTACTTTAGCGCGACGTGGCACTTCAAGGCCAATAAGCTTTTCTACCGCAAGTGCAAAACCATAGTTATTGGAAGTTGCAGCGATATAATCCATTCTATCCGTTGTTGGCAAAAATTCATTATAAATCATATTTTCTGCCATTTTCTCCATACCACGGTGCAAATACCCAATATCTGGCGTTGCTTTGGTAACAATTTCACCATCGAGTTCTAAAATAAGGCGTAGTTGTCCGTGAGAGCTTGGATGTTGTGGTCCAAAGTTAACAATCATATGGTTGTCTTCTCGCTCGAAGACTAAGTTTTCAAAAAATGGTTTGAGTCTATTTACCTTTTGCATGGCTTAAGGTCTCTCTTTCAAGAATTTCACATCTTCTTTTTTCAATTTTTTAACGATAAATACACCACCTTCTTCTTGGTAGTCTGTGGCTGTTTTCTCTTGACTTACAGGAGCCCCGAATGGCACTTCGTGATGAATGTGTGAGAAGCGATAGGTATCATCCACATCAATGCGAGCGGCATCTCTCTCTTCTGGTCCAATAATATCGCGATACTCTTTACCAAAAATTTTATCAATTTCATACCATTGCGCCGCTTCATCTCCATGTAAAGGATACGTTTTACGTAATGGATGATCATACCAATCATCAGGCATCAAAATGCGTTTCATATAGTGATGCCCACTGATAATCACACCAAACATGTCATACATTTCACGCTCTGCCCAATCAGCACTTTTATAAACACCTGTGACACTCTTCAAAGTCTCTTTTTCTTTGATAAAACATTTAATACGAAGGCGTTTACGTTTACTAGTAGAAAGCATCTGGTAAAAAATTTCAAACTCACCACGCTTTGCTAACCAATCAATGGCGCTGTGCTCGGATAAAAAGTTATAAGCTAATTCATCTCGAAGCGTTGTGAGTACATCAACATTATCAGTAGCATTAATATACACAACCATTTGGTCACGTTGAATATACGCTTCTTGTATCTCAAATTTTTCTTTGAGTATCGCTAAATCTTGTGCAAAAACAGCATCACTTTGCACATCAAATTTTGGCACTTGTGGGGCAACCCAAAATCTATCACTAAAATAGGGTTTTTTTTGTACGTTTTCTTTTTCTTTATACTGTCGCATCATACCAACCTTTTTGGCTGAAGTTTATGAGAAGCACTTTCTGTTCGAATCTTCTTTTGGAGGAGCATCAACGCATATTGTAATGTTTCCGGACGAGGAGCACACCCTGGTAAATAAATATCTACAGGTATGATTCTATCGGCTCCTTGAACTGTAGCATAGGTATTAAACATACCGCCAGTATTGGCACAACTTCCCATACTAATAACCCATTTAGGCTCAGCCATTTGGTCATACAAACGTCGCATAAAAGGAGAGTGCTTTTTGGTAAGTGTCCCAGCAATAACAATGACGTCAGCTTGTCGTGGACTCGCTCTAAAAATGGTTCCAAATCGGTCAAAGTCGTAACGACTTGCACCGGTTGCCATCATCTCAATGGCGCAACATGCTAAACCGTACGTAAGTGGCCAAAGTGAATTGCTTCTACCCCATTGTACCAGCTTATCAACGGTTGTTAAAGCAACAGGCAAACCTGCTTCTTGAAGATAATTTATCTTATGCTGTGCCATTCTAGTGCTCCTTTTTTCCATGCATATACAAATCCTATTGCAAGAACTAGTACAAATAAAATCATTTCTACCAATCCAAACATACCTAGCACTTTAAAATCTACTGCCCATGGAAACATAAAAATAATTTCCACATCAAACAAGATAAATAAAAGAGCAAAAAGATAAAAATGTGCCGATATTTTGTTGGGCTGTTTTGTTACCTCTGGACCACATTCATAAATGGTCAGTTTTAACTTCTCTGTATCCAATCGTGCCATTCTTCGACTCACGATTCTGGCTAATGCAGCGATTCCATAAAAAACGCCTGCGCCAAAAAAGAGAAGAAAAAAAGCTCCAAAATAGGGGTGAGCAAAATCCATATGTGTCATACAGAATCCTTCAATATTTTTTCAAAACAAGTATAGATAAAAGTTCATTTATAAACTCTTATATCTAATCGCTTTACGCTAAATGGTGCATAAAACCAACGGATTTAGTATCTCCAAAAGCTCCTTTAGATTCTCTTTCAATGGCTATTTTAAAATCTTCTAACGTAAAAATCGGCTTTTCTTTTGTAGCAACTTTTAAAGCAGTATTTTTCAGAACCAATCGTATTTGTCCACCAGTTAACGGGAAATGGGCTAATGCTTCGCTATCAAAGCCTTTTTCATATGTAGCATTTTCAGGAAGTAATTTTTTCCAAAGTTCTAAACGCTGTTTAAAATCAGGTTTTTCAAAGGCTATTTTATAATCAAAACGCCTTGAAAATGCAGGGTCTATCGTTTCCAACAAGTTGGTTGTCGCTACTAAAAGCCCATCAAAACGCTCAATTTGCTCTAAAAAAATATTTTGCATTTGATTATGCATCTTATCCGCTCCCGAATTTGCATCGATGGAACGTGAACTTAAAAATTGATCAGCTTCATTTAAAAGCAAAAGTGGTTCACTTTTTGTTTTCTTACAAAGTTCTTTATAGGTATCGAAGATATTGCGCACATTCTTTTCACTCTCACCAACATATTTGGAAAGAATCTTTGAACAATCAAAGCTTAACACACGCTTTTTCATTGACTTTGCCAACGAAACAGCCGTCATCGTTTTACCAGTTCCAGGAGGGCCATAAAAAAGAATTTTTGCATCTATCCCACTGCGGCGCTCTTTAACACCCCATTCACGCAACAGTTTTACCACATTTTTATCGATTTGTTTTAAGAGGTTGTCTAATATTTCACGTGTTTTAGGATGCAAAATAACATCATCTAAACTCGTTTTGGGGTCAATCAATTCAAATAATTCTTGCTCACCGATAAGCATATCGAGTTTGATTTTTTTGCTTTTTTTCTCTTTATTCGGATGCATAATTTTTTGTAAAAACTCTTCACTTATAAAAAAACTACGTGTAACTCCTCCAAAAGTGCTAAGCATTTCATCATAATCAATAATTAAATTTTCGATAAGCTTCGAGCCTTCTTCGAGTAAAGAGCGGTTTTTGATTTTTTCATAATCGTCAAAACTAATTAAGCTAATAAGGGTATTCATATCACGCAGGCTTTCAAACTCACCCGCATACTCTTCTTTTAAGAGGGCTAAAAAAATCAACTGCTCTTTGGGACCCAATTCATTTTCTTTAAAAATACTCTCAACCACAATCTCGTTTTCAGTGACTTTAATACGCTCATTAATACGACTTTCAAGTAATTGAAGTTTTGATTTAATGCGTCCAATACTGGGTGAATTATCTGTGGCATTGTGTTTGGCATGGCTTAGTTTTTGGTATAAGTCAATGCGAAAAAATTGGTCTTTTAAATACTCTAGATGATCCTCATAGGAAGTAATTTCAGGCAGAATAACCTCAAGCGTTCCTTCTTCAAGAAGTTTTAAAAAAGCAGAGCTTAGTGTTACACTACTGTTAAGAAGTTCAAGATTAGAGATATCCACTGCTTTTGCATTTAAAAAGCTGTTTTGAACAATCCATCCCTGCTCAATAATATCTTTTACAAGGGGAAGTTGCTCCAAATGCAAATAATTTTTATCACCAAAAAGTTTAATTAAGATATCAGATACATTCAAATCGACGGAACCCAAAACATATTCCTTAGTCATAACCTGCAATAGTTTTGCTTCTGCCGGTGAACATTTTAAATGTTCATAAATTTGGCATTTTTCAACAGTATTACTCTCTAAAAAATCTATCAAATATTGCAATTTTTACCTTTTTATAAAACGAGTCAGAAATTATAGCACCATTATATAACAATTAAATGACGAAGGAGAGGCTTGTTTAAGCATCTCCTTTATCTTCATAACGTTTTATTTATTTTTAAAAAGACCCTCTTTTACTTTATCTTTAAGGATACGTTTGAGCACTTTTCCCGTTGCATTTTTCGGTAATTCTTCTACAAAATAGATATGCTTTGGCAATTTAAAATTTGCAAGATGTTCTTTTAGATATTTCCTTATATCCATTTCTTGCAATACGGTACCCTCTGTAGGCTGGATAAATGCAAGCACATCTTCATCGTTAGTGGCATCTTTAATACCAATGACAGCAACGGCATCGATACCTTCATATTTATGAATAATTTCTTCAATTTCTCTTGGATAAATATTAATTCCTTTAGAGATAATTAAGTCTTTTTTTCTATCCACAAGATAAAGAAATCCATCATCGTCTTTTTTACCTAAATCACCACTCAATAACCATCCATTAATGATGGTTTCATCCGTGGCATCTGGGCGATTAAGGTAGCCTTGCATGACACAATCACCTTTAATCATAATTTCACCGACTTCGCCAGTCTTGACTTCCATCATCTCATCATTGACAATTTTAATGGCATATCCAGGCAAAGGTAATCCTACGGAGAGAGGCTTTTGTTTATCTAAACGATTCACGGAAACTGCGGGAGAACACTCACTTAAGCCATACCCTTCAAGGAGTTTAGCGTGTTTAAACTTCGCAGAAAAATCAATCAAGGATTGCTCACTTAAAGGTGCACTCCCTGAAATAAAAATACGTACTTTGTTAAACCACATAAAATACCATGGAATTTTTGCTTTTAAAAGTGCCGTATAAAGTGTTGGAACTCCTAAGAAAATCGTTACTTGCTTTAACAATGTTTGCTTTAAGACATTTGCAAAAGGGAAAACGGATTTAACAATGACAATGGAAGAAGAGGTTACCATCGGCAATAACACCATAATTGAAAGTGTAAAGGAGTGAAACATGGGTAAAAAGACGATAAATCTATCTTTTTCAGTAATTTGAAAAGATTCTGATCCAGCAAAAGCATTAGAGAAAAAATTGCGGTAAGAGAGCATTGCCCCTTTAGGTTTACCCGTGGTCCCAGAAGTATATACAATACATGCCAAATCATCTAAAGAAGGCTGTTTTGCTAATTTCTCATACGTTTCTTGGGAAATGTCAATCTCTGTAAAACTATAATTATGCTCATCTAAATGCTCATATTTATCCGTCCATACAATTTTTTCAACAGATGTACATGTATGCAAATCTTTTGTTTCACTGGCAAATGTCGCTGAACAAATCAGCATTTTAGCGCTGCAATCATTTAAAATATATTTAAATTCTTCTTTCTTTAAAAAAGTATTCAAAGGAATAGCAATAGCGCCTATTTTCGTAATACCAAATAAAGAAACTATAAATTCCTCAGAGTTGCCAACAATCATGGCAACTCTATCTCCACTCTTAATACCACTAAATTCTAGAAATCGCGCAAAAGTATCAATGTTTTGTTTTAATTTAAGGTATGTGACCTTTCGCTCATCTATAAATAAAGCTGTCTTTTTAGGGCTATTTTTAGCATTTGCCTCAATAGCTTCATAAAAATTCTGATATTTATAGTCAATCATATTTAGAACTTATACTTAAATGATGCGGTCACAAGGTGAGCTGCTGAATCTGTAAAAGTCCCATGAATGCCTGTTGCAGGGTTTGCTTCATCCACTCTATTGTCAATACTTCTACTTTCTTTAGCATCGTATAAATATGCCAAGCCTATTGCCATTTGCTTATTTAGCTTATATTCAAATCCTATAGAATAGAGTTTGGCATCAGAATCGGGAAGCTCAAAACCTAATGTACTATCTGGAGTAGGTGTTTTGTCGATTGCAAAGCCAGCCATTAATTTTAAAGTATCACTGTATTGATGAGAGACGCCTATTCTATATGCGTTTGCATCTTTCCAATTTTTTGGCCTTGCCGCATCAAAATATGGTGCTAAACCACCGATAGATTGATCATAATTAAAATCTAAATTTTCATAAGCAGACCAATATGTTCGTTCAAACACAAATTCGACCGTTGTTTTATCTATCGTATAAGCAGCCGCTAGCGCAAGTGATGCAGGAAGTGGTATGGTTACACTTGCTCCAATATTGTTAAAAACCTTAGTTGCTCCTGAATATAAATCAGCATTACCATCAACCGTTAAATCTACTTTCGAACGATATGTTGATGAGAGGGTTAGTTCTTTTATTGGTTTATAGCTAAGAGCTAAATTATAACCAAAATCTATAGAGTCTCCCGTAAGATCTCTACTGACTGCCGCCGTACTTTTGACAACACCATCAGTATAAACACCTCTTAATCCAAAGCCCGCGGATAGTTGGTCATTAAAATGGTAGCTTGCCGTTGGGTTAACCTCTATAACTTTTAATGTAAACTCTTCAGCTGTTGCCCTACCATATACCTCATCCCATCGCTTAGAAAGCCCTGCAGGTGCTGTAATGGAAAGACCGTAACGCCAATTCCCTACAAATGGAGAAATATAGTGCATTGTTGGAACTAAAAATTGTTCTACCTTGGAGTCCCCATTTAATCCTATCGCGGCAGGTAACACATCAGTATAACTCACTTTTGGTAAGTTAATATACGTCATACCCACTTCTATCTGCGAGCCATCTTCAATAAAAGACATATTGGCAGGGTTGTAATAACTTGCATCTGCACTGTTAACACCAGCGACATTAGCAGCGCTCATAGCCACAGCATTGAGTGATTGCTCAGGGATTCTATATCCTGAAGCAAGAAGGGTAGCAGCGCTAAGGCTGAGAAGGGTGGCAACTTTGACAACATTTTTCATTCATTTTCCTTAAGGGTTTATTTGACTAGGCTATAAAGCAATGTTATCTCTTGTGCCCATAGTTCCTCATCGATTGTTTCAAGTATCAAGGGAATATCATCCATTCTCTGATCATTCATGATAAAGCCAAATGGAACAACCCCTAATTTTCCCATACCGATAGAATCATGCCTATCAACACGCTTGCCCAAATCAGGTTTTGAATCATTTAAATGCATTCCTTTGAGATACCTAAAGCCAATTATTGTATCAAATTTTTCCATCGTTTGCTTATAACTTTCTTCGTCTCTAATATCATACCCTGCACTAAAAAGATGACATGTATCGATGCAAATCCCTACACGCTCTTTATCAATACTATTTTCCATAAGATAGGCAAGATGTTCCATTTTGTAACCCAAGTTACTTCCTTGCCCTGCAGTATTTTCAATGACCAAGGTAACATTTTTAGTTTGACGTAAGGTTGCATTCATACTCTGCGCTATTAATTCCAGACATGCTTCTTCACTCATCATTTTTAGATGACTCCCCGGATGAAAATTAAGCTTATCGAGCCCCAATTGTTCACATCGTTTAGCTTCATCAATAAAAGCTTCTAATGATTTATGTCGTTGTTCAATATCGTGGTGCCCTAGATTAATGAGATAGCTATCGTGTGGCAATACATGCTTTGGCAATATTTCCGCTTTTTCAAGAGCACTTTTAAATTTATCAATATCTTCTTTTTCAAGAGGTTTTGCTTCCCATTGGCGTTGATTTTTTGTAAACAAAGCAAATGCTTTGGCACCAATTTTTTGAGCATTTAAAGGGGCATTAAACACCCCACCACTGGCGCTTACATGGGCTCCTACAAATTTCATAGATTCTCCTTCATTGTAAAGGTTTTAATTTAATCATAATGCCATTTTGACTATCTCGAAAGGTCATCGAATGATTGATAACACGATACGTTATATGGCTTTTAGGTAAAATAATCTCTTGCTCAAAACCATTTTCTATTTTTTTAAGATTTCTCGATTGGTAAATAGGCTGCATGTGAAGCAAATCATCCATCAGTGTTGCATAATGTTCGTGATTAAAAAACATCGTATTAAATTGTTCCCTCGATGTACATCTGCCATCGACACACATGTCATCACTGGCCTCAAGATTAAATAATGCTGCACCTGCTGAAAAAATTTGTACATTAGCATAGTCTTTGCCAAAATTAATAAATCCTGTATCCGAAAGAGCTATTTGAGTATTCTTAATCGTAATAAGATAAGGTTGTGACACCACAATATTCGGTTTGGTTGAACAACCGCTTAAAAGAAGGAGGCATAACCCTATCAATAATGTGCTTTTCATGCTTTACACTCTTTACACGTACCTTTTAAAACGATGCTTTTAACATCTCCCTCAATAGTATCCATGTTTATTTCTATACATTTGATTTGATGACATGCATCACAAATGAAGTGCGCATGGGTTGTGCTTGAAAGTTCAAAGTACCATTTACGATCATCTGATTCAAATTTATGAATCATGCCTGATGCTTCAAACATGGCAATATTGCGATAAAAAGTTGCTTTATCCATGGCAAGATTCATTTTTGCTTTAATTTGTTCATAATTCAAAGGAGCTTTTGCTTCTTTAAGCACTTCAACAATAGCCAATCTTGCATGCGTGTGTTTTATCTTGTGCTTAACAAATAGCGCTTTAATATGGTCGTGCATGACATCCTCTATGGCAGTAAATAGTGCAAATAGTATCTAATTTTACTTAAGTTACAACTAAGTTGCAATTGAATATGATTCCAACAAAACAATGCAACTTAGTCGCAAAGGAAATTCTGTGAAATATTTTTCTCTATTTTTTGGTTTATTTTTTACGTCAATTCTTTATGCAATACCAACCGTCACGGTCAGTATTGCCCCTCAAAAATATTTTGTTGAACAAATCGCCAAAAATCTTGTGCACGTTAATGTGATGGTTGAGGCGGGATCAAGTTCCCATACGTATGAGCCCAAACCGATGCAAATGAAAGCTATCAGTATCAGTGATGCTTATTTTACAATTGGCGATGGCTTTGAAAAAGCATGGCTCCCACGATTTCAAAGTACCAATGCCAAAATGGTGGTCATTGACACTACTCTAGGTATCTCAAAAATTGCGATGAAAGAGCATCACCATGACGGTGAAAAAAATACCCACCATAACGAAGAGATGTTTGACCCACATATTTGGTTAGATCCTATTTTAGTAAAAGTCCAAGCTACTCATATTTACAATGCTCTATGCACTCTTTACCCTTCACATGTCAAGGAGTTTGACGCCAATTATCAAGTGTTTATGAAATCGTTAGATGCTTTGGACGAACATATTAAACAAACACTTGAAAATGTAAAAAATCGTTCTTTTATAGTTTTTCATCCTTCTTTTGGCTATTTTGCAGCACGTTATGGCCTAGAGCAAATTGCTATTGAAGTCAGTGGCAAAGAACCAAAACCACAAGAACTTGCAACACTCATTCGCGAAGCAAAAGAAGAAAATGTCAAAGTCATTTTTGTTTCACCTCAATTTTCACAAAAGAGTGCGCAACAGATTGCACAGCAAGTGGGTGCAAAAGTCGTGGCTATTGACCCACTTTCAGCTTCATGGTATGATAATCTACTCCACATAGCAACATTATTTCAATCTAAACTATGATATAATCTGACTATGCAAAATGACATTATTTTAAAAGATGTATCATTCAATTATGAAAATGCACCTATCTTAGAAAATATCAATATCGAGTATTCTAAAGAAGATTTTCTCGCCATTATTGGGCCCAATGGTGGTGGGAAAAGCACTCTTCTAAAACTTATGATTGGTATTTTAAAACCTCAAAAGGGTATGGTTAGCCTCTTTGGAAAAAATCCAAGTGATGTCAGCGAGCGCATCTCTTATGTACCACAAGATACTTTTGCCAATAAAGGTTTTCCGATTCAGGTTATCGATATTGTCTTAATGGGTAGACTTTCTAAATCTAAATCTTTTTCTTTTTACTCCAAAAAAGATAAAGCCATTGCTCTAGAAATGTTGGACAAAGTAGGTATGAAAGCCTATGCCGCTCAAAAAATCAATGCCCTTTCAGGCGGGCAACGCCAACGTGTCTTTATTGCAAGAGCCCTCGCGAGTGAAGCAGAAATTCTATTTTTAGATGAACCTACGGCGAGCATTGATACAGCTGGACAGATTGATGTCTTTAAGCTTCTCAAAAAACTAAATGAATCTATAGGCATTATTATTATTAGTCATGATATTAATGTGGCAATGAATTACGCAACTAAAGTTGCGCATGTCAACAAAGCCCTTTACCTCCATGATGTTCCCAAAGCAAAAAATATTGCTATTTTTGATGCCAAAGCTCTGTCTTCCACACATATCTGCCCTATTGAGTTAATTACCGCTACGCGTTGTACCCATCTCCATACGGATGCTCACTAATGGAAATATTGCAGTTTGATTTTATGCAAAACGCATTGATTGCCTCGGTGCTTATTAGTATTATTTGTGGACTTATTGGTGCTTTAGTGGTGATTAATCGTATGGTTTTCATTGCTGGAGGTATTGCCCATGGTTCCTATGGTGGTATCGGAATAGCACTTTTTTTTGGCTTTGCTCCAATGTTGGGGGCTTCCTTATTTGCCTTAGTATTGGGTGCCATACTTGCCTATATTACACATAAAAACACGAATCGACTTGATGCCCTAGTTGGTGCATTATGGGCCTTTGGTATGGCTTTGGGTATTATTTTAACAGACCTAACACCCGGCTATAATGTAGATTTAATGAGTTATCTTTTTGGTGCCATTTTATCAGTATCGACCGAAGACCTTTATGCCATGGGGTCAATTTTAGTACTAGTATGTGGTTTTGTTCTTTTATTTTACAAACAATTATTGGCTATGAGTTTTGATGCAGAGTTTGCAAAACTTCGAGGCATCAATGTCACACTACTTTATTTTGCGTTAGTTTTACTGATTTCTTTAGGTGTTGTCATTATCATTCGTGCTGTTGGGCTTATCTTGGTTATTGCACTTTTAACAATACCCCCTTATATTGCAGAAAAATTTACGAACTCTTTATGGGAGATGATGATAGTATCTGCTCTGCTAGCAAGCCTCTTTTGCCTTAGCGGACTTTTCCTCTCCTACACCTTTAATCTTAGCAGTGGGGCATCTATCATTTTAGTCGCAACACTCACCTTTAGTACTCAATTACTTTTGGAAAAAATCAGACTTCGCTAAAGGGCTCTTTTACGATACATAAGGGCAAGGTATGAACCAAGTTCGGCTAAAAGCATGCCTCCAATAATAAGAACTGCACCCCATAATTGGCTAGAACTCAACACTTCATTGGCAAAAAAGTAGCCAAACACCCCTGCACTGACAGGCTCCATTGTAAAAATAATCGCTGTTTTGGCCGCTGTTGTGAAACGTTGCATGGCTGTCTGTACCCAAAATGCAAAAATTGTTGCAAAGATAACTGTAATGACAATAGCATTGATAAACATACTATTAATAACGGGGGGAATAACTGTACCTTCAAGAGCAAGTCCTCCAAATAATGAGCACAAAGCAACGGTTAAAAACTGAATACTAACTAATAAAAAGATATTGTATTTTTTAGAAAGTGGGTCAGTACAAGCAATATGAAGAGCAAACATAATGGCACAAATAAGTGCATAAAATTCTCCTAACGAAAAGCCTATTTCACTATTGAGCGTTAAAAAATAAAGCCCTAACGCCGCTATTACAGCGCCTAAAAGTGAAAAAATAGAGGCCTTATGTTTAAAGAGAAGATAAGAGGCAAAGGGTACCACAATGACATTAAGTCCTGTAATAAAACCTACTGTAGAAGAAAATGTGTATTTTAATCCAAATGTTTGAAATGCATAGCCCAAAAACATAAAAAGACCAAGCAACCCTCCTGCTAAGACAACCTCTTTCGTTAAATGGTGTAATTGTTTATACGAAATAAGTCCCATTATAAGTCCTGCTAATAAAAAGCGCCAAAATAGAAAAGTGTAGACGGGTGTTTCATTCACTGCTGCTTGTACAATAAAAAAAGTACTTCCCCATGCAATTGCGACTAATAACAATAAAAAATCTGCGCCAAACTCTTTAAATTTTGAATGAATCACGTGTAAGACCTTGCTGTAGTTTAATAAAAACGTCGAATTTTAGCACAATGGCATTAGAAAATATAGAGTACTTTGTAAAAAATATATTTTTTAGACACTTTTATTTATCTAAATAAAAATAAAATGGTATAATTAAATTTTAGTAAAAAAATTTTATACAATTTTAATGATTGATTTTTTTGAAAGGCTTTTACGATGGTTAGGAAAACAGTATTTCTCGTTGTATCGCTATTATTTGGAATTTCTTCTTATGCTCAAGAGCTTACAAGAGGGGAAATACTCTTTCAAAAATGTGTAGGCTGTCATGGTCAAGATGGGAAAAATAAAGCTTTTGGTAAGAGCAGTATCATTGCTGGTCAGCCAGCTGAAGATCTCATCGAAAGTTTAACATTTTATAAAGAAAGTGAATTTAAAGCACACACATCTACCACGGTTATGGCCAAACAAGTTAAAGCAATGGCCAATACAGATATTATTGATGTGGCCACCTATGTTTCTAAATTACCAAAATAAATTTGAATATAAAAGGATTTCACGATGAAAAGAGCTCTATTTCTTCTCTCTTCAGTTGTTTTAACTTTAACGTTGTTTACAACCAACCTCCAAGCTAGTGCGGTTAAAGGTAAAATATTCTACGCAAAAAATCTTAAATCTCCATGTGGGTTTACGGGTGAAATTATGGGTAAAAAACATACAATGAATGAATGGAGAACCTTTTATGATACCCACAAGTTAAATGATGCCATTAAAGCCATTTGCCCCAAAGCACCTTTAATTGAATCTGAAAAAGATTTAACAAATTTGTACCATTTTTTAAATTCTTTTGCAAGCGATAGCGGAAACGTCCCTTCTTGTTAAGCCCCACTTTTTTGAGGATAGATAATCCTCAAAAAAGCCATCTATCACTTTATCTTACTTTTATATTGTATTGCTACAATTATACCTTACGTCAGACTTTGAAAGGTTCCAATGGGACAAACACTTATACGCATGGAAAATGTCGAAAAATATTACGGTGATTTTCATGTTCTTAAAAACATTAATTTTTCAGTCAACGAAGGTGAAATTGTGGTTATTTGTGGCCCTAGTGGTAGTGGTAAATCAACCCTCATTCGCTGTATTAACAAACTAGAAGAAATTGATAGTGGTGAGATTATCGTCGATAACTACAATCTTTATGATAAAAAAACCAACATCAATCATGTTCGTGCCGAAACGGGTATGCTTTTTCAACATTTTAATCTCTTTCCTCATTTAACTATTTTAGAAAACATTACAATTGCACAACGCAAAGTAAAAAATATTTCTAAACATAATGCCAATGAAGAAGCATTAAAATTACTCGAAAAAGTAGGACTTGCTCATAAAGCTGAAGGTTATCCAAATGAGTTAAGCGGTGGACAAAAACAACGTGTTGCCATTGCTAGAACTTTAGCGATGAAGCCGAAAATTATTTTATTTGATGAACCAACATCAGCACTTGACCCTGAAATGATTGGTGGTGTTTTAGATGTTATGCGCGATCTTGCTCATGAAAATTACACCATTGTTTGTGTCACCCATGAAATGGGTTTTGCTAAAGAAGTATGCAATCGTGTTATTTTTATGGATGAAGGCGTTATCATTGAAGAATCAACACCTGAAGAATTTTTTACTAATCCAGCAAGTGAACGCGCACAAAAATTTTTACAAGAAGTATTAACACATTAAAAATCTTACTAAGGAGTCTCAATGAAGAAGTTTCTAGCTGCATTACTTGTAATGCTTGGTCTTAATGTCATGGCTGATGATATCAGTTTATGGCAAAAATCCACCCTTAATTCTATCGTTCAAAAAGGTGTTTTAACGGTTGGTTTAGAACCCGGTTATATGCCATTTGAAATGAAAGACAAACAAGGAAATATCATCGGTTTTGATGTTGATATGGCAAATGAAATGGCAAAAGCCATGGGCGTAAAACTTCAATTAGTTCCAACTGCTTGGGATGGCATTATTGCTGGTTTAATTACAGGTAAATACGATGTTATTATGTCTGGTATGACTATTACACAAGAGAGAAACTTAAAAATCAACTTTGCTGACCCATATATTAGTGTTGGGCAAACGATTCTTGCCGCTAAAAAACATACAGGCAAAAAATGGAGTGATTTAGATAAACCTGAATTTACAATCGTTACTAAAATTGGTGTAACCGGTGAAATTGCAACACGTAAAATGTTTAAAAAAGCTAAAATCAGAACATTTGAAACAGAAGCTGACGCTGCACAAGAAGTCCTTAATGGCAATGCAGATGCACTTGTTTATGACAAACCATACAATGCTATCTTCTTTGCAGAAAAAGGTGCTGGCAAACTTGTCCATATGAGTGAAGAATTGACTTATGAACCTCTAGGTTTTGCTATTCGTAAAGGTGACCCAGATTTTCTTAACTGGCTAAATAACTTCTTAAACCAATCTAAACATGATGGTACTTATCAAAAAGTCTATGACAGATGGTTTAATGATACTGCATGGCAAAAAAAGGTAATGTAACCAGTGGCAAAAGAAAAACTACATCTTTTGCAAAATAAAGCATTTGGCCACGTAGTGGCCATTGCTTTTTATATTGCACTCGGTTATGCCCTCTTTATTGCAGCTTCAAATATGAACTATATTTGGAAATGGACCAGTGTTCCTAAATATTTTGCCTATGAAAAGACAGAAACTATTACTGCACCCATTGATGGAACGATACGCATTAAAGATTCTTCGATTATTATTGAAAATTCTGGTGATAGTAAAGAAGTTACACTTGAAAAAGGGTATACACCCAATGTAAAAAGTGGCGATAGTGTGTATGCAGATGATACGATTGCAAAGAAGAAGTATTGGGAAAAAGGCCCTCTTCTTAATGGTCTGATTGTGACGCTACAAATTTCTGGCATGGCTGCTATTTTAGCCTTTTCTATAGGCTCACTTTTGGCTTTTATGCGAATCTCAAATTATCAATTTTTAAAAGATATTGCAACGGTTTATATCGCTATTATTCGAGGAACACCGCTGCTGGTTCAAATTTTTATCTTCTATTTTATTATTGCAACTATCTTTGAGCTTGAACGCTTTTTAGCGGGTGCCCTCTCTTTAGGAATATTCTTTGGAGCGTATATCGCAGAAGTACTAAGGGGAGCCATTCAATCCATCGATAAAGGCCAATATGAGGCTGCTAAATCGTTGGGAATGAATTATGTTCAAACAATGTTATATATCATTATGCCTCAAGCACTCAAACGTGCATTGCCTACATTGGTAGGAGAAATGATTGCTTTAGTTAAAGACTCTTCACTTGTGTCGGTTATCTCAATTACAGATTTAACAAAAGTAGGACGTGAAATTGTTGCCAATACATTTTCACCTTTTGAAACGTGGTTAATTATTGCCGCGATGTACTTCTCTATTACCTTTTTATTATCAATTCTTGGGCATAAAATTGAAACAAAAATGAAAAAGCAAGGTGGCATGTAAGAGATATTCTCTTCCTTGCCACTTTAAAAAATATACTCTTTTAATTCATCTTGTAGGTTCTCAAGAATTTCTTTTTCACGGTCTAAAATATACTCTGTTATTTTCTCAATCATCCTTTTCTCAGGAAAAATCTGCATACAATAACGATAAGAATCTTTGTATTCGATAATGTTAATAACTTCTGCTTCAACTTTTATCGTGTCGCCTTTGTGGTGCAGAATTGAGTTCAAGTCAAAATCTACCAGCACTTTTGCCCCTATAAAAATACCATTATTTTCATGGCTAACAACACCCAGTCCTTTCATAGAGATATCATATAACCTACCAGCGGTTTGAACATTTCCAAACTGATGTAAATAAACATTAGCTATAATATTAGGGTGCACTCTTACATACTCTCTTTGAATGGCTGGCATATTCAATAAATAAATGAAATTATTGAGAGTAACTGTATTTTCAGAAAAATTATTATAAAGGATATCTGCTTTAAGAGGCTTAGAGAGATATTTATTTTTCACAATATAAGCATTGCCATCTAATTTCATTGCGACTTCTTGCAATCTATCAATACTAAACGTAATACTTTGTGCATCTACCTCTAGAATCGTCGCATCATAACTGATAGGTACTCCTTGATACAGGTTCAGAAAACGAACACTTTGATTATCACGTTGCATCTTCTTTAAACTATCAATTATCGTGTTATTATTCATAATCAGCGAGTTGTTAAAGGCACTATCAAGTTCACCGATAGGCAAATTCACTTTATCGGTCATTGCATTTTCTAAAACTTGTATGAATTGCGTCATACAACCAATTAAGATTTCTATTTGTGGTGCAATCTGATGATTTTTTGCAAATATAATATAATTTTCAAGTAAGTAAAACATGCTACGATTAATTAAAAATCCAACCATAACTCCATCTTGACGCATTTTGATAAAAATGTTATCTTCAAAGTTCATTGCTTCGAAACTACATTTTAAAACATTGCGGTATAGACTACGGGCAATTTCCTCTTTCTCATCATACGGAAGTGCGCAATGATAACTTGAGCATAGGGAAATAAAATAGTTCAAGAACTTAGGCTCAAACTCTTCTAAAAAAAGTGTCACTGTTGTGAAAAAAGAGTTTTGCTCACTTGTTAAAATTTCATTTTGCATCTTTTTTCCCATAATGAATTTAACTAATTATATCATCTTTTAAGCATGAGATTTGACAAGTCTAAAATAACTTCTGTTCCAACCATCTTTTGTGAATTAATCTTTAATCCTATTTTAAAATCATCACAATACGCTTTGACAATACTAAGTCCTATGCCAAAACCTTCTTGGTTGGTATCAATTTGATAGTAGCGATCAAACACTAAAAAAAGCTCTGATTCATTCATCCCAATACCACTATCTTTAATAATCAATTGTTTGCCTTCTTGATAAATGCGAATTGGCTGGTCGTTTTGATTGTATTTCAATGCATTACTGAGAATATTAGAGATGACTTTGGCAAAACCATGCTTATCTGCAAAAAGCTCTACATTTACTAGTGTGGCTTCAATGGCTGTACCTTTTGCAATATCGTGACATTTATCAATCACACTGTAAACCACATCTTTTAAATCAAAAACCTCTTGAAGTTCTTCGCGAATTTCGCGCTTAATATAATAATCAATCTCTTTATACAGAAGATGTAAATCATCACTTGCCAAAGCAATGCGGTTAAGTCGTTTAAGATTCTTCTCCTCTTTTTCCTCCATGACAAGCATTTGTAAATTGGCCTTGATAACAGAAAGTGGTATATTAAGCTCATGCAAAGTGTCCTTGAGCAAGAAATCCAATAGTCGATTGGTTTTAAAGAGGGGCGCGAGTGCATAAGATGCAATAAAATATCCCATTAAGCCAGAAAAGAAAAGCCAGAAAAATACAAGCCAAAAAAAAGAAAATATTTCAGGCATCATACTCCAAAACGCCCAAACAACCAGTAAGCATCCTCCAATAGAGACTGAAAAAAGTATAATAGCACGTATTAAAATAGAACGATCTTTATGCCTCAAAACGATATCCAATACTGCGAATATTTAAAATCGATTCTTTTCCAAAAATCTTTTTGAGATTATTGATATAAACACGAATCGAGCCTTCATTAATATCTTCTCCACTACTCCATAATGTCTCTTTAATCATCTCTTTAGTGACCACTTTACCACGATTACGGACTAAAAGCGAAAGCAATTCAAAATCCTTAAGATTGATATCCAACTCTGCATCACAATAATACAAGCGTTTTCGTGAAAGATTAATATAATAGTGTTCATTAATAGTGATTTTTGTATCCACTAGTTCTTTTGAGCGTGAGAGAATGGCTTTAATACGAAACAAAAGTTCCTGTAAATCAAAAGGTTTTTTAATATAATCATCCCCTCCTGTCAGAAAGCCTTTAGCAACACTTTCTTGATCACTTAGTGATGTTACAAAAATAGTAGGCGTCATATCATTAGCGCCTCGTAACTCTTTAAGCAACTCAAATCCATTAATGTCTGCTACTTTCACATCTAAAAGATATAAGTCAAATTTTTCTTGATAACACTTTTGCAAAGCTTCTTTACCACATTCACACAGTGTACATTCGCATTCATGATCAGATAAAAAATCTTCTAACGTGTGCAATAAAAGTCTATTATCTTCTAAAATTAAAATTTTATATGACACGCTCTATACTCCATGCTAAAGTTTCATTTGCAAACATAGGGACAACATTACCATAACTGTGAGGTACAACGTAAGGAATCTTTACTAACACAACCTCTTTTAAAGGCGGTTTATAGGCATAAATTACTTGTGCATTGTTACTCACAAATGCTTGGAAGTTTGCTAACGCATGATGTTTGTGAAATAACTCCACTAAAGCTTGTAAAGCAATAGGAGAGGTAAAAACTCCTGCGGCACACCCACAGCACTCTTTTTTATCAATAGGATGCGGTGCCGAATCACTTCCAAACATTACTTTAGGATGAGCATGAAGGCTTACATGTAAAAGTGCTTCTCTATCTTCATAACCTTTAGCAATAGGCTTACAAAAAAGATGGGGTTTTAACATCCCGCCAGCAACATCATCAAGCGTTATGAGAAGATGATGTAAGGTAATAGTTGCATAGAGATTTTCATATTTATCTAATAGGGCAACACTCTCTTTGGTGGTAATATGCTCCATCACAATTTTGAGATGAGGAAAAGCGGAAGCAAGGCTTTCATAGATGGTACAGAACTCTTTTTCTCGATCCATTACAAAGCCGTTGGTTTCACCATGCACACATAAAATCAATCCTAAATCACTCATTGCTTCAAGAACGGGCCTGAGTATTTCAATATCCATGGTGGCGACACCGCCTTCTGAATTGGTCGTAATGCCTGAAGGATAGAGCTTTAAAGCCTTTACATGTAAGGCCGCTTTTTCGAGAAAGTCTCGTGTATAATCGCTTCTAAAAAAAAGCGTCATCAATGGCTCAAACGTCTCATTGCCAATCGCTTCAGTAATGCGTTTCTTGTAATCCAAAAGCGCTTCTATCGTAGTAATAGGGGGAACAAGATTGGGCATCACAAGAGCAGCTGAAAAACTTTGAGCACTAAGTGGCGCGACACATTTAAGCATTGCTTCATCACGTAAATGTAGATGCATATCTAAAGGAGAGAGTAGCGTATGAGTCATACTTAACCTTTTTTAGTTTAATTATAGTGCAAAAAACGATAAAATACCCTAAGCAAAATAACTAAAGGTGAAATTCATGGAATATCGATACATTGGAAAGACCGGATTAAGAGTTACACCCATATGTATGGGAACAATGAGTTTTGGTAGTTGGAGTACCAAAGAAGAATCTTTTAAGATTTTAGATACAGCTTACGATAGAGGTATTAATTTTTTCGATACTGCAGAGCTTTACCCAATACCACCAAAAGCTGATTATGCGGGTGAAACCGAAAAAATCGTTGGCGAATGGCTTAAAACGAAACCACGCGATAGCATCATCTTAGCTTCAAAAGTAGCAGGTGCAGCCAATGGTTGGTTCTCTCCACCCATTCGTCATGGCTTAACAGCCATTGATAGTTTTCACCTTCAAAGAGCCATAGAAGGAAGTTTAAAACGTTTAGGGACAGATTATCTCGATTTATACCAAGTGCATTGGCCTGATGAACTGATTCCCAAAGAAGAGTCACAAAAAGCACTGGATGCCCTTGTCAAAGCAGGAAAAGTACGCTATATAGGTACTTCTAATGACACCGCTTATGGACTTACCAAATCTAATACGATTGCAGGTTATGAAAAATTAGCACGTTTTGAGTCGATTCAGAACAATTTTTCACTGCTTAACCGAAGATTTTTAGATGAGCTTGCTAACGTTTGTCGCAAAGAAAAAGTCTCGCTACTTCCATACTCACCTATCGGTGGGGGTGTATTAAGTGGTAAATACAACCAAAGCTTTATCGATCCAAAAACCCGTTTTGGAGAATACCTTCATGCAACAGAATCCCGTCAAAAAGCGATGTATCATCGTTTTGTCAACGATAGAACCTTGGCAGCGACTGCTAAATACCTTGAGATTGCCAAAAAATATGAAATAAGTCCTGTAACACTAGCAGTGGCGTGGAGTATGCACTTTGACTTTGTTGCTTCAACCATCATTGGAGCGCGTTATGCCTCACAATTGGAAGAGAGTTTTAAAGCATTTGATGTTGTGCTTTCCCGTGAGCTTTTAAGCGAATGTGACAAGGTGCATCAAGAGATTCTATACCCTATGGGATAAGCCCATAACAGGCTATTTTCTCCTCTTTGCCTTTGAGTGAAAGTGACGCGATATATGAAAAGCGCACTTTTAAAGGCTCATCCAATAAAAGATAACACGCCTCACTAACAATCAGTGGGGTGTGGCACTCCTTGCATAAAGCTTCTAACCTAGCCGTTGTGTTGACCGTATCACCTATGAGTGTGTAGTCTTTTCGTTCTCCACCAATATCGCCTAAAATAACCTCACCGCAATGAATACCAATGCCGATACCCTCCATCATCGGAAGATTTTTATCCTGCAAACCATGATTGATTTGTTCAAATTTTTCAAGCATTTCAAGAGCTGACATGACAGCAAAACGCGCATTTTCATTGAGCACATCTTTTTTATCAAAAAATGCTAATAACGCATCGCCTATAAATTTATTGATAATACCATGATGCGCTTTAACCGTTTCATGCCAAATACCATAGTAAAAATTGAGCATTCCTACAACTTTAGAAGCATCCGATTTTTCACTTAAAACAGTAAAATTGCGAATATCACTGTACAAAAGAACCATATTTAAACGCATTGAGTTGGACTCAGAGCCTTTTTGAACAAGCTTATTACGCGTCTCTTCTCCTATATAACGTACCAAAAGTCCATCTATCTTTTCACTCAACACCAAAATTTTAATCCTACTATATGCAATCGTCAACGATAAAAAAAGACCACCGATGATGATATATACATGCGCTGGGTCATCTAAAAATTCACTAAAACCGTCCAGTAAACGTCCTATCAAAATCTCAGCATCCGCGTAAGCTTCTGTGATTTTACCAAGGGCAAGCTCTTCTTGCAATTTAAGCTTTAAATCAAAAAAGAAATAGATAAATATAAAGATAAATATATTGATGTTAGAGACTAAAAATTCTATCAGAAAACGTGTATTTTGTCGCTTGCTAATATACCCAATATACTGCAAAGCAACCAAAAGAGCGGTTGAGAGCCAAAAGAAAAGATGTCCAATATTAAGCAATGAATGCAAACCACCCTCTTGAAACTCAAATGCACTGTAAACTACAACAGTTAAAAAGGAAAATGCGATACGAGACATTATTTTTTCGCCAAAATAGACTAATGCTGTGGTTTGAACAATCAATGTCAACAATAAAAGAACATGACCTGCATTTCCCCAAAAAGGCTCCTGCGCACTAAACTGCATAAAAAGATAAAACAGAGCATATTGCCCAGAATACAATGCAAGTTCATTAAAAAAATTGACAATAAAAGGCTGATTTGTTTCAAAAATTTTCAAGCTATTTGCCTTTGCAAGAAAAATAACCTAATTATAGCAAAGGGGAAAAGGAATCGTTACATGTAAGATTTTGAACCTGACATGTAACATATATTTTAGACTTTTGACTTCACAAATTCCGGATACCCCTCAAGTCCGCACTCTTCAAGATCAAGTCCTACGTATTCATGTTCTTCATCACTTCTAAGACCTACAACTTTTTTAATAATGACAAATAACACATACGAAAGAGGGAAGGTAAATAATCCTGTAAGGATGATGCCTTTAAGTTGTGTGAGTAATGAAAAATCAGCGAACAATGCCACAGCTAGTGTCCCCCAAATACCATTGACTAAATGAACAGAAAGTGCTCCAACAGGGTCATCGATTTGCAGTTTATCAAATACTGGGATGGCAAAGATAACCAAAGCTCCACCTATAGCGCCAATGATAATAGGCTCCCAAAGTCCTACGACATCTGCTCCAGCCGTAATGGCTACAAGACCACCAAGTGCGCCATTAAGTATCATCGTAATATCGAGTTTTTTGTATTGAAAATAAACAATAAATGCGGCACTTATAGCGCCTGCAAGTCCTGCAGTATTAGTATTGACAATGATAAGACCTACTAAATCTGCAGCGTCTTTAGTAGCGATATGAAAAGCACTTCCGCCATTAAAACCAAACCACCCTATCCACAATAACATTCCACCCAGTGTGACTAAAGGAATATTTGAAGCAGGGATAGCCCGTACTTGCCCCTCTTTGCCATAACGCCCTCTTCTTGCACCTAAAACCAATATACCGGCTAACAATGCCCAGCCACCCACAGAATGAATAACCGTTGAGCCTGCTAAATCGTGGACCTCTTTTAAAAATCCTCCACCCCAAATGGTATTTCCAACTATGGGATAAATAAATCCGCTCATCAATACTGCAAAAATCATAAAAGGTACGATACGGATACGCTCACTCACACCACCGCTCATAATTGAAACGGTTTTACTCACAAATGCCATTTGAAAGAAAAAATAAGCATAAAGACTATAGCCATCAGCAACAACGCCACTGAGAAAAAAGCCATTTCCTCCAAACATAACATTAAAGCCCCAAAGCAAGAAAATAAATGACGTAATTGCGTAAAGCATCACGTTACCCGTTAACACAGCAACAACATTTTTAGTCCGCACAAGACCTGCTTCAAGCATCGCAAATCCTGGCACCATTAAGATAATTAAAACCGATGCAAAAAGAAGGAAAAATGTATCGACAACGTAGGGAATATTGAGAGTATCCATAACATGTAGCCTTTGGTAGAAGTATTAAAATGTGAGGGATAATTCTACAAAAAAAGAGGGGGAAATAGTGATTAAAAAATAATCACTATTCTTAAAGTTTAGATGGCGTCTTCGTTTTCTTCACTCGTTCGAATACGTACAACTCGCTCAACATTCGTAACAAATATCTTTCCATCCCCTATTTTACCGGTTTTAGCAGCCTCTACAATGACAGCAATGGCTTTGTCTACATTTTCATCAGCAACAATTGTCTCAAGCTTTATTTTTGGTAAAAAGTCAACAACATATTCAGCACCGCGATACAATTCTGAATGGCCTTGCTGACGTCCATATCCTTTAACTTCGCTCACAGTCATACCTGTGATTTCCATACTTGAAAGAGCTTCTTTGACATCTTCAAGCTTAAAAGGTTTTATAATTGCTTCAATTTTTTTCATTGTTTCTCCTCAAATTTTCAACTTATGCGCTATTCTATCTGAAATTATTTTAAATATGCTTTGAGTATCACTTGTTTTGTAACAGGAACATCACTCCCTGATACAGGTGTATTTTCAATTTTACGCACGACATCCATACCTTCGACGACTTCTCCAAAAATCGTATGCCTACCATTAAGCCATGGCGTTGGTACCGTTGTGATAAAAAATTGGCTACCATTGGTATTTTTACCAGCATTAGCCATCGCTAAAATGCCTGCTTTATCAAAGACGATATTGGCTTTAAACTCATCTTCAAAAGCCTTGCCATAAAGGGATTCACCACCTCGACCCGTACCTGTTGGATCACCACCTTGAATCATAAAATTTTTAATTACGCGATGAAATACAATGCCATCATAATAACCTTTTTTCACCAAACCTATAAAATTTTCGCACGCTTTTGGGGCGACTTCAGGTTTTAATGCAAAAACAATTTTGCCTTGTGTCGTTTCAAAAACCACTTGAGCCCCCATAACGAGACTCCACATGCCCATAAACATCAAAATCAAAAACTTTTTCATCCCCTACTCTCCAATAAGTTTTGTATTTTTAAAACGATACATTTTATTTTTGACTTTTTCCAAAATGCCTACTTTGAGAAGCTGTTGGAACATATGTACAACAGTTGGTTTGCTCACACCCACGTTATCAATAATTTCCTGATATGAACCATTGAAAATTTTCTCTTCATCAAGATGATTAATGATATAGCGTAAAATTTCAATTTTTTTACCACCAATCAGTGCGGCTAAACCCTCAATAATAAAGGCGCAACCCTGTAACTCTTTGTTGTGTATTCTTGGAAGCATAATGGTATACATATTACTGATTAAGTCTTTGATATTCACAGGTTTCATAATAAAGCCATCTACCTTAAGAGCAATGGCATCCATTAAATGATCTGTTTCCGTAAAGGCTGTTGTGATAATTGCAGGAATATGTACATTATGTTCATTTTTAAGCTTTTTAAGCATTTCAATACCATTCATCCCTGGCATCAAAATATCTGTGACAATAATATCAACATGTTTTTCAAGTGCTAGTTTAATCCCCTCTTCTCCATTAGAAGCCAAATAAACCTCTTTAACAAAATCTTTTAAAATCATTTGCGTTTGCATCTGTACTGATTTTTCATCTTCAACATAAAGCACAACACAATCTTTAAGACTATTAAAATCCATCACTTTTCTCCTCTTTTTTTTCTAATGGTATAACGATAGTGACCATAGCACATTGAGAATAATGCTGCCCGTTATGAAAGGTATAGGCTACTGTCGTAGCACTAATACTTCCTTGCATCTGTTTTTCTATAATTTGCTTTGACATGTGAAGCCCAATACCTGTCCCCGAAGCTTTGTGCTTGGTTGTGAAATAAGGCTCAAACATCCTATCGTGTACTGATTCACTAAAGCCACCACCATTATCAATCACATCAATAATGGCATTAGCACCTTCTTGCCTTACAACAATTTCAATTTCTCTATCTTCTGTTCTATGTTCTTCAAGAGCATCTTTTGCATTTGAAAACAGATTCATTATGACTTGTGAAAATTCATTTGGATAGCCACAAATCGAAATATCTGTCTCTGACTTTAAAGAAATGGTTATTTTCTCTTTTTCATAATACTCTTTGACTAATTTAATCGTACATGCAATGGTTTCGGCGACACTAAAAGTCTCTTCATTTTTATTAGGTTTAAAAAAGTTCCGAAAATCGTCGATGGTATGGGACATTAAAGAGGCTAACTCAATGCCTTCTTCAACCTGTTTATCAATAAATTCATCACTGAGTGGTAATCCTGCCATCCGCTTCATTTGAAAACTTTGAATGACTAAAACCATCGCATTCAGTGGTTGTCGCCACTGATGAGCAATATTACCTATCATTTCACCCATCGAAGCAAGTCTTGATTGGCGAAACATTATTTGGTCTTTTTGACGACTCTGTTCCACTTCATAAAGAACTTTTAACTCTAGATCATGGTTAAGAGATTGTAATTCTTTTGTCTTTTCATCAACCATTTTTTCCAAACGTCCATGCAGTAAACGAATATTTTGCAAAAGTACAATCGCTAAAAGTGCGGCAAAAGCAATCGTACCCAGCGTTGCCACAACGATCCATTCAAAGGTATTATTATAAACAAGTTCTGTACGTGAAAATCCTTGTTTTGCCCCCTCAAGATTGAGATTAATCAATCCTGTGATATCAATATTGATAGAATAAACACTAGGGTAAAGTTCATTTTGTAAAGTGTTGTAAGCTTCTTTAGTACGAGATGTCTCAAAGTGGTTAAACATTTTAAACAATATACTATCAATCGTATAAATTTTTGTCCCTATCCTAGCAAGTAATGCTTCTTCTTCACTAATTTGTTTTGGTCCTGCTTTGTTAACAAATCCCCAAGAGCGTGCTAATTTAACTAACCAATCACTCTCATCAATACCTAAACTATTGCGATACTCTTCTAATTCAATTTTAATTAAATCTTGGGCTAATTCAATGACCGTTTTACCTGCCCTTACACTAATGGAGCCTTTTTCAATATCACGAATCGTGTCAAGGATATTGACGGTATAAATATCTTTAAGATTTTCTAATCTAATAGTAGGGAGCATCCGTTTGGTGTATAAAATATCAAAATTGTTTTTAATTCGATTAATACTCATATGTGCAAAACTACCAATAAAAAGCATCCCCACAACCATAATCAAAAAAAGAAGTGTCGTCTTTTTCGCAATGGTCATTTCATCAATGCCGCCCATAAAATCGCTAATACGATTATTCATCCGTTTCTCCAACCGAGAAAAAATCATCTAAAACATATTCGCTCAAATGCACACGATGCAAACATTTACAACGTTCATCTCTATTTTTGGATACCGCAGTTTCATCAAGTGTTTGAGAAAAAGCTCTTTGCGCTTTAATAAATTCTTCTTTGGTAAAGTCTTTTCCTACCGTTTTAAAAACTTCAGCTATCATACGTGCGGCAAAATAACCTTCCAAAGAAACATGACTTAATGCTTCATCTGGATAATATTTTTTCATCAAAGCACGATAGCTTTCAACTTCATCTACATCTGATGTCCACGGAGAAGGTACCACTTGAGCAAACGTTATTCCTTTGCCATTTCCATCTAACATTTCAATAAGAGGCACAGGCTCTACAAATGAGAAAAGTCCAAATTTAACCTCTTTGCGAATTTTGGAACTTTTTCGCGCTCGTTTAATAAATTCTGCTACAGGAGCTGTTGAACCTATCATCAAAATCACATCAGGGTTGCATAATTCTATCTCATATAGAGCATTCCCAACTGAAAGTGTATTTCGTTTATAACTACCTTCTCCAGCAAGAACAAGCTTCCGTTTTTCCAAGGCATTTTTAATCCCTTTTAGCCCTGCTCTTCCATAGGTATCATTTTGATAAAAAACAGCAATGCGTTTGTATTGTAATTCTTCTGTATAGCGCTTGACTAATTTTTCAATTTCATCCAAATCACCAGCGCGTGCATTTAATACAATAGGATTGGGAGGGTTTCGTAAAAAGTCTGCCCCAGAGTAAGCCCCTACAAAAGGGATACGCTCTTTATTGGCAATTGGGAAAACCATTTCAGCAATCGGTGTACCAATAATACCAAAAAGGGCAAATACCTTGTCTTTGTGAATAAGCTCTTTGACATTTTCAACGGCGATTTTTGGTTCATAGCGATCATCTTTAGCAATAATCTCAATTTTTCGCCCATACACACCGCCATGCTCATTAAGATTTTGAAAATAGATATGTGAGCCTAACAAAAATTCTTTACCCACACTATTTAGTCCACCGCTAAAAGGTCCGCTCATACCTAAACGTATCACATCACCTTGAAATTTTGTTTGTGAGAAATAATAGGGCAAGGATAAAATAAGGATAAAAAATATTACTCCAAAAAATTTGCGCATTCACTCGTCTTTTACATATGTTTTTAAAAAGGTATAATATCACTACTTTTTTATAAAAATACTTAATTTAGTAAAGAAATCTTAACAAAAATGTTTTATTTGCACCAAAAGGATACTTAAACAAATGAATTGCCCAATTTGTAAACACAGTGCAACACCCTTTATACATGAAGCTTTGCAAAAACGTTTTAACTATTGCACCGTTTGCGAATGTATTTACCTTGATAAAACCTTTAAACTAAGCGAAGAAAAAGAAAAAGAAAAATATGACCAACATCAAAATTCTCTTGATAATGTGGGTTATGTAGAAATGTTTGAAAACTTTTTAGATTTTTTCTGGGAAGAGCTTACATGTAAGCCTTTAGTAGGTCTTGATTTTGGCTCAGGGCCAACACCTGTTTTAAGTGAATTAATGCAAAGAAGAGGTGCAACGATTGATTGTTATGATAAATTTTATCAGCCTTTACCTCTTTATGAACATAAGCAATATGATTTTATAACCTCAACCGAGGTCTTTGAACATCTTGATAACCCTTATGAAGCACTGAAACTTTTAACGAATTTAGTAAAACCTGATGGTATCATTGCTTTAATGACGCTTTTTCATGATACGAATAGAGAGCATTTTCTAACATGGTGGTATCCTAGAGATTTAACACATATTACATTTTACACACCTAAAACATTAACTATCCTAGGAACAATGTGCGGGTTAAAAGTTTTAAAAACTGATAGTAAGAGGATCTTGATTTTGAAAAAGTGTAGCGAAACTTAGTCGCTACACTATACATTTTGCCTATCTATGCCCATAATAATATCTATCATCATAATGGCGATAATCTCTATCGTGACGATAAGGGTGTCTGTAATGTCGTTCTTCTACTACCACAACACGAGGGGGTGTATAACTTGGATAATAAGGTTGCGTATAAACAACAGTAGGTTGTGTGTTGTAATAAACAGGTGTTTCAACATAACGCGTTGTTTGTTGTCCACTACTTAATAAATTCCCCAACAAAATGATAGCTCCAGCACCTAAGAGTGCACCCTGCTCTCTATCGCCCATAGCTTGAGCGCTTGTTGCGCCACTTAAGACAAGAATGATTGAGACTAAAATTAATTTAATTGTTTTCATGGGATTCTCCTTTAAATTTTGTAGAAGCTTAACAAAAAAAAGTGAAGTGGTTGTGAAGTCTAATGAGAATTAATCCATCGCCAATAAAAAGCAACCGCAATAAAAGCAAAACCTAAGACACATGTGACCATCCATAAAGCCATTCCCATTTCAAAAAGATATCCGATGGCAAAGGAAGTGAGAGTACCAATCCCCATAAAAATCATATCATTATAGGCAATCACTCTTCCATAATACTGCTCGTCCGTTGCGTATTGAATTAAGGTAAAGGTATAAGACCAAATCGTCGTTGCAAACAAACCACACAAAAAAATACCAATAAAACTAATATAAAAATCAAACTGTAATATACCCCAAAGCATAATACTCAGTCCTTGCACTATAAAAATAGTAAAGAGTGTTTTTGGATTTATACGTGAACTTAACAAAATTTGCCCCAAAACAAGAGAAATGGCACGGGCAGCATTGATAAAACCAATAATAAGCGAAACAGACAATAATGATTTATACTGATAATCTGCCAACAAAGCAACCAATGCGTCATAAGCAGTAAGTCCAACGCTTGCATGTAAAAGTATTAAGTGCATAATTTTAGGATTGGCACGTAAGTATCGATACCCACTTCGTATCATTTTAAAAGCATGTGTTGTTTTATGGGTAATAAGCGTAGGAATACGAAGTCCTAGTAGAAGCCAAAATCCAACCATATAAATCAACATATCCACGATAAAAGCACTAGTAGTTCCAAAATAATGAATATAAAAACCCGCGACGGCCATCCCTAAAGCATAAGAAACCGACCAAATAATAGAGTGGATTTCATTGGCCATTTTTAAGTCATCTTCATCTAAAAACTTTGGCAATAACGACATTTCTGTTTGGAAGTAGATACTTCCAGCGCCCATGCGTATAAAAATAAGTGCCAATAAAATCCAAATACCCGTTAAGGATTCAATAAACAGTAACCCAAACACCGTCACAATTTCAATCACTGTCAAAGCAAGCATTAATTTTTTTGTATTGACCGTATCAATCAAAGCGCCACTAAAAGGGGCCAATACCATGGATGGCAAAAAAGTAAAAGCTGCGGCCGTACTCAGTGCCCATGCAGGAGCATTAAGATTGATCAATAAAGTAAAAATTCCCATATGACTAAACCAAGCACCAAAATAACATAAAAGTTGAATAAAACTAAGTCTTAAAAGCACTCTATTTTTTCTTAATAATATTTGGTAATTTTTCATCCATACTCCGTGCAAAATAAACAAATGATTGTACACTCTTTATATAAAAAATTTCTTTCCGATATTATGATAGAATATTTGATTATTACGCTAAAGGAGGTGCTATGAAAATTTCTACTAGAATTTTAATTGCATTAATGATATCACTCGTTGTTTTAGGTTCGTCTATTATTAGTATTTCTTACTACAACACACAAAAAAATACACAATTGTTCCTCACCGAATACCAAAAAAGTTCTTATTTTTTTTACGAAAGCGAACTGCGTACCGTTATGGAAATTATTAATACCACCGTTAATTCTATCTATAAAGGTCAAAAAGCCAAAGGGGCATCTGATGATGCCATCAAAATAGCTATTTTAGAAAAATTGAATGAAATACGTTTTTTAGACGATAAAAGTGGCTATGTTTTTGTCTATAACTATGATGGAACCAATGTGTTAACCCCTGTGAATAAAGCCCAAGAGGGTAAAAATCTTATAGATGTAAAAGACGTTAATGGTGTTTATTTTATTAAAGAATTGATTACTAGAGCAAAAGAAGGTGGAGGTTTAGTCCATTATAATTTCCCAAAAGTTGCAGGCGGACCAGCCCTTCCTAAATTTTCACAGTCGATTGGTTTTGCTCCTTATGGTTGGATGATCGGAACAGGCATCTATGTTGACAGCGTTGAAGAAGATATACAACTTTTAAAAGAAGATGTACAAAGTAATGTTGCTACCCAAATAAAATACTTTGTCCTTATCTCTTTTGTCTTAGTTCTTTTAAGCATTTTTATTACGACTATTATTATTCGAAAAACTATCTCCAATCCTCTTAATAACCTGATTAAAAGAGCTGACAATCTCTCCAGTGGGGATGGTGATTTAACACGAAAATTAGAAATTGAAGGTCATGATGAAATCGCACAAGCAAGTGCTAGTATCAATAAATTTATTGAAAAAGTGCGTATTCTGATTAGTGAAGCTAAAAATCTCTCCAATGAAAACTCTTCCATTTCAAGTGAACTCTCTTCAACATCATTAGAAGTGGGACGTGCGGTTGAAACATCGATGCAAATTGTGAGTGAAACAACCTCTAAAGCAACAGATCTTAAAAATGAGATGAGTGAAAGCATTACGGAAGCCAAAGAGGGTAAAGAAGGTCTTCTTAAAGCCAATCATTATCTGCATGAAGCCAATGAAGACATTTTGTCGCTTACACAAGATATTCGCAATAGTGCTACAATCGAAATAGAATTGGCCCACAAAATTCAACAACTTAGCTCCGATGCAGAGCAAGTGAAAGATGTTTTAACGGTTATTGGAGATATTGCCGACCAAACCAATCTTTTAGCCCTTAATGCTGCCATTGAAGCTGCACGTGCTGGCGAACACGGTCGAGGTTTTGCTGTGGTTGCTGATGAAGTACGAAAACTGGCTGAACGCACTCAAAAAAGCTTGCAAGAGATCAATGCAACGATTAATGTTATTGTTCAATCCATTGTTGACAGTAGCGACCAAATGACAGTAAACTCTCAAAAAGTAGAATCCTTGGCAGTAACTGCCAATAATGTGGAAACAAAAATTAATGAGATGTTTCTTGTTATGGACAGCGCAACATCTGCTTCAGATAAAACCGTTGATAATTACCTTAACACGGGTAAAGATATCGAAACAATGATACACGGTGTATCACAAATCAATGACATTTCTAGCCAAAATGCAAGAAGCGTTGAAGAGATAGCCAGTGCGGCAGAGCATTTAAGTAAGATGACGGAGATGTTGAACCTCAAGCTTTCTGAATTTAGAACGTGATGGAGTAAATTTTGGGTGAATTTTCGATTATTTCGACCGCTATTTTATTAATGTTTGTGATTGATCCCTTTGGGAATGTTCCTGTTATTTTATCCATACTTAAAGATGTGGAGGATAAACGAAAAAAAATTATCATTATCCGAGAAATGCTTTTTGGTTTGGGAATTTTAATGACTTTTCTTTTTTTTGGCGAATCGTTTCTCAATCTTTTTCATTTAGAAACTGAAGCGGTAAGGCTTGCTGGAGCAGTAATTTTCTTTGTCATTGGTATCAAACTTATTTTCCCAGGTGAACAAGGTAGTTCTCAATTGTATGGCTCTTCCAAGGAGCCTTTTGTCGTGCCTATCGCAATGCCTTTGATTGCAGGACCTTCTGCTTTGGCTACTTTATTAGTGATGAGTAAATCGCACGCCAGTTCTATGGGCGGTCTTTTTGTGTCACTACTACTAGCATGGTTTGTTGCTGCAATTATTATGTACCTCTCTCCATTATTATACAAAATTTTGCGCGAAAAAGGGCTCTCTGCACTTGAACGTTTGATGGGAATGTTGCTTTTAATGATGTCTGTCCAAATGTTTATTGATGGCATCCGAGCACTTTCACACACGTTTTAAAAAATGATGCTATCCATGTAAAGGATTTGGTTATTTCACCAAATCCTCATAAGTGTGTTGAAACTTAGCTACTTTTGGAGCAATGACAACACGACAATATCCTTGGTTGGGATTGTTTTTAAAATAATTTTGATGATACGCTTCGGCTGGATAAAACGTTGGCATAGGCAGTATCGTCGTAACAATTGGTTTTGAAAATACACCTAAAGACTCTTTAAGCGATGCTTCCGCAACTTCTTTTTGTGTCTCACTATGGTAAAAAATAACAGAGCGATATTGTGTCCCAACATCATTTCCTTGGCGATTCAAGGTTGTTGGATCATGAATCGTCCAAAAGATTTTTAAAATCTGAGCATAATTAATCACGTGAGGATTAAAAGTGATTTGTACAACCTCTGCATGCCCTGTTGTCCCCGTACAAACAGCTTCGTACGTTGGATTTTTGACATGTCCACCAGCATAACCACTAACCACAGCTTCAACACCTTTAGTCTCTTCGTACACTGCCTCTAAACACCAAAAACAACCACCGCCTAATGTTGCAATTTCTTTTTCCATAGTATCCTCCTTAGCAAGTAGGCTGAAAGTGAAAAGCATAACCAATAGAATAATTTTCATTTGTACCTCCTTGATATACTTGTTCGGATTATAGCACCCTAGAGTAAATATGCTATAATGCGCTCAAAAAAAGGTGGGATGATGCAAGACACGCCTTTTCTTCATATCGTTCAAGCTAATGCCACTACCTTTGATCTTACACTAAGCGGGATATGGACAAGGGAGAGTATTGCCGTCTTAAATAAACACTTGCAAACCCTTACATGTAAAGTTCCACATACACTTTATCGCTTTAATTTTGAACATATTGAAGATTTTGATACACATGGAATTATGCTCATTTTACATCACATAAAACGCATTGAAAGCTTTACATGTACAGTAGAAAAAATCAAACAAAAGCCCCATTTTGAAAAATTATTTTCCATCTGTGAAGCACATTTCCCCAATGAACCCATTATAATTGAAAAGCATTTTTTTCTTCTTGATTATTTTGAAAATGTGGGTAAAGTAATTATTGAAGGCTATAAAACACTGACCTCTTTTTTCTCTTTTACAGGAGAACTTGCCCATGCTGTTTTTGATGCATTGTTGCATCCCCTAAAAATTCGTCTTACCGCCACGCTTTATCACATTCAACACAGTGGAGCTGGAGCTATTCCTATTATCTTTTTGACCTCTTTTTTGATTGGTATTGTTATCGCTTACCAGGGAGCAACACAACTTGAAAAATTTGGTGCCAATATCTTTATTGTCGAAATGGTTACCATTTCAGCCTTACGTGAACTTGCCCCACTCCTCACAGCTATTGTTGTCGCTGGTCGAAGTTCATCGGCGTATACCGCACAAATAGGTGTTATGAAAATCACTGATGAAGTTGATGCCATGAGTGCCATGGGCTTTTCACCATGGGATTTTTTAGTGATACCACGCCTTTTTGCTTTGGTGATTGCCTTACCTCTTTTAGTCTTCTTTGCAGACGTCATTTCTGTTTTCGGAGGAATGGTGATTGCCTCAACCAAACTAGATGTCAGTTTTGCCGAATTTATAGACCGCATCGCTGAAACAGTAGCCCTTAAACATTTTATCATTGGTCTTGTAAAAGCTCCTATTTTTGGGGCTATTATCGCAACTATTGGTTGTTTTCGTGGTTTTCAAATTGATAGTAGCACAGAGAGCGTTGGAAAATATACAACAATTAGTGTTGTTAATGCTATCTTCTGGGTTATAGCCATGGATGCTATTATTTCTGTTTTCCTTACGGAGATGGGATTGTGAGTATTTTAATCGAAGCCAAAGAAATCGTCACCAGTTTTGGGAAAAATGTCATTCACGATGGAGTAAGTTTTGCCATAGAAAAAGGGGAAATTTTTGGTCTTTTAGGTGGTAGCGGTAGCGGTAAAACAACGCTACTACGTGAAATGATATTGCTCCAAAAAATAACCAATGGAGAGATGATTGTCCTAGGCTACAATGTGAGCAAACTCTCTTCTTCTGAAGCATGGGCACTTCGTCAAAAATGGGGCGTTTTATTTCAATTTGGGGCACTTTTCACTTCTTTAACTATCTTGGAAAATGTGGCCATTGCTCTTAAAGAATACACCGATATTCCCGATTCTCTCATCAAAGAATCTGCTCTTATGAAACTCTCTTTAGTAGGACTTCCTAGTAAAGTGGCGACGATGTACCCCTCTGAACTGAGTGGTGGTATGAAAAAAAGAGCTGGTCTTGCACGCGCCTTAGCGCTTGATCCTAAACTTTTATTTTTGGATGAGCCAACATCAGGCCTTGACCCACATAGTGCTCGTGGCTTTGACGAGCTCATTTTAAATTTACGTGAAACACTAGGTATCACCGTTGTGATGGTCACGCATGATAAAGATACGATTGAACATGTTTTGGATAAATTTATTATTTTAGGGAATAAAAAAGTGCTTTTTGATGGTACAATGTCCATGCTACGTGACACCAAAGACGAAAGTTTGAAAACCTTTTTAAATTGAGGAAATTATGGAAAATAGACTGAGTTATATTCTTGTAGGAATTTTTATTTTTGTTCTTGTGATTGCAGGGGTCTTAGCCACGCTTTGGCTGGGGCACTATTCTAGTGAAGGCGTTTTCAAATTTTATAAAGTAGCGACAAAAGAGTCTGTTTCTGGTCTTAACAATAAAGCGCCTGTTAAACTCAAAGGAGTAGAAATTGGCGAAGTTAGAGGAATCTCTATTAATCCACAAAATGCCGAAGAGGTTTTGGTAATTATCCGCGTACAAGACAATGCTCCTATTAAAGAAGATACCTACGCTTTGATTGAAGCACAAGGTATTACAGGACTTAGTTATATTGAATTAAGAGGTGGTAGCAATGAGAGTAACGCCTTAAAAACCAGCACAAAAATAGAAGAATATGGAATCATTCCTTCCAAGCCCTCTACCTTTTCGCGACTCGATAAAACACTGAGCTCCGTCAGTGCCAAAGCCGAGGAAATTTTTGATCGTGCCAACCAAATTTTAAGCGAAAAAAATCTTAAGAATTTTGAAACCATTATGGAAAATAGCGCTAAAATCTCAGAATCTACTAGTCAAACACTAGCGAATATTGAGGCACAGAAAAAACAAATCAATATGATTTTGCAAAATGCTCTTAAATTTGAAAAATCAGCTATCGAAGCTTCAGAAAGTATTAAAACAATGTCTTCGTCTTTCACAAACGCCATTGACAATACAGGTATTGATACGATGGTCAAGATGCGAGAAGCTGCCCAAAATATTAGCAGCGTTATGCTAAAACTCGATGCTAAAGTTCAAAAAGGAACATTTGATATGGATGTTTTAGTCAAAGAAAACCTTCTACCCGCACAAGGAGCTTTGGATGAATTACGAATCCTAGCCAATGAAACGAAAGAGTTAATCAATAATCTCAAAGATAGTCCTAGTGATTTACTCTTTAAAGCAGAAACAATCAACCCTGCCCCCAATGAAAAATAAGGAAGACCTATGAAACACACACTAACCCTTTGCGCTTCACTCTTATTGATGGCTTTTATCAGTGGATGCAGCACTAAAGATGTACAACTTAAGCCTTTTACCTATACACTTGACCCTATTCTTAAATTAGAGCGTTTTGGGCACCATAATGATGACGTCTTGAAAGTCTCACGTGTAGAGAGTTACAGTGGGCTTAATTCGAGGGCTATTTTATATCTTAAAGATGGAGCTATGCAGCCCTATAAATATGGCGTATGGAGTGAAACTCCTTCGCTGAAACTACAACACCTCATTACAGAAAACTTACAAGATCAAAACCATTTTAATGCAGTGGTTCTTGGAAACTCACTCGCTTCAAGTAATCTTGTCTTGGAATCTATTCTTCAAAACTTTGAAGAAGTCTTTGTTGAAGATACCTCCTATGTCTATGTTAGTATTCGCTTTAGAGTTATAGACATGCGAACATCTGATGTGATTGCTAGTGTCAAACTATCATCGAAAAAAGATGTTGTCAATCTCAATGGTGCGGCAGGCAGTGTTGAAGCATTTAATGCAGCAACAGCTGAAGTTATTAAAAATTTATCCTTCTGGATTAATAACGTTAGACCTTAACATGTTGAAAAAGATACTTATTTCACTGATACTATGCAGTTGCCTCTTCGCAGAGGCTAAGTACAGTGATATGAGTACCGAAGAGCTTTTGGCACTCATTGGTTATGTAAAAAGTGACAATGAAACACAATTAGCTCTTGAGCTTGCCAAGCGTGTTAACCAAATGGACGATAATGAAAAACAGGTCTATAATCAATTTAAGGAAGACCTAGAGCATGCCCAAAAATAATATTTTATTGCTTGAAGATGATGTTAATCTCAGCGAAACAGTGTGTGAATTTTTAGAATCACAGGGGTATGCGGTCACTCCTGTCTATGACGGTATTGAAGCAGAAGATAATATATTTGAGCATCAATTTGATCTTTTTTTACTAGATGTCAATGTACCCCAAATCAATGGCTTTGAACTTTTGCAAAAAATACGACGTGAAGGCAATACTACGCCTGCCATTTTTTTAACATCACTTAACAACATTGACGATTTAGAACACGGTTATCAAAGTGGTTGTGATGATTACCTTCGTAAACCCTTTGCACTTAAAGAGCTCATTTTTCGCATCGAATCTTTATTAAAACGCGAGTTTTTTCATGCCTCGCAACCGAAACTGACTTTGGCACCAACTATCACATATGATACCCTCTCACATGATCTTTTTATCAAAAATACAAAAGTACAACTTCAAAACAAAGAGGCAAAATTACTCAAACTTTTTTTGCAAAAGAAAAATGAAATTATCTCACATGAGATGATTATGGCGCAATTATGGGAGTATGACGAGCAAGGAAGCGATGATGCCTTGCGAACCTACATCAAAAATTTACGAAAAATTATAGGAAAAGACTGCATTGTTAGCATTAAAAAATTGGGATATAAATTTACGATGGAGTGAGAAAAAAACGCTTCTATCGTTTTTATTACTTTACTCTTTTTTAACACTGTTAATCTTGGCTTTCGTTGCTTTTTTATATTATGGCTTCGAACGTGACCTTATGTTGCAAAATAAACGTGAGGCCCTTTCCAACCTTACCAATGAACAAATTGCCAAACTTAGAAACTTACATATTAATTTTGATAAAAATCAAACCTATCCGAGAGATGAGCGTTTTAACTCTGCAATTTATGATAGCAGTTTTAAAGAGATTTTTTCCACACTTAACTCTAAAAATGTCAATCTCTATGATGACATTTACCTCAAAGATGGGAAAATGTATTTTATTAAAGAGCTTGAGTCTTATTATTTAGGGGCTCGCTATATTGCTGTTGAAGTGGATGAGCCAGCTTTTTGGAGTCAAAAAGTCTATCAAAAGCTTGGACTATATGGCGCCATTCTTTTTTTGCTTCTTACATTGATTGGCTACTTTTTACTCAATCTTATTCTACAACCGATGAAAAATGCCATTGCTTTACTCGATCGTTTTATTAAAGATACAACCCACGAACTTAATACTCCCGTAAATGCAATATTGTCTAATATTGAGATGATTGACAGTACAACCCTCGATGAGTCTTTAGCTCGTAAAATTAAACGTATCAATATTGGAGCTAAGACAATTGCCCATTTATATGAAGATTTAACCTATCTCACACTCTCACATAGTGCGCTTTCTCTTAACGAAAATGTTCATCTTAAACAACTTATTGAAGAACGTATTGAGTATTTTTCTCTTATTATTGAATCTAAAAAAATAACCATTAGTTCTACTCTTGCAAATGATATTTTTTTATATATAGACCCTAAAAAATTTACAAAACTATTTGACAATATTCTTTCCAATGCGATTAAGTATAATAAAATCGGGGGAAGTATCAATATCTCTCTACAGCACAATACTTTAGAAATTCGTGATAGTGGGAAAGGCATCGAAGAGGAAAAGATAGCGCACATGTTTGAGCGTTATACGCGTTTTGACAACACCGTTGGTGGCTTTGGTATTGGTCTAAATATTGTAGCCTTTATTGCTAAAGAGTATCACATGCATATCCATGTAAAATCCAATGTAAATGAAGGGACACAGGTTCAAGTTTCATGGTAAAACATCTTCTTTTAACATTATTACTAACAAACTTTTTGAGTGCACAAAATGTATATGAAAAAAATTGCCTCGCATGTCACAAAGGGATGGCTGTTAAAATAGATAAGTTTTTTTATCGTTATTTACTCAAATACAGTAGTGAAAAAGAGGTAAAACATGCCATGCTTTCTTATCTTCAAAATCCAACACTTAAAGACACTATATTGGTTGATGGACTCATTAACCGTTTTGGACTGAAGAAAAAAACAACACTCTCTACTAGAGAGCTTGAAGAAGCCATTAATATTTATTGGGAAGAGTATAATGTTTTCGATAAACTAAAATAAAAATTTTTAAAAAAAATTACTTTTTTGTTTCACAATAAATTCACTTTTTTTGTATATAATGATACTATAAATTTTATAAGGGGTTAAAATGAAAAAGGTACTCGTTTTGGCAGCGGTTGTTTGTGCAACCTCTATTTTTGCAGCGGATGGTGCATCTCTTTTTAAGACATGTGCAACATGTCATGGCCAAAAAGCAGAAAAATCGGCACTTAATAAATCTCAAATCATCGCGGGATGGAGCAGTGATAAAGTTGTTGCAGCACTTAATGGCTACAAAGATGGCACATATGGTGGGGCTATGAAAATGACAATGACGGGACAAGCTAAAGCTCTAGATGCAGAAAAAATGAAAGCATTAGGTGATTATATCGCTACTTTAAAATAATTTATTCTCATAAGAAGGAGAGAAGCTCTCTCCTTCTCTTTTAAAAGCCTTTGGCCTTTACTTCTCGTCTTCGTCTATGTAAGATAAACTCTGTATAACCATTAGGCTCATTTCTTCCTTTAAACACTAAATCAAGCGCCGCTTGAAAAGCTATACTCTCATCGTATAATGGAGCCATCGGGCGATAATGGGTATCTTTCGCATTTTGTCCATCAACAACGATAGCCATTTTATGAAAAGCTTCCATCACAACGTCTTTACTCACAATATTATGATGTAACCAGTTAGCGACATGTTGGCTTGAAATACGAAGCGTTGCTCTATCTTCCATCAGCTCTACGTTATGAATATCCGGTACTTTTGAGCACCCAATGCCTTGATCAACCCATCGCACCACATAACCTAAGATACTTTGAATATTGTTTTCAACTTCTTTTATAATTTCCTCTTGCGTAAGTGTACGCGTTAGCATTGGGGGTGTTAAAATATCATTTAACGATGCCTTAGGACGATTTTTCAACCTTTCTTGGATGGAGGCAACATTGACCTTATGATAATGGAGTGCATGCAACGTAGCGGCGGTAGGAGAAGGTACCCATGCCGTATTAGCTCCTGAGAGAGGATGTGCAATTTTGGTTTCAACCATTGTCGCCATCAAGTCAGGCATCGTCCACATACCCTTACCAATTTGAGCAAATCCACGGAAACCTAGTGCCAGACCAACATCAACATTTTGATTTTCATAACCTTTGAGCCATGGCTGTGTTTTGATTTCTTCTTTAGGGAGAACCGCTCCAAGTTCCATCACGGAGTGTATTTCATCACCTGTTCTATCCAAGAAACCGGTGTTAATAAAAAAGACCCTCTCTTTAGCCATGCGTATCGTTTCTTTGAGATTAGCCGTCGTACGTCTTTCCTCGTCCATAATACCAATTTTTATCGTTTTATCAGGCAATCCTAACACCTTTTCTACAGCACCAAATAATTCTACCATGAAAGCTATTTCATCCCTTCCATGGCATTTTGGTTTAACAATATAAATACTGCCTTTTGTACTGTTTTTAATGCCATCAGAACGTCTTAAATCATGCATCGCACATAAAGAGGTAACCATTGCATCTAAAAATCCCTCAGGGATCAATGTGCCATCTTTCAAGGTAACAGCATCAGTGTACATTTGCATACCTACATTACGAATCAATAAAAGTGTTCGTCCTTTAAGAGAGATGATTTTACCACCATCAGGAGCAAAAAAACTTTTATCGGCATTGAGTGTGCGATAAATAGTTTGACCTTTGTTCTCAAAAGTGGCCGTTAAATCACCTCTCATCATTCCATTCCAATTACGATAGATTCTAACTTTATCTTCCGCATCAACGGCTGCTACAGAATCTTCACAATCTTGAATAGCACTTAGAGCCGATTCAATAATGACATCTTTCATCCCCAAAGCATTCGTTGCACCAATAGAGTGAGTTTTATCGATTTGAACTTCAACATGTAGACCATTGTGCTTGAATAAAATACTACTCATTGCTTTATTGGAACCAAGATACCCTACAAAACTATCAGCATTTTGTAGTTGTGTATTTTGACCAGAAGCAAGTCTCGCCGATAAGACACCACCTACGAGACTAAATTGTGTAACTTCAGCGTATGAGCCCTCTTGCAACGGTGCAATTTCATCTAAAAAATTGTATACAAAAGCAAAAACCTTCTCACCACGCTTAGGATTGTAACCTGATGTTTTAGCATAAGGAGCGATATTGCTAATCATATCGGTTCCATATAAAGCATCAAATAAACTTCCCCAACGTGCATTGGCAGCATTAAGAGCATAGCGCGCATTATCAGCAGGAACGACTAATTGAGGCCCTGCTATATTGGCAATTTCTGGGTCTACATGTAAAGGTTCTATTGAAAAATCATCCCCCTCTTCCACGAGATAACCAATCTCTTTCAAAAATACTTGTTGCTCTGCTTGATTAAAAGCCGTGCCTTGATGGGAGAGATACCATGTATCTAATTTTTCTTGTAAGCTATCACGATGTGCAAGAAAAGCACTATTCTTAGGAGCCAATGTCTTGATAATTGTTTCAAATCCAGTCCAAAATAACTCATCCTTAACACCAGTTTGTGGAAGCGCTTCGTCTTTAATAAAGTTATATAAAACCTTATCTATGGAAAGTTCACCTATTTCTATTCTTTCTGCCATATGGGGCTCCTTCATTTAAAACCTTTGTAAATCACCATGAGTCTAATAAGATTATTAGACTAAATTTTACAAAATGTCTATTTTGTAAAAAATATAGCACATATTTTTGATATTTGACTGATTTGCAAGAAGGAAAGAGATAAAAATGATTTGAAGTGTTCTTATTTTACTCACTCAAGAGCAGAGTTCCTAACAGTATCTCTATAATAACGACTATGGATTACAAGAATAAGCAACTACCCCAAACAATAATAAAAACGACAATACTCAGAAATACAATTGCACTCCCCGCATCTTTGGCTCGCCCTGCCATCTCGTGATGTTCAAGGGTTACTAAATCGGTCACGCGTTCAATTGCACTATTGATAGTTTCCGATATGGGCATTCCCATCAAAGAGATAAACATCAATAGTTTATAGGAAAGGTCTTTTTCTATAAAAAACAGTACAGGGATAAGGCACAAGGTAATAGCTAACTCAATTTTAAATGAAGTTTCATTTGCGATAACATCTTTAAGACCCTTCAAAGCATAAGAGCTATTTTTAAAAAAATGGTATTTAGGCTGATTTCTCACACTATTCCTTATGGTTGTTTATACAGAAGTATATCTTTTCTTTTTTCATAAACAGCTGTTTGAATACCCATTACCCCCAAAATTGTACTAAAAAGATTGTCTTGAGAGTATGGATTGTTAGCATTTTGACGCAAAGCATCTATGTCAATACGTTCCTTGCTTTTTGTACCAAACCATAATAGAGCTCCAATATGAGTCTGCTCTTCTGGTGCCATAAAATAAGGAATACCATGCAAGTAAAGTCCATTTTCGCCTAAAGACTCTCCGTGGTCTGCCATATAAATCAATGCTGTTTGTGCTGTTTCATCATATTGCTTTAAAAAATTGATGGTTTTACTTAAAAAATAATCGGTGTATAAAATGGCATTATCATAGGCATTACCAATCTCTTCACTACTGCACTGCTCTACTTGATTCGTTTGACATGTCGGCGTGAATTTTTCAAAATTACTTGGGTAGCGTTTATAATAAGCAGGACCATGATTTCCCATTTGATGTAAAACAATCAGGACATCTCCTTTTTGTGCTGCAATATATTCTTTCAATCCTACTAACATTCCCTCATCGCGACACTCATCATTACAAATCGTATTTGTTTTAGATGTTCTATAATCCTCGTAGGCAACTCTTAAAGCAACCCCTTTAGAATCAGAATTGTTATCGCGCCATAACACATTGGTACCAGCATGTTTGAGAACATCCAAAGCATTTTCGGTAGATTTTGCCTCTTTGTCACTGTACTGTGATCTATTTAAAATTGAAAACATACACGGGACAGAAATAGCGGTCGATGTACCACATGAAGAGACTGCTGGAAGATTGATAATATCCTCTTTTTTTAACAATGGATTCGTTTCTCTTTCGTATCCATTGAGTGAAAAACGGTTAGCACGTGCCGCTTCACCAACCACGACAATTGTCACCTTACGCATTGCTGTAGGTATTTGTTTAGCATCTAGCCCTATAGATTTTAGAGTCATTGAGCGTTGAACGAAACTATCGTAAAGATATTTACCCACAGAATAAATCGGGTAAGTTGGGTTAGTATAAAAACGCAAAGTTTTATTTTCTCTAAAAAAAGAGGTATAAAATTTACTAAAAGCAAACATTAGTGCAAGACTTATTGCTATAACCAATAGGATAGTTTTGAGTGTACCTAAGAACTCTTTTTTATAACTTCCATAACGCACTTCTGTTTTATAGATGAGCCACGAAGGTACTAGTCCTAAGAAAAAGAGATAGCCTAACAATTTAAAACTCAGTAGGTCAGAAGATTCACTCACATTGGTTTCTGCAATATTTTGAATCATCGTATCATCAATAATAACATGGTATGTATTCATAAAATAATTTGTCCCAGAGGCAAGTAATACCAATGCAATGAGTATAATCTTAAGACTATAACGACAGGCTACAAGATTGAGTAGCATGATAAGAATAGACGTGAGTACAACCCCTAATGAAACGATAAACCCAATATTGTGCCACGAAAGAGTATAGACATTCAAGACATTACTAAAAAAAGTATAATTATCTACAAGAACTAAAAAGAGAGATACATAAACAATAAGTTGTTTTGAGGTTGCGCGTAAAAGCATTAATTTAGTATTCCTAATATTTATTTTGTGCGATTATATCCTTTTAACATTGAACGAAGAGTAAATAATGTGTTGTAGTATAGTAACTTTAGTTAGTAAAAATTTCTATTATTGAATTGTTTATAAAACATTTAGCATGTATTTAAACTGTTTATTTATACTTTCACTACCAAAACTATTACCTCCTTTTTGGTTACAATCGATTCATTTTAACACCCATTACCTAGATCGCTCAAGCTAGGTAATGTTCTGCTTTTTTTTCAAAAATCTTCTATTGTATTTTTATAATTTTAGATATAATTTTTAATCTAAAATTTTAAGGAGGCTTTACATGAAACATCTATTGACGAAGGTTTTAGTTGTCGCTGCACTAGCGGCTCCAAGTATGCTCAGTGCTGATGAGCTTAAAGGCATAAATGTGCTTATTACATCTGCTGATGCTCAAACCCAAATGATGGGCATGGTACTCTCATCCAGTATCTTAAATGACCAAAAAAAAGCTGTTAATATTACTCTTTGCGGACCAGCAGGCGCCTTAGCACTTAAAGATTCTCCTGCAGCAGACGTAAAAAAACCTGATGGCAGTATTGTTAAGCCTAAAATGGCCTTACAAGGTTTGATGAAAGCTGGTGCAGTAGTACAAGTTTGCCCTCTTTATCTTCCCAATGTTGGCAAAGATACCAATGCTTTAGTCGAAGGTATTACGGTTGCCAAGCCACCAATGGTAGCAAAAGGTCTTACCGATCCTAACTTTAACAATATTAGTTTTTAAGTCTTACGTGTAAGCTTGTCAGTAAGCTTACACACACCAATTCTTAGCCAAATACCATTTGACAATAGCTACTGTTGAATAATCCATCTCTCGCTGTTCATAGGGAATTGAAGCTATACGCATTTTAGAACTCACAATACCACTAACCAAAGTAATAAAGAGAAAAAAGGCAATTCCCACCCATATATCATAAAAATATCCTACCAATAACCCACTCACAAGAGGAAAAAACGTGAGTAAAGCATAAATAAAATACATCAAAAATTTACACCATATACCTTGAATATTAGGTGTTACTTCGATAAATGGGGGAAATTCATCCATTTTATTTTAGATTGGTAAAGCTAATAGGAAAGTCAAATTCACACTCACGAATTGCTTTCATTGCCTCTTGTAAATCATCAATTGATTTACCTTCGACTCTTACAACATCGCCGCGAATAGAAGCTTGTACTTTAAGTTTTAACTCTTTAATCTCTTTAACAATTTTTTTAGCATCATCACTTGAAATGGCATCAACAATCGCAATAGTAAGGCGAGTCTTATTTCCCCCTGCTATTTCTCGTTTGTGCTCTTTAAGTGCCTTAGATGAGATTCCTCGTTTAATCACTTCAGAAACTAACGCTTCATACATTGCGTCCGCTTTGCTATCTGATGTACTCAGAAGTGTCACTGTTTTTGCTTTTTCATTATGTTCAAATTCACATGTAATGCCTTTAAAATCCCACCTGTTTGTGATGATTTTTTTAGCTTGTTCAAATGCATCTTTAAATTTTTGTTTATCAATTTCTGCACTAATATCAAATGTATGCTCTTTTGCCATCGTTTTTCCTTTACTTATTGTCCTAAAAAATCTTTAATATTCTCGCTTACTAAACGTACTAACTCAGCACGTGCTTCTTTACTTGCCCATGCGACATGCGGCGTAATACACAACCTCTCTGGATGTTTAACGTGTAACAAAGGATGATTGGCTTGCATAGGCTCAACAGCCAATACATCAAATCCTGCATAGATTCCGTGTACATCAATGGCTCTAACCAATGCATCTTCATCTACGATACCTCCTCGCCCAAGGTTTAAAAGTAAAGCACCTTGTTTCATCAGATGTAACTGCGCTTCGCCAATCAGCCCTTTTGTCTTATCATTAAGAGGAGCGTGAATGGAAACAATGTCACTTTGGGCCATTATCTGTTCTAAACTTACTTTTTCATAATGACTATCATTGTTAGCACCACTTGTTGAAAGATAAATCACTTTGGCACCAAAAGCAGAAGCAATTTTTGCGACTTCTTTGCCAATTGTACCTAGCCCTATAATGCCCCACGTTTTACCCTTGATTTCGCTAAATGGACGGTCAATGTGGGTAAAAATTTGACTTTTAACCCACTCTCCTGATTTAACATAATGATCATAATAAGCACTCTGCCCTATCAAGTACAACGCTAACGTAAAAGTTGTTTGTGCTACCGAAGCTGTTGAGTATCCTGCCACATTTTTAACCGTAATACCTTTACTTTTAGCATACTCTAAATCAACATTGTTCATCCCTGTTGCAGTCACGCAAATTAAGCCTAAGTTAGGGCATTCATCCATGATTTCTTTGGAGATAACCACTTTATTGGTTAAAATAATTTTTGCATCGCCAATATGCTCTACACATTGTTCTGGCGAAGTTGTCTCAAAAGCTTCAAACGTTCCAAATTGCTTAAACACACTTAAATCAACATCATCACCTAACGTTTTTGCATCTAACAGTACTATTTTCATTTTAATCCTTTATTCTATGTCCCACAAATTTCGAAAAATTTTCCATAATTAATCCACCTCGTCTAAAGCCAAGACCACAGCCCTCATAGGCAAAAAAGACACCTGCTTGATACGAATTACCATGTGCATCTGTGGCTAGTTCAGTATACGCTTGATACGTAGGAATAAAATTCTCATAGGCGCCATCAACTTTAGCTAATACTTCCATATTTGTATCATAAATAACGGTATTAGCACCTTCTCGCCCAAAAGCTCTTTTTTCAACCTGTTTTTGATTTTTAAGTGGTTCAAATGCTGTTTCAAGCAACAATGGGTGATTAGGAAAAAGATCCCATAAGATTTTCATGAATGCCTTGCTTTGAAAAATAAGCGTGTACGCAGGATTGAGGATAATCGCTTTTTGCTCCGCAATTATTTCATCTAAGAGTAATGCCAAATCGCCCTCTTCAATCGCAATAGCTTCCCATGGAACTAATTTAAACCAATACTCAAAGTTTTCTTCGCCTTTAAAGATACCTTCACTTCCACTAAAAGCAACTTCATCCACATAAGCAAAATCTGTATGAAAACCTGCTTCATTGGCAGCGGACTGTAACAACCGTGTCGTGTTTTCATCTTCAAGGTTGCCACGTACTGAAGAAAAGAGGATTTTCCATCCTTCATAATGTTCACTAAATTGACTCGTATCTGCACCTAGAACAACCAAGCGTTTAAAATTTTCCTTAAGAGCTTCCATAACAACATTAAACTGCTGTGCTTCATCCATACCATTCATTTTAAGCATAGCCCATTGCACAATGGCTGTTTCAAATAAAGAAGTTGGTGTATCAGCGTTAAATTCCATCAGTTTAATGGGTTTCCCATCTATACCACCTGCAAAATCAAAGCGTCCATACAAATGCCAATGCACGTCATTTTCCCACGAATTTTTGATAAGATTGACAAGATTGAAAGGAATGTTTAAGTCATGAAAAAGGTTGTTATCAATGACATATTGTGCCCCTTCAACAAACATATCGTATAAGGTGTTAGCCGCTTGATAATAAGCTTCTGCTTCATCAGGAGTTATGACTACTAACTCGTCGGCAACATAGGAGGTATTATCGCTATCTGTATGCCAATAAAATCCTATGGATTCTAAAAACTCAGACGTTAAAGGTTGAATTTTCTCTACATGTACCATGGATTAACTTCCTGAGCTTGGTTTAAATGTTGATGTGCCTGTGCCACTACTTGTGGTGCCACTTTTACTAGATCCAAAAAAGCCGCTACTTTTCGTACCACTACTTGTTCCACTACTCGCCATAGGCTTATTAAAACTACTTGTACTTCGACTATAGGCTTGGGGACTTTTATAACTGGCGGCACGTTGATTTTGAAAATTTTGATTATTAAAAAGTTTTCCACCTATCCAACTACCTATCATTGCCCCAGCAATACTTGAGAGCAAAATCCCACCTAAGCCCATCGAATTTGAACTCATTTGTGGATTGGTTAGAGGTGAAGTATTATTATCTATCTTGGCAGCTTCATCTTTGACAAGCTTATCAATTTCCGCTTGTGATAAAATACGCTCACTGCCATCACTATTACGCAAAATAATACGCGTCGTAGAACTAGGATATTCTTCTGCAATTTTGTACTGGCCAGGAGCCGTCTCATCGATAATAACCAGAGCGCCTTGTGTCTTTGCCGCATCCGCTAATACATTGTTTTTATTATCATCTTTTTGTTCACACCCTTGCATACCAACAATAACCATCACACCAATACCACCAGCGATCATATAATCTGAAATTTTACGAATATATTGCATTATCTTTATTTCCCTAATATTTCTTTTAATTTTTTACCTTTTTTAATAAATAGTTTTCCGTTTTTATCAATAACATCAGCATCCTTGCCAACTTTTTTTTCTAACTCATGACTAATGTTCTGTTTCTCTTTTTTCGAAAAACCCTTTTGCTTGAGATAACTGCGTAAATCTCTCCAGTCACGGTAAGACTCAAATGTATTCTTTTCGACATAGTTCTCTTCCTCCTCATCAAGAACATCAGCATCTTCATAGAAAAAAGGTGTTGTTGAGACTCTTGTTTCATCCTCTGGATTAACGGGTTGTGTTGCTGTTTGTATTTCAGGAGATTGATGTGTGATTTGTCTGTTAGCTAACGATAGAATAATTTTAAGTTGTTCATCTCGCTCTTTATAAATAGATTCTATCTTTTCCTTAGATTCAATTAATAATCGTTCTTTATCGTTGATAAGTCGTTCTTTATCGGCTTCAAGTTGTATATTTTTAAGTTTAATTTCTTCTAATTGTGATTTTAAAAGTTCAATATAAGAAGGGTCTACTCCCACTTCGATTTTGCGTGCTGGACTATTTTCGCGTATTTGGCTTTTACCCATAACAATATATTTAATGCCGTCTTCAACAACGCTTTGCAAACTTCCTCTGCGTAAACGGTTGTAAATGGCCTCTTTACTCACTCCTAACAATTTGGCTGCTTCAAGAACGGTTAGCTTTTTATCCATCTTTGTACCCTTTTAAGAAAATAGTAAGAAGATTGTACATAATTACGTAATAACTGTTATGTTATCACAGCTTTAATTAGTTTTGATTGATAAAGTTATTTTTTAGGAAGAAATTTAATATTTTGTGGTATTTGACTAGAAAAATCAAAGCTGGAAATTTAATTTCCAGCTTCGCGTGCGTTAGAGTCGTGATTCGTATCTTCTAAGCATATAAAGTCTTTTAAGTTGTTTTTTACGAGCACTAATTTTATCTTTTTTACGTTTTTCTGTAGCCGTTTCATAGAAACGTCTTGCACGTACTTCAGTTACAACTAGATTTCTATCAACTTGTTTTTTGAACTTTCTATAAGCTTCGTCAAATGAATCATTAGGGTGAACTTTAATCCCTGGCATACTCTTCCACCACCTTTCTGATTAATTTAGGCATTTATTTTATCTAATAAGCCTTACATGTAAGCTTAAATAAAGAGACTATTTGCTTTTCGACGATAAAATATAATTATATATTGACTTTGTACGTCAACATTCTGTATACTTTCGTTATTAAAATGATAAAAAGGTGACATTTTATGATTATAGTACTTTTAAAAAATAAAATTGATGACCCAACCATCACTGTTCAGCAAAAGCATATTCTTAAATATGCTCATCAACAAAGCCTCATAATTAATACCACAGAGATTGAAAATTCTGATCCGTCTCTTGAGCTGGAAGAACGTAAAGAATTTAAAGGCTTTTTGCGTTCTTTAGAAGAAAAAGATTGTATTATTATTTATGATCTCTTTACATTTTCAGATAAAGTAGAAGAACTGGTAAAGGTGCTTGAATGTTTATTGGCCCGCTCTATTACAGTTCATCTTGCCAATAGCAACACAATTATTGATACCCAAACTAAGCCCCTTGCCTTATTGGAAATCCTTTCTAAGCAACGCGAAATCGTTAAAAATTTAGCTCTTGAAAAGATACAAGGAAGACCCAAAGGAAGGATGTCAAAATCAAAATTTGATATCTATCGACCACAGATTATTGAGTTACTAGAAAGTGGAAAATCAGTTAGCACGATAGCGACACATCTTAATGTAAGCCGTACCTCTTTAAAAGATTATATCAATTCTAGAGGATTAAAAGATTTGGTTAAAGCCAAGCTTTCACTTTTAAAATCACATAAAAAAGAAATTACTCTCAAAAAAGACGGTACACCAAAAGAGTGCTCGTTGATCAAAGATGTCGTTTCCATAACAGAAGGAACAACCAATGCATTGTAATCATGCTACAACCCCACAAACAATATTTTATAGAATGAAACGTTATCTCACCTTTAGTATTATCACATTTATTACTATGATTTTACCATTTATTACGATTGAAGGAAAACATATTTTTTTATTAAGTTTTGATAAAAAACAACTTCATCTATTTTTTACAACCTTTGATATGCAAGAACTTTATCTTATGCCATTTTTACTCATTCTTTTCTTTTTAGGAATCTTTTTTATGACAACTCTCGGTGGTAGAGTTTGGTGTGGCTGGGCATGCCCACAAACAATCTACCGCGTTATTTATCGTGATTTGATTCAAACATCTTTACTTAAAATTCGTAGAAGTATTCAAAACAAACAAAAGGAACCTGGTAACGAACAATTTATAAAAAGAATTATTGGTTTTCTTATATGGTCAATACTCTCTCTTTTAGCTGCAGCAAATTTTTTGTGGTATTTTATTCCACCAGAAGATTTCTTTACTTATCTCAAAGATCCTCTTGAACATAGTGTCATGTATGGATTTTTACTTGGTATTGCTGCATTTTTAATTTATGATATCACCACACTTAAAGAAGATTTTTGTATCTACATTTGCCCTTACGCAAGAGTCCAATCTGTTTTATTTGACGAGAATACCTTACAAACGATTTATGATGAAAAACGTGGTGGAAAAATTTATAATGATAGTGGCACTAAAATGGGAAGTAAACCTCCACTAGAAAGTGATGACTGCACAGGTTGTGAAGCTTGTGTAAGGGTATGTCCAACCCATATTGATATCCGTAAAGGTATGCAACTAGAATGTATCAATTGTTTAGAATGTGCTGATGCTTGTACCCCTGTTATGAATAAACTAGGTAAAAAATCATTAATCACATGGACAAGCTCTAACGAAATAGAAGCTGGGCTGAAAACAAAATATATAAGATTTCGCACTATTGCCTATGGAATTGCACTTTCATTAGCCTTGCTTGGATTATTTTTAATGGGTAGCACAAAAGAATATATGCTTCTTAATATCAATCGGACGAGTGAGTTGTATACCATTCAAGACGATGGGAAAACAGTTGAAAATGTTTATACTTTCCTATTCCAAAATACGGATTCTAAAGATCATACCTATTATTTTGAACTTTCTAACGGTGATATTAAAATTCAAAAACCAACAGAACCTTTTTTACTCAATGCTGGTGCTAAAATGAAAAAAGTAGTTATTTTATCTGCTATTCCTAGCACCATTAAAGAAGAAGGCGAAGACCTCCCTATTATTGTCAAGGCCTATGCTACTGATGCAAAAGAAAAAATTGTTGTTACACGTAAAACAATTTTTATTTATCCTAAAAAAAGTGATTTTAAGAAACAATAAGACTTCTTCACAACGAGTGCATTATGAAAAATTCTCATAATGCACTTTTTTGAAAGATATTACAATGCCACCTATCCTTAAAATACTTTTTTACTTACTTTTACTATTTGGGTTAGAAGGCTGTGATGATTTTATAAGTAGTAAAAAATATACTGATTCTTTTACTCTAGATAAGCCATTTGCATTGCATGTTGATACTATGTTACCCTATTCTCTCATAGAAAAAAGTTTTTACGCTCATGGTTTTCTTATTGATGCGACAAGCCAACTCAATGTTAACGTTACCACTAATTCTGAAGCACAATATTGTTCACTCAGCGCTTCAACTTCTGTTCAAGAAAACTTTATACGTATATCTATCGTTAAAAATAATAAAGAGATATATCGTATTCAATGCAATCAAAAAGAAGAAATCACTTCAAAGACAATTGAAAAAATAGTTAAAAAATTAAAAGAAGATTTAAATTAAAGGAGAATGACAAAGGTTCTATAACCTTTGTCATTGTAGACAATAATTGTTTATATTAAAGTGCGGCTTTCGCTTGCTTCACTACTACGCTAAATGCTTCAGGGTCATGCATAGCCATATCTGCAAGGATTTTTCGATCCAAATTGATGTTTGCTTTATTCAAAGCGTTAATAAAGCGAGAATAGCTAATATCGTTTAGTCTACAAGCAGCATTAATTCTTGTAATCCAAAGTCTTCTAAAATCTCTTTTTTTCTGTCTTCTATCTCTAAAAGCATAAACGAGACTTCGTTCTAATTGCTCTTTTGCTTTTCTAAAGTGTTTTCTTCTTCCACTAAAGAAACCTCTCGCCATTTTTAAAATTTTCTTATGACGTCTTCTTCGGACGATACCTGTTTTTACTCTTGCCATTGTGTCTCCTTGACCAATAATAATGTCGGTGTCCCTAAGGGGAACTTGCCCTCATGTGAGGGGAACATTGCAACTTAATATAAATGACTTTCGTCAAAAACTTTTTAAACTAAGCCTTACAAAGCATTAATTTAACTGATTTCTCATCACGAGCATCTACTACTTTAGATTCTTTCAACCCACGCATTCGTTTCGTTGGTTTTTTAGTAAGAATATGACTTCTAAAAGCTGCGCCTCTTCGAATTTTGTTCTTACTGCTTCTAAAACGTTTAGCTGCACCGCGTACCGTTTTCATTTTCGGCATGCTGTCTCCTTTAGTATACGTCTATTTAAGTGGGATTGACCCCTCTTAGGAATAGAGGGGCTTATTGTATCTAAATTTTTCTTAGATTGGATTAAAATGAAGAAACTTTATGCTACTTTTTAGGGGTAACGAGCATATTAATATATCTTCCTTCTAACTTAGGAGTTTTTTCACGTTCTGCTATATCTTCCAAAAGTGGCCACAAGTTTTCTAGCACTTGCTCCCCAGCTTCTGGAGTGGACATCTCACGACCGCGCAAGAACACTCTAAAGCGTACATGTTTACCTTCTTCAAGGAATTCTCTGGCATGTTTCACTTTATAGCTAATGTCATTTTGAGCAATCTTCACAGAAAGTTTAATCTCTTTAATTTCGATTATTTTCTGATTCTTTTTTGCCTCTTTGATCTTTTTTTCTTGCTGGTATTTGAATTTACCATAATTCATAATTTTACAAACTGGTGGGTTTGCATCAGGGGCGATCAATACTAAATCAAGTCCAAGTTCATCGGCTTTTGCTAAAGCCTCTTTTCGAGATATGATACCATATTGGGTTCCATCATCACCGAGACACCTCACTTCGTTCGCTCTGATATCCTCATTAAGCATTACGTCTTTGTCTTTACTCAAAAGTGTACCTCACTAAGTTTCTCCTTTAATTTTAATAATAACGCGTCTTTTGTTAGATTATACTGTGTTCTTTCTCTTCTGTCCCTTACGGCAACACTTTTTTGTTCAACTTCTGCGTCACCGAGAACTAAAATCACCGGAACCCGCATTGTTTCAGCATTCCTAATGCGCTTATTGAGACTTTCATTTTTTGATGAAATCTCCACATCAATACCCTCGCCCATTAATTCGTTTGCCAACTCTTTGGCATAGGCCAAATGAGCATCTCCAATAGGCACAATAACCACTTGCGTAGGGGCGATAAAGAATGGAAACTCTCCAGCGGTATGCTCAATCAAGATTCCAATAAAACGCTCAAATGAACCCAAAATTGCACGATGCAACATAACAGGACGGGCATGCTCATTATTGGCATCTACATAAGAGATGTCAAAACGCTCAGGTAAATTAAAATCTACTTGTATTGTACCACATTGCCATTTTCGCTTTAAAGCGTCTGTGATTTTGATATCAATTTTTGGACCATAAAATGCTCCACCACCTTCATCAATACCATAATGTATACCATTTTCATCTAAAGCGTTTTTAAGCCCTTCTGTTGCTGCAATCCAATAAGCTTCATCGCCGATTGACTTAACAGGTCTGGTTGAAATTTCCATTTCATACTTAAATCCAAATGTGTTCATAATAGAATCGACAAAACTCAAAATTTCTATAACATTTTCTTTAATCTGATCAGGTGTACAAAAAATATGTGCATCATCTTGTGTAAATTCACGCACACGGAATAGCCCATGTAACACACCGCTTTTTTCATGACGATGAACAACACCATATTCAAAAAATTTGAGTGGTAAGTCGCGATAACTTCTGACCTCGTTTTGAAATACTTTAATATGTCCCAAACAGTTCATAGGTTTGATACCGTATTCTGCTTCATCAATTACGGTAAAGTACATATTTTCGCCATAATTTTCGTAATGTCCACTAACTTTCCATGCATCTGATTTTAAAATTTCAGGACCACGAACAGGCTGATAACCTCGTTTACGATGCGCTTTGAAAAGCAACTGTTCTAATTTTGAGCGAAGTCTTCCACCATTTGGCAACCAAATAGGAAGCCCTGCTCCGACTTCATCATCAAAGGTAAAGAGCTTAAGTTCATTACCAATTTTACGATGGTCACGCTTTTTTGCTTCTTCAATCATCGTCACATAATCTTTGAGACTTTCTTTATCAGCAAACGCTATTCCATAGATACGTGTTAACATTTCACGTTTTTCATCGCCACCTAAATAAGCCCCAGCTACTTTAGTTAGTTTAAAAAATCGTAAATATCTCGTATTAGGGACATGAGGTCCACGACATAAATCTTCAAAATCACCTTGCTTATAAACAGAGACTTCGCCTTCAGGAATGCGTAAAAGCACCTCTTGTTTCAAATCATCGTGTGCAAAACGTTTGCTTACGTCTATTTTTGTGGTTGTGATTTTTTCTATTGGAAGTTTTGCATTGGCAAGTTCCGCCATCTTTTTTTCAATCTCTTTAAGATCATCATCACCTATTTTTTCACCCACACGAAAATCATAATAAAAGCCATCTTCAATGACTGGACCAACAAAAAACTGTGCATCTTTATACAAGGCTTTAATCGCTTGTGCCATCAAATGCGCACATGAATGTCGAATGACTTCGAGCGATTCTTTCGAATTGTTAAAAAGTACAGTATTGGCATACGTAGAAGAAGAGGCTGTTGCAGTTTGCGTGTCGATGATAAGATTGCCATCTTTATAGGCTATCACTTCATTCATCATATAGTATCCTTTTACTTGTATGAACTTCCAAACCAACGGAAGAACAAAAAAATGGTGGTCGCGAGAGGATTCGAACCTCCGACCACTACCTTGTCGAGGTAGTGCTCTACCAACTGAGCTACGCGGCCACACAAATTAAGAGCTGAGATTATACCAAAAAAAAATAAAAAAACAATAGTTTTAATATTTTTTCTTTTTAAATTGACATTTAGCCTATTTTTTCTTTTTTCCAAGAAAGATAAAGAATCATTACTACACCACAGTCTATCATCACATCTGCAAAATTAAAGACCGCAAATTCAAATCCATAATGCCAAAAAAAATAATCTACAACACCGCCATGGATAAAACGATCATAAACATTACTAAGCCCCGCGCCTATAATAATTCCTGCCGGCAAGCTATATTTTTGAAAACTTTCTTTGTGGCGTAGAAGATATACAAAAATGCCAACCATAAGAGCTAATTGTATATATTTAAGGTCCCCTTCTAAAAAAGCAAGCATCGAAAAAGCTACACCTTTATTAAAAGTAAGAATTAAAGAGAAAAAATCACCATACCAGCGAAATCCTTCTAAAAAGAGTGCTTTGATACTTTGGTCTATTAGAAAAATACCAATAAGTGTACTACTAAAAAGAATAAGCGCTTTATTCATTCAAAGCGCTTTTTAATAATTTTACAACTTTATCAAGTTTTTCTTCTAACAATTGCTCATCTTGACCCTCAAGCAAAATGCGCAATAAATTTTCTGTTCCAGAATAACGAATTAATACACGGATATGCTGTTTCTCAATTTCTTGAACTAAATCGCAATACCCTTTAATTTCTTCTAATGGAATTTTATTTTCAACTTTAAGATTTTGTTGAAGTTGCGGATAGAGTTCAAAGGCATTAAAGAGTTGACTCACTTTTTGTTTTTCTGTAAGCAAACAGTGCATAACAGCAAGAGCAGCAACTAACGCATCGCCTGTTTTAGCAAAATCAGAGAGAATAATATGCCCACTCTGCTCTCCACCAAAGTTAATATTTTCCCGATATAAAGCCTCTAAAACGTTTTTATCACCTACATCACAACGAAATGTTTTAATTCCATGCTGTGCCAAATAATCTTCTAACGCTTGATTGCTCATAACAGTAACACACGTTGCATTGTTTGTGAGTGCCTTTTTACTTTTTAAAAAGCTCGCAAGTTTCCCTAAAAGCTTATCACCGTGAATTGGATTACCTTTTTCATCGACCACAACCAATCTATCAGCATCACCATCAAAGGCAAAACCAACATCAGCTCTTAATCTCCTAACTTCTTGACCTAACTCTTCAGGATGCAAAGCTCCACAATTCAAATTAATATTACTTCCGTTAGGTTCATTATTGATGATAATAACATCTGCACCCAACTCATTAAAAATAGTTGGTGCAACTTTGTATGCAGCACCATTAGCCGTATCTAAAACAATACGAAGACCTTTGAGTGTGAGATTTTTGGGTAATGAGTTTTTGATTTGAACGATATAACGCCCAATAACATCATCAATACGCTTTGATCGTCCAATATCAAACTCTGTTTTTTGATTTTTTTCAATCAACTCATCATCAAAATAAATTTTTTCTATCTCTGCTTCTTCGGTTTCACCTAATTTATTACCAAATGAATCAAAAAATTTAATACCATTATCAAAATAAGGGTTATGTGATGCGCTAATCATAATTCCCGCATCACAACGCATATCCTCTGTTAAAAAGGCAATGGCAGGTGTTGGCATAGGCCCAATTTGTCTGACATCATAGCCCACGGCCGTTAAGCCGGAAACAATGGCATTCTCTATCATATATCCACTACGTCTCGTATCTTTGCCCACTAAAATTTTATTGGTTATAGAATTTTTCCGAAAATAAATTCCTGCGGCCATGGCCAAACGCATTGCCATAAAAGCGCTTAGTTTTTTACCTGCTTTCCCTCTTACCCCATCGGTTCCAAAAAGTTTCATTTTTTTTCCTAATTACTTTAAACTTATGAAGAAATTGTAACAAAACTTTACTAATTCTTTACATGCAAAAGCATTCCCAGATATAATTCAAGGTATAATAATCATAGACATCAATAGAACAAGGGATATACGATGAATTTAGACAAAGTAATTTCAGGGTTTTTTATTATCCTCGCGATGACACTTAACTTTGGTTTTTTTTATGGAGACATCACTTCTTTAGAACTACATAGCAAATACGAACTTTTTGCAGCCCTTATCGTCAACATTATCGCTACGACCCTCAAAATTGGGGATAAAACACAATTAGGCTCTGTTCTTTTGGCTACCAGTTTGGTCGCAGATATTCAACTTATTGGCTCTGCAACGTTATGGACTATCGCTGAGTATGCTTATACGGTCGATAAAGAAATAGCCTCTATTATTATAAGTCTTAGTGGCGGTGCCCTTTTAGCGAATATTACCAGTGTTTTCCTCTATGTAGGAGATACACTCAAGTCAAAAAGATAAGCAACTGTGAAGCATAGCTCGTTATGGATAATCATGCAACGTATGCGTGCACCTTTTTTGGTGCTTATTGTAACCTATACGATTTCTATTATAGGCTTATTAATTATTGATGGTGTTGACAACAATGGCAATATTTACCATATGTCTATTTTTGATGCTTTTTACTTTGTTTCGTACACAGCTACGACAATTGGATTTGGTGAATCTCCTTTTGCCTTTACGTATACACAACGTATTTGGGTATCAATTTCCATCTATTTTAGCGTTATTGGTTGGCTCTATAGTATCGGTACGATTATTACATTATTGCAAGATAAACTCTTTTTGCAAGAAGTGGAGAAAGCACGATTTAGAAGACATATCAAATACCTCAAAAAAAAATACCTTCTTATTTTAGGCTACAACGCAATTACCAGTGAAATTATTAAAAAGGCTAATCAATACGACTTGCGCGCTGTTGTTATTGAAAAAGATGAGCAAAAAAGAGAAAAACTTCTGCTCGAAAACTTTACACCGCCAGTATATTGTCTCAACGCAGATGTTCATAATCCTAAAGCCTTAGAGATGGCTGGTATAAAATCTATGTATTGCAAAGCAATTATCAGTCTTTTTCAGAATGACGCTCTTAATCTTAGGATTGCGCTCACATCAAAAATTTTAAACCCCAATATTACTATGGCCATTAAATCAACGACTAAAAATCAAACTGAAAATTTGTCTGATCTGGGTGTTCAAATTATTGAAAATCCCTTTGAAATTATTGCTGAGCAAATTAATATGGCTATTAACACCCCTTATTCATTACGATTAGTTCGTTGGATTTATGGTCTTTGCAATCTTTATGACCCCTTGCGTACTTTGCCTGCAGGAAAATACATCGTCTGCGGGTATGGAAGAATGGGACAAAGTATTTATGAAACGCTTAAAGAAAATCATTTTGAAATTATATTCATTGAACTTGATGGGAATAAAGCAAAACTACTTTCTCCTCTTGAGAGAAGTACCATTCATATTGGAGATGGCGATGATAAGATAATGCTTACTGAATTAGGCATTAAAGAATGTGTTGCCATTATTGCGGGAACTGATGATGATACAACGAACCTTTCTATCTTAGCCACAGCTAAAAAATTAAATCCTAATATTATTACTATTGCACGTCAAAATGAAATGGAAGATTTTTCTATCTTTGAAAATTCAAATATCCATACCATCTTTATTCCCGCCAAAACATTGATTAACAAAACTGTCAATGCGATTATGAATCCTGTTGTGGATATTTTCATTAGGAATATTACAGTTCTTGGAGAACAAAATATTATTTCGCTTACTAAGCAACTCTTAGAAATTGATTTGCATCCTATTCTATTTACGTTGAAAATCGATGAACTACAAGCCCCTATTATTTTGGAATATCTTGAAAAAGAGGCAATAACTCTAGGTCTGCTAAGAACATCCCTCAAAAATAGAAAAGGCACTAATAACCTTGTAACATTAATGCGCATTCGCAATAAAGAGATTACTTTTCTTCCAGAATGGGATAGTCCTATACATCAAGATGATCTTTTTTTATTTGCAGGTGATGTAAATGCACAAGATCATCTTGAGTATATTGTCAATAATATTCATGAGTTTCATTATGCATTTTATGGTCAAGAAAAAAGTATTCTTACACCTTTTTTTAAAAATACGCCAAATAAGCATTCATTGTAAGCCATAAAAGCCGTTATAATGCTTTTTTATTTTAAAATGTGCTTAAAATAAGTTTTATTTAATATTACTTTTTATATAATCTACGCCTAAATTTAAATTGAAAGGCTTATCTATGGCAAATCACAAGTCAGCAGAAAAGCGTATTAGACAAACAAAAAAACGCACAGAAAGAAATAGATTTTATAAAACTAGAATCAAAAATCTTACAAGAGCGGTAAAAGAAGCAGTTGAAGCTGGCGATGCAGCAGCAGCTGAGTTGGCATTGAAAAATGTGAACAAAAACTTCCACTCTTATTCAAGCAAAGGTATTTTAGCAAAAAATACAGCTGCAAGACGTGTTAGTCGCTTGTCTAAAATGGTCCATACGCTAGGTAATGTTGCTGCTTAAGTGCGGCAACACTCCTCTATCATCCCTGCATGTTAAAAGATAAACTTCTCCCTTTTATAGAACGATACGATGAGTTAACATCACTTTTAAGTAATCCGCAAATTGCGGATGATATTAAAAAGATGACCTCTCTTTCTAAAGAGCAATCTTCTTTAGAAAAGATAAAAGACAAAGCACAAGAATATCTTGCAACATTAAAAAGTATTGAAGATAATAAGTTATTATTAGACGATGAAGAACTTGGTGACTTAGTGAAAGAAGATTTAAAAGAATTAGAGCTTCGTAAACTGAACATTGAAGAGGATATCAAAGTTTTATTACTTCCGACAGATCCTAATGATGATAGAAATATCTTTTTAGAGATTCGTGCGGGAACGGGCGGTGATGAAGCAGCTATTTTTTCAGCCGATCTTTTTAAAGCTTATCTTCGTTATGCTGAAAACCGCGGATGGAAAGTCGAAGTTGTTTCTTTAAGTGAAAGTATTTTAAATGGGTATAAAGAAGTTATTGTATTGATTAAAGGGCAGGGTGCTTTTTCACGCCTTAAATATGAAGGTGGTGTACACCGTGTACAACGTGTTCCTTTAACCGAATCGCAAGGTAGAGTACACACTTCAGCAGTTACCGTTGCCGTGATGCCCGAAGTTGATGATGTTGAAATTGAAATTAGCGCCAATGACTTGAAAATCGATGTTATGCGCTCTTCAGGCAATGGAGGACAATCTGTTAATACAACCGATAGTGCTGTACGTATTACGCACTTACCAACAGGCCTTGTAGTTGTCAACCAAGATGGTAAATCCCAACATAAAAACAAAGATGCTGCAATGAAAGTTCTTAAAGCAAAGTTATATGATTTAGAACTTCAAGAGCGCAATGCCAAAGAGAGTGAAGCACGAAAGATGCAAGTAGGTTCTGGCGATAGAAGTGCGCGCATTCGAACTTATAATTACCCACAAAACCGTATTACTGACCATAGAGTAGGGCTAACACTTTACCGATTGGATGCTATTATGGAAGGTGGCTTATTTGATGAAATTATTGAACCAATTATTTCACATTCACAAGCAGAGCTCATGAAAGAGGCTAACCTTTAATTCTACTGATCATAAATTTGTAGGTTATTTTGTTCTATCATCTCACGAATCATTTTAATATATTCTGCTTTTAATTCAGAATAATTAACCATCGTTTTTGCAGCTTCCATTCCTGTATAAATTTTGCCTTTTTGGTGTGCTATGAGTCTTTTTTCACGAAAAGATTCATAACCTTCATGGCTATTTAAATTTAGCATATACGCATTAACTGATTTTTGAAGCGATGAAAAAACACGTATCATATGTGTTTTCCCAGGTGCTCTATTTTGAGGAAGTAACCCTACACCAGAATATGTCCAATGCCCAAAAAGATTATTGGCTTCTCTTGCAAATCTGCTTTTCCCCCATCCACTCTCCAAAGCACCTTGTGCCAAGGCTAAAGAAGGAGGGATGACATCAATGCGCTTAAAAAATTCATCTCTATCAAAAAGATTTTCAATACCATATTTATTGCGTAAAGCGATAAGATAACCTACATGCTGATAATTAAGTCCACGAAAAGCATCTGGCATTGCTTTGGCAAAAAAATTGGTTATAAAGACTCTATCTTTCTGAATATCTGCATTTCCTCTATCCACAAAAACTTTTAACTCTCGTATAAAGGCTTCTTTTTGCTGCGCACTATCTTCAATTTGATAATATGAGGCTGAAAAACCAGTTGAGGCAACAAGTACATTTTTCATTCCTACAACCATCATAGCAACAATGAAAAGAGTTTTTAAACACTTCACGCGTTTACATACTCCCACGATACATTAAAGACGTGTTGAACATTACCTTTAAAAAACAACTTTTGATTATCAATTCTGAGAGTTAATTCTTCTTGACTGGTAGGATAGACATAAGCACTTCTATCAACTAATTTTTGCAGCCACGCACAATAATAGGATGCCGCCATACCTGTACCACATGCCAATGTTTCATCTTCAACACCACGCTCATAGGTTCGTACATGTAAAGTTTTATTCTCAACCGAAACAAAATTGACATTAGCATTATGTTTATAGCGCATCTGACGTGCAATTGTTTTGTCAAAGGCACTCACATCTTCTACAAAAGTGACTAAGTGGGGAACTCCCGTATCATAAAAATGCCATAAAAAGCCATTTTCTTCAAAAGGTTCAGCCAAGGAAAGAGGCCATGTCAGTTCTGTTTCAACAACATTATTCTCAACAGATGACGTCATAACTCCAGCTCCTGTTAAAAAAGCCATTGTTTGAGAAGCAAGCCCATTGTTATAGGCATAATGTGCACATGCACGTGTTCCATTACCACACATCGAAGCGATACTGCCATCATTATTGTAAAATTGCCATTCAAAATCATAGGTATCATGAGGTAGCAATACAATTAATCCATCAGCTCCAATACCTTTTTGTCTATCGCATATTCTTTGTGCAAGCAAACTTCTATCAGCTTTTATAAACGTGTGAAAAATAATAAAATCATTACCACTGGCATTGTATTTAGCGAACTGCATATCTTCCTCTTATGTATTTTATAAATTTTTCGATTTCATCATCCAAAAATTTTCGGTCAAATGAATTATTAATTAAAAAATCGGCTCGAATACGCTTATCTTCAATACTAATTTGCGCATCAATGCGCTTTTGCGCCTCTTCTTTTGTAAAATTTTCTCGTATCATTAAACGTTTACGCTGTACTTCAATCGGCGCATAAACAACCACAATAACCTTACAGTCATACCCATCGCTCTCAAAATAAAGAGGGATATCAATAATATAAGGTTTTTGCTTCTGCTCCAAAATTTCACTCTGCCTAAAAATCTCTTCACGAATTAAAGGATGTAAAAAAGCATTGAGTTTTTCGCGTTCTGTTTTACTATTAAAAATAAGACTTCCCAATGCTTTTCGATCGATCTTCCCATTGATAACAACATTTTTTCCAAAAAGTTGTTCAACTTCTTCTATATGTAACGGCAAAATAGATTTTGAGATAATATCTGCATCAATAATATCAAAACCTTGCTCTTTGAGTAACGCTGAAACCGTACTTTTACCCGTTGCAATACCACCTGTTAAGACAATTGCATGTTCATATGCCATGGTTTACCTAATTCTATTTTTATATTTTATTACGATTTTAACATACTTTTGTTAAAATCTATTAAATAATTATTCCCCCATAAAGGCTTACCCATGAGCACCGTTAGCTACAAAGACGCTGGCGTCGATATCGATGCAGGAAATCAGTTTGTCGAAAATATAAAACCCCTTGTCAAATCCACATTTGATGCCAATGTTATAGGCGGGATCGGTTCTTTTGCAGGAGCCTATGAGCTTCCTACAGGGTACAGTAAACCTGTGATTCTTGGTGCAACAGATGGGGTTGGAACAAAACTCAAACTTGCTATTGACTCGGGTATTTACGATACTGTTGGAATTGACCTTGTCGCGATGTGTGCGAATGATTTGATTTGTAACTTTGGAACACCTCTTTTCTTTTTAGATTATTACGCAATGAGTAAACTCGAAATTGATGCCGCGGTGAGTATTGTTAAAGGTATCGCTGAAGGCTGTAAAGATGCAGAGTGCTCACTTATTGGTGGAGAAACCGCTGAAATGCCAGGCATGTATCATGGTAAAGATTTTGACTTAGCAGGTTTTGCTGTGGGTATCGCTGAAAAAGATGAAATGAACCGTTTACCTCATGTTAAAGCTGGCGATATTCTCATCGCTCTGCCAAGTTCAGGTGTTCATTCTAATGGGTTTTCATTAGTACGCAAACTCTTTTTCGATAAGTTAGGTTATACTTTTGATACATTGTTTGAAGATAAACCACTGATTGAGACCCTTTTAACACCAACGCGCATTTACGTTAAACTCTTCAAAAAACTTAAATCTAAGATTAACGCTCTCGCACATATCACTGGTGGAGGTATCGTTGAAAACCTTCCTCGTGTTCTACCCGAGGGTTTACAAGCACGTGTTTATAAATCAAAAATCAAAATTCTTCCCGTCTTTAACTTTATGAGTCAATATGTTGAAGAGAGTGAAATGCATCGTACATTTAATATGGGTGTCGGCATGATTCTTGTTGTCAGTCCTGAAAATGTTGATGATGTTTTAGCTAACAGTGATGGTTATGTTATCGGCGAGCTTATAGCTGGCGAACGTAGTGCTGTTATGCTTTAATGAGCACATTTTATATTCTTTCTAAGCTTTTTACATACCTGGTCTTACCGCCAGGTATTTTTATTTTTTTATTGCTTCTAGCTTCCTTCTTCACTCGAAAATTCCGTATTTTTTTTCTAACTTGTAGCATTGTTTTTTATGGTTTGAGCAATACCTACATTGCGGATATGCTACTTACTCCTTTAGAAAAACCTTATAATGTACCTTTGCATGTAAGTTCAGTGAACGCTGTCATTGTTTTAGGAGGGGGACATACTCAAGGCTCTGCCAATCTTCCACTTAGCGATGAAGCTAACAAGCGAGCACTCTGGGGTATGATGATTGCCAAAAAATACAATCTTCCTTTACTCTTTAGCGGAGGAGGTTTTAATCCAAACTATTCTGAAAGCGATGCTTTTCTTGACACTACCAAGGATTTAGCAACATATCTCTCTTTGGATATGCCTCTATCTACGAGACTGTCTATAAAGAAGTTTTCAGTATTTATTGAAAATAAAAGCCTTGATACCTATGAAAATGCCAAACTAAGTCAACGCCTTTTTGAAGAAGAGGGTATCACCCATCCTACCATTTATCTGGTTACCTCAGCTTACCACATGCAACGCTCCCTTACTTTATATGAGCATTTTGGTTTTCATGTTATCCCTGCTGCGACGGCTTTTAAAATTAGTACACATGAAAAAGATTTATGGGATTACTTACCCAATATTTGGGCATTTGAAAAAAGTTATACGGCTTTGCATGAATACATAGGATTGCTAAGTCTAAAGTTAAAAGGTCTTTAGCGTCTTATTTTCGTTTATCGTTCGTGATTTTATAGATAAAACTAAAGACCTCAGCAACGGCTTTATAAAGCATTGGTGGAATTTCTTTATTGATTTCTATCTTGGAAAGAAGCTCAACTAAATCAGCATCTTTTTTAATAAAAATATCATGTTCTTGTGCTAATTTTATAATATTGTTAGCAACTTCGCCCTTACCCTTAGCTACAACAGTAGGTGCACCATTTTTTTCTTTATTGTATTTTAGTGCAACTGCTTTATCGATTTTAGGAGTTGGCTCTTTCATATTTTAATATTTATCCCAAAATTTGACATTGTTTCACTACCATATTGTTGCTTTATAAAACTATTCTCTTTGTACTCAATCAGTTTAACGTTGCCCGTTATTAACCCAGCATCATTGAGTGCACATTTAAGTTCCTGAAGATTGTCTATAACTTTCCCTCTAAGCTCACTTTTTTGTGGAGCGATGGAAAGATCAATATATTTATCTTGAAACAAAATGAGCATCATATTAACCTTACCATAGTGTTCTAAATCCAAATCAATTTGGCAATGGAAACTCTCTTCTTGTGTTTGCTTCATCATCATAGAACCTTCTTTAAGTCCTTGCCAGCTAAGAGGAATATAAAGATGATTGGAAGAGCTAACATAAGAGAGTAATTGGTGGTATTCTATTTGTGTAGTTAGTTTTTGCACCAAATCAAGTGTTTCATTTGATTTAGTCGTTATGGTACTAAGCTGGTCATTTAATTTAGTTAGAACACCTTTCATGTCACCAAGAATTTCCATATCTGTTGGAGCAAAAGAGAGCTTTTGCATCAAAGCCATATTATTGAACGCTTCAGGTTTTATCAAAGTTTGTATCTTTTGCTCTAGCACAAGTGCATGTTCAATATATTTAACTTGCTTTGAACTTTGTGGATCAACGAGTTCAATTGCTTGTTTAATGCGGTTTGTTACCATTTTTAGTTGCTCTTGTAAAGTCATATCGACTTCTTGCGCAAGCGATTGTGGAATAAAATTTTTGGTTTCTACTAAACGACTAAGTTGTATTTCCATCTCGTCAAGGATAGAGGGTATTTGTTCCGCTATCTCAGGCGTAGAGTTACTTTCCGCAGCTAGAATCTGCGGAAAAGTCTCTTTGAGAGCCGTTAAAAACATTTTAACCTGCTGTGTAAAGGTTTGTTCAATCTGCACAGGGTTTGTTGAATTTTGCATCTTAGAAACGACTAATGGGGTATCTTGTAACGCTTGTTCAATTTTTAAAATTAATTTGTAACTTTCTTTAAGCGTTGGTGTTGTTTCAAAAGAAAGGTGTTGCTTAACACTTTGGCGAAAAAGATCTAAAATATTTTTAAGTTCTACATGCAATTCTTTAGGAGTCATTTGTATTTTTTCTGATAAAGAGGTTAGGGTGCTATCTAGTTCTTTGGCTAAAAGGGTTGATTTGTTCGTTATTACTAAATGCTCTTTGAGCTCAACAAGAAGATTTTTGACGGCGATAAGCTGTGTCTCACTGCTTGCTTTATTGGCCAATTTTGATTCAAAAAAGATTCCTGAATTTTGCACTTGCTCTTTTAAGACTTTTGCATCTAAGCCTTCCATATTTTTTTGAAAATTTTCGAGTAACAAAAGCGTCTTTCCCATGTTTGGCTCATTTTTTAAAAGCGTTATTAAGTCTTTAAAATCAGCAGAAAAATTGCCCATATTTTTAAAGATAGGCGAATTTTGTATCATTTCAAAAATGGCACTTTTTGATTTAAGCTCTTGAGAAAGGCTCATAAGAAGATTTGTAATAACACTTTTAAGGTTTTGGAGATTTGGCGTTGTGGGTACTAAATCTTTTTCAAGATTTACTGCAAGATTATTGACATTCCCTTTGGCGAGTTTTTCTCCTTTTTCAAGAGCTCTTGTATTACTAGAAGAGGCTAACAAGTTAGCAGTTGAAATTTGCATTTAAATGCCTTTTTTCATAAATCTTCAATAACTTTTTGTGCACATTTCTTTGAATTACTGACGCAATCATTTAACCCCACTCCAAAATACGCATTGGAATTAAGATATAATCCTTTATGCTGGGTTAGTATTTCAAATACTTTAGACATACGTTCTCCATGTCCTACTCGATAATTTGGGATACCTTTTTCATAACGCTCAACAAACACTACATCAGGGGTTACATCAATTCCCATCGTCTCTTTGATACCCTTTTGAGCTATGGCTACGAGTTCATTTTCGCTTTTTAGTGCTAATGTTGGATTACGCTGTCCACCAATCATGACACGCACTGACTTTTTACCCTTTGGCGCTCGACCATCAAAAATGGAGCTATCCCATAACACTCCTAAAATTTCTTTGTTAGCGGAGGAGGTCGTTAATAAACCAAAGCCATCCAAGTCGTACCCCAAACTGTTATACCCAAAACCTACGATACTAATCGGCGAATACTCAATATCATTTAATATTTCTGCGAGTTGCTTATCTATGTTTTGGATTAATTGTGCACTTGTAAAGGCCGGTGAGGCTAAAATAACTTTATCACAGAGCGTTTCTTTATCGTTTGTTACGATACTATAACCTTGTTCACACCTATCCACACGTTCCACACAGGTGTTAGTGTAAATCTCAATATTAGCTACGCTTGCTAAGCGCTCTATAAAATGGCTGACCCCTTTTTCAAAACTCATCAAAACTCCACCTGGACCTGCTTCTTTTTTCTTTTTGGCAAGCATTCCACGGAAAAGTCCGCCGTACTCATGTTCGAGTTTCACCACTGCAGGAAAAGCAGAGTTTACAGATATTTTATCTGGTTTTGAAGCAAAAATTCCAGCCACCATAGCATCGAGAAAAACATCCGTCATCTCTTTACCAACACGTCTATAACCAAAGGATTGAAGGGTTTCGTCACTATTGTCTTTTTTAGCAGGAATAAAAAATTCACCAGCGACTCTTAATTTTCCCGTAAAACTCAGAAGTGGGGATTTTAAAAAGGCTTTAGGAGATTCAGGTAAAGGGCAAAGAAAATCTTTGTAGATAAAACGCTTTCGAGCATTATCGTTACTTTTTATTAAGATATCTTCACAATTACTTAATTTAACAAGTTCAAGTGTGTCAGGTTTGTTAGATAAAAAACCATTGCTTCCTGCTTCAAAGAAAAATCCTTCAACTTCTTTGGTTGACATCTTGCCACCCAAAGTCTTGGCTTTTTCAAAAAGAACTATTTCAACATCGGGATGCGCTTGACGGATATAAAATGCTGTTGCTAAACCACTAATTCCACCACCGACAATACCTATTTTCATCATTTCTCTCCGCCTGTTAATCTTTCAAAAGTACATTTTAGGTGATTTTATCTTTAGTTTTGATTTTAATAAGCCACTCATTGAGAATTTTTTCGTACCCTATGCCTAGGCTATCGTAAAAATGCAATGGCTTCTCTAAATAGCTCTGTTCAACCCAGCCACCAAAGTCATGCGGGTACAAATATCCTTGAGGGGAGGGACTTCGTAAATGTTCGGGAACACCTAAGGCTTTTTCGTGTTGCACATAAGAAATGGCAGCATTGATGCCATTATATGCACTATTAGATTTGGGGCTGCAGGCAAGATACACCAAACAGTGCCCTAAGATAATGCGCGCTTCGGGATAACCGATTTTACTCACAGCCATGAGTGTACTGGTCGCTAAATTTAAAGCATTAGGGTTGGCATTACCGATATCCTCACTCGCTAACACCACCAAACGGCGTGCAATAAAATCAGCGCTTTCTCCACCATCAATCAATCGTGCTAAATAATACAATCCAGCGTCAACATCGCTTCCTCTAACACTTTTTATCATCGCACTTATTAAATTATAGTGCGTATTATCCGCACTTACGCCATCTTTGAGCGCACTTGGACGCAGGGCTTTGAGTGTTTCAAGGCTTACATGTAAATCCACTTTGAGCGAAAATTCCAATAGGTTAAGCAAGGCTCTACTATCACCTGCACTGGAACTAATGAGATACTGCATCGCATCTTCATCAATCTCAAAACTAATCTTCTCTCGCACGCGTGCAATAATCGCCTCCATATCCTTACATGTAAGGGCATAAAATTCAAATAACATCATACGCGAGCGAATGCCAGAGCTGAGGGTAAAGTAGGGATTTTCCGTTGATGCACCGATGATAATGGCTTCGTGATTTTCCATAGGAAGCAGTAAAACTTCTTGTTGTGTTTTAGAAAGTCTATGGATTTCATCGATAAAAATGAGTGGTTTTTGAAGTGCATTTTTGTGATTTGCAAAAATTTTTCGAAATTCCTCAACTTTAACACTCGTTGCATCAAGTTCATAAAATGGGAGATCTAAAGTATTGGCAACAATTCGAGCAAGCGTTGTTTTACCGACTCCAGCTGGCCCAAAAAATAGTGAATGTGACATTGAGCCTGATTCAAGAAGCCTTCTAAAAGGGCTCCTCTCACCGCACAGATGTTTTTGACCACTAAATTCTTCAATGACTTTGGGCCGAAAGAAGAGGGCAAAATTATTCTGCATTAGCCTCTTTGCCTTCTACGTATTCAAGGTAATCTCTTAATGCTGCATACTCACCTGCTTCTAAGAAGCGGTGTTTCCCAGGTTTTAGCGCGCCCAAATCAATTTTTCCATAACTAACACGCTTAAGGTCAACTACATCTACATCAAAATAACCAAAGAAACGTCGTAATTCTCTGTTCTTTCCTTCATTGATAACGACTTTAATCGTAGAGTACGTTGGTGAATTTTTAATGATGCGATAGCCCACAAATGGAGCAAAATCCATGGAGCGAATCGTACTTTCTTGGTGGCCACCCTTGCGAGCATCTTCGATAAACATGCCATCTCTCATAGCAAGTTCCATCGCTTGCGTAATCGTGCCATTGATTTTAACATAGTAAATTCGCTCTAAATCCCCATGCATCAAAGCAGAAACAACACTTGGAGAATCTGAAAGCAAAAGCAAGCCTTCACTTGCAAAATCTAGTCTTCCCACGCTAATAAAATGTGAAAAACGTTGAGGCAAAGTGTCGAAGATCGTTTTTCTTCCACGGTCATCTTTTTTACTAACCAATTCGCCTTTTTGTTTGTGATAGACAATGACTGAGTATTGACTTTTTTCAAAGAGTATATTGCCTTTAATTTCTATCCTGTTTTTTAATGTCGCCTTTGTGGCTAAGTCTTCAACGACTTTTCCATCCACTTTGACATGCCCTTGTTTGATTAATTCATCTGCCTCTCTACGCGAATAGTGCGTATTATGAGAGATGAGTTTGTTGAGTCTGGTTAGTTCCATTATTTTATTCCTGCTTCCACTAAATCGTGGATATGTAATACCCCTTCAAGTATGCCGTTTTTATCGGTCACAACGAGAAGCTGTATCTTGTATTGTTCAATTAATGCGAGAGCATCACTGGCTAAAAGGTTTGAGTTGTCTAATCTTCTTGGGTTTTTAGTCGCATAATCATACGCTAGGGCATCCATAGAAAAATCACTTCGCATTAAAGCACGACGTAAATCACCATCACTAAGAACTGCTAATAAAACATTGTTAGCATCCGTAATTAGTACATTACCTAATCGCCCTTCACTCATTGCAACAATAGCTTCTTTAAGAGGTGTATTTTGATTGATTATTGGTAAATCCTTGGATAACATCAAATCTTTCACTTTTACAAACAAACGCCTTCCCAAACTGCCACCAGGATGAAATGATGCAAAATCTTCTTTTTGAAAATTTTTCTTCTTCATTAAACAAACTGCTAACGCATCACCAAGAGCTAAAGTGAGTGTTGTTGATGTAGTCGGAGCAACATCAAGTGGGCACGCTTCTTTGTTTACATGTAAAGGTAAAAATACATCACTATAACGACCCAATGAAGAGTTTATAGACTTTGCCATGCCAATAAGAGGAATGTCAAACCGTTTAATATGCGGTAATATTTTAATAAGCTCTTCACTTTCACCACTATAACTAATCGCTAACACAGCATCATCTTTGCCCATCATGCCCAAATCTCCATGCATCGCTTCGGTAGGATGTAAGAAAAAGCTACTGGTGCCTGTACTCGCCAAGGTTGCAGCTATTTTTGCGCCGATAAGCCCACTTTTACCTACACCTGTTACAATCAATTTGCCTTTAATGCCTGCAACTAAATTCGTGGCTTGTGCCATTTCTTCACCAATCAGTGTTGCTGCATGCGCTAGCTCTTTTGCTTCTAACTCTAAAACTTCTTGAGCAATTAATCGAAAATCATTCATATTTTCCCCTACATCATAAATATCGTCGGAACGATAGTTGGGTATTTTTTCATTTGGCGATAGATATGCTTGCGCACGACTTGGCGCACTTCATTTTCTAGGGCCCGTGCATTTTCAAGCAACTCTTTTTTGGCATTGGCAACAAATTGATCAATTACACCTTCCATTTCAATAGAAAATGCTTTATCGTCCTTATCTGGAACCAAACCATAACTAATAATCTTTGGTTTACATATAAGTTTATGCTCACTCTTATCTAACTGAATAACTAACATAACAAGGCCAGAATCTGCTAATTTTTGTCTGTCGATAACAACGTCATCAGCAATTTGCTCATTGATTTGGTTATCAATGAAAACCTTACCTGTTTTAACCGTTTTAACTTTTTTCATATATTTAGCACATAATTCTATCTGGTCACCATCACTCATTAATACAATATTGCGCTCAGGAATACCACATTGCATGGCTGTTTCTTTATGCTTTGTGATGTGATTGTATTCACCATGTACTGGTAAAAAGAATTTTGGCTTAACTAAACGTAAGATAAGCTTTTGCTCTTCTTGTGCCGCATGCCCACTCACATGAATCTCACTAAAATCTTGATACGCTACATTAGCACCACTTTTCAGTAAAAAATTAAGCACTTTTGAAACGCTACCTTCATTACCAGGAATAGCTTTTGCAGAGATAATAATTTGATCTGTTGGCTTAATTTTCACATGTCGATGTTCATCCGTTGCCATACGGTACAAGGCACTCATGGTTTCGCCTTGGCTACCTGTCGTGACAATTAGAACCTCGTGATCTGGATATTTATTGACTTCGTGTGGGTCAATAAATATACTTTTATCAAGCTCAATGTATCCTAAATCAATTGCGGTGAAAAGATTCCTTTCCATGGATCGTCCTATGACAGATACTTTTCTTCCATATTTTAATCCATAATCAATCGCTTGATAAACCCTATGAATATTGGAAGAAAATGTCGACATAATGACGCGACCTTTTGCTTTTGAAAAAATAGAATCAAAGGTTTTACCAACGGTACTTTCACTACGTGTAATACCTTCTTTATAGGAGTTTGTACTATCACTCATCAAGCATAGAACGCCTTTTTCACCATAATCCGCAAAACGGTGTAAGTCTGTTACATAGCCATCGATTGGCGTGTGGTCTATCTTGAAATCTCCTGTATGAATAATGGTTCCTGCTTCTGTGGTAATAGCAATGGAAGAAGCATCAATAATAGAGTGCGTTATATGAATCCATTCGACTTGAAATTCACCAATTTTATAAATTTTGCGTTTTTCGATAGGCCTAAAAAACTTTTTATGGGCTTTAATCCCATGCTCATCAAATTTGTTAGATAACATTCCTAATGGCAATGGTGTTGCGTAGAGGGGAAATTGCATCTCTTTAAAAAGATACGCCACAGCACCAATATGATCTTCATGGGCATGTGAAATAATAATTCCTGCAATTTTTTTCTTAATTTGTCGTAAATAGTTAAAATCAGGCACCAAAATATCTACGCCATGCATATCTTCACTTGGGAAACTCATACCAACATCAAGGATAATTGCAGAAGTATCGGTTTCAAAAACACAGATATTTCCACCAATTTCCCCCAATCCACCCAGTGGTGTGATTTTGATTTTACCTTTTGAGTTGTGCTCAACTGCAGCAAAGCGATTAAGCCTGTCTTTGTGCATTTTCTGATTGGCATCAATCGCTTTTTTCATCTCTCTTTGCCATGCTTCATTGCCATCAATAGAACTTGATTGAGATTTATTGTTGTTCCTGCGTTTTTTGTTATTAGTGTTAGGCTTTGAGGTAGCATTATTGGCATCGGCTGGCTCTTTTGAAACACCATTTTGCACGTTTGTATTAGCCTGTTTTTTATTATTGTGGTTATTATAACGTGGTTTGTGAGCTATAGTGTCAGTTTTGGGCTGATTTTCTGTTTGTGGTTTTGACTCACTCTGTACTTGTTGTGTTGTTATCTCGTTTTCTTGCATCATTCAACCTTAATTTTTTAAATAGTAGATGATGAGACAAGACGCTAAGTTCATGAGGACGAATAGTTATAGGAAGGCTTTCATCGTGCATAATCTCCTGCACAACTGCTTTATCAAACTCTGATGAGATGTTTCTCAACCAAGTTTTTCGAGGACTTTGAAATGACGCCCGCAAATAGCGTTTAAACTTTTGCAACTGCTCATTAGATTCAAAAATACCAGAAAATTTTCCTTCTATAAACTCTTTTTGTTTGTCAATTTTGAGAATAGACGACACCACTTTGGGCTGTGGTTCAAACGATTCAGGTGGGACATCAAAGAGTAGAGCTGCATGTCCAATACTCTGTGTCAGAATCGCTAAAGAGGTAAACTCTTTTGTTTTGGGAAGTGCCGCAAACTTTTGCGCAACTTCTTTTTGGACCATCACTGTCATTGATTTACAGTTTTGATCTTCCAATGCTTCCAAAATAATTGTCGTTGCAATATAATAGGGTAAATTAGCAACCAAATCATAAGGCTCATCACTAAGTGAACCCTTTTGGAATTGCTTCAATACATCGGTTTGAACCAATGTTAATTTACGCTCGTCTATCGGTTTTGCAAATGTCTTTCTCAAATAAACGCACAAATCTTCATCGACCTCATAGGCTGTTAAAGACTTTACCTCTAACAACTTTTGCGTCAAATCACCTAATCCAGGCCCTATTTCAATCAGTTTTCGCTCATTATGGGGCATCGATTGGATGATTCTACTTAGGATTGTTGTATCTTTTAAAAAGTTTTGGCCAAATTTCTTTTTTGCCTCTATCAAATTTGTACCCTATTTTCTAAGTTTCAGCGATTATACCCTATTAATACTTACAAAACAGTTATACCTACATATATTTATTTTTTTCAGAAGATTTTTCTGATACTTTTGGTATTATCTTTGGCATATCTTCTTACATATAAAGAGAGTTTTATGGATTATTTTGCGAAGCGGATTATTCCGTGTTTAGATGTTAAAAATGGCCGCGTTGTTAAAGGAGTCAATTTTGTAGGACTTCAAGATGCTGGAGATCCTGTTGAAATTGCCAAGCGTTACAATGAAGAAGGTGCTGATGAAATCACGTTCTTAGATATTACGGCTAGTCATGAAAAGCGTGATACTATTGTTGATATAGTTGAGAAAGTTGCACGGGAGGTTTTCATTCCATTAACTGTTGGAGGAGGTATTCGTAAACTTGAAGACATTTATCGATTGCTTAATGTTGGATGTGATAAAGTGAGTATCAATTCTCCTGCCATTCAAAATCCGATATTTATTGATGAATCATCCAAACGTTTTGGTTCTCAATGTATTGTTATAGCGATTGATGCCAAAAAAACAGGTAATTCATGGAATGTTTTTATTAATGGAGGACGTATTGATACGGGCATTGATGCTCTTAGCTGGGCCAAGGAGGCACAAGAGAGAGGTGCTGGAGAGATACTGCTCACATCAATGGATTGTGATGGTTCAAAGAACGGCTACGATATAGCCCTTACTTCAAAAATGAGTACAATGTTAGATATTCCCATCATTGCTAGCGGTGGGGCAGGAACCATGGAGCATATTAAGGATGCTTTTGTTAACGGTGCAGATGCTGCACTTGCTGCATCTATTTTTCATTATAAAGAAATTGATATTATGAATTTAAAACATTACCTCAAAAACGAGGGAATTGCAGTGCGATTATGATTATCTGTGCAGGGCAGAGTGAATCATTTGATTTTGCCCAATCCGTGGGTATTGGTCTTATAGATACAGCTATGACTCTAACACAATTAGTTATAGAAAAAAATCCTTCATTTCTTCTTTTTGTAGGTACAGCAGGAAGTTACGGCCATTTACGAATTTTTGACATTATTACAACTTCACGTGCTTCTAATATTGAGTTGGGTTTTATTGATCATTTATGCTATTCACCCATTGATTCTTTTTTAGAAACCAAAACACCTCATGTTTCACGTGGAACAAATCATCCTATTGTCAATTCGAGTAATTATATAACAACCGATAAGGACCACTCACTAAAAATGCTTGATTTAGGAATAGAGCTTGAAAATATGGAGTTTTATTCTGTTCTAAGTGTTGCCAAAAAATTCAATATCCCTGCATCAGGTTTTTTTGTCATTACCAATTTTTGTGATGCTAATGCACATAATGATTTTCTACTTAACCATGCTCACGCAAAAGAAATTATTGCTCAACATATCGAAAAAAATTTAAAAATTTGAGAAACATATGCCAAAAATTAATATTTTAGACCTCAGCAAAGAAGAACTTATGGAAGTTGTCAAGCCTTCCTTTAGAGCGAAGCAAATATACCAATGGTTGTATCAAAAATATGTTATATCCTTTGATGCAATGAAGAATTTACCTAAAGAGCTCAAAGATACATTAGAAGAAAATTATCATTTAGAACCGCTTAAAGTTGTTAAAATAGAACAAAGTATTGATGGTAGTAAAAAATATCTCTTCGCATTAATGGATGGAAATACCGTAGAATCTGTTCTCTTGCCAATGAAAAAAGAGCAAGTTAATGAAGACGGTACGCTTATACACCATACAAAATATACAATTTGTATTTCAAGCCAGGTGGGATGTAAAATAGGATGTGCTTTCTGCCTTACAGGAAAAGATGGTTTTAAACGTAATCTTAGCGCTGGAGAAATAACCTCCCAAGTACTTATGATTAAAAGAGATAATAATATTGCTGAAAATAGACGCGTTAATATTGTTTATATGGGGATGGGTGAACCTCTTGATAATCTGGATAATGTTAGTAAAGCTGTTAAAATTTTTAGTGATATTGATGGTCTAGCAATTTCAACACGAAGACAAACTATTTCAACAAGTGGATTAAGTAATCAAATAGAAAAGCTAGGTAAAATGGACTTAGGTATTTTATTAGCCATTTCATTGCACGCTGTTGATGATACATTACGTCAAAAACTAATGCCCATTAATAAAGCTTATAATATTGAGTCTATCATAAATGCCGTCAAAGCATTTCCTATTGATGCCAGAAAGCGTGTTATGTTTGAGTATCTAGTTATGAAAGATGTTAATGATGACCAGCTAAGTGCAAAAAAACTTGTTAAACTACTGCATGGTATTAAATCAAAAGTTAACCTTATCTACTTTAACCCTCATTTTGGTAGTGACTTTCAACGCCCACGAGAACAAGATGTTATTGCTTTTCAACAATATCTTGTTGACCATGGTATACTTTGTACCATTCGCCAATCAAAAGGTCTAGATATTAGTGCTGCATGTGGACAACTCAAAGATAAGGAACAGAATAATGGAAATGCTTGATCTTGCTGAAGTAGGTTTTCTTATTGTAGTCGTTATTATTGGTATAGGAGGAATGCTAAAAGTTATCTTTAAAAAATAAAGGTCTTTTTATATGTAAAGACCTTTATTTTCTCATTTACTGAACAACCCACTCCATTTTACTAATTTCCTTTGACCCTATAAATATTTTTCCGATAAAAACATCACCTTTTTTAAAAGAACCAACGCCTTTTGGAGTACCACTCATAATAATATCTCCATCAATTAATGTAGAAAATGTACTGATTTCAGCTAACATCATTTCTGGTTTATAGATCATTAAACCAATGTTCCCTTCTTGAACCAATTGACCATTTATCCACAATTCCATTGCTAACAGGCTGACATCTTTTTCTTGAATGCTAACAAAAGGACCAAAGACGGCAGCACCATCAAAAGCCTTCGCTCTTTCCCATGGAAGCTTTTTTTCCTTTAACTCATTTTGTAAAAGCCTGTTAGTTAAATCTAACCCAAAACCAACTGCACTAATTTTATTGTTGTAAATTAGAAAAGAAATTTCTCCTTCGTAATGTAAGGGATGAGATTGAGACACTAACATATCACTCACGGCTGAGTTTGGTTTCATAAAAATAACCATCGACGTTGGCACTTCATTTTGCAACTCTTGTATATGCTCAACATAGTTTCGGCCAATGCATATAACTTTGCTTGGAGCAATTTTTTTTCCATCAACAATTACGGTATTCATGTTTTTCCTTTACTGACATAATGTATAAAAACTATTTCTTGCATTAAAATTTGATTCAATAGTGTATTGTTCACCATGGTATTCAAATACTAAACTTTGAGCATGTAACAATAGACGCTCAGCACCTGTTTTTGATATTCTTTCAATATCACTTAATGTGCCCTCTAAAAAGCTATTAGCATCCTCTTCACTCAATCCATAAATTGCATCACCAAAAATTTTATGTTTCACGTGGAACAAATGAACTCTAATTTGATGTTGTCTTCCAGTTAAAGGAATTGCCTCAACTAAAGTTGCATTTTTATCTTCGAAGTATTCTAGCGGAATTATTTTTGTTTGAGAATCCTTACCTCCGGCATCAACATGAACTTTCATTCTAATTTTACTATAGACACAGTCTCTTTTAATTTTTTCATTAATTAAAAAAGCAGAATCGATTTTTCCTTCAACTAAAGCTATATAACGCTTATGAACTTCTCTGTTTGCAAATAGCTTTTTTAGTTCTATTTCAGTACGTTTATTTTTACCTACTAAAACCAAACCACTCGTACTCTTGTCAATACGATGAATAGGGTTGGCTTCATTTCCATATAATGCTTTAATTTCATCATTCAAAGTATAACCATCGCTCCTGCTTCTTGGATGGATCATTACCCCGCTAGGTTTATCAAATACAGCAAAATCATCAGTTTCAAATATTGGCTTTAGACCTTTAGACTGTCCTTTAAAAACAACAACTGATATATCACCTTTAATCATACAAGACTTTTGTTCAAGTAGCACATCATTAACAAAAACTCTTTTTTTATCGATGATTTTTTGTGCTTCCCCCATAGAAATATCAAATTCATCTATTAAAAAACGAAATGCAAATTTTGGCTGAGCTAAAAAGAATTTCTTTAATATATACGCCAAACTTCAAGCCTTTTTTAGTAGTCATTTGGTAAAATCATAACTATTATGACACACTAATTTTCTATAAATTTACAGTATTGTATCACATAACATTTACAAAATAGATAAGGAATTTTCAGATGGTAGAGCGCTATGCAAGAGAAGAGATGAAAAAAAATTGGACAATTCAAGCAAAATATGATGCATGGCTAAAAGTTGAGAAAGCCGCTACAAAAGCTTGGAATAAACTCGGTCTTGTTCCTAATGAAGATTGTGAAAAGATTTTAAAAAATGCTGCTTTCAATATTGACAGAATTGATGAAATCGAAAAAGTAACCAGACATGATGTGATTGCTTTCTTAACCAGTGTTGCGGATAGTTTAGGAGAAGAGAGTAGGTGGGTGCATTATGGAATGACCAGTTCAGATTGTATCGATACTGCAGTAGCACTTCAAATGAGAGACTCCCTACATGTAATCCTTGAAGATGTTAAAATATTAATGGATTCTTTACAAAAAAGAGCTCAAGAACACAAAATGACATTGATGGTAGGTCGAAGTCATGGTATTCATGGTGAACCTATTACCTTTGGACTAGTACTTGCCATTTGGTATGAAGAAATTAAACGTAATTTGAAAAATCTTGAACACGTGATGGAAGTCATTAGTGTTGGACAGATTAGTGGTGCCATGGGAAACATGGCTCACTCTCCAATAGAATTAGAAGAACTTGTATGTGCTGATTTAGGATTAAATCCAGCACCTGTCTCAAATCAAGTCATACAACGTGATAGATATGCAGCTCTTATGAATGCACTTGCACTTTTGGCATCAAGTTGTGAAAAAATAGCTGTTGCCATTCGTCATTACCAAAGAACGGAAGTCTATGAGTGTGAAGAGTTTTTTGAAAAAGGGCAAAAAGGTAGCTCTGCAATGCCTCATAAACGTAATCCTGTCTTAAGCGAGAATATCACAGGACTTTGTCGCATGATACGTTCCTACGCCATGCCAGCAATGGAAAATGTAGCTCTTTGGCATGAACGAGATATCAGTCATAGCTCTGTTGAGAGGTTCATCCTTCCTGATGGATTTATCACAACTGACTTTATGCTATCTCGCCTTAATAGTGTTATATCAAAACTTGTTGTCTACCCACATAATATGATGAGAAACCTCAATCTTACAGGTGGACTCGTCTTTTCCCAACGCATTTTACTTGAACTTCCACTAAAAGGTGTTTCAAGAGAAGATGCGTATAAAATAGTCCAAAGAAATGCTATGAAAGTATGGGAAGATTTACAACAAGGCAAACCTGCCCTTAATACAAAAGGCGAGAGTCTTTACCTTGAAAACTTATTAGGTGATGAGGACTTACGAGCAAAACTAAGTGAAACAGAAATTCGTGATTGCTTTAATTATGATTATTACACTAAAAATGTCGACAAAATTTTCAATAGGGTCTTTAAATAAATGTTAACAGTACAAAAACGTAATGGCCGAATAGAGCCACTAGATATTTCAAAAATTCAAAAGTATACGAGTTCTGCCGTCAAAGGTTTGGAGAATGTTTCTCAAAGTGAATTAGAAGTCGATGCAAAAATTCAATTCCGAGATAAAATCACTACCGAAGAAATTCAAAAGACACTCATTAAAACTGCCGTTGATAAAATAGATATCGACAGACCCAACTGGACATTTGTTGCTGCCAGACTTTTTCTATATGACCTCTATCATAAAGTCAATGGGCATACCGGCTATGGTAGTTTTGCTGAATATTTGGAACGCGGTGAAAAAGAAGGACGTATTGTATTAGGACTTAAAACAAAATATGACCTTAACGATTTAGAAGCGCACTTGAAACCTGAACGTGATTTACAGTTTAACTACTTAGGTCTCAAAACCTTACATGACCGTTATTTAATTAAAAATAAACACGGACGACCTATAGAATTACCACAACATATGTTTATGGCAATTGCAATGTTTTTGGCGCAAAATGAACTCAACTCACAAGATTGGGCTAAGAAGTTTTATGATGTAATCAGTAAATTTGAAGTGATGCTTGCCACACCTACTCTTTCAAATGCACGAACCCCAAGACACCAACTTAGTTCTTGTTATATTGGTAGTACACCTGATAATATTGAAGGCATTTTTGATTCATACAAAGAGATGTCACTTTTAAGTAAATTTGGTGGTGGCATTGGTTGGGATTGGAACTTAGTACGTTCTATGGGTGGTATGATTGATGGGCATAAAAATGCAGCTGGGGGAATCATTCCTTTTTTAAAAATCACTAATGATATAGCGATTGCTGTTGATCAATTGGGTACTCGAAAGGGTGCAATAGCCGTTTATTTAGAGCCTTGGCATATGGATGTCTCAGATTTTCTAGATTTAAAGAAAAACTCTGGAGAAGAACGTAGACGCGCACATGATCTTTTCCCCGCTCTTTGGATTAACGATCTTTTTATGAAACGTGTTGAAGCAGATGCCATATGGACACTGTTTGACCCAGCCGAAGCGGGAGATTTATCGGAAGTCTATGGTGAAGAATTTGAAAAACGTTATTGTGCTTATGAACAGAACAGTGCCATTTCAAAAGAATATGTCCCTGCAAAAGAATTATGGAAAAAGATTTTAACCAGTTATTTTGAAAGTGGAAGTCCTTTCCTATGTTTCAAAGATAATGCCAACAGAGCAAATCCAAACAGCCATACCGGTATTATTAGAAGTTCAAACTTATGCACAGAAATCTTTCAAAACACTGCACCAAATCATTACAAAGTTCGTGTTGTTTTCAATGATCAAAGCACCGCTCTTTTTGAAGAAGCTGACTTAGTCAAAGTTGATAGTGGAATGGTTAAAGAAGCTAAAAAAATTACGGCACTCGATAGCATTAATGGAAAAGATATCTTTATTGTTGAGAAAGAGATGATTGAAGGTAAAACGGCTGTGTGTAACCTTGCAAGCGTTAACCTTTCAAAAATCAATACCAAAGAGGATATTGAGCGGACTATTCCTATTGCAATACGTATGCTTGATAATGTTATTGACTTAAATTTCTACCCACACGCCAAAGTAAAACATACGAATCTTCTCTCTCGTGCTATTGGATTAGGCGTTATGGGCGAAGCACAAATGCTAGCGGAACAAAAAATCGAATGGGGTAGTTATGACCATTTTGCCAAGATTGATGAAGTCATGGAGGCTATCAGTTATAATGCCATTCATGCTTCATCTAACCTAGCGATTGAAAAAGGTACTTACCCAGAATTTCTTGGTTCAAAATGGAGTAAAGGAGTATTCCCTATCGATACAGCAAATGATGAAGCGAAAAAGCTCGTTGACCGTGGAGGACTTTTTGGTTACATGTACGACTGGGAAAGCCTTCGAGAAAAAGTCAAAAAAAATGGTATGCGCAATGGCTATTTAATGGCCATTGCACCCACAAGCTCAATCTCTATCTTAGTGGGAACCACTCAGACTATTGAACCTGTGTATAAACGTAAATGGTTTGAAGAAAATCTCTCAGGTATGATTCCAGTAGTTGTTCCAAATCTTAGCCCTGATACATGGAACTTTTACACACCAGCCTACGAACTTGACCAACGTGTGCTCATTAAAGCAGGGGCCATTCGTCAAAAATGGATTGATCAAGGGCAAAGCCTTAATATTTTTATAACACTCGATAAGGCTAGTGGTAAATACCTTAATGACATTTATATGTTAGGATGGAAGCTGGGTATCAAATCTACTTATTACCTTAGAAGTCAGTCGCCTGAAAATAAGTTAGAAGTTGCCGATAGAAGTATTGAATGTGAAGGTTGTCAATAAAAAAAAGGAATTGAAATGACCTATAGAGCGCTAAGGGTTGAAGAAATTGATGGTCAATTTATAAGTTCTATTAAAGAATTATCGCTTGAAGCGCTGGACGTTAACGATGTACTCATTCGCATAAAATATGCAGCCTTGAATTATAAAGATGCCCTCAGTTGCATAGGTAATAAAGGTGTAACAAAAAACTATCCACACACACCAGGTATTGACGGTGCCGGCGTAGTTGTTAGAAGTAATTGTGAAAAATTTAGTGTGGGCGATGAAGTAATTGTTACCAGCTTTGATTTGGGGATGAACACCGATGGCGCTTTCAGCCAGTTTATTAGTGTACCCAAAGAATGGATTATTCCCTTACCTAAAACCTTAAACCTAAAAGAAGCCGTAGCGATTGGAACAGCAGGGCTCACTGCTGCTATTGGAGCCTATAAGCTTCTTGCAAATGGACAAACAAAAGGAAATTCTATTCTCATAACAGGCGCGAGTGGTGCTGTTGGTAGTTTTTGTGTGAAACTCTTTGCAAGTATTGGTTTTAAAGTTATTGCACTTAGTTCACGAGCCGACAATAGAGAATTTTTACTTTCTATTGGGGCAAATGAAGTCATATTAAAAAGTGACTTTGAAATGAATAAAAAGAAACCTTTACTCTCTCCTCAATATGATGCGGCAATCGATGTTGTAGGAGGAGAAATTTTAGAAAATATACTTAAGCAGATTAAACCCGAAGGTAGTATTGCCATCTGTGGACTTGTTGCTTCACCAAACATACAAACAACAGTATTTCCTTTTATACTACGAGGGATTAACCTTTTAGGCATTAATTCTGTCGAAATAACACAAGAGTTAAGACAGCAACTGTGGCATAAACTTGCCAATGAATGGAAAATTGATTTAAATGCTATCATACATGAACATACTTTAGATGAAATTCCTTGTCTCGTTAACACAATGTTAGCAGGGAAAATTACTGGCAGAGGAATCATAAAACTGTGAAAATAATTGGCTTAATAGGTGGAATGAGCTGGGAATCAACTCTTACTTATTATAAACTGTTAAATGAAGGGATCAAAAAAAGATTAGGGGGGCTTCATAGTGCTAGAATCATACTGTATTCAGTAGACTTTGCTCCTATAGCACAATTACAAACCGAAGGAAAATGGGATGAAGCAGGAGAAATTTTATCTCATGCTGCAAGTTCTCTTGAACGAGCAGGTGCTGATATGATTTTACTGTGCACTAATACAATGCATAAAATAGCCCCACAAATCATAAAAAACTGTACTATTCCCTTGTTGCATATCGCCGAAGCAACAGGAACAGCATTATGCCATTACGGAGCAACACATGCCTTGCTATTAGGGACAAAATTTACTATGCAAGAACATTTTTATAAAGATATCTTAACTATGCATCATATAAAAACGTGTGTCCCAAATCAAAGTGATACAGACCGTATCAATACTATCATTTTCAATGAACTTTGCCTCGGTATTATAAAACAAGACTCTAAAGAAATATTTTTAGACATTATCCATAAACTAAAAAAAAATAATCCTACCATAGATTCCGTTATCTTAGGATGCACAGAAATTGGACTTCTCCTAAAGCAAAATGACTCTGAACTGCCATTCTTTGATACAACAATTTTACATGTAAATGAAGCATTAAACAATTCTCTTAGCGCAACTAATTAATAACTATTAATTATAATAAACATTAATTAATATTAATATTTATTTTTTATTTTTTAGAATATAAAATCCTACTTAATAACTATATTATGGTAGTTTAACTATTTAAGAAAATATCAAAAAAATACTCTATTTTATTTCCGTGACATAATAGTTTCACATTTATTTTTAAGTTTAATTAAATTTTTCTCACACTATAATCTAACCTACTTTTATACTTAGGATTATCATGCTGACTAAAGTACTCAAACGCGATGGAACAACCGAAGAATTTTTCCCTTATAAAATTGAAGATGCTATTAAAAAAGCTTTCAAAAGTGAAGGGGTTACTTATGATGAAAGTATCTTTAGAGAGATTTTAAAACGTATTGAAAAAAAACGTGTTGCTGCGGTTGAAGATTTTCAAGACATGATTGAACAAGAACTCTATAAAGGTCGCTATTTTGACATCATGCGTTCATTTATGCTCTATCGCCACACCCATAAAATGCAACGTGAACATATTTATGGACTTAATGAAGATACAACTTACATCAATTCAACACAAACCATTGAAGAATACATTGGAAAGAGTGACTGGCGAATTAAAGCAAACTCCAATACGGGCTACTCGAACGCTGGACTAGTCAACAATACTGCAGGTAAAGTTATCGCAAACTATTGGCTCGACAAAATCTACTCGAAAGAGGAAGGTTTAGCACATCGCAACGGCGATTATCATATCCACGATCTGGATTGCCTTACAGCTTACTGTGCAGGTTGGAGTCTAAGAGTTTTACTGGATGAGGGTTTTAATGGGGTTCGTGGTCGTGTTGAAAGCCGTCCACCACAACATTTTAGAGAAGCGCTTGGTCAAATGGCAAACTTCTTAGGTATTTTACAAAGCGAGTGGGCAGGCGCACAAGCATTTAGCTCTTTTGATACTTACCTTGCCCCTTATGCTTTTAAAGATAAAATCTCTTATAAAGAGATTAAAAAAGCGATTCGAAGCTTTATTTATAACCTTAACGTTCCAGCTCGTTGGGGACAAAGTCCGTTTACTAATATTACGATTGACTGGAGTGTACCTTCTGATTTAGCAGGACAAATTCCAACATCAAGTCAAGTACATCTCTTTAAAAATATTAAAGACGCCGAACTCCTTGAAGAAGCAAAAAAGCGTGGTGTAAATGACTTGGAAGCTATGACGTACAAACATTTTCAAGCCGAAATGAATCTTATCAATAAAGCTTATTATGAAGTTATGACAGAGGGTGACAAAACAGGACAACCGTTCACTTTCCCTATCCCTACTGTCAATATTACAGAAGATTTTGATTGGGATGGCGAAAATACCGATTTACTATTTGAGAATACAGCAAAAATCGGTTCATCCTATTTTCAAAACTTTGTAGGAAGCCAGTACATTCGCAACGAGGAGGGAAAACTCGTTGAAAATCCAAAAGCCTATAAGCCTGGCCATGTTAGAAGTATGTGTTGTCGTTTACAACTCGATTTACGTGAGCTTTTAAAACGTGGTGGAGGTCTTTTTGGAAGTGCTGAGATGACAGGAAGCATCGGTGTTGTTACTCTCAATATGGCACGTCTGGGTTATTTATATAAAGGTGATAAAGCAGAATTAATGAAACACTTTGAATCGCTTATGGATTTAGCACAGTCTACCCTAGAAAAAAAACGCGTCTTTGTACAAGAAATGTATAATCGTGGACTTTATCCTTATACTGCGCGTTATTTACCAGGTTTTAACAGCCATTTTTCAACTATTGGTGTCAATGGTATCAATGAAATGATACGTAACTTTACGGATGATAAACATACCATTGCAGATGATTATGGAATGGAATTTGCTCATGAAATATTAGAGTTTATGCGTAATAAAATGGTCGCCTACCAAGAAGATACTGGCAACCTTTATAACCTTGAAGCAACACCAGCAGAGGGAACAACATATCGATTTGCAAAAGAAGATAAAAAACGTTATCCAGAAATTTTACAAGCAGGGACAGGAGAAAATATCTATTATACTAACTCTTCCCAGTTACCTGCCAATTATACGGATGACCCATTTGAAGCACTTGATATGCAAGATGATTTACAGTGCGCCTATACGGGAGGCACAGTACTTCACCTTTATATGAAAGAACGCATTAGCTCATCAGAAGCATGCAAAAAATTAGTGAAAAATGTTATTAGCAATTACCGTATGCCTTATTTAACCATCACACCAGTATTTTCAGTCTGTGAAAAACATGGTTATATCAGTGGTGAGCATGAATTTTGCCCAAAATGTGATGCCGAATTGATACACAAATATACACAAGGAGATAATAATGAGTCAAACTGAACTGTTGGAAAAAATAAAAAGTGAACGCACTAAGTGTATTGTTTATACACGAGTAATGGGCTACCATAGACCAGTAGAAAGCTTTAATGTTGGCAAAACTGGTGAACACAAAGAACGAGTACAATTTGTTGAGCGCGACTGCCATAAATAAGCCTATTTATAGTATTACGCCTTTTACGACGCTAGACTATCCCAAACATCTAGCGTCTATTTTATGGTTTGCCAAATGCAATATGGCATGCCCATACTGTTATAATCCACGTATTGTTAGAGAGAAGGGTAGCATCAGCACGGAGGAAGCATTAACCTTCCTTTCGACTCGAAAAGGGCGTCTTGATGGCGTTGTGCTTAGTGGCGGGGAATGCACTCTTTATCCTTTTCTTGAAGATTTTTGTACTCATATTAAAGCTTTAGGTTTTTCTATCAAAATTGACACCAATGGTTCTCAGCCTAGTGTCATTCAAAGCCTTGTTGAGCAAAAGCTTATTGATTATATAGCTCTTGATTATAAGGCACCGCAAGAAAAGTTTACAACGATTACTGCACATAAAAATTTTGAACCTTTTTCTGAAACATTAAATTACCTTATTCACTCTCGTTTTCCTTTTGAAGCTAGAACAACATTACATAGTGATTTTCTCACCACAAATGATATTAATACAATCATTGATGATTTGAGTCGCCGTCATTATCCTCACACGTATTATCTCCAAAACTATTTGCATGTAGAAGAAACCTTAGGTGCTACAAAAATGCAACAAAATAAGTTTGATTTGAGTTTATTAACCCAAACACTACCTATAGAATTAAGAAATTTTTGATAAAATAGAACTCTTTTTTAGATAAATGATTTAGGAATAACCAATGGAAAGAAAAAAAATATACAATCCAAGCTCAGATGAAAATTTGAATGATCGCAGGGTTTTTGGTGGGAATCCTCACGGAATTTTAAATTTTACAAAAGCAAAATACACATGGGCTTTAAAGTTATGGGATATGATGGAAGGTAATACATGGTTTCCTAAAGAGGTCGATACTACCAAAGATGTTATGGATTACAACCGAAATCTTACCGATGCAGAAAAGCGCATGTATGACCTTGTTTGGTCCCAACTCATTAGCATGGACAGTTTTCAAACTAATAATTTAGCAGATAATATCAATCCCTATATTACAGCACCTGAAATCAATGCCTGCCTAGCACGTCAAGCCTACGAAGAAGCCAACCACTCAAAATCGTATGCTGTTATGGTAGAGGCGATTTGTGATAATACCGATTTAATTTATGAGATGGAAAAGCACGATGACGTTTTGCGTCGTAAGAATGACTATATCTCAAGTGTTTATGAAGAGTTGGCGGGCGATGTAACCGAAGAAAAAATAGTATTAGCTATGTTTGCCAATCAAATTTTAGAAGGTATCTACTTTTATTCAGGCTTTACTGCTATTTACGCCCTTGCGCGAGCGGGAAGGATGCTAGGAAGTGCCCAAATGATACGCTTTATCCAACGCGATGAAATTACACACCTTTTAATCTTCCAAAACATGATTAATTCTGTAAAAAAAGAGAGACCTGAACTTTTTACCGACGCACTCAAAACAAAAGTATGCGAAATGTTCCAAAAAGCAGGTGACCTTGAAATAGAGTGGGGTAGATACATTACGCAAAATCAAATCATGGGTTTTACGGATGATATTATTGAAGAATATATTCATTATCTTATTGATGAGCGTTTAACAGCTGTAGGTTTTGAGAAAATATACAATGCCAAACACCCTATCAAATGGGTTGATGATTTTTCAAAATTTAACGACCAAAAAACAAACTTTTTTGAAGGAAATGTCTCAAATTACAGTAAGGGCAGTCTCTCTTTTGATGACTTCTAGTCCTACTTTATGTGCCCTACAATTTGCCTTTGAGTTTCAATCGTTTGAAGAAAACTTTGCAACACTGAGGCAATTGATAGAAAAAACCCCTAAAAATGCTATTGTTTTAGCGCCTGAGCTTTGCTTAAGTGGCTATTGTTACCAAGATATGGACAAAGCGGCTCTTTTTTCCAATGCCATTATGGGAGAGCTTAAAAAACTCTCTTTGGATAAAACGATTGGGTTAACACTGATTGAGCAAACACCTCAAGGGTTTTTCAATAACTTTAAACTCTTTCACCATGGAGAAATCATTCTCACAAGAGCCAAAGCAAAACTCTTTACTTTGGGCGATGAAAATGATTACTTTCAAGAGGGTAATACCGATGACATCACTCTTTTGGAGGTTGATGGAATAAAAATTGCTGTACTTATCTGTTTTGAGCTTCGCTTTACAGAACTTTGGGAGCAAATCAAAGGTGCCGATATCGTTTTACTCCCTGCATTTTGGGGAAAACTACGAAAAGGGCATCTTGAAACACTCTCTCAAGCATTGGCTATTGCTAATCAAACGTGGGTTTTGTGTGCTAATAGCAATGGTGATGAGATGGCCGCTGCAAGTGGTATTATTTCTCCTTTTGGTGACACATTTCGTGATGATACACAGGCATTGCTTATGCATCCATTTGAGAAAACTGAAATAAAAAAAATGCGACGCTATATTGATATAGGATTACAATAAATGCTTGATTCTGCTCATTTTCAAACAAAAATACGTCTTCAAAAAAATAAAAAAATGGCTGATGACATTGCTAAAGTATGTACTCTTTCTCCTAGCGTGTATGAAGCTTTTTGCAAGAGTGAGCGTGAACTTTTTGTACCCCTTGGTTTTAGTATGCATGCTTATAGACTTGATGCCCTTCCTTTGGCGGCAAACCAATGGATTAGTTCTCCTTTAACAGTTGCAAAGATGACTGAAGCCCTTACATGTAAAGGGGCTGATTCTGTCTTAGAAATCGGTTGCGGTAGTGGCTATCAAGCATTAATTTTGAGCAAACTAATTAGGCGTGTTTTTACCATTGAACGTATTGAACGATTGTTAAGAGAAGCGAAAGAGCGTTTTAAATCTTTAGGGATTAGTACGGTTCATACACGATTTGATGATGGCCAAAATGGATGGCGAGAATTTGCACCTTATGACCGTATACTCTTCTCTGCTTCAATCCCCGAAGTATCACAAAAAATTTTTGAACAACTTAAAATTGGTGGAATTTTGGTCGCACCCATTGAAAAAGGGGATAAACAAATTATTACACGCTTTTGCAAAACAGCAACAGGTATTATCAAAGAAGAGCTTGATGACTGCCTCTTTGTACCCGTCAAAAATGGTAGAGAATTTTAAGAACGCTTCAAAATTTGTTTGATTAAGAGTTGTGGCGTCACCAAACCTCGATAATCATTCCGCACAATTGTGAAAAGAATATCAATTCTATCTCCTTGCTTTGCACGTATATCATAATTAAAGAAGAGTGCCTCCAAGGCGTTGTTTCCTTCTTGCAAAACTAATTTTAAATGTTGCCCCTCTTTGCCAATCAATTTATCGACTTTAACAGCAATATTGCGCAATAAAAAATTTGGTTTTGGATTTTTCTGGCCATACGGTTCTTGGTTTTCTAAAATTTCAAGCAATTCAAAATCGATCTGATCTACAGCTATTTCACCGAGAACATCACTATCCGCTTCTAACTCAATACGTGTGATTTTTGTCGCTGATTGTATAATTCTTGTTTTAAAGAGCTCTAAGTTTTCAACATCAATGGAAACGCCAGCCGCACCTTTATGCCCTCCATAACCCAAAAGTATATCTTCATGCTCTTGAATGAGTGCTAAGATATTCACATCACCAATACCTCTTGCACTTCCCTTCGCCTTACCTTCTTTTATTGAAAAGACAATAGCAGGCTTTTTAAAGCGTTTGGAGAGCCGTGAGGCAACAATTCCTACGATACCTTCATGCCACTCTTCACCCCACGCTACAATGATATTTTCATCCTCATTCACATGTGAGAGAGTTGACTCAAATAAGATACGTTCTTCATCTTTTCGGGCTTCATTCAATGAAACGATATACTCTAGTTTTTTAAGGGCCTCATCCACGTGGGTTGCTTTTAAAAAAGCATACGAAAGCATTGCATCTTCCATGCGTCCTGAACTATTAATAAGTGGTGCAATCAAAAAGGAGATATCATCACCTTCTAAAGAAGCTTTGCCAAAAAAAAGTTTTATTGCCGCAAATGCTGCACGATTACTTTTATTGAGATCGTGTATCCCTTTTTTAACCATTACTCGGTTCATACCGACAAGTTCCATCATATCTGCCATAATAGCAATACACAAAAGATCAAGGAAAGAGGAGAGGTCATACTCAACACCTAATTCTTCTTTGAGTGAGGCAACTAAATACCACGCTACTTGTGCCCCACAAATTTCACAATTGGGAAATTCGCAATCATCTTGTTTAGGATTGACAATAGCATATGCATTTGGAATAATGGCTGGAACATTATGATGATCCGTAATAATAAGATCAATACCTTGTTCTTTGCAAATTTCAGCGGCTTCAACGGCAGAAATACCATTATCTACAGTAATAATGACATGGACATCAAGCTTTGCTACAATTTCTGGATTAAGCCCATAACCGTCGGTAAAGCGATTGGGAATAATTAGAGAATAATCTACACCTAAATCATCAAAAAATTGGCTTAAAATAACAGAGGAAATAACGCCATCTACATCATAATCACCGACAATAGCAATGCGTTCTTTTCCTTTAATAGCTGCTGCAATACGCTTAGATGCACGCCCAATATCTTTAAAGGAAGAGGGCTTTGGGATTTCTCCTAGCCTCGTGCAGCAGTCATTTTCAAACCTGCTTGAAAGAATTCTACGAATATCCTCTTTACTAAGAAGCTCAACCATTTTGACGTTTTACAAAAGCTGCTTTGACAAAGGAAAGAACAACTTTGTTAGGATTGGTTAAACGAGAGGTAAACTCTGGGTGAAATTGGACTCCTAAAAACCATGGGTGATCTTTAAGTTCAACTGTTTCAATCAATCCTTCACTTTCGCCGCTCACAATTAAGCCTGCTTTTTCAAATGCTTCACGATAAGCTGGATTTGCTTCATAGCGATGACGATGACGTTCACGAATTATTTTTGCTCCATCATACACATCACGTAACAGTGAATGAGATTTAGTTTCACATTCATAACCACCCAATCGCATCGTTCCGCCCAATGGGCTTTGAAACGTACGCAACTGCTTTTTACCACTTGCGTCAATAAAGGAATCAATAAGATAAATAATAGGAGCTTTACATGTAGCGCTAAACTCAATAGAATTGGCATCTTCAATATGCAATACGTTTCGTGCAAATTCTATCATAGCAAGTTGCATACCCAAACAAATACCAAGATAAGGAATTTTATTTTCTCTGGCATACCCAATAGCTGCCATTTTACCGACAACACCGCGTTCGCCAAAACCACCTGCTACTAAAATACCATCCACATCAGCTAAGATTTCAGTCCCTTTTTCTTCAATCATCTCTGAATCAACCCATTTAATATTCACCTTGGCATTCATATTAGCCCCAGCATGAATTAATGATTCGGTTAAAGATTTATAAGACTCTTTTAAATCTAAATATTTTCCAACAAAAGCAATGTACACTTCATCCCTTGGTGCAATAACACGTTTAACAAGCGTATCCCATTCATCCATATGCGGTGTTAATTCACCTAAATCTAACGCTTCAGAGATTGGCACTAAAATATTTTCTTTCAAGAAATTAAGAGGCACTTGATAAATTGTCGAAGCATCCAAGCATTCAATCACCGAATTTCTCTCGACACCGCATGAAAAAGCTAATTTGTTTTTGAGCTCTTTAGGTAAAGGGAGTTCCGAGCGGCATACCAGCATATCTGGCGTAATACCAATACGGCGTAATTCTTGAACAGAATGTTGGGTTGGTTTAGTTTTTAACTCACCTGCTGCTTTGATGTAGGGCACTAACGTAAGGTGAATATTCATCGCTCTGCGTTTGCCAAGTTCACTTTTAAGTGAACGAATGGCTTCTAAAAAAGGAAGTCCTTCAATATCACCAACCGTGCCACCAATTTCTACAATTAAAATATCTTTTCCACGTCCTGCTTCTTTAATACGATTGGCTATTTCATCCACAATATGAGGAATGACTTGTATAGTTTTACCTAAATAATCACCTCGGCGCTCTTTTTCAATAACTGAAGAATAAACACGTCCCGTCGTAAAGTTATTTGCTTGCGTAAGATTTTCATCCAAAAACCGTTCATAATGTCCTAAGTCTAGATCTGTTTCAGCACCATCATCAGTGACAAATACTTCTCCATGTTCCAAAGGGCTCATTGTTCCAGGATCAACGTTAATATACGGATCTGCCTTTAAAATACTGACTTTAAAGCCTACATTTTTCAAAAGGGTTGAAATACTAGCTGCAGCAATACCTTTACCTAGTGAACTCAAAACACCGCCGGTTATAAAAATATATTTTGTTTCTTTATTGGACATAGAACTATTCCGCCTTGTTTTTTTAGAGATTATAGCTAAGCAAAGATAATAAAGTGATTATCTAAACCTACTTACTTTTATCATGAAAATAATTTGTAGCCTCTACAAAGCCCTCTATAGAGCCACAATCAAAACGTTTTCCTTTAAATTTATAAGCAATAACTTTACCTTGTTTGGCAAGTTCTAGGAGTGCATCTGTGATTTGAATTTCTCCACCTTTTCCAGGTTTTGTATTTTCTATTATCTCAAAAATATCAGGTGTTAGAATATAACGTCCAATAATTGCTAGGTTGCTTGGTGCATCTTTGGGATCTGGTTTTTCAACCATGTCAGTAACGCGTAAAACACACTCATTACCATCTACAATACGTCCTGCAATAACACCATATTTATTGGTATCTTCTTTAGGTACTTCTTCAATAGCAACAACAGCACAACTGTATTTTTCATACACTTCAACCATCTGCTTAAGCACAGGATCTCCACCATCATTGTCACACAAGTCATCTGCCAAAATAACCGCAAATGGCTCATCACCAATCAATGTTTTACCTGTTAAGATAGCATGTCCCAACCCTTTCATTTCGACTTGTCTCGTATAACTAAAGGTGCAATTATCAATCAAATTACGAATTTCTGTTAAATAACTCTCTTTGGACGTTCCTTTAATTTGATGTTCCAATTCATAACTGACATCAAAATGATCTTCAATGGCTCGCTTTCCACGTCCTGTTACAATCGCCATTGTATCAATGCCTGCACTCACAGCCTCTTCCACACCATACTGAATTAAAGGCTTTGTTAAAACAGGTAACATTTCTTTAGGCATGGCCTTAGTAGCAGGTAAAAATCGTGTACCATACCCAGCGGCTGGGAAAAGACATTTTTTAACTGATTTTAAACTATTTATTTTATATTTTGAACCACTTGACAACGTATGACTCCTTATAATATTTGCGTAATTCTACCTTAATTCTTTTTCATTTTTGATTAGTGTAAAATCTAAGCATTTAAAAAAATTTTTACCTTTTTAGAAAGAATTTCATACCATTATCACGCCTTTTTTGCTACGCTATAAACATCTTTACATGTGAAAGGTTTACCAATGATTCAAAGCTATTTTCTCAAATTAAGCGCCTTTTTTTTACTGCTTTTCTTAACACTGATAGGTCTTTCTTTTTTCATTACACAACCAAGTATTATTGCTATTGCTTCCTTGATAGTTTTTTGTGTGGCGATATTTTGTATTTATACCTTAATTCTCAAACCAATAGATAGCGCCTTTCAAGCAATGACTAAATTTGATGCTCGTAGTAAAATAGAAAGAGAGACATATAAAAAAGAATTTTTACGTGTTAGCGAAAAAAGCTCTTTTATTCAAGAGCTTTTTACAAAAATCTATAAACTAATTGGCACACTGACAGCATTAAGTGAAAATTACTCTCAAAGTGCGGGTAAAAATTCTATTGCAACAGCTCAATTAATGTTCTCTATTGATAATATGTCAAAAAAACTGGAAGAAAAAGCCAAAGGAATTGCTGAAATTTCCACCTCTGCACAAAATATTTTTGAACACGTTAACATCGTCAGTGCCAATTCACAGGAAGCATCTTCCTTTGCAAAAGTGTCTATGAATGAAAGCCGAAAAAGTATTAGTGAATTAAACGATATTATTCACAAAATGAATGCTATTAACATCCAAACCAGTGATGCCTCTACCAAAGTAAATGAACTTAAGGAGAAATCTATTTCTATTCAAAATGTCACAACTGTCATCGATGATATTGCTGACCAAACTAATTTATTGGCCTTGAATGCGGCTATTGAGGCAGCTCGAGCAGGAGAGCATGGAAGAGGTTTTGCCGTCGTTGCAGATGAGGTACGAAACCTAGCAGAGAGGACTAGCAAATCAACAGGTGAAGTCACAATTATTGTTAAGCAAATTCAACAAGATACCAATGATGTTTTTGGGAGTATAGAGGCCCTTCGTAAAGAGGTAGACAATGCAACAGCCAAAGTACAATTTGTAGGCGAGGAGATCAAATCATTTATTAATAACGCCGAAAAAATTGAACAACAAATTGCCAATATTGCTCAAAGTTCCGACCACAATAGCGAGCAACTTTTAAGCATACGTGATTCAATTGGAAAGATTAGTGAACAACTTGAATCAGGAACCAAAGAAATGCGACAAATTTCAGGGCAAACACAAGCTATCATCAACAGTGCCGAAGAAGCACATGAAAGCCTCAGTGAATTTGCAATGGATGAGTATCATGAAAAAATGTATGGCCAATGTAAACATGCAAAAGAGAGCATAGAAGCTATTCTTACTCAAGCTATAGAAAGTGGTAAATTAAGTCTGGATGATGTTTTTGACACTAACTTTAAACCAATTGCGAACACAAACCCTCAAAAATTTTCAACACGTTATGATAGTTATGCAGATCAGACATTCCCTGCTGTGGTCGATAAAATTATGCGTGAAAACAATAATACTTTTTATTCTGTTGCGATGCATAAATCTGGCTATATTTCCACACATAGTGCTAGAGCTCCTCTGACAGGTAATTATGATAAAGATCTTTTTGGTAATCGTACCAAACGTATTTTTACCGATAGAGGGCTTAGAGGTGCAAACCACGAAAAACGTGTCTTATTGCAAACCTATCGTCGAGAAGATGGTGTTGTTATGCATGATATTTCAATGCCAATCTATGTTAAAGGTCGCCATTGGGGTGGCTACCGAATAGGATATAGACCTAAAGAATAATTTTTCAACCAATTGTTTACATTATTATTCTACTTTAGGTGAGTGTTTCAAAAATACTCACCTTTCCTTAAAAACACCATAAACTCCTTAAAATAATCATTTAATTATACTATATATTTAGTTTTAAATTTTAAATTATTCTTAATATTTAAAATTTTTATACCTTCTTTACTAAAATTAAAGTGTAATATTGTTACTTATATAAAATATATATCACTAAATTCCTATATATTTATTTTTTATTAAGCTTATTTATATATAATTCCAAAAATTAAAAGGAGACGCAATGTTAAAGAAAGTTAATGCAAAAAATGTAGGTCTCATCATCACACTTACAAATGTTGTCTTGTTTGCGATAGGTTTTGTTTATCTAACTGTAAATACTGCAGCTTAATACCTTTTGTGGCGAAAATCCTTTTTCGCCACGTCTTATTTTTCTTCGCTCTAAGTACCCCTTAACACCGCTCATGCTAAGATAAATTTTATAATGAATCTTACGATAAAGGCTTAAGGTGAACCCTTCTCACACCAAAAAAAGCTCCCCTACCATTTGGGATAAAAAAGCCAAACAATACGCTCGCTTTTCGCATGACCCAAATACATTTACACAAAAAATTCTTACTAAAATTGCCCAACGTGGTATTTCATTTCAGAATAAAAGTATTCTTGACATTGGTTGTGGAACAGGTGTGTATACTTTACATATTGCAAGCTCTGCACAATCTGTATGTGCTTTAGATTTTTCACAAGAAATGCTCGATATTTTGTATAGTGATGCACAAAAAGAAAATTTATTATCAAAATTTTCCTTTACATGTAGCACATGGAGTGATTTTCCACGTGAAAATACATTTGATATTGTCTTTTCTTCTATGTCACCAGCCTTTAAAAGTGATGAAGATTTTGAAAAAATGAATGCACTTGCTCGTGAATATTGTATCTATCTTGGATGGGCAGGAAAAAGAATATCGCCACTTCTGGATGAAGTTTTCAAAGCACATGGTTTCACGCCAAAAGTTCCTCCAGGTTCAGATAAACTAAAAACGTGGCTTGACACGAAAAATATTTTTTATACAAAAGAGTATATTGAAGATGAGTGGACGACCTTAAAAAGCCAGCAAGAAGCTATTGATTCTATGTTATGGCACTTAGAAATTAATGAAAAAGAGGCCAATGAAACTCTTGTGAAAAAGATTGTTGCCTCTTATTGCAATGCAGAAGGTAAGGTAGCCGTACATGTTAGTGTAGGATTAGAACTTATTTCATGGTCAAAATAGGGAGTCTATTTTTCTTTGTCTTCCAATAATTGCTTCATTTTTCGCTCCATTCTCTTTTCAAAGGCCTCATTAGAAGGTGATTCTTCAGAAGAAAATTTGGCTTTTCCATACAACACACAGCCTTTATCACCGGGGTCACACTCTTTTTTAATAATATCACACAATCCTTGCCGTTCATGAGGACATGACCAACCACCAACATTCATGGGACTAACTCCTTATATGTAGTGGCCGACTAAAGTCGTAATACCACCAACAACAAACTGAACAGCAATAGCTCCAACAATTAAACCCATCAAGCGACTGACTATTTTTTGTCCCGTAATGCCTAAATACTGCCTAATATAAATACTATTTTTGAAAGCAAGATAAACACTCAATGCTACAATTAAGTAGGCAATAATCAGTGAAGAGAGGCCTATAAAATCCATGTTTTGACCTCTTAAAATGATAATCGTTGCGAAGATACCAGGCCCAAAAGTAATTGGGATACCTAAAGGGATGACAGAAAACTCATCATTTTTAATCGCTTCCTCGCGCTCTTCTTCCGTTTGATTTTTGGCTTCCATTGAGCCTTGTACCATTTTGATAGCGGTTAATAAAAGTACGATTCCACCCATCACTTTTAAAGAATCAATTTCAATACCAAAAAGATTGAGTAAAAAGTTGCCTGTTGCCAAAACTACAAAAAAAGCGACGATAATAGTTATCGTCGCTTTAAAGGCTATTTTATTAATTGCCTCTTTTGTTGTATTTTGAGGAAGAAGTGAGAGCATTATTGCACTCACCCCTAAAGGGTCAACAATCGCCATCATAGTGATGGTATGTTGCAAGAGTAAGTTGAAAAATTCTATCATTATTCTTCAGTTTTCAACATGGCACCATTACTGGCGTTCGTCACAAGTTGTCGGTATTGTTTTAACCAACTTCCCTTAATCTCTTTCACTTTAGGTTTAAATGCCGCTTTACGCTTTGCAATTTCCGCATCACTGAGTTCAACTTCTATCGTGTATGCATCTACGTCAATATGAATCGTATCGCCATCTTGAACTAAGCCTATCATACCACCTTCTGCTGCTTCAGGGCTTACATGTCCGATACTAAGTCCTCTAGTTGCACCCGAGAAGCGTCCATCAGTAATCAGTGCCACATCAGCGCCCAAACCCATACCCATAATCAAACTGGTAGGAGAGAGCATTTCTTGCATCCCTGGACCCCCTCGAGGACCCTCATAACGGATGATAACAACGTCACCTTTTTTAACTTTCCCACTTACAATGCCAGCAAGTGATTCTTGTTGTGAATCAAAGCAAACTGCCTTGCCAGAAAACTTGCGCTCTCCTGTAATGCCTGCCGTTTTAATAACACAACCCTCAAGTGCAAGATTACCAAATAAAATTGCAAGCCCACCTACTTTTGAATAAGGATTCTCAAGTGTGTGGATAATAGCGGTATCTTTAATCTCAGCATCTTTGATACGCTCACCCACACTTTCGCCAGTCACGGTTAAATTATCTAAAGCAAGGGCACCATTATCACGTCTACTCATCTCTTTCATAACTGCACTAACGCCACCTGCACGGTTAATGTCTTCCATATGTACTGTTGAGAGGGAAGGGGAAATTTTTGCGATATGCGATACTTTTTTACTGATTTCATTAATGTTTTTGATATCAAAGGTCACACCTGCTTCTCTGGCTATGGCTAACATGTGAAGCACTGTATTTGAACTTCCACCCATCGCCATATCCACAGCAAAGGCATTACGAACTGCCTTTTCATTCAAAATATTTCTAAAATTATATGTGCTATCCAAAGCAATTTCACATACTCTTTTTGCTGCTGCTCGAATTAATACTTCTCGTTCAGGCGTCAAAGCTGGAATAGTGCCATTACCGGGGAGTGCGATACCCATTGCTTCCATTAAAGTATTCATACTATTAGCTGTAAACATACCTGAACATGAACCGCCACTTGGGCACGCGTTACATTCAATGTCTGTTAGTTCAGCCTCAGAAATATCCCCTTTTTCAAATTTTCCAACAGCTTCAAATGCCGTCGCCAAATCAATAGGATTCCCTTCTTTGGTATACCCTTTTTTCATCGGACCACCACTTACAAAAACTGTTGGCACATTAACACGTAATGCTCCCATTATCATACCTGGGACGATTTTATCGCAGTTTGGCATACAAATCATTGCATCAAGTTTATGAGCATTCATCACCGTCTCAATAGAGTTAGCAATAAGTTCCCGACTTGGAAGTGAATAAAGCATTCCATCATGTCCCATTGCAATACCATCATCTACACCTATAGTATTAAATTCAAAAGGAATACATCCATTTTTCCGAATCTCATCTTTGATAATTTTGCCATATTCTGCTAAAAAAAAGTGTCCAGGAATAATGTCAATATAAGAATTGGCTACCCCAATAAATGGCTTATCAAAATCTTCGCTTTTCACACCTGTTGCTCGAAATAAGCTTCGGTGTGGCGCTCTATCGTACCCTTTTTTTACCTGATCGCTACGCATAAAAAGTCCTTCTGTTTTTGATAATTATAGCGCAACTTAGCTACTATTTCTTACATGTAAGTATTTTTTTCAAAAAAGAACTTTACTTTACGAAAAAAAACTGATATACTTTCAACTCTTTTTTAGATGCGGGAATAGCTCAGTGGTAGAGCACGACCTTGCCAAGGTCGGGGTCGCGAGTTCGAACCTCGTTTCCCGCTCCATTTCTTTTAAAAAAGATGCAAAGCGTTGCCCGGATGGCGAAACTGGTAGACGCAAGGGACTTAAAATCCCTCGCCCGTTTTGGGCGTGCCGGTTCAAATCCGGCTCCGGGCACCACCACATTTTTCAATAGCGTAAAATAAGCGATTTTACACGGAACGGCGATATGGCCAAGTGGTAAGGCACGAGCCTGCAAAGCTCCGATCCCCGGTTCAAATCCGGGTGTCGCCTCCAAAATTTTACAAAACTTTTCATACGTCGGGAGATGGCAGAGCGGCTTAATGCGGCGGTCTTGAAAACCGTTGAGGGTAATACCTCCGGGGGTTCAAATCCCTCTCTCCCGGCCACTATTTCAAAAACCCCTAAAATAAGCATCAAAATTAATTTAATTTTTCAAGGTAGCTATAGCGTAGCTAAACTGCTTTAAAAAAGCTCTATTCTTGGCTCATTTGCCGTACATCATTCTTCATAAACTTGTTCATCTTTGAGATACCATAGACACATCAACATACCTTAATATTTGTACGAATAGATTAATACTGCATCAATCTATTTACTATCATGATTACAAAAAGTGAATGGATATTATAGAGAATAAAAGTAACCATTCTATCCATTAATACTGATATTTTATTTTGTAAATAATTTTTTTTTAAATTGACAGAACTTTGCAAGAACTTAACATTAGGATGTACTTAGTTTTTATCAATCTTAATGAAAGGTGGTTTGTTTTATGGACAATCAAGTAAAATTAACACCCAGTGCAATCGCGATAGCGATTACACTTATTATATGGTTCGGCATTACCGTTCCGCAAGGAGTTACACCAGAAGCATGGCACTTACTGGCTTTGTTTGTTGGTTCAATTGCAGCTATTATAGGCAAAGCAATGCCTATAGGCTCTATTGCAATTATTGCTATTACGTTGGTTGCTCTTACGGGGGTTACCAATCCAAAACCAGCCATTGCTATGAAAGATGCGCTTAGTGGATTTTCCAATTCTCTGATTTGGTTAATAGGAATCTCTATTATCATCTCTCGAGGTTTAGCGAAGACGGGATTAGGCAATAGAATTGGTTACTATTTTATCTCTCTATTTGGTAGAAAAACGATTGGAATTGGGTATGCCTTGGCTATCTCAGAGCTTGTTATCGCCCCAGTAACACCAAGTAATACGGCTCGTGGTGGTGGAATTATCCATCCTATTATGAAATCCATTGCCACTAGTTTTAATTCCTCACCCGAAGAGGGAACCTCCAATAAAATTGGTAAGTACCTAGCACTGGTGAGTTTTCACATCAATCCTATCACTTCAGCTATGTTTATCACAGCAACGGCACCCAATCCCTTAATTGTTAAATTTGTAGCCGAAGCAACCCATTCAAACATTAGTATCACATGGGGTCAATGGGCACTGGCAGGATTACTCCCGGGCTTGGTTTGTATCGCACTTGTTCCTTTTGTTGTGAAGTTTTTTTACCCACCTGAAATTACAGAAACGCCTAGTGCCCCAGAGTTTGCTAGAGAAAAATTAACGCAACTGGGTGAAATGAAAGCTCAAGAAAAAATTATGATTGGTGTATTTACATTACTTCTACTTCTTTGGGCAGGGGTTCCGGCGATGATTTTTGGTCAAGCATATGCTGTCAACTCTACCGCCGTTGCTTTTCTTGGACTTTCCATTCTTTTAGTGACAAAAGTGTTGACATGGGAAGATGTTTTGAAAGAAAAAGCCGCGTGGGATACCATCACATGGTTTGCAGCACTTGTGATGATGGCATCATATCTGCAAAAGTTGGGGCTTATAAAATGGTTTTCTGTCGTTATTGAGACCAATATTGCAAGTTTTGGTCTTGGTTGGGGATGGGCCGTGTTCATTTTAGTCGCCGTTTATTTGTATTCACACTATTTTTTTGCTAGTACGACTGCACACATTACTGCCATGTTTGCAGCATTTTTTACCGCAGGGATTGCGCTTGGAGCACCACCGCTCTTTTTAGCTTTCATCATGATAGGCGCTTCATCTATGATGATGACATTGACACACTATGCGACAGGGACATCACCTATTGTCTTTGGTTCAGGATACACAACATTACAAGAATGGTGGAAGATGGGGCTTATTATGAGTATTGTTAATATGAGTATTTGGACACTTGTAGGTGCTGTTTGGTGGAAATTTTTGGGTTTCTGGTAGACAATAACTTCTTTTTAGATAGTGCAAGGGTTAAGATGTTAAAATTGTCCTAACCCTACGTTCGATTCAAGAGGAGAAACTATACCCTATGTTGTATTCACAAAAATTAAGTAGACACTTTTTTGGGCTTACAAGTGTCGTCTCTTGTTTATTACTAATCGTATTATCAACATTTCTTCGAGCAGAAGAAAGTTATCCTAATAAACCTATTGAAATGATTGTTGGCTTTGGTGCAGGGGGAAGTACCGACACATTAGCGCGATCTATGGCTCCATATCTCTCTAAAATCTTAAATGTTCCTATTCATGTCCGTAATATTCCAGGCCGTGGGTCAGCCGCTGCAATCGAGGCGTTTTTACAAACAACAAACGATGGCTATACCATCCTTTGTTCCGCTTTTTCTCCTTTTTTCCTCGAAGCCATATTGCGAGAAGGTAATCATTTTACTATATCTGATTTGGATTATCTCAATATTCAATCGTATGGATTTGATGTTGTGGCGGTTAATGGGGAAAGCCCTATTGCAACACTTTCTGAGTTGTTACTAGCCTTAAAAGAATCTACTAAAACGCTTAAAATTGCGGTTGTTGAAAATTCAAATGGCTATTTTCTCTTAAGGTTAATGATGGAGGCCATGAACATTCCTATCAGCACGATTGAACTTCACCGTTTCGATAGTGATTATGCTGCAAGACAAGCTATCGTCAATGGTGAGATGGATGTCATTTTTGTGAGTTCAAAAGGAGCTGAATTGATCCGTGGGTTCATTACGCCATTGGCTATTAATGCACAAGAACGTCAACTTGAGTGGGATATTCCTACGGTCAACGAAGCACTTACCCCGTTAGGATTTCAAATACCCCATGTCCCCGATTATATGCGCGGATTTGCGGTTCAACAATCTTTGAAAGATTTGTATCCTGAGCGTTATGATAAACTCCATGACGCTTTCATGTTACTTATGGCAAAAAAGAGTGTGCAACGAGATTTGAAAGCAAATAAAGTGGGAGGGACATGGACAGGTCCAGAGAATTCCACACAAATGCTCAATGATGCTTTCGTTATTTTTCAAAAATACAATTACTTGTTGGAAAAATGAAGCGTACAGAAAAGTTTTGAGGTCTCCTCATATTTTGGAAAAGTAATGCTAACATCAAGTCCATGAGGCTTTCTATTGGTTAATACAATGGAGCCCTCATGTAATTCAACGATTTGCTTAACAATGCTTAGGCCTAGTCCTGTTCCTTGTTTTTGCGTATCAAGTCTGAAAAAACGGTCATAAATCTTATCTAAATACTTTTGAGGGATACCTGGACCATTGTCCAAAAGACGCATAATAATCGTCTCGTTTTCTTCTTTAATGCAGAGGGTTATCGTATTAGCTTTTATAGTATTTTCATTTCTCGCATATTTTTGAGCATTATCAATAAGATTGCATAAAAGACTTTCAATAATCACAGCACTACCGTTAATCCAATAACTCTCTTCCGCTTCAAAGGCTATATCAAATCCATTTTGATAGAGTACCGGCGCTTTTTGCATCGCTATTTTTTTACATAACTCGGTTAAGTTAAAAGGTTTAAACTGGATACGATCAAAGGCATCGGGATTTGTATGCGCATGTAAGAGTAATTGTTCTATTGTATGAACCATTGTGTTGATATTTTCAAGATAGAATGGTTTTTGTTTTTCATCAATTGACTCATCCATCTCTATATACATCTTGAGTTCCGCCAGTGGTGTTCTAAGTTGATGAGAAACATCTTGGTTAAAGTGTTCTACATGTAAAAAACTTTTTTTGAGTTTTGTAAAGAGTTGATTAATACTTTGTACGAGCGAAATAACCTCTATGGGGATTTTATTTTCTGAGATTGGCGTTAAATCATGTACATCACGTTTTTTGATAGAGTTTTGAAGGGCTTTAAGAGGCTCGAACCCCTTACTAATCGCAATGAGAGTGAAAGCGAGTGTACTCACAATAAAAGAAATAGTAATCATTGTAATAATGAAGTATAGCTTATAAAGAATAGCATTTCTATCTTCTAGGGTTTCGGCAATCGTAATTATAACCGTAAAAGACTGCTTATTCCGCATCATCGTATACGATGTTTGAAATGCTCTGATTTTTTGATTTAAAAACTGTGCATCGTAAAATATTTGTTGCTTATTGTTCTTTAATGGTTTGGGAATATTTTTAAACCCAAACAATAAATTTCCGGAAGTATCTTCGATACTATAAAAAATACTACTATCGCCTAATGAAGTTTGTAAGTCAATACCAAGATGTTGATTTTTGAATTTTATGTGTGAATTTGCGATATAAAGACGGTCGATGATGCTGCTACTTTCATGCACAAGCGTGTCATCAAAATAGCGATTAATCTCACGATTAACAAAGAGATAAACAGTAATAATAACCAGAAGAGTAATGCCTAAAAAAGAGTAACTAAGCCATCCTAACAAACGTTTTTTTATAGAGATTTGATGCATTACGTCTCTATTTTGTATGGATCATATAGCCAAGACCCGGAAACGTTTTAATATCAACATGCAACCCTAATTTTTTGCGAAGCCTTGAGATATAAGTTTCTATTGCATGAGAGCTAAACCCATCATCAAAATTGCCTATATGATCGGCTATATTTTCTTTGCTAATAACAATATTTTCCTGTGATACAAGATATTCAAAAACTGCCAATTCTCGTTTACTCAGTAAAATACGCTCATTGCCAAGACTTAATTCTCTTGTTGTTGTGTTAAAAACGAGCTCTCCTAATTGAATAGTGGCTTGCCCTTTTTGCTGCGAACGCCGAAGCAATGCACGTACCCGAACCACGACTTCTGCAAGATCAAAAGGTTTGGATATATAATCATCCGCTCCCATATCAAATCCAAGTATTCTTTGGTCTAGTTTGTGTCGCGCAGAGATAATAATAACAGGAAGATTGGTATTGTTTTTGCGAACTTCTTTAAGAATATCAATACCGTCCATCCCCGGTAGTCCTAAATCCAAAAGAAGTAAATCATACGCTTGATAATCTAAAACATTAGCACCATCAGTACCATCGTGTAAAATATCAACAGCATAGCCTTCTTTTGTGAGTATTTTCTTAAGCCCAGAAGCCAGACGGACATTATCCTCAAGAATTAAAATTCTCATACTTACCCTTTTAAATCATAGAGCTACATGTTAATATTTTACTTCATTTCCCTTGAAAAAGCCATTATAGTACATATGCAAGAAAACTCTGTGTTCGCCTTTGAATTAAAGTTTAGCTGTGATTTCTATGTTTGAATTCGATTACCTCCGCTTATTGTTTAAACCAATGTCTAGTGTTATTAGCAATGTTTACTAGGGTGAGCATAACAGGTACTTCCACAAGGACACCTACCACCGTTACAAGTGTTGCACCTGATTGCAAACCAAAAAGCGTAATAGCTACCGCAACAGCCAGTTCAAAAAAGTTACTCGCACCAATCATGCCAGCAGGTGCGGCAATCGCATGAGGGAGCTTCCATGCACGTGCCCAACCATACGTTATGTAAAAAATAAAAAAAGTTTGAATGGTCAATGGAATTGCAATCAATACTACATGTAAAGGATTGTTTAGAATAACATCGCCCTGAAACGTAAAGATAATAATAAGCGTCAGTAAAAGCCCTATAATGGTCGTGTTGTCAAATTGTTTAATAAACACCTCTTCAAAATATCGAAGACCTTTGCGCTTAATAATATAGCGTCTAGAGATATACCCACTCAACAAGGGGATAACAACAAACAACACAACCGATAAAAACAAAGTGTCATACGGCACAAAGACATTGCTCACACCCAATAAATAAGCAACGATAGGTGTAAAAGCAATGAGCAAGATAAGGTCATTAACGGCTACTTGCACTAAGGTATAAGCAGGATCACCTTTAGTAAGATGGCTCCATACAAAAACCATCGCCGTACAAGGAGCTGCCCCCAATAAAATAGCACCTGCTAAGTATTCATTGGCAAGATTCTCCGTGAAAAAACCAGCAAAAAGAACTTTAAAAAAGAAAGCAGCGATGAGATACATGGTAAACGGTTTAATCAACCAATTCACAGTACATGTAATGCACAGCCCTTTGGGTTTTTTGCCTGCATCCAAGATACTAGCGAAGTCAATTTTGAGCATCATCGGGTAAATCATAAGCCAAATGAGAATGGCAATAGGAATGGAGATGTTCGCGTATTCAAACCGACTTAAGGTCTGAGGAATTGAGGGAATAAACTGACCAATAGCTACACCTGTCACTATACACAACACCACCCACACCGTAAGGTAGCGTGCAAAAAAGCCCATATCCGCAACGAAATTAGTAGATTGATTTTCCATCATAACCTCCTACATATCAACATATGTTGATTGAAATTACCCGTCGTTAAAACAACCATATGACTTAATCTAACCCGATTAAACTAGCATCTTTCGTGCAAAGCTACTTTGTCTCAAATATATTATCGCAATATTGTACATCAAGTTCGCAACATGAAAGTAGCATAACCTAAATTTATTTGTCTCGTGTATCAAATGAAGAAGAAATGAACGAGGAAGAGAAGGCGTTGAAGCCAAATATTTAACTTTTTTCATATTGGAGACTGATAAATATCTTTACATGTAAGCCACTTAAAACATCGAAAGCTTGACATGTAAAGCGTTATAAAATACTACTTTTCCCTATTTTAAAGAGTTTTTAGCTTGGCTAACTGTGTATTAAAGAAGTTTCCAAGGAGCTCTTTTTCGTCTTGGTTTAGCTTTGCTTCTTTGTGTATCATTGTATAGCTTGGTATGGGCATCAAACCATTGCTCACCAGTTGTTGTGCGCGTTTGAGTCTGGTGGTTTTGAGTTTAGTATCAATCGTTTCCCATTGCGAAAAATTAAGAGCTATTCTTCCTTCTTTGACATGGTCAGCAATAACCCATGAGGCAGGGGCAATATTTTGAGTCCAAGGATATTTTGTCTCATCGGAGTGGCAATCATAACATGCTTTTTTAAGAACACTCATCACCTTTTCATCAGCATGTAATGCCATCTTTTCATCAACGGCTCGATTCGTAAAATCTGGTCGTATAAATTGCATCAGCACAAAAATCCCTAATAACCCAAAAACTATTTTTTTCATCCAATATCTCCTTTAGTAAAAGCCGTCATGGTAACAACACTTTTTAAACAAATACATAATGAGCCATGACGCAATTCAATACGCTTAGAGATTAACCACTTCCACTTTTATCGACTTAAAGGCTGCGGTTAAAATGAGTTCATCACATCTATCGCCAAAGAGTGCATTTATTTTTGATGTGGCATGGTGGAAGGTACAGAAAAGTGTTTTGGGTTGAACCTTATCGGTAAACTTGACTAACAGTGGTGCACTTTGCCCAAACTCTGTTTTGAGGATGACTTTTTCACTGCTAAAATCTGCTGCATCATTTTCATTGACAAGTAATACTGTTTCATCATAGCGTTTATGTAGCTTTTCACTGCGACTGGTTTGGGAAGCGTTGTTGTACTGTGCGAGTGTTCTGCCTGTCGTAAGATGGTAGCCCGTTAGTTTTTTTTCACATATTTCTTCGATCATGCCACGAAGTTGATATTGATGGTAATGAAACTCTCCATAACCATCGTCCGTTCGAAAATCGAGTTGATGCAAAATCGGTGTGTCTTCGGTGTGTACTGGCCATTGTAGACCTCGGACACGATGTCTTTCTAGTCTATTGTAGCTTGCACCTGAAAAACGACGGTAGGCTACTTCTCGCACTTCATCCCAAATCTGTTTGGAGTTAGCATAAGCATAGTTTCCTCCGAGCTTTGTGTCTAAAAGTTGTATTACCTCCCAATCATCCGGCAAATCCGTTTGTACCAAAGGTTGAGAAAGATGAAGTCTACGCATTGCATTAACATACACACCTGTTTTTTCATAAGCTGATTTAACTCCGATAACGATGTCTGCTCGGCTAGCAATTTCCGTCATAAAAAGCTCTTGCACCATAATCAACTCAACATTATCCAATGCACGGTTGACTTTGTTGCTATTGGGATGGATATGCGTTAAATCTTCGCCCATATTGATGACGGCTTTGATGCGACCTTCCAACATGGCATCAACCAATTGCGGTGTCATCAGCCCTATCTCTTTAGGGGTTTGATAATCAGGGTCATAATAAGGAAGCATTCCCATATCGCATGCACCCTGAACATTGTTTTGTCCACGAAGAGGCATCAATCCAGCCCCTTGTTTTCCGATATTCCCCGTCATTAATGCTAAATGTGTTATTGCCATCACCGCGTAAGAACCATCGACGTGTTCTGTGATACCCAATCCCCAAAATATCATCGACTTTTTCAGCGCATATTCTCGCGCTACTTTGGGGAGAAGTTTACTAAGGTATTCATAACCCTCGATGCTCTCAAAATATTTTGGATTGGCATACGGGTCATTTAAAATTTTCTCTTTAAATTCAGCGAACCCCTTGGTTCTATCTTCTAAAAAATGTTCATTGTAAAGCTCTTCCGTGATAATAACAAAAGCGAGCATATTTAAGATAAGCAGATTGGCTTCATGAGGAATGATACCTTTGTATTTGGCAAAGCGGTGCAGGGTGATTTCACGCACATCAAAAACGGCTAAATTATCGTGTTTACCCGCAACATCGACGATGCGATTGGAAATAATGGGATGTGCTTCTGTGGTATTGGAACCAATAACAATCATAAATTCGGTATTGTAAATATCATTGTAAGGGTTGGTTGCCGCACCTTCACCGATAGTAGCACGCATGCCTTTGAGGCTTGGGGAATGACAAACTCTCGCGCAATTATCAACATGGGGTGAATTTAGCGTATGACGGGTAAATTTTTGAAGCAGATAGGAACTTTCACATGAAGTCCTCGCACCACCAATGGCACAAACACTTTTTTGTCCATATGTGGTTTGGATTTCTGCCAACTTCATCGCTGCTGCTGTGGTTGCCGCATCCAATGTGGTTTCAAACCACGTCTCATCCAACTCTTTGACATGTAAAGCTATTGCTTCCTTGATTGAAGGATTTTTGTCTAAAAAACTTTTTTTAATGCGTGGAATTCTAAGCCGATCAGGTGCATCTACAAAATCAAAACCATATTTGCCTTTGACACACAGTTTTCCTTCAGAAACAACTCCTTCTGGGTGCGCAAAGATACTGAGAATTTTATTGTTTTGAACATTGGCGGCGATATCACAACCCACCCCGCAGTAAGTGCAAACGCTATCAACTATCCTTATATTTTCCATCTCGCCCCATCCTTATTTGCGCATTATCAATAAGGTATTATATAAAAGTTAGACTTTTTTTTAACTATTTTGCGCTATAACTTCGTAAAAGGAGTTTTCATGATACTTTACATTCACGGATTTGGTTCAAGTGGAGAGGCTAGCAAGGCGAAAGCTTTGCGTTATTTTTGTCATCAAAAACAGATTCGTTTTATCGCTCCTTCCCTTCCGAGTATTCCTGATTTAGCGATTAAAACACTCAGTGAGCTCATTGAATCATATCAAGAAAATGAACCCGTTTCTTTGATTGGCTCTTCTTTAGGTGGCTATTATGCGCTCTATCTTAGCGATAAATACAATCTTAAAGCTGCCCTTATCAATCCTGCGGTTAATGCGCCTGAAACACTGCATCAAGCTCTTGGGCATGGGATTAATTATTATGATAACTCAAGTTATGAATGGAATGAATCCCATCTTGACATGTTGGTCAATTACGAAATTGAAGAGCCCGAAGAAGAAACTATTTTACTGTTACTTCAAAAAGGGGATGAGGTGTTGGATTATGAAGAGGCGTGTGATGCCTTACCCAATGCTCAAACCATTTTAGAAGAGGGTGGTAATCATAGTTTTGAAGGCATTGAGCGTCATTTTGAAACAATCGTAGCCTTTTTAAATGCAGAATAAAAAGCTTCACATGTAAAGCTTTTTATTTAGTTAAAAAAATCACCATGTGTTGTCTCATTCTTAAGTTTTTTCAGTGCCCCAGCAAGCAATGTTTCATAGCGTTTTTCGTCGATATGTAAGGCTTCCATACTGAGCGTTTTTTCTACGCCCAAAACCGAAGCATTGAGCACTTCAAGCTCTTTTTTGGTAAAGCGTTTTTTAAGAAGCATCGCTAATTCTTCATCGCTTTTAGTCGGTACACGTTTATCGCCTAGAACGTGCTCGATAATTTTACGGGCTTCTATCTCTTTTAACTTCATTGTTTTCCTTTAGCCATTTTACTTTTTTTTGCGCCATTGTAGCATAGAACAAAAATCATTGTGTTTTGCGTGCTTTTTTGCGCATGATGTGAATATTATTTAAAAGCTTAACCGCCCAAAGCGTTAAGACTGTACCAAAAACAATAAAGAGATCGACTTTTTCACCTAAGAAAATGGCACTGAGAATAATCGCCGAAAACGGTACCAAAAAGACGAACGAACTCACCTCGGCAGCGCCTAATTTTTCAATACCTAAGAAAAAAATGGTATTGGCAAAGGTAGAGGCTGCGAGAGAAATCAACAGCGTATTGAGCCAAAAAATGCCATCGAATGAACCAAACGGTATCGCGCTCACATCGACAAAGAAAAGCCAATCAAAGACAACGGACATAATGTACATGTAAAAGGTAAACACGATAGGCGAAATCTTGGTTGATTTGGAGCTAACAATCGTCAAGACTGCCCACAAAATAGCTGCCAATAAAAAATAGAGGTTGTGAATCACTAAAATGTGTGCCAAATCAAACGTCCAAATATGCAGCATCGTCAAAACACCTACTGCACCTAAACCTAGTGCAAACAGGTCTTTGGTGCTGACTTTTTTGGTGCCCAGTAACACTAAAAAAATAAACGTTAAAATAGGAATCATTGTCGTCACCATCGCACCACCCAAAGAGGCCGTACCAAACTTTGTTCCAAGGTAATAATATTTGTTGTAAAAAATCAACGCTAAGGCTGCCAATACGACCAAACCAAAGCTTTTAAGGTCGATTTTGAACGAATGCTTCAACCCAATAATGATAGGAACCATCGTCATTGCTGTAATGCCAAAACGCAAGAAAATCATCTCAAAAGCGCTGACATAATGTCCTAAAATTTTCACATTGACCCACGAGCCGCCCCATGCAACCATCGCAAGAAACAGTAAAAAAAAGAAAATATTTTTCTGCGTCATGTTCACTCCTTGGCGCGCATTCTACTCTTTTTGACTTTATTTATATAGAATAAAATTGCTTTCTTCTAACTGTACTTAGAAGTGTTAGGAATGTGCTTTTTTTTGCATGATTTTGATATTATTGAGCATCTTAACGGAAACTAGCGTTAGAATCGTTCCTATCACGATAGAAATACTAATCGTTTCACCTAGAAAAATAGCACTTAGGATAATGGCTGAAAAAGGTACTAGGAACATAAAAGAACTCACCTCTGCCGCACCTAGTTTTTCAATCCCTAAAAAGAAAATAGTATTGGCAAAAGCGGTTGAGAGAATAGACATACTCAGCATATTGAGCCAAAAAGATTGGTCATACGTGTGCGATATTAAAACCCCTGTGTTGATAGAAAAAATCCACACACAAACAACCATCACGACGTACATATAAAAAGTGAAAATAATCGGCGAAACCTTCGTAGCTTTAGAGCTGATAATCGTCATAAACGCCCATAAAACAGAGGCTACAAGGAAATAAAAATTTTGTATTACAAAGATATGCTCAACATCCAAACTCCAAACATGCAACATCGTTAAAACTCCAATAGCCCCCAATGTAAGAGCAAAGGCGTCTTTCTTGCTTATCTTTTTTGACTGCAAAATAGCCATTAAAATAAAGGTATTAATTGGAATAAGCGTGGTCACCATCGCGCCACCTAGCGATGCCGTACCAAATTTTGTGCCTAAAAAATAGTAGTTCATATACGCTATCATCACCAAAGCCGACATCACAGCCAAGCCAAAGCTTTTCGCATCAATCCTAAACGATTTTTTGAGCACCATAATCATAGGTACCATCGCCACAACAGTGATGAAAAAGCGTATAAACATCATCTCATAGGCGTTGATATAGTTACTGATGATTTTGACATTGACCCATGAGCCACCCCACGCAATCATCGAGATAAAAAGTAAAAAGAAAAATAGATTTTTATTTGCCATGCAAGCTCCTTGCGTAGAAGTTTACTGCTTTTTGCCTCATGAATATAGAATAAAATTGCTTTTTTGAAGCAGTGTTTTAGGAGAATAGCCATAAATCTTGCGAAAATTACGGATAAAATGCGACTGGTCACTAAAACCCGCTTGCAGTGCGGCATGAGCAAGAGAAGAACCTTCAAGCACTAAAGATTTGGCTTTATAGATACGCTCTGAGAGAATGTATTGATGCGGTGTGATGCCCATATGGTCTTTAAAAAGTCTCACAAAATGGTACTTACTTAGCATCGCTGTGGTGGAGAGTTCATCGAGTAAAATCTCATTTTCAAGATTTTCGTGAATGTACTCAACTACCATTGAGATGCTCTTTTTAGCCTTACATGTAAAGGGATACGCAACGGTTCTGTGCGCGTGATGTGTAATGAGATAAGAAAGTGCTTCCATCAGTTTAATCTCCGAGCTCATCGCATCTTCTTTGGCATAAACACTGTGAAAAAAACGGCGCAACAGCCCATAAAGGCTCATATCTTCGATGATATGTTTTTCAAAAATTATCATCTTGGACTCACCATACATCTGCTCGTATAAATTGCTTAGAAGCTGGGTAGTCGGATAAAAATTGGTGTATTGCCAGGCGTGAGAATCGCCATAATGCACTTCACCTGGGTTGATAATTCGTGTGGCGTACTGATACGCACGGCTTGTTTTATGCCCATGAACGGAGGATTCAAACATTCCATCATGCGTGAGTCCAATGGTATAGGTATCGTGAAAATGGCTCGTAAAGACACCGTTTGAACTGGCAATATTCTCAAAAATGGTGTCATGTAAAAGGGAAGGTTTCATGGGCATATTATAACCAAATACGCACCCTTAAAATAGAACAAAATTGCGCCTAATAGTATTTGAATTTGACGGCTTTACCTTTGGCTTCTAACCCGCCACCTGTGCCCTTCCAGTCATTTTCAACTTTTTTATATTGCACATAAATAACCGCATTAGCGCCCAATCTTGCCGCCTCTTCTTTCAGTTTTACATTGACTGCTTCTTTGCTAGGCGTCAAGAAAAAAAGTACGCCCGAAGATGTTTTCACCGAAATATCCTGCACCAAAGTATAGGGCCTATCTAAATCTAATTCACTGATAACGACATTTTCTGGCAAAATTTTAGCTTTCTCAACTACAATAGTAGGTGTCGTTTTAGTTTGGTTAGTTTGGCTCCAAAACTGCCAAGAACACCCTGAAAATAAAAACAACACACCCACTAAACTTACATGTAAAGCTTTAGATAACATCATTTCTCCTATTTTAATTTTCAATACGTTTTTAGAGCTACACTCTAAAAACTACGTTAACGCTGAGTTTTTTTCAGCAGAAGGCTCACGCACTTTTGGTGCTTTATTTCTTGCAAAATTTGTTTTTTAAAAGTCTAATGTATATTATGGCAAAAACACCTTTATAGCTCGCTAAGCCAATAGCGCCTATAATTCTCTCATCGCTATAAGTGTTCAAGGAGTTTTTTATGGGAAAGATTGAATCATTACTCTCAAAATTTCACAGCACCGACATCGCAGTGCTTTTGTTACGTCTAGCCGTTGGCTGTTTGATGCTTTTTCATGGGTTTTATAAATTACAACAAGGTATTGGCGGTATTGAAAGACTTGTTAGCAATGCACATTTACCGCAATTTTTGGCCTATGGTGTTTTTATCGGCGAGCTTATTATTCCTGTTTTCCTGATTTTAGGACTTTGGACACGCGCCTCAGCATTGGTTTTAGCATTAACTATGATGAGTGCTATCTATCTGGCTTTTGGCTCAAAACTTTTGGCACTCAACACGCAAGGTGGACTTGCGATAGAACTTCCACTACTTTTTTTAGTCGGCTCTTTAGTCTTGATTTTTACCGGTGGAGGAAAATGGAGCGTGATACGCTAAATCATGCCCACAAAGGAGAATGAATGAACGAAATTATCATCTCTATCGCAAAACAGAGTATTCATGATGCATTCAAGCATATCCAAAGTATTGATAAACTAGCACTTTTAAAACAGTACCCACACTTCCAGACATTAGGAGCTACCTTTGTCACACTTACGCTAGATGGAAATCTCCGAGGCTGTATCGGATCACTGATTGCACATCAGCCACTCTTAGACGATTTGATTGCCAACGCTAAAGCCGCCGCTTTTGAAGACCCCCGTTTTTATCCACTCAGCCAAGAAGAGTTTGAAAGAGTGCACATCGAAGTCTCACTGCTCAGTGTGCCTGAGCCTGTTTTATACGATAGTGTTGAGGATTTAAAAACAAAAATAACACCTCGTACAGATGGTATTATTTTGCAAAAAGGAAGTCGTAAAGCAACCTTTTTACCACAAGTCTGGGAGCAATTACCAAGTTTTGAACTCTTTTTTTCCCATCTTTGTCAAAAAGCTGGTTTAGCGTCACATTGTTTGGAAATGCATCCTGAAATTTGGCGATACACCGTTGAGAAAATAGACTAATGAACTACTTTACACCTAAAGACGATAAGCTGGTTTGTCTTTTATGCGGTCATTATTGCACCTTAAAAGAGGGACAAAAAGGGCTTTGTGGTGTCAATCAAAATATCGCTGGTACAGTGAAAAATATGGTCTATGGCCGTCCCAGTGCTCTGCATGTAGACCCAATTGAAAAAAAACCACTGTACCATTTTTTACCCTCATCCAAAGCTTTTTCTATGGGTACGATTGGGTGTAATTTCAAATGTCCTTTTTGCCAGAATTGGAGCCTTTCGCAAGAAAAATCATTGCCAGACACAGACTATTTTTCACCTGAACGCATTGTTGAACTTGCCAAAAAGAATGACTGCCAATCCATCGCTTTTACCTATAATGAGCCCACTATTTTTTACCCCTATGCGAAAGATATTGCCCTTTTAGCCCACCGCGAGGGCATTAAAAACATCTATGTTACCAATGGCTTTGAATCCAGCGAAGTCATAGACGATATGGTAGGAATTATTGATGCGGTCAATGTAGATTTAAAATCATTTAGTCACAACTACTACCAAAAAGAATTAGGCGGCAATCTTGAACTTATTCTTGAAAACATCAAGCATTTTAAGCGTAACCACATTTGGATGGAGATTACAACACTTATCATACCTACTAAAAATGATAGCGATGAGGAATTGCGTCACATGGCAGCATTTATCGCTCAGGAGATTGGACGAAATACCCCTTGGCATTTGAGTGCCTTTCACCCAGACTTCAAAGAAACAGCACTTCCATCCACGTCCGTCCAGACACTTCAAAGAGCGTATGCTATCGCCAAAGAAGCAGGGCTTCATCATGTCTATCTAGGCAATGTCCACCTTGAAAATGATACACGATGTGCGACATGTAATGAAATTTTGATTCAAAGAAGCCATTTCAGTGTAATTCAAAACAGGCTTATCAAAGGGTGTTGCCCTAAATGCCTTAACCCATTAGAAGGAATATTTGATGCAAATTAGACAAAGTGCTGTTGCAGGCACGTTTTATCCAAGTGATTGTGCAGAGATTCAACACTATATTGCACATTTTACAGAAACGATGCCCAATACAACATGCCACGACATACCCCAAGCTCTCATAGTGCCACATGCAGGGTATATTTACAGCGGTTTTACGGCCAATATGGCCTACCATTTAGCGGCCTCTAAACGTAACGATATTAGCCGAGTAGTTGTTATCGGTCCAAGTCATCGCACCTACCTTGAAGGTGCTTCCATTGCCTTGTATAATGCATTTCAAACACCGTGTGGCACTATTACTATTGACTTAGATTTTAGCCTTGAACTCAAAAAACGCTTTGATTTTCTCCAGTTTGTTCCAGAAGCCCATAGCGAACACTCAACCGAAGTGCAAATGCCTTTTATTCAGCATTACTTTCCTCAAGCCAGCGTTATTGAACTTGTCTATGGGAAAATGAGTTCCGAAAAACTTTCCAGCCTTATTGATGTTCTTTTAAAAGAAGAGGGCACATTGGTGGTTATCAGCACCGACTTGAGCCATTTTTTTACACAAAGAGAGGCAATGATGCTTGATAATGTTTGTATTAAAGCCATTGATGCTCGTAATCTTAACGCACTTGATGAGTGCGAAGCGTGTGGAATCACGGGAGTAAAAGCCTTAGTTCAGTCAGCATTGACGCACAACCTACAGCCACACTTTTTAGACTATCGTACCAGTTATGAGCGGAGTCACGATGCTAGCAATGTTGTCGGTTATACGGCATTCGCATTAACCCGTGAGAGTGTGTGAGAATCAAAAACAAACTAAAAAAGGAAATCTATGAAAAAAGACTATTTTACGGAAAAATCAAAACTGTATGAAAAAGAAGCCGCACGTACCAATAATGTCAAAAATATTGGTGAATCTATTGTAGAAAAACGCATGTATGATAAAACCACTACCCATATTATGGATTTTGGTTCAGGTACAGGGCTTTTGACCGAACAAATCGCTCCACATGTGCGTAAAATTACAACGGTCGATATTTCGCCTTCGATGAATGAACAACTTCGCGCTAAAGCCAACAGCCTTACATGTGAGCTTTCGATGCTTGAGCTTGACCTCACCACGGCCGAACTAGATGAAACATTTGATGGCATTATCTCTTCCATGACCATTCATCATGTGGAAGATGTACAAGCCCTTTTTCACAAATTTTACCGCTTACTCAACAATGGAGGAACTATCGCACTTGCAGATTTAGACAAAGAAGATGGCACGTTTCACACTGAAGATATGGGCGTTTTTCATTTTGGATTTGACCAAGAAGAGTTTGCTACTTTGGCAAAAAATGCAGGCTTTAAAGATGTGAATATTGGGATCGTCAGTGTGGCTAAAAAACCTTATGGAGATTATCCTATTTTTTTATTGACGGGAACAAAACGCTAATCGTTTATAAGTATGCCAAAATGATGGCGTTTTAAGAACCCATACCATTTAATTGATTGGCAACATGCTTTGCATGGTTATCTGTCATTCCAACGATATAATCGACTACTCGTTGGTACATCATGTATAAGTTACTTGATTTTTCAGGTTTATCGTTACCCATTAATTCTAAGGCACGCTTATTTCTAAAAGATAGTTTTGTTTCATTCTCTTTTATGTACAACTCATAAGTTGCACGTATCAAGTTATCAAGCAGTGTTTCAATGATATTATAAGCCCCTAATTCGAGTTCAATTTTTCTTTTTTCATTAAATATCTTTCGACTTCCCAATTCTTTTGCCTCTTTGATTCCCGCCTTAAGTTGTTCGTTTGTAAATTTATCAATCAAATCTTTTGGCTGACTTTCACCCATAATTGCATCATAATTTTTTTCAAAAACTTCCATGGTATGCATCGCTAAATGATTCATTGATATAGCTACCAATTTAGATACTTTTTGAATATCTTTATAGTGCGTATCATCATAGGTCTCTTGCGTTATTTTTTCACCACAAATTAAATTAAACGTTTTTTTCATATCTTCAAACGTAATAATATTGAGTTCAAAGGCATCTTGTAAATCTAATAATCCATAACAAATATCATCAGAAGCTTCCATCAAATAAGAGAGAGGATGCCTTCTAAACGAACCATCACCTTTAGTTAGACCAAGTTCCTCAAATAAAATTTTAAAAAACTCTTTTTCACTTTGAAAATAATTAAATTTTGATTTGCCAATACTTTTACAATGATCTGAAGCATACGGATACTTTATCAACGTTCCTAAGGTTGAGAATGTAAGGTGCATACCGCCACTAAATAAATTATTTTCTAATTGACTGACTATTCTAAAACTTTGGGCATTACCATCAATGTTTTGAAAATCTTCTCTTTCCTTTTCCGTTAATTCTTTTAAAAAATTCTCTTGCGCATTTTTTGCAAACCACTCTTTAATGACTTCTTCACCTGCATGTCCAAAGGGTGGATTACCTATATCGTGCGCTAAACATGCTGTTTGAATAATATAAGCAACATCATAGGGGTTAATGGTATCGTCATATCCATTTTTTAAAAATTCCCCAGCTTTTAACCCTAAACTTCTGCCAACACTCGCAACCTCTAAACTATGCGTAAGCCTATTATGAACATGGTCATTTTTTGATAAAGGGTGAACTTGTGTTTTTTTGGAGAGTCGTCTAAATGAATTGGAAAAGATTAAGCGATCATAGTCCTTGTGAAAACTACTTCGGTAATATTCTTGGTTACTATCTTCTTCTATTTTACTAGGGCTGTAGTATCTTTTTTTTGATAATAAATTTTTCCACATATTTATGGCATCCTTCATAAAATAGATTTATCTCTCAGTATAAAAATAGACCTCAATGCATAATGATAATACCATTTACCTCTTCCCCTCAATATGCTCAATCAACTCTTCAATCACATCCACATAATCTTGCTCATTTCCACTCGCTTTTGCGGCTAAGATGGCCCCTTCGACTGTAGAGGTGATGAATAGGGCAAGTTTTCGTGTATTACACGGTTGCATCTCTTTAGCTTCAATGGCTTTATCTAAAATAGCTTTCACATTCGTCCGGAAGTCTTCATAAATCGCCTTCATTAGAGTATTAAAATCTTCATCGATATTGGACATCTCTTGCACTATGTTAGCGATGGGACATCCACGTTTAAAATCTCTTACGGAAGTATCACGTAAACGTGTGTAAAACTCTTCAAGAAAACCATCAGTATACGTTTCAATATAACGGTATTTTTCAGCATTTTTTTGCAGTATTGTCTCTTCAATGGCGGCAAGTGCCATCTCTTTTTTATTGGCAAAGTAATGGTACATTGAGCCTTTGTGCACACATGCTTTGGCTAAGATATCCGTAAGCGATGCTCCTTGATAGCCATGCGAATAGACTTCATCAAAAGTTGCACGGATAAGCTTGTCGCGTGTGGTTTCCATCTCTTTTTCCTTTTGTCATTGTTTGGATTATAGCATAATTTTACACCACTTGACTAATCAGTCAATTTTGGTTAAACTTCTACTTGACCAAACAGTCAAGCCTTTGAAGGAGATTTGATGAAACGCGCTCTTATCGTTATTGATGTACAAAATGAATACTTTAGTGGTGGTGCTTTACCAATCACTTATCCACCAAACAGTTTTGAACATATCAAAAGCGCTATAGATGAGGCGCAAAGAGCAGGTATCCTAATCGTTTTAGTGCAACACACGAGCCTCAAAGAAAATGCAGGTGCATTTGTACGAGGAAGTAAGACGTGGGAATTTCACGATGAGATTAAAAAGGTTACACCCGATCTCTATATCGAAAAGCACCATGCAAGCTCTTTTGTAGGAACCGATTTACATTGGAGGCTACGAAACCTTGGCATTGACACGGTTACCATTGTAGGGTATATGACCCAAAACTGTTGTGATGCTACGGCACGTGAAGCTTCACAATTAGGGTTTTCTGTTGAATTTTTAAGTGATGCCAATGGCACATTGGCATTTGAAAACAATGCAGGAAACGTGAGTGCAGAAGAATTACATAGAGCATTTTTAGTTGCTCAGGCATTTGGATTTAGTCGCGTTTTAACGCTTGAAGAATGGATACAAACTCTTAAAAAGGATAGATAATGCCACTGATTAACACTGTCAAACCAGAAGATGCTACAGGGGAACTTGAAGAACTCTACACGCAAATCAAAGCGTTTAGAGGACATGTCAGTAACTCTGCTCAAATTTTTAGCTCTTCACCTGAGCTTTTAAAACAACAAATGTCATTTATCGGCCATTATCTCAATCACAAAGGCCTATCAATGGCACTTTTGGCAAGTATCAGAATACTCATATCGGATACCAACAACTGTTCGTATTGTGTAGATTTTAATGCTTCTATGTTGATGAATCTTCTCAATTGGACACCAAAAGAAGTTGAAGCATTGCGCAAAAATCCGATGAATGCCAATCTAAGTGACAAAGAAAAAGGTATGCTCATTTTTGTACTTAAAGCCGTACGTACTCCACACGATGTCAATGCAGAAGACATCAAACATTTGCATGCCCTAGGATATGATGATAGTGAGATTCTTGATGCAACCAACCACGGGGCTCGCATGCTTGCTGTCGATATTATCTTTGATGCGTTTAAAATAGAAAAAGATTTTTAACACGGTGCAACCCTTTACATGTAAAGGGTTGCATGAACATTTTTAATTCTTTGGTTTCATCTAAATACAGTTAAGCTATAGTATAATCACACAATTTTATTAAGGCTTATTGCGTATGATTCATAACGAAATTTTTTATCTTTTTTCCATTATTTCTGTCGGCTATATCTTTGGAAATATCAAAATACGTGGTTTTTCACTTGATGTAACAGCGATGCTCATTGTTGCACTCATCGCTGGGCATTATGGTATGGTTATCTCTGAGGATTTTAAATTTTTTGGACTGGCTATTTTTATCTATGCGGTTGGACTACAATCTGGACCTGGTTTTTTTGACACCATTAAAAACGAAGGGGTTAAACTCAATATTATTGCCTTCGCACTTCTTCTGCTTATTTTTATTTTAGTCTATAGTATCGGTTATAGCTTTGCTCTACCATCGACCATTATCGAAGGTATTTTTACAGGTTCGTTAACTTCTGTCCCTGCGCTTGCGGCTGCACTTGAGATTAAAGATGACCCGACTATCTCGGTTATCTTTGGTGTTGTTTACCCCTTTTGTATTGTAGCAACAGTGCTTTTTATACGTATTTTACCGATGCTCTTTCATGTGGACATGGAAAAAGAAATTGAAGAGTATGAATCTACCCAAAAGATACGCTATCCTGATATTTTTACGAAAAATTTTCGCATCAGTAATGAGAACTTTAGAGAGGGCGAAATCAAAAAATCGCAAATCGAAGGGATGACTTCCACCGTCATTGAACGCATCCAATCAAGTGAAACAATAGACCATGAAGCCGATGATGCCATTTTGCGATTTGATGATATTATTCGCGTTTCAGGGACAGAAGAGCAACTGGCCAATCTAAGCATTATTTTAGGTCACGAGATTAGCGAAGAACATACGTTTCAAGATAATATGAAAGTTTTTAGATTACTGACGACCTCCAAAGAGATTGTTGGTAAAAAAATTGGTACCATTAAAGAACTTACCTCTTTACGAGCACTCATCACTAAAGTTAGACGTGCAGGTATTGATATTCCAGCATATCCAAGTTTAACCCTAAGACTTGGCGATAAACTTTACGTAGTGGCTCCTGAGATTTACAGTGAGAAAGTGATTAAACTTATTGGAAATGACCTTTTAAAATACCCCGCTGCAGATTTTCTACCTATTTCTTTGGGAGTTGTTTTTGGCATCATCGTCGGAAGCATTCCTTTTACAATTCCAGGGGTAGGCATCATTAAATTAAGCTTTGTAGGTGGTATTCTTATCACAGCACTTATTTTGGGAAGACTTGGCAGAGTTGGGCCTATCGTATGGAACCTTTCACCACACTCAACCACACTGCTTAAAACACTTGGACAGCTTATTTTCATGGCAACGATTGGAACCAATGCAGGCAAATATCTTGTGGCATCGCTTCAAACGCATGGCTTTTTACCTGTTTGGATTGCTCTTTTTGCACTGATTCTTTCGCTTGCATTTGTTGCACTCATTTGTCGAAGACTTCTTAAAATGAATTTTCTCAATATCTTAGGTTTGCTTTCAGGTGCTATGACTTCCACGCCTTCACTGACAATGGCTAACAACATTACCAAAACGGACTATCCTTCCATCGCTTATGCGGCAGTCTATCCCCTAGGACTTGTTATCGTCATCGTACTAGCACAAATGGGCATAAAGATAATGTAACCATGCATATGACTATTCTAACGCATAACGAGTGGTTGGATAGTTATATACTTAACAAAGAATTCTCTTTAAAAGCAGGTATTTCTTCCAATGCCTATCGGTATTGGAAAGATGGGGAAGCTGCAAAATTTGACGATGCGCGGGTCGTATTTCTTAAAAAAGAGAACATCCTACCAAAATATCAAGCCATTGCTCAAACATGTACCAACCTTGCAGGAATGGTACAATCTCAAGCGTTTTGTAAATACACAGGTCTTGCCTCTTCCCATCTGACCCAAACCAATAACTCATGTGTTTATCACATGCTAGATATTATTGAGGTATGTGATGTTAAATTTGTTAATCTCAAAAAATTTTACGATGACTTGCAGCTTGACTACCACTATCATATTTACATTGAGAAATGCAAATATTTTGGTCCTTCACCGCTGGAAAAAAAGATTAAACTTTCTAATGGTATCTGCGTTGGATACTATTAAAAAGTTTTATAAAATAATCACAATTTTTACTAAATCATAAAAAGAAAAAGAAACTACCCCTATTAACGATATTAAAAGCCTCATTTTTACCCTCAGTTGTATAGTTTCTCAGACAATGTGGACACGATTTGGTCACAGTGGAAAATAGGTGCTTTGCAAATGCTTAAAATATGGGGTTGAAAATGTAGTGGCGGGCAGAGGGGGATTCGAATTTTAATCCCTCTTTCATAAAAGCCCATAAAAGCGAAGTTTCTAGTAACTCTTTTGTACAATATTAGCTTATTTTAGCCTATAGTTATGGCACTATAGTGGCACTGTAAGGCATTTCAAAAAGCCAATAAATTATACAACACAGTGTGTTATGTTTACGGGAATGGGGTAGGTATCTCTATATTGTCAAACAAATAGCAATTCTAGTTATATAAAATTCTCTAAAAAGCCTAAAATACGAATAGCCTTTTAAAAATATACACCTCTTTCTGTTCTTTATTAGACAGCTTTTCTACATCTCTTATTATGTAGAAATTTTATCATTTTCATGCCTTAATAAATGTAGCTAAGTCATTGTTAGTTGCATAAGTTTTGGGAACCAAGAAGTTCGGCACTGATTCCAGAATTTTTTCTTGTAATATTGAATATGTATTTACCTTGTGATGTTATTTTATCCGCAGCCTCTTTAGGGGTCATTGCTAAAGTCCTTAGATTAATTTCAAAAATAAGAGCATCAATTGGCCACCTATAAAGTTGACTAAAATATATTTGTGCCTTTATATCTTCTTGATGAAACTTGTTTTGTGCTAAATCAGAAATTTCTTTACGCAATGAAACCCTTTGACATCTGTATTTTGCAATAACATCATAATAATCATTAAAGGCTTTAGATGTATCAGTGCCATATACTCCATTATATAATTTAGCCCAAAAAAGAATTAATTCTGAATAGAGAGATTTCATATTTGAATATTGAGCTGGACTAATTTTTTGTTTCAAATCTTCTAAATTATGCAAAAGCAACGTAGGATAAGAGTCATATTCAAGTTGATATAATAATCTACTAAATTCATCTTCAGTTGGGAATGAAGAAGTTTTTTTTTCTATCGTTTCTTTTATGATTTGCTCTTCATATTGTTTGGCATATGTTTTAATACCATTATTAATCATTTCTATAACATAGGGGTCGCTAGTTCCAACTTGTTTTGCAAATATTTTAATAAGTGGTCTGCTTAAACTAGTTAGAGGCATATAACTTATCATATAAAAGATGATTAAAATAGGGATAAAAACACCTAAAGATATAAAAAAACTTTCTAAACTTTTATAGGACAGCGGCTTTATTTCGCGCCATAACCATAGTAAACTTTCTTTTATCTTCATGAGTTTTCCTTAAAATAAAATCATTATATAAAATTTTTACTTATATAAAACAAATAAGTGTTTAGGCAAAAGTCTAAAAATTAAGATTTCAGGCTAAGTACAATTTTGGCTTTTTAAAAATAATTCTCAGTGCCATATGTTATGGACTAATACATATACTTGACAGTTATTTTTAAACTTGATAAAATTTCTCCACGCTAATTTAATTAGCAAATTTTCGGTTCCAAATGAACTGTAAAAAGGTAAGTAAAAAAGAATAAAAGCACTATAAGAACATTAAAAGCACATTCTAGGCACTAAACGTCGCTCATAGGTACGAAAAGGCATCAGCTAAAAATACACCGCTAAAAGACAAAAAAGCCACTAAAAGCTACAACATTCATAAAACCAGCATTAAAATAAATTAAAAACCATTAGATACTATTGCCACAGTATATCATCAAGCCTTCAATCTGCGTGGCAAGGACTTTGTCCTGCGTAAGCAGTAAGAAGGCGAAGCCTTGATCTAAACCACTACAGCTTGTCTGTAGGGGCACAACGAGCTAAAAGTATTAGCTCTGTTAAATGGTTAATCGAGGCACTAGGTGGATGATGAAGGGGGTATATTGTATTACCCCCTTAGAAACGACAAATAGTATAAAATGCAGATTATGTGGAACCTCATTAATGAGGTTAAAATGTCTAAAAAAAATAAGACTATGGTGTCAGCTAATGTTGCTCTTTCAAAGAGTTATGATTTTAAAACGGTAAGTGGCGTAGATACTCTGTATTACTACTTACCATCAAATGAGGATTATCTTTTTTTCTTTGCTGATTTAGAAGCTCAAATATTAGCCAAACAAGAAGAGTTAGGCGGATATATTCCTAAAGATACTTTTATCATAAGCATTGGCGAAAAAGAGTTTTACTACAATGGAAGAAGTAAGGGTTTTTACTTCTTTGTTGATACATCAAGATGGCTTCGTGTTGGTTTTAAAGATTCAAAAAACATTGCAAATGTACACGATATATTTATTCAATTAGAGTCTAGTGGAATCTATCTTCTTGGTATTGTTAAGCTTTTTAACTATATTAATGACTCCCTTTTAGCTTCAATTTCTTCTAATGTGCCACAAATCACGCGGATTGATTATAATATTTTTTGCCAATATGACCTTAGTCAGGTTATCAATAAAGAATATATTGTCAGTCGTAAACGGTACAACCGCAGGGATGATGGTGGAAGGCGTGGTTATCAATCACTTAAAATTGGCAAAGCTCCTTTTTTATTACGTCTTTACGATAAAAAAGAAGAACTTAAAAACTTAGAAAAACGCCCTTTAATGGAGTTTTACTTTGTACAAAATGGTCTTAATCTAAGTGAGCCTATATGGAACTTTGAGTTTGAATGCCATAGAGACTTTCTCAAAGGTTTTAAGATTGAAAGTGTTGAAGATGCCCTAAGTAATGCTGAGATGCTTTTTCATCGTTTTATGAAGATGATACGTCTTGTAGATATATCCACGCTTTCACAAAGTGATTATGATGCAGGAAGACTTTATCGAGGGAAAACAGATGCTTTATGGGAGTATATAGATAACGCTTACACGTTTAAAGCGATACCTCAATCGTATGAAACGCTAGAGAGGATTATACCACCTAAAAAGGAATACGATTCGCAAGCTTTTCTCAAAGAGTTTGAGATACTGCTTAATAAAGGTGTTGAAAACCATATTATGATTTCTCATCATGAAATAAAAGATATTTTACGTGAGAGTAGTCTATGGCTTACCAAAAGAACTCAAAAACTGCTCGCACCGTTTAAACCTCTTCCTCTTATTGTAGACGATACAAACTATCTTTTAACAAGGAACAATACACCCGTTAAAACTATTCCACCAAAGCTAACGCTCTTAAGTACTGCAACGCTTCAAGAATGTGAAAGCTCTCTTATTAGAGCTTTACATAGTGAACTCAGCGAAAAAGATACGGATATCTCCCTTATTATGAAAAACCTCAAACTTATTGAAGCCGAAATAAAAAATCGTAAGTATGAGCAAAAGGAGCTTGAACTATGGCAAGTATAGAGCTCATCACCAAAGAGGACATAGAAGAGTTAAAAGCCCTCATTATTGGTTATGCCAAACCATTGATGACCGTTGAAGAGGTTGCAGGTTATTTGCGCCTCTCTCCGCATACTATTCGGCATAAAATTGCCGACCAAACTTTTATTCTTGGAGTACATTATTCAGATAAAGCAGGTAAAATACTATTTGCAAAAGAGAAACTGGATACTTGGCTTTGGGAAACGACTAAGGAGTCAAACAATGTCAGTATTCAAAAAAAACAATCGGGTGTGGATAGATTTGTTCGCCAATGGTGCGAGAATCAGAAAATCCACGGGTCTGGAGTGGACAGCGTCCAATGTCAAAAAGGTCGAAAAAGAGCTGATTCCTCAGCTTAAAATGGGCGTAATGACGGGAACGTTATCACTTCAAAAAGAGCGCATTAAAACGGTGCGCTATTATGCTGAGTTGTTCATCAAATCGAAAAAACAGACAACGGCACAAAGCACTTATAGTCGTTATGCTTCCATTTTAGAAAGAGTGATTTTATCTACTTTTGGAGATACCCCCATTCGTGAGATAAAAGTTTCTCATATTGATAGATGGAGAAGCGAGCTTTTACAGCGCTTTAGTGCTAAAACTGTTAAAGAGTATCAAATTGTCTTTAGAGGTATTTTTCAAAAAGCACTTCACGATGAAGAAGTAGGAAGAAATCCTTTTGATGCGTTGGACTCTTTAAAAGTGAAAAAGCCAACCGTTGTTCCTTTTATGCCTTATGAGGTCAAACTCATTTTAGAGACAGCGCAAGGATGGTTTAAGAACTATCTTGCTCTTGGATTTATGACGGGTATGAGAGTCGGTGAAATCGTTGCGTTAAAATGGAAAAATGTCAATCTTGACACGAGAGAGATTTACGTTTGCGCCTCTAAAACGAAAGGTGTTGAAGGCAGTACCAAAACACAAAGTAGTATTAGATACATTCCTATCATTGATACGTTAGTACCTTTTATTGAAAGTCAAAAAAAACTTAGTGGTGACAAAGAGTATGTGTTTGTCAATCAATACGGAAGAGTTTTTTATGATTACAAGACAATAGGTGCTAGGCAATGGACGGATATTTTAAAAGCGTGTAATCTTGCTCATAGAAGAATGTATGAGATGCGCCATACATGCGCAACAAATCTTCTAATGAGTGGAAAGTATAGTGTTAATGAGATTGCATCTGTTTTAGGACATACAACACCGCAAATGTTGTTTGAACGTTATACGAGAAACATATCAGCGGAAAGAAAACCGTTTAATAAAACAATAGATATTTATGCGGTAAATGCTTAAGTCACCATAGTGTCACTGGGAGTTTTTTATAGCTTCGAAAGTGCCTAAAATAGAGGGTTAAGATGGCGGGCAGAGGGGGATTCGAACCCCCGGTGAGTTGCCCCACGGCCGCGTTCCAGGCGACTGGATTAAACCACTCTCCCATCTGCCCAAATTTTGTAGATAGTGATTGTAGTCAAAAATGGCTTAAACCGTTATTTGATTATACTAATATCTGTTCCTAATGTGTCAATATAGCAATAATTGTTAAATATATTTTTACTATTTTTGTTAATTTATGTGTAAATTTAACCTATTTTTATATTAGTAAAATATATTTTACGATTTTTAATTGTTAATTAAGTTTAGTTAATGTAATTTTACTTATATTAATTATAAAGGATTTTTCATGAGTGGATATATTGCTTATATCGCAGGTGGTGCACTCGCTACATCATTCGCAGGGAACAGATGGTTAAGAGGGGCTAGTTGGATTGCTCTAGGTACTTTAGTTATTGTATTGTATATGGAATATTTATAGACTTTATTTTGCAGAGTGATACAATATGGATTACTCTGCAATCGGTGTCCAAAAAGTAAAATAATTTTCTTTTACTTTTTTTTAGATAAAATAGTCTTACAAACTTTGCAGGACTAAAATGGATACCTCTCGAAATGACGAAAGTCAAGGTGCTTTAAAATTTACTGATATTGAAAAGAAGGTAGATTCCTTTATCCAATCGTATAACTTCAACCTATATAAAGTACACGAAGCACTATATTGCTTTGAAGAAGATGCTTTAAGTGAGGTCATTACTCTTTTACACCATTGCAAGCTACCTAAAAAATATAATTCCTATAAAGATGTTTTACGAGAAAAACTCTCAATCAAACTTAATCTTACTGCTAATGACCTTCTTATTTTTGCTGAAGAAATGATTTATGCAAAGCTTTTCTTTCAACTAGAAAATCAAGAGAATCAAGCTGATAGGAGAGCTTGTGGCTTAAGTCCAGAGCTTTTAGAACACTATAAAGGTGAATTTTTTAGTCAAAATACACACAAAGAAGATATTATAGAATTACTTCCTTTCGTTGTTGAAGACGTTTTGACATTTCGAAAACTAACCCCTTTAGAGTTTAAAAAAACATTTATAGTAACGCTTGTAAACTTAGTTGAAATCATCGTTATTGCCCATACGAGTTTAGATAATTTGCGTCATATTAGAGGCCTCAGTTACTATCTTTTAAGAGAAATGTTTGATGAATTAATGCTGTTTATTGCTGAAGATATTTTATTTTCTTTTTCAAATGCAGATAAAAAAGCTATAGAATTTTTAAGTCACTTTAGCCTTAATGAAACGATTGATACTCAAGGCAATCGATACAAAGCAAATCCAATTTTAGATGAAAGTAACTATGCTTGGAATATGACCACTATTCGTTCCACCTTACTACAACATAAACGAGCCAAACAAGCATTTTACGATAAAAAAAATGCCTTGATTACAATAAAAAAGAAACTAGAATCTCATAAAATAGCTCAAAAAGAGCTCAACAAACACATCAATATTGAACAACAAGAGTTCCTTGATATTGAGACGAAAATAAAAAGTATTCATAAAACACTGCAAAAGCTCCAAGAAGTTACTACAGATGAAGTTACATTTTCTGAAAACGGTGAAGATAAAATCTTCCCACGTAATGTACTTATTGCAAAACTTTTTAAAAAAGAAGATTCTTATCTTATTGAAAAAAATAAACTTAAAAAATCGCTAGAAGAAATGGTTCTTAGAATTGCTAATAAACAAAAAGATATCGATATTTGGGAAAAAAAATACGATGAAGGTAAAGCTCTTTTGGAAGCTATTGAAGCTAATGGACATCCTATAGACAAACAATATGAACGTATTCAAAGAGCTCTAGCTAAAACCTTAGCAAGTCGTTAAAACTTATAGCACTATTATGATCTACGTCTGCCTATTAAAATACAAAATTTAAAAATAAAATCTTACTATTTAAAGAAAAATAAAAGTTGTATAATATATTTTTAACAAAATAAATACTTATAAGGAGGTAGATTTTACACTATAAACTTCTATTGTTAGTTGTCATCAATCGTGCATTTTCACGTTAAAATTATAAACAGGAGTTCACATGTTAGTTTTGATTTTATTGGTTGCTATTGGGTTTATTGTGATTTCTACAAGTAAATGGAAGCTACATCCATTCATTGCTTTACTCATTGCCGCTTATGGTATAGCCTTCAGTGTCGGTATGAAATACGCGGACATTGCTAAAACAATCACTTCTGGTTTTGGTGGTATCTTAGCATATATTGGAATTGTTATTGTTCTGGGAACTATCATCGGTGTTATCTTAGAAAAAAGTGGTGCAGCTGTTAAAATGGCCAGTGTTGTTTTAAAAATAGTCGGTAAAAAACGACCTGTACTTGCTATGTCTATTATCGGTTATATTGTATCCATTCCTGTTTTTTGTGACAGCGGTTTTGTCATTTTAAATGCCCTTAAACGCTCTATGGTTAAACAACTTAAAGTTTCTGGCGTTGCTATGAGCGTTGCCCTTGCAACAGGACTTTATGCAACCCACACCTTAGTACCACCAACACCTGGCCCTATTGCCGCAGCAGGCAATTTACAAGTTGGCAATCTTGGCTTAGTAATTCTATTTGGTTTAGGTATTGCTATTGTTACGATGCTTGCTGGTTATTTTTGGGCAATGAAATCAGGTAAAATATATAAAAGTGGTGAAGATTTAGATCTTGATCTCGAAAAAGACTATGAAGTTAAAGAAAAATATGGTGAACTTCCAAGTGCATTTAAATCTTTTGCACCTATATTTATTCCCGTTTTATTAATGGCTTTAGCAAGTATTGCAAGTCTTGCATTTAAAGGCGCTAGTAGCACATTCATATATAAAGTCTTTGTATTTTTGGGGCACCCTGCTAATGCTTTATTTGTAGGTGTACTTTTTGCAACATTACTTTTACCAAAATTCAACGAAGAAACTCTTTCTGGCTGGGTAGGTGAAGGTGTTAAAAATGCAGGTGAAATTTTAATTATCACTGGTGCTGGTGGTGCTTTGGGTGCCGTGCTCAAAGCGAGTGGAATAGGTGATTATTTAGGAACATCTCTGCAAACACTGAGCCTTGGTATTTTGGTACCTTTTATTATTGCAGCAGCATTAAAATCTGCACAAGGCTCTTCAACGACAGCACTTGTTGTAACCTCTACCATTATGCTTCCTCTTTTAGGCAGTCTTGGACTAGACAGTGAAATTGGTAAAGTCTTGACTGTTATGGCCATAGGCGCAGGTGCAATGACGGTTAGCCATGCCAATGATAGTTTCTTTTGGGTCGTTTCAAGATTCAGTCAAATGGATGTTCCAACCGCCTATAAAGCCTATACAATGGCTACATTGATACAAGGTCTAGCGACCATTGCTGTTGTTTCTATTTTGGCTGGAATATTATTATAAAATTGTATTTAATTGCGTTATAGTTTAAAGGAACCCATATGTTGCGTCACACCAAAATTGTAGCTACCTTAGGACCCGCTTCTTCTGAGCAAAAAGTCATTGAAGAAATGATTCGCTCCGGTGTCGATATCGTACGCCTCAATTTTTCACATGGAAACCCAGAAGATCATATTGCAAGAGCTAATTTAGTACGCGAGGCTGCAAAAAACGTAGGCCGACCAATTGGCATTTTAGCAGATCTTCAAGGTCCAAAAATACGTGTAGGAAAATTTATGGAAGGTAAAATCATGTTGCAAAAAGGTGCTCTTTTCATTTTAGATGCAAACTGTAACATGGGTGATACGCAACGTGTTGGATTAGATTATAAAGACCTGCCGAAAGATGTTTCGGCAGGCAATGTATTATTGCTAGATGATGGTCGCATTGTTCTTGATGTCTCACGCGTTCTTGGAGGAGAGATTTTCACTGTAGTCAGACATGGTGGAGAACTTTCTAATAATAAAGGCATCAATCGTCAAGGGGGAGGGCTTTCTGCCCCCGCACTAACGGGAAAAGATATGGAAGATATACGAACAGCAGCAAGTATGTATGTAGATTATATCGCTGTATCTTTTCCAAAAAATGCTGTCGATATGTATATGGCAAAACAACTCATTGCAGCCGCAGGTGGACATGCGCAAACAATTGCAAAAATTGAACGTGTGGAAGCAGTGGAAATGTTAGAAGAAATCATCAATGCCTCCGATGGTATTATGGTTGCACGCGGTGACCTTGCTGTTGAGGTAGGCGATGCAACTGTTCCAGCACTTCAAAAGCGAATGATACGCATGGCACGTGATAAAAATAAACTAACCATCACCGCCACACAAATGATGGAATCTATGATAAACTCTCCTGTACCGACTCGTGCAGAAGTATCTGATGTTGCCAATGCTGTACTTGATGGTACCGATGCTGTGATGCTTTCAGCCGAAACAGCAACAGGCAAATACCCTGTTGAAACCATTGAATCAATGGCAAGAATCTGCCATGAAGCAGAAAAATCTTCAGAAATAAAGTTAGACAACGAATTTCTAAACCGTATTTTTAAACACATTGACCAATCCATTGCAATGGCCTCTATCTGGACAGCACACCATTTAGGCGTTAAAGCCATTGTAACCCTTACCGAGACTGGTTCCACTGCTCTATGGATGAGTCGCCTTAATTGTGGCGTACCCATTTATGCGTTAACCCCGATACTTAATACTCAAACTAAAATGTGCTTATATCGTGCTGTATTTCCTTTATTGATGGAACAAATATACAGCAACAAAGATACCTTATTGCATGATGCTGAACAATTACTTCTCAAAGAAGGATTGGTGAAAGAAGGAGATTTGATTGTAATGACTGTTGGTGAGCGTATGAGTATGGCTGGGGGAACCAACACTATGAAGATTGTAAGAATTGGAGAGAGTTCACTTTCACACAACGAAATGTGAAAAATTGACTAGAAAAAAACGATAAGAGACTTTTGCTCTTATCGTTTAAAAGTTTATTTTAAAGCGGCTTTAGCTTCAGCGATCCAACCATCAAAGATTTTTTGATTGGCTTTTATCCAAGACTTAGCATGTCTTTGGATATCTTTTTCACTTTTTTCACCCTTACTTATGAGCATATTTTCAGCACTGATGTCATTAATATTGAGTTTTGCTATCTCAAATAATTTAGCGGCAACAGGATTGTTACCTGCAATATCCCCATTCGCTACAATTTTCATAGCGTTAACATTAAATCCATAATTATCGCCATTTGGCAATGCGGTATCTTTGGTAATAGGATGGGCTGTTTTCGTTACTTGAAGCCATGTGGTATCTTTTCCCGGAACCAATACACCACTGACCCAATACGGAGTCCATGTGTAATACAAAATTGGCTTACCCTCTTTGTAACGTTCAATCGTTCCTGCAATAATGGCAGAATACTCACCCTGATTGTGTTTAATTGTATCTCTTAATCCAAAAGCATCCAACTGATACTCAATGACTTTTTCACATCCCCAACCAGGATTACATCCAGCCAAATCCGCTTTGCCATCTCCATTAGTATCAAACAAAGCAGCAATCTTTGGGTCTTTCAAATCATTGATATATTTGATATGGTATTTCTCGGCTGTCTTTTTATCAATCAAATAGCCTTGAGCACAACCTGAAACATACTCACCTTTACGGTACATTATCTTATCGCCACCTACTTTTTCATACATGCTTTCATGAAGTGGTGTCCAATTAACGGCCGTATAATAAATATCTTTTGATGCTTTATGTTGCGCTATCGTTTGATAAATAACCGCATACGCTACTTCATCAATTGGTAAAACATCATATCCTAAAGTTTTAAGCGCATCGTTGATGATTTCTGTTTGAAACTTTTCCTCAGCAATATTACTGTGCATCGCATGCACTTTGATACCTTTACCTGGCAACTCTTTTGCAACGACAAATGTTGACAGTAGCATCAAACACGCCGCACCCATAACTCCTTTTTTTATTACGTCAGTCATTTTTTCTCCTTTTGACATGTAATGGTATAAAGTAGTCCAATAGGCCCTTTTTTATACCACTTTATGCGTTGTCTATGCATCACTTTCTCACGCAAACCTAAAGCTTGTGTCATTCTATCCAGCACCACTGCTAACAGTACGATACCAAGGCCACCAACTGCGGCTAATCCCATATCAAGTCTTCCTATGCCACGAAGTACCATCTGCCCTAAACCTCCAACGGCTATCATTGACGCAAACACAACCATCGAGAGTGAAAGCATCAAGGTTTGATTGATGCCTGCCATGATAGTCGGCATCGCCACAGGTAACTGTACACGAAAGAGCATCTGCCATGGACTTGCACCAAAACTTTGTGACACCTCTATCAAATCCTCAGGAACTTGCCTGATGCCTAAATTGGTCAAACGAATCAATGGTGGCAGTGCAAAGATAATGGTCACAACAACACCAGGAACATTTCCGATACCAAAAAGCATCACCACAGGCACCAAATAGACAAAAGCTGGTGTGGTTTGCATCGCATCTAAAATAGGGCGTATGATGGAAGAAGCTCTATCACTTCTGGCTATCCAAATACCCAAAGGTAAGCCTATAATCATACAAAAGATGACGGAGGTAAACACCAATGAAAGTGTGACCATCATTTCGCTCCATGCACCAATAAGACCAATAATGACTAAAGAGACAAATGTCCCAAAAGCCAATTTTTTTCCTGCAATTTGCCATGCCAAAAGCGCCATTAAAACAATAAAAACTGTTGGTGGAATGGCTTGAAAAAAGTTTTCTAACAAAGAGAGTGTTCCATCTACAGGTACTCTAATGGCTTGAAAAACACCTCTAAAATTTTCTACTGTCCAGTTGAGGGCATGTTCAACCCATTTATCAAAAGGAACCAATGTTCCATCAAAAGGGTTGAGCCAATCAAAATGGTGAAGAACCTTTGAATTGCTATCATTGATGAGCCAATCATTATTAGGAGGCGTCGCTGGTGCTTGTGTACCCCAAGGGTTTGCAGCTGTTGCCATTATTCTTCCTCCTCCCAGTTATAATCTAAAGATTCAAGAAGTGCCGCCTTAGAGATAGCACCCACATACTTGCCTTGTTCGTTTACGACAGGAACGGCACACGGTGATTTTGCGACTGCTCCCATCAAATCATTTAGATACGTTGTCTCTAAAACAGGTTCAACCTCTTTAATAAACGCCAAATCTATGCTGTCTCGCTTTGGTTTAGCTTTTAAACTATCCACCGAAACAACCCCTAAATATTTTCTTTTTTTATCCACGATATAACCAAATTCTCTATCATGCTCATGCAAGGTTTGAAGCGCAGCAAGTGTGCCATTGCCATCTTTTTGGATGATGGTCACTTGCTGCAAACTAGCAATATCACGAGCGGTCATGATGCCACCAACATTAACACCCCTAAAAAAGGAACGTACATAATCATTGACAGGATTTTTAAGAATTTCATCGGGTGTGCCTATTTGTACGACAACACCACCTTGCATAATCGCGATACGATCACCCAATTTCATCGCCTCATCAAGGTCATGCGAGATAAAAACGATGGTACGCTCATGCTCTGCTTGGAGCTTTAAAAGCTCATCTTGCATCTCTGCCCTGATTAATGGGTCAAGTGCTGAAAACGCCTCATCCATTAATAAAACTCTGGGGTCATTGGCAAGAGCACGAGCTAATCCAACACGTTGTTGCATACCGCCACTGAGCTCATCAGGATAAGAAAAACTATAATCTTTTAAGCCAACTTGCTCTAAAGCATTTAAGGCTTTTTCATAACGCTCATTTTTTTTCATACCACCTAATTCCAAGCCAAAAGCGACATTGTCTATGACATTCATATGGGGCATCAAAGCAAAGGATTGAAAAACCATACTAATTTTTTCACGTCTGCTTTTTCGAAGTTCAGACTGACTCATAGCTGTTATTTCATCACCATCTAAATAAACTTGACCACTGGTTGGCTCAATCAAACGGTTCATAAGTCTTACCATCGTCGATTTACCAGAACCGGATAAACCCATGATGACAAATATTTCCCCTTTATAGATTTCAAAACTTGCATCATAGATACCTATCGTTTGTGATGTTCTTCTGAAAATTTCATCTTTTGTGACACCTTTTTTTAAAAGAGCTAACGCTTTTTTAGGGGCATCTCCAAAAATTTTATAGATATTTTTAACCTCAATAATAACTTCTCGCATCGCACCTCCTAAGTTTTTTTTAAGTTTTATGGTTTTTTGTACCTTTTACACCTTATCATAAGTAGATTAAATTAATATAAAATTAAGAATAAATATAAAGAAATTTTAAGAATTGGGTTAGAATGGAGTTGCCACGAGCCACTGTGACATAGTACTTTAAGAAGATTTTTATAAATTGAGAAAAAAAATATTTTTTTTGAGTAAAATTGTAACTATTTTGGGTTGTTTTTTATTTTTTGGATTCTTTTTGTAGAAGAGCTACTATTTTTTTATCAACACTTGAAAGTGCAAGGGTATTTAAATCCTCTAGTAAAAACCATCCATCAACCTTTACATGCAAAGCTGTTTTTATCACATCAAGCTCGACTTTAAAATGGCTATATGCATGGCAAACTTTTCCCAATAATATAGCATCAGTGGACAATCCATCGACTTGAACAAAACCCCATAAGCCATGAAGCAATCGCTCTTGCCTCTGAATAAGTCCAAATTTTCCTTCTTTTTTTAAAATCAAAGCAAAACGTTTCTTTGTTGGGACCTTCGCTTTTTTAATAGCAAGAGGATACCGTTCTGGATTATTTGTGCCTTTACACTTTACATGTAAAGGACAAAGTGAGCATAAAGGCTTTTTAGGAATACAAATCATCGAACCTAAATCCATCATCGCTTGATTGTATTCATAAGGATGAACGCTGTCTAAAAGCTCCCAAGCCTTATTCCAAAGTATCTTTTCATCCTTAGTCGATAAGCCAAAGAAGCGACACAAAACCCGCTTAACATTGGCATCCAAAATAGGAAGTGATTGATGATATGCAAATACACAAATAGCATGTGCTGTACTTTTTCCAATGCCTTTAAGTCCTCCAAGTTCCTCAGGACTACACGGTAAAATACCTTGACATGTTAGGGCTGTGTGATGAAGATTTTTAGCCCTTGTGTAATAACCCAGTCCTTCCCACATTTTAAGCACATCATCTAATTTTGCCTCAGCAATACTTTGAAGAGTGGGGAAACGCTCTAAAAAAGGAAAATAGAAGCGCTCTAAAACAGTTTTAACTTGTGTTTGTTGCAGCATTATTTCGCTGAGGTAAATATGGTAAGCATCTTTAGTATTGCGCCACGGCAAATCATGGCGTCCATGTGCTTTATACCACGCCAAAAGAGCTTTTTGCATTCTTAGGCTAAACACCAATTTATGGGCTTAAGGCCTTTACATGCAAGGTATTCATTGCTCTTTGAAAAAGGTTTGGAGCCAAAAAAACCACGATACGATGAGAGAGGTGAGGGGTGTGGTGCTTTTAAGATAAGATGTTTTCTAGTATCAATCAAAGAAGCTTTTGCCCCAGCAGGTGAGCCCCAAAGGATAAATACAAGATGTTCTCTTTGTTCACTTAATATTTTTATCACAGCGTCTGTAAAATTTTCCCATCCCTGTCCACGATGTGAATTGGCTTCACTCGCGCGCACGCTTAGAACTGTGTTGAGTAAAAAAACACCTTGTTTGGCCCATGCGCTTAAATTGCCACTTTTGGGGATTGCACAGCCCATATCATCGCGTAATTCTTTAAAAATATTTTGAAGTGATGGCGGATGAGGGATACCATCTTGCACTGAGAATGAAAGTCCGTGTGCTTGGTTATCTCCGTGATAAGGGTCTTGCCCTAAAATAACCACTTTAACCCGCTCAAAAGGAGTAAATTCAAAAGCATTAAAGATATTAACACTCTTTGGATATATCGTATGCGTGCGTTTTTCTTCCACCAAAAATGCTTTTAGCGTTTCAAAATAAGGCTTTTGAAACTCATCAAATAGGACTTTCTTCCAACTCTCTTCAATTTTAGGATCTATCATAATTACCTTTTTTTAAGAAAATTTCGGTACAATACGCTTCGCTCTCTTCTAGACCTGTGCAACGTCTACTAAGAATATCGCTTCAGGGTGGGAACACAGCAGAGCACTTTTTTTAGGTGTGTGCCGCAGTCATCTGGAAGAGGGTTTTATATTGCCCTCTAAACTCCCAAATATTCCTCAATATCAAGCGCTAATTGATAAAAATCAACCGCTCCAACTTGACCTTTTTCTTTCAAATTTTGCAAAATATATTCACGCCCTTGTATAAGCTCTTTTGATTTTACCCCATGAGAGATAGACAATGTTGCCTCAATAAATGCTGAAATTCTGTCACAATTTTTTAGGGCAAACCCATCAATAGCGTTGTATTTATCTTCATTGTAAGCACTTAAATCTCCCACTATTTCAATGCCATTTTCATTAATTTTATTGAGAAATTCATCTTTTTGGTTATCGCCATACAAGCCTAAAAGGTACTTAAAGGGTTCAACAATCGTTTCTGGTAAAAAAGGTAAAATTTCTTCTTCAATCATTTTGATTTCAAATTCACTGATGATATTATCTAAACCGCTAACGGAGTATTTAACCGGTGAAATAATATCGCGGGTTAAGGCTTCAGGAAAATCGTGAAAAAGGGCACAAAAGAAGTTATTTTCCATTCGTTTCCCACACGCTTTAATACGAAGTGAATAAAAATAACCTAAAATGGCCACAATCAGCATATGCCCAAGTACGGAAGTTTCAGGGATACGAGGTGTTTGTGCCCAGCGTTTTTGAAAACGAAGTCGCCCGCTTAAATCAATAATTTTGGAGATTTTTTTATTCATTGCCATCTTACGCACACCAATGAGTTCGTAATAATCTTCGATTTCTTCATCCACTGCTTCTTTAACCCTATCGATATGATTTAAAAACTGACTGGTTTGATAAACGATAGAAAATTCCCATTTTGTGGCCATATACGAAGCGGCTTTGAGGATAAAACGCTCTTTTTTATACATGGTAGGATTGTTAAGATAGGTTTCGAAGCGTTTGTAAAAAGCACCTTCTTCAATATCGCTTAGTGAATCGTAAAGCTGCTCAAGTACCCAGATATTAATCTCTTTTTCCTTTTTTTGCAACGCCCTTCTAAACACATCAGGGCGAATGTCCGTCACTACAACACGACGTAAAAACTCAAAGATACCTGCTTCAATCATGTGAACCATAGTGACACTATCTTTTTCTTCCATTTGTGCTAAAAAATAGGCAATGATAAACTTATGCGCTTGTTTATCAAGTTCTACGAGTTCCACCATGCGAGGATAATCATTCCACCGCTGAATAGAAGCTGCGCCAAAAAACTGCTCTATAAGTTTAGGACTTAACATTCTTTGTTAACCACGTTAGAATCGATTTCAATCACCGTATGTACATTGCCTCTTGGATTAAAATCTGCTACGACTTTGAGCCACTTTGGATTTATTTTAGCAACTAACATGTCATAAATTTCATTGGCACTATCTTCATGACTGACATTACGGTTCATGAAACTGTTGATGTAAAGCTTGATAGCTTTGAGTTCTACTACAAATTCATTAGGAATATAATCAATATAAATTGTTGCAAAATCAGGATAACCACTTCGTGGACACAAACAACAAAACTCTGGTAATGTCATTTTAATCGTGTAATTTTTTTTATTTTTATTAGGCCAAATTTCTAAATCTTTATCAATATCAAATTCTTTAATTACTTTTTCACCATATTTCATTCTAATTCTCCTCTAATTTGTTCTAAACTTTTAGGCTTTCCAATATAAAAACCTTGAATATAATCAGGCTTTAATACCTCAATTTTACGAAATAAAGACTCTTTATCAACAAATTTTATCATACTTTGAATGTCTAAATTTTTAATAAATATAAGGTATTTGTCTAAAATACGTTCGTACTTTAATTCTTCTATTTTTTTAGTAAATTCAATATCAAATTTAACAATATCAATTGGTAAATGTTTAATATATTCAAAACCACAATTATTACCTCCAAAATTGGTTAATGCTATTTTAAATCCACTTTCTTTATAACTGATAATAATTTCATTAAAACGATTCATATCTTCGTAACAGTTTTTTTCACAAAGTTCCAAAATAAAAAATTTTGGATCTATTTTTCTAGTTCTAAATAATTTTAAAAGATAAAGTTTGAAATTGTTATTTCGCAATGTAACAGGCGATATATCTATACTAAAATAGATATTTTTATCTAATAGAGGTGTTATTTCATCCAATAAAATAGAAAAAATCTTTTCATCAAAATCTTTTTCATAGCCACTATAATTAACGATACGCTCTATTTGTGCACGTGACAATAATCCATTTTCTTTGGTATATATTTTTGGTAATACTTCTAAAATTGCTATTTTTTTAGTTAAAAGTGATATTGAAGGTTGATATTTTAAAACAATTTCATTTGCTTTGAGTGCTTGATGAACAATGGTTTCAAAAGCATCTGGTTTGATATTGGGTAATAAAAAATCATTTTTTTTATTTTCTTCCAATAAAATAAAAAGTTGCTCAATAATATTTTTACTGTTATCATCATAATCTGCTTCAAGTATTGAAAAATCAAGTTTTATTTCTATATTATCAATACCTTTATTTTTAAGTTCTTTTGAAAATCTGGTTAATTGGTGTTTTAACTCTTTCTTTGAATATTTTAAAATAACTAAAAAATTTCCACCACCACATCTTCCTATAGGTACATTTTTACAATGACATTCGTTTAAAAATAAATTGACTCGTTCAATCAGTTGTCTTAAAATTTTATCTGCATTAAATACTCCATAACGTTCATTAATATCACCAATATTATCAAGATGTAATAAAACAACCACATAATTTTTTTTGTTATTTAATTTTTCAAATTGGCGGAGAATTTCTTTTCGGGTAAATGCTTTTGTTGTACTATCAATAAGTGAGGTTCTAAAACCATTGTAAATGAGATAAAAAATATAATAAACGTAAATAGGAATTAAAAGTGTCAATAAAACATAATTATTGACACTTGATTGAAAAAGTTTAAATGAAAAAATTAAAATTAAAATGAGAAGTAAAAAAGGAAAAACGATTTTAAGCGCTGTAATAAATCGATTTTCTCTCTCTTTTACTTCTGAGTAGAGCATTAAACATCCAAATGTTTAACGTCTTTTGCATGGTCTTGAATATACTGACGACGAGGTTCTACTTCATCACCCATAAAGAGTGTAAAGGTATCACTTGCGGCTTCTGCATCATTAACTGTTACTTGCAATAATCGTCTATTTTCAGGGTTCATAGTCGTTTCCCACAATTGTTCAGGATTCATTTCACCTAAACCTTTGTACCGTTGGATATAAGCACCTTTTTTGGCATTTTTTTCAATTTCATCCAATACTTCAATAGGATCACGACCATCAAAAACATCAAAATCACGTTCAACAATTTTAGTATAAATATAACGTGCCTCTTCATAAAGTGGATTAGTATAAAAACTATCATCTAATAAAAGCTCTTCTAAACCATCTTTCGTTTGAATAAACAAGTGGAGGCTTTCTTCATTGATATAATAGTTAAGCATGTTATAGCCAATATTAACAATAAAGCGATTAATTTCATCAAAGAGTTTGTCTGTTGGTAATGTAATCAAATCTGGATTTTCAATCAAATAACGAATAACTTCTATCATTGAAAAGCGTTTTTCAAGTTCTTTAAGAATATTACGATAGGCTGAAATAATTTTAAAATAGTCAATCAAATCTTTTGTGCCCACACCCTCAATATCAATAGCATCCATACCTGATTCAATTAAAAATTCATTCATTTCAGCATCATCTTTAACATAAATCTCTTTTTTACCTTTTTTATAACGATAGAGTGGTGGTTGTGCCAAATAAACATAGCCATTATCCACAACAGGGCGTAAAAAGCGGAAAAGGAATGTTAAAAGAAGGGTTTGAATATGACTACCATCGACATCGGCATCGGTCATAATAATGAGTTTGTGATAACGTAATTTTTCTTCGTTAAACTCATCACCAATACCACATCCAAGGGCTGTAATCATATTTTTAATCTCTTCAGATTTCAAAATTTTATCTAAACGACTTTTTTCAACATTAAGAATTTTACCTTTAAGCGGTAAAATGGCTTGAAAAACACGATCCCTTCCTTGCTTTGCAGAACCACCCGCACTATCGCCCTCAACTAAATAAAGTTCAGAAATTGAAGCATCTTTACTTTGACAATCTGCCAATTTTCCAGGCAATGTTCCAATACTCATAGAATCTTTACGTCTGGTCAAATCACGTGCATTTTTAGCCGCTTCACGTCCACGTGCAGCTGCAAGTGCTTTATTCATAATAGCTTTAGCTTCAATAGGGTTTTCTTCAAAGTATTTAACCAGTTGTTCATACACTAATTTTTGAACAATAGGTTTAACGTAAGAGCTTCCCAATTTTCCTTTGGTTTGACCTTCAAATTGAGGTTCTGGTACTTTTACGCTGACAATAGCAATCAAACCCTCACGGACATCATCACCCGTAATTTTAACGTCTTTTTCACGAACGCCTGCATTTAAACTAATGTAACCTGTAATAGCACGTGTAAGACCTGCCCTAAAACCACTTTCATGGGTTCCACCGTCAATGGTTTTAATATTATTAACAAATGAGTAAAGAATTTCACTGTAGGTTGAGTTATACATCATAGCGACATCGACTTCAACATCTTCAACACTGGCTGTATAATGAACAGCATCAGCAACTTTTTCTTTTTTATTAAGATCTAAAACAAATTGTTTAATACCACCTTCAAAGTGATAAACTTCTGTTCTTCCATCACGTTGGTCTTTAAGTTCTATTTTTATTTTTGGATTTAAATAGGCAAGTTCACGAAAACGTGTGGCTAAAATTTCAAATTCAAATTCAGTTGTTTCAAAAATACTTGGGTCTGGCCAAAATTCAATGGTTGTTCCTGTACGATTGGTTGTTTTAACCACTTCAAGAGGTGTTTGAGGAATACCTTTAGAAAATTCTTGACGATGTTCGTTACCTTCACGTTTAATGGTTGCAACCAATTTTGATGAAAGTGCATTAACAACAGACACACCAACACCATGTAAACCACCACTGACTTTATAGGTATCTTTATCAAATTTTCCACCAGCGTGTAATACGGTTAATACAACAGTAGCTGCTGACATATTTTCACCTTCATGCCAACCTACTGGAATACCACGTCCATTATCAACAACAATACATGAACCTTCACGTGTTAATTCTATTTTAATCAAATCACAATGACCCGCCATTGCTTCATCAATTGAGTTATCAACTACTTCATAAATAAGATGGTGTAAACCATTGATATTTGTATCACCAATGTACATGCCAGGTCGTTTTCTAACCGCTTCAAGACCTTTTAAAACTTTAATATTATCTGCACCATATGTATTCATATATTCTCCACTTTCATAATTACTTGTTTTTTAAATCATTATAGGCATTACAATAGTCATAAACGCATCACTTTCTAAAGTAAAAGGTAAACCACTATCATTAAATCCTAAGGTAAAATTACCTTGTTCACAATGGGATAGGAAATCCAACATATAACGACTATTAACTGCTAAAAAAATATCATTATCTAAACCTGTTTTAAAATCAACTTCTGTTTTAGCTTCAATATTATCATCGTTTAAACTTTCAAAAACAATTTTTTCTGCTTTAAAGGTGATTTTAATTTCATTAGAAATAATTGAAATTTGTTTAATGGATTCAATCATCATATCACGACTGAGTAAAATTCTAAAGTTTTTATTTTTTGGAATGATACGTTCGTAATCTGGAAATTTTCCATTGATAAGTTTGGTAAAAAATTGAAAATTAGAAGCTGTTGCAATAAGGGTATTTTCATCATAAAACATTTCAATATCATCAAAAAAAAGTTTTTGAATTTCAGTGATAGCCTTTTTAGGAATAATAAGTGAAAAATTTTCACTTGTCTCTTTTTCAAGTTTAACAATAGCAAGACGTTTAGTATCTGTTGCTACTAAATTAATAAGACCTTCTTTAATATCAATGAGTGACCCGTTAAGTTCAAACTTTGGATTGTTAGTATCAATAGCAGGCGCAATTTTTTTAATCGATTGAACCAATGTTTTACTATCAATGTCAAATTTTGGTTTATTTTCAATTTGAGGAAATGCTGGAAAATCATTAGGATTAAACATAGGGAGTTTAAATTTTGAACTGTTTTGTTTGATATATAAATAATCATTAATGGTTTCAAAAACAATATCATCATCTTTAAGGGTTTTAATAATATCAATGAGTCGTTTTCCATTAGCAGTTGCATTACCTTCAGAAGTAATTTTTACATCATTAAGAGTATATGTTAAACCAATTTCATAATCTGTTGCTTGAATGACGAGATGATTATCTTTGGTTTCAATGAGAACATGAGATGTAATTTGACTTAAATCTTTTTTTTCTAAGTAGGCTTGAGTGTTTAACAATATAGTTTCTAAAACACTTTTTTTAATTGAAACCTTCACGTTATCTCCTTTTATTATTTAATATTAAAAACAGTCGAAGTAGTAGAATGGGATGAATATGTGAAAACATAAAAATTATACCTCAAATTAGGGCAAATAGTATGTGAAAAACTTTTTGTGTTTGGTCACATTTCATCACTTAATCTCCATAAACTTTTTAAGACTCTTTAGTCAAAATTTTATTTTTTAACTCTTCTACTCTTAATTTAAACGATTCATTGGTCATAATTAATTCATTTATTTTTTTGATATTATGAGAAACGGCTGTATGGTCTTTCATACCAAAATAGGTTGCTAATGCTGGCATAGAATTAGGTGTTAAGGTACGTGCTAAATAGATACCAATGCGTCTTGCTTCTACGATATTTTTACTGCGCTTCGTTGATTTAATTTCACTCGGTTTAATATTAAGATCTTTTGCAATGATTGCAATAATATCTTCTAAACTAATATTTTCACGTCTTTCTTTAATTTGTTCACGCATTACATTTTTTGCAAAATCAAGGGTTATATCTTGTCTCATTAAAGAGGCATAAGCATTAAGATTAATAATAGCGCTTTCAATTTCACGAATATTATCACCCATATTAGCGGCAATGTAATTAACAATGTCATGACTTAAAGTAATACCATCAAGTTCACATTTTTTATTAATAATGGCAATTTTAGTTTCCAATTCAGGTAAACCAATATCAGCAATTAAACCCCATTCAAAACGGCTTTTTAATCTATCTTCTAAACCATTAATCATCTTAGGTGGTTTATCTGAAGTTAAAACGATTTGTTTTCCGGCAGAGTGCAACTCATTAAAAGTGTGAAAAAACTCTTCTTGTGTTTGAATTTTATTGGATAAAAATTGAGTATCATCAATAAGTAAAACATCACAATTACGATATTTTTCACGAAATCGGTCCATTGATTGATTTCTAAGGTTATACGTAAAATCGTTCATAAATTGTTCAATGGTTGCATAAATAACACTTTTACCTTTGCTTTGAGCATAATTACCAATGGCGTGAATAAGATGTGTTTTACCTAGTCCCGTTGGCCCATAAATAAAAACTGGGTTGTACATAATGCCTGGCTTTTCAGCAACAGATTTTGCTGCAGTATAAGCATATTGATTGGAACTTCCCACAACAAAACTTGAAAATGTATAAGATGGGTTTAAAATAGTGCTTTTAGTATTTTTTGCAATTTCAACAATATCAGTGTTAATAGGTTTACTTTTAGTCGTTTTGATATGCTCTTTTAAAATAATTTTAATTTCTGGTTTATTGCCTGTTTTGAGTTCAAATAGATGAGCAATTTTGTCACAGTATTTTGTTTTAACCCAATTAGCAATCAAAATATTAGGGGCAACAAATACCATTTGTCCTGAATTGGATGCTTTTTCATGAAATTTGAGTTGTTTGATATAGCGATCATATTCTAAAGAAGGAATTTCTTCTTTTAAAAGATTTAAAATCGTATCTGCTAACAAAAAATCTCCTTAAAAAATTCTTCACCCTGTGAATAACTCAGTGAATAAATGGTTTTTATTTTATCTAAAAAATTATTAGTTGAATGTTAAAGAAGGATAGGTATAATGTGAAAAAAAGTTATTCACCCTGTGAAAAACCCGTGAATAAAGGACATTGACGTGATTATTTTAGGAATAGATCCAGGTACAAGAAATTGTGGTTATAGCATTTTAAAAAAAGAGAAAAATAGCCTTATTTTAATGGAAGCAGGGCTTATTAAAATTAAAGAAAAAATTTTACAACATCAAATTATGGAGCTTGTTGAAGGATTAGATGTTATTTTTAAAAATCATGTTATTGATGAAGTAGCAATTGAAGATATTTTTTATGCGTATAATCCTCAAACAGTTATCAAATTAGCACAATTTAGGGGAGCTCTGAGTTTAAAAATTTTGCAAATGATTGGTAATTTTAGTGAATATACGGCTCTTCAAGTCAAAAAAGCAGTTACCGGAAATGGTAAAGCAACGAAAGAGCAAGTTTCTTTTATGGTAAAAAAAATTTTAGGAATTAAACAAGAGATAAAACCTCTGGATATTAGTGATGCCATTGCCGTTGCCATCACGCATTCACAGAGGGTAAAAGTTTAGTTAGACTCTTTAATATTAAAAAGATAATTATGATCTTCGGGTAAGGCATTAAAGAGAGCGTGCGCTAAATTTTGAATTTCCCAAAGAGCAGATTTGTCACTTCTAAGGGTAATAAAATTTTGTAAACTTCGTGCATTAATAGTCCATGTTAGTTCAGTTTTATAGCTCTCAGGAAGACAATATTTTGCTTTATCATTACTGATGCCTTGAACCAAAACCAATCGAAGGTTTTCAAGTGCTTTAATGCTCATTTCATCGACCATTTCAACACCGGTTAAAACCAAATATTTTGAAGCACGCTCAAAATCCTTACATATAAAGCTCTCTTCGTTTTTTAATTCTTTTAGGGTGTAGCGGGTTGATTTAACAGAGAGTGAGGCTAAACGGTGGCGTGCAAGCTCTTGTAGAAGTGCTCGTGAAATGCCTTGAATGTAAAATGTATAGACTAAATGCTCTAGTGTTGAAGCGTGTTTAAATTTATTGCCAACGCGGTCAATAAGTTCTTTGTCTTTTTCACCGCCACAATCGCTTTTATCAAAACTTTGCCAGCAGGTACGAATGGCTTGTGCACAGATTTCCAATGAAGTGTGTTGAAGGAGTGTTACGTTCATACAATTAATCCCAAGTAAATTTTGAGATTAATTGTATTACATGTAAGCTAAAAAGTTATTGTTTTAACTGGAGTAGAGTTTGTAACATTTGATCTGATGTTGTTATCGTTTTAGAGTTTGCTTGGTACCCTCTTTGAATAACAATAAGTTCAGTAAGGGAACGTGAAAGATCTACGTTACTCATTTCTAGTGAACTTGCTTGAATAAATCCACGTCCACCCACTGCGGCTTGTCCGATAATAGGATCACCTGAGTTAGATGTTTGAATGAAAGTATTTCCACCATCACTTTCAAGTCCTTCATTATTGGTAAATTTTGCCATTGCAACTTGAGCTAGACCAAAACTTCGACCATTGGTGAAACTTCCAATTAATGTACCTGTTTCATCAACTCTGATTCCTGCTAAATCTCCACCTGGGTAACCATCTTGAGAAACACCAGTCGTCGTTGAAGTTTTATCAAAACTTGTCATCCCATCAAATTGATTGAGCGAGCCAAATTTTAATTCGATATTTTGACTTGGAGTTGAACCATTGTTAGCGGTATATGTCAAGTTAGTTGGATTATATCCTGCAAGTGAGCCATCACTGTTAAAACTAATTGTTCCTGTTACAATATTTTCAGGATAGCTTCCAAGGTTGATGTCCCCTGGCTCTGGAACAGAAATCAAAATAGACCATTCTGTTCCACCATCATTTGTGTAACCTGTTTTGGTAAATTCAAATCTAACAGTGTGTTTTGTTCCAAGTGAATCATAAACATCTGTACTTGATGCAAGGCTTGCCGCATAAATATTTTGTGTTGTTCTAACAGCTGTACCTGATGTAAGTGAGCCTTGAAGCGCTGCTATCGTTGTGGTAAAATTAATATTTTGACCAATATCGTTTGCTGCATCTGTATAAGCAGAGATGGAGAGAAACATATTTTTATCATCAGCTGTTTTTGTATTAGTTCCCGCTAAAACATTATCGGTTGTATTGGAAAAAACAGTGCCAGCTGGTAAAATTAAGCCAGAAGTTGCTGGAAGTGTTAAATTATCAAGTACTGTGCCCGTTGGAAGTAGCACACCACCAACAGGAGCTGTAGCATTTACACCGCCAATGGTATAGGATGTTCCAGCAGGAACCGTTACAGGCCCTGAAAGTGTGATAGTGTTTGCAACACCAATACCAAGTTCTGTACCAACAGGGAAATAGACATCTTCAATTAATGTTCCAGCAGGGGCTCCAGCAACACCTGTAACACCTTGTACACTTGGTGCTGCAGCTACAACAGTGATGTCAGCACCTGCGCCACCACTCGTAACGACAAAATCTGTACTTGTAATATCTGCTCTAGCACCAGCTGTGTTGGCAGTAAATGTGACGGTTCCATTACCATTATCAACAGCTGTCCATGTTCGACCCGCTGCGGCATTATAAAGGCCAGTAAATTGTGTAGCATTTTGGATGGCTGTATTACCTGCTGTTAAAACAAAAGGGCCAACGCCATCAAAAGCAACGCTATCAGCATCTACTGTAGCACCAAATGTAGTTGTAAATACTTCTGCTACAGCTGGTACAACAGCACTAGATGTTACTTCTGCTAATGTATGTGTTGCAGTAGAATCAATTAAGTCACCATCTTCTGCGTTAAAGGCATCTCCAGCAGGATTTTTAACTTGGAACTGTCCTTGTGCATTGACAGTCACTTCAACGCCATCATTTTTATTAGCAGTAGCTTCTGCTCCAGTATCCCAACCATTACCAAGGTAATCTGTGTAAATTCTAGCATCCACTTGCATAGCATTACGTAAATCTTCGGTAGTTGTAAAAGTTCTTGCAGAATCTCTTACAGTTGGGCTATAAGGAGAAGAACTTGAAGAATAGGTATATTTAAAAGCCGTAATAACATTCGTTGATGCTAAGCCGATAGTAGAACCTGTATTGACAATTAAATCAATATTTTTCATTGATGCTTCAGTACCTGATTTATTGGTATTTACAAATGTTAATTGATCACCACCTGTTACTTGTACTTCAACACCTGTAGTTGACGTTTGTGCATTGACAAGTTGTGCTATATAACTTGCAAGAGCGTTATTATTTTCTGCTGCAATAGCAGACACGGTAGTAACACTTCCTGTTATATTAACACCATTAATGGTAAGATCAATTGGATTCGCCCCAGCTGCAGCTGTAATAGTTTGAGATTCTGTTTTGGCATCGGCATAACTTACCCAAACACCTTGTCCTGTTTGAAGATTAAAGGCTTCGCCATTGGCATTGAAAAGGGCACCTAAATCTTGACCTCTTTCAACGATTTCTTTATTGGTATTAAATTCATTATCAGCTATATCATTTTCATTATGTATTTCTGGACTCGTAGCAATGCCATTGGCATCTTTATCATACCAGCCATGATTGGCATCAAGTTCATAAATAGTTGATTTATTGGTTACGGTATTACCAGAGTTAAGATTTGCTTTTAACGTGATATAACTTGTGTCATTGGCTGGAGTTGTAAGTCCAGGAGGAATGGTGATATCGTGTATTGGTGTTGTAGCATCTATGACACCCGTTTCAGAATCTCTTAGCCAACCTTGGATAATATATCCATTGCCTTCAGTAAAATTTCCCTTTGCATCAAAGCTAAAATCACCATTACGCGTATATTTATAAGTACTTCCACCATCAGGAGAAACAACAAAAAATCCATCCCCTTGAATGGCGAGGTCAGTATTTTTGTCAGTGACTTGAACGGAACCTTGCTTAAAAATTTTAGTAACAGAGCTAACTTGCGTTCCAAGACCTATTTGCATAGCATTTTTACCACCAAGATCACCCTGCGGTGCTGTTGCAATTTTTGCTGTCTGACTTAAAAGATCTGAAAAATTGGCTCGGCTATATTTAAAACCAGCTGTATTAACGTTTGCAATGTTATTACCTTCAACGTCCATGGCTATTTGGTGTGCTTGTAATCCGGTAACGCCGGCCCAAAGTGATCTCATCATAACATATCCTTTTTAAGAAAAACTCTTATAATAGTCTCTTTTTTAGGGTATCAAAAGAGACTATTCTATATTTGTATCAAATAAAAGCAATTTTTATTCCATAATAATGTCATTTACTTTTTCATATTAATAGCATTTTGTATCAATTGATCACTTGTTGTAATGCTTTTAGCATTGGCATCAAAAGCTTTTTGGGTAATAAGAAGTTCTGTTAAAGCAGTTGCATAGCTTACATTGCTTCCTTCAAGTTTATTACTGTAAATCTGAGATCCTAAAAAGGTTTCACCATCAGCATTGGTATAAAAAATAGGCTTGCCACTGTTTGAAGAAACACTAAAAAGTGTTGATGAAATTTGCTCAAGACCTTGGTCATTTTGAAAATGATATAAAGCAACTTTAGCAATAGCAGAACTTCTACCATTACTAAAGTCAGCAATAACATTTCCATAGCCATCCATACCATAGTTGGTTAAAAAACCTTCATAATAACCATCAGAAGAAGAAATATTGGCTTTATCAAGGCTTGTACTTGAAACGAGTCCATCAAAGCTTCCAATTGTTCCAAGATTAAGTGTTAAGGGTGTACCCCCATTAGAGAGTGTTGGAATGGAATTACTTAATAATTCACCATTACCTCCAAAAGTGAGAGAACCTGTTTGATTGTCTACAATTTGATAAACTTTGTTAGAAGTAGTATCCACTTGGTAAAGTGTTGGGTCATAAATTTTTTTAACATTACCACCAGATGTATCATAGACAGCTGGGTCATAGGTTTGTGTTGGATCATATTGTGTAACAACATAATTCTCAAAAAATTTCAATATTTTTACATCGGCGTTCCATGTACTTCCTGAAATGGCTTGGGGAACTACTTTTGTAAATGTCATATCTATAAAATCTTTATCACCTTCAGGGGAAATAATACCTGTTGTAAAGTGTTTTACATTGGCTATTTCTTGGTTTGTTTGAAGTTTGGCACTTACTGATAAGGGTTGACTTAGGTCTAAATCACTTACATCGTAATTTGCTAGATTCCAATTTAAAGAAGCATCAAGTGGCGTTGAAATAGAAAGTTTTTTACCATTGGTATCTGTGAGTGTTACTAAAATAGTATCACCAACTTGGGGGTCTAAAATTTCTGGTGTATTCGCAATGGTGCCACTGATATCGACTGCATTAAGTGTTGAAGCTATTACTGTTGCAGGATAATCACTTGTATTTAAATCAATTTGAATGGGACCAATAGTAACTGTTGGATCAAGATTGGCACCGTAAGAAACATTTTGAGTTGCTTCAGCTGGAAAATAAAGTAAATCTGGCAATGTTACCTTACTTTGTTCTCCTACTGCACCTAGGGGTACATTACCTAACATTGAAATAGCATAAGGTGTTGCTGAAGTTGATGTTGTCGTATTATAATACTGTCCAAATTTGTCAAGGGTTGCTTGGTCTAATGTTGTTGTTGTTATATTTCCACCTAAAGTGGACATAAGATAACTTCCACTTGCATCAACAAGATTACCTGCACCATCTATGTAAAACTCTCCAGCTCTAGTATAATAGATATTTCCATCTTGTGCTTGAACACCAAACCAGCCTTCACCACTAATGGCTAAGTCAAAAGGATTGTCGGTATTTTGGAGAATGCCCTGTGAAAGATCTAATCCTGTTGTTTGACTTTGTGCTCCATGTCCTACATCGTTAGAAGTGGGATCAAAGTAGCTTCCCGTTAAAGCGGTTGAAAAGAGTGAAGAAAATTCTGGTATCTCACCACGAAAGCCAAGAGTGCTAATATTGGAAATATTATTGGCCCATACATCCATACTGAATTGTTGGGTTTTAACACCTGAAATGCCATTGTAAAAGGAAGAGTTCATTCTAAATTCCTAAAAAAACTCAACAATATAGCTCATTGGCACATAAGATGAGCCGAGTTTAATTAAAGGTGAACCATCTTCATAACGAACCGATTCCACAGGATAAATACCAAATTGAGTGCTTTGAGACGTATTGTCTTTATCTAGATACTCTGCTTTAACACTATAATAGTCAGAAGCTAATGGTGTTCCACTACTATCCGCACCATCCCATTCAAAAGCTAATACACCACTTTTGCCTGCTTGATCTGCTAATGAAACTTTTCTAACAACATTGCCTTTTTTATCAGTAATACTTAAAGTACCGTCTTTAATCTCTTTTTCAAAATAGACTTCAAATTTTGCTGTTTTACCTTTTTCGAGCGTGATTGCATTAGAACCAAGGCTGGCCATTTTCCCGATGGTTGAAATGGCTGCAAAATCTCTACTTGCACTAAGTTGTGTGGCTAAATCTTCAAGAGCTTTGTTGGTATTCGATGCTGATTCAAGTGTTGCTAATTGTGATGTTTGGGTTAAAATCTTATCAGAATCCATAGGAGCTGTTGGGTCTTGGTGTTGAAGTTCTACTAAAAGAAGCTTCATAAAAGAATCTTTATCTAACACAGCACCAGGATTATTTGCTGTGGTTGCACTGGTATCGGTTTTTAGTCCTGTTGTTATTCCTGCATTGGTTGCTGAAGTTGTAGTTGCCATTTTTTAATCCTTTTATACGTATCGTGGAACGACTAATTCTACCGTCGTTAATGTTTCATTGAAGGCGTCTTCGCCTAAATCTTCTAAATTTTTAGTATTGTTTTTTGAGTGATTTTGTTGCTGTTCATTTTTTTGTTGGTCGCTAAAGTTCATCTCTAAATTGGTAAATCCCATATTGACCAAAGCATTTTTAAATTCGGCTTGATTTTGGGTAAATAAGCTCATCGTATTAGAATTTGATGAAATGTTGACATGTAGATTATTCCCTCTGGTTAAAAGAGTTACATCTACCTCTCCTAAATTTTTAGGATTGAGGGCAAGTTCAACTTTCATAATAGGAGGTTTATAATTTTCAATTTTCTCTCTTAAATCATTTGCAAACTGATTGAGGCTCTCTTTAGATGTTGTGACAGTCTGCTTGACAGTTAATTCTTGTTTTTGGGTGGATTTTATTTCAACTTTTAGGTCATTATTGGTGTGTTTATCTTCATTGTTTTCAGAAACAATTTCTTCGGATGAACTAGTAATAGGTGTTGCGACTTGTACAGGTTCAGTTCCTTTAGTTGGAAGTGGTTTTTCAAGTTTAATCGTTTGTAAAATAGCTTCTGTTAAGCCTTTTGAATTGGTGGTACTATTATCAATCTTTGGTTCATTAATACGTGTTATAACAGAAGGAGTTTTAACCTCGATTTCTTCAGATTTTTCACTTGTCTTAGTGGGTATTTCTACTTTGATTTTAGTATCCACTTTTTTTTCTTCAGTGATTGGAATAGCTGCCTTTTGTACGGCAATTTCTGTTGGTGTAGGTGTTGATTTTTTATTGCTTAAATTTTCTTCTACTATAACTTTTATCTCTTCAGTAGATTGCTTTTTATTATCGCTATTTATGTCAGTAGTTTGAGTGATTTTAACTTCGACTTTTGGTTTTTCTACGCTTTCTTTTGACATAAAATCTTTAAGAGCAGAAGAGGGTTCCATAGATTTTTCATTTTGCACATTTTTTTTCTCTAAGGGACTAATAGAAGGTGTTTTATCAAAGCTTTCTACCTCTTCTTGTGATATTTTACTTATCTCATCAGCATTGTCAAAAAAATTGTTCTGAGTTAATTGTGGGAACGTTTTTTCTAAAGATTCAATTTTTTCTTGCGAAAAGGTTAGTTTATCTAAGCCAAGGTTGTATTTTTTAGATAAAGCTAAGAGGTCGGTAATATTTTTAACTTCACTAAATTCTTTGAGTGCTACTTCATTATTAAGTACCTTCTCTAATCGTGAAGAGGATGACTTTAGCGTTGGAAATATTGTGTCTTGTGTGCCATTTTTAAGGGCACTGAAAATTTTTAACATATCATCTAACAGATGTTCATCCACACTTTTTGCATCTTTAGTTGACGCTTTTGTCTTTTTTGTTTCAGTTAATGTTTCTTCACTGGTTAACTCTTTTTGGACATTTTTAGTGGTAGTTTTTGTGCTACTTTGATTGTCCATTAATTGTGCAAGCATAATAGAAATAAAGCTTTTAGTATCTTTCATATCATTTGATTTTGCACTATCACTTTTTTTTGATTCTCCACTCATAGCAAGGCTAAGAGGGCTTTGTGCTTTTACAAAAGAAGTAACATCTGGCATCGTCTCTCGCTTTCAAAATTAGATTAAAAAGAATTTCATACTAAAGCAAAGCAAAATACATTCCATACTTTGATATAAGCAATAATATTTCGAGACGATTACCTTAACATGTAAGGCTATTTTACATTTAGTAATAAAATGGTATAATCGCTCAACTTTACTTCTTAAAATACAAAAATCAAACACTTTTTATTTGAGATGGGAAAACGCCAAAATTACAGGAGATTTTTTTGCAAGACTTTAGAAATATTGCCGTCATCGCACACGTTGACCACGGCAAAACCACATTGGTAGATGAATTATTAAAACAATCAGGAACATACACTGCGCATCAAAAAGTTGAAGAGCGCGCAATGGATAGTAATGATCTTGAAAAAGAAAGAGGCATTACTATTTTGTCTAAAAATACAGCGATTCGCTACAAAGAGACAAAAATTAACATTATTGACACTCCAGGTCACGCCGATTTTGGTGGCGAGGTAGAGCGTGTCTTAAAAATGGTCGATGGTGTTTTATTGTTGGTTGATGCCCAAGAAGGTGTTATGCCACAAACAAAATTCGTAGTAAAAAAAGCGCTCAGCCTTGGTCTTTGCCCAATTGTAGTCATTAATAAAATCGATAAACCAGCGGCTGATGCAGAGCGTGTTGTTGATGAAGTATTTGACCTTCTTGTAGCGCTTGGTGCCAATGACCAACAACTTGAATTTCCTATTATTTATGCAGCCGCTCGTGATGGCTATGCAAAATACAATATGGCTGATGAAAATAAAAACTTCGAGCCACTTTTTGAAACCATTATTGCGCATGTTCCAAAACCTTCAGGTTCTGCTGAAAACCCATTGCAACTTCAAGTGTTCACCCTTGATTATGACAACTATGTTGGAAAAATTGGAATTGCACGTATTTTTAATGGAACTATTAAGAAAAATGAAACGGTTATGCTTGCCAAAGCTGATGGAGAACAATTACGTGGACGTATTTCAAAACTCATTGGTTTTCATGGTCTTGAGCGTATTGATATTACTGAAGCAGAAAGTGGTGATATCGTAGCGATTGCTGGTTTTGAAACCCTTGATGTAGGTGATAGTATCGTTGATCCTAATAATCCAATTCCACTTGATCCATTGCACATTGAAGAGCCAACGCTTTCGGTTGTATTTGGTGTTAATGACTCTCCATTTGCGGGACTTGATGGTAAATATGTCACATCTAATAAAATCAATGAACGCCTTGAAGCTGAGATGAAAACAAACATCGCTATGCGTTATGAAAACGCAGGTGAAGGTAAATTTAAAGTTTCTGGCCGTGGAGAACTTCAAATTACGATTTTGGCTGAAAATATGAGACGTGAAGGGTTTGAGTTTTCTCTAGCGCGTCCTGAAGTTATCATTAAAGAAGAAAATGGCGTCAAAGTGGAGCCATATGAGCATTTAGTCGTCGATGTTCCTGATGAATTTACCGGAACCGTTATTGAAAAATTGGGTCGTAAAAAAGCGGAAATGAAAGCGATGAACCCAACGGGAGATGGTCAAACGAGAATTGAGTTTGAAATTCCTGCACGTGGTCTTATTGGTTTTCGTGGACAGTTTTTGACTGATACCAAAGGTGAGGGTGTCATGAACCACTCATTTTTAGATTTTAGACCACTGAGTGGTGAAGTAGAACACCGTAAAAATGGAGCACTTACCTCCATGGAAGATGGTACGGCAATGGGTTATTCACTCTTTAGTTTACAAGAGAGAGGCACACTTTTTATTGATGCACAAGTAAAAGTCTATTGCGGTATGATTATTGGTGAGCATTCACGTACCAACGACTTAGATGTAAACCCTATTAAAGGAAAAGCTCAAAGTAACGTAAGAAGTAGCGGTGCAGATGAAGCAATTAAACTGGTTCCACCTCGTAAAATGAACTTAGAATTAGCCCTTGAATGGATTGAAAATGATGAACTCGTGGAAGTAACACCTATCAATATTCGTATTCGCAAAAAATTCTTAGACCCAACTCAACGTAAACGAGCAAGTCGCTAAACCTTGGTACATGTAAGGGAAAATATCCCTTACATGTAGTATAAAAGGCTTGTCATAATTACTTTCTTTACTAAGGAGAGCAGATGCAAACGTTTTTAATTGTTGTCGGTATTATCATGTTTGTTGTCATACTAATGTATAACAGCCTTATTGCTAAAAAAAATCAGGTTAGCAATATTTTTGCAAGTCTTGATGCGATGCTCAAAAAACGCTATGATCTCCTTCCCAATCTTGTCGCTTCAGTTCAAGAATATACCCATCATGAAAAAACAACGCTTGAGCAGATAACTACACTTCGTTCACATGCTTTAAGTGGCACTAAAAACACACAAGAAACAATAGAGCTTGATGCCAATTTTTCAAAACTTTTAGGTGGCTTGATGGTGTCTGTTGAAAATTACCCTGATTTGAAAGCCAATGAAAATTTTTTGCATCTTCAACATACGCTTAATGAACTTGAGGAACAAATTTCTGCCGCAAGACGAGCTTACAATCAAAGTGTGACAGATTTTAACAATGCATTAGAAATGTTTCCTACGAATATGATGGCTGGTTTTATGCGATTAGAGCATCAAGCACTTTTTGAGACATCCATACCAGAACGTAATACGGTGGATATTAAAAAAATTTTTAAACACTAAGTAAGTTATGCAAACCAACGTATCATCCTTAATGGATTTTTTTTATGAAAAAATGTATGGTGATTTAAAAATTCTTGAGCAAGATAGATTAGCAATTGTTGCAAAACTTCAAAAAACAGCCATAATACTAAGTTTAGTAGGTGTTATGGTCTTCTTTATCCTTACACGATCTTTTCCTTTGACATTTTTGCAAGCATTTGCGTTAGTGGGTACTTTATTGTTTTTGATATACATGTTTATTTATCGTCATCTTAGCAGTGGGTATCGACTTTTATTTAAAGAAGAAGTGATTGCAAAAATTGTTCAATTTATTGACCCTTCTTTACTGTATCAAGCCAATAAGCACATCAGTGAAAAAGAATATACCACTAGTGAGCTTTTTTCTGAGAATTTTGATAGACTTAGTGGTAATGATCTTGTGCAAGGTACCATTAATGGTGTAAATCTTAAATTTTCAGATTTACATGTAGAAAAGCAAATGAAAGATAAAGAAGGCAGAGAACATTGGGAGAGTATCTTTCAAGGGCTCTTTTTTATAGTAGATTTTAATAAGCACTTCACCTATAAAACTGTGGTGTTACCCGAGATTGCAAGTAATACTTTTGGCATTTTAGGTGAATGGATTCAAGAGTTCAATAAAAGCCATGGTGAACTTGTGAAGCTTGATAATCCTGCGTTTGAAAAATTATTTGTGGTTTATGGTAATCAGATAGAGAGTCGTTACATTCTTTCACCATCTATGATGGAGCGGATACTTGATTTTAAAGCCAAAACAGGAAAAGTGTTGTCCATAAGTTTTATTCCTTCAAAAATGTATCTGTGTGTTGATTACAAAAAAGATCTCTTTGAGCCGATATTGACACAATCACTATTAGATTTTGCACCTATAAAAGAGTATTTTAAGCTTTTATCGCTTATCTTAGGAATTGTAGAGGCTTTTAAATTGGATGAAAAAATTTGGAGTAAGAGGTAAAGTGAATGCGGAATGATTTATTACTAAAGGTATCACTGGCAATTCTTGTGGCATTGATGATTTTAGGGTTTATTACCATTAAATTTATTCTGAATGATAGTCCCACACCGATGTATACTTCTTCGCCAAGTCAAATTAAAGTCAGTAATATGAGTACAGATCCGTTAGAATTAAGTCTGGATACTATTTTTATCAATATTCATGCTTCTAAATACAAAATGCTTAAAATAGACCTTGCTTTTAAAATGAAAAGTTCAAGCGATAAAAAAAGACTTTCTGGCAATATCGAAAATGTAAGAAATGCTATTTTGCAATATTTAGCCTTTATGGATGCCAACAATCTTGATACTGAAAAAGGAAAAGAAAACCTCAAACAAGATTTGATAGATTTAATGGGCAATAATTTTAGTGCACGCGTTGAAGCCGTTTATTTTAAAAATATTATTATTTCTCCTTGAAGAGAAAGAGAGCCCCTAGAGATAACGCAGAAACACAACTTGCATAGAGATAAAGATAAGGTCCATAAAAATAACCTGCTACAAGTGCTCCAATAAAACCACCAAGTCCAAAGGAAAATCCATAATAAAATTGTGCTGCCAATTTTCGATGCTTATAAAGAGTATATAACAGGCTAAGGGCAGCAGTATGGTGCAAGGCAAAGCTAAAGGCGTGTAAGGATTGTGTGGCATAGGCAACAAACAACGAAGAAGGAAATAGAAAAAGTAAGAGCCAACGTATCATTGTTGATAAAACACCTATTTTAACCAACGTAAGAAGCTTAAAAGTTTTAAATAAAGGTGCTTGAAAATAAAATAGAAGTATTTCACAGATAACGCCAAAAGCCCATAAATAACTTGTTACCTCAAGGCTAATACCATGGGATGTCTCATAAATTGTAAAAAAATTATAAAAAGCACCGAAACTCATTTGCATTAAAAAAAGGCTAATCCACAAGAAAGTTGCTTTTGAAAAGTTGAGTCCTCGCTCCAATGGTGTATTAGTAGAGGGTGAAGAGGATTCATTGCATGTAAGTAGATAAGCAAATAATACTGTAAAACTCATACCTGCAAGTAAATAATGTAAGCCATTTGTATAATTATCTAAATGACGTGCTAAAATAATGCCCACGAGCATAAAACCTATAGAGCCAAAGAGCCTAGCACGTCCAAATCTCTCTTTTTGTAAATGTTCCATGGCATAGGTCTCAACATATGGCAAAATAAGCCCCGAGGAAGCACCAAGCAGCATGTTTGGAAACATAAAAAGATAAAAATTATCAATTGTGATATAAAAAAGTAAAGCAGCACTTATGCCACCCATTAAAGCTATATAAAAAACAGTGCGTGTTAGTTCTATTTTTTTTAAAAATAAAAATGGTATAAAAAAACGCATTAAAGGTGCCATGGCAAAAATAGCACCTATTTGAAGGGTACTATAATGGAGCGTTTGTAAAATTTTTGGCAAAAAGATAACGTAAACACCTGTTACAACAAAATAAAAAAAGAAAAATCCAGAGATTTTAAAAAAAATAATACGCATAGCTTATTAGTGTATTTCGATAAGTGCAGTATGTGAGAGAATATCATAAAATGTTTGTTTGTCCTTGCGAAATAGTGGAGCTAACAAGCCAAAAAGCGAGATAGATGTCACTATAAAAAGAAAGTAGCGAAAGCAAAGTTTGAGCAGCGTTGGCTTTTCTTGCGTGGTACTATCGATAAGTTTTAAATTGTAGGCTTTCATGCCAGGTGTTTGTACTTTAAAATACAAAAAAATCGTTGTAATACAAAAATGAGGCACTATGATAAGAAGCCAGCCCGTTAGCATATGCTCACCAAAGGCTTCACGAGAGCCAAAAATAGCGTAAAAGACGAGGTATAAAAGAGGCATAACAATCATAAAGGAGTCAATAATAATAGCTTTTAGACGTGAAAAGAGTGGAGAGTATGCCATGGTGGGTAAAGCGTGCTTGGATGTTCCTTTGTGATGAACACCCTTTTTGGCATCTCTCCAACGCACGCCTAATTGCCTCTGCTTCCAGGTTTAATGGCTTTTGTTCCCAATTTACATAAAGGACATTCTGTTGGTTCATAAATATCAAATTCAAAATCTGCTAATGCGAAGAAAGGTACATCATTGGGAAGTTTACATGTAAGCTTTCCCTTAAGTTCACTACCCACACGTTGACAAAATCCACGATTTGCAAGTGCGGCATAACCTACGATAACGCCACCCATGTTTTGCGCTACACGAGCCGCTTCAAGGGCTGAGCCACCTGTTGTGATAATGTCTTCACAAACAAGGATTTTTTCACCTTCTTTAATGTCAAATCCTCTGCGAATAGTCATTTCTCCATTAACACGTTCTGCAAAAATAAAACGTTTTCCAAGAGATCGAGCCAGTTCATAGCCTGCCAAAACACCGCCAAGAGCAGGTGAACAAATCGTATCAACTTCTACACCATGTGCTTGAATCATAGTGGCAAGAGCAATGGCTAATTCCTCTGCTATTTTTGGATTTTCCAAAACTTTAGCACTTTGCAAATAATACTGAGAATGTTTCCCACTGCTAAGTAAAAAATGGCCTTCTAAGAGGGCATTTGCATCTTTGTAAATTTGTTCTATTTGCATGGTTTCCCTTAAATTTTAAGTAGTTCTGCTTCTTTTTCTTTGACTAGATCATCCACTTTAGAAACGGCAGCATCAGTGATTTTCTGAACTTCATCTTGACCCTTTTTAGATTGGTCTTCTGTGATAACTTTATCTTTTTCAAGTTTTTTAACTTTGTCATTACTATCTTTACGGACATTGCGAATAGCAACTTTTGCTTTATCGCCCATTGTTTTGGCTTGTTTAGCACCCTCTTTGCGTTGATCAGATGTCATTGGTGGGAAAAAGAGCTTAATGCTTTCGCCATCATTGTTAGGATTAACACCTATGTTAGCTTGCATAATTGCTTTTTCAATATCCCGAACAAGTTTTTTCTCCCAAGGTGATATGGTAATTGTTGTTGCATCTGTTGCTAAAACAGTTGCAACTTGAGAAAGTGCTGTCGGTGTTCCGTAATAGTCAATGTGAATACCATCAACAATAGAAATAGAGACTTTGCCACTACGAATGGTTGTAAAATCGCGTTTGAGTGCAGTGATACATTTTTCCATATACTCTTTTTGTTCTGTATAAATTGCATTTAGTTCCATATTGTTTTACCTCACTATGTTTTGATGTTTATTGTATAACGTTGTCTTTGACCATTAATTTTGTTGAAATTTTAGTGCCCACAGAAATTAAAATCCGTGAACGCTCTTTCGTTAATGTTGTGTTAATATCTGTTTCAAATACACCTTCATTTAAGGCAATTTCACGATACCCATTTTCGCTAATGTAAATGCCACCTTTGTGTGCTTGTGTTTCAGCAGTCTTGACATGTAAGTGTGAAACTTTGCCATCTTTTTTAAGGAAAAGAGGTTCAATCCATGTGGCATTAAGCGCTTTATACTTTAAAAAACTTTGCAAATCACTTTTCCCAACGAGTGCACTACGATCTAAATCAAACACATCACTAAAAGAGGCCACAGCGCCCATGTTTTGATTTAAAATCGCTTCAAATCCATAGGATTGAGCGATAGCTTTAACACGCGGGTTAAACTCACCAAAAGGGTATGAAAAGAAATGTGGTTTTTGCTCCAAGTGCTTTTCAAAAAGTGCCAACCCTTCATCAAAGTCTTTCTTGATATTTTCATCAGTGAATGTGGTCATGTGTGGATGATGCATCGAATGAAATTCTAACTCACCGTATTTAGCACACTCTTTTAGCTCATTCCAGCTCATAAAATCACCGTATTTCTGTTCCGTTGCCCCTACGTAAACAAACATTGAAAAAGGATACTTAAATTCTTGAAAGAGAGCAAGTCCATTTTGATAAAAGCTTTTATAGTTGTCATCAATGGTAAGCACGACCCAGTTATCAGGGATAGTTTCTTTGGCTTTGAGTGCAGCGATAAGTTTTGATAGAGGAACGACAGTATATTGATGTTCTTTAAAATAGGTAAATTCTTTTCGTAATTCTTCTAATGTAGTATTGGTTGAAGGGTATCGGCTATCACCAAATCGATGGTATACAAAGATATGAGCGTCTGCCCATATCCAGGTACACAAAAAAAGCAATAGCCAAAAAGACTTCATGGTTTATTTAGTCGTTGGAGCCGAAGGTGCCTCTGGTGCAGTAGTCTCAGGAACTTGTGCAGGAGTAGCACTTGGAACGACGTTTTTTTCAATTTTGATATTTTCTGCAATAGAAACTTTTTTGTCTTGATTATAAAAATAACCCAAAGCTAAGGTATTGGCAATAAAAATAACAGCAACAATAAATGTAAATTTCGCCATAAAACCAGCAGGTCCTTTAGCTCCAAAAAGAGATTCATTACTTCCACTGTAAGCGCCAAGACCAATGGAAGAGCTTTTTTGAAGAAGTACAGAGATGGTTAAAATACCCGTTAATACAAATTGTGCAATCAGTAAAATGGTGGTCATAAAAAATGTCCTTTATAATATAAAATAGAGTGTAACTTAGGATTATAGCAAAAATGGGTTAAAATATTGTTAAAGGGTATTCTTTGTTGTATATGCTTTTTACAATAAGGTACGTTGCCTTCTTCTTTTTGTTATAATGTTGCCTTCTATAGTCCATAAGAGGAGTGATGGTGAACAATGGTTTTTCATACAGTGAAAAAAGTGAACTTTCCACGGTAGCTTTCGAGCTACTAACATTCATTCAGAACTTTATGGATGATTATTTTCATGATGAATATGAAGTGATTCAATTTAATATAAATTTTCTTGAGAGCAATGGATTTGCATATCAAACAAAAGTTGACTATATGAAACTGAATCGTTTTATTGCTACTGCATATAGTACTATAGAATTTAATGATGGAAAAATCATAGACGAATTGCTTTCAAAATTTTATAAAGATATTATTTTTTTAAACCATTTCTATAAAAATTTTCTTGAAAAGACCAAAGATATTCACAGTGTATTTAAGCATCTTTTTCTCAAATCTGTCGAAGGCAGTTTAGGATTATATATGCGTTTAAGTGAAAAAGTGGAAAAAATAAGTGACGATGAATTAAAGGCTTTTGAAGAGTATGTCAAAGAAGAATTTCATAATGAATTTCGTAAAGAATTTGAGACATATCAAGAACAATTGTGTAAAATTATCAATACCAAAACCTATTATTTTGATAAATTATTATGGAATGAAGCACGCAAGAGTAGTGCTATTCAAGAATTTTTTAAAAAATCAAAGCGTACTGAGAATGAGTTAAATGATGAACTTTCAACAAAAATATTTATACAACAATATTTGCAGACCATTGACATGTCCCATACGAAAAATGTTAATTGGCACCATTACTTACAAAATATTTTGACAATAATGGACTAAGTATGGTCATTAAAAATACACATTATACAAGACATGAAATAGAGCGTATACTTGAGGCAGGGAGTGCTACAAAATTAAGTATCTCGCAAGAAAAATTACTTGAGATTAGTGATAAAATTTATTTGTTTGATGGCATTAAAAAAGAAGATATTATTCGCATGACGAAGCATGTTAAATTTAAGCGTTATGCCAAAGGTGATATTATCATGAATGTAGGAGATCAAACGCAGGAAGTTTATTTTATTCTCTATGGTACTGCTGTGGTAGTGGTGGAAGGCAAAAAAATCGTAGCAACTATAGAATCTCCTCATATGTTTGGTGAGATGGCTTTTTTAACTAAAAAACAGCGTAATGCAACCATTCTAGCCTATAAAGAAGGCACCACAATCATCTCTTTTGAAATTAATGATGATAAATGTAATGAAATTTTTTCATACCCCTTTGCTCTTCTTTATAAAAATATTGCTCTTGATTTAACGCGAAAAATAGAAACGACTAATAAAAAACCATCCTAAAGGGTGCTAAAATCTACTGTTACTTCATCAATAGAGTCTGATGGTAGCAGTTTGTGAGCATATTGTAGGTAGAGACCAGAGTCGTAAAAGAATTTTACCAGTTCCCTATCTAGTTCATTGTTTTGTGCCATAGTATGCAAAATCTTCATCGCAAAGGAGAGAGGGTTTGCTTTTTTATAAGGTCTATCACTTGCCGTTAAGGCTTCAAAAATATCGGCAATAGCTAATATCCTAGCCTCAAAGCTAATTTCATCTCCTTTGAGACCTAAAGGATAGCCTTTCCCATTAATCTTTTCGTGGTGGTTCCCTGAAATTTGGGGAATCTCTTTATATTTTTGTGGAAATGGAAGTTTGTTTAAGATATCAACACTGAGTTTGGCATGATGGTTTATAATTTCGCGCTCCTCTTGTGTCAAGGTCCCTCTTTGAACACTTAAGTTATAGGCTTCATTTTCAGTTAATAAGGTATAACTAATACCATCAATTATCCACGGAATCTTGGCAATATCATAAATTAGGGTGACCAATTCATCACTCATATACTCAGAGCCAACATTACTATTTTTAATAACAGTAAAATACTCATCTAATAAAGCAGTTTGTTGTTCGCGCACATCGGATGGTATTTTGCCCTCTAAATAGGCTACATGTAAAGCTTTTTTAATAACTTCACAACGGCATTCTATCAATCCAAGGCGATCATAAACCGTTTCTAGTTTAGTAGCCTTATCAATAATATGTTCAGGAATAGCAAGCTTTCCAATATCATGCATCAAAGCCGCAAAATTGATCTGCTTTAAGGCTTCAGGACTAAAGAATTTATCTTTAAATACGGTTTCATTATGATGAATGGTTTCGGCAAACATAACACTCAATCTGACCATTCGTTGAATATGTCCAGCCGTATGAGGTGATTTTTTACTTATAGCAAAAATAATACTTCTTAAAAATGCTTCAAGGAGGTCTTCTAATCCTTTAATCAAGCTAGTATTTGTGATAGCAATCGCCGCTTGTGAAGCGAGCGATAGAGTAATCTGTTCATCTTCTTCATCAAAAGCAATTACATCATGGGTGTGGGAATCTTTTTTATTTAATAATTGTAATACGCCTATAATTTTGTGCTCGTGATCTTTGAGTGGAATGACTAGCATGGATTTAGAGTGATACGCTGTTTTGGCATCAAAAGCCTTTGTACCTTCAAATGAAAAGCCAACGGCTTTATAAACATCAGGGAGGTTAATGAGCCTGTTTTCTAAAACACATGTTGCTGCGACCATTTTTTTATTAGGAGCGCCATCTTTAAGATAAAGAGGCAATGGTGGCCATGAAATTTCACTACCACTGCCTCCCATTTTAATACCCAATGAATCTGTTTGCACCACTTTGAAATGAAGCATTTCATCTTTTCTTAGATACAACGTGCCACCATCAGCATTCGTTAAGTGTTTGGCTTCTGTCACAATCATATCTAATAACGTTTCAAGGTTTTCTTCTGCTGAGAGTGCCGTACCAATTCTATTAAGTTTTTGAATTTTTTGTTGAGTGAATTGATGTGTCATAGTACGCTTTAAAAGGCCCGTTTTAAAGCTTATACGCTCACCATCAAGAAGAATATTGTCTTCATTAATATCGATGGCTTTTAGTTCGGATACAATTTGATCGTGATAAAAAGGTTTCAAATGATTAATATAAATATGAATATCATGGCGCTCTAATTGCTTTAATTCTTCGCCTAGCAGGGCTGCCGTAAGATGTTTACTTTCGTGTGCAAGATGTGCAAAACTATTCGGGAAAGAGACATCAATAATCAATGCTTTAATTGTATTATTTGTATTGAGTAAATTCCACAAGATTTTATTTTTATAGGTATCAGCTGAAAATAAGATAGCTCCATCTTTGTTCTCAATAAGATAACCACAACATGCAACGGTATGATTTGATGGAATAGGGGTAAGAAAAATGCCTTCTTCTACTTCGTAACGTTTAAAATAGTCAATTTCAACATAGATAAGCGAAGGCACATCTTTTTCTAAAAGATGAATCTTGCTGAAATCAGGCCAAATATCCCAATTAAAGACATGGTTTTTAAGAGCTCTAATTGTCTCTGGAAGTCCATACAAATATAAAGGTTCTGTTCGAGTCGAGAAGCTATTATCTATGAGAAAAGCACTATCAATAATATGATCTAAATGTGAATGTGAAAAGAAAATACGATTAATACATAACGCATTTTCTCCCAAGGCATGCATAATATTACCTGCATCAATCAGTGTATGCGGAGTCACTTGAATGCATGTTGTTGAAGCGTTATCAGCTTTACTTCCGTGTGCGCCAAGTATAGTAATATTATGCATGCTTTATCCTTTACTTGTATGTACAAACACGCCGTTAAAATGACTAGGAGGTGTTTGTAAATAGTGTCGACATCGTTCACAATAGATACCATAAATGGCGTTATTTGTTTTATAAGGATAGTGATCTAACTCTTCAAAAATAGATAAGGCTTGTTGGAAAAGGGCCTCTTTATAATAGTGAATACCTTCATGGTAACGTGATAACTCTTCTTCAAGAACTTCTTTAGAAACAGTGTATAAAGAAGTTTCCATAGGTTTATTATAGTCATGTATTTGCCAAATTTCAATAGGTTCACTTTTGCCTTTAACCGTAACGAGATCCAAGAAACGAAAAATATAGGTACCTGTGAGTTTTTCTTTTGTAAAATGTGAAATGGTGAGTTTTGAATTATAATACTTACATAAAGATTCGAGTCGAGAACCAAGATTGATAGCATCTCCAATAACAGTATAGTCACTGCGTCCACTAGAGCCCATTTCGCCTACAATGGCCGTCCCAGTATTAATGCCAATTCCTATATCAATAATAGGTTTCCCTTTGGACTCAGCCCATTGTGTCACCTTGTTAAATTCTGGGTTAATTTTGAGCATAGCATTAAGTTCTTTAAGGTGATGTAATTGGTCAAGTGCTGCACAAACGGCTTTATCTGCATGGTTTGGTACATTAAGTGGGGCATTCCAGTACGCCATAATAGCATCCCCTATAAATTTATCAACGGTCCCATCTGCTTTGATAATAATTTCTGTCATAGGATTCATATAGGCATTCATCAAGTGAATGAGATGCTTTGGATCACCTATTGTTTCAGAGATCATAGTGAAATTACGTATATCTGAGAAAAATACGGTTATCTCTTTTTCCATTCCGGCTAAGACGTTGTCTCCACTAGAGAGAATATCATTCATAACAGCAGGGCTGACTTTACTGGCAAATTTTCCTTTAATCATCTCTTTTTGTTTGATTTCTAAAAAGTAGTTTGCGCCTTGCCCCACTAAAAATAGTACATTGATGCATATGAGGGGAATGAGCGTGTTGAGTAAAATTCCTTCAACAGTCATAAAGTAATAATGTCCTGCAATAATCATTATATTTAAAACAAAAAGGGCTATAAAACTCGTAATAGCACTAGGGAAAAGAAGGACCATAAAACCTAATGCTGAAATAAGGACAATACTCACCATATCGATGCCTACAGCCCAAATGGGCTTGGCAATAAAATCTTTGTTAAGGATATTATCCAAGGCATTAGCGTGTACCTCCACACCAGGGTAAACACTATCTAGTGGTGTACTACGTAAATCTAAAAGCCCAGCTGCTGAAGTACCAAGGAGAGCGATTTTCCCTTTTACATGTAAAGGATTGATGCGCTTATTGTAGATATCAGTAGCCGAAATATAACGGTAGCTTTTTTGTCCGCCTCGATAATTGACCATCATTCGGCCAAAAAAATCTGTTGGAATTATAAGATTGCCTATTCGAATTTGACTGACCCCATTATCATCATATTGAATGATTATTTTCTTTTGATCAAGTGCGATACGCATCATCTCTAGACTCAAAGAAGGATAGATGACACCATCATACTCCATGACTAAAGGGATACTACGTACAACACCATCACTATCAGGAATTGTATTAAAATAACCGTTGGAAAAGGCAGCACTCTGAATTTGTGGAATATTTAAAATAGCACGATAAGGTTTGACGAGAAAAGAGGTTTCAGGTTTGTTTTGCTCTATGATAATAGCGTTTGATTTAGGGTGTCCTTCGGGTAGTATCGTATCATTTTGAAGCGCAAAGACATAGCCCACTATGGTAGGCGTTTTTTCAATAGTTTCAGCTAAAAAGGCATCATAGTCCATAATGGTATCATTCGGAATTCCTAGTTTTTGTAATACTTGTTTAGGAGAACTATTGTCGGGTTCTGCAAAAACAACGTCTAATCCTATAATCGCAACACCATAGTCAGAAAGGTTTTGCAATAAATGGGCTACTTTACTTCGGCTCCAAGGCCATTGACCTAATTCTTTAAGGCTTTTTTCATCAATGTCAATGATAACAATATTGTCATCACCTTTAATATCCCCCCTTAGCATAAACATAGCATCTTTGATTTTATATTCAAATGACATGAAAATATGCGGAACATAAAGATAGCTTACCAACCCAGCAAAAATAATAATAAGGGTGAAAAAGAGCTGGAGCAAGGTTTTTTTCATGATTAAAAGCTTCTCATGTATGAGAGAGATGTAAGATTTTTAGTATAAGCATAGAGTGCATTGTTAGAATTATGGTCTGTATAGGCATATTGAAGTATAATAGAGGATTGTTTATCAATAGTGTATGACAATCCAAGTACATAATAATTTTCATTATCTTTGCGCTTAAGATTAAATAAGGCATCATACTCACTATAATTAATGTCTTTATAGGTATAGCCTATTATCCCTTTGATATTTTTAGTTAATTCTTTGGAAACTTCGGTTTTGTAGCTCCATTGGTCTAAAGAAATACCATATTGCACAGCATCTTTGGCTCTTTCATTATCTTCTTGATATGCGATATAAAGTCCTACTATCCAAGGATTTTCACCAATAGATTTTTTCATACCTAGTGTATAAATAAGAGAATCAGAATCACTTGTACTCGTATCATTAACATTAATATTTCTTTTTTTAGTGACATCTGTCTCTAAAAGAAGCGTTGGAGAGATCATTTTTTTAAGATTAAGTGAAAAACTACTAGTGCCTAGATAGTCTTCTGAACCTAAACGGATTCTATCGTAAGTGGCAAAAATGCTCAATTTATAGGTATCAATGCTCAATGTTGGGCCTGTAGCAAGGCTTAAAAGAAGTAAATCTTTGTCTGAGTATTGTGTCATGTTTTTATTGTACACCACAAAATTATTTTCCCAAGCCCAACTCCCTTTTTCACCAAAATCATAGACATGGTTAAAAAGTAATGTTTGGGAAAGTCCAGCACTTTTTCGTTGGTTATTACCTGGTAAATCTATAATATTAAGAAGATTTTGAGTGACACCTCGTCCTACATCATTTCCTATATTACTATCATAATCTAAGGTGAGAATAAGTGCACCACCAAAGGTATGTTTTTCACGCTGTGCGTCAATAGATTTTTTAAAATTCAGTACTGTTTCGTGAATATTTTGTGGTAATTTTTCTTGCAAAATAGTATCAAGTTCATTTTGGGCCAGTTCATACTGAGATGTTTCAAAATAGAGCCTTGCTAGTTCAAGTTTGGTTCTCGTATGCGTAGGATTAAGAATGAGAACTCTATCAAAGGCCGCCATTGCATCATCATATTTTTTAAGCTCCAAGGCGGAGCGACCCAGATAAAAATTGATTTCTGTATTATTGGGGGCTATTTCCAGAAGAGTGTAAAAAAGCTGATAGGCTTTACTATAATTTTGTGCATTATAAGTTGCAATAGCTGTATCATAGTCTGTACGAAAATCTTCAAGAGAAGCACTTAAGGAAAGGGTTGAGGTTAAAAGGATACCTAAGAGTATATGTAAAATTTTTTTCATTTATTCCCTTTTATCGTGATGCTTTAAAAGAGCCAACAACATGCGCACCACTATTTTTCGAAGCACTAAAATTTCCAGCAACACCCTGTACTGCGGGGCCATAGAAAGCCCCTTCTATGGTACCTGCTGAAATATTTCCATTATACAGAGTACCGCTAAATCCAGTATTTGTAAATGACGTAAGATTAAAGGCAGAAATAGTCCAAACAGCAGAATCCAAGCTTGTTTTAAAATCAATATTTCCATTGATTGTTGATGTACCAAAAGCAATATTGAGATTGATAACATTGGTGACATCATTGAGGATATATCCTATATTCCCACCTTTGACAACATTTCCTATAACATGCCCTGAGTACGTATAATTAGTGGCACTCGTAATAAGTCCATCAACCACATTAGTGGGCGTTTTGACGCCAGCTACCCAAGTATTAATAGGACGAGATGTTATATGTGTTGTGTCGGCTTGGTAGTCATCGCCCCAATATCCCCATGACATATAATCGTTGTCTTGAAATCCAAAAGAAGTAGATATTAGATACTTTTGAACGGTTGGCGTTGCTCCCCCAGAATGCGATAAGACTGCAAACGCATCATCATGATTATAAGAAGAGGAAAGATTAGGTGTTTCACTGTTTAAGGTTAGTGGGGTAGAAGATATGCTGACAAGGCCAGTATTTTTATTAATGTTTATGACAAGGTCTTTGGCTAATGTTGTTGCACCATTAGCAAGCTGTTGAGATATTATTCCTGTTAATATAATGGGACTGGTATAGTCTTTATTGGTGGTTGTATTTTCTATAAATTCACTAAAAAGAGTATCGCTGTAAAGTGTGGATATTAGTATAGTTGAAGGTTCTGATGGGACTGGAGGTTCTGGTTCTGATGGGACTGGAGGTTCTGGTTCTGATGGGACTGGAGGTTCTGATGAGTTTTTAATTGCTACTGCTACTTGCTGTAATAGTACATCATTATGTGATGCATCTATGGCAGTCATAGGCGGTGGCGTTGGTAAACCATTATCATTAGCGTGTCCATGTTTTCCAATACTGTATTGAGGTCCTTCTTGGTGTCCATGTGTTTCACTGAATTCATCTGCTTTTATAGGTTCGGGAGATGTGGGTTCTTGATTTGGAGCAACAAAAGTAATTTTTCCTGCAGGAACTAAAATAAAATTTTGTGAGCCTTGTGTTGCTACAGAGATGAGACCACTTGTACAACCTATTTTATCTCCAGCTTTAGTAAGAGCTCCCACAACAGTTGTGCCTCGTATTCCGATAGTTGCTGTTTTTGTTTCTAGGATAAAATTTTCAGGAGCAGTTTTTCCTATTTTGCCAGTGATAGATTTAAAGGTACCTTGATTGAATTTAAATTTAGCTTTTGGACTATTGGCATCGTTAAAATAAGTTTCTATATTAAATTCGCTTTCACTACCTAAGGTAATAACCGTTTTATCTTCAAAAATAAGCTGGATTTGAGCTTCTTTTGACGTACGAATAGTATCTTTTTCTTCAATTTCCATAGCATTTCCAAGTTTGATAGTTTGGTTCCCTCGTAAAGCAAAAACTTCGCCTTTAAGAAGAGAGACTTTGCCTACAGAGGCTAAAGCAAAAGTAGTAAAGACAAAAATTGATAAAAGTGAAAGTCGAATAATAAGTGACATGTCGCACCTCTCTATAAAATTAAGAAATATTTTATGAAAAATTGTCTTAAAGTATTACTTTTTTGTTAAAAAAATAATAAAAAAGATGAAATTTCTTTTTTAGTGTCAAAAACGTATAATTTCACTAAAAATTAGGATAACGATAGCTAATGAAATTAGAGCATATTAAAGAGTTTTCACGGCATTCTGAAGGATATGATTCTCATATGCATCTTCAAAAAGAAGTAGCTCGCCACCTAGTATCCAATATCAAGACTTCTCCTCAAACCATATTGGATTTGGGATGTGGTAATGGAGAAGTTTATAAAAATATTTCATGGCCTATTGTTCATTTTGACGGTGTTGATAGTGCGAAAAGTATGAGTGCTAAGCATCCAACTTCTAGTAAGGTGCATATTATTCAAGAAAATTTTGAATCTCCTTCCTTGGCACAGCAACTCTTACCTTGTTACGATCTAATTATTTCCTCCTCAGCTTTACAGTGGGCACATTGCATTGAGCACATGATCACCTTTTGTGCGTCTGCATGTAAAGAAGGAGCCTTTGCCATTTTTACCGATAAAACATTTGAAACGATATACCGTTTGAGTGGATTGACAACTTTTTTACCCAATGCCTCTATTCTTGGGGGAGTTTTTGACCAATACTTTACATGCCAGCAAGAAATCCGTTCTTATAGACTTTATTTTGATGATAATATTTCCAAGTTTCGCTACATTAAACAAAGTGGTGTAAGTGGTGGCAAAAAGCAATTAAGTGTTGGGCAGACTAAAACATTGATTCAATGCTATCCTTATCCTTATCTTGAATTTGAAGTACTTTTCATATGGGGATCTTCCAAAGAATATAAATTATAAGTAATTATTAATATAAATATAATAGTTAAAAATTATTTACTTTATTATCCCTATATTTTTACATCATTTAATTATAATAATTATAATATAAAATTAGTTTGATGGCTAAAAATAGGCATTTTAATTCTAAAAGCTTAAATATATTTTTATAATTAATACGTCATTTTTTAACAAAAATTCAAAAAAATAAAAATAAAGTTTATAAAATTTTACTTTTTTAGTAACTTTTCAAAAAAAATTTTACTTATTTTTATTTTAATGCTATTTCGGTAACTAGGGCATTGTCTCATTATTCCCCTTCCTTGGGCTTTATATCATTCTTTCACCCTAAGGTTCTTCTAAGATTGAATATTTACAATGATTAGTACAAATGCATAAAAAGACGAAGTTTATGTTTGTAATCTTAAAGCAAAAGTTCAATAAGGAGATGCGATGAAAGTAGAGATCTCACGAAGGAGATTTCTTCAAGGTAGTGTGGCTATGTCAATCGCTGGAGGAGTAACACTAAGTTCTTCTTCTGTGATAGCAAGTGCTGCATCATCAGCCAACGTCAAACTTGGCAATGAAGAGAAAAACGTAGCGACACTCTGTGAAATGTGTGTTAACAAATGTGCGGCAATAGCACATGTTAGAAATGGTGTAGTCACCAAACTTGATCCAAACCCATTGTTCCCAAAATCACGAAATATGCTATGTGCACGTGGTAATGCAGGTGTGCAAGCCTTGTATGACCCAGATCGTATCAAGTATCCATTAATTAGAGATGGTGAAAAAGGGAGTGGTAAATTTAAGCGTGTTAGTTGGAATGAAGCGTTTGCCTATATTGAAGAGAAACTAACTAAAATTTTAGAGGAAGAAAAAGATAACCGTTCAACCGTAGCATTTTGTGCGGGAGAAGGTATGGCTGAGCATACATTTAAAAACTTCTTTACGGGTTTTGGTTCAGCACACTTCTTAAATCATGCCAGCTTATGTTTAGCAACAACCGTTTCGGGTTATGCATTGACTATTGGTGGATATGGTCAAGCTGACCTTGATAATGCTAAATATGTCATTATGGCAGGGGCAAACCGAGCCGAAGCGATTGTAACCCCTGATACGATGGATTTCTTTAAACGAACCAGTGGCCGAGGTGCAAAGCTTATTGTTGTTGACCCTCGTTTTACGAATACGGCAGCAAAAAGTGATAAATGGTTAGGAATTAACGTAGGAACGGACTTAGCCTTTGTTTTGGCCTTAACGTATGTTGCTATTAAAGAAGAGAGATATAACAAAGCCTTTGTTGAAGCTTATTTTGCAGATTTTGCAGATTATAAAAATCATGTTTTAAATAACAACTATACGCCAGAGTGGGCAGAAAAAATCACAGGGATTAAAGCGGCAGACATTTACGAAGTTGCTCGTGACTTTATGGCGCATGCTCCTCAAGCGATTTACTACCAAGGAAGACGAACGACATGGTCTAAAAATGATTTCCAATTACGTCGTGCACAAGCAATCTTTACAGCACTTGCTGGAAGTATTGATGTTAAAGGAGGCATCTGTTTTGGTAAAAGTTTACCGCTAATTCCACACGAAGCAGCTGCACCATTGTATGCCCAAGCACAAGCACGAATTGAAAAAGGTGAAGCCGCTGTTGTAGGAGGGTCAGGCTCATGGGTGGCTTTTAGAAATATGGTTGTCGAAGGAAGAAGTCCATACCCTATTAGAGCACTCTTTAATTATAAACATAATCCAATGCAAAATATGCCAAATAATAAAAAGACGGAAGAGTTTTTGAAAAAATTGGATTTGGTTGTTACGATTGATACGATGCCAAGTGATACCGTTATGTTGAGCGATGTTATATTACCTGAGTGTACATATTTGGAGAGAACAGATCCTGTTGTTTCTTACGGTGGTATTGAGCCTTCTATCGCACAACGCAATAAAGTGGTTGACCCGATGTTTGAGAGTAAACCAGTTATGGACATCATGCGAGGGTTAAGTGCAAAACTTTCCAAACCACTTTTTGAAATCACCAAAAAATACGATGAAGATGTCAAAATGGCCATAGAAGATGGTAGTGAAGAAGAAGTTTACCAAGAGTATGACTTAACAAAAGCATTTGCACAGTCCCAAGAAGAACTAAACGAACATGCTGTTTCAAAATATGAAGGTGCAGCAGAAATTCTTAAAACAAAAGGTGTCTTTTATCCTGAAATGAATGAGTATTTCAAAAAGACAGGCGTTAATGATTATGAGTATTATCCTGAAAATAAGCGCTATTACTCTGTGTTAAAGACTAAATTTAATACTCCAAGTAAAAAAATAGAATGTAATCTTGACGCATTAACCAAACGCGGAATTGATGCGATGCCTACGTGGAAAAAAGAGTATGAGATGGATATTCCTGAAGGTAAATTTAGATTTATCACAGGCCGTCATGCACAGTTTACACAATCAGGAACCAGTAACAATAAAATGCTTCTCGATTTAGTTCCCCAAAACTACGCGTGGATTAATAAGCGTGTGGCAAACAAATTAGGTATTAAATTTGGTGATACTATTGAAGTTAGCAGTAAAGTGGGAAAAGCAACGATTAAAGCCTATCCAACAGAGAAAATAGGCCCTAATACACTGTTTTTTATTCATGGATTTGGTGTTTATTCAAGTGCTTTAACATTAGCACACAACAATGGTGGCAATGATTCTTCTATTATTGAAGATAGTATTGAGCCAATGCATGGCGCAAGTTGTCTTCATGACACGCTTGTAGATATTAGAAAGGTTTAATTATGGCACGTTATGGAATGGCACTCAATTATAAAAATTGTATTAATTGTCGTGCATGTGAAACAGCATGTAAAGAAGAAAATGGTGTGTTACTAGGACGTGACAACTATCGAATTTGGGTAGGTGTTAAAGAAGCAGAGGGAGAATTTCCGAATATCTCTATTATGTCTCAAGTTTATCATCCAAGTCAATGCCAACATTGTGATAACGCTCCTTGTCAACAAGTATGTCCAACCAATGCCACATACTATGATGAAAATCATGTGGTACGTGTTAATCCTACAAAATGTATTTTATGTACTTATTGTATTAATGCGTGTCCGTATGATGCACGTTATGTTGACAACAGAACGGTTACGGTTGATAAATGTAATTTTTGCTCCGATACACGTTTGGCAAATGGTGAAACCACAACGGCTTGTCAGGCAACGTGTCCGACAAAAGTAAGAGTTTTTGGTGATTTAGATGATCCTAAGAGTGAGATTTCTCAACTTCTTGCCACAAAAGAGTACAGAAGAGTGAAAGAACACTTAGGAACTGAGCCAAAACTATTTTATATATTGTAGGAGTATAAGATGAATTCATTTTCAGTAAAACAACTTTTTACGTTTGAAAAAACGCCACTTAATTTATTGATGGCATTTATTACGATTGGTTTACTTGCAGCTTTTGCTGCTGGTGCGGTCGCATACCTTATCCATGGTCATCATGCTTACAATGTAACACGTCAGCATCCTTGGGGACTTTTAATTTCGATGTATGTATTCTTTGTTGTATCAAGTACGGGTCTTTGTATCATCTCTTCTATCGGTCATGTTTTTGGTATTCCTGAGTTTCAACAAATTGGTAAACGTGCCATTGCAGGTGCGATTATCACTATTTCTTCAGGCTTTGCCGTTATCGGTTTAGAAATTGGCCATCCTATGACAATGGTCATTTACAATGTTTTAACTCCTGGACTTACCTCTGCTATTTGGTGGATGGGAACATTGTATGGTTTGTATCTAGCCTTTATTTGTATGGAATTTTTCTTTTTGGCTATCAAAGAAAATCATAAATTATCCAAGTTTTTTGGAATAGGCGGTCTTCTAGTTGGTCTTGCAGCACACTCTAACTTGGGTGCTGTTTTCGGCTTCTTAATTTCTCGTCCATCCGCTAATGGTGTATTTTATCCTGTATACTTCATCCTTTCTGCGATGATTACAGGATGTTACCTTGTTTTCTTGATGTATGGCTTTCGATATAAAATGAATTTCCCAGAAAAAGTGACTGTGATGCTTACAAAACTTTCAAAAATTCTAGGTATGCTTTTAGCCGTACTTATTTTCTTTGAAATTTGGAAAATTTTAACAGCACTTTATGGTGATATGCCTGAGCGTGCGGCAACTATTTTACATACAATCAAACATCCAAACTTCTGGTTTGGCGAAGTCATCCTTGGTATGTTGATTCCTTTTACAATTATCTTGTTAAGTAATGCAAAAGCCATTAAAGCAACCATTTATGCTTCTATCACAGGTATGATTGGTATCTTTTTTATGCGATATGACTTGGTTCACGATACTCTAATCTATCCGATGACAATGCTTAAACGAAGTGAGTATCAATTACCACCGACATTTTTAGAATATTTTCCTTCACCTGCTGAGTTTGCCGTTGGTTTTGGTGGAATTGGCCTTTGCTTATTTCTTTACTATATAGCCGACAAAGTATTTAATCTAGACGAATCGCATTCACATTAATCGTTTATAAAAATATAAAGGAAAAGAAATGAAAAAGGTGTTTAAATTGTTTTGGGCAACAGCATTAACATTGGGATTCTTATCAACTTCCGCCTATGCAGATATTGATAAAGGGCAAAAAATTTACAGCAAGCAGTTTAAAACTATTTGTGGTTTCAGTGGCAATGTAATGGCACAAAAGCACAAACAAGCTGAATGGCATGATATTTTCTACAGTGGAAAATTGAATGAAGAACTTATTAAAGAGTGTCCAAATGCCAAAAAACTTAAAAATTCTGACTTGCAACATGTGTATGATTTTCTCTATAATTATGCACTAGATAGTGGTAATAGAGCTACGTGTTAAGTTTTAAATAATAATACATGTTTAGCAATGAGCAAGTTAAGGAATTTGAATATTTCTTAACTTGCATTAAATTGGTCTAAAAAGGATAAAGGAATGAAAAAAATCGTATTAGGCTTAATTGTAGCGGGTTCTATAGCATTTAGTGCAGAAGCTCCCGTGAAGTTAGCGGTCAATGATTGTGTAGAAAGTTTGCAAAATGAAATCATAGGAATTATTTATTCAAATTCAATCAAAAAAACACATTCAGTAGAAGCACTGACTGAAAAGATAAATAAAACATTTGAAAAAGATTGCGATACCAATGCAACTGAAGATAAGGAAGCTCGTAAAGCAAGACTTCTTAAAGAAGAAGATAAAAATACATCGGATGAATATGTTCTTATTTTAGATACGACAAAGGGAAGTGAAGATTGTATTGAGAATCTTCAAAATGAAATTGCAAAAATTATCAATACTCCTGTGGATACAAAAAAGAAAGATAAGGCGATTAAATTAATTATTAAAGGTGATGGCAATAATTGTACAAAAGAACCTGAAAAAAAATAAATTGTACGCTCTTTCTTCATAAGCTGAAATCTTTGTATAAAGTTTTTAGTTTTTTTCTTCTAAATCTCATACCAAATATAACTTTTAGGATAACAAAAAAAGTTATATTTGGTAAAAAAACAATAAAAATTTTACTTTTTACTAAAAAAAACATTTTTTTCAACCTTTATAAAAAATTTTTTACAAAAATAACATTATTCTTCAATTACGCATATATCGAACTTTGTAGCATTTAAAAATTCAAAAAACTTATAATTCAAATTAGTCTTAATAATATCATAAAGAAACAAGGCCTACAATTATCCGCAGAAATAGCAATTTCTTTGGTTTTATAAACCTAAAATTCAATTTTTTTGGAGAAAAATGATGAAAGTAGAAATCTCACGAAGGAGATTTCTTCAAGGGAGTGTGGCCTTAAGTGTTGTTGGTGGAACAACACTAAGTGCAACTAATATTTTGGCTAATGCAAAAAATAAAAGCCAAAATGCTCTGATGAAGAAAGTTCCTACCGTTTGTGAAATGTGTGTGAACAAATGTGCAGCAATAGCACAAGTTAGAAATGGAATAGTAACAAAACTTGATCCAAACCCTTATTTCCCTAAATCCAGAAACATGCTTTGTGCCCGTGGTGCAGCTGGTATACACGCTCTTTATGACCCAGACCGCCTTAAATATCCTTTGATTCGTACTGGTGAAAGAGGAGATGGGAAATATAGACGTGCAACATGGGATGAAGCCTATGCTTTTATTGAGGACAAGCTGACCAAAATCCTTGATGAAGAGAAAGATAACCGTTCTTGTATTGGCTATTGTGCGGGAGAAGGTATGGCTGAACATACCTTTAAAAGCTTTATGGCTGATAAATTTGGTTCTGCAAACTTTTTAAATCACTCTTCTATTTGTTTGCAAACTGCCGTTTCTGGCTTTACGCTAACCATTGGTGGATACGGACAAGCAGATCTTGAAAATGCTAAATATGTCATTATGGCAGGTGCGAATCGTGCTGAAGCGATTTTAACACCCGATACGATGGATTTATTTAAACGTACGCGTGGTCGTGGGACAAAACTAGTTGTAGTTGACCCTCGCTTTACCAATACAGCAATGCATGCTGATACCTATGTAGCGATTAAACCTGGTACGGATTTAGCTTTTGTTCTAGCGTTAACCTATGTTGCTCTTATCGACCAAGTTTATAATCGTGCGTATGTTGCTAAAAACTTTGTTGATTTTGACAAGTATAAAAAGCACATAATTGAAAGTGAATACACGCCTGAATGGGCTGAAAAAATCACTGGAGTCTCTGCCGATACCATTTGTAAAATTGCGCATGACTTTATGGCGGCAGCTCCTCAAGCTGTTTATTATCAAGGTAGACGAACGACGTGGTCCAAAAATGACTTCCAACTACGCCGCGCCATGGCACTTTTTACAGCTCTTGGTGGTGGTATCGATGTTAAAGGTGGTATCGTTTTTGGAAAATCTTTACCTTTAGGCGAACATACGATTAATGCTCCAATGTACGCACAAGCAAAACCACGTATTGATAGAGATTTGGCCGCTATTGTTGGCGCAACTGGAACATGGGTAGGATGGCGAAATATGGTCGCCGAGGGTAAATCACCTTATCCTATTCGAGGTATGTTCGTTTACAAACAAAACCCAATGCTTTCTGTCCCAAATACAGCCAAAACAAAACAAATGTTTGAAAAGATGGACCTTGTCGTTGTTATAGATACGATGCCAAGTGATACTGCAATGATGGCAGATGTGATTTTACCAGAGTGTACTTATCTTGAAAGAGAAGATCCTGTTCGAATGTTCCCTGGTATTGAGCCAGCGATTGTTCTTCGTGAAAAAGTCATTGAACCTATGTATGAGACAAAGCCTGTGATAGAAATTATGCATGGGCTTGCTGTAAAGCTTACTAAACCATTATGGGAAATTACTAAAAAATATGACGATGATGTTAAGGACGAATTGGAAGCCACTCCAGAAGATGAATTTTTTGAGGATGGTGGTTTTAATCTAGCTGAACCATTTGAACATACTCAAGAAGAGCTTAATAAACATATGTTTGTCAGTAAACATGGGGAAGAAGCATGGACACTTCTCCGTGAAAAAGGGGTTTATTATCCAAATATGATGACGTATTTCAAAAAAATCAATAACAATACGTATGAATGTTATCCTAAAGATAAAAAGTTTTATTCTGTATTAAAGCTTGAAGAAAAATATGACCCTGAAACTTTCTTGCACGATACGTGCGTAAATCCAGCAGATATTGCTGATTTAAAGCGTTCATTTAATACACCCAATAAAAAAGTAGAGTGCTATCTTGGCAGTCTGGAAGCTAAGGGGGTAGATGCGATGCCAAAATGGCGTGATGAAGATTATGTCACTGTACCTGCTGGTAAATTTAAGTTTATAACAGGTCGACATGCACAGTTTACACAGAATTCAACGATGAATAACATTATGCTCTTAGAGTTGATGCGCGAAAATTATATTTGGATTAATGATAAAGAAGCTGAAAAACTAGGAATTGGATTTGGTGATACGGTTGAAGTTACTAGTAAAGTAGGGCAAGTGCACATAAAAGCGTATCCAACACCAAAAATTGTACCAGGAGCTGTTTTTTATATTCATGGGTTTGGTGCAAAATCAGAAGGTTTAACATTTGCTCATAGAAATGGGGCAAGTGACAATGAAATTATCGAAGATACGATTGAGCCAGTACACGGTTGTGCGAACATGCACGATACGCTCGTGTCTTTAAGGAGGGTATAGAGATGAATTATGCAATGGCTCTTGATTATCAAAATTGTATTAATTGTAAAGCATGTGAAGTGGCATGTAAAGAAGAAAATGGTGTGCAACTCGGGGCTGATAAGCAACGTATTTGGATAGGCGTTGTTGAAGGAACTATCTTTGGAAAACCTTTTGCAAATCTTTATCCTTCACAGTGTAACCATTGTATTGATGCACCTTGTGTCAATGTATGTCCTACCAATGCAAGTCATTTTGCAGAAGGTGGCATTGTTAAAGTGTATGCTGAAAAATGTATTTTATGTAAGGGTTGTATGGAAGCTTGTCCATATGATGCTAGATTTGTGGATGATACAATGGTTGCTGTTGATAAATGTACTTTCTGTGATCACCGTATCGGTGAAATGGGAACAACTGCATGTCAAGCAACATGCCCAACGAAAGTTAGAACGTTTGGGGATTTAGATGATGAAAATAGTGATTTGGTGAAATTGTTAAAAACAAAACGCTTCTTTTTTCAAAAAGAGGCTTCTGGAACATTGCCAAAACTGTTTTATATTTTGCCAGATGATTTAGCGTATGCAAAACAAAGCGTATCAGCTAATACTATTATTCATACATGGGAAGATATTAAACCTGTCTATGATGCCGCACGAAGTAGAAGGAGTAAAGAATGGAAAAGATAACATTCGCAGGTCTAGAAATTAATAAAATCAGTATCACAGCTTTGCTTTTTAACAAATCAATGCTTGTAGCCTATGTACTTCTAGCATTTGCATTTTTTGGGATATATGATGTATTTGAAGTGCGTTACTTTAGTGTTGCTGCCAATGCGCATGCTTCGGGGCTTGATCCAACTAACCCAGCACTGAAAGAAGCTATGCGCTTAGCCGTCTTTGGAGATGTTGGAGAAGTTAATCGAAACATGCCATGGACTTTGTTTATCGTCAATTATATGTATATGATTTATACAGGAAGTGGCGTTATTTTCTTAGTAGCTTTAGCTGAACTTATGAATTTCAATCTTGTAGCACGTGCTGCAGCAGGTTTTATGGTTGCTGGAATTGCTATGGTTTTTGCAGGCCTTTTTACCATTGCTACGGATCTTAATATGCTTAACATGTTATGGATGCTTATTACTCCAAACATTAATGCTGGTATGTGGCTTATGTTACCATTGTACTGTATTTATATCCCTTTTGTTTTATTTGAAATCTATCTGGTTCTTACTAATAAACGTGAATGGGCAAAACGTTTAGCACTTCCTATTTTAGTGCTCAGCATCGGTGTTGATATCATTGAATATTACATTCAAGCAAAATTATTTTCTATGAATACAGCACGCCATCTATGGACAGAGTTTCCTGCTTTGATGTTTTATTTTATTATTTCAGCCTTTGTTTCATCTTTAGGTGTTATGGGAATTAATAGCTTTTTGGTACATAAAACTAAAAAAGAGTACAACGAATTGATGGATCTCATTCGAAGATCTATGTTATTTTTTGTCTCTGTTTTGGGTTTGTATGAGATTATTGGGTATATGTCTGTCGATAAAGATTGGTCTTTTTTAATTCTGTTTGGGCCATTTAAAACACTCTATTTTGGTGGCTATATCTTTTTAACATTAGCATTGCCATTTTTACTTATTGTGAAACCTGGTAAACCTATCTATACACTTATTGCATCAATATCTGTTTTTGTTGGTGGTTTCGCGGGTAGATATCTTTTTGTCTATGGTGGTAATGCGAATCCAATGTCAAATAGATTTGGTATGGGATATGAAAAATATGATTTTTACTCTGTAGCAAAATTATTTAACTATGTGGCACCTCATATGGGAGAAATTTTAATAGTTGTAGGTTCATTTGGTGTTACAATTTTAATTTATAAGCTTTTTGATAGTTTTTTCTCCGTTGGAGAATTGCGTAATCATCACTAATTTACCAATAAAACTTTACATATTGGTTACAAAGGTACAGAATAGTTAATAATTTTGTACCTTTTTCAATCCTTCTTAAGTAATAAAATATTATAGTTATATTATATAGTTCAGTTTAATATTAGTTATTTGCTGCACTGATATAGTCTACAATTTAATATTTGATAAAGGAGTTCGAATGAAGATCAGAGTATTAGGTATGAGTATCGTCGTGGCTGGGCTATTGCTTAGTGGATGTGCGAGTTCAGGGAATCCAGAGGTAGTAGCTGCCCCAGCTGTCAAAGTATTAACCGAACCAACACCTCATGTTAAAGAAATTATTACCAAATATGCTCTTCAAGATATAAACTATGAATATGTAAAAACTGTAATAGGAAATGGTACACGTAGCGGCGCAAAAGCACTTCTAATAGATGCGAGACCAAATCCAAAATATTTAAGTGGAACAATTCCTTCTGCATTAAATATCCCAGATACACAAATTGATAAATATATCGGTCAACTCGATAAAGTGGCTAAAGATAAAGAAATTATTGTTTTCTGCGGTGGATGGAATTGTGAAAAAAGCCCAATTGTTGCTGGTTACCTTAAAGGTAAAGGTTTTACAAATGTCAAATTATACCAAGCAGGCGAACCAGAATGGGCTACAAAGAGTTATTTAGAAGTCGGTACTCCTGTTGCTCAAAGTGCCTTTAAAAATGATAGTGCACTTTTCATCGATGCCAGACCGCATGCAATGTTCTTAAAAGAAAGTATTCCTGGCGCATTAAATATGAATGATACAGAAATGGATAAAATTGGTGGACGCTTCCCTGTGGATAAAAGCACTCCTATTATTACATTCTGTGCAGGTTTTGAGTGCCATAAATCACATGTCGTTGCGAATAAACTTTTAGCTTTAGGATATAAAAAAGTAAGTGTATTTGCTGGTGGCCTTCCTGCATGGAAAGAAGCTAAAATGCAAACTACTGCTGGTGCAGCTAAAACAGAGCTTGTTGCTGCCACACCTAAAAAAGATATTTTTGTAGATGGCATTAAGCTAGGGCTAGATGAAGGAACTGTTGACGGTGACGCTTATAAGGCGATGATTGTTAGTAACAAAATACCTGCTAATGTTGCCGTTGTAGATGTTAGAAGCGCTGCAGAATTTGCGAGTGGACATATTAAAGGTGCTACTAATATTGAAATTGGAAAAATGAAAGTGGCTGACGTCATTGCGAAATTACCAAAAGGTAAAGTTATCATTATTAATTGTGCCTCTGGTGGGCGTGCGATGGAAGCTCATATGAAACTTAAAGATGCAAAAGTTGATATGACAAAAATATTCTATTTTGATGCGAATATCAAATGTGATGTTGCTGGGAAATGTGATATTAAAGTTAATGAGCCTTTGGGTTAATAGCTTATACATAAGAGTGAGTGAGAGAGTTTCTCTCACTCATAAGATGAACTGATTTCTTAGACAATTTTAAAGAGCTCAGTTCATCTTATGAAAGGAGAAAAAATGTCAAAAATCCTAAAATTATTGTTTATTGCAATAGTAGGTTTGGGTTTTTTAAGCACGTCAGCAATTGCCGACGCCAGCAAAGGTCAGAAGCTTTATATTAAAGAGCTTAAAGGACCTTGTGGCTTCGATGGTGGTGGAATGGCTAAAAAACATACCCAAGCAGAATGGAAAGCTATCTTTGACGCTGGTAAGCTAAATGCAGAAATGACAAAGCAGTGCCCGAGTGCAAAGCCTTTAAAAGATTCATATGTACAACATGTATATGATTTTTTATACAACTATGCAAGCGATAGCGGTAACGTTCCATCTTGTTAAACGTGAAAGCAACAGGTTGTTGCCCACATCTTTGCGTTTTTACTCTTACTAAATAAAAAAAGGGGCGGTTGAGAAAATCTCAGTCGCCCCTTTTTCTTTATTATGTTAACGCTTACTCGTCACGTGAACCAAAAATTCCTAAAATTTGAAGTAATGATACAAAAAGATTTAGAAAGTCAAGGTATAACGCAATGGCTCCTTCGATTGGAGTTTCATAAGCACCTTTAATGATATTTTGAGTATCATAGAGAATAAAAGCACTAAATAAAATAGAGCTAATACTAGCAATGGCTAACTGAAGAATAGGACTGTGAAAAAAGATATTAATAAGTCCAGCAACTACAATGACAATTAAAGTGATAAAAAGCATTTTGCCCATAGCGGTAAAATCTCTTTTAGTATTCATTGCAAAAACAGAAAGCCCCCCAAAAGCAACCGTCGTTAAGATAAATGCATTGGCTACGATACTAGCACCACCAGCCATTCCTAAGATATGAGTTAGAAGAGGAACAAGAGTCAGACCACTTACAAACGTAAATCCAAAAAGTAGAATTAAATTAAGACCAGCTTTTCGTTTTGCAGCGTACAGTCCAAAAAGCAAAATAAATTCTAATATGACAAGTGGCCAATACATGCCAATGATGGTTTTACCCATGCCAATACCAATATATGCTCCTGCACTTGCTGCCAATAATGAGGCTGCAAAAAGTTGGTAGGTTTGTTTTATGAACAATCCTAATGATGTATCGCTTGAATGTGAATGTTCATAGCTAGTTTCTTGAGCATTGTTTTGAATGTAATTTCTATCATACAATCCCATTGATGTCTCCTTTAAATAACAGATTTAAAATAATAGTAGAAAAAGTATTTTATCCAAAATTTGACAATGAACATACTTTTTAGAATTACTATTATATGGAAAGATGGTAAACAAAAAATAAACATATAGTAAGACAATATAAAAAGATAAAAGAATGTATTTCATCTTAACCTTATTTTAAGGTGTATGGATATATAATTTCGTCCTCGTTTGAGAGAACGGGCACAAACAAGAGTCCCAAAGTTGGGGAGAAACTCACGTTCATTACCATTAATACAAATGTTAAATTCAAT